>CP059255.1:1195000-3375962 GCA_013693735.1 Rhodoblastus sp. | reverse complement strand
CGTCGCCGACGCCGCCGTCGATCCAGTTCGCCGTTGTCGTGCCGCCGCCGTCGACGAGATCGACGCCCGCGCCGCCGATAGATCGTAGATCGTTGCCGCCCTGTTCGCGCCAGATGCGGTCGTTTCCGTCGCCGCCGTCGATCAGGCCGTCGACGCCGGTTCCGCCATAGATCGTGTCGGCGCCGCCGCCGCCCCAGACGAAATTGTTGCCCGAGCCGGTGTCGATCCAGTCATTGCCGTCGCCGCCATAGATCTTGTCGGCGCCCGCGCCGCCATAAATCCTATCGTCACCCGAGCCCGCGTCGATCCAGTCTGCGCCGTCGCCGCCGTAAATTCTGTCGCGCCCGAACCGCCATAGATCGTGTCGTCGCCGAGGCCGCCGTCGATCCAGTCGTTTCCGCCGCCGCCGTCGATCAGGTCGACGCCCGCGCCGCCATAGATCGTATCGTTGCCCTCGTTCGCCCAGATGCGGTCGTTCCCGTCGCCGCCGTCGATCAGATCGACGCCGGTTCCGCCATAGATCGTATCGTCGCCGCCGCCGCCCCAGACGAGATTGTTGCCGGGGCCCGCGTCGATCCAGTCATTGCCGTCGCCGCCGTAGATCGTGTCGGCGCCCGAGCCGCCGTAAATCGTGTCGTCGCCGAGGCCGCCGTCGATCCAGTCGTTTCCGCCGCCGCCGTCGATCAGGTCGACGCCCGCGCCGCCATAGATCGTATCGTCGCCCTCGTTGGCCCAGATGCGGTCGTTTCCGTCGCCGCCGTCGATCAGATCGACGCCGGTTCCGCCATAGATCGTATCGTCGCCGCCGCCGCCCCACACGATTGTTGCCTGGGCCCGCGTCGATCCAGTCATTGCCGTCGCCGCCGTAGATCGTGTCGTTCCCGTCGCCGCCATAGATCGTGTCGTCGCCGAGGCCGCCGTCGATCCAGTCGTTTCCGCCGCCGCCGTCGATGAGATCGACGCCCGCGCCGCCATAGATCGTATCGTCGCCCTCGTTGGCCCAGATGCGGTCGTTGCCGTCGCCGCCGTCGATCAGATCGACGCCGGTTCCGCCATAGATCGTATCGTCGCCGCCGCCGCCCCAGACGAGATTGTTGCCGGGGCCCGCGTCGATCCAGTCATTGCCGTCGCCGCCGTAGATCGTGTCGTTCCCGTCGCCGCCATAGATCGTGTCGTCGCCGAGGCCGCCGTCGATCCAGTCGTTTCCGCCGCCGCCGTCGATGAGATCGACGCCCGCGCCGCCATAGATCGTATCGTCGCCCTCGTTGGCCCAGATGCGGTCGTTGCCGTCGCCGCCGTCGATGACGTCGACGCCGGTCCCGCCATACACGACGTCGTCGCCGAAGCCGGCGGAAACGAAGTTGGAGCCCGAGCCGGCATCGATCCAGTCATTGCCCTCGCCGCCGTAAATGCGGTCGTCGCCGGCGCCGCCGTAAATCGTGTCGTCGCCGGCGCCGCCGTCGATCCAGTCGTTTCCGCCGCCGCCGTCGACCAGATCCGCGCCCAGGCCGGCATAGATCACGTCGTCGCCTTCGTTGGCCCAGATGCGATCGTTCGCAACGCCGCCAACGATGAAATCGACGCCTGTTCCTGTATAGACGCTAGAACCCGTGAGGGCGATAGGAAGTCCATTCACGTATATGAACAGCGGATCGTAAATCACCGGAACTCCCGATGGATCGGCGAGGCTAGGCCCAAGGCGCCGCCCTGTGACGACTTAATTCGCTCTATGCGAAGACGAAGTCCATTTTAACCGCGCGTTATCCTTAAAGCCCGCGCGCCGCTTTGGCGAGTCCGGCTTCACTTCCGGCGCGGGTCGGCTTAGGAGGGCTATGGCCGCCCCACCGCTTCTCGCCCTTCAGGACATCCGCCTCTCTGGGCGCCAAGCCGATGCTTGAATCGGCCGATCTCGTCGTCGCTCCCGGCGACCGGGTCTGCCTGGTGGGCCGCAACGGTTCAGGCAAATCGACGCTGATGAAGATCGCGGCCGGAGCGCTCGCCTTCGACGCGGGGCGCGCTTCANTGCAGCCCGACGCGACGATCCGCTATCTGCCGCAGGAGCCCGACTTCTCCGGCTACGAGACGACGCTCGCCTACGCCGAGGCGGGGCTGAAACCCACGGACGATCCCTATCGCGCGCGCTACCTTCTGGGTCGCTGGGCCTCTCNNCGGCGAGGAGCATCCGCGCGCCTGTCGGGCGGGGAGGGCCGCCGCGCCGCGCTCGCCCGCGTCATCGCCGCCGATCCCGACGTGCTGCTGCTCGACGAGCCGACCAACCATCTCGACTTGCCCGCGATCGAATGGCTGGAGGGCGAGATCGCGGGGTTGCGCTCGGCGGTCGTCATCGTCAGCCATGATCGCCGCTTCCTCGAAGATCTGACCACCTCCACCGTCTGGCTCGACCGCGGCCGCACGCGTCGCCTCGACCGCGGTTTTTCGCATTTCGAGGCATGGCGCGACGAGGTTCTGGCGCAGGAGGAGCGCGACCGCCACAAGCTCGACCGCAAGATCGTCGACGAGGAGCATTGGCTGCGCTACGGCGTCACCGCGCGGCGCAAGCGCAATCAGGGCCGGCTGGCCAAGTTGCACGGCCTGCGCCAGGAGCGTCGCGACGCCAAGCGCGCGCAAGGCGACGTCAAGCTTGTGGCCTCCGAGGCCAGAACGTCCGGCGCTTTGGTGATCGAAGCCGACAAGATCTCCAAGAGTTACGGCGAGCGCCGCATCGTCCGGGATTTTTCGACGCGAATGTTGCGCGGCGACAGACTAGGTCTGGTGGGCGCCAATGGCGCAGGCAAGACGACGCTGATCAAGCTGCTGACCGGCGCGCTCGAACCCGATTCCGGCTTCGCCCGCCTCGGCGCCAATGTCGAGATGGCGACGCTCGACCAGGCCNGCGCCGCGCTCAATCCGGATTGGACGCTACAGGATGCGCTGACCGGAGGCGCCGNNGCGACAAGGTCACCATCAACGGCGCGACCAAACATGTCGGGCTATATGAAGGATTTCCTCTTCGCCCCGGAACAGGCGCGANACCCCATCGGGCGCCTGTCGGGCGGGNGGAGACGCCTTGCGCTCGCCCGCGCCCTGTCGCTGCCCTCCAACCTGCTGGTGCTCGACGAACCGACCAACGATCTCGACCTTGAGACGCTCGAATTGTTGCAGGAGATGATCGCCGACTATCCCGGCTCGGTGTTGGTCGTCAGCCACGACCGCGATTTTCTCGATCGTGTCGCCACATCGATCGTCGTGGCCGACGGCGACGGCCTGTGGCGCGAATATGCCGGCGGCTATTCCGACATGGTCGCCCAGCGCGGCGCCGGCGTCGGGGCCCCGCCGCCCGATGCGAAGGCCGCCAGAGCCGAGACGAAACCTGCCGNNCCGCGAGCCTTCGCGCGGCCAGGTCGAGCAAAGCGCAAGCTCTCCTTCAAGGAGAAGCACGCGCTGGAGACCTTGCCCGCCCGTATCGACGAGCTGCGCGCGAAATCCGCGCAGATCGCGGCCGCGTTGGCCGATCCCGATCTTTTTGGGCGCGACCGCGCTCGCTTCGACAGGCTCAACCAGGCCGCCGCCGAAGTGACGCAGAGCCTCGCCAAGGCCGAAGACGAGTGGCTGGAGCTGGGCTGTTGCGCGAAGAGCCGGAAAGCTGATCCGGCCGCCGCGCCGAAACCTGCGCGCTGCGGCGCATCGCGCCCTTGCCAAACCTCACCCGCGCAAGTCTAATCGGTTTAGAAACGCCGTATCGCTTGGAGATTCTCATGGCGGCGCCTCGGCTCGACCTTCACCCTGATCGTCTCCTGCCGCTCGATCCGCAGGCGCGCGCCATCGCGCGCAGGCTGTATGAGCAGGTCGAGCGCCTGCCGATCGTCTCCCCGCACGGCCACACCGACCCGCGCTGGTACGCCGACGATGCGCCGTTCTCCGACCCGGCGACGCTGTTCGTCGTGCCTGATCACTACATTTTCCGCATGCTCCATTCGCAGGGCGTCGACCTCGCCGATCTCGGCGTGCCGCGCAGGGACGGCGCGCCGGTCGAATCCGACCCGCGCAGGATCTGGCGACGCTTCGCCGACCATTATCACCTGTTCCGCGGAACGCCGACGCGCGCCTGGCTCGACCACTCCTTCGCAACGCTGTTCGATCTCGACGTGCGGCTGACGCCCGCCACGGCGGACATCTATTATGACCGCATCGCCGAACGGCTCGCCCAGCCCGCATACCGCCCGCGCGCTCTGTTCGAGCGTTTCAACATCGAGGTGATCGCCACCACGGAGAGCCCCACCGATCCGCTTGACGCGCACAAAGCGATCCGCGCCAGCGGATGGAAGGGCCGGGTGATCACCGCCTTCCGTCCCGACCCGGTGGTCGATCCGCAGTTCGAAAATTTTCCGCACAACATCGCGCGCCTTAGCGAGCTAAGCGGGATCGACGCCACCAATTGGGATGGATATCTCGCCGCGTTGCGGGAGCGGCGGGCCTATTTCAAGGGCTTCGGCGCGACCTCCACGGATCATGGCCACCCCACGGCGCGCACCTGCGACCTGTCGCGCGCCGAATGCGAGCGGCTGTTCGCTCTGGCCATCACCGGGCGCTGTTCACCGGAAGAGGCCGAGCTTTTCCGCGGGCAGATGCTGACCGAGATGGCGCGCATGAGCCTCGACGACGGGCTCGTGATGCAGATCCATCCCGGCTCCTTCCGCAACCACAACCCGCGGCTTTTCGAGTCGAACGGCCGCGACATGGGCGCGGACATTCCGACCCGCACCGACTATGTGCGCGCCCTCAAGCCGCTGCTCGACCGCTTCGGCGACGAGAAGAGCTTGACCGTCATCCTTTTCACGCTCGACGAGACGACCTATTCGCGCGAGNCCGCCCCGCTCGCCGGCCACTATCCCGCCTTGCGCCTGGGTCCGGCCTGGTGGTTCTACGACGCCNCGCACGGCATGCGCCGTTTCCGTGAGCTGACGACCGAGACGGCGGGCTTCTACAACACCGTCGGCTTCAACGACGACACCCGCGCCTTTTGCTCGATTCCCGCCCGTCACGACGTCGCCCGTCGCGTCGATTGCGCCTATCTGGCCGAGCTTGTCGCCGGGCGGCGGCTGGATGAGGATGAGGCGGCCGAGGTCGCCGTCGAGNCCGCCTACACGCTCGCGAAGAAGGCGTATCGCCTGTGAGCGCCGCGCCGCGCGCGGGGACCGACCGGCTCCCGCGCGGCGTCGAAGGATCGAATCAGAGTCGCAACGAAGGAGCGCCGGCGCTGGCGCCGGCGGTGGAGGAACGATGCAGGACTTTACGATGAACCGCCGCCAGTTCGGCGCCGGGCTCGCCGGCGCGACGCTGCTCGCCGGCGTTCCGGCCTTCGCCCAGGCGCCCGCCTTGCCCAAGGCGGCCGTGGCCATCAACGTGATCGACGTCGCCGGCAATCTGGCGCTGACGCAGAAAGCCTTCGAGCTTTACGCCAAGACCAAACCCAACCTCGTTTCGAAATTCAACTTCACCAAGGCGCCGGCCCCCGAGCTGCCCGGCAAGATCAAGGCGCAACAGGCCGCCAACCGCGTCGACATCGATCTCGTGCTGACCGGCACGGACGCGCTCGCCGCCGGTCTCGATCAGGATTTGTGGATCGACCTGTTCGGCGGTTACGCCGCCGCTCTGCCCAAGCTCGACGGCAAGTTGCTCAAGGCGCCGAGATNNGATGGCGCCCTCGCCAAGGGCAAGGGCGTCATCGTCTCCTATTATCCTTCGGGCCCGCTGCTCGAATACATGCCGAACGCCGTCAAGACGCCGCCGACCTCGGCGGAGGAGCTGCTGGCCTGGGCCAAGGCCAATCCCAACAAGTTCCTCTATGCGCGCCCGGCCAACTCCGGCCCCGGCCGCACCTTCCTGATGGGCCTGCCCTACATTCTCGGCGACAAGGACCCCAAGGACCCGATCGCCGGATGGGACAAGACCTGGGCCTATCTGAAGGAGTTGGGCCAGTACATCGAATACTATCCCACCGGCACCGGCGCGACGATGAAGGAGNCGGGCGAAGGCACCCGCGACATGATCGTCTCGACGACCGGATGGGACATCAACCCGCGCGTTCTCGGCGTCGTGCCGAAGGAAGCGAAGGTGCAGTCGCTGAAGGGCTTCAACTGGGTGATCGACGCGCATTACATGTGCGTGCCCAAGGGCGTCGCGGACGACAAGCTCGCCGTCATCTTCGATCTCATGAACTTCATGCTGACGCCGCAGGCGCAGGCCTTCACCTATGACGAGGGCTATTTCTATCCCGGCCCTGTTCTCAAGGACGTGCCGCTCTCGATGGCGCCGGAGTCCAGCCAGAAGGCGCTCGCCGAATTCGGCCGGCCCGAATACGAGAAGATGATCGCCGACACGCCGTTGCAGGTGCCGCTCGATCCCGAGGCGATGGTCAAGGCCTTCCGCAAGTGGGACGAGGAGATCGGCGCGGCCAAAGGCAAGAAATGATCGAGACGCGGGCGGCGGAGCGCGCTTCGCCGCCCATCCCGCCCGGCGNTCGCAGGACGACGGCGCGATGACGAGACGGCGCGCGCGACGCGGGGCAAAGGTCGGGGCGGGGTCGATGACGCAATCCTTTCGCACGTTGAGGCTCGACAGGGTCGGGCGCGCCTTCGGCGCGATGAACGCGTTGCGCGATGTCTCCTTCGAGGTCCATCGCGGCGAATTCGTCGCCCTGCTCGGCCCCTCAGGCTGCGGCAAATCGACGGCGCTCAACTGCATCGCCGGCCTGCTTCCGACGACGTCGGGCTCGATCTGGCTCGACGACCGCCGCATCGACACGCTGTCGCCGGAGGAGCGCGGCTTCGGCATGGTGTTCCAGAACTACGCGCTGTTTCCCCATATGAGCGTGCGCGACAATGTCGGCTTCGGCCTCAAGATGCAGAAGCGTGCGAAGGACGAGATCGCTCGCAAGGTGGACGCCGCGCTCGCCACCGTGCGGCTGGAGAATCAGGCCGACAAGCTGCCGGGCCAGATGTCGGGCGGCCAGCAGCAGCGCGTCGCCATCGCCCGCGCCATCGCCATCGAGCCGCCGCTGGTGCTGATGGACGAGCCCTTGTCGAATCTCGACGCCAAGCTGCGTCTGGAGATGCGTCAGGAGATCCGCCGCATCCATCAGGGGCTGGGCTCGATCACCATCTATGTGACGCACGATCAGGACGAGGCGCTGTCGCTGGCCGACCGCATCGTCGTGCTGCGCGACGGCATGATCCGCCAGATCGGCGCGCCGCATGAATTGTATCAAACCCCGCGCTGCTCGACGTCGCCGACTTCATGGGCTTCCGCAACCGCGTCGCCGGCAAGGTGGTCGCACGCGAGGGCGACAGGGTGACGCTCGACATCGGCGGCGCGCGGGTCGCGGGCGTGGCGCGCAGCGCCATCGGCGAGGAAGGCGTCGCGGCGATCCGCCCCGACGATCTCGTCGCGAGCGAACAGGGCATTCCGGCGATCGTCGAGATCATCGAATATCGCGGCCGCCACTTCTTCGGACAGGCGAGGGCCGGGCGGCGCCGAACTCTATTTCCGCGCCCCGCAGCGGCTCGCCGCCGGCGACGCCATCCATCTCGCCGCGCCCGTCGAGCGCGTGCTGATCTACGCCCGCGACGCCGCGACCGGAGGGCGCCATGAGCGACTCCGCCCTCTCCCACGCGCCGCGCGACGAGGCCGGCGCGCCGCTGCGGCTGCGGCTGGCGGCGCGCGGCGTCGACTCGGTGACGCTGCTGGCGATCCCCGCCATCGCGCTGATGCTGGGGCTGTTCGTCTATCCCTTCGCCTACGGGCTGTGGTTGAGCTTCCATCCCAAGAACGGCGGCGCGGTCTTCGCCAATTACTCTAGGTTCTTCTCCGACCCGTTCCTCTACGACACCATCGGCAAGACGATGTGGATCGCCCTGCCGGTGACGATCATGAACATTCTGATCTCGATCCCGATCGCCTTCCGCGTCCGGTTGATGAAGCGTCAGAAGCTGCTCACCACCATTCTCGTGCTGCCGATCACGCTCGGCACGGTGCTGGTGGCGGAGGGCTTGCTCAACTATCTGGGGCCGCAGGGCTGGTTCAACCGCACGCTGATGACGCTCGGCCTGGTGTCGAGCCCGGTCAAGCTGGTGCATAATTTCTGGGGCGTGGTGATGTCGCTGGTCATCACCGGCTTTCCCTTCGCCTTCCTGCTGACGCTGTCCTACGTCACCGGCGTCGATCCGGCGCTGGAGCAGGCGGCCGCCACGCTCGGCGCCAAGGCCTGGGCGCGCTTCCGCACGATTTTCCTGCCCTTGCTCGCGCCGGGACTCGCCATCACCTTCTGCCTGGTCTTCGTGCAAGCCTATTCGGTCTTCCCCTCGGCGGTGATGCTGGGCGAGCCGGCCGGCGAGACGCGCGTCATCTCGATTGCGGCCTATCAGGCGGCCTTCGAGGAATATGACGCGCCTATGGCCTCCGCCATCGCGATGATCATGNGGGCTGGTGAGCTCGTCGTGGTGATGGCGGCGCTGAGCCTTCGCGGCTTGTTCTATCGCGGCCCCGCCGCCGGCGCGAAAGGCTGAGCTCATGGGCGGCGACAAGAGCGTCCTCTCCCGCCTGTGGATCGTCGCGGTATGGACGACGACGGGCTTCTTTATCGTCAATCTGATGGCGATGATCGCCACCGTGGTGATGTCGTCCTTCGCCACGCGCTGGCTGCGCTCGTGGTTCCCGACGGCTTCACGACGAAATGGTACGCCTCGGCCTGGAGCGAGTTTCGCTCGGCGACGTGCTGCTCGTCACCTTCGAGGTGGTGTTCGCGGTGGTGCTTCTGGCCGGGCTGATCGGCGTGCCGGCGGCCTATGCGATGGCGCGCCGCGAGTTTCCGGGCAAGAAGGCGGTGATGCTGCTGTTCCTGCTGCCGCTTCTGATCCCGCCGATCACCTACGGCATTCCGCTCGCCACGGTGCTCTACCAGGCCGGTCTCGGCGGCACGCTGTGGGGCGTCATTCTCGCCAATCTGGTGCCGACGGTGCCCTTCGTCATCCTGGTGATGATCCCCTTCGTCGAACAGATCGACCCGCGCGTCGAGGCGGCGGCGCGGGTGTTCGGCGCGGGCACCTTCCGCATGTTCGTGCATGTGCTGGCGCCCTTGCTGCTGCCGGGCGTGCTGGCGGCGCTGCTCCTGGTGCTGGTGCGCACCATCGCGATGTTCGAACTGACCTTCCTCGTCGCCGGCCCGACCTCGACGACGCTCGTCGTCGCGCTTTATGCGGCGGTGAATTCGCCTGGCGTGCGCGCGGTTCAGTCGGTCGACGCGATGGCCATGATTTACATGGGCGTGACGCTCGTTTGGTTGATCCTGGCGCTGCAATTCGTCAATCCGACGCAGATCGTCACGCGCGCCAAGCGTGAGAACACGCATTAGACAAACACGAACGGGTCGACGATTTCTGTGGACGCCTAGCGGCGGTGGCGGGCGGGGAAGGGACGCGGCGCATTTACTTTTGCGCCCGTTGTTCAGGCAGATCCTGGTCAGCATGACTATCGCTTGCGCTGGCGCGGCCGGTCGAAAGGCGCCAAACTTTTCCTCCCCCAGCCGCGCCGCCGCGCGCAAACCGATCGAGACAGCTTTATGCGTCTGAACAACGCTGCGCTCGCCGCTCTCCCCTCCGACGTCGCCCGCCCGGCCTATGATCGCGCCGCGGCGCGCGTGGGCGTCGCCNATCTTGGCGTCGGCGCTTTTCACCGCGCCCATCAAGCGGTTTACACCGATGACGCGATGGCGCGCGGCGGCCTCGATTGGNGGATCGCGGGCGTCAGTCTGCGTTCTCCGGACACTCGCGACGCCTTGCAACCGCAGGACGGGCTATACGTCGTCGCGTCGCGAGACGCGTCGGGAGAGAGCCTGCGCGTCGTCGGCTCGCAGCTCGCCACCTTGGTCGCGTCGGAGGACCCTGAGGCGTTGCTCGCCCTTATGGCGACGGCGCAAGTCAGGATCGTCTCCCTCACCGTCACCGAGAAGGGCTATTGCCACGATCCCGCGACGGGCGAGCTGAAGGACGACCATCCCGACATCGTCCACGATCTTGCTCATCCCCATCGCCCGCGTTCGGCGCCGGGGTTGCTCGTCGAGGCGCTGGCGCGCCGCCGCGCGGCGGGTCNNGCCCCCTTCACGGTGCTGTGCTGCGACAATCTTCCCGCCAACGGCAAAACCGTGCGCAAGCTGTTGATGGGCTACGCGCTGCTGCGCGATCCCGAGCTGGCCATGCATATCGGCCGCGACGTCGCCTGCCCCTCGACGATGGTCGACCGTATCGTTCCGGCCACGACGGAAGCCGATCGCGCGCATGTGGCCGCACGTTTGGGCGTTAGGGACGCCTGGCCGGTGATGACCGAGCCCTTTAGCCAATGGGTCGTCGAGGATGATTTCCCCGAGGGCCGGCCCGACTGGCGCGGTGTCGAATTCACCGACGACGTCGCGCCCTACGAGCTGATGAAGCTGCGTCTGCTCAACGGCTCGCATTCCACCATCGCCAATCTGGGTTGCCTCGCCGGCTGGGAGTTCGTCTCGACCGCCGTCGCCAATCCCGATCTCGCCGCGCATGTGCGCGCGCTGATGGACGACGAGATCGCGCCGACGCTGAAAGTCCCGTCGGGCTTCGACGTCGCGCGCTACAAGGACGCGTTGATCGCGCGCTTCCTCAACCCCGCTCTCAAGCACCGCACCCGCCAGATCGCGATGGACGGGACGCAGAAGTTGCCGCAACGCCTGCTCGGAACGATCCGCGACCGCCTCGCCCTTGACGCGCCGATCGACCGCCTCGCCCTCGGCGTCGCCGCCTGGATGCGCTACGCGACCGGACGCGGCGAGAACGGCGCGTCGCATGAGGTCAACGATCCGATGGCGGCCGAACTCGCCGCGCGCGGCGCCGCGGCCGGCGACGATCCCGCCGCGCTCGCGCGCGCCTACGCCGCCATGCCGGCGGTGTTCGGCAAGGACTTGCCAGAGGACCCGCGTTTCATGAACGCGGTCGAGGCGGCCTTGGCCGATCTGCTGCGCCTCGGCGCCGCCGCGACTCTGGCCAAACGCCGCGCGGATTGAAGCGCGCGGCGCCGGCTATTTCCGCGCCGGACGAAGCGAAGAGCCGGCCTCAGGCCGGCATCGCGGTTTCGATCAGCTTCGCCCAGTAGGACATCCCGACCGGAATCACCGCGTCGTTGAAATCGTAAGCGGGGTGATGCAGGCCCGCGCTGTCGCCGTTGCCGACGAAGATGAAGGCGCCGGGGCGCGCCTCCAGCATGTAGGAGAAATCCTCCGCCCCCATCGTCGGTTCAAGCTCGGTCTCGATCGCGTTCTCTCCCGCCACGCTCGCGGCCACCTTAATCGCGAAATCGGTCTGCTTGGGATGGTTGCGCGTCACCGGATAGCCGCGCGAATAGGCGACGCGCGCCACGCCGCCCATCGCCGCCGCGACGCCGTCNGCGATCTGCGTCAGACGTTCCTCGGCGAGATCGCGCATCTGCGCGTTGAGGGTGCGCGCCGTGCCCTGCAACAGCACGCTTTGCGGAATGATGTTGTAACTCGTGCCGGCGTCGACGCGGGTGATCGACATCACGATCGAGTCGAGCGGATCGGCCGAGCGCGAGGCGATCGATTGCGCGGCGCTGATGATCTGCGCGGCGATGACGATCGGGTCGATCGTCTCATGCGGCTTGGCGGCGTGGCCTCCGCGCCCCTCGATGACGATGTCGAAGCGGTCGGCCGCCGCCATGATCGCGCCCGGCCGGATCGCGAAGGCGCCGACCGGCATGCCCGGCATGTTGTGCATGCCGTAGACCTCTTGCACGCCGAAGCGCTCCATCAGCCCGTCGTCGACCATCGCCTTGCCGCCGCCGCCGCCTTCCTCCGCCGGCTGGAAGATCATCACGGCGGTTCCGTCGAAATTGCGCGTCTCGGCGAGATAGCGCGCCGCGCCCAGCAGCATCGCCGTGTGGCCGTCATGGCCGCAGGCGTGCATCTTGCCCGGAATGGTGGAGGCGTGCGGCGCGTTCGTCGCCTCGACGATGGGAAGCGCGTCCATGTCGGCGCGCAGCCCGATCACGCGGCCGCTGCCGCTCATGCGTCCCTTGATCACGCCCACCACGCCGGTCTGGCCGACGCCGGTGACGACCTGATCGCAACCGAATTCGCGCAGCTTCTGCGCCACGACGCCGGCCGTGCGATGCACGTCGAACAGCAACTCCGGGTGCTGGTGGAAATCGCGTCGCCAGGCGGTGGCGTCGACCGCCAGCTCGGCGGCGCGGTTGATGATCGGCATGAACGACCTCGTCGGATGGATGCTCGCCAGAGCAGACAGCGCCGCGCCGCGCCCGTCAATTCGGTCGAGCGCGACGCAGACCGCCTCTGCGCGGCGCGCGCAGCGGCTGCGATCGCTTCGCGGGCGCCGCGCGAAGAAGACAGGCGCCGCTGCGCCGCGACAGCCGGCGCGCGCGCCTCCTTCCGGGCTGGACCGACAGCCGAACCTTGGCATAGGCTCGCGGCATAGAACACGCGGCGCAGACGATGCGGCGGAGGAGTCGATCATGCGAATGAAGACGTGGCTGATGGCCGGCGTCATGAGCGCGGCGATGGCGGCCGGAGCCGTCTCAGCCCAGGCCGTGACTTTCAAATACGCGTTTCAGGGCGATCTCAACGCGCTCGACCCCTACACGCTGAACGAGACCTTCAGCTACGGCACGCTCAGCAACGTCTACGAACCGCTCGTGCGTCGCGACAAGGACCTCAAGATCGTTCCCGCGCTCGCCGAACGCTGGGAGACGCCCGAGCCCAACCGCTGGCGCGTCTATCTGCGCAAGGGCGTGAAATTCTCAGGCGGCGAGGATTTCACCGCCGACGACGTGCTGTTCTCCTTCGAGCGCGTGCTGGCGCCCGGATCGCAAATGTCGCAGCGCCTCGCCAAGGGATTGAAAGTCGTCAAGATCGACGATCACACGCTCGATTTCATCACCGTGCAGCCCACGCCCACGCTGATGGCGGAGTGGGACGGCTGGTTCATGCTGTCGAAGAAATGGGCGGAGGCCAACGGCGCGCAGAAGCCGCAGCCCGCCACCGGCAAGGAGCTGAACAGCTTCGCGCTGAAGGCCAACGGCACCGGCCCCTTCATGATCGTCAGCCACGAGCCTGGCGTGAAGACGGTCTTCAAGGCCAATCCCGGCTGGTGGGGCAAGAAGGAGCACAATCTCGACGAGGTGATCTTCACCACCATCAAGCAGGACGCCACCCGCGTCGCGGCGCTGCTGTCGGGCGAGGTCGACATGATCGAGCCCGTGCCCGTGCAGGACATGAAGCGCGTCGCCGACAGCCCCAACACCAAGTTGATGACCGGGCCCGAGACCCGCATCATTCATCTGTTCTTCGATCAGAAGCGCGACGAGCTTCTGTATTCGAACGTCAAGGGCAAGAATCCGTTCAAGGATCCGCGCGTGCGCAAGGCCTTTTATCAGGCCATCGACATCGAGGCGATCAAGACCAAGGTGATGCGCAACCTCGCCACGCCTGTGCCGATCCTGATCGCGCCGTCGCTGTTCTCGCGTTCGGGCGAACTGTCGCGCTGGCCCTACGATCCGGAGGGCGCCAAGAAGCTTCTCGCCGAGGCCGGCTATCCCAACGGCTTCGAGGTGACGATGCACTGCCCCAACGATCGCTATGTCAACGACGAGCAGATCTGTCAGGCGGCGACTTCGATGCTGGCGCGCATCGGCGTGAAGATTAATCTTCAGGCCCAGCCCAAGGCGCAATTCTTCGGCCGCGCCGGCGCCTCGGGCGGTTTCGACACCTCCTTCGGCATGCTCGGCTGGAATCCGAGTTCGCTCGACTCCCACAACATCTTCATCAACATCATCGGCTGCCGCGACGAGAAGGGCGTCGGCGGCCCGTTCAACTATGGCGGTTATTGCAATCCGAAGGTGGATGGTTTCGGCGCCAAGATCATGGTCGAGACCGATCCCGCCAAGCGCGACCAGATGATTCTGGAGGGCTTCAAGATCGTCAACGACGAGACCGGGTTCATTCCGCTGCATCAGCAGTCGCTGGCCTGGGGCGTCTCCAAGAAGGTCGAGATGGTGCAGCGGCCCGACGACCAGATCCTCTTCTACTGGACCACCAAGAAAGAGTGATCGTGCAGGACGGCGGGCGCGGCTGACGCCGTCGCTGCGCCCGCCGCCGCCTTCGGAGCGCCGATGTTCGCATTCCTCCTTCGCCGCGTCGTCGAGGCCGCGATCGTCATGATCGTCGTGGCGTTGATCGCGTTTTTGCTGTTCCGCTTCGTCGGCGATCCGATCAACCAGATGGTGGGGCAGGACGTCACCATCGAGCAGCGCGAGGCCCTGCGTCAGCAGCTTGGCCTCAACGATCCCTTCTTCGTGCAGCTTGGCCGCTTCCTGTGGGATGCGCTGCATCTGGATTTTGGCGTCTCCTACCGCTTCCGCCAGCCGGTGACGGAGCGATTCAGGGCGTTTCCCGCCACCTTCGAACTGGCGATGGCGGCATCCTTCTTCGCGCTCGCCGTCGGCGTTCCGCTCGGCGTCTACACCGGCATTCATCGCGACTCGATCCTGTCGCGCTTCTTTCTCGCCGTGTCGCTGATCGGAATCTCGCTGCCGACCTTCCTGATCGGCATCCTGCTGATTTACGTCTTTGCGGTGCGGCTGNGCTGGCTGCCCTCCTATGGGCGCGGCGACGTCGTGCAGATCGGCTTCTGGCGCACCGGCTTCCTTACGCTTTCGGGCCTCAAGGCGATGATCCTGCCGGCGATCACGCTCGGCCTGTTCCAGCTCACCTTGATCGCCCGCCTCGTGCGCAGCGAGATGCTGGAGGTGCTGCGCGCCGACTACATCAAATTCGCGCGCGCCCGCGGCCTCACCGACCGCGCCATCAATTTCGGCCACGCGCTGAAAAACACGCTGGTGCCGGTGATCACCATCATCGGGCTTCAGATCGGTTCGATCATCGCCTTCGCCATCATCACCGAAACCGTCTTCCAGTGGCCGGGCATGGGGCTGCTGTTCATCACCGCCGTCCAGAACGCCGACATCCCCGTAATGGCCGCCTATCTGATGCTGGTCGCCGCGATCTTCGTCTCCATCAACCTGATCGTCGATCTGCTCTATGTCGCTGTCGATCCGCGCATCCGCGTCGGCAAGAGGGCGAACGCATGAGGCAAGACGCGATGAGGCGAGACGCGATGAGGCGAACGACATGAGCGCGCCCGCCTCCCGTGCGCCGGGCCTTCTCGCGCGCATGCGCGACAGCGACGTCTGGTGGTCGTTCACGCGCTCCCCGCCGTGATGATCGCGGCGGCGATCTCGCTCGTCATGGTGCTGGCGGCCGCCTTCGCGCCGTGGATCGCGCCGCACGACCCCACCGACCTCGCCAGGCTCGATCTGCTCGACGCGCGCACGCCGCCTCTTTGGCTTGAGGGCGGCGACCCGCGCTTTCTGCTGGGGACCGACAATCAGGGACGCGACATGCTTTCGGCCATTCTCTACGGCCTGCGCATCTCGATCGGCGTCAGCCTCGCCGCCGTTGCGCTGGCGATGACGATCGGCGTCACGGCCGGCCTTCTGGCCGGCTATCTCGGCGGCTGGGTGGAGAGCGCCATCATGCGCGTCGCCGACGTGCAGCTCACCTTTCCGGCGATCCTGACCGCGCTGATCATCAACGGCGTCGCCCGCGCGATGTTCGGCGCGAGCAGCGTCGACGGCGCGGAGTTCTGGATTCTCGTCGTCTCGATCGGCCTGTCCTACTGGGTGCAATATGCGCGCACCGTGCGCGGATCGACGCTGGTGGAGAAGAACAAGGACTACGTTCAGGCCGCCCGCCTCATCGGCGTGCGTCCGCTCGCCATCATGTTCCGCCACGTGCTGCCCAACGTGCTGGGGCCGGTGCTGGTGATCGCCACCATCAACCTTGCGCTCGCCATCATCACCGAGGCGACGCTGTCCTTCCTCGGCGTCGGCCTGCCGCCGACACATCCTCTCTCGGCACGCTGGTGCGTGTCGGCAACGACTTTCTGCTGTCGGGCGAATGGTGGATTTCGCTGTTTCCCGGTTTCGCGCTCGCCGTGCTGGCGCTGGCGGTGAACATGCTGGGCGACTGGCTGCGCGACGCGCTCAATCCGAAGTTGCGCTGATGACCGACGTCGCGACCTCCCGGCCCGTTCTGTCCGTGCGCGATCTCGTGGTCGAGTTTCCGACCCGTCGCGGCGCCNTGCGCGCGCTCGACGGCGTCTCCTTCGACATCGCGCGCGGCGAGGTGCTCGGCGTCGTCGGCGAATCCGGCGCCGGCAAATCGCTGACCGGCGCCGCGATCATCGGCCTTCTGGAGCCGCCCGGCCGCGTCGCCGGCGGCCAGATCCTGCTCGACGGCGCCCGCATCGATGCTCTGTCGCGCGAGGAGATGCGTCCCATTCGCGGCAAGCGCATCGGCATGATCTTTCAGGACCCGCTGACCAGCCTCAATCCGCTCTACCGCGTCTCCGCGCAGCTGATCGAGACGATCCGCACTCATGCCGCGATGTCCGCCAAGGCCNGCGCGCGCGCGCTGGAGTTGCTCTCCGAGGTCGGCATTCCGGCGCCCGAGGCGCGTCTCGACGCCTATCCGCACGAATTCTCCGGCGGCATGCGCCAGCGCGTCGTCATCGCGCTGGCGCTCGCCGCCGAACCCGAGCTGATCATCGCCGACGAGCCGACCACCGCCCTCGACGTCTCGGTGCAGGCCCAGATCATCGGGCTTTTGAAAAAGGTTTGCGCCCGCCACAACGCGGCGGTGATGCTGATCACCCACGACATGGGCGTGATCGCCGAAACCTGCGACCGCGTCGCGGTGATGTATGCCGGCCGCGTCGCCGAGATCGGCCCGGTGCGCGACGTCGTCTCGCGGCCCCGCCATCCCTACGCCAAGGGCCTGATGGGCTCGATCCCCACGCTCGCCTCGCAGGCCCGCCGTCTCGCCCAGATCCCCGGCGCCATGCCGCGCCTCGACGCCATTCCGCCCGGCTGCGCCTTCAATCCGCGCTGCGCGGAGGCGTTCGACGCCCGCCGCNGCGCGCCCCGATTTGCAGCCGGTCGGCGCGAGCCGCGTCGCCTGCCATCTCTACGATCCGCCGCAGACGCCTCGGCCGCTGGAGACGGAGACGCCGCGATGACCGCGNCCCTCGCTCCGGCCAACGACCCGCAGGTCGTCGTGCGCGGCCTGCGCCGCGTCTTCGACGTGTCGCGTCCGCTGATCGACCGGCTGATCGCGCGCGAGCCGCGCCGCCTGCTCAAGGCGGTCGACGGCGTCGATTTCGAGATCGCGCGCGGCGAGACCTTCGCCGTCGTCGGCGATNCGGGCTCCGGAAAATCGACCATCGCGCGCATGGTGGTCGGGCTGATGCCGGTCAGCGACGGCGAGATCGTCATCGACGGCGTTTCGGTGACGCGCGCGAAGGAGGCGGAGCTGTCGGGGCTGCGCCGCCGCATCCAGATGATTTTCCAGGACCCCTACGCCAGCCTCAATTCGCGCTGGCGGGTCGAGAAGATCATCGCCGAGCCGATCCGGGCCTTCAAAATGCTGCCCGACGACGCCGCGATCCGCGCCCGCGTCGGCGAGCTGCTGACGCTGGTCGGCCTCNGCCCCGCCGACGGGGCGCGGTTTCCCCACCAATTCTCAGGCGGCCAGCGCCAGCGCGTCGCCATCGCCCGCGCGCTCGCGGCGCGGCCCGACTTCATCGTCTGCGACGAGCCGACCTCCGCTCTCGATGTCTCGGTTCAGGCGCAAATCCTGAACCTCATGAAGGACTTGCAGGATGAGTTCGGCCTCACCTACCTGTTCATCAGCCACAATCTCGCGGTCGTGCGCCACATGGCCGACCGCATCGCGGTGATGTATCTGGGCCGTCTCGTCGAGATCGCGCCGGCGCGCGACCTCTTCGCCCGGCCGCTGCATCCCTATTCGCGCATGTTGCTGGAGGCTGTGCCCGATCTGGAGATGAGCGGGCGCNCGCGCGTGGCGATTTCCGGCGAAATCCCCAATCCCATCACCCCGCCGACGGGCTGCGCCTTCCACCCCCGCTGCCCGCTGGCGAACCAGCGCTGCAAGGCCGAACGCCCGGATTTGCGGGCCTATGGCCGCTCACGCGCCGCCTGCCACGCGGTCGAGGAGGGCAGGGCGGGCGCGCCGGCGGACGCCTCGCCGGCGCAGCCGCGCACTTGAACCGGGGCGTCCGCCCGGCTAACTGGACATATGGCTGACCCAAACGACGCGCCGCAGGCCGACGCCGCCCGGCGCAAGGCGGCGGCGCACGACACCTTCCGCTGCTGCGCCGGCTGTTTTCGGAGCATGGCCGCGCGCACCTGCCGGCCTACCTCTTCGCCGCCTTGCTGATGGCCGTCGCCGCCGGCGCGACCGCGCTGTCGGTGTCGCTGCTGCGCCCTGTCGTCAACGGCATGATGCAGATCGACGGGACCGCGGCGACGGGCTTCAAACAGTTGCGCTGGCTGGCGATCTACGTCGCGGCGCTCTACGGCCTGCGCGGCGTCGCCACCTTCGGCCAGCTCGTCATCATGTCGCGCACCGGCAACCGCATCATCGCCGACGTTCAGTCCAGGNTGTTTGCGCGGCTGCTCGAACAGCCGGTCTCCTTCTTTCAGGATCGCCATTCCTCCGAATTCATGGCCCGCCTCGCGCTCGCCGCCAACGGCGTGCGCGACGCCATGCAGGTGATGATCTCCGCGATCGGGCGCGACGTGCTGACGCTGATCGGCCTTGTCGCCGTGATGTTCTATCAGGACCCGCTGATGGCGGCGGCGACCTGCACGGTGCTGCCCGTCGCCGCGCTTCTGCTCGGGCGCGTCATCAAGAAGGTGCGCCGCTACGCCCGTCGCTCTTTCGACGGCTCGACCCGCATCATGGCGATCATGCAGGAGACGGTGCAGGGCGCCCGCATCGTCAAGGCGTTCGGGCTGGAGCCTTATATGAAGGCGCGCATGGACGCCGCCATTCGCGACGTCGAGAAATCCGCCAACCGCATGGCCGCCGGCGTCGCGATGTCCTCGCCGCTCGCCGACACGCTGGGCGGCGTCGCCGTCGCCTTCGTCATCGCCTATGGCGGCTGGCGCGTCACCATCGCGCAGGCCGACCCCGGCTCCTTCTTCGCCTTCGTCGCCGCGTTGCTGCTCGCCTACGAGCCCGCCAAGCGCCTGGGAAAACTCAATCTCGACATCCAGAACGGCCTCGTCGGCGCGCGGCTGATCTACGACGTGCTCGACCGCCCGCCGGTCGAGCGCGCCGACCCGACCAAGCCCGATCTCGCCCCGGTCCCGGCCNGCGTCGCCTTCGATCATGTCGGCTTCGGCTATCGGCCCGACGAACCGGTCTTGCGCGGCCTCGATCTCGTCGTCGAGCCGGGTCGCACGACCGCGCTGGTCGGTCCTTCGGGCGGCGGCAAGTCGACCATTCTCAGCCTGATCCAGCGCTTCCACGAGCCCCAGCTCGGCCGCGTCCTGATCGACGGCCAGAACATCGCCGAGGTCGGTCTCGCCTCGCTGCGCGCGCGCATCGCCTTCGTGTCGCAGGACGTCTTCCTGTTTCAAGGCACCATCCGCGATAACATCGCGCTCGGCCGCGAAGGCGCGAGCGAGGACGATATCGTCGCCGCCGCGACCGCCGCCCATGCGCATGACTTCATCACGGGCTTCGCGCAGNGATACGACACGCCTGTCGGCGAGCAGGGCGCGCAGCTTTCGGGCGGCCAGCGCCAGCGCATCGCCATCGCCCGCGCCATCCTGAAGAACGCCGAGATCATCCTGCTCGATGAGCCGACCGCGGCGCTCGATTCGGAGTCGGAACGCGAGGTGCAGCGCGCCCTCGACGAGCTGCGGCAGGGCCGCACCACCATCGTCGTCGCGCATCGCTTGCAGACCATCGTCGGCGCGGATCGCATCTGCGTCATCGAGAACGGCCGCAGCGTCGAGCAGGGCGACCACGCCGAATTGATCGCGAGGGGCGGCTCTTACGCCCAGTTTTTCGCCGCTCAGTTCGGCCGCGCCGCCGCCGCTCCCGCCGCCGCGGCGGTCACGACGGCGACGGCGACGACGCGGGCTTCGGCGCTTTGACGCCGCGCGCCGCCGGCGCGACCGGTCGGCTGGTTCTGTAAAGACCATTGGTCATGGCCGTGAACAGGATCGCGGCCACCGCGATCGTCGTAAGCCGCGATTTGCGCCGATCCGCCNNGCCGATGGCGCCGACGATGAGCCCATGCGTGAGGCCGCCCACCAGCGCCGGCCCCACTTCNAGGGGAGCGCGCCGGGCGAAGCGGAACGCGCCGTAGAGGAGGGCCGCCGTCGCCACAGCGCCGACCACGCCCAGNCCGTACCAGATGTCGAAAATTGCGGTTCTTGGAACGCCTTGCGGGATCAGGCCGCGCGCCACGCCTTGGCCGGCGGCGTCCAGACCGTGGCCGGTCAGCAAACGCAACGGTTCGGCCAGGATCAGCCCCCGCCATTCCTCCAGCGCGGCGAGCTGACGCGCCCATTCNGCCATGCGCTCCGTTGGCCGCATGCCGCGCGAGCAGCGCGCCGCCGGCGCCAACATCACCAGCGCCGCGAAAAACCGTCCGAGCCAGCGCGTCGCGGTCTGCTGCGATCCGAGCGCCGCGGCGAAGGCGAGTCCGCCCGCCGCCATCGAGAGAAAAGCGACGGTCGAGCCTGTCGTGAAGGCGGTCGTCGCCACCAGGATCGGCAGGGTCACCGTCAGCCCGACGCGCCGACGCGCGACGAGAATCGCCAGCGCGGGCCACATCACCAGGCTGATCGCGACCAGCGCGCGCTCCAGAGTGGCCGAATCGGCGCCGACCGCGCGGTCGGCGCGGGCCCGGCGCTGGCCACCNAGCAGCCCAAGCACGGCGGCCAACGCGACGCCGACCGGCGCGAGGTAAAGATTGGCGACGCGCGTGCGGTCCGGCAGCACCGCGGCGGCGGCCGCCGCCAGGGACAGGGTGCCGCCGACCTTGAACAGCCGCTCCAGCGCGTCGGCGCGAAACGGCGTCCACAGGATCGACATCGCCGCCCACCCCAGCAACACGCAAGCGATAAGCCCCATCGGCGACAAGGCCACGTCGCGCAGTCTGCCTGTGGCGTCGCGCCGGGGCGCGAGCAACGCCCCAAGCAAAATCACGCCGGCGCCGACCGGAAACAGCAGGAACACCGAGCGTCTGAAGAACAGACCGCCGACCGGAATGGCGATCGCAAGCACGCCGAGGCCCAGTCGGATAAGAAACTGGGACGCTTCTGCGGCAGGATCGTCGAAAGGCTGTGGGCGCGTCGGCATCGTCTCTCCAGCAGGCCGCCGAACCGGGGGCGCCGGCGCGCATGCGCGAGCATATCCTCCGCGAGCCCCGAATCTGTGGCATTTGGGCGACAGCGGCGAGGCGGCGCGTCCGGCGTTCCGGCGCCTGCGGCTTCGTGCTAGCCTGCGCGCGCTTGCGAGGAGACGGACGTATGGCGCGCGCGACGCGGATTTTAGGACGAGGCGGCTGGAGCGGCGAGCCCGCCGACACGGTGGTGCTGGGCTACGAGGCGCGCCGCCAGCGCGGCGGTCGCCTGACGGGCGTGCGCGGCCTGTCCTTCGACCTCGCGCTCGACGAGCCGCTGATGCTGCGCGGCGGCGACGCGCTGGCGCTCGACGACGGCCGTCTGGTCGAGGTCGTGTCGGCGCCCGAGGCGCTGATCNGGCTGCGCTGCGGCTCGGCGGAAGAGCTGGCGCGCGTCGCCTGGATGATGGGCGACCGGCACGCGCCGATCCAGATCGTCGGCCAGAAGCTGCGCTTGCGCGACGACCCCGCGCTGAAGGCGATCGCCGACCATCNNTTGGCGTCAAGGCGACGCCGATCGAAGCCCTTCGATCCCGAAGGCGGCGCCTATGCGCCCGAGACCGTGGTCGAGGCGCATGACCACGGCCACGCCTGCGGCTGCGGCCATCATCACCACGATCATGACCACGCCCACGGCCACGATCATCATCACGATCATGACCATCGTCACGGCCGCGCCGCGCATGCGCACGATCACGATCACGCCCATGATCACGCGCATGGCGGCGGCTGCTGCGGCGGTCACGGCCATTCTCATGCGCATGATGCGCACGCGCATCAGCACGATCGCAAGCACGAGCATGCGGACGGCTGCTGCGGCGGTCACGGCCACAAGCACGGGCATGAGCAAGGGCATGAGCAAGGACATGAGCATGCGCATGAGCATGGCCAAGCCCACGCCCAAGCCCACGCTCATCGGCATGGCGGCGGTTGCGGCTGCGGCGGCAAGGCCTGAACGCGTCGCGACGCTCTCGAAACGCAAACGGGCGGCCCTCGGCCGCCCGTTTGTCGTTCAGCTTGCGCCTCGGTCACGCCTTGGCCTGACCACGCAGAAAATTGATCACCCCCGAGAAATCGTCGCCCGCATGGCCGGCGGCGCTGAAAAGGCTGTAGATCTGCGCCGCCGCCGCGCCCATCGGCGTCGCCGCGCCGACGCCCGCCGCCGCCTGCTGCGACAGGAGCATGTCCTTGAGCATCAAGGCGGCCGCGAAGCCCGGCTTGTAGCCGTTATTGGCCGGCGACGTCGCCACCGGGCCCGGAACCGGGCAATAGCTGGTCAGCGACCAGCTTTGCCCCGACGAGGTCGAGGCGACGTCGAACAGCGCCTGATGCGACAGGCCGAGCTTCTCGGCGAGCACGAAAGCCTCCGCCGTCGCCACCATCGTCGCGCCGAGGATCATGTTGTTGCAGATCTTCGCCGCCTGGCCGGCGCCCGCGCCGCCGCAATGCACGATCTTCTTGCCCATCTTTTCCAGAATGGGCCGGGCCGCCGCGAAGGCTTCGTCCGCGCCGCCGCACATGAAGGTCAGCGTCGCGCCCTTGGCGCCGCCGGTGCCGCCCGAGACCGGCGCGTCGACCGACATCAGTCCGGCTGCCGCCGCCAGNCCGTGCGCGGCGCGCGCGGAGGCGACGTCGATGGTCGAGGAGTCGATCAGCAGCGCGCCCTTGCGCGCGGCCTTGGCGAGGTCGCCCCACACCGCCAGCACATGCTTGCCGGCCGGCAACATGGTGACGATGATCTCGGCGTCCTTGGCCGCTTCGGCGGCGCTGGCGCAGCCGACGCAGCCCGCCTCCTCGCCGCCGCGACGNCTCGTCGCCGCCAGATCGAAGGCCGAAACGGCATGCCCGGCCTTGACGAGATTGGCGGCCATCGGCCCGCCCATATTGCCGAGCCCGATGAAGGCGATCTTCGTCATGATGTCGTTTCCCTTGGACGGTTGCATGAAGGCCAGCTCCGCCTCAATCTCCGCTCCGAGCAACACGAACAGCGCGCTCAGCCAGAACCAGAACAGCAGGATCACCACGGCGCCGATCGACCCGTAGGTCGCGTCGAAGCTGCCGATTCGCGTCGCATAGGTCGAAAAGCCGAGCGAACCGACGAACCACAGCCCTGTCGCGCCGCGGCGCCAAGATTGAAAAAGCGCCAGGTGTGCAGCACCCGCGCCGGGCCGAGTTTGTAGAGCAGCGTGATCGAGACATAGGCGAACGCCGCCAGGATCGGCCAGCGCGCCCACAACAGCCAGGAATCGGTCAGCGTCGAGGTCGGCGAGAAATGCAGCAGCACCGGCGCCGCCGTGATCGTCGTCATGGTGATCGCCACGCCCACCAGCGCGGCGATGGTGAGCGCGATCGACAGGATTTGCAGATGCGCGTAGCTGCGCGTCTCCGAAGTGTCGTTGGCGATGTTGACGCCGGTCATCAGGGCCGCGACGCCGTTGCGCGCCGACCAGGTCGCGATCAGCAGCGACAGCAGCGCCGTCGTGTTGAGATCGGTCGAGGAGCGCGCCGCCAGTCTGGCGATCGCCTCCTTGATCAGCCGCGCCGCCTCGTCCGGCAGGATCGCCGTCGCCGCCGCCGCCTGTTCCGCCGCCGTGTCAGGGCTCAGAAACAGCCCGTAGATCGAGATGAAGGTGATCAGCGCCGGAAACACCGCCAGCAGCAGATAGAAGGCGACGCCCGCCGCCACCAGCGACATGTTGTCATAGGCCGAGCGCATCATCACCGCATAGACGAAGCTCCAAATGTCGCGCGGCGGCGGCGCTCGGGCGCCGGCGTGTCCGCGAAGGGGCTCGTCGGATCGACTTCGTCGGCGCGCCGCGACAGGAATTTCGGACGGTTCTCGCTGAAGATCACGAAGGCCGCCGCCGTCGCCGCCGCCGAGGCGAGCGCCGCCGCCAGCGGTCCCTTGGCGCGCGACAACGCCGCGCCCGCCGCCTTCAGCGCCTCCTTCCTGCCGTTGGAGCCTCTGCCCGCCACCGTCGCCCCGCCTCTTCGCCCCTCGTGCGATCAGTTTACCGCCCGACCAGACCACGCGCCACGATCAGCCGCATGATCTCGTTGGCGCCTTCGAGGATGCGGTGGACGCGCAGATCGCGCACGATCTTCTCGACCCCACTCGTTNNCAGATAGCCGTAGCCGCCATGCAGTTGCAGCGCCTTGTCGGCGATCTCGAAACAGGCGTCCGTGGCGAAACGCTTGGCCATAGCGCAAAGCTGCGTCGCGTCGGCGGTCTTGGCGTCGAGCGCGGCGGCGGCCCGCCACAGCAGCGTGCGCGCCGCCTCAAGCTCGATCGCCATGTCGGCGAGGCGAAACTGCAAGGCCTGGAACTCGTCGAGACGTTTGCCGAACGCCTTGCGCTCGCGCATGTAAGCGACCGCCTTGTCGAGCGCCGCTTGCGCGCCGCCCACCGAGCAGGCCGAGATGTTGAGCCGCCCGCCGTCGAGCCCCGCCATCGCGATTTTGAAGCCCGCGCCCTCCGGGCCGATGCGGTTTTCCGCCGGCACGCGGCAATTCTCGAAGATCACCGCGCGCGTCGGCTGCGCGTTCCAGCCCATCTTCTTCTCGTTCGCGCCGAAGGACAGGCCGGGCGTCCCGTCTTCGACGACGAAGGCGGAGATGCCCTTCGGCCCCTCCGCGCCGGTGCGCGCCATCACCACATAGACGCCCGAGGCCCCNGCGCCCGAGATGAACTGCTTCTGCCCGTCGAGGACGTAATGGTCGCCCTCGCGCGTCGCGCGCGTCTTCAGCGCGGCGGCGTCGGAGCCGGCGCCCGGCTCGGTCAAGCAGTAGCTGGCGAGCGTCTCCATCGTGCACAGCTTCGGCAGCCAGCGATGACGCTGCGCCTCGTCGGCATGCGCGTCGATCATCCAGGCGCACATGTTGTGAATCGAGATGTAGGAGGAGATCGTCGGGCAGCCGGTCGCCAGCGCCTCGAAGATCAACGCCGCGTCGAGCCGGGTCAGCCCCGAGCCGCCGACGTCCTCGCGCACATAGACGCCGCCCATGCCCAGCGCCGCCGCCGCGCGCAGCGTCTCGACCGGAAAATGCTTTTTCTCGTCCCATTCCACCGCATGCGGCGCGATCTCCTGCGCGGCGAAGTCGCGCGCCATGTCGCGAACGGCGATCTGGTCTTCGTTGAGCGAGAACTGCACGTCGGTCTCCTGTGCGCTCCCGTCCGCGCGGAACGGACGCTTGCGATGATGGGAAGAAGCGGATCGCTTCAAGAGCGAAAAGAGCGGTTCATAGACCTTGCGGCGCGCGCTTCAACCGCGCGGGAAGCGCGCGGCGCGGCGAGCGCGGATCGTCGAGCGGCACGAAATCCTCGCGCCGCGGCGGATCGTCGGACTTGCCGATATAGACGCGCGCGCCCTTGTCGGTCATCACCACGTCGCCATAGCCGAGTTGCTCGGCGAAAAAGAAATCGAGCTGCGCCGGACGCGGCGCGAGGTGCGGCGCCTGCGCGCCGCGCGCTCGCGCGCGATCCGATCGGCCTCGCGGCGAGCCTCGATGCGGGCGCGGTCGGCCTCGACCTTGCGCATGAAGTCGTTCCTGCATGCCTGCGCCAACGACGGCGTCAGGCCGCCGCGCCCGCATACGCGCGGATCGAACCCAGGCGGCGGCGGCTCGACGACGGCGCTCGCCGCGGCGGGCGACGACGGGCGCCTGCGCCGGGGTGAGCGGCGCGGGCGTTTGGGCGGAGGGCGTCGGGTCGAGCGCGGCGCCCGCCCTCGGCGCCGCCGTCCCGACAGGCGCGGGCGCGGCGGGCGAGGGCGCTTGCGCACGGGCCGCGACGCTCCCGCCCGCCGCGCCGAACGCGGCGAGGGTCAGCGCCACGAGGGCGGCCCGCCGCATCGCTCAGCTCATCGTCGGGATGACGAAGCTCGCTCCGTCCTTGACGCCCGACGGCCAGCGCGAGGTGATCGTCTTGGTCTTGGTGTAGAAGCGGATCGCGTCCGGCCCGTGCTGGTTGAGATCGCCGAAGGAGGAGCGCTTCCAGCCGCCGAAGGTGTAATAGGCGAGCGGCACCGGGATCGGCACGTTGACGCCGACCATGCCGACCTGAACCTTCGAGGCGAAGTCGCGCGCCGCGTCGCCGTCGCGCGTGAAGATCGCGACGCCGTTGCCATATTCGTGATCGTTGATGATCTGCAGCGCGTCGTCATACTTCTTGGCGCGCACCACCGACAGCACCGGCCCGAAAATCTCTTCCTTGTAGATCGACATGTCGGTCGTGACATGGTCGAACAGGCAGCCGCCGACGTAGAAGCCCTTCTCGTAGCCCTGCATCTTGAAGCCGCGCCCGTCGACGAGGAGCTTGGCGCCTTCCTTCACGCCGGCGTCGACATAGCCCTTGATCTTGGCGGCGGCGGCGGCGGTGACGACGGGCCCGAAATCCGCCTGCAAATCGGTCGACGGCCCGATCTTCAGCGCCTCGACGCGCGGGATCAGGCGCTTGACGAGTTCGTTCGCCGTCTGCTCGCCGACCGGCACCGCGACCGAGATCGCCATGCAGCGCTCGCCCGCCGAGCCGTAGCCCGCCCCGATCAGCGCGTCGACCGCCTGATCCATGTCGGCGTCGGGCATCACCACCATGTGGTTCTTCGCGCCGCCGAAGCACTGCACGCGCTTGCCGTTGGCGCATCCGCGCGAATAGATGTATTCGGCGATCGGCGTCGAGCCGACGAAGCCCACCGCCTTGATGTCGTGATCGTCGAGGATGGCGTCGACCGCCTCCTTGTCGCCGTTGACGACGTTGAGGATNCCGGCCGGCAGGCCCGCCTCCATCATCAGTTCGGCCAGACGCAGCGGCACGCCCGGATCGCGCTCGGACGGCTTCAGGATGAAGGCGTTGCCGGCCGCGATGGCGGGCGCGAATTTCCACATCGGGATCATCGCCGGGAAGTTGAACGGCGTGATGCCGGCCACGACGCCGAGCGGCTGGCGCATCGAATAGATGTCGATGTTGGGGCCGGCGCCGTCGGTGTATTCGCCCTTCAGCAGATGCGGGACGCCGATCACGAATTCGCACACCTCGACGCCGCGCTGAATGTCGCCCTTGGCGTCGGGAATGGTCTTGCCGTGCTCGCGGGCGAGAATCTCGGCCAGCTCGTCGTTATGCTTGGCGACGAGGTCGACGAACTTCATGNNAACACGCGCGCGGCGCTGCGGGTTGGTGGCGGCCCAGGCCGGCTGGGCGGCCATCGCGTTCTCCACCGCCGCGCGCATCTCCGCCTTCGACGCCAGCGGCACGCGGCCGCGGATCGACCCGTCCATCGGCTGATACACGTCGGCGAAGCGCCCGGACGTGCCCTTGACGTGCTTGCCGCCGATGAAATGGGTGAATTCGATCGTCATGTCCATCCTCCCCGGACTGTCGTGACGCGAACTTTCGTGTAGGCTTGAGCGCATAGCAAGGGACAAGAACGCGCAATCTCTGTGCGAAAATGCCCCAACCTCCCGGAGCCTTCGCCCCATGACCGAGCCCGCCGCCGCCGCGCCTCCAAGCGTCTTCACCGCCTACCGCATGCTGACCGGTCCCGACGACGCCGCCTTCTGCCGCCGCGTCACCGAGGCGCTGGTCGCGGGCTGGCGCCTGCACGGGGCCGCGAGCCTGACTTATGACGCCGCCAGCGGACGGGTGATCTGCGGTCAGGCCGTCGTCAAGGAGGTCGCCGGCCCCTACGATCCCGCGCGCAAGCTCTCGGGCTGTGAACGCCTCAGCTGCGCCCCTGCCGCACCACGGCGAGGGTCATCGGATCGAGCAAGATCTCGATCCGCGCGCCGTCGGACGTGCGGGCGTAGACGCCCCAGCATCCGCCATCGGGCTGGACGAAGAACTTATGATGCCCCAACGCCCGCGCAGCCGCCTCGACCTCGGTCAGGGGCGCCATTGCTCGGGCGCCCGATACTCGCAGATTTGCGGGGTGGCCCAAGCCTGGCCGGCCCCCGTGATCGCCCCCGTCATGGCGCTTGCAACCGCCGCCGTCGCCACGCCGGCGAAAGCCGCCGCCTTGAGAATTCCGCGCATCGATCGTCTCCTCTCCTCCGGATTTGGAGCGCAGGAAGGGTGAGCGGCCGGGCTGACGGCCCGCTGACCGCCGGCGCACATTTGCGTGAAGCGCCGCCGGCGTGACCCGCCGCGCCGGCGAGAGGACAGGACGCGACATGGATTGGGACGACGCCCGCTNNTTCCTCGCCGCCGCGCGCGCCGGCCAGCTCTCGGCGGCCGCCCGGCGGCTTGGCGTCGATCACGCGACGGTCGGGCGCCGCATCACGGCGCTCGAAACCGCGCTCGGGGCGCGCCTGCTGGAGCGTCGCCCCACGGGCTGCGTGCCCACCCGCGCCGGCGAGAGGTTTCTCGAAGTCGCCGAGCGCATGGAGTCGGAATGGCTGCGCGCCCAGGGGAGTTCGCNNCGAAGGGGCGTCGAGATGACCGGGCCGGTGCGGATCGGCGCCCCGGACGGGTTCGGCACGCTGTTCCTGGCTCCGCGACTTGGGCGCCTCGCCGCTCGCCATCCCGGCCTGACCTTGCAGCTCGCCCCGCTGCCGCGCGTCTTCTCCCTCTCGCGCCGCGAGGCCGACATCGCGGTGACGTTGGAGCGCCCGCAGGAGGGCCGGCTGACCGCGCGTAAGCTGATCGACTACACGCTCGGCCTATACGCCTCGCCGGCCTATCTGGAGAAGGTCGGCGCCCCGACCGCCTTGAAGNACCTCACTAGCCACCGTCTCATCACTTATGTTCACGATCTCGTCTTCACGCCCGGCNTGATTTTCGCCCCGGACCTCTACGGCCCGAATTTCCGCCGCTTCGAATGCGCCAGCGCGCTGGCGCAAGGCGAGGCGGTGCGCGCCGGCGCCGGGATCGGCGTTTTGCACGATTACGTCGCCGCGCAGGACCCCGGCCTGATCCGCGTGCTGCCGCAGACGCGCTATGAACGCAGTTACTGGCTCGTCACCCACGCCGACGCGCGCGACCTGCTGCGCGTGCGCGCCGTCGCCGATTTCATCGTCGAGGAGGTGAACGCCGCGCGCGCCTTGTTTCAACGCGCCGACGCGACGAATCCTTGCGCGCCGGATCGCCCCCGTAAGCACGGCGACAAGGAGATGAAGCCATGACCTCCACCCCGCGACCTCCAAGCTCGACCAGCTGCGCGCCATGACGACCGTCGTCGCCGACACCGGCGACATGGACGCCATTCGCGCCTTTCGCCCGACCGATTGCACCACCAATCCGACGTTGATCCTCAAGGCGGCGCAGATGCCGGCTTACGCCCATCTCGTCGACGAGGCGGCGCTGTGGGCGAAAAGCCACGGCCTGCCGTCCTCCGCGGCGGTCGATCGCGTCGCGGTGAATTTCGGCGAGGAGCTGACGAAGATCGTTCCCGGCCGCGTCTCGACCGAGGTCGACGCCGACCTCTCCTTCGACGTCGACAAGACCGTCGAGAAGGCGCGCGCCATCATCGCCGACTACGAGCGCCGCGGCGTCGGCCGCGAGCGCATCCTGATCAAGATCGCCGCCACCTGGGAGGGAATCCGCGCCGCCGAGCGGCTTCAGAAGGAAGGGATCGACTGCAATCTGACGCTGCTCTTCTCGCTCGCCCAGGCCGTCGCCTGCGCCGACGCCGGCGTCTTCCTGATCTCCNCCTTCGTCGGCCGCATTCTCGACTGGCACGTCAAGGCCGAAGGCCGCAGCTTCGCGCCGGCCGAAGATCCCGGCGTGCTGTCGGTGCGTCGCATCTACGCCTATTACAAGGCGCATGGCGTCAAGACCGTGGTGATGGGCGCCTCGTTCCGCAGCCAGGGCGAGATCGAGGAGCTGGCCGGTTGCGACCGTCTCACCATCGCCNCCGCGCTGCTTGAGTCTCTCTCGAAGGACATCGGGCCGCTGCCCCGTCGCCTGTCCGCCGAAACCGCCGAGGCGCCGGCGAAAATGCGGCTCGACGAAAAGACCTTCCGCTGGCTCCTCAACGAGGACGCGATGGCGACCGAGAAGCTCGCCGAGGGCATCCGCGCCTTCGCCAAAGATTTGCGCGCGCTTCAGGCCTTGATGTCGAAGAAGCTCGAAGCCGCCTGATCGCGCTCACCGAAGGAGCGCCGCATTGGCCGCCGCCGCACCTCTCGCCGAATACGGGAAACGTTGCTGTTCCTCGCCACAGCTGGCGTCGTCGCGCCGCTGTTTAGGCGGCTGCGGATCAATTCGGTGCTCGGCTTCATTCTCGCGGGCGTCGTGCTTGGCCCCTATATGCTGGGAGCGCTGGCCGTGCGGGGCCTTTGGCCGCATTGGTTGTCGCTGTCGAAATATTCCGACATTTCCCACCTCGCCGAATTCGGCGTGGTGTTTCTGCTGTTCATGATCGGCCTTGAGCTGTCCTTCGAGCGCCTGTCGCGCATGAAGCGGCTGGTCTTCGGCCTCGGCTCCGCGCAGGTGATTGGGTCGGCCGCGCTGATCGGCGCCGCCGCCTGGTTCGCGGGCGTCGGCGTCGGCGCCTCGGCGGTGATCGGCGGAGCCCTGGCGTTGTCCTCCACGGCCATCGTCATTCCGGTATTGGCGGAAAGGAAGCGTCTCGGCTCGACCGCCGGACGTGTGGCGTTCTCCGTGCTGTTGTTTCAGGATCTCGCGGTCGCGCCGTTGCTCGTCATGGTGCAGATGCTTTCGGGCGATCAGGGCGCCGGCCTGAACATCGGGGCGCTCTGGGCGCTCGCCCCGGCGGCGCTGGCGCTGGCGGCGCTGGTGTTCGTCGGTCGTCTCGCGCTTCGGCCGTTGTTTCATCTTGTGGCGGCCGCCGGCACCACGGAGTTTTTCGTCGCCGCCTGCCTCTTCGTCGTGATGTCGGCGAGCTTCGCGGCGGCGCTGGCGGGCTTGTCGATGGGGCTCGGCGCCTTCGTGGCAGGCCTCCTGCTGGCCGAAACCGAGTTTCGCCGCGAAATCGAGGTGACCATCGAGCCGTTCAAAGGTTTGCTGCTGGGCCTCTACTTCCTCACGATGNGGGCGAGCCTCGACCTGTCGAAGCTGTTCCTGTCGTTCTGGAGCGTCATGTCGTTGGCGCTTGGCCTGACGCTTGGCAAGGCGGCTCTGTTCTATCTCGCCGCCCGCGCCTTCGGCGTCTCGCGCCCCGCCGCTCGCGAGAGCGCGCTGATGCTGGGCCCCGGCGGAGAATTCGCCTTCGTGATGATCGGCGCCGCGACGGTGGGCGGCGTCATGAGTTTCGCCCTGGCGGCGCAGCTGACGATGGCGGTGGCGTTGTCGATGCTGGCGATCCCGGCCNTCGCGTTCGTTGCGCGAAAGCTTGCGCCGGCGGCGCTCTCGCCGGCGCGCCGATGCCGGGCGAGAGCGTCGACCTCGNCTCCGATCGACTCGGCGGGCCGCGTCATCGTGATCGGCTATGGCCGCGTCGGGCGTGTCGTCGCCGACATGCTGCGCGTTCACAAAATTCCGCTTCTGATCATCGACGAGGACGCTCAGATCGTCGCGGCCGCGCGTCGCGACGGCGCCCCGGTCTATTGGGGCAACGCGACGCGCGCGGAATTTCTGCGTCGCTGCGATCTTCCGCATGCGCGCGCGCTTGTGGTCACCATCAACGCGCCGCGGCGGGTGGAGGAGATCGTCGCTCTGGCGCGCGCCGAGCGCGCCGACCTCACCATCGTGGCGCGCGCGCGCGACGCGGTGCACGCGACGCATCTTTACGGCCTCGGCGCCACCGACGCCGTGCCCGAGAACCTTGAAGCCAGCCTTCAACTCTCCGAGGCGCTTCTCGTCGATATCGGCGTGCCGATGGGTTATGTCATCGCTTCGATCCATGAGAAGCGCGACGAGTTCCGCAAGATGCTGCAACCCGTGCTCGACGCCGATCGCGAGAGCCGCGCCCTTCGCCGGCCGGAGCTGGGCCGCCCTTCGAACCGGGCCAAACCGCGCGAAGGGGCGCATTCCAGGGCCGTCGAGCCGTCGCGTGTGGATTCCACGCCTTCCGCCCACAAGCCGCCCGCCTGAGGGCGGCTCTTCGAGGTTCGCGCCGATGCCGCTTCGCTTCGACTGGGACGATTTCCGCCTCGTTCAGGCGATCGCCGAGACCCATTCGCTCAACGGCGCGGCCGAGCGGCTGGGGCTCAATCATTCAACCGTGTTTCGCCGTCTCGGCGCTATCGAGGAGCAGGTCGGCCAGAAGCTGTTCGAGCGCCTGCGCGCGGGTTACGAGCCGACCGTCATCGGCGCGGACATGGCCGCGCTCGCAGACCAGATGCGCGCCGGCGTCGCCGAATTCGAACGACGCCTGGCGGGTGCGNATCCCTTGCCGGCCGGCGATCTTCGGATCGCCACCAACGACACGCTGGCGACCTATCTCCTGCCCGAGATCTGCGCCGGGTTTCGCCGGCGTCACCCTCAGGTGCGGCTTGATCTGGTGGTCGGCAACAGCGCCAGCAATCTCGCCCGCCGCGAGGCCGACGTCGCGCTGCGCGCGACCGCGAGCCCTCTGGAGACATTGGTCGGGCGCCGCATCGCTGAACTGCGATGGGCGATTTATGCGACGCCGGAATTCCTCGCCCGCCATCCCGATCCCGACGCTCCGAGCGCGGGCTGGATCGGCTATGGCGAAGCGATGCGGTCTTTGCCTGTGATCCGCAAAATGGAGGAACGCGTGCCCGCCGAGCGCATCGTCTACCGCACGTCGAGCATCGTCGGACAGGTCGAGGCGGCCGCAGCCGGCCTGGGATTCGCGACGCTTCCCTGCTTCGTCGGCGACATGCATCCCGGCGTGCGGCGCGTCGGCGAGCCCTACGACATCGGCCGCGCGCTCTGGATGCTGACGCATCAGGACTTGCGTCAATCCGCCCGCGTGCGCGCCTTCATGGAGTATTTCGGCGAAGAGCTGTCGAAGCGCCGCGGTCTGTTCGAAGGCGACGGCGCGCCGCGGCGCGCCGATGAGCGCGATCCGCCCTCTTGATCCCGTCTGGGCGCCCGGGCGAGCGAGGCGAGCCCGCCGCCCCGCATGCGTCCCGAGGGCGGGCGCCCTAGATCTCGACGACGATGCGCCCGCGCACCGTGCCGGCGAGAATGTCNGGNCCGGCCTGCGGCGCCGCGTCGAGGCCGATGGTGCGCGTCATCGCCGCCAGCTTGCCGGGGTCGAGGTCGCTGGCGAGCCGCCGCCACGCCTCGCGCCGCAACGCTTGCGGGGCCATCACCGAATCGACGCCGAGCAGCGACACGCCGCGCAGGATGAACGGCGCGACCGAGGTCGGCAGGTCCATGCCCTGCGCCAGCCCGCAGGCGGCGACCGCCCCGCCATATTTGATCTGGGACAGCACGTTGGCGAGCGTCGTCGAGCCGACCGAATCGACGGCCGCCGCCCAGCGCTCCTTGCCGAGCGGGCGCGGCTTGTCCTGCAGGCTCGCGCGCTCGACGATCTCGCTGGCGCCGAGGCTGCGCAGATAGTCGGCTTCGCTGGCGCGCCCGGTGGAGGCGTGGACGCTCCATCCTGCTTTCGCCAGCAACGCGATCGCCACCGAGCCGACNGCCCCCGCCGCCCCCGTCACCAGCGCCGGCCCGCGCGCCGGCGTCATGCCGGCCTTCTCCAGCGCCAGCACCGCCAGCATCGCGGTGTAACCCGCCGTGCCGATCGCCATCGCCTGAGCGGCGGTGAGGCCGGCGGGCAGGGGCACGAGCCAGTCGCCTTTCACGCGCGCCTTCTGCGCCAGGCCGCCCAGATGCGTCTCGCCCGCGCCCCAGCCGTTCAGCACCACCGCGTCGCCGGGCTTCCAGTCGGGATGCGAGGAGGTCTCGACGACGCCGGCGAAGTCGATGCCGGGAATCATCGGGAAACGCCGCACCACCGGCGATTTGCCGGTCAGGGCGAGGCCGTCCTTGTAATTGATCGTCGAGTGCGAAATCGCGACGGTGACGTCGCCCTCCATCGCNTCGGCCTCGTCGAAGGCGCCGATCGTCACGCTCTGGCCGGTCTCCGTCTTGTCGATGCGCGCCGCGCGGAACGTGCCCATGTGATCCTCCCCGGTTCCTTCGCCTCAGGCCGGCCTGGCCGCGATCGGCGCGGCGCGTTCGGCGATCGGCAGGTTGATCAATCCCGATACGACGCCGAGCGCGATCGAGAGAAGCCAGACGATTTGGTAGCTGCCAGTCTGCTCGTAGAGCACGCCGCCGAGCAGCACGCCGAGAAATCCGCCGACCTGATGGGAGAAAAAGGCGAATCCGTAGAGCATCGCGAGATAGCGCGTTCCGAACATCACCCCGACCAGCGACGAGGTCGGCGGCACCGTCGACAGCCACAGCAGCCCGGTGACCGCCGCGAACAGGAACACCGACGCCACGCTCGCCGGCAGGAAGATGAACAGCGCCGTCGACGCCGCCCGCGCGAAGTAGATGAACGACAGGATGTAGCGCCGCGGCATCCGGTTGCCGAGCCAGCCCGCGCTCAGCGATCCCACCACGTTGAACATGCCGATCACCGCGAAGGCCCAGCCTCCGATCTGCGCGCTCATCTGGAGGTCGCGCAGATAGATCTGGAAATGCGTGGTGATGAAGGCGAGCTGGAAGCCGCAGGTGAANAAGCCGATCACCAGCAGCACGTAGGAGCGATGCGAAAACGCCTGCCGCAACGTCTCCTTCATCGTCGCTCGCGCGTCAGCCCGNGCGACCGGATGCGCCGGCGCGGCGTCGGCGCGCGGCGTCGCGAGCACCCGCGCGAGCGGCGCGATGGCCAGCATCAGCAGCCCGAACAGCAGCGTCGTGACGCGCCAGCCGAACGCCTGGATCAGCGCCACCGCCAGCGGCGAAAACAGGAATTGCCCGAACGATCCCGCGGCGGTCCCGAAACCATAGGCCATAGACCGTTTAGATTCGGGCAGCAGCTTGCCGAACGCGCCCAGCACGAGATTGAACGAGCATCCCGACAGCCCGAACCCGATCAGCACGCCGGCCGAAAGATCGAACATCAACGGCGTCGTCGACCACGCCATCAAAGCGAGCCCCGCCGCGTAAAGCAGCGCGCCCAGCGTCAGCACCCGCACCGTGCCGAAACGGTCGGCGACCGCGCCCGCGAAAGGCTGGCCCACGCCCCACAGCAGGTTCTGCAAGGCGATGGCGAAGGAGAAGATGTCGCGCGTCCATCCGTTGTCGCGCAGGATGTCGGATTGAAACGCCCCGATCGCCGAGCGCGGCCCGAAGGTGAGCAGGCCGATCAGGCAGCCCACGATGATGATCCTCTCCGGCGCGTAGCGCCGGGCGGGGCAGGGGCGGCGGGTGCGGTCATCCGAAGGTTCCTGAGGACGAACCGCGATTAGACAGCAGGCGGCCGCCCGCGCAAGCTGTTCCGCGACCAAACGTCACGCCGCGCCCCGGCCATGCGCTGGACGCGGAGCGGAGCGCGCCGACGCGCCGGCCGCTTGCCTCCCGCCCCGCGGCGATGCTCTATCGGGCGCGCCATGCCGCACGAAACCGCCGCAAACCGCAGGGAGCCGATGACGCCCTCCGATTCCACCGCGCCGCTCGCCGGCGTCAGGGTGCTGGAGCTAGCCCGCATCCTCGCCGGCCCCTGGGTCGGTCAGCTGCTCGCCGATCTCGGCGCCGACGTCGTCAAGATCGAGCGCAAGGGCCACGGCGACGACACGCGCCAATGGGGCCCGCCCTTCGTGNCCGGCGCCGGCGGCGAGAATCTCGGCGCCGCCTATTATCACTCGGCCAACCGCGGCAAGCGCTGCGTCGAGGCCGATTTCGAGACGCCCGAGGGGCAGGCTCTGGTGCGCCGGCTGGTCGCGAAAGCCGACGTTCTGATCGAAAATTTCAAGGTCGGCGGCCTCGCCAAATACGGCCTCGACTATGACAGTCTGAAANAGATCAATCCGCGCCTGGTCTATTGCTCGATCACCGGCTTCGGTCAGGACGGGCCTTACGCGGCGCGCGCCGGCTACGACTTTCTCGTGCAGGGCATGGGCGGCGCGATGAGCCTCACCGGCGAGCCGAACGGCCCGCCGACCAAGACCGGCTTCGCCATCGCCGACATTTTCTGTGGGCTCTACGCGGCCAACGGCGTGCAGGCCGCCCTGCTGCGGCGCGCCCGCACCGGGCAGGGCGCCCATATCGACGCCTCGCTTCTCGACGCGCAGGTCGCCGTTCTCGGCTATCAGGCGATCAATTACTTCGTCTCCGGCGTCGAGCCGCGCCGGATGGGCAACGGCCATCCCAACCTCGTGCCCTACGACGTGTTCCCGGTCGCCGACGGCGACGTCATTCTGGCCACCGGCAACGACGGCCAGTTCCGCAAGCTCTGCGAGATCCTCAACGCGCCCGACATCGGCGCGGACCCCGATTTCGCCACCATGAAGGATCGCGCGCGCAACCGCGACGCTCTGACCAAGCGCCTCGCCGCCGCGACGCGCAAGTTCCGTCGCGCCGAGCTGCTGCCGGCGCTCGACGCCGCCGCCGTGCCGGCCGGGCCGATCAACACCGTGGCCGACGTGTTCGAGGACCCGCAGGTGATCCACCGCCGCATGCGCCTCGACCTCGACAATCCCCGCGCCGCCGGCGGCTCGACGCCGGGCCTGCGCGCGNGGCTCGTCATCGACGGCGCGCCGACGGCGAGCGCGCGTCCGGCGCCGGCGCTGGGCCAGCACACCAAAGAGGTGTTGAGCGATCCCGATTGGGTATGAGCAGGCCACACGGCCCGCAGCATGAAGGGATCGCGTCGCGCGCCTTCCGAGCCGAGATGAAGCGCCGTCGCGGCCCCATCCCAGCCGCGTCCGCGGCGCTCGATCGCACGATCCCGATGGCGCCGTCTAGCCAGCGCCGTCGGCGACGGCGCTGGCGGCGAAATCCCCAGACGGCGCGCTACAACCACTTCATCCATTTGAAGAACAGGAACGGCAACACGCCCGACAGCAGCATCAGGCCGAGCGCCATCGGATAGCCGTAGGCCCATTCGAGCTCAGGCATCGCTTTGAAGTTCATTCCGTAGATCGAGGCGACCATCGTCGGCGGCATGAAGATCACCGCCATCACCGAGAACAGCTTGATGATGTTGTTCTGTTCGAGATTGACGAGCCCCAGCGTCGCGTCGAGCATGAACTGGATCTTGGACGAGGCGAAGGTCGCGTGCTCCTCCAGGGTCTGAATGTCGCGATAGATGGCGCGNCGCGCGCGCAACTCGGCGCTGCGCTGATCGGCCTGGTTGCTCGACTGCATGAACAGGATCATGCGCTCGATCGACAACAGGCTCTCGCGCACCTTCGACAGCAGGTCGCCTTGCAGGCCGATCGACCGCAGGATAAGGCTCTGGCGGCCTGTGTCGCGCTGCGTGTCGGCTTCGAATACGTCGCTCGACACTTTGTCGATCGTGGCGTCGACGGTTTGCAGAATGTCCGCCAGTCGGTCGATGATGGTTTCGACCAGACCCGCCAGCACCGCCTCCGGCGTCGACGCGCCTCCTTCGATCTTTCCCGAGCGCGCCACATACATCGAGAATGGCCGCGGGTCGTCGTAGCGCACCGTCACGAGCGCCCTTTTGGTCAGAATGAACGTGACAGGCGCCATCTTGGCCCGGCCGGTGTCGGCCTTGGCGACGAGATGGGCGGTCATGTAGCTGGCCGCGTTCTCGACGTAGAGAATCTCCGAGGGTTCGATGTCCGATTGTTCGTCGCGCGTGGGAATCTCGACGCCGAGGCTTCGCTCGACCATCCGGTCGTCGTCGCGCGTGGGTTCGAGCATGTCGTACCAGACGACGTCGTCGCAGCGCGCGTCGGCCCCGCCGACCGTTCGCCGTTCGAGGCCGCTCGCGCCGGGCGCGTGCGCGGTGATCATGCGCGGCCTTTGTTCATGAAGGCCATGAAGGCGGCGCGCGCCGCGTCGGATTTCAACGCCGCTTCGAAGGCCTTCGCCTCCTCGTCGATGCGCGCCATGATCGTCGCGACGTCGCCGCGGATCATCCGACGCGACGCGGCGATCGCTTCGCGCGGCTTGGCGGCGAGCCGTCGCGCCTTGTCGAGCGCGTGCGCGCCAAGCGCGTCGGCGTCGACGACGGCGTTGACGAGGCCGAGCCGATGCGCCTCATGCGCGTCGAACGCCTCGCCGAGCAGCAGCGCTTCGCTCGCTTTGGCGAGTCCGAAGCGTTGCGGAACCGTGAACGTCGCCGCCGCCTCCGGCACCAGCGCGAGGTCGACGAACGGCATTTTGAACAGGGCGCTGGGCGCGGCGTAAACGAGATCGCAGTGGAATAGCATGGTCGTGCCGACGCCGACGGCGACGCCTTCGACGGCGGCGACGATCGGCGTGCGGCAGGCTGCGATCGCGCGCACGAAGCGCAGCGCCGGCGCGGCGCCGCCCGCCAGAAAGTCGGCGATGTCGTTGCCGGCGGTGAAGGCCCCGCCTTCGCCCGCCAGCAGCACCGCCCCCACGCCGTCGTCTGCGTCCGCCTGTTCGAGCGCGCCCCGCAGCGCGTCGTGCATCGCGCCGGTCAGCGCGTTNTTCTTGTCCGGCCGCGCTAGGGTCGCCGTCAGAACGGCGCCCTCGCGTGCGATCTTCACGAGCGGGGCGTTGGTTTTGTTCGTCATGTCGTCTCCGCCGCGTCAGGCGCCGAGCAAATCGGGGCAGGCGAGCGACTCCGCGCCCTCGATCGCCATCGTCTCAAGGCCGCCGGAGGCGACCGCGAGATTCTCGGCGAAGAACCGCGCCAGCGCGATCCGTTCGGGGCGGCTCGGATCGTCTTTGGCCGAGAGCGCCGCGCCGGCGAGCGAGACGCCGCCGCGCGCCAGCCCGAACAGGCGCAGATACGAGGTCGCCGCCGATTGCATCGTGTCCTGATCGACGCCCGGCCGCAGCAGGAACTGGGTCGCGCGGTCGAGACTGTCGACGGCCTCGGTGAGCCGCGCCGCGGTCTTGCCGAAGCCCGGCTCGTTGGAGGCGCGCAGCTGCCCGAGCGTGTTGCGCATGTCGGCGATTTCGGCGCGCACGCAGTCGCCGCCCGAAAGCGGCAATTTGCGCTGGACGAGGTCGATCGCCTGGATGCCGTTGGTGCCCTCGTAGATTTCGGCGATCTTGGCGTCGCGCATGAATTGCGCCGCGCCGGTCTCCTCGATGAAGCCCATGCCGCCATGCACCTGCACGCCGAGCGCGGCGACCTGCGAGCCGATGTCGGTGGAGAAGGCCTTCGCCACCGGCGTCAGCAGGCTGGCGCGTTCGTTCATCGCCTTCTTGGTGACGTCGTCTTTGGCGTTGTGGGCGAGGTCGAGCGAGGCGGCGACCAGATAGCAGATCGCCCGCGCCGCCTGCGTCAGGCCCTTCATGGTGGCGAGCATCCGGCGCACGTCGCCATGTTTGACGATCGCCGACATGCCCTCGCCGGTCTCGCCGGGCGCGCGGCCCTGCCGGCGCTCGCTGGCGTAGGCGAGCGCGTGTTGATAGGCCGCCTCCGCCAACGCGACGCCTTGCAGGCCGACGCCGAGGCGGGCGTTGTTCATCATCGTGAACATGCAGGCCAGGCCGCGATTTTCCTGCCCGACGAGATAGCCGACGGCGCCGTCGTGATCGCCGAACACCATCGTGCAGGTCGGCGAGGCGTGGATGCCCATCTTGTGTTCGATGGAATGCACGCGCGCGTCGTTGCGCGCGCCCAGCGAGCCGTCGTCGTTGACGAGGAATTTCGGGACGAGGAACAAGGAGATGCCGCGCGTGCCGGGCGGCGCGTCGGGCAGACGGGCGAGGACGAGATGGACGATGTTGTCCGTCATGTCGTGGTCGCCGTAGGTGATGAAGATCTTCTGGCCGAAGATGCGATACGTGCCGTCGCCCGCCCGCTCGGCGCGCGCGCGCACGGCGTTGAGGTCGGAGCCGGCCTGCGGCTCGGTCAGGTTCATGGTGCCGGTCCATTCGCCCGACACCATCTTGTGCAGGAAGGTCTGCTTGAGCGCGTCCGAGCCGTGCGCGGTCACCGCCTCGACCGCGCCGGCGGTGAGCAGAGGACACAGCGAAAACGCCATGTTCGCCGACGACCACATCTCGTTGCAGGCCGATTGCACCAGCACCGGCAGGCCCATGCCGCCGAATTCGGGCGCGGCGGCGACTCCGTTCCAGCCGCCGGCGATCCATTCCCCGTAAAGCGCGCCCCAGCCGGGCGCGGTCTTGACGCCGTCGGGGCCGAGCTTGGCGCCGTTCTGGTCGCCGACCCGGTTCGAGGGCGCGATTCGGTCAGTGGCGAATTTTCCGGCCTCCTCGACGATCGAGGCGACGAAATCGGCGTCGAGATCGCCTGTCCCCGCCGCCTCGATCACCTGCGGCAGGCCGGCCGCATGCTGCATGGCGAAAAGAATGTCGGAGACCGGAGCGCGGTAGGGCATGGCTGAACCGTGGAGATGTGAACCGCGCGCACGCTAGGCGCGCGCGTCGGCGAGGGCAAGGCGGCGGAAGGGCGAAGGGCTCGAAACCTCCGCGGCCGCCGTTCGCGCTGGCGCCCGTCGCCCGAAAGCGCTATCGCCTCGCCATGTCCCGCGTCGTCGCGCCTCGCCCCCTGACCCCGAAACCCTCGCCGAGGCCGCGGCGCGGCTCGCCGCGGGCGGTCTCGTGGCCTTTCCGACCGAAACCGTCTACGGGCTGGGCGCCGACGCCTCCTCCGACGCGGCGGTCGCCAAAATCTACGCCGCCAAACAGCGCCCGGCCTTCAACCCGCTGATCGCCCATGTCGCCGCCCGCGAGGCGGCCGAGCGCGAGGCGCGTTTCGACGCGCAGGCGCGCCGTCTGGTCGACGCCTTCTGGCCGGGGCCGCTGACCTTGGTGCTGCCGCGCCGCGCCGACGGCCGGGTCTGCGCGCTCGCCCGCGCCGGCCTCGACTCGGTGGCGTTGCGGATGCCTGCGCACGNNAGCGCGCGCGCCCTCATCGCCGCCGCCGACCGACCCGTCGCCGCACCCTCCGCCAACCGCTCCGGCCGCGTCAGCCCGACGACCGCCGCCCATGTCGCCGCCGATCTCGGCGATCGTCTCGACGTCATCCTCGACGGCGGGCCGACCCGCGTCGGCGTCGAATCCTCCATCGTCGCCTGTCTCGGCGGCGCGCCCCGGCTGCTGCGGCCGGGCGGCGTCCGCGCGNAGGCGCTCGAAGCGGCGCTGGGGATGCGCCTCGACCTCGCCGCCGACGCCGGCTCGGCGGTGGTGGCGCCGGGCATGCTCGCCTCCCACTATGCGCCCCGCGCCCGGCTTCGCCTTGACGCGACGACGTTGAAGGAGGGCGAGGTCGCGCTCGACTTCGGCGGCCGTCTTGGCGGGCGTCTCGATCTGTCGCCCGGCGGCGATCCCGTCGAAGCCGCCGCCCGTCTCTTCGACTATCTCCACCGCCTCGACGCCCTCGGCGCGACGCGCGTGGCGGTGGCGCCGATTCCCGCCCACGGGCTCGGCGAGGCGATCCGCGACCGCCTCGTCCGCGCCGCCGCGCCGCGCGGCTGAGGGCGGGCGGCGATGTGCGGGCGATACGCCGTCACGACGCCGCCCGAGGCGGTGCGCGCCTATTTCGGCTATGTCGAGCAGCCGAATTTTCCGCCGCGCTACAACATCGCTCCAACCCAGCCGATCCCGGTCGTGCGGCTCGAACGCGAGCGCGATCAGGGCCGCGCCCGTCATTTCGCGTTGGTGCGCTGGGGCCTGTTGCCGTCCTGGGTGAAAGACCCGCGCGACTTTCCGCTGATCATCGACGCGCGCGACGACTCGCTGCTGACCAAGGCGAGCTTTCGCGGCGCGATGCGTCATCGTCGCTGTCTCGTCGTCGCCGACGGCTTTTACGAATGGCGCAAGACGCCGCTGAAGACGCGCGCGCCCAAGCAGCCATTCCTGATCCGCCGCGTCGACGGCGCGCNNCCTGGCCTTCGCGGGGCTGTGGAGAGCTGGCTCGGCGCCGACGGCTCCGAACTCGACACCGCCTGCATCGTCACGACGCAGGCCAATGGCCTCGTCGCCGCGATCCATGACCGCATGCCCGCCATCCTCGAACCCGGCGACTTCGACGCCTGGCTCGACGAACGCGCCACGTCGCCCGAACAGGCGATGCGTCTGATCCGTCCCGCGCCCGACGACGCGCTGGAGATGATCGAGATCGGCCCGGCGGTGGGCGACGTCGCCAATGACGGGCCGCGCTCCAGACCCCCGCGCCGCGCCGCGGCTGTTCTGATCACAACACCTTTCCCGGATTGAGGATGCCGAGAGGGTCGAGCGCCGCCTTGATCGCGCGCATCGCGTCGAGCGCGACGGCGTCCTTGGCGCCGGGCAGCAGATCGCGCTTGAGCACGCCGACGCCGTGCTCGGCCGAGATCGAGCCGCCCATCTCCAGCACGATCGCGTGCACGACGGCGTTCATCTCCTCCCAGCGCGCCAGAAACGCCGCCTTGTCGGCGCCGACCGGCTGCGACACGTTGAAATGGATGTTGCCGTCGCCCGCATGGCCGAAGGCGACGACGCGCGCCTTCGGCTCCAGCCCAGCNGCCGCGTCGGTCGCCACGTCCAGAAACTCGGCCACCCGCGCCAGCGGCACCGACACGTCGTGCTTGATCGAGCCGCCTTCGAGCTTCTGCACCTCCGACAGCATTTCGCGAAGACGCCAGAATGCGTCGCGTTGCTGGCCGGAGCCCGCGACCGCGGCGTCGTCGATCAGCCCGCTTTCGAGCGCGGCTTCGAGCAGGCCCGCCATCGTCTCGTCGAGCCCGCCCGTCGCCGTCGAGGAGAGTTCGATCAGCGCGTACCAGTCGTTTTCGTCGGCGAGCGGATCGCGCGTCCCTTCGGCGTGCTTCAACACGAAGTCGAGCCCGATCCGCGGCATCGCNTCGAACGTCGTCAGGCTCGCCCCGGCCCGCTCCCGCGCCAGCGCGAACAACTCCATCGCCTGCTCCGGCGACTCCAGACCGACGAAGGCCGTCTCGATCGAGCGCGGGCGCGGATGCAGTTTCAGCACCGCCGCCGTGATCACCCCGAGCGTGCCCTCCGACCCGATCATCAAATCCTTGAGATCGTAACCGGTGTTGTCCTTGCGCAGTTTCGACAGACAGGACATCACCCGCCCGTCGGCCATCACCGCCTCGACCCCGAGCGTCAGCTCGCGCGCGTTGCCGTAGGCCAGCACCGCGGTGCCGCCGGCGTTGGTGGCGAGATTGCCGCCGATGGTGCAACTGCCCTCCGAGGCGAGCGACAACGCAAACAGGCGGTCGACGCTCTCGGCGGCCGCCTGCGCGGCGGCGAGCGTGACGCCGGCCTCCACGGTCATCGTGTTGGACGCCGCGTCGACCTCGCGCACTCTGGCCAGGCGCGAAAGCGACAGCGTGACGCCGCGCGGATCCTGCGCGATCTGCCCGCCGACGAGGCCGGTGCCCCCTCCATGCGGCGTGACGCTGCGGCGCTGGGCGGCGCACAGCGCGACGACGCGCGAGGTCTCGGCGGTCGAAGCCGGCCTCGCCACGGCGAGCGTCTTTCCGCGCCACAAGGCGCGCGGTTCGGTCAGGAACGCCTCCTGATCGGCGGCCTGCGTCAGCACGTTGTCGGGGCCGACGATGGCGCGCAGGGCGTCGAGAAAGCCCTCGTCCGAAAGCGGCGTCTGCGTCATCCTTCGGGTCTCCTCATCGCGACAGCAGGCCGCGCTTCTTCCTCGCCGGCTTGGGCCGGGAGAATACGCCGACCAGTTCGACATGGGCGGAATGGCGGAACTGGTCGACCGGCGTCACGCGGTCGAGCCGGTAGCCGCCGGCGACCAGAATTTGCGCGTCGCGCGCGAAGCTGCCGGGATGACACGACACGCCCACGACGAGCGGAACCCCGCTCGCCGCGATCTGCGCCGCCTGCGCGCTCGCCCCCGCCCGCGGCGGATCGAACAGGACGGCGTCGAGCCCGCCNAGCTCCTCGGCCCGCAACGGCCGCCGGAACAGGTCGCGCGTCTCGGCGCGGACGCGGCGCAAGCCCGGCTGGCGCGCCGCGCGGTCGAGCGCCGCGATCGCCTCGGGCTGCGAGTCGGCGGCGATCACCTCGGCGCGCTCCGCCAGCCTCAGCGCGAAGGCGCCGCAACCGCAAAACAGATCGGCGACCCGCGTCGCCGCGCCGACCGCCTCCAGCGCCAGCGCCGCCAGCGCGGCCTCGCCCGCCGCGGTGGCTTGCAAAAATCCNCCGCCGGGCGGGACGACGCGCGCGATCCCCATCGTCAGCGTCGGCGGACGCCGCTCGGCGACGACNGACCCGTGATGCGTCAGACGCGCCAGATCGAGCCGCTCGGCGAGCGCGATCATCTCCCGATGCAGCCCCTCCGGCAGCGGCCCGGCGCCGCGCACGTCGACGTCGAGACCGTTCTCGGTCGCCGTCGTCTGCACGTCGAGCGGCTTGCCGAGGCTCNNGCGAGCGCGCGCGATCGCCCGCGCGGCGTCGAAGGCGCGCGCCAGCCCTGGCGCGAGGATCGGGCAGGCGGCGACGTCGATCACCTCATGGCTGCGCGCCCGCATGAAGCCCGCTATCGCGCCGAGCCCCTCGCCGCGCCCATGCGCGCGGGCATGAATGGTCGCGCGCCGCCGACCGTCGCCGTGGGCGTCGACGAGCGGGGCGACGAGAGCCGCGTCGCCGACGCCCGCCTGCGCCAGCGCGGCGACCACCAGCCCGCGCTTCCACGCCGCATAGGCGGGAAACGCCAGCGTTTGCACCGCGCAGCCGCCGCAAGTCGTGAACAGCGGGCAGATCGCCGCCACGCGGTCGGGCGAGGGCTCGATCACCTCGACCAGCGCCGCGCGGTCGCCCTCGCCCTGCACGTCGACCAGCTCGCCCGGCAGCGCATAGGCCGCATAGATCCGCCCGGCCTGCGCCTCGATCACGCCCTCGCCGCGCGAGCCGAGCCGCGCGACGCGCGCGCGTGACGCCTGGCGCGCGCATCCCGGCCTCGTTCATGCGGTCTCCTTCACGCCGCCGAGCAGAAACTCGACATTGCCGTCGCCGCCTTGGATCGGGGAGGGAACGACNCCGACCACCCGCCAGCCGGCGTCCTCGACGCAGCCCCGCACCCGCGCGACCGCGCGCGCCGCACCCNNCGCGTCGCGCACGACGCCCTTGGCGACCTCGTGCGGCTGCGACTCGAATTGCGGTTTCACCAGCGCCGCCAGAAAGGCGCCCGGCGCCGCCAGCGCCAGAACGCGCGGCAGGATCAGCGTCAGCGAAATGAAGCTCGCGTCGCACACGACGGCCTGCGGCGCGGTCTCGAAATCCGCGGCCGTGAGCGCGCGCGCGTCGGTCGCTTCGCGCGAGACGACGCGCGGGTCGCCCGCGAGGCTGGGATGCAGCTGACCGCGTCCGACGTCGACGGCTGTGACGCGCGCCGCGCCGCGCTCAAGCAGCGCCTGGGTGAATCCGCCGGTCGAGGCCCCGACGTCGAGGCAGTGGCGCCCNGCCGGGTCGAATCCGAACGCGTCGAGCGCGGCGGCGAGCTTCNNACCCCCGCGCGACACGTAAGGATGGGCGGCCTCAGCCCGCGTCACCGGCGCGTCGGGCGCTATCATCTGCGAGGCTTTGGCGACGGTCGCTCCGGCGACCTCGACCAGCCCGGCCTCGATCGCCGCGCGCGCCCGCGCCCGGCTTTCGTAGAAGCCGCGTTCCACCAGGGCGATGTCGGCGCGTCGTGTCGCGGTCATGGCGCCGTTTTAGGCGGGGAGAGGGCGTCGCGCCAGCCCAGTCGGCGCTTGAACCCCACGCCGCGCAAGGGCAGGCTGGGCAGGGGGACGTCATGGATCAGATCGCTTCGCCGCCGCCGGGCGCAACGGCGCGCCGGTTTCATCAGCTGTTGATCTGGCCTGTCCAGATTTTGCCCGAAGAAGGCCAGCGCCTCGGCGAGCGCGCCTGGACGAAGCTGTTTCCGGGCGACAGCAAGGTCTGGCGCGAACTTGACGACGAGTTCACCGACGATCCGCGCGACTATCAGGAGCGCCATTACCGCGAATTCGTGGCCTTTCTGCCGCATGTCCAGCGCTTTCTCTATGGCGAGCGCCCGCGCGGGCAAGCCTCCGTTTACGGCGATTCGCCGATCCGCATCTATCGCCGCTACGACGTGCGCGCCGTGCGCTGCCGCCTCAAGCCCGACTCTGCGCCCTTCGATCTCGAAGTCGTCCATTGCGATCTCTATTTTTTCTGGNACGTCGACGTCGCCATCCTCGCCCTGGAGGTGCGCGCCGACGACGTTTCGCTCGCCCGCGCGCAGGAGATCATGTTGCGTCTGGGCCGCGCCTACCCAGGCGGCTGGACGCCCGACGGCGCGGGGCAGAATTGCTTCCACAAGGTCGAGTGGCTCGACGCCGAAGGCCGCGTGCTTTGCGCCTCCGACTACGAGGACCAGCTCAAGTTCAAGCGCGCCGTCTGCGAGGCGCAATCGGCCACCATCGCCGCGCATTGGGAGTTTCTCATGCGCCCGCTCGCGCCCGTTCACGCCCGCTCGGGGCTGCGCTATCGCCTGCTCGAATATTACCGCATGCCGCTGATGGCCTATCTGGCGCTGGACGACCTCTCGGCGCTCGGCCGCGCCGATCATGTCCGCCTCGCCCTCGGCGCCGCGCCGGGCGACGACCTGCCGATGTCGGCGGGCTTTCTCGCCGATTTCGAGAAGACCCATTGTTACGATCGCTTCTGGGAGCCGACGCGCGAAGGCTGGGCGAATGCGCGCCTGTTGTGCAGCGGCCACGCCGTCGTGGCGCTCGGCGACGCCGCGCAGCCGATCTTCACCGACGCCGAACGCGGATTTCTCGCCCAGTTCCGCCACCAGNCGTTCGCCATCGCGATGATCGCGCATTTCCACCGCGCGGCTCTGCTGATGATCTCCGACCGGCTCGTCAACGCGATGAGCCGCCTCAACATTCACGACCCCGCCGCGGTGCGGCTGTTCCGCCGCGACGTGCGGCTGAATCAGGAGGTGTTTCTGCGCTTCGCGCAGCGCTATTATTTCACCGACGTCTCCGATCAGGCGCTCGCCCGCGATCTGTTCAAGATGATGAACCAGCATTTGGGCACAGAAAAGGTGTTCGCGNGGCTGCGCGGCGAAATTCACGACATGAGCGAATATCTCGAAACCGACATGCTGCGCCGGCAGGCGGTGACCATTCTGCGCCTGACCGTGGTGACGCTGTTCAGCCTGATCGGCAACATCACCACCGGCTTTCTCGGCATGAACCTGTTCAACCATGCCGACATGTCGACGCTTGAACGCGTCGGCATCTTCTTCTCGGTGTTCCTGCCCGCGGCGGCGCTGACCATGCNNGCCGTCTGGAAGTCGCAACGCCTGTCTTTGTTCCTCGACGCCGTGGCCGACGAACGCGCCTCCCTCGGCGCGAAGCTCGACGCGCTGATGGACGTATGGCGCAGCAAGCCGCGCGGCGTGCGTCGTTGAGCGTCGGCGGCGAGCCTTACGCGATGGCGGTTTGCGCCGCTGTCGCGCCCAGCGCCTGCAACGCGGTCTTGACGATCCCGGCGGCGTCGAGACCCGCCGCCGCATAGAGACGCTCGGGCTTGTCCTGATCCTGATAGACGTCGGGCAGCGTCATCGTGCGCACCCGCAGGCCCTTGTCGAGCAGCCCCTCGGCGGCGAGGCGATGCAGCGCCATCGCGCCGAAGCCGCCGACCGATCCTTCCTCGACGGTGATCAGCACGTCATGCGTCGTCGCCAAACGGCGCAGCAGGTCGACGTCGAGCGGCTTGGCGAAACGCGCGTCGGCGACGCTCGTCGAAAGCCCCTTCGCCTTCAGCTCTTCGGCCGCTTTCAGCGCCTCGGCGAGCCGGGTGCCGAGCGACAGGATCGCCACGCGCGAGCCCTCCGCCAGCATGCGCCCCTTGCCGATCTCCAAGACCTCGCCGCGCTCCGGCATTTCGACGCCGACGCCCTCGCCGCGCGGATAGCGCAGCGCGATCGGCCCCGCGTCATGGGCGGCGGCGGTCGCCACCATATGCACCAGCTCCGCCTCGTCGGCGGCCGCCATCACCACCATGTTGGGCAGGCAGCACAGGTAAGCGAGATCGAACGAACCCGCATGCGTTGAGCCGTCAGCGCCGACGAGCCCTGCGCGGTCGATGGCGAAACGCACGGGCAGATTCTGGATCGCGACGTCATGCACGAGNCGATCATAGCCGCGCTGCAGGAAGGTCGAGTAGATCGCGCAAAACGGCTTGTAACCCTCGCAGGCGAGCCCCGCGGCGAAGGTCACGGCATGTTGCTCGGCGATGCCGACGTCGAAGCAGCGCGTCGGAAACGCCTGCCCGAACAGATCGAGCCCGGTGCCGTTCGGCATCGCCGCGGTGATCGCGACGATCTTGTCGTCGCTCTCCGCCTGCTTGATCAGCGTTTCGCCGAACACGCGCGTATAGGACGGCGCGTTCGCCTTCGGCTTGGCCTGCGCTCCGGTGATCACGTCGAAAGCGTTGACGCCGTGATATTTGTCGGAGGCGGCCTCCGCCGGCGGGTAGCCTTTGCCCTTNTTCGTGACGACATGGACCATCACCGGCCCGGTCTGCATGTCGCGCACGTTCTTGAGCACCGGCAGCAGATGGTCGAGATTATGCCCATCGATCGGGCCGACGTAATAGAAGCCCAGCTCCTCGAACAGCGTGCCGCCGGTGACGTAGCCGCGCGCATGTTCGACGGCGCGCGAAATCGCCTGATCGAGCCGCTTGGGCAGATGGCGGGCGAGCTGCTTGCCGTAGTCGCGCAGCTTCATGTAGGTGCGCCCGGAGCCCAGCCGCGCCAGATAGGCCGACATCGCCCCGGTCGGCGGGGCGATCGACATATCGTTGTCATTCAGGATGACGACAAGACGCGAATGCATCGCGCCCGCATTGTTCATCGCCTCATAGGCCATGCCGGCCGACATCGAGCCGTCGCCGATCACCGCGACGACATTGTTCTTGCCGCCCGACAGGTCGCGCGCCACCGCCATGCCGAGGCCGGCGGAGATCGAGGTGGAGGAGTGCCCGGCGCCGAAGGCGTCGTAGGGNCTCTCCTTGCGCTTGGTGAAGCCCGACAACCCCTCGCCCTGGCGCAGCGTGCGGATGCGGTCGCGCCGACCGGTGAGAATCTTGTGCGGATAGGCCTGATGGCCGACGTCCCAGATGATGCGGTCGTTCGGCGTGTCGAAGACGTAATGCAGCGCCACCGTCAACTCGACGACGCCGAGCCCGGCGCCCAGATGCCCGCCTGTCACCGAGACCGCCGAGATCGTCTCGGCGCGCAACTCGTCGGCGAGCTGGCGAAGCTGCCCTTCCTCAAATCGACGCAGATCGGCCGGCGACAGGACCATGTCGAGCAGAGGGGTCGAAGGGGCCAAGATTTCATTCCTCCGGAGGCGCGCGGGCGGGAGGCGGCGCTCCGCCGAACCATCTAATGCGCGCCGGATGGGGTGGCAATGCGCGCCCGCGCGTCCGCGCCCCCGCCGACCTCGTCAGAACGTCGTGGTCGCCCGTCGATGGCGCCATGTCGGACCTCTCCTTGACCTGGAACATGGCGTGAACATGGCGATCTTCTAGGATCACGAGGTCACGAGAGGGAGCCCCGATGCGCCCCGCCAATCGTTTCCCCGCCATATTTGCGGTCCTCGCCGGACTGCTCGCCACCGGATCGGCCGCGGCCTTCGAAAACACCGTGCGCGTTCAGGTCACCCCGGATCGGCGTTGGCAATGCGGCGACAGCTTCTTTCGACCGGCGGGGCGCAACGTTACCAGGTCGCAAAAGTCTATCTTGGCGACCGGCTGATCGGCGAATTCGATTTCGCCAAGCCGGCCGACTGCACGAAAGTGTTGGAGGATGTCGTCGATCTGCCCGACGGCGGCGAGGCGGTCGTCGCCGTCGAGGTCGGCGGCGCGCGGATGGGCGCCAAGGTGCTGGGGCGCGACCGCAACCGGGTGTGGACCTACGGCATGTTCGTCGATCACAACAACGGCGAACTGACGCAGGATAACGCGCCGCCGCGCGCCAAACCGGCCGCGGCTCCCGCTCCGACCGCCGCGCCGCCGCCGGGAACCTGGCGCAACACCGTCGACGTGATGGTCGCCAAGGACAGGCGATGGCAGTGCGGCGACAAATTTTCTCCACCGGCGGCTCCGAGGCCTATCGCTTCGCGCGCATCTCCGTCGCGGGCGTGGAGGTCGCCAAATACGACTTCGCCAAGCCGCAGGATTGCGCGCGCGTCACCACGCTGACCTATGATTTGCCCGACAAGGGCAAGGTCGTCGTGCTGGTCGAGGTCGGCGCGGCCAAAATGGGCGCCGACATCAACGCCCGCGACCGCGCCCGCCGCTACGCCGTGCAGTTCTTCGTCGATCAGGCCTGGGAGAAGTGACGAAGGATCAGGATTGAAGGGTGGGCGCTGGAGCCTGCGACCTTTACGGTTCCCTATGACGATCCTCGATTCGATGCCCGCCAAGATCAGGAGCAAATTCGACGTCCTGGATTGGCGCAATGCGTTGGCTGTGCTCACCGCGGTCCATCCTCAAGAATGGCGCGAAGTGTGCGATGTGCTTTCATCTTTCAATNTGCGTTGGAGCGACATCACGAAGAAGGGCAAGGGAAACAAGAGCGAGATGGCAGGAATTCTCGATTCCGGCTTGTATCGCTACGGGTGGGTGGAAAAGCAATTCAAGACCGAAGTCGTCGTTGACGAAACACGACGTGCGACGCCCACTCATGAGGTTGATTGTTACAAAAATAAGGTTGCTCTCGAAGTCGAGTGGAACAATAAAGATCCATTCTATGATCGCGATCTGAACAACTTCCGACTTCTTTTCGATCTCGCCGTGATCGATGTTGGGGTGATTGTTACGCGCTCAACCGCGCTGCAAAAATGGATGAAGGAGAATTACCTGATTTTCGGTAAGCAGAGAGAAACCTATGGCACGTCCACGACTCATGCGGACAAGCTCTATCCACGTATCCTAGGCGGAGGCGCGGGCGGCTGCCCCGTCGTCGTTTTCGCCATGAAGCCTGAGGCCTATTTGGATGATCGACCGAGCGAGTGAAACCGCACAGAGCCTTCAGCGCGCGCTCGCGGGACGGCGTTCGGCGCTATCTTGGCGGACCCGCCTTGGCGGTTCATGAACCGCACGGGCAAAGTTGCCNCCGAGCATCGACGCTTGAGCCGATACTCGACGTTGAGCACGGATGAAATCGCCGCTTTGCCCGTGGCCAGCGTGGCTGCGATGACGTCACATCTCTACTTGTGGGTTCCAAACGCGCTGCTTCCCGACGGGCTACGCGTGATGGAGGCTTGGGGCTTTCATTACAAATCGAATTTGATTTGGCACAAGGTGCGTAAAGATGGCGGATCCGACGGGCGTGGCGTCGGCTTCTACTTTCGCAATGTCACAGAGATCTTGCTCTTCGGCGTGCGCGGAAAGAATGCGCGAACGCTCGCTCCTGGTCGAAGCCAGGTAAATTATATGGCGAGCCGCAAACAGGAGCACAGCCGCAAACCCGATGAACAATATCGCATCATCGAAGCGTGTTCCGCCGGCCCCTATCTCGAAATGTTTGCGCGTGGTTCGCGTATCGGATGGACTTATTGGNGAAACCAAGCTGACGCCTCATACGAGCCGACGTGGAAGACCTATGCCTTCAACTCGGCAAGCGAGCGCTCTCAGGCGGCTGAATAAGCCTCACCCCTCCGGCGCGGGAATGAACTCGCTTTCGCCCTCCGGCAGCGCCATCTTGCCGGCGCGCCAGTCGGCTTTGGCGGCTTCGATGCGCTCTTTCGAGGACGACACGAAATTCCACCAGATGTGGCGCGGCCCATCCATCGCCGGCCCGCCGATCAGCAGCAGGCGGGCGTTGGACAAGGCCAGCGCGCTGATCCGGTCGCCGGGCGCCAGCGCCAGCAGCTTGCCCGCGCCGAAGGTGACGCCGGCGACGTCGATCTCGCCCGAGACGACATAAAGCGCCCGCTCGTCCCAATCCGGATCGACCGGCAGCGTCGCGCCCGGCGCCATCGAGATTTCCGCGAAAACGCAGTCCGTCGGCGTCTCGACCGGCGAGGCCTCGCCATAGGCCTCGCCCAGCACGAGGCGCACGCGCTTGCCCTCCGCCACGACGCGCGGCAGCGCCCGNACCGGAAAATGCAGGAACCCCGGCGCGCATTCCTCGACGGCGCGCAGCGCCATCCATAATTGCGCCCCGTGCAGTCGGCCGCCGCCGCCCCGTTCTTCGGCCGGCGAGCGCTCGGAATGCACGACGCCGCGTCCCGCCGTCATGATGTTGAGCGCGCCCGGCCGCACGATCTGCGTCGTGCCGGTCGAATCGCGATGCGCGATCGCCCCGTCGAACAGATAGGTGACGGTCGACAATCCGATATGGGGATGCGGGCGCACGTCGAGCCCTTCGCCCGGCGCGAAGACCGCCGGCCCCATTTCGTCGAGAAAGATGAACGGCCCGACCATCCGCCGCCCCGCCACAGGCAGCGCGCGGCGCACCGAAAGCCCGCCGATGTCGCTCGTGCGCGCGACGATCACCTGTTCGACGCCGTTCGACAGCTCGCTCATCTCGCCTCCTCAGGGCTGCTTGCGCCCCTCGTCCTGCGCCGCCGGCGTCACGCGTCGAGCGGCGCGACGCCCGTCGGCTTGCCGTCGGCCGACAACCGAATGCGCTCGATGCGCGCCTCGGCCTCCTTCAGCAGGCTCTCGCAGCGCGCCTTCAGCGCCGCGCCGCGCTCGTAAAGCGCGATCGAGTCCTCCAGCTTGACGTCGCCTTTCTCCAGCTTGCCGACGATGGCTTCGAGTTCCGCCATCGCCGCCTCGAACGTCATGCCCCGACGGGGGTCTCCGCGCGTGCGCTCATCTCGTCTCCTTGGTCGCGGGCATCATAACCCGTCGCCGGCCCGCTCGTCAGCCTCGCCCTCCGGTTGCTTCGGGAACAGGATGCGTTGATACACCGCGCCGATGCCGATCAGCGTCAGACCGAGCCCGATGAAGGAGAAGGCCCGCCACGCCCCGGTCAGACCCGCCAAGTCGATCAGAAACACCTTCGCCGTCGCCAGCACGACGAGGATCGCCGAGCCGAGTCGCGCTTCTTTCGACCGCCGCGCCACGCCATAGGCGAGCATCGCGAGGCCGAGCGCCAGCCAGACCGCCGACAGCGTCAGCGATTCGGGCTGAGTGACGCCAAGCGCATGGTCGAGCGCGCGCTCGTGGAACTGCGCCCGCGTCTCCAGCGTGACGAAGGCGAACAGCAGCGTCAGCGCCGCGCCCGCCGCGATCCGCGCCTTCAACTCCGAGAACGGCCGCGCCACGATCGCCAGCGCCGTCGCGCCTGCCGCCGGCAGCAGATAGCCGGGGATCAGCTCGTTGACGAAGCCGTCGCGGCTCAGCATCTCCCGCGACAAATACGGATTGTCGACGATCAGCAGCCCGACCGCCGCCAGCGCCGCCGCCGCCGCGCCCGCGATCGCCGTCGCGACGCGATAGACCGTCGGCGGCCGCGCGCCGCCGATCTGGGTCAGCACGATGGCGAACATCGTGGCGCTGAAGGTTTGCATCCCGACCTCGACCAGCCCATGCCGGCGCGCATAGATGTCGCCGCCGTTCATCGCGTGGCGGATTTGCAGAAAAACCAGAAAGCCCGTCAGCGCGATGGCGAGCCCGCGCGCGACCTGCAACGGCACGTCCTCGCGTCCCCGCATCAGCCGCGCCGCCCCGGCGAAGGCGAGCGCCGGCGCGCCATAGCCGATCAGCAGCCAGTTGAAGATCGGCGTCGGGGAGAGGTCGTGCAGCACGCGCGGCTCGTGGATGAGCCGACCCGCCACCAGCGCGCCCATCGCCGCGACGCCCCAGCGCAACGCCGCGACGTCGAGGCGCACGGCCAACCATGCCGCCGCGAGCGCGCTCAAGCCCCAGGCGACGGTGAGCGAGCCCCCGCTCAGCGCCGCCGACAGGCCGATGGCCAGCGCCGCGAGCGCGCCGAGCGCGGCGAAGCCGAGCCCTTGCCGCGCCTCGAAGCGGGTTTCCGCCTCTGCCCGGAACACGGCTGCGATCAGCGTGAAGGCGAGCCCCAGCGCGCCCGCCGCCATCGCGAAGGGGCCGGAGACGTCGAGGCCGGTCATCCGCGAATAGGCGACGGCCATGAGCAGGATCGGCGCCGCCGCGCCCGCCGCGCCGTAAATCGCGCAGGGCAGGGCGGGAATGTCCCCGCGCCGCATCCGCGCGAAGGGGATCAGCGCGGCGACCGCCCCGGCGAGGATCGCGAAGGTCGTGAACGCCCCCGGCTCGACCGGGGGCGTCAGCAGGAAGCGCCAGGGCGGCAACCCGTCGTCGCTCAAGGCCGACGGCCACAGCGCCGCGATGGCGACGGCGAACAGCCCCGCCGCGAGGCTCAACGGCGCCGCCGCCGCAGCCGACGCGCCGCCCGCCGCGAGCAGAGCCGTCAGCAAGACGCCGCCCGCGACCCGCGCCGTCATCGCCTCGCCCGGCTCGACGACGAGCACGATGAGCAGCGTCGCCGCCGCGATGGCGAGCGGCGCGAGCCAGGCCGAGAGCGCCGCGCGCGGCCCCGTCGCGGCGCCGGCGTGCGGTCGCGCGAACACCGCCAGCGCCAGCGCGGTCTGGATCAGCCCATGCGCCAGCGCCGGGATTTGGAAGTCGAACGCGCCGCCGAGCGCCAGCGCCGTCTGCCACAAGGTCGCGCCGGCGAGCGTCGCGAGCGCGAGCGCGAACCAGCGTCGCGTCGACGCCACGCCATAGGCCGCCGCCGTGACGATGAGCAGATAGACGACCAGCGGCCAGGGCGCGGGCGAGCGGGAATCGACGAGGATCGGCGTCACGAAGGAGTCGACGAGGCCGAGCCCCGCCAGCATCGTGCCGTGCAGCGTCGCCGCCGCCATCGTCGCGACGCCGGTCGCGCCCAGCAGCAGGAAAGCCGTCGCCGGGTCGATGAAACCATAAAGCGCATGGGCGGCGTAGATCGCCGCGAACACCGCCGCCGCGCCCGCCGCCGTCAACGTCGCGGGGATCGAAACGCGCCCGAGCTCGGGCGTCTCGCCTCGGCGCGTCCGCTCGCCCGCCGCGATCAGCCCCGCGCCGAGCAGCAGCCCGCAGACGACGCGCGCGGCGGGGCCGAGCAGGCCCGCCTCGATGGTGTAACGCACCAACAANAGCGCGCCGATGGCGAGCGCCGCGCCGCCCACCAGCACGCTCCATTTGGCGCCGAGCCGCTCCTCAAGGCTTTGTCCGCTCGCGACGGTCGGTCGCGCCGCGAGGTCAGGCCGCGCCGCAAAGTCTGGCCGCGCCGCGAAGTCTGGCCGCGCCGCGAAGTCTGGGCGCGGCGTGCTTTCGCGCGCGCCCTCGCCGCCTGGCCAATGCGTCCGCCAGTCGCCGGGCCCGGCGCCGGCGTTGGAAGCGGCGTCCGAAGCAGCCTCGGCCGTCGCTTCGGCAACCGGGTCCGCCGCCGTCGCGGCCCGCTCCTGCGTCCGCTCCGCCGGTTCGGCCTCGGCTGTCCGCGTCGCCTCGCGCGTCGCCGCCTGCGACGGCGTTTCGGCCGGCGCGGCGTCGGCGGTCTGCGAGGCCGCGACCGGCTGCGCCGCCGCCTCCAGCGCGACCGTCAGCGCCTGTTCCGCGACCGCGAGGCGGCGCTCCAGCGCGCTCAACCGCGCCGCCTGCCGTGTCAGCCTCACATGCGGCCAGGCGATCGCCCAGATCAGGAACAGAAGAAAGAGAATGACCAAAAGAACGAGGGTTTCCATTCAACCGCTTTCGGGACGACAGGCCGGGCGGCTCCGCCAGGAGCGTTCGCATCTTACGGAAATGACGGGATGTCAGGCGACGAAATTCGCCTCAACGCGTCAGAATGCGCGCCAACGCGTCGCGCACATGCAGGATATGCGCCCGGATCAGCGCCGCCGCGCCCTCGCCGTCGCCCGCCCGCGCCAGCGCAGCGAGCTTGCGATGCTCGCGCCGCGCCCGCGCCAGCGCGGCGTCGGCGCGGGTGAGCTGCAATCGCGTCGTGCGGTCGCAGTCGCGCAGCAGGCCGGCGGCCAGCGCCAGCATTTTGGGCCGGCCCGCGCGCACGTAGAGCGCCAGATGAAAGGCGGTGTTCAACGCGCCCCACGCCCGAGGATCGCGCGCCTGCGCGTCGAATTCGGCGAGCAGCGCGTCGATCTCCGCGAAGTCCGCCGCCGTGAGGTGCGGCGTCGACAGGCGCATCGCNTCCGGCTCGATCAAGGCGCGGATGTCGTAAAGCTCCAGCGCCGCCGCCGGGTCGATGGCGACGACGCTCGCGCCGCGATGCGGCTCGATGCGCACNCAGCCCTCGGCTTCGAGCTGCACCAGCGCCTCGCGCACCGGGATGCGCGACACCCCGAGATCGGCGGCGAGCGCGTCCTGCTTGAGCTGCGTCCCGCCCTCATAGACCCCGGCGAGGATGCGCCGGCGCAGCTCGGCCGCCGCGGCGCTGGCGGTGCGGGGCTGAACGGAGGCGGGGCGGGCGGGCGACATGCGGGCGATCCCGTTGACAGACCGCGATTGTATAAAATACTCGCGCGCAAACCGCGAGACGGGAGTTTTGATCCATGCCGCGCCACACCTTCATGTGCATCGACGGCCACACCTGCGGCAATCCCGTGCGGGTGGTCGCCGGCGGCTCGATTCCCNAGCTCTCCGGCGCGACCATGTTCGAGCGTCGTCAGGATTTTCTCGCAAAACACGATNTGATCCGCACCGCCCTGATGTTCGAGCCGCGCGGCCACGACATGATGTCGGGCGCGATTCTCTATCCGCCGACCCGGCCCGATTGCGACGTCGGCATCCTCTTCATCGAGACCTCGGGCTGCCTGCCGATGTGCGGCCACGGAACCATCGGCACGGTCACCATCGCGCTCGAAAACGGCCTCATCCAGCCCCGCACGCCGGGCCTGCTCAGGCTCGACACGCCGGCGGGCCTGGTCGAGGCGCGTTATGTCCAAAATGGGCCGTTCGTCGAAAGCGTCACGCTCACCAACGTGCCGAGTTTTCTGCTCGGGCAGGGCTACGAGGTGACGGTCGAAGGGCTCGGCGACCTCAAGGTCGACGTCGCCTTCGGCGGAAATNTTTACGCCATCGTCGAGCCGCAGAAGAACTGGAGCGATCTCGACGACGTCGAACCCTCCGACATTCTGCGCTGGAGCCCGCGGCTGCGCGCCGATTTCAACGCCCGCCACAACATCGTCCACCCTGCCAATCCCGCGCTGAACAAGCTCACGCATGTGCTGTGGACGNGACGCCCCAAGACGGCGCAAGGCACCCATCGCAACGCGGTGTTTTACGGCGACAAGGCGATCGACCGCTCGCCCTGCGGCACCGGCACCTCGGCCCGCCTCGCCCATCTCGTCGCGACCGGGCGGCTCAAGCAGGGCGAGAGCATCGCCCACGAGTCGATCATCGGCTCGATCTTCAAGGGCGCGGTCGCCGGCGCGGCCAAGGTCGGGGACAAGGACGCGATCATTCCGACGATCGAAGGCTGGGCGCGCGTGACCGGCTTCAACACCATCGTGGTCGACGATCGCGATCCCTACTNNGGGGGGTTTCAGCTGGCGGATCGCGAAAAATAACTGACAAATTCCATAGAATATACTGCGTTAGTATGAAACAGTTTGGAGAAAGTCATGATTTGCAAGCATGGCTCGATTGATAGTTGCTATGGAGACGGGGCTGATTTTGGCTGGCCATGCGAGGTTCGTCTAGACGGAGATGAGATTATAATTTCGTATGAAGAAAATGGATGTCATTGCCTCTATAAAGGGCGTGACGTTGGTCATGGGCATTTTGAACTCAATTGCACGGAGAATGGCGGTAAGGCGACATTGCATAGATTTCCCGATGGCGACCATCTCGATGGCTTCTGGGTTCAGGATGGTTATCAAGGGATGTGGCGCATTCATCTTGACGAGTAGACGGTCAAGATTCCTCACACCGGCAGCGCCGTCGTCTTCTTCACGGTTCGCAGCGTCATGATCGACTGCACGCGCGTGACGCCCGGCAGCTGCGTCAGCGCCTCGCTGTGCAGGCGCTCGAAATGCGCCGCGTCGCGGAAGGCGACGCGCACCAGATAGTCGGCCGTGCCCGCCAGCAAATAGCACTCCAGAATCTCGGGATGCCGCGTCACCGCCCGCTCGAAGGATTCGAGCGCAGAGCGCCCTTGCTGGTCGAGCGTGATCATCACGAAGGCGACCGACGGCAGCTCCGCCCGCACCGGATCGAGCAGCGCCGCATAGCCCTCGATAAAGCCCTCGTCCTCCAGAATTTTCACCCGCCGCAGACAGGCCGAGGCGGAAAGATTCACGCGCTCCGCGAGGTCCGCGTTGGTGAGCCGCCCCTCGCGCTGCAACGCCCGCAGAATCGCACGGTCTCGGTCGTCGAGGTCGGCCATTCGCAGATTTTGCGGCATTTCCGCCCTCCGGCGCGGCGAACGTCGCAGAGTCTTGCGCGTCCACGGCCCAATTTCGCGAACAATTTCGCGCGGAGTCGCAGATTATTCCCAAAGCGCGCCGCTGAGAACGGCGCTGCGATGGGAAATGTCGCAGGGAGGAAGCCATGCTGGTCGGCGTGCCGAAAGAGATCAAGGTTCACGAATATCGCGTCGGGTTGACCCCGTCCTCCGTCGCCNGGCTGGTCCGTCACGGCCATCAGGTGATCGTCGAGAAGGGCGCGGGCGCGGGCTCCGGCCTGCCGGACGCCGAATACGAGGCCGCCGGCGCAAGCCTGGTCGACACGGCGAAGGAGATTTTCGCGCGCGCCGACATGGTCGTGAAGGTCAAGGAGCCGCAGGCGGTCGAGCGCGCCATGCTGCGCCCCGGCCAGATTCTTTACACCTACCTCCACCTCGCCCCCGATNCTCCCCAGACCCAGGATCTGGTGAAGTCCGGCGCGATCTGCGTCGCCTATGAGACGGTGACGAGCCCCACCGGCGGCCTGCCGATGCTGACGCCGATGTCGGAAGTCGCCGGCCGTCTCGCCCCGCAGGTCGGCGCCCATGCGCTGGAGAAGGCCGCTGGCGGCCGCGGCGTGCTGCTGGGCGGCGTTCCCGGCGTTCCAGCGGCTGAGGTGGTCATTCTCGGCGGCGGCGTCTCGGGCACCCACGCCGCCACCATCGCGCTCGGCATGGGCGCGAAGGTGACGGTGGTCGACCGCAACCCCGAGGCGCTGCGCCGCCTGGCGCTCCAGTTCGGCCCGGCGGTGAGCACCGTCTACTCGACCCACGCCGTCATCGCCGATCTCGTCAAGCGCGCCGATCTCGTCATCGGCACCGTGCTGATCCCCGGCGCGGCCGCGCCCAAGCTGATCACCCGCCCGATGCTCAAGACCATGAAGCAGGGCTCCGTGATCGTCGACGTCGCCATCGATCAGGGCGGCTGCGCCGAGACCTCGAAGGCGACCACCCACGCCGACCCGACCTATGTTGTCGACGGCGTCGTGCATTATTGCGTCGCCAACATGCCGGGCGCGGTGGCGCGCACCTCGACCTTCGCGCTCAACAACGCCACGCTCAACGGCGCGCTGGCGCTCGCCGACAAGGGCTGGAAGAAGGCGTTGAAGGACGACGTGCATCTGCGCGCCGGCCTTAACGTCGCCGAGGGCAAGGTCACCTGCCAGCCCGTCGCCGAGGCGCACGGCATGGCCTATGTCGATCCGATGACGCTGATCGGCTGACCGAAACGCTCACGCGCGCGCCCCGTCGCCGCGCCCTTTCTTCATGTCTTCGACCGCGCCGCGCCCAGCCGGCGGGCGCGGTCGCGATTTTTGAGATTCTGAACGCTGATGTAGCGCGCCCGCCGCTTGCGCGATCGCCGCGGGCGCGGCACATGAAGGGTGTCCCGCGGTCCGGGCCCCTCTGGCGACAGCCCGTCGGCGGCGTCGTGATGTCGGACCACCCGCATCGCCGCCGACCGCAGGTTCGTCATGGAGTTTTCTTTTCTCTTCGCCGATTGGCTCGGCAAGCCGCTCTGGCTCTGGGGCGCGTTCGGCGCGCTCGTCCTGACCTTGCTCGTCTTCGATCTCGGCGTGCTCAATCGCGGTTCGAAGGAGATCGGCGTCGGCCGCAGCCTTGCGCTGTCGGCCTTCTACATCGCCGCCGGCGTCGCCTTCGGCGGCTATGTCTGGAGCGTCTACGGCTCCAAGGCCGGCGTCGACTATCTCACCGGCTTCGCGCTGGAGAAGACGCTGGCGCTCGACAATATTTTCGTGATCGCGACGATCTTCGCCTATTTCGGCGTGCCGCGCGCCTATCAGCATCGCGTTCTGGTTTACGGCATTCTCGGCGTCATCGTGCTGCGCGCGCTGCTGATCGGCGCGGGCACGGCCATCGTCATGCAATTTCATTGGGTGCTCTACGGCTTCGCCGTGCTGCTCGTCGTCACCGGCGTGAAGATGGCCATGCCGGGCTCCGCGAGCGGTCACGATCTCTCGGCCAATCCGGTCCTGAAGATGCTGCGTCGGCGTTTCAACGTCACCGAGGGGCTGCACGGCGAGCGCTTTTTCGTGACGCTGGAGAAGAACGGCCGGCGCGTGCGCCACGCCACGCCGCTGTTTCTCGCGCTGGTGATGATCGAGCTCGCCGACCTCGTCTTCGCCATCGACTCGGTGCCGGCGGTGCTGGCCATCACCACCGACCCCTTCATCGTCTACACCTCGAACATCTTCGCCATTCTTGGCCTGCGCGCGCTTTATTTCGCGCTGTCCGCGATGACCGAGCGCTTCGCCTACCTCAAATACGCTTTGGCGGCGGTGCTGGTGTTCATCGGCGGCAAGATTCTGGTCGCCGACATGCTCGGACTCGGCAAGGTCCCGCCCTTGCTGTCTCTGAGCGTCACCCTCGGCCTGCTTGTCGCCGGCGTGGTCGCGAGCCTCGTGCTGACGCGCGACGTCCCCAAGGGCGCGGGCGAGGCAGACGAGCGCGCCTGACGCGCGCTCAGCGTGGCGAAAAGCAGCGCGACAGGCGCGCCGCGACCGCGTCCCAGCGCGGCGCGGCGGCGGCCGGATAGGTCAGCTCCATCGTCGTGAAGACGTCGCCGCGCAATGTCGCGCGCACATAGTAGACGCGATCGGCCGCCCGCCCCGAGACGACGAACCAGTCGCGCCCGCCGGCGCGATAGGCCGCTGGCCCGAGCCGCGTCACGATCGCCGCGCGGCGCGCCGCCAGCGTCTCGTCGAGCGCGTTGAAGGACCCATAGACGGCGAGCCGGCGCCGTCCCGCGAGACGAAGCGCTGGCCGTCGCCATTCTCGGCCTCGCTTTGGCCGACGAGGCCGCCCGGCACGCAGATCGCGTAGCCGAAGCGCGCATTGGCGTAGCGCCCCTCCGCCGTCGCTTCCGTCGTCGCGACGACGGATAGAAGAGCCGCGGCGAAAGAGCGGCGCGAAAGACAGGACGCATCGCGAAATCTCCGGCAGGCGCCGCCTCGCGGCGGCGCGCCGATCATACGCGCAATCCCGGCGCCGGTCGTTCCGCCACCACTTCCCGGCGGAAGCGATACAACGCCGCGGGCCGCCCGCCTGTCTGATGCGCGACGTCGCCTGTGGGCTCGACCAGATCGGTCGATTCGACCAGACGCCGGAAATTCTGCTTGTGGATGCGCCGTCCGGAGATCGCCTCGACCGTGCTTTGCAGCGCCGTCAGAGTGAAGCTCGGCGCCATCGCNTCGAACACCACGGGGCGATATTTCAGCTTCGCGCGCAGCCGCCCCATCGCCGTCGCGAGAATGCGGCGATGGTCGTGCCGCATCGCCGCCCCCAGGGACGGCGTCGGGCGCGTCGGCGCGCGCCCGTCGCGCCAGGCCTCCTCAACCAGCCCCGCTTCGTAGAGCAGTTCGTAGCGCTCCAGCGTGCGCTCTTCGTCGCGCGTCGCGCCGGCCAGCCCGAACAGCAGCCCGACCCGCTCGGCGCGGCCGGGCGTCGCGGCCGCCCACCGTTCGAGCCGCGGCAGAATCTCCGCGTCGATCAGCGCCGGCCGCCCNCCGCGCCAGTCCTCCCAAGGAAAGAACTCATGCCAGTCGCGAAAGCCGGAGATCGCCTCGATTCGCGGCGCGACCCGGGTCAGCGCCAGATAACCGACCGACACGATATGCGGCGCGACGTCGCCCGCCTGCGCATGCCGGCCGCGGTCGCCGAAGGTGTAAAGCTGCTCGACATAGCCGATCGGCGCGCCGGTCTGTTCCGCGACCCAGGCCCGCAGGCCGATTTCGAGCGTGCGATGCGTCACCGGATCGAACGGGCCGGAGGGCAGGGCCGCCAAGCCGTCGGCCTCCTCGCCGCGCGCGGTGAGGATCAGCGGCCGCCCCCGTTCNACGGCGACGATGGCGGCGGTCAGGCCAAGCTCGACCGGCAACAAAGCGCCTGTTTCGCCCGAGCGTCCGGCGATGGCGCGCCCCTTCATGGACGTCGCGCTTTTGGCCGCTCCGCCGGTCGCGCTTTTGGCCGATCCGCTTGTCAAGCTGTTGGCCGATCCGGTCATGGCCCGCCCGGCCCGAGATCGAGATGGAACGGCGCGCCCTCGAAACAGTCGACGCCGCGCCCGATCGCCGCGATCGCCTCGATCATCCGGCCGCGGCGNGCAAGCATCGCGTCGGCGAGCGCGACGAAGCGTGGATTTGGCGTGGCCGTCGGCGAACGCAGCCGGATGACCTGCGCCAGCAGGNNCTCGTCGAGATCGGGGCGCAGCGCGCAGGCGGCGATGAAGGCGCTGGCGGTCGAGCGCGACACGCCCGCGTAGCAATGGATCACCATCGCGCGGGAGCGATCCCAGCCGCGCGCGAAGGCGAGCGCCTGCGCGATATGCTCTTCCTGCGGCAAAACCGCGCCCTCATGCGGCGCGACGATGTCGGACACGCCGATGAACGCATGCCGCGCGGCGGCGACGCCGGCGGGCCGCGCGACCGGCGTTCCGACGCTGATCACGCTCATCACATGGTCGGCGCCGCTCGCCGCGACGGTTTCGTCGAGTTTCGCCAGAGAGCAGACGTAAATGCGCGCCACGGCATGGCCCTTCAATGATCGAGGGCGCGAAAGCGCGCCAGAAACGCCGCTTTGGCGTCGTCCGCGGACATCGCCGCGAAATGTCCGTCCAGCCCCGACAAATCGCAATCGNGGCCGACCGAAAATCATGTCCGCCTCGTCGCAGGAGAAGCCTGCGACGTGCGTCGCCTCCAGCCAGGCGGCGACGCGGTCGGCGCTCTTGCACAGCGTCTTGAGCCGCGTCGGGGTCTTCGCCGGCAAAGAGAAACGCAGATGAATGGCGCCGAGCAGCCGCGCCTCGACGTCGCGATAATCGCCGCCCAGCACCGCCTTGAAGGGCGAAATCAGATCGCCCACGACATATTCGGGCGCATCGTGCAGCAGCATCGTCAGCCGCTCGGCGCGCGACATCCCCGCCACGAGGCGCGCCGCCAGCGTCTCGACCAGAAGCGAGTGCTGCGCGACCGAAAAGATTTGCGGCCCCGTGGTCTGCCCGTTCCAGCGCGCGACGCGGGCGAGGCCGTGCGCGATATCCTCGATCTCGACGTCGAGGGGCGAGGGGTCGAGCAAATCGAGCCGTCGCCCCGACAGCATCCTTTGCCACGCGCGCGCGCCGCGGCGGCGGCGGGCTTGCGGGGCGGAGCGGGGCGGGGGCGCGGATCATGCGGCGGGTTCTAGCCGATGGAGCCGTTTCTGACGAGCCGCCTTGCTTGACGACGACGGCCGCCGCGCCGAACGTCGGCGGACCGAATGCGTCAAGGGGTAAGACGGGCGTGACGTCGCAAGGCGGCGAGGCGATCGCGCATCCTGTCAGGATGCAGTTGGAGGCCTACAATCGCAAGGACATCGACGATTTCCTGCGCTGGTGGGCCGNNGACTGCGTAGTCTATGCGTTTCCCGACACGGTGCTGGCGTCGGGCGTCGAGAGCNTGCGCGCGCGCCACGTCGAGAGATTTAAAGAGCCGCATCTGTTCGGCCGCCTCTTGTCGCGCATCGTGGTCGGCGATCTCGTCGTCGATCACGAGAGCGTCGAGCGCAGCTTTCCCCAAGGACGGGGCTCGGTCGAGGTCGTCGCCATCTATGAGGTTCGCGGCGGCCAAATCGCGAAGGCGTGGTTCAAGATGGGCGCTCCGGTTCTCGACGCGCCCGGCTGACCGCTGCGTCAGCCTTGCCTTCGCCGCGTCGGGCCGCCATCTTTGCGGCATGATCGTTCCGCCGCCTCAAGCCGGCGATGGCCCGAGCGGCGGGCTGTCGGCGCTCAACGCCCGCTCGCGGGAGATTTTCCGCCGCATCGTCGAGTCTTATCTGGCGACCGGCGAGCCGCTGGGTTCGCGCAATCTCTCGCGCATCCTGCCGATGGCGCTGTCGGCGGCCTCGGTGCGCAACGTCATGCAGGATCTGGAGGAGCTGGGGCTGGTCTACGCGCCCCATATCAGCGCAGGGCGCCTGCCGACCGAGCAGGGCCTGCGCTTCTTCGTCGATTCGATGCTGGAGATCGGCGATCTGGCGCAGCACGAACGCGCCCATATCGAGGCGGAGCTGCGCGCCGCGCGCGGCGCGACGCTGGAGGAGGCGCTCGTCGAAGCCTCGCAAATGCTATCTGGCCTGACGCGATCGGCCGGCGTCGTCTCCACCCACAAAGACAATGCGCGCCTCAAGCAGGTCGAGTTCGTCGCGCTCGATCCCGGCCGCGCGCTCGCCGTTCTGGTGTCGGAGGACGGCGCTGTCGAAAACCGCGTCGTGGAGACCCCGCCCGGCTTGCCGCTGTCGGCTCTGGCGGAGGCGTCGAACTATCTCAACGCGCGCGTGCGCGGGCGCACGCTCGCCGAGCTGCGCGCCGAGATCGAGGCGGCGCGCGACTCCGCCTCGCGCGAGCTTGACGGCCTGACCGCTCGGCTCGTCGAGACAGGCCTTGCGAGTTGGGCCGGCGCCAAGGGCGAAAGTCCGCAGCTTATCGTGCGCGGGCAGCAACATCTTCTCGAAGACCTCAACGCGCTGGAGGACCTTGAGCGCGTGCGCCGCCTGTTCGGGGATCTCGAAACCAAGAAGGACGTCATCGACCTTCTCGCCCGCGCCGAGAAGGGCGAGGGGGTTCGCATTTTCATCGGTTCCGAAAACAAGCTGTTTTCGCTGTCGGGATCGGCGACGGTGGCCGCGCCCTTCCGCGACAAGACCGGCAAGATCGTCGGCGTCCTCGGCGTCATCGGCCCGACGCGGCTGAACTATGCGCGCGTCGTTCCGATGGTCGACTACACCGCCAAAGTTCTCTCGCAGATGATGCGCGCGCGCTGATCAGCCCAGCGTCAACTGCAACAGCGCGAGATCGAGGCGCCTCCCGTTTTTCAGGCCGACGCCGCGCAACACGCCCGCCTCGCGAAAGCCAAGGCCGCGATGCAGCGCCAGGGAGGCGTCGTTAGGCAGGCCGACCGCCGCCACCATGACGTGACGCTTGCCCGCCCGCGCGTGATCGATCAGCGCCGCCATCAACGCCCGCGCGGCGCCACGTCCGCGCAGATCCTTTCGCACATAGATGGAGTGCTCGACCGTCGCGTCGTAGCCGGCTCCGGCACGGAAGGGGCCGTAGCTTGCGTATCCGGCCAAAGCGCCGTCAAGCTCGGCCGCCAGAATCGGAAAGCCGTTCGCGCGCCGCTCCGCGAACCAGGCCTGGCGGTTCGACAAGGGNGCGGCCTCGTTTTGCCAGATCGACAGGGAGTTCAGGATCGCCTCGTTGTGGATGGCGAGAATGGCCGGCAGATCGGCCTCGGTCGCGTCGCGTACGATCACGCCTCGCGCTCCAGCCGCTTGTAGAAAANNGGTCGTCGGGCACAGGCCGCCCTGGGGCCACAGCGCGAAATCGGGAATCTCGCCGACGCGCGTCCAGCCGCAGCGCGTGTAGAGACGGTCGCCGTCCGATCCGGTCACGGTGTCGAGCACGCCGAGCCAGCGCCCGCGCGCCAGCGCCTCCCGCTCGACCCGCGCAAGCAACGCGGCGCCGATCCCCCGTCCGCGCGCGTCGGGGCGCACCAGCATCTTGGCGACGTCGAAGCGATGCGGCTGATTGGGCGCGGGGCGCGCCTGCGCGGCGCCGACGAGCTCTCCATCGCGCCGCGCCGCCGCCAGGATCGCGGCGCCCGACGCGACGTCGTCCGCGACGCCTTGNAANAACGCCTCCGCCTCGGCGCTGGCGAGAGGCTGCATGAAGCTCACCGACGCGCCGGCTTCGACGCAGGCGCGAAGCACCTGCGCCAGCCGGCGCGGCCGCGCGCGCGGCCGCGGCGTCGAGCGTTTCGATTGCGAAAGTCATGTCGGCTCCGCGAAAGCGAGAATGACGAGATAGCGCGCGACGTCCGGCCCCGGATTAGCGAAGGAGGACGGCTCGTCGAGCGTCGTATGTAGGCAATCGCCGGGCTCAAGCCGCCAGCTTTGGCGCCGACGCGGCGCTCGATCGCGCCCGCCAGCATCACCACATGCTGATCGACGCGGCGCACGTCGAAGGCTGAGTCGAAATCGACTTTCGCGCCGGCGGGCAGCTCGACTTCGATCACGCGCGTCGGCGAACGCGCCCCGCCGGGGTGAGGTTCCGCCTGAGGTAACCGGAGGCGGGGTCGCGCCAGATCTGTTGATCGGCGCGGCGCGAGACGTCTTGCGGCGTTTCGGACTCCGGCTGGAACAGCCAGCCGAGATCGGCGCCGAGGCCGGCGCATAGGCGGCCCAGCAATCCCGCCGTCGGGCTCGCCTCGCCGCGTTCGATCCGCGAAATCATCGCGCGGCTGACGCCTGAAACCTTGGCCAGGGCGTCGAGCGACAGGCCACGCTCGGCGCGCAACGCGCGCAGGCGGGCCGAAACGAGACGATCGAGCGAAAGTTCCATTATAGAAGAAAAATCATCGCATAAGAGAAGCTTGTCAAGCCGCCGTCGCGCTTGGCGCCGTCGCAGACGCACGCCGCCGCACCGCAGGCTTGCGCCGCGCAGGACTCCGCGACGGCCCCGCCGGCGCCGCGCAGGACTCCGCGACGGCCCCGCAGTTGATTTAAGTTGCGGCGGAAATCGAAGAAATTGACTAAAGATCGGGCGATCACGCGGCGCGCGCTTTCGGGGCCGTCGCAGCGAGGGTGCCACCATGACGAAATGGGTCTATGCGTTCGGCGACGGCAAGGCCGAAGGTCAAGCGGGCATGAAAGACTTGCTCGGCGGCAAGGGCGCCAATCTCGCCGAAATGTCGAACATCGGCCTGCCGNTGCCCCCCGGCTTCACGATCACGACGGAAGCCTGCGCCTATTTTTACGACAATGGGAAAACCTATCCGCNNCGCAGGCGCGCGCAGGTCGAAGCCGCGCTCGCCGAGGTCGGTCGGATGACCGGCAAGAGCTTCGGCGACGCGTCGAATCCCTTGCTCGTCTCCGTGCGTTCGGGCGCCCGCGCCTCGATGCCGGGCATGATGGACACCGTGCTCAATCTCGGCCTCAACGCCGACACCGTCGCCGCGCTCGCCAGGAGCNCGGGCGACGAGCGCTTCGCGCTCGATAGCTGGCGACGTTTCATTCAGATGTATGCGAACGTCGTGCTCGACGTCGGGTTGGAGAATTTCGAGGAGCTGCTGGACGACTACAAGGAGCGCAGAGGCTACGACGGCGACACGGACATGACGGCCGACGACTGGCGCGCGCTCATCCCCGCTTACGAAAAGAAGGTGCAGGAGNCCGCCGGAGAGCCTNTTCCCCATGATCCGCGCGAACAGCTCTGGGGCGCGATCGGCGCGGTCTTCTCATCCTGGATGAACGCGCGCGCCATCACCTATCGCCGATTGCACGCCATTCCCGCCGATTGGGGCACCGCCGTCAACGTTCAGGCGATGGTGTTCGGAAACATGGGCGAGACCTCCGCCACCGGCGTCGCCTTCACGCGCGATCCCTCCACGGGCGCGAACGGCCTGTATGGCGAGTTTCTGATCAACGCTCAGGGCGAGGATGTCGTCGCCGGCGTCCGCACGCCGCAGGCGATCACCGAGGCTGCGCGTCTGGCGGCCAAATCGACGCGTCCCTCGATGGAGGCGACGATGCCGCAGGTCTTCGCCGAATTCAGACGCTGCGCGCAGACCCTGGAGCGCCACTATCGCGACATGCAGGACATGGAGTTCACGGTCGAGCGCGGCAAACTGTGGATGTTGCAGACCCGCGGCGGCAAGCGCACGGCCCGCGCGGCGGTGAGGATCGCGGTCGAAATGGCGAAGGCGGGCCTGATCGCCCAGCGCGAGGCGGTGGCGCGCATCGAGCCCGCCTCGCTCGATCAGCTGCTCCATCCCACCATCGACCCGAACGCCCAGCGCCGCGTTTTGGTCGCCGGCCTGCCGGCCTCGCCCGGCGCCGCCACCGGCGAGATCGTCTTCTCCTCGGACGACGCCGAGCAGATGAAGGCGGAGGGCCGACGCGTCATTCTGGTGCGCGTCGAGACCAGCCCCGAGGACATTCACGGCATGCACGCCGCCGAGGGCGTCCTCACCACACGCGGCGGCATGACCTCGCACGCCGCCGTGGTGGCGCGCGGCATGGGCAAGCCTTGCGTCTCCGGAGCCGGCGCCCTGCGCGTCGATTACGCCAAGGGCGTCGCCGTCGCCGGCGGCGTGACGCTGAAGAAGGGCGACGTCATCACCATCGACGGCGGCGCCGGCCAGGTCTTGCTCGGCGCTGTGAAGATGCTGGAGCCGGCCCTCTCCGGCGAGTTCGGCGAGTTGATGCGCTGGGCCGACGAGCTGCGCACGATGGGCGTGCGCGCCAACGCCGAGACGCCGGCCGACGCCCGCGTCGCGCGCAAGTTCGGCGCGCAGGGCATCGGCCTGTGCCGCACCGAACATATGTTTTTCGAAGGCGACCGCATCGTCGCGATGCGCGAGATGATTCTCGCCGACGATGAGACGGGTCGCCGCGCCGCGCTCGCCAAGCTGCTGCCGATCCAGCGCAGCGACTTCGAAGAGCTGTTCGAGATCATGCTGGGTCTTCCGGTCACGGTCCGCCTGCTTGATCCGCCGCTGCACGAGTTTTTGCCCAAGGACGACGCAGAGCTGCGCCAGGTCGCCGCCGCGATGCACGCCGACCCAGAGAAGCTGCGCGCCCGGGCCGTCGAGCTGCATGAGTTCAACCCGATGCTCGGCTTCCGCGGTTGTCGTCTGGCGGTCGCCTATCCCGAGATCGCCGAGATGCAGGCGCGCGCCATTTTCGAGGCCGCCGTCGCGGTGACGAAGAGGACGCAGACGCCGGTGAAGGTCGAGGTGATGGCGCCGCTGATCCTCTCGAAACCGGAATTTGACGCCGTCAAAGCCCGCATCGACGAAATCGCGGCGCAGGTGAAGGGCGAATCCGGCGCGGCCTTCGACTATGTGGTCGGCACGATGATCGAGTTGCCGCGCGCCGCCCTGCGCGCCGGCGAGATCGCCCGCAGCGCCGAATTCTTCTCCTTTGGCACCAACGACCTCACCCAGACGACGCTGGGCGTCTCTCGCGACGACGCCGGCTCCTTCCTCGGCGTCTATGTGCGCAAGNGCCTGCTGCCGGCCGATCCCTTCGTTTCGCTCGACCGCGAGGGAGTGGGCGAGTTGATCCGGATCGCCGCCGAGCGCGGGCGCGAGGCGCGTCCTGGTCTCAAGCTCGGCCTGTGCGGCGAGCATGGCGGCGACNCCGCCTCCATCGCCTTCTGCCAGAGCGTTCCGCTCGATTACGTGTCCTGCTCGCCCTTCCGCGTGCCGATCGCGCGGCTGGCGGCGGCGCAGGCGGCCATCGCCGACGCGTCCTCGGCGTCGCCTGACGAAAGGACGGCGTGACCGCCGCCGCGTGACGCGCGCGACGTCTTGCGCCGGCCGGGCTCTGTCTCAGGCGCGTTCGAGACGTCGCGTCAGCTCGGCCGCGATCGCCTGCTCGCGCGCGAACGGCCCGCGCCCGGCCAGGATCGCGCCCAGTGCGNNCGCGGTCTCCAGTCCGGCCGCGCCGAAGCGGGCGCGGATCGCTTGATCGACGCAGGCCTGGCTTTGGNNCGCGCGCCGCGCCGCCAGCCGCCCGGCCTCCCGCAGATGCGCTTCATGCGCCGCCAGCGCCGCCTCGACCTCGCGCAAGCCCGTTTTCTCCAGCGCCGAGACGAGCGCGACCGGCGTCGACCANTCCCCGTCGCGTCGCTCGTAGAGCGACAAGGCGCCCTCGACGTCGGCCTTGGCGCGACGCGCCGGCGCGCCCATGTCGCCCTTGGTGACCACGACGACGTCGGGCAGCTCCATCACGCCCGCCTTCATGAATTGCAGGCTGTCGCCGGAGCCCGGCTGGATGCACAGGAGAACCGTGTCGGCGATGGTGGCGACGTCGGCCTCCGATTGCCCGACGCCGACGGTCTCCACCAGCACCCGGTCGAACACGGCCCGCATCAGCGTCACCGCCGCGACGGTCTGGTCGGAGACGCCGCCGAGCCTGTCTCGCGCCGCCATCGAGCGGATGAAGACGCCGCGATCGTCGGGGTCGACGTGAATGCGCGCACGGTCGCCGAGCAGCGCGCCGCCGGTGCGCGCCGACGACGGGTCGATGGCGACGACGCCGACGGTCAGACCGGCCGCGCGCCAAGCCCGCACCAGCGCGTCGGTGAGCGTCGACTTGCCGACGCCGGGCGGCCCTGTGAGGCCGATGGTCGTCGCGCGGATTTGTCCGTGCGCCTCGTCGAGAAGCGCGGCGAGCCGCGGCGATCCCGCCATCGTTTCGATTCCCGCAAGCGCGTCGGCGAGCGCGCGCTTGCCGCCGGCGACGAGCGCCGCGACGTCCGTCGGCAGGCGCCTCACGCGAGCGTCGTCCGCGCGGCGTCGCCCGGCGGATGGACCCTCGCCGCCGGCGTGATTCGGCTCAGGCCGGGCCGCGCGCCGAACGCCATCCGGGCCGCGTCGAACGCGAAGGCCTGCGAAACGACCTGCGACCGGGCGGGCGGAGCGCTTTCACAGGGCGACGGCCGCGCCGACGCCGCGCCGGCGAGCGCTGGCCCGGCACGGCGCGGCGCGGCGATGAGATCAGTGCGCGTGCGATCCATAGGTCCCTCGCCGCTGGGATCGCGCGGGGCGCGCCGCGCGTCAACCCCGTCATGCCGTGTCGCGCCTCTGCCGATGCGCCCAGGCCGCCAGCGCCGCCGCGGCCAATAGCGCCGCCGCCGCGGCCAGCGACGCCGTGAGATAGGAGCCTGTACGCTCGCGCAGAACGCCGGCCAGCGGCGGTCCGACGAGNCGCCCAAGGCTCATCGCGATGGTCATCACGCCGAGGATGCGCCGCGGATCGCCGCCGGCGGCCTGCCGCGCGGCCGCGAGCGCGAGCGCGGTGCATCCCAGAAACGACGCGCCGAACAGCGCCGCCGCGGCGAGCGCGGCATGCGGCGCGAGCACGCTCATCGCCACCGACGTCGCCTGCGTCAACAGCCCGTAGGCCAAGGCCGCCGAGACGCCGATGCGGTCGCCCAGCAGGCCCCAGAGAGGGACCGACGGCACGGCGGCCAGGCCCACCATCGCCCAGCTCAACGTCTCCGAGCCGGCCCCGGAGTCGCGCACCAGAGCGACAAGGAAGGTTCCTGTGACCACATAGCCGAAGCCCCAGAGCCCGTAGGCCACGACGATCGGCCAGACCGCGCCCCGTCGCCGCGCGTCGCCGTCGCTCGTTCGGCGGGCGGGTCGCGCGGCAGCGTGCATGCGACGATGGCGCATGCGGCCGCGGACGCCGCCGCTGTGGCCAGCCNNACTGCGCGCGCCAGTCGCCGCCCTGCGACACGACGGCCGCCACGATCGCCGCGGACGCGGCGATGCCGCCNNGCCCACCCCGGCGTAGAGCAGAGAGGCGAGGCCAGGCCGGCCGCGCCGCATCAGGGCCTGCACGACCGCGGCGCTGGCGCCCACGAAGACGAAAGCCGAGGCGAGGCCGCTGACGAAACGCAGCGCCGCGAAGGACGGCGCGTCCGAGGCCAACCCCATGCCCGCTCCTGTCGCGGCGCTCAGCGCCAGCATGGCGACGATGGTCGCNCGGCGCGGCGGCGCGCCCGCCGGGGCCGTCGCCAGGATCGCGCCGACGAGATAGCCGAGGAAGTTGGCCGAGGCGATCGACCCCATCTGGGAGGGCGTCAGCCCGNNGCCCTCCATCATGGCGGGCAGGATCGGCGTGTAGACGAAACGTCCGATCCCCATCGCGCTGGCCAGCGCCAAAAGCCGGCGAAGGCCGCGACGGCGCCGAAGGCGTCGCCTGCTTCGCCGGCTCCTGAGTCATCGCTCCTTTTCATCGGCCGTCGATCACGGCCTGGGTTGGTGTTGCTGATGCATGTGTTGCGACGGCGTCGGCTCCGGCGCGGCCGCGCCGACCTTGGCGACGTCGTATTCGATGGCGACGTCGCCAGCCTTNTCGAAGGTCAGCACGCCCTGGAGCGGCGCGCCTTGTTCGACCGGCTTCACGAGATCGATCATCATCACGTGGAAGGAGCCGGGCTTCAGCTCGACCGTCGCGCCGGGCGCGATGAGGAGGCCGCCCTCGACCGGGCGCATCTTCATCATGCCGTCGATGACGGACATTTCGTGCACCTCGAAGCGCTTGGAGTTCGGCGTCGAGCCGCCCACCAGCCTGTCGGGCGTCGCGCCGGTGTTGGTCAGCCGCATGAACCCGCCCGCGACCTGCGCGCCCTTCGGCGTCGCGCGCGTCCACGGGGTGTCGATCACGATGGCGCCGGCCTTGTAGCTGCGCCCGCCCGTCGCGGCCGCGGCGCTTGCGGCCGCGCCATGCTGGTGTCCGGCATGGGGATCGCTCGCCTGCGCCGTCCGCATGGGTTTGGCTGCGTCGGCGACCACCGTCAGCGANGGAGCCGGCGTTTTCAGCGCATGCGCGTCCTGGCCGGGCGCGGGAACGTCCGTCCAGGCGGCCTTGGCGGCTCCACAGTCTTGCGTCGTCGGAAATACAGCGCGCCGCCGGGCGGCGTGGCCNGCCGCGCGGGCGCGAAACACGAATTCGTCGAACTGGTCGTCGGGCAGCGCGCCNCCGGACCATACGATCTCCGTGACGCCCTCGCCGATCGTTTTGCCGAACNNAGCGTAGCTGCGCGCATAGGGGCCCCGTCGCGTCGCCAGCGTCCATCCGGCTTTGGGCATCGGCCGCACGTCGACGACCCCTTCCGGTATGGTCACCCGCACGGCGTTGGTGGCGGCTCCGGCGCAGCCATGAGGCACGCTCAGCACGGCCTTGAAGCCAGCGCCTTCGACAGCCTGTTTGGGCTCCAGCGTGACATGCGCGAGAGCGATGCCGGGGAGGAGGGCGACCGCGGTCGCCAGAGAGAGTTTGAAAGACATGGCGATAGATCCTGAACGACGCCGCTTTCGCGGCATGAAGAGTGAGTGTCGTCGTCAGGCGTAGGTCGGCGGCCCGCGCGCGGGCGGGGAAGGGCGAAGCGTCGTTGCGGCGCGTCGGCGGCGCGTGCGGCGTCATAGCGCGCCGGACTCTGCGCGAGAGCGATCGCGAGCCGCGGCGCTCCGGCGCCGACGCCGCGTGAACCGCGCCGCAATGCAGCGCGCATAGCGCATGCTCGGCGACCGCTTGCGGATCGGCCCCTGCGCGTCGCCGCCGCCGGGCCGGCACAGGACGCCCGCGACCCTCGCGTCGAACGAGGCCATCCGCCCGGACGCGAGCGCGCCCGCCAGGCCCTGCCAGATCAGGACGAGGCAGAGCAGGACAGGAATCGGGGTTTTGAGGCGACGCATCGCCTCAGGGTGGCGCGTCGGGCGGCCGGGCGCAATCCGAAAAGCCCCGCCGCTCCCATTCCGGCACACGGGCCTGACCGCCCGCGTAAACCGAACGGAAACCCTAACGGGGCGATAACGCTGACCGTTCGAGCCGTTCGGTTCGAACGGGTCGTGGCGATGTGGCGTGGGACGCGTATGGTGCGGTCGCGTGTCGGATGGGCCCTGACGGTGGTGGCGCCTTGGGCGCTGGCGGGAGGCCTTNTGGTCTCCTTCACCGCGGAAGCCGGGCAAGAGGCGTCGGTCGGGGCTNCCGTGTCGCCCGCCGCGCGTCATGCCGAGCTTCTCCCGCAGGACCTGATCCCGGCGCGCGCCGCGCTGTCTCTGCCCGCATTCGGCCTCGACGCGGCCGCGCGCCCTTTGCTGCGTCAGGCCAGCTACGTCATCGGCGACAAGACCGATCTGGCGCGCGGCCCCGACGAGATCGCGCCGCGCATCGTTCTCAAGAGCCACGTCGCCAAAGCGCCTCCGCCGCCGGTTTTTCCCGAGATCGATCGCGCCGCCAAAGGCGATCCCAAGGTCGGCCTGCGCCCGACATTCGACACGAAATGGCGTGCGGCCTCTCTCGGCGAGGCGCGCGCCCGCGAGTTGCTGTTCGGCGTCAACGCCGACAATCCGGTCGGATTGTTCTCCGAGGCGGCGCCCGCCGCCGACGTCTACGCTGCGCCGCGGTTCGAGGACTTGCGCGATCAGGAAGCCCAGACGCCCGGCGTTTCCAGCGGTTCCGCCTCTCCCGGCGTCGGCGGCTCGGTGTTCACGCTTCGCGCCGCCACCCCGCGCAGCCTTGACGGCGCCACGCCGGCCCTTCCGCGCGCCGTCGCGCTCGCCTCCACCACGCCCGCCGCGCTCGATTCGATTCCGCGACGCTTCGCCGCCGCGCCGGTGTCCTCCACCAACGCCAACCGCAAGGCCGCCGCCGGGGCCGGCGTGACCACGCGCGAAGGCGCGCGTCCCGCCGCCGACGCGCTGATCGCCGCCGCCCGCGGGCCGAAAGAACAGCAGTGTCTGGCCGAAGCGATCTACTTCGAGTCGCGCAGCGAGCCCGAGGAAGGGCAGGCCGCCGTGGCTCAGGTGATCCTCAACCGCGTCAAGTCCGGCCTCTATCCGCAAAGCGTGTGCGGGNTCGTCTACCAGAACCGGCATCGCCACATGGCCTGTCAGTTTTCCTTCGCTTGCGAAGGAAAGGCGCTGCGCATCACCGATCAGGAATCGTGGTCGAAGGCGGTCCGCATCGCCCGCGCGGTCACCGACGGGCAGACCTATCTCGCCGAGGTCGGCGGCGCGACGCACTACCACGCGACCTATGTTCGGCCGCGCTGGGCGCGCAAGCTGGAGCGCATGGACAAGATCGGCGTCCATGTCTTCTACAAGCTGCGCCCGGGTCAGACCTGAGTCCTGCGCTACGCGCGCGTCGATCTGTGACGCGAACAATCGGATGGCCAAGACGGGAATTGGCGGGATTGGGCGGAATTTGCCGAGATGGCAGAGACTTAGGTCGGTGACGGCTCAAGCGGCCGCGCAGGACCATTTGGCCAACCAATCCGCTCTGGATGTTCTGAAAGGCGGGCCGTTCGCGGCTCGCAAAGGGCGTTTAAGCCCGAATGACAAGCACTTTCTGAACCTGCCGGGCTATTCGGGCGACCGTAGCCGATACAGCGAACAATGAAGTAGGCGATTTGTTAGGTTGTTGATTTAACAGGACCCGAGCCCGGCGAACTTTGAAGTTGGGCGAGCGCTTCGCAGGCCGCTTTCGCGTCCTCTTTCGAACGCGCCCAGCCTCGCTGCGAGGGAAAACCGCGCCATTCCCATGCCCACGAGCCGCGCATCGGCCCGCCTTGCGCGAGCGTGACGCGCGCCCAGATCGCGCCGTCGCCGTCGACCAGCTCGCCCTCGTCCTGAACGATATGCAGCGCGCCGCTAAGCCGCTCCCGTCGCCTTGCCCGCCACCGCATCGCCGCCTCCCGTTCGACTGCGACGATAATTGTTCTTGCTTTGTTCTACTAGGCGCGGAATCCTCGTTTTTAGCCGGCCGCCGCCGGCGCTATGAGGCCTACGTCCATGTCAAAATCGAGCAAAGCGCCGATCGCCGGCGTCACCTATTATGTCGTCCAGGGATACTCGGCCGTANAGGGCCGGCGCGGCGCGGCCACGGCCGACCAGCCCGTGCAGGCGCGCGATCACGATCACGCCCTGCGCATCGTCGAGCGACTTAAGGTGGATCGCGCCGGCGTCGTGGCGTTTCGCCGGAGCGGCTCGCCCGAGACGGGCGATTGGGACGACGCGGTGATCATCGCGCGTCACGGCGTATTGCCGGCTGAAATCGACGACATGGCCGACGAAAGCGGCGGCGAAGACGCCGAGGCGGCCTGACGCGCCACCGCGCGGCGCTTCTTGCGCCGCGCGGTGGCTCTGCCATGGTCCATCAAACTTTGCGCAGCGGAAACTCGTGGCGCAAGCGCACGATCTCGGCGATCGAGCTCCTTGCGGTCCAGACGAGCGCGCTCGAGCGCCGCGAGGACGCCGAGAAAGCCAAGCGAGATGACGAAAGCGACGCCGCCCAGCGCAAATTGCGCCCGCGCGATCGCCGACGATTCGCCCATCGCGACGCCCGCCAACGCGAGAGACGCCAGAGCGATCAATGCGAGAAAATTTGTGCCGCCGTCACCATCATGAACGTCGCCTCACAGCCGATTATCCCACCAGATCACGCGCCCGAGAACCGTCAGGGCCGCATGCGCGGGCACGATTTCGGGCGGATAGAGCGTCGCGTTGTCTGAGGTGATCGTCAACTGCTCGCCGGGCTGGCGCAACAGCCGTTTGAGCCTGAGGTCGCCCTGCCAAATGAATACGAAAATGTCGTCGTCGGGCGCGCGCTTTTCGCGCGCGCCAGCGGCGGGGCCTGGTCGCCGCGGTTGATCAGCACCAGCGCGTTGTCGGCGATGGTCGGCGCCATGCTGTCGCCGCGCAGGCGCAGAAAATCACACTTGTCGGGATTGACGGTCGACCCGCCCAGCCGCCGCAGCCAATCGATCGGAAACGCGACGCCGTCGATCTCCTGCGCATGCTCGTTCCAGGCGCCGGGGCCGGCGCTCGCGCGGGCGTCGACCACCGAGATGCGCACGACGCCCGGCGGTGGGGCCGATGATGATGAAACACCATCGCTGATAAACCACGCGAGCGAGCGCCCTGTCGCTTTCGCGAACGCCTCAAACTCGCCAATCGTCGGCGAGGTGCGCCCATCAATCCAGCTTTGCAGCGTCAATCGCTTGAATCGTCCTTCCGTCGCCCGCTCGAAAGAGCCCGCATTGGCGCGACCGCCGATCGCCTCGGCGATGAGGTCAGGAATGCGCGAGCGCGCCGGCGTTTCTGGCGTCGCTTTAGACATGAGTCGTTGCGCCCGAAAAAATCGATGATATTTCATCATCAGACTTGACTGGTCAGGCGTTAAAACGTCATCTATCCGACATGACTGATTTGGGCATGTGATGACGATCCATCGCTTCGACATCATCGCGGCGTTGCGCAAGGCGGGATCATCGCTCGCCGGCGTCGGCCGCGACGTGGGGCTCTCCCGCAAGACGATGTCATGGGCGCTCATCAAGCCCCACCCGCGCGCGAACAAGGCCATCGCCGCCCGTCTTGGGCGACCGCTGCATGAGCTTTGGCCGGACTGGTTCGACGCTGCGGGCGCCATTCGGGTCTCCAAGGGTGCGCGTTCGGAGACTGCGCCGAGTCCTTCTCACAAGTCAAAGCGCGAGGCCGCGTAGGCGATGTCCACCCACATTCCTGTTGAAAATCACGGTCCCGAAGCGCCTGCGTCCAGTGGATGAAAGCTGGGCGGCCGCTCTGGCGGCCTTCTTCGAGGATGGCGGACAAGAAACGCCGATCATCGTCCGGCCAATGGGCGACGGGTTCGAACTGGTGGCCGGCGCCCATCGCCTCGCCGCGGCCAAGGCGCTCGAGTGGACCGAAATAAAGGCTGAAGTCGAGGAATTGAGCGACCTTCAGGCGCAGNTCGCCGAAATCGACGAGAATGTCATGAGGCGCGAACTCGGCCCGCTCGACCGCGCAATCTTTNTGGCGAAGCGCAAGCAGGTCTACCTCGCGCTCTACCCGGAGACCGCCTACGGGNGCGACGGCAAGTCGAAAAATNCCAAGTCGCAAAGTTTGCGACTTGGCGTCCTGCCGCGGCGTTTCAGTGCAGAGACGGCCGACAAGATCGGCCTTTCCGAGCGCGCGGTGCAGCTGTCGCTCGCCATTGCCGAAGGTCTCGACGCCGGACTGCTCGACGCCCTTCGCGCCTCGCCCATCGTCGACAACCAGGCCGCCTTGCAGGCGCTCGCGGCGATGGATCGGCGCGACCAGCGCAAGGTCGTCGCCATGTTTCGTGAGCGCGGTTGCACGACGTTGCTCGCGGCCAAGCAGCACGCCGGCCTCGTCGAAGAGCGCGAAATCGATCCCGCCGCCGAGCAGATGGCCAAGGCGAAGGCGTGGTTCGCCGCCTGGGATCGACGCTCTCAGGCGGCGTTTCTCGCCGAATGTCAGGCCCTGCATCGCAAGGGGTCGCCTGATGCGCGCGTCCTCGCATTTCCGCGCCCCGCGCGTTGAGCGCCGCGCGCCGATCATCCCGCTGCTGCTCATCCTCGCCGCCACGCTGGCCGTGATCTTCGAAGCGGCGGCGCGCTACGCCATCGGAGGGCTGTGACGTGACCGCGCCCGCAAAAGTCATCCTGTTCGTCGCGGTTTGCGGCGTCGTTTACGCCGTCTTCGGCAGGTCCGGCCTCGCCGGCTTCGCAGCCGCGGTGCTGACCGGCCTCTGGCTCATTCTCGGCGAGCGGAGGGCGTGACCATGCGGCGCGTCGATCCCCCGCCCTGCGCTGCACCTGCGGTCTGAGTTTCCGCAGCTATGCGGCCAAAACGTTTCATCGCCACAACTTCCCGATGTTGTGCGAGGCCCTTCGCACCAAGCGCGTTCACCTCAAGCTTTGCATCGACGGCAAAGAGGACGAGGTCGTCGCGTCCATCACGATGCCCTGCGCGGTCATGTCGACCGGTGCAGGGCAAGGCCCTGTCGTCGGGTTTGGTTCCGTTTCCTCCGCCGGGGCGATCACGCCCTCAGGCGTCGAGGACGCGCGCGGCGGGGCGGTCGCCCCCAACGTCACGCCGCGCGCGATGATCAGGGAGGGCGGTGAGATGGCCGGCCCCGATCAAGGGCTCCTCATCCTCTTCATGCTGATGAGCGACACGTTTTTCTGGCGCGCGCTGTGGGCCGTGCTGCTTGTTCTCTCGATGAGGGCGCTCTGACCCATGCGCCTCTGGCTCTCCGCCTCCGAGATTGCGGCGCTCGCGCTGCCCGGCATGCCCGCCACCGTGCGCGGCGTGCTCGATCTCGCGGCGCGTGAGGGCTGGGACGCCGACGCCAAGCTTTGCCGCGCGCGGCAGGGCAAGGGCGGCGGGCGCGAATATCATGTCGATTGCCTCGCGGCGGGCCTGAGATCGACCTATGCGGCGCAATCCATCGCCGCCGAAGTCTCGCCCGCCGTCGCGCAGGCGGCGGCCTTGGAACCCGCCGCGCCGCGCCTCAACGCGGTGGAGGCGGCAGGCCGCGACGCGCGCNTCGTGCTGATCGCCGCCGCCGACGCCTATGCGCGTGACGCGCGCATCACGCGCAAGACCGCCGACGCCGCCTATGCCGCCCTCTACATGGCCGATTGCGTGCCTGTGGCGGACTGGGTTCGCAAGCAGGTGCGGAAGCTCTCGTCGCGGACGCTGCGGCGCTGGCGCGAGGCCCTCAAGCGCGGCGAGACGGCCCGCCTCGCGCATGATNCCGGCGCCGCGCGGCGCGGAAAGGGCGTGCTCGACACCGCCGAGAATGGCGACGTGCGCACGCACATCCTCGCCTTGATGGCGACGAACCCGCATTTCTCGGCCGACCACATCCGCGAGAAAATCGCCGACCATTTTCCCGGCCTCGCGACGCCCAGCGTGCGAACGATCCAAATCGCGATGAAGCGCTGGAAGGTTGAATACGAGGTCGCGCTCACGCAGATCGCCAATCCCGACGCCTACAAGTCACGCCACCGCGTCGCCGGCTCCAACTCGCATCCGGTGACGCGCCTTAACGAGCTGTGGATGATCGACGCCTCGCCGGCCGACATCATGACCAAGCCGATGCAGCATTATCGCGAGCGCCTGCGCTGCTCCGTTTATGTCGCCATCGACATCTTCTCGCGCCGTGAACTCGTTTTGGCGACGCCGACGCCACGCGCCGAGGCTGTGGCGATGCTCATCCGAAAGTGCATCACGGCCTGGGGCGTGCCGGAGCGGATCAAGACCGATAACGGCTCGGATTTCGTGGCCGTCGCGACGCAACGTCTCTTCGCCGCGCTCAACATCGAGGCGGAAACCGCGCGCGCCTTCTCGCCCGAGCAANAGGGCCATGTCGAACGCGCCGTGAAGACGTTGCAACACGATCTGATGCCGCTCCTTCCCGGCTATGTCGGTCACAACGTCACGGATCGCAAAGTAATCGAGGCACGAAAGAGCTTCGCGACGCGCCTCGGCCAGAAAGACACCGATCTATTCGACGTCGATCTGACGCTGCCGGAATTGCAGGCCTATTGCGACGCCTGGGCGGAGCAGCGCTATCAGCACCGCCCGCATGACGGCTTGCGCGGCCGGACGCCGTTTGCGGTCGCCGCGGCTTACCCCGGCGCGGTGCGGCGGATCGAGGACGAGCGCGCGCTCTACATCCTGATCGCGCCCGCCGCCGGCGGCGACGGGCTGCGCGTCGTCACCAAGAAGGGCGTGCGGATCGGCGGAGAACACTACCTGACGCCGACCGTGTTGCCCGAGACCCGCGTGTTGGTGCGCATGGACCCCGCCGACGCAGGTCGCGCCTTGCTGTTTACGCCGGACGGCTCCGAATATCTCGGCGTCGCGACAAGCCCGGAACTCGCTGGCGTCGACCCGAGAGCGCTGGTCGCCGAGACGCGAGCGCGCCACAAGGCGATGCTCGACGCCGCCACGACGCCGATCAAAGCGGAGATGCGCCGGCTCAAACCGCGCGACATGGTCGACGCCGTGCTGCGTCAGGCCGCCAAGGCCGCCGGCAAACTCGTCGAACTGCCGCGCCGCGCCGAGACGCACAGCACGCCCCAGATCGAAGCCGCGCGCGCCGCGCTGGAGCCGACGCCCATCGCGCCCGTCGATCCCGCCGACATCGCGCAGGTCGAGCGCGACCTCGCTTCCGAACGCCTGTCGCACACCGTGACGCGCCTCGCGGATCGCGTCGAGGCGCGCTTGTCCGGGGCGCAGGCGTCTACGGAGCGCGGAGCTACGCCGTTGCGCGCCGGCGCGACGCCGCAACAGCGGTTCCGGCTGGCGCTCGACCTGCGCGCGCGTCTTGCGCGCGGGGAGCAGATCGACACTGACGATGCGGTCTGGCTCGGCGGCTATCAACAGACCGGCGAGCATAGGGCGATGCAAGCGGCCTTCGATGATTTCGGCGACGCCGCGCTGCGGTGATCGACGGGAGTGTGAGCGTCAGCGTGTGCGCGTGAACGACGAAGGGGCCTCGCTGCAACGAGACCCCTTCGGAAACCAATGTAGATGAAGCACAGGTGAGAGAATGTCTGACGCCACCACGATCGTCAAGGGGCCGCGCCGCGCCGCCCTGAAGAACATGTTTTTGTGTCACCAGATGACAGCCAACCTGCTCGCACGCCCGGCCGACATGGATCGCTTCGGCGTGTTTTACGGCTGGTCGGGGCTCGGCAAGACCTATGCGTCGATCTACGTCAAGAACAAGACGCGTGGTCGCCTGATCGAGGCCGACGTGACGTGGGACCGCAAGACCCTGTTGCGCGCAATCTTGACCGAATGCGGCGAGACCGATCTGCGCGGCACCATCGCCGATCTGACCCAGCGCGCGATCTTCTCCNTCGGCGACGATCCGACGCGGCCGCTGATCATCGACGAGGCCGACAAGTTGGTCGACCGCGGCATGATCGAAATCATACGCGCCTTGCACGACAAGGCGCGCGTCGCCGTCGTGCTGATCGGCGAGGAAATGCTCCCCGCCAAGCTCAAGCCGATCGAGCGCGTGGATAACCGCGTGATGTTCTGGCAGCCGGCGCAGCCCTGCGATCTGGAAGATTGCGCCAAGCTGGCCGAGGTTTTCTGCNCCGGCGTCAAGATTTCGGGCTGCNTGCTCGACCGCGTTCGCGACGAGGCGGAAGGCAAGGCGCGGCGCGTCGTCAACACGCTCTCCAACATGGAGGAGTTCGCGCGCACCCATAAGCTCGACGCTCTCGACCTCGTGAATTACGGCGGCGAAATCTTCACCGGCTCGCCGCCGCGCCGCGCCGCGCCGAAGCGCGCCGCCGCCGGGCGCTGACCATGCAGCGTCCCTTCCGCCCGCCGCCGGGCCGGCTGAAAGGCCCGGACCATATCTGGAGCGCCATGCGCGCGCAGTCGCCTTGTGGCTTCACAGTGGTTTCGATCCACGGCGCCACCCACGGCACGTCGCGATCGACCGTGAAAACCTATGTGGGTTGGTGTCTCGCGCAGCGCCTGATCGAGAAGATCGGCGAGGCGTCAGCCGTCGCCGGCCGGACGGCGCATATCTACCGCACCCGCGCGGGCGCGCCTGTCACGGCGCCTGTCCAACGTCGCGCCGACTATACCGGCGAGCGCGGCCGCGTGCAGGAGCATCTGTGGACGGCGATCCGCGCTCTGCCAGCCTTCGGCGTCGCGGGCTCGCCTTCGCGGCGTCGACGGAGGAATGCCCCGTCAAGCCTCGCACGGCCGAGAGCTACGTCCGCAAACTCGCCAAGGCGGGCGTGCTGATCGTGCTCACGCCCTATCGCAAAGGCGCGAAAGGCCGCGCCGGCGCGCACGCGGGCAAGTGGCGCCTGAAGCCCTCGCGCAACACCGGGCCCAAGCCGCTCAGGGCGATCAAGGGGCGAATCTACGACCCGAATGTCGGGCGATGGATCGGTCAGCCGAAGGCGGGGAGCGATGAGGCATGAGCCCGAAACTCCCCACGCTGGACCGCGCGACCGCGGCATGGCGCGGCAATCCGCCCGACTGGATCATCGCACTCGCCGAAGAAGTCGACCGCACCTCGCAAACGGTCGCAGGGCGCCGGATCGGCTACTCGTCGAGCGTCATCAGCCAAACGCTTGCGGGCTCCTACAAGGGCGACCTGCGTTCGCTAGAGGCGGCCGTGCGCGGCGCCCTGATGGGTGCGACCCTCGAATGTCCCGTCCTTGGCGAGATCGCCAAGGATCACTGTCTCGAAGAGCAAAAGATCGCAAGAGCCGCCACCAGCGGGCTGCGCATGCAGCTCGCCCGCGCCTGCAAAACATGCCCGCACTCCCGACAAAGGGCCGAAAATGACCGTCTTAAGCAAAGAGCTGCGTGACTTTTCGGACGCGCTTCTGGGCGCGCGCCTGCCCGACGCCGACATCCTGATCGACGTCCACGCCGCCCGCATCTTCCGGGACATGCTGCACGAGATCGCCGACCGAATGTGCAAGATCGAGCTTGACCTCGCCTGTCTTGAAGCGGTCGCGGCTGAGATCGACCCGTTGATGCTCACCGCCGCCGCCAGCGATGCGACGATCGCTGAGACCGACGCCGATCTGGCGCGAAGGGAGGCGCAGGAGGAGCGTCGCCCGCCGCCCGGCGCCCTGCGCGCCCTGTCGGCCGACGATCCGCGGCAGAAGGCGCTGCGCGGCGAACCCTCGAATGTCGTGCGGCTTCCCGTGATCCCGCGCCCGGTCTCTTCGGACGTCGGCGAGCACGACGCGGGAGGCGCGGCATGAACGCGCTCGAACGCCTTAACGCGACACCGGTCTCTCCGCGCCTGATCGTCGAGATCGTCGCCGCGCGTCACGGCTACACCACCTGGGAGATGGTCGGGCCGTCGCGCGCCGCGCCGCTCGTCGAGGCGCGGATGATCGCGATGTGGACGATCCGCGAGCGACGACGCTGTCGCTCGCCGACATCGGCCTCGCCCTCGGCGGACGCGATAAGGCGACCGCGTCGCACGCCATCGACACGGTGGCGCAGCGCCGCGTCGCCGATCGCGAAGTCGCCGAAGGTTTGATGCAGATCAAGCTCGAATGTCTCGGCCAGACGATGGCCAACGCCCGCGCATGCCTGCCGCCGCGTCGTTCCGCCGACGTGCGCGCGGCGGCGGCCAAAGTCTTCGCCGGCCCGCGCGGCGCGACGCAAGTCAGCGCCGCCGACATCGAAATGATGGCGGCCTTCGTGCTGCAACACACGCTCAACTCCGAACCCGTCGTTGAAGAGGAAGCCGCCTGATGGCCAAGGGAACGAAAACGAAGGCCGCGACTGTCTGCGTCCCGCAAACCCGCGACGAAGCGACGGCGCAGATCGCTGCGATCGGCAAGCTCCAGCGCGAGCTTGAGGAGATCACCACCAAGATGAACCTCAAGCTCGCCGCGACGAAGGAGGCGGCGGAACTGCGCGCCGCGCCGGCGAAGGCCGAGATCGAAGACCTGACCGAGGGCTTGCGCGTTTATTGCGACGCCAATCGCGAGGCGCTGACGAAGGGCAAGGTCAAGTTCTTCGACTTCGGAACGGGCGTCGTGCGCTGGCGCCAGACCAAGCCCGCCGTGCGCGGCGTGCCGCGCGACGCCGACAAGCTCGCCGCGCTGATCGCCGCGATCCGCGAAAAGGCCTGATCCGCTTTCTGCGCGAGAGCGTCGAGATCAATCGCGAGGCGATGCTCGCCGAGCCCGAAACCGTCGCCGAGGCCGGCTTGCCCGGCGTCAAGATCGCGGCCGAGGGCGAAGATTTCGTCGTCGAGCCCTACGCGGAAACGCTGAGCAAGGAGGTTGCCGCATGAGCTTTCGTTTCGAGATCACTGATGACGGCAGCGTCAAGATCGAGGCCTGCCTGCTTGACGATGATCAGGCCGACCGCTTCGCGGCAGCCGAATGCGAAAGAGACGAATCGTTCCTCGCCGATATCCTCGACGCGGTCGCCCTGAGATTTGGCTCCGACGAGATAGGCGCCGGTGAGGAAAGCGAGCTGCTGGCTTGGCGCGAGAACATGGCCAGCAACCTCGATGATGACGGCAAGAGGTTGCTCGGCGTGATTTTCAAAGTCGCGGGAGGCCTGCCATGAGCAAGAACTTCGCGCCCGGCGAACGGGTCGCCGTCACGCAACAAGATTGGGCGCTCGGCGAGCAGGCCTTGCCGGGCGAGGTGAGGCGCATGGCCAGCGACACGCATGTCGTGATCGACCTCGAACTCGCCTTCCCGTCTCCGCTCACGTCGACGACGTGGAGCGGATCGAGGACGCGGCGCAGGACGACAGGAGGGCGGCGTGAGAGCGCAGATCAAGGACATGGACGGCCGCGAGGTCGCGATGCCGCCTGGGCACGTCGAGGCGATCGGCGAGCCGCGCGCGACATCGACGTCGCTGTGGCCGGGTTCAGCATCAAGGCCATTAGCAACGGGATGGGAGGCGGGATCGCCTTCGACGCCGTGTTCTCGACGGTCGTTATGGTTCTCGCCAAGTGCGTCGCTTCCGGCGAGGCCAACGGCCTCTTGCCCGAGGAGGACGAGCGCAACGCGATGATCCTTCGCGGCCTCGGGCTGCACGTGGACATTTTCCGCGCGCAGTTGCGAAAGTCCGCGCAATGACGGCGCCCGCCGCGCTCACGCGCCCGCGCGTGTGCGCGTCGTCATCCCCGGCTGGCCGCCGTGCTGGTTGACGACGGCGCAACCGACCTCGCTGCAGGAAGTGAGGCTTACTCTAAACGGGGAGGAGGCGCATGTCGCCTCCTCCGAGGACCTGCAAAGGTTGGCGACGCTGCTCTCAGGCTACGCCGTCCTGTGCGGCTCGGCTGCAATTCCAAGCGGAGGATGCATCATGAGCGACGTCGACGCCGGCCATTTGCGGGCCTTCATCGAACGGATCGAGAAGCTTGAGGAAGAGAAGAAGGCGATCTCCGACGACATCAAGGATGTCTACGGCGAGGCGAAAGCCACGGGCTACGACGTCAAGGTGATGCGCAAGGTCGTCTCGGCGCGCCGGCAGGATCGCGACAAGCGTCGCGAGGAAGAGGAAATCCTCGACCTCTACCTCAACGCGCTCGGGATGGCGTGAGATGAAGGCTCTTACCGTCTGGCAACCGTGGGCGAGCCTCATCGCCATTGGGGCGAAGCCCTACGAGTTTCGCAGTTGGGAGCCGCCCNGCTTGATCGTCGGCCAGCGCATCGCGATCCACGCCGGCAAGCGCCCTGTCCGCAAAACCGAGGTTCGCGCGCTGATCTGCAATCTCGACGGCAGAGCCTTCGCCCGCGAACGGCCTGCCCTGGCCAAGGAGATCGCGTTGCCCTTCCTTTGCCGGGTTCTTGAGGGACTGGCAGATGAATGCTGCTTTGGGGCGGACAAGATCGCGCTGCCATACAGCCAAATCGTCTGCACGGCGATCGTCGGCGTAGGCAAGCCGGGCGATGTTTGCGCCCGCGAATTTGGGATCGACGTTGGCAACGACAGCGACCGCGAAGGTCAATTCAACTGGGGTTGGCCGATGATCGATATTCGCACCGTGATGCCGCCAATTCCGATACGCGGCGCGCAAGGTCTCTGGAACGCCGGGGAGGTCGATTGATATGGCCACGACCGGGCAAATCCGCGCCATCCAGTCGCTGCGCCGCCGCATCGAGGGCTTCGACGAGGTGGCCTATCGCGCGAAGCTGAGCGCCGATTTCCGTGTCGTGAGCACGAAAGACCTCGACGCGGCGCAGGCCGGCAGACTGATCGAGGAGCTCAAGCGCCTCGCCGGTCAGGGCGCGCAGGTGGGCAAGCGCAGCCCGAAGGCGCGCGCCGACGCGCCGAAGCTGCAGGCGCTGTGGATGAGCCTTTACNGGCTCGGCGCGGTGCGCTCGCGCGACGACGCGGCGCTGATCGCCTTCGTCAAGCGCATGACCGGCAAGGAGCACCCGCGCTTTCTGACGCAGCCCGAAGCCAATCGCTGCGTCGAGGCGCTCAAACAATGGGCCGAGCGCGAGGGTGTGTCGTGGACGCCGGAAGGTGCGCCGAAGACGGACGTCTGCCGCGCCATCACCCGCAAGCTTGTGGCCGAGGGCGGCTTCACGCCCTTAGCCGCCGGCGACGACCCGTGGCCAACCGAGATCGTTTCTNACGCCTATCGCAAGCCCGGGCTGGCTTGCCCGGCCTCGTTCCGCGACTATCGCGTCGAGCATTGGGATCGGCTGATGGCGGCGCTGGGAAAACGCCTGCGCGGCGTGAGGGCTGGCGCGGCGAAAGTCTGCCGTAGATCGGATGTGAGGGCGCCGTGAGAGACCTGCCGGCCGGCTTGCAGGACGTCGTTGACGCGATCGGCCTCGCCGACACCGTGAGGATGATCGACGCGCGGCCGGGTGAGCGCGTGACGATCCCAAAGCACTGCCGTCCGATCACTGGCTGGTCGCGCTGATCGGACTGGACAAGGCGCGCAAGTTGTCGGCGCTGCTAAACGGCGCGCCGCTGAGCCTGCCGACATCAATGCGCAGCGGACCGCGCGCGGCGCGCCGGGCATGCGACGCCGCCCTCGCCTCGGGTGCGACGATCAATGAGGCGGTGCGCGCCTCGGGCCTGACCTATCGCGCAGTTCAATGGCGCAAGGCGCAAAGGCGCTGCCGGCGCCGCCCTCGTCGCGCGCGCGCAAGCGCCTCGCAGCGCCGATGCGAGACCTCTTCGACGGCTGACGCAACTTTACGTCGTGACCGTCGCGCGCGCGCGGCAGTCTGCCCCTGCTCATCTCGAACGATCCGAAGCGCCCGACAGCAGGGGAGCGCTGTGTGACCCAAAACGATCTCCATCGCTCCGCATTCTTCAGGCGCGACATTCGGCGGCGCTTCGCGCTCGTGTTCGGGGTTATGTCGGTTCTCGTCACGCTCGTCGCGATCACCACGACGCAGGCGCGCGCCNNGACGCGTCGCTCGCCGGCGTGCATCCGGTTCTCGCGGCCAAAGCGCGCGCGATCGTGCGCGCCTGCGGCTCCCATGTCGTTTCGGCCAGGCGTCATACGCGCGTCGCCGGCACGCGGCGCATGTCTCTGCATGCGCGCGGCCTCGCCGTCGACCTGCGCGGCAATCCGCGCTGCATTTACGCACGGCTTAAAGGCTGGCGCGGCGGATACAGCGTCGATTACCGCCGCGTCGACCACGCGCATGTCTCGGGGCCGGGCGGGCGTGAGGACGGGCTCCGTTTCGTCCATCGCGGCGGGCGTCACGCCGCGCCTCGATATGTCCATCGCGCCGGGCGTGTGCGCCTCGCCGAACACAGGAGCCGGCTATGACCGATCTGTCGAAACTTGTCGCCGCCGCCCCAGTCTCAAGGGCTGGCCTGCGCCCAAATGGCTGGGCTCGNCCGCCGCCGAAATCGGCCAGCGCGAGGTCGCCGGAGCGAGGAGCAATCCCCGGATCGTGGCCTATCGCGACATGGCCGGGATCAAGCTGGGCGGCGACGACGGCGTCGTGCCGTGGTGCGCCATTTTCGTCAACGCGATGCTGACGCGCGCCTGCGTCAAAGGCTCCGGCTCGGGCATGGCGCGGTCCTTCGCGTCGTCGAAGGATTTCGAGATGCTCGCCGCGCCGATGGTCGGCTGCATCACGGTGATCTCGTCCAATCGCGGCCCCGCTTCCGGTCACGTGTTCTTTTACACGGGCGAGAACGGGCTCCTGTTGCAGGCGCTCGGCGGCAACCAGGATGACGCCGTCTCCGTCTCGATGTTCCAGAAGAAGCGCCTCGTCGGGCATTTCTGGCCGAAGGGCGTCCCTCATCCCGCCGCGCCTTACGACAAGCCCGTCAAAGTGGTCTCGCGCGGCAAGAAGGTCGCGGCGGCGACGCGCGAGGCGAAAGACGCCTGACGGCGTCCCCCGACTTTCTGCTTTGGCCGCGTGCGGCCCATTTGGAGGCATCGCATTATGGACCCGACCGCAAAGCCCTGGTGGCAGTCCGTCACCGTCTGGGGCGTCGTCATCGCCGCGCTGTCCGGCCTGCTCGGACGCTACGGCGTCGATCTGGCGCCGGAGGACGAGAAGGCTCTCGCCGCCGCCATCGTCGCCGTCCTCATGCCGCTCGGCCTGTTGTGGGGCGTCATCCAGGCGATCTGGGGCCGCGCCCGCGCCAGGCGCCGCTGACCGGGCAGGTCATGCCGCGTTCGAGCGGCCGGACGGCGTCGGCGGCGGCGATCGCGCCGCTGGCGCTCGCGATCGCCGCGGCGCTTGGTCTCGGCGCGTGCGCGGCCGAGCAGGCGAAGATGTTTGGCGGCCTCGCGCTGGCGGTCGGAGAAGCCGCCTACACGATCGAGTGCAAGACCGATCTCGTCGGTCGGACGGGCGCGACGGTCGTGGCCGTCGTGCAGGTCCGCGACGACGGCGCGGCGGCGAAGATGCGGGCGACGCTCGCCTCAAACGACGCTTTCGTCGCACAGGCCTGTCCGCTGGCGCGCATGGTCGACGTCATCGTCGCCGGCCGCTGAGGCCGGCGTCGTGATCCGCCGCCTCATCCGACCGGTCATCCGGTTCGCGTTCTGGGCGTTCGAGCGCCCGGCGCCGGGCCTCGATCTCGCTTTGGGCGTGCTGTCCGGCGGATGGGCCGCCGCCGCCGCCGTCGCTCCGGCGGTGTTCGATCGCTCCTCCTACGCGGTGATCGGCCTCATGCCGCCTGCGCTCATCATTCTGGCGATGGCCGGGCTCGCCGCCGCGCATCTGACGCTCGCGCTGCGCTCAGCGCGATGGTGGCGCATCGGACCCTTGTTCCTGAGCGCCTTCGTATGGCTGTCGATCGCGCTCGGCTTCGCCGCCGTCGAAGCATGGCCGGAGGTCGTCGTTTACGGCCTTGTGGCGGCGGGCTGCCTGCTAGGCGCGCTCTATGTCGAGACGGATCGCGCCGCATGACGTCCGAGATCGCCCAGGCCCTGCATGCGCTGGCGCAGGTCAACCCTTCGCGGCGGGCGTCGCCGTCGTCGTGTTGGCGATGATCGGCGGCGTGATCTTGTTCGGCCGATCCCGCGACGTCTTCGCCGAAGTCAACGCGAAGACCCGCGCAGACGACTTTCAAAGTCAATTGCTGGCGGAGCTCAAGGATACGCGCGGCCGCGAGGGCGCGTTGCGGGCCGAACTGGCGGCGAGCCGCGCCGCCAATGAGAAGCTCAGCGGCGAGCCATCGAAGTGCGCGCCGAAGTGACGTTGATGCGCGAGCAACTCAAGCGGCTGATCGAGACGCTGCGCGATGTGCGCGAGGGGCGGCTCGCGCCGTCATCCATTCCCGCGCAGGAAGGATTGTGAGGAATGGGCGAGGTCACCTGGATCGACGGCTTTCTCGCCGGCGTCGTCGCCGCCGTCGCATTGGCGTTGGCGCTTGGCACGATCCGCCGCGTCTCGCGGATGGAGCATCGTTTCGGCTGCGGCTGCGCGCCGCCGAGGATCGCCTCGTCGTCGCGCCGACGCGCGACGATTTTGCGCGAATGTCCGAGCAGCTGCATGCGCTGGCGATTTCGCTGACGACGGCGACGGAGCGTATGCGGGAACCCAGCACAGCGTCGACATGGTCGCCTCGTTCCTGATGGCGAAGGGGTCGGAAAAGATCGAGGCCGAGCAGGCCGAGCGGAAGGAATTGGGACATGCCGAATAGCGCCTTCGAGCGCCACCTCGCCGAGGACGCGCGGCTGATCATCCTGCGCGGCNTCGCCGCGCAGCTCGACCATCGCCTGAACACGACGATCCTCGCCGCGGCGCTCTACGCATTCGGGCACAACCGTTCGCGGGACTGGCTCGACACGCAGATCTACAAGCTGGAGGATATCGGCGCGGTCGAGGCGCAGGCGGTCGGGACGGTTCTCGTCGTGACGCTGAAGCAGGCCGGTCTCGATCACGTCCAGCGCCGGACCGTTCTCGCGGGCGTCAAACGTCCTTCGCTTGAGGTCTGAGATGGCCGAGGCGCGCGAAGGCCGGGGCGCCTGTCCGACATCGATCTCCTGCCCGAGGAGGCGCAGGACGATATCGTCTGGGCGTGCGCCGAGCTGAGCCAACGGGCCCGCACGCAGGCCGATATTCTGGAGGNNCTCAACAACAAGCTGCTGATCAAGGGCTTGGGGCCGATCTCGCGCAGCGCCTTCAATCGCTTCTCGGTCAAACGCGCTATGGCCTCGCGCCGGATCGTCGAGGCGCGCGGCATCTTCGCCGGCATCGCAGATCAGTTCACGCCCGAGGCTGTCGACGAGGGCAACATCGTGCTCGGCGAATTCCTCAAGACCGTCGTGTTCGAGCTGGCGCAACGAGACGTTCAAGAGCATTCGGCCGACGACGCGATGAAGATGGCGCGGGCCTATTTGGCATCTGTGCAGGCGCAGAAGATTTCGTCCGACCGCCGCCGCAAGATCGAGGGCGAGTTCGTGCGCAAGGCCGACGCGGCGCTCGACAGACTGTCGAAGGAAAGCGGCCTGCCGGCCGATCGCGTCGCGCAAATCCGGCGCGAGGTGCTGGGCCTGCGCGGCGACGGCAAGGCCGCGCCCGGCGCGGGAGGTGCGCCGCCGTGAGCGAGCCGCCTGAAATCGAGGAACTGCTCGCGCCCTCCGCCTTGCCGGTCGATCACGACCCGCTCGGCGAGGGCATCCTCATGGCGCATCAAAGGGCGTGGCTTGACGACCCCGCGCCGCTGAAACTCGCCNGCCAGGGGCGACGCACCGGCATCACCTATGCCGAAGCGCTCGACGACACGCTGATCGCGGCAGCCTCGCGCGCGGCGGGCGGCGACAACGTCTATTACATCGGCGACACCAAGGAAAAGGGCCTCGAATATATCCGCTACGTCGCGCATTTCGCGCGCATCGTGGCGCGCGAGACCGCCCAGCTTGAGGAGTTCCTGTTCGAGGACAAGCGCGACGACGGCTCCTCGAAACATATCGCCGCCTATCGCATTCGTTTCGCCTCGGGCTACCAGGTCGCAGCGCTGTCCTCCCGCCCCGCCAATATTCGCGGCTTGCAGGGCGTCGTCGTCATCGACGAGGCGGCCTATCACGCCGACGTCAAACAGGTGCTCGACGCCGTCAACGCTTTGCTGATCTGGGGCGGCAAGATCAGGATCGTGTCGACCCATAACGGCGAGGACAACNCCTTTAACGATCTCATCAAGGATACGCGAAAGGGCCTTTACGACTATTCAATCCACACCATCCCGTTCTCGGAGGCCGTCAAGAACGGCCTTTACGAGCGCGTCTGCCTGATGCGGGGATGGACGGCGACGCCCAAAGGCAAGGCCGAATGGCTCGACCGCATCCTGCGCGCCTACGGCCCGCGCCATGAGCAGCGCGACGAAGAGNCCGAGGCTGTTCCGCGAAAGTCGTCCGGGGCCTATCTGCCGAGAGCGCTCGTCCAGCACGCGCAGGTCGAGGGCGTGCCGATCCTGTCCTGGGCGGTGGAGGAGACGTTCTTCCTCGACCCCGACCGCGAACGCCGCGCCGAGCACTGGATCAAGGATCATCTCGAAATCCCATTGTCGCAGCTCGACTGGGCGCGCGATACGGTGTTCGGACAGGATTTCGGCCGTTCCGGCGATCTCTCGGTCATCGCCATCGCGCAGCGCGCCGGCGGCGTGCTCTGGCGAGCCGCAGCGCAGATCGAACTGCGCCGCGTCTCCTTCGACGTGCAGCGCATGATCCTGTTCTGGATCGTTCAGCGTCTGCCGCGTCTGCGGCGCGGCGCTATGGACGCGCGCGGCAACGGTCAATCGCACGCCGAAGCGGCGCAGCAGAAATTTGGACTGTCGACGATCGACTGCGTGATGGCGACGCCGGAATTCTACGCGACCGAATTCNCCGAATATCGCGGCGCGCTGGAGGATCGCAGCTTCCTGTTGCCGGCCTCCGAGGACGTGCTCGGAGATCACCGCCTCGCGGTGCTGGTCAAGGGCCGCCCGACGATCGGCGACGGCCGCACGGTCGGATCGGACGGCGAGCAGCGCCACGGCGACAGCCTCGTCGCCTGGTTGCTCTGCCACGCCGCGACGCGCGGACAGACCATCGCCACTGACGGTTATATCGGCGCGCGCGAACTTGATGACGACGGCCCGCTCGGCGGCGGCGAGGAAGGACGGGCGATATGGTGACGACGCGGCGCTCTTCCATTCTGGGCCCGGACGGCGAGCCGATAGAGGTGCGCCTGCTCGATCAGGAGGTCGCGGCGTCGACCGCCTCGGGTCAACGCGCCGTGCATTGGGAGAGCCTCGCCTCCGGCCTGACGCCCGAGCGGCTCGCCCGCATCTTGCGCGCCGCCCAGGGTGGAGACGCGCGCTCCTATCTCACTCTGGCGATCGACATGGAGGAGCGCTACCTCCACTACGCCGCCCTCCAGACCCGGCGGCTGGCGCTCGAGGCGATCGAACCTTCGGTTAGCGCGCCCAGGNACACGCCGACGGCGATCGTCGATTTCGTGCATGAACTGGTCGCCGCGCCGCGCTTCCGCAGCGCCGTCGGCGTCAGCGGCGACGCCTATGGCAAGGGCTACGCTGTCAACGAATTGATGTGGGATTATGTCGGCGGCCGGTTGCGGCCGGTCGATTATTTCGAGCGCGACCAGCGCTTTTTCCGATACGACGCCATCGCGCAGCGCGAGCCGCTGCTGATCAGCGACGACGCGCCGCTCGGCGCGCCCTTGCCGACGGGCAAATTCATGCGGCACGAGCCGCGTCTGCGCGGCGGCCCGGCCCTGCGCCGCGGCCTTGCGCGGCCGGCGGCCTGGGCCTTTNTCATCCAGTCCTACAGCGAGCAGGACTGGGCGGTATTCGCAGAGCATTACGGCGTGCCGTTTCGGCTCGGGCGCTATCCCAAGAACGCCTCCGACCCGGACAAGCTCAAGCTGCTGCGCGCGCTGCGCTCGATGGGCAGCGACGCCGCCGCCGTCGTGAGCGAGGACATGGCGGTCGAGTTCGTGACGGTCAACGCGACCCAGGGCGAGAAAGTGTTCGGCGCCCTGATCAGCCACGTGGACCGCAACGTCTCGAAAATCGTGCTTGGCCAAACCATGACCGCCGACGACGGCGCGTCGCTCGGGCAGGCGAAGATCCACAACGAGGTGCGCATTGACATTCTGCGCGCCGACGCGCGTCAGATGGCGGCGACGGTCAACGATCAACTGATCCGCCTCGCAGTGGCGATGAATTTCGGTCCGCAGGATCGCTACCCGACGCTTGAATGGCCGGTGTCCGAGCCCGATGACGTCAAGGCGCTCTCCGAAGCTCTCGACCGCACGGTCAATCTCGGCCTGCGCGTCAGCCAGCGCGAGGTGCGCTCTAAACTTGGCTTGAGCGAGCCGGAAGACGGCGAGGAGTTGCTCGCTCCGCGCAAGACCGACAGCGCCTCGCCCACTGCGACCATGCCGTCGCCCCGCGGCCTCACGCTGCACGGGGCGAACTGCCTGTGCGCGTCCTGCGCGCCGCGCCTCGCCGCGCGACCCGGCGGCGCGACGCCGGAACGCGACGAGATCGACGCTCTTGTCGATGACGAAATGAGGGATTGGCGCAAAATCACCGATCCATTGCTTGAGGAGGTGTTCGCGCTCGCCGCCGAGGCCGGCACCTATGAGGAGGCGCTGCGTCGGCTGGACGCTCTGCGCCTCGACACCGGGCCGCTGGTCGAGCGTCTGACGCGCGNNACGACCATCGCGCGCGGGATCGGAGACGTCGTCGACGTGCCGACGCCCGGCTTGCGCGAGAAATAGGGCGATGCACGCGCTCGCCGCTGCGCCCAAGCGCGGCTTCGCGCCGCCGCCGGAAGTGCCACGCTATTTCGCCGAGAAGCGCTTGAAGCCGGCCTTTTCCTACCTCGACGTGTGGAACGAGGAGCACGCGCACGAATTCACCGTCGCGAAAATTACCGAGCGACNNATTCTCGCGACGCTCAAGAAGTCGATGCAGGAGGCCATCGAACGGGGGCGGACGTTCGAGGCGTGGCGGCTCGATCTGAGGACCGAACTAGCGACGCGGGGATGGTGGGGCGAGCGCGTGGTCGAAGACCCGACAGGCGCGCGCAAGCCCGCGATCGTCGATCTCAGCGCGCCGCGCCGGCTGCGCACGATTTTCGAAACCAATATGCGGACGGCGCGCGCCGCCGGGCAATGGGAGCGCATCCAGCGCGCCAAACGGGCGCTGCCATATCTCCTCTATGTCCGCACGACGTCGCTGGAGCCGCGACAGGGCCATCTCGCCTTTGTCGGCCTCGTGCTGCCGATCGACCATCCGTTCTGGCGCACGCATTTCCCTCCCAACGGCTGGGGCTGCAAATGTTCAGTCCGTCAAATATCCGCGCGCGAAGCCAAGCGCTATCTCGCGCAGCCCGGCTATACGAGCGAGCCCGGCGCGATCGTGTGGGAGACCTTCGTCAACAATCGCACCGGCGCGGTCGAGCGCGTGCCGCGCGGCATCGATCCCGGCTTCGCCTGGAACCCCGGCATGGCGCGCGAGCGTCAGCGCAATCTCGCCGACACGCTCGGCCGCAAGCTATCCGATGTCGCCCAGGTCGGCGAAACCGAGGCGGCAGCGCGCCGCGTCGTGATGGAAGTGGTGGAGGGACCGCCGTTCGAGGCGATGCATGGCGAGGCCTCGCGCGTCGGCGCGCTGCGCGAGGCGGCCGACAAGGCGGCGAAGGGGGCAGGACTGGACCAGGCGGGGCGGCTCGCCGCGCAGGACGCCGCAGGAAAGTTCGCCCGCGTCAATCAACCCGTCGCCGTGCTGCCGCCGCGCCTCGACCATTTGCGGCGCGGCCTCAACGCCGTGGTGACCGCGTCCGAAGAGGCGATCGGCCACTCGGTCAAAGCGCATCCCACGCAGGCGCTGGAATGGCTGATGGCGCAGCGCGCGCTCGAGATCGGGGAAATCCAGACGTCGGACCTCGATCCCGACCGCGTCTGGGCCTTCGCCGCCGATCCCGACGGCCAGAACTATTGCGTTGTGCTGGTGTGGCGCGGCGGCGGCTGGCGCGTGAACACGCTGTTCAAGGTCAAGGCCGCCTATCGCGAGCGTCAGGCGACGCAGGCGGGTCGACGCGTCGCCGACGAGGCTTTGGAGTGAAGCGCGCGGTGAGGGCGCTACCTCCCTCTCACGTCACCCCGCAAGGGGCTATTGGCCGAGCGACTGGTGCATCCCGCGCGGCGACCATATAGCACTGTTCGGGGGCGATTTGAAGCCCGGCACGCTGGATCGCATTAGAAGCCCGCCGAGCGGCATGTCGGGGCGGCGGCCAGTCGGGGCCTGAATTTTTGTAAACGCGTTTTTAAACGGGATTGAGGGCCAATGCGGGCCTATCCCCTTCATGGGGAGCCGCGCTTGTAGGGACGCGCGCGGGGCGCTTTCGGGGCGCAAATTTGCGTCATGACCGACCCGGCGGCGATCCGTCAGGGTGGCCGCCATGCCGCATCCCGCCGCCCACGATCCGATCGCCTCCATCGCCGACGCCGGCGTCGCGGTGCATGCGCTCGTCGCCAGCCTTCCCGAGGCGACGGACGGCGCGCCGGAATGGGTGACGCTGTTTCCGAAGGTTGGCGACGTCGACACCCGCGACGGTCGCCGCTACCGCGTCGATCCGCAACGCCTGATCGCCGCCTTCGTCGGCGACGCCCTCGACCTGCCGGTCGACGTCAATCACGCCACCGAGTTCGCGTGGTTGGGTCAGCGCTCCGACGCTGTCGGCTGGATCAGGNAGNCCAAGCTCGATGGCGGCGCGCTCNAAGGGCGCGTCGAATGGCTGCCCGAGGGATGCGAGCTGCTCGCGGCGAAANAATATCGCTACGTCTCGCCGTCGTTTTCCGTCGATCGCGTCGCCGAAGGCGCCCATGCCGATCNNGAGCGCCTGCGCGCGCTCGCTCTCGTCACCGCGCCGGCGCTGGCGCGCCAGAAGGCGCTCGCCTCTCTCTCCCGCTCCGAAGNNGACGGCTCTATGAAAACCATCGCCGAAGCGCTCGGCCTCGCCCACGGCGCGTCCGAGGCTGATTGCCTGGCCGCGCTCACCCAGCGGCTCGCGGGCGCCGTGCCGAAGGCGACGCATGATCAGGCGCTCGCCGATCTGTCGGCCGCCTCGGAGCGCCTCGCCGCGATCGAGGGCGAGCGGCGCNGCCGAAAGGTCGCGCGCGTGCTCGACGGCGCGCTCGCCGCCAAGAAGCTGACGCCGGCCGAACGTCCCGCGATCGAGAAGCTCTGCGCCGCCGACGAGGGCCTCGCCCAGGTCGAGGCGCTGCTGNCGGCGCGGCCGCAACTGCTCGCCGACAGCGGCCTTGATCAGCGCAAGCCGGCGGACGGCGGCGCGACCTTGTCGGTCGCCGACGTCGCCGAGCGGGCGCGCAAACTGGTCACCGAGGCCGCGCTGCGCGGCGAGCGCTGTCCGTCACCGACGCCGTCGCCCGCGTGGTGGGCGAGCGTCAGACCGTCGCCTGAAGGAGAGCGCGATGCCCGATATGGGTTCGATCAAGAATTTCACCTCGGACGGCGCGATCAATCCTCGCCGTTTCGTCGTCTTCGTCGCGACCGACGGCCGCGTCGCGCAGGCGAGCGGCGCTGCGGGCGAGAAGATCGCGGGCTGCTCGGGCGTGATTGGAACGCTCGCCGCCGGCGAACGCGTCGACGTATGCCTTGACGACGTTCAGACGATCGAGGCGGGCGCCGCGTTTCCGCCCGGCTCGCCGCTCGTCGCCGACGCGCTCGGACGCGCGATCCGGGCGACGCCCGCCGCCAGCGCCGTGGCGGTCGGCGGCGCAGTCGCGCTCGAGGCCTCGTTCGGCGAAGGACAGCATGTTCAGGTCATCGTCCGTCCCAGCCCCGTCGTCGGCTGACCCTCTCGCTGATCCTGGCTGACGCCTGTCGTCGGCCAACTTCTCGCTAAATTAGGAGCGCCGTCATGGCCGCCAATCAGCAGTTCACGGCCGATCCGGTGCTCACCGCGATCGCCGTCGCCTACCGCAACCCCGACTACACGCTGATCGCCGACGACGTGCTGCCGCGCGCGCCGGTGGCCATCGACGACTTCGCCTGGCACGAATATGACGAGGCGGAGTTGTTCACGCAGCCCGACACGCGCATCGGCCCGCGCTCGACGCCGAACCGCGTCGAGATCGGCGGCACGAAGAAGAGCGCGTCGATCGTCGATTTCGGCATCGACGTGCCGCTCGATCAGCGCACCATCCGTCAGGCCGAGAAGGCGGGCTACAATGTGCGGGGACGCGCGACCGAGCGCGCCACGAACATCGTGTTGCTCGACCGCGAGGTGCGCGTCGCCGCCGCCGTCACCAATCCCGCCGCCTATCATTCCGATCAGCGCATGGCGCTCGCCGGATCGTCGATGTTCACCTCGGCGGACGCCGATCCGCTCGGCGCTATCCAGCAGATGATCGACGCCTGCTGGATGCGCCCCAATCAGCTCACCTTCGGCCAGAGCGCCTGGACCGCCTTCCGTCGCCATCCCAAGGTCGTGTCGGCCGTCTATCGCAACGCCGGCACGAGCGGCATGGCGACGCGCGAGGACGTGGCGCGGCTGTTTGAAGTGCAGCGCGTGCTGATCGGCGAGAGCCGCGTCAACATCAACAAGCCCGGCCTCGCGCCGTCGATCCAGCGCACTTGGGGGCGGTCGTCGTCGNGGCAGTTCATCGATCGCTCGGTCACGCCCGAGACCGGCGGCGTCACCTTCGGCCTGACCGCCGAACTCGGAACGCGTGTCGCCGGCACGGTGCAGGTCGACATGGGCCTCGACGGCGGCGAGNCGGTGCGTTCGGGCGAGCGCGTCAAGGAACTCGTCGTCGCGCGCCGCGCCGGCTTCCTCCTCCAGAACGTCGCGTGAGGCTGAGATGGCTGAAGAGAATTCCAACACCAAGCCCTCGCAACCCGAAGCCTTGGCGGAGACGAAGGTCGAAAGCGCTCGTTCAAGGCGGCCGGGCGCGTGCAGCTCGACGGCGTCGACAAGGATGTCGGCGACACGCTCGGCTCGACGCGACGACGCATCGCCAGCTCGCCGCGCTCGGCGTCGTCGAAGGCGGATGGAAGGACGGCAAGGCCGTCAAGACAAAGGAGTGAACGATGACGGAAGGCGAACACCGGGTCGGCGTTAGTTTCAGCCCGAGCGGCGACGCTCGCGTTGACGAAATCAAGCGGGGGACCGCGAAGTTGATCGACGGTCTCGCGCAGATCGCGAATGATCGCGAACATCCCGGCGCGCGCTGCGCCGCGCTCGCCATGACCGAATACGAGGCCGCCGCCATGTGGGCGGAGAAAGCCGTCACCAAGCGGGCGAAGGACTGAGATGCCGAGCGAATGGAACTGAAGGCAAAACCGGCGAGCACGGCCAACGAGAAGGCCGCGCCGGACGGGGTTCCAGTAGGCGAACCGGGCGCGCATCCCGGAGAGTGAGAACGGCTCAAAACGCCGGGAGGGTGGAAGGCCCTCGCAAATTTCGAATTCGCAGCGCGCGGGGCCACGCGCGGCGGAGCGCTCGCCTGGCGTTGGGCACAGGAGGGGTGAGAGGCCCTCCGCATTCCTTCGGCCGCGCGAGAGGGCGGCCCACGAGGCATCCGCGCGCCGGATGCATTTGGACGCCTCCCTGTTTGAACTGCCCGCGGCTGCGGCCGCGGGCCTTTTCAGGGGCGCCGGCGAGCGTCAGGGAGCGCGTCATGGCCTATGCGACGGTCGAGGAGTTGATGGCCCGCCATCCCAACGAGGCGGCGCTGGTGGCGGCCGACGAGACGACGCGGCTGGCCGATCCGACGCGCCTCGCCCACGCCCTCGAGGACGCGTCGCTCGAAATCCGATCCATCCTCGCCGCGCGCTGGTCGAAAGCCGATCTCGAACGGCTCGACGAAGACGGCGCGGCGACGCTGGCGGTCTATGCGTGCGACATCGCGCTCTATCGCGCCGCGTTGTCGGCCTCGCGCCTGACCGAAGAGATGCGCGAGCGCGCCCAGGCTGCGCTCAAGCGGCTCGAGGGCCTCGCGGCGGGACGCGGCGCATTGACCTTTCTCGGCGTCGGAGGCGCGGCGGGCGAAGCGACCGAAATGGTGACGAGCCCCGGCGACGTGCTGGTCGACGGCCCTCCGCGCGTGTTCTCGCGCCGCGCCTATGGAGGGGCGTGATGAGCATCGGTCTGACGGTCGAAATCGAAGGCGACCTCGCGGCGATCGCCGCGCTCCATGCGCTCGAACATCTCGACGAGGACGAGCTGCTCACCGCGATCGGCGCTGAGGGCGAACAGCAGTCGCGGCGGCGGATCGAGGAGGAGAAGACCGGGCCTGACGGAACGCCCTGGCCGAAGAACTGGGCCGGCAACCCCATCCTGATGCGCACGGGCCGCAATTTGCGCGACAGCCTCGCCTACAACGTGCTGCCCGGCGCGGTGGAATGGNGAGCGGCTNGGGAATGGGCGCATGTCCACCAAAACGGCATGGAGATCACGCCGCGCTACGGGCAGGCGTTGAAGTTCTGGTTCGTCCAGGGCGGGCATGTCCAGTTCGTCACGGTCAAGAGCGTCACCATTCCTCCTCGTCCCTTCATCGGCCTCAGCGACGCGAACCGGCGCGAGATGGTCGAGGTCGTCACCGACTTTCTTCATTCAGTCATCGGAGGCGTCGCATGACGCCACGCCCGATCCTTGATCTCGTCGCCGCCAGCCGCTTGTTCGACCTGCGCCGCGCGATCGTCGCGACCCTTTCCTGGTTGTTTCCCGACGTGCAGGTCGTCGCCCATCCCGGCAAGATCGACATGTCGGACGTGATCGCCGGCGGCGTCTTCGCTGGCGTGTCGATGCATGTCGCGGCGACGCGCCTGCCTGCCGACGCCGGCACCAGCGCCGGCCAGATGGCGAGCGCCGTCGATCTCGCCGTCTATGTCGTCGCCGAGGATCGCTCCTATGGCGAGCCCAAGCGCCTCGTCACGCGCGACGAAATCGCGCTCGCGCTGTGCGATGCGCTGAAAGAGNCGCTCGAACAGCCTTCAGGTAGCGCCTCGCGCTGGGGCCTTTCCGACGTAGGCTATCCCGTCGCGGTCGAGGCCAAGCCGCTGTTCACCGCGAAGTCCTACGCCAAGGGCCTCGTGTTCTGGGCGGTGACATGGCGCCAAGACGTGTATCGCGACGCGCCGCTCTGGGACATGGACAGCCCTGTTCCCGGCCCGCCGCCGCCCATTCCGCCGCCCGTCATCCTGCCCGGCGATCCTGTTCCGGGAGCGAGCGCACCGGAGGCGGGCGCATGAGCTATGTCGGCTCCGCCCTGCGCCGCGTCTCGCGTGCGCTCGTCTCGCTCAACCGCCGCGTCGCCTCGGGCGATCTGCCCGGCGCGGTCGTCGAGCGGGACGAAAGTAGTTGGCTGGTGCGCCTCGATCTCGGGCTCGACCCCGAAACCGGCGAGCGCGTGCTCTCGCCCTGGGTCGCGCCGCGCGCGCAGAGCGCCGGCGCAATGAAGATCAGCGCGCCGCTGCCGCCGGTCGGCACGCCGATGCGCCTCGTCTCGCCTTCCGGCGTCGTCGGGGCGGAGAGCTACGCTGAATATGTAGCCTACACCGGCGAGCATGCGCGCCCGAAACAGGGCGCGGACGAGCATGTCTCGGAGCTTGGCGAGAACCGACAGAGCGTCACGCCCGACCGCTGGCGGGTCGAGCGCACTGGAGAAATGAAAAGCGCGGTCGACGTGCGGTCGGAAGGCCGCGTCGTCGCCGAGGTCTGGATGGATCTCGCGAAACTGAAGATCCGGGTGCGCCGACCACATGGCGACCAGTGGTTCAAGCTGCGCCCCGAGGCGCTGTTGCCGACAACGGAGAACGAATGATCATGGCTGAAGACAAGATGATCGAAACGAGCGCGGCGAAAGCCGCCGAGGCGACGGCGGCGAAGGATGACGGGCGCGCCGACTATGTCGTCACCGAACGTGCCGGGCCGCGCGTCGCCGGACGCCTGGTCAAGCCGGGCGACAGGCTGCGGCTGACGGCAGCGGAGGCCGACTATCATCTCGCAGCGGGCGAGATCATCGTAGCCAAGAGCGCCGCGCCGTCCGACGCGCCCGCCGCCGACGCGGCCAAGGCCAAGCGCGGGGCGTGACGATGCTGCGCTACCGCTCCGGCGTCGACCGTCATACCGGCAAGGTGCTCACTGGATGGGCGCATTGCGCCCAGTCCGTCGACTGCATCCTGTCGACGCTCAAGACGGAGCGGTTGATGCGGCTTGACTTCGCGNCGCGCGCGATCCGCGTGATCGGTCGGGCGATGACGCCGCGGTTGCTGCTCGAACTCTATCGCGACATGGTGATCGACGTGCATGCGCAGGAGGCCGAATATCGCATCCGCCGTCTCGACGTGACGTCCGTCGGTCGCACCGGATCGCTGGCGATCAAGCTGCGCGGGCTCTATTACCCAGAGGGCCGCTTCGGAAATTACGACGATTTCGAAGCCGCTGAAACGCTCTTTCCAAAGATATTGGAGAGGGCCGCATGAGCCGCTTCACGCCGATCGACCTCGCCGCCTATCCGGTCGGCGACGTGCTCGAAACCCTCGCCTATGAAAGCTATCTGGCGCGCGACCGCGCGACGTTCTCGGCACGCTGGTCCGAGCGCCGCGCCCTCGATCCGACCTTGCCGGCGCTGGACGGGGCGGAGCTCGACAGCGACCCGACCTCGGCGGTGCTGCAAGTCGGGGCGACGCGCGAGACGCTGTTGCGCGCGCGCGTCAACGACGCGCTGCGCTCGCTGACCCTCGCCGGCGCGAAGAGGCGCGCGCTCGACCATATCGGCGTCACCTATTACCGCGCCGCGCGCCGCGTGATCACGCCGGCGTCCGGCTCGACGCCGGCCGTGATGGAGGGCGACGAGGTCTATCGCCAGCGCCTCGCGCTGACGCCGGAGAGCTGGTCGACGGCCGGGCCGGTCGGAGCCTATCTCTGGCATGCGCTGTCGGCCTCTGGCGACGTGCTCGACGTCGCGGTCTATAGCGAGGATGAGGGCGTCTGCCTCGCGCCGACGGTGCGGGTCGTCATCCTGTCGCGTCAGTCCGATGGATGGGCGGATGCGGGCCTGCTCGACGCCGTGCGGACGGCGTTGCGACGCTCCGAGATACGGCCCCTCGCCGACGAGGTGATCGTCGAGAGCGCAACGCCGCTCGCCTGGGACCTGTGGGCTGAACTGACTGTGCGGCCGGGCGTGTCGCCGACCGTCGTGGCTGACGCGGCGCGCACGCGGCTCGCGGCCTATGCGGCGGGGCAGCTCCGCTGGATCGGCGACGGCGAAGACGGGCCTGTATGGCTGATCGGCCGAGCGTTTCGCGAGGAGACGCTGGCGGGCGTCGCGATGGGCGGCGACCCCAACATCATCGACGTCGACATCCGCCTCGGCGCGTCCGCGCTTGGCGTCAACCTGCCGGATGCCAGGTACACTGACGACGCGCTGGCATTGGTCGGGGCCGACGCGTTCCAGCCGCTGCCGTTAGCATGGACCCGGCATCTCTTCGTCGCGCCGCGCCTCGTCGCTCTGTCGGTCACGACGAAGATCACCGGCGCGGGGTGGTCGGCATGACAGATGCGATGAGCGCTCTCGCCGCCGATCTTCTGCCTGATGGCTACACCGCGTGGGAGCAGGAGTTGGCGCGCCTGTCGGCCTGCCTGGACGCGATCGACCCGTCTGTGATCGAGCCGATCTGGGACGCGTGGCGCTGCCCGTCGCAGGTGTTGCCGTGGCTCGCTTGGGCGATGAGCGTCGACGTCTGGGACGAGGCATGGCCGGAGACGGTCAAGCGTCAGGCGATCGCCGACAGCCCCGACTATCACCGCCGCAAGGGCACGCGCCGCGCGGTCGAGATGATGCTCGATCTCTCGCGTCTGCCTTACGAGATCACCGAGTGGTTCGATCGGGTTCCGCGCGGGCGGCGCGGCACGGCGCAGGTGCATGTCAACGCCCGCCTCGACGAGGTGGCGCGCGTGCTGATGACGATCAAACCGCTGGTGATGACATCGAAGCCCAAATCACGCGCGATCTTTTTCGGCGCAGGCGACGTGATCGAAGGCAGCTATGACGTCGGCGGCGTCATCATCGGCGAAGAGATCGTGGGCGTCGAGCCTTACGTCTTCGCCATCGAAAATCCTGAGGGGCTGTGGTGACCTCTTTCGGCGGGCTGATTGACGAACTCATCACCATCGGGGCTGCATAATGGCGACCGTCACAGGGCTGCTCATCACCAATGCGGGTCAGGCCAAGATCGCCGCCGACATCTCCGGCGGAGCCGATCTTGTCCTCACGCAGGTCGCATGGGGCGACGCCGGCGGCGCGCCCTATGATCCTGTTCCCTCGCAGACCGCTTTGGTAGGCGAAAAATATCGCGCGCCGATCGCCAGCGTCGCCGTGGTCGACAACGCGATCATCATCGACGCGATCCTGCCGGCCGACACGCCCGACGCCCAAGGTCGGGCCTCGCACGGCTTTCAGGTCGCCGAGTGCGGCCTTTTCGACGCTGCCGGCACGCTGATCGCTTTGGCGCGCATGGGCAATGGTTACAAGCCTGCGCCGACGAGCGGGCAGGCGATCGTCGCGACCTATCGCCTCAAGCTCTCGGTTGCGAACCCCGCCGCGCTCACCGTCGTCGTGGATCCCCAAGCGCAGATCGCGCTTGGGCGCGAGGTCAGGCCGCAATGGCTCACCGTCGATGGCGTCGCCAACGTCCCGCCCGTGAGCCCCGCACAGGGCGCGACCTACGCGATCGGCCAGGCCCCGTCCGGCGCCTGGACCGGCTTTGCGGGGCGCATTGCGCAATGGATCGGCGTCTGGTCGCTGGCGAGCGCGCCGAACGGCCACCGCGTCAATGATCACTCCCGCGCGGAGAGTGATCCGTTACGCGAACTGAAGCTCATCAACGGCGCATGGGTGAGCGCGGCGGCCACCGCAGGGGCCTATGGCGTGACGCGCCTCGCCACAGATGCGGAAGCGGAGGCTAGCCTCGCCGACGACGTCGCTCTGACGCCTCGGCGTCAGCGCGCTACGATGATCATCGACGCTGCGGTCTCCTACACAGTCTACGGGCCGGGAGCCGATTTCCCGATCTGAATGCTGCCGACAGATGGCTGTCTTATAGGCGCATCACCAAGACGGGCTTCGTGTCGCTGCTCTTGTCGGCGGGCAAGTGGACGAATGCGCAGACGCAGACGCTCAGCCACCCGAATGGAGACCGGATCGAGATCGTCGGCGCGGCGATGACTGGCGTGTTCCCGGCCTATACCGACCTGACGCTGACGGGCTCCAGCGCCGCGCAGCGCGCGTCCGACACCACGGCCAATCTGGCGCTCTGCCGCGCGCGTTGGGCGACCGAGTTGCGTTTCACCGGCGGCGCGTCACTGAGCTTCGCGTCTACGATCGGCCGGCTGGCGCGCGTGCTCGCGACCTGCGACGGCTCGCCGGCGGACGGCCTCTATGTCGTCGGAAACCAAAGGATCGAGCAGGTCGCCGTCACCGGCGCAGGCAAGCGCGGCCTCGCCTCGGTCTCCGGCTCGCAGGTCTATGATCGCGTCCTTTCGTTCGGAAATTTGCAGCACGGCATTCTCGCCGGCGACGCCGGACAGATCAGCGTCGTCACGGCGGCTATCTCCGTCAGCAACGGCGACAGCGGCGTTCGCGCGGAATCTGCGGTCATCCGTCAGGCGACGGGCCTCATGTGCGGCTCGTGCAACGGCAGCCCGGCGTGCTGGCAACCGACGGCGGACGCATCATCGCCGGCGCCGGATCGATGGCCAATCTCAACGCGGGCTATGGCTGGATCGCGCAGAGCGGCGGACGCCTTGGGGCCGACGCCACGATCGCCAACGGCAATGCGGGCGCTCCCTATTACGCGACAGGCGGCTCTCGCATCGACGCGACGAACGCCAGCGCCAATGGCGGCACGAGCGTCGCCAACGACTGCTCATCCATCCGAGCGACCGGAGCCAATATTGGCACGCTGTCGCCTGCGGCCAACATGACCGGCAACTACAACTCTTTCATCACGGTTTGATGGATGCTCTATCCCAATTTCCCCATGACCTCCGAGCGTGGGCTGCCGCTCGACGTCGCGTGTGGGTTCGACTTCGAGGGGATCGACCCGACCGCGCCGCATGTCTCATTCGCGCTCCAGGTGCGCGCCGCGCGCGGCGACGCGGCGGCGCTGCTCGACCTGCGCTCCGCGCGCGGCGAGATCGCCGTCACGCCGCTCGAAGGCACGCTCTTCGCGGTCGCGCTGCATGCGACGCGCGCAGATGGATCGCATGGCGGCCGGCGTCTACGTCTATGGCCTCGCGATGCAGACGCCTGACGTCGGGCCGCTCCTCATGGTCGAGGGTCCGTGGACGCATCTCGGCCTTCTTGTGCGGCTCGAACAGGGAGGCGCGTGATGCGCATGTGGGGGCCGGCGTCCCCGGCGGACGCCGTCAGGGTCGGGCCGCCCGGCGCGCCGGGCAATCGCATCTGGCCGCTGGCGGCCGGGCTCGACCCCGATCCGACGACGGGTCGGCCGCTGGACCTCGCCATCGACTTGTCGCGCGGCCTCGTCTGGACGCGCGGCGAGGCGGGCTGGGGCGCCGCCACGGCGCTCGGCGGCGCGGTGGTCGAGGCGCTCGCCGCGCTCGCCGGGCAGGCCGCCGCCTCCGCCGCGCAGGCCGCCGCCTCCGCCGTGCAGGCCGCCGCGGCGACGGAGCGCGCCGAGGCGGCCGAGGCCGCCGCGCGTCAGATCGAGGCCGACCTCACGGCGCATGTCGCCGCCGCCGTCGGCGACGTCGTCGTCGCCCTGCTGACCACGCCGAGCCCCGCCATGATCGCGGCGATCGCCGCTTCGCTCGCGGCGACGCTCGCCGCGCTCCTACCGACCTGCCTGCCACGGATCACACGCTATGGCTAAACGGCCGCACGCTCGCTCTCTCCTGATCGCCCTCTGCGCCGCACTGTGCGCGGCCGGCGCGGCGATCGCGCAGCCGCAATATCCGTCGCCGACGCTCGGCGAGGCGACGCGCGTGATGCGCACGCCGACCGGCGCGCCCGCGCCCGTCGACATGATCGCCAAGGTCATGCGGCGCGTCGATCTCGACGACTACCGCCTGCCTGGCGAGGGCGACTATTGCGCGGCGCTCCAGCGCGCCCATGACGCCATCCCCGGCGGGGCGATCCATCTGCCGGTCGGCGTGGTGCAGCTCGGCACGTCGTCGCAGGCCTGCCAGATCGAGTGGACAAGGCCGATCAGGCTCGTCGGCCAGGGCTGGTCCGAGACGCATGTCTCAGGCTCGGTGATTTACATCCCTGCGCCGCCGGTCGGCTGGAACGGGGCGGCGACGTTTCACGTCACCAGCACGGCGGCGCGTGGCTCGGTCTTCAGCGGCTTCTCGATCCGGCAGGATCAGCCGCCGCCGGCGGCGGGGTGGACGCCGACCGTCTATCCGCCGGTGTGGTCGCTGTCCAACACCGCCGGCGGGGTGATCATCACCGATCTGCTCGCCGCGCCGGTCTACGACCTCGTGCGCGCCGATCTGAGCGGGCGTCTGGAGGTCTCGCATATCCGAGGGCAGGTGCTGCATTCGGTCGTCGCCGTGGATCGCTCCTACGACAGCGATCGCTACGACGCCTGGCACATTTGGCCCTATTGGTCGTCCCACGCCTCGGTGCGCGATTGGCAGCAATCCAATCTCGTCGCGATGACGCTCGGCCGCGTCGACACGCCCTTCGTCGACCGCATCTTCATGATCTGGGGTCGGACCTTGTTGGCCGCGTCCGGCTCCGCCAATGGCGTTCCGAGCAAAATCAAGGCCGGCGCGCTCGCCTGCGACGGCTGCTACAAGGCCGTCACCGTCTCGGCCAATAACGTGACCGGCTCCATCGCCTCCCTCATGTGGCAGGGGAGGACGCGACCTCGGCTCCCGGCGTCGGCACGCCGCGACCCGGCGGCCGCGCGCTTGACGTGTCGGGCGTCGCGGCGCGCCTGAGCCTCGGTGCGCTGATCGCCGAGCGCGGAGACGGCCCGGCGATCGAAGCGACGGGGGCCGCCAATATCATCGACGTCACGACGGTGACCGCCAATCTCATCAATCAGAGCGGCGGCGCGCATCTCGTCGGCGCGCTGGGCGCCGGCAGCGTCGTCAACGTCGCTGTGGCGCCATCGATCGAGGGGTCGGGCGGCGCGGGGTGCGGTCAATGCGTCGTTGGGGCGCAGCCAACACGGCGCCGGGCGCGGTCAACAGCCCGCGCCTCTTCGCGGCGGTGCCGGGCGCGCCGGCGGCGATCAACGCGATCGGTCCCGACACGGACATCGGCCTGTCGATCACGCCCAAGGGCGCGGGCCGCGTCGCGCTCGGCGGGGCGGCGCCCGTCGTCTCAGGCCTGCCGGCCGGCTGCGTCATGGTCGGCGGCGGCGCGTCGCCGATCACTTGCCTCGCGCCGGGCGCTGCGCCCGGCGGCGCGGCGCTCTCTACGGCGTCTTACGGGGCGAAGGGCGACGGCGTGACGGGCGACGCGGCGGCGCTGCGCGCGGCCTTTGTCGCGGCCTGCGCGGCCTCCGCGTCGCAGGGCGGGGCGAGCCTCTATATCCCGCCCGGCGTCTATCGCTGGGACCTCTCGGGCGACGTGCCTCTGACGGGCTGCTCCGGCGTGACGATCTGGTCTCACCCGGGCGCCGTGACGCTCAAGCGCGTCGCGGGCACGAGCGGCACGATGATCCACCTCGTCGACAGCACGCGCATGCGCATCGTCGGCGTCGGCTTTGACAGCGCCCGCAACCTCGGCGGCGGCACGGGAGCGAGCATGGGCGCGGTCGTGATCACCGGCGGCTCCCATATCGACGTCGCGCAGGCCACGCTCGAAAACGATTTTGCTTTGGCCGTCGAATATGGCGCAGCCTGGGTGCGTATCGCCGACAATGCCTTGATCAAGACCGGCATCAGCGTCGGCGGCTATCTGACGCGGCCGTCGACAGACAACACGGCGGGCATGGCGCCGGCGCAATACGTCACGATCACCGGCAATCGGATCGTCAACGCCGAGCAAGAGGCTGTCGACGTCAACTGGGCGGCGCGCGACATCACGATCGCAAACAACGTAATGATCGACAACTACACCTATTCGGGGTCGCCGACGTCAGAGGTGATCGACATCGGCGGCGACGCCGAGCGACATCGTCGTCACGGGCAACATTGTCGACAATTCGGGGTCGACCGGCGTCGCGACCTACGCGCAGGCCGGAGTAAGGGTCAAGCTCGGCGCGACGCGGGTGCAGGTGATGGGAAACACCATTCGCGGGCTCAACGCATCGGCGTCGGCAGGCGCCGGCGTGCAAGTGGAGGCCGCGACGCCAGGCGTCATCGTCTCCGGCAACACGGTCGCTGGCGGATGGCGCTGCGTCAATGCGCTCTCCGATGACGTCGTCGTCGCCGGCAATCGGTGCAGCGCGCCGGCGCAGGTCGGCATCTACGCGCAGTCTCTGCGCGTCGCGATCACCGGCAATATGATCGACGGCGGCGGCGTCGCCACCGGCATACGGCTCGCGGGCGTCAAATACGCGACGGTGACGGGCAACACGATCCAATCAGCGCAGGACGCGATCGTCGGCGACGGCGGCGCGAGTTATAATGCGATCTCCGGCAACGCGTCGCGCAGCACGCGGTCGCTCGTCAATATCGCCGGCGTCGGCAACACCATCAGCGGCAACAGCGCATACGCGGCGGGCGTCTACGGCATCAATATCGCCGGCGCTCAAAGCACCGTCACCGCCAACACAATATCGGCCTCCAACGCCGGCATCGTCGTCGCGGCGGCCGACGCCACCCTCACCGGCAACACGATTACTAATTCGAGCGGGGCGGGGTCGGGCTATGCGGGATGGGGCATCACGCTGCAGGCTGGATCGGACGGGGCCATCGTCACCAATAATCGGGTGAGCGACACCCGCTCGACAGGCCGCACGCAATATGGCGGCCTCAACATCTCGGCGGCGATCGCCGCCTGCGTCGTCAAAAATAATATCATGCGCAACACCACGACGACCAATGCGCAGGGCTGGGGCAACATGGCTGCTTCATGCCTCGGGGGCGGCGGACAACGTCGTCAACTAGGCGCAAGTTTGCGCCGTGATTTATGTCCGCGCGCGCGTAACTTCTCATCGGACGTCCGTCCGGACAACGGAGGCCTGCTCATGCCCACCGCCACGCCCCATGTCGGCGTCCGCACCACGCTCAATCGGATCGAGCAGCAACCGCTGATCATCGCCGATCAGTCGACGATCGGCGGCGCGTTCACGCCGGGGGCCGGCATCGACCGCGCGCTGTTTCCGCCGGACATGCCGGTGCATTTCACGACGGCCGATGTCGAGATGGTCGCGGGCTGCGGTTCGGGCACGCTCCGTCAAACCGTCGATCGCATCATCGCTTCGGGCGCCACCGCGTCGATCGTCGCGAGCGTCCCGAACATCCTCGCAAACGACACGCTCGAACAGCAGATGGCCAAGATGGTCGGTTCGCCTTCGGCGCGCACCGGCGTTTGGTCGCTGCTCTCCGCGCAGGGCGAGACGGGCGTCGAGCCGGACATCCTGATCTGCCCGCACTACACCTCGCAGCGCATGGGGAACGCGGCCAATCCGGTCGCCACCGCGCTGGACGGCGTATCCAATCGCCTGCCCACCGCGATGGCGGTGTGCCAGGCGCCTTCGGCTAGCAAGGAGGCGGCCGTGGAATGGGCCGCCGATTTCGCCGAGACGATGAACATCATCGCGATCGGTCAGGCGGCGCGGGTGTCGCAAGGCGGCATGCCTGTTGTGGTCGACATCGCGCCTTCGATCGCGGCGTTGATGGTCAAGACCGACAAGGCGCGGCTCGGGCCGTATCGCAATCCCGGCAATCAGACGTTGACGGAAATCCTCGGCCCCGACCGCGCGGTGCAGTTCTCGATCTCCGATCCCGACAGCGAGGCCAATTATCTCATCCAGCGCGGCGTCAACTCGATCGTGCAGATCGAAAAGAACCGCACCTCGCGCGCCTCCAACAGCCCGCAGGGCAAGACCTTCTGGGGCTTCTACAACACCTGCAACGATCCCTTGTGGCGCCAAATTCAGGTGGTGCGCACGCGCAAGGCGGTGCGCGAGGTCATCCCGCGCACGCTGGTCAAATATGCCGGCATGTCGCTCGGCGCGCATCTCGGCGTGACGCTGCTCGCCTCGCTGCAGACCTTCCTGTCCNGGCTCAAGAGCGGACAGGAGCCGGCGATCCTCGGCGGTCAGGTGCGCTGGGACCGCTCGCTTAACTCCAACGCCAATCTGCGCGTCGGCGGCTTCGTCGTCTCGATGGATTTCGAGGAGACGCCGGCGCTGGTCGACCTCGTCGTCGAAACCGGCCGCTACGAGCGCGCTTTCACCATTCTCGCCGACGAGATCATGGCCGCCGCCGCGCAGNCCAACGTCTCCGGCCAACTCGCCGCGTAAGGAGCGCTTTCATGGATCACGTCATTCGCGGCGGCAACTGGTATTTCGAGCAGTTCAATCTGTGGCGCGTGCTCGACGAGGTGACCGTTCCCGAACTGTCGTTCGGCGGCGACGACTTCGCGCCGGGCGGCCACATGATGGAGGTCGAGTTTCCCGAGACGCTGAAATCGCTCAAGTCGACGATCAAGACCCGCACCGCCGATCCGGCGATCCGCGCCATGTGCGGGCGTCAGCCCGGCGACTACGTCTCGGCGACCTATTACGAAAACCTCGTCTCGTTCCGCAACGGCTCCAACAAGGGCCGCATCATCATGCTCAAGGGCCTCCTCAACGAGGTCAAGCAGGACGCGACGAAGGGGCTGAAAACGGTCGGCGTCGAATACACCTTCTCGACGATCGTGCTCTATCGCGACCTCGTCGATGGTCGCGACATTCATATGTTCGACTTCTTCGCCGGCCCCGGCGCGACGCTGATCGACGGTCGGGCGATCTTCGCGGGGATGGCGAGCAATCTGGCGATCGGCGGCGGGGTGCAGTTGTGAGCGCGACGTCGCGACCGATCGAAGAGTATCCGCACGCGAAAGACCTGCCCGCGCCTCCTCCCGCGCCCGAACAGGCGGCGGAAGCCGCCGCCAGCGCGCCGCGTAAGCCGCTCGAGGTCGCCGCGCTCGAGTTTCTCGACGCCGACGCAGTGCGCGCTTCGATGCAACTCGCCCATCCGTTTCGCTGGGACGGCCGCGAGGTTCGCTCGATCGAGGTGCGGCGCGTCTCCGCGCTTGCGATCGCCGAAGCACTGCCCGAGTTTCAGGCGCAGGACGATTTCGCGATTTATGCGGTGATGACCGGCCTTCCCGCGCCGGTGCTGCGCGGGCTGCTGCGTGAGGACCGGGAGGCGTTAATGGCGATCGCCGGCCCTTTGTTGCGCCAAGAAACGGACGGCGCGAGCCGCGCCGATCTCGCCGAGTGGCGGCGTTACGTCCTGATAGGTTGTCGCAGCTGCGCGAGCCCTATGCGCGCGTGCTGACCATGCCCTGGGACGAACTGCTGCTCTGCGTCGACACGGCGCAGGCGATCGAGGACGATGAAGGGATCGGGCGCCAGCTCGCAGCGGCGCTGGGGCAGATGTAATCGCGGCTTAGGGCGCGTTCGTAGAGGCTTTGATGACCACGCTCGACGTCTCGCTCCGGCTCGGCCTCGTCAACGCGATCTCCAAAGGCGCGGGAGATGCGCGCAAGGAGGTCGAAAAGCTCGCCGCCACCGCGCGCAAGGCGGCGCGCGGCGCGATGGTCTGTCGCCGGCGATGATCGCCACCGCGAAGTCGGCGCAGGGCGCACGCACGCAAGTCGACGCGCTTGACAGGGCGGTGCGAAAGGCTGGCGCGCGTGGAGTCGAGGTCGGCAAGGCGATGGCGGCGACGGCCGGAGCGGCCGGCCGCGCGCAGGTCGCTGTCACCTCGCTGTCGAGCGCGCTCAGGACGAGTTGGGCCCCGGCGATCGCCGGGGCGCGCAGCTATTCCGTGGCGCTCGACAAGCTGCGCTATTCGGCGCAGACCGCGATGTGGGCGGAGCGTAACGCGCGGCCCGCCTTCTCGCCGCCGCGGCGCGCGGGCGGCGGCTATGAGCCGCTCGGCGGCGTGCGTCCGTTAGCGAGCGGTTCGGATCGCGGCAAGAAAGGCGGTGCGGCCGGGGCCACGGCCGCGCTCGCCCGCGCGGCGGAGATGGGCAGCGGCGCATTTTACGGTGTCGCCGGCGCGGCTGCGGGCGCGATGGGCGTCGCGCATACCACGCAGCAAGCGCTGTCGCTCGAACGCATCATGTATGACGTCGAGAAGGCGACGAACGCCTCGGGCGCCGAACTCAAGCGCTACGAAACGTTTCTCAACGACACCGCTCGGGCGACCGGCAAAACCGCCGAGGAGTTGGGACAGATGCTCTCGGCCGCCGGCTACGCCGGGCGGCCAGTCAAGTTTCGACGCGCTTCGTGCAATACGCCGCGAAGGCGACCAACGCCTGGGGCTGTCCGCCGAACAGACCGGGCAGTCGATGGCGGAGATCGGCAACATCTATCAAGCCGACCAGAAGCGGATCGAGGAGATCGGCGACGCGATCAACACCGCCGCCGACCAGTCGGCGGCGCGCGAGAGCGATCTGCTCGACTTCATTCGCCGTGTCGGCGGCGCGGCCAAGGCGCAGGGCATGAGCGCCGAACAGACGCTCGCCTTTGGCGCGGCGCTCAAGGAAATCGGCGTGTCGACCGAGGTCGCCGCCACCGGCATGAACGCCTTCATCAACATGATGACGCAGGGCGAGGAAGCCGAAGACAAGGTGCAGGAAGGCCTCAAGAAGATCGGGCTCGACGCGACGAAGATGGCGAGGGCTTTCTCGAAGAAGCCTGTCGAAACCATGATCGACCTGCTGCAGCGCATCGACCAGGTCAAGGACGGCGTCAAGCGCAACCAGATCCTGCTCAGCCTGTTTGGGAAGGAATATGGCGACGATATCGGCCGCATGGTCGGGGCCGTGCCGCGGCTCAACGAGTTGCTGGCGACGATGGCCGACAAGCGAAAATATCTCGGCTCCGTCGCTCAATCCGCCGAGTTGATGAGCGAAAAGGATTTCAACCGGCTTGAACGGGCGCAAGCGGCGATCGACCAGATGAGCCGCACGCTCGGCGGACCGCTCAAGAGTCGGCGGGCAAGGTCGCGGCAGAATTCAACCGCGTCGCCGACCGCATCGCCACGGGCGCGGGGCTGCTCGACCGCTGGCGCGCCGAGCGCGACGCCTATGACGAGGCGGCGGGAAAGAAACTCGGACAGCAGGCCGAGCGCGCGCCGCAAGGCAAGACGCTCGACGAAAAAGCCGACGACTACTTCTTCGGCGAGAAGGGGCGCCGCGAACAGCAACTGCAAGAGGCTCGCCGCGTGGGGTGGCGCAAGGCGGCTGAGACGCGGCGAGCCACGGAAGATGCAGCGCTTCGTCGTGGCGCAGACGTTCGGCAGCGCAGCGCGTCGCGCGCCGCGCGCGGCCTGCCGAACGGGCCGGAATTGCAGCGCGGCTCGACCATTATGAGGAGGTCGCGCGGCGCATTCACCAGGCGCGGGCGGCGGCGGAGCAGCGATTTGCCGCGATCACCGCCTCGCTCGGCGACGTGCGATCACAAGCAGCGCAGATTAACCGTTGGGGCGCCGATCCCTCGTCCAAGCCCTGGGCGCGGACGCCCGACAACGCTCCGGGGATCGGGACCGTCTCGCCGGGGTTATCGATGATGCCTGGCACGACGGCGCTGACCGGCAAGAAGTCGGCGCCTGGATGCAAAAGGCGGCGCAGACAGCCAACACGCTTTCGATCGCCGTGCAGGACGCCGCGGACAAGGCCAAAACCTTGTCGGCCGCGCTCGGCTCAGACCTCTCCGGCCCGGCGAACACGGCGATGAGCGGCTATAACGACGCGCTGCAATCGGGCGTCGACCGCGCCCTCGCCATCGCCAAAGCCGGCGCGGAGGCGCTCAAATCGGCGCTGTCGTTTTCGGCCGCGCCGACGATCGCGCCGCGTCTTGCGCCGACCGGCGCGACGCAGGCGCCAGCGGGCAGCAAAAGATCGGCAATGCGCGCGGGCGGCAATATCTCCATCGCCCAGGCGAATTTTCACGGCGTCAAGGACGTCGCCGGCATGAAACGGCAGTTGATGGCGCAGGCCGATCGCAACGCGCGCGGCGCGCGCGCCGGCGCGCTGCATGACGTCGACAGCGCGTAAGGAGGCAGGATGGCGCATCCCCTGATGGCGATCGGCTCAGCGATCCTTGAGGCGGTCGGGTTGTCGCCGAGCGAGGTCGGCGACAAGGGCGACGGCCGCTGGGTTGCGCTTGACGTGTTCGGCGACGCGCCGTTCATCCAGCCCACGGGCCTGGGTGAAAAGACGCTGACCATGACACTCGTGGCGCGCCCGCATGTGACCGGCGGCTTCGACGAGGTCGACGCGCTCAAGGCGCATCGCGACAATCAGGACGCCGTGCCGGTGATCCGTCTCGGCGCGGGCCTGTTCGGGATCGCTGTGGGAGGCGAGATGCTCGGCATGTTTGGCGTGCGCAAGGTCGAGCCGAAGGAAACCAAGATCGCGCCGAGCGGGCGCGGCCATCGCCTGGAGGTCGAGGTCGAGCTGGTGCATCTCGGCGAGGCCGAAGGCGGCTGGTCATGAGCGCGCGCCTCTACGTCACGGCCGAAGAGACGCGGCTCGACATCCTCGCCCGCGATCTGCTCGGGACGGAGCGCGACGGAATGGTCGAGGCGCTGCTCGACGCCAATCCGGGCCTCCCGATCAGGGCGTGTTCATCGCCGCCGGAACGACGATCATCGCGCCGGAGATTGCGCGACCGGCGGCCAAGATCATCAAAACCGTCGATCCGTGGGATTGAGCGATGTGGCGCCGCCCGTTGTTGCAGGTCGTTTCCGCGCGATCCGGCAAAGACATCATGCCGGCGCTCGGCGGGCTGTGGATTTCTGTTTCTGTCACGCAACACGAGGGCGGCGAGAGCGACGAGGCCGAGATCGAATTCATCGGGCCGCCGTCGCNNGTGGCGCTGCCGAAAAAGGGCGACAAGTTCAAGATCTTGATGGGCTGGGCCGACGAAGGGCTGATCGATCAGGGCTCCTATACGGTGCAAAGATCANAGGCGCACGGTTCGCCCGATGAAGGCGAGCGGCTGACGGCGACACTGCGCGCGGCGNGGCTCGACGGCAAGGCCAAGGGCTCGGGCCGCAAACATTATGACGCCGACGAGACCGCCGGCGATCGGCTCAAGAAGGTGGCGAAGGAAGGCGGCGGCGAGGCCGTCGTCCATCCCGACATCGCCTCGATCAAGCTGCCCTACGCGCTGCGCCTCGATCAGTCGCCGCTCGATTTCGCGCGCGAGATCGCCGACGCGACCTCCGGCGTGTTGAAAGTTGCGTCCGGCCGCTGGATCGTGACGCCCCGCGCCGAAGGCAAGGGCGGCGGCGGCTCGNGCTTCGAGGAGATCGTCATCAAATATCGGCGCGGATCGAGCTACGAGGTCGAGGTCGACGCGCGGCNNGACTACAAGGCCTGCGCCGGCGCTTGGACCGATCCGAAGGACGGCAAGCGCAAGCTGGTCAAGGCGGTGCTCGACGCCGGCGATGGGCCGACCCATGTGCTGCCCCATCCGNCACAAGAGCGAGGCTGAGGCCAAAAAGCGGCCGAGGCGTGGCTGAAGCAGCAACTCGCCGCGACCGGCGACGCGCAGTTCGAGCAGCGGNGGCTGCCGCGCGCCAAGCCCGGCGCGAAAACCACCGTCACCGGCTTCGGCGCCGGGATCGACGGGACGTGGAAGGCCAAGAAGATCGTCAAGGTCGTCACCGCGTCGGGAGGGTTCAAGACGACCGTGCATGTCGACGCGGGCAAGGAGGGCAAGGCGCCAAGCGCCGTAAGAGCGACGATAAATGAGCGTTGAAAAATAGACGGGGCCGGGCCGGTCGCCCGGACCCGACGCGGGCCATGCTTGCCGGCCGACCCGCGCCACGAAAGAGATGATCCATCGCGACCCGCCCGCCGCTTCGGTGGCCACCTTCACGGCGCGGATATGGGGCGTGATTCGCTGGGTTTGATCAATGGTGTTTCAGATACGGCCGGTTCGTCCCGTCCGTCCCGTCGTCGGCTATGTCGGCGGCAAGAAGATACTCGCTTCGGAGGTGATCGCGAGGATCGAGCGCGTCGCTCACGGCGTCTACGCCGAGCCCTTCGTCGGCATGGGCGGCATCTTCCTGCGCCGCCGGCTCGCACCCAAATGCGAGGCGGTCAACGATCTGAGCGGCGACGTCGCGACGTTCTTCCGGGTGCTCCAAACCACTCTCAGGCGCTGATGGACATGCTGCGCTGGCAGGTCGCAAGCCGATCACGCCCGCCTCGCGGGCGCATTAAAGGGCCTTCGAGGCCGGTTTATCCTGACCCTCAACGACCGGCCCGAGGTGCGTGCGCTCTATGGCTGGGCGACAATCGAGGCGGTCGACCTCAGCTATCGGGTGTCAGGGCCGGCGACGCCGGCGCGGGAGGTCATTGTCAGCCGATGACGCGGGCCATTTGATCGTTCGTTTTTGGCCATTTGATCTTTCGCGCTACACGATCGTTCTCGGCTAGCGCGCGAGCGCGCCGGTCGTCGGCGCGCGGAAAGCGCTGTCGCCACGCCCGTCTTTCCTATTGGCTTTGCTGTTCGTCGCGATGCGCGGACGAGGCGCGATGGCCGCCGCCGCTCCATCCTCGACGCGCCTCGTCGACGTCGGGGTGCATCTTGCGGCGAGCACCTTGCTGCGTTCGACTTCGCCCCACCCCGCCTATCGGCCAGGCGCGACGCTCGGCCCGCTCTTGCGCGGATCTGCCGCGCTAGGCAGGAAAGCGAGATACCCTGTGGCGTTTCCAGCCTCGCGATGAGACGTAACGCGCCGGCGACGTCGATGCTTCGGGCGCTCGGCTGGGCGCGAGGGTGAACGAACCCTTAAAATTCATGGTTAACTTAACCTTAACCGCAGGCTGCGATTGCGCCTGCCGGTAACGCTTTCTTAACCTTGCGAAAGGCGCGGGCCCGCGGGCGCATGCGGGCTCGACGGCCGCGCCGTTCGGAGGTCAGGAATGTCCATCGCTTCGACCGCCCCGCCCGGCGTGCGGCGTCGCTTCATGTCCGGCGTCGCGTTGATCGCGTTGATCGCCGGCGTGTCGATCGCCGGGGCCCGTCTGTACGCCCGTCTCGCGCCGGTCACGCTGGCGTCGCTGGAGTCGTCCGCGCCCGCCCGCGCGCCCGTCCCGGCGCCGCGCGTGGCCGCGCAGCTCGCGCCCTCTTCGCCCCGCGCCTATGTCGCGCCGCGCATGGAGCCCAATGGCGCGCCGGACGCGGGTTGGGTTCGGGTCATGGCGGCGCCGGAAATGCGCGTCCAGCGCGTCGCGCCCGCGCAATACGCCGTCGTCAAGGAGCGCGTTCTGATCGAGCCCGAGCGGCGCGTCGAACGCGCCGACGGCGCCGTGGTCGAGATCGTTCCGGCGCGCTATGGCGTGCGCGAGCGGCGCGTCGAGACGCGTCCGGCCCATATGGTCGAGGAGATCATTCCCGCGACCTGGGAGTGGCGGCCGCGTCCCGCCGTCGCCGCCGGTCCGAGCGGATGACGTTCGCGCCGGGCCGGCGCGCGACTCTCGGTCGTGTCCGCCGGCTGTGGCTCGCGGCCGCGTCGCGCGCGGGTTTGAACGCTCAGCCGATCGCGACGTCGAGGCCGATGTCGAGCACGGGCGCCGAATGCGTCAACGCGCCGATCGAGATGATGTCGACGCCGGTCTCGGCGATCGCCTTCACCGTGTCGAGATTGACCCCGCCCGACGCCTCGACTTTCATGCGCCCGGCGACGCGGCGCACGCCCTCGGCCATGTCGGCGAGGCTCATATTGTCGAGCATCACGACGTCGGCTCCCTCGGCGATCGCCTCGTCGAGCTGATCGAGCCGATCGACTTCGATCTCGATCTTCACCAGATGCCCGACCTGGCGCTTGGCCGCGCGCAGCGCTGCGACCACGCCGCCGGCGACGGCGACATGATTGTCCTTGATCAGCACCGCGTCGTCGAGCCCAAAGCGGTGGTTCATCCCGCCGCCGCAGCGCACCGCGTATTTTTCGAAAGCGCGCAGCCCCGGCGTCGTCTTGCGCGTGTCGGCGATGCTCGCTTTGGTGTGCTTCACCGCGTCGACGTAAGCGTGCGTCAGCGTCGCGATCCCCGACATCCGCCCCATGAAGTTCAGCGCCACGCGCTCGGCCGTGAGGATGGCGCGCGCCGGCCCTTCGACCGTCGCGACCAGATCCTTGGGATGCAGGCTGTCGCCATCCGCCTTCGCCGCGACGAAACTCACCGACGGATCGACGAGGCGAAACGCCGCCGACGCGACGTCGAGACCCGCCAGAACGCCCGCCTTGCGCGCGCCGNNAACGTCGCGCGGGCGCGCGCTTGCTGGGATCGTGGCGAGCGAGGTGACGTCGCCGGCGCGGCCGAAATCCTCAAGCAGCGCCGCGCGCACGGCGGCGTCGATCACCAGGGGAGAGAGCGGGGGAGGAGCGGACATGAAAGACCTTCGTGCCTGACGCGCCTGCCTGCGACCGCGATCGCTTTGAGGCGCTCCTGAAAATTCGACATGCGCNGGCGACCAAGGTCGAAGGGCTGGATCGCCTGCATGCCTTCGCGGCTCCCTCGCGGACGAACGAGCCGCGGTTCGCCGTGCGCCTTCAACTCGCGGCGATCCGCCGCGCCTCCGACAAGGTGATCGCCGAGCGATGCGCGAGACGCGGATCGGAATGCGGATAGTCGGTGCGGTGGTGGCCGCCGCGCGATTCATGCCGCGCCGCCGCGGAGGCGGCGATCAACAACGCGGCCGTGGCCATGTTGCGGGTTGAGGGCGTGGCGGCGCGCCGTCCGATCATGGTGATGAGGTCAAGCGCCGCCGAGAGGCCTTGGCGTCTCGCAGCACGCCGACCTTGTCGCTCATGGTGCGCCGAAGCGTCGCGGTGAGATCGGCGTCGTCGCCGGCGATCGGCGCCTCGTCGATATCTTCGCGTCGCGGATTGGGCAGCGCGGCGCCAAGCAGATCCTGCGCGATCCGCGCGCCGAACACGGTGGCTTCGAGCAGCGAGTTGGAGGCGAGCCGATTGGCGCCGTGCACGCCGGTCGAGGCGACCTCGCCGGCCGCGTAGAGCCCGTCGAGCGAGGTCTTGCCGCGCTCGTCGGTCCACACGCCGCCCATGTGATAATGCTCGGCCGGGATCACCGGAATCGGCTGCGTCGTCGGGTCGATGCCCGCCGAAACGCAGCTTGCGTAGACGGTCGGGAAGCGCTCGGCGAACGCTTTGCCGATCGCCGCGCGGCAATCGAGAAACGCGNNCCGCGTCCGGATTGGACCTCGGCGAACACGCCGCGCGCCACCACGTCGCGCGGCGNNCCAGCCCGCGCCGGGGTCGATCTTCAGCATGAAGCGCTCGCCCGCGCGGTTGATCAGTGTGCAGCCCTCGCCGCGCAGCGCTTCGGTCGCGAGCGGCGCGGGATCGCGGCCGATGTCGATGGCGGTGGGGTGAAATTGCACGAACTCCGCGTCCGCGATGGTCGCGCCGATCTCCGCCGCCATCGCGAAGCCGGCCCCGCGCGCCTGCGGCGGGTTGGTCGTCACCGCGTAGAGGCCGCCGACTCCNCCGGTCGCCAGAATGGTCGCCCCGGCGGGGATGTGAGCGGCGCGTTCGCCCCATGTCTGCGGCCCGCATGCGCGCCACGACTCCGGTGACGCGTTTGCCGTCGAAGGTCAGCCGTTCCGCCTCGCCGATCAGCACCTTGATGTGGGCGCCCGCCGCGCCGCCTCGACCAGCGCCATCATGATCGCATAGCCGGCTGTGTCGCCCTTCACGCGCACGATGCGCCGTTCCGAATGCGCCGCCTCGCGGCCCTGCACCAGCTTGCCTGCGAGATCGCGGTCGAACGGCACGCCGTAGGAGAGCAAATCCTCGATGCGCATGCGCGCCTCGCGCGCCATGTTGAGCGCGACCTCGGCGTCGACGGTTCCCGCGCCGGCCGCCACCGTGTCGGCGGCGTGCTTTTCGGGCGCGTCGCCCTCCGAGATCGCGGCCGCGATGCCGCCTTGCGCCCACACCGAGGAGGCGCCCGAGCCAAGTTCCGCGGCGGCGAGCACGATGACAGGGCGCGGCGCCAGCTTCAGCGCAGTGAACAGCCCGGCGATGCCGCCGCCGATGATGAGAATGGGAGAGGAGGACATCGACGGAGCTTCTTCTTGCGGAACATGCGCCTCTCCCGCCCGAGGAGAAACGGCGTTTAGGCGGCTGCGCGCCAGGGATCGTAGGAGCCGACGAACCAGACGACGCCCTCGGGATCGCGAAAGCCTGCGCCGCGCCCGCCATAAGGTTCGTCGCGCGGCGCATAGACGCGCTCCGCGCCCTTGGCGAGGGCCCGCGCGAAAATGGCGTCGGGATCGGACGCCACGACATAAGGCGTCGACGAGAATGCGCCGAAAGCGTCCTCGCGCAGCGATCCCACCATGATCATGCCGTCGCCAAGCGTCAGTTGCGCATGCGCGACGCCCCGTCGTCATCCCCGACGACGAGATGACGGGCGAAGCCGAAGACGTCGCACAGCCAGTCGATCATCGCCGTCGCGTCGCGATAGCGAAAGCTGGGAATGACGGTCGAGCGGCCATGCGCGCCTCCTGTCGGTTCAAACGAGATCGATCATCCGCTGCACCGAGCGCCGCGCGCGCNNCGCCAGCTCCGGCTCGATCGTCACCTCCTCCTTGAGATAGACGAGGCTGTCGAGAATCTTCGGCAGCGTGATGCGCTTCATGTGCGGGCACAGATTGCATGGCCGCACGAACTCGACGCCCTTCGTCTCGGTGGCGACGTTGTCGGCCATCGAGCATTCGGTGACGAGCAGCACGCGGGCCGGCTTCTTCGTCTTCACATAATCGATCATCGCCGCCGTCGAGCCGGCGAAGTCGGACGCCTCCACGACCTCGCGCGGGCATTCGGGATGCGCGATCACGGTGATCGAGGGATCGTCGAGCTTGTAGCGGCGGATTTCCTCGGCGGTGAAGCGCTCATGCACCTCGCAGGCGCCGTGCCAGGCGATGATCTTCACCTTGGTCTGCGCCGCGACGTTCTGCGCGAGGAAGCGATCCGGCAGGAAGATCACGCGATCGACGCCGAGGCTTTCGACGATCTTCACCGCGTTCGAGGAGGTGCAGCAGATGTCGACCTCCGCCTTCACCTCGGCCGAGGTGTTGACATAGGCCACCACCGGCACGCCGGGATAGCGCGCGCGGATCGCGCGCACGTCGGCGCCGGTGATCGACTCGGCGAGCGAGCAGCCCGCGCGCGAATCCGGGATCAGCACCGTCTTTGCNGGATTGAGCAGCTTCGAGGTCTCGGCCATGAAGTGCACGCCGCCCTGAATGATGATGTCGGCGTCCGACTTCTCGGCGAGGCGGGCGAGNCGCAACGAATCGCCGACGACGTCGGCGACGCAGTTATAAATCTCCGGCGTCTGGTAGTTATGCGCCAGGATGACGGCGTTGCGCTCTTTCTTCAGNCCATTGATGGCCTTCACGTAAGGCGCGTGAAACGGCCATTCGACCGGCGGAATGATCTTGGAGACCTTTTCGTAGAGATGCGCGGTCGCGCGCTCGACCTCGGGCGTCCAGCGCAGGTCCGGCATCGGCAGAACGCCGAATGTGCGCGCGGCTTCCGAAAGCGCAGGAACGACGCCGGGGCCGGCGCGCCGCCGGCCGTCGCGGAAGTGGCTCCAAACTGCATGATCGCCTCCGTGAAGGGCGCTTGCGCCCTCGCCGTCGCAACGAAACGGCGGGGCGATCCATCCGCGCCCGCCCTCCGTTATGTTCAAACTGAGCATAATATACGCGCATCGGCCCGATTTGTCCAGATGCGCGCCGGCGCGTGGGGCGGTCATGTGGCGCGGGAATGGGCCTGTCGCGCCGCGGGGTTTCGCTTGGCCGGCGCCTGCGGCATTGTCGCGGCCAAAGGGAGGCCGTTGATGCTCACCAATTTGCAGACGCGCGACGTCGAGACGCTGATCCACCCCTACACCAACCTCGCGACCTTCCGCGACGTCGGGCCGACGATCTTCGAGCGCGGCAAGGGCGTGCGGCTCTACGACGTCGACGGCAAGGACTATATCGAGGGCATGGCGGGCCTGTGGTGCACCGCCCTCGGTTACGACAATCGCGAGCTGATCGAGGCGGCCCGCGTCCAGATGGAGCGGCTGCCCTTCACCCATCTGTTCACCGGCAAGAGCCATGACCCGGCGATCNGGCTGGCCGAGAAGTTGAAAGAGATCGCGCCGTTTCCGGTGTCGAAAGCTNTCTTCGGCTGCTCGGGTTCGGACGCCAACGACACGCAGATCAAGCTTGTCTGGTATGNNAACAACGCGCTCGGCCGCCCGAAGAAAAAGAAGATCGTATCGCGACTGAAGGCCTATCACGGCGTCACCGTCGCCAGCGCCTCGCTGACCGGCTTGCCCAACAACCATATCGACTTCGACCTGCCCATCCAGGGGGTCTTGCATACGGCTNGCCCGCATCATTATCGTTTCGCCAAGGACGGCGAGAGCGAGGAGGAGTTCGCGACCCGCTGCGCGAACGAGNCGGAGGAGATGATCCTTCGCGAGGGCCCCGACACCGTCGCCGCTTTCATCGCCGAACCGGTGATGGGCGCCGGCGGCGTGCTCGTGCCGCCCAAGGGCTATTTCCCCAAGATCGCCGCGGTCTTGAAGAAATACGACGTCCACTTCATCGACGACGAAGTGATCTGCGGCTTCGGCCGTCTCGGCGAGCCGTTCGGCTGTCAGGCGATGGGCGTGCAGCCGGACTCGATGTCGCTCGCCAAGCAGATCACCTCCGCCTACATGCCGTTGTCGGCGGTGCTCGTGGGCGAGGACATGTATCAGGCCATGCTCGACCAGAGCCGCAAGATCGGCACGTTCGGCCACGGCAACACCTATGCTGGCCACCCGGTCGCCGCCGCCGTCGCGGTCAAGACGCTGGAGATCTATCGTCGCGACGACGTGTTCGGTCACGTCAAGCGCATCGTCCCGCATTTCTGGAAGGCGCTGGAGCGCTTCCGCGATCATCCGCTGGTCGGCGAACTGCGCGGCGTCGGCTTCGTCGCCGGCCTTGAGTTGGTGGCCGACAAGAAGACCAAACGGTCTTTCCCGCCGAGGCTGGCCGTGTGCCCGCGCGTGGTGCAATTCGCGCAGGAGGAGGGCCTGATCGTGCGCTCCATCGGCGACACCGTGTCGATCTGCCCGCCGCTGATCATGACGACGGACGAGATCGACGACATGGTCGCCCGCCTCGCCCGCGCGCTCGACCGCGGCGAGGCCTGGGCGCGCGCGCAGAATCTGCGCGCCGAGAACTAGGCCGGCCGGGCGCTCTCGCCCGAAGGCTGGGGAGGGCGCGCTTCCGTTTGGTTCACGGCCTCTTAATGGATGTCGTGCAAAGTGGACGCATCGACCTCCAGCGTTCGCCGCGTGAGCCCTTCATGTCCCAGGCCGCCGCCTCCGCCACGCCTTCAGAGAATGTCGTCGACCGCGCTTTGCCCGAGATCGACGAATTCCTCTCGCGCTTTTATCGTCAGATCGGCCTCTACGCCGTCGCCAAGGAGCTGGGTCTGCCCACCGAGGTGATCCTCGCGCAGGTCCAGAGCACCGTCGACGCCTCCACGGCGACGATGACCGCGCGCGCGAAAGCGGCCTGACGCGACGCCGCGCCGCGTCGCCGCCGCAATCGCGCGTCAGTGAGGCGCCCATGCCTCTTCTCACCCGACGCTCTTTCCTCACCGCCGGCGCCGGTCTGGGCGCCAGCTTGGCCGGCGCCTCCGCCTATGCGGCCGGCGTAGAACCTGGCTGGATGCTGGAGTTGACGCGCTACAGCCTGTCGCCGCCAGGCTGGCCCGCCGATCTGCCTCTGAAAATCGCCGTGATCGCCGACCTGCATGTCGGCGAGCCCNTGATATCGGAGGCGCGCGTCCACGCCGTCGTCGACATGGCCAACGCGCTTGAGCCCGACCTGACGGTCTTGCTCGGCGATTTCGTCTGCACGCATCGCTTCGTCACCCGGCACGTGCGTCCCGAAGCCTGGGCGGACGCGTTGAGGCGCCTTCAGGCCCCGCTGGGCGTGTGGTCGATCCTGGGCAACCACGATTGGTGGTCCGCGGCCATTCCGACCGAGCCGATTGACGGAGGCGAAAGCGTCCGCGCGGCGTTGCGCCGCGCCGGCTGCCCGCCGCTTGAAAACGACGCCGTGCGAATCATCCACAAGGGCAAGCCGTTCTGGCTGGTCGGGCTCGGCGATCAGATGGCGATCTGGCTCGGTCGGCGCGGTCAGTTCCGCGGCGTCGACGATCTCGACCGGGCGCTGGCGCGCACCCGCGCCGGCGAGCCGGCGATCCTGCTCGCGCACGAACCCTGGATTTTCGCCCGCACGCCGCCGCGCCCGGTGGCGCTGACGCTGTCGGGTCACACGCATGGCGGGCAGGTGAATATTCCTCTGGTGGGCCCGCTTCACATGAAGCGCGAATTGGACAAGCGCTATCGCTACGGCCATATCGTCGAGGACGGCCGGCACATCGTCGTGTCCGGCGGTCTCGGCACCTCGATCGCGCCGCTTCGCCTTTTCGTCCCGCCCGAAGTCGTCGAGGTCACGCTTGGGCCGCCGCGTCTGGGAGTTTAGCCCGACAAAGAAAGGGGCGCCCGGAAGGACGCCCGCGACGATCGCCTCACAGCGATCGCTTCACGACGATGATCGACCGCCGCCTCAGCGCACGATCACCTTGGTGTCGATGCCGGCGCGGTTATAGAGATCGACGGCGTCGATGTTGCGCATCCGGATGCAGCCGGTCGACACGTTCTGGCCGATCTTCTCCGGCTCGTTGGTGCCGTGGATGCGATAGAGCGTGTCCTTGCCGGACGCGTCGAAGAGGTAAAGCGCGCGCGCGCCGAGCGGGTTGTCCGGTCCGCCCGCCAAAGGCCCGTGCGTGCGATAGACGCCGAATTCCGGCCAGCGCTGCATCAACTCTTCGGTCGGCATCCAGGTCGGCCATTCCTTCTTGACCTTCACCGTGGCGGTTCCGGTCCAGCCATAGGCCTCCTTGCCGGTCGCGACGCCGTGCCGGATCGCCTTCTTGTTCGGCATGACGAACCAGAGGAAATTTTTCTTGGTGTCGATGACGATCGTGCCGGGAGGCTCGCCGGTCGGATCGTCGACGAGATAGCGCAGATATTCGCTGTTGATCTCAGCTTTCGGGGCCTTGGCGAGATATTCGACGTCCCGCGCGCTGAGCGCCGGGTCCGGCGTCGTCACCATCTGACAACCGGCGAGCGTCACGGCCAGGAGGAGGGCGAAAGAAAGTCGTTTCACGTGGCGGCCCCTGAAAATTGCCTCTTGGTGGAGGACATAGCCCTTTAATAGTTCACTAACCATAAATGCGCCGCCTCGGCGCCGCGATCACGGCGGACTTTGCGTCAGGCGTTGCACGAAAGCGACACCTGGACGCCTCGAAGCTGGGGACGGAATGATTCCCATGCGCGCGACGCAGACCCGAACGCTCCCGCGCGGACGACGCCGCGGCGCCCGACCGCGTCGGAACGCCGCAACCGAACACGACGCGCGCCTGTGGCGCAAGGGCGCGTGAGACGAAGGTCGGTCGAAATTCGCCGCCTGTTGCCGCGAATCCGCATTTACAAAGCGCCGCGCCGGTCGCCACACTGCGCGCGAAGACAAGGGCGGGAACATCTTGAGCACGTTGCTGATCACCCATCGCGCGNGGTGCGGGCACGACATGGGCCCAGGCCATCCCGAACGCCCCGACCGTCTGCGAGTCATCGAACGCGTTCTTGAAATGGAGCGTTTCCAGCCGCTTNTGCGTGATCAGGCGCCGCGCGGCGACGACGAGAAGATCCTGCGCGTCCATCCCGAGAGCTACATCGCGCGGCTCAGGGAGAATTCGCCCAAGGAGGGCGTGGTCGAGATCGATCAGGACACGGTGATGGCGCCCGGCTCGCTGGAGGCGGCCTATTACTCGCTCGGCGGCGCCTGTTTCGCCGTCGACGAGGTGATGAGCNCGCACGGTGAAAACGCCTTCGTCGCCATGCGCCCGCCCGGCCACCACGCGGAGCGCGTCACGCCGATGGGCTTCTGCTTTNTCAACAACGCCGCCATCGCCGCCCGTCACGCCCAGCAGGTCCACGGCGCCGGCCGCGTCGCCGTCATCGATTTCGACGTCCACCACGGCAACGGCACGCAGGACATTNTTTATAACGACCCGAGCGTCATGTTCTGCTCGGTGCACGAGATGCCGCTTTACCCCGGCACCGGCGCCAAGACCGAGACCGGAGAGCACAACAACGTCGTCAACGCGCCGCTGGCGGCCGGCGACGGTTCGGAGCAGTTCAAGGCCGCCTTCACCGACGTGATCCTGCCGCGTTTGCACAATTTCGCGCCCGACCTTGTGTTGATCTCGGCCGGCTTCGACTGCCACCGCCGCGACNCCCTCGCCAACATCAACTGCGTCGAGTCCGATTACGCCTGGGTGACGGAGAAGCTGCTGGAGGTGNGGGAGAAGCACGCCGGCGGCCGCGTCGTCTCGCTGCTGGAAGGCGGCTATGATTTGCAGGGGCTGGCGAGTTCCGTCGCCATGCATGTCGTCACGCTGATGGGGGCGTGAGCGCGCGCGGCGCCGCGTCGACCGCATCGCCGACCGTCGCCGCGAAGCCCGACGCGGCCGCGCGTCGATTCGTCGCGCGGAGTGGGCGGAATCGTCCGAACAGTCGGTGAATTTCACGCGAGACGGCTTCGTTGTTTTGCGTATCTTTCGCTTCGAGGTCGCGCGCAGACGCTGACCCGTAGAGGAGGAATATTCATGGCTGCGGACAAGAAGGCCACCGACAAGCCTGCGACCGACAAGAAAGCGACCGACACGGCCGCCACGGACAAGAAGGCTACGGACAAAGCCGCCACGGAAAAGAAGGCCACCGACAAGGCCGCCACGGACAAGAAGGCCACCGACAAGCAGGCGACCGACAAGCAGGCCACCGACAAGAAAGCGACCGACAAGGCCGGCAAGAAGTGACCTCGTCCGCCTGACATCCGCGGGGCCACGCTTCAGAGCGGGGCCCCTGCCGCGCCCCGTCGACGCGGGGCGAAGACGCGTCCGGGAGGAGCTTCGCGCATGTCGACTTTCACCCGCGCCGATTGCGCGGCGCTGCGCCGTCTCGCGCGCGACTTCGACGCCGGCGCCGTCGAGCGCAAGACCGCCGCCCTGACGGCGCTCTCGCAGCGCCGGCCGATCGACGCCGAGGCGCTGGTCGACTGGCACGACGCGCTGCTGTTTCTGCTCGCCTATCCGCAAGACCCCGCGTTGAGCGCTCTTTGCGCGGCGCAGCTGACGCGATGCGCCGATCTGTCGGAGGAGGCCGCCGCGGCCGCCGCCGCGCATGGCGACGACATTCCCGACGCGTTGCACGGCTCCGGCCTGCCGGGAACGCATCTCGCGGTGACCTTCAATCTCCAGCTCGCGCGCTGGCTCGCGCGGCGCTTCCCGCACGCCTCCCGCCTGCACGCGGTGCGCGGCGAGGTCGCGACGCTGCGCCGCGTCCTGAGCGAGACCTTGCCCGCCGTCGAATTCGAAACGNTTGGGAGCCCGGCCGACGACGCGGCCGAGCTTCTCGCCGCGCTCGGCGCCGACCGCGCGCCCGACCGCCTGCGCTGGCTGCTCGCGCAGATCGAGGCCCTGGCGGTTCCCGAAACACTGCGCCGCAAGCTCTATGACGATCTCGACGCCTTCGTGCGCATCGACTCGACGCGCGAGGGCCTCTCGCGCACCACCCTGCGCGGCCTCGACCGACCGATCTATTTTCATGACGCCCCGCTCGCCCGCCGCGAGGACGCGCGCGCCATTCTCGACGCGCCGCCGCCGCCCGAGATCGCGCTTGGCGGCGAAGAGCGCGAGCGCCTGCTCGTCGCCGCGCGCGGCCTGCTCGCGCTGCTCGGCCGCCAGACCGAACCGATTTCCGATTGCGACGGGCAGGGCGTCCACGCCTACGACCTCGGGCGCGGCGTCGTCATCGCGCTGTTCTCGGCGCGGCCGTCAGACCGCCCGCCGCTCGACTCCNATGTCGGCATGATGCTGTTCAAGAACGGCCTGCCGGTCGCCTATGGCGGCGGCTGGCCTTATCTCGGAACCTGCAAGATCGGCGTCAACATCTTCGAGCCCTATCGCGGCGGCGAGTCGCATTTCCTGTTCCTGTCGGCCTTGCGCGCCTATCGCGGACTGTTCGGCGTTCGCCGCTTCATCGTCGAGCGCTACCAGTTCGGCCGCAACAATCCGGAAGGGATCGCGTCGGGCGCCTACTGGTTTTATCATCGCCTCGGCTTCCGCTCGATGCGCGCCGACCTCGATGCGCTGGCGACCGCCGAATGGCGCAAGATCGCCGAAGGAAACAGCTACGTCACGCCGCCCGAGACGCTGATCGCCTTCACGCAGGCGCATATGGAGCTGCGGCTGCCCGGCTGCCCCGAGGGCTACGACTACGCCGATCCCGCCGACGTCTCGCGCGCCGTCACCCGCGCCGTCGCCGAACGCTTCGCGGGCGACCGCGCCGCCTTTCTCGCTTGGGCGCGGGCGCGCCTCGAAAGGNCGCTGCCCGCCGCCGCGGCCCGCGCGCCGCAAGCTTTCGCCGATCTCGCGCCGGCGCTGGCGCTGATCGACGACTGGACGGAATGGAGCGAGACCGAGCGCGAAGGCGCGATCCGCTTTCTCGAAGCGCGGGAGGCGCCCGACGAGCGCCCCTCCTTCCGCATCCTCGCCGAGCATCCCCGGCTTGGGAGGGCGTTGGAGCGCGTCGGCGCGTCGTGAGCTAGAGCGCCAGCACGGCCCGCAACGCCGCCGCCGCCACGCCGAGCGCGACGACGCCGGCGACCCACAGCGCGACGAACCATGCGAGCCGCCGGCCGAGCCCGTCGCGCGCGCGAGGGCTCAATGATAGCCGTCCGCGACGTCGACCTTGCCGCGGAACGTCCAGTAGGAGATCACGTTGTAGCCCAACACCATCGGCAACAGCACCACCGCGCCCGCCAGCAGAAAGGCGAGGCTGCCGCGATCCGACGCCGCCGCCTCGATCGTCAGCGACGGCGGCACGATATAGGGATAGAAGCTGACGCCGATCCCCGCGAAGCTGAGCGCGAACAGGGCGAGCGAGGCGAGAAACGCCGTCGCGTCATGCNNCCGGGCCGCGTCAGCGCCGCCACAGCACGACGCCGCTNNCGCCGCGACGAGAACCGGCACGATGGCGGTGTAATAGACCGCCGGCGCGGCGAACCAGCGCTCGAAATAGACGCGGTTGATGAAAGGCGTCAGCGCGCTGACGAGCCCGATCCCGCCGAAGGTCGCCACCCCGCGAGCTTGGCGTAGAAGNCGCATCCGCGCCTGCAAAGGCCCGCTGGTCTTCAGGATCAGCCAGGTCGCCCCGAGCAGCAGATAGCCAGCGCACAGCGCCGCGGCGACCAGCAGCGAGAAGGGCGACAGCCAGTCGAACAACCCGCCCGCATAGGCGCCGTCCTTCACTTTGACGCCCTCGACCAGCGCGCCGAGCGTCACGCCCTGCGCCAGCGTCGCCACCAACGAGCCGATCGCGAAGCCGGCGTCCCACGCCGCCCGCGCGCCGTCGTTGCGGTCGCGGAACTTGAACGCGACGTTGCGAAAGATCAGCGCCAGCACCATCGCCGTGATCGGCATGTAGAGCGCCGGCAGAATGATCGCATAGGCGAGCGGGAAGGCGGCCAGCAGTCCGCCGCCGCCCATGATCAGCCAGGTCTTGTTGCCGTCCCACACCGGCGCGATGGAGGCGATCATCGTGCGCCGCTCGCTCTCGCGCGGCGTCACGAAGAACAACAGCCCGACGCCGAGATCGAAACCGTCGAGCACCACGTAAGCGAGCACCGCGAAGGCGATGATCGCAGCCCAGATCAGAACGATGTCGGGCATCACCGCGCTCCCTTTCCGCTGAGTTCATGGGGCGCGAGGCTGAGGCTCAGATCGGGCTCCTCCGCGTCGGGAACGAAGCGCNTCCGGCGGTTTCGCCATCAGCCCGAGCGCGTAAAGCGTCCCCGCGCCGAACACCAGCGCATAGACCAGAACGAAGGCCGTCAGCGAGGCCGCGACCGACGCGCTGCCCACCGGCGAAACGCCTTCAGCCGTGCGCATCACGCCGTAGACGAGGAAGGGCTGGCGCCCACTNTCGGTGACGAACCAGCCCGACAGCAGCGCCGCGAAGCCCGACGGTCCCATCGCCGCCGCCGACCACAACAAAGCGCGGTCGTCATAGAGCTTGCCGCCGCGCCGCCGCCACAGGCTCCAAAGGCCGAGCCCCGCCATCATCAGCCCGAGACCGACCATCACGCGGAAGGCGAAGAAGGGGATCGTCGGATTGGGTCGCTCCTCTGGCGCGAAGGCGTTCAGCCCCTTCACCTCCTTGTCGAGCGAGTGGGTGAGGATCAGCCCGCCCAGCAGCGGGATTTCGACCGCGTAATCGGTGCGCCCGGCCGCCACGTTCGGCACGCCGAACAGGATCAGCGGCGCGCCGGCCTGCGTTTCGAAATGCCCCTCCATCGCCGCCACCTTGGCGGGCTGATGATCGAGCGTGTTGAGCCCGTGCAGATCGCCCGCGACGATCTGGATCGGCGCGAGGATCGTCGCCATCCACATCGCCATCGAGAACATCACCCGCGCCTCGCGCCCGCCCTGGCCGCGCAGCAAATGCCAGGCCCCGGTCGCGCCCACCACAAAGGCGGTGGTGAGATAGCAGGCCATCACCATATGCGCGAAGCGATAGGGGAAGGAGGGGTTGAACACCACGGACCACCAGCCNGTCGCGATGAAGCGCCCCTGCGCGTCGATGGCGTAGCCGGCCGGCGTCTGCATCCAGCTGTTGGCCGACAGGATCCAGAAGGCCGAGAGCAAGGTGCCGAACGCCACCAGGAACGTCGCGACGAAATGCAGCCTCGGCCCGACGCGCTCGCGCCCGAACAGCATGATTCCGAAANNGCCCGCTTCGAGAAAGAAGGCGGATAAAACCTCGTAGCCCAGCAGCGGCCCGATGATCGGCCCCGCCTTGGCCGAGAACACGCTCCAGTTGGTGCCGAACTGGTAGGACATCACGATGCCCGACGCCACGCCCATGCCGAAGGCCAGCGCGAAGATCTTTTCNCAATAGTCGAACAGGGCGCGATACACGCTGTCGCCGCGCCACAGCCACAAGCCGTTCAGCACGGTCAGATAGCTCGCCAGACCGATGGTGAAGGCGGGAAAGATGATGTGCGCCGAAATCGTGAACGCGAATTGCAGACGCGCCAGCAGCGCCGGATCGACTTCGTTCATCCTGGGCCTTCCCAGCGACGCCTGAGGGTCATCGTCCGGGCGGATGGCGTTCGACGCCGCCCGAAGCGAAAGTCCTGAGCCCCATTCTATCCGCCGCCCGGCGCGGGATGGAAGCGCCGCCGTCAGCGCGCGCCATGCGCCTTGAGATCGCGGATGACCTCGCGAAAAATCTCGACCGGCTGCGCGCCGGAGACGGCGACNCTGCCCTCGAACACGAAGAAAGGCACGCCCTGCACGTCGGCTNNGTTGCGTNNGGCGATGGCCTCGTCGCGCCGCACGTCGTCGGCGAAGGCGTCGGAGTCGAGCGTCGCGGCGACGTCGTCGCTCTTGAGCCCGACATCCTCGGCCAGCGCCGCCAGCGTCGCGCGGTCGGCGATATTCCGCCCCTCGGAGAAATAGGCCTCCATCAGCCGCGTCTGCATCGCCTCCGCGCGGCCATGCTCGGCCGCCAGCCGCGTCAGACGGTGCGCGTCGAAACTGTTGGCGACGCGCGCGCGCTCGAAATCATAGGTTCCGCCGAATTGCTGGAACGCCNNTGCGCGGCTGCTCCTGCGCGCCGCGGCTGGCCTCAGGCTCATGCCGTATTTCTTGGCGATGGCGTCGACGAGGCCGGGCTTGCGCGTCTCCTTGCGGTTGGGGTCGAGTTCGTAGGCGCGCCAGTGCAGGTCGAGCGCGACGCCCTCCGCCTCCGCCGCCGCCGCGAGGCGTCGCCGTCCCAGCCAGCAGAACGGACAGATCACGTCCGACCACATGTCCACGCGCATCGCCGCCTCCCTTGTCGGGACGAGGCTAACCCACTTGGCCGCGATGACGCAAAACGCGNTCCGCCAGCACGCAGGCCGTCATCGCCTCGGCCACCGGCACGGCGCGGATGCCCACGCAGGGATCGTGCCGCCCCTTGGTGAGAATCTCGACCTCGGCGCCGCTCTTGTCGATGGTGCGTCGCGGCGTCAGGATCGACGAGGTCGGCTTCACCGCGAAGCGCGCGACGATCGGCTGTCCCGTCGAGATGCCGCCGACGATCCCGCCCGCGTGGTTCGACAGGAACAGCGGCTTGCCGTCGTCGCCCATGCGCATTTCGTCGGCGTTCTGCTCGCCCGTGAAGGTCGCCGTCTCGAAGCCGTCGCCGATCTCGACGCCCTTGACCGCGTTGATCGACATCAGCGCGGCGGCCAGTTCGGCGTCGAGCTTGCCGTAGATCGGCGCGCCCCAGCCGGCCGGCGCGCCCTCGGCGACGACCTCGATCACCGCGCCGATGGAGGAGCCGGCCTTGCGGATGGAGTCGAGATAACCCTCCCACAACGCCGCCGCCTTTGCGTCGGGGCAGAAGAACGGGTTTTGCGAAACCTGATCCCAGTCCCAGTTGGCCCGGTCGATCCTGTGCGGTCCGATCTGCGTCAGCGCGGCGCGGATCGTCACGCCGGGAATGACCTTGCGCGCCACCGCCCCCGCCGCCACGCGCGAGGCCGTCTCGCGCGCCGAGGAGCGCCCGCCGCCGCGATAGTCGCGCACGCCATATTTCGCGTCATAGGCGAAATCCGCATGNTCAGGACGGTATTTGTCGCGAATGTCGGAATAGTCCTTGGAGCGCTGGTCGACGTTGCGGATTTCGAGGCAGATCGGCGTTCCGGTCGTCNNACGGCCGCCGGTGCGCTCGTCCTCGAACACGCCGGAGAGGATCTTCACCTCGTCCGGCTCGCGACGCTGCGTCGTGAAGCGCGATTGGCCGGGCCTGCGCCGGTCGAGTTCGGCCTGAATGTCGGCCTCGGTCAGCTTCAGGCCGGGCGGGCAGCCGTCGACCACGCAGCCGATCGCGATNCCGTGGCTTTCGCCGAAGGTGGTGACGCGGAAGAGATGCCCGAACGTGTTGTGCGACATGAAAAAGCCCCGGCGCAAGTCCGGGGCTTTGTGCCACGTCGCGCAGGGCGGGTCAAACCGCGCTCAATGGACGCGGACGCGATAGACCAGCGTGTCGTAGACGCCGGGATGCGTGCCGTTGCCGGGAGAGGGGACGGCGATCGCGAATTCGTCCCAGCCGACATAGCCTGACGCCGGCCGGTAGTAGAAGGCGAGGCTGTTCACCGGGTTCCTGCGCAGCCCGCGTTGCGCCCGGCGCGCGCAAGCTGGCGCGCGAGGCGGACGACGCCATGCGAGGGCTGATGCGCCACACGCACGTCGGCGACGCCGGCGGATTGGCAACTCGAACGATAATACAGGGCGTAGCCTCCGACATTCGTTTCGACGCCTCGCCGCACGGCGATGACGCGGGTTGAAGCGAACGAAGGCGAGGCGGCAAGCAGCGCGGCGGCGATCAGCGGATACTTCATAGCGCGCTCCAGAAATTTGAACGGAATGATGATGAATCTATCGTCTACTCCGTCAATTCTGGCGCATGGCGAGGATAAGCCGCCTCTTCAGTCGATTTTCAGCGCCTTCGCCAGCGAATTCACCGCCTGAGCGCGCTTGCTCGGCAGCGGCTCCAGCGCGAAGCGCTCGGTGATCATCTTCAGGATCGAGCCTGTGTCGTATTCGGTGTGGTCGACGCCGCCCTTGCGCGCGAAAGGCGAGACGACGATGGCNGGAATCCGCGTGCCTGGNCCAAGAAAATCCGCACGGTCGCCGGCCTTGGCGCCCATCGGCGGCGGCGCGTGGTCCCAGAAACCGCCATTCTCGTCATAGGTGACGACGAGCACATAGGACTCCCGCATCGGGCTGGCGTCGAGCGCCGCCGCGACCTCCGCCACGCGACGGTCGCCGGCGTCGAGATTGGCGTAGCCGGGATGCTGGTTGATCGGCCCCGCCGGCAGCAGNAACGTCACCGCCGGCGAAACCCGGCGNGCGATGTCGGCGTCGAGCGTCGCCCCGTCGCGCAGATGCGCCAGACGATCGGCGAACCCCTCCGGCGTCGAGGGNTCGAACCGCTTGAACATCGCGAACGGCTGATGGTGCCATTGGAAGCGCACCGCGCCGTTGAGATAACGCGTTTCGCGCTCGCTGCGGGCGGGATGCGCCGCAAGGTCGAAGCCGTCCGAATACCACGCCCAGCCCACGCCCCTGTCGGAGAGCCTGTCGCCGATGGTGGGCTGCGTCTGCGCCGGCAGCAACGTCGGTTGATGGCCGTTGTTGAGATAGACCGACTGGATCGTGTTGATCGCGACGTCGCCGTCGGCCGTCGCGGTCACGCGGTTGTCTTCAGAAAGCCCGGCTTGTTGGGAACCGGCNAGCGGCGCGCCGTCGGCGTCCAGCTTCGAGCGGTCCTTGTCCGCCGCGCCGGGAAAAGTCGGCCCGCAGGCGCAAACCAGATAGATGTGATTGAGGAAGGAGCCGCCGAACGCGCCCATGAAAAACCGGTCGGCGAGCGTGTTCTCGCGCGCCAGCCGCCACAGATGCGAGCGCTCCATCGGCTCTTTGGAATAGTAGCCCATCGCCAGCCCGCCGGCGTCCGAATGAGCGGCGAACCGGTCGTTCGCGCCGCCGTTGATCTGCGCGCGGTTGGTGTAGAAGCGATGCACCAGGTCGCGCGTATGGTCGGTGGCGTGGTTGAGCGTCGGGAACGCCTTGTCGATCGCGAAAGGGGCGTTGGGCAGCGTCGGCCAGGGCGTCGCGCGAACCTCCTTGGCGTTGTCCGACACGTCGAACGCGCCCTCGCCGATCGGCGCCGGCAGCGCGTTATAGGTCGCGCCGCCGCGATCCTTCTGGAGAAAGCTGTTGGATTTCAGAGCGGCCTCGATCCCGTCCGCGCCGGGAAACTCGCCGAAAAGATTGTCGAACGAGCGGTTNTCGAGAAACAGCACGACGATATGGCTGACCTTGTCGAGACCCTTGGGCGTTTGCGCGCGCGCCGGCCCGCTCGCGATCAGAGCGGCGGCGACGGCGAGGCTGGAGGCGGCGAAGGCAGTGTGGCGAAACATGCGGTGCGCTCCGGCTGAGGTCGCCATACCAGCGCAAACGGGGCGCGTCGTCCAGCGACGCGCCCCGTCTGACCTTCCCGTGACGCTCATATGACGTCGCTCAGACGGCCGCCGTCGCTTTCTCATGCGTCATCGGCTGCGCCGGCGCGCCGATCCATTCCGAATGCGCCGGAATATGCTCGCCCTTCATCACCACGGTGAGCGGCCCGAGGCGAGCGAAATCGCCGACGCGGGTGTCGTAAAGCACGGTCGAGCCCGCGCCCACCGTCACGCCCGATCCGACATGCACGCGCCCGACCTTCATCACGCGGTCTTCGTAAAGATGCGTCTGCAAGGCGGCGAGCAANTTGATCGAGGTGAACGAGCCCACGCTCACGCAATCGAATTCGGTGATGTCGGTGGTGTCCATATAGACGCCCTCGCCGAACTTCGTGCCGAACAGCCGCAGGATCCACGGCAGGAACGGCGTGCCGCGCAGATGGTCGAGCAGCACCTTGCCGGCGAGGCCCCAATACATCACCGCCACCGCCTCCGTGCGCATCGCCCAGAAGCTCCACATCGGCATGGTGACGGGCTCGTAACGCCCCATCGTCGCCCATTTGATCGCGACCACGACCATCGTCATCGCCAGCGATATGATCAGCGACGAGGCCAGGAACATCAGAACACGTTCCAGNTAACGCCCGTCGATCAAATCCTGACCGAACGCTTCGACCGCATAGGTTCCGAAGGTGATGAACAGCATCGTCGGCAGCGAGATATGCACGGCCTCGAACACGCCGCGCATGAATTTCTTCCACCACGGCGGCTCGTAGGTCCACACCGCGCCGCCGCCGTCAAGNCGCTGGCGCACCGGCAGCTTGATCGGCGGCGAGCCGAACCAGGTGTCGCCGGGCGAGATCATCGCGTTGGCCGGCGGTTTGGACTTGATGCCGATCAGCGAGCCCTCGGGGATCTCCGCGCCGGGCGGCAAGACGCCGTCATTGCCGATGAAGACGCGCGCGCCCGTCTTCACATGCGCAAGCGTCATGTAGCCGCGCCTTATGTCCTCGTCGCCCAGCACCACCTCGTCGGCGATGAAGCACTTCTCGCCGATCTCGACGAGATCGTAGCGCCCCGCCAGATTGGTCGAGATTTCCGCGTCCTTGCCGATCTTGGCGCCCATCAGCCGATACCAGGCGCGCATGTAGATCGTCGCGAACAGCGAGGAGAGCGTCTCCAGCGTGATCTCGGTGGCGAGCGCCACCGACCACTTGCGCACGTAAAAGCCCGAATGGATCGAGTAGGAGCCTTCGCGCACCACCGGCAGCACCGCCCAGCGGATCGCGGCGATGAACAGCACGGTGATGATCACCATCACGAAGGAGGTCGGCCACGCCATCAAAGGCAGCGAGGCGAGGTAATAGGCATGGTCGAGCGTCGACAGGCCGAGCCATTCGTCGATCCGGTCGAACACCCAGAAGGCCGGGAAGATCGGCAACAGACCCAGCGGCGGCAGCACCAGCAGCAGGAAGATGTAGACGGCGGCGTTGGTCCAGCGCCGCGCCGCGCTCGCCTGCGCGGGCTCAGGCAGCGCGGCGCGCTCGACCATGCCGATCTTCGTGGCCGGGGATCCGTCCCAGATCTCCCACGCGCCGGCGCGCGAGCCGGTCGGCAGCGAGGTCAGGTCGCGCAGCTCCGCGCCCTCCTCGACGACGACGTTCTCCTCCAGCACCGCCGAGGAGCCGATATAGGCGTCGCGCCCGATCGAGATCGTCCCGACGATGAACTCGTTTCCTTCGACGCGGGCGTTGTCGAGCTTGGCCTTTTGGCCGAGCGAGGCGCCCTCGCCGATCTCGATCAGGTCGATCGCGCCGATCTCGATGTCGGAGATGATCGCGTCGCGGCCGATCTTGCCGCCCATCGCGCGCAGATACCAGCGGATCACCGGCGAGGCCTGCAACCACTTCATGTGGGTGAGGCCCATCAGCCTCTGCGCCAGCCACCAGCGGTAATACTGCACGCCCCACAGCGGATAGCGCCCCGGCTTCATCCGCCCGAGGATCAGCCACTTCGCTGCGATGACGATGATCACGGTGGCGACGTTGATCGCCATGTAGATGACGAGCAGCCAACCCACCATGCGCAGGAAGCCCGACTGTTCGTCGGCCAGCAGCATGTAGGACACGAACACGCCGAGCCACTGCGCGGTCATCAGCGCGAGAATGAAGGGCAGGGCGACCGCCTGCGCCAATCCGCACAGGAAACGCCGCATCAAGGGCGGCGGCTCGAACGAAAGATCCTTCGGCGGGCCGGAGGCCGCGACCTTCTCGTCGAGCAGCGCCGCCATCGCGCGCAGCGTGCGCGCCTCATACATGTTTTGCAGCGTCAGGCCGGCGAGCGAGGGCGTCTCGCGCACGATCGAGACGAAGCGCGCCGCCAGCAGCGAATGGCCGCCGAGTTCGGTGAAGAAATCCGCCTCGAAGGGGATCGCCTGAGGCGGAAAAATCTTCTGCGCCGCTTCGAGCAACACCGCCTCGGTGTCCGATTGCGGCGCCTCCTGCTGCTCGCCGCCGCCCTGCGGCGCGGTGAGCGCCACCGCCTTCAGCGCGTTACGGTTGACCTTGCCCGAAGACAGCTTCGGAAAATCCTCGACGAATTCGTAGCGCGCCGGGATCATGTAGGCCGGCAGCCGCTCGCGCAGCAGNGAGCGGATCGCCTTGGTGTCGAGCGCCTCGTCGGCCTCCGTGCGCAGAAAGGCGACGAGCTGGTCGAGCCCGTCGTCCTGACGCATCACGACGGTGGCCTGCGCCACGCCTTCGAGTTCGGCGAGCTTGGCCTCGATCTCGCCGAGTTCGACGCGGAAGCCGCGGATTTTCACCTGATCGTCGATGCGGCCGTGAAAGACGATGTCGCCCTTGGCGTCGAGCGACACCGCGTCGCCGGAGCGGTAGAGGATCGGATCGCCGTCATGGCCGCCGAACGGATTGGGTATGAACTTCTCGCGCGTGAGATCGTCGCGGCCGCGATAGCCCGCCGCCACNGCCGGCCCGCCGATCAGCAGCTCGCCCTCCTGGCCGACGCCGCACAGCTTCAGCTCCTCGGTGGCGACGTAGCAGGTGTAGTTCGGGATCGGCTTGCCGATCGTCACCGTCTCGCCCGCATGCACCTCGGCGACGGTGGCCACCACGGTCGCCTCGGTCGGGCCGTAGGTGTTGAAGATGCGCCGTCCCGGCTTCGACCAGCGCTGCGCCACCACCGGCGGCAGCGCCTCGCCGCCGAGCAGGATGACGCGCAGGCTCGGCACGTCGCCCGGCAGCATCGCGAGCAGCGTCGGCACTGTGTCGATGACGGTGACGCCGGCCTTGGTCAGAACCTCGGGCAGGCGGTCGGCTTCGCCCATCATCTGCGGATTGGCGACGAACAGCGTCGCCCCGACCAGATAGGGAACCCAGATCTCCTCCATCGACAGGTCGAAGGCGACGGAGGCGCCCTGGAACATCACGTCGCTCTCGACGAGGCCGTAGAGCGCGTTCGCCGAGCGCAGGAAATGGCAGATGTTGCGGTTGGTGATGACGATGCCCTTGGGCGTTCCGGTCGAGCCNGAGGTGTAGATCATGTAGGCGGGGCTGTCGGGCGTCGCGCCCTGCGCGCGCGTCGACATGCGGCCCCTGNNCGCGCCAAGGTCGGCGAGCTTGGCCGATGTCATCGGTTTGGCGGGAACCTCGCCTTCGAGCCGCAGGCGATAGGCCTCGCTGGTGACGATGATTTTCGACTTGGCGTCGTTGAGGCACACGCCGATGCGCTCGACCGGCGCGTCGCCGTCGAAGGGCAGCCACGCCGCGCCCGTCTTGGCGATGGCGATCTGGGCGATCAGCGGCTCGGTCCCGCGCGGCGCNCACAGACCCACCACGTCGCCCGGAACGACGCCAGAGGCGATCAGCCCGCGCGCCACCGCCTCGGCCCGCGCGTCGACCTCGGCGTAGGTCAGCCGCTCGCCCGGCGTCACCATGCACGCCGCCTGCGGGGCGCGCGCCGCCGTCGCCGCGAAAATTTCGGCCAGCAACTCGTCGCGCAGCAGCTCGGGCATGCGTGCGCCGATCAGAACGCCGACGCGCCCCCTCCGACGTCCGATCCGGCGTGGCCGATCCAAGATCGTTCATGACCTGTCCTTCAATCGTCTTCGGCGTCTTGGCGCCGGGACGTGCGAGCGGTTGAAAGCAAAGAGGCCGCCAGCGCGCGGCTGCGGCCCGTTCGTATTGTTTAGGAGGGATGAATGGGGCGTGAGCGCGGCGCCGTTTCGACGATCCGCCGACGCCCCCGCGCCTGCGCGATCTAGAGCCATCGCATCCGCCCGGCTCGAACAGGAGCGCGCGCCCCTGGGTGATTTCGGCCACCGAGGCCGTCGCCGGGTCGACGCCGGCCACCAGATGCATCACCGCCCGCGCCACGCCGCCATGCGAGACGGCGATCGTCGGGCGGGCGAATCGGCCAGCCACGGCGCGACGCGCGCGCACGCCGCGTAGCTCGCCGCCGGGCGGCGTGAAATCCCACTTGCCGGCCTCNCCGCCGCGCCGCGCCGTCGGCGCACCGCTCCTNTCACCTCGCGCCAGGTGAGGCCCTCCCAGCGCCCGAAGGTCAGCCGTCAACCGCGCGTCGAAGCGGTAGTCCTTGGCGGGCAGGCCGGCGGCGGCGCGCATGATCTCCATCGTCTCGCGGGCGCGCCCCATCGGCGAGGCGACGAAATCCTGCTCCGCCAGCGCCGCGCCGAGCCGTTTGGCCAGCGCCCGCCCGACCGCGGCGGCCTGATCGCGGCCGCGAGGATTGATCGGAATCTCGCGCTGGCCCTGCAAACGTCCCGAAACGTTCCAGTCCGTTTCTCCATGACGCACGAAGATCAGGCTGGTTCGAAGCGCCGGATCGACCGGCGTGGCGCTGGCTGCGTCATGACGTCTCCCGCACCGTGCCCCGTCCTCTGCTCGTCCCGCGCCGGCGGCTGGCCCGCTTTTGGCCCGACCTCGGCCGCCGCCTGCGGTTTACTCCTTGACGATGCTGATGTCTGGCGCCGACGGATTCTTCATGCCCACGACATGATAGCCGGCGTCGACATGCAGGATTTCGCCGGTGACGCCGCGCGACATCGGCGACAGCAGATAGACCGCGCTCTCGCCGACCTCCTCGATGGTGACGGTGCGCCGCATCGGGGCGTTGAGTTCGTTCCAGCGCAGGATATAGCGGAAATCGCCGATGCCGGAGGCCGCCAGCGTCTTGATCGGCCCCGCCGAGATCGCGTTGACGCGGATCGCCTTCTCGCCGAGATCGGCGGCGAGATAGCGCACCGACGCCTCAAGCGCCGCCTTGGCGACGCCCATGACGTTGTAGTGCGGCATCCATTTTTCCGCGCCGTAATAGGTCAGCGTCAACAGCGAGCCGCCCTCGCTCATCAGCTTTTCGGCGCGCTGCGCGATGGCGGTGAACGAGTAGCAGGAGATCAGCAGCGATTTCGAGAAATTGCCCTCGCTCGTCTCGATGTAGCGCCCCGACAGCTCGTCCTTGTCCGAGAAGGCGATGCAATGGACGACGAAATCGAGCTTGCCCCAGAGCTTTTCGACCTCGGCGAACACCGCGTCGATGGAGGCGGCGTCGGTGACGTCGCAATGTCCGACGACGGCCGCGCCGAGCTCCTCGGCGAGCGGTTTGACGCGTTTGGCGAGCGCCTCGCCCTGATAGGTGAAGGCGAGCTGCGCGCCGGCGTCCCGGCACGCCTTGGCGATGCCCCAGGCGATCGAGCGGTTGTTGGCGACGCCGAGCACCAGCCCGCGCTTGCCGGACAAGGGCCCGGCGGCAGAGGGAAAGAAGACATGTCAGGTCCGCTGGACAGGTCGAAACGGGCGCCCGTCAAGGGCGCGGGTCGCCGTTCCTATCCCCGCCCGCGCCAAAAGGGAAGGGCGGGCGGGACAACCGGCCCGGCCGGGTTGGCGAACGCCTGCGCCCGGTCTATTCTCCGGCGCCGGCGGCTGATGCGCGTGCGTTGCGTCCCGTCATTGTGTCTCCCGAGTGAAAACGGCCCGCCAAGCTTCGCATGATCGCGCGTGACGATATCGACCGGATCGTGCCGGCGCTCCGGCGCACGGCTCAAGCGCTCTGCGCCGGCCCGGACGCGGTCGCGCTCGGCGACGAGATCGTTCGAGACGCCCTGCGCCGGACGTTGCGGAGCCACCCCCGCCGCCCGATCAGGTTCGGCTCGAAGTCTGGGTGACCGTGATTTTGGTGGATTCGGCCCGCGAGGCGGTGAACCGCAGGCCGAGCCAGGTCGCTTTCGCCGCCCCCGATCCGGCCGCCGACGGCCTGCGCGAACGCGTGTCCGCCGCGCTGGCCTCGCTTGGACACGAGGAGCGCGAGGCGCTCGTCCTCGTGTCGTTGGCGCGCTTCTCTTACATAGAGGCGGCCGCCGCGCTCGGCCTCAACATGGCGCAGCGATGGCGACGCTGACCCAGGGCGCGATCGCTTCGCGGCCGCTCTGGGCGCGCGCAACCGCGCGCGGCGCGATCCCTCGCATTTGCGTGTCGTGAAATGAGCGACGCCGCGACGGGCGCCCGACCGAGCGCGACCTGCACGCCATGATCGACGAACGGCTCGATCGCCGGCGCGCGCGCGAGCTAGAGGATTGGCTCACCAACGACGCGATGCGCGACCAGCGATTCGGCGGCTGGAAGCGGGGCCTCGACGCGCTGCGCGCCGCCTACGACCCGATCCTGCAAGAGACGCCGCCGCTTTATTTGTCTTTGTCCGCCCGCGCTTCCGTGGCGCAGGCCGAACGCGCGGCCGCCCCGCGCCCGCCGCCGCGCCCGTCCAGGCCGAGCGCCGCCTGGTGCGCGACACCGTGATCGCCGTCGGCTCGTTTCTGGTCGGCGCTCTGGCGGCTCTGGCGCTCACCTCGGCGGCGAAACATTTCGTCGATCCGGCCCATCCCAACATTGTCGCCGCCGGCAAGGACACGCTGTCGACGATTTGGCGGCTCCTGTCGGGCTTTTTCTAGCGCGGGTCCCGAAGCCGGCCCCGTCAGCCCCGCGCGCCGCCCGGCGTTTGCGCATCAACGCCTCAAGCTCCGGGTCGGCGGGATCGGGCAAGGCCACCTTCACGGTTAAAAACAGATCGCCGGCCGGCTTCGAGCCGGCGGCGGGCAATCCCTTGCCGCGCAGCCTCATCACCTTGCCGCTCGACGAATGAGGCGGAATGGTCAGCTCGACCGTCCCCGTCAGGGTCGGCGCGGGCGCGGCNCCGCCGAGCACGGCGGTTTCGAGCGGAATCGAAAGCTCGGCGCGCAGGTCACGGCCGTCCACTTTGAACGACGGATGCGGCGCGACCCGCACGGTGATCATCGCGTCGCCGGCCTCGCCGCCGCCGGCGCCCGGCGCGCCCTGGCCCTTGAGCCGGATGGTCTGCTTGTCCTCGATGCCGGCGGGGATGCGCGCTTCGAGCGTGCGCCCGTCTGGCATCTGCACGAAGGCGCTCGACCCGGCCGCCGCCTCGGCCAACGTGATCGTCACCTCGCCGCTGACGTCCTCGCCGCGCCGGGTCCGCGCGGCGCCGCGCCCGCGCCCGAACAGTTCGGAGAACAGGTCGGAGGGNTCGAAGCCGGCCGCGCCGCCCGCCCCGGTCGCGCCGCCGCGCCGGAAGGTCGCGCCGCCGCCGCCGAAATTGAAGTCGAAGCCCTCGAAGCCCGCGCCGCCCGCGCCGGCGCCGGCGAAGCCGGAGAATTTCGGCTTGCCCTCGGCGTCGATCTCCCCACGGTCGTATTGCGCGCGCTTCTTCTCGTCGCCCACGATCTCGTGCGCGGCGTTGGCCTCGGCGAATTTCTCTTTCGCCTTGGGGTCTTTGCTCTGGTCTGGATGGTGCAGCTTGGCGAGCTTGCGAAACGCCTTCTTGACGTCGTCGGCCGACGCCGTCTTCGGCACGCCCAGCACCTGATAGGGATCACGCATGCGCTTGAGCCTCCGGGCCGCCGCCCGCAGCGCGGCGACCGGTCTCGAATTGGGGTTCGGCGAGACGGCCACGCGCCGCCCGATGGGCGCCCGCTCGGCGGGGCCACGCCGGTTTCGGGTCAGAAATGGCGTGACGCCCGCCGCCTCGCAAGAGCGAAGCGACGCCGCTCAGGCGCTTTTTCCGGGCGTCAATTCGCGCACGCGCCAATCGCCGCGCTTGTTGCGGCAGGCCAGGCCCGACGCAGTGAATTTGCCCGCGACGCCGACGCCGGCGAGCGCGAAGGGGCGGCACACGTCGTCGCCGATCACCCGCGCCGTGGCGGTCGGCTTGACGTCGCCGCGGCCCTGTCCGCCGGCGGCGGTCCAGGTGACGGTCAAGCCGGGGCTTTGCGGATCGAGCGAGGCGCCCAGGGCGGTGAGAACCGCGGCGTGGTCGCTCTGCGCCAGCACTTGATCGAGCGGATTGTCCGAAGCGGGCGTGATCGACCCGGTCGGCGTCGCGTCGACCTCCTTGCCGGCCACGGTCGTCGTTGAGGGCCGGCGGCGTCCTCGAAGGGCGTTCCGGCCGCGCAGCCCGTCATCAGCACGGCGCACAGCGCCAGCGCTCCCGGCCGAAGGCCGCATGCCTGCGCCGACATGGCTGCGCTGGCGCGCCGGGGCGAAGCGGCGCTAAAATGGCGGCCGAAACGCATTGCAAGCCTCATCCCGACCCGAATCCCTCGCCCAACAGCCGGCGCCCCGCGAAGCGGACGGCGCCGAGCGGAGACTGTGCCCGTGAGCGGTTAAAGAACGATGAGATGGACAGGCCCGACGCGCCCGTGGCGCTGTTTCGCGCCTGGTTCGCGGAGGCGCAGGCCGGCGAGCTTAACGACCCCAACGGCATGGCGCTGGCCACCGCCGACGCCAACGGCCTGCCGGACCTGCGCATGGTGCTGATGAAGGAGTTCGACGAGAACGGCGTCGTCTTCTACACCAACGGCGAAAGCGCCAAGGGCCGCCAGCTCGCCGAGAACGCCCAGGCCGCCGTTCTTTTTCACTGGAAGAGCCTGCGCCGCCAGATTCGCCTGCGCGGCCCGGTCGAATGGGTGAGCGAGGCCGAATCGGACGCCTATTTCGCCTCCCGGCCCAGAGACAGCCGCATCGGCGCCTGGGCGAGCCAGCAGTCGCGCCCGCTGGAGGGCCGCTTCGCGCTGGAGAAGGCGGTCGCCGCCTACGCCGCCCGCTACGCCGTCGGCGAGGTGCCGCGCCCCGCTTATTGGCATGGCTACCGCGTCCGCCCGCTCTATTGGGAGTTCTGGATGGACAAGCCGTTTCGCCTTCATGATCGCGTCACATGGCGGCGCGACAGCCTCGACGCGCCTTTCGAGATGACGCGGCTTTATCCCTGACGCGTCGTTTGCGGCGTGGTAGAGCACGCCCGCACGAGGAGCCGCATCGATGAGCAACCAGCAGCGCAGAACCATGCTTCTCACCGGAGCCTCGCGCGGCATCGGCCATGCGACGGTGAAGCGCTTCTCCTCCGCCGGCTGGCGCGTCATCACCTGCTCGCGCCATCCTTTCCCGGAGGAATGCCCTTGGATGGCCGGCCCGGAGGATCATCTCCAGATCGACCTCTCCGACCCCGCCGACACCCGCCGCGCCATCGCCGAGGTGCGCGAACGCCTGCCGGCCTCGGGTCTCGACGCGCTCGTCAACAACGCCGCGATTTCGCCCAAGGGGCCGGGCGGGTCGCGCGTCGGCGCGCTCGACACGCCGCTGGAGGACTGGCTGAAGGTCTTCCACGTCAACTTTTTCGCCTCCGCCATGCTGGCGCGCGGCCTGCTGGGCGAGCTGGAGACGGCGCGCGGCTCGATCGTCAACGTCACCTCGATCGCCGGCTCGCGCGTCCACNCCTTCGCCGGCGCCGCCTACGCCACCTCAAGGNCCGCGCTCGCCGCCCTGACCCGCGAAATGGCGTCGGAGCTTGGCCCGCGCGGCATCCGCGTCAACGCGATTTCGCCCGGCGAGATCGACACCGCCATTCTTTCGCCCGGAACCGAGAAGCTCATCGAGCAGATTCCGATGCGGCGTCTGGGGACGCCGGAGGAAGTGGCCAAGGCGATCTATTTCCTGTGCACCGAACAATCGAGCTACGTGAACGGCGCCGAGATCCACATCAACGGCGGACAGCACGTCTGAGGCGCCGTCGCGGAGGAGGCAGATGACCGTCGCGGCCGATTCGCGGCTTTATCCGGCGCGGCCGATTCTGGCGGCCTCGGTCGCGGTGTTTCGCGATTCCCGCGTGCTGATCGCGCGTCGCGCCCGCGCGCCGATGCAAGGGTGCTGGTCGCTGCCGGGCGGCGTCGTCGAGCTGGGCGAGACGCTGGAGCAGGCGGCCTTGCGCGAACTGCGCGAGGAGGTCGGCGTCGAGGCCGAGATCGTCGCCTTCAACGCCCATGTCGAGGCGATCGACCACGACGAGCAGGGGCGCTTGCGCGCCCATTTCGTCGTCGCCTCCTTCGTCGGACGCTGGCGCGCCGGCGAGGCGACGACCGGCCCCGAGGCGAGCGCGGTCGCCTGGGTCGATCCGCGCGATCTCGGCGACCGCCCGACCACCCGCGCGCTGCCCGAAATCCTGCGCGCCGCCGCCGCTCTTATAGAGACCCGAGAGGCGCGTCGATGAGGCTGCGCGCCGCGCTTCTGGCGCTCCTTCTCCTCGCCGCGTCGGCGCCGCGCCGGCCGCGCCCGAACAACCCGCGCGCCGCGGCGAGGCAGAAAAGCGGCCGGCGGCGAACGCCGGCGCCCGCAAGGAGGACGCCCGCAAAGAGGACTCCCGAAAGGAAGAGCCGAAAAGGACGAGTCGAGGAAGGACGACGCCCGCAAGGGCGAGGCCGCCCCGACGAAGCCGTCGCCCCTATGAAGGCCCGATGTTGCGGCTCGCCGAGACGCTCGGCGCGCTGACCTTCCTTCGCGATCTCTGCGGGGCGGGCGACGGCCCGCAATGGCGCGAGCGGATGCAGGCCCTGCTTGACGCCGAAGGCGCGAGCGAGGCGCGCCGCGCCCGTCTCGCCGGGGCGTTCAATCGCGGCTTTCAGGGCTATGCGGCCACCTATCGGGTGTGCACGCCGAACGCCGAACTGGCGCTTTCGCGCCGCCTCGCCGAGGGCGCAAACTCTCCGCGATCTCGCCGCGCGCTGGGGCGGCTGACTTTTCGCCACGCCCGCGACATTTTCCACATCGCGTTAACCTTCGTTTAAAACCTGCGTCGATTCCGCCGTCCGGGCGCGCTAGGGTGCCTTCGTGATGACGGCCAATTTCAACCTTCGAATCGAGGACATGTCCGCCGCTGACGAAAAGCGCGCGGCCCTGACCTACGTTCACGAGGCTTTCGCCGAGGCGGTGCTCTCCGGCGTCGAGGCCGATTGCTTCGCGCAGGCGGCGCTGTTCACCGCCTTCCAGGAGCTTGTCGACACCTATGGCGAGGAGGCCGTGGCGCAATACGCCAGCCGGCTGCCCGAGCGCATACGCTGCGGCGAATTCTCCTGCACCTTGCGCCAGTGACGCGCTTTTGAGCCGTCGACGGCGCGCGCATCAGGAAGCGCCGCAAGAGGCGACGCAAGCAGCGCCGCAAGACGCCGCGCAAGACGCGACGCCGCCTCCTTTCGCCGCGATCCCGCGAGGTCCGTCCGTGTCGAAGCCGCCGCTTGCGATCAACGCCGCCGAGGCCGCCCTGCGCGCGGTGTCCTCGAACTATCCCGAGCCGTTCCGCTCGCGCATGTCCAAGCGCGAGAAACGTCCGCTCGGCGATCTCTTCGGATTGAGCAATTTCGGCGTCAACCTGACGCGCCTCGCGCCGGGCGGCGAAAGCGCCCTGTTGCATCGCCACAGCCGGCAGGACGAATTCGTCTACATTCTCGAAGGCCGCCCCACGCTTGTCTGCGACGACGGCGAGACCGAGCTGTCGCCCGGCATGTGCGCCGGATTTCCGGCCGGCGGGCGGGCCCACCATCTCGTCAACCGCAGCGCCGCCGACGTCGTTTATCTGGAGATCGGCGACCGCTCGAAAGGCGACGGCGTGACCTATCCCAGCGACGACATCGCCGCCGCGCTCGTCGAGGGCCGTTGGGTGTTCACGCGCAAGGACGGCGCGCCGTATTGAACGCTCAGGGCGTGACCGCCTTCACCGCGCTTCCCGCCGCCGAGACGCCGACGCCGGCCGCCGTGACGCCCGCGCCCACCGCGGTCGTCGCCGCCGTGGCGGCGACCGACGCCGCCGTGCCGACCACGCTCACCGCCGCGCAGGCCTGAAGCGTCGCCGCCACCGCGAAGCCGACCAGAAACGGACGCAGCCGCAAAGGCGTGCGCTGGGCGAGCGTTCCGGCGAAGGCGAGCGTTCTGGAGAGGGCGTGCGTCGGAAGACGGAGGGTCATGACGAAGTCCGGGCCGGCGCGCGACGCGCCGTCGCCGAGCTTGCCGCGGCAGGGTTAACCGATCGTGAATCCGCCAAGAAGCGCCGGTGAAGCGCTGGCGAAACGCCCGTGAAGCGCCTTTCTGTCGCCGCCTCGACGCATTAGCGTCGCGTCATGGCCAATTCGTCTTCCTCGAAAGCCCCCTCATCCTCGAAGACGCCGCCGGCGCCGCGCGTCGACGGCCCGCTCGACGACTTCGCTTCTCTGCCCCCGCGCGTCGCCGCGTTGCGCGAGAAAATTCTCGACGCCTGCGCGACGCGCGACGTCGAGGCGCTGAAGGTCCCGATCCAGTGGGCGGAGACGCCGCCGATCTTTCTGCGCGGGCCCGGCCGCCCGAAAATTTCGCCGAGATCGTCGACTTTCTGCGCGCGCGCTCCTTCGACAAGCGCGGCGTCGAGATGACGACGATCCTGCGCGCGGTGTTCGAAAGCCCCTTCGCGCGAAAGCAGGAAGGCCCGTTCGAAACCTATGTCTGGCCTGCCGACGCGCTGCTATGGCCGCCGGCGCGCGACTCCGGAACGGTGGCGCGGCTGCACGCCTTCGTGCGCTTCGCCGACCTCGGCCTCCTCGACGCGCAGGGCCGGCCGCTGATCCATTCGGCCGGAATCGGCAAGGACGGCACCTGGCACTGGTTCACCACCGAGCCGCCCGCGCCCGCCCAGGCCCGCGACGGAAGACAAGCCCGCGTTGCGGCGCTGAACGCCGCGCGCGCCGCGGCGCGACGCAAACGCCCGCTCCCGTCACATATGCCGCACGCGCGGCAGGATCGGCTTGTCGGTCGGCAGCGCCAGAATCTCCTCGATCAGCCGCGCCCCCGCCAGCGCCGCGCCGTCGCCGTTGGGCGGCGCGACGACCTGCATGCCGACCGGCAGCCCGCTCGCCGTGAACCCGGCCGGGATCGACACTGACGGCGCCTGAATCAAAGTGATCGCGTAGACGATGGCGAGCCAGTCGATATAGGTCTCGAACGCATGGCCCGCGCAGGCGGCGAGATAGCGCTCCTCGACGGGGAAGGGCGGCGTGATCGTCGTCGGGCACAGCAACAGATCGTAGTTCTTGAAGAAGGCGAGCGCGCGCTGCGTCATCGCCACGCGCTGATGCTCGGCCTTGACGATGTCCTCGGCGGACAGCGCCAGCCCCTTCTCGATGTTCCAGATCACCTCGGGCTTGAGCTTGTCGCGGTGGTTGCGCAGCAGGCCGCCGAGCCCGGTGGCGAAGGAGAGCGCGCGCAGCGTCTGGAANCACGCATGCGCCTCGCGCAGATCGGGCGTCGCCTCCGCGACGACGACGCCCGCCTCCTCCAGCCGCCGCGCCGCCGCGCGGGTGATCGCCGCGACCTCCGGATCGACCGGCGTGATCCCCAGATCGGGCGAATAGGCGACGCGCTTCGGCGTCCAGCCCGAGCGCGCCTGATCGAGAAACGACGTCGCCGGCCGCGGCTTCGACAACGGGTCGCCCGCCTCCTCGCCCGCCATCGCGTCGAGCAGCAGCGCGCAATCCTCGACCGTGCGCGCCATCGGACCTTGCTGGCCGAGCGTGCCGTCGACCTTGGTCGTCAGCGAATGCGCGACCCGCCCCGAAGACGGGCGCATGCCCACGACGCCGCAGAAGCTCGCCGGATTGCGCAGCGAGCCGCCCATGTCCGAGCCATGCGCGACCCAGGCCATGCCGGTCGCCAAAGCCACGGCCGCGCCGCCCGACGAACCCGCCGCCGACAGCCGCGTGTCGTAAGGGTTGCGTGTGAAGCCGAACACATCGTTGAACGTGTTGGCGCCGGCGCCGAATTCGGGCGTGTTGGATTTCGCGTAGACGACGCCGCCCTGCGCTTCGAGATGGGTGACGAGAAGGTCCGAGCTTTGCGGCACGGCGTCGGCGAAGATGCGCGAGCCCATCGTCGAGCGCATGCCCGCGACATTGGTCAGGTCCTTGATCGGGACCGGCAGCCCGCACAGAACGCCGCGCTCGGAAGGCGGCCTCTCCGTCAGGGCCTTGGCGGCCTTGCGCGCGCGCTCGAAATCGCGCGTCGGCAAGGCGTTGACGGCGGGATCGACCTGCGCGCAGCGCGCTTCGAGAAGATCGAGCAGATGCGTCGGCGCGACCTCGCCGCGTCGCAGCAAATCGACGACCTGCGTCGCCCGCATCCCGATGAGATTGGCGTCGGCCATGCGCGTCTTCCCTGGAGGTCCGCTCGCCGTCGTCCAAAGGCGGCGGACGGCTTCGCCGCGCGGCAGAATATGCTAGGCCTCGCCTCGCGCAAACGAGCCCGCGGAGAGCCCCGCATCGTGACCGAGGCGACCGACGCCGAACTGATCCGCATGCTGGAGGAGCGCCTGCTCGATCCGCAGGCGCGCCGCGACGCCGCCTTTCTCGACCAAGTCCTCGCCGACGATTTCATCGAGTTCGGCCGCTCCGGCGCGGTCTGCGACAAGGCCGGCGCGATCGAGGCCTTGTTGGCGCAAGCTGACTATCCCGGCGCGCGCCTCAGCGTCTTTCGGCGCGCGCTCGCCCCGACGTCATGCTCGTCGTCTATCGAAGCGCCCGCGCCGACGGATCGCGGGCCGCCTTGCGCTCCTCGATCTGGCGACACGAGACGCATGGCTGGCGTCTCGTCTTCCATCAGGGCACGCCGACGTCCGGTTAGCCGGCGCGCCCGCCGCCTCAACGCCCCCGCACGTCCAGCGCCGCGCATTCGGCGCAACGGAAACAGCCGTCGAGATGGTCGTTGACCATGCCCGTCGCCTGCATCGCCGCGTAAACGATGGTCGGCCCGACGAAGTTGAAACCCGCCTGTTTCAGGGCCTTCGACATCTTGCGGCTGGTCTCGGTCTCGGCGGGAACCTCCTCCAGACAGCGGAAGCGATTCTGCTTCGCCCGCCCGTCGACGAAATCCCACAGGAAGGTCGAAAACCCCTGCTTCGCCTCGATCTCCAGCCAGGCTTGCGCCGAGCGCACGCTCGACTCGATCTTGGCGCGGTTGCGCACGATGCCCGCGTCGGCCATCAGCGCCTCGATCTTGTCGGGCCCGTAGCGCGCCATGATCTCCGGCCGAAATCCGTCGAAGGCGGCGCGGAAGGCGGGGCGTTTGCGCAGGATGGTGATCCACGACAGCCCGGCCTGAAAGCCGTCCAGAATGAACTTCTCGAACAGCGCCCGCGAATCGCGCTCGGGCACGCCCCATTCGTCGTCGTGATAGGCGACGTAAAACGGATCGAATCCGTGCCAGCCGCAGCGATGCCGCCCGTCCTCGTGCAACACGGGCGGGCGGGAAGGTCGAACCTTTTGGCGTCGTCGTCGTTCATGTCAGAATAGTAGCGCAAGGCGACGTGCGAGGCGACGCGGACGGGCGATGTTCGAGTTTCTCAAGAAGATTTTTTCCCGCGAAGGGCAGGCCGATCCGACCCGGCCGCGCCCCCCCCGCCGCGCCGACGCCGGCCGCCTCCGTCGGCGGCGACGAGGACGACGACGCCCCCTTCGCCGGCCTTCGCCGTCCTTGCCCTCCTCGATTCGCGCCGAGGGGCCGCTGGAGCGTCAGGATCGCGACTTCGTCATGAAGACGCTGCGCATGATGGTGTGGGCGGGGTTCGACACCCGCAAGGACATCCTCGCCGCCGCGCTCGGCGGGTTGACCGAGGGCGAAGACGCGCCGCATGAGGCGAAACTGTGGATCGCCGCCCAGCTCGATCAGATGATCGCGGAGAAGAAATCCGCCGAGACCGCCTGGCCGGCGCTGGTCGAGTATGATCGGCTTGAGGCCGCTTTCGACGCTCTGAACGATCAGGGCGTCGTCGCCGCGCCCGCCGCCGGCTATTCGCTCGATGAGGCGCGCGCGGAAGCCTGGGCCGATTACGCCGATGCAAAGGTCCGGCGCGCGCCAAGCCCGGCGTCGCTTTCTACGCTCTCGCCGACGTCGAGCGCGCTCGACGGCGGCCCCTTCCGCGTCTCGACTCAGGTCGCCGTGCGCGGAGACGAGGAGGATCTCGCCGCCCGCGTCGCGCGCGCGCTGTCGGCGGCCGGTTTTCGGTCGTCTCGGAAGGTGGCGGCCGTCTGCGTCTGCGCGATTTCGTCTGGCGCAAGCGCAGCCCTTCTGAGGCTCGCGCCGCTCAGGCCGTCACGTTGTCTTCGAGCGTGATGGTGGCGAATCCATTGGTCTGCTTGGTGAGGTCGCCGCTCGCCGGCTTGTCCCAGCGCATCGCCACGACGGCGCCGCTCCTGGCGTTCTCGATCCGGTTGCGCGCGATCTTCGCGCGGCCCGCGCCCGGCGCCACCGACACGCCGATCCCGATCGGCGCGTCGCGAATGACGTTGTCCTCGACGCGCACGTCTTTCAGCGACGGGCCCCAGCCCACCAGCACGCCCACCCACGGCGCGCCCTCGACGCGGTTGCGCGCCACCAGCGTGTCGGCCTCGACCTTGATTCCGGTCTCCGATCCCCATTCCTGCGCCTTCGGGTCGAAATAGCGCTGGATGTTGCGGATGACGTTGTCGGCGCATACGCCGCCGCGCCCCCGCGTCGGCNNGAAATTGGTCATCTGGATGCCCGACGAGCCGCCGTCGACGAGATTGTTGCGGATCGTCACGTCGCGATAGCCGAATTCGGCGAAGATCGCCGTCTCGCCGGAGGCGACGCAGGCGTTGTCGAGGAACGACACGTCGCGCCCGCCATTGTTGCGCAGCGCCGAAAAGGCGCAGTTCGAAATCCGGTTGCCCTTGGCGACGACGCCGCCGGCCCGGAAGATCGACACGCCGTTGCCGTTCTGGCCGTTGCCGCCGGAGCGGTTGGCGACCTTGTGGATGCGGCAATCGAGAATTTGCGAGCCGTCGTGGCGCGGCGTCGAGGTCCAGATCTGGATCGCGTTGTCGCCGACGTCCTCGACATGCAGGCTTTGCAGCGTCAGCCCGCGCGAATCGAGCGAGAACACGCCGCCGCGCCCTACGCCGCGGATCGTCGTGCGCGCGATCTTGCCGCCGCAGCGCTCCAGCCGGATCGCGTCGCGCCCGGCGTTGCGCACGACGCAGCCCTCCATCGCGAAATGGCCGACCTCGCGCGCCTCGATCAGCCCGCCCTCGCCGCCCGCCCGCGCGCCCTCGAAGGCGACGCCCTCGATGGTCACGACGTCGGCGTTCTCGACGCGCAGCAAAGGCCCTTCGCCGGCCAGCCGTAACGTCGAGCCGGCGCGGTCGGCGAGCAGCCGCGTCCCCGGCGCGAGCGTCAACCCTCGCGTGACGGTGACGCCGGGCGGCAAGCGGATCTCGTCGCGCCGCAGCGTCGCGGAGGCGGCGAGTTCGATTCGCCCGCGTTCGGAGCGCGCCAGCGCGGGGGCGGCGAGGAGGCTCGCGGCGGAGGCGAGGAAGAGGCGACGGGTCTGCATGGGCGGGCCGCTGCAAGGACGGCGCCGCGCCGCGCGTCCCGATTTGCGACGCCTCGCCCGGCCGGCGGCGCGCGAATTTCGCAACGGCGCGGCGGCCGCCTGCGAAGCGCTTCGCCTGCGACGTCTGGGGACGCGCGCGGCGATCCGCGCTTGCGCGCTTGACTCGCCCCGGCCGGCGGGTCATCTAGAACAAACAGCGAACGCAAACTGAGATGGAGCGCCCCGATGACGCCAGCCGGCGCAGCGGACGGGCGGGATTTGGCCTTTCCATACCGTTCTCCAGGCCGTCCCGCCGCCTTTTTCCGCTTCCGACGAGGCCGCCGCGCGCGCGGCGGCGCGCGCGGCGCTGCGCGCGCAAACCCGTTTCGACGAGGCGTCGCCGCGCGTCAGGCTCGGCGGGGAAAGCGGCGCGCCGGGCGCGGGCGATTGCGCGCTCGACCGCGCGCTGGGCGGAGGTCTGGCGCGCGACGCGCTGCACGAGATCGCCCCGCGCGCGNCCGGCGACCGCGCCGCCGCGTTCGGCTTCGCGCTGGCGGCGGCGGCGCGTCTGGCGGCGGGGCGCCCGATCCTGTGGGTCGGCGACGAGGCGGCGCTGGGCGAGACCGGCGCGCCCTACGCGCCGGGCTTCGACCGCCACGGCCTGTCCTCGCGCCGCCTCGTCGCGGTGCGGGCGGCGAGCGCGCGGGACGCCTTCTGGGCGCTCGAAGAGGCGACCAAAGCGNGCGCCGTCGGCGTCGCGCTCGGCGAGATCGGCCGCCTCGGCGCGGCCTACGACCTCACCGCCTCGCGGCGTCTGGCGCTGGCGGCGCGGGCGGGGGCGACGCCCTGCCTGCTGCTGCTGTCGGGTCTGGCCGGCCAGGCCGACGCGCTGTCGAGCGCGGCGGCGACGCGCTTCGAGGTCGCCGCCGCGCCCTCGCGGCTCCGGCCGGCGACGGGGCGCCTGCCGCTGCCCGGCGCCNCGGTCTGGGACGTTCGGCTCGCCAAGCGGCGCGGCGGCGCGCAGGCGGGCTTCGAGGAGATCGGCCGCCGTTTCCGGCTGGCATGGCGCATCGAGACGGGGAGCTGGAGAACGATGACGACGCGGCGTCTATTGAGCCTGGCGCTGCCGCATCTGGCGGCTGAGGCGGCGCGCAAGCGGTTGGCGACGCCGGTCGCCGCGCCGCTGGCGACCTATGCGATGGTCAAGGGCGCGGCGCGCCTGGCCGCGCTGTGTCCGCGCGCCGCCGCGCTTGGCCTGCGCGAGGGCATGGCGCTCGCCGACGCGCGTGCGTTGCGGCCTGCGCTGATCGCGCTTCCCGCCGACGCGGACGCCGACGCCCGCCGTCTCGGCGCCGTCGCCGACTGGTGCCGGCGCTGGACGCCGCTCGTGGCGATCGACCGCGACTGCGCCGTTCCGGCCCTGCTGCTCGACGTCGGCGGCGCGGCGCATCTGTTCGGCGGCGAGGAGACGCTGGCGCGCGACGTCGAGGCGGCGTTCCGCGCGCAAGGGTTTTCGGCGCGCGCCTGCGTCGCCGCCAGCCCCGACGCGGCGCGGGCGCTGGCGCGCTTCACGAGGCTGTCGCTGGCTCCCGAAGGCCGCGCCTTCGAGCGGCTGGCCGATTCGCTGCCGCTGGCGGCGCTGGAGCTGGGCGCCGCCACGCTGGAGGCGATGAGGCAGGCGGGCCTGCGCCGCCTCGGCGACGTGCGGCTGCGCCCCCGCGCGCCGCTCGCCGCGCGTTTCGGCGCGCTCGTCCACGCCCGTCTCGACGCGGTCTTCGGCCTGACGCTGGCGCCGATCTCGCCGCGCTTCGAGGCGCCGCCTTATCTGGTCGAGCGCCGTTTCGCCGAGCCGCTGACGCGCGAGGACGCGATTCTGGCGACGCTGGCGCGGCTGTGCGAGGAGCTGTGCGCGGCGCTGGCGCGCCACGGCGAGGGCGCGCGGCTTCTCGACGCCGATNTTTTCCGCGTCGACGGCGCGACCCGCCATCTGTCCGCCGGCGCGGCGCGGGCGACGCGCGATCCGGCCGCTCTGGCGCGGCTGTTTCGCGAACGGCTGAAGGCGATCGGCGAGGAGGGCNTCGACACCGGTTACGGCTTCGACGTCCTGCGCCTCTCGGCGCGCCGCGTCGAGCGGCTCGACGCCGGTCAGGCTGACTTCGGCGGCGACCCGACGCGCGGCGATTTCGGTCATCTCGTCGACCGGCTCGGCGCCCGGNCAGGGGGCCATCGCGTGATGCGGCTCGTCGCGCGCGCGCGGCATGTTCCCGAGCACGCCGGCGCGCTGGCGCCGCTCGCGCGCGGCGCGGGCCCGCGGCTCGACCCGCCGCCGCTCTCGCCCGACCTTTTGCCCGCGCGTCCGATGCGGCTGTTCGAGCGCCCCGAGCGGATCGAGGCCGTCGCCGAGGCGCCGGACGGGCCGCCGCTGCGCTTCCGCTGGCGGCGCGTCCTGCACGAGGTCGCCGCCGCCGAAGGGCCCGAGCGCATCGCCTGCGATTGGCGGCGCGGCCCGGCGCCGACGCGCGACTATTACCGCGTCGAGGATCGCGCCGGGCTGCGCTTCTGGCTCTATCGCGAGGGGTGCTGGGCGCCGAGACGACGCAGGCGCGCTGGTTCGCGCATGGGCTGTTCGGGTGATGCGGCGCGTTCGAACGATGAAGGACGCGCAAACGCGCCGCCCCTCGCGCGACCCTCGCGTCCTTCCGCGGCCTCGACATGCGACGCCTATGCGCTGAAGGGAGGGCGCCCGCATGATCCGCCTCGCGCCGAGCTACGCCGAACTGTCGGCCTGCTCCAATTTTCCTTCCTGCGCGGCGCCGCCCATCCCGAGGAGATGGTCGCGCGCGCCGTCGGCTCGGCCTCGCCGGCCNTCGGCCTGGCCGACCGCAATTCGGTCGCCGGCGTCGTGCGCGCGCATGTCTTCCTGCGCGAGAACCGCGACAGGACGCAGGATTCCNGCTTCGCGCCCGGCGCCCGTCTGGTGTTTTCCGACGCCACGCCCGACGTCCTCGCCTATCCGGAAAATCGCGCCGGCTGGGGCCGGCTGACGCGGCTGCTGACGCTCGGCAATCTGCGCGCGCAANAGGGCGAATGCCTCCTGACGCTGGAGGATTTGCTCGCGAACGCCCAGGATCTGCGCATCGTCGTGGCGGAGGCGGCGAGCGACCGCGCCTTGACGAAAACGGCGCTGCGCGAGGCGACGCGGGCTCTGGTCGAGACCTTTCGCGGCCGCGTCTGGATCGGCGTCGCGCCGTCATTCGACGCGGACATGCGCGNNCGCTTCGCTGCGCGTGCGAAACTGGCGCGCGAGCTGCGCACGCCGCCGATCGCGCTCAACGAGCCGCGCTATCACATCCCCGAACGCCGCCCGCTCGCCGACGTCGTCGCCTGCATTCGCGAAGGCGCGACGCTGGAGGCCGCCGGCGCCGACGTGCTGAGCGCCCACGCCGAGCGCCATCTCAAGGACGCGCGCGAGATGGCGCGGCTGTTCGCCGATCTGCCCGAGGCGGTCGACGAAACGCTGCGCTTCCTGCGCGGCCTGTCCTTCTCGCTCGACGAACTCAGGCATCATTATCCGCACGAGCTGCGCCAGGGCTTCGACACGCCGCAGCAGGCGCTCGAACATTTCGCGANNTGGAGGCGCCGCGCGCGCTATCCCGACGGCGTGCCCGAAAAGGTGACGCAGGCGCTGGCGCATGAATTCGATCTGGTCCGCCAGCGCGATTACGCGCCCTATTTCCTCACCGTCCACGATCTCGTGCGCTTCGCGCGCTCGCGCGGCATCCTGTGCCAGGGCCGCGGCTCGGCGGCGAATTCGGCGTTGTGTTTCTGTCTGGGCGTCACCGAGGTCGACCCCACCCGCCACGAGCTTCTGTTCGAACGGTTCATGTCGCCCGACCGCGACGAGCCGCCCGACATCGACGTCGATTTCGAGCACGAGCGGCGCGAGGAGGTGATCCAGTATCTCTACGAGCGCTACGGGCGCGACCACGCCGGCCTCGCGGCGACGGTCATCAGCTATCGCGGCCGCTCCTCGACGCGCGAGGTCGGCAAGGTCTTCGGCCTGTCGCAAGACATGCTCGACGCGCTGTCGGGCATGGTCNTCGGCTGGCCGGGCGCGGGCCCGCAGGATCGGGCTTTGCGCGAACTCGGCCTCGACCCGGACGAGCCCAACCTCGCCCGCACGCTGGCGCTGGCGGGCGAGCTGCGCGGCTTCCCGCGCCATCTCTCCCAGCATGTCGGCGGCTTCGTCATCACCCATGACCGGCTCGACGAGGTCGTGCCGATCGTCAACGCGGCGATGGAGGATCGCACCTGCATCGAATGGGACAAGGACGATCTCGACGCGCTCGGCATCCTCAAGATCGACGTGCTGGCGCTCGGCATGCTGTCGGCGCTGCGGCGCGGCTTCGACCTGATCGAGGCGCGCTACGGGCGCCGCCTCGCCATCGCGACGTTGCCGCCGGAGGAGGCGTGCGTCTACGCGATGATCGGCAAGGCCGACACGCTCGGCGTCTTCCAGATCGAGAGCCGCGCGCAGATGTCGATGCTGCCGCGCAAGCCGAAGGAGTTTTACGATCTGGTGATCGAGGTGGCGATCGTGCGGCCGGGCCCGATTCAGGGCGACATGGTGCATCCCTATCTGCGTCGCCGGCAGGGAATCGAGGAGGTCGACTATCCCTCCGACGAGCTGCGCGCGGTGTTGCATCGCACGCTTGGCGTGCCGCTGTTTCAGGAGCAGGCGATGAAGATCGCCATCGTCGCGGCCGGCTTCACGCCCGCCGAGGCCGACAAGCTGCGCCGCGCGATGGCGACGTTCCGGCGCGTGGGGACGATTCACAGCTTCCGCGACAAGATGGTCGAGGGCATGGCGGCCAGGGGCTACGACCGCGACTTCGCCTTGCGCTGCTTCCAGCAGATCGAGGGCTTCGGCGAATATGGCTTTCCCGAGAGCCACGCGGCGAGCTTCGCGCTGCTCGTCTACGCCTCGTGCTGGATGAAGCGGCGTTATCCCGACGTCTTCTGCGCGGCGATGTTGAACGCCCAGCCGCTCGGCTTCTACGCCCCCGCCCAGCTCGTGCGCGACGCCCGCGAGCACGGCGTCGCCGTGCGCGAGGTCGACGTCAATTTCTCCGATTGGGACGCGACGCTGGAGGATTGCGACGAACCGCCGCCGCCGCATCTGCGCTTTGCGGGAATGGAGGCGGACTATCTCGGCCGCGCCGCGGTGCGTCTGGGCCTGCGCCAGATCGAGGGCGTGCGGCGCGAGGAGATGGAGCGCCTCGTCGCGNCGGCGCGGGCGCGGCTACGATTCCGTGCGCGATCTGTGGCTGCGCGCCGGCTGCCGGCGGCTGCGATCGAGCGGCTCGCCGCCGCCGACGCCTTCGCCTCGCTCGGCCTGTCGCGCCGCGATGCGCTATGGGCGGCGCGCGGCCTCAACCGCGCCGGCGACAAGGACGATCTGCCGCTGTTTCTCGCCGCCACGGACGCCACCGAGGCCGACGCCGACCTGCCGCCGATGCCGCCGGGCGAGGAGGTGGTGGAGGACTATCGCGCGCTGTCGCTGTCCTTGAAGGCGCATCCGCTCGCCTTCCTGCGCGCCAAACTGATGCGGCGCGGCGCGATGCGCTGCGCCGGCCTCGCCGACATCCCCATGCCGCGCCGCGCCGACGGCTCGCGCCGCAGCCTGTCGCAACGCGTCACGGTGGCCGGCTTGACGCTGGTGCGCCAGCGGCCGGGCTCGGCGAGCGGCGTCATCTTCATGACCATCGAGGACGAGAGCGGCGTCGCCAACATCGTCGTCTGGCCGAAGATCTTCGAGCGCATGCGCGCGGCGGTGATCGGCGCGCGCCTCGTCGCCGTGACCGGCCGCGTGCAAAGCGAGGACGGCGTGATCCACGTCATCGCCGAACGCGTCGAGGACTGGTCGGCGATGCTCTCCGACCTGTCGGAGGCGGGGCCGAACCTTCTCTCCCTCGCCCCTGCCGACGAGGGCCATCGCGATGGCGAAGAATCCCGGTCGCGCGGCGGCGTTTCGGCCGCCCGGCAATTGCGGCTCGAAGGGCTCGCCCCACGCGCGAGCCCGCCGCTGCGAAGGCCCACGCCCGGCAGGAAAATCGGGAACGCGTTCAGGCGAACGATTCGAGGGCACGGCGGGAGGCGGCCGCGGAGCTGGCCGAACGCGCCCGCCGGGCGATGCCGAAAGGCAGGAATTTTCATTGAAGCCGGAGAGCGGCGCCCAGGGGCTCGACGCCTGCGCCCAGGCGCGCCAGAGCCGCCGTCACAGGAAATTCAAGGAGGCTCTGAGAAATCCAAGGAGGGTCTGGGAAGTCCAGAAAAGCCCAGAAAAGCCCAGAAAAGCCCAGAAAAGCCCGGAAAAGCCAAAGCGAATCGAAGGCGGGACGCAAGGCGCCGCCGAGGGGGCGCCAACGAAAAGCCCGGTCCGCGCGTGGCGGGCCGGGCGTCGTAAACGCGTGCCGCGGAGCGGCGAGGCCGATCAGCCGCGCAGCCGCGCGACCGCCTTCCACGACGCGGCGACGAGCGCGGCGGCGAGCAGGGTCTTGAGGATCGTGGCCAGCCAGAACGGCGCGACGCCGAGCGTGAAAGCCTTTTCGGCGCCGAACAACACGGCCATCCAGGCGAAGCCGAAGGCGAAGATCGCGGCGTGGCCGAGCGTCATCGCGGCGAGCAGACGCAGACCCGAGCGATCCCAACCGCGTTCGGCCATCGCGCCCACCATCGCCGCGGCGACGAGGAAGCCGACCAGATAGCCGCCCGTCGGGCCGGCCATATAGGCCGGGCCGGCGCTCGCGCCCGCGAAAACGGGCAGGCCGAGCAGGCCCTCGACCAGATAAAGCGCCACGGTGGCGCCCGCCAGACGCGCCGAAGGCCGCGCCGAGCGCCAGCACCACGGTCGTCTGCATCGTCATCGGCACCGGCCAGAACGGCACCTGCGCCTTGGCCGACAGCGTCAGCAGCAGCGAGCCAGCGAACGCCGCCGCGCCCGCGCGGGCCAGCGACGCGAAGCCGGCGCCGGCCGGCCAAAGCGTCTGAACGAGAGTCGGATGGGCGGAACGCGAGGTCAGCATTCAAGGTCTCCTTGCCCAAACGGGCCGCTGCGGGCCGAACGCGCGCCCGGCTCGTGCATTTGGTTCGCTCGAACGCCTGTATAGGATGAGGCCGGCGCATCGAACAAGCCGTTCCTGCGCTCCCCTTTCGACGAGGCCCCATGACGAACGCCGTCGACGACCCAGGCCCGCCGCGTTTCGACCTCGCATTCGACGGCGAGCCGGGCCGGCTTGCCGCCGTCAGCCCCCTTGTGCGCCGGATCGTGGCCGACAATCCGAGCCCGTTCACCTTTCGCGGCACCAACACCTATGTGGTGGGCCGCGGCGCGGTGGCGGTGATCGATCCCGGCCCGCCGGACGAGGCTCATGTCGCCGCGCTCCTCGACGCTCTGAAGGGCGAGCGCGTCGACACGATCGTCGTCACCCATTCCCATCGCGACCATTCGCCCGGCGCGCGGCTGTTGAAACAGGCGACCGGCGCGCCGATCGTGGGCTGCGGCGTCCATCGTCCCGCCAGGGCTCTGGCCGAGGGCGAGACGGCCCGCCTCGAAGCCGCCAACGACCTCGACCATCTGCCCGACCGCGAATTGAAGGACGGCGAGGCGACGCGAGGCGAGGGATGGGAGCTGGTCGCCGTGGCGACGCCCGGCCACACCATGAATCACCTGGCCTTTCATCTGACGCAGGAGAACGCGCTGTTCAGCGGCGATCACGTGATGGGCTGGTCGACTTCCGTCGTCGCCCCGCCCGACGGCGCGATGGGCCCCTACATGGCCTCGCTCGAACGCTTGAGAACGCGCGACGACCTTGTGTATTGGCCCGGCCACGGCGGCCCGGTGCGCGAGCCCCAGCGCTTCGTGCGCGCCCTGATCGGCCATCGCCGCCAGCGCGAGGCCGCGATCCTGGCGCGCCTGGCCGAGCGCCCGCGGGCGATTTCCGAGCTGGTCGCGCTGAACTACGCCGGTCTCGCCCCCAGGCTGAAAGGAGCGGCGGCCTTGTCGACCCTCGCCCATCTCGAAGACCTCGCCGACCGCGGCCTGGCGCGGTTCGAGGGCGTGGACGGGCTTTCGGCGACGTGGCGCGTCGCTTGACTATTCGTCGCCGATTTCGGCGGCGAGCGTCTCGGCGAATTTGCGGAAACGGCGTGCGCCCTCGCCGACGTCATGGCCGCCCACGCGCGCCACCGAGCGCAGATCGATGCGCGTTTGCCCGACCAACGGCGTGAAGCGCACCGCCACGTCGCTCGGAAAACCGAAGATCGCGCTGCGGTCGACGTAGTCGAGATAGCCAAGGCCGAGCCGGCCGCCCGGCGCGCGCGTCTCGACCGGCGTCCAGCGCAGCTTGACGGCCACCTTCTCGACCAGCCGGAACGCTTCTTCGGGGTCGAGATCGACGGTGATCGGCTGAATGTCGGGATAGGCGCGCGCGACCGCCGCGCGTTGGCGCGCCAAAGTCTCCCCGGCGGTTCGCGCCCCGAGCGCGCGGCCCAGGCTCTGGCGGAGCGGGCGAAATCGGGCGGATCGACGGCGTCGGTCGAGATGTCGACGGCGGCGGGCAGCCGCGCCGCCTGCAACGACAGGATGGTCGGCCAGCCGAGCAAACCCAGCGCCAGCGCCAGCCCGAGCGTCGCCGAGCCGGCGCCGCGCAAACCGTGCCGCCAGATCGCGCCATAGGCCGCGATCGCCGAGAGAATCGCCGCCCCTCCGAGAATCAGCGCCGCCGCCAGCACCGACAACGACGCGACCGGTTCGAGCCGCCCGAATCGCGAGGCCGCCGCCGCGAGCGCCGCCGTCGCGAGCGCGAACCACGCCACCCTCGGCGCCCACAGCGCGGCGCGCGACATCGGCTCCTCGACGAGTTGGCTCCTTCGCATGGTCTTCCCCGGCGTTCGTCGGCCGGCCCGCGCGTCGCGCGGGCGGCCTCGCGTCTTGTTCCCGCAAACGCCGCGCAGGGCAAGCCGCGCGACAGGCGCAAGCCGCGCAGCGAGAGGCCGCGCAGCGAGAGGCGGCCGCGCAGCGAGAGGCGAGCCGCGCAGCGAGAGGCGGCCGCGCAGCGAGGGGAGCCGCGCGGCGAGGGGCGAGCCGCGCGGCGAGGGGAGAGACGCGCGGCGAGGGGCGAGCCGCGCAGCGCGACGGTCAGCCGCCCGCCGCCCCGAGCACGTCGATGTCTTTGAAATCCTGCCGAAGACGCAGCTTGTTGATTTTGCCGGTGGCGNNGTGGGGAATCTCGGCGACGACCTTGCAAGCGTCCGGCCGCTGCCATTTGGCGAGCTTGGCGCCGACGAAATCGAGCACCGCCTGCGGATCGACCTCGCGCCCCTCCTTGGCGACGACGACGAGCAGCGGGCGCTCGTCCCATTTGGGATGCGGCACGCCGATCACCGCCGCCTCGGCGACGTCGGGATGGGCGACGGCGAGATTCTCGATGTCGATCGAGGAGATCCATTCGCCGCCCGATTTGATGACGTCCTTGGCGCGGTCGGTGATGCGCATGAAGCCGTGCGCGTCGATGCTGGCGACGTCGCCGGTGTCGAACCATCCGTCCTTGTCGAAGGCGTCGGCGCCCGCGCCTTTGAAATAGCCGCCGGCGACGGCGACGCCGCGCACCAGCAGGCGGCCGAACGCCGTCCCGTCATGCGGCTTTTCGACGCCCTCGTCGTCGACGATCTTCTGCTCGACGGTGAAGGGCGCCCAGCCCTGCTTCTCCTTGACGTCGTAGAGCGCCGCGCCCTCCAGCCGTCCCAGGCTCGGCTTGAGCGTCGCCACCGTGCCGAGCGGGCTCATCTCGGTCATGCCCCAGGCGTGAATCACCTGCACGCCATAGACCTTTTCGAAGGTTTCGATCATCGCCCGCGGCGCCGCCGAGCCGCCGACCACCAGACGATTCAGCGAGGAGAAGCGCAGCCTGTTTTTCTCCAGATGCTGCAACAACATCATCCACACGGTCGGCACGCCGGCGGTGACGTTGACCTGCTCGCGCTCGATCNNGAGCTCGTAGACGGAGGCGCCGTCGAGCCGCGGTCCGGGCATCACGAGTTTCGCCCCGTTCATCGGCGCGGAAAACGCGATCGACCATGAATTGGCGTGGAACAGCGGCACGATCGGCAGGATCGTGTCGGTCATCCCCAGACCGAGCACGTTTGGCATCGACGCGCACATCGCGTGCAGCACGTTGGAGCGGTGCGAATACAGCACGCCCTTGGGGTGGCCGGTGGTGCCCGACGTGTAGCAAAGCCCCGCCGCCGCGTTCTCGTCGACCGCGCGCCAGCGAAAATCCTCGTCCGCCTCGGCGATCCAGCTTTCGTAGTCGACCGCGCCGCGCAGCTTCGTCGCCGGCATGTGCGCGGCGTCGGTGAGGATGATGAATTTCTCGATCGTCTTGAACTGCGCCGCCAGCTCCTCGATCATCGGCAAGAACGTCAGATCGAGGATCAGCAGCCGGTCTTCGGCGTCGTTGGCGATCCACACGATCTGCTCGGCGAACAGGCGCGGATTGATGGTGTGGTAGATCGCCCCGATCCCGGTGATTCCATACCAGGTCTCCAGATGCCGCGCGGTGTTCCAGGCCAGCGTCGCGACGCGGTCTCCGGCGCGGATTCCCTCGCGTTCGAGCCGCTTGGCGACGCGCAGCGCGCGGCGGCGGATGTCGGCGTAGGTGGTGGTGCGGATCGGGCCTTCGACGCTGCGCGTGACGACTTCGCGCGTCCCGTGCTCGGAGGCCGCATGATCGATCACTTTGTGAATCAGCAGCGGCCAATTCTGCATCGTGCCAAGCATGTTTCCCCGAGCGCGCCGCGTCGGAGCGCGGTTTCGCGTCCATCTCAACACGAAGCGCGCGGCGTGGCGAGAGGCTTGCGGCGGTCCTGCGGCGCGCGTGGCGGCGTCGGCGCCGGCGCGCTTTCGGGCGCTTCTGCGCGTCCTTGTCCTATCCCCTTGTTTTCACACCGTTGCGTTGTATGAAAAGCCTTCAAATCTCGCGCCGGATGCTCTAGGGTCGCGCCGACCGAGGGCCCCTATGACATCTGTCGCTTCGCCGGACGCGCTGCGCGTCTGGTTCCGCTTGATCCGTCTCGAATCGCGTATCCGCGGCTCCATCGCCGAGCGGCTGCGCGGCGTCGACCTGTCGGTTCCGCAATGTGACGTGCTTACGACGTTGAGCGAGAGCGAGGGCGTCAGCCAACAGGATCTGGCGGAACGGCTTTACGTGACCAAAGGCAACATCTCGGGGCTCGTCGATCGTCTCGCCGCCGCAGGATTGGTCGAGCGCCGCGATTTGCCGAGCGACCGGCGCTCTCACGCGATCTATCTCACCGCCTCGGGCCGCAAGGCGGCCGAGCGTGGCGTCGCGATCCAGCGCAGTTTCGTCGAGGAGACGCTAGGGCGCATGAGCGCGGACGATCTTGCGGCCTTCGAGGCCCATCTCGTCAAGGCGCGCGATCTGGTGCGCGAGGCGACGGCCGGCCCCTCGCGCAAGGAGGCGGTCAAGGCCAAACCGCCGTCCAAACCGTCGTCCAAGCCGCTGTCCAAACCGCCGTCCAAGGCGCTGTCCAAGCCGCCGTCCAAGCCGCTTGCGAAACCGCTCGCCAAAGCGGCTCCCAGACCGGCCGCGAAGGCTGCGTCCGAATCCGCCGTCGGGCCCTCGCGCGCCGACAAGCCGGCGTCCTGACGCGCCCCGCGCGAGGAGCGCTAGCCGCGCGCGGAGAGGAAGGTCGGCAGCGCGGATATGTCCGGTAGCAGATAGTCGGCGAGCGGCTCAAGCGACGCGCGCGACGCCGGTCCCGACAAAACGCCGATGGCGACCGCGCCGGCCGCGCGCGCGGTTTCGAGATCGTGCCGCGAATCGCCGACCAGGCCGACCTCCCCGGCGCGACGCCGACCGCGCGCGCGAAGGCCAGCGCCATGCCGGGCGCGGGCTTGGCGCCGAAGCCAGGATCGTAGCCGGCGATGAAATCGAGCCTGTCGGCGAGCCCGAGCGCCGCCATCTGCGCGCGGGCGGGGGCGTCGGCGTCGTTGGTGGCGAGGCCGAGCTTGAGGCCGCGCGCGCAGCGCGTCGAACAGCGCCCGCAGATCGCCGATCGGCGCGAGCGTCGCGAGCACGGCGCGCCCGAGCGCCGCGTCGATCTCGCTCGCAAAGCCTGCGGCGGGGCGATGCAGAAGCTGCGCCCATTGGGCGGCGAAGTCCTGCGTCGTGCCGGCGACGAAAGGCGAGGCGTCGGGAAAGCGCGCAGTCGCAGGCTCGAACAGGATCGCGGCGGCGAGCCGTTCCGCCAGCGCCGCGTCGCCCTGCGCGAAGTCGGCGATGACGCGCGCCATCGCCGGCCCCAGCTTTTCTGGAAGTCGATGAGGGTTCCGTCCTTGTCGAAAAGGATCGCCTTGAGCATGCCCGTCCGCCCCTGTCGCCGGGGCGGTGGTAGCGGAGGGCGCGGCGCTTCGCCAGCGGCGAAACGGCGCGCCGTTTCGCCGCGGGCGCTAACGGCGCGCCTTGAAACGGCCACGCCCGGCGGGTTTGTCCGGCGTTGACGACGCATTAACCATAAGAGCGACCGATGTTCCGTCCACGACCGCCCGCTGGCGGTTTCTCGCGCTCGCGCGTCGCGAGCGCCTCGACGCCGCGGCGAAGAGGTTCGCGCGGGCGCGCCGCGGCCGGGGTCGCGGCGACGGCCGTTTCGGCGCTGCTGGCGGGCTGCGCCCCGTCGCCGCCGGTGGTGTCGCTCGCCGCCGCCACGGCGCCTGTCGGGGCGCTCGTCGCGCCAGCGCCGCGCCGCGACCTGACGGTCTACGCCTTCGACCTGCCGCCGCCCGCCGCGGCGACGGACGCGCCTGTCAGGCTCGCCTCGGCGGCCGCGCCCGAGACCGGCGGATACGCCTCGCCGGACGATTTCGGGCCCGCTGTCGCCCCGGCCCCTGCTCCGGCGGCGAAGNNCCGCAGCGGCGCGACGGCGCGCAAGCGGCGCATTACGCCTCGCGGCGGGACGGCGCCTTCGCCTTGCCGGCGATCGCCTCGGCCGCTGTCGACGCGCGTTTCCTGCGGCAGGAGGTCGCCTATCCGCGCAGCGATCCGGCGGGGACGATCGTCGTCGATCCGACCTCGCGCTTCCTCTATCTCGTGCAGGGGAACGGCCGCGCCTTGCGCTATGGCGTCGGCGTCGGGCGCGAAGGCTTCGCCTGGGCGGGCTCGGCGAGCGTCGGGCGCAAGGCGGAATGGCCGCGCTGGACGCCGACCGCCGCGATGGTGGAGCGCGATCCCGAGCGCTACGGGCGCTGGCGCGAGGGCATGGAGCCGGGCCTGTCCAATCCGCTCGGCCNNCGCGCGCTCTATCTCTACGCCGACGGGCGCGACACGCTTTACCGCATCCACGGCACCAACGAGCCGCGCAGCATCGGCAAGAACGCGTCGTCGGGCTGCATCCGCATGTTCAATCAGGATGTGATCGACCTCTACGACCGGGTGTCGCCCGGCGCCAAGGTGGTGGTGCTGCCCAAGGGCGAGCGGGTCGAGCCGGCCGGCGGCGGGCCGACCGCCGTCGCGCAGGCGCGCCCGCGTCCGGCCGCCGCGCCCGCGCCGGCGCGCTCCGCCTCCTCCCCGACGCCGCGGCGCTTTACGCCGACGACGACGCCCTGTCCGCGCCGCGCGAGGGGTGGAGCGGGCGTGGACAGGCGAGGCCGCGCGATCCCTGGGCCGAGGGCGAGGACGGGGTTTTTACGAGGCTCCGCGACGGCGCTTCGCGCGGCCGCGCGACTGGTTCGAGGACGAGGCGCCGGTCGTCTCCGGCTGGCCGCGCTCTGGCCTCTACGGCGACGACCTCCTATAGGGCGGCTGCGCACTCGCCGACGGCCCCGCATGACAGAGCCAGCTCCCCTCCGCTCCGCGCGTCTTCGGCCGCGCGGCCATTGCCGCCGGCGCTGCTGGCGGTGGCGCTGCTGGCCTGCTCGTCGATGTGGGGCAGCTCCTTCATCGTCATGAAAGGGCTGGTGGGCACGCTGTCGCCGCTCGCCATCGCGGCCTTGCGCGGGTTGACGGCGGCGGCGGCGCTGGCGGCGTTCTTTCTGGCGACCGGGCGCTCGCTGCGCCCGCGCCGGGCCGATCTTCTGCCCGCCGTGGTGATGGGCACGCTGCAAAGCTGGCTGCCCAACGCGCTCACCGCCTTCGCGATCTCGGGCCTCGGCGCGGGGCTGGCGGCGATGATGCAATCGTCGGGGCCGCTGATGACGGCCATTCTCGCGCATCTCGTCCTGCCCAACGAGAAGCTGCGCGGCGCGCAGTGGGTCGGCGTGGCGGTCGGCTTCGTCGGCGTGGCGACCTTGATCGGACCGGAGGCGCTGTCGGGCTCGGCGGCGGCGTTCTGGCCGGCGATGGCGATGCTGGCGACCGCCGCCTCCTACGCGATCGGCAACGTCTGGGCGCGCACGGTGCGCGACGTCTCCGCCGAGCGTCTGGCGCTCGGGCAACAGGCCTTCGGCGGCGCGACCGCCTGCGTGCTGGCGATCCTGTTCGATCCGGCGCCGGGCTGGGCGGCGGCGCCGTCGCTATGGCCGCAGATCGCGACGCTCGGCGTGGCGATGAGCGCCGTTCCGGTGACCCTCTACATGTGGCTGATCCAGCGCGCGGGGCCGGTGAAGGCGGTGATGACCGGCTATATCACGCCGCTCGTCGCCGCGACGCTGGCGACGACGCTGCTCGGCGAGACGCTGGCGGCGCGCCAGCTGCTCGGGGCGGCGATCATTCTGAGCGGCGTGTTTCTGGTGACGCGCCGCTGAGGCGCGTTCAGATCGCCGCTTTCGGAGAGCCGCTTTTCAGAGAGCGGCGTGGAAGCGGGCGGGCTCGCCGGTCGCGGGGCGACGAGCGTGTCCNTCCCACATCACCCGCGCGCCGCGCACGATGGTTCCGACCGGCCAGCCCGTCACCGGACGGCCGTGATGGGGCGTCCATTGCGAGCGCGAGGCGATCCAGCCGTCGGTGATGGTCTGGCGACGCTTGAGGTCGACGACGGTGAAATCGGCGTCGTAGCCGACCGCGAGGCGGCCCTTGCCGGCGAGGCCGAACAGGCGCGCGGGGCCCGCGCTGGTCATGTCGACGAAGCGCAGAAGCGACAGCCGGCCGGCGGCGACGTGATCGAGCATCACCGGGACGAGGGTCTGCACGCCGGTCATGCCGGAGGGCGAGGCGGGATAGGGCTTGGCCTTCTCCTCCAGCGTGTGGGGCGCATGGTCGGAGCCCAGAATGTCGAGCACGCCCTGCGCGAGGCCGCGCCACAGCCCGTCGCGATGGCGGGGCGCGCGCACCGGCGGATTCATTTGCAGCTTCGTGCCGAGCGTCGCGTAATCGTCGGCCGTGAGCGTGAGGTGATGCGGCGTCACCTCGGCGGAGGCGACGTCCTGGCGNGCGGCGAGCAAGGCCACCTCCTCCTCGGTGGAGATGTGCAGCACGTGGATCGTCGCGCGCTGCTCGCGGGCGATGCGGATCAGCCGGCTGGTGCATTGCGTCGCCGCGATCTCGTCGCGCCAGATCGGATGGGAGGACGGATCGCCCTCGACGCGCACGCCCTTGCGCTCCTCCAGCCGATATTCGTCCTCGGAGTGGAAGGCGGCGCGCCGGCGCGTCTTGCCGAGAATCGCGGCGACGCCGGCGTCGTCGGCGACCAGCAGCGAGCCGGTCGAGGAGCCCATGAACACCTTGATTCCGGCCGCGCCCGGCAGGCGCTCCAGCCGGGANATGTCGTTCACGTTTTCATGCGTGCCGCCGACCCAGAAGGCGAAATCGCAATGCATGCGGCGGCGCCCGCGCGCCACCTTGTCGGCGAGGGTCTCGGCGGAGGTGGTCAGCGGCGAGGTGTTGGGCATCTCGAAAACGCAGGTGACGCCGCCCATCACGGCGGCGCGGGAGCCGGTTTCGAGATCCTCCTTATGGGTCGGACCAGGCTCGCGAAAATGCACCTGGGTGTCGATCACGCCGGGCAGAACGGTGAGGCCGCGACAGTCGATCCGCTCGCCGNNGCCGAGGCGCGAGAGGTCGCCGATCTCGGCGATCCTGCCGGCCGTGACGCCGACGTCGCGGGCGCCGATCCCGTCCTGATTGACGACGTCGCCGCCGGAAAGGATGAGATCGAAGGTCGCGGCCATTCTTCTGCTCCTGAGCGCGTCCGGCGCCCGCCGGATGAGCTTGCGGGACGTTCTTCGTCCCGCCATCATCGCGCTCCATACCCCCGCCACTTTTCTTCGCAAATCGGGAGAGCATCATGCCGGGCGCGGTGTTACGGGACAGAGGCGCCGTGCATGTCGTCGGCGCGGGCGCGGGAGCCTTTCTGCAAAATCTTCTGACCAACGACGTCGTCGGTCTGAAGCAGGACGAGGGCCGCTACGCCGCATTGCTGACGCCGCAGGGCAAGATCGTCGCCGACATGCTGGTCACCCCGGCGATGACCCAGATCGGCGCCGGCTATTGGCTCGACCTGCCGCGCGCGCTTGTCGGCGACGTCGTCGCCCGCNTCAATCGCTACAAGCTGCGTGCGCCCGTCGTCATCGAGGATTTGTCGGACTCCGTGGCCGTCGTGGCGCTGTGGGAGACCGACNAAGCCGCAGGTCGTGGGCGAGATTTTCGCGATCCGCGCGCCCCCGATCTCGGCTGGCGCGTCATCTGCGTCGTCAGCGAGGCCGAGGACGTCGCCGCCCGCTTCGGCCGCGCCAGCGAGGAGGCCTACGACCGCTGGCGCATCGGCCTCGGCGTCCCGCGCGGCGGGGTGGATTTCGTCTATGGCGACGCTTTCCCGCACGAAGCCTCGATGGATCGCCACGACGGCGTCGATTTCCACAAAGGCTGCTATGTCGGTCAGGAGATCGTCGCGCGCGTCGAACATCGCGGCACGGCGAGAAAGCGCGTCGTCGCCGTCGAGATCGACGGCGCGCGGCCGCAGGTCGGCGCGCAGGTGATGGCGGGGGACGTCGAGATCGGCGTGATGGGCTCGTCCATTCCCGGCCGCGGTTTGGCGCTGCTGCGGCTCGACAAGGCGCAGGACGCCGCCGCCGCCGGCGCGCCGTTGACGGCCGGCGGCGTGCCGATCCGGCTCGCATGACGCGCGCCGCCGGCCCGCTCGCCCCGCTCAGCCGATGATCGCGGCGCTGGCGCGCATTTCGCCGACCTCGATCCCGTTCCAGTTGGTCAGCCTCTTGCGCGCCAGCCCNTCGATCGCCGCGCGCTCCTCGTCCGACAGCGGCAAAAANCGCAGGATCACGCCGGCCATGATCGCGTCGGCGGCGCGNGCCCGCGCCGTCTTCGCACTTGATCGCCACGCCGAGCCCGAAGCCGGAAAGGCGGCGCAGTGCACGCCTTCCGCCCCGGTCTTGACGAAAGCGCGTTCGCCCAGCGCCCCCATCGCCACGGTGTCGAAACGCCCGGTGCCCGCCACCATCTGCGGATGGCGCGCGCAGGCCTTGCGCAGCCGCTCGGCCGCCTGCGCCCGCGTCCGGCTCAACCCTTCGCCGGTCCCGAATTTCGCGAAGGCTTGCGCCACCTTGTCGAGCGGCGACGCGTAGGTGGGGATCGAGCAGCCGTCCACGCCGGCCTGCGTCGGGTCGATGGTCGCGCCCGTCATCTCTTCGAGCGAACGGCGCACCTCGCGCTGCACGCGGTGGTCGATCCCGACATAGCCGTTGGGGTCCTCGCCTAGCGCGCAGGCCAGGCAGACGAATCCTGCATGTTTGCCTGAGCAATTGTTGTGCAACGCGCTCGGCGTCTTGCCCTCGCGCGCGAGCTGGCGCGCCGGCGCCTCGCCCAGCGGCCAATGCGCGCCGCATTCGAGGCATCCCGCGTCGCGCCCCGCCTTCGCCAGCATCGAGGCGGCCGCGGCCGCGTGGATCGGTTCGCCCGAATGGGACGAGCAGGCGAGCGCCAGCTCGGCCGCGTCGAGCCCGAAACGGTCGGCCGCTCCGCTTTCGACCAGGGGGAGCGCCTGCAACGCCTTGACGGCGGAGCGCGGAAACGTCGCCGCCTCGACGTCGCCCAGCGCCAGCGCGCGTTTTCCGCGGGCGTCCACGACGACCGCCGCGCCGCGATGCCGGCTCTCGACCCGCCCGCCGCGCGTGACCTCCGCCAGAACCGGTTGGCTCCTGGATTCCAGCATGCGCTCCTCCCGAAAAGATCGCGTCGCCTATCGTTTGTGAACCTCGTTTACAAGTCTTATGAGTTCAAGCGCCCGCGCGCTTGAGCGTAGGCGCGGCTGGTCGTAACCCTGACCGGCGCTCGCCCGCGCCTTGCGGGCGCGTTGTTTGATGTTCGCCGATCGGGACGCCGATGTCGCTGTCGCAATGGATCGCCGGGGCCGACTGGCTGGCGATCGTCAAAATCATCTGGATCGACCTGCTTCTGTCGGGCGACAACGCGATGGTGATCGCGCTCGCCTGCCGCAGCCTGCCGCCGGCGCAACGCAAATGGGGCGTGATCCTGGCGCCGGCGCGGCCGTCGGCCTGCGCATCGCGCTCACCGGCTTCGTCACCCAGGTGATGAACGCGCCCTGGCTGAAATTCGCCGGCGGCCTTCTGCTGTTCTGGGTGGCGCTGAAGCTGCTGATCGAGCAGGAGGAGGAGGAGCGCCACGTCGGCGAGGCGCATTCGCTGTGGCGCGCGGTGTGGATCATCGTGGTGGCCGACGCGGTGATGAGCCTCGACAACGTCATCGCGGTCGCCGCCGCGGCCAAAGGCAGCTTCGCGCTCGTGGTCTTCGGGCTGATCGTGTCGATCCCGCTGGTGGTGGCCGGCTCGCGTTTCGTGATGTGGCTGATGGATCGCTTTCCCGTCGTGGTCTGGGCCGGCGCGGCGCTGCTCGGCTCGCTGGCGGGCGGCATGATCGCGCATGAGGCTTTCGTCGCCGAGCGGCTGGGCTGGATACCGCATTTCGATCTCGTGGCGCAGGCCGTCGGCGCGGCGCTGGTGGTGATCGTCGGCTGGCTGTGGGATCGTCGCCTCGACGTGCGGGCCGGAAACGGCTGACGTCTAGCCTGCGCGCCTCGGCGTCGCCGGGGCGCCCGGCGTCGGCGCGGCCGGGCAGACGAGCCGGCCGGAGGCCAGGCAGCGCTCGACCGCGCGCCAGCGGTCCATCTGCTGCGCCGTCCACGTCAAGGCCAGCGCGACCAGCAACAGCGCGATCGTCGCCGTCAGATTGGCGAGGCTGCGCTGGTCGTAATCGGTCTCGTCGCGCGGTTCGCGGGTCATGCGGGCCTCGGCGCGCGGGGGAGGGGCGGCGTCATCGCGTCGGAGCATAGTCGCGCGTCGGCGCGTCGGGAAGTTTGGCGCCGAATTCGCCGCAGTCGCGCCGCCGCTCGGCGACGCAGCGCTCCAGCGCCTGGCGCTCCGAGATCGCTTGCGCCACCCAGATCCCGATCGCCAGCAGCGCGATCAGAAAGAGCGCTGCGAAGAGGGTGGCGCGACGCCGCGCCTGCGTGTCTTGCGTCATTCCGGTCTCTCGGGCGAACGCGCGCGTCGCCAGCCCATCGTCGAACGGCGGCGGGTTCGACGCAACGCCGACGGTTCGCGCATAAAAATAGGCTAATAATCCCCTTCTTGGGCGCAAGGGCGGCAAACGCCCATCTTACGCAGTGCGTTGAAAAAGGATGAAGATTTTTAAAGGAAAATAATCCTTGACTCTGTGACGCTCCTCCGCTAAGGTTTGGTCATGCTCCAGAACTGCGTCGGGCGACGGGCCTTTCGGCTTCGTCGCCCGACGCTTTTCACAGCCGTGACGAAGCCGCCGGGAAAGGACGAGCATGGCCGGGACGAAACCGACGTCGCTGACGGCCGCCGAACTCGCCGCCTTGAAGGCCGAATATGAATCCGGCCTCAGCGCCCTGGCGGCGCTCGCCGCGCGCTTTTCCTTGTCGCCGCGGGCGCTGAACGAACTCGCCCGCCGCCTGAATTTCGCCGCCCGTCCGCCCGCGCGGCCGTTCCAGCGTCGCGACGCCGGGCCGCCTGCGGGCGCGTCGGCCCGCTGCGCCGCAGGTCCGCCCGACGCGCCGACCGAACCCGCGTCGGGCGCCGCCTCCGCCGCCCCGCGGCGTCGTCGCGCGCCGCCCGGCGTCGACGCCCGAGCGAAATCCGCTTCGGCGCCGAAGCCGACGAAGCCCCGCGCCGCGCGCTCGCCCGCCGCCGCTCCGAAGCCCCGTCGACCGGCGCCTCTCGTCCCCGCGCCAAACCGGGCAAGCCGCTCGACATCGACGCTTTGGCCGAGCGCCTGCGCCTCGCCGCCGAGCGCGAACTGACCGAAATTCACGACCGGCTGGAGGCGGGTGAGGATGTCGAACGCCGAGCCCGCGCCCTCGCCAGCCTCGTCAAGACGCTCGCCGACCTCGCCCGCCTCGCCGAGTCGCGAGGCGGGTCCGCTGCGCCCGACGAGTCGGGCGAGTGGAGCCTCGACGACCTGCGCTCGGAGCTTGCGCGCCGGCTTGATCGCCTTGCGCCGCANGGGCGATGTGGAGTGACCTCGCCGAAAGTCTCGACGCGTCGGCGCTTCGCCGTCTACTCGACGACTTTGTGGTTNTGGGCGAGCGATCACCAGCTCCCNCCGCTTTCGCGCAGGGCGGCGGCGACTGGTCGATCTGGCTCGCCGTCGGCGGGCGCGGCGCCGGCAAGACGCGCGCCGGCGCGGAATGGGTGNAAGGGGCTGGCGCTCGGCGCCCGCCTTACGCCTCGGCGCCGGTCGGGCGCATCGCGCTCGTCGGCGAGACAGCGGCGGATTTGCGCGACGTGATGATCGAGGGCGTCTCCGGCGTCCTCGCCGTGCATGGCCGGCGCGAGGACAGACCCGTCTGGGAGCCCTCGCGCAAGCGCCTGACCTGGCCCAACGGCGCGCTCGCGCAAGGCTTTTCGGCCGAAGACCCCGAAAGCCTGCGCGGCCCCCAGTTTCACGCCGCCTGGCTCGACGAGCTGGCGAAATGGCGCAAGCCGCAGGAGACCTTCGACATGCTGCAATTCGGCCTGCGCCTCGGCGTCCGCCCGCGCCAGCTCGTCACCACGACGCCGCGCCCGATCCCGCTTCTGAAAAAGCTGCTCGACGATCCCGCCGTCGCCGTCACCCGCGCCGCCACGCGCGCCAATCAAGCGCATCTGAGCGCGGCCTTTCTCGCCGCCATCGAGGAGCGCTACGCCGGCACGCGGCTCGGCCGTCAGGAGATCGACGGCGAGATGATCGAGGATCGCCCCGGCGCGCTGTGGACCCGCGCCATGCTGGAGGCCGCCCGCGCCGACGCGCCGGCGCGTCTCAGGCGCGTCGTCGTCGCGGTCGATCCGCCCGCCTCCTCCGGTGAGCGCGCCGACGCTTGCGGCCTCGTCTGCGCCGGCCTCGGCGAGGACGGCCGCGTCTATGTGCTCGACGACGCGACGCTGGAGCACGCCCGCCCCGCCGAATGGGCGGGCGCGGCCTGCGCGCTCTATCGCAAGCGCGAGGCCGACAGCCTCGTCGCCGAGGTCAATCAGGGCGGCGAGATGGTCGCCCGCGTCATCGCCGAACAGGATGGCGGGGTTCCCGTCGAGATGGTGCGCGCCACGCGCGGCAAATATCTGCGCGCCGCCCCCGTCGCGCAGCTCTACGAACAGGGCCGCGTCGCCCATGTCGGCGCCTTCNCCGCGCTGGAGGACGAATTATGCGCCTTCGGCCCCGACGGTCTCGGCGCCGGCAAAAGCCCCGACCGCCTCGACGCGCTGGTCTGGGCGATCACCGCGCTGGCGCTCGGCGAACGCCGGCGCGAGCCGCGCATGCGGCGGGTGTGACGGCGCGTGACATGGTCGAAGATGTGTTATACTTGCCCTAACTGCGAATATGGACGAACGACGCGTTGTTTCGACCGTTTAACAATCATCAAAGAAAATTATGCGCGCAATGGTCGCGCGACGTGATGACTTTAGATGAATGGAAGCCGGAAAGCGCGGTCAAGCCCGGCGAGGCGGGCGTTCGGCGCGCCATCTGCAAGCGTCAAGCCGCCTATCTGAAGAAGGCGGTGTCGTCTGACGGTTGCCATCGCGCGGCGCACGAGAAAATCGCCGGCGACCTCGCAAATGCCCTTGGCTTCGCGGTTCCGCCGGTCTTGCTTTTCAGGGATGCTGACGGCGAGCGCTACGCGCTGTCTTTGGAGATTTTCGAGCAGCCGATGACCCTCGCGGAGATCAAGCGCTTGGGACAGTGGAACGCAGCGTCGCCGACGCTTGCGCGCACCTACAGGCGGCGTCTGTGTTTCATACGTGGATCATGGACACCGACAGGAGTGATAACAACGTCGTCGTCGACGCCGCCGCTCCGGAAGCAATCGTTCCAATCGCCGTCATCGACCATTCATTCTCTATGAGTCACAAATGGCGTCCGGGTTTGCCGGTCAGACGGCCGCCGATTTTGGGAATGGGCGCACTATCAGTCGCTATGCCGGCGGTTGCGAGCGCGGTGAAAGCGGTGCTAGGGTTTGAGGAAAGCAGAATTTCGGAGATCGTGAACCGTATTCCCGGCGACTTCGCATCATCCGGAACTCTGAACAGGATCTTGGATTGTCTCCTGACGAGGCGCCAGCAGTTGGGCGCAGCGTTCGGATGAAACAGGAGAACCAGGTGGGCGACACTCAAGCCCGCGAATACGCTGTCGATACGCAGACGACTTGCGTCATTCGCAGCGTCGCGGTGATTTACAGGCTGTCCCCGCGAGCGCCGCAGCCTCGATCGTGCTCGGGACATGGGGACATCTCCAGACGGATTTCGCACATGTGCTGGGCGCAGTCGCGCTGCCCTCGTTCAATGGACCGCTCGATCGTGTCGGGCCGTTGATGCGTCCGCTAGTGCGCGCGCCGCAGCGCCTCTTCGAGCAAGAAATCGACGAGGCGGACAGTGACGATCTCGCCGGCGCCTATTCGCGTTTCCTTTCCGCTCATCAATTGGCCTTGGCGGCGATTGATGAGGAGGTGCGGCATGTGCCGATAGCAGCCGATTTCATGAGTGGGGACGGACCAAGCGAGAAGGTCGACAGATGGCTTGTGTCGACTCTTCAATCGGTGCTGAACGAACGTTTGGACCGGCTCGACTCTCCCCACGTCTCATGCCCGCTTTGCCGGATGTTGCGCGAGGTCGACGCGGCAAAGGCGTTCCCCTGTCGCGCCGCGTTGCACCCGCGGGCTGCAAAAGCCCTTGAAAACGCCTGCACGCGTCGCTCAGGAGCGTCGGCAGAGAATTCGGCTGTCTCGTTGGGATGAGTGCCATATCTGATCGGCCGTGATCCGCGACGGCGCGGCCATCAAACCAAACATCGCCTTTGAAGCCGGCTTTCGAGCCGGCTTTTTTATGTCGCATGCAGGACACGCCATGCCCTCTCTGTTCTCCCGCCTCTTCACGCCGCGCGCCGCCGNNCCTGAGCGAAAAGACTCCCGCGCCGGCGCGCTGATCGCCATGCACTCGGTCGGCCGCCCGCGCTGGACGCCGCGCGACGTCGCCTCGCTGGTGCGCGAGGGCTATGAGCGCAACGCCGTCGTCTATCGCTGCGTGCGCATGATCTCGGAGACGGCGGCGAGCATTCCCTGGCTGCTCTATCAGGGCTCCGCCGAGTTGATCGAGCATCCGCTGCTGCGCCTCGCCACCCACCCCAATCCGCAAGAGGACGGCGCGACCTTTTGGGAGGCCGTCTTCGGCCATCTGCTGGTCGCCGGCGACGCCTATGTCGAGGCCGCGCTGATCGACGGCGCGCCGCGCGAATTGCATTGCCTGCGCGCCGACCGCATGCGGGTCGTGCCCGGCCCGCGCGGTTGGCCGATGGCGTATGATTACGTCGTCGGCGGCGAGCGCGTGCGCTTCGACCAGACGCAGGACGGCGTGCGGCCGATCCTCCATCTGAAAATGTTCGCCCCGCTCGACGATTATTACGGCTTCTCGCCCATCGCCGCCGCGCAGGTGCCGCTCGACATCCACAACGCCGCCGGCGCCTGGAACAAGGCGCTGCTCGACAACGCCGCGCGCNCCTCCGGCGCGCTCGTCTACGCCGGCGAGGGACATCTCTCCGACGATCAGTTCCAGCGCCTCAAGAGCGAGCTGGAGGAAAGTTTCTCCGGCGCCCGCAACGCCGGCCGCCCGCTGTTGCTTGAGGGCGGCCTCGACTGGAAAGCACTGTCGCTAACGCCGAAGGACATGGATTTCATGCAGGCCAAGGCCGCCGCCGNNCGCGAGATCGCGCTCGCCTTCGGCGTCCCGCCGATGATTTTGGGCCTGCCCGGCGACAACACCTTTTCGAACTTTTCCGAAGCCAACCGCGCCTTCTGGCGCCAGACCGTCATCCCGCTCGTCAAGCGCGCGCAGCGCGCGATGGAGGGCTGGCTCGCGCCGGCCTTCGAACCGGGTCTTCGCTTCGACATCAATGCGGACAAACTCGACGCCCTCGCCGAAGACCGCGCGCGGGAATGGACGCGCATCGGCCAGGCCGACTTCCTCACCCGCGAGGAAAAGCGCGAGGCGGCGGGCTATGGCGAAAAGGGGAGGCCGGGCGGAAAGGCGTATAATCCCGATCAACCCCGCGTGCCCCGGAACGCCGGAAGGCGGACGATGGGGGAGCGGGGAGGGGGAGGCGGCGAACGCGTCCGCCCTTTCGTCGTTGCGCAGAACGATGAGCCACGCTTCAAGATTGATCTGCGAGAAGAAGAGGCGCTGGGCGGCCATGCGATCCGCAAGCATGTCGGTCGCGACGAGATGTCTCTTCGCGGCGCGCTTGATGGGACGATCGTGCGCGCAAGAACGGTCACTCACGAGATTACGAGCTTTCAGGACGCATGGGGAACGTTTCGCCACCTATCAGATGCGAATTCTTACGTTTCGGATGTTCTCACCGAAAACGATATCGTCGTTCGAAAGGTCGCATCGGGCGAGCTGAGACAAGCTTCTCTCTCGAAGCGATACGGTTCCCCAACCGGGATTGAAGCGTATAGAGAGTCGTCGTACTGAACGTGACCATTCGGCCAACATACGAAGTTGAAGTTGTTATTCAGCATCGCGCCGATTTGAAGCGTGGGTTCGTGGTCAAGACCGCCTATCCATACAATGAGAGGGCCCGTAAATGACCAGTTCCGCTCAGAAGCCGTCTTCGGAGGCATCAGAAATTTCAAGCTGGAGATATTCCAGATCTGTCAGGAAGACGGGGGCGACCCATTCGCTGGCGTGGTCGAGATGATGCCGAAGGCGTCGCTCCCCGCCGTCCGCGCCTTCATCGCCGATCTTCTGCATCGCAATCTCGATTGGCGCGAGCTTGACCGGCGCTGGCGCGACGCGGGTTCGAACATGCTGTTCGGCAGCGAAGAGCAAATGCGCGCTTTCCTTGCCGAAGTCCTCCGCCACGTCGAATTGCGAATGGCCAAGACGTGAACGCGCGTGTCGGCCAAACATGATCGAATCGAAATCTACCTCGTCTCGACGGGCGTCGAATACACGCTGCCGATGACCCCGAGCATTTCGACGCGACGCGGGCGGCGCTCGCACGCATTCAGGGGTCATGACGCCCGTCGAAGACCGCGACGGCCGCAGGATGTTCGTCTTGCTCGACCCCGACGAACAGACCACCTTCGAGCGCGTTCTGACGCAGCGCAAGGACGGGCAAGCGCAGGGTGAAGCGCGATGAGCAAACGAGGCGAACAAGCCTTTATGGAAATGAGCAAAGCCTTCGATCAGAGCTTCACCTATCTGATCGAGGGAGATGAGGTCGCCAAAATTCGCGGCCATCTGGAGTTCGTTCCCAGGTCCGTTCGCGCCGAGGCGCGCGCCTATATCGTCGAGCTTTTGCGAGCGGCGTCGCCGATAGCGAGCTTAAAGGGATGTGGCGCAGGTCGGGTCCGAACTGCGCATCGAGCGCGGAATCCGGGCCTTCTTCGAAATTCTGCGCGACAACCTCTGACCGCGTTCCGAAATCGAAATCGACACCCCGCCACGGAGCCGCGATGGAGCCGATGACCGAACTCGTCCGCCTCGTCGCCGAACTCGGCGACCTCGCGCATCTGATGTTGTTTCTATGGGCGAGCGCCGCCTCGGCCCTCTCGCTGATCCTTCTGCGCGAACTCTCCGCCGCCAATCGCCGCTTCGACGATTTCGTGCGCGAGCTGGCGCAATTCAACCGCCGCTTCGGCGAGTGACGTTCGATCAAACTGAGGAGACGAAGATGCCCTTCGATCCGCGCCGCGCGGAGGCTTCCGCGCGCGAACCCGTTCGCGCGTCGGCGCAAGACCCGCGCGCCGTCATGCGCGCCTTTCTCGAAACGCTCGCCCGCCTCGCCGCGCAGGCGTTGAGCCGCGAGGCCGCGCGATGAGCGCCGTCGCGCTTCAGTCCGGCGTCTTCGCCGGCTATGCGAGCCTGTTCGGCGAGACCGACCTGGGCGGCGACGTCGTCGCGCCCGGCGCCTTCCGCGCCTCGCTGAGAAAACGCGGGCCGGGCGGCGTGCGCATGCTGTTCCAGCACGATCCGGCCCAGCCGATCGGAACCTGGCTCGACATCGCCGAGGACGCCAAGGGCCTGCGCGTCGTCGGCAAGCTCAATCTCGACGTCGCCCGCGCCCGCGAGCTCGCCGCGCTGATCCGCGACGGCGCGCTCGACGGCCTCCATCGGCTACAAGACGATCCGCTCCGCCCGCGCCCCGGCGGCGCGCGCAAGCTGCTGGCGCTCGATCTGTGGGAGATTTCGCTCGTCACCTTCCCGATGCTGCCCGGCGCGCGCGTGGGCGCGAAGGGCGCCATCCGCCGCGTCCCCGTCGCGCCGCGTCGAGTGGCTCAGACGCGCCGACGCGGTCGCCGGCGCGATGTGATCGCCACGATTGCGCGGCGCTCGCGACACGCGCATCCTGTCCCCAGCCTGCGCCGGGCCCTTCGGCGCGGGCGCGCGGGTGATACGGATGCTTCCTGCCGATCCCTGGCTTGCGCCCGACTCTCGCCATTGGCGACGACGTGCTGGCGAAAATGCGCAAGCTGTCGCTCGAACCGGGCGAGTGTCACGCGATCCATTGGGCGCAGGAGCGCAGCGCCCGCATTCCCGGCGCGGGGTGGCGCGATCTCGGCGAAGGCCCCTTCGTTTCGAGCGAGCCCGCGCCGCCGCAAGACATGCTCTGGCGGCGCGGCGATCTCGTTTTCGTCGTGCGCCTGCCGACCTCCGTTCTCGACGCGCGTCGCCCACCCGCCTCGCGATCGGCCTCAACGGCGCGTTGATGCTGCTCTGAGGTTCTGACCATCCGCCGATCCCCGCCGCGCGAGCCGTCGCGCGCGTGCGGCTTTGCTGACGGCTTCACCTGCGCGCCCCGGCGCCGCGGGCGCTTTCGCGCGCGCTCATCTCGCGCGTCCCTGTTGCAAGGAGAAAACCGCATGACGCATTCCGACATCATCGGCGCGCCGGAGACCAAGGCGCCGGCCGCCCACGACGACGTCCGCAGCGCTTTCGAGGCGTTTCGCGACGCCAATGACGAGCGCTTCGCGCAGATCGAGCGGCGCCTGTCCGTCGACGTCCTCACCGAGGAGAAGCTCGCCCGCATCGAGGGCGCGCTCGACGACGCCCGCCGCCGGCTCGATCGCGTCAGCCTCGACGCCGCCCGCCCGCGTCTCGACGGCAAGTCCGGCGAGATCAAGGACGCCGCCGTCGAGGAGCACAAGACCGCCTTCCGCGTCTACGCCCGCAGCGGCGAATCCGCCGGCCTCAAGGCGCTCGAAGCCAAGGCGCTGTCGGCGGGCTCGGGCGTCGACGGCGGCTATCTCGTGCCCCCGCCGGCCGAGCGCGAGCTGCTGCGCCGCATGACGCAGATCTCGCCGATCCGCGCCATCGCCTCGGTGCGCGAAATCTCCACCANNACCGCCAAGAAAGCCTTCTCGATCTCCGGCCCCGCCGCCGGCTGGACGGCCGAGACCGGCGTGCGCGCGCAGGGCGCGACGCAGCGGCTCGCCGAACTCTCCTTCCCCGCGATGGAGCTTTACGCGATGCCGGCGGCGACCCAGACCCTGCTCGACGACGGCGTCGTCGACATCGAGCAGTGGATCGCCGAGGAGGTCGACGCCGTCTTCGCCGAACAGGAAGGCGCGGCCTTCGTCGCCGGCGACGGCGTCAACAAGCCGACCGGCTTCCTCTCCTATCCGAAGGCGACGACGGCGGCCTGGAGCTGGGGCAAGACGGCCTATGTCCCCACCGGCGCCGCCAGCGCCTTCGCGGCGACGAACNCCTCCGACGCGCTGATCGACCTCATTTACGCGCTGAAGGCCGGTTATCGCCAGAACGCCAGCTTCGTGATGAACCGCAAGACGCAGTCGCTGGTGCGCAAGTTCAAGGACTCGACCGGCGCCTATCTCTGGCAGCCGCCGGCCGCCGTCGGCCAGCCCGCGACGCTGATGAACTTCCCCGTGGTCGAGGCCGAGGACATGCCCGACGTCGCCGCGGATTCCTTCTCCATCGCCTTCGGCGATTTCCGTCGCGGCTATCTCGTGGTGGACCGCAGCGGCGTGCGCGTCCTGCGCGATCCTTACTCCGCCAAACCCTACGTGCTGTTCTACACCACCAAGCGCGTCGGCGGCGGCGTGCAGGACTTCGACGCCATCAAGCTGATGAAGTTCGGCGCGACCTGAGTTCGATCGTCGGGGCGAGGAGCGAAGCGACGCAGCGATCCCGACCGCCGCGCGGCGTCATGGATCGCTTCGCTTCGCGCGCGACGACGGCGCGCGCTACTCCCATCCCCGCGTCACGCGCTCGATCCAGCCGCGCTGCGGCGCGACCAGGATCGACTGCGTGACGCCGCCGCAGCCGCGCCCGTTCGGCCCCGTCGTCCAGGCGACGACGCCGATCACCTCGCCGGCGGCGTCGAACATGCCTCCGCCCGAGTCGCCCGTGCAGGCGCCGCGCTTGCGCCCGTCGCCGCTGTCGGCCCATCCCAGCAGATGCGACAGCGGCGCGCGGATCGTCAGATCGGCGGCGCGGAAAGTTCCGCCGGTGCGCCCGGCGCCTTCCTGCGTCACGCCGAAGCCGCCGATCCGCACCCGCTCGCCGAGCGTCAGCGCGTCGCGGCTTGACAGCGAGGCGCGCCGGAAGGGCAGGGGCGAGGCCGCCCGCACCAGCGCGAGATCGACCGATCGTTCGCGCGTCTTCGGCGCGCGGGCGAGAAATTCGGGATGCAGCGCCACCGCCGCGACGTCGACCAGCTTCGGCTGGCTGTCGTCGCCGCGCCAATGCAGCCGCGTGTCGTTCGGCCCGGCGACGCAATGCGCCGCCGTCAGCACGACGCGTTCCGACAGCACCACGCCGGTGCAGAAGCCCGAGCCGCCGCGCGCGCGCTTCAGCACCATCACCGATTGCGCTTCGAGGCCCGCGTCGCTTGCGCTTTCGCCGACGATGGCGAAGGCCGGCGGCGCGCCGCAAAGGAACCCCATCATGAGCGCCGCAAGACTGAGCGAGCCGGCCGTCGAGCCGGCGAGCGTCGCCGATTTGCGCGATTGGCTGCGCGCCGACGCCGGCGTCGAGGATGCGATCCTCGCCAATCTCGTCGCTGCGGCGCGCCAGGCCCTGGAGGGCCACACGCGCCGCGCCTTCATCTCGCAGGAATGGCGGTTCACCTATCTCTCCTGTGGCGCCGACGGGCTGATGCGCTTGCCGCTCGGCCCCTTGCGGTCGGTCGCGGCCATCCGCTGTTATGACGCCGACGGCGTCGCGACAACCCTGCCGTCGCAAGCGGTCGCGATGGATCAGGACGACCAGCGCCCCGCCGTGCGCGTTCTCGACGCCGCCGCGCGGGCGCGCTCCGTGCGCTTCGAGGTCGACGTCGTCGTCGGCTATGGCGACGATCCGGCCAGCGTCCCGGCCCCGTTGCGTCAGGCCATCCTGATGCTGGCGACCAACTGGCACGCGCGCCGCGGCGATCATCCCGAGATCGACCTGACCATCCCGCGCGCCGTCACCGCGCTGGTCGCCTCGTTTCGCCGCGTGAGGCTGTCGTGAGCGCGCCCGAAGCCGGCCGCCTGCGCCGCCGCGTCACGCTGGAGGCGCCCGCCGACGTCGCCGACGACATCGGCGGCGCGACGCGCGGCTGGGTCGCCGTCGCGACGCTGTGGGCCGACATCGAAAGCCCGCGCGGCGCGACGCGTCTGGCCGCCGACCGGCTGGAGCAGGCGATCGCCTATCGCGTCACGCTGCGCTGGCGCGAGGGCGTCACCGGCGCGATGCGGCTGCGCCTCGGCGCCCGCATCCTTCTCATCAAGGCGGCGCGCGACCCCGACGAAAGCCGGCGCAGCCTCGTGCTCGATTGCGAGGAGGCGACGCCATGAGCCTCAGCCCTGTCGTCTCCTTGCGCAAGGCGATGCGCGAGCGCCTTCTCGCCGACACGACGCTGGTCTCGGCGCTCGGCGGCCCCAAGGTCCACGACGTCGCGCCCCGCGACGCGCAGGCGCCCTGGATCGCCTTCGCCGATACGAAGCTGCGCGATTGGTCGACCGTCTCCGGCCGCGGCGTCGAATGTCTCGCCGACCTTGTCGTCGTCTCCGATCAGCCCGGCCAGCGCGAGGCGCTCGAACTTGCCGAACAGGTCTCCCGCCTCCTCGACGACGCGCCGCTGGCGCTCGCCGGCTGGCGCCTCGTGCGTCTCGCCTGCGTCGCGACCGACGCCCGCCGCGCCGAGAAGGACCGCTTCGCCCGCGTCACGCTGCGTTTCCGCGCGCTGATCGAGGCGTGACGGCGCGCGCTTCGCCGCCTCCCGAAAATCATTCGCCCGCCCGTCGCGTCGCCCGCGCGCGCTGAAGAAAGGACACGCCATGCCCGCCCAGAAAGGCAAGGATCTGCTGCTCAAGGTCGACGACGGAACGGGGAACTTCGTCGCCGTCGCCGGCCTGCGCACCCGCCGCCTGGCCTTCAACGCCGAGGCCGTCGACGTCACCCACGCCGACTCCGTCGGGCGCTGGCGCGAATTGCTGGCGGGAGCCGGCGTGCGCCGCGCCAGCGTCGCCGGCGGCGGCGTCTTCAAGGACGAGGCGAGCGACGCGCTGATCCGCGTCAGCTTCTTCGACGCCATCATCCACGCCTGGCGCATCGTCGTTCCCGGCTTCGGGACGCTCGAAGGCCCGTTCCAGATCTCCTCGCTCGATTATCGCGGCGAGCACGCCGGCGAGGTGACGTTCNGGCTCGCGCTGGAATCGGCCGGCGCCCTGACCTTCACGGCGGCCTAAATGGCGAACGCGCATCGCGGCGAGATCGCCGCCACGCTCGGCGGCGAGCCGCGCCGCCTCGTGCTCACCCTCGGCGCGCTCGCCGAACTTGAGTCCGCCTTCGGCGTCGACGGGCTCGCCGGCCTCGGCGAGCGCTTCGAGACGGGCGCCTGCGCGCCCGCGACCTCGCCGCCATCATCGGCGCGGGGCTGCGCGGCGCCGGCGAGGCGATCAGCGACGACGAAGCCGCCGCGCTCGCCCACGCCGACGGGCTGCCCGGCTATCTGGCGGTCGTCGCGCAATTGCTGACCGCGACCTTCGGCGCGGCCGCCGCGCCCGCCGCCGACGGGCCGCCCCTCCACCCTTGAGCGCCGCCGCGCGCTCGCCCGCGCCCTTCCCGTGGCGCGAGGCGATGGCCTTCGGGCTTGGCGCGTGGCGGCTCTCCCCGCGCGCCTTCTGGGCCGCGACCCCCGCGAACTGTTCGCCGCCCTCGAAGGACGGCGCGGACGCATCGACCCTCCCGCCGACCGCGCCGCGCTCGCCGCGCTGATGGCGGCCTACCCGGACGAGGCCCGCAATGGCTGACCAGACCGATCCCGCCTTCGTCGCCGCCGACCTTCAGGCGGTCACGAGCGCGATGGACTCCATCGACCTGTCGGCCGCGCGCGTGGCCAAGAGCCTCTCGACGGCCTTCTCGAACGCCGTCGTGCAAGGCAAATCCTTCGAGGACACGCTGAAGTCGATCGGCCTTCGCCTGTCGAGCATGGCGCTGGACTCCGCCCTCAAGCCCGCCTTGCAGGGGCTCGGCTCGGCTTTGAGCGGCGCTTTTTCGGGTGGGGCGAGCGGCGTCAACGCGCTGCCGGTGACGCCCTTCGCGGAGGGCGGCGTCGTCGCCGCGCCGACCTTTNTCGGCTCCGGCGGCGGGCTCGGCCTGATGGGCGAAAAGGGCGCCGAGGCGATCATGCCGCTGGCGCGCGGGCCGGACGGGCGCCTCGGCCTGGCGGCGCAGGCGCAGGCCGCGCCGGTCTCGGTCAACGTCACCATCGCCACGCAGGACGTCGAGAGCTTTCGCCGCTCTCAGGGGCAGGTCGAAGCCGCGCTCGCCCGCGCGGTGGCGCGAGGGCGGCGCGGCCTTTAGGGCTCAGCCAAGAATGTTGGAAAAAGTGTCAAGCATCTTGAGGCGTTTCTTCTTCATCGTCTCAAGAATTTCGTCGGACGTCGGGTGAACGTTCGTCTCGGCCTCGATGATCTCGTGATTAAGCTTGTGATACTCTTGAGACATCTGCGCGAATTTCGGGTCCGTTTCTTTCAGATGATGAATTTTATCCGCCTTGTCGGGGAATTCTTCAATCAACTGATGCGGGTCGTGAGACATGGTCAGGGTGCTCCCGGAGCGGTCCAGATCGGTCGTGATCCTATGCGTGCAGCTTCTAGCCCGGATTTGACGCCGATCAACTCAGGACGTCCGAAATGGCCGCTTTTCATGAGGTGCGTTTTCCCGTTCCCGTGGCGCTTGGCGCGCGCGGCGGCGNNGAACGGCGCACCGACATCGTCGCCACCGCCTCCGGCCGCGAGGAGCGCAACGCGCGCTGGGCGCACGCCCGACGCCGCTACGACGCCGGTTCGGCGATTCGCACGCTCGGCNCAGCCGAAACCGTCCTGGCCTTTTTCGAGGAGCGCCGCGGCCGTCTCTACGGCTTCCGCTGGCGAGACCGCATCGATCACAAGTCCTNNGCCCGCTCGCCGAAACGCCGCGCTTTTCCGATCAGTCTCGGCGTCGGCGACGGGNCCTCGCGGGTCTTCGCGCTGCGCAAGCTCTACGGCGGCGCCTACGCGCCCTATTGGCGCGACATCGCCAAGCCGGTCGCCGGCGCGGTCAAGGTCGGCGTCGCCGGCGTCGAGAAATCCGAAGGGCTGGATTTCGACGTCGACGTCACGACGGGCCTCCTGACGTTTCGCGCCGGCCGCGTCCCGCCCGCCGGCGCGGCCGTCACGGCGGGGTTCGAGTTCGACGTGCCGGTGCGCTTCGACGTCGACTTTCTCGAAATCGACTTCGCCGCCTTCGACGCGGGCTCGATCCCGCATGTGCCGCTGATCGAAATCCGACCCTAACCGAAAGACCGCCCGATGCGCGACGTCTCTCCGACGCTCGCCGCCCGCCTCGCCGGCGGCGCGACGACGCTGTGCCATGTCTGGAGGCTCACCCGGCGCGACGGCGCCGTGCTGGGCTTCACCGATCACGACGTCGATCTTGTCGTCGACGGCGTCGCCTACGCCGCGCGCTGCGGCTTCGACGCCGCCGAAACCGAGTCGGCGCTCGGCCTTTCGGTCGCCGCGACGGAGGTCGCCGGCGCGCTGACGGGCGAGGCGCTGTCGGAGGCCGACCTCGCCAACGGCCTGTATGACGGCGCCCGCGTCGAACGTTGGCTGGTCGACTGGAGCGACCCCTCCCAACGCCTCGCGCTCGACGTCCACGATCTCGGCGAGGTCCGCCGCACGCAGGACGCCTTCACGGTGGAGCTGCGCAGCCTCGTCCATCATCTCGATCAGGAGGTCGGCCGCGTCTACTCCGGCGCCTGCTCCGCCGAATTCGCCGACGCCCGGTGCGGCGTCTCGGCGGCGCTCTGGAGCGCGGCGACGACGGTGCTGGCCGGTTCGAGCGCGGGCCGTCTGCGCCTGGCGCCGACGGGGCTGTCGGCGCAGGCGCTTGCGCTTGGCGTCTTGACGGTCACGAGCGGCGCGCAGGCGGGCGCGCGCCGACGCCTGCGCGCGTGCGGTTTGCGCGACGGCGCGCTGGAGGCGACGCTGTGGACGCCGTTCGCCGCCGCGCCCGAAACCGGCGCGGCCGCGACGCTGACCGCGNGGTGCGACAAGCGTTTCGAGACATGCCGCGACCGCTTCGCCAACGCGGTGAATTTTCGCGGCTTTCCGCATATTCCCGGCGCCGACTACGTCCTGCGCTACGCCGCGCCCGGCGATCCCGGCGCCGATGGCGGGCTGGCGCGATGAGCCGCCCCGACGTCGTCGCCGCCGCGCGCGGCTGGCTCGGCACGCCCTATCGCCATCAGGCGTCTCTCAGAAGCGTGGGCTGCGACTGCCTCGGCCTGGCGCGCGGCGTCTGGCGCGAGACGGTCGGCCCCGAGCCCGAAGCCGCGCCGCCTTACCCCGTCGACTGGACGCTCGCCGCGCCGGGCGCGGAGCCTTTGCTCGACGCCGCCCGGCGACGCTTCGTCGAGAAGCCGTCGNCGGAGATCGCAGCCGGCGACCTTCTCGTCTTCCGCTGGAAGGCGCGGTGGCCGGCTTCCCATTGCGGCGTCGCCAGCGCGCCCGACGCGATGATCCATGCGCAGGACGGGGCCTGCGTCGCCGAGGTCGCGCTCTGCGCCTGGTGGCGGCGCCGCCTCNGTCGGCGTTTTCGCTTTCCTGATCGAGAGGACCGGCGATGACCACGCTCGTTCTGCAAGCCGCCGGCTCCGCCCTCGGCGCCATGATGGGGGCCCGATCGGCGCCGTCGTCGGTCAGACCGTCGGCGCGCTCGCCGGCGCCTATGTCGACAATCGGCTGTTCGGACAGAGCGGCGCGCGCCACGTCGAAGGCCCGCGCCTCGCCGATCTGGCGGGCGTGCAGGCGAGCGAGGGCGCGCCGATTCCGCGCGTCTACGGCCGCGCCCGCATCGGCGGACAGATCATCTGGGCGACGCGCTTCGAGGAGGTCGCCGCCACCACCCGCCAGGGCTCCTCCGGCGGCAAGGGCGGCCGGTCGTCCTCGTCGACCACGACCTATTCCTATTTCGTCAATCTGGCGGTGGGACTGTGCGAAGGCCCGGTCGCCGGCGTGCGCCGGGTCTGGGCCGACGGCAGGNAGATCGACCTCACCAAGGTGACGATGCGCCTGCACCGCGGCGACGAAGGCCAGACCCCGGACCCTTTGATTCTGGCCAAGGAGGGCGGCGTCGCGCCGGCCTATCGCGGCCTCGCCTACGTGGTCTTCGAGCGGCTCGCGCTCGCCGATTATGGCGCGCGCGTTCCGCAGCTCTCCTTTGAGGTCATCCGCCCCGTCAGCGACCTCGCCCGCGCGCTGCGCGGCGTCGCGCTGATCCCCGGCGCGTCCGAGTTCGCCTATCATCCCGCCGCCGTCACCGCCGAGCTGCGCCGCGGCGTGTCGCGGCCCGAGAACCGCCACCAGCTTCAGCGCTCGGCCGACTTTTCCGCCTCGCTCGACGCGCTGACGAGTCAGGCGCCGGCGCTGCGCTCGGTCGCCTTCGTGGTGTCCTGGTTCGGCGACGACCTGCGCGCCGGCGCCTGCACGATCGCCCCGCGCGTCGAGACCAACGACAAGGACACGCTGGAGAGCCAGTGGTCGGTCGCCGGGCTCGACCGCTATGGCGCGCGCCCGGTGTCGCGCCATGACGGCAAGCCCGCTTATGGCGGCACGCCGTCCGACGCCAGCGTGCTCGCCGCCATCGCCGACATGAAGGCGCGCGGCCTTTCGGTGGTGTTCTATCCCTTCGTGATGATGGACGTGCCCGCCGACAACGCGCTGCCCGACCCGCGGGGCGGCGCGACAGCGGCGTATCCCTGGCGCGGACGCGTCACCTGCGACCCCGCGCCAGGGCGCCCCGGCTCTCCCGACGCGAGCGCCGCCGCCGCCGCGCAGATCGCCGCCTTCTTCGGCTCCGCGCAGCCCGGCGCGGCGGAATGGTCCTATCGCCGCATGGTGCTGCATTACGCCGCTCTGTGCGCGCAGGCCGGCGTCGACGCTTTCTTGATCGGCTCGGAGCTGATCGGCCTGACGCGCCTGCGCTCCGCGCCCGGCGTCTATCCCGCCGTCNGCCGCGCTGGCGCAGCCGCCGCCGACGTCCGCGCCATCCTCGGCCCCGACGTGAAGATCGGCTATTCCGCCGACTGGACGGAATATGGCGCGCATGTGCTTCCCGGCGGCGAGGTGCGCTTTCCGCTCGATCCTCTGTTCGCCGCGCCGGCGATCGATTTCGTCGGAATCGACGCCTACTGGCCGCTCGCCGACTGGCGCGACGGCGCCGACCATCTCGACGCCGGCGAAGCAGCCTCGATCTACGAACGCGCCTACCTCGCCCGCCGCGTCGCCGCCGGCGAGGCGTTCGACTGGTGGTATCCCGACGCCGCCGCCCGCGCCGCCCAGACCCGCGCCGCCATCGCCGACGGCGCTTATGGCGAGCCCTGGATCTACCGCACCAAGGATCTCGTCGGCTGGTGGTCGAACCCCCATCACGAGCGCGTCGCCCACGCGCGCCTCGCGACGCCGACGGCCTGGGCGGCGAAGTCGAAGCCGATCTGGCTGATCGAAATCGGCTGCCCCGCGGTCGATCGCGGCGCCAACCAGCCCAATCTGTTTCCCGACGCGAAGTCGTCGGAATCGGCGCGTCCGGTGTTTTCGCGCGGCGAACGCGACGATCTGATGCTGATCGCCACGCTGGAGGCCATCGTCGGCCGCTTCGATCCGTCGAGCCCGTTGTTCGATCCCGCCGGCAATCCGGTGTCGCCGATCTATGGCGGGCGCATGGTCGACNCCGCGCGCGTGCATGCATGGGCTTGGGACGCGCGTCCGTTTCCCGCCTTTCCGCTCAACGTCGAGGCGTGGGGCGACGCCGACAATTTCGAAACCGGCCATTGGCTCAACGGGCGCCTCGAAAGCGCGCCGCTCGACGCGCTGATCCGCGCGCTCGCCGCCGATCTCGGCGCGCCGCCCGGCCTGATCGGCGACATCGCGGTCGACGGCCATGTCGACGGCTACGTCGTCGACCGGCCGATGTCGGCGCGCGCCGCGCTGGAGCCGCTGCTGCGCCTGTTCGCCGCCGATCTTCGCCCGCGCGCCGGCCGACTCGACGTGGTCGCCCGCAACCGCGCGCGCGTCGTCGCCGTCGCCGCCGACGACCTCGTGCCCGCCGCCTCCGGCGCGTCCTACGAGCTTGCGCGCGCGCAGGAGACGGATCTGCCTTGCGCGGCGACGCTTTCGATCGTCGAGGGCGAGGTCGACTTCCGCAAGCGCGCCTTGTCGTCGCGGCGTCTCGAAACGGTCTCGCGCCGCGAGAGTCGCAACGACGTCGCCGCGGTGATGCAGAGCGGCGAGGCGTCGCGCCGCCTCGACGTGCTCTTGAACGAGGCCTGGGCCGGCCGCGAGACGCTGTCGCTGAGCTTGCCGCCCTCGCGCGTCGCGGTCGAGCCCGGCGACGTTCTCGCCCTGCCGCTGGCCGGCGCCGCGCGAACCTTCCGCGTCGAGCGCGTCGTCGACGCCCTCGCGCGGCGCGTCGAGGCGCGCTCCGTCGATCTCGATCTCTACGACGCCCCGCGCGGCGCCGACATTCGGCTCGATCCGCCGCCGCTCGCCTTCGCGGGACGGCCGCGGGTCGAAACGCTCGACCTCGCCGTCGACCGCGACGGCTCTGGCGTTCTCAGTTGGGGCGCGGTCTTCGCCGATCCCTGGCCCGGCTCCGTGACGCTGTGGCGCGCCCGACCCGGCGGCGGCTACGACGCGGCGGCGACGGCGACGCGCTGCGCCATCCTCGGCGAGACGCTCGACNCCCTGCCGCCTGGGCCGGTCTGGCGGCTCGACCGCGCCCGCGCCCTGCGCGTTCGCCTCGACGGCGGCGCGCTGCGATCGGTCTCTCTCGAAGCCATGCTCGGCGGCGCCAATCGCATCGCTCTGTCGGGAGCCGGCGGCTGGGAGATCGTCGGATTCCAATCCGCCGAACTCGTCGCCTCCGGCGTGTATCGCCTCTCGACGCTTCTGCGCGGCCTCGGCGGCGACGAAGCGCTGGCGGCCNGCGCGCTTCCTGCGGGAGCGACGGCGGTGATCCTCGACGAGGCGCTCGTTCCTCTCGCCGCCGGCGTCTCGCAGATCGGCGCGCCGACCCAGTGGCGCGCGCTCGCCGCCGGGCGCGACGCGGCCGATCCGCTCGCGGCGCAATTCACGCTGACGCCGACGGCGAAAGCGCTGTCGCCTTACGCCCCGGTGCGCCCGGCGGCGCGCCGCGGCGCGGAAGGCGTGACCATTCGCTTTCTGCGTCGCGGGCGCCGCGACGCGGATTCCTGGGCTCNNGTCGACATTCCTCTGGGCGAGGAGCGCGAAGCCTATCGCGTCGAAATCTACGCCGGCGCGACTTTGCGTCGGACGCTCGACGCGACGAGCGCCGCGCTCCTTTACGCGGCGGCGGACGAAAGCGCCGACTTCGGAGCCCCGCAGACCAGCCTGTCGCTTCGCATCGCGCAAGTCGGCGCGGCGACCGGCCCTGGCTTCGTCTGGGCCGGCGTCGCGCCGGTGCTCTGAGCGAACGCATCTGAACGGAGAAATCGATGGATCGCGCGATCTTTTTCGCGAGCGTGCGCGCGCGCCTGTTCGGCGGGGCGCTGACCCCGGCGCAGGTCGACGGCATGACGAGCGTGCTGGACGAATGCGCCGCGCGCGGCCTCGGCGATCCACGCGCCGTCGCCTATGTGCTGGCCACAGCCTACCACGAGACCGGGCGCCGGATGCGCCCGGTGCGCGAGATCGGCGGCGGCGGGTCGCGCGCCTATGCCCGGCCGGACCCGCGCACCGGCCAGGTCTACGACGGCCGCGGCTACGTCCAGATCACCTGGAAGGCGAACTACCGTCGTCTCGGCGATCGTCTCGGCGTCGATCTCGTAAGCGATCCCGACCGCGCGCTTGAGCCGGGCGTCGCGGCCGCGATTCTCGTGGTCGGCATGAAGGAAGGCCTGTTTTCCGGCCACGCGCTTTCGGAATATTTCGGCGCGGCGAACGCCGACTGGGTCGGCGCGCGGCGTGTCGTGAACGGTCTCGACCGCGCCGTCGCGATCGCCGCCTACGCGCGCGCTTTCCACGACGCGCTGCTCAAGGCGGCGCGCGGCGCCTCCGACTCGACGCCGGCCGAGAGCCTTCGACCGCCTCCGGGAAGGCCGCCCGCTCTGGCGCGACGTCTCCCGCCGTGACGCTGCTGCGCCGCCTCGCCGCGCGCTTTCGCTGACACGCCGACTTTCGACAAAGGAGAGACCCATGAAAGGATTTCGCACGCTCGCCTTCAACGTCGCCGTCGCGGCGATCGGCTTCGCCCAATCGCTGGATTGGGTCTCCTGCTTGGCTCCGAGCGGGCCGGGTGGGCGCTGACGGCCGTCTCGGTCGCCAACATCCTCCTTCGCGCCGTCACGGACGGTCCGGTCGGCGCGACTCCGCCGCGCGGCTGAGGCGCTGCGGCGTTCATGCCGGGTTCACGGCGCAAGCGCCACGCTTCCTTGATGATCCGCCGCCTCGCCTTCGCGTTCGTCGTCCTGTCGGCCCTGACCGGGGCGGGCAGGCCGGCGTTCGCGCAGGCGCTGCGTCGCGAATGCCTCAATCCCGCCGAGACGCTGGAGGCGATCGCCCAGCACCGCCTGGTGCGCCCCGGCGACGCTCTTTCGGCCGCCGCCTTCGTCAGCAAGGCTGAGGCGCTCAGCGCCAAGCTCTGCCGGTGGGACAGCGGATATAAATATGAGATAACGCTTTTGCGGCGCGACGGGAAAATCATCCGCGCCCATGTCGACGCCGCCTCGGGACTTCCCGTCGAGCCGTGACGGGGTCGTCTTTCGAAGGAAGATCGCGTGCGTCTGCTCGTCGTTGAAGATGACAAGGATCTCAATCGTCAGCTTGTCTCCGCTTTGGAGCAGGCCGGCTACGCCGTGGATCGCGCCTTCGACGGCGAGGAGGGGCATTTTCTCGGCGACACGGAGCCCTACGACGCCGTTGTGCTCGACATCGGCCTTCCCAAGCGCGACGGCCTGTCGGTGCTGGACGCCTGGCGCAAGGCGGGCCGCGCCATGCCGGTTTTGATTCTGACCGCCCGCGACAGCTGGAGCGACAAGGTCAAGGGCATCGACGCCGGCGCGGACGACTACGTCGCCAAGCCTTTCCATATGGAGGAGGTTCTCGCCCGTCTGCGGGCTTTGCTGCGGCGCGCCGCCGGCCACGCCTCCGCCGATCTCGTTTGCGGTCCCGTCCGGCTCGACACCCGCGCCGGCCGCGTCATGGTCGACGGCAATCCGATCCGCCTGACCTCGCACGAATACCGGCTGCTGTCCTATCTGATGCATCACGTCGGGCGCATCGTGTCGCGGGGCGAAATCGTCGAACATCTTTACGATCAGGACTTCGACCGCGATTCCAACACGGTCGAGGTCTTCGTCGGGCGTTTGCGCAAGAAGCTCGGCGTCGACGTGATTCAGACCGTGCGCGGTCTGGGTTATCTGTTCGGCGACCTAACGCGCCGCCGACCAAGTCCGGGCGCTGAGCCGATGGGCGNNTCGCCGGCGCCGGCCGCCTCACCATAGCGGGGCCTTTTCGTGTCGGCGACGCTCTGGAGCCTCGCGGTGCTTGCGGTCGCTGGCTTCGCCTTGTCCGCCGTCTATCGCCGCTCCGCCGAGCGCGCGCTCGACGAGCGTCTGGGCGTCTATCTCAAGGCCATCGTCGCCGACGTCGCCGCCCCGGGAGAGGACATCAAACTCGCGCCCGGCCAGCTCGGCGAGCCGCAATTCGAACTCACCCGATCGGGCTGGTACTGGCAGGTCACCCGGCTCGACGGCGACGGCCCGGCCCTGCGCGCCTCGCGCTCGCTGTTCGCGGCCCGGCTGCCGCGCCTGACGCCCGCCAACGCCGCCATCGGCGAAGCGCGCGGCTATGTCGTCGGCGCGGACGAAAGACGGCTGCGGATTTTGGAACGCACCATCGACGCGGGCGACGAGGGGCGCTTTCTTGTCCAGGTCGCGGCCGATGCGAACGAGGTCGATTCGCAAGTCCACGCGTTCGAATGGGCGCTGGGCGCGACTTTCGCTCTGCTCGCCGCCGCCCTTGTCGGCTCCTCGGCCCTGCAAGTGCGCTACGGCCTCAAGCCTCTGCGCGAACTGCGCGACGGCGTCACCGCCATCCGTCGCGGCGAGGCCGAGCGGATCGTCGGCGCCTATCCCGCCGACGTCGCCCCGCTCGCCGACGAGCTGAATTTGTTGGTCAGCGCCAATCGCGAGGTGGTCGAGCGCGCCCGCACCCAAGTCGGCAACCTCGCCCACGCCCTCAAGACGCCGCTGAGCGTTTTGATGAATGAGGCCGCCGCCTCGCCCTCGCCGCTCGCCGACAAGGTGCGCGAGCAGGCCGGGCTGATGACGCATCAGGTCGGCCACTATCTCGACCGCGCCCGCGCCGCCGCCCGCGCCGCCTCGATCGGTTCGGCGACCGACGTCNGCCCGATCCTGGCGGGACTTGTGCGCACGTTCGAGAAGATCGGACGCGAGGGCTGCGTCTTCGCCTCGACGGCGCCTGACGATCTGCGTTTTCGCGGCGAGAGCCAGGATCTTCAGGAAATGGTCGGCAATCTTGTCGACAACGCCGCCAAATGGGCCGCGAGCCGCGTGTCGATCTCGGCCGCGCCTTCGCCTTCGGGAGGCGCGGACCGGCGCTTTTTCAGCCTTTTCGTCGACGACGACGGCCCCGGCCTCGCCGCCGCTCATCGCGCCACCGCGACGCGCCGCGGCCAACGCCTCGACGAGACCAAGCCCGGCTCCGGGCTCGGCCTTTCGATCGTCACCGAACTCGCCGATCTTTACGGCGGCGTATTGACTCTGNAGGATAGCCCGCTCGGGNGCTTGCGCGCCCGCCTCACCCTGCCGATGATCTGACGCGGAACGAAGGAGGCGGCGATGATGCGTGTTTCTGTGGCGGCGGGATTCTCTCTGGCTCTCGCCGGATGCTCCGCCATCGCGCCGACGCCGGCTCCGCAGGCCGCGGCTCCGGCCGCGCCGCTTGTCGCCGCCGCGCCTTCGCCTGCGGCCCCCGCCGTCGTCGCGGCGCCGCTCGCCGCGCCGGCGAGGCCTGTCTCGGGCGCTCTTCTAGGCCCTGTCGGTCAGGGGCTCGACCAGAAGGACCTCGACGCCGCGTATAAAGCGCAGCTTGCGGCTTTGGACTCCGGCAAGCGCAGCTCGTGGCGCGGCNCAGAAGGGGTTTTCGGCTATGTCGAGGTCGGCGCCGAGGGCGGTTTGTCCGGCGGCTGCCGTGATTACACCCATGTGATTTATGTCGGCGGCCGCCCGCGTAACGGCAAGGGCTCCGCGTGCCGTCAGCCGTCGGGAGAATGGACCACGTCGTCGTGATCGACGCGACGCCCCGTCGCATCTTTCCATTCGGGTCGGAACCTTCTAGATCGACCCCATGATGTGGGTTCTTTTCGCCGCCCTGACGGCGGTCGCCTTGGCGATGACGCTGTATCCGCTGGTCGCGCCGCGGCGCGGCGAGGCGCGCCCGGGCCCGAGCGAAACCGAATTTTATCGCGACCAGCTCGCCGAAATCGAGCGCGACNGCGGCCGCGGCCTGCTGTCGCAGGAAGATGCCGAAAGCGCGCGCATCGAAGCCGCCCGCCGCCTTTTGCGCGCCGCGCCCGCCGAAGCGCCGCCTGAGACGGCGCGTTCTCCGAACGTTGCGCGCCTGGCCGCCGCGGCGGCGCTCGTGATCATTCCGCTCACTGCGATCGGATTGTATCTCAGGCTCGGCCAGCCGACGCTGCCCGACCAGCCGCTCGCCGCGCGCGTCAACGACGAAACCAACATCGAGGCTGTCGTCGCCAAGGTCGAACGTCACCTGCGCGAAAAGCCCGACGACGGCCGGGGCTATGAGGTGCTTGCGCCGGTTTACCTGCGGCTCGGGCGCTTCGAACAGGCCGAGCGCGCCTTTTCCGAGGCCGCGCGGCTGCTCGGGCCAAGCCCGGCGCGCTTTATCGGCATGGCGGAGGCGCGCGCCGCGAAGGCTCAGGGCGTCATCACCGACGCCGCGCGCGAGGCGCTGGAGCAAGCCGTCAAGCTCGATCCCAGGAGCCCCCAGGCGCAGTTCATGCTGGCCGTCGCCGCCGAACAGGATCAGCAGCCCGACAAGGCGCGCGCGCTCTACGAGAAGATTATCTCCGAAGCCCCGCCCGGCGCTCCTTGGGCCGCGGCCGTTCGCGAGCGGCTTGCCGCTGTGGGCGGCCCGGCCATCGACGCGCCGTCGTCGCNNCCCCTTTCCGCGCCCAAAGGCCCCGACGCCGAGGCGCTCGCCGCTCTGCCGCCGGCTGAACGCCAAGCCCAGATTCGCGGAATGGTGGAAGGGCTCGCCGCGCGGCTGGCGCAAAATGGCCAGGATGTTCAGGGATGGCTGCGCCTGATCCGCTCCTGGAGCATGTTGGGCGAGAAGGAGAAGGCGCTCGCGGCTCTGGCCGACGCCCGCAAGGCTCTCGGCGCCGACGCGGAGGCGGTCGGGCGGATCGACGCGCTCGCGAAGGACCTTGGCCTGAAAGGCTGAGGCCGGTCGCGCCCGGCGAATGCCGGAAATCAAGGCGCTGCCGCGGCGCCGCGCATAGCTGGAGAGAGCCGACTCCCAAGGGAGCGGACAGGAGTTTGAAGTCATGACGCGCAAGGGTCGACGTCTCGCCCTCATCGCCTCCGGCGTGGCGATAATCGCCGCCGCGCTCGGCCTGGTTCTGTTCGCGATGCGCAGCAACGTGACCTATTTCTTTTCGCCTGCCGAATTGGTCGAGAAGGGCGTCAAGCCCGGCCAGCGCTTGCGCCTTGGCGGCCTTGTGNAAACCGGAACCGTGCGCAAACTCGACGGTCAGAAGACCGACTTCGTCGTCACGGACGGCAACGGCGAGGTGCAGGTGACCTATGTCGGCATTTTGCCCGATCTCTTTCGCGAAGGGCAGGGCGTGATCGCCGAAGGCGTGCTCGACGCGCCCGACCGCTTCACCGCGCAAACCGTTCTCGCCAAACACGACGAAAATNACGTTCCGCGCGAACTCGCCGATTCTCTCAAGAAGCAGGGCGTATGGCAGGGCTCGAAGCAGGGCGCGCCGGCTGCGGCGAAGACGAACTGACCGCAAGAAGCGCGGATCGAACGACGAACGGACCACCGACCGATAGGTCGCGCATCGGAGACGGCGATGATCGTTGAGACCGGACATTTCGCGCTCGCGCTGGCGTTCGCGGTCGCCGTCGCTCAGTTCATTTTTCCGCTTTGGGGCGTCGTGCGGGACGACGAAAGGCTGATCCGCGTCGCAGCCCCGACGGCTTTGGCGCAGTTCGCCTTGGTCGGCCTGTCATTTGTCGCCCTGACGCACGCTTACGTCGTTTCGGACTTCTCCGTCGTCAACGTGGTGCAGAATTCGCACTCGGCCAAGCCGTTGATCTACAAGATCTCCGGCGTGTGGAGCAACCACGAAGGCTCGATGATGCTCNTGATTCTCATCCTGGCCTTGTTCGGCGCGGCGGCCGCGACCTTCGGCGAGCTTCCCGAAAGCNTGCGCGCGGCGACGCTCTCCGTGCAAGGCGTCATCTCGCTCGCCTTCATCGCCTTCATTCTGTTCACGTCCAATCCGTTCCTGCGCGTCGGGCGTCCGCCGATGGAAGGGCAGGATCTCAATCCGATCTTGCAGGATCCCGGTCTCGCGATCCATCCGCCGCTGCTTTACATCGGCTATGTCGGTTTCTCGATCGCCTTCTCTTTCGCCGCCGGCGCCCTGATCGTCGGCAAGATCGACGCGGCCTGGGCGCGCTGGACGCGTCCCTGGGCGCTGGTCGCGTGGATTTTTCTGACGCTTGGCATTTCGATGGGCTCGTACTGGGCCTATTACGAATTGGGCTGGGGCGGCTTCTGGTTCTGGGACCCGGTCGAGAACGCGTCCTTGACGCCTTGGCTCGCCGGCACGGCGCTGCTGCACTCGATCGTCGTGATGGAGAAGCGCGACGCGTTGAAAGTCTGGACGATCTTTCTGGCGATCCTCACCTTCTCGCTGTCGCTTCTGGGAACCTTCCTCGTGCGTTCGGGCGTTCTGACGTCGGTGCACTCCTTCGCGTCCGATCCCGAGCGCGGCGTCTTCATCCTCGGCATTCTGGTCTGCTTCATCGGCGGCGCCTTCGCGCTCTTCGCCTGGCGGGCGCCGATGTTGCGCCAAGGTGGCATTTTCGCGCCGATCTCGCGCGAGGGCGCGCTGGTCGTGAACAACCTGTTGCTGAGCGCTTGCGCCGCCACCGTTTTCGTCGGAACGCTGTATCCGCTCGCGCTCGAAGCGACGACGNGGGAGAAAATCTCCGTCGGCGCGCCATTCTTCAATCTCACCTTCGGCCCACTGTTTCTGCCTTTGATGCTGCTGATCCCGTTCGGGCAAGGCTTGGCTNTGAAGCGCGGCGACCTGCTCGCGGTCTCGCAGCGCCTGTGGTCGGTGGGCGTGCTTTCGATCGTCTTCGCGGCCGTGATCGGCTGGCGCGCGAGCGGCGCGCCCTATCTCTATGCGCTCGGCGTCGGCCTCGGCCTGTTCGTCATGCTTGGGGCCTTCGTCGATCTCGCAGGCCGCGTCTGGCGGCGCGGCGCCGGCGCCTCGGTCATCGCCCATCGCGCCTTCGGCTTGCCGCTCTCGGCCTGGGGCACGGTTTTCGCTCACGCCGGCCTCGGCGTCTCTTTGATCGGCGTCGCGGCCACCGGCTGGGGCGTCGAACAGATCGGCGCCTACAAGCTGGGCGACCGGGTCTCGGTCGGCCCCTATCAATTGCGCATCGAGGCGGTCGAGCCGCGCGTGAACGCGAATTATCGCGAAAACGTCGCGCGCATGACGGTGCTGCGCGACGGCGCCGTCGTCGGCGATCTCGAACCCTCGAAGCGCTTCTACACGACGCGGCAAATGCCGACGACCGAGGCCGGCATCGCCACGATCGGGCTCGGACAGATTTACGTCGCGCTGGCCGAAGAGATGAAGGACGGCGAGGTCGGCATGCGCGCCTATTGGAAGCCCTGGGTGCTGTTGATCTGGATCGGCTCGCTCGTGATGGCCGCAGGCGGCGTGTTGTCGCTCGCCGATCGGCGCCTTCGCGTCGGCGTCGGCCGTCGCGCAGCCGCCGCTCAAGCCGCGCCGGCGGAGTGAGCCATGACGTCCCCGCGCGCTCTTCCTCGCCGCCTCGGCGCCGCCGTTCTGGCTCTCGCGCTGACCCTGGCGCCCGTCGCGGCGCTGGCGGTTCAGCCAAACGAAGTCTTGGCCGACCCTGCGCAAGAAGCGCGGGCGCGAGAGATTTCCGAGAATTTGCGCTGTCTCGTCTGCCAGAATCAGTCGATCGACGATTCCAACGCCGACCTCGCGCGCGAGCTACGTCTCCTGGTGCGAGAACAGGTCGCCGCCGGCAAGACCAACGCTCAGGTCACGGACTATCTCGTCTCGCGTTACGGCGACTTCATATTGCTGAAGCCGCCGGTCAACGCGCGCACGGCCATTTTGTGGATCGCGCCCTTCGCGACGCTCGCTTTCGCGGCGGCGATGGTCTGGGCCCGCGCTCGCCGTCGCCTCGTGTCGGCCGCCGCCTCCGCGCCGCTGAGCGAGGAGGAGCGCCGTCGTCTCGACGCCGCGTTGAAGTGCGATCCCGCCGCCGAAAGACCGAAGACGTGACCTGCCGACGGCTGTCTCGATGAGGATCCTCGTCGTTGAGGACGACGCCGAGGCCCGCGCCTATCTCCAGCGCGCCTTCGCCGCCGCCGGCCACGCAGCCGAACTCGCCGGAGACGGGCGCGACGGTTTCGATCGGGCTATGGAGCGCGTGCACGACGTTCTCGTCGTCGACCGCATGATGCCGAAAATGGACGGGCTCTCGATGATCGAGGCGCTTCGCGGCCGCGGCGTCGCGACGCCGGTCCTGATCCTCTCCGCGCTCGGTCAGGTCGACGATCGCGTCGTCGGCTTGCGCGCGGGCGGCGACGACTATCTCGCCAAGCCTTACGCCTTCGCCGAGTTGCTCGCCCGCGTCGAGGCGTTGGCGCGCCGCGGGACGCCGGAGGCGACGTCGCTGCGCTGCGGCGATCTCGCGCTCGACCGCCTTGCGCGAAAAGCCTGGCGAGCGGGCGAAGAGNCCGCGTTGCAGCCTCGGGAGTTCCGCCTCCTCGAATTTTTGATGCGACGCGAAGGGCAGGTCGTGACGCGCGCGATGTTGCTGGAAGGCGTGTGGGATCTGCATTTCGACCCGCAGACCAACGTCATCGACGTGCACATGTCCAAGTTGCGCGCCAAGATCGACAAAGGGCGCGAGAGGCCGCTCATTCAGACCATTCGCGGCGCGGGGTATGTGATCCGTGACGGCGCTCTCTAGACTTCTACGCTCGGCGGCGTTCCGTCTGTCGCTGGTCTTCGTGTTGATTTTCACGGTCGGCGCGGGCGTCGTGGGGTATCGCGTCGCCGCCGGGTTCCGCTCTCTCGTTCAGCGTGAGGTCGAGAACGCGCTCGACGCCGAGGTCGAAAGCCTCGCCGAACAGGCGCGCCTCGGGNGGCTGAAAGCGTTGATCGACGCTGTCGAGCGCCGCGCCCGAGAGCCTGACGCCTCGCTCTACCTCGTCCTCGATCAAAGCGGGCGCCTCGCCGGCAACGCGCCGCAGGTCGCCCGTCAGCTCGACCGCGAGGGAATGCGCCGCATGGACTATGATGGCCGTGACGACGGCGCGCGCCGTCGCGGCGAGNAGCGAACGTCGCGGGCGCGCTTCGCTTTGGCGAAAGTCGTCCACCTTCACGAGCTGGGCGCGCGCCTGCTCGTCGGCCGCGACTTCGGCGAGCGCGAACGGCTTGGCCGGGTCATGCGGCGGGCGCTCGGCGAAACCGTTTTGCTGATGGCGTTGATCGGCGTGCTGGCGGGCGTCGTGGCGTCGTTTCGCACAATGCGGCGCGTCGACGCTATGAACGCCGCCGCCGGTCGCGTGACCGCTGGCGATCTCGAAGCGCGGTTGCCCCGAAATTTCGGCGGCGACGATCTCGATCGGTTGGGCGCCAGCGTCAACGCGATGGTCGAACGCATCGCCGCGTTGCTTCGCGGCATGCGCGACGTGTCCGACAACGTCGCCCACGATCTCAAGACGCCTCTCACACGGCTGCGCAACCATGCGGAAGAGGCCTTGCGCGCAGCCCCGGCCNAGGAGCGTGAGGCGCTGGAGCGCGTCATCGCGGACTCCGACGCGCTCATTCGCATCTTCGACGCGCTGCTGATGATCGCCCGCGCGGACGCCGGCGCAGCGATCCAGACCATGGAGCCGTTCGACCTTTCCAAACAGATCGTCGGCCTATGCGACCTTTACGAGCCCGCCGCAGAGGCAGCGGGCGCGCGCCTGACCTATGACGTCGAGCCCGGCCTCGCCGTCATCGGGCGANGGGGGCTGATCGGCCAGGCTGTCGCCAATCTTATCGACAACACCCTCAAACACGGCCTTCGCGCCGGCGGCGTCATCGTCGTTTCCGCCCTTCGGCATGGCGCGGCGATCGAAATCGTCGTCGCCGACGACGGTCCCGGCGTGCCCTCGATCGACCGCGAGCGCGTGCTCGAACGTTTCGTTCGACTTGAGCCTGCGCGCTCGAAACCAGGATCAGGCCTCGGCCTTTCGCTTGCGGCGGCCGTGGCGCGGCTCCACGGCGGCGCTTTGTCGCTCTCGGACAATCGCCCTGGACTGCGCGCCGCGCTAAGACTGCCGCTCGCGCCACTCCGTCCGGAAACGACGCCATGACCGCCTCCGCTTCTTCCGCCGCGCTCGCCGATCGCATCGTCGCGGCGCCAATCCCGGCGGCGCCTCGCGAGACGCAAGCCAAACTCGACGCCTGGATCGCCGAGCAGGACGCCAAGGTCGCGGCCCGGTTGCGCAAACGGTTGGCCAACAGGAACGTGCGCGCTCTGATCGAGGGAATCGCCGACGGCTCCNCCTATCTGTGGCGGCTCATCGAGGCTGACGCCACGCGCGCGNCTGGGTCTTTGGAGCGCGACCCCGCAGCCGCCATCGTCGGGATATCCGAGAGGCTGGCGCGTCTCGGCCGCTCCGCGGACGTCGGCGAGGTGACGCGCGGCTTGCGTCTGGCCAAGCAGGAGGCGGCGCTTGTGATCGCGCTCGCCGATCTGGGCGGCGTTTGGGACGCGGTCGAAGTCACCGACGCGCTGTCGCGCTTCGCGGACGACGCCGTCGCCTGCGCTTTGTCGCATCTCCTGAGAGATGCGCACGCCGCCGGCCGCCTGACCCTGAAGGATTTCGACGTCCCGCAACAAGGCTGCGGCCTCGTCATCCTCGCGCTGGGGAAGCACGGCGCGCGCGAACTCAACTACTCCAGCGACGTCGACCTCGTTGTCTTTTTCGATCCCGACGCGCAGGCCGCGCCGGAAGGCGGCGCTCAAGGCCTCTACGTGCGCATCGTGCGCAGTATGGTCAAATTGCTTCAGGAGCGCACCGAAGACGGTTACGTGGTGCGCGTCGATCTACGGTTGCGTCCCGATCCCGGCTCGACGCAGGTCGCCATCTCGCTGCCCGCCGCGCTCGGCTACTACGAGACCCTGGGGCAAAATTGGGAGCGCGCCGCCTTCATCAAGGCTCGCCCGATCGCCGGCGACATCGCGCTCGGCGAGGCCTTTCTGAAGGAGCTGACGCCCTTCATCTGGCGAAAATATTTCGACTATGCGGCGATCGCCGACGTGCATGCGATGAAACGTCAGATACATGCGGTGCGCGGGCACGCCGAAGTCGTGGTGCCCGGCCACGACGTCAAGCTCGGCCGCGGAGGGATTCGTGAAATCGAGTTCTTCATGCAGACCCAGCAACTCATCTTCGGCGGGCGACGCCCGCAGCGCGGGCGTCGCACGCTCGACATGCTCGAAGCCTTGCAGGCCGATGGCTGGGTGACGCGCGAGGCCGTCGAGACGTTGAGCGAAGCCTACAAATTCCTTCGTTGCGTCGAACATCGTTTGCAAATGGTCGCCGACGAACAGACGCAACGTTTGCCCATCGATCCGGAGCCATTGCGTGTTTTCGCCGCGTTTTGCGGTTACGCGTCGACGCAAGCCTTCGCGGAGGCGATCACCCGCCGCTTTCGCGCCGTCGAAGCTGAATATGCGCGCCTGTTCGAGCACGCGCCGGGGCTCGACAACGCCGCAGGCAGCCTCGTCTTCACGGGCGTCGGAGACGATCCCGAAACGTTGGACACCCTGCGCGGTATGGGCTTCCGCGATCCCGAAGCCGCGGCCGAGACGGTGCGCGGCTGGCACTTTGGCCGCCGCGCCGCCGTGCGCTCGCCTCGCGCGCGCGAGGTGCTGACCGAGCTGGTCCCCGGTCTGCTGGACGCGTTTTCGGGGTCGGGCGATCCTGACGCCGCCCTCGCGGCCTTCGATGCGGCTCTCGGGCGGATGACGGCGGCGATCGAACTGTTTTCGATCCTGCGCTCCAACGCCGCGGTGCGCGAATTGTTTGGCGACATTCTCGGCGGCGCGCCGCGCCTGGCGGCGATCGTCGCCGCGCGGCCGCATGTGCTTGACGCCGCGATCGGCGCCGATCTCGTCGCTCCCGGCGACCTCGCCACCGCCTTCGTCGATCGTTTACGCGGCTCTTTGGCGGCCGTCGGCGATTTTGAAGCGTTCCTCGATCAGGCGCGCTTCCTTGCCCAGGATGAGATGTTCCTCATCGGCGCGCGGATGTTTTCCGCCGGCATCGAGCCGGAGAAGGGCGCTCTCGCCTACAGCTTGCTCGCCGAAACGATCCTCGCGGCGACGTTCGATGCGGTGCGTCGCGAATTCGCGGCCCAACACGGTCAGGCGCCGGGCGCGCGTGCTGTCATCGTCGCGCTCGGCAAGCTCGGATCGCGCGAAATGACGGCGACCTCCGACCTCGACCTAATGCTGATCTACGATTTCGACCCGGCGACGCCTGAGTCCGACGGCGCGCGTAAGCTCCATGCGGTTCAGTATTTCACGCGCCTGACGCAACGCCTCGTATCGGCTCTGACGGCGCCGACGCGGGCGGGCCAGCACGACGTGGATATGCGCCTGCGCNCCTCCGGCAACAAAGGGCCGGTGGCGACCCAGCTTTCGGCTTTCCGCGCCTATCAGGCCGACGAAGCGGAAACCTGGGAGAAAATGTCACTGACCCGGGCCCGCGTCGTCGCCGGCGACGCAAGCCTCTCCGACGAGGTTGAAATCGCCATCTCGCAAGCGATCGGCGCGGCGAAGGGCGATATCGCCAAGGATGTGCGCGAGATGCGTGCGCTTATCGCGCAGGAGAAGGGCGACGCGGATCCCTGGAACTTGAAGCTCGCAAAAGGCGGGCTGCTCGACGTTGAGTTTGTCGCGCAATATCTGGTGTTGCGCCATGCCGACAAAGCGCGGCTGCGCCAGATCGGCGTCGCTCAGACCCTCCGCTCGGCAGCGACGCTCGGTCTGCTCTCGCCGCGTTGCGCGGATATTCTGATCGAGGGGCATAAACTGATGTCGGACGTGACGCAGCTCACCCGCGTCAGCGTCGGCTCCGACTTTCGCCCGGATACGGCGACGGAAGGCGTCAAGCGCCGTATCGCCGCCGCGCTCGGCTTGCCGGACATCGCCGCTCTGGCCGCCGATCTCGACGAGAAGCGCGCCGCGCGCGGCTGCTTCAACGAGATATTGTCCGCCGAGGCGTGATCGTCAGGCCGAAACCTGTCGCCGCGCCAGATAGGCGGCCGCCGTCGCGACGCGAGGCCCGCATGGAAGCCGCACACGCGCGACCGTGCCCTGATTGACTTCCGAGTCGATCAGCAAACGCCCGCCATGCAACTCGATCAGCGACGAGGCGATGGCGATGCCAAGTCCTGAACCCTTCGCGCTCGATGAGGTGGTCGCCTCTTCGATGGGCTCGAAAGGCCGCCCGATTCTCGTCATCGCGTCGCGTGCGATGCCGACGCCGTCGTCCTCGACGATCAAGTCGAAGACGCCCGTGCGCTTGTCGCAGCGAAGTCTGACTTCGCCGCCGGCATGGCTGAACTTGATCGCGTTGTGAAGCAGCGCGGTGGTCACCTTTTCGATCGCTGTCGGATCGGCNGACGATCTCCTCCTCTTCGTCGATCATCAGACGGATCCTGACCGCTTTGCTGGGCTCAGAGCCTCCAGTCGATCGATCGCGTTCTGCGCCACGCAGGCGACGTTGATGGAGGAGGGCGAAATCGCGACGCGGCCGGACTCCAGCCGCGACATGTCGAGAACGTCGCTGATCAGGTTGAGCAGGCTGCCGCCGCTTTCGCGGATGTGGCGCGAATAATCACGATATTTCTCGCTAAGCGCGCCGAACGTCTCCAGCTCCATCATCTCGGCGAAGCCGATGATGGCGTTGAGCGGAGTGCGCAATTCATGGCTCATATTGGCCAGGAATTCCGCCTTGGCGAGATTCGCCGCCTCGGCCTCTGATTTCTGTTCGAGGTAGCGTTCGGCGAGTTCCGCAAGTTGCTGGGCCTGCGTTTCGAGCGTCTGCCGTGAGCGCCGCAGGTCGGCCACCGTCGCCATCAGCTTGCGTTCGGAATCGAGCAGCTGGCCTTCATGTTGCTTGAGGGCGGAGATGTCCGTGCCGACCGAGACATAGCCGCCGTCTTTCGTGCGTCTTTCGTTGATTTGCAGCCATCTCCCGTTCGACAGGCGCGCCTCGTAGCTGCGCGCTTCNGCCCCCGGGGTCTCCTGAAGATTGATCCGCGCGTCGACGCCGAGCGGCACGCTATGGGCGATCAGCCCNGAATAGGTCATCCCGGCATGAATGGCCTGGCTGTCGACGCCATGCAGAACCTGAAATTTGGAGTTGCAAATCACCAGTTTCTGATCGGCGTCCCAAAGCACGAAGGCCTCGGAGATGGTCTCGATGGCGTCGCGCAGACGCATGTCGGCGGTCGCCGTCTCCTGAGCCCGCAGCGTTTCTGCGGTGATGTCGACCGCGACGCCGATCACATGACGAGACTTTGTCGTCGGATCGTCCGCGAACTCGGCCCGCGCTTTCAGCCAAGTCCAGCCTCCCCGGCCGTTGCGCATGCGAAAGACATGATCGATGGAGGATTCGGTATGATCGCTCAATTGCTCGACAAGCGTCGTCAGAGCCGGATCTGAAGGGTGCGTCATCGCGTCGATGTCGCGCACGGACATGAATTTATTGGTCTGCGGAAGATCGAGGATCCGCACNATCGACTCCGACCAGTAGATGCGTCCGCGCCCGATATCCCAGTCCCATAGCCCGCATCGGCCGAGATTGAGCGCGGTGTCGATGCGGTCGTTGACCTGTTCGCAGGCCGTGTCTGCTTCCTGGGCGCGGCGCGCCTGCTGGAAATACAGCGCTGCGACCCCGATGAGCACCGCGCTCATCGACACGAACAGAATCAGCGCCCGTTTGGCTCGTCGNCGCCACGACCGTTCCACCGCTTCGAGCGTTTGCACGACGGCGACCTGTCCGAGCGGCGCCTTGAGCGTGCGCACGGTCGCCAGAGCGCGCAGACCGCCGGGCCCTTCGATCTCCATGACNCCGGCGGCGTCGGCGTAGGTGGTGAGCGGCTGCGTCGTTCCGAGCACGTCGATCAATGTCGGAGCGCCCGAGACGTCGCCGATCCGCGCGGTGATCTTGCCGTCGAGATCGGCGATATAGACGGAGCGCCCGCGCGAGCCCAGTCGCGCCAGCGTCGTCAAGGCCGGGGCGAGGTTTTCGGCGCCGGCGTCGTTGATCGTCATCTGCGCCGCCAGCGACATCATTTCGAGGTCGGAGAAAGCGTTNCCAAGCGCCTCTCGGCGCGCGTCTTGAGCGGAAATGATCGCCACCGCGACGACGGTGCACAGGAAAACAAGAATGCCGATCGGGATCAGTTTCTGGAGATGGGCTTCGATCGACGCCGGAACGCGGAAGGCGGGAATAGCCCCGCCTTCGCTCGCGGGCGTCGCGCCCGTGCCGTCCGCATGCGCGGACACGCTCGTCGCACCGGCTTGCGCCATGCGCCGGATTCTCCCGTGAATGAATGCCAGAAACCCGGTTGTTGCGAACGCCGGACGCAACCGAATCAACGTCAGTTGAATCGTTGCACCTCGGATTGTCCAGACCAAATTAGCCCCGCGAACAGGGGATTTTTCGCCTGAAATGCCGGGGTCGGAAAACTTGCTTTCAGATGAATCCGTTGGCGGCCCGCCCGCCGTCAGGCGAGCGAGCGCGACACGATGTCCGCGGCGTCGCGCGACAGATTGGGACGCCCCGCAAGCCAGTTCAGAGCCTCTCGGGCGCGGGCGCGTCGCTCCGCCTCCATCGAACGCCAGCTTTTGAAGCCGGTGAGCAGACGCGCGGCCAGTTGCGGATTGGCCGGATCGACGCGCGCCGCCGCCTCCGCGAGAAGCCGATATCCCGAGCCGTCGGCGCGATGGAATTGCGAGGGATTGGTCAGGGCGAAAGCGGCGAACAGCGCGCGCACCCGGTTGGGATTGCTCCACGAGAAAACATCGCGCTCGGTGATCGCGCGCAGACGGTCGACTGTCCGCGCGTCCGCCACGCCGGCTTGCAGATTGAGCCACTTGTCGACCAGCAAGGGATTGTCGCGATGGCGGGCGAGGAACGCTTCGAGGGCCTCCTCGCGCGCCGCCGGATGTTGAACGCAGGCCGCGAGCGCGCCGAACTCTTCCGTCATGTTGTTCGCCTCGCGGCTCTGCGCCGCGGCGCGCGCTCGTCCCAGCTCAGGGTCGCCGGCCATCAACAGGTCGAGAGCCACGTTGCGCATCGCGCGCCGGCCCGCCGAGGCCGCGTCCGGCGAAAAAGCGCCTTGGCTCGCCAGCGCGCGATGAAGCGCGTCGCCGGTCGCGCAGCGTCGANNGCCGATTTCCTGACGCATCGCCTCCCGCGCGCCGCGCACGGCGTCGGGATCGACGTCGTGGCCGATGTCGCGCGCCACGTCCATCTCGGAGGGCGTCGCCAGCATCTGCGCGGCGCCCGCCAGATCGACCCGGCCGGCCTCCACGCCGGCGAGCGTCTCCCGAGCGCATGCGCGATGNTCGGCGGATCCGAGCGCTTCTCCGCCGGCCCGCAGCGCCGCGACGGAGGCGATCATCCTCTTGGTGGCCAGCCGCTGGCCCGCCTCCCATCGATTGAAGCTGTCGGAGTCGCGCGCCATGCGCGCCAGCAGATCGGCGTCGCTCGCCCCGTCGACCAGCTTCACGGGCGCCGAGAAGCCGCGCAGCGCCGACAGCGCCGGGCGCTGCGTCACGCCTTCGAAGGCGATCGCCCGCTGCGCCGTGTTAAGTTCGAAGCAGCCTTCCTCAAGCTCCCGCGCGCTCGCGTCCGCGCTGACGAGCGGAAGGTCGCCATTCTCGCCGACAAGGCCGAGGCGCACGGGGATCGCCAGCGCCGCTTTCGCCGGCTGCCCTGGCGTCGGGGCCGTCTCCTGGCGCATCGTGACCACGAATCGGCGCGCGGCTTCGTCGTGCGACGTCGTGATCGTCAGGGTCGGCGTTCCGGCCTGGTCGTACCAGAGCATGAAATGCGTGAGGTCTCTGCCCGAGGCGTCCGCGAAGCACGAGATGAACTGTTCGACGGTGGCGGCTGCGCCGTCATAGCGTTCGAAATACAGGTCCATGCCCCGCCGGAAGGCCTGCGCCCCGATCAGTGTCTGGAGCATGCGGATGACCTCCGAGCCCTTCTCATAGACCGTCGGCGTATAGAAGTTATTGATTTCTCGGTAGACTTGGGGCCGGACCGGATGCGCCAGCGGCCCCGCGTCCTCAGGAAATTGCGCGGAGCGCAGGGCGCGCACCGCCGCGACGCGCGTCACTGGACGCGAACGCTCGTCGGACGAAAACTCCTGGTCGCGGAAAACCGTCAGCCCCTCTTTGAGGCAGAGCTGGAACCAATCCCGGCAGGTGATTCTGTTGCCGGTCCAGTTGTGAAAATATTCGTGCGCGACGACGCTCTCGATGCCTGCGTAGTCGCTGTCCGTCGCGGTCTGCGGTGAGGCGAGCACATATTTGTCGTTGAAGATGTTGAGGCCCTTGTTCTCCATCGCGCCCATATTGAAGTCGGATACAGCCACGATGTTGAACACGTCGAGGTCGTATTCGCGGCCGAAAACCCGCTCGTCCCAGGCCATCGCGCGCTTCAGGGCGTCCATCGCGTAGGCCGCGCGCTCCGCCTTGCCGTGTTCGACGTAAACGCCGAGCGCGACCTCGCGCCCGCTCATCGTGACGAAGCGATCCTTGACGGANTCGAGATCGCCGCCGACGAGCGCGAACAGATAGGCGGGCTTGGGNATGGGGTCGAACCATACCGCGAAATGACGCGAGGCGAGCGCGCAGTCGCCCGATGCGATCGGATCGCCATTGCCCAGCAGCGTCGGGGCTTCGGATTTCTTCGCCTCGATGCGCGTCGTGAACACGCTCATGACGTCCGGTCGATCGAGAAAATAGGTGATCCGCCGGAACCCGTCGGCTTCGCATTGCGTGCAATAGACGCCGTTGGAGAGATAGAGTCCCATCAAACGGGTGTTGGCGCTGGGATCGAGCCGCGTTTCGATCTCCAGCGTGAACGGGCGCTGCGGCGGTTTCGCGAGCGTCAGCGCGGAGGGCGTCGCGACGGCCGCTGGATCGAGCGCCGCGCCGTCGAGCGCCACGGATACGCAAACGAGGTCGTCGCCGTCCAGAACCAGAGGCGCGCCGGCCCGACCTTGCGGATTGGGCGCGATGCGAAGCAGCGACTTGACCTTCGTGGCGGTGGGATGCAGCGACACGTCGAGATCGACCGTCTCGATCAGATAGTCGGACGGGCGATAGTCCGCCAGGCGGATCGTCAGGGCGTCGTCGGCGGTCATGCTGGCCTCCTGAATCGAAGCGGCTCTTCTACAGCATCGACGCGTCGAAAAAGCAGGCTCTATCGCCCCATCGCCCTGTCCCATTCCGCAAGCCAGGCGTCGCGCTGCTCTTCGATGGTCTTGCCGTGCAGGCTCACCGAAGCTGACGGCGGCGCCAGCCGGCTGAACGCCTCCGGCAACGCGGCCGCCAGATTGACGGGATAGAGCCCGCGCCGCGGCGCGATCTGCGACTGCGCCGGCGCGCTTGCCAGAAAAGCGAGAAACGCGGCGGCGATCTGCGGATGCGGCGCGCCTTTCAGGATCGCGGCGCTTTCCACTTGCAGGAATTGGCCTTCGCGGAACGGCGCGAAGCCGAAACGCTGAACGCCCTCGGCGATCGCGCGCCGCGCGGGCCAGGACGCAGAGGCGAGCGCCATGTCGACCTCTCCTCTCTCCAGCATCGCCAGGGCGGCGCCCGCGCCTGGCGCGATCGTGATTTTCGATTTTGCCGCCGCCCAGATCGCGCCCGCCTTGCTCTTCTGGGTGGCGCGCAGCCAGAGGACGGCGTCGAGCCCGTTGGCCGAGACATGCGGATCGGGAATGGCGACCCGCAACGCGCCGGCTCGGGCGTCCGCGATCTCCCGCCAAGAGACCGGCGGCCGCTTCATCCGCGCCGTGTCGTAGATCAGGCCGACCCAACCGAAGGCGACCGGAAGAAAGATCTCGTCCCGCCAGGCGACGGGCAGCGACGGCGCCGTCGCGCTGCGATGGGGCGCGAACCGAGCGCTCGCCCGGGCCTCTTCGAGCGAGGGCGCCGGCAGGCCCAAGACCACGTCCGCGCCGCCGTCGCCGCCCAGGCGAAGCGTCGGCGACAGGGCGAGCGGGTCGTCGACGGTTTTGTAGACGACCGTGCATCCGCACGTCGCCTCGAAGCCCTGTCTCCAAGCCTCCCCGGTCCCGCCGGCCCCGTGAAATCCATCGTGGTCAGAACGGTGAAGGGCGTCCGCGGCTCCGCTTTAGGGCGCCGACGATGGTGATCGCTGGGTTTGCGCAGGCCGGCGCGTGAACGCCCCATGCGAGGACGGCGCCGAAAACGGCTCCGGCGAGCAGAGAAAACGACCTCATTCCGGCTCCGCGGTTCAAATCGGGCGAGATTGGCGGATTTGGGATAGGCTTGGGCGATGTCGCCTGCAAGACCGCGGCGCTCTCGCCCCGGCGCCGCGCGCCGCGCTATAAGCCTGCCATGCGTTTCCCACCCGCCTTCCTCGACGAGTTGAAAGCCCGCCTCNCCGTCTCGGAGGTCGCGCGGCGGCGCGTCAAGCTGACCAAGGCGGGGCGCGAGTGGAAAGGACTGTCGCCTTTCAGCCCGGAAAAGACGCCCTCCTTTNTCGTCAATGACCAGAAGCAGGCCTGGTTCGACTTTTCGTCTGGGCGCAACGGTTCGATTTTCGATTTCGTCATGCTGACGGAAGGCGTCGCCTTTCCGGAGGCGGTCGAGCGGCTGGCGGCGATGGCTGGCTTGCAACTGCCGACGGTGACGCCCGAGGCGGAGCAACGCGAGCGTCGCCGCGCCACGCTGCATGAGGCGATGGAGTTGGCCGCGCAGTTTNTTCAGGAGCAATTGCAGGGCCGGGGCGGCGCCAGGGCGCGCGGCTACTTGCAGGACCGCGCGATCAGCCGCNAGGCGCAGAAGCTGTTTCGCATCGGTTACGCTCCCAACGAACGTTTCGCTCTTCGTGACTGGCTGGCGGCCAAGAATGTCCCGGCCGAGGTGATGACCGAGGCGGGGCTGCTCATCCACGGCGAAGACATCGCGGTCCCCTACGACCGTTTTCGCGACCGCGTGATGTTTCCCATCGAAGACGCGCGCGGCCGGGTGATCGCCTTCGGCGGCCGCGCTTTGGAGAAGGACGTTCCGGCTAAATATCTGAATTCGCCCGAGACACCGCTCTTCCACAAGGGAGCGACGCTCTACAATCTGCATCGCGCGCGCAAGGCGGCGCATGACGGCGCCGTTGTGGTGGCCGTCGAGGGCTATGTCGACGTCATCGCGATGGTCGGCGCGGGATTTCCGGGCGCCGTCGCCTCGTGCGGCACGGCGCTGACGCCGGAGCAATGCGCGCTCTTGTGGCGCCTGTCGCCGGAGCCCACGCTATGCTTCGACGGCGACCGCGCCGGGCGCAAGGCCGCTTTTCGCGCGCTTGACGTCGCTTTGCCGACGCTCGGCCCCGACAAGTCGTTTCGTTTCGCGCTGTTGCCCGAGGGGCAGGATCCCGACGACCTCGCCCGCTCCGGCGGCGCCGACGCGATTCGCGACGTTCTCGATCAGGCGCGCCCGCTTGTCGATCTCTTGTGGGGCCGCGAGGTCGAGGCCGCAGGCGATCTGTCGACGCCCGAACGTCGCGCCGGCCTTGAACGCCGCCTCGACGAGATCGCACGCTCGATCGGAGACGAAGCCTTGCGGCGCGCCTATCGCGACGAGCTTGGCAAGCGGCTTGAAGCGCTGCTGGGGCGCGGCGCCCGCGTCGGCGCGCAGCGAAGGCCCGCCGCGACCCGTCGCCCCGGCGGCNAGGTTCGCCCCGCGGAGCGCCGCGGCTACGTCACCGAGCCCGCCGCCGTCGGTCCCGGCCTCGCCCAGTCCGCGCTGTTGCGAAGCGCAGCCGCGCCGGCGCGCGAGATGGTGATCGTGGCCGCCTTGCTCGCCCAACCGGCGCTTCTGGCCGACCATGCGGAGGACCTCGCCGCGCTCGACTTCGCCGGCCGCGACACGAAGCGGCTGCTCGCCGCGCTCGTCGCGCTCGGCCACGAGGATCTCGCCCGCCCTGACCTGATCGTCGCGCTGGAGGAAATCGGACTGGGCCCCGAACGCGCCCGGCTGGAAAGCGACCCCGCGCTCGCCCCCATCGCCGCGCTGCGCCCCAGGCCGAGCGCGACGNACGCGGAAAAAGTGTTGCGGCAGGCGATGTGGGTGCATCGCCGCTTCGGCGCGCTGCAACGCGAGCTGCGCGAGGCCGAGGCGGCGCTGGCCGAGGAGCCGACGGAAGCCCGCTTCGCCCACCTCAACGAGGTGAAAACCCAGCTGGCCAATCTGGAAGGCGGCGAGGCGGCGGTCGAGGGAAATGGCCTGGACGACGCCGCCTCGTCGCTATGAATGCGAATTTCGCCTCATCCCCGCTGAATTTCAGCGAAAATTGACGCTTGACAGGCTTGCGTCGGCGCGTCCTGTCGCTAAATAGAGGGGCGGGCGGCCGACCGGCCTTCTGAGGCGACAGCGCCGCCCTGCCCCTGGGCGCCGCCGGATCCCAGCCGGCTGATCAATTGGGACGGGAGAGGAAGCTGGCGTTTGCGCGCCGGCCTTTGGCGCGTCGGATCATGCCCTTCGCGTCAGGCGTCCAATGTGATCGGCGTCGCGCCGTCCATCGGTCAACTCCCTGTGGTTAACCACAGCTTAGCGCATGGGCGGAACTATGCGCGTGATTCGCCGGACCGCTTGCGGTTCGGCCCGCTGGAGAATTCGTCGGGGCCGGCCGCGCCGCCTCCGCACAGGAGCCGAAGACATGGCGAAGAAGGACGACGAAAGACACGAGGACGCCGCGGGCGCCGAGACGTCCGACAGCCCGTTGCTCGATCTTTCGGACGCCGCCGTCAAGCGGATGATCAAGCTCGCCAAGAAGCGGGGCTATGTCACGCATGACGAGCTGATCGCCGTTCTGCCCTCCGAGGAGTTCACCTCCGAGCAGATCGAGGACGTTCTGTCGATGCTCTCCGACATGGGGATCAGCGTCGAGGAGTCCGAGAAGCTGGAGGAGGGCGAAAAGGAAGAAGAGGAGGAGGGCGGCGAGGAGGTCGAGGGCGGCGATCTGGTCGAGGCCGCGCGTCCGACGGCGGTCGCCACCCGAGCCTCCGAGCCGGCCGAACGCACCGACGATCCCGTTCGCATGTATCTGCGCGAGATGGGCACCGTCGAGCTGCTGTCGCGCGAGGGCGAAATCGCCATCGCCAAGCGCATCGAGGCCGGGCGCGAGGCGATGATCGCCGGCCTGTGCGAAAGCCCGCTCACCTTCCAGGCCGTCATCATCTGGCGCGACGAGTTGAACGACGGCAAGGTTCTGCTGCGCGACATCATCGACCTCGAAGCGACCTATTCGGGCCCCGATGGCAAGAACACGCCGAAAATCGACATGACGGCGCCTGGCGCCGCCGAGGCGGCCGCCNGCCGCCGCGCGCGCGCCCGCCCGCGGCGCCCTGGCGAGGACGGCGCCTCGGAAGAGAATTTCGACGACGAGGACGACATGGAGAATTCCGTGTCGCTCTCCGCGATGGAGGCCGAGCTGAAGCCGAAGGTCGTGGCGACCTTCGACAACATCGCCGACAGCTACAAGAAGCTGCGCCGCCTTCAGGACCAGAACGTCGAGAACAAGCTCAAGAACGAGGCGCTGACGCCCGCTCAGGATCGCAAATACAAGAGCCTGAAGAAGGAGATCGTCGGCTTCGTCAAGTCGCTGTCGCTCAACCAGAATCGCATCGACGCGCTGGTCGAGCAGCTCTACGACATCAACAAGCGCCTGATCGGCTACGAGACCCGGCTGATGCGCCTGGGCGAGACCTACGGCGTCGCCCGCGACGACTTTCTGCGCAACTACCAGAACTCCNGGCTCGACCCGAAATGGGTGCTGCGCGTCTCCAAGCTCGGCTCTCGCGGCTGGAAGGATTTCGTCGCGCAGGAGAAGGAGCGCATCAAGGACCTGCGCGGCGACATCCATGCGCTGGCGACCGAGACGGGCCTTGAGATTCAGGAATTCCGCAAGATCGTCCACATGGTCCAGAAGGGCGAGCGCGAAGCCCGTCAGGCCAAGAAGGAGATGGTCGAGGCGAACCTGCGTCTGGTGATCTCGATCGCCAAGAAATACACCAATCGCGGCCTGCAATTCCTCGACCTCATTCAGGAAGGCAACATCGGCCTGATGAAGGCGGTCGACAAGTTCGAGTATCGTCGCGGCTACAAGTTCTCGACTTACGCGACCTGGTGGATCNGTCAGGCGATCACCCGAAGCATCGCCGATCAGGCGCGCACCATCCGCATTCCGGTGCATATGATCGAGACGATCAACAAGATCGTGCGCACTTCGCGCCAGATGCTGCACGAGCACGGCCGCGAGCCGACGCCCGAGGAGCTGGCCGAGAAGCTGGCCATGCCGCTCGAAAAGGTGCGCAAGGTCCTCAAGATCGCCAAGGAGCCGATCTCGCTCGAAACGCCGATCGGCGACGAGGAGGATTCGCATCTCGGCGATTTCATCGAGGACAAGAACGCGATCCTGCCCATCGACGCGGCGATCCAGTCGAACCTGCGCGAGACCACGACGCGCGTGCTCGCCTCGCTCACCCCGCGCGAGGAGCGCGTGCTGCGCATGCGCTTCGGCATCGGCATGAACACCGACCACACGCTTGAAGAGGTCGGCCAGCAGTTTTCGGTGACGCGCGAGCGCATCCGCCAGATCGAGGCGAAGGCGCTGCGCAAGCTCAAGCACCCGAGCCGCTCGCGCAAGCTGCGCAGCTTCCTCGACAACTGAAACGCGGCCGCCTCGCCGCGGCGCGAACGTCAGGCCCCACGGTCCGCGCCGTGGGGCCTTTGCGCCGCCGCCGCCGCTTGCGCCCGCTGGCGGCGCGCGGCAGCATGAGGCGAACCTCGTCATGCACAGGCGATAGCGATGGACGCGCTCCAGCACTGGCCCTTCCGGGCCACCGCCTTCCTGATCGTCGCCACGCCCGGCGCCGGCGCGATCTACACGCTCGCCGCCGGCCTGTCGCAGGGCCCGCGCGCCGGCGTCTGGGCGGCCTTCGCCTCGACGCTCGGCGTCGTCCCGCATGTCGCAGCCGCCCTGACCGGCCTCGCCGCGCTGCTGCACGCCAGCGCGCTCGCCTTCGACATTCTGAAATGGGCGGGCGTCGCCTATTTGCTGTGGATGGCGTGGGGCATGTTCAACGACTCCGGCGGATTGCGCCTCGCGGCCGACGCGCCGCGCAAGAGCGCCGCGCGCGTGCTCTCCGACCGGCTGGCGCTCAATCTGCTGAACCCGAAGCTGTCGATTTTCTTCGTCGCCTTCCTGCCGCAGTTCGTGCGCGCCGACGCCGCCGCGCCGTTGCGCGACATGATCGCGATCAGCGCCGCCTTCATGGCGCTGACCTTCGCGGTGTTCGCCGGCTACGGCGTCGCCGCCGGCGTCCTGCGTCGACGCGTCGTCGAGCGGCCCGGCGTTCTGGAATGGGTGCGCCGCTCCTTCGCGGCGGGCTTCGGCGTCCTCGCCGTCAAACTTGCGACGTCGGACCGCTGAGGTGCCCCAGACCCGCTTCACCGTCGAAACGCGCGGCCCCGGCCTCTACGAAGTCACCCGCCCGCTGGCCGCCTTCGTCGCGCAGACCGGCCTCGACGAGGCGCTGCTGACGATTTTCGTGCGTCACACCTCCTGCTCGCTCGTCATCCAGGAAAACGCCGACCCGGACGTGCGCGCCGATCTCGACGCCTTCTTCGCCCGCCTCGTTCCGCCCGCCGACGACCCGTCGATGGGCTGGCTGCGCCATCGCGACGAAGGGTCCGACGACATGCCCGCCCACATCAAGGCCGCGCTCACCGCGACGAGCCTGTCGGTTCCTGTCGCGTCCGGGCGGATGATGCTGGGGACGTGGCAGGGCGTTTTCCTTNTCGAGCATCGCGCCCGTCCGCATCGTCGCGAGGTCGTCGCCCATTGCGCCTGACCCTGCGAAACGCGGGGAAATCGGATCACGGATCCCGCGTCGGACGCGATTCGCCTGATTCACAGCGACTTTTTGGTCTGAAAAGCCGAAAGCCGTTGATTCTGGGGCTTGTCCGAACCGCGCAGCTGTCGCAGACCTATCGCGATCCGCGCGTTGCGCTGATTCTTGAGGAGAAAACGCATGGCCAAGACCGCCGCCAAGACCGCCGCCAAAGCCGCTCCCGCCAAGGCCCCCGCCGTCAAGAAGGCCCCGCCGCGAAGGCCGCCGGCGCCAAGCCCGCCGCCAAGACGACGACGATCACCGTGAAGAAAATCGCCGCCGAGATCGCGCCGGCGCACGNNGCGTCCAACAAAGGCTCGGAAGCGATCATCACCAGCTTCGTCGACACCGTGGTCAAATACCTCAAGAAGGGCGAGCGCGTGCGCATCGGCGGCCTGGGCATCATGCAGGTCAAGAAGCGCCCCGCGCGCATGGGCCGCAATCCCGCCACCAACGAGCCGATGAAGATCAAGGCCTCCAAGAAGGTCGCCTTCCGCGCCCTGAAGGGTTTCAAGGAAGCGATCTGATCGCCGTCGCGCGCGCCGCTCCGGATAGGACGCGGCGCCGCCGGCCCGGATGGCGAGGCGGCCAAGCCGCCTCCGACCCATCGTCGCCGCCAAGGAGGCGCGCATGTCCTTCCTGAAAAAGCTGTTCGGCGCCGGCAAGGCCGACGGCGCGGCGAACGACGCGCATCGCTCGGAGCCGCAGGACTACAGGGGCTTCCGCATCGTCGCGACGCCCTACAAGGAAAACGGCCAGTATCGCTCTGCGGCGTCATCTCGCGCGAGGTCGACGGCGTGGCGCGGGAGCGCCGCTTCGTCAGGGCGGATCGATTCTCCGGCCTCGACGACGCGGTCGAAATGACCTTCCTGAAGGCCCGCCAGATCATCGATCAGCAGGGCGAGCGCCTCTTCGGCGAGGCCTGATCGGCCGCGTCGCGGTCACTCCGCCGCGACGACGCGCAATTTCGCGTCCGTCGTTTCGGGCGCGCCTCCGGCGGATTGACGCATCCGCCGCGACATCCGCCGCAACCGCAAGGCCGAAACGTCGCCGGGCGCGAGGAAGGTCTCGATCGGCGCCGGGCGGCCGTGATGATAGCCTTGCAGAAAATCGCAGCCCTGCGCCGACAGTTTGGCGCTCTGGCCCGCATCCTCGACGCCTTCGGCGACGATCTTCATCGACAGGTCGCGCCCCAGCGAGGCGATCGCGCGCACCAGCGCCGCGTTGGTGGGGTCGACGTCGACCTTGGCGCAGAAGGCGCGGTCGATCTTGATCTTGTCGAAGCGGAAGCGTTGCAGATAGCTGAACGAAGAAAAGCCCGCGCCGAAATCGTCGAGCGCGATCCGCACGCCGAGCGCGCGCACTTTCTCTAATCCTTCGAGCGAACGCGGATCGTCGTCGAGCAGCACGGATTCGGTGATCTCCGCTTCGATTCGATGCGCCGCGACGCCGCTTTCGGCGAGCGCCTCTGCGAACACCTGCGGCAGCCGCGACGAGCGCAGCTGTATCGGCGAAAGATTGAGCGCCAGCGTCGCGTCGGCGGGCAGACGCGCGGCGATGTCGCAGGCGCTGCGGATCACCCACTCGCCGATGGGCACGATCTGGCCGGTGGCCTCCGCGAGCGGAATGAAGTCGCCCGGCGGGATCAGGCCGCGCACCGGGTCGCGCCAGCGCAGCAACGCTTCGTAGCCTCGCACGACGCAGCTCTTGGCCTCGACGATCGGTTGCAGATGAAGATCGAAATGACCGTTGTCCAGCGCGTCGCGCATCGCCTCTTCGAGGCTCTTGCGGCGCACGAGCGCTGCGTCCATCTCAGGCTCGAACATGCGCCACGAACCGCCGAAATCGCGTTGCTTGGCGCTGTAGAGCGCCATGTCGGCGCGCCGTTGCAGGTCGCGTGCGTCGTCGCCGTGCTCGGGGATCATGGCGACGCCCGCGCTGCATCCGATGGTGACGCGGCCAAGATCGAGCAGATAGCTTCCCGATAGGGCGCGAACCACCTCTGCGGCGAACTCCAGCGCCTCGTCGCGGCCGGCGACATTGGGCGCTACGACCGCGAATTCGTCGCCTCCCAGACGCGCGGCGGCGCCGCGCCCCGCCGAGATCTCCGTCAGGCGGGTGGCGACTTGCGAAAGAAGTTCGTCGCCGGCGCCGTGGCCGAGCGTGTCGTTGACCTCTTTGAAGCGATCGAGATCGAGCAAGATCAAAGCCGCCGAGCCGCCGTCCGGCATCTCGTGTATCGCGGCGTCGAGCGTCGCGCCGAAGCGCAGGCGGTTGGGGAGGGAGGTCAGCGCGTCGTGTTCGGCGCGATGCTCCAGCTCCTGCACCAGCACGTTGATGGAGTGGTCGGTGCGTTCGCGCTCGCGGTCGCTTTGCACATAGGTGTCGGAGACCGCGACGAGAAGTTGCTCCAGGTCAAGTCCGTCGTTCGGGCGTCTCGCGCGCTTGATCTGACGGACGAGCAGGGGATGATGCTCGCTCATGCCGCGGCCTCCGCCAACGTCATCACGGTCATCGTTTGATTGTGCAGCTCGCAGGAAAGCGTGCGCGCATGCGGCGCGAATTCTCCATACGAATAGAAGCCCGCCATCTGCATGCCGGCCGGAAGCCGCGCCTGCACGGCGTCGATTTCATATGGCGTATGCTCGCCCATCGTCAGGCGCCGCCCGATGCAGCTCACCAGCAAAGCCAAGCCGGACGCGCCTTCCTCGCCAAGCGCCGCGAGCGGTCCGGCGGCCATCGCGCCGGCCTCTTCCGCGCCGCGCGTGAGGCTGGAGATCGAGCCGCGCATTAATTGCGCGCTCCATCCCCGCGGCACGTCGCCGGCGAAAGTGAGCGACCGNCTCGCGCGATCCATGCTGAGGATCGTGCGCACGAGGTTCTCCTCGCGGCCTGAAGGGTTGCGCACCATCAGCGGGAACAGAAGCGCCGCCCCTGGCAGGCCTGCGACGTCCTTCGCGTCGAGATAGCGGGTGTAGAGGTCGAGCGCGGGACGACCGTCCAACTCCTCGACGACCGCGCCGGTCGATCGCGTCACGACACGTTGCGGGCCGAACACGTTCCATCCNCCGGCGCTGCCCCAGCCCACCGTCAAGGCGTCGCCATAGAGCCCGACTGCGGCGGCGAGGCCTTTCGTCGGCGCGCAGTCGAGGCCGACCAATGTGCGCTTGAAATCGGCTCCGTCGCCCGCCATGCCGCCGCAGATCGGCAGGTCGCGGCCGAAGGTCGCGCTCATTCCGGCGAGCAATTCGGAGCCGTTGACGGTCAGCCCGTCCGTAAGCGCGATCACCGCGACCAGATCGGGCGCGTCGAGCGCCGCCGCCAGCTCTTCGCCGGCCTGCCGGGAGCGGGCGGCGCGCGGCACGTCCGCGCGGGCGCCGCGCAGGCGGGTGTCTCGAAACCGCGTCGCCGTGACGCTGACGCAGGCGTCGTCGATCGTGTCGCCGACGAGATGTCCGCCGGTGCTGCATCCAAGCAGAATGGCGCCAGGAAACGCCGCGCGCAGCGCGTCGTGGAAGCGCTCTCCTTCCAGCGCCGCGCGAGGACCGAAGTAGAGGGCGAGCTGCGCGTCGTCGGCGACGGGCGCTTGCGGTCCGAATCCGTCTTCCGGCGACCAGGTGAACGAACGAGTGTGCATGAGCCGATCAAACTCCGGTGATCGCCGCACTTTAGCCGACACCGCTTAAGCATTGATTGTCACGAACGTTAGTTTCTTCATTCGTTCTAAGGGCTTACGCAGCGTCAACTGAATTTGACATCATCTCCTTGGTGATGGTCCATGTGAACATGGCTCTTCTTTATTCTTCGCGCGTCGCTCCGCCCGAATCCCCTGCCGCCTGGCTGCGTCTGGCCGCCGCTTTGGCCACGGGCTCGGTCGCCTGCGTCGGAGGCTGGACCGTCGTCGTCGCTCTTCCTGTGGTGGAACGCGAATTCGGCTCGGCTCGGGCGGGAGCCTCCTTTCCTNATACATGCGCGATGATCGGCTTCGCCCTCGGCACGGTGTGGATGGGGCGTCTGTCTGACCGCTACGGCGTGGTTGCGCCGATCCTGCTCGCGGCTGGGCTGTTGGCGGGCGGTTACGCCTTGGCGGGGCTTGCGCCTTCGCTGACGGTGTTCGCGCTCGCGCATGTCATCGTCGGTCTCGGTGCGTCCGCCGGCTTCGCGCCGTTGATCGCCGACCTCTCGCACTGGTTTACGGCCCGGCGCGGATTGGCGGTCGTGGTGGCGGCAGCGGGCAACTATCTCGCCGGCGCGCTTTGGCCGGCGCTGATGCAGCGCGCGATGGAGGCCTATGGCTGGCGCGCCGCCCATTTGGCGACGGGCCTCTTGGCGGCCTCGTTCCTCGCGCCGATCGCTTTCGTCTTCCGCCTTCGCCCTCGCTCGCCGCCCATGTTCAGGCCGCCGTCGGCGNCGGAGGCCGCGCGCGCCGCGCTTGGGCTGAGCCCGCGCGCGCTTCAGGGCCTGCTGACGGTCGCCGGCTTTTCTTGCTGCATGGCGATGGCGATGCCTCAGGTCCATATCGTCGCCTATTGCGGCGATCTCGGTTACGGCGTCGCGCGCGGCGCCGAAATGCTTTCGCTGATGCTCGGGCTCGGCATCGTCAGCCGCGTGTCGTCCGGGCTGGCCGCCGACCGATTTGGCGGCGTCGCCGTGCTGCTCGCTGGGTCTTTCATGCAGGCGGTGGCTCTGTTCCTGTATCTCTTCTTCGACGGCCTGACGTCGCTCTACGTCATCTCCGCCCTTTTCGGACTGTTTCAGGGCGGCATCATCCCGATGTATGCGGTGATCGTGCGCGCCTTCCTGCCGCCGCAGGAGGCGGGCGCGCGGATCGGCCTCGTCGCCGCATCCACAATTGTCGGCATGGCCGTCGGCGGCTGGGCGGCGGGCTGGATTCACGACCTGACGGGAGGGTATCGTTTGGCCTTCGTCCACGGCGTCGTGTGGAACGCCGTCAACCTGGCGATCGTCGCCTATCTCTACATCGGTCCACGCGCCGCCGCGCGCTCCCGTCCCGCCTGACCCTCGCGAGAATCTCATGCCGCACGCAGCCTCCGAAAAGCCCACCGGCGAACTCACCGTCCGCCTGATCGCCATGCCGGCCGACACGAACGCCAATGGCGACATTTTCGGCGGCTGGGTTCTCTCGCAGATGGATCAGGCCGGCGGCATCGCCGCCGTGGAGCGGGCGAAGGGGCGCGTCGTCACCATCGCCGTCGACGGCATGACCTTCATCCGTCCTGTCAAGGTGGGCGACGTTCTGTGCGTCTACACAAAAATCGAATCGGTCGGCCGCACGTCCATGAAGGTCCATATCGAAGCCTGGGCGCGGCGCTTCTGCTCGCACGAGCGCGAGAAGGTGACGGTCGCGGTGTTCACCTTCGTCGCCATCGACGATCGGGCCGTCCCCGCCCGGTTCCACCGGCCTGAAGGGAGCGCGCGATCAACCGGCGCCGCCCGCGCGGTCGAACGCCGCTCGCGCCGCCTCGATGGCGGGACGGTTGCTCTTGGCCCACTCCGCCAGCGCGGCGAAATGACCGACGAGGCTCGTTCCGAGCTGGGTCGCGCCATAGCTCACTTGCGGAGGGATCGTCGCCACGACGCGTCGCCACACCAGCCCTTCGCGTTCGAGTTTGCGCAACGTGGCGGTCAGCACGCGCTGCGAAATGTCGGGGATGGCGCGCCGCAACGCCGTGAAGCGCATCGCGCCCTGATGCAGGTGCAGAAGCACGAGCACGCTCCACTTGTCGCCGATCTTGTCGACGACGTCGCGCACCGGGCAGGTTTCGGGCGCCGTGTCGACGGCCGCCTCTGTGGTGTCCATCGCCTCGTCCGGTATCAAAAAGTGCCTACTTCCTTTTTGTAACCACCAGCCTATCCCTATGACCGCGCCCGAACAAGGCGCGTCCCCTGCGCGTCGTTCGACGGCGCGACCGTCATAGGAGCATTCGATGCCGAACCGTCGTGCGATGCTCGCCGGCCTTGTCGCAGGCGCGGCGACCAGTGGCGTAGTGAAGCCCGCCCTCGCCGCCGCTTCCGACAAGGCCATTGTCGAGGCGTTCTACTCCGGCTTCCTCACATCCAAGGGCCAGGACGTCGCCGTCGAGGGCGCGCGGCTGATGGCGACGAATTTCGAGAGCGTCGGGGATTTCTCCGGCAAGGCGAAAGGGCGCGAGGACCTGATCGCGCAGATCAAGCGCTTCCACACGCTCGTCCCGAACCTGAAATGGGAGCCTGTCGAGATCCTCGAAGCGGGCGGGCGCTACGTCGTGCGCTCGCGCGCGACTGGCGCGCCGAACGGGCCGCTGTTCGGCGTGAACGGGGAAGGCAAGTCCTTCACGATGATGACGATCGACATTCACGAGGTCGTCGACGGCAAGCTCCTGCGCGCCTATCACGTCGAGGACTGGGCCGGCGCGCTGCGTCAGCTTGCGGCGCAGTGAAGGGCGGCGCCAGCGCGCGCCGACCACCTTCAGCGCCGCTTCGGTCAACGCCTCGGCGCGCGGCGAGCGGCCGCCCCAGACGCCCGTAGAGCGTGTAGATGGCGGGCTGCACCACCGCGCCGAGCGCCATCGCGGCGGCGAGATCGGCGTCGGGCTCAGCGATTTCGTCGGCTTCCCGCGCAGCCGCCATCATTCCGCGCAACGCTTCGACGGCGTTGCGCTCGGCCTCCTCCGGCACGAAGCGCAAATGCGCATGCTGATTGAGCAGCAGGAAGGCGAACACGTCCGGCTCGTCGTCGAACAGCGCGCAGAAATGATCGACCAGCGCCCGCGCCTTCTCCCGGAAGGGCAGGGCGGTCGTCGCGATCGCCCGGATCGCCTCGGCCAGCCCCGTAGTGGCGAACGAAAATCTCGCGCGCCATGATCTCCTTGGACGGGAAGTGGCGGTAGAGCGCCGCGTCGGCGACTCCCACCGCCGTGGCGATGTCCTTGATCGAGGCGCCGTCGACGCCCTTCTCTGCGAACAGCCGCAACGCCTCGCGCTCGATGGACGCGCGTGCGCGCCCCGTCGCGCGTGTGGCGGGGCGGCGCGGCGGAGGCAGCCTTCACGCCGCCGCCCGGGCGAGCTCGGCCACCAGACGCGCCAGCTGCACGTAATCGGTCTTGCCCGAGCCCAGCAGCGGGATCGCGTCGACGATCATCATCTCGGACGGCGCCATCGCNTCGTTGGCGCCCTTGCCCTTGAGGTGCTGCTGCACCGCGCCGCGCGTCGCCTCCCGCGCGGTGGTGACGAGGATCAGCCGCTCGCCCTTCTTCGGGTCGGGCGCGGCGACGACGGCGTGGAGCTGTTCCGGAGAATAGTCGGAGAGCATCTGCTCGACCTGCGCCAGCGACACCATCTCGCCGGCGATCTTGGCGAAGCGTTTGGCGCGTCCCTTGATCGTGACGAAGCCCTGGGCGTCGACGGTGACGATGTCGCCGGTGTCGTGCCAGCCCTCCTGCGGCGGCTTCAGCACGCCCGGCGCGTCGGCGAGGTAATAGCCCGCCATCACGTTGGGGCCGCGCACATGCAGGCGTCCGCCCTCCTCGATGCCGGGCACGGCTTCGAGGCGATGGTCGACGCCCGGCATCAGCCGGCCGACGGTGCCGGCGCGGTTCATCATCGGGTCGTTGACGGCCAGCACCGGCGAGGTCTCGGTGACGCCGTAACCCTCCATGATGCGAATGCCGAATTTTTCCATGTAAACGCGCCGCGTCTCCGCCTTCACCGGCTCCGCGCCGGCCACCACGTAGCGCAGCGAGCGGAAGTCGTAGGGGTTGGCGGTGCGCGCATAGCCCGCCAGGAAGGTGTCGGTGCCGAACATCACGGTCGCGTTGGAGCCGTAGATCAGTTCGGGGATCTGCCTGTAGTGCAAAGGCGACGGATAGAGATAGCACTTCATGCCCGAGATCAGCGGCAGCAGCAGGCCGCCCGTCAGGCCGAAGGAGTGGAAGACCGGCAACACGTTGAAGACGACGTCGCGCGGCGTGATGTCGTAACGCGCCTCGATCTGCGCGACGTTCGACAGGATGTTGCGATGCGACAGCGCGACGCCCTTCGGCGTTCCCTCCGAGCCGGAGGTGAACAGGATCGCCGCCGGCTCCCGCGGNGTGCGCTTCGACAGCGGCCGGCCGGACTCGAACACCGCGCGCGCCTTGTCGGCGAGGCTCGCGCCGGCGCGCAGATCCTCCAGCCAGACGATCGTTTGCGTCTTGGCCAGCATCTCGACGACGCCGCCAAGATTGGATTTCTCCACGAAGTTCTTGGACGTCAGAATGATTTTCGTCTGCGCGGTCTTGCAGGCGATGGCGAGATTGGCGGCGCCGGCGGTGAAGTTGAGCATGGCCGCGACGCGGCCGGCCTGTTGCACGGCCAGGAAGGTCACGGCCGCGCCGTTGGCGTTGGGCAGGAGGATCGCGACAGGCTCGCCGGGGGCGGTCAGCGCCTCGATTTTGCGCGCCAGCAGCGCCGCTCCGATCATCGTCTTGCGCGCGGTCAGCGCGCCGGTGATCGGGTCTTCGAGAACGACGCGCGAGGCGCCGAGCCGCTTCGTCGTGGCGACGAAGGTCTCGAAGATCGTGCGGTCGACGTCGGTGGTCTTGAACACGAGGTCGGTCATCACCTCGGCCAGCGCCGCGCCGGCCGCCTGGCGGCGCTTGCGACCTTTNAACTCAGGGTCGAGCGCGAGCTTGCGGGGCGCGAGGAAGGTCACCTGCACTTTCGGAAACAGCGAACGGCGGGTCATGCCGCACGTCAGGCGCGAAAAGAAGCTGCGCTCCAGCCCTTCGATTCGCACCGGCACCACGCTCGCGCCGGCCTTGTCGGCGATCATCGCGGCGCCGTCATAGACCTTCATCAGCGAGCCGGTGACGGTGATGCGCCCCTCGGGGAAGATCACGAGGTTGTTCCCGTCCTTAACCTCGGCGATCAGGCCGCGGGTCGACATCGGCTTCGTCGGATCCATCGGGAAGACGCGGGCGATGCCGAGGAAAGGCTTGACCCACCAGGCTTTCGAAATTCCCGAGTCGATGGCGAAGACCGGCTTCTCCTCCAGCAGCGACAGGATCAGCGGCGCATCGAGAAACGACACATGGTTGACCGCGATCACGGCTCCGTCGCCGGCCGCCTTCACATGCTCCATGCCGCGCACTTCGACGCGGTGGAACATCCGGAAGTAGATATTGAGCACGTCGGCCCAGGTGTTCGTCGGCAGCATGGCGAACAAATACCCCGCGCCGGCCACATTGACGAGTCCCAGGCCGACCAGCAGAGCCGGCTGCCCGACGCCTTTGGCCTGCGCCGCCGCCGCCACGACCGACCCGGCGACGATGAACAGCGAATTGACGACGTTGACCGAGGCCACGACCCGCGCGCGCCGCTCCGGGGCCGACCAGGCCTGAATCGCGGCGAACAGCGGCACGGCGAAAAGGCCGCCCATGAACGCGACGCCGGCGACGTCGACGCCGACGCGCAGGCCAAGCCCCGAGGCGAAGAAGGCGGACAGACCGACTGAGGCGGCCGGCGGCGCGGCGCCCATCGTCGCCAGGCCCAGATCGAACAGGAAGCCCGCGAGTCCGAGCGTGGCGAAGGGGGCGGGGACNAGGAACACGCGGCCATGCGAGATCAGCGCCGCCACGCCCGAGCCGATCGCGACGCCGACGGCGAACAGCGCATGAATCGCCATCTCGACGTCGACGTCGCCGCCAAGCCGCGTTTTCACGAGCGCCGCCACCAGCGTCAGCGCGACCGCGCCCGTCATCCAGAACAGAGACAGGCCGACGCCGAGCGTCCACAGCCGGCCGTCGGCGTGGCCGCGCAACAGATGCGCCGTCGAGCGCAGGATGTTGGCTTCGGGTTTCAGATCCGGGGCCGCGGCCGTGGTCGAGGGGATTTGCCGCGCCGTCAGCCAGCAGGCGACCGCGACCGCCATCAGCTGCGCCACGACCGAGGCCGGTCGCGCGCCGGCCTCGGCGACGCCATGCTTCACCGCGAGGCCGCCGGCCGCGATGCCGAGCAGGATCGCCATGAACGTCGCGCCCTCGACCAGCGCGTTGCCGGCGGGCAGCTCCTCGGTTTTCAGATGGTCGGGAAGAATGCCGTATTTGATCGGCCCAAACAGCGCCGAGATCACGCCAAGCCCGAACAGCGCGGCGAAAAGCAGCGACATTTGCCCCGTATAAACGCCGGCCGCGGCGACCATTTGGACGCCGATCTCCGCGAATTTCAGGCGCCGAGCGATCAGCGCTTTGTCATGGGCGTCGGCGATCTGGCCGCCGAGGCCCGACAACACCACCGACGGCGCGATGAACAGCGCCACCGCCATCGCCATCTGCGCCTCGGCCGCCTCGTGCCCGACGCGGAACAGCAGCATCATGCCGAGCAGCGTGCGCACGAAATTGTCGTTGAAGGCCGACAGGAACTGACACCAGAACAGCCAAGCGAAGCGGCCGGGCTCATCAAGCCAGCGAACATGCGGATCTCCCGAAGGACGTCGCGTTACGAGAGTGAACATTCACTAACAATATCGCGCCGTCAAGCCCTGTCGCCCGGCGGCTCCGCGCCCCGTGCGACAGGGTTGAGAACTCGTTTGCGCCGCCGGGAAAATAGGGGGAGATTTCAATAAAGCGTGAGCGGACCCGTGCTCACCAGGTTCCGACGTTGGCCATGCTGGCCCAAGGTTCGGCGGCGGCCTTGGGCTCGCCCTTCTGCAACAATTCGATCGAAATCCCGTCTGGCGACTTTATGAACGCCATGTATCCGTCGCGCGGCGGCCGGTTGATGGTGACCCCNGCCGCCTGAAGCCTGGCGCAGACGGCGTAGATGTCGTCGACGCGATAGGCGAGATGGCCGAAGTTGCGGCCTCCCGTATACTGCTCGTCGTCCCAGTTGTACGTCAATTCGAGCAGGGGNGTCTTGGTCTGCGTGGCGCGCGCGACGTCGCCGGGCGCCGCAAGGAACACCAACGTGAATCGCCCGCGTTCGTTGTCGACGCGGCGCACCTCGACGAGGCCGAGTTTGGTGCAGTAGAAGTCCAGCGCCTGCGCGAGGTCGCGCACGCGCACCATCGAGTGCAGATATTCCATCCTGACGCTCTCCATCCGCTTGCGGCCCTATGGCGGGCGCCGTGCGCTTCGAGCATAGCGCGACGCGCCGCGGAGCGAGAGCCCAAGATTCGGAGGATTCATGTCCGGGGCTCCCAGCGACGCGTCGCAGCAGAAAGGCAGGCGGCGCTCGCCTCGATTTTCGCAAGCGCCGCGTTGACCTTGGGCAAGCTGGTCGCCGGGCTGATGTCGGGCTCGCTCGCGCTTTTGTCGGAAGCCGTCCACGGGCTGCTCGACACCGGCGCGACCATCGTCACCTATTTCGCCGTGCGCGTCGCCGACAAGCCCGCCGACGATCGACACCACTATGGCCACGGGAAAGTCGAGGCGATCGCCGCCCTGGCGGAGACCGCGATGCTGATGGCGCTCGCCGCCGCGGTCGTCGTCAAAGCCGTGGAGCGGCTTTTCGGGCCTCCGGTCGAGATCGAGGCCGGCTGGCTGGCTTTCGGGGTTCTGGGCGTCTCCATCCTGGTCGATTTCGTGCGCTACCGCGCCTTGGCGCGGGTCGCGCGCGAAACGCGCTCCGACGCGCTCGCCGCCGACGCGCTGCATTTCTCCAGCGACTTGGTCGCCTCGATCCTTGTTCTGCTTGGCCTGATCGCGGCGCGTCATGGCTTCGACAAGGGAGACGCGATCGCCGCCGTCGGCGTCGCCGCCTTCATAGCCGTCGCCGGCTGGAAGCTCGGCCGCCGCACCATCGACACCTTGACCGACGCCGCGCCGGAAGGCGAGGCCAAACGCCTGCGCGNNCTCGTCGAGGCGACGCCGGGCGTGCTTGGCGTCGACAGTTTGCGCCTGCGCCATGTCGGCGCGGAGATCGTCGGCGACCTCGTCGTCGGCGTCGCCAGGACGCTTCCGCACGAGCGCGTCGCGCAACTCTCCGAATCGTTGCNNGCGAGTCGCTCGCGCGCGGCGCCCGACGTCTCGCTGACCATCGCCACCGCCCCGCGCGCCCTCGACGACGAGACCGTGATCGAGCGCGTCATGCTCGCCGCCCAGCGCCGGCATCTGCCGATCCACCACGTCACCGTGCAGCAGGTGGAGGGCCGCTTCGTCGTGGGGCTCGATCTTGAGGTCGACGGGGCCATGAGCCACGTCGCCGCGCATGACCTGGCCAGCGGCCTGGAGTCGGCGATCCGCGCCGAAATCGGGGAGGAGACCGAAGTCGACACCCATATCGAGCCGCTCGAACCGCGTGAGCTCGCCGGTCGCGACGCCGACGCCGAGATCGTTCTTGCGATGACGCGGGCGCTGGAGGCCGCCGCGGCGGGCGGCGTGCTGTTCTCGATCCACAACGTGCGCGCCCGAAGCACCGGCGCCGGCCTTGTCGTCACCTATCATTGCCGCGCCGCCGAAGGGCTGACCGTCGCTCAGGTGCATGAGGCGGTCGACCTGGTCGATCATCGCCTGCGTGTCGCCTTTTCGGATGTCGTGCGCGTCGTGGGCCACGCCGAGCCGCCCTGGCCGAGCCCCGCCTGAAGCGGCGGGAAACCGCCGCGCGCGCGTGGACGCGCCGGCGAGCCCGCGATAAGAACGATTAGACCTTAGGGAGAATGGACGAGATGAGCGACCACTCGGCGCGGACGCGCCTGGACGCGTGCCTGTCGAAGATCGCCGAACCGCGGGGCGAGGGGGTTCGCGCCTTCACCCGGCTTTACGCCGACGAGGCGCGGGTCGCGGCCNGCGGCGGCCGACGCGCGCGCAAGTTCGGCCATCGCCTCGGCCCGCTCGACGGCGTGATCGTCTCGATCAAGGATTTGTTCGACGTCGCCGGCGAGCCGACCACGGCCGGCAGCGTTGTTTATCGGGACGCGGCCCCGGCGGCGCGGGACGCGGAGATCGTGCGCCTGCGCGCCGCCGGCGCCGTCATCGTCGGCAAGACGAACATGACGGAGTTCGCCTTTTCGGGACTTGGTCTGAACCCACACTACGGCGTCCCGGCCAATCCCGCTGATCGCTCGCGCATCCCCGGCGGCTCGTCCTCCGGAGCCGCGGTGGCGTTGGCGGACGGATTTTGCGAGGTCTCCGTCGGGTCCGACACAGGCGGTTCGACGCGCATACCGGCGGCGTTTTGCGGTCTTGTCGGCTTCAAGCCGACCCAGTCGCGCGTGCCGCGCGATGGCGCGATGGCGCTGTCCTACACGCTCGATTGCGTCGGTCCGATCTGCCGCAGCGTCGCCGGCGCCGCCACCCTCGACGCCTGTCTGTCCGGCGAGGCGGGCGGGCCGCCGACGCCGGCGGAGGCCGATCAGTTTCGGCTCGCCATGCCGCTCGGTCGCCTGTTCGAGAAGCTCGACGCCGACGTGACCCAGGCCTTCGAGCGCGCCGTCAAGCGCCTGCTGGACGCCGGCGTCGCCATTGTCGACGTCGACATCGAGCCGTTGCTGACGCGCGTCGAGGAGATCAACGCGCTCGGCTCGCTCGCCGCCGTCGAGGCGGCCTGCGAGCATGCCTCCGTCCTGGAGACGCAGCCCGACCGTATCGATCGTCGCGTCGTCGCGCGTATCCGTGGCGGCTCGAACGTCGCCGCGGCCGCGTATGTTCGGATGCTCCAAATGCGCGACGCGCTGGTGCGGGAGGCCGAAATTCTGTTCTCGCGCTACGACGCGTTGATGTTGCCCACCGTCGCCACGGTCGCCCCGCAGATCGCGGCGCTGGAGGCGAGCGACGCGGAGTTCTCCGCCGCCAATCTGCTGACTCTGCGCAACACCTCGCAGTTCAACATGATGGATTGCTGCGCCATAAGCTTGCCGCTGCGCACCCAGGCTCTGCCGGTCGGCCTCATGCTCGTCGCCGGCCGTGGCCGCGACCGCCGCCTGTTTGACGTCGCGGCCGGCGTGGAGAAATTGCTGGGCTGACTCTCCGCGGCGCTATCGGCCATGCGCCTGCATGGTCGTCTCTCCGGCCGCGTCCGCCGCCCAGAGCGCCAGCCCGTCGTCCGTTTTTCGCGCGCGGATCGTGAAGGGCGCGAGGTCGAACAACGGCTTGGTGGCGCGAAAAGAGAAGCTTTCCAGAGGCGCGCCCTTCAGCCGNCCGCCGAGCAAAATGAGCAAGGTCGCCTGCAACGGCCCATGCACGATCAGCCCTGGATACCCCTCCGTCTGGGTCACGTATGCGCGGTCGTAGTGAATGCGATGGCCGTTGAAGGTGAGCGCCGAATAGCGAAACAGCAGCGGGCCCGACGGTTCGATCGTTCGCGTCAGATCGGCNGTCGCCGTCGGCTATGCTTTGGCCCCCGCCCGCACCGCCGGCGCCTCGACGCCGCGATACACGATATCGTGCTCTTCGCTCACCGCGAGCCCGCGCGGCGTCGTCAGGCGATGCTCGACCAGAACGAAGACAAGCCTGCCTGTGCGCCCTTCCTTCGCTTCGACGCTTTTCACCGTCGAAACGCGCTCGATCTCCTCGCCGATCCGCAAGGCGTCGTGAAAGCGCACGCGCCCGCCCGCCCACATTCGCCGCGGCAGCGGCACAGGCGGAAGAAAGCCTCCGCGCGCGGGATGCCCGTCGGCGCCAAGTTTGGCGGTGGGCGCGATCGCCGGCGCGAGGCACCAATGCAGCCCCTGCGGCGCCGGCGCGCCCGGACGCAGATCGCCCTCCGGTCGGTCGAGCGTCGCGTTGTAGGCGCCCGCCAGCCACGGCGTCAGCGTCGCCGCGCCGCTCTCTCGTTTGCCCTCCCACGTCTTCAGATGCGCGATGTCGAAATCGGTCATCGGATCAATCCTTGAGGAATTCCGCACGCACCGCGGCGTCCTGCGCGCCAAGCGCCGGCACCGGACCGTAGATGCGTTCGACGCCGGCGAANACGCGCCCCGGAGCCGGCGCGACGACGTCGCCGCCGGGCGTGGCGAGCGTCACCGTCGACAACGCCGGATGGCTCAGCAAATCGGTCATTTCGTTGACCGCGGCGAAGGCGATGCCGGCTCTCTCCAGCCGGGCGATCATCTGTGCATTGTCGAAGCGCGCGAACGAGGCCTGCACGCGATGATCCGTCGCCGCGCGGTTCTCGACGCGCTTCACATTGGTGCGAAACCGCGGGTCATCGACGAAATGCGGGTCGTCGAGCGCCTCGCGGCACAGCTTTCCCCATTCGCGCTCGTTCTGGATCGAGATCAGGATTTTCTTGTCGTCGCGCGTGGTGAAGACGCCGTAGGGCGCGATCGAGGGATGGGCGAGCCCGATCCGCTTGGGCGGATGGCCCGACGCCGCGTGCAGAAACGGCACCGTCATCCAGTCGACGATCACGTCGAACATCGAAATGCGGATGTCGGCGCCTTCGCCTGTCCGCTCGCGCGCGAACAGCGCTTCGAGAATGGCGCGCGCCGCCTCCGCGCCGGTGGCGATGTCGACGACGGAGGTGCCCACCCGCGCCGGCTCGCTCGCTCCGCCGGTGATCGAGGCGAGGCCGGATTCGGCCTGGATCAGAAGATCGTAAGCCTTGCGCTCTGACAGCGCGCCGCTCTCCCCGTAACCGGAGATCGAACAGGCGACGAGCCGGGGATGGCGGGCGCGCAAGGTCTCGATCGGATAGCCGAGCTTGGCGAGAGCGCCAGGCTTGAGATTCTGCACGAACACGTCGGCGCGCGCGAGAAGCGCCTCGAACAGCCGGCGGTCTCCATCCTGCGCGAGATCCATCAGCGCCGACTCTTTCCCNCGGTTCAACCAGACGAAATAGCTCGATTGGCCCGCCGCCGCGCGATCGTAGCCGCGCGCGAAATCGCCCTCCGGTCGCTCCAGCTTGACGACGCGCGCGCCCGCGTCGGCCAGACGCGCGGTCGCATAGGGCGCGGCGACCGCCTGTTCGAGCGAAACGACGAGAATGCCTTCGAGAGGCCGGACCGCGGAGGACATGCGGGTTTGTAACAATCGCGCGAGCCCGCCCGCAGGCCGGCCTCCGGCGCGCAGGCCTGTTGACGGGCGCGACGCGAGCCGCCACGCTTCGCGCCGAACATGGCGAGGCGCCTTCTCGCGCGCCGCGGCAGTCGGGAGGATCGCATGCTCAAACACGCGCTCGCTGGCCTGATCGCGCTCGTCTTGGCGGGTCCGGCGCTCGCCCAAGCTCCTGTGATCGTCAAATTCAGCCATGTCGTGGCCGTCGACACCCCGAAGGGCAAGGCCTCGGAGAAATTTCGCGNNCTCGCCGAGAAATATGCGCCCGGAAAGGTCAAGGTCNGGCTCTATCCCAACTCGCAGCTCTACAAGGACAAGGAGGAGATGGAGGCGTTGCGCNTCGGCGCCGTCCAGATGCTCGCGCCGTCCCTGGCGAAGTTCGGCCCGCTCGGCGTCAAGGAGTTCGAGGCCTTCGACCTTCCGTTCCTGTTTCCCACCACCGCGGCGCTGCGCAAGATCACCGACGGACCGATCGGCAAGGCGCTGTTCAAGAAGCTTGAGCCGAAGGGCGTTCTCGGCCTCGCCTATTGGGACAACGGCTTCAAGGTGATGAGCGCGAACAAACCTCTCAGGGAGGTCGACGACTTCCGGGGCCTCAAGATGCGTATCCAGTCCTCAAAGGTGCTGGACGCGCAGTTTCGCGCCATCGGGGCGATCCCGCAGGTCCTTGCCTTCTCCGAGGTCTATCAGGCGATGCAGACCGGCGTCGTCGACGGTTCGGAGAACACGCCCTCCAACATTTTCAGCCAGAAGCATCACGAGGTGCAGAAATTCATCACCGACTCCAATCACGGCTACATCGGCTACGCCGTGGTCGTGAACAAGGCGTTTTGGGATGGGCTGCCGGCTGACGTGCGCGCCGCGCTCGAAAGGGCGATGGCGGAGGCGACCGCCTACGGCAACGGCATTTCGCNNAAAGAGAACGATGACGCCCTCGCCGCCATCAAGGCGTCCGGCAAGTCGTCGGTCGTCGCGCTGACGCCCGAGCAGAAGGCGAGCTGGATGAAAGCGCTCGAACCCGTCTACAAGGAGATGGAGGGCCGCATCGGCAAGGAGTTGCTCGACCAGATCCGCGCCGAAACGCGCGGCTGAGGCGTCGGCGGATCGACGCACCGCTCCGCTCCGCGGGAGAGCGACGTCGCCGTCATGTCGCCTCGCCGTCCAACGATCGCCGCGCTGGCGCCGTCTTAGGCGGCGTTCTAGACTGACGCACCGGTCGGGAGGGCTTCGTCATCGTCTCCTTCTTCAACGATCTGATCCTCAACGTCGCCGAGAGGCCGAGCGCTTGTCGGCCTGCGCAAGGCCGAGCCCAGCGTCGACGAGGCGCTGCGCCGCGCGCATGATCTAGCCTCCAACAAAGGCGAAGCCTCGGGCGTGGCTCTCGCTCGCGACGCGCTGGCCCACTACGCCGCGCTGTCGCCCGCGGACAAGACGCAGGCCCTGCAACGTCTCGCCGCCGAGTTCGCCGCGCCGCGCGAGGCGCTGGAGAAGGCGGCGCGCGCCTATCTCGACGCGCCGGGCGAGGCGACGGCCGGCAGGCTGTTTCTTGCGGCGGAGCCGCCGCGTCAGGAGTTGATCCGCCGCCTCAACCGTGCGCCGGGCGGCACGCTGGCGCTTGTTCGTCTGCGCGAGGATTTGCTTGAACGGCTGCCTGATCATCCCGAGTTGAAGCCGCTCGACGACGATCTCGTGCATTTGTTTTCGGCCTGGTTCAACCGCGGCTTTCTCATCCTGCGCAAGATCGACTGGTCGACGCCGGCCAGCACGCTGGAAAAGATCATGCGCTACGAGGCGGTGCACGCCATCGAGAGCTGGGACGATCTGCGCCGCCGGCTTGAACCGCGGGACCGCCGGTTGTTCGCCTTCTTCCATCCCGCGCTCGCCGACGAGCCGTTGATTTTCGTTCAGGTCGCGCTGACCGATCATATTCCCAAGGCGATCCATCCTTTGCTCGCGCCCTCGCGGCCTGAGACGGCTCCGAAGGCGCCGACGACGGCGGTGTTCTATTCGATCTCGAACGCGCAGCGCGGTCTGGCCGGCATCTCTTTCGGAAATTTCCTCATCAAGCAGGTGGTTGAGGATTTGCGCCGCGAAACGCCGAGCCTGACGACCTTCGTCACGCTGTCGCCGGCGCCTGGCTTCGCGAAATGGCTCGCCGCGGAAGCGGCCAAAGACGCCTCCGACGCGCTCACGGCAGAGGACCGCCGCGTTCTCGCGCTGCTCGCGCGCGCGGGCTGGACGGAAAAAGCCGCCGTGGTCGACGCCGCCGACCGCACGCTCTCGGCGCTCGCCGCGCATTACTACTTTAAGGCCAAGACCCCTTCCGGCCGTCCGCTCGACGCGGTGGCGCGCTTCCATCTCGGCAACGGCGCGCGGCTCGAACGCATCAACGTCATGGCCGATCTGTCCAACCGCGGCCTCGCCCAGTCGTACGGCGTGATGGTGAACTATCTCTACGATCCCGGTTACATTGAACATAACCACGAGGCGTTCGCGCAGCGCGGCGGTGGCCGCCTCCAGCGCCGTGCGCAAGTTGCTGCGCGGCGGCTCGTTCATCCCTTACCTCTCGAAGACGTGACGATGACGGAAAACCTGTTCGAGCAGATCCGCGCCCGCATCTCCGATCCGGCCCGGACCGCGATCGAAACGCAAGACGGCCGCCTCATCTCCTACGCCGACCTGGTCGCTTGGTCCGGCCGCGCCGCCAATGCGCTCGTCGCCTGCGGCGTGCGCGCGGGCGACCGCGTGGCGGTCCAATGCGACAAGTCGCCGGAGATGATCGTCGCTTACCTCGCCTGTCTGCGCGCCGGCGCGGCGTTCCTGCCGCTCAACACCGGATACACGCTCGCCGAGATCGAGTATTTCGTCGGCGACGCGGAACCGGCCTTGATCCTATGCCGCCCGAAATCGCTCGATGCGATGCGCGCGCTCGGCGCGCGGCTCGGCGTGGGCGCGGTCGAGAGCCTTGGCGATGAGCGGGACGGCACGTTCTGGGACAAGGTGACGTCCGCCTCGCCCGATTTCGTCGACGCGCCGCGCTCCGCCGACGATCTCGCCGCGATTCTCTATACGTCGGGAACCACCGGCCGCTCANAAGGCGCGATGCTGTCGCATCGCAATCTTGCGTCGAATTCGCTCACGCTCGTTGAGGTTTGGCGTTTCACGCGCGACGACGTGTTGATCCATGCGCTGCCGATCTATCACACGCACGGCCTGTTCGTGGCGACCAACGTCACCTTGCTGTCGGGCGCCTCGATGCTGTTCCTCAACAGGTTCGATTCCGAGGCGATTCTCGCTTTGATGCCACGCGCCACCGTGATGATGGGCGTGCCGACGTTTTATGTCCGCCTGCTTGAGCACGGCNGGCTGGACCGCGACGCGGCCAAAGCGATGCGGTTGTTCATATCGGGCTCCGCGCCTTTGCTGGCCGAGACGCATGAGCAATGGAAGGCCCGCACCGGTCACGCCATTCTCGAACGCTACGGTATGACCGAGACCAACATGAACACCTCCAACCCCTATGACGGCGACCGCGTCGCCGGCACGGTCGGCTTTCCGCTGCCCGGCGTCGCGCTGCGCATCGTCAGGCCGGAGACCGGCGCGCCGCTTGATCTGGGCGAGATCGGGATGATCGAGGTGAAAGGCTNNAACGTCTTCGGCGGCTATTGGCGGATGCCGGAGAAGACCGCCGCCGAATTTCGCGGCGACGGCTTTTTCATCACCGGCGACCTCGGCAAGATCGACGAGCGCGGCTATGTGCACATTGTCGGGCGCGGGAAGGACCTGATCATTTCAGGCGGCTTCAACGTCTACCCCAAGGAGGTCGAGAGCGAGATCGACGCGCTTCCGGGCGTCGTCGAAAGCGCGGTCGTCGGCGTGCCGCATCCCGATTTTGGCGAAGGCGTCACCGCGATCGTCGTCAAGGAGAAGGACGCGGCGATCGACGAGGCGCAGGTGATCGCCGCGCTCGAAACGCGATTGGCGAAGTTCAAGCTGCCCAAACGCGTCTTCTTCGTCGCCGACTTGCCGCGCAACACCATGGGCAAGGTCCAGAAGAATCTCCTGCGCGATCAGCACAAGGATTTGTTCAGGAAGTGAGGGACGCCGTAGCGCGTCCCGTTTCGTGAACCGTCATTGCGAGAAGCGAAGCGACGAAGCGATCCACGCCGGGGAGGACATGAATGGCTTCGCTGCGCTCGCAAGGACGATCCGCTCGAAGCGGAGCGCGCGCCGCGCCCCTCATCGGATCACACGCGCGCCTTTGCCCTTCATGATCGCCTCGACCTCCTTGACGTTGACCATCGAGGTGTCGCCCGGNGTCGTCATCGCGAGCGCGCCATGCGCCGCGCCGTATTCGACCGCCGCCTGCGGGCCCTTGCCTTCCATGAAGCCGTAGGCGAGGCCTGAGGCGAAGCCGTCGCCGCCCCCNACGCGATCGTAGATTTCGAGATTCTCGCGCATCGGCGCTTCATAGAAATTCCCACCGGCCCAGATCACCGCGCCCCAATCGTTGAACGTCGCGGTTTTGGCGTTGCGCAGCGTCGTGGCCGCGACCTTGAAATTGGGAAATTCCCGAACGGCGGTCGCGATCATCTTCTTGAAATTGACTGGGTCGATCTTCGAGATGTGCTCGTCGAGCCCCTCCACCTCGAAACCGAGGCAGGCCGTAAAATCCTCCTCGTTGCCGAGCATCACGTCGACATATTTGGCGATCTCGCGATTGACGCGGCGCGCGCCCTCCTGTCCGCCCTGGCTGTTCCACAGCGAGGCGCGATAATTGAGGTCGTAGCTGACGATCGTTCCGTATTTCTTGGCGACCTGCACCGCCTCGATCACCGCCTCCGCCGTGTTGGGCGCGAGCGCGGCGAAGATGCCGCCGGTGTGGAACCAGCGCACGCCCTCCGCGCCGAAAATCTTCTCCCAGTTCACTTCGCCGGGCCGGATCTGCGACGCGGCCGAATGGCCGCGATCCGAGCAGCCGAGCGCCGCGCGCACGCCAAAGCCCTTTTCCGTGAAGTTGAGGCCGACGCGCGTGTTGCGTCCGAGGCCGTCGAACGCGCGCCAGATCACATGGCTCTGGTCGACGCCGCCCTGCATCATCAGGTCCTCGACCAGCCAGCCGAGGTCGTTCTTCGGCAAAGCGGTGATCACGGTCGAGCGCTTGCCCCAGCATTTGCGCATGGCGCGCGCGACATTGTATTCGCCGCCGCCTTCCCACACCTGAAAGCTGCGCGCGTTGCGCACGCGCCCGAAGCCGGGATCGAAGCGCAGCATCACCTCGCCGAACGAGGCGCAATCCCATTGCAANTCCTCTGCTCTGCGGATGTTGAGAACAGTGTCGCCCATCGCTCACTTCCCCGAATGGAGCGCGCCAGCGCGATCGTCTCGCGCACTTTTTGTCGATGCCGGTGAAATCCCTGACGTCGAGCCGCGCCTTGCTGATCAAATTGGAGGCCAGCCCGACGCATGCCGCGCCCGGTTTGAACCATCGCTTCGGCGACTCCGGTCTCGTGGACCCGCAGCTGGGGCTGTAGGGAGTTTTGCGACGATCGCAGACCTTGGCGACGTCCGGGTTCCGAGCCGGCCCGACGACGAACGTCGCGCCGGCGTTGATGGGGAGACCCGCGGTCGGCGCGTCGACGACCGAGCCGACGCCCGTCATCGCCGACGGATCCGCCTTCGCGAAATGGCGCGTCACGTCGAGGAAGGTGAACGCGGCGAAGTCGCCGTGATTGTTGAACTCGACGCGCTTCGCGCCGCCATCGGCGCAGGCCTGGATCACGGCCTTGCAAAGCGCGACGTTCGCGTGATGGAAGACGGGGATCACGCCCTGATCGATCATCGCGGCCAGAACCGTCATTCGGTCGTGTCGCATCCCGCCAAGTCCTTCGGTCCGAAAACAGCCTCGACCGCTCGGTTCAAGCCGCCCGCTGCTCTGCGGTCCGTCCGTCCGCGACGCGGCGGCGCAGAACGCGACGGCTCGACGCCGCGGGGCCTCGGACGGCTTGAGTCTCTAAATCGATCTAACTTTACGCCAGCCGGGGAAAACGCGCCATATCCGAACATGCGGCCAACTTTGCGCCCAGCGCGGCCGCCGCCTCCGGTCGCGCTGCAGGATTGACCCGACGCGCCGGGCCATGTCCTATCCTCGCGACGGCGGCGCGCCGTGGCGAGCGGGGCTGGTCGGGCATGGGGAGTTGAGCCTCGAAAAGGCGCGTCAGGTGATCGACGAGACGCTGGCCGCCGCTAAGGCGAAATCCCTGCGGCCGCTCTCGGTCGCCGTGATCGACGCGCGCGGCGCGCTTGTCGCGCTCGCCTCTCAGGAAAACGCGACCTTGATGCGCTGGCGCATCGCGCTCGGCAAGGCCCAGGCCTGTCTATGCATGAACGCCAACACCCGCGCCTTGCAGCAAATGGCGCTGGCGCGGCCGCATTTCATCGCCGCCGTCGGCGAAATGGCCCCTCTTGGCTTCGTGCCGGTGCCCGGCGGCGTTTTGGTGCGCGATCCGGCCGGCGACATCGTCGGCGCGATCGGCGTCTCGGGCGACACCTCCGACGCCGACGAGAGCGTCGCGATGGCCGGCGTCGAGGCGGCCGGGCTCGTGCCGCACCAACCCTGAACGACGCCGATCGGAGGTGGCCGATGTCCATGCCTGATCAGCCCGCCGCCGGCGATCCGCGCGTCGACGGCGCCCGCCTTTGGGACGCCCTGATGGAGATGGCCAGGATCGGTGCGACGCCGAAAGGCGGTTGCGACCGCCTGACCCTGACCGATCTCGACCGCCGGGCGCGCGCGCTCTTCGCGCGCTGGTGCGAAAACGCTGGAATGACGATGAAGGTCGACGCGATGGGAACGATGTTCGCCCGCCGCGCCGGCGCCGACGACGGCCTCGCCCCGGTGATGCTCGGCAGTCACCTCGACACCCAGCCCACGGGCGGCAAGTTCGACGGGGTTCTCGGCGTTCTCGGCGCGCTGGAGGTCGTGCGGACCCTCAACGACTTCGCGATCGCCACGCGCCGTCCGATCGAGGTGGTCAACTGGACGAATGAAGAGGGCGCGCGCTTCGCGCCCGCGATGATCGCTTCGGCCGTCTTCGCCGGCCAGTTTCCGCTTGCGCGCGCGCTGGATGTTCGCGACCGCGCCGGATATCGTTTCGGCGACGAGCTGGCGCGCATCGGCTACGCCGGAGCCGAGCCCGTCGGCGGGCGTCCCGTAANNGCCTATTTCGAACTGCATATCGAGCAGGGGCCGATCCTGGAGCGGGAGGCGGCCGAGATCGGCGTCGTCACCCATGCGCAGGGCATGCGGTGGTACGAGTTCGATCTGGTCGGCTTCGAAAGCCACGCCGGTTCGACGCCGATGATCGGGCGGCGCGACGCGTTGCTGGGGGCTGCGCGCATCATTGAAGCGGTGCGCGACGTCGCGCTCGCCCATCCGCCGAACGCCGTCGGAACCTGCGGCGTCATCGACGCGCGACCCGGCTCGCGCAACGTCGTTCCCGGGGCCGTCTTCCTCACCGCCGAACTACGTTCGCCTGACGCTGGCGCGCTTGATGCGATGGATCGCGCTTTGCGCGCCGCGGTGCAGGCGATCGCCGCCGCCGAGGGACTGGAGGTCGTCACGCGCGAGACGACCTATTACGCTCCGATCGCGTTCGATCCGGCCTGCGTCGACGCCGTGCGCCGCGCGCGCGATCTCGGCCTCGTGCGCCGCGACATCGTCTCGGGCGCGGGGCACGACGCGTGCTGGATGACCAAGGTCTATCCGACGGCGATGATTTTCACGCCCTGCGTCGGCGGCGTGAGCCACAATGAGGCGGAGGCGATCACGCCCGACTGGGCGCGCGCCGCGNCCGACGTGCTCCTGCGCGTCGCGCTGGAGGCGGCCGGCCCAACTTTTTCGTGAGTCGGCCTGACGTGAATTTGAACGTCGTTGCGACCTTTGCGAGCGCCGCGCCCGCAAATGGACATGGCGTCGTCATCAATCGCTGGCATCTCCATACCCACCGCAGATCGCGCCCGGCCTCGACGCGTCGAGCCGGGCGCCTGACCGAAGGAGGCCAGACATGACGCGTCAGCAAGCGATCGTCGCCGATCTATTGCACGCCTGCGCCCATCCGGCGGTGGCCGGAGCCGCGCTTTTCGCCCTGAGCGCCGACGCGATCGAGCGCGCCCGTGTCGGCGCGGCCCGTCGCCGGCAGTCGATCGGCGCGTTCGTCGCGCATTCGGTCGCCGATTTCGCCCGCGTCGCCAGCGAGCGCGACAAGGCGCTCCTCGCCCGGCGCATGCGCGGAGCGCCCGCCCCGATCGTCGCCGGACTTGAGGCGATTCTCGAAAATCCGCCGCGCGCCTGACTGCGGCCTATCGACGCGAGCTTCGGTCCCGGCGGATCGGGCTCGCTCCATTCTGGCGGCGCGCGCGGCCGATCGCGCTCTAAGAACGGGGCAGGGCGCGATAATAGGCGGCGCTGACGCGTGAAAAGCCTGCTCCGCGCATGCTGGTCTCGAAATCGTTGCTGACGCTGCCGTGATCGGCCGCCAGCTCCATCACCACGCCGCCGCATCCGACGGCGCGCGCGCGTTCCTCCGCCGCCGCCATGATCGTCTCATGCAGCAATCGGCCTGGCGTCTCGTTGCAGGCGAGCGCGCGGGCGTGCAGGATTTTGCCGTGAATCAGGTCGTAATCGGGCCATGTCGTCAGCACCGCATGCGCGTATCCGCGGCGATCCTGAATGACGACCGTCTCGCGGTCGCGCGATCCGCCCGCCTGCTCCGCCTCCAGGAAAATCCGCCAATCTTCCGGCCTCACGCGCGCGTCGTAGAAATTCACCAGGGCGAAGCCGCGAGCGTCCTCGTCCTCGCCTAAAGGGGCGACGCGGTACAATGCGTCCATTTCCCCGCCTCCTAGGTTCCTGCCGGGGTCGGCGACGGCGATCTCCCGCAAGCGGCCGCGGCCGGGCTGCGCGGGCGACGCCCCGGGGAAGACCCCGAAGCGGCGCATTCAACACAAGACAGGCAGGCGGCTTGTCGCTACATTGACGCAGGTCAAGCGTTTGGGCGGCAGCCAGCCAAAGAGGCCAGCGTCGCCACGAGCAACGGGGAGCGGGAGTGTCGGAACGGGCCACAGGCGCGCCGCGCCATGAAGAGCCTGCGGCGAGCGCAAATTGCGGCGCGGGCTGTTGCGCCGGCGGCTGCGCTGGCTGCGCGGTGCGCGGCTTGAGCGTGTGCTCCGCCCTCGGCGCGNGACGAGCGACGGAGTTCGCTCGCCTTTCGCAAAGCGTGTCCGTCCCCGCCAAATCCGCCCTTCTGGAGCAGGACGAGCCCGCCGNNACCATATATAATATCACGATGGGCGTGGTGCGCCTCTATCGCCTGCTCGCGGACGGGCGCCGGCAGATCGTCGGCTTTGCGTTGCCCGGCGATTTTCTCGGTTTGGCGATGGCGCGTCGCAACGTGTTTTCGGCCGACGCGGTGGGCCCGGTCGCCGCCTGCCGCTTCTCGCGCGACGCGTTCGCCGACTATGTCGATTCCAAACCGCATTTGCTCAAGCGGCTCCATGAGNCCGCCACGCATGAGNCGACGCTGGCGCAGGATCAGATGGTCCTGCTGGGACGGCGCACGGCCGAGGAGAAGGTCGCCGCCTTTCTGCTGGCGACCCGCGACCGCTGGGCGAGGGTCAACGGCGCCCAGCGTCACGTGCCTTTGCCGATGAGTCGCCAGGACATTGGCGATTTTCTCGGGCTGACGGTCGAAACCGTCAGCCGGATGATGACGCGTCTGGCGCGCGAAAAGGCGATTTTGATCGTGCCTGACGGGGTGCGCATCCTCGACGAAGACCGTCTCGAAGCGTTGCGCGCGAGCGACCTTCGTCTCGAAAATCCCGGATTCCAAGCTGCTACCATCGTCGCATAACCATGCGCGGCGCAGCGTCGCGGCTATCGAATATCAAGGAATTTCGCTTCGGGCGACGTAGCGCGGCGGGTAAGGTGTTGACATGAATCAATGTTGGCGGGATTGGGGCGCCTTCAAGGTGCGCGCGCCGCTAGCGGCGTCGACGACGTTCTGTGGCAGTTGGGGATTCGAAAATGGCGCAAACGATGGTGGCGGGCCCGCCCGGAGGCTCGACGAAACGATCAATGTCGATCGGCGAAATGGGAACGGCGGTGGCGCTTGTCGCGCTCGCGTTCCTTTCGCTGTTCATCGCGGCCAAGGCCTGGACGCCTGAATACGCTTTCACGCCGCTCTGTTCTGCGTGGGAAGCCTCGCGGGCGTCTGGGGCGTTATGAAGCTCAAGGATCAATCTCCCGCCCAGGAGATCGACGGCAAGCCGAACTACAATTACGGCCCGATCAAAGTCGCCTCGGTGATGGCGCTTNTTTGGGGCATCGCGGGCTTTCTGGTCGGTCTGATCGTCGCTNTTGCGCTCGCCTTTCCGGCCTTCAACTTCGATCTCCAGTGGATCCAGTTTGGCCGCCTTCGTCCGCTGCACACCTCGGCGGTGATCTTCGCCTTCGGCGGCAACGTGCTTCTCGCCACCGCGTTCTATGTCGTCCAGCGCACCTGCCACGCGCGCCTGGCCGGCCATGTCGCGCCGTGGTTCGTGGTGGTGGGCTATAACTTCTTCATCCTGATCGCGGGCACGGGCTATCTGCTCGGCATCACTCAGAGCAAGGAATACGCCGAGCCGGAATGGTATTCCGACCTCTGGCTGACGGTCGTTTGGGTCGTCTTCCTGCTGGTTTTCATCTCCACGATCTTCAAGCGTAAGGAACCCCACATTTATGTGGCGAACTGGTTCTATCTCGCTTTCATCCTGACCATCGCCGTTCTGCATCTTGGCAACAACACCACGATCCCGGTCTCGATTTTCTCGTCGAAGTCGCCATCGNTTTGGTCGGGCGTGCAGGACGCCATGATCCAGTGGTGGTATGGCCACAACGCGGTCGGCTTCTTCCTGACGGCGGGCTTCCTCGCCATCATGCNNTATTTCGTTCCAAAGCGGGCGAACCGGCCGGTCTATTCCTACCGCCTGTCGATCATCCACTTCTGGGCGCTGATCTTCCTCTACATCTGGGCCGGCCCGCATCACCTGCACTACACGGCTCTGCCGGACTGGGCGCAGACGCTGGGCATGACCTTCTCGATCATGCTGTGGATGCCCTCGTGGGGCGGCATGATCAATGGTCTGATGACGCTCTCGGGCGCGTGGGACAAGCTGCGCACGGACCCGGTGTTGCGCATGCTCGTTGTGTCGGTCGCCTTCTACGGCATGTCGACCTTCGAAGGCCCGCTGATGTCCATCAAGGTCGTCAACTCGCTCTCGCACTACACCGACTGGACCGTCGGCCACGTGCACTCCGGGGCTCTCGGCTGGGTCGGCTTCGTGTCCTTCGGCGCGCTCTACTGCCTCGTTCCGTGGCTGTGGAACCGTCAGGGCGTGTATTCGCTCAAGCTGGTGAACTGGCACTTCTGGCTCGGCACGATCGGCATCGTCCTCTACATCACCTCGATGTGGGTGGCGGGCATCATGCAGGGTCTGATGTGGCGCGCTTACACGCCGCTCGGCTTCCTCGAATATTCCTTCATCGAGACGGTCGAGGCCATGCACTACTTCTACGTCATTCGCGCTCTCGGCGGCGGGCTGTTCCTGCTCGGCGCGCTGATCATGGCGTATAACATCTACATGACCATCACCTNNCGCCGAGCCGCAAGCCGCTCCGGCGGGCCGCACGCAACTCGCGCCTGCGGAAGGACACATGGCCACGCAATCGTCATTCNNTGGTCCAAGCACCAGATCTTCGAGAAGAACTCGATCATTCTGTCCCTGGGTATCGTTCTGGTCATCCTGATCGGCGGCCTGGTCGAGATCGTCCCGCTCTTCTATCTGAAGAGCACGATCGAGAAGGTGGAGGGGATGCGCCCCTACACCCCGCTTGAGTTCGCCGGGCGCGACATCTACGTCCGAGAGGGCTGCTACAACTGCCATTCGCAGATGGTGCGCGCCCTCAAGGACGAAGTGGAGCGCTATGGCCACTACTCGCTGGCGGCCGAGAGCATGTATGACCACCCCTTCCAGTGGGGCTCCAAGCGTAACGGCCCGGATCTCGCCCGCCTCGGCGGCAAATATTCGGACGATTGGCATCGCGCCCATCTCGCCGCGCCGCGCTCGGTCGTGCCTGGCTCGATCATGCCGAATTACGCCTTCCTGTCTCAGACCGACCTGAAGACCAATCACGTCGCCGACAACATGAAGGTCGTTCGCATCGAGGGCGTGCCCTACACCGACGATCAGATCGCCAACGCCGAGAAGGATCTGCGCGCGCAGACCGACCCGGACGGCAAGGACGCGGCCGAATTCAAGAAGCGGTGGCCGACGGCTCAGGCGCGCACTGTCGCCCAGGCTGGTCGCGTCACCGAGGCCGACGCCCTGATCGCCTATCTGCAGATGCTCGGCACTCTCGTGGATTTCAAAATCTACGACGAGAAAGCCAACCTGCGCTGATCGCTGAAAGGAGCGGCGTCATGGGATCGACCTATACGATGGTGCAGCTGGCGACGTTGATCGTCGTCTGCGTCACCTTCGGCCTGATCGTTCTCTACGCGCTGTGGCCGGGCAACCGGAAACAGTTCGACGACGCCGCTCGCGTCCCCTTCAATGAGGATTCAGAGCCATGAGCCCGCCGACGACCACGCCCCTCATGTCGACCCCGTCACCGGCATGATGACAACGGGCCACGAATGGGATGGGATTTCCGAACTGAACACGCCGCTGCCGAAATGGTGGCTCTACATCTTCTACGCCACGATCGTGTGGTCGTTGGGTTATTACGTCGTCTACCCGTCCTGGCCGCTTGCGCAAAGCTTCACGCGCGGCATCTGGGACTGGTCGTCGCGCGGCGCCGTCAGCGCCGACGTGCAGGAGCTGCGTAACGCCCGCAAGGCGAACAACGACAAGCTCGCTGCGATGCCCATCGCCGAGGTGCTGAAGAACCCCACCATGCTGTCCTTCGCGCAGGCGCAGGGCAAGGCGGCCTTTGGCGACAACTGCGCGCCCTGCCACGGCGCGGGCGGCGGCGGCGCGGTCGGCTACCCGAACCTGACCGACGACGATTGGCTGTGGGGCGGCAAGCCCGAGCAGATCCTGGAGACGATCACGGTCGGCGTCCGCTCGACGGACAAGGACACCCGCTCGGGCGCGATGACGGCCTTCGGCGAAGGGGCGTCGCCGATCCTCAACAAGCAGCAGATCAGCGACGTCGCCGATTATGTTCGCTCGCTGTCCGGCCTCAAGGACACGCCCGGCGCCGAGAAGGGCAAGGCCGTGTTCGCCGAGAACTGCGTCGCCTGCCACGGCGAGGACGCCAAGGGCAATCAGGATCTCGGCGCGCCGAACCTGACCGACAAGATCTGGCTTTACGGTTCCGACAAGGCCACGATCGAATATGCCGTGACGCATGGTCGCGGCGGCGTGATGCCGACCTGGAAGGGTCGCCTTGACGACGCCACGATCAAGTCACTGGCTGTGTATGTCTACACTCTCGGCGGCGGTCAGAAGTGACCGCATGACCCTGTGACGATGGCGCGCGGGCGGACATGTCGTTCGCCCGCGCCGCCGTTCAAAACACGCCCGTCGCGCGATTTGAACGTGCGCCTGGAAAGAAAGGAAAAGTCATGAGCCTCGGCGCCGAAAAGGCGGACCCGACCCCGGAGGGCCGTGCGCCCTCGTCCGGGCAAACGCCTGACGCGACCGTTCCCTCCGATGCGTCCGCAAGATCCGCCGCGGCGCAGCGGCCCGACACCCAGCACCGGCGCCAGAAGCCGCGCCCGTCGCCGCCGACGAGACAGAGCTCTACGTCGCGCGCCGCAAGATCTATCCTCAGAGCGTCTCCGGCCGCTTCCGCTCGATCAAATGGGCGATCATGGCGGTCACGCTCGGCATTTATTACTTTCTGCCTTTTGTGCGATGGGACCGCGGACCCAACGCGCCCGATCAGGCCGTGATGATCGACATGCCCGGCCGGCGCATGTATNTTTTCGCGATCGAGATCTGGCCGCAGGAGGTTTACTTCCTCACCGGCCTGCTGATCATCGCCGCCTTCACGCTGTTTTTGATGAACGCGGTCGCGGGCCGTGTTTGGTGCGGCTATCTGTGCTGGCAGACGGTGTGGACGGATCTGTTTCAGGCGATCGAGCGCTTCTGCGAGGGCGATCGCCGAGAACACTACAAGGCCGACAAGCAACCCTGGACAGCCGAACGGATCGGCCGCCGCGGCCTCAAATGGTTCTTGTGGCTGATGGTGGCGTGGTGGACCGGCGGCGCGTGGGTGCTTTATTTCTCCGACGCGCCGACGCTTGTGAAGCAACTCCTCACCTTCACCGCGCCGTCCATCGCCTATATCTGGATCGGCATCCTGACGATGACGACGTTCGTCTTCGCCGGCCTGATGCGCGAACAAGTGTGCGTCTATATGTGCCCCTGGCCGCGCATCCAGGCGGCTCTGACGGACGAGCACGCGCTGAACGTCACCTATCGCAGCGATCGTGGCGAGCCGCGCATGTCGGTCAAAAAGGCGACTGCGGCGCGCGCCGTCGGCCAGCGCGCCGGCGACTGCGTGGATTGCGATCAATGCGTCGCGGTCTGCCCCACGGGCGTCGACATCCGCAAGGGCCTTCAGATCGATTGCATTCAATGCGGTCTGTGCATCGACGCCTGCAACGCGGTGATGGCCAAGGTCGGCTATCCGCCCAATCTGATCGCCTATGACACCGACATCAACATCAAGCGCCGCGCCGAGGGCCAGCCGGAGATCTACAATCTCGTGCGTGCGCGCACGATTCATNATCTGGCTCTGATCGGCGTCGTCGCGGCGATCATGGTGGCCGCCCTCGCCATGCGCAACAATGTTGGGGTCGCCTCGATCCATGATCGCAACCCGCGTTTCGTCGCCCTTTCCGACGGGCAGATCCGCAACGCCTACACGGTCAACATTCTCAACAAGCGCTCGCAGCCGCGCAGTTTCGTGCTGCGGCTGGAGGGGTTGCCGGGCGCCGTGGTCACCACGATCGGCGACAACGGCCAGCAGGACGGCTATCCCGTGATCGACGTCGGTCCCGACCAGACGCGCCAATTGCGCGTTTTCGTCACCGCGCCGGCCGACGCGAATTTGCAGCCTCAGACGCCTGTCAAATTCCGCGTCGTCGAANAGACAGGCGGCGCGTCCGCCGAGCACTCTGACTTCTTCGTGGCGCCGTGAACGGTTGGCGTCGGCGCGAGCCGTCGGCCTGGGGACAAGGGACGAAAGCCGCGCGCCGCCGGATGTCGGCGCGCGGAAGCATGCGGCGCTCCGGCGCCGCGCAGGCGCGGGACTGGCGTCCGTTTGAGGGAGGCGGGCCCCGCGCCGGCTCGGCGCATGGCGGCGCTTCGAGAGTCGCGGTCTGGCCTTGATTGCGCGCTTCGTCGTCGCCCGCGTGGGCGACGGCGCCATCCTTCCAAGCTCGGCGGCGCGACCGCCGCGCCGAATGCGAGGACCCTTATGAGCCTTCAGCATGATCCGGAAAATCCCGCTGCGGGCGGCGACTACGTCCCCGGCGGCTCGCCGCTCACCGCCCGCAAGGTGGTGGCGATCTTCGTGGCCTTCATCGTGACCTTCGTCACCGTCGATCTGTTCATGTGGCGACAGGCCGCCAAGACGTTCGGCGGCCTCGTCACCACGGAATCCTTCCGCGAGGGCTCGAAATATGGCGAGAAGATCGCCGCCGCGCGCGATCAGGCCGAACGCGGTTGGACGATTTCGGAGCAGATCTCCCGCTCGTGGACGGAAGGGCGACGCTGACGGTTCGCGCCCGCGACAAGGGCGGGCGCGAGCTGTCGGGCTCGTCGCGGAGGCGACCTTCTCGCATCCCGCCGACGCCCGCCGCGACGTCAAGATCGCGCTGCGCGAGCGCGCGACGGGAGAATATGTCGGCGTCGCCGAGTTGCCTCCCGGCGTCTACAATTTGCTGACGGAATTCAAGGAGGGCGGAAAACAGGTGTTCTTCTCGCGCAACCGCCTGCAACTGTTCGGCGGCTGAGGTCGTCTCGATGCGCCCGACCGACGAGCCCACGCCGACGCCGGCGATCTCGCCGCCTGGCGCGCGCGTCGACTATTCGCTGTTCGTCGAACGTCGCGGCGACGGCGTCGCGCGCATCGACCTCGCGCTCGAAAGCGAGCGCGACATCGCCATCAACCAGATCGAACGCGACCTGCGCGCGCTGCCCGGCCTCGACGAGGCGCGCCTCAATCTCACCCGTCGTCGCCTGACGCTGGGTTGGCGCGACAAGCTTCNNGATCCGCAGGCCGCGATTGGCCTGCTCGAAGGCTTCGGCGTGCGCGCTCATCCCATCCGCGTCGATCGCGGCGAGGAGGCGGAGGCGCGTCATGCGCAATGGCTGCTGAAATGTCTCGGCGTCGCCGCCTTCGCGATGATGAACATCATGCTGCTTTCGGTGTCGGTCTGGGCCGGCGAGGCCAGCGACATGGCGCGCGAGACGCGCGATTTCTTTCATTGGCTTTCGGCGTTGATCGCGATCCCGGCGGTCGGCTACGCCGGCCAGCCCTTTNTCCGCTCCGCTTTGGCGGCTTTGAAGCGCGGCGAATTCAACATGGACGTTCCGATCACCATCGGCGTTCTCGGCGCTCTCTTGATGTCCGTTTACGAGACCGCCCATTCCGCCCGTCACGCTTATTTCGATTCGGCGGTGATGCTGTTGATGTTCCTGCTGGCGGGGCGCTATCTCGAACAGGCGATGCGCCGGCGCACGCGCGCCGAGGCCGGCAATCTGACGGCGCTGAAGGGCGAGACCGCCCGCCGCTTCGACGACGCCGGGCGGATCGTCACCGTGCCGGTCGCCGCGCTCGCCGCCGGCGACGTCGTTCAGATATCGCCTGGCGAGCGCTCGCCAGCCGACGGCGTGGTGGCGAGCGGCGCGTCGAGCTTCGACGACGGCCTGATCACCGGCGAGACGCTGTTGCGCCCGGTGCGCGCGGGCGACGTCGTTTACGCCGGCGGCCTCAACGGCGAGGGCTTGCTGACCGTGCGCGTCACGCNNGCGGCGGCCCATGCGTTGATCGACGAGATCGAGAGCCTGCTCAATCGCGCCGCCGAGGCCAAGTCGCGCACCCTGCGCCTCGTCGACCGCGTCGCCAGACGTTACGCGCCGATGGTGCATCTCGCCGCCTTCGCCACGCTGGTCGGTTGGTGGATCGCCGGCGCGACGCTCCACGACGCCATCGTCACCGCGATCTCCGTTCTGATCATCACCTGCCCCTGCGCGCTCGGCCTGGCCGTGCCGGCCGTGCAGGTGGTGGCGTCCGGTGCCCTGTTTCGCGCCGGCGTGCTGCTCCATGCCGGCGACGCGCTCGAACGCATCGCCGAATGCGACGTGATCGTCTTCGACAAGACGGGCACCCTGACGACGCCGGACGCTGTCTTGATCGACCGCGCCGCCGTCGCGCCGCGGATGCTGGCCGAGGCCGCGCGGCTGGCTTTGTCGAGCCGTCATCCGTTGGCGCAGGCGCTCGCCCGCGAGGCCGCCGACCGGCGTCCCTATGACGAGGCGCGCGAGGAGCCGGGAAGGGGCGTCGTCGCCATGATCGACGGCGTCGAGGCGCGCCTCGGCTCGCGCGATTTCTGCGGTTTGCCGCCGGCGCGCGACGAGGCGTCGGCGCGCTCCGCCATCGCCTATCGTCGCGGCGACGAGACGGCTGTGTTCCACATCCGCCAGACGCTGCGCGTGGACGCGGCCGCCACGCTGCGCGGCCTCGTCGCGCTCGGCTTCGACGTCGTGATCCTGTCCGGCGACGCCCGTCGGCCTGTCGAGGAGGCGGCGCAGGCTCTGNGGGTCGGCGATTGGCGCGCGGCCATGAAGCCCGCCGACAAGATCGCCTTCATCGACGACCTGCGCGCCAGAGGCCGCCGCCCGCTGATGGTGGGGGACGGGCTCAACGACGCGCCTGCGCTCGCCGCCGCCCACGCCTCGCTCTCCCCGATCGCGGCGGTCGATCTCGCCCGCGCCCAGGCTGACGCGGTGTTTCTCGGCGATCGGCTCGGGCCGGTGCTGACCGCGGCGCGGATGTCGCGCAAAGCGATGCGCTTGATGCGCGAAAATCTCGCCATCGCGGTCGTCTACAACGTCGTCGCCGTTCCGCTCGCGATGTCCGGCCGGCTCACGCCTTTGCTCGCCGCCGCGGCGATGTCGGGCTCCTCCGTCATCGTCACGTTGAACGCGTTGCGCGCGCGGCTGGCGGCCGACCGCGAAGCGCCGCAAGCGAGCGTCCTTGCGGCGGCCGCCGCGCCGACGCTGGCGTCCAAGGAGGCGCGCGGATGAACGTTCTGGTGATCCTCGTTCCCTTGGCCCTCGGGATTGGCCTCATCGGCCTCGGGGCCTTTTTCTGGGCGATGCGCGCCAACCAGTTCGAAGACCCGGAAGGTTCGGCGCGCCGTATTCTGTCGGACGACGACCTGCCGGCCCGCGCCGCCGACGAGGACGCGCGCAAATGAGCGACCGTCTGGAGGAGGTGCCGCGCGCCGGGCGTCTGGCCTGTTTCTGTCCTCCCGGTCTGGCGCCGGACGAAGAGTGCGACCTCGCGCCCTCCGGCCTCGCCCCGGCCGCTCTCGGCGCCGTCATGGCTGGCTTCGCGCTTTCGGTGCTGGCGCAGACGCTCGCCATCGGCGTCCTGCCCATCGCCGGCATGTTGCTGGCGCCAAGCCCGGCCTGGTCGACGGCGCCTTACGCCGCTCTTCTGCTCGGCGCGGCGGTGGCGACCTTTCCTGCGTCGTTCCTTGAAGGCGCGTTCGGCCGACGCGCGGCCTTCGCGCTTGGCGCCAGCCACGGCGTCGCCGGCGGCCTCGTGATGGCCTGGGCGGTCTCCAACGCTCATTTCGTGGCCCTGTGTCTTGGCGCCTTCTGGCTCGGCGTCGCGCAGGGCTTCAGCCTGTTCTATCGCCACCTTGTCGGCCTCGACGCCCGCGCCGGCGCCAATCGCGCGATGGCGGCGGTGTTCGCCGCCGGAGCTTTCGCCGGCCTCGTCGGACCCGCGCTCGCGACCTTCGCGGCCGAGCTTGCGCCGCAGCGTCTTTACGCCGGCGCCGCGCTCGCCGCCGCGCTGGCGCAGGTCGGCGTGATGGCGCTCGCCTGGGCCGCGCCGACCGGCGCCGCCGTCGCCACCGAACGCGCTCTGCGCGCCGAGCGGCCCGTGACGTGGACGGCCCTCGCGGCTCCGACGGGGCTCGGCGCGCTCGCCTGGTTCGCGATGACCGCCATCATGATCGGCGCGCCCTCCGCGATGATGGGCTGCGGCGTCTCGGCCGCCGCGGCGACCGGCGCCGTGGCCTGGCACGTCGTCGCGATGTATGCGCCCGCCATTCTGGTGCCCTGGCTCGCGGGCCTGGTCGGAGCGCCTGCGATGGCCGCCGCCGGCCTGGCGCTGATGGCTCTCGCGAAATGGCTGACGGGCGGCGCCGACAGCTATCTTCCCTTCGTCGCCGCCCTGATCCTCGTCGCCGTCGGCTGGGCCTGGACGACGGCCGCTGCGACGCAATGGCTGCATCAATCCGGACGGCCCTCGCGCGCGCAGCTCGCTCTGCACGACGCCGCGCTCTTCGCCGCGGCCATCCTCGGCGCTTTCGCCGGCGCGCCGCGCCCTTGATCGCCGCCGCCCTCGACGCCGGCCGTCGAGCGTGTAATCTCGCGCCTCTGTGATCGGAGTGGGAATGTCGGAGCAAAGCCCCGTCGTCGCCGCCGCGCCGCAGGGCGCGCGTCGCCGTCGCCTCGTGTGTGAACGATGCGGCGAGGCGTTCGACTGCACGCTCGACGGGCCGTGTTGGCGCGCGCGAGCCTTATCGCATGCCGCTTCCCCGCGACGGCGAGCCCGGCGCGCCGGCCGATTGCCTATGCCCCGCCTGCCTGCGCGCCCGCGCGTCGGTCGGAGGAAACAAGAACCAAGAATGAGGCCGCGCAGCGGTCTGGATAAGGAGGATCGAATGCGTCTCACATCTCTCGCCGCGCTCGCCGCGGCCGCCCTTCTGGTCGCCTCGCCTGCGTCGGCGGAGCTGAAGAAGTCGATCACGCTGGCCACCGAAGGCGCCTATGCGCCGTGGAACATGACCGACGCCTCCGGCAAGATCGTCGGCTTCGAGATCGATCTCGCCGCCGATCTGTGCGCGCGCATGAAGATCGAGTGCAAATTCGTCGCGCAGGATTGGGACGGCATGATCCCTGCGCTTCAGGCCGGCAAGTTCGACGGCATTCTCGCCGGCATGTCGATCACCGAGGAGCGCGAGAAGAAGATCAACTTCTCGATCGCCTACGCCAACGGCCCGAACGGCTTCGAGACGATGAAGGGAAGCCCGCTCGCCGCCCTACCGGGAACCGGAACCGTGATCAACGTCACAAAGGACCCGGAAGGCGCGCAGAAGGCGATCGACGCGATGAAGCCGCTGCTCAAGGGTAAGACGGTCGGCGTGCAGTCCTCCACCACCAACGCCAACTTCATCGACAAATATTTCAAGGGCGTCGTCGAGACGCGCGAATACAAGACCGTCGAGCAGCACGACCTGGATCTTCAGGCCGGCCGCGTCGACGCCAACTTCCTGAATCGCCGCACCGCCGACGACATGAAGAAAGAGGCGACCAAAGACTTCGTGCAGGCCGGAACCTACTTCACCGGCGGCGTGCTCGGTCGCGGCGTCGGCGTCGGCCTGCGCAAGGACGATGCGNGGCTGAAGGCGGCCTTCGACACGGCGATCGCCGCCGCCGTCGCCGACGGCACGGTGAAAAAGATGTCAGAAAAGTATTTCGGCTTCGACCTGACGCCGAAGTAAGAATTGCAGTCATATCTTGTCATGCGCGCCCTTTCGCCTCGCGAAAGGGCGTTTTATTATTATAGAAAAAGAGAATTCGCGTAGCGTCGCGGCATGAAGAGATTGGGTGCTTACCCGCTTTCGTTTCGTTTTTGGCGCGGCCGCTCTGTGGGCGGCGTTGCAGGTGTTTCCTGCGACGAACGGTTATNTTTTATACGCAGGCGCCCCGTGCTGGGTGACCGTTCTGATCAATCTTGGTTTTCTCGCGATGGCGCGTGAGGCCTTCGCCGGCGTGCTGAGCGCAGCCTGGCTGCTTGGCCCAATTCTTTGGTTTGGCGGTTATGGAATCCTCACATGGCGAAGCCACCACGAGGCCGACGTGCTCGCCGCGCAAGTCGAGGCGTTCAACGCCGGCAAACGGCTTCCCTTCGATCCGACCCGGCAGGCCTTGGTCATCGAGCGTGGTGACATCGTCGAAAGCCTGTCTTCGGNNCTGACGCAGGCGTTCGACCTGCCTGCGGCCTATGAGCCCAATCCTGGTTTGACGATGGCGAGGCATATCGCCACGCGCCTCGGCGCGGGCGATGTGTGTGGTCGGTTGCGGTCCGACCAACGCTACGAAGCGGCCTACATTCGTGTCTTCAGCCTCTTCGAGGGTGAGGCCGGGGAGAAGCGGAAGCCGGTGCGCGGCATGTGCCAGATCGACATGCCGCAAGATCCCGTGCTGCCGGTGGTTACGCTGTCGGCGACCACGCGCCACGCAAGCTCGGCGCTGCTCGATTATACGATCGACACGCGCTCGTTGCATGACGCGCAAACCGGCGCCGCCGTCGCCGTGCAGACCGCCGCCGCGGCGCCGTTGGCTGGTNGGCCGCTGATGAAGATCGGCTGCTTTCCCGAAGACCTCGCGATGAGGTGGAACTGTTTCGCGGAGTTCGATCGGGAACCGATGCGCGCGCTCGGCCGCGACGCCGTATCGCTCGTCGCCGACACGCTGGGGCTGGCGCGCGCGCCTCAAGCCGTAGCGACAAAGTCGCCGCTTTGCCCGACCCCGGCTTCGACCGCATCGTCCACGNCCCGCGAGCGAGAGTCGCTCAGCGTGCTCGACAGGGTTCTGAGGGACGACCGCGAGCAGACGGGCGCTTTCCGCACAGACAGTCTGATCGAAAACCCGGGCTTTACGCCAGGCGCGCGCCGGGNNCTGGTCGAGGCGCTGCGCCGGCGCATGGCTGAGCCGCGTCGCGACAATTCCCAGATAACGAGTCTGGAGATGCTGATCGCCGCGCTGCCGCAGGACGCCTTTCGCAAGCTCGGCGCGCCGATCCTCGCCGCTCTCGACCTCGCGCGCGAAACGACGAGGCATAATGTCGATCGACGATTGGTCGAACGCCTCGCCGATCTCGGCGTCGCTGCGCTGCCGACGCTGGAGCGCCTTGCATATGAACAGCGGCGAAGCCGGGACGCCTCGGCGATCTACGCGCTGTGTCGCATCGGGCCGCCGGCTGCAAGCGCCGCCGACACGATCGCCGCGCGGCTCGCCGAAACCGGGCGCAGAAGCGAGGTGCATAAGGTCGCCTACATCGCCCTGCTGCGCCTCGGCCGTCGCGACCTGTTGACGCAAGATCGTGACCCGCAATCGCGCTACGCGAGGTCGCGCTACGACCATTGGGCGGCCACCGTCTCCCCGGACAGCCCGCCCGACGTCTGCGATCCGCGATCGCCGCCTCGCCGCTGATCCGCCGCCACGAATGCGGCCCCGTTCGTCGCCGCCTTGGCAATCGCCGGGGCGCGTGGCACACCGCGCGCAAGGCGTGGAGCGAACGAACGTGGCGAAATTTTTGAGCGAACCTGTCGACCCCGCCGCCTTGCGCGCCCGCCTCGGCGATCTCGCGCAATTCGCCTATGCCCGCCGCGTCACGCTCGACGACGGGNCAGGGCAGGGGCAGCGGCTGATCGAGGTCGAGACCGGCGGCGGCCTCGCCTTCGACGTTCTGCCCGACCGCACGCTGGACATCGGGCAGGCCCGCTTTCGCGGCGTGCCGGTCGCGTGGATCGGCCCCAACGGCTACCGCTCGCCCTTTCTGGCCGGCGTGCCCGAGCATGGCGGCTCGCCGATGGAGCGCGGCCTCGCCGGCCTGATGACGACCTGCGGCTTCGAACATGCGCGCCTGCCGGCGCCGCGCCCGCGCCCGCCGGGTTTTCTCGACGCCAACCATCCGCTGCACGGCTCGATACCCTTCACGCCCGCCGACGAGGTCAACGCCGGCGTCGTGGCGCGCGAGGGCGGGGCGGCGGTGCGCGTCGAGGGCCGCGTCACGCAATTCATTCTCGACGGGCCGTCCTACGAGCTGCGCCGGACCATCGCGGCGCCGCTGGGCGGCGCGACCATCGAGATCACGGACGCCGTCACAAACATCGGCTTCGCGCCCGCGCCGCTGATGGCGCTCTATCATTTCAATTTCGGCTGGCCCGCGGTCGCCGACGGCTCCCGCTTCGAGCGGCGCGGCTCCGACGGCGCGTGGCGCGGGCGCCCTGACCGCGCTGGGCGCCGAACCCGCGCGTCATGTCGATTGCGCGCCGTCGCTTGCTTTGGAAGGTCGCGCCGCCGCGCGGCTGACCNNGCGCCGCTGGTCGCCGTGGAGATCGACTATGACGCCGCGGCGCTGCCCTTTCTCCAAAGCTGGCGACGCACGGAGCCGGGGCTCAACGTGTTTTCGATCGAGCCGATCACCAATCGCCTCGCCTCCCGCCCCGAGCTGGAGGCCGGCGAGGAGATTCGCTTTCTTGCGCCCGGCGAAACCTGGCGGACGAGCTTTCGTGTCGTTCTTTCGGCGCCTTTGTGACGATTTGAGCTTGCGCGGCCGCGCGCGGGGCAATTTCGCTGCACGCACGGGTGAGGGCCGCCAAAACGCGGCTGCGCCCGCCTTGCGACAGGGGATGTCATGTCGTTGCTCCGCAACCTCGCCGGCGCGGCGGTCGCGCTCGCCGCTTTGGCCGGCGCCGCCGTCGCCCAGACCAAGACCGTCACGATCGCGTCCGAAGGCGCCTACGCGCCCTGGAACATCATGCAGCCCGACGGAAAGCTGACGGGCTACGAGATCGATCTCGCCAACGATTTGTGCAAGCGCATGAAGGTCGAGTGCAAGATCGTCGCGACGGATTGGGACGGCATGATCCCGGCGCTTCAGGCCGGCAAGTTCGACGCCATCATGGCGGGCATGAACATCACCGAGAAGCGCAAGGAGACCATCGCCTTCTCCGAAGCCTATGGCGCGACGCCGAACGGCTTCATGGTGTTGAAATCCGGCTCGCTCGCCAGCCTGCCGGGAACGGGCGCGTCCTACTCGCTGAAGACGCAGGAGGCCGAAGGCCTCAAGGCTGTCGAGGCGCTTAAGGCGGCGCTGAAAGGAAAGACGCTCGGCGCTCAGGGCTCGACGACCAACTCCGCCTTCCTCGACAAATATTTCAAGGATGGCTCCAGCGTCCGCGAATACAAGACCACCGAGCAGCACGATCTCGACCTCGCCGCCGGCCGTCTCGACGCGACCTTCGCGNCGCTCTCCTACATTCACGACACGCTGAAAAAGCCCGACTACAAGGACTATACCGTGGCCGGCGCGACCTTCACCGGCGGCGTGCTGGGCGATGGCGTCGCCGTCGGCCTGCGCAAATCCGACGCCGCGCTGAAGGCCTCGTTCGACGAGGCGATCAAGGCCGCTATGGCGGACGGGACGATCAAGGCGCTGTCGACCAAATGGTTCGGCTTCGACGTCACCCCGCAATGAGCGCGCTCTCCCTCACCATAGCTGGCGCACGGCCGCCGGCGCGCATGTCGGACGCCTGAGAATGGACCTGGGCGCCTGGACCCTGCTCGGCTTCGGCGAAGGCGGCTGGGNNGGCGATCTTCTTATCGCCACCTTGACGACGCTCGCCGTGACGCTGCTCGCCTTTCTCTTCGGCGGCGTCTTCGGCGCCGTCGTCGCGCGGGCCAAACTGACGGGCGGCGTGATCGCCCGCGGGATCGGCGACGTTTACACAACCGTGTTGCGCGGCGTTCCCGACCTTCTGGTCATCTACCTGCTGTATTTCGGCGGCAGTCAGGTGCTGTCGAGCCTCTATCGCATGATGGGCGGCGAGGGCTTCTTCGGCATCAACGCTTTCTTCACAGGCGCGCTCGCGGTCGGCGTCGTCTCGGGCGCTTATCAGGCGGAGGTTTTCCGCGGCGCCTATCTGGCGATCCCCAGGGGCGAGCTTGAGGCGGCGCGCTCGGTCGGCATGTCGGGTTGGACGTTGTTTCACCGCATCGTGTTGCGGCAGGTTTTGCGTTTCGCCATTCCCGGGCTTGGCAACGTCTGGCAGCTCGCGCTGAAGGAGTCGGCCTTGATTTCGGTGACCGGCCTCACCGAATTGCTGCGCGCCTCGCAGGTGGCTGCGGGCTCGACGCGCCAGCCCTTCGTTTTCTACGTGGCCGCGGGCGCGCTCTATCTCGTGCTCACGAGCCTCTCGACCTGGGCGTTCAACGCCGCCGAGAACCGCGCCATGCGCGGCGTCAGGAGGCCGTGATGGAGCAGGCTTTCGTTTCCTGGGTCGCAGATCAGACGCCGTTTTATCTCGACACCATCCAGCGCCTGCTTGGCGGCGTTCCGATGACCTTGGNNCTCACGGCGCTGTCGCTTTTGTTCGGCGGCGCCTTCGCGCTGGTGCTGGCGATGATGGGCCAGTCTCATCTGCGCCCCGTCTCGGCGCTGGCGCGCGCCTTCGTCTTCGTCTTCCGCGGCACGCCGCTGCTCGTGCAGATGTTCCTGATCTATTACGGCCTGTCGCAGTTCCCGGCGATCCGCCAGTCCTTCCTGTGGCCCTTCCTGCGCGAGCCTTATTATTGCGCGGTGCTGGCGCTGTCGCTCAACACGGCCGCTTACACGGCGGAGATTTTGCGCGGCGGCTTGCAGGCCGTGCCGAGCGGTCAGGTGGAGGCGGCGCGCGCCTGCGGCATGTCGGGCGCGCTGCTCTATCGCCGTGTCATCCTGCCGATCGCCCTGCGCCAGGCGCTGCCTTCCTACGCCACCGAGGCGATCCTGATGGTGCGCGCCACCGCGCTCGCCTCGATCATCACGCTGATGGAGATCACCGGCATCGCCCAGAAGATCAATTCGCAGACCTTCCGGGCCGTCGAGGTGTTCATTTGCGCGGGCGCCGTCTACCTCGCGATCAATTTCCTGCTGTCGCGCCTGTTCCTGTTGCTTGAGCACAGACTGACGCCGCNNATCTCCGTCCCATGAGGACGCACGCATGAAGGCCCTCGCATGAACGCGCCCGTTCCCGCCGTCAGCGTCCGAAACCTGCGCAAGAGCTTCGGCGCGCTTGAGGTGCTCAAGGGCGTCAGCCTCGACGCCTATGACGGCGACGTCATCTCGATCCTCGGCGCGTCGGGCTCCGGCAAATCGACGCTTCTGCGCTGCGTCAACATGCTGGAGGTGCCCACCTCCGGCGAGGTGATCGTCGCCGGCGAGACGATCCGGCTGCGCCAGCGCCGCGACGGGACCAACGAACCCGCCGACGCAGCCCAGATCGACCGCATCCGCACCGGTCTGGCGATGGTGTTCCAGAGCTTCAACCTGTGGTCGCATATGACGGTCCTTGAGAACGTCATGGAGGCCNCCGTCCACGTCCAGAAGCGACCGGCCTCGGAGGTGCGCGACGAGGCGATGGCCATTCTCGAAAAGGTCGGCATCGCCGCGCGCGCCAATTACTATCCGAGCCACCTTTCCGGCGGCCAGCAGCAGCGCGCCGCCATCGCCCGCGCTTTGGCGATGAAGCCCAAGGTGATGCTGTTCGACGAGCCCACCTCCGCGCTCGATCCCGAACTCGTGGGCGAGGTGCTGCGCGTCATGCGCGCGATCGCCGAGGAAGGCCGCACCATGCTTGTGGTGACGCACGAAATGGGCTTCGCGCGCGACGTTTCGAGCCGCGTGCTGTTTCTCGACAAGGGCGAGATCGCCGACGACGGCCCGCCTTCCGAACTGTTCGGCGCCGGAGGCGGCGAACGCTTCCGCCAGTTTATCGCCCGCCATCAAAACGGCTGACGCGCGGACGTTAAGTCTTTCGCCCGCGCGAAGTCTTCCGCCCGCGCGCCCGCCTGCGGATCGGGCGCGGCGCCTTCGTTTGAGGCGCCCATGCCGCATAGAATACGCTTCCGAAATCGGCGCCTATGCGCGTAGCATAGGCGCGCAGACCGCCGGTCGCTCGGCCGCCGCGTCTGCGCATGACATCGGGGGCGCGGCGTGGCGAGCGCATGTTTTGACGAAATGGGCCCGTCTGAGGCTGTTCGTGAGGCTTATCGGCGTTTGAAATCCTGGCTCGACGCCACGCCGCCCGAACTTCTCGCCTCTCGTCGCCAGCAGGCGGAGGTTTTGTTCCGGCGCATCGGCATCACCTTCGCCGTTTACGGCGACAAGGAATCCACCGAGCGCCTGATCCCCTTCGACATTCTCCCGCGCATTCTCTCGCGCGCCGAGTGGAGCCATCTGGAGACGGGTCTTATCCAGCGCGTGAAGGCGCTGAACGCCTTTCTCGGCGACGTTTACGGAGCCGGCGAGATCGTCCGCGCCGGCGTCGTGCCGTCGGATCTCGTCTATCGCAATCCCGGCTACCGCCCTGAAATGGCGGGGTGCGCCCCCCGCGACGTCTATGTGCATATCGCCGGCATCGACGTCATCCGCGTCGACGACAAGGATTTCTACGTTCTCGAAGACAACGCCCGCACGCCATCCGGCGTGTCCTACATGCTGGAGAATCGCGAAGCGATGATCCGGCTCTTTCCCGAATTGTTCGCCACCCACCGCGTCGCGCCGGTTGAGAACTACCCCGACGCGCTGCTGGCCACCCTGCGCTCGGTCGCTCCGCGTTCCGCCGCCGGCGATCCGACGGCTGTGCTTCTGACGCCCGGCATTTTCAATTCCGCCTACTACGAACATTCATTCCTCGCCGATAAGCTCGGCGTCGAGCTTGTGGAAGGGCGCGATCTCTTCGTGCGCGACGACGTCGTGTATATGCGCACGACCGAAGGCCCGCGCCGCGTCGACGTGATCTATCGCCGCATCGACGACGATTTCATCGACCCGCTCGCCTTCCGGCCCGATTCGATGCTGGGCGTGCCCGGCCTTGTGCGGGCCTATCAGACAGGCAACGTCACTCTCGCCAACGCGGTCGGCACCGGCGTCTCCGACGACAAGGCGATTTACACCTATATGCCCGAGATCATTCGCTTCTATCTCGGGCAGGAGCCGATCCTCAAAAACGTTCCGACCTGGCGCTGCCGGGAGCCGGACGCGTTGAAATATGTGCTCGAACATCTCTCCGAGCTGGTCGTGAAGGAGGTCAACGGATCGGGCGGCTACGGCATGCTCGTCGGTCCGCACGCCACGAAGGAGATGATTGAAACCTTCCGCGGCAAGCTTGAACGCGACCCCGCCAACTTCATCGCCCAGCCGACGCTGTCGCTGTCGACCGCGCCGACCTCCTTCGACGAAGGCGTGCGCCCGCGCCATGTCGATTTGCGGCCCTATGTGCTCAGCGGGGCCGACGGCGTTCGCGTCGTGCCCGGCGGGCTCACCCGCGTCGCGATGAAGGAAGGTTCGCTGGTGGTCAACTCCAGCCAGGGCGGCGGCACCAAGGACACCTGGGTGCTCGACGACGTCGGCGCCGCGCAGACGCAATCGCAGGACGGCCAGACGCAAACGCTGGGAGGCATGACGCAATCCCAGTCGTTCGGCTGAACGCCCCACGTCGCCACCATCGCAACCCTGCGAGTTTCGGACCGATCCATGCTTTCGCGAACCGCCGACAATCTTTACTGGCTCGCCCGCTACGTCGAGCGCGCCGACTATCTCGCCCGTGTCGTCGAGGTGACGCGCCGCATGGCGTCGCTGCCGCGTCCGGACGGCCAGATGACTGAATGGAAAAGCGCGCTGATTTCGTCAGGCGCGCACGAGTCGTTCCATGCGCTGGAGCTGGAGCCGACCGACGACGCCATCGTCGAGTTTCTCACCTACGACGAGCGCAACCCCTCTTCGATCCGCAACTGCCTCGAAATGGCGCGCACCAACGCCCGCGCGGTGCGCACGGCGTTGACGACCGAGGCGTGGGACGCGGTGAACGCTGGCTGGCTTGACCTGCGCAAATTCGACGAGCGCCATCATGACGGCCCGCTCGACCCGGAGACGCTGACGCAATTTCTCGATCACGTGAAGCGCGTCGCGTTGATGTTCGAGGGGTCCGCCTACCGCACCATGTTGCGCAAGGACACCTATNTTTTCTCCCGTCTTGGCCTCAACATCGAGCGCGCGGACAACACGGCGCGCATCCTGGATGTGAAGTATCATGTGCTTCTGCCGCAGGACGAGCGCGTCGGCGGCTCGCTCGATTACTATCAGTGGACGTCGGTGTTGCGCGCCGTCTCCGCCGTCACCGCCTATCATTGGGTTTACCGCGAAAGCGTCAAACCCTGGCTCGTTGCCGATTTGCTCATCCTGCGTNCCGGGCTGCCGCGTTCGCTGATCGGCTGCTACGAGACCATCGCGACCTTTCTCGACCAGCTGGGCAAGGCCTATGGCCGGCAGGGCCTGGCCCAACGTCAGGCCCGCCAGCTCCACACGCGATTGCAGCAGGCGCGCATCGAGCAGATTTTCCAGGGCGGCCTGCACGAATTCATCACCGAGTTCATCGACGAAAACAACCGCATCGGCGCGCGCATCGCCGAGCAATATCTGATGTGAGGCGGGGTCATGCGGTTTCGCGTTCGTCGAGAATGGAATTGCCGGTTCGACCCGGCGGCGAAAAATCTGATCGGACAATTGCGCGTCACCCCGCGCGATCATGACGGGCAGGTCGTCGGAGACTGGAACGTCGGCNTCTCGGCCGATTGCGGCCTGCGCGTCTGGGAGGATGCGTTCGGCAATNTTTTGCATAGTTTCGAGACGCAGGGCGAAATTGACCGTCTGGTCGTCGTCGCCACCGGCGAAGTGCAGCTTGACGACGTCGCCGGTTTCGTGCGCGGCGCGCCCGAGCGGTTTCCGCCCGAATTGTATTTGCGCGAGGCGCAGCTCGCGATGGCGGACGCCGGTCTTCGCGCCTTCGCCGAGAAGGCCGTTCGCGGCGCGGACGGCCCGCTGGCGCAAATGCACGCGCTGATGAAGGCGACGCACGAGGCGATCCGGTTCGACCCTCCGAACCGCCGCGCCTCGGNNGCGCCGCAGGCTTTCGCGGCTGGCCTGGGCTGCGGGCGCGATTTTGCCCATATCGTCGTCGCCGCGGCGCGTCATCTTGGCGTGCCCGCCCGTTATGTCGACGGTCTCGCGGTCGACGCGCCGGGCGCGGAACATGCGTGGGCGGAGGCCTATCTCGAAGGCTATGGCTGGATCGGCTTCGACGCCGCGCTCGACGTCTGCCCGGCCGGCGGTCATCTGCGCTGCGCGGTGGGGCTTGACGCGCTCGGCGCGGAGCCTCTGCGCGTGATGCGCCAGAGCATGGCGACGTTCGCCGGCGACGCCATCGAGCCGATCTCGGTGTTGCAGCGCAACGACCACCAGCCCGGTTCCCACTAGCCAGGCGTCGTCTTGTCTCTCCGAAGGGCGCGCGCTAAAGCGACGTCGCGTCGAAGCGCGACGCGGCGCGGGTCGGCGCGAGCGAAGATGGTGGGATGATGACGTATTGTTGCGGCATATTGGTGCGCGAAGGCCTTGTGATGATCGCCGACACGCGCACCAACGCGGGCCTCGACGACATCTCGACCTACCGCAAGCTGCATGTCTTTTCGAGCCCCGCAGAACGGCTCATCACGATCATGAGCTCTGGCAATCTTTCGATCACCCAGAGCGTGCTCAACCTGGCGAGCGAAGGCCTCGAAAACCCCGAGACCAAAGAGATCGAGACGATCAGCACCGCGCCGACCATGTTTCGCGCCGCGCAGCTGCTCGGCCGCTGCATTCGCAAGACGTTCGACGTCGAGNGGGAGGCGCTGGAGCGCGCCGGCGTCGCGTTCAAGATCACCCTGCTCATCGGCGGCCAGATCAGGGGCGACCGCATGCGCCTCTTCATGGTCTACGGCGCCGGCAATTTCGTCGAATGCACGCCGGACGCGCCCTTCTTGCAAATCGGCGAACACAAATACGGCAAGCCGATTCTAGACCGCGCGGTGAGTTACGAGACGGAGNCCCACGACGCGTTGAAGATCGGCTTGATCTCGATGGACTCGACCATGCGCTCCAATCTCGGCGTCGGTCTTCCGATCGACATTCTCGTCCAGCGCCGTGACGTTCAGACCGCCGAGATCGAGCGCCGGATCGACGAACGGGACGAATATTTCCACAATCTTCGCGAAAGCTGGTCGTCGGCGCTTCGCGCCGCCCATATCGCCATTCCCAAGCCGCCTTACGCGTCGCGCTGACGCGCCGCTTGGCGCGCGCTGAAGCGCGTTCATCGGGCGCGGGACGCGCCTCCAGCAGGCCGCGCACATGCGCGGCCAGGGCCAGCGACGCGGTCAGGCCCGGCGACTCGACGCCGAACAGATGCACCAGCCCCGCCAGCCGGTGCTCGGCTGGGCCCTGCGCCACAAAATCCTGCGTGCCGGCCTCGGGCGGAGCGATCTTCGGGCGGATGCCCGCATAGCCCGGCTGCAAGGCTCCATCGGGAAGGGCTGGCCAATAGCGCCGGATCGCCTCGTANAAGCGCGCCCCGCGCGCGGAATCGACGGCGTAGTCGACGCGATCGATCCATTCGACGTCCGGGCCGAATTTCGCTTGTCCGCCGAGATCAAGCGTCAGATGCACGCCGAGCCCGCCCGGCTGCGGCACGGGNTAGATCAGCCGCGAGAACGGCGAGCGTCCGGCGAGCGTGAAATAGCTCCCTTTGGCGAGAAAGGCGCGGGGCGCGAGCGCGCCGTCATAGCCTGTCATGGCTTTCGCCAGCCCCGGCGCTCCATGCCCGGCCGCGTTGACGAGTTCGTCGCAGGACAGCGTCATGGGGTCCGCCCCGCCGACCGTCACGACGAAGCGGCCTCCTTCCGCGGCGATCCGCTCCACGGGCGCATGAAACGCGAACATCGCGCCGGCCGCCTCCGCGTCGCCTTTCAGCGCCAGCATGTAGCCATGCGAGTCGATCACCCCNGTCTCGGGCGACCACAGCGCTCCGGCGCAGGCGAGCGCGGGCTCCATCGCCAACGCCTCTTCGCGAGAAAGCGCCGTCAGCGGCGCGCCGTTGGCGGCCGCGCGCGCGCGAATGCCCTCCAGCGTCGCCACCTCGGCGGCGTCCGTCGCGACCAGCAGCTTGCCGCATTTATTGTAGGCGACGCCGTGACTGTCGCAGAAGGCGTAAAGCGCCTGGCGGCCTTCCACGCACATTCGCGCCATCAGCGATCCGGTCGGATAATAAATCCCCGCATGGATCACTTCGGAGTTTCGCGCGGACGTCTCCATGCCGAAGGATTCGTTGGCTTCGAGCGCGAGCAGCTCGCGACCGGAGCGCGCCAACTCACGGGCGACCGCGAGCCCGACGACGCCCGCGCCGATGACGATGGTGGGGATATGGTCCATTCTCTCGCCGTCCGTTCAGCCGCCCGTATGAATGATGCTATAAGCGTCGATGATGTCGCGAACCGCGTGAAAATCGGTCAGCACGGCGCTTGCGTCGTGTCGAATGTCGCGATTGTGATTGTCTTCGATGAAATCGTAAATCGCCGCGAGCTGCGGAAAGACATGCGCCGCGCCTGCCATCCACCGCATCGCCGCGCCGACGCTACGCGTGAACGAGGCCTCGCCCCATCGACCTTCGCCGCGCTGCGCCATTCCTTGCAGGAAGATCGCCAGGCGCGTCAGCGCGTCGGGATAGGCGAGCGAGCGCCATCCACGTTCGGCGTCCCGCGCGCGCCAATGGGCGCAAATCACCGCATAGCCGAAGGTGCAGAAGGCGAGGTTGTCGAGCGGCGTGCGCGCGCCGAGCCACTCGAAATAGGCCGGGCGACGCAGGCATAAGTCCGCCATCAGGAATCCGCCCAGCTGTCGGCGTCATATTCGAGGCAGCGCCTGAACGCGACGTCGTCGGATTCGCGCGTCGCCGGAACGTCCCAAAGCCGGGGCGATCCGACTTTGGATCTTGCGGCCAAAGCGTCGAGATGGCCGCGCAGCACATGCGCCATCTCATGCGCCCACACCGCCGTCGTCAGCACGTTGCACAGTTCGAAGTGAACCTGCCTTTGATCGTCGTCGAGCCGCGAACGGTGGCGATGATAGACCTGGACGGCGTCGAAAAATCCGTCGCCGCCTCATATTTCGCGGCCCCCACGTCGGGGAGCAGGCGGATCTTTCTCAGCATAGGCGATCATGTTCGAGGAGACCTGCATCGCCCAAAGGCCGAAGCCGACATGCAGCGACGCGACGTAGGCGTCGCCCGCGATGGTGGCGAAACCGTTTGGCTCCGTCGACGGGTCGAATCCCACCTGCACGCGCAGGCGACGTCGAAGCGGAAGCCTGCGGCCAAGATTGCGCGACAACGTCGCGCAGGAACGCTGCGCCCGGCCAAGGATCTCGTTGCTGTCCTCGTCGAGAAGCGCGTCGGGCAGGGGAAGAAGGCGCTCGTTCGTCCCATCGCACCCTCGCCGCGGTCAGGCGAGGCCGTCGCCGGGCGATCCTTCGGCGACGGCCTGTCCCGATCCGCGCTCGGCGGTCGCCTTCCAGGCGCTCACGAACATCGCCGCCGCCATCGGCCCCACGATGATCCCGTTGAAGCCGAACGCGGCGATGCCGCCCAGCGTCGAGAACAACACCAGATAGTCGGGAATCCCCGCGTCCTTGCCCACCACCATCGGCCGGACGAAATTGTCGCAAAAGACGATCACCCCGCCGGCCGCCAGCACCACGATCATCGGCGCGATCTTGCCCGCCAGCGCCAGATACACAGCCGCCGGCGCNCAGATCAGCGCCGTGCCGACGATCGGAACGAAAGACGTCGCGGCCATCATCGCCCCNCACAGAATCGGAGAGGGCAGGCCCGCCGCCCAAAAGCCGAGGCCGCCGATCACGCCTTCCAGCACAGCGACGAAAGTGCCGCCGCGGATCGTGGCGCGCGTCACCGAGACGAAGTCGTCGCGCAGCGTCACCGCGTCGCGGGCGCGCAACGGGATCGCGCGCTGGATGCGCTCCCATAGCCAATCCGCGTCGCGCAAGAAATAAAAGGCGAGATAGAGCGCCAGCAGCGCGACCACGAAGACGTTCAGCACGCCCTGACTGAGCGTCACCGCTCCAGTCGCCAGCCAAAGGGTGTTCGGCGTGATCAGCTCCGCGAGCCGCTCGCGCACGCCTTCGAGGTCGACGATGCCGAACGTATTGAGGATCGATTGCGCCCATCCGGGCAGATCGCGCAGCGTCGTCGTCAGCCAGCGCAAAACGTTCGGAGCGCCCGCCTTGAACTCCACAATCAAAGGCTCCGCCTCGCGCGTCAACGTGACGGCCAGGCCGATGACGGGCAGCACGATGAGGAAAAGGATCAGCCCGACCGTGGCCAGCGACGCGACGCCGCGTCCAAGGCGCAGACGGGCCATCAAAAGCGCGAACACCGGATGAAACACGACCGCGAGGCCGAAGCCCCACAAAACCGGGCTGACGAAGGGGCGCAGCACGTAGAGGAAAGCGACGCTGGTGGCCAGCGCCACCGCGATCAGCGCGCGATCCTGCGACAGCGACCGACGCCGCGCCTCGACGACGTCGCGAAACAGCGCGCCCCGCCGTCGCGGCGAGGCGGCCCCTCCTGCTGCGAAGTCGCCACGCCCATCCTCTTCGTTCGTCGCCGCGCCTCGGCGCCGGACATTAGCCGCGCGCGCGCGCAACCCCGAGGGAGCCCTCGCTGTCTCAAGGCGGACCGTCCCGCCCGTCGCGCAGGACGGGCGATCGACGACCCCGTCACGCCGCTGGCGACGAAACCTGCGGGGTGACCACCGACGGCGCTGCGAGCGCGTCGCGCAGGCGCTGTTCCTGGGCCTGATCGAACGAGGTGCGAAGCACGACGCCTCCGGTTCCTTTCACCGCCTCCAGCACGCGATCGGCCGTCATCTTGCGGATCAGCAGAAAGAGAACGGCGTCGCCCGGCAGCCGCGCTCGCGATCTCCTTCATGAATTTGTCCTCGATGCCGTAATCCGACAATTTTCCCGACAAAGCGCCCGCGCCGGCGCCGACCACGGCGCCCACCAGCGGGTTAAGAAAAATCATGCCGATCAAGGCGCCCCAGATGGAGCCGCCCGCCGCGCCCGCCGCCGTAAGATTGATGAGCTGGTTGAGCTTGACGTTGCCGTCCGGCGTCTTTTCGGCGACCACAGCGTCGCCCAGCTCGATCAGATATTCGCGCTGAAGGCCGAGAATTTTTCGCGCATGGCTTCGGCCTGCGCGGCGGACGGATACGATGGCGACGAGATCGCTCATGGGGTCTCCTGTGAGAGTTGCGTTCGGTCTTTAAACACACAACCCGCCCTGTAGTTCCCAACCCTGCTTGCGGCGACGCGCGGGCTCGTCCAGAACGGCGCGATGACGACGTCAACCACCCGATGGCGCTTCAGCGTCGCGCCGATGCTCGACTGGACGGACCGCCATTGCCGCACGTTCCATCGCGCGCTGACGCGCCATGCGCTGCTGTACAGCGAGATGGTGACGACGGGCGCCTTGATCCACGGCGACCGCGCCCGCCATCTCGATTTCGGCGCGCATGAGGGCCCCGTCGCCCTCCAAACCGGCGGATCGTCTCCGGCCGATCTCGCGCGCTGCGCCGCGATGGGCGAGGAATGGNGGTATGCCGAGATCAATCTCAATTGCGGCTGCCCCTCGGATCGCGTTCAGAACGGGGCTTTCGGCGCCTGCCTGATGAAGGAGCCTGGCNTGGTCGGCGAATGCGTCGCCGCGATGAAGGCGGCGGTGAAAGTTCCCGTCACCGTCAAGTGCCGTATCGGCGTCGACGATCAAGAGCCTCGCGAGGCGCTGTTCGCTTTGGCGGAGGCGGTGCGCGCCGCCGGCGTCGACGCGCTCGTCGTCCACGCGCGCAAGGCCTGGCTCAAGNGGCTGTCGCCGCGCGAGAACCGCGACGTGCCCCCGCTCGACTATCCTCTGGTTCGCGCGCTCAAGCGCGCCTCGTCGCGCCTTCCCGTCGCCGTCAACGGCGGTTTCGAAACCATCGCCGCCGTTCAGTCGGCGCTTTCGCCCGACGCCGACGGGCCGGCCTTCGACGGGGTGATGGTCGGCCGCGCCGCCTATNCACCGCCCGGGCTGCTGTTGCAGGTCGATCCGCTGCTTTTCGACGCGCCCGCCCCGCATGCCGACGCGCGCGCCGCCCTGGTTTCGCTGGAGCCCTATATCGCGGCGCAGCTCGTCGCCGGAGCGCGGCTGTCCGACATCACGCGCCACATGCTGGGCCTGTTTCAAGGCCGCCCCGGCGCGCGGCGTTGGCGTCAGCATCTCTCCGCCCATGCGACGCGTCGCGGCGCGGGGCTGGAGGTCCTGCGCGAGGCGCTCGCTTTCGTCTCTTTCGCGGAGGATCAGCATGCAGCCTAAGCCGCTTGACCCCGCGATCGAGGCGAAAGTGCGTGAGTCCTTCGCCGCCCAAACTGCGATGACGACCGTCGGCGCCGCCATGACGCGGCTTGGGGCGNGCGAAGCCGAAATCGAATTGCCGGCCGGGGCGCATATTCGCCAGCAGCAGGAGTTCGTTCACGGCGGCGTGGTCGCGATGATTCTCGACTCGGCCTGCGGCTACGCGGCCTTCACCACCATGCCCGCCGACAGCGAGGTGGTCAGCGTCGAGTTCAAGATCAATTTCCTCAAACCCGCGCTCGGCGAAAGCNTGATCGCACGCGGCCGCGTCCTGCGCCCGGGCAAGACGCTCACCGTCTGCCAGGGCGAGGTCTACGCCGTGACCGGCGCCGGCGAGGCGCCCGTCGCGGTCATGCAGGCGACGATGGCGAAGGTCGAGAAGCGTTGAACGGGGCCGGGAAGGAGTTGGCGCGCATGACGCAGTCCCGCCGTTTTGGCCCCTATCAGGTCACGCGCGTCGTCGACGGCGTCTATCGCGCTCCTGTCGCCGATCTCGCGCATGTGACGACGCCCGACCGCGCCGTCGAGGTCGCGCGGCGTTGGGGCAAACCGACGATCGACGTCCCCGTCAATCTTTTCCTTTTGAGCGGACCTGGCGGGCTGACATTGATCGACGCCGGCGCCGGCGAGGCCTGGGGACCCGCTTATGGTCAAGCCCGCGCGATGCTCGCCGCGCTCGGCGTCGCGCCCTGCGACGTGCGTCGCGTGCTGCTGACCCATCTGCATGGCGATCACGCGCTGGGTTTGCTGGACGGCGAGGCGCGATTCTTTCCGAACGCCGAGATCTTCGCGCCCGCCGACGATCTCGCCTTTTTCACCGATTCTCGGGCGAGGGCGGCGACGCCGGCCAACCGCGCCGGCGCCTTCGCCGTCGCCGCCAAACTGACCGCTGTTTATGGCGACGCGCTCCGATCGCTTTNNCCCCGGGGCCGAGCCGNNATCGACGATCTGGTGATGATGACGTTGCCGGGCCACACGCCGGGCCATGCGGGATTTGTGATCGGGCGGGGCGAGACCGCCGGGCCCGGCGCGTTGTTTCTGATGGGCGACGCGCTGCACGCGGCCGCCTTGCAGCCCGCCGACCCCGATCTCGGCTTCGTCTATGACATCGACCCGCCGCGCGCCGGACGCACCCGGCGCGGCGCGCTCNGACCTGCGGCGCGCCGCGGCTGGATCGTCTCGGGCGGCCACATCGACGGCTTTATGCGAGTCGAGGCGCAGGGCGAGGCGTGGCGCATGAGCGAGGCGTGAGGCGCGGACGCGGCGCGCGCCTCATTTCTCCTTGAACTCGACGCCCGCCACCGGATCGGCCTTCATGTCGCCGCGTCGCACGTCATCGAGAAAATCGACGACGATTTTGGCGACCTTGAGCCTGACCGCCGGGGAACCGATCCCGCCAAGCGCGATATGCGTGGCGCCTTGCACGATGGCGAGCCGCTTGCCGCCGGGCGGCATCCCCTCGAAGGCGGCCGTGCGCGGACGCCAGCCGCCGCGCGCGCGCAGATCGCGCGTGCCGGTGACGACCATCGTCGGCTTGGCGATGGCGCTCCAGGACTCCTTCGTGAACACGCCGCCGGCCGGTCCCGCCGGCGACAGCGCGACATAGGCGTCGAACCGGTCTTTCGCCGGCGTCGGAAAACGCGGCTTCGCGCCGGCCTCGATCAAAGTGGTCGTGGCCCCGACCGCATGGCCGATCAGCGCCATGAACGGCGGATCGCAGGGCTTGCGCGCCAATTCGACCGCGCCGTCGATCGCTTCGGCGCGCCGCCTCAGGCTGACAGGGTCGGCCTCGTCTCCGGTCTTGGGCTGCAACCGGCCGGAGCGCACCAACCGGCCTTCGAAGACGGAGCGCGCCGCCTCGGGGTGGCGCATCACGACGACGCGCCAGCCGTCCTGCGTCAGCGCCGTCGCCAGCGAGCGCATGGGGTCNTGGCCGGCTCCGAGCCCGCGCGAGACGATCGCCACCGGCGCGCAGGCGCCAGCGCCGTCTTGGCGGCTTCGTACCGTGTAGTCGCGCGTCTGGACCGGTTGCGGGCGCCGACGCGCCTTGCGCATGCGCGCCGGCGGCGAGGGCGGGGCCTGCGCCGCCCGCCGCGGCGGCGGCGAAAGCGATGAAAAGACGGACGGGAAAGCGGGCATGGAACAGTCCTCGTCTGCGGCGTGCGCGCAGCCAAAAATCGGCGGCCGTGGAACATTGACGCTCGCGACGACGACGCGCCGCAGCGTAGTCTCGCGAATTGACCGAACATGACGGTTTTTCGTGGTGGCGCGAGCGCGGATATGCTTGAGCCTTCGCGCCCCGCCCACAGGACCTCGCCATGATGTCGCAATCGCTTTCCCAGATCGGCCTTCTCGCCCTCGCGCTTCTGGCGGCGGGGGCGGCGACCGGGCTGCTGGCCGGCGTCTTCGGCGTCGGCGGCGGCGCCGTGATCGTTCCTGTGCTCTACTGGTGCTTCGGCTTCCTCGGCGTTCCCGAGGATATCAAGATGCCGCTGTGCGTCGGCACCTCGCTCGCCATCATCATTCCGACCTCGATCCGGTCCTACAACGCGCACCGCGCGAAGGGCGCGGCGGACACCTCCATCGTCAAGGCCTGGGCGGCGCCCGTGGTGCTTGGCGTGCTCGCGGGCTCGCTCGTCGCCCGCTACGCTCCCGCCGGTCTGTTCAAGGGCGTTTTCGCCTGCGTCGCCTTCGTCAGCGCGATTCGCCTGCTGTTCGGCGCCGAATCGTGGCGCCTCCCAGGCGAGCTGACGGTCGGGAGCCTTTCGATGCGCATATATGGCTTCGTCATCGGCGTCCTTTCGACGCTGATGGGCATCGGCGGCGGTCAGCTCTCCAATATCTTCATGTCCTTTNGCGGGCGCCCGATCCACCAGGCGATCGCCACCTCGGCCGGTCTGGGCGTGTTGATTTCGATTCCCGGCGCGCTCGGCGCGANNTACGCCGGCTGGCCGCAAATGGACCGTTTGCCGCCGCTGTCGATCGGCTATGTCTCGCTGCTCGCCTTCTCGCTCGTGGCGCCGACCAGCCTCTGGCTGGCTCCTGTGGGCGCGCGTTTGGCGCACAGAATGTCGAAACGCAGATTGGAGACCGCCTTCGGCGTTTTCCTGCTGCTCGTCTCGCTGCGCTTTTTCGCCAGCCTCGCAGGCTACTGAAGGGCGGAGGCGGCGAAGGCGGTCAGAATCGCGATCTCGGCCAGTTGCTCGGCGCCGCCGGCCACGTCGCCTGTCTGCCCTCCGATTTGGCGCGCGGAGGCGCGCGTCAACAGCGCCGTGACCGCGCCGGCGGCNCCGATTCCGATCGTCAGCGCGGCCGCCGACACGCCGCCCGCCGAGCAGAGCGCGGCGGCCAGCGCCAATCCGAGCAGCGTTCCGCGCGCCAGCGCGCCGGGCGAGGGCGTCTGCGCCGCGGCGGCCACGCCGTCGAGGCGCGCCGGAACCAGCGCCGCCAGCGGCGCGAGCCCGAAAAGGCGCGCCAAGGTCGCCGCGATCAGCCAGGCCGCGACCGCTCCGCCCGCGCCATAGAGGTCGAGCGCCCCCGCCAGCGCCGCCGCGCGGGACAGAAAAGAGAAGACGACCGCGCTGGCGCCGAACGTGCCGACGCGGCTGTCCTTCATGATCTCCAGCTTGCGTTCGCGCGTCGCGCCGCCGCCGAACCCATCGGCGACGTCGGCGAGCCCGTCCTCGTGAAAGGCGCCGGTGACCAGCGCGTTGGCCGCCAGGCACAGGGTCGCGCTGCCCAGGCCCGGCAGGCCCAGCGCCGCGCCGGCGGCCAGAACCGCCGCCGCCGGCGCGGCGACGATCAGCGCCGCGACTGGAAGGACCTGCGGCATCCGGCCGAAATCGGGCAAAGAAAANGCCTCGCGCTCAAAGGGNAGGCGAGGCAGCGGCAGGCGCGAATAGAAGCGAACGCACTGGGCGAGGTCGCGTGCGAGGCGGAGGAGGAGCGCGGTCGAATCGTCGGTCTTGGTCACGCTCGGCAGATGCGCCGGGGCGCCCGCGAAGTCGAGCGCTTAGATGATCAGGGTCGAAATAGACGCCGCGACGACCGTGGCCGCCGCGCCGATCAGCGCGACGGAGAACGCCACTTCCTTGACGTCGAGGCGGGTGAGGGCGGCGCGGGCGAGGGTGGTCATGGCGTGTCTCGGGAGAGGAAATCCTGGCGTGCCGCAGCATCGCGCGCAGGCGTAAGAAATTCGTTTCGCCGCGATCGCATCTAGCGACGTGGTGAAAAAGCGTCGCCTGCGCGGCGACGTCATGCGCCACGGCCGCCGTCGCGACGAAGGCGGCGGCCACCGCGATCGCCGCCGCCGCCGCCAACATCGCGCGCGCCGCAGGGCGCAGCGTGTCGGGCCCGCGAGAGGCGTCTTTGGCCGTGGCGTTCTGCATGTCGTGGTCCTCGTCGCGCGAAGGATGCGTGCGCGCCGGCTCGCGGCGTCGCCTTTCGACGTCTTCTGCGGCGCGGACCGTCAACGAATCCTTGCCCCGGTCATGCAGGCGCCGAAACGCAGGCATGTCCGGCCGCAGGCGTCTGGAGGTCGTCAAACAAAAACCCGGCCGAAAGGCCGGGTTTTCTTCGCTTGAGGAGCAGGGGTCAGCCCTTGGCGCGCTGGCGGATCATGAAGTTGTCGAAGGTCGCTTCCGCCACCTGCCACCACAGATATTGCTCGTTGCGATGAGCGATCATCGCGTCGATGGCCTTCTTGAACGCCGGGTTCTTGGCCGACAGCTCGCTCCAAAGCTCGTTGGTGGCCTTGACGCAGGACTCCATCACCTCAGCCGGGAACGGGCGCAGCTGCGCGCCGTTCTGGACGAGGCGCTTGAGCGCCGGCACGTTCTGCACGTCGTAGCGCGCCACCATCCACTGGTTGGCCAGCGCGCAGGCGTTTTGCAGAATGTTCTGATAGGTCTTCGGCAGCGCGTTGTATTTNTCGGCGTTGAAGAAGGCGTGCACGGTCGGTCCGCCTTCCCACCAGCCGGGATAGTAGTAGAACGGCGCCACCTTCTGGAAGCCGAGCTTCTCGTCGTCATAGGGGCCGACCCACTCAGCGCCGTCGATGGTGCCCTTTTCGAGCGCCGGATAGATGTCGCCGCCGGCGATCTGCTGCGGCACGACGCCGAGCTTCTGGAGCACCTGCCCGGCGATGCCGCCGATGCGGAACTTCAGGCCCTGAAGGTCGGCGGTCGTCTTGATCTCCTTGCGGAACCAGCCGCCCATCTGGGTGCCGGTGTTGCCCGCGGGGAAGCCGACGACGCCGAAGCCCTTGTAAAACTCGTTGAACAGCTCGATGCCGCCGTTCTGATACATCCACGAATTCTGCATGCGGCAGTTGAGGCCGAACGGCACCGAGGCTGCGACGGCGAAGGTCGGGTCCTTGCCGACATAGTAATACGAGACGGTATGGGAGGCCTCGACGGTGCCGTTCGACGTCGCGTCGAGCGCCTGAAGGCCCGGCACCAGCTCGCCCGCGGCGAACACCTGGATCTGGAACTTGCCGTCCGTCATCTCGGAGCAATATTTGGCGACCATCTCGCCGCCGCCGTAAATCGTGTCGAGCGTCTTGGGGAAGCTCGACGTCATGCGCCATTTCACCTCNGGNGCCGATTGCGCGATGGCGGGCGCGGCGAGGGCGGTCGAGGCGGCGGCGACGCCGGCGGCCTGCATGAACTGGCGGCGTTTCATCGTCATATGGATTCGCTCCCTCTCTCTGGTTCCGTGCTCCCGCGTCGAGGCGGCGGCGGCGGATGAGACTTCGTAACGTGAAATCGCGGCGATGGCGAGACGGCCCGGCTGCGCCCGGCCGGCGCGCGCATGCGTCATTCGACGACGATCTTCGGCGCCTTGCGGGCGTCGCCTTCGAGGCGGGTCCAGACCTGACGCGCGATGTCCTTGTAAATTCTGGCGTGCGGCCCGTCGGGGTCCGTCGCCGTGATTGGTCGTCCGGCGTCGGAGGTCTCGCGGATCGCCATCACCAGAGGCACTTCGCCCAGGAAGGGCGCGCCGAGCTTCTCGGCCTCGCGCCGCGCCCCGCCATGCGCGAACACGTCCGAACGCCCGCCGCAATGCGGGCACAGGAAGTAGCTCATGTTCTCGATGATTCCGAGAATCGGAATGCTGGTCTTCTCGAACATCGTCACGCCACGCCGCGCGTCGATCAGCNNGAGATCCTGCGGCGTCGAAACGATCACGGCGCCCGACAGCGGCACGGTTTGCGCCATCGTCAGCTGCGCGTCGCCGGTGCCCGGCGGCATGTCGACGACGAGCACGTCGAGTTCGCCCCAGCCGACCTCTTTCAGCATTTGGGTGATCGCCGACATCACCATCGGCCCGCGCCAGATCATGGCCTGACTCTCGTCGACCAGGAAGCCGATCGACATCAGCTTGACGCCGTAGGCTTCGAGCGGCACGAGTTTCTGCCCGTATCCGAGCTGCGGGCGTCCCTGCGCGCCGAACAGGCGCGGCATGGAAGGACCGTAAATGTCGGCGTCGAGCACGCCGACCCTCAGGCCGAGAGCGGCCAGGCCCAAAGCGAGGTTCGCGGCGGTCGTCGACTTGCCGACGCCGCCCTTGCCGGAAGCGACTGCGATCACATGCCGCACGTCAGGCAACGGGCTGCCCGCTTTGGCGACAGGGGCCGGCGCCGGCCGCGAGCCCGGACCGGACACCACCGGCCGGTCGGCGGTCAGCGTCACCAGCGCCGATCCGACGCCCGGAAGCGCCCGCAAAGCCGCTTCCGCCTGCGCCCGCGTGGCTTCGGCGGCCTGCGCTTGCGAGGGATCGACCACGATGGCGGCGTAAACCTTGTCGTCCTTGGTCGTGACGCCGGCGAGCGCGGGCGAATTCGGCAACGGCTTTCCGTCCGGCGCGACGACGACGGCGAGCGCCCGCATGATCTCTTCGCGGCTGACCAAGGCTCTCTCCTGTGCGATGATGACGGTCTTCGCGATATAGGCCGCCTCCGGGCCGGTCAAGGAAGCCAGAACGCGCAGCGGACGGGACGCATGGGACGGAACGCAAGGGGCGGGAACGCGGCGCGACGCGGCGCTCGGCGCACACATTTGCGCGCCCTGTCGCGCGCCGTCGCGGCGACGACGGCCGCGGCTCTGCTCCTTTTCTGCGGCGTGCCTGCGACGCCGTTTTCGGCCGACGCGCTGGCCCAGCCGCTTGCGCCGCCGCCGCTCGCCACGCCGCCCGGTCCCGGCCGCCCGACGCCGCTTCTGACGACGCCGCCGCCCTCCGCGCGCCTCGCTCAGCCCTTGCCGGCGCTCGTGCGGATCGCCTCCGAGGGCGCGCGCCCTCCCTATAACNGAGCGGACGCCGGAGGCGAGCTGAAGGGCTTCGAGATCGACCTCGGCCGCGCTCTGTGCGCCCGCGCCAGATTGACCTGCGTCTTCTCCAGCCAGGAGTGGGACCAGATGATCCCTGGCCTGAAAGCGGGAACCTATGACGCCATCATCTCCGCGATGGAGCCGACCGACGAGCGTCGCGCCGAGGTCGATTTCGGCCAGCCCTATGTGCGCATGCCGCTGACGCTGATGGGCGAGCGCGACGACGACGTTCCGGCCGCGGTGACGGCCGAGGCTCTCAAGGGAAAGACGATCGGCGTCGAAGCCGACACGCCGCAAGCCTCCTGGGCGGGCGACCGCTTTCCGGGCGCGGAGATCAAGCCCTACGCCACGCTGGAGGAGGCGATCCTGGATCTCGCCTCCGATCGCGTCGATTTCGTTCTGGCCCGCAAGGACGCCGCGACGGACTTCCTCGAAAAGCGCAAGGAAGGCCATTGTTGCCGCCTGTTGCGCGACGCCCCTCGCGATTCCGACTATCTCGGCGAGGGCTTCGCGATGGCCTTCCGCAAGAGCGACGCGGCCCTGCGCGCCGCCTTCGACAAAGCGCTCGCCGACATGGTCTCTGACGGCAGCTTCGCGAAAATCAGCTCGAAATATTTTCCCTACAAAATTTTGTGAAGGCGCTCTGGCGGTCGTCGCCGACCTCCGCCGCGCAACCTCCCCGCGCCCTCCCGCGCTGCGATCAGGCCCCGCCGCCATGACGATGGCGTCGAAGCGCGGTGAGGAGCGTTCGCGCCGGCGTGCGGCCAGGCGCCTGCGCCGAAATTCCGTCGAATCCGCCGCGAACCCGCAGGGTCCCTGTCGATCGCTTCGGTGTCGCCGCCTCGTCACAGACCCAGCGCGCGAGGGCTTTGCGCGCCCGCCCCGCCGGCCTCAGCGACGCTCAACGCCGGCGTTCGGCTCTCGTCGCGCTCTTCGGGCGCCGGGATAGGCGACGGCGGCAAAATCCTTCGGGCGCGACCGAATTTCGCGCGAGATGACGTGCGAATGGCTTTCGAGGGCGTTTAAAGCGACGCCCCGCTTGCCCCCGCGCGGCGAATATGGATGCCTTGCGCCCGAGCGAGGCGTTGACGCGACGCATCGCGACGCAACGCATCGAAGGAGCCGCCGGCATGGCGAAGGTCGCATTTCTGGGGCTGGGCGTGATGGGCGCGCCGATGGCCGGCCATCTCGCCGCCAAGGGTCACGCGGTCACCGTCTACAACCGCACCTTCGCCAAAGCGCAGGATTGGACGAAAGCGCATGAGGGCGCCGCCGCCGCGACGCCGCGCGAGGCCGCGCAGGGCGCCGAGTTCGTCTTCTGCTGCGTCGGCAACGACGACGATCTGCGCGGCGTGACGCTCGGCCCGGACGGAGCCTTCGCCGGCATGGCCAAGGGCGCGGTCTTCGTCGACCACACCACCGCCTCCGCCGACGTCGCGCGCGAACTCGCCGCCGCCGCGGCCGCGCAGGGCGTGGCCTTCATCGACGCGCCGGTCTCCGGCGGTCAGGCGGGCGCGCAGAACGGCGTGCTGACCGTGATGTGCGGCGGCGACGCGGCCGCCTACGCGCGCGCCGAGCCGGTGATCCAGTGCTTCGCGCGCTCCTGCCGCCTGATGGGCGCCTCGGGCTGCGGACAGCTCACAAAAATGGTCAATCGGCTCTGCATCGCCGGCCTGGTGCAGGGTCTCGCTGAGNGGGTGCATTTCGCCATGCGCGCCGGGCTCGACCCCAACGCGGTGATCGAGGTGATCTCCAAGGGCGCCGCGCAAAGCTGGCAGATGGAGAACCGCCACAAGGCGATGGCCGAAGGCAAATTCGATTTCGGCTTCGCCGTCGACTGGATGCGCAAGGATCTCGGCATCGTTCTCGACGAGGCCCGCCGCAACGGCGCGCAATTGCCGGTCGCCGCTTTGGTCGATCAGTTCTACGCCGAGGTCCAGGCTATGGGCGGAGGCCGCTGGGACACCTCCAGCCTGATCGCCCGCCTCAACCGCTGAGAGCGGAAAACGCGGGCGGAGGGTCGAACGCGCCGGCGTTCGACCCCTCCGCTCTCGCGCAGTCTCGCGGCCTGACGGACCGGCGCCCCGCGCCAGCGGGGCCGTCGAACGCGCTCTCCGATCCGTTGCGGTCGGAGATGCTCGGCGCGCTTGCGCATCGAAGCGTCATCCTCGGCCGCCAAGCGGTTCGCCGGCGGCGAGAAGCGCTAGCGACGACAAGGAGGCAAGCCGGGCCGTCCGCATGGCGGCGGCGGCGCGGGCCTGGGCGGCTGAACGACCGGGCGCGGCGGCGGCGGCGCGGGTCGTGCGACGGGCGGCGCGGGCCTGGGCGGCTGAACGACCGGGCGCGGCGGCGGCGGCGCGGGCCGCGCGACGGGCGGCGCGGGCCTGGATGGCTGAACGACCGGGCGCGGCGGCGACGGCGCGGGCCGCGCGACGGGCGGCGCCGGTCGCGGCGGCGGGTCTCGCCGCCGCTGGGATAGGTCGCGGCGGGCTGGCCGCGCCGCCGCAGGGGCGGAACGCGGAGCGGACGCAGCCGGAACGGGCCGCGGCGGACGGGCGACGACAGCCGGCGGCGTCGGCCGAGCCGGCTGCGCCGCGGGCGGCGACGCCGGACGAGGCGATTGCGCCGCTGGGAGCGACGTCGGACGCCCTGGTCCCGGCGACTGAAGCGTCGCAGGCGGTCGCGACTGAGCGCCAGGCGCGGGGCGCCCCGGAGGCTGGCGGACTCGTCGGGTTCGGCAGTCCGGTCTGGCCCGCCGCCGGCGGTTTCGCTCCGGGCGCCGGGGCTACGGTTGTGGTCGGCGGACTCGTTGGCGTCGGCAGGACAGCTGGGCCCGCCGCCGACGGTTTCGCTCCGGGCGCCGGGGTTAGGGCCGGCGTCGGCGGACTTGTCGGCGCCGGCAGGACAGTTGGGCCCGTTGCCGGCGGTTTCGCTCCGGGCGCCGGGGCTACGGCTGGCGTCGGCGGATTTGTCGGCGTCGGCAGGACAGCTGGGCCCGCCGCCGGCGGTTTCGCTCCGGGCGCAGGGGCTACGGCTGGCGTCGGCGGACTCGTCGGGTTCGGCAGCCCGGTCTGGCCCGCCGCCGACGGTTTCGCTCCGGGCGCAGGGGCTACGGCTGGCGTCGGCGGACTCGTCGGGTTCGGCAGCCCGGTCTGGCCCGCCGCCGGCGGTTTCGCTCCGGGCGCCGGGGCTACGGTTGTGGTCGGCGGACTCGTGGGCGTCGGCGGAACAGGGAGAGCCGCTCCGCCCGCCGCGTTCGGCCCGACGCCTTGAGTGGGTTGCGACAGGGTCACGCCGGGAAGCGGCGATGGCAAACCGCCTCCGGGAGCGGGAGGGACCGGCGCCGGCGAGCGGCGCGGCCGGAAGTCCTGCGGGGCGCGCACGACCGTCCGGTCGCAGCCCCGCGCCCGGTCGCGTCGCGAAATTCGCCACCGGCGGCGCAGGACGAATGAGGCTCGGCAGCAGCGCTCCGGCGGCCAGAGGCGCCAGGACCGGCAGCGGGAGCATGCCCGGCTGTTCGTATTGCGGCGGCGGGGGCGGGGCGGGGCGCCCAATAGTCGGGCTCGTAGGCCATGAACGCCCGCGGCGGCGGCGCATCGATCATCTCGAACGAGGGGACGGGGCTTTCGTCGATGTAGACGACTTCTTCGGGCGGCGGCGGCGGCGCGTCCTCGAAATCCACGACGTCATAGGTGGGCGGCGGCTCCTGCTGCGCCGACAGCCGCGCCAGCCTGCGACGCGCGTCGGCGGCGTGCGGGCCNCTTTTGTAGCGCTGGAGATAGGTCCAGCACGCCGCAGGCGTGTCCGTCGACACGGTGCGTCGCCAGATCGTCGCTTCGCGCCGCGCCGCCAGCATCGCGCGGGCGCGCTTGCTCATCGGATCCTGCGGATGGGCGTCGATGAATTCCTGATAGGCCGGAATGGTGTCGCGCTGCACCGCCACGGCGAAGGCCTGCGCGGGCGTGGCGGCGCCGCCGGCCGTCTCCGAGGGCAAGGGCGGCGGCGCGGGCGCGTCGGGAGCGCGGTCGAGCAACGTGAAGGCGACGGAGATCGCCGTCGCGTGCCAAGGGGTTTGCGCGCCTTTCGTTTCCTCCACGACGCGCAGGCGCACCCGCTGGAACATCGCGTCCGGCGTAAGCCCGCCCTCGCGCAGCGCCGCCGCCAGCGCCGTCGCATAGACGCCATAGGGGCCCGTCTCCGCCGGCGCGACGACGCCGGGCGCCGTGTTGAAGGCCGCCAGCGACCCTGGATCGGGATCGACCAGCGCCAGACCGCTTGCGATCGGCTGGCCCTCTTTCGGGAAGGGGTTGGCGCGTGCGCCGTCGATGACGAGAAAGCGCCCNTTGGCCGGCGCGGAGGCGAGCGCCCGGGTGAAGTCGGAAAGCCGCAACCCCTCGATCGGCACGTCGACGTCGCGGCGGATGCGCGCGTCGACGGGCGCGAGATAGTTTTCGCCGTCGAGTTGCAGCGCGCCCNNCGCGTAATAGACGAAAGCGACGCAATCGGCCCCCGCGTCGCCCGTCGCTACCGCGAAGTCGCGCAGCGCCTGGCGCAGCGTCGCCTGATCGGCGTCGCGCAGGCCGGTGACCTCGAAGCCGGCCGTCCGAAGCGATTCGGCGATGAGGCCGGCGTCGTTGGCGGCGGTCACGAGCGGCGCGTCGGGGTAGGCGCCTTCGCCGATCACCAGGGCGAGCCTCCGTTCCGCCAACGCGGGACCGGCCGCGAGCATCGCCGCGACGAGGAGCAAACAACGCCGGCGCGACGCCGCGAATCCCGGCAAGCGCTTGAAGGAGCCGAACGTGCTCATGACGTCACCTTTCCGCTCAGCCCGCCCGAGGCTGGCTTAGGGCAGGCTATCTGAACCCGTCCTGAACTGTAATTGTCCTAACGCATCCGCGACTTCCGCGCGGATGACGGGCACGACGTCGCGCTCGAACCAGGGCTCCCGCTTCAGCCAGCCGCTATTGCGCCAGGACGGGTGCGGGGTCACGATCAGCCGGGGCGTCGTCGTTTCGTAGATCTCGCGCCAGCGCCGCAGCCGGTCGCCGAGCCGCTCGGCGGAAGCCGGCAGGCCGGCCCGCGCCAGATGCCAATCCTGCGCGTAGCGCCCGACCAGCAGGATGCACCGTAGCTGCGTCAGCCCGCCGAACAGCCCCTCCCGCCACGCCGGCGCGCATTCGCGCCGGGGCGGCAAATCGCCGCCTTTCGCGTCATGTCCGGGAAAGCACAGACCCATCGGCAGGAAGCCGAAAATCCGCGTGTCGTAAAAATGGTCGCGCTCGACGCCCATCCAGCCGCGCAGCCGGTCGCCGGAGGCGTCGTCGAAGGGCAAGCCGCTGGCGTGCACCCGCGTGCCGGGCGCCTGGCTGGCGACGAGAATCCGCGCCGTCGGGCGCAGATGCAGCGTCGGCCTGGGTTCGTGCGGCAACGGCGCGCCCACGGGCGCGTCGCGACAAATCCGGCACGCCCGCGCCCGGCGCGCCAGCGCGTCGAAATCCCCTTCGCTGCGCAGCGCGCCCAACTCCGTCAGGCCGATGCGCTGGGACGCGCCGCCACCTCCGCGCGCCAACGCGCGAGATGCTTCAAGCTTTCGGGCGCGGCGAGCTTGGCCGGACGCATGAACTCCACCGCGACGAAAGCGGTGATGTCGGCGATCGAGAAGGTCGCGCCCGCCACATAGGCGCGCTTGGCGAGTTCGCCGTCGAGCATCTCCAGAAAAGAGAAGACGCGCGGGCGATACACCTCGGCGAACTCCTTCACCTGCGGGCTTTCGAGCCTCGACATCGCCGGGTGGGTGTGACGAAACACGAATTGCACCGCCAGCAGCAATCCGAATTCGACGCGCCGCTGCCACATCTCGACGACGGCTTTGCCGCGGGCTCCGGTTCCAAACAGCGGCGGGGAAGGATGCAGCCTCGAAATACCGGCAGATCGCGACGGTCTCCGAAAGCGCGAATCCGTCTTCGAGAACCAGCACGGGCGTCTGCACGTTCGGGTTGAGGGCTCGGAAGAAGTCGGTCTTGTGCTCCAGCTTGCCGAGGTCGACCTGAGTCGTGGGCACGCTGATCGCCTTTTCGGCCAGATAGATGCGCACGCGGCGTGGATTGGGAGCGGTGCGGGTGTCATAGAGCATCATCGCGCGACATCTCCGGTCAGCGTGCGGTCCGGTCAGCATGGCGCGCACGCGCGCCGACGCAAGTCCGCCGCGTTTCGTCGCCGGCGCGCTCAGGGCGCCGGGCGCGCCGGAGGCAGCGGCGGCGCGGGGGCGGGCGTTGCGGAAGCCGGCGCCGAAGACCCGCGCTCGGCCTGCGGCCGCGCATGCGGATGAGGATGCGCCGCGCGCCAATCCTGCGGCCGGTCGAAGCGCGACGACCACACCCCGCGCCGGGCGTCGCGCGCTTCCGCCTCCTCGCGCTCGTAGGCGCCGTAAGCGACCGCGGCGCCGGCGCGCACCATGTATCCGTTCAGCCCATGCCCGCGACCGTGCAGATCGCCAGGCGGCGCCCGTAACGGTCGCGTTCGCTTGAGCGGCACAGCAACGGACCGCGCGCCAATTCGCGCGCCAACACGATCCGCGCCGTCTCGCCGCAACGCCAGGCGCGCCCTTCCTTGTCGCAAATCTGGTCGAATTCCGGCGCGTCGATGCCTTTCAACCGGTATTCCTCGCCCGCCAGCCGAATCGAATCCCCGTCGATGGCTTGGCCCATGCCCTCCACGCGCTTTTCGTTCCACCACGTCAACGCGGCCGCCAGCGCCGTCAGCGCCGCGAAGACGATGGCCATGATGAGGGTCCGCACGCGCCGGCCGCTCCTGTTTCGAAACTGGGAGACTTGTTCGTTTCTAGGCAGTCTCTCGTTAACTGTTCCCGGTCAAGCTGGCGACGGGCCGGCGTAGCGGCCTGGGCAGGACGGACGGCCCGCGCCGCGTGACATGAGCGAAATCACCGCCGAAATGATCGAACGCGGCGCCGGGGTCGACGCCGACGCGCGCCGCCGACGCCAGGACGCCCGGCGCCTGCGCGGTGCGCGCGCGCATGGGCGCGCGAGCGGACGTCGATCGCTGAACGCTCCGCCCTGGCAGGATGAGATCGACCGTTGGGTGGAGGTGGCGGAGGCTCGCCGCCGGGTTCTCTTCGTTTCGCTGGCGCTGACCTTCGCCGCAGGCGCTTTGATCGCCTTCGCCGCGCCGTGGAGCGCCGCGCTCGCCTGGACGGTTTCGGCGCTGGCGGCGCTGGCCGCCTCGGCCTGGGTCGGCGCCGCCTTCCTCGCCGATCCCGCCGAACCCGACGCCATCGCGAGCTGGCGTCGTCGCTTCATAGCGACGGACGTCGCGTTGAGTCTGGCATGGGGCGCGATGCCCTGTTCCGGCCGGCGCTCGGCGNATCTCCTGCCGCTCGCCGCCACGCTCGCCTGGGGCGGGGTGGCGACGATGTCGGCGATGGTCGCGCCGCGCGCGCTCGCCGGCGCGCTCGCGCCGCTGGCGGCGGCCTGGGCGTTGGACGCGGCTCTCGCCGGCTCGGCGCGCGCCGCCGCGCCAGGCCTTGCGACGCTGCTGGGGCTGGCGGGCTTCGCCGCCGCGGCGCAGAGCCTGCGCGCCGGAGCGATCGAGGGGCTTGTCTTCCGTCGCCGCAAGGACGCGCTGATCGCCGAGCTTGAGCGCGCCAACGCCGAATCCGACGACGCGCGTCGCCGCGCCGAACAGGCCAACGTCGCCAAATCGCAGTTTCTAGCGACGATGAGCCATGAACTGCGCACGCCGCTCAACGCCATTCTCGGCTTTTCGGAGGTGATGAAAGGCGAGCTATTCGGCGCCCACACGGTGCGCGCCTATCGAGACTACGCCGCCGACATTCACGCCTCTGGCGAGCACCTGTTGAATCTGATCAACGAAATCCTCGATCTGTCTCGCGTCGAGGCCGGCCGGGNNCATGATCTGCGCGAGGAGCCGGTCAATCTCGGCCATGTGGTCGAGGATAGCGAAACGCTGGTGGCGATGCGCGCGCGCGCCAAGGGAATCGCCTTGTCCGTGACGATCGCGCCCGACCTGCCGCGCGTCTGGGCGGACGAACGCGCGATCCGCCAGATCGCGCTCAACCTCCTATCGAACGCGGTCAAATTCACGCCGGCCGGCGGCGCGATCGCGGTGAAGGTGGGCTGGACCGCCTCGGGCGGACAATATCTGTCGGTCAAGGATGACGGGCCCGGAATTCCGGAGGCCGAACTGCCTTTGGTGATGTCGGCCTTCGGCCGCGGCGACATGGCGTTGCGTCAGGCCGAGGAAGGCTCGGGCCTCGGCCTTCCCATCGTCAAAGGGCTGGTGGAGCTGCATGGCGGCGTCTTCACGCTGAAGTCGCGTCTGCGCGAAGGCGTCGAGGCGGTCGTCGTTTTGCCCGCCGAACGCGTGCTGTCGCCCTTGTCGCCGCTCGCCAGCGACGGCCGCCCGCCCAAACGACGGGCGTGAGACGTCACCCGCCTTGCCCGCCACGTGCGCCGAGGCGAAGGTCGCCATTCCGGCGTGGCAATTCGCGGCGGCCTTCACGACGCCAAGCGCCAGCGCCGCGCCCGAACCCTCGCCGAGCCGCATGCCGAGGTCGAGCAGAGGCCGCTTGCCGNNCCGCTTCAAAACCTGCCCATGCGCCCCCTCGGGCGACAGATGCGCCGCCATGCAATGGTCGAGCGTCGTGGGGTCCATCGCGTGCAGAACGGCGGCGGCGGCGCAGGCGACGTAGCCGTCGAGCAGCGTCGGGATGCGCGTCAGCCGCGCCGCCAGAATCGCCCCGACCATCGCCGCGATCTCCCGGCCGCCGAGCCGGCGCAAAATTTCGAGCGGATCGTCGAGATGGCCGCGATGGCGCGCGAGCCCGGCCTCCACGGCCGCGACCTTGCGCGCCAGCCCCGCCTCGTCGACCCCAGTGCCCGGCCCGACCCAGTCGGCCGCCGCGCCGCCGTAGAGGGCGCTATAGATCGCCGCCGCGCAGGTGGTGTTTGCGATGCCCATTTCNCCTACGCCCAGCACGTCCGACGCCGCCGCGACCGCCTCCATGCCGAAGGCGATCGTCGCCATGCATTCTTTTTCCTCCATCGCCGCCGTCAGCGTGAAGTCTTTGGTGGGAATGTCGAGCGCCAATTCGAACACTCTGAGGCCGGCGCCGAAGCTCGCGCAGATCTGGTTCACGGCGCCGCCGCCGTTGCGAAAATTCTCCACCATCGCGGCGGTCACGGAGGCGGGAAAAGCGGACACGCCCTGCGCCGCCACGCCATGATTGCCGGCGAAAACCGCGATCAGCGGTTTGTCGCAGCTCGGTTTGGCCTTGGACTGCCAGCCCGCCAGCCATTCGGCGATCTCTTCGAGCCGCCCGAGCGAGCCCGCCGGCTTGGTCAGCTCGCCGTCGCGCGCCCGCACCGCCGCGAGCGCGACCGGATCGGGCTCCGGCATCAGCGGCAGCAGGCGGCGGAAGTCGTCGAAGGGGCGGCCGGTCAAAGGCATGGAAGGCTCCAGGGAATCTTTCGCGCAGAAAGCGCCCTTCGCGCCGAAAGGGAAGCCCCGACGCGCAAAATCTCCGTCGCGACGGCGCGCGGCGTCGCTGCGCCGCCGGCCGCCGTCGTCGCCCGCCAGACCTGACAAGGCGAAGGCCGACGCCGCCTCGCGCGTGCGCAGCCGGATTTTCGGGCCTGCGAACGCGTCGTAAAGCTGCGCATGGCCTGCGAAGGAGGAGGACGTCCGGCGCGTCCAGTATGCGCTGGCCCAATCGATCAGCGCCTCGCCGTCAGCCGGCGTCTCGCCATGCTGCGAGCCGCGCCGCCGCAAACCGTCGAGACAGACCCGCCAAGGCGGATCGAGCCAGACCACGGCGTGCGCACGCTCCAGCGCCACCCCGGCCAGCCAACCGTAAACGCCTTCGATGATCCAGCGTTCTCCCGACGCCGCGTCGGCGACGAGCGCGCTCGCCTCCGCCTCGTCGCGCTTGACGCCCACCGCCCGCCAATGCAGGGCGTCGAGGCCATAAACGGGCAGCCCCGCCGCCGCGCCGAGCCGCGTGGCGAGACGGCTCTTGCCGGAACCGCTATTGCCGATGACGACGAGCCGAGTTGGCATGCGCGGCGCCATCGACGCCGCCTCGTCGCGCTAGAACTTGATCGCCGGCATGTCGTCGCCGCCGGAGGGCGGGGCGATGTTGTTGAGTTGCTCGATCGCCTTGCCGGGGTCGATCGTCGGGCGCTCCGGCTTCTTCGACAGCACCAGCGAAGGCGTCAGCATGACTGTGGCCACCATGATGAGCTGGATGACCACATAAGGCACCGCGCCCCAATAGATCTGGCCGGTCGTCACGCCGTCCATCTTCTTGCCGGTGACGCGGTCGACATANGGCGCCGCCGGCGCGACCGAACGCAGGAAGAACAGCGCGAAGCCGAAGGGCGGATGCATGAAGCTCGTCTGCATGTTGACGCCGAGCATCACGCCGAACCAGATCATCATCGACGCCGCGGTCGAGTCCGGCAAAGGCGTCGTCGCGATCGCCTGACAGGCCTGCTCCGTGGCCATGTTGAACTTCATCGCGATGGCGCAGGCCTCCGGGCTGGTCTGGAAAATTTTCGCCACCGCCGGGCGCACCAGCGGGATGACGATGAAGGCCAGCTCGAAGAAATCGAGGAAGAAGGCGAGCAGGAAGATCGCCAGATTGACCACGATCAGGAAGCCGTAGAGGCCGCCCGGCAGCGCGCGCAGATGCTCCTCGACCCAGATATGGCCGTTCACGCCGTAGAAGGTGAGCGAGAAGATGCGCGCGCCGATCAGGATGAAGATGACGAAGGCCGACAGTTTCGCCGTCGCCTCGACGGCGTTGCGCAGCAGCGCGAAATTGAACCGCGCCGGGTTCTTGTCGATGAATCGCTTCATGGCGGCGAGGCCGAGCGCGCCGGTCGCGCCCATCGCGCCGCCTTCGGTCGGCGTCGCCAGACCGATGAAGATCGTTCCCAGAACGAGGAAGATCAGCAGCAGCGGCGGCACCATCACGAAGGTGACCTGCTGCGCCATACGCGACAGAATGCTCTTTCCCGTCGCNCTTTGCAGAACCCAGTTGAGCACCGCGATCGCGAACGACACGGCTGTGCCCACCGACATGCACAAGATCACGAAATCGGCGCCCGCATAATGCGTGCGCGCCATCGCCTGATAGCCGATGAAGCCCGAAACCAGCACCAGCGCCAGCAGCGACCACAGCCCGCGCGAGCCGTTATCCTCGCGATAGGCGATGGCGTCGGCCGGCAATCCGGGCGCGGCGCCCGGATAGACGATCGAAACGATGAAGATATATCCCGCGTACATCGCCGCCAGCACGAGACCCGGCACGAAGGCGCCNTCGCACATCGAGCCGACGTCCGAGCCGAGCTGGTCGGCCAGCACGATCAGCACCAGCGAGGGCGGAATGATCTGCGCCAGCGTGCCGGAGGCCGCGATCACGCCCGAGGCGACGCGCCGGTCGTAACCATAGCGCAACATGATCGGCAGCGAGATCAGGCCCATCGAGATGACCGAGGCGGCGACGACGCCGGTCGTGGCCGCCAGCAGCGCGCCGACGAAAATCACCGCATAGGCGAGGCCGCCGCGCACCGTGCCGAACAACTGCCCGATGGTGTCGAGCAGATCCTCGGCCATGCCGGATCGTTCGAGAATGAGCCCCATGAATGTGAAGAACGGGATCGCCAGCAGGATGTCGTTGTTCATCACGCCGTAGAGGCGTTCGGGCAGCGATTGCAGCAGCGGCCAGTTGAGGTTGATCACCTCCGGGGCGAGCGGCGCCGCNTCGACGCCGATCAGGAAGTAGAGCAGGCCGCAGGCGCCGAGCGAGAAGGCGACCGGGTAGCCCAGCAGCAGGAAGACGACCAGCGAGCCGAACATGATCGGCGCGAGATTATGGGCGATGAAAAGGGCCATGTCCGGGTCCGGTGCGGTCGTGTCGGAAAAGGGATCAGTTATGCGTCGCGTCGCGATGGGCGTGGGTGTCGACGCCATGCGCATGCGCATGTTCGAGCAGACGCGCCGCCTCGGCCTCTGCCGAGGCATGGTGGCCGCCGCCGCCTTGATCCTCAAGCTGGCCGCGCATGATCGCCACGCGCTTGATCGCCTCGGAGCAGCCCTGCACGAACAGCAGCGCGAAACCGATCGGAATCAGGAATTTGGCCGGCCACACGGCGAGGCCGCCGGCGTTCTGGGAGACTTCGTTCTGCGCGTAGGAGCGCAGCGCCATCGGCATCGAATAATAGAACATCGACGCCGCGACCGGCAGCAGGAACAGCAGATGGCCGAGCAGGTCGATCCAGTTGCGCGCGCTCTGCGACAGCTTGGAATTGATGATGTCGATGCGGATGTGGTCGCCGTTGAGCAAAGCCCACGGCGCGACCAGCAGGAAGGTGGCGCCAAACAGATACCACTGCGCCTCAAGCCAGGCGTTGGTTTCATCTGCGGCTGGATGTAGCGCACGATGGCGTTGGCCGTGGAGACGATGATCGCCGCCAGAATCAGCCAGCTCGCCAGACGCCCGATCTGCGCCGTCGCCGCGTCGATGGCGCGGCTCACTCCGAGAAGCGCGGTCACCGGCTCCTCCCCCTGTTTTTGTTCGACCCTACCGCGCTTCTTACATGGCTGCCATGCGCAGCGCTAGTGTCGAAGTGCGGAAAATTGCGCCGCCGGAATTCGACCGAGGTCGTGAAAACAACGGCTTAAATCGTTTTCGAGCGGACGCATCGATGCCCCTCAGCGCGTCTCGCCGCCGCCCGCCGCGGACGTCCTGCGGGCCCTCTCGCGCCGCAGCGTGTAGAGGCCCGCCCCACGATCAGCGCGATGCCGGCCAGCGCCAGCGCGTCCGGCGTTTCGCCGAAGGCGAGAAAGCCCCAGGCCAGCGAAAACGGAATGACCACGTAGCGAAACGGCGACACGAACGACGCCTCGCCGATGCGGAACGCCTTGATGATGAGAATATTTCCCGCGACGGTGAGGACCGCCGCGACGGCGGCCAGCGCCACCGCGGCCGGCGTCGGCGCCGACCAGCGTTCGAACGGCGCGAGCGCGAGCCCCGCCAGCCCGGCCGCCGTCGTCGTCATCAAGGCGATCGTTCCGGTCGTCACTTCGGCAGGCACGAAACGCGTCAGCATATCGCGCACAGCCACCAGCGCCGCCACCGCCAGCGCCGCCGCCGCCCAGAGGTTGAGCCCGTCCGCGCCCGGCCGCGCGACCAGCGTCACGCCGACGAAGCCGACCACAGTCGCAAGCCAGCGCCGCCACCCCACCGTCTCCTTCAGAACCACGGCGGCGAGCGCGGTCATCAGCAGCGGCGTGGTCTGCGTGATGGTGACGGCGTCTCCGAGTTTGAGAAAGGGCAGGCTGGAGATGAACAGGCCGACGATCGCCATCTCGCAGGCGGCGCGCGCGAGCAGGATCGGCCGGCGCATCTGGACGAAGCCGACGCTTTCGCCGCGCGCCCGCGTCGCCGCCCACACAAGCGTCGTCGCGAACGCCGCGCGCATCGCCAGATTTTGTCCTGTCGGGGCCATCGCGCCCAGCAGCTTCATCGTCATGTCGCTGAGGCTGAAAGCGGCGACCGCCGTCACCATCGCCAACACGGCGGCGCGATTGTCGGTCGGCCTCCCGACGGCGGACGCGGACGGCGAAGTCATGTCGGATCGGCCATGAAGGCGTCGGCCTTGAAGAAATCCGGCGTAAGCTGGCGCCGCGGCGGGGTTCGCGCCATGCTGACATGCAGGCGCGTCCAGGCAAGGCCTCGGCGCGCATGACGGCGATGCGCCTGGCCGCGCGCCCGCCGACTCAGCCCCCGGTGACGCTCATGTGGCGCGCCACCGCCGGCAGAGACGTCGACCGGTCGATCACGAAATCGTGGCCTTTGGGCTTGCGCGCCACGGCGGCCTCGATCGCCGCATGCAGCGCCGTGTCGTCGCAGGTTGCGCGCAAAGGCGCGCGCAGATCGGCGGCGTCCTCTCGGCCAAGACACATGAACAGCGTGCCCGTGCAGGTGAGCCGCACGCGATTGCAGCTTTCGCAGAAATTATGCGTGAGCGGCGTGATGAACCCGACGCGCCCGCCGCTCTGCGCGACGCGCATGTATCTGGCGGGACCGCCCGTCGTTTCGTCGACGTCTTCGAGGGTGAAGCGTCGCGCAAGCTGCGTCTTGACCGCCGACAACGGCAAATATTGATCGACGCGCTGGCCGTCGATCTCGCCGAGCGGCATCACCTCGATGAAGGTGATGTCGGCGGCGCGCCCGTGCGCCCATTCGACCAGCCTCTCGAACTCGTCGTCGTTGAAGCCCGCGAGCGCCACGGCGTTGATCTTGATCTTCAGCCCCGCCGCCTGCGCGGCGTCGACGCCGGCCAGGACTTTCGACAAATCGCCCCATCGCGTCACCTGCCGAAATTTCGCTGGATCGAGCGTGTCGAGCGAGACGTTGACGCGCCGCACGCCGCAATCGGCGGCTCCTGCGCGAAGCGCAAGCTGCGAGCCGTTTGTGGTGAGCGTCAATTCGTTCAGCGCGCCGGACGCCAGATGCCGAGACAGCGAGCGGAACAGCTTCATGATGTCGCGACGCACCAGCGGCTCTCCGCCCGTGATGCGGATCTTGCGCGTTCCTCGCGCCACGAAAGCCGAACAGACCCGGTCCAGCTCTTCGAGCGACAGAAGGTCCTTCTTGGGCAGGAAATGCATGTCCTCCGACATGCAATACACGCACCGAAAATCGCAGCGATCGGTGACCGAGACGCGCAGATAGGTGATCGGCCGTCCAAACGGATCGACCAGCCGGGGCGGCGGGAACGCGGCGACGCTCATCAAGCCTCCTCCCGTCGGTTCAAGGCCGACGGCGATGCGCTTCTTCTTTAGCACGCCCCGCGCCCCGGTTTGAACCCGTCGCGAGCCTGTTCGGCGGCCGGACGCCATGTTGCGCGTTGCGAAGCCCGCCTCCCGATATAACCACGCCGAAGGCTCGGCTTCCGCCGATGGCGCATCACGACCGGCGAGCCAGGAGAACGAGATGGCGCACTCTTCCCAGCAAGCATGGCCGACCGAATTGCGCCTGAAGGACGGCGGACGCCTGTTGGTCGTCAGCTTCGACGACGGCGGGCGCTACGAGCGAGCGCGGAGTATCTGCGCGTCGCCAGCCCATCGGCAGAAGTGCAGGGCCATTCTCCGGCGGAACGCAAGACCGTCCCCGGCAAGCGCGACGTGCTGATCATCTCCGCCGAGCCGATCGGGAACTACGCGGTCAAATTGGGTTTCGACGACCTGCACGACACCGGCATCTACAGCTGGAGCTATCTGCGCGAACTCGGCGCCGAGAGGGCGACGCGATGGGCCGCCTATCTCGACGATCTGGCGGCCAAGGGCCTCAGCCGCGACCGCGCTCGTCCGTGACCCATCTTCGGCGATAACCCGTCCTCGGCGATAACCCAGACTCGCAAGGACGCTTGCCCGACACGCCCCAGGCGGTAGCCTGCGGCGACGTCCGACCGGACGCCGACGTCGGGAGAAGCCCATGAAATCGACCAACTGGCTCGCCGCCGCGAGCCTTGTCGCGGCGCTTGCCGCCGCTCCCGCCGCGCTGGCGCAAATGCCTGCGGCGATCGCGCCGCCGCCGGTCACCGTCGTGCAGACGCCCGCTGTCTCACGGCTTGACGCCATCGTCGCCCGCGGCGCGTTGCGCGTCGGAATGACCGGCGACTATCTGCCTTTCACCGGCTGGGTGAAGGACAAGGAGACCTTCGAAGGCTTCGACGTCGACGTCGCGGAGGCGCTCGGCAAGGCGATGGGCGTCAAGGTCGAGTTCGTCAAAACGAGCTGGCCGACCCTGATGAAGGACTTCGTCGCCGACCGTTTCGACATCGCGATGGGAGGCGTCTCGGTGACGCTTGACCGCGCGAAGGTGGGCTACTTCACCACGCCGATCATGCGCGAGGGCAAGACGCCGATCGCGCGCTGCGCCGACAAGGGCAAGTTCGAGGAGTTGGCGCAGATCGACAAGCCGGACGTGCGCGTCGTCGTCAATCCCGGCGGCACCAACGAGCGCTTCGCCCGCGCCAACGTCAAGGCCGCGCCGATCACCGTCTTCCGGNACAATGCGAAGATCTTCGATGAGATCGCCGCCGGCCGCGCCGACGTGATGATGACGGATTCGTCGGAGACGCTATATCAGCAGAAGAAAAATCCCGGCGTTCTGTGCGCGGTCCATCCTGAAAAGCCTTTCGATTTCGCCGAAAAGGCCTACTGGATGCAACGCGACACGNCCATTCAAGCTTTTGTCGATCAATGGCTGCACATCGCGCAGGAGACCGGCGAGTTCGCCAGAATGCGCGCGAAATACTTCGATTGACCGTGCGGTCCGTCCCTCGCCCGGTTGGCGGGCGGGGGACGGTCGTCTTCAGCGCATCACCACGACCTTGGTGCCGACCTTGACGCGGTCGTAGAGGTCGATGACGTCGTCGTTGGTCATGCGGATGCAGCCCGACGACACCGCCTGTCCGATCGTTTCCGGCTCGTTCGAACCGTGGATGCGATAGAGCGAGGACCCCAGATACATCGCCCGCGCGCCGAGCGGGTTGGCGAGGCCGCCTTCCATATGCACCGGCAAATCGGGACGGCGCTTGCGCATTTCCGGCGGCGGCGTCCAGCCCGGCCATTCGCGCTTCATCGAAATCGTCTTGGCGCCGCTCCATTCGAAGCCCGGCCGGCCGACGCCGACCCCGTATTTCAGCGCCTGCCCGCCCGGCAACACCAGATACAGGCGCCGTTCGGCGGTCGAAATCATGATCGTTCCAGGCGCCTGCGGGCCGGAATAGGCCACCGTCTCGCGTTTGATCGCGGACGCTTTCGGCCGGCCCTCATGCGCCGGCGCGGCGGCGGGGCGGGCGTCGGCGCCGCCAAAGGCGCGCCGAACAGCGAGGAAAGAGCGTTGCCGGCGGTCGCCGTGGTGGTGACGGGGGCGGCCTGACGCGGCTGCGCGGCCGGGCGCGCCGGGGTCGCCTGACGCGGCTGCGCCGCCGACCGGGCCGCGTCGCGCCCAGGGACCAAGGGTTGATGGGTCAGAACATCGATTTCGTAGGCGCTGGCGGGCGACGTCGCGACGAATGCGACGCCGGCCAGCGCCAGCGCGGAGAGCTTGAGACGCATGAGGTCCTCTCGGAGGCGGCGGCCTGAATAGGGCTGCGCCGGCACGGGCGGTCGGCGCCGGCGCAGCATAAGGGCGGGAGCCCGCCTAGGCCATGAGTCCGTCGCGCTTCGGCCGTCCTCCCGGCGCCTTACGGCCAAATTGGCCGGCGCCCGTGGCGGCGGCGCCACAGCCGCCTCTCATGGCATGGCTGTTATGCCGTCGGCTCATGGTGCGAGGGCCGGCCTGCGCATAAGCTCGCCGGCCCCGTTCCGATCCGTCCCGGAGAGCGCATGACCTCGGCCATCGACCCGACGCGCATGAAATTTGGAGTCGGCCAGCCCGTCCGGCGCGTCGAGGACGTCGCGTTGTTGCGCGGCGAGGGCCGATACGCCGACGACATGCGTCTCGACGGCCAGCTCTGGGCCGCCTTCGCCCGCGCCCAGATCGCCCACGGCGTCTTGAACGGCCTCGATCTGTCGGGGGCGCTGGCGGTTCCGNGGGTCATCGCCGCCTACACGGCCGCCGATCTCGACGCCGCCGGCCGACGGCCGCTCAAATGCGGTCTGCCGCTGACCAATCGCGACGGGACGCCGATGGAGGCCCCGGCGCGGCCCGCGCTCGCGCGCGAGCGCCTGCGCTTCGTCGGCGAATGCGTCGTCTGCGTCGTCGCCGACACTCCCGAAGCCGCGCGCGACGGCGCCGAGGCCGTGACGATGGACGTCGAGGCGCTGCCCGCCCTCGTCGATCCGCGCCGCGCTCTCGATGGCGATGCGCCGCAGCTTTTCGAGGCTGGCAACCTCGTTCTCGACCATCGTCTCGGCGACCCGGAGGCGGTGGCGCAGGCTTTCGCGCAAGCCGCGCTTGTCGCCCGCCTGACGCTCGACGACCAGCGTCTCGCCTGCGCGCCGTTGGAGCCGCGCGCGTTTCTCGCCGAGTTCGACGTCGAATCCGGGCGCTTCGTGCTGCGCGTTCCCTCCCAGGGCGTCATGGGCATGCGCGCCAGCCTCGCCCAGGCGATGGGGGTCNCANAAGACAAGGTCCACGTCCTGACCGGCCATGTCGGCGGGTCGTTCGGCATGAAGATTTCGGTCTTCCCCGAATATGTTTGCCTGCTGCACGCCGCCCAGGCGCTTGGCCGCCCGGTCGGCTGGGCCGACGACCGTTCCACCAGCTTCGTCTCCGACCATCATGGTCGCGCTATGTATTTCGAGGCCGAGCTGGCGCTCGACGCCGAGGGCCATTTCACCGCCTTGAGGATCGACACCATCGCCGACATGGGGGCATGGCCCTCGCCCGTCGGCCCGATGATGCCGACGATGGTGCTGCCGAAAAACGTCGCCGGCANNTACCGCACGCCGGCGATGGCGTTGACGAGCCGCTGCGTGACGACCAACACCGCGCCTGTCGCGGCCTATCGCGGGGCCGGGCGGCCTGAAGGCAACTATGTGATGGAGCGCCTGATCGAGGAGGCCGCGCGCCTGTCCGGCCGCGACGCCGTCGATCTGCGCCGCCGAAATCTGGTGCGTCGCGATCAGATGCCGTGGTCGACGCCCATGCAGACCCTTTACGACGACGGCGATTTCCACGGCCTGCTCGACCGGGCGCTGGACGCGGCTGATTGGGACGGCTTTGCGNCGCGCCGCGCGGCGAGCCAAGCGAAAGGCTTGTTGCGCGGACGGGGCCTGGGCGCTNTTCTCGAAGCCACCGCCGCGCCCGCCAACGAGCAGGGAGGCCTGCGCTTCGAGCCGGATGGGACCGTGACGATCCTCACCGGCACGCTCGATTTCGGGCAAGGCCACCTCACGACGCTCGCGCAGATCCTGTCGACCNGCCTCGGCGTTCCGCATCAACGCTTCCGCCTCTCGCAGGGCGACAGCGATCGATTGATCGCGNGGGCCGGAACCGGCGGCTCCAAATCCCTGATGGCTTCCGGCGCCGCCGTGCTCGGCGCGGCCGATGAGGTCGTCGAAAAGGGCAGGCGGGCCGCCGCGGCCTTGTTCGAGACCGCGCAGGCCGACGTCGAGTTCGCCGATGGACGCTTCTTCGTGACGGGCACCGACCGCGCGGTCGGGTTGCTCGATCTCGCCGCCCGGCTGNCGGAGGGCCCCGCGATCGCCGATGCGCCCGACAGCCTCGACGTCGACCACATCCACAAATCGTCGCCCTCGGCCTATCCCAACGGCGCGCATGTGGTGGAGCTGGAGATCGATCCGNAAACGGGCGCGGCCCGAATCGACCGCTATGTGATGGTCAACGACTTCGGCGTGGTGGTGAACCCGATGATCGTCGCAGGTCAGACGCAGGGCGGCGCCGTGCAGGGCATTGGTCAGGCGCTGATGGAGGCCATCGTCTATGACGAGGACGGCCAGATGGTCTCCGGCTCCTTCATGGACTACGCCATGCCGCGCGCCGCCGACGCGCCGTCTTTCGTCTTCGAGAGCCGCCCCGTGCCGGCGAAAACCAATCCGGTCGGCGCCAAAGGCTGCGGCGAAGCCGGCTGCGCCGGCGCGCTGTCGTCAGTGATGAACGCCGTGCTCGACGCGCTGAAGCCCTACGGCGTCACGCAAATGCAGATGCCGGCGACGCCGATGAAGATCTGGAAGGCGATTCAAGAGGGGCGGCGGGCTTAGGCGCCCGTCCTCCGCCACGCCGCCAGCGCCTCCTTCGCCTCGGCCGGCGTCGCGTAGGATTCGGCCTCGGTCGGAAACGTCCCGCCGCGCACGTCGTCGCCCCACCGCGCCAACGCCTCGCTCAGGACGCCGAAGCCGTCGACATAGCTGCGCACGAATTTCGGCTTGTGGCCCTGCGTCAAGCCGAGCACGTCGTGAATGACGAGCACCTGCCCGTCGCAGCCCGCGCCCGCGCCGATGCCGATGGTGGGAATGTGAAGCTCCTGCGTGACGCGCGCCGCCACCTGCGCCGGCACGCCTTCGAGCACCAGCGCGAAGCAACCCGCCGCCTCCAGCGCGCAAGCGTCGTCGAGGATGCGCGCCACGTCGGCGCCCTTGCGCGCCTGCACCTTGTGACCGCCCATCACGTTGAAGCTCTGCGGCGTCAGGCCAAGATGGCCCATCACGGGAATTTCGCTGTCGATCAGCCGCCGGATCGTCTCGACCCGCTTCGCCCCGCCCTCCACCTTCACCGCGCCCGCGCCGCGCCGCACGAGATCGCCGGCGTTGCGCACGCTGTCGGCGAGATCGAGGTGGTAACTCAGGAACGGCATGTCGGCGACGACGAGCGCCTTGGGGTTCGCGCGCGTCACCGCGTCGAGATGATGGGCGAGCATCGCCATCGTCACCGGCAGCGTGTTGGGAAAGCCCAGACACACCGTGCCGACGCTGTCGCCCACAAGCAGCACGTCCGCGACCGCGTCGCCGAGNCGCGCGGTGATCAGGTCGTAGGCGGTCGTCATCACGATGCGTCGCCCCGCCGCCTTCATCGCCACGAGTCCGGGAACCGTCGTCGGGCGCTTTTCGAGCGTCGTCTCGTTCATGCCCCGGCTCCTCCCGATGATGCGCGATGGCGCGACGCCGTGCTTGGCGATCGGTCGCCGCAATGGACGCCGACGCCCCTTCATAGCCGCCCGCGCCCGCGCCGTCTCGCCCGCGCCGCTGCTTCAGCGCTGCGATCAGCAGCTTCAGCGCGGGCGAGGCGGCGCGTCGGCTGGGATAATAAAGATGATAGCCGGGCAGCGCGGGCGTGGCGCGCGCCAGCACGCGCGTCAGNCGCCCCTCGCGNATATGCGCCTGCGCCATGTCGAGCGGGACATAGGCGAGGCCGTGTCCGTCGAGCGCCGCGTCGAGGATCGGGTCGAGCCCGCCGAAAGTCAGCGGCCCGTCTAGGGTCACCTTCACCGTACGCCCGCCCTTCAGCAGACGCCAGGGATTGAGCGCGCCCGACGTCGGCAGTCGCAAATGAATGCAGCGATGATCGAAGAGATCCTCAGCCGTCCGCGGCGTCGGTCGAGCGCGAAAATAGTCGGGCGAACCGACGATCGCCATCGCGATGTCGGGCCCGATGCGGATCGCGATCATGTCCTTGGCGATCTGCCCGCCGAGCCTCACGCCCGCGTCGAAGCGCTCCGCGACGATGTCGACGAGGCCGTAGTCGGCGACGATCTCGACCTTGATGTCGGGATAGAGCGGCAAGAGCCGGTTCAGCGCCGGCCGCAGAATGACGCGCGCCGCGTGCTCGACGGTGGTGATGCGCAGCGCGCCCGCCGGCTTGTCGCGCAACTCGCCAAGCGCCGCGAGGCTCGCTTCGAGTTCGGACAGCATCGGCGCGAGCGTCNNTGCGCCAGCCTCGCCTGCCGATGTGGGCGCGACGGACCGCGTCGTGCGCGCCAGGAGCGCCATTCCCAGCCGTCGCTCCAGCCGCCGCACGATCTGGCTCACAGCCGATTGCGACAAGCCGAGCTTCACNCCGGCGCGCGTGAAACTGCGCTCCTGCGCCACCGTCAGAAAGGCGGTCAGATCGGCCATCTCCTCGCGCCGCATTCATCACCTGAAAGATAAACGACATAAGATTTCAGCATCTAATCGCTGGAGCAGCGATTGGCTAGCTTTCGTTCGTCAAGTCGGCGCGGCGACGCCGGGAACCCAAGGAGCGGGCGAGATGAACGGCACGAAGACAAGCGTCACCTTCAAGAACCGCGCCATCGATCTGGCCGGCGATCTTTATGCGCCGCCTGATTTTGACGCCTCGCGCAAATATCCGGCGCTCGTTTGCGTCCACCCCGGCGGCGGCGTGAAGGAGCAGGCGGTCGGGCTCTATGCGAAACTTTTGGCCGAACGTGGCTTTGTGACCATCGCCTTCGATTCGTCCTACCAGGGCGACAGCGGCGGCGCGCCGCATTTTCTCGACGCGCCGATGAACCGCGTCGACGACGTCTCGGCGGCGGTCGACTATGTCGTCACGCTTCCTTATGTCGACGTCGAACGCATCGGCGCGGTCGGCATCTGCGCCGGCGGCGGCGTCGCCGCCAAAGCCGCATGCGTCGATCGTCGCATCAAGGCGCTCGGCACGGCGAGCGCGGTCAATGTCGGCGCGGCCACCCGCAAGGGCTGGAACGGCGACGGGGCTCGACCAGCCCGCGCCACGCTCGACGCTCTGGCCAGGCAGCGCACGGCCGAGGCGNAAGGCGCCGCCGCCGCCTACGCCCCCTACGTCCCGGCCCTCGGCGACAACGCCGCGCCGCGCGATCTGCGCGAGGCGGCGGTCTATTATTTGACGCCGCGCGGCCAGCATCCCAACGCGCAGAACAAGATGCTGATGAACGCGCTCGGCGCCTGGGTTGGCTTCGACGCCTTCGATCTCGTTGAAAGCCTGCTCACCCAGCCCCTTCTTGTCGTCGCAGGCGCCCAGGCCGGCTCGCTCTGGCACAGCGCCGAACTTTACGGCAAGGCCGCCGGCCCCAGGNAGCTGGCGCTGCTCGACGGCCTCGCCCACATGGACCTCTATGACGGGCCCGGCGCCAGCGCGGCGGTGGACAAGCTCGGCGCCTTCTTCGCCAAGGCGCTCGCCCCCGCGTGACGCGGACGAGCGGCGTGAGCCTGCGGCGGCCCCGGCGCAAGGCGTTGATTTTTCTTTCGGAAAAATGGTGGGCGCGACAGGGATTGAACCTGTGACCCTCCCGTGTGAAGGGAGTGCTCTCCCGCTGAGCTACGCGCCCGAACCGTCGGGTGGCGGCACGTTTAGGCGGACGGGCGCCCGCTCGTCAAGCGCCTGCGCCGTGCGGCCGGGAATTTCTCGCCGCTCAACCCAGGTCCGGCCGGATGGTCCGCGCCGCCGTCCACAACTGATCGAAATGCGAGATCGTCGCATCTGGCCCGAAGCTCTCGATCGGCGCGTCCGTATAGCCGAAGGTGACGCCGATCACCGGCACCCCGGCGTTGCGCGCCGCCTCGACGTCGGCGCGCGAGTCGCCGACCATGATCGCGCGTTCGGGCGTTCCGCCCGCTTTGGCGATCGTCTCAAGCAGCATTCGCCGGTCGGGCTTGGGAATGTTGCGCCCTTGCGCGTCGCGAAACGTGTCCTGCCCGCACACCGTCGCGAAGCGTTCGATCATCCCCAGACGGCCGAGCAGGGCTGTCGACAGGCCTTCCAGCTTGTTCGTCGCCACCGCCAGCCGGCACCCCGCCGCCGCAAGCCGGTCGAGCGCCGCCTCGACGCCGGGGTAGGGGCGCGAGTGATCTGCGATATGATCTTGATAATACGAGAGGAACGCTGAAAAAGCGCCTCCATGCGCTCGCTCGTGACCTCGCGGCCGGCGACTTTCAGCCCGCGCTCGATCAAGCGCGCGCGCCCGCGCCCAGCAGGGAGCGGACTTGCCGGTCCGCCAAGGGCGCGACGCCCTCCAGCGCTAGCGTCGCGTTGAGCGCCTGAACGAGGTCTGGCGCGGAGTCGATCAACGTGCCGTCGAGATCGAAAAGGACGAGGAAGGGCGAGGTCATGGACAGACGCCTAACCTCGCGGCGCGTCGGACGCAATCGCCTCGCGACAAGCATTCGTTAAGGGCGGATGTTTACGTTCGCCCGTGAAATGCTCGTAGGAATGGCGGATCAAGTGACCCCGGGCGAGAACCCGAACAAGATCGAAGGCTTGACGACGCCGTTCATCCTGACGGTCGCGGTGCTCGTCGGATTGATCGTCGCCGCCCTCGCCGCGATCATCCCGCGCACGATGCGCGACGCCACCATCGACGCCGAGCGTCGCAACGCGATCGAACAGTCCGAGCAGTTCCGGCTGACGCACGAACGCTATGTGCAGGCGACCCGCCGCCCCGTCGTCGGCGAGCCCGGCGCGAACGGCCCCAAATCGCCTGGCGCCTTTNTAAAGGACCTGTCGCGCGACACCAGCGGTCGGGAAACCACCTTCAGCGTGTCGAGCCCCTGGCCTTGGCGCGGGCGGGCGACCGGCCCGATGACGGAGTTCCAGAAGCAGGCTTGGGACGTTTTCCAGCGCAATCCCGACGTGGTCTTCACGCAGGACGAGACGATCGACGGGCGCCGCTATCTGCGTCTCGCCATTTCTCAGCGCATGTCGTCGATGAGCCGCGTGGAGTGCCACAACGCCGACCCGCAATCGACCAAGCGCGACTGGATCGTCGGCGATATCGCCGGCATGATCGAGGTGATGAAGCTGGTCGAACCCAGCCTTGAGGCGACCGATCACTACGCCGGCACCATCGTCAGCTTCGTCGTCGCGTCCGGCGTCTTCGCCGCCATTCTCGTCGTCTTGCTCAACATCTCCTCGGTGCGCCGCGCCCGCGAGCGCAGCGAGGCGCAAGCGCATCGAANNTTCCTCGCCTATTACGACACCCTGACCGGCGCGCTGAACCGCGGCCATTTCCTGGGGCTTCTCGCCGAATGGCTGAAGTCGCCGGAGGCGCGCGCGCGGCNNGTCGCGATCCATTTCGTCGACCTCGACAAGTTCAAGGAGGTCAACGACACGCTGGGCCACGACGTCGGCGACGACCTCGTGCGCGAGGCGACCGCGCGGCTGATCGCCCTCGCCGGCAAGAGCGATCTTGTGGGCCGAGTGGGCGGCGACGAGTTCGTCATGGCGCAATGGAAGGTCGCCTCGCGCAAACATGTCGAGGAACGCGCCGCCGCCATCGTCCACTCGATCTCGCAGCCCTTCGACCTGCGCGGCAACCGGATTTCGATTTCGGCCTCGGTGGGCGTCGTCNGATCGCTTCGTCACGTCGAGCGCGACCGAGCGATGAAATGCGCCGACCTTGCGCTCTATCGCGCCAAGGCGCTCGGGCGAAACCGTTACGTTATCTTCAACCGCCAGATCGAGGAAGAGCGCGCCGCCAAGCTCCTGCTTGAACAGCGCGTGCGCGACGCGCTCGAAGCCTCCGCCTTCCGTCTCTATTTTCAGCCGATCTGCAACGCCGCGACCGGCCTGATTCAAGGCTTCGAGACGCTCATCCGCATGTTCGACGAGAACGGCGACCTGGTCCCCACACAGGCCTTCGTCAATTGCGCCGAGTCGATGGGCCTCATCACCCATATCGACGAATGGGTTTTGCGCGAGGCCTGCCGCGCCGCCGTCGACTGGCCGGAGAACACCACGGTCGCCGTCAACCTCTCGCCGGCGAACTTCGGCCGCGCCTCGATCACGGGCCGCCAGCTTCGCCGTGTCGTCTCCGACGTCTTGCAGGAGACAAGGCTCGCCGCTCACCGGTTGGNNCTTGAGATCACGGAAGGCATTTTGCTCGAAAACACCGAAGAGGTGATGAGCGAACTGCGCGGCCTGAAGGATTTGGGCGTCTCGATCTCGCTCGACGATTTCGGCGCCGGCTATTCGAGCCTCAACTATCTGTGGAAGTTCCCTTTCGACAAACTCAAGATAGACGGCTCGTTCGTGCGCGACGCGCACGCCGGAGAGAGGGTCATCCCCTCGATCCTGCGCGCCATCGTTTCGTTGGGCAAGGATTTGCGGTTGCGCGTATGCGCCGAGGGCGTGGAGACCGCAGAGCAGCGCGACCTGTTGGTGGCGCTCGGAGCCGACCAGATCCAGGGCTATTTCTACGGCCGACCGACCGATCGCGACGACGTCGCCGCGTTGATTCTGTCTAATTTCGCCGAGCATGCGGTACGGCCCTCGCCGCCGGCCCAGCGCCGGCGCGTCGTGATGGACGAAGTCCAGGCCACGCTCGCCGCGCAATCGCGCGCGCTTCGTCAGGCGCTGCCGCCGCCCCCGGTAGACGCGCGACGCCCGCAGACCGAGGAGGCGCCGCAAGCAGTCGCCGCTCCAGGCGACGCGCAAACTCCGATCGCCGCCGCGCAAATCGAGCCAAGGGGCAGGCTTCGGAGGAAGCCGAGCCGGAGGCGCCGCCTTTCGTCGCGCTGGACGAGACCGCCGATCCCTTTGCGGATTTGCGCCGGACGCTTGAGGCTTCGCCGTCGCCGCGCCTTCCGCGGCCCCCAAGGCGGAGACCGAGCCCCGCGGTCAAACGCAGACGGCGGCCTCGCCGCAACAGGCGTCCGCCGCCGATGAGGCGGCGCCGGCGGCGCGACGCCGCGACCGCGCCGCGCTCAACGACATCCGCGCCTCTCTCAAGCGGGTCAGCGCAAGCTGATGGAATGGAGGGAATGCGCCGGGTCGCCGCCCGGCGCGCTCTCGCCCCTCTCCGGCCCGTGACCGCCCTTGCTCCCAACCATGCGCTCGGCGCATGAACGCGAGGGACGGGTCCGCCGATTCGGGTCCCCGTCCTCGTCGCGAGGAGCAAGGCATGTCGCATCGCAATCGTGGCCTACCGCTCGGTCGCAGCCTGGCTGGCGCGGCGCTGGCGCTCGCCCTGACGCCGGCGGCGGCGGCGGCGGGATCATACGAATTCCTGGCCGCGCCGCAGGTCAATCTCAACCGCATCTATCGCCTCGACAAGGCGACCGGCGAAGTCGCCGCCTGCCAGTATGGCCTCAAGGAGGGCACGATCGGCGTCACGATCTGCTATCCGCCGNGGGAGGGCGCGACGACGCAGCCGCCGAGCGAATATNCAACGATCGCCTCGCGCCACGAGCAGGAGGCGGGCGTTTTCCGCGTCGATCTGCGCAATGGCGGGGTTTCGATCTGTTATGTTTACAGCGAGGCTGTGGTCTGCACCCCCTCGGCCAAGTGACGCGAGCCCCCTCGGCGAAGTGACGCGAGGCGGTCGCCGCGGCCGTTTGGCCGGTCCGGCGCGGCGGTCGCGGCGGGGCGTTCGCGTTTTCATTGATTTCCGACGCCGGAGCCGTTAGGTCCGGGCCGGATCGCGAGCGCCGGGCTGACCGGCGTCGCGCGCGGCGCCGGCGACGCGCCGCATCGTCGTCGAACAGGAGCCCCTTAGCATGGTCGCGTCCGCCGAAGAGATGAAGCGCCGCGCCGCCGAACGGGCTATGCGTTTCGTCGCGCCGGGCATGCGGCTTGGCCTCGGCAGCGGCTCGACCGCGCGCCATTTCGTCGATCTGCTGGGCGCCGCGGTGCGCGACGGCNTCGACGTCGTCGGCGTTCCGACCTCGGAGGCGACGCGCGCGCAGGCCGCCGGGCTCGGCGTGCCGCTGACGGATCTCGACGCGACGCCGGAGNCCGACCTTTGCGTCGACGGCGCCGACGAGTTCGACCTGTCCCTGCGCCTGATCAAGGGCGGCGGCGGCGCCTTGCTGCGCGAGAAGATCGTCGCTTCGGCCGCTCGCCGCATGATCGTCATCACGGACGGCTCCAAGCGCGTCGAGCGTCTGGGTCGCTTCCCTTTGCCCGTCGAGGTCGCTCCGTTCGGCCTGCGCTCGACCGCGCGCGCCGTCGAGCGCGCCGCCGCGAATCTGGGGTGCGTCTCGCCTGCGGTTCTACGCATGGCGGGCGCGGAGCCCTTCGTCACAGACGGCGGCCACCACATTCTGNATTGCGCCTTCGGCGCGATTCCTGACGCGGACGCTCTCGCCGCCGCGCTCGATCCGCTGCCCGGCGTGATGGGGCACGGTTTGTTCATTGGCCTCGCCAGCGCCGTGATTTGCGCGCAGGAGGAGGACATCGTCGTCTTTGGAGACGCGTGACGGTTTGCGCCGGCGACGCGTTCGAAATGCAGCATCGAGGAGCCAACACCGTGAGCATCCTGACCCGTCCGCGCGCCATTTTCGCTGCGCTCGCCGTCGCCGCCGTCGCGCTGCCTGCTTTCGCGCAAGCGCCCGCGCCGGCCAAGCCCGCGGCGGCTGCGGCTGCGGCCGCGCCGGCGGCGCCCGCCGACCCGACGCCCTCGCACGTCGTCGTCGCGCGCGACGTGATCTTCGCCAGCGGCATCTCCCGCACCTTCGAGGGCATGGTCTCCCAGGCGCTCGATCAGTACAAGGCGAGCGTGCTGCAAGCCCAACCCAATCTTCGCGCCGAGCTTGAGGCTGTCATCGCCGACGTCGACGCCAAGACGCGCGCCAACGAAGTCGCGAATATGCAGATCAGCGCGGCGATTCTGCTCGCGCGCCGCATGAGCGAGCAGGGCTGAAGGACACGCTGGCCTTCTTCACCAGCCCGTCCGGCAAAAATATGTCGAGACGCAGCCCCGGTTCCTTGACGATCTCGTTCCCGCCATCGACGGCTGGGCGGCCCGCACGCTGCCGGGCGCGGTCGATCAGGTGCGCGCCATCATGAACCAGAAAGGTCACAAGCTCTGACCGACGCGCCGTTCGTCGCGACCGGCCCGGCGCGCGGCTTCGCGACCGCGGCGCTGGTTCTCGCCGGCTTCGTCGCGCCGGCCGCGATGGCGGTGGCGAACAAGTCGGCTGCGGCCGTCGCGGCCGCGGCCGGGCTCGCCGCGCTCGCCGGCTGGGCGTTGGCCGGCGCTCCCGGCGGAGCGCGCCTTTTCGTCGACTCGGCGCTGCGCCCCGTATGGCCCGTCTGGCCTGGGCCTTCGCCGCGCTGGCGGCGGCGAGCTTGCTTTGGAGCATCGATCGTCGCGACACCGGCAAGACCCTGACGCAGATGGCGCCGGTCGTCGTCGCCGGCGTCGCGCTGGCCGCGCTCGCGCCGCGCCTGTGGACCCGCGACGCGGCCGCGCGCTGGCTGTGGGCCGGGCTGATGACCGGGGCCGCGCTGATCCTTCTCGAAGGGCTCTGGACGCCGCCGCTGCCGCTGCGCCGGCTCGTCCATGCGCGCGAATACCTTCCCGATCTCAAGCGGGCGGCGACGCCGCTCGCCGTGCTCGTCTTCCCGGCGCTGGCGCTGCTGGCTCCGGCGGCCGGCCGGCCGAGCCGCCGCGCCCGTATGCTCGGCCTCGCGCTTCTCGTCTCCGTCGCCGCCGCCATCGGCGTGGCGCAATCGGGGTCGGCGATGCTGGGCTTCGGCGCCGGCCTGATCGCCGCCCTCGCCGCGCTCGTCGCGCCGCGGCTGGTCGCGGCCGCGCTCGCCGGCGCGGCCTTGCTGGCGCTGGCGCTGGCTCCCTTGTTGGCGCCGATCATGGCGCATTGGCGCGGCGATTTCGCCTGGCTCGAACGCTTCCACGCCAATCACCGCCTGTCGATCTGGCGCGCCTTCGGCGAACGCGTATGGGAGCGCCCCTGGCTCGGCCACGGCTTCGGCGCGTCCGATAAGGTGTGGGCGCTGCCCCGTCCCGACGGCGAGCGGACATGACGGCGCGCGTGGTTCTGGAGAATCTTCACCCCACAGCCAGCCGCTGCAAATCTGGGTCGAGCAGCGCCGCCGGCGCTCGCGCTCGCCGCCGCGCTGATCGTCGTGCTGGCGCTGCGCCTGTCGCGGAGGCGCCGCGCGGCGTCGCGACGCGGCTCGGCGCGCTCGCCGCCGCCTTCGGCGCCGGCCTCGCCAGCTTCGGCGCCTGGCAAGCCTGGTGGGGCGCCGTTCTGGCGCTGGCCATCGCCTTCTTCGCCGTGGAGCGCGCGTCGAACGCCGACGCGGACGCCCGCGGCCCGCTCTGATCGGGAGACGACGCGCATGTCCGGCTTCGATGTGGATCTCTTCGTCATCGGCGCCGGCTCGGGCGGCGTGCGCGCCGCGCGCATCGCCGCCGGCTATGGCGCGCGCGTGATGATCGCCGAGGAGTTTCGCGTCGGCGGCACCTGCGTCATTCGCGGCTGCGTGCCGAAAAAGCTCTATGTCTACGCCTCGCGTTTCGCCGACGACTTCGCCGACGCGCCCGGTTTCGGCTGGAGCCTGCCGCAGCCGCCGACCTTCGACTGGCCGACTCTGGTCGCGCGCAAAGAGGCCGAGATCGAGCGGCTGTCGGGGCTCTACGCCGCCAATCTCGCCAAGGCCGGCGTCGAGATCGTCAACGCCCGCGCCGTCGTCGGCGGGCCGCACGAGGTCATCCTGTCGGGCGGCCGGCGCGTCGCCGCCGGCAAGATTCTCGTCGCCGTCGGCGGCGCCCGCAGCNGCGCTCCGTTGTTTCCCGGCGTCGAACGCACGATCAGCNCCAACGAGATTTTCGATCTGCCCGCCTTGCCCGAAGCGATGCTGATCATCGGCGGCGGCTATGTCGCGGTCGAGTTCGCGAGCGTCTTCGCGCGCCTCGGCGTGCGGGTGACGATGGCGATGCGCGCCGCCAAACCCTTGCGCGGTATCGACGAGGATTTGCGCGACGGCCTGGCGGCGGCGTTGACGCGCGCCGGCGTCGATCTACGCTGCGGCCATGTGCCGTCGCGGCTCGAAAGGCGCGGCGAGCGCCTGCACGCCACCCTCAGCGACGGCTCCGGCTACGACGTCGACGTCGCGCTGCTGGCCACCGGGCGCACGCCGGCGACGCAGGGTCTGGGCCTCGAAAACGCCGGCGTCGCGCTCGACCGCCACGGCGCGGTGGTCGTCGACGCCTATTCGCAGACCAGCGCGCCCTCGATCTACGCGGTCGGCGACGTCACCAATCGCGCCAACCTGACGCCGGTCGCGATCCGCGAGGGCCACGCCTTCGCCGACACCGTCTTCGGCGGCAAGCCGACGCGCGTCGACCATGCGATGATTCCGACCGCGTTTTTCACCACGCCGGAAATCGGCACGGTCGGGCTTTCGGAAGCCGCGGCGCTGGACACCTATCCCGATCTCGACATCTACAAGACCAGCTTCCGGCCGATGCGCGCGACGCTGTCGGGCCGCGACGATCGCACCATGATGAAGATCCTCGTCGACGCCGTCGCCGATCGCGTCGTCGGCGTGCATATTCTGGGCGAGGGCGCCGGCGAAATGGCGCAGCTTCTGGGGATCGCGGTGCGCATGGGCGCGACCAAGGCCGATTTCGACGCCACGATGGCCGTCCATCCCACCGCCGCCGAGGAGNCCGTCACCATGCGCGCGCCCTCCAGCCGGCGCCGCCGCGGCGACGCGTGATGCGGCGCAACGCCGCGCGCGCAAATGTGGAATTGTAAATAGCGGGCGCAATTGCAGAATTCGTTCATGTGGATGGCGATGCTCATCCCGTGGCCAAGCCCTTGCGGGGCGCGCAGCCCCGTTCGGGAGCGACGACGGAACGTAGCGCGCCGAACGCCGAACGCCGAACGCGACACGCCTTTCATCGTTTGACGCGTCCCGCGCCCGCTCTCGCGGCGGGCGACGGCGCTCGCCGCCACCTGCGCGTCGCGCCGGGGCGCAGCGTCTCGACATCCCGGCGACAGGCGACGCCGTCGCGTCGCGCCGGTCAGCCCGAGCGCGCCAGGCGACGCGCCGGCGGCCCCGGAGGGAAGGAACCTGTCATGAACGCAAAATCGCGCTTCCGCGCCCCGAGCGCAGCCGTCTGGCGTTGCTGGGCGCGCTCGCCGCGATCGCGGCGACCGCCGGCTGCGGGCATCGCGTCGAGGTGGCCGGCACGGAGCCGCTGCGCGACCGTCGCGCCGAAGAGCGTCGCCTGATGGACGAGATGAACGCGCCGGCTCGCCCGCCGGCGCCGGCCGGAGCGCCTGATCGCACCGGCGGCGGCGGGGGCGGCGGCGGCGGGGAGGTCACTGACCATGCGGACCTCCCGTCGACGCCTTCTTGCGGCGGCGGGAGCGGGTCTGGCGTCGTCGGCGCTCGCGGGTTGCGCGGGCGCCGACGTCGAAGCCGTCGCCGTCGGGAGTCGCCCGCCGGCGCCGGTCCCGCTCCGCAAGACCGCGATTTTCGTTCCGGGCTATCTGCCCGAAAAGGCCTCGGCCAACGGCGCGCCCGTCGTCCGGCACCGCCGTCTCGGCCGCGGCGTCGCCGACCCGNCCAAGCCGTTCCGCATGGTGACGCGGATCGGCATGGACGGCTCGATTCGCCAGGCCGCGTTGCCGTGCTTCGCCCATGACGTGAAGATCGCCNCCGACGGGTCGGTCGGCCTGCTCTGCGGCTTCGAGGCGCGCGATCAGGTCGCCTTCGATCCCGACACGCTCGATGTCGTCGCGGTCGCGCCCGCCCATGCCCCCGGCTGGATGGGCGGGGGCCACGCCGCCTATCTCAGCCCGTCGCTGGTGCTCGTCTCGGAACGCGCCCCGCGCGCCGCTCTGGGCGGGGAGGGCCTCGAAGCCCATTACGGGCGCGTCACGATGCGCGACCCCGGANCGCTGAAGGTGATCGAGAGCTTTTCGAGCCACGGCGTCGACCCGCACGACATCCGCCTTATCGACGACGGCCGCTATCTGGCGATCGCCAATTACGGGTCGTTGCCGCGTCGCGGCGAGAGCGAGCTTGCGGTCCCGCGCGTGGTCGCCGAAGCCTGCGTGACGGTCGTCGAGACGGCCTCCGGCAAGCTCGTCGACAAATACGTGACCGGCCGCGCCGACATCGAGTTGCGCCATCTGGCGGCCGGCTCGCGCGATCGCATCTTCGCGATCCAGGCGCGGCTGGGAACGCCGCAGCAGGGCGACGAGGCGATGGCGGGCGAAAACGTCGCTTACGAGGCCGACCTCACCGGCGAGCCGGGGCTTGCCTATCTCGCCGCGCCGACGCTGAAGATCGCCCGTGGCGCCGCGCCCCGCGCCATGACCGGCAAGGGCAGCGGCCCGCGCCAGCGCCACGGCCTGTCGATCGCCTACGACGCGACGCACGATCAGGCCATCGCCACCTTCCCGACGACGCATCGGCTGATCGTCTTCGACGGCAGGAGCGGCGAGACGCTGCGCGAAATCGACACCGCGCGTCTGGGGCTGCGATACCCCTGCGGCGTCGCCTTGCTGCCCGACGGCGTCCATTACGCCGTGGCGGGCTATTGGGAGAATCTGTTCGTGTTCGAGCGCGCCACCCACCGTCTCGCGCGTGACCTGTGCCTCTACCCGACCTTCTTCGGCCACAGCCACATCACCGCGGCCTGACGCGGCGCTTTCCGTTCCGCTCGCGCCGCGTCATGGTGGCGCATCGGTCGGCGCCGCGAGAGGCTCGGCGAGTGGAACCGCGAAAGGAATCGAATGAGCGCACAGGCGGGGCAGGGCCAAAGATCGCGTTGATCGGCGCGCCGGTCGACGAGGGCGCGGGCGCCGAGGGCGCGCTGATGGGGCCGGCCGCGCTGCGCGTGGCGGGGCTGGCGCGGATGCTGNCGCGGCTCGGCCTCGACGTGGAGGATCGCGGCGACATTCACGAGCCCGCCGCCGAGCCGAGCGGGCTCGCGCCCGCCGACGCCGCGCGCAGCCGCAACGCCGACCGCGTCGCCGCCTGGACGCGCGCCATCCACGACGCCACTTACGCCGCGCTGCGCGAGGGCCGTCTGCCCATCGCGCTCGGCGGCGATCATTCGCTGTCGATGGGGTCGGTCTCGGCCGTGGCGCGCTGGTGCGCGCAGAACAAGCGCCCGCTCGCGGTGCTCTGGCTCGACGCCCACGCCGATTTCAACACGCCCGCGACCTCGCCCTCCGGCAACATGCACGGCATGTCGATCGCTTATGTCTGCGGCGACCCGTCCTTGCGCGGCCTCGCCGGCGCGCGTCCCTTCGCCGCCGTCCACCCGCAGGACGTGCATGTCTTCGGCCTGCGCTCGATCGATCCCGACGAGCGCGAACGCGCCGCCGCCGCCGGTCTGCGTATGACCGACATGCGCCGCATCGACGAGTTCGGCGTCTCCGCGCTGATTCGCGACTACATCGACGCGCTGCCCGACGACGCCCATCTGCACGTCTCTCTCGACGTCGATTTTCTGGAGCCCGCCATCGCGCCCGCCGTCGGCACCACGGTGCCCGGCGGCGCCACCTACCGCGAGGCGCATCTCATCATGGAGATGCTGCACGATTCCGGCNTGGTCGGCTCTTTCGACATCGTCGAGCTGAACCCGTTCATGGACGAGCGCGGCCGCAGCGCCATTCTGCTCGCCGAGCTGGGCGCGAGCCTGTTCGGACGCACCGTGCTGGACCGCCGCCGCGGCCGGCAACGCGGCTGAACGCGTCCCCGCGCTCAGCGGCCCGCCGCGCGCAGCCTGGCGTCGAAGGCCCGCGCCGCCGCCTCCGGGTCCGGCGCGGCGACGAGCGCGCTGACCACCGCGAGGCCGTCGGCGCCGGCCGCCAGCAACGCCGCGCAATTGTCCGGCGCGACCCCGCCGATCACCATCATCGGTTTGTCCGACCGCGCCCGCACCGCGCGAAATCCCTCGACGCCGAGCGGGGCNGTCGCGTCGGACTTGGTGGTCTGGGCGTAGATCGGCCCGACGCCGAGATAGTCGGCGGCCTGCGCGTCGGGGCGCGCCAGATCGGCGGCGCAGGTGATCGACAGGCCGACGATCGCGCCCTTCGGCAGCAAGGCGCGGGCGATCTCCACCGGCATGTCGCTTTGCCCGACATGCGCGCCGTCCGCCCCGCAGGCGAGCGCGACGTCGACGCGGTCGTTGATCAGCAGCGGCGCGCCCAGCGGCGCGAGCAGCGCCTTCAGCGCCCGCGCCTGCTCGATAAAGGCGCGCGTGGGCGCATCCTTTTCGCGCAGTTGCACCATCGACGCGCCGCCCCGCATCGCGGCCGCGACGATCTCCGTCATCGCCCGTCCGCCGGCCAGCCCGCGGTCGGTGACCAGACACAGACGATAGGGCGAGCGGCTCACGTCTCGATCGCCAATTCGCGCNGCGTCGGCCGGATCGAGCGCGGCCAGCGCGTCGAGGAAGGCGACGCGGAACGAGCCCGGCCCCGGCGCGCGCGCGCGCGCGCCGGCCAGCTTGTAGAAGGCGAGGGCGGACACGCTCGCCGCGAAAGGATCGTCGCGCCGCGCCAGAAACGCCGCGCCGACGCCGGTCAGGGCGCAGCCGAGCGCGGTGACGCGCGTCATCAGCGCGTCGCCGCCGCGAACGCGCGCCGTTCGCGCGCCGTCGGTCACGACGTCGAACACGCCGGTGGCGGCGACGACGGCGCCGCTCGCCCGGGCCAGCGCGACGGCCGCCTCCTGCGCCGCTTCGGTGGAATCGGCGCTGTCGACCCTTCGGNNTCCGCCGACGGTCGCGCAGGTCGCGCCCGCGAGCCGCGCCAGCGCCATGATCTCGGAGGCGTTGCCGCGGATCAGCGTCGGGCGATGTTCAAGCAGCGCGACCGCGACCTCGTTGCGGAACGCCGTCGCGCCGACGCCGACCGGATCGAGCGCCCACGGGATCCCGGCGTCGGCGGCGGCCGCCGCGGCCAGATGCATCGCCTCGACCCAGGGCGCCGACAGCGTGCCGATATTGATCGTCAACGCCCCNGAGAGGCGCGCGAACGCGGCCGCCTCCTCGCGGGCGTGGACCATCGCGGGCGAGGCGCCGAGCGCCAGCAGCGCGTTGGCGGCGACGTCCATGCTGACATAGTTCGTGATCGCCTGCACGAGCGGGCGCGCGCGCGCAGCCGGCGAGGCGGGCGCCGGCGGCGAAGGGAAGCGGGCTCGCTCGCCATGCGGACTCCTCTCGCGCTCCATGCGCCCGCCGCGATGGCGCCGCGGCCGGCGACTGTCTATGACATGTCACCCTTAGACAGGAACGTGCGGATGAACAACGCCCCGCTGGTCGACGACGCACGCGCCAAGCGCAACGCCCTGAAACTGGCGGTGGGCTCGGCGCTGGCCGGCGCCAACGCCAGCGTGATTTTCGCCACCGGCTCGATCGTCGGCGCGACGCTGGCGCCGCGGCCCGACCTCGCCACGGCGGCGATCTCGATCTTCGTCGTCGGCATGGCGCTGGCGACCATCCCTAACGGCCTCGTCGCCCGCCGCTACGGCCGCCGCACGGCGTTCCAGATCGGCTCCGGCTGCGGCGCGCTCGGCGGCTTCGTGAACGCCTACGCGATCCTCCACAGCTCCTTCGCGCTCTATTGCGTCGGCGCGTTTCTGTGCGGCTGCTACGCCGCAGTGGCGCAATCCTATCGTTTCGCGGCCGCCGACACGGCGTCGGACGCGTTCAAGCCGCGCGCCCTGTCCTGGGTGATGGCGGGCGGCGTCGCCGCCGGCTTCGTCGGCCCGCAGCTCGTCCAGAACACCATGAACCTGTGGGCGCCACNNATCTTCGCGGCGAGCTATGTCGGGCAGGGCCTGGTGGCGCTTGTGGCGATGGCGGCGCTCTCCACCGTCGACATTCCCAAGCCCGCGCCGGCGGCGCTGACGGCCGGCCGGCCGCTGTCGCACATCGTCCGCCAGCCCGTTTTCGTGGTGGCGGCGCTGTGCGGCGTCGTCTCCTACGCCTTGATGAATCTGATCATGACCTCGGCGCCGCTGGCCATGAAGATGTGCGGCCACCAGCCCGGCGATTCCAACCTCGCCATCCAGTGGCACGTCGTCGCGATGTATCTGCCGAGCTTCTTCACCGGCGCCCTGATCGCGCGATTCGGCGCCGGACGCGTGGTCGCGGCCGGGCTGCTTCTGACCGCCGCCGCGGCGACGATCGACCTCTCCGGGGTGAGCGTGGCGACGTTCTGGACGGGGCTGATCGTGCTGGGGGTCGGCTGGAACTTCGGCTTCATCGGCGCCTCCGCGATGGTGCTCAAGGCCCACCGCCCGCAGGAGCGCAACAAGGTTCAGTCGTTCAACGACTTCCTCGTCTTCGGGACGATGGCGCTCGGCTCGTTTTCGTCGGGGCGGCTGTTGACGTCCTACGGCTGGGACATGGTCAATTACGTCGCCTTTCCGCCCATCCTGCTGGCGCTGGCGGCGCTTCTGGTCGATCGCTCGCTGCGCGCCCGCAACCTGGTTTGAAACGGTTCAAGACGATCCCCGCCTAAAGGAGGGGCGCGACCAAGCGTCTCCCGTCTCGCCTTGGCGCGCGAAGGCGTTTGCGATTTTGTCATCATTCTGGCAAGAGCCACGCAGGCGGCGTCCCAGGCGGGCGGCCGCGTCCAGCTCCGTCGCGCGGCGACGGGCAAGGAACGGGGACGCTCAACTCATGATGATCTGGCTGATCATTCTCGGCGGCCTGTTGTCGGTCGTCTACGGCGCCGTCACGATCAAATCCGTGATGGCGTCGGACGCCGGCTCGGCGCGCATGCAGGAGATCGCGGGCGCGATCGCCGAAGGCGCGCAGGCATATCTTCGCCGCCAATACACCACCATCGCCGTCGTCGGCGCGGTGATCTTCGTCGGCATCTGGCTGATGCTCGGCGGCGCGGTCGCGGTCGGCTTTCTGATCGGCGCGATCCTGTCGGGCGTGGCCGGCTTCATCGGCATGAACGTCTCGGTTCGCGCCAACGTGCGCACCGCGCAAGCCGCCTCGAAGTCGCTGGCCGCCGGCCTCGACATCTCGTTCAAGGCGGGCGCGGTCACAGGCATGCTGGTCGCCGGCCTCGCGCTGCTCGGCGTGGCGGTCTATTTCGCCATTCTGACTCTCGGCATGGGCTACAAGGTCAACGAGCGCATCGTCATCGACGCGCTTGTGGCGCTGGGCTTCGGCGCTNCGCTGATCTCGATCTTCGCGCGACTGGGCGGCGGCATCTTCACCAAGGGCGCCGACGTCGGCGCCGACCTCGTCGGCAAGGTCGAGGCCGGCATTCCGGAGGACGATCCGCGCAACCCCGCCACCATCGCCGACAACGTCGGCGACAATGTCGGCGACTGCGCGGGCATGGCGGCCGATCTGTTCGAGACCTACGCGGTGACGGTCGTCGCGACGATGGTTCTGGGCGCGATCTTCTTCAGGGCCAGCCCGGCATCGACGTCATGTNCGATGATCTATCCGCTGGCGATCTGCGCGGCCTGCATCGTGACGTCGATCATCGGCACCTATTTCGTCAAGCTGAGCGCCGGCAGCACCTCGATCATGGGCGCCNTCTACAAGGGCCTGATCGCGGCCGGCGTGCTGTCGATCGTCGGTCTGGGCGGGGCGACCTCCTGGCTCGGCTGGGGCGAGGTGGGCCAGGTCAACGGCATGGTCATCACCGGCAAGGCGCTGTTCTTCTGCGGCGTCATCGGCCTTGTGGTCACCGGCCTGATCGTCTGGATCACCGAATATTACACCGGCACGGGCAAGCGCCCGGTCGTCTCGATCGCCCAGGCGTCGGTCACCGGCCACGGCACCAACGTCATTCAGGGCCTCGCGGTCTCGCTTGAATCGACCGCGCTGCCGGCTCTGGTGATCGTCGGCGGCATCATCGCCACCTACNAGCTCGCCGGCCTCTACGGCACGGCGATCGCGGTGACGACCATGCTCGGCCTCGCCGGCATCATCGTCGCGCTCGACGCCTTCGGCCCGGTCACCGACAACGCCGGCGGCATCGCCGAGATGTCCGGCCTGCCGAAGGAGGTGCGTCACAACACCGACGCGCTCGACGCGGTCGGCAACACCACCAAGGCCGTCACCAAGGGCTACGCCATCGGCTCGGCCGGTCTCGGCGCGCTGGTGCTGTTCGCCGCCTACACCAACGACCTCCAGTCGTTCATCGCGGAGGGCCGCCCCTACTTCAAGGACATCGGCGCGATCTCCTTCGATCTGTCGAACCCCTACGTCGTGGCGGGCCTGATCTTCGGCGGTCTGATCCCGTATCTGTTCGGCGGCATCGCGATGACCGCCGTCGGCCGCGCCGCCGGTTCGGTGGTGGAGGAAGTGCGTCGTCAGTTCCGCGAAATGCCCGGCATCATGGAGGGCACGCAGAAGCCCGACTACGCGCGCGCGGTCGATCTGCTCACCAAGGCGGCGATCAAGGAGATGATCATCCCCTCGCTGCTGCCGGTGCTCGCGCCGATCGTCGCCTATTTCGGCGTGCTGGCGATCTCGGGCTCGAAGGCCAACGCCTTCGCCGCTCTCGGCGCCTCGCTGCTCGGCGTCATCGTCAACGGCCTGTTCGTCGCGGTCTCGATGACCTCCGGCGGCGGCGCCTGGGACAACGCCAAGAAGTCCTTCGAGGACGGCTTCGTCGACAAGGACGGCGTCAAGCACCTCAAGGGCGGCGACGCGCACAAGGCGTCGGTGACCGGCGACACCGTCGGCGATCCCTACAAGGACACCGCCGGCCCGGCCGTGAACCCGGCGATCAAGATCACCAACATCGTCGCGCTGCTGCTGCTGGCGATTCTCGCGCATTGACCGCGAGCGCCGCGCCTTCGACGCGGCGGGAGGCGAAGACGAATGAAGGCGGGGCCCTCGGGCTCCGCCTTTTTCTTGAAGCTGACACGGGAACGCGCCATGCTCGCGCCGCCACACGCGAAGAAGGGAGCGGCCGTGATGTTCGAGCAGGAAGCCGAATCGGCGCTCGTTTTCGCCTGGCGCTTTGACGCGGACGGCCTCGCCCGCAGGATCGCCGCCGCCGAGGTCGCGGAGGCGCTGGCGCGCCGCGACGGGTTCGTCTGGCTGCATCTCACCATCGCCGACCGGCACGGGCGCGGCGTGCTCGCCGCCATCGACATGCCCGACGACGCCCGCGAAGCGCTCGCCGCCGGTCCCGACCGCAGCCTGCTCGATCATGACGAGAGCTGGATTTTCGGCCAGATCGAAGATCGCGGCCGCGACATTGACGACACCAACGACGAGCAGTCGCTTGTTCGATTCGCCGCCAGCCCGCGGCTCGTCGTCACCGCCCGCCGCCGCGCCGCGCAATCGACCTATCGTTTGCGGCGCGATCTTGAACGGGGACGCCGCGTCGCCAGCCCTGNNGCGCTCGTCGAAGCTCTGCTCGACGCCGTCGCCGCCGATCTCGACCACCGCCGCGACAACGAGGCCGACGCACTGGCTCGCGTCGAGACGCGTCTGATGACCGACCGCCATGCCGACGTCTCGGCTGAACTCGGCGCGCCGCGCCGCGCGCTCGCTGAGATCAGCCGCCATGTCAGCGGCGTGCTCGCGCCGCTGCGCCGCTTCGAGCAGCAGATCGCGCGCCTCTACGGCGTCGACACGCCCGTTCACGAACTGGCGGCGCGGTCCGTGCAGCGCTTCGACGAAATCGGGCGCANNACGCGCGCGGACGCCGAGCGCGCGCGTCTGCTTCAGGACGAGTCGACCGCCTCGGCGAACATCCTCGCCAACCGTCACCTGTTCGTGCTGACGGTGCTGAACTCGCTTTTGCTGCCTGCGACCCTGGTCACGGGTTTCTTCGGCATGAACACCGGAGGGTTGCTCTGGGGCGCGGACGATCCGCATGGCACGCTGAAGGCCTTCGTCGCCTGCGTCGTCGCGGCGGGGGCGGCCGCCATGTTCATGCGCAAGCGCCGCATGTTCGGTTAGGTCGACGTCTGCGTCGTCAGCGCGCGGCCTCAACCAGCCGCGCCGCGTAGCGCGCCATCAGATCGACCTCGATGTTGAGCCGGTCGCCGGCCTGGCGCGCGCCCCAGGTCGTGACCGCGAGCGTGTGCGGAATCAGGAGGACGGANAANACCTCGCCATCGATCGAATTGACCGTCAGCGAAACGCCGTCGAGACAGACCGATCCCTTCTCCGCGACGAAGCGCGCCAGCGCGCGCGGCGCGCGAATTTCGAAACGCGCCATCGCGTCGAAATCCTTNGCGGCCAAGCAACCGGCGACGCCGTCGACATGGCCGGTGACGATATGGCCGCCCAATTCGTCGCCGACGCGCAGAGAACGTTCCAGATTGAGGCGCGTGCCCGCGCGCCAGTCGGCGGCGGTGGTGCGCGCGAGAGTCTCGGCGCCGACGTCGACGTCGAACCAGCCGGCGCCGGGTTCGCCCCCGGCGGCCACCGCCGTCAGGCATGCGCCCGAGCAGCAGATCGAGGCGCCGAGCGCGATGGTCGCGGGGTCGTAGCCGCAACCGATCCGCAGCCGGCGCAGCGCGCCGCGCGGCTCGACCGAGCGCACTTCGCCGACGTCGGTGACAAGCCCGGTGAACATCCGGTCAAACCTTTCGTAGCGACGAAAGAGATCCCGCCCGACCCTTTCCTGATCGAGCGCGGCGTAGAAGGCCGGGTCGGCGAGGCGGTCGCGGGCGGCGGCTTCGAGCGCGGGCACGCCGGATCGCGCGAGCGGCGTAGGATTGGTGACGATGACGACCTCGTCGGCGAGGCTGCGCCCGATCAGGCCGGAGCCGACGGCGGGACCGCCTTCGCTCATCACCCGCGTCAGCCCGCGCGCGGCCAGAAGGCGCAGTGCGTCGCGCAAGTCGACGCGGCCGTCGTGAAGCGCGACCGGCGCGATCTCGATCCCGGTCGCTTCGAGCGCGGCGCGCCGCGCCGCCTCCGCGTCCGCGCCCGCCAGCACGAGCGTCGGGAAATCGCGGGCGGTGGCGGCCAGGCGCGAGCGCGGCGAAAGGTCGAGACGGGCGTCGAGCACGACGCGCAAGGGCTTGCGATCCTCCAGGCCGGGAAGGCGCACCGTGAGCAGCGGATCGTCGGCCTGCGCGGTGCCGGAGCCGATCATGATAGCGTCGCTGAGGGCGCGCATCATGTGGACGCGCGCGTCGGTAAGCGAGCCGGTGATTCGCAGGCGCGCGTCATGGCGCCCGCCGGCGGCGAAGCCGTCCGCGGTCTGGGCGATCTTGAGCAGCACCGCCGGCCGGTTCTCGCGCTGACGCAGGATATGGCCGCGATGGGCGCGGCGCGCCTCGTCGGCGAGCACGCCGACCTCGACGACGACGCCGGCCGCGCGCAGCCGCGCATGGCCGTGTCCGCTGACGCGTGGATCGGGATCTTCGAGGGCGGAGATGACGCGGGCGACGCCTGCGGCGACGATGGCGTCCGCGCAAGGCGGCGTCTTGCCGTGATGGCTGCACGGCTCCAGCGTCACGTAGAGATCGCCCCCGCGCGCGGCCTCGCCGGCGTCGGCGAGCGCCAGAACCTCCGCGTGGGGACGCCCGCCCGGCGCGGTGGCCCCGCGCCCGACGATACGCCCATCCTTCACCACCAGCGCGCCGACCGCCGGATTGGGCGACGCGCGTCCGAGCCAGCGCCGGCCATAGGCGAGGGCGGCGGCCATGAAACGGCGGTCTGTCTCCAGCATGTCCGCCGGTTCGGCGGGCGCGGCGAGATCGGCGAGCGTCGTCATGATTCTGCGCCGCTGGGTTCGCGTGTCTTCAATTCGGTGACCAGCCCCTCGAAATCGCCGGTGTCGCGGAAATCGCGATAGACGGACGCAAAGCGCACGAAGGCGACGTCGTCGAGGCCCTTGAGCCCATCCATCACCAATTCGCCGATCTTCTGGGAGGGAATCTCGGCCTCGCCCATGCTTTCGAGCTGCCGCACGACGCCGTTGACCATGCGCTCGACGCGCTCGGGATCGACCGGGCGTTTGCGCAGCGCGATCTGAAGCGAACGCATCAGCTTGTCGCGGTCGAAGGGGACCTTCTTGCCGGATTTNTTCAGCACCACGATCTCACGCAGCTGCACGCGCTCGAAGGTCGTGAAGCGGCCGCCGCAATCGGGGCAGACGCGGCGGCGACGGATCGCCGACGAATCTTCGGTGGGACGGCTGTCCTTCACCTGCGTGTCGAGGGAGCCGCAATAGGGGCAGCGCATGAATGTGTCTCGCGGCGTGGCGGTCAGGCGTTCCTATGTCGGGCGCGAGCGGCGGATGCAAGAGCCATCGCGACGCCTCAGGCGTCATGCCGGTAGGACCAGCGCAAGCAAAGGCAAAGAATCGTCGCCGTCGCCGCGAGGCGCAGCAGCGCGAAACCAACGACAAATCCGAAAAATATAAAATTTTTCATTGTGTTGGCTATATCGCTGGCNGAGAATCGCTTTGTCGCGAGGCGCGCGGCCTGCTGCGCGGTCGCAAGCGGGATCGCCATGAGCGTCGCGGCCAGAACGCCGAGGAGCAGAGAGGGCCAGCGTCGACGCAGCGCGGCGCCGAGCGCAGCGAAATCGGCCGCCCCTCCCTGCCCACGATCAATCGCCATGAGCAGGCCGAGAGCGGCGATGAGAGCGCTCCAGGCCCGTCCGCCGACCGCATATTGATCGAAGGCGACGCCGTCGACGCCATGCAGCAGATGCGGCGCGAGGTGGCCCAACGAGGTCAGGCCGAACTTCCATGCGATCCACCCGAGGCCGAAATACGCCGCCACGCAGATCGTCAGCAATTTGGGATAGGCGCGAAGCGCGAAGTCGATCTGATCGCGCAGGGTCATGGCGCTCAGGCCGGTGACGCCGCCAAGTTTCGGGATGATCGTCGCCACGACGGTGACGAAGGCCAGAGACGTCGCGAATTCCGCGAAACCATCGCCACAAATCCGTCGCGCGCCGGAAGCGAANACGGTTTCAAGGCGCAGCCGCTCGGCGATCACCAGCCACATGGCGGCGATCAGCCATGGGGCGATCAGAGCCGCCGCCGGAAACTCCGGCGGAGGCGCGACAGTGGGGATGCGGCCTGTTCTCTTCACAGCGTTGACGATGACGCGGACGCCCTAACGTCCCGTTTCGTCAATTCGTCGAGACTTCGGCGCGCCGCGCGGGCGCGCCTTTTTCTCACTGATAGATCGGGAAGCGCCGGGTCAGCGCGTGAACCTTCTGCTTCACGGCCTCCTCGACGGCGGCGTTGTTCTCGCCGTTCTTGGCCAGACCATCCATCACCTCGGCGATCAGCGCGCCGACTTCGGCGAATTCCTTCTCGCCGAAGCCGCGCGAGGTCGCCGCCGGNGCGCCGAGGCGCACGCCGGAGGTGACCATCGGCTTTTCGGGGTCGAAGGGGATGCCGTTCTTGTTGCAGGTGATGTGGGCGCGGCCCAGCGCCTGCTCGGCCGCCTTGCCCGTCACCTTGCGCGAGCGCAGGTCGACGAGCATCAGATGGTTGTCGGTGCCGCCCGAGACGATGCGGAAACCGTGATCGGTCATCGACTTGGCGAGCGCGCGGGCGTTTTCNACGACCTGATGGGCGTAGGCCTTGAATTCGGGCTGGAGCGCCTCGTGGAAGGCGACCGCCTTGGCGGCGATGACATGCATCAGCGGGCCGCCCTGAAGGCCGGGGAAGACGGCCGAGTTGAATTTCTTGGCCAGCTCCTCGTCATTAGTGAGGATCATGCCGCCGCGCGGGCCGCGCAGGCTCTTATGCGTCGTCGTGGTGGCGACATGGGCGTGCGGGAACGGCGAGGGATGCGCGCCGCCGGCGACCAGGCCGGAGAAATGCGCCATGTCGACCATCAGATAGGCGCCGACCGAATCGGCGATCTGGCGGAAGCGCTCGAAGTCCCAGACGCGGGAATAGGCGGTGCCGCCGGCGATGATCAGCTTGGGCTTGTGCTCATGGGCGAGGCGCTCGATCTCGGCGTAGTCGAGAAGCTCGTCCTCTTTGCGCACGCCGTAGGGCACCACCTTGAACCACTTGCCCGACATGTTGACGGGCGAGCCGTGGGTGAGGTGCCCGCCGGAGTTGAGGTCGAGACCCATGAAGGTGTCGCCCGGCTTCAGCAGCGCCAGGAACACGGCCTGATTCATCTGCGAGCCGGAATTGGGCTGCACATTCGCGAAGTTGCAGCCAAACAGCTTCTTGGCGCGGTCGATCGCCAGTTGTTCGGCGATGTCGACGAACTGGCAGCCGCCATAATAGCGCCGGCCCGGATAGCCTTCCGCGTATTTGTTGGTGAGCACGGAGCCTTGCGCTTCGAGTACCGCCTTGGAGACGATGTTTTCGGAAGCGATCAACTCGATCTCGTCGCGCTGGCGACCGAGTTCGAGCGCCACGGCCTTGGCGATCTCGGGGTCCGCGTCGGCCAGCGACGCGTTGAAAAAGGAGTTGGAGAGCGGCCGGGCGGCGTCGGTCATCGCGAACCTCGCGTTGTTCTGGAGCCCGGCGGCCGGCGTCGCCGCAGCCGGGCGCAGCGCCATACCACGCCCCGCGCATGGGAGGGAAGCGCCGCGCCGCTTGCTGACGACGACGCCGGGCCCGATAGTGCGCTCAGGTGCGAGGCGAAGAGTGTTTCGAGATGCCGGTCGACGCGCGACCTACGGAATTTGCCGGCTCTCCGAGCGAAACATGGAGGTTTTCGCCTCCCCGCGCATCGCCGCCTGGTATCTTGATCAGGCGCTTGATCCGGCCGAAAGGCGGTTGCTGGCGGATTGGGAGGGCGACTACGCCGGCAAGCGCGTGCTCGATCTCGGCGTCGGGACCGGCCGCACGACGGCGATGCTGGCGCCCTACGCTTCGGACTATCTGGGCATCGACATTTCCGAGGCGATGCTGGCCCGCGCCCGCGCTAATTTCCCCGGCGTCGATCTGCGATTGATGGATATACGCGACATCGGCGCGTTGCCGCGCGGCGGGCGCGACTACGTTCTGGCTTCCTACGCGGTGCTCGACGTGTTCGATCACGACGAGCGCGTCGCCGTCATCGAGGCGGCGCGGGACGTGTTGCGCGCTGGCGGGCTGTTCGTCTTCTCTTTCCACAATCTGCGCTGGCGGCTCGCCGGCAAGCCGCCGCAATTTCCGTTTTCCGCCAATCCTGTGCGCTGGGCCCGCGATCTGCGGCAATATGCGATCGGTCGACGCAACTATGCGGCCCGCGCGGCGCTGGAGCGACGCGGCGACGCGCACGCCATGCTTCGCGACATGGCCCATCAATGGCGCGGCGTCTTTCATTACCACACGCCACAAGCCCAGATCGCCGAGGTCGAGCGTCTCGGCTTCGAGGTCACCGCGATGATCGGAGCCGACGGGCGCGACATGGCGCGCGACGAACCTGGCCTCGACGACCCGATGCCGCACCTGCGCTGCCGCAAGCGCTGAGCGCCGCGTCTAGAAGTGCTGAAACGATCCGTGCGCGAAGCGACGCGGCGCGCCGTCGGCCTCCAGGAAGACCGTCTCGCCGGCGGTCGCCTCGCCGATCGGCGTGACGGCGACGCCCGCCGCGCGCATCGCGGCTTCGAAGGCGTTGGCGTCCGCCGGCGCCGTCGCCGCGAGAAGCTCGTAGTCGTCTCCGCCCGTCAACGCCGTCTCGCGCAGCGCCGGCTCCAAAGCCATCGCCGCGCGCGCCGGTTCGGAGAAGGGGACACGCGCCGCNTCGACGCGGGCCCCGCACCCTGACGCCCGCATCATTTTGGCGAGATCGCCGACGAAGCCGTCCGACACGTCCATTCCGGCGCGAGCATGCGCGCGCATCGCCGCCGCCCCNGCGACCCGCGGCCGCGGCGATAGATATCGATCCTCCAAATAGGCGCGCGCCGCCGCGTCGAGCCCGGCGACGTCGCGCATGCGGCAGGCCAGGCCGAGCGCGGCGTCGCCGATCGTCCCGGTGACGAAAAGCCTGTCGCCGGGCCGCGCCGTGAATCGCTTCACCATCGCGCCGGCCGGCGTCGCGCCGAGCGCGGTGATGGAAAGCGTCAACGGTCCCGGCGTACGCGTGGTGTCGCCGCCGAGCAACGGGCAAGCATAGAGGTCGGCGTCCTCGCGCAAGCCGCGTGAGAACGCCTCAAGCCAGTCCGCCGTCCAGCCCTGCGGCAACGACAGCGCAAGCAGAAAGCCCCGCGGGTCGGCGCCCTTGGCGGCGAGGTCGGAGAGATTGACGCGCAACGCCTTCTTGGCGATCGCCGCGGGCGGATCGTCGGAGAAGAAATGCACGCCCGCGACCAGCGCGTCGACGGTCACGACGAGTTCGCATCCCGCAGGCGCCGTCGCGAGGGCCGCGTCGTCCTTCAGGGCGAAGGCGTCGGCGCTCGCCCAGGGCGCGAAGAACCGCGCGATCAGATCGTCTTCCGACAGCGCGCTCAAAATTCCGCGCGCGCGCCCGGCGCGCCATATGGTCGAGCACCGCGTTGACCATGCCGGCCTCCTCGCGTTCGAAGAACGAGCCCGCGACGTCGACATATTCCTTGATCACGACGCGCGCGGGAACGTCGGCGCGGTGCATCGCTCATAGGCGCCGGCGCGCAGGATGGCGCGCATCACCGAATCGATTCGCGCCAGCGGCCATCCGCGCGACAATTGATCGTCTACGGCGCGGTCGATGGCGCGCTGGTCGGCGAGCACGCCCGACACGATGTCGCGAAAAACGTCAGCTCGGCGGGTTGTACTCGTCGCCTTCTATGGTTTGGCCGAGCCAATGCGCCTCGAACTCGGCGATCACGTCGGTGATGCCCTTGCCCGAGAGATCCATCTCGTAAAGAGCCTGCACCGCGCCGAGCCGGGCGGTGGCGCGGTCGGGGCGCTGTTTCACGTTCGGCGCTTCGAACTCGCTCATGGTCACGCTCCCAGGCGGCGCTTGAGAGCGGCCAGCGCCAGAGCGGCGCGCGCGGCGTCGCCGCCCTTGTCGAGCCGCGCGGGATCGGCGCGCTCCTGCGCCTGCGCGTGGTTCTCGACCGTCAACACGCCGTTGCCGAACGCCAGCCTTCGTTCGACGGCCAGCTTCGTGAGCGCCCGCGCGCTCTCGTTGCAGACGATTTCGAAGTGATAGGTCTCGCCGCGGATGACGCAACCCAGCGCGACGGCGCCGTCATAGGCGCGCCCGCGCGTCTGCGCCGCGTCGAGCGCGATCGTCATCGCGACCCCGATCTCCAGCGCGCCTGGCACGCTCACCACGTCGCGCTCGCGCCCGCGGCGNGCGAAAGCGGCGCGCGCGCCCTCAAGCAGCTGCGCGCCGACGTCGTGATAGAACGACGCCTCCACGATGAGGAAGCGAGCGCCTGCGAGCGTGGGCTCGGGCGCGGCGGGGAGCGGCTCGGATGGGCCATCTTGTCCAATGGTTGGGGCGCGTCGCGCCGGTCGGGCCGCTTCTAACTCCATGAGCCGTGGAGATAAACCCCGTCCGTCGCGAGGAGCGCTCATCAGGACTGGACGACATTCCTATTCTGTGCGAGTCATGCCGACGCGCTGACCGCAGACGGGCGCGTCGCCAGACCCGCGGAGATGAAAATGACCGATCGCGTGACGCTGTATTACGCCCATCCCTCGCGCGCTGGCATGACCCGGCTGCTGCTTGAGGAGCTTGGCGCGCCCTATGATCTCGTGACGCTCGACCTTAAGGCCGGCGACCAGCTTAAGCCCGACTATCTGGCGGTCAATCCGATGNGGAAAGTGCCCGCGATTCGCCATCGCGGCGCGCTCGTCACCGAGACGGCGGCGATCTTCATCTATCTCGCCGACGCTTTCGCCGAGGCCGGCCTTGCCNCCGGGCTCGACGATCCCGCCCGCGGCCCCTATCTGCGCTGGATTGTGTTTTACGCCGCCTGTTTCGAGCCCGCGATGGTCGACCGCGCGCGCAAGCTCGATCCAGGGCCTCGCGCGATGAGCCCCTATGGCGACGTCGATTCCGTGTATCGCGCGGTGGACGCGATGCTGACGCCCGGCCCATATGCGCTCGGCGAGCGCTTTTCGGCCGCCGACGTGCTGTGGGGCGCGGCCNCCTCCTGGATGACGGCCTTCGGCCTGGCCGCGCCCTCCGAAAAGGTGGCGGCCTATCTCGCCCGCCACGCCGCCCGGCCGGCGGTGGCGCGTCTGCAAGCGGCGGGCTGATCGTCGTCCGCGCGCCGTCATCCGTCTGTCGTCCTTCCGACACCGGCGCGACATCGGCGACGGCTAGAGCCTCCCGTCCGACGCGTTGGGGAGGATCGCCGATGCTGAACGCGCCCTGGAGTTTTCCCGTCGCCGCGGTGCGCGCGATTCCCCGCTGGCTCGCCCTGACGCCGCAGGCGGCCGCGCCGCTGCAGCGCCTCGCCCGTCTCGACGCCGTGGTGCGCCCGCCTGACGGCCTTCCCGACACCCTCGGCCGCATCGGCTCCNTTGAGATCCGCCTCGCCCGCACCAAACGCGACATTCGTCGCGCTCAGCGTTTGCGCTATGAGGTCTTCCATGCCGAGCGCGGCGCCAAGGCCTCGGCGCGCGTGAGACTCTCGCGGCGAGACGTCGATCCTTACGACCGGCTGTGCGACCACCTTCTGGTCGTCGATCGCGATTATCGTCGCGGCGGCTCCGGCCGGGTCTGGCCGCGCGTCGTCGGCTGCTATCGCGTGTTGCGCCAGGACGCCGCCGAACGCGCCGGCGGCTTCTACAGCGCCGGCGAGTTCGACCTGCGCGGCCTGTTTATCGCCCATCCCGGCGCGCGCTTTCTTGGCNTCGGCCGCGCATGCGTGCTGGCGCCCTATCGCACGCGCAAGACGATCGACCTCCTGTGGCATGGATTGTGGCGCTACGTTCGCCATCACCGCGTCGACGTGATGTTCGGCTGCGCGAGCCTTGAGGGCGCGGAGCCGCACGCGTTGTCGGCTCAACTCGCCTATCTTCACCATCACGCCGGGGCCCCGCGCGATTGGGGGCTGGCGGCGCTGCCGACGCGTTACGTGGCCACCAACAAGTGCGGCCGAGACGATTTCGATCCGCGCGCCGCCTTCGCTGCCTTGCCGCCGCTGCTCAGGNCCTATCTGCGTCTGGGCGCGGTGTGCGGCGACGGCGCCGTCGTCGATCGCGCGTTTTGCGTGACGGACGTTCTGGTGGTGATGAAGGTCGCCGACGTCAGCGCCCGCCATGTCCGCTTTTACGAGACCAAGGCGCATGCGCGCGACGTCTGACGCGCTTTCGCCGCTTGCGTCGTGGCGGGCAAGCTGCGCGTCGTCCGCCGCGTCGCGCTGATCGGCGTCGCGCTCGCGCTCGGCGCGCCGACGCAGGCGGCGCTGTTGCGCGTGTCGCCGCGTCTCGCCCGCCGGCTCNCGTCGCTGTTTCATCGCTACGCCTGCCTGGTGATGGGCGTGCGCCGCGACGTGCGCGGGGTCTCGCGCGGGGCGGCGTTGCTGGTGTCGAATCACATGTCCTGGCTCGATGTCGTGGTTCTCTCCGCCTGCCGTCCGACCTGCTTCGTCGGCAAATCCGAGATCGCCGGCTGGCCGGCGTTCGGTGCGCTTGCGCGCTTGCAGGAGACGATTTTCGTGCGTCGCGACAGCCGCCTTTCCGCCGCCGCCGTCGCCGACGAGGTGACGCGCCGTGTCGCCGCCGGACAGGCCGTCACGCTGTTCGCCGAAGGCACGACGTCGGACGGATGCGGCGTTCTCCCGTTCCGGCCGGCGCTGCTGGCGAGCGCGACGTCGGCCGCGATCGCCGTGCAGCCTGTCGCGATCGCCTATCTCGCGCGAAACGGAGAACCTCTCGACGCGCGGGGCCGACGTGACGTCGCATGGTGGGGCGACAAGCCGCTCGTCCCCCACCTTCTGGAGATTCTCGCGCTGCGCAGCCTCGACGTGCGCGTCGAGTTCGGCGAGGCGACGATCCCCGCCGGCGAGGATCGCAAGGCGCTGGCGCGTCGTCTCGAAGAGCACGCGCGCCGCAGCGTCGAGGCGGCCNTTCGCCTAGGCGAAAGGGTAGGGCGTGCGCCTCCGCGCAGCGCGCAACCCCGCGCCGACGCGCTGAAACGCCCGCGCGAAGTAAAGAGCCGGGCTCAAAAGAAAGGCCCCGCGGCGTCGCCGCGAGGCCAAGATACGCCGCGCCGTCGCGCGATCAGATCATATTGCCGAAGCTCTTGAGCATGTTGCGCACGAAGGACGGCTCCGTGCCTCCGGTCGGCGTCGTGCGGGTCACGAAGTCGAAGAGAACGCCGTCTTTCATGCCGTAATCGGCGTAGCGCTCGACCTTGCCGTTCTTGAAATAGATCGCCAGCACGTGCTGGTCGGTCACTTGCGGCGCCGAGAAGGCGAACTGCCGCACAACCTTCTGGGAGATGTAGTACCACGCGTCGCCGCCCACGGTGGACGTGGTGGAGGGCGTGCCGACCTTGTCGACGATCTGCTCTTTGGAGGCGCCGATTTTGATCTGCGCCATCACTTTCTCGTCGACCACGAAGCCGCGCGTCACCTCGCCGTCATAGCCAAGGCATCCGCCCAGACTCAGCGCCGCCGCCAGCGCAAGCCCGAGACGCAGGCGAGCCNNCCGCCCTTCGCCGTTCGCCCCATCTGACACCTCATCCGCCCGTTGGCCCACGAAAGCGCTTGGCTCCGCCAAAACTCTGCGCGCAGCCTCGCGGATGCCTAACCCCGAGGGAGACGAAAGCAAGGCGCGCGCACGCCGCCGCTTCGCGAAAGCGCGGATCGCGCCGCCTTCGCCGCCTTCTTCGCGTCCGGCCGGACGAGGCCGGGCTTGCCTTGGGCGGCGCGGTCGGGCGTATAGCGGGGGCATGTCGGGCGGCGCGGGCCGTTGCGGCGCCGGAGGCGAGGACGACGCACATGTTTCGATGGCTCAAGCCCGCGCCGGGCCGCGAGGCCGCCGATCGGCTCTACGCGGCGATCATGGCGGCGGCGCGCCGCCCGGCGCTCTATCTGACGATGGGCGCGCAGGACAGCATGGACGGCCGTTTCGAGATGCTGGCGCTTCACGCCGCTCCGCCGTTGCGCCGCCTCGACGCGCTCGGCAAGGCGGGCGACGAGCGCGCCGCCGATCTCGCCCGCGAGCTGGCCGACTCGATTTTCCGCCATCTCGACGTCACCCTCCGCGAGCAGGGCGTGGGCGATCTCGCCGTGCCCAAACGGATGAAGAAATTCGCCGAGAATTTTTACGGCCGCCTCGCCGTCTACGAGGAAGCCGCCGGCCGCGGCGACGTCGACGCCTTGCGCGCGGCGCTCGCCCGCAACGCGCTCGCCCCGGCGCGAGCGCCCAGGACGCCGCCGCTTTGGCGGACGCCACCCTCGCCATGCGGGCCGCCTTCGAAGCGGCTTCTTTCGACGATTTTCTGGGCTCGCGCCCGCTCTATCCCTCGCTTCCCGGGAAACGCCTTGACCCGCCTCCGTCCGCGCCGAGACTGACGCCATGCCGAAATCCCGCCGTCCCGACTCGCCGCCACTGTCCCGCCGCCGCGCCGGCGCGCCCCAATCCGCCGCAGGAACGCGCGACGAGCCGGCGCATGACACGCGCCCGGTTCACCTGGCTCCCCTCCCTTTTCCCGACCGGTCGAGGCGCGTGGGCTGCCCGCGCCCGGCGTCGAGGTGCGGATCGAGGCCGACGCCGCCGAGCGCGCCGCCCTCGCGGCTCTGTTCGGTGCGCCGGCGCTGGCGCGGTTGGGAGGCGTTTACACGCCAAGCCGGGCTNCGGGCGGGCAGGTGATGGTGACGGGCGTCGCCCGCGCCGAGCTGACGCGCGCATGCGTTTTGACGCTGGAGCCGTTCGACGTCGTCGTCGAGGAGCCTGTCGAGGTGATCTTCGCGCCAGAGCCCGAGAAAGCGCGGCCCNATCGCGCGTTGACCGCCGGCCGCGGCGGGCGCGAGGAGGAGGTCGATCTGGCGGCGCTGTCTTCGGTCGATCCGCCCGACCCGATCGTCGACGGCAAGGTCGACCTTGGCGCTCTGACCGCCGAATTCATCGCATTGGGACTGGATCCTNATCCCCGCAAGCCGGGAGCGACGTTTCGGTCGGGCGAGGCGGAGACCACGGCGGAAAATCCGTTCGCGGCCCTTGGCGAGCTGCGCGACGGCCAAGGCGGCGAGGATGGAAACGGTCGCCGCTGAGCCCGCCGCCGCTCCCAGCCTGTGGCGTAGCGGCGAGCCTTGCGGTAAGCAGCCGGAATCGGAACGCCGGGCGGCCGTCGCCGGGCGTCGCGTCGAACCGCCGCCGGTCGGCAGGGGCGGCGCGGAAGGTTACGAAGGCCGCCCGCGGCGGCTGTGGTTCGCAGCCGCCGCGCGGCTCGGCGCATGGATTGGGACGGGATGACGGATCAGGTTCGCATCGCCCTCGACGCGATGGGCGGGGATCATGGGCCCTCGGTCGTGGTGCCGGGCGCGGCGCNNGCGGCGCGCACGCGCCCCGGCTCGCGATTCATATTTTTCGGTCGTCAGGCCGAAATCGAGGCCGAATTGGCCAAACATCCTGAACTGGCCGCCATCAGCGACGTGCGCCACGCCGACGTCGCCATCCGCATGGACGACAAGCCGAGCCAGGCGCTGCGCAACGGCCGCCGCGTCTCCTCGATGTGGATGGCGCTCGAAGCGGTGAAGAAGGGCGAGGCCGATTGCGCGGTCTCCGCCGGCAACACCGGCGCGCTGATGGCGATGGCCAAATTTTGCGTGCGCACCATGCCGCAGATCGACCGCCCCGCCATCGCCGCGATGTGGCCGACGACGCGCGGCGAATCTATCGTGCTCGACGTCGGCGCCTCGATCGGCGCGGACGCCCACCACCTCGTCGACCTGTCGATCATGGGCGCCGCGATGGCCTCCATCGTGCTGCACATCGAGCGCCCGACCGTCGGCCTGCTCAATGTCGGCGTCGAAGAGATCAAGGGGCTTGAAGAGATCAAGGCCGCCGGCCGCATGCTGCGCGAGGCCGATCTCCGAGCCNTTGACTACAAGGGCTTCGTCGAGGGCGACGACATCGGCAAGGGCACCGTCGACGTCGTCGTCACGGAAGGTTTCACCGGCAACATCGCGCTCAAGACCGCCGAGGGAACGGCCAAGCAGATCGGCCAATATCTGCGCGACGCGATGGGCGCGTCCCTGATGTCCAAGGTCGGGTATCTGTTCGCGCGCGCCGCTTTCGCCGCGCTCAAGGACAAGCTCGATCCGCGCAAGGTCAACGGCGGCGTTTTCCTGGGCTTGGACGGCGTCGTCATCAAGAGCCACGGCGGCGCCGATCCGGTCGGCTTCAGCGGCGCCGTTGAGATCGGCCATGACATGGTGCGTCAGGAATTGCTCGGTCGCATCCGCCAATCGATTTCCCTGGCGCAGGAGGCGAGGGCCGCCTCGGCCGCCGCCTCCGGCGACGCCGCTCTCCTCGACGCCCCCGCGCCCGACGCTGATTGAAGGAAGNGTCTTCCCGTGAGCTCGACTCCCCAACGCTTGCGCTCGGTCGTGCGCGGAATCGGCTCGGCGCTGCCGGCCCGCAAGGTGACGAACNGCCGGCTCGCCGAGCGGATCGAGACGTCCGACGACTGGATCGTGCAGCGCACCGGCATCCGCCAGCGCTATATCGCCGGCGAGGGCGAGACGACCTCGACGCTCGCCGCCGCCGCCGCCCGCGCCGCGCTGGCCGACGCCAAGCTTGAGCCCGCCGACATCGACCTCATCGTGCTGGCGACCGCGACGCCCGACTACACCTTCCCCTCGACAGCCACGCAGGTCCAGGCGGCGCTGGGAATCCAGCACGGCTGCGCTTTCGACCTGCAGGCGGTGTGCTGCGGCTTCGTCTACGCGGTCGCCACCGCCGACNAAATTCTCGCCTCGGGCTCGCACAAGCGCGCGCTGGTGATCGGCGCGGAGACCTTCTCGCGCATTCTCGACTGGAATGACCGCACCACCTGCGTGCTGTTCGGCGACGGCGCCGGCGCGATCGTGCTGGAGGCGCAGCCGGGGCAGGGCACGTCCGCCGATCGCGGCGTGCTGACCTCGCATCTGCGCTCCGACGGGCGCCATCGCGCCAAGCTGTTCGTCGACGGCGGCNCCTCCACCACCCAGACCGCAGGCCATTTGCGCATGGAGGGCAAGGAGGTGTTCCGCCACGCCGTCGGCATGGTCTCCGACGTCATCCGCGACGCCTTTACGGCCACCGGCCTGAGCGCCGAGGATCTGACCTGGTTCGTTCCGCATCAGGCCAACCGCCGCATCATCGACGCCTCGGCCGAGAAGATGGGCATCGCCNCCGAGAAGGTCGTGGTGACCGTGGACATGCACGGCAACACGTCCGCCGCCTCGATTCCGCTGGCCCTGTCGGTGGCGCATGCCGACGGCCGCATCAAGCCTGGCGATCTGGTGATGATCGAGGCGGTCGGCGGCGGCTTCACCTGGGGCAGCGCTTTGATTCGATGGTGAACGATCGAATTCATGTTTGAGCTACGATTGCGACGCGAACGCACAGTTTCTACTTGAACGGATGAGATCAGCCGCTAAAAGCGAAGGCGTCGTCGCCGAGCGCCGCAAGGCGCGCGCAGGCCATGACGGCGCAGTGTTCGATTGAAAATGCCGGTGGTCGCAGGACATTGGTCGCGACGCGGGATTTTCGGGAGATTTCAACGGTTCAAGGTTCCACGGACGGAGCGCGGCCCGGCCACGCCGCTCGCCGCCCCATCGGGAAGCTCTTTGAGGACCTTTCGAGGCGGAGGCCTTGCGCATGTCGAATGCAGTGGAAGGGCATAAGTCGCGGACCGTGACGCGCGCCGACCTTGCGGAGGCGGTGTATCAGCGGGTGGGACTGTCGCGCACCGAATCGGCGGCTCTCGTGGAGATGGTGCTTTCCGAAATCTCCGACGTGATTTCGCAGGGCGAAACAGTCAAGCTGTCGTTCTTCGGCTCGTTCGTCGTCCGCGCCAAGGGCGAGCGGGTTGGCCGCAATCCGAAAACCGGCGTCGAGGTGCCGATCACGCCGCGCCGCGTGCTGTCCTTCAAGCCGTCCAACATTCTGCGCGCCCGCGTCAGCGGCGTGGCGGCCGAGGGCGACGACGACTGAGTCGGCGTGGCGCGTGGCGCGTCAGCATGATAGGCCTGCTCGACGCGCGAGGCGCGCACGGGCGCCGTCTCGCTGATTCAAATTGAGGGACGCGGGCACGCCCCGATGGAGAAAAGCGCCGACGCGTTCCGCACCATCACCGAGGTCGCCGAAGACCTCGATCTTCCCACGCATGTCCTGCGCTTCTGGGAGACCCGCTTCACGCAGATCAAGCCGCTGAAGCGCGGCGGCGGTCGGCGCTATTATCGGCCGGAGGATGTCGACCTGCTGCGGGCGATCCGCCGCCTGCTTCATGACGAAGGCTACACGATCAAGGGCGTCCAGCGCATCCTGAAGGAATACGGCGTGCGCGCCGTGGCGCAGATGGCCCTGGCGGAGATGACGCCCGAGGCGACCGGCGATCTGTCGAGCCATTGGCGCGCCACGGCGCGCGGGCGGGCGCGCAGCCCGACTTCACGCCGTNCCGAGGAAGCATCGGCGCCCGAGCCGTCGGCCCTCTTGCGCACGTCCCGGCCGGCGCCGTCGGCCGCCGCGCCCGCCAACCCGCGCGGCGACGACGGGCCCACGCGTCTCGCCCTCTTGCAGCTCGACGCAGCGCGCGACGCGTTGCGGCCGGCGCATGAGGCTGCGTTAGGCGCGTCGCAGCGCCGACCCGCCTCCTCCGAAAGCGCGCCGCCGCACGTCGAACCGCCGCGTCACGCGCAGCCGCACATCGATGCGTCGTCGCCCCTCCGCCCCACGATCGAGGCGCAGGGCCTGATCCTGCGCGCGCAGGACGTGGAGCGGCTGAAGGCGGCCCTTTACGAACTCGCCGAATGCGAGCGCCTGCTCGCGGCCGCGCGCGAGAGCTGAACCATACGAAAAAGACCGCCTGCGCGATTGCGTCGGGTCCGCCCATTCTCTATAAGCGCCGCCAGTCGGAGTGTAGCGCAGCCCGGTTAGCGCACTTGTCTGGGGGACAAGGGGTCGTGGGTTCGAATCCCGCCACTCCGACCATTCACCTCTTCAATCGCCGCTTAGTTCGGCCCGCGCCATGCGGCGAGCCGGCGGCCGACCTCGGCGATCGCCGCCGAGTCTGCGTTGGCGAAGGCGAAACGCAGATGCGACGCGTATCCCGCACCGAAAAACGGGCCCGGCAAAGTGATCACGCCGAGATCGCGCGCCAGCGCACGCGAGACGTCGAGCGCGTCGACGCCGGCGAAAGGGTGCCCGACGAAGGCGAAGTAAGCGCCGATCGAATCGATCCGCCAAGCGGTCCCCGCGACCGCCTGTCGGAACGCCGCCGCGCGCGTCACGATCTCGGCCCGATTCGCCGCGCGCCACTCGCCAAGCCCTTCGATGGCCGCCGGAAGCATCGCCTGGCCGGCGCGCGGCGGGCAGATGTGCAGGCAATCGAGAATCTTGACCAGATGCGGAACGACCGCGCGCGGCGCGAGGATCGCGCCGAGCCGGTGGCCGGGAATGCAATAGGCTTTCGAGAAGGAATAGAGCTGGAGAATGCGGCCGCGCTGGGCGCCGGCCAGTTCGCCATGCGGCGGCTGGCGCTCCAGAAAGTCGCGATACGTCTCGTCGAGGATCAGCCATAGCCCGCGTCGCGCGCAAAGGTCGGCGAACGCCGCGATGAGCGCGGGCGGATAGATCGCGCCTGTCGGATTGTTGGGCGTGACCAGCAAGATCGCGCGCACCGTGTCGTCGAGCAGCGCTTCGGCCCGCGCGACGTCCGGCAGGAACCCGTCCTGCGCGCGGCAGGGCAGGGGGCGCGGCTCGACTCCCAGCATCGACAGCGTCATGTCGTGATTGAAATACCAGGGCGTCGGCACGAGGATCGCCTCGCCGCGTTGCGCCACCGCCATCGCGGCGGCCACGAACGCCATGTTGCAGCCGGTCGTGATCGCGATCTCGTCGGCGCCGACAGGCGCGCCGTAAAGCGCGCCCACATGCGCCGCATAGCTCGCGCGCAGCGCGGCGTCGCCCGGAATGGCGCCGTATGTCGCCGTCGCCGGCGCCGCCGCCGCCTCCGCCAGCCCCTTCAGGATCGAGGGATGCGGCGCATAGCCCGGCGCCGCCTGCGCCATGTCGATCATCGGCCCGCCGCGTCCGTCATAGGCCATGCGCCAGGCCGCGGCTTCNGGCGACGGGGGCGTGGCGACGGCGGTCACGAGCGGATTGAGAGGAGGCGAGGCGGTCACGACAGGCTCCGGAAGGCGACGCGCGATGCTACGCCGCCCGGCCGCCTCGGGAAAGCTCAGCCCCGCGCCGCCCGCGAAGCAGGATGCGCCCCCGCCAAGCGGCCGCCGCGCGCCGTGTCGGCCGCGCTCGCCGAAGGCTGACGTCCCTGCGCCGCGTGGGCGGCGCTCGCCGAAGGCTTGCGTCCCTGCGCCGCTTGGGCGGCGCTCGCCGAAGGTTTGCGTAAAGACGCCGCCGCCAGCCCCAGGTCAGGCCCACGAGCAGGAAGAAATGGCGCCAGTGATCGGAATCGATCTGCAATCCCTGCAAGATGTGAAAGAAGGTGCACGCCCACACCGGCAGCGCCAGCGAGCGATAGGCCCCTTGCGCAGCGCGAGCCTCCAGCCCACCAGCAGCGTCATCGCCACAAGCGCGAAATAGGCGACGCCTCCGGTCCAACCATAGGCCGCGAAGGCGTTGATATAGACGTTGTGCGGGTCTTCGTTGCCAACCACCAGCGGAAAGCGCAGCGGCCCGAAGCCGTTGGGACTCGCCAGCAGAAGCGGGATCGAGCGCAGTTGCCCGCCGAAGCGCCCCATCGCGCCGCCGTCATACTCCTGATCGAGCGAGGCGCGCTGGGCGAACAAGTCCGAGATCGCCGGAATCGTCAGCGCGACGACCAGCAGCGCGGCCAGAAAGGCGACGCCGATCAGCGTCATCGTGACGATGCGCGCCCGCGCCCGCGCGTCCGCCTCCAGAAAGAACCGCAGCAGGATGGTCGTCGCCATCGCCGCCACCACGACGCCCCACGCCCCGCGCGACATTGACAGGAACATGCCCATGATGATCAGCAGCAGCGGCGTCATCGTGCGCCACAGGGCGGCGAGCGTCACGCGCCGCGCGCCGCCGCGCCAGGCGCCGCTGATCACGTCGTCGGCCAGCCACACCAGCGGCAGCACCAGAAACGGCCCGAACACGTTCGGATCCTTGAAAAAGCCCATCGCGCGATCGTTGCGGGTGAACAGTTCTTTCGCGCCGCCGACGTCGAAATAGCCCAGCAGGCCGAGAATCGACGCGATCGCCGCCGACCACGCATAGGCGCTCTTGATGGTGTCGAGCCGCGCCTTGGTGTCGTCGAGCGCCAGGCAGGCGAAAAAGATGCAGGTCGCCGCCATATAGACCGAGATCAGAACGAACGTCACCGAACGCGTCTCGAAGATCCACGGCGTCACCGAGGCGAGGCCGCCGACGTTCAGCATCGCCAGAGCGAGCACGAACGGCGCCAGGGCCCGATGGAACGACAACGCGCCGCTCGCCGCGAAGATCAGCGCCACGAGCGGAAACAACAGCCAGGGCGACGGCTCGATCTTGACGAACGAGCCCGAGAACACGAACAGCCAAAGCATCCAGCTGCGAAAGCCGGCGGCGCTGACGACGATCGGTCGCGCCGCCGCGACAGGCGGCGCAGACGTCGAGGCGAGGCTCATCCCGCGTCCCTCCGCATGCCCTTAGTAAGCGTTTTCGTTCTTGCTGAGCAGCGAGAACGGCGTGATGGCGAGAATGTAAAGGTCGAACAGCAACGACCAGTTCTCGATGTAATAAAGATCGTGCGCGACGCGCTGCTCGATTTTNTCCTGCGTGTCGGTTTCGCCGCGCCAGCCGTTCACCTGCGCCCATCCGGTGATGCCGGGGCGCACGCGATGGCGCGCGAAATAGCCGTCGACGACCTCGTCATACTGCACGTTGGCGGCCTTGGCCGAAACGGCGTGCGGACGCGGGCCGACGAGCGAGAGATCGCCCTTGAACACGACGTTGAGAAGCTGCGGCAATTCGTCGAGCGAGGTCTTGCGGATGATGCGCCCGACGCGCGTCACGCGCGGATCGTCCTTGGTGACGAGCTTGGAGGCGGTGGCGTCCGATTTGTCCGTATACATCGAACGGAACTTGAAAACCTCGATCGGCTCGTTGTTGAAGCCGTAGCGCTTCTGCTTGAAGAACACCGGCCCCTTCGAGTCGAGCTTCACCGCCAGCGCCGTGAGCGCCATGACTGGCGACAGGGCGATCAGCGCGAGCGACCCGACGACCTTGTCGAACGCCCACTTCATCACGACGTCCCAATCCGCGATTGGCTTGTCGAACACGTCGAGCACCGGCACCGTGCCGATATAGGAGTAGGAACGCGGACGGAAGCGCAGCTTGTTGGTGTGCGCCGAAAGACGGATGTCGATGGGAAGAACCCACAACTTGCGCAGCATCTGGAGCAGCCGCGTCTCGGCGGTGATCGGCAGCGCGAAAATCACCAGGTCGACGCGGGTGTGGCGGGCGAATTCGACGAGATCGTCGACCTTTCCGAGCTTCGGATAGCCGCCCAGCATGTCGGGCGAGCGATCATCCATGCGATCGTCGAAAATGCCGATGATGCGCACGTCTGAATCGGGCTGCTTTTCAAGTTCGCGCAGCAATTGCTCGGCCGGCTCGCCGCCGCCCACGACGACGGTGCGACGCTCCAGCCTGCCCATCGCCACAAGACGGCGCACGATCACCGACACGAGGCCGCGTTCGATCAGAAGCCCCGCCAGACCCACGACGAACCAGCCCGCCAGCCACACGCGCGAAAACGCGTTGTCGAGCTTGGCGAAGAAGATGACGGCGAGCGCTCCGGCGATGACCCGCCCNCATGCGCCCGCCAGCCTCAGACCCTGCTTCAGCGGCCGCCGCAGCGCGCCCACATGCGTGACATGCATCGCCTCGAAGGCCAGAACGGTCATCGCCGCGACCATCGGAATGGCGAAGGCGTAGGTCGATTTGAACGGTTCGCTCGAAGAGATGTAGAGCGCGTGGACGAGAAAGCCGGTCAACACGATCGTGAAGAAATCGGCGAGCTTGACGAGGCCCGCGAGCACGACCGGCGAATAAGCGGCGCGCTGATCGAGAGCGGCGAGCGTCTCCGCCGCCTTGATCAGGCGCGAGTCGTCCTTGAACGCGCGATTGATCGGTCCGCGTTCGACGCGTTTCATGTCCTCATGGTTAAAGGCGGCGCTCATCGTCTCACACGTTTTTCGCGAAATGGATTGCGGCGGAATGGGCGAACGCGGCCGCCTCGTCGAAATGACGGGCGGTGAGCGCGTCGCGATAGCCTTCGAGCACGGCGTCCACCATGCCTTCCAGCGTGAAACTCTTCGAAACGAAGCCGAAAACGTCGTCGGCTTCCTGGGCCAGACGCTCCGGNGAGGCGTCCAGCGCGGCGAGCAGGCTCTGGGCCAGCAACTCCGTGTCGCCGAAAGTGATCAGGCGATGCGCATAGGGCCCGAAGATCTCCGGCACCCCGCCCGCGACCGTGGCGATCAGCGGCACGCGCGCGCCGGCGGCCTCCAGAACGACATAGGGCAGGGACTCCGCGCGCGACGGCACCACCATCACGCGCCCGCGCGTGAAAGCCTGCCGCGCCGGCATCTGCCCGGCGAAGGTGACGTAAGGCGTCAGACCATGCGACGCCGCGCGCGCCTCCAGCGCCTCCCGGTCGGGACCGGCTCCGATCAACGTCAGCCGCGGTCGCGACGCGGTGCGCGCGTGCACGAGCGCCAGCGCGTCGAGCAGCGTGTCGATCCCTTTCACCTCGCGCAATTCGCCGATGTAGAAGAAATCGTCCGCGTCCTGCGCCGCGTGCACGGGCTGCAGTTCGGTCTCCGACACGCCGTTCCAGACAACGCGCTGCAACGCCTTAGTCGGGCCGACCTCGTCGCGCATCCGATCCTGGATGTAGCGGCTCTCGAACAGGTAAAGATCGGTGAACGGCCGCAACGCGCCCTCGATGGCCATATAGATGCGATGCGCGAGCGTTCCGGGATGATAGTTGAAGCTGCCGCCATGAGGCGTGTAGGCGACGACCGCCTGCGACCCGGCGAACCTCGTCGCGCAGCGCGCATAGACGCCGCCCTTCGATCCGTGGCCATGCACGACGTCGGGCCGCGCGTCCTTGATCCGCGCGATCGCGTGACGCATCGCCGCGACGTCGGCGACGCCGGGATTGCGCGGCATCGCGATGCGGGTCAGGCCGAGCGCCAATGAAGGTTCGGCNTCCGCCAGCGCCGCCTCGCCGCGCGGCCCGCCGGTCAGCGAGTCGGCGATGACGCCGACGCGGCATCCCCGCGCGATCTGCGCGCGTGCGAGGTCCAGAACGTGCCGAAACAGCCCGCCTACGGGCGCGCGCAGAACGTGCAGGACGGCGAGGGACGAACGCGAGGACATGACGGCTCCTGTTATGGAGCCCGGTTTACCGGAGAGAATTAAAAGAACCGTTCGCGCACGGTGATCGTGTCGCCCGGCCGCACCGGCTCGCTGAGCGGCGCCATCGCGGTCACCTGTCTCCCGTTGATGGTGCGGGTGATGGCCGCGCCGCCCTGCGCCGCGCGGGCCGAGAATCCGCCCGCGATGGCGATGGCGTTCTGCACGGTCATGCCGTTGACATAGGGGAACTGACCCGACGCGGTGACCTCGCCGAGCACGAAGAACGGGCGGTAGGCCTCGACCTCCACCGCGACGCGAGGGTCGCGCAAATAACCCGCCCGCAGCTTGCTCTCGACTGCTCTCGCGAGCGAAGCGGTCGTCATCCCATAGGCTTGCACGAGTCCGATCAGAGGCATCTGGATGTTGCCGGCGCCGTCGATCGCATAGGAGTTGGACAGACTGTCCTGCCCGAACACGATCACGCGCACCCGGTCGCCGCCCGCCAGCGTGTAGGGAGCGTTCGCCGGCGTGCGCAGCGCGCTCGCCTGATGGAAGTCCTGCGCGCAGCCCGACAAAAGAGCGGCCGCGATGAGTCCGGCGAAGAGACGACGCATGAAAAGACACCTGTCACGATGCGGCCGCCCCGTAACCGGGCAGCCGACGACAGCGCGATCGTATGGCGTCGTGGTTAATGAAAGCTCAATCGAGCCGGGCGTCGTCCACGATACGTCAATCTTAAGAGAACTGGCGATGCGTTAACCTCGCCTCAACCATGTTTCGACGATGGTGACGGCGTGTCGAAAGCCCTCAAGAGGCGGGCCGCGACCGGTTCGGGGTGTTTGAGCCGGTCGATTGCGACGCAAGTCGAAGAGGATGCGTGGAATGAGAGAGCCGACGGCCCAGATCCAGACGGTCTCCGTCCCTGACGACGGCGCGATCGATTTGCGCACGCTCGGCCGCCGGGTCGCCGCACGCAAATGGTGGATCATCGTCCCGACAGCGCTCGCCGTGGCGGGCATGTTCGCCTTCGTCAACGCCGTCAAGCCGCGCTACACCGCCGACGCCAAGGTTTTCCTCGACAACCAGGAAAGCTACTACACCCGCCCAGACAAGATGGATCTCGCCTCCGGCGAGAAGCTCGATCCCGAAGCGGTGATGAGCCAGGTTCAGCTCGTGACCTCGCGCGAACTGTCGCGCGAGGCGATCNGCCGGCTCAAGCTCGCCGGCGACCCCGAATTCGACCCTCTGGCCAAAGGCGTCAGCGCGCTCGACCGCGTCATGATTTTGATGGGCGTCCAGCGCAATCCCGCGTCGATGTCGCCAGAGGACCGCATTCTCGACAAGTTCAGCGAAAAGCTTCTGGTCTTCCAGGTTCCCAAGACCCGCGTGCTTCAGATCGAATTCACGTCGGAGAAGCCGGAGTTGGCCGCGCGCGCCGCCAACGTCATCGCCAATCTGTATATCAAGAAGCGCTCCGCCGCGAAGAAAGGCGACACGCTCAAGGCCCGCGACTGGCTCGCCGAAACCATCCGCACCCTGCGCCCCAAGGTCGAGGAGGCCAATCTCGCCGTCGCGCGCTTCCGTGACCAGAACGGCCTGCTGCGCGGCCCCAGCGACCGCACCACCGTGTCGCAGGAGCTTGGCGGCNTGACCACCAAGCTTTCCGACGCTCGCAGCCAACAGTCGGACGCGCAGGCCAAATCCAGCATCATCAAGCGCATGCTGCGTTCGGGCCGGATCATGGACATCCCCGACGTCGCCAAGGACGAGTTGATCCGCCGCATCGCCGAGCAGCGCGTCAATCTGCGCTCGCAGTTGGCGTTGNGGCTGCGCACCTTGTTGCCTGGCCATCCGCGCNGTGAAAACCAGTCCCAGGTCGCCGCGCTCGACGTCGAGCTGCGTCAGGCCGCCGAGAAGGTCGCCCGCACCCTCGACAACGACGCCACGCTCGCCGAATCGCGTATCAAGTTCCTTGAGGCCGAGCTGGGCAAGCGCCGCCAGGCCGCCGGCGAAGGCGGCGAGAAGGACGCCCAGCTCAAGATGCTTGAGCAGGAGGCCGCCACCCTCGACGCCCAGCTTCAGTCAGCCATCGGCAAGTTCAACGACGCCAACGCGCGCGAATTCGCCGATTCGACGCCGCCCGACGTCCGTCTCGTGTCGCCCGCCACCGAACCCTTGCTGCCGACTTTCCCGAAGAAAATTCCGATGCTGCTGCTGGCGCTTCTGGGCGGCCTCACGCTGTCGGGCGGTCTTGTGGTCACGCGTGAGCTTCTCTCGGGTTCGGCGCGCGTCGTCGCGCCTCCGCCTCCGCCGGAGGAATTGTCGAGCGACGACAATCTGCCCGTCGCCGCCCGGATAAGCGATGACGCCGACGGTTCGGCCCGCGACATCGGCGCGCCGCCGGCGGCACGCACGGGCGCCCGCGCCGCCGCCGAAAAGCCCGACGACGCCGCCAGCTTCGACGAGATTTGCGCCGCGTTGATCGCCATGCGCCGCGAAGGCGAGGCGTCCCGCGTGCTGGTCACCGGCGTGCGCGAGGCTGTCGGCGGGCAGGCGGCGCTGCGTCTGGCCCGCGCCCTTTCGCGTCGCGGCCGCGCGATTCTGGTCGACCTGACCGATTCCGCCGGGCCGACGACGGCGCTCGACCTCGACGCGGCCGGCGGCCTCGGCGACTTGATCGACGGCGACCTGTCCTTCGCCGAGGCGATTCATCGCGACGTCGCCACGCGCCTGCACGTGCTTCCCGCCGGGCGTAGCCTCGATGGCGACGCCCGCTCGACCGNNCACGCTGNNGTGCGCGACGCGCTGGCGGCCTTGTCGGCGACCTACGACCATATCGTGATCGCCGGCCCGGCGACCGCCCACGCCCTCGCCTTGCAGGATCTGTTCGAACAGGTCGATTTGATCGCGCTCGTCGCCGCGCTGACGATCGAACGCGCTGAAGCCCGCCAGTCGCGTGAATCGCTTGCGGCGACCGGCGTCGAGACCCTGATCGTGGACGCCAGCCGCTCCGGTCGCGACCGATCGGACCGCGACGCCGCCTGAGCCCACGGACGAAGAATCGACGAGCCCGCCGGCGCGCCGCGCCCGGCGGGCTTGGTTTGGCGGATACGATCGCAAGCGAGGCGATGGGAAGGGCATCAGCCGGACATTTCGGCGCCCGACCCGCAGGAACGCCCCGCGATCATGCGGCCGGTCTGACGCCTGTCGCAGACCGGCGCCGCCGCGCCGCCGCGCCGAGGCCGAACGCCGTCGCCTTGTCGCGCCCCAAGGCTCCGTCGACCCTCGCCCTCGCCCTGGCGATGGCGGGCGTCAACGCAGCAACTTGCGCGCCGCCTGAGCCGCCCGCCACAGCCGCGGATCGTTCTTGATGACGCGTTTGAGTTTGCGCTTGCGTTGCTTCACCCACATCAAGGCGCGCCCGCCCGCCGTCACCGGGAAGAAGGCGTCGAACAAGGGCTCGACCACGTCGCAGAAGGTGTTTTTGTAACGCGCCGCGCCGACGCCCAGGTCGAATTCCTGCAATCCCGCGTCGCACAGTCCGGCGATGACCTTGGTCAGCAGCACGTCGCCGGGGCTCGATTTTCCGATCTCGGGATCGGCGTCGAACGAATTGAACATGCCGCTGAACCGGCCGTGGCTGCGCGATCCCGCGAAGGTCGCGATGATGCGTTCGTCCAGCGTCAGGGCGTAGAGATCGACCGCGGGCGATTTCCCGCGTTCGAGCGGCTCGACGGCGACGCGGGCGAGAAACTCTTCGGCCGCAGGCCCTTCGAACACGTTGTCGAGGCCCTTCTCCTTCATGCGCGCGGCTTTTTGCGCGGTGAAGGCGGCGAGAATCGCGCGCGCCTCTTCGGCCGTGCCGGCGCGCAGATGGCGCACCGCGCCCATCTCGGTCAGCCGTTGCTCCTTCTTACGAAGCTTCTTGCGCGTGTCCTTGGACAGCCGCGCTTTGAGGAACGCTTCGCCCGGCGTCGTCAGCCGCGTCGCGTAGCCGTCGGCGGGCGCCATGTCGTGCGGCAGTTGCAGAAACGGATTGTCCGCTCCGCGCCAGCTGCGCGGCTGATTGATCAGCGAATAGAGGTCGATCCCGCCCGGCGTCGCCTTCGCGCCTTCGCGTAGCAAGGCTTCGAGGTCGTCGCGGCCGAACGTGACGTCTGGTCGAAACAAGCCGAGCGTATAGTTGGCGTCCCTGCCGCCGAGAAACTCGGCGAGCCGCAACGGGCCGCGGCTCACCACGCCGAGAGGCAACAGAGCGACGGCGCGCTCGCGCGCGTCGCGCGCGACGATCACCGCCGGGCTCCACCCTTCCGCGCGGCCGATGGAGCCCAGCCACGGCAAAATCCAGTCGCGTCCCTGATAGGCGGAATGAGGGGCGCATTCTTCGAGCTGCGCCCAGTCGTCTTGCGCCTGGCGCATGTCCGTATGCACGACGACCCGCGCAAACGGTCTCGCCGCGGCGTAGGCGAGGGGCGACGGCAAGGCGGCGACGTGCGACATCGGATCGATCTTCAACCTTTTCGAACATCTTCTGGTTATCAGGAAAGCGTCAACGGGAGATTGCGATGGACTTGAAACGACGTCTGATCGGCTGGGGCCTCGACGTCTTCGGCGCGACCGGCGTCCACCGCCTCGCAGCGCCGTTCACGCGCGGGCCCGGCGCGATCCTGATGCTTCACCGCGTCGCCGACGACGCCGCCTCGCCGCCAGGCTACGATCCGAACAAGGGGCTGACCATCGCGCCGGCGTTTCTGGACGCCGCGCTCGTCCGGGTCCGCGAGCTTGGCTTAGAGATCGTCTCGATGGACGAAGTCGCCGCACGCCTTCGTGGCGGCGTCGACGCGCAAAAACCCTTTGTCGCCATCACCTTCGACGACGGCTATCGCGACACGCTGCGCGCCGCGGCGCCAATCCTGCGACGTCATGCCGCGCCTTATGCGGTGTGCGTGACGCCAGGCTTCGCAGACCGCGCCGCGCGCATGTGGTGGGTCGAGCTGGAGGAGGCGGTGCGCCGCTTGTCCCATATCGAGACGAGCGTCGGCGGCGAGCGGCTGTCTTTGCCCGCCAACGACGGCGCGCAAAAANCAGCCGCCTTCTTTTCGATTTACTGGCGCCTTCGCGCTTTGCCCGAGCCCGCGCTGCTGGACGCCGTCGCCGGCCTCGCCGCGACCGCGGGGATCGATCCGCTCGCCGCGGCGGCCGAGCTGTGCTGCGATTGGGCCGAACTTGCGGAATTGGCCGCCGATCCGCTGTGCACGATCGGCGCGCATACGATCAGCCATCCCCGCCTCGCGACTTTGCCCGAGTCGGTCGCCCGCGCCGAAATGGCCGAAAGCCGCGACGTCATCCGCGCCCGCCTCGGCGTCGAGACGCGCCACATCGCCTATCCGGTGGGCGACCCGACCTCTGCGACCCGTCGCGAGTTCGACGCCGCCAGGGCGCTCGGCTTCGAGACCGGCGTCACCACCCGGCCGGGAATGCTGTTCCGCGAACATGGCGGCGACATGCTGGCGCTGCCGCGTGTCTCCGTGAACGGCGGCTGGCAAAGGCTGGAGGTGCTCGACATTCTGCTCTCTGGCGCGGCCTTCGCCCTGTGGAACCGCGGCCGCCGTCTCGCCGCCTAGTTCCGGTCGGGCCGCGCCATCCACTTGATCAGCGGCGCCATCGGCAGCGCCCAGCCGAAGCCGAGAACGAAATAGATCAGCGTCCGCCACGGCTCGCCGGCCGTCTGCACGACAGGAAACTGCGCAAGCGCCATCATCAGCAGCGGATAGACGACCGCAAAGCCGACCATCACGAAAGCGCCGACCAGTTTACGCGCGCGCTGACGCATGACCTCTCCGTCTCCCCGCCGCCGCGCGATGGACCGCGGGCCTCCTGCGCCTTATGTCTGCCCGCGCACAGCGGATCAAGCGCGGGGACGGCATGAACGGGAAAGAGACGGGCGGCGCTCTGAAGGACGCGCGCGCGATTCGCATCTGGCTGTGGAGCGTCGCGGCGCTGATTTTCGTCATGGTGCTCGTCGGCGGCGCGACGCGGCTGACGGAATCAGGCCTCTCGATCACCGAATGGAAGCCCATAGCCGGCGCGCTGCCGCCGCTTAGCGAAGCCGATTGGTCGGCCGAATTCGAGAAATACAAACAAATCCCGCAATATCGCGAACTGAACGCCGGCATGACGCTGGCGCAGTTCAAGACGATTTACTTCTGGGAATGGGGCCATCGGCTTCTTGGCCGCCTGATCGGCCTCGCCTTCGCCCTGCCGCTGCTCGTCTTCTGGCTGCGCGGCGCGCTGTCGCCGCGCCTGCGCAACGCCCTCCTTGCGGTGCTGGCGCTCGGCGCTCTGCAAGGCGCGGTCGGTTGGTGGATGGTCAAATCGGGCCTCGTCGGCCGCATCGAGGTGGCTCAGGAGCGCCTCGCGATCCATCTTCTTCTCGCCAGCGTGACGATGGCCGCGATCGCCTGGATCGCCGTCGGCCTGCGCCCGCCCGCCGACCCGGCGCCGAGCGCGACGCCGCCCCCGTGCGCTGGAGCGCGCGCCTTGCTGGCGCTGACGCTTGTTCAGATCGGCCTCGGCGCGCTCGTGGCGGGGCTTCGCGCCGGTTACACCTACAACACCTGGCCGCTGATGGACGGGCGCTTCGTTCCGCCCTGGGAGCACCTCGCCAAGCTCTCGCCCGTTTGGCTGAACCTTCTCGACAATCCCACCACCGTGCAATTCCAGCATCGCATGGTCGGCTACGCGCTTGCCGCGCTCGCACTGGCGCATTTCGTGAGCCTTTTCCGCCTCGCGCCCGGCAAACCGCCATGCGCGCGCGCGCGGGCGCTGCTCGGCTTGGTCCTTGTGCAAATCATGATGGGCGTCGTGACGCTCCTGTCGGTCGTGCAGCTGCACGTCGCGTTGACGCATCAGGCGGTCGCCATGGCGGTTTTGCTCATGGCGACCGTCCACGCGCGTCGGCTCAGCGCGGCGTGATCAGGCCCCGGGCGGCGCGCGCGCGCACGTCGGCGAAGCTCTGGTCGCGCAACAGCCGCCCGGTCTCGTAGACCGGCGCGAGCAGATTGGGCCGACCGTCGAGATCGCGTTCGCGAATGGTGACGAGCCCTGCGTCGCGCGTCGTCACCGCAAGCCTTCCCGGCTTCGACGCCTTGGCCGGATCGGTCGCCGGCTTCTTCGCGACGTCGATCCAGTCGCCGTCGAAACGCACGGCCGAGGCTTTCATCGCGAATTTCAGCGTGTCGCGGTCGAGCGCCTGCAACAACTGCCCGCCCATCCCGAAGGCGATGTTGTCGGCGCCGAAGCCGCGCGCCGCGAGCGCGTCGAGAATGCGCGCGATCGACCGCTCGTTGATCCCGTCGCCCTGAATGACGCGCACGCGATCGTTGAGCACGCGATAGCCCTTGGCGTTGACCCGCGCCCCGAAGGCTTCGGCGAGCAGCGCCACGATCTCGACCGGCACCGTTTCCGGATCGCCCGAGTCGGGGCGCACGACCAGCGTGCCGCCGCTCGCCTCGACCTTGGCCTTGAGCCGCTTGCCCCAAATCTCGCGTGTGGCGTGGAACACATCCCAGGAATCCGACACGACCGCTACGAGCTTGCCCGGCCCGCCGAACCGCGCGAGCATGTTGGCGTAGGCGGCTTCCTCGCCGCTTTCGCCCCATGCGGTGATGGTCGAGTGCTCCGCCGCCGGGATCGAGAATCCGGCCATCGGTTCGCCGTAGAAGCGCCGCGCCGCCAGCAGCGCCGTCGCCGTGTCGGTCCCCTTGAAATTGATCAGATGCGCCATGCCGCCGAGCCCGGCGGATTCGCGGCTCGAAACGCCGCGCGCGCCGAAATCGTGCAGCTTGAAGGGCAGTTGTCCGGTCGCGTCCTCGCTGGTCTTCCAGAGCCGCGGCGATGATCCCTGGATCGCCTTCGAACGCGTCGCCACCGTCGAGGGATACCAGATCGCGCGCAACAAGGCGGTCTCGACATAGGAGGTGAGCCACGGCGCCTGCGGATCGAGATTGACGACCTGCGCGAGCGGAACATGCGTCGGCGCGACGGTTCCCTCCGGCAGCGCCTCGATGCGCAACGGCAGAAAGCCGCCGTGGCGGGCGAGCAGCCCCTCCCAGCCAGCGCGATTGAACGGCTCGCCATGCGCCGCCCACAAATCGGCCGCCTCGTCGATGTCGGCCTGCGTGAAGGGCGTCAGCAGCGCCGCCTTGATCCAGGCCTGAAGCCCGAAGAACAGAACGCCGTCATAGGCGCCGCCGCGCGACTCGACATAGCTCGAAACCTGCGTCGCGCCCGGCGGATATTGCAGGAAGTGGCTCGCCTTGTAGCTGTCGGTGTCGAGTAGAATATTGTCGTAGGCCATGACGCGATCTCCTCTGCGTCGGTGAGCGCCCGCGGGCTCCCCGCGGGTCGTTTTCAATCGAGCGTCGCGCCCGTCATCTCGCGGATGATGGCGGCGTGATCCTCGAAGAAGCTTTCGGATTTCAGCGATCCGAGCGCATGCCAGCGCGCCGCGCGGGCGTCGTCGTCGCCGCGCACGGCGAACATGCGTTTGCGCGCCGGGAGTTCGAACAGCGACGCCTGCGTCACCACGCGCCCACGCTCCGAGCGATGCGGCGCGTCGAACAAGCGCGTCTTCGCGTCGACGATGAACGAGGCCAGCATAGCGGGCGGAATTTCGCCCTTGCCGTCGCTGATGCGCGTCTCCTCTTTCAACTCGCGCACCGCCGCGTCGCGAAAGCTCTCGTCGGGCCCGACATGTCCGCCCGGCAAGGCCAGCAGCCCGCGCCCCGGCGCATGCGCGCGCTCGACCAGCAGAATGTGCCCGGACTGAACGACCACCGCGTCGGCGCAGCAGATGAACACGGGGTAGGGCGTCGCGCCCCATTTCGCCTTGTAGTCGGCGTAGAACCGCGCCTCCTCGACCAGCCATCCGAACTCCGGCGTCAGCAGAAANCGTTCGAGAAAGGCGATGGTGGAGGGCGGACACAGATGCGGCGTCGGAATCCGCGACGCCGATCGCAGATAGTCGGCGCGCAGTTCGGTGGCGTTGAGCATCGCGTGACGCTCGGCGACGTTGACCGCGCCCCATTCGGGAAACAGCTTGAGATAATAGCTCGTGCCGTCCTTCGAATGGCCGACGAGCCCGACCCGCGCGCCGGGCCCCGCGAAAGGCGCGACCGCCTTCTGAACGCCGGCGATCCAGGCCTGATCGTTGTAAGCGACGTCTGGCAGCGGCGCGACGCTGACGCGATCCTGCGCGCCCCATTCCGCGGCGAGGCCGAGCGCCATCGCCTTGCGTTCCTCGAAGGTGAACGGATTGCGCGGCGAGCGCGCGAGATTGGACGATCCCACCAGCAGCACCAGCCGTCCGGCGCGCTCCAGCGCCGCGCGCATCACCGCCGCGTGGCCGTTATGCAGCGGCTGAAACCGCCCGATGAAAACGAGAACGTCGAAAGGCGCGTCGTCGCGCGCCGCCGTCTGACCGGCCATTCCGGACCTCCTCCGGTTCGTGTCGCATCCGGCCTCCCGGATATGCTCAAATGGAGTATATAGAGCGGAAGGCGCTGCGCAAGTCGGTGGCGGCGAGATGGTGAATGCGTCGTTGCGCAAGAAAAACGCGCAGAAAGCAGCGCGGAGTAAGCCGCTGGAGGAGTGCGAAAAATGGGGCGGCCGAAGCCGCCCCAGTCGAAAATCGAGCGCAGGAGCGACCCTTCGTCTCGATCAGTCCAATCCAAGCAAGTTCGAGGCCGACCGCTCACGCGAGCGGATCGAGGGCCTGCTTCAAATCCGCGATGATGTCGGCCTTGTCCTCGATGCCGATCGACAGACGCACGACCTCCGGGCCGGCGCCGGCGACGCTCTTCTGCGCGTCGGAGAGCTGGCGATGCGTGGTCGAAGCGGGATGGATGACGAGCGAACGGGTGTCGCCGACATTGGCCAGGTGCGAGAACAGCTTGAGGTTCTTCACCAGCGCCAGACCGGCGTCGTAGCCGCCCTTGAGCCCGAAGGTGAACACCGCGCCGGCGCCCTTGGGCGCGTATTTCTTGGCGAGCGCGTGATACTTGTCGCCCGGCAGGCCGGGATAGCTCACCCACTTCACCGCCGGATGCGTCGACAGGAATTCGGCGACCGCCAGCGCGTTGTCGGAATGGCGCTGCATGCGCAGCGGCAGCGTTTCGATGCCGGTGGCGATCATGAAGGCGTTGAAGGGCGAGCAGGCGGGGCCGAGATCGCGCAGGCCGAGCACGCGGCAGGCGATGGCGAAAGCGAAGTTGCCGAAGGTCTCGCCGATCGTCAGGCCGTTATACTCCGGCCGCGGCTCCGACAGCATCGGATAACGCTTGTCGGCGAGGAAATCGAACGAGCCGCCGTCGACGATCACGCCGGCGATGGAGTTGCCGTGGCCGCCGAGAAACTTGGTGGCCGAATGCACCACGATGTCGGCGCCATGCTCGAACGGGCGGATCAGATAGGGCGTCGCCAGCGTGTTGTCGACGATCAGCGGCACGCGCGCTTTCTTGGCGACCTTGGCGATCGCCGCGATGTCGGTGATGACGCCGCCGGGGTTCGAGATCGACTCGATGAAGATCGCTTTCGTCTTGGGCGTGACGGCGGCCTCGAACGCGGCCGCGTCGTCGGCGTCGGCCCACTTCACCTGCCAGCCGAACTGCTTCCAGGAATGGTTGAACTGGTTGATCGAGCCGCCATACAGCTTGTTCGACGCGATCACCTCGTCGCCCGGCTGCAACAGCGTGTGGAACACGAGAAACTCGGCCGCATGGCCCGAGGCCACCGCCAGCGCCGCCGTGCCGCCTTCGAGCGCGGCGACGCGCTCCTCCAGCACCGCGTTGGTCGGGTTGGTGATGCGGGTGTAGATGTTGCCGAAGGCTTGCAGGCCGAACAGCGAGGCCGCATGATCGACGTCGTCGAACACGAAGCTCGTCGTCTGATAGATCGGCGTCGCGCGCGCGCCNGTCGCCGGGTCCGGCTTGGCGCCGGCGTGGATGGCGAGGGTGTCGAAACCGGGGGCGTGATCGGCGTCGGACATGAGGCTCTCCCAAAGAGACGTTGGCGAGGCGAAGCGCGATGGCGTGTGATATAGCGCCCGTGTCGTTCGGAATACAGAACGACGTTCCGGGCGTCAAGGCGCGCCGCGGCGCCGCGCTGTTTTTATTCGCGGCGCTCGCCGCCGCCGCGCCCGGCCCGGCGCGGGCGGCGTGGTTTTCGGTTCGCGACGACGCGGTGGTCCTGCGCGGATCCATCGAACTCGGCGACGACGCCCAGCTCGCCGCGATCCTGAAAGGCCGGCCGGACCTCCGGGTTCTGCGCCTGGACAGTTATGGCGGCTCCGTGCGCGGAGCGATCGCGCTTGGCGAGGCGGTCCGCCGCGCCCGTCTCGCCACCGTGGTCGACGCCGCCCGCGACGTCTGCGACAGCGCCTGCACGATGATCTTCGCCGCCGGGCCGTCGCGGCACTACCTCAACGCGGCCAGCGCGCCCGAAGGGTTCAACGGCCAGTCCGGTTTGGGCTACCATCGCTCCTACGACCGCGGCAGCCGCGTCAGGCCGGCGATGCTCTCGCAGGAGGGCGAGCGGCTGATGATCGCCTATTATCGTCGCATGGGCGCGCCGGCGGCGGTGACGCTGGCGCTGCGCGGCGCGATCAACGCGCTCTGGCGCCCGAACGGGGCGACCGCGTTGCGTCTTGGCCTGGCGACCAGCCTGACGCCGCCGCGGCCGCGGCCGGGCGGGGTCAGCTCTACTTCGTCACGCCGAATTTCTGGAAACCCTGCGAAAGCGTCGGCTTTTCGACGACATCACGCGAGAATTGACGCCCGCCCAGCCGATTTCTCCCGAAAGTCGGCCAAATTCGATCTTCGGGCAGCGGTTCATGATCACCGTGCAGCCCGCCGCCTCCGCGCGCCGCGGCCGCGTCGTTGCGCACGCCGAGCTGCATCCAGATCACCTTCGGCAAAGGCGAGCGCCAGCGCCTCGTCGGTCGTCGCCGCCGCCGCCTCCGAGGAGCGGAAGATGTCGACCATGTCGATCGCCTCGCCGATGTCGGCCAGGCTGGCGTAGACCTTGCGGCCAATCAGCTCCTGCCCGGCGAGGCCGGGATTGACCGGAAACATCCGATAGCCGCGGCCCAGCAGATATTTGAACGCGAAATAGGACGGCCGCGACTCGTTGGCCGACGCGCCGACCATCGCGATGGTCTTCGTCTCGTTGAGAATGCTTCGGATGAGACTGTCCGGGTAGCGCTCATGTCCCGACATTCACTCATGCTCCCAGACCGGCGCGCGCTTGGCGACGAAGGCGCCGATGCCTTCCTGCGCGTCGCGCGCCAGCATGTTGTCGACCATCACGCGGGAGGCGTGCGCATAGGCGTCGGCCAGCGTCATCTCCGCCTGTTCGTAGAAGGCCCGTTTGCCCACAGCGACGGTCGCGCCGGATTTTTCGGCGATCCGCCGCGCCCAGTCGAGGGCCGTCGCGGTNCGCTCCCCGGCCGGCGCCACCCGGTTGACCAGCCCGAACGTCTCGGCGCGCCGCGCCCCGATCGGCTCGCCGAGAAGCAGCATCTCCATCGCCTGTTTGGGCGCGACGTCGCGCGACAGCGCCACCATCGGCGTCGAGCAGAACAGGCCGATATGCACGCCCGGCGTCGCGAAACGCGCCTGCTCGCCGGCGATCGCCAGATCGCAGGAGGCGAGCTGGCAACCCGCCGCCGTCGCCACGCCTTCGACCGCCGCGATCACCGGCTGGCGCATCCGCCGCACGCCGGTCATCAACGCCGCGCACGAGGCCATCAGAGTCTCGAAGAAGGCCCGCCCGCGATCCGGCGCGGCGCGCGCGGCGGTGATCTCCTTCAGGTCGTGCCCCGCGCAAAAGGCCGGACCCTCGTGATCGAGCACGACGGCGCGCACGTCCCGCCGCGCGTCGAGATCGGCGACGAGCCAGCGCAACGCCTCCAGCGTCTCCGACGACAAGGCGTTTCGGCTCTGCGGGTTGGACAGGGTGACGAGCGCGACGGCGCCGTCGACGCTGAGGCGATAGGGCAGGGCGCGTGACATGGGGATCCCGAAACTCGACGCGCATCATCCCCGCAGCCCCCGCCCGGCGCAAGCTCTTGACGGGCGGCGCGGCGCATGGCGCAACCGGCTGGGGAGGATCGGCAATGGCTGAAATGCGCACCCGCATGACCGTCGCGCAGCTGACCGAGTTTCTGGATCGCGATTTCGCGCAGATCCACACCGGCGGCCGCACCTTCGAGGTGCTGGAGGTGGGCGCGATGTCCGCCCGTCTGCGCATGGAGTATCATGAGCGCCATCTGCGCCCCGGCGGCACGATTTCCGGCCCGGCGATGTTCTCGCTCGCCGACCTCGCGCTCTACGTCGCCATTCTCGCCCAGATCGGCCCCGTCGCGCTGGCGGTGACGACCAACCTTTCGATCAATTTCATGCGCAAGCCCGAGCCGCGCGCGATGATCGGCGAGTGCCGGCTTCNNAAGCTCGGCCGCCGCATCGCGGTCGGCGAGGTCTCCNTCTTCAGCGAGGGATCGAGCGACCTAGTCGCCCACGCGGTCGGCTCCTATTCGATTCCGCCGCAGCGCTGATGCATGGGGTAATTAAATACCACATCGCATTTCTCGCGCAAATTCGGCCTTTTGCGCGGCGCGACGCTTGACGTCGCCGCCCGGCTCCTCTATCCGCATCGTCCAGCGCGGTCCCACGAGGGCCGCGTCCCGTTTTCCAGGGAACCCCATCACGATGAAGACCTATTCGGCGACGCCGGCCGACATCGAGAAGAAGTGGGTGCTGATCGACGCGCAGGGGCTGGTCGTCGGCCGCCTCGCCACGATCATCGCCATGCGCCTTCGCGGCAAGCACAAGCCCAGCTTCACCCCGCACATGGACGACGGCGACAACGTCATCGTCGTCAACGCCGACAAGGTGGCGCTGACCGGCCGCAAGCGCGACCAGAAGATGTATTACCACCACACCGGCTACATCGGCGGCATCAAGGAGCGTTCCGCGCGCTTCATCCTCGAAGGCCGCTTCCCGGAGCGCATCCTTGAGAAGGCTGTGGAGCGCATGCTCCCGCGCGGTCCGCTCGGCCGCAAGCAGCTCGGCAATCTGCGCGTTTACGCCGGCCCCGAGCACAAGCACGAGGCGCAGAACCCGACGGTTCTCGACGTCGCCGCGATGAACTCGAAGAATAAGCGGGCGCCTGAACATGGCCGAGACGACCCTCACCTCCCTTCAGGACCTCAAGGGCGCGACCGCGTCCGCCCAGCCCGAGGCTCCGCGCTACGCCCAGAAGCTCGACAAGCAGGGCCGCGCCTACGCCACCGGCAAGCGCAAGGACGCGGTCGCCCGCGTCTGGATCAAGCCCGGCTCCGGCAAGATCGTCGTCAACGACCGCACGGTCGAGGTCTATTTCGCGCGTCCGGTGCTGCGCATGCTGCTGTCGCAGCCGCTTGTCGTCGCCAAGCGCACGGGCCAGCATGACGTGATGATCTCCGTCGCCGGCGGCGGCCTCTCCGGTCAGGCCGGCGCGGTGCGCCACGGTCTCGCCAAGGCGCTCACCAACTTCGAGCCCGAGCTGCGCCCGGCGCTGAAGAAGGAAGGTTTCCTCACCCGCGACTCCCGCGTGGTCGAGCGCAAGANNTACGGCCGCCGCAAGGCCCGTCGCTCCTTCCAGTTCTCGAAGCGCTAATTTTCGACGTTTTCGGACGTTACCGACCTCCGGGGCTCGCCCCGGAGGTTTTTCTTTGCCGCCTTCGCCGCGCGGCCTGCGTCGCGGTCGGACATTCGGGCGAGGCCGGAGGGTTTCTTCGAGCGCAGACGGCGCGCCCGTGGCGGGGCCGCGCGCTTGTCCTACTTTGCGCGCCCCACGCCATGAAAGGTCTCGGTTATGACGCTTCGCCTCCAACGCGCCGCAGCGCTCGCGCCCTCCTGCTCGTCGCGACGGTCGGCGCGCGGGCCGAAACGGTCGCGATCGATCAGCAGGTGTTCAAGACCGACAAGACGACCGTCACCCTGAAAGGGCTTCAGGCCGTCGATTCGAGCCTGTCCAAAGACGCTCTCGTTAAAATGCTGACGCCCGGCACGCCCGACGCCGAGCGCGCCGCCTTGATCAAATCCTTCAAGGCGAGCCGGTTGACGATCCCTCCATCGAGTTGCGCGACGGCAAGGGCGCGCTCACGGTCCGCGACGTCGCCGCCGACAGGATCGATGGCGGGCGGGTCGGCAGGTGACCGTCGCCGGCGCCGAAACCTCCGGCAACGACGACATGAAGCTGAAGGTCAACGCGCTGGCGCTTGAGGACGGCGACTTCTCGTCGATCGCGGCGGCGCTCGTGGCGAGCGATCCGAGCCAAATCGGCGGGCGCGTCGGCTATGCGAAATTCGACGGTTTCTCCGCCACGATCCGCGAGGACGGCCCCAAGGACAAGACCGGCTTCGTCGAGTCTCGATGGCCGGCTTCGAATCGCGCACGCTCATGGAGGCGGAGGTTCCCAAGAGCGCGACCTTCGCGCTCAAGAACCTCGTCGTCAGTCCGCAGAAGGGCTCCAAACTCGGCCGCGACCTCACCGCTTTCGGCTATGACAAGCTCGACATGGGCATGAAGGGCGCCATCGCCTACGATCCGGCGACAAAGGCGCTCAAGCTCGACGATTTCACTCTCGACGGCGTCGACGCCGGCGCGCTGACGATCACCTCCGCGCTCGGCAATGTCGACAAGACCTACGCCGCGCCCGATCCCAACCAGCGCATCGCCGCTTTTCTGGGGGCCGATATCTCGGAATTGAAGGTCAAATTCGTCAACGCCGGCCTCTTCGACCGCGCGCTTTCCTATGTCGCGGGCAAGCGCTCGAAGGAGGCCGTTCGCTCCGAATGGGCCCAGGCCGCCGGCCAGTATATCCCGGTCTTTCTGGGCGGCGACGCCGGCGCGTTGGCGCTGGCCGCGGAGGTCCAAAATTCGTCAACGATCCCAAAGCCTCGTTCTGACCGCCAAGGGCAAGGGCGGGCCGGTCAGGGTGATCGAGTTGCCCGGCTTGAAGGACCCCGCGGCGGTGCTCAAGCGCGTCGATCTCACCGCGGCGGCGAATCGGTGACCCGCGCCGCTTGACGGCGGGGCGCGGCTCGGGCATCGCCATCGCGATGGCTGCGACCTGCGCCCCGATCCGACGCCCGACGCCCGCGCTTCGCGCGCGAGCGGCTGAGCCGTCGCGCGCCGCGCGTTTCCAAGCCGCACGTTTCAAGCCGCGCGTCCGCCCGGCCGACAGGTCCCGCGACGTTTCCGCCCCATAAAACCTCTGGAGGCCCGGTGAAACCTCTGAGGCGCGGTTCGTTCTCCATCCCGATCCGCATCGAGAAAGGCCCCGCGCATGAGCGCCCAGAAGACGATCTTCATCGACGGCGAAGCCGGCACCACCGGCCTGCAAATCCGCGAGCTGCTCGCCGACATGCCGCAGATCCGTCTGGCCAGCCTGCCGGCCGAGAAGCGCAAGGACGTCGAGGCCAAGAAGGCTTTGATGGCGCAGGTCGACCTTGTCATCCTTTGCCTCCCCGACGCCGCAGCGAAAGAGACGGTGGCCCTCGCCGACGCGCTCGGCGAGCGCGCGCCGCGCCTGCTCGACGCCTCGACCGCCCATCGCGTCGCGCCAGGTTGGGCTTATGGCTTTCCCGAGTTGATCCCGACCCAGGCGCAAACCATCGCCGAGGCGCGCCGCGTCGCCAATCCGGGCTGCTACGCCACCGGCGCCATCGCTCTGCTGCGTCCGCTCATCGACGCCGGCATGATCCATCGCGAACAGCCGCTGTCGATCAACGCCGTCTCCGGCTATTCGGGCGGCGGCAAGACGATGATCGCCGACTACGAGGCCGGCAAGGCGCCGAACTTCGAGCTTTACGCGCTCGGCCTCGAACACAAGCATCTGCCCGAAATCATGGAATATGCCCGCCTCGCGCATCGGCCGATCTTCGTGCCGTCGGTGGGCGATTTCCGCCAGGGCATGCTGGTCAGCGTGCCGCTGCATCTGGAGACGCTGCCCGGCAAGCCGACCACGGCGCATCTGCGCGCCGCCTACGAAACCCGCTACGGCAAGTCGCGTTACGTGCGCTTCATGCCCGCGACCGACACCGGCAAGCTCGACGCCGAGGCGCTGAACGGCTCCAACATGATGGAGGTGCGCATCTTCGCAAACGAAGCGCACAAGCAGGTCGTGCTGGTCGCCCGCCTCGACAATCTCGGCAAGGGCTNNTCCGGCGCGGCCGTGCAGAACATGAAATTGATGCTCGGCATGGCGGACGACGCGGCCGCCTGATCGCGGCGCGCGATGTCGGCTTGGGAGGATGGGGCCGCGCGGGCGATCGCGCGGCCAGCCTGCGAACGCGCGTTCAGGCTTTATAGGCGACCACCGTCTGTCGCTGCGCGCCCAGCCCGTCGACGCCGAGCGTCACCACGTCGCCGGCCTTGAGATAGCGCGGCGGCTTCATGCCCATGCCGACCCCGGGCGGCGTGCCCGTCGTGATGACGTCGCCTGGATCGAGCGTCATGAATTCGGAAATCGCTGCGATCAGCGTCGCCACGTCGAAGATCATGGTCGCCGTCGAACCGGTTTGCATGCGCTCGCCGTTGACGTCGAGCCACATGCCGAGCTTGCCGACGTCGGCGATTTCGTCCGGCGTCACCAGCCACGGACCGAGCGGCCCGAAGGTCGGGCAGCCCTTGCCCTTCATCCACTGTCCCGAGCGCTCGATCTGGTAATGGCGCTCGGAGACGTCGTGGCACACGCAGTAGCCCGCCACATGCTTGAGCGCGTCCGCCTTCGAGACGTTCGAGGCGGTCGAGCCGATCACCACCGCGAGTTCGACCTCCCAGTCGGTCTTCAGCGAGGTCTTGGGCAACATCACGTCGTCGTTCGGCCCGACGACGCAATTGGGCGCCTTGTTGAACATGATCGGCTCTTTGGGGATCGGCGATCCTGTCTCCGCCGCATGGTCGGCGTAGTTGAGGCCGATCGCGATGAAATTGCCCGGTTTCGCGACGCAGGCGCCAAGACGCGGGGCGCCCGAAACGAGCGGTAGCGACGCCATGTCGGCGGCTCTGATCCTGGCCAGGGATTGCGGCGACAACGCCTCGCCGGCGAGGTCCGGCACGATGCCGGAGATGTCGCGGATCCGCCCTGAAGGGTCGATCAGTCCGGGCGCCTCGCGACCGGGCGCGCCATATCGCACAAGCTTCATCGTTCCTCCCCGCGCGGACCGCGCTTCAATCGTTTCAGCGCGATGATCGCGCCCCGCATGCGCGCCGGCAAGCCTTGCGGGAGCAAGCCGGCGCCGCAAGAAAAAGGGTTGCGCGCGGCGCGTCTTCGCTATCCAGCGCCCGCACCTGCGCCTCGTGTGGCGCGCCGCGCCGGTGGGGATAGTTCAACGGTAGAACAGCGGACTCTGACCCGTTAATCTTGGTTCGAATCCAGGTCCCCAGCCACTTCGCCGCACGTAGACGACGTAAAGCGCGCCCGCAAACGAGCGCTCGCCAGGCGTCATGCGCGCCGATCCGTGGCCGCGGCGCGGCTTAACGCGCTGTTAAGCCGATCGGTAGAGCTTGAGAGAAACGACGCCCGGCGTCGCCTCGACCGCGTCGGCCCGCACGCTCGTTCGTCGCCGCGCAGCTCGTGCCCGATCGCGTAGGAGGTGTTGGAATGAGTCCGCAGCTTCCCGCCGCATCGACGCGACGCTCGCCAAAGTCGGCTGCAAAATTCACAACGAGCGCGCCGACCGCTATTTTCTGCAGCTAGGCCTATGCGCGCTCGCGTCTTTGGCGGCGATCACCAGCGCGCTCGTCGGGCTGGTCTGAGGCGTCGACGGCGCTGCGCGCAGCAAACTCCTAACCGTGATTCCGGGTGGCGCGTGACACGCACGCCCGCCGCGCGCTCTCCTAGGGGCTCGTGGAGCGCGTCATGGGCCAGGCCGAGTTTCCCCGTTCGTCGCCAACCGTCGAGGCGCGCGCGCACGCCGCGAGCGGCGCGCGCTTGCGCGTGTTCCTGCGTCGCGTTAGCCTCGCGGAGCGATGGTGCAGGGTGCCGACATCGCGGAACGCGCGCCGGGAGGCGTTCTGATTCTCGCCGGCGCCGGCGCAGGCCGCCCGCCGCTGCCGCGCTGGCGCTACGCGCCGCGTTCGGATTGAACGCGCCCCCGCGTCCTTCCGGATCGTCCTGAGCGCCGAATCTCGGAAAATTGCGTCGTCCCGCCCCGCACACGGCGTTGAGGACTCCAATCATGAGCGGAGCAGGAGACGACGGACGCAGGGCCACCCCGCATCCGCCGCGCTCCCCCAGCGAGGCCCCCAGCCTGCGCTATGCGTGAGCATAATACGACGGATGGCTGCGCGGCGCCCCGAACAGGGGGCGGCGGATGCTAGCGCCTTCCAGACGTTTGGAAATTCGTCTTCAGATGATGCCGCGCCGAATCGCCTCGCGCGCCGCCTCGGCCCGCGATGAGATATTCAGTTTCTGATAAATGATCTTCACATAGCCCGCGACGGTTTGCGGCTTGAGGCCGAGTTCGGCGGCCGTCTCCGCGACGGTCAGGCCGCGCGCGATCAAGCGCAGGGTGTCCGACTCGCGCGGCGTCAGCATCGCATCGTCAGCCGTCGCCGGCGCCTCGCGGAAATGTTTGAGAAGCCGGCGCGCGATCGAGGGCGACAATGGCGGTTCCCCGGCTCCGACCCGAGACAGGCGATCGGCGACGGCGCCGAGATCGCCGTCCTTGAGCAGATAGCCGGCGGCGCCCGCTTTGAACGCAGACAAAAGATGTTCGTCGTCGTTGAAGATCGTCGCGACGACGACGGTGCGCTCGCCCTGGGCCGCGTTCGCCGCGCGCACCACGTCGAGTCCCGAGCCGTCCGGCAGCCCGAGATCGACGATCAGCACGGCGCGCGGCGTCGCCGCATGGCGCCGCAGCCAGTCCGTGGCCTCGCGCACGCTGCCCACCGAGTCGATCGTCAGGTTGGGAAAAGCGCACGCCGCCGCCTCGCTCAACCAGCGACGCGTCGAGGGCGCGTCTTCGACGACGAGGCACGCCGAGTAGCGCTCGGGCGCCGACGGGTCGGCTTCGGCGCTCATCGGGCCAGGTCTGGCGGGCCAAGCGGCTGCGCCGCCGCGCGCGGACGACGCCCGCGCAAAGGCAGATCGAAGGTCACGGCGACCCTCCCGGTTGGATTTCAGATAGACTTCCCCGTCGGCCGCGCGCATCCGCTCGCGCATATTGATAAGGCCGCGCCCTTCGGCCGCCGCCTCCGCCGAACGCGTCGGCAAGCCGCGGCCGTCGTCGCGCAGCGTCACCGCGATCCGCCTGTCGTCGACGGCGACTCTCACCGAAAGCGCTTGTCCGTGCGAGTGTCGAATGGCGTTGCTGACCGCCTCCCGCACGCACGAGGCGAGCGCCTTCATCCGTCGCGGGTCGATGACGCGTCGCGCCAGCCCCTCGTCGATGGGCGGCCAGTCGAGCGTCAGTCCGGCGTCGGCGAGTCGTTCCGCCGTCTCTTGCCGCAGATTGGCCAGCCCTTCCTCAAGATCGCTCGCGCTCGCCGAAAGGTCCGCCAGAATGCTGCGCAGATCCGTCAGCGCCGCCTGCGACAAGGCCCGTGCGTCTGAATCCGCGCCCACGGCCCCNGCAAGCAGCCGCGCGCCGAGGTCGTCATGGAGGTCGCGCGCGATGCGCGCCCGCTCTTCGATGACGCCGCGCGCATGCTCGTCGCGCGCACGCTCGGCCCGCCTCACCAATTCGACGATCCGCGTCGCCATTTTGAGATCGTCCGCCGAGAACAACGCCTTTCCGCCATAGGGATGGCGCAGCCGCAGCGCAGGCGATCCGCCGACGGCCGGCGTCACCAGTTCGACCCGTCCCTCCGCCAGGGTCGGCGCGCCGGGGCCAGGACCNGCGACCGAAGTCTCCAGTGGATCGAACAGGTCTCGCAGCAGCGCGCGCCAAAGCCGATCCTGCTCGCTTTCGCCGGCGCCGAAGGCGACGTCCATCGCTTTGCCGAACACCTCGTGCGCAGGCGGCCGTCGCGGCGCGGCGTAGCGCCGCCACACCGCGTCGCGGGCGGGCAGGTAGGTCAGGCCCACCGCCAGAATGGAGAGGATCAGAGCCGGACTGCGATCGAAATTGAGCCCGTAGATCAAAGCCGCGTCGATCGCCAGCATGGTCGCCGCGCCGAGCGCGTAAAACAGCACGCCATAGGACCAGCGCCCGAGATCGAACATGTTGTGGCGCCCGACAGCGATGGCCACGGACCCGAAAAACGCCGCGTAGAAAGCGAACAGATAGCTTTGCGACAGCAGCGGCTGCGCCCCGAGCGCCACCGGGACGATCAATCCGAGCGCCGACGCGCCGACGCCGAACACCACGGAGACGCCGAGCCAGATCAAGGCTGCGCGCTTCTTCGGGTCGCGGCTGGCGATCAGGGTCTGGGCGCCCCAGGCGAGGAGGATCGCCATCATTTGCGCCAGCCCCAGCCAGTAGAACGCCAGCGGCTCCGCCAGATGCGACAAATCGATGGCCGCGATGAGAAGGAATGACGCCACGAACGCCGTGCGCAGCCAACGCGGCCCGATCCGCGCCGGGTGATCGAGAAAGAGGCAGGCGAGCGACAGCCCCAGCGCGGCTCCGCCGAGATGGTTGATGAGCGACAGCGTCGCATGGGTCTGGCCTGAAAGCGCGNNCCGCTCCCGGCCGCCATAGATCGCCGCCGGCGTCGCGGCGAGGAANAGCCCCAGCCCCGACAGGCCAAGCCAGCGCGCCGCCGGGTCGCCGCGCCGTAACGTCCACACCCACGCCCCGACGATCAGCCCGACGAGGCCCGACACGACGGCTGTCCAGAAACTCGGCGGCAGCGAATACGCAGGCCGTGGCCCCGGCGTCACGGAGAAGATGCGCGCATCCTCGCCGTGTCGACGCGTCGTGACGCGGACGACAGGCTGCCCGAGCAGATCGGCGAGCCTGGACTGTCGCGCCAGAAACGCGGATTGCTCGGCGCGCGATGCGATCTGGTCGGCGTCCTCGATGATGTCGATGCTGGAGATCTGCGCCTCGGCTTGTTCCGCGCCAAGGGCGATAAGGCAATCGCCCGCGCGCGCCCCCGCACGCTCCAGCGGCCCGCCCGGCCACAACGAAGCGATCGCCGCGCACCCCTGCGGCCCAGGCGCAAGCCTGACGCCGAGCCAACCGCGCTCGATCGTCAGCAGCGCGGCGGACGCGGCCGCGATGACGCCGGCGACGGCGAGCGCGGCGAGCGCGATCGCCGGGCGGCGCTCCGGCGCGCGGCGTGCGAGGCCGCCATTCGGGTTTGCGCCGTCCGGCGGCGCGCCGCCAAAGCGCGTCTGGTCGATTGTCCGAGCACGAATGAGTGAAAACGCGTCCGCGCTGGACCGTCAATCGCGCAAAATGGCGACCTCTTCCCCGATTCCCGGCAGGCCTCGGCCCGAAATCACGCCGCCGTGCGCGGGCGCTAGGCGAGCGGCGTTCGGATTGCTATCTTACTTGATGAACGCCCGCTGAACGGATCGCGCGGCGCGGCGGCGCGGCTGATCGCGCTCCCCGGCGATGACGGACGGCGGCAAGGAGTCGAAGGTGAAATCCGACGCGAACGCCCCTGAACAGGGCGCGCGGCCGACGCCGGATGCAGGGCGCGACCGCGCGCCGGCGCGCTCCAACCCGTCGCCGCGGCCCACGACCTATGCCGCGCTCGATCTCGGCACGAACAATTGCCGCCTGCTCGTGGCGCGCNCCTCGGCGGACGGCTTCCGTATCGTCGACGCCTTCTCACGGATCGTGCGGCTTGGCGAGNGGTTGTCGCAAACCGGCCGCCTGGGCGAGCCCGCCATCATGCGAACGCTGTCGGCGCTGGCGGTGTGCCGCGACAAAATGGCGGCGCGCAGCGTTTCGCGGTTTCGCTTGATCGCCACCGAGGCCTGCCGCGCCGCGCAGAACGGTCCCGATTTCCTTGACCGGGTGCGCGAGGAGATCGGCCTCAAACTGGAGATCGTCGACCGGCGCACCGAAGCCCAACTCGCCGCGGAAGGCTGCGCGGCCCTCGCCGACCGCCTCGCGCGCGGCGTGGTCCTGTTTGATATCGGCGGCGGCTCATCCGAGATCGTGTGGCTCGCGCGCCCGCGGCCGCGAGACCNNATGCGTCAGCGCATCCGCATGTGGGTGTCGTTGCCGCTGGGCGTGGTGTCCCTCGCCGAAAGATTCGGCGGCCGCGACGTGCCCGAAAGCGCCTTCGAGGCGATGGTCGCCTATGTGATGGATCAGCTCGACCCCTTCGCGCGCAAGGCCACCGGGCAAGGACGGTGCGAGCGATTTCATCTGCTGGGCACGTCGGGCACGGTGACCACCATCGCCGGCGTCCATCTCGGCCTCNGCCGCTACGACCGCCGCCGCGTCGACGGGCTGTGGATGCAGGACGCCGACGTCAGCGCCGCCATGTCGAAGCTGCGCGCCATGTCCTTCGACGAGCGCGCCCAGAATGGCTGCATCGGGCCAGACCGCGCCGACCTCGTGCTGGCGGGCTGCGCCATTCTCGAAGCGATCCGCCGCGCCTTTCCGTCTTCGCGCATCCGCATCGCCGATCGTGGCCTGCGCGAGGGGATTTTGATGCAGATGATGAGCAACGACCGCGCCTGGCGCGGCNGCCGCGCGGCCGCCCCGCGCGCCGATGTGAGGACGCGATCATGACCAGCGCATCAGGCGGCGGCCGCGAGGGCGGGCGCTCTCTCAAGCAGCGCGTGAAGACGGCCAAGCGCCGCTCCGCCTCCTCGACGCAATGGCTTCAGCGCCAGCTCAACGACCCCTACGTCGCCGCCGCCAAGCGCGAGGGTTACCGCTCGCGCGCCGCCTTCAAGCTGCTGGAGATCGACGACAAGTATAAGCTGCTCAAGCCCGGCCAGAAGATCGTCGACCTCGGCGCCGCCCCCGGCGGCTGGTCGCAGATCGCCGCCAAACGCGTGAAGTCGCAGGATGGCCCCGGCAAGGTGGTCGGCATCGACCTGCTCGACATCGAGACGTTGGCCGGCGTCGAGTTTCAGGTGATGAATTTTCTCGATGAGGACGCCCCGCAGCGCCTGATGGCGATGCTCGGCGGCGACCGCGCCGACGGCGTTCTCTCAGACATGGCCGCCAACACCACGGGCCACAAGCCGACCGACCATCTGCGCATCGTGCATCTGGTCGAGCTCGCCGCCGATTTCGCCAGCCAGGTCCTCGCGCCGGGCGGCTTCTTTCTCGCCAAGGTGTTCCAGGGCGGCACCGAGAACGATCTTCTCGCCGCCCTGAAACGCGATTACGCGACCGTGCGCCACGTCAAGCCGAAGGCCAGCCGCGCCGATTCCGCCGAGCTTTACGTGCTCGCCACCGGCTTCAGAGGCGCTCGCGCGACCTGACGCCTCACGCGCTTGTCGGCCCGTTCGGAGGCGCGGATGCGCCCGCCGCGCCGCCAGCGCCTCGCCGGCGTCGGCCGGCAATCTGGCGAACATCAGCGCGGCGCAGGACGAAATCGCCCCGACGATGAAGAAGGCCGGCACGAAATCCGACGCGCTCGGCAACGCCTCGTGATGGCTCACCCGCGTCGCCTCGATGATCCCCGCGCCGACCGCCACGCCGCAGGTGAGCGACAATTGCTGCATCGTCGAGGACAGGCTCGTCGCCTTGCTCATGCGCTTGTCGTCGACGTCGGCGTAAGCGAGCGCCTGAATGGCGGTGAATTCGAGCGAGCGCAGAAAGCCGCCGACCAGCAGCGTGCCCAGAATGATCCAGTGCGGCGTCCACGGCCGAAACAGCCCGACCGCCGCCAGCATCGCCGCCGACGTCACGGCGTTGACGATCAGCACGCGGCGAAAGCCGAAGCGCTGAAGGATCGGCGTCGCCGTCGCCTTCATCAACAAGGCGCCGGCGGAGGAGGCGAAGGTGAGCAGGCCGGATTGAAACGGCGTCAGCCCGAACCCCAGTTGCAGCATCAGCGGCAGCAGAAACGGCATCGCCCCCACGCCGATGCGGAAGATGAAGCCGCCCAGCACGCTGGCGCGAAAGGTCGGCAGCGCGAACAAGGTCAGATCGGCGATGGGCGCCGCGACCCGTCGTGCATGCGCGACATAGGCCGCGCAGCTCAATGCGCCATAGGCGACCAGCGCCGCCACCCCGCCGGCNGGCAGGAATCCGCGCCCGACGATGGTGAGCCCGAAGATCAGCGCCGAAAGCCCGCCGCCGAGCAGCGAGAAGCCCTTGCCGTCGAACGGCTCGCGCAGATCCTCTTTCAGATCGGGCACGTAGCGCGTCGCCAGCACGACGCCGAGAAGCCCCATCGGCACGTTGATCCAGAAAATCCAGCGCCAATGGAAATAGGTGGTGATGAAGCCCCCGATCGGCGGCCCGATCACCGGCCCGATCAAGGCCGGCATGGCCAGGAACGACAGCGCCCGCACCAGCCGANNACGCGGGATCGAGCGCATCACCACGAGCCGGCCGACCGGCGTCATCATCGCCCCGCCGATCCCTTGCAGGAAGCGCGCGGCGACGAACTCCGGCAGGCCCGAGGAGAAGCCGCACAGGATCGAGCCGAGCGTGAAACCGACGATGGCGAGCCGGAACACTTTTCGCGACCCGAACCGGTCCGCCGCCCAGCCCGAGGCCGGAATGAAGATCGCCAGCGCCAGCAGATAGGACGTCAGGGCGAGCTTCAGCGCGATCGGATCCTCATGCAGATCGAGCGCGATCGCCGGCAGCGAGGTCGAGAGAATCGTCGAATCGAGATTCTCCATGAACAACGCCGTGCCGACGATGAACGGCGTCAGAAAGAGGGCGATCGGTCATGCGGCGTCCGGCGGCTCGCAGACCAATCTAGGGAGGGGGCCGCGCGGTCAAATCAGGGCAGGGTTGCGCTCGTCATCGGACATTTACGAAAGCAACAAACTGCGTAAGAGTCTGAGTATAACCCTGAGAACCCCGATGCAGAATGATATCGACGCTAAGCACAAGCGGGCGCTGCAATGGTTTGCAGATCATGCCGGCACGGTCATCGCTTGGCCAAAGCCGTTGGATGGCGGAATCCTTCTGGCTACGAAAGCGAAAGGTATCTACAAGCCCAGAGGATGCCGCTACGCACAAAGCGTTCGGCAGGCGATCGGCGCGCCTTATCCTGATCAAGACCCATCGCACGATCCTGCTGGGCGGTGGGAGTTTCGGTATTCAGGAAGGTCACGATCCGAAAGATCGTGACAAATATTACACCAATCTGGCGCTGCTGCGATGCATGGAAGACAAGGTCCCTGTCGGCGTTATCCGACAGAGAACCGGTAAACCCGACCCCACCTACGAAATTCTTGGACTAGGACTCGTGATGTCGTGGGAGAAAGGCTTCTTTCACATTCGATCGTGCGCTCCATAGGCAACGTTCTCACCCCGCTTGTCCCCTCCTTCATCCCCGTGTTATGAGCCCGCGCCAATCCCGAACCGCCTTCAGCGTCCGTGGTCGCCCTGTCGCGATCGCCACGGCGCCCCTCATCCCGGAGTTGGCCGATGTCCCCGAATCTTTCGCAGTTCGTCGAGGCGCTCACCTTCGACGACGTCCTCCTGCGCCCCGGCCACTCGCAGGTGATGCCCTCCGGCGTGTCGATCAGGACGCGCGTGGCGCGCGACATCGTGCTCAACCTGCCGATCATCTCCTCGGCGATGGACACCGTCACCGAGGCGCGCCTCGCCATCGCGATGGCGCAGGCCGGCGGCATGGGCGTCATCCACCGCAATCTCGACCCCGAGCAGCAGGCCGCCGAGGTGCGCGCCGTCAAGCGCTTCGAGAGCGGCATGGTCGTCAACCCGGTGACGCTGTTTCCCGAGGAGACGCTCGCCGACGCGCAGGCGCTTCAGGCTCGCCACGGCTTTTCCGGCNTTCCCGTCGTCGAGCGCGGCTATGACGGCAAGCCCGGCCGCCTGGTCGGCATTCTCACGCATCGCGACATGCGCTTCGCCGAGAACCCCGCCCAGCCCGTCTCCGAGCTGATGACCAAGAAGCTGGTCGTCGTGCGCGAGGGCGTCGGCAAGGAGGAGGCGCAGCGCCTGCTGCATCAAAACCGCATCGAGAAGCTGCTGGTCGTCGACGACGAGCATCGCTGCGTCGGTCTGCTGACCGTCAAGGACATGGAGAATTCGGTCAACTATCCGCAGGCCGCCAAGGACGCCCAGGGCCGCCTGCGCGTCGCGGCCGCCTCGACGGTCGGCGACAAGGGCTTCGAGCGCGCCCAGATGCTGGTCGAGGCGGGCGTCGATTGCATCGTCATCGACACCGCCCACGGCCATTCCCAGTCGGTTCTCGATCAGGTCGGCCGCGTCAAGCGCATCTCCAACAACGTCGCCATCGTCGCCGGCAACGTCGCCACGCGCGAGGGCGCGCAGGCGCTGATCGACGCCGGCGCCGACGCCATCAAGGTCGGCATCGGCCCCGGCTCGATCTGCACCACGCGCATCGTCGCCGGCGTCGGCGTGCCCCAGCTCACCGCCGTGATGGAGGCGGCCGAGGCGGGTCAGAAGGCGGGCGTTCCCGTCATCGCCGACGGCGGCATCAAATATTCGGGCGATCTCGCCAAGGCCATCGCGGCCGGCGCCGACTGCGCGATGATCGGCTCGCTGCTGGCCGGCACCGACGAGGCGCCGGGCGAGGTGTTCTTGTATCAGGGCCGCAGCTTCAAGGCCTATCGCGGCATGGGCTCGGTCGGCGCGATGTCGCGCGGCTCGGCCGACCGCTATTTCCAGCAGGACATCAAGGATTCGCTGAAGCTCGTGCCCGAGGGCATCGAGNGGCAGGTGCCCTATCGCGGCCCCGTCGGCGCGATCCTGCATCAGCTCGCCGGCGGCCTGCGCGCCGCGATGGGCTATGTCGGCGCCGAGACGATCCCGCTGTTGCAGGAGCGCGCCCAGTTCGTGCGCATCACCGGCGCGGGCCTGCGCGAGAGCCATGTCCATGACGTGGCGATCGTGCGCGAGAGCCCGAACTATCCGTCCAGGACGTAACGGAAGGACTTGGTCATGAGCCCCGCCGCGATTTTCGCCCCGGTCTTCGTTCAGGCCCTCCTGACCTTCGGTCTTCTCGTCGCCACCGCTCTTGCGCGCGTCGCCGCGATCAAGGCGCGGCAAGTGGCCATCAAGAACATCGCGCTCGGCCAGGACGCCTGGCCGTCGCGCCCGACGCAGCTCGCGCGCCTACATGAACCAGCTTGAGCTGCCGACGCTGTTTTACGGGGTCGTCGCTCTGGCCGCTGCGATGCAGATGGTCGACCGGACCTTCGTCGCGCTGGAATGGGCTTTCGTCGTGTCGCGTCTGGGCCATGCGGCGATTCACGTCACCGCCAACAACGTTCTACGGCGCTTTCAGGCCTTCCTTGTCGGCGCCGTCGTCTTGATGGGTCTGTGGTTTTGGCTCGCGCTGAAGGTCTTCGCCGGCCTCTGAGCGACGGTCCATTTGTCGGGACTCGCTCGCCCTGGCGAGAAAAAGGGCGGCCTCGCGGCGCCCGCCCTTCGTCATGGAGCGCAAGCTGCGCCGCGCCTCAGCGGCACTTGCCGTATTCGAGCGTCGTCTTGGCGTCGCACTTCTTGGGCGGCGGCGTCAGGTCGACCGGCGGCGGGGTGGTCGCGCAGGCGGCGAGCGAGAGCGCGAGGCCGGCGGCGATCGCCAGGCGGAACATTTTCGTCATGGAGTCCCTCAGAATCGAATTGCCCGCCGGAGGGGTTGCGTCCGCGGCCGCGCTGTGGAACCCAGAGGGTCAACCTTCGGCCGCGCGTGCAGTTGCAGCGAGTTTTACGGCCGAACCATGTCCGAAAGATCGTTAACGAAATGTTGCCAGCCGCCCGCATAGCCGCCGCGATCGAAGTGCTCGATGACGTCGAGGCGCGCCGCCGCCCCGTCGTCGACGCGCTCAAGGACTGGGGCCTGTCGCATCGATTCGCCGGCTCGAAGGACCGCGCCGCCATCGCCAACCATGTCTACGACGCCCTGCGTCTGCGCGAGTCGGCGCGCTGGATCATGGCCGCCGGCACCGCCCGCGCGACCGTTCTGGGCAGCCTCGGCCGCGCCCGCGGGCTCGACGCGGCGGCGATCTCCGGCCTGTTCGACGGGCAGGGCCACGCCCCCGCGCCGCTGACCGACGACGAGCGCGCGTCTCGAAAGGCGTCGCTCGACGGCGCGCCGCTGCATGTCGCCGCCGACATTCCCGAATGGCTGGCGCCCGCATTCGCCGCCGCCTTCGGCGAGGCCGCCGCCGCCGAGGGCGCCGCGCTCGCCGGCCGCGCGCCGGTCGATCTGCGCGTCAACACGCTGAAGACGACGCGCGACAAGGCCCTCGCCCAGCTCGATCATCTCGGCGCGCAGCCGACGCCGCTGTCGCCTGTCGGCCTGCGCGTTCCGCTCGCCGCCGACGGCCGCGCGCCCGCGCTCTCCGCCGAACCCGCCTACGCCAAGGGCGCGGTCGAGGTGCAGGACGAGGGCTCGCAGCTCGCCGCCCTGCTGTCGGCCGCCAGCCCCGGCGATCAGGCGCTCGATCTGTGCGCGGGCGGCGGCGGCAAGACGCTGGCGCTCGCCGCCATGATGGACAATCGCGGCCAAATCTATGCGACCGATTCCGACGGCCGCCGCCTGATGCCGATCTATGACCGGCTCGACCGCGCCGGCGCCCGCAACGTGCAGGTGCGCGCGCCCAGGGGCAGGGACGGGCTGGAGGCCGCCATCGGCGATCTGAAGGGCCGTTGCGACGTCGCGCTGGTCGACGCGCCTTGCACCGGCGCGGGCGCGTGGCGGCGCAACCCGGACGCCAAGTGGCGCGTGCGCCCCGGCGCGCTGGAGCAGCGCATCGCCGATCAGGATCGCGTCCTGGCGCAGGCCGCGCCTTGCGTGAAGCCGGGCGGCCTGCTGCTTTACGTCACCTGTTCGGTGCTGATCGACGAGAACGAGGCGCGCGTCGCCGCCTTTCTCGCTGGCCGCAAGGATTTCGCGGCCATCGAGCCCGCCGCGCTCGCGCGCCGCGCCGGCTTGCCCGACCTCGCCCGTTTCGCCTCCCGCCACGGCCCCGGCCTGCGCCTGTCGCCGGCGACCAGCGGCACGGACGGGTTTTTCGTCGCCGGACTGGCGCGCAGCGCGTAAGCCGCGATCGCGGCGACGCCTGTCGCCGGCAGCCGCCGACTCGATCGGCCGCGACGCTGCGCGGCCGCCTTGCGCCGCCTTATTTTCCTGCTAAGCCGCGCACGGCCCGGCCCTTGGCGGGCGGGCCGATTTGCTCGTCCGAAAGGCATGACTCCATGATTCTGCGCCGCCGCGATCTTCTCGCCGCCTCGTTCGCCGCCGCGACGCTCGTCGCCGCGCCCGCTTTGGCGGCGGACGCCGACACCGTGTATCTCGACACCAAGGACGGCCGCGTCACGATCCAGCTGCGCCCCGACCTCGCGCCCAAGCATGTCGCGCAGATCAAGGCGCTGACCGCCAAGGGCTTTTATGACGGCGTCGTGTTCCACCGCGTGATTGACGGCTTCATGGCGCAGACCGGCGACCCGACCGGCACCGGCATGGGCAAGTCGGACCTGCCCAACATTCCCGCCGAGTTCTCCAAGGAGCCCTTCAAGCGCGGAACCGTCGGCATGGCGCGCAGCTCCGAGCCGAATTCGGCGAACTCCCAGTTCTTCATCTGCTTCGGCGACGCCTCTTTCCTCAACGGGCAATACACCGTCGTCGGTCAGGTGACCTCGGGCATGGACGTCGTCGACAAGGTCAAGAAGGGCTCCTCTTCCGACAACGGCNAGGTGACCAACCCCGACAAGATCGTGAAAATGTCGCTGGCCAAGTGAGCTTTGGCCAAGTGAGCTTTGTGAGCCGCGCGAGCCGTCGCGAAGAAGCCCGCCGCGCGCGGGCTTTTCGTTTCCAGCGAGGCGCCGATGATCGCGTGCCGTCATCTGATGGTCGTGTGCGCGCTGGCGATCCCGGCGCTCGTCGTCGCTGTTTCGGCGCGCGCAATTCGTGCCCGACGCGCCTCCTTTCGTGCGCGCCGATCCCAATCTGGGCCGCCCCTTCGACCAGTTTCCGAGCGGTCCCTATGGCGACCCCAGCCTGAGCCGGCAGGGTCCGCTGGCGACGCCGCATCCGATGTTTCGCGATCCCGCGCGCGACGTCTTCACCGATCGCCCCGCCGCCCCGCCGGCGGTGGGGCAGGGCCTGGCCCCGCTGACGTCGCGCCGGCCGCCGCGGTTCGAGTCAGCGCCCGCCGCCGGCCCGGCGCTCGCGCTCACCCAGCGCAAGGAGACCGGCGCGCCCGGCCTCGTCGCGACGGCGCGCGACGTCGGCCGGGCCTTGTCGCGTTGCTGGCGCCCGCCCGTGGGCGTCGGGCCGGTCGAGGCGACGCTGCGTGTCGCCTTCGCGCGCGACGGCCGACTGGTCGGCGCGCCGCGCGTCACCTATGTGAGGGTCGAGGACGAAGCGGCGCGCGAGGACGTCCGCGCCTCGGCGCTGGCGGCGGCGCGGGCTTGCGCGCCGCTGCGGTTTACCCCGGCCGCCGCTTCCGCTATGGCGGGCCGCATCTTCGCCATCCGGCTGATCGCTTTCCGCAAGGCCGTCAGCAAGATCTCTAACCGGAGAACACCATGTCCGACGGCAACACGCTCACGCTTGAGACGACCAAGGGTCCGGTCGTCATCCAGATGCGCCCCGATCTCGCGCCCAACCACGTCGCCCACATCAAGAAGCTCGTCAACGAAGGCTTCTACGACGGCGTCGTCTTCCACCGCGTCATCGACGGCTTCATGGCCCAGACCGGCTGCCCGCACGGCACCGGCACCGGCGGCTCGAAATATCCCGACCTCAAGCAGGAGTTCAACGCCGAGCCGCATGTGCGCGGCGTCGTGTCGATGGCCCGCGCCCAGAACCCGGACTCGGCCAATTCGCAATTCTTCATCGTGTTCGACGACGCCACCTTCCTCGACCGCAAATATACGGTGTGGGGCAAGGTGACGTCGGGCATGGAGAACGTCGACAAGATCAAGCGCGGCGAGCCCGTGCGCGATCCCGACAAGATCGTCTCCGCAAAGCTGAGCTGATCGCCGCAAGCTTTCGGCTCGCAGCCTTGCTCGAACCGCGACGGCCGGGGCGTTCCCCGGCCGTTCGCGCCTCAGGACCCGCGCCCCGGTTCTCTCATGCGCGTCGATCTCTTCGACTTCGATCTTCCCGACGAGCGCATCGCGCTGCGCCCCGCCGAGCCGCGCGAGAGCGCCCGTCTGCTCGTCGTCCCGCGCGCGGGCGCGCTGCGCGACGCCTCGATCCGCGATCTGCCGGGCTTGTTGCGCCCCGGCGACGCCCTCGTCGTCAACGACGCGCGCGTCATTCCCGCGCGCCTGACGGGTCTGCGTGTGCGCGGCGAGGCGGCGGCGCGCATCGAGGTGACCTTGCACAAGCGCGAGGGCGAGGATCGCTGGCGCGCCTTCGTCCGCCCCGCCAAAAAGCTCGCCCTCGGCGAGCGCATCCGCTTCGGCGAGGCGTCCGAAAGCACGGCCTGCCTGCTCGCCGCGCTCGACGCCGAGGTTCTGGAGAAGGGCGAGGGCGGCGAGGTGCTGCTCGGCTTCGCCTTTTCCGGCGCCGCGCTCGACGAGGCCATCGAACGCCACGGCGTCATGCCGCTTCCGCCCTACATCGCCCACAAGCGCAAGGAGGACGCCGCCGACGAGCGCGACTATCAGACGATGTTCGCCGCCGCCCCCGGCGCCGTCGCCGCCNCGACCGCCGGCCTGCACTTCACGCCGGCCTTGGCGGCGGCCTGCGAAGCGGCCGGCGCGCGCCTGCACCGCGTCACGCTGAACGTCGGCGCCGGCACCTTTCTGCCGGTCAAGGCCGACGACACCGTCGACCACAAGATGCATTCGGAATGGGGCAGGGTGGACGCCGCGACCGCCGCCGCCCTCAACGCGACGCGCGCGCGTGGCGGCCGCATCGTGTCGGTCGGCACCACCTCGCTGCGCATTCTCGAAAGCGCCACGGGCGAGGACGGGATCGTGCGCCCCTTCGTCGGCGACACCGCGATTTTCATCACGCCCGGCTATCGCTTTCGCGCCGTCGACGCGTTGATGACCAATTTTCATCTGCCGCGCTCGACGCTGTTCATGCTGGTCGCGGCGTTCAGCGGTCTGGAGACGATGCGGGCCGCCTATGCGCACGCGGTGGCGGCCGGCTATCGGTTTTATTCCTACGGCGACGCGTGCTTTCTGGAGCGCGCCGCCCCCGACGCGTGAACGCGTCCGCAGCGTCGATCAGCGCGCCGGCGCGCCGGCCGCGACGGCGCCGGAGTCGGGCCGCGCCGGCCGCAGCGAGACGACGCGGCTCGACATGTCGTCGGGCGTCGCCAGTGCGCTCAGCCGCGCGCGTTCGGCGTGCGAGGGCGTATAGATGCGCACATAGCGCTGGTTCCCGTCCGAGGCGATCGCGTCGGCGCCGGCCAGATCGGATTCGCTGAAACTGGTGATGCGCGCGCAGTTCCAACCGGTCGGCGAAGGCTTCGGACGCGCGGACCTGGCGGCGTTCGTGTAGGGCGCCACGCGCACCATCAGGCTGCGCGCCGGCGTGGATGAGCACGTGTAGTCGGGCGCCTCCGCCCAGAACGGCAGCGACGTCGCCACGCCCTGCGGCAGCGCCATCACGAAGCCCGGCGCATAGGCGATCAGCGGCAGGCTCAGGGCCAGCGCGACGATCTTGGTCTTGCGGGTCCATTTGCGGCCAGGGACGATTTCGTGATCGGCGGACAAAGACATGCGGATGGGCTCCTCGATGACGTGACGTTAGACGTCGATCTCTGGCCGCCCGGCTGATCCAATCGCTCGAATTTGAGTGAATCGGCGTTTTTCCCGCATTTGGCGGTCGAGTGACGGAATGCTAACCCTGACGCTCGAAGCGCCGCGCGAGCGCGCGCCGCCGCGGAGAGCCGATTTGCCCGACGCCTTCAGTTTCAAGACAGCCGCTCACGACGCCGCCGCCCGCGCCGGCGAAATCCGTATGCCGCGCGGCGTCATCCGCACGCCCGCCTTCATGCCCGTCGGCACCGCGGCGACCGTCAAGGCGATGGCGCCCGAACAGGTCAAGAGCGCCGGCGCCGACGTCGTGCTCGGTAACACCTATCACCTGATGCTGCGGCCCACCGCCGAACGCATCGCCGCGCTGGGCGGCCTGCACAAATTCATGAACTGGCCGTATCCGATCCTCACCGACTCCGGCGGCTTTCAGGTCATGTCGCTCGCCAAGCTGCGCAAGCTCGACGAGGACGGCGTGACCTTCCAGTCGCATATCGACGGCTCGTCGCATCGCCTGACGCCGGAACGCTCGATGGAGATTCAGGGCCTGCTCGGCTCCGACATCCAGATGCAGTTCGACGAATGCGTGAAGCTTCCCTGTTCGAACGAAGAGGCCGAACGCGCGATGCTGCTGTCGCTGCGCTGGGCGGAACGCTCGAAGAAGGCGTTTTCCGGCGGTCCCGGACAGGCGATCTTCGCCATCGTGCAGGGCGGGGCGGTCGAGAAGCTGCGCGTGGACAGCGCCAAAGCGCTCGTCAAGATGGATTTTCCGGGCTACGCCATCGGCGGTCTGGCGGTCGGCGAGCCGCAGGCTGTCATGCTCGCCATGATCGAAACGGTTGTCCCCTATCTGCCAAAGGACAAGCCGCGCTATCTGATGGGCGTCGGCACGCCCGACGATCTTCTGGAGTCGGTGCGTCGCGGCGTCGACATGTTCGATTGCGTGATGCCCACCAGGGCAGGGCGCCACGGCCTCGCTTACACCCGCTTCGGCAAGATCAACCTGAGGAACGCCCGCCACGCCGATGACCCGCGTCCGCTCGATCCGCAATCGAGTTGCGCCGCCGCGCGCGACTACAGCCGCGCATACCTCCACCATCTCGTGAAGTCGGGCGAAATTCTCGGCATGATGCTGCTGAGCTGGGTCAACACCGCTTACTATCAGGACTTGATGGCCGGCGCCCGCAAGGCGATCCGCGACAGCNGTTACGCCGACTATGTCGGCGAGACGAAGGCGGCATGGCGCGCGGCGAGGCGGAGAGCGAATGACGCGGGGCGCTGACGAATGTCGAGGGACGAGCGTCACATCCCGATTCGACGTTGTTTCTTTCGGCGTCGCGCATGAATGCGTCCTGTCCCGCGCCGCGATTGAAATTTCCTACCCGTTCGAAACATCAGGCCCGGCGACCATCGACCTGTCGGTCGCCGCCTGCCCCTTGATCGTCGGAAGCGACGAAGACGCTTACGCCTACCATCCGGCCCTGACGACGCAATGGCTTTGCGCTCCGCCCGATTGGCCTGCGACGCGCGATGTGAGGGAACTCGAACAGGTATTTGAATCCTTTGTCTGGCCCAACCAAGCGAACAGCTGCCGGCCGCCTCCCGGCGAAAGTGACATAGGGTGTCTGTATTTCAACGGCTACGAAGGCTTTGATGTTTTGACCATCTCTTGCCTCCATCGAGGGAATTTTCAATTCGAACTGCGATTGAGGGCGTCACCGAACTGGGTTCGCAGGTGAGGATCGAGGCGCTGGCGGCGCTTGAAAAGATCGAGAGCCCGCGCGCGATATCGGAGCGCCGCCTCTTGCGGCGGAAGACATCGCCGCCGCAAGGGCGGCCGCCAAAAGCCGGGTCGCGCTGCCGAGCGTTCCGCTCGCGCTTTGGCCGACTTCACGAGCCGCTTCGATCCCGCGCCCTTTGATTTCGTCGCCAGCTACAATCTGAACACCGGTTGGTTCACGCTGACCGCGACGCCGCGCCCAGCCGCCACGCACCTCAGCGCCGGGTCGCCCCAGTCGAACCTCAAACGAATGTGAATTTTCGACGATTGTCAGCATTTGTCGGCATCTGAACGGCCTCCGGTCGGCCAATCTCCTCTTGGCCAAGTCCACAACCGGGCGGGGATGCGTCATGAAGCTCACGCTGATCACGGCCGTCGCGCTCACAGCGCTTTTTTCGAGTTTTCTTTGGCAGGTCGCGCAGGCGCAGGACAGGTCGCGCCCCAAATTGAAGATGGCGAGTCAGGGGCAGCTGCGAGCGCGCCCCCGCCGTCTGCGCGCTGTTGCGCCCTTGATGGATCTTTTCGCGCGGCCGGCGCCGCCGCTCACGGCGTCGGCTTGATTTTGGCGCGCTCGTCGAGCGGCCGCTTGGGCGGCTTGGGCTTCACCGCCATGCGCCAGAACACGAAGACCACCAAAGCGGCGTGCACGCAGGCGTTATGCGCAAACAGCGCCGCCGGCCCGAACGCCTGCATCAACCACGACACCAGCAGCGGAAACACGATCGCGCCGGCGCAGTAGAGAAAGAGCAGGCCCGAGGCGATCTCGACGCCATGCTCCTTTCCGGCGCGGTCATTGGCGTGGCCCGTCGCCAACGTGTGNAGCGTCATGGTCGTCGCGCCGAGGCAGAACATCAGCGCGTAGAGCACGGTATGCNNGCCGGCGCGCGCCAGCGCCAGCGCCGCCTCGGTCACGGCGCCGAGCGTCGCGCAGCCGACCATCACGACGCGCCGGTCGAACGCGTCGGACAGGCGCCCGATCGGGTAGACCGCCAGCGCCGAGCCCAGAATCGTCGCCGTCATCAGGGTCGCGACCTGCGCGGGCTTGAGGCCGATCAGCACGCCATAGACGGGCGCCAGCGACCAGTAGGAGCCATTCGCCGCGCCGATGGCGAACGAGCCGACCGCCGCCACAGGCGCGATCCGGGTCATCCAGCCGATCCGCAACCGCACGGAGCCCGGCTCCGACGGCGGGTCGGCGCGCGTCACCGAAAGCGGCACCAGCGCCAGCGCGAACAGCGCCGCCGACGTCGAGAACAAGGCGAACGAGGCCGGCGCGGCGAGCGCGATCGCCTGCTGGCCGCAGGCCGAACCGGCGAAGTGGACCACCTGATAGGTCGCATAGACCGCGCCGCGATTGGCGTTGTCGGCCTTGGCGTTCACCCAGGACTCGATCACCGCATAGAGGCCTGCGAACGAGAAGCCGATCACCGCGCGCAGGCCGATCCACGCCCAGTCCGCCACGAGGATCGGGTAGGCCAGCGCCACCACGATCGCCATCGCGACAAAGGCGGTGAAGGCGCGGATATGCCCCGACAGCCGCACGATGGCGGGCGCGGCCATCGTGCCGGCCAGCATGCCGCCAAAATAGGCCGACCCCAGCAGACCGATGGAGAGCGCCGAAAACCCNTCCAGCTTGGCGCGCAACGGCACGAGCGTCGTCAACAGTCCGTTCCCGGCGATGACGAGAAACACGGCGACGAGCAACGCCGCGATGGCGGAGGGAATGCGCAGCCGAGCCTCCGCGAACGTCGCGACGCGCGACGCCTCAACATGGAGGCGAGGCCCGGCTCCGACAAGCCCGGCCTGGCGCATGGATCGGCGGCGTCCGGCGCGGCTTGGCCAGGCCGGCGGCCCTCGTGTATAAGCCCCGCTTCCGCGCGGGCCAGCCCCGGCGCGGAGGGTCAACAATGGCGAGCGGAGAGGAAACATGGCCGAGAAGCGGTGGACCCCGGACGGCTGGCGCGACGCCCCGATCCAGCAGGTTCCGGCCTATTCCGATCCGGCGCTGCTCGCCTCTGTGGAGAACCAGCTCGCCGGCTTCCCGCCGCTCGTCTTCGCCGGCGAGGCGCGCAAGCTCAAGCGTCAGCTCGCCGACGTCGCCGCCGGCCGCGCCTTCCTGTTGCAGGGCGGCGACTGCGCCGAGAGCTTCGCCGAGCACTCCGCCGACAACATCCGCGATTTCTTCCGCGTCTTCCTCCAGATGGCGGTGGTGATGACCTTCGCCGCCGCCTCGCCGGTGGTGAAGGTCGGCCGCATCGCCGGCCAGTTCGCCAAGCCCCGCTCCTCGCCCGTCGAGAAGGACAAGGCGACCGGCGTCGAGCCGCCGAGCTACCGCGGCGACATCATCAACGACGCCGGCTTCACCAAGGAGGGCCGCGAGCCCGATCCGCGCCGCCAGNCCGAAGCCTATCGCCAGTCGGCGGCGACGCTGAACCTCATCCGCGCCTTCGCGACGGGCGGCTACGCCAATCTCGAAAACGCCCATCGCTGGATGCTCGGCTTCGTCAAGGACAGCCCGCAATCGGGCAAATACGAGGAGCTGGCGGGCCGCATCACCGAGACGCTCGGCTTCATGCGCGCCATCGGCCTCGACCCCGAGGCGCATCCGGAGCTGCGCGCGACGGATTTCTACACCTCGCACGAGGCGCTGCTGCTGGGCTACGAGCAGGCGATGACCCGCGTCGATTCCACGACGGGCGACTGGTACGCGACCTCGGGGCATATGCTGTGGATCGGCGACCGCACGCGCCAGCCCGATCACGCCCATGTCGAATATATGTCGGGCATCAACAACCCGATCGGCCTGAAATGCGGCNCCTCGCTGAAGCCCGAGGAGCTGATCCGTCTGATCGACAAGCTCAACCCCGACGACGAGGCCGGCCGCCTGACGCTGATCTGCCGCTTCGGTTCGGACAAGATCGCCGATCACCTGCCGAACCTGATCCGCGCGGTGCGGCGCGAGGGCCGCAACGTCCTGTGGTCCTGCGATCCGATGCACGGCAACACCATCACGGCGGCGAGCGGCTACAAGACCCGTCCTTTCGACCGCATCCTGTCGGAGNCGCGCTCGTTCTTCGAGATCCATCAGGCCGAAGGCTCCTACGCCGGCGGCGTGCATCTGGAGATGACGGGCAAGAACGTCACCGAATGCACCGGCGGCGCCCGCGCGCTGACCGAAACGGACCTTGCGGGCAGCTACGACACCTTCTGCGACCCGCGCCTCAACGCCGAGCAGGCGATCGAGGTGGCCTTCCTGCTGGCGGATTCGTTGAAGGCGCTGCGCGCCGCCCGTCCGGCCCCGCGCGTCGCGGCGGAGTGAGATGCTCCGCCTCTGGCGGGCCTTGTTTCATTCGCGCGACGGCCTTCGCGCCGCCGCGCGCTCCGAAGCGGCGGTGCGTCTCGAATTGGCGCTGCTGATCCTCGGCCGCCGGCGGCATGGTTTGTGACGCCGCACTGGGCTGGCGCGCGGCGCTGATCGCCAGTCTTTTCTTTCTGCTGGCGGTCGAGCTTCTCAACACCGGCCTTGAAAAGATCTGCGACCACGTCACGCCGCAACGCCATCCCCACATCAAATTCGTGAAGGATGTCGGCTCGGCGGCGGTGCTCGCCGCCGCCATCGCCGTCGCGTTGCTCTGGATCGCCGCATTCCTTGCGCGATAGGGCGGCGACGTCCGCAGCGCAGCCCTCCGCGGCGCTTGGCGCGCGCGTCAGCCTTTCCTGAGGCCGCAGGTCAGCTTGCCGCCATACATCTTGCCCTCCTGCCAGCAGCCGGAAGAGCGACATTCGAGCAGCTTGGGCGAGCAATGGTCGGCCACGCAGGACGTGTCGGTCGGCGCGCGCTCCTTGCATCGTTGCGCGCAGACAGCCTGAAATCCTCCGCACGAACTCTGCGCGTTGGCCGGCGCGACGATGAGCGCCGGCGCAAGGCCAAGGACGAGAATGAGCGACGCGATCCGCATATCCAAGTCTCCTGCGAGTGTTCGCCGTTTGGACTTTAGGCCGCCGCCTCGTCTTGCGAAAGCTGGCCTGCCCCGCGCGTAGACGACGGCCCGAGCCGCAAATCCATCTTTGCGCGCCCGCAAGCGCTCCGCGCGTCGACGTCCCTATCTGGAAAGTCAGTTTCTTTCGGAGCCGAGCCGATGTCTCTTCCCACGCTGTTCGTGTCGCATGGCGCGCCCAACCTGATTTTGCAGGACACGCGGGCGCGCGAATTTCTGGCGTCCTATGGCGAAACGCTCATCGCCGAACGCGGGCGGCCCAAGGCCATCCTGATCGCCAGCGCGCATTTCGAGGCTGACCGCCCGACGCTCACGGCGGACGCCGAACCCCGAATGATTTACGATTTCGGCGGCTTCGAGCCGGTCTACAAGATGGTCTATGCGGCCAAGGGCGATCCGCGCNTGGCCCGCCGCGCGGCCGAATTGCTGGCGGCGAGCGGAGAACGTCCGCAGCTGATGACCGGCCGCGGCTACGACCACGGAACTTGGGCGCCTTTGATGTTGCTGTTTCCGCAGGCCGACATTCCGGTCGTGCAAATTTCGGTCTCGCCGCATCGAGACGCCGCATGGCACGCCCGTCTCGGCGGCGCGCTCGCGCCGTTGCGCGAGGAGGGCGTGTTGATCATGGGGTCGGGCGCCGCGACGCACAATTTGCGCGAGATATTCGGAATGTTGCGCCGCGGCCAGCCGGACGCCGCCGCGCCCCAATGGGTGACGGCCTACAACGACTGGATTGCGCGGAAGGTCGAGGCCGGCGCCCTCGACGACGTCGTTCACGCGTTCGAACGCGCCCCGCACGCGCGCGACAACCACCCCACGCCCGATCACTTCCTGCCTTTGCCTTTGCGATGGNGGGCGGCCGGGGAAGGCGCGAAGGGAATCCGTGTCCACGCCTCCACCGAATACGGCGCGATGGCGATGGACGCCTATCGCTTCGGCTGAGTCCGAGCGGCCTGCGCGAAACGCGCCTCGCCCCGTCTATCGGCGGACGAGGCTCCGCCCGCGCCGACGCCTCACCCCTGCGCGTGCCTGCGCGGTCGCGTCAGCATCGGCGCATAGGCGTAGAGAAACGCGCCGGTCGCCACGATCCACGCGCCCGCCGCGACATGGATCGAAACGAACGCCGCGCCCGGCGCGACGCCGGCCGCAAGCCGCGCCGCCGCGGCGACGAACATCGCGACATAGGCGATCCTCGTCGCGCGGTCGCTCGCCAGCGCGCGCCCGGTGTGGCCGCGCGTGGCGCGCGTCATCACCGCCAGCGTCATGCCGCCGACCGCGCCGATCCCNCACGCATGCAACGCCGCGCTCGGCGCCAGCAGCGTCGGCGCGAGCGCCGCGATCCCCGCCATGAGGAAGCCGAGCGGCACGAAGGCGTAGGCGGCGTGCAGCACCCACACCAGCGCCTCGCCGCCAGTGCGCTCCGGCGCCCAGCGCCATAGCCGAAAGGCCTGCGCGACGCCGCCCGCAAGCAGCAGCGCGCCGGTCGTAGCCTGCTGCGGCGCGACGATCCACGCCGCCAGCGCCGCGCCTGCGACCGCCATCGCCGCGCCGTCGACGCGATCGAACGGCGCCGGCAGACGCCCATCGCCGCGACGCGCCAGCCAGTTGCGCGTGAAGCTCGGCACGATGCGCCCGCCGATCAGCATGATCAGCCCGACGCCCGCCGCCAATCCAAGCCGCAGCCCGTATTCGGCCTTGCCCCGCGTCAGCGCTTCGACATGAAACGTCGCGTCCGCCATCGCGATCAACGCCACGACGCCGAGCACGCGCAGATTGCGCCAGTTCCTTCCGGCGACGATCTCGCGGCCCGCCAGCGCGCCGAAGGCGACGAAGAAACCGACGTCGACCGCCATCGCCGTCCAGCCGCCGACGAGCGCCGAACAGGCGACCGCCAGCCGCCCGGCGATCCACAGCCCCACAAGCTCNATCAGCGGCGCGCCGCTGACGGGCAGCCGCCCGGTCCAGTTGGGAATCGCGGTGAGCAGAAACCCCGCCATCGCCGCGCCGAGATAGCCGAAGATCATCTCATGCGCATGCCAGTCGAGCGGCTGGAACGTGGAGNNGAGGGCGAAACGCCCCTCCCATTGCGGCAGCCACAGCCCGATGGCGAGCAGCCCGAACGCGCCCGCCGACAGGAAGAACGGGCGAAATCCATAGGAGAACATCGCCGGGCCGCTCCAGCGGCGCCAGTTTGCGGGAATCCGCGCGCCGCGTGGAACTCGCGTCGCTCATGATTTGGCTCCTCTGCCGGCAGGCGCGTCGGAGCGCGCCTTGTTCGCCGCCTTCCCCTCTTTAAAGACGGATGCGAGACGGCGACTTGACGCCGGTTAAGACGAAAGCGGGCAAGGTCGGCATGAGCGCGAAGCCTTCCAAACTGATCAAGGGCGCCACGGGCGATTGGGAAATCGTCATCGGCATGGAGATTCATGCGCAGGTGAGCAGCCGCGCCAAGCTGTTCTCCGGCTCGTCGACCGCATTCGGCGGCGAACAGAACAGCCATGTCTCCTTCGTCGACGCGGCGATGCCGGGTATGTTGCCGGTCATCAACAAGGAGTGCGTCGCGCAGGCGGTGCGCACCGGCCTCGGCCTTGGCGCGCAGATCAACCTGCGCTCCGTGTTCGACCGCAAGAACTACTTCTATCCCGATCTGCCGCAGGGATATCAGATCAGCCAGCNNAAGCACCCGGTCGTAGGCGAGGGCGAGGTCATCGTCGACGTCACCCCGACCGAGCAGATCACGGTCGGCGTCGAGCGCCTGCACCTTGAGCAGGACGCCGGCAAGTCGCTGCACGACCAGTCGNCCCGACAATCTTTCGTCGATCTCAACCGCTCCGGCGTGGCGCTGATGGAGATCGTCTCCAAGCCCGACATGCGCTCGGCCGACGAGGCCAAGGCCTATGTCTCCAAGCTGCGCACGATCCTGCGCTATATCGGCTCCTCCGACGGCGACATGGAGAAGGGCAACCTGCGCGCCGACGTCAACGTCTCCGTGCGCCGCCCCGGCGAGCCGTTCGGAACGCGCTGCGAGATCAAGAACGTCAACTCCATCCGCTTCATCGGACAGGCGATCGACGTCGAAGCGCGCCGCCAGATCGCCATTCTGGAGGATGGCGGCAAGATCGATCAGGAGACCCGCCTGTTCGATCCCGGCAAGGGCGAGACGCGCTCGATGCGCTCCAAGGAAGAGGCGCACGACTATCGCTACTTCNCCGACCCCGATCTGCTGCCGCTCGAATTCGAGCAGGCCTGGGTCGACGATCTCGCCCGCGCGCTGCCCGAGCTGCCCGACGCCAAGAAGGCGCGTTTCATCGCCGAATATGGCCTTCCCGCCTATGACGCCGGCGTCCTCGTCGCCGACCGCGAGACCGCCGATTGGTATGAGGCGGCGGTGAAGCATGGCGGCGTCAGGCGCGACGCAAAGGCCGTCGCCAACTGGGTGATGGGCGATGTCGCCGCCTTCGCGAATACGCAAGGCAAGGCGCTGCACGAGACGCATTTGCAGCCCGCGCAGATCGCCGGGCTTGTCGATCTGATCGGCGAGGGCGTCATCTCCGGCAAGATCGCCAAGGACGTGCTCGCCCTTCTCATCGGCGAGAGAAGACCGCCGATCCGCGCGCTGGTCGAGGCGCGCGGCCTCAAGCAGGTGACCGACACCGGCGCCATCGAGAAGGCGATCGACGCGGTGATCGCGGCCAACCCCGACAAGGTCGAACAGGCCAAGGCCAAGCCCACGATGATCGGCTGGTTCGTCGGACAGGTGATGAAGCAGACCGGCGGCAAGGCCAATCCGCAAGCCGTCAACGACCTGCTCAAGAGCAAGCTCGGCGTCTGAACGGCGCGGCGCCGAATCGGCGAAGCGCGCCGTTCGTTTCGAAATCAAGAGCCGTCACGTCGCCGCGTGACGGTTTTTGGTTCTTGCGGCGGCTTTGCACAAAAATTTTTGCCTGCGCGACTGGACGTCTCGCCTGGGTCGCAGACTTCGCCCGAATCCTTCAGCGTCGCCTATCGACCGTGTTCGACGCGAGGCCGGAAGGCGGCGGCGCGCGACTCTTCGCGACGCGCTCGCGACCGCGCAATTTCAAGATGTGCCTGAATTAAACTGTCTTCGCGTTCGGGCCTCGTCGCGCGGCGCCGCCGTTCGGCGCGGCCGGGCGCGCGCCTGCGTGCAGGACGCGCATGAAGCGGCGGCGCTTACGCGCGTGTTTCGACGTCGGTTCTTCCGTCCGTTCGACGTCGCGCGCGCCGCGCCGGCGCCGAATACGCCTGTAGGGCAGGCGTGAACGCATCGTGTGGGCATGCGGCCGTCTTGCGCGGAACGCGAAGCTCGATAGTTTTGTCAAGCCTGATGCCGCTCGTTCAAATCGAGAGGCCACATCGAGAAGGGACCAAAAGATGGCGAAGGCGATGAAGAAGGCCGCGACGAAAACGACGGCCCGCAAGAGCGCGCCGAAGAAGACGGCGAAGAAGGCCGCGAAGAAGGCGCCGAAGAAGGCGACGAAGAAGGCGGCCAAGAAAGCGACCAAGAAAGCGACGAAGAAGGTCGCCAAAAGACGACGAAGACGACGACGAAAAAGGTCGCCAAGAAGGCCACGAAAAAGGCCACGAAGGCCGCCAAAGACCCCGAAGAAGGCCGCCAAGCGCGCCGCTTCGAAGACCGCCCGCAAGGCCGCTCCGCGTCGCCCGCGCAAGGCGAAGACGGAAGCGCCGGCCGCCGCTCCGGCGTCCACGAGCGAAGGCTGAAGCCGATCACGACTGAGCGTCGCCGCTGGGAACGCCCCGGCGACGCGGTTCGCTTTCGGCGTCGCGCCGCGTCGCGACGCCGAAAGCGCTCTTTCGAGGCAGGCGTGCGATCCCGGTTGCGTCCGTGCCCACGGCGCGTTTTCGTCCTCGCTCTCTTTTGATGGCGTGAAGGCGCCGTTCTGATCGGCGTTCTTCTGCGCGCCGACGTCCCTCGAAGCGCGCACGTCGCGCCCGGCGCGATGTCTCTGGATGCCTGTCTCGCCCCGCTTCCCGCTCTCAGGCGCCGCGTGACCAAATTCCGGCCTGGTCGAGGATGCCGACGAGTTCGACCCCTTCCGGCGAAAACCAAGAGGAAAACAGCTTGTGGGAATGCGGCCTGCGCGGTGCGCTGGATTACGCCTCGCTCCTCAAGCTCTGTAAGCCGCTCCAATAGAACCTTGGCGACGCCCGGGATGGACGCTCGCTAACGCGATGTGACGCTTGGAGCCGTCCTTTAAGCGCCTGGGCGCCAGAGCATTCCGCCAGCGGCCCGGAAAGGCGAGCCCGGCCTCGCCTGGCGGTCCGTCGGGCGACGCGGCTGGGGCGTCCAGCCTGTTCAAGCTCCGCGAAGCTCAGCCGCCATCGATCTCGCTCCGTCCCATTTGGTGGGCGCTGCGAGGTCATGCGTTCCTGTGTCGTCAACAGCGAGGAGACGGGCGCGACCGCTACGGAACCATCTCACATGAACGCGACGTTCGTGCGCGCTCATGCGAAAGTCGCGACATAGATCGGCTGCTCGCGCGCTACGAGCCGGACGCCGCGCTGCGCGTGCGCCGCGGCGAGGGGAGCTTCACCGGACGAGCCGCGATCGCGGGCGCGCTCGTTTCCGACCTCCAAACCTGGCCCGTCCGCCTGTGGTTTGCGGCGTGGCGCGACGAGGGCCCGTTCGAGCGCATGAACCGCATGCGTGTCACAGCGGATCGGGAACGCCTCTGGCGCGAGGCGAGCCTGCGGCGGCGATCGGCGGCCAGTCGGTCAGGGCAAACGAGAGCGGGCGCCCGGAGGCGACGACGCGGCCGAACGGGTCAGGCGCGCCCGCGCCACGCGACCGTGCACCCGGACGATCGCGCCCTGCTCCTCGCGTCGTAACCAGCGCAAGTGCAAGACAGCGACAAGGCGAGACAGCGACGGGAGGATCCTGCGTTGAAGGCGCGCAGCCGGGTCGCGTTCGTCCAGCGCGTGTTCGCCGACGCCGTTGCGCGAGCGAGCCGATGAGAATGGCGACACGCGTCGCGATCGCGATCGTCGGAAGGCGACCCGATCAGGCGGATTTGCCGTCCACCTCAAGCGGTGGGTCGTGGAGAGCGTGTTCGCTTGGCTCGGCTGACCCACGGCTCGCCAAGGACTTCGAAGCGACCATCGCCTCGGTCGCGAACGTCCTGAAGGCCGCAGGCCCGCCTGTGCACGGGTTGCGAATCAGCCTCCCGGACCATTGAACACCCCGGCTCCTGCGTCGCTCCATGACGGGGACAGACGACCGCCGAACGCAATGCCGCCCGGGCGCCGTTTCGCGCCGTCGCCACGCGCCGACCATCGCGTCTTGTTAGGTGGCGTGTCTTTTCCGCGGCCCGCGGATCGCGCTGGATCGTATGCCGGGAAGGGCGCCGTCGGCCCTCGCTCCGCACGATGTGTTCCTTGCAAAAATCGCGCGCCTCGGGCATAGGAGTGCGGCCTGTCCGACGGTCTCGTCACGGACAGGTTCGGAGACGTGGCCGAGAGGCTGAAGGCACTCGTTTGCTAAATGAGCATACCCCAAAAGGGTATCATGGGTTCGAATCCCATCGTCTCCGCCATCCCCTTACACGCCCCATTCGGCTCAGCGCCGGCTAAGACGCGCGCTGTTCATCCGAAGCGCGCGGCGAGAAACTCCGCCGGGCGCTTCGCCTAAAGACACGCTCCGCTCTCGCGCCTTCGGCCGCGCTCTTTGGCGATCCCACGCAACGCGCGCGCGCTGGGGCGCTGTTTCGGAAACGGCGCGCGCCGGCGTCCCTGCGCGGGCCTAGTTCGGATTTTCGAGGCTTAAGGTTTCGCTGGCTTCGTCATAGGCGAACACCTCGCCGTAGCGCGCCCAGTTGATCACCGTGCGCATCGTCTCCTCGGCCGCCTCCTCCGACATGTGGTCTTCGCCGTCCTGAAACCGCAGTTTCGGCGCGCGATGATTGGCGCGCTCGTCGAGCACGCGCCTGATGCGCTGCGCCAGCGGCGCATAAGCGACGAGGTTGCGTCCAAACAGCTGCTTGCGCGCATCGGTCCCCATCTCGACGAAGGCTTTTCCGTCGGCTGTGAGGCGGATGTCGCCGGCCTCCATTTCGGCGAAGCGCAGCAATTGCAGCGTTTCGGCGACGGGAAACAATTCGTCGATCTCCATTTGGGTCGTCTCGGCGAGGTCGGGCAGATCGGCCTTGCCGTCGAAGGCGGCGATCTCCTCCATCAGGCCGGCGATGGTGTTGGTGGAAACCCGCGGCAGGATCATGTCGATGCCGACGCCGGGGATGCCAGCCTCGCGCGGCGCCGCGGTCTGCTGCGGCGGCGGACGTTTGGTCATGCGCGCGTAGATCTCGTCGACCAAAGCGCGGAACGCGGGATCGTCGCGATCGCGCGGGCGCGGCAGGTCGATCTTGATCTCGGCGGCGATGCGGCCGGGATTCGACGAGAAGACGAGGATGCGATCGCTCATAAGAACGGCCTCCTCGATGTTGTGGGTGACGAGCAGGATCGACTTGATCGGCATTCGGCCCTCGACCCAAAGGTCGATCAGATCCGTGCGCAGCGTCTCGGCGGTCAGCACGTCGAGCGCCGAGAAAGGCTCGTCCATCAGCAGAATTTGGGGATGCGTGACGAGCGCGCGGGCGAGGCCGACGCGCTGGCGCATGCCGCCGGAGATCTCCTTGGGATAGGCGCTCTCGAATCCGTCGAGGCCGATCAGGTCGATCGCCGCCAGGGCCCTGCGTCGACGTTCGTCGGCGGGCGCGCCCTGCGCTTCGAGCCCCAACTCGACATTCTCCAGCACCGTCAGCCAGGGGAACAACGCGAAGCTCTGAAACACCATCGCGACGCCGTCGGCCGGGCCGAGCACGTCGCGGCCGGCGACGCGCACCTCGCCCTCGGTGGGGCGAAGCAGCCCGGCGATGATGCGCAGCAGCGTCGACTTGCCCGATCCCGAGCGCCCGAGCAGCGCGACGATCTCGGCGCCGCCGAGCGTCATGTTGACGTCGTCGAGCACCACCAGGTCGGACCCGCCGCCTTTATGATAGAGATGACGCACCTTCTGCACGCTCACCAGCGCCTCGGACGGCGCGGGCGAGGGCAGGGCGGCGGAGGAGGATGCATGGCTCATCGGTCGATCCTCTTGAGGGCGTTCACAGACGCAGCCGGCGTTCGGCGTAGCGATACATCCGCCGCCACACGAGGCGATTGAAGGCGAGCACGAAGACGCTCATCACCGCGACGCCAAGAACCACCTTGTGGTAGTTTCCCGCCTCCGTCGCGTTGGCGATATAGGCGCCCAGCCCATAGGCTTCGAGTCGGGTGTCGCCCCAACTCGCCACTTCCGCCACGATGCTGGCGTTCCAGCAGCCGCCCGACGCCGTCAGCGCGCCCGTCACATAATAAGGGAACACGCCCGGCAGCATCACCGAGCGCCACCACAGTCGACCTCTCACCCGCGACATCGAGGCGGCTTCCAGAAGATCGCCGGGGAATACGCTCGCCCCCGCGATCACGTTGAACAAAATGTACCACTGCGTGCCCAGCACCATAAGCGGCGACAGCCAGACGTTAGGGTCGAGGTCGCCCCGCGCGATCGCCACGACGAAAATCGGAAACAACACATTGGCCGGGAACGCCGCGAGAAATTGCGCGAGCGGCTGCAACCGCTCCGCCAACGCCGGACGAAGGCCGATCCACACGCCGATCGGAACCCAGATCACGCTCGCCGCCGCGATCAGCGCGACGACCCGCAACAATGTGGCGAACCCGGCCTTGAACGCCTCGGCCACGTCGCCCGGCGCCAGGCCTTGCGCGAGGTAGCGCGCGATCAGCCACGCCGCCCACAGCGCGGCAGCCGCCACCGCGGCCGTCCACAATAGATCGCCCGCTCGCGCCGCGCGCTCCGTGGTCGGCGACGCCCGGCGTGACGAGCGCCTCCAGCCCGCGGAGCGCGCGAAATCGCGTCGGTGNAGCCCGAAGCCCAATGCGCCGAGGCGCCGCAAAAGCCGCGTGCGGCGTAGCAAATCGTAGACCCAGCTCTGCGGCCGCGCCCGCGACGCGACCTGTTCGACGCGGAACTTGTCCGCCCAGGCCACCACAGGGCGAAACAGCAACTGATCATAGGCCAGGATCACCAGCGCCATCGTCGCCACCGCCCAACCCACGGCGCCGAGATTTTTCTGGTCGATCGCGGCGGCGAGATACGAGCCGACGCCCGGCAGCGCGATTTTCGTCGCGCCGATCGAAATCGATTCCGAGGCGACGACGAAGAACCACCCNCCNGACATCGACATCATCGCGTTCCACACCAGCCCAGGCGTCGCGTAAGGCGCTTCGAGCCGCCAGAACCGCTGCCAAGGCGACAGTCTGAAGTGACGCGCCGCCTCGTCCAGATCGGGCGGCAGCGTCTTCAGCGACTGGTAAAAAGAAAAGGCCATGTTCCAGGCCTGGCTGGTGAAGATCGCGAACACGGCGGCGGCTCCGCGCCGGCGGCTTCCTGGAAACGCCCCCATGAAAAACATCACGGTGAACGTCAGGAAGCCCAGAATCGGCACGGACTGCAAAATGTCGAGCGCCGGCACGATCACCATTTCGGCCTTGCGGCTTTTGGCGGCCGCCCAACCCGTGGCGAAAGTGAAGACGAGCGAACAGGCGATCGCCGCGAACATGCGCAGCGTCGTCAGCAACGCATAATTCGGCAGATGACCGGGATCGAGCTGGATCGGCGCGGCGTCGAGCGAGGAAAGCGGCTGGTTCACCGCGCGGGCGCCGTAGGCGACGCCGGCGAAGGCCGCGACCACAAGCAGAAAGACGGCCATATCGTAGAGATTCGGCCGCAACGCCGACAGCGTGACCGAAACATTGGCTGGGTGATCGGCGCGTGCGCGCATGGGAGGCTCCGAGGTCTCGCCGGAGCGCGCGTCGATGCGGCGCGATCAGCCCTGCGAGCGAATTGGTCGACTGTCGCAGTCGTTTGGCATGGGCGAAAAAGCCTTGAGCGTATGACGCCTTGGTGACGGTCGCGAAGATCGCCGCGCGGGGCAGATGCGCCCGGGCGCGGCGAATGTCAATCCGCCCGCGCCGGTCTCGCATTCGTCAATAACCGACGGCGAATCCGTCCTTGCGATGGTCCGATCCGCCGATCAGAAGGCCGCGCTCCCAGTCGATGCGGATCGCCTGNGCACCTCCCATCGGATCGTCGGAGATCACGACGTCATGGCCGCGCCGGCGCAGCGTCTCGGCCGTTTCGGGCGCATGCGTGGATTCGAGCGTCAGCGTGCCGTCATGCGCGAAGCTGCGCGGCGCCTGCGCCGCCTGTTGCGGGTCTTCGCCAAGGTCGACCGTGCGCGACAGGAACTGTCCGTGTCCCGCCGCCTGATACTGCCCNCCNATCACGCCGAACGCGGTCTCGACCCGTTCGTCCTTCATGATCAGGCCGGGAATGATCGTATGCATCGGCCGTTTGCCCGGCGCGAGCGCGTTTGGATGCCCGGGCGTCAGGCTGAANTCAAGGCCGCGATTCTGGAAAATCACGCCGGTGCGCGGACACATGATCGTCGATCCGAAACCGTGAAAGACCGAGTTGATGAAGGAGCAAACATTGCGGTCCCGGTCGACCACGGTCAGATAGACCGTGTCGCGATGATCCGGTCCGTCGAAATCCGCCGCCGGCGCCNNCGCCCTGTCCATATGTATATATGCGACGAGCCGATCGATGGAGGCGTCGCTGAGGACCGCGTCGACGTCGATCGGCGAGACCTCGGGGTCGGCGACGATGGCGTCGCGCAGCCGATATCCGGCCTTGGTCGCCTCCGCATGGATATGGACGCGGTCGGCGGCCGACAGCTTCGCGTCGGCGAGGTCGAAGCGCGACATGATCCGCGCGATGATCAAAGCCGCCAGGCCCTGACCGTTCGGAGGACATTCGACCAGTCGGCGGTCGCGATAGGCGCCCAGNATCGGCGCCGCCCATTCGACGCGCCGGGCGGCGAAATCGTCGACGGTGTGGACGCCGCCAAGCGACGTCAGCCGCGCGGTCATCGCCGCCGCGACCGCGCCTTCGTAGAAGCCGCTCTCTCCTTCGCGAGCGATCGTCGCCAAGGTCTCGGCCAACGCCGGACTGGTCATTCGCTCGCCGACGGCGGGCGTTTCGCCCTCCCGCGACAGCAGCGCGCGGCCTGGCCCGCGCGCCAGACGCGCGCGCGGCCGCNNCCAGTCGGCGGCCACGCGCGGATGCACGCGCCACCCCTCCCGCGCCAGGCGGATCGCCGGCTGCAGGCAGGCGTCGAGCCCCAACCGGCCGAAACGCTCCGCCATCGCGGCCCAGGTCGCGACCGCGCCCGGAATGGTGACCGCGTGCGCCGAATCGTCGGCGATCGCCGCGCCGCCGAGCAGGTCGAGCGTCAGCCGCAGCGCAGCCCGTCCCGAACCATTCAGCGCCTGCGGCCCGNNACCCGCGGGCGCATACAGCGCGAAAGCGTCGCCNCCGACCCCGGTCATCAACGGATCGACGACGGCCTGAACCGCGGCGGCGGCGATGGCCGCGTCGGCGGCGGATCCGCCCGCGCGCAGGAGATCGAGAGCGGCCAGCGTCGAATCGGGATGCGACGTGGCGACCATGCCGTTTTCGCCCAGCGCCACGGATCGGCCGGGACGAACGAAAGCGCGGGAAAGAGGAGGCGACATGGGAGCCCCAAAGGCCGGGACAAGCGTCGATGCGAGAGCGTAACGCCCGACTCACGTCCGGCAAGCGCAGATTCGGGCGCGAGCCTGCGCGCGGACCCGCCTGTCCTTTCGTTCGCCCCGGGCGCCGACGCCGCCTGATTTTCGATATCTTGGCGAGTATGCGAACGCTATCAAATGGTTATGGAAGAGTTAACGGCCCCGAGGACCTCGTGGCCTTTCTGCAACAGCGCTCTGAAAAGGGCGATTTGAGGCGCCGACGAGGCCGATCCGTGATTGATCGACGGAAGCGGACGAGTATGTTGGCTCCAGCGAACGGGAGCACCCGGCCGCAAATCCGAACCAAAGCCGGCTCGCTGCGGTCGGATGAACGGGAAAAAGGGCCAAAAGGCGCGCGTCGATTTTCGATGTGGTCTGAAGGCGATAACCGACTCCCGATTGGGTCTCATTACTGGAGGTATTCCATGAAGCTCGTGAAGAGCCTTCTCCTCGGCTCCGCCGCCGGCCTCGTCGCCGTCGCGTCCGCCCAGGCCGCTGATCTGCCGACCCGCAAGGCCGCCCCGGCCGAATACGTTCGCATCTGCGACGCTTACGGCGCCGGCTTCTTCTACATCCCGGGCACCGAAACCTGCATGCGCATCAGCGGCATGGTTCGCGCTGAGCACGCCTGGTCGAACACCCGCAACGCCCAGACGGCGGCCGGCGGCCTGACCGCGATTTCTTCGCGCTCGGTTGACGCGATCGGCATCCGCGCTCGCGGCCGTTTGAACGTCGACACCCGCACCCAGACCTCCTGGGGCACGTTGCGTTCGTACTTCCGCTTCGAAGGCACCCGTAACACGGGCTACAGCCAGGGCGTGGGCAACTCGCAGTTCTACGGCGGCGGCGACACCTTCCGTCCGGGCTATGCGTTCATCCAGTTCGCCGGCCTGACCGCCGGTCGCGCGCAGTCGTTCTTCGACTTCTTCGCCGACAACTGGAACTGGTCGACGGTTCGTAACTCCGACATCCAGACGAACCTCCTCGCCTACACCGCCACCTTCGGCGGCGGCTTCTCGGCGACGGTCTCGATCGAAGATCCGGCGGACACCGCTCTCTATGCGACCGTTCCGTCCACCGCGGTTCCGGGCGTCTACAACGCCGTCGTCGCCAAGGCGACCGGCGTGAAGTATCCCGACGTCGTCGGCGCTCTCCGCGTCGATCAGGGTTGGGGCTCCGCGCAGCTCTCTGGCGCTTACGGCCGTCGCACCACGATGACCTCGACCGCCATCGGCGCTCCGCACAAAGACTACAACATTTGGGCGATCAAGGGCGGCGCCAGANTCAACCTGCCGATGCTCGCCGCTGGCGATNCGCTCTGGGTTGAAGCTGCANCTAAGGGCTCGCTTGAGCGCCTCGGCTGGTACGGCTCGAATGGCGGCGGCAACGAAGGCGGCTGGCGCTACGGCTTCATCCCGGCTGCGACCGGCGCGGCTGCCTATCAGCCGATCGGCGCGACCGGCTACTCCTTCGGCAACGGCAAGGGCTGGTCGATCTTCGCGGCTCTCCAGCACTACTGGACCCCGTCGGTTCGCTCGGTCGTTCTGGCCTCCTACCTCGACTGGTCGTATGACGCTCGCTGCGCCTGATGGGCTACAGCAAGTTCAAGGAGTGGCGCGCCGNCTCACCAGTTGATCTGGTCGCCGGTTAAGGACTTCGACATCGGCGTCGAGCTGATGTATGCCAAGCTGAACAACAGCGTCTCGGCCCCGATGGCTGCCGCCATCAAGGCTGCTGGCCTCAAGAAGAGCCCCGACGCGATCGAAGCCCGCCTGCGTCTGCAGCGCAACTTCTGATCCAAACAGAGCGTAAGCTCGGTTTCTCGGCCCCGGCGGAAACGCCGGGGCCTTTTCGTTTCAACACTTCCTCATTGCGACGACCGCCTGCGACCAGTCCAGCCGGCGGCTCCCGGCGCGACCCACACGCCGCCCCAGGCGTGTGGACAGAAACGGAGAGGAAGCCGCGCGACGAACACGGCGAACCGCGTCGCGCATCGCCTCGCGCCAGCGTCACGCCCGCGCGGGGACACGCCGCTCGCATCGCCGACGGTCGCGCCCCATGTGGCGACGTCCGATGCGAAGGCTCAGCCGGCGCCGGCGGTCCAACGCGCGATGCTTTCGCCGATCAAGCGGATCGTCGGCTCGTCCCGCAACAACGGCGCATGCCCTTGTCCCGGCACGGTGGTGCTGGAGAAGTTTGGGTGACGGGTCGCCATCTCCGCCAGCGTCGCCGCCGAGAACAGGTCGGAGCGTTCGCCGCGGATCGCCAAAGTCGGCGCATGCGCCAGCCCTTCGAATTGCGGCCACATTTCGGGCAATGGCTGCGTCAGGTCGAGCGTCTCCAACGCTCTGAGNAGCCGTGCGTCGTAGCGCGGTTCGAGGCCGCTCTCGCCTGGCCGGAATGTGGTCTGGGCGAAAAACGCCCAGTCGTCGTCGCCCAAGGCTGGAAACTGCGCGCCGGCGACGTCTTTCAGCATCGCCGCCGCCTGTGCGTAAGAGCCAGGCTTTGGCAACTTGCCGACATAGGCGCGGATGCGCATCAGTCCCTGCGCCTCCAGTCGCGGGCCGACATCGTTGAGAACGACGCCGCGCAGCATCTCGGGCTTCGTCGCCGCCAGGATCATCGCATGCAATCCGCCGCGCGACGTGCCGACGATCGCCGCCCGCCCAATCTCAAGCGCGGCGGCGACCGCCAGCAGATCGGCGTTCTCGACCATCACGTCATAGACGCCGGCCGGATCGAAGCTGGACTCGCCGCGGCCGCGATAGTCGATCGCCACGACCCGCCGCGCGGGCCCGTGCCGCCCCTCGCTCAGCGCGCGCGCGAGCGGATCGAAATCCATCGCCGTGCGCGCAAGCCCCGGCAGACAGAGCGCCGGACAGGCGTCGCCAGAGGCTTCATAGATTCGGGCGTGCAGCCGCACGCCGTCCGGCGCTGTGAAATAGCGGCTCTCGCCGCCGATCGGAAAAGTGACGTCGTCCATCGCAGCCCCCGCGCATGGCGGCAGACTAGATCATCCGCGCCTGGCCGTCAGGCCGCGCGCGCCCTTTCGACGCAAGGGTTCAACGCGCCGCGCGCCGCGCCCCGCGTCTAAGATCGGCGTCGATGCTGATCGCCTCGCTGTCGCCGAGCCGAAGCCGGTAAACTTGCAGGTTCTCGATCGTCTTCTGCACGTAGTCGCGCGTCTCGGCGAGCGGAATGCGTTCGATCCAGTCGATCGGATCGACCGTCGGTTCGCGCGGATCGCCATAGGCTTGCAGCCATTCCCGCACCCGGCCCGGTCCGGCGTTATAGGCGGCGAAGGCGAGCACGTAAGAGCCCTTCAGCGAGCCNAGCAACGCGCCCAGATGCGCCGCGCCGAGTTTCGCGTTGAACGCCGGATCGGTCAGCATGCGCCGTTCCTCGAACGGCAGGCCGGCCCGTTTCGCTGTTTCGCGCGCGGTGGAGTCCAGCATTTGCATAAGGCCTTTGGCGCCGGCCGGCGAAACCGCCTCGGGTTGAAACGCGCTTTCCTGACGCGCGATCGAATAGACGACGGCCGTCTCCGCCGAATTCGGCGCCGCGTTATAGGCGGGCACGCCGTAAGTGGGGAAGGCCGTCTCGTCGAGGGAGCCTCCGGCCACCAGCGCGGCCTTGCCGATGGCGAGCGCGGTGCGCGCGTCGCGGCGCCGGCCGATCCAGTCCGAGAGCGCGGCGAGCCGNCCGTCGCGCCCGCCCGCCTTCGCCGCGTCGAGGGCCAACGGAGTCGCGAGCGCGCGTTCGCCGGACTCGTAGAGCGCGCGGAAGGCGCGAGTGAAATCGCTGTCCTGCGTCGCCGGCGTCGCCTGGCGCAGCGTGGGGCGCTCGCGTCCGAGTTTCGCGGCGGCGAGTTGCCCATAGAAGGTGGCCGCGCGACGCGCCGCGATCTCATAGGCGGCGCGAGCGGCGGCGCCGTCGCCTAACGTCTCCGCCGCGCGGCCCTGCCAATAGGCGGCGCGCGCCGTCGACGTCGGGGTGGTCGCGGCCGCCGCCGCGGCGTCGAAATGCGCCTTTGCGCGCAGCGCGTCGTCACGCGATCCGGAAAGATGGCGCAGCGCGATCCAACCAGCNCAAAAAGCCGATTCCACTTTCCCGCGNGCCGACGCCGCGCCGCCGGCCGCCGCGGCCGCATAGGCCGCCGCCGCCTCGCCGCGGTCGAGCAGCTTGCGCGCGACGGCGCGCCGTTCGGCCCACCAGGCGTCTCCGTCGACAAGGGCCGCCGGATCCGACGACGGCGCGCTCGTCAGCAGCTTGGCCGCCTCCGCGTAATTCTTGGCGAGCGCTTGCGCGCGCGCGAAGATCAGCGTCGGGTCGTTGCGCATCTCCTTCGGCAAGGCTGCGACCAACGCGTCGAACCGCTTCGTCCCGGCGACGGCGCGCGCCTCGGCGAGCTTCAGGGCGTCGGGCCCGGCCGCCTTCGCGGCGCTCAGNGAGGCGGAATATTTCTCCTTGTAGAACAGCAGATCGGAGCGCGCTTTGTGGTCTGCCTGAACGAGCGACGTCGAAAACTCGCGCTCGATGGCTTGTTCAAGCGGGCCCGACAGTTCGGCCTCGCGCCACAGCCGCCGCACACGCGCGGCGGCGGCCTCCGGCGACCCTTGCGCCAATTCCGCCCGCGCCACCGCGATCTCGCCGAAAGCGGTGTCCGGTTCGCGATTGCGGAAGGCGGCGAGCACCGCGCGTGCATCTTTGCGGTCGCCGTATAGCGCCTCCTCGATCCGCCGCTCGATCCATTTGGCCGAAGGCCAGTCGGCATGCGCGCTTTGAAACGCGCGCAACCGATCGAGGCCGACGCGTCGCGGTTGCAGACGGATCGCCGCCCACTCCGCGGCGAGCTTCATCGCCGGATCGTTCAGCGCCCGCGAAAGCGCGTCGCCGCCTGCGACGTCTCCGCCGCGATAGCTCGCGACGGCGGCGCGCAGGCGCTCGGAATCGAGCGCCAGCGGCGGCGTGTCGACCGGATCGGCGAACCGCGCGACAGCCGCCGTCACAGCGTCGACATTCGGCTCGATGGTCGGCGTCGGCCGTCGCCCGCCGGAGGGCGCCGCCTGTTCGATGGCCGAGAGCGCGGCGACATCGGCGGGGAGGCCGGCGCTAAGGACAAGGCTGGTGGGAGGATCGGGTCGGGAGCCGCCGCGGACGTCGAGGGCGCGACGTCGCGCTCCAGGCGCGCGGCCTCCTCCGACAGGAGCGCCGTCGGCGCCCTGTCGCCCGCCGCCGACGCCTTGGTCGGCGCGCTGGCCGCGGGCGTGGCCTGCGGCGCGAACCGGCTCGCTCCGATCACGGACGACATTACGTCCGGCCCGAAGCGGATCGCGGGAACGAGCGAACCTGCCGCCAACGCGGCCACGATCAGGCCGCGCCCCACACCATGTCGAGACATCGTGACTCCGCTTCGATCTTGCCGGACACTGACCAGAGCGATGCGGCGAGGGTGTGGCGAAACGGTCGTCGCGCCCCCGGCCTTTCTCCGGCGCGTGGGAAGGATATGCAGTGCGCACTCCCGCGACGTCGCGCTGCACGCTCAGGATGACGCAGATGACCAAGACCACGCTGAAGCTCAAGGGCTCGATGCCCGCCCTCGTGACGCCGTTCAGGAACGGCAAGGTCGACGAGGACGCCTTCCGCGCGCATGTCGAATGGCAGATCGAGCAAGGCTCGCATGGTCTGGTGCCCTGCGGCACGACGGGCGAAAGCCCGACGCTGACTCATGAAGAGCATCACCGCGTCGTCAAGCTGTGCATCGAGCAGGCCAAGGGCCGCGTTCCCGTGATCGCCGGCGCCGGCTCCAACAACACCGACGAGGCGGTCGATCTCGCGCGCAACGCCGAGAAGGACGGCGCCGACGCCGTGCTCGTCGTCACGCCCTATTACAACAAGCCGACGCAGGAAGGCATGTATCGCCACTTCAAGGCGATCAACGACGCCATCGGCCTGCCGATCATCATCTACAACATCCCGCCGCGCTCGGTGATCGACATGTCGGTCGACACCATGAAGCGGCTTTACGAGTTGAAGAACATCGCCGGCGTCAAGGACGCGACCGGCAATCTCGCCCGCGTCTCGCAGCAGCGCGCGGCGATGGGGCCGGATTTCGTCCAGCTCTCGGGCGAGGACATGACGGCGCTCGCCTATATGGCGGCCGGCGGCCACGGCTGCATCTCGGTGACCGCCAACGTCGCGCCCAAGCCGCTCTCGGAGCTGATGGAGCTGTGCTTCAAGGGCGACTACGCCGCCGCCTTGAAGATTCAGGACCGCATGACGCCGCTTCACGACGCGATCTTCAAGGAGCCCGGCCTCGCCGGCGCCAAGCACGGCCTCAAGCTGCTCGGCCGCGGGATCGAGGACGTGCGCCTGCCGCTGCTGCCCGTCTCCGCCGCCACCGGCGAGGTCATCAAGGCGGCGATGGTGCATGCCGGCCTGATCAACGGCTGAGCGAGGCGGAGGCTCACGCGCGACTCCTTCCCCGCAAGCGGGGAGAAGGTCCGGCGCAGCCGGAGATGAGGCGCGGCGTCGATCTTTGGCGTTTGCGAATCCTCTTGCCTGGCGGGCATATCTTCAGCGTCGCGCCGCCCCTCATGCAGCGCAAAGCGCGGTTGGACACGCAACCCGTCCTCAAGCAGCGCGAAGCGCGGTAGGACAACTAAAAATGTATCAGCCCCCGCATTTCCGCATCGCGAACGAGGCGCAATGCCTCGACCTCATTCGCGCGCGGCCGCTCGGCATGCTGATCACGCATGGCCCCTCGGGCCTGATGGCCAATCCGGTTCCGTTTCTGCTGCGCGACGCCGCGCCGCGCCGCCTCGTCGCCCATCTCGCGAAGGCCAATCCGCAACTCGCCGAGATCGGCGAGGGCGCTGACGTCCTCGTCGTGTTTCAGGGCGACGACGCTTATGTCTCGCCCAACTGGTATGAAACCAAGCGCGAGACGCACAAGGTCGTGCCGACCTGGAATTATCTCGTGGTGCAAGCGCGCGGCCGCGCCCGCCTGCGTCCTGACGCGGACTGGCTGCGCGCCCAGATTGGCGAGNCCACCGACACGCAGGAGCAGGGACGCGCCAACTCCTGGGCCGTCTCCGACGCGCCGGGCGATTTCATCGCCGGCCAAATCAAGGGCATCGTCGGCGTCGAGATCGAACTCGCCGGGATCGTCGGCAAGGCCAAGATGAGCCAGAACCGCAACGAGGCCGACCGCGCCGGCGTGCGCGAGGGCTTGGCGCAAGAGCCCGATCCCCGCGCCCGCGCGGTCTCGAAACTGATCCCCTGATCCGCGCGCGGCCTTGGCGCGGGCCCTGCGCGAGGCTACATCTGGCGCATGGCCGAGAAACCCGCTTCCAACTACCGCGTCGCCGCCGACAACCGTCAGGCGCGCTATCACTATGAGATCGGCGAGCAGTTCGAGGCCGGCATCGCCTTGACCGGCACGGAAGTGAAGTCGCTGCGCACCGGCAAGGCGACCATCGCGGAGAGCTACGTCTCGCCCGAGCGCGGCGAGATTTTCCTCATCAACGCGACGATCCCGGAATATCTGCAAGCCAACCGCTTCAATCACGAGCCCAAGCGCCCGCGCAAGCTGCTGCTGCACGGCAAGGAGATCGACAAGCTCCAGAAGGGCGTCGAGCGCGAGGGCATGACCATCGTGCCGCTGCGCGTCTTCTTCAACGACAAGGGCCGCGCCAAGGTCCAGATCGCCCTCGCCAAGGGCAAGAAGCTGCACGACAAGCGCGAGACCGAGAAGCAGCGCGATTGGAAGAAGGAGCAGGGCCGCCTGCTGCGCGACAAGGGTTGAGGCCGGCCACGCCAAACGATCGCGCGAGGGAACCGATGGATCGAACGCCCGACGCTTTGATTTGCGATCTCGTCGAATGGCTGGCTTCGGCGCCGCGCACGCGCGCGGAGGTCGTCGACGCCTGGAGAAGCTCTTGCCCGCGCCTCACCGTCATCGAGGACGCCGTGGAGGGCGGCTGGATCGAGCGCGCGCCGGGAGCGACCTTTCTCCCGACGCGCGAAGGCTACGCCCTCGTCNGAGCGGCTGCGCGCCGCCCGCGCCGAAGGGTGACGGACGCGCCTCACCCCTGCGCTTTCTTGAAGTTCTCGGACGCCTTGTCCCAGTTCACCACGTTCCACCACGTCTTGAGATAGTCAGCGCGACGGTTCTGGTGTTTGAGATAGTAGGCGTGCTCCCACACGTCGACGCCCAGGATCGGCTTGGCGCCGAGTTCGAGCGGCGTGTCCTGATTGGCGGTCGAAAGAATCGCGAGCTTCTTGTCCTTGTCGAGCACGAGCCAGGCCCAGCCCGAGCCGAACCGTGCAAGGCCGGCGGCGTTGACCTTGTCCTGGCCGCGTCGAGCNGAGCCGAACGCGCCCTCGATCGCCGATTTGAGGTCGGCGCCGGGCTCCNNTTCTGCGCCGCCCGGCGCCATCAGCTCCCAGAACAGCGAATGATTATAGTGGCCGCCCAGATTGTTGCGCAGTCCCGTGCGCGCGTCGTCGGGCGCCGCCGCGAGATTGGACAGAATCTCCGTGACGCTCTTGGCGGCCAGAGCCGGATTCTTGTCGAGGATCGCGTTGGCGGCGTTCACATAAGCGGCATGATGCTTGTCGTGATGGATCTCCATCGTCAGCGCGTCCACATGGGGCTCCAGCGCGGCGAAGGGATAGCCGAGCGGCGGTAAGGCGAGAACAGGCTTNGGCGGCAGGGGCGGGGTCTGCGCCTGAGCGAAGCGGGGAAGGGCGCCGGCGATGGCCGCGCCGGCGGCCGCGAGAGACAAAGCGCGTCGAGTGATCATCACAAAGACCTCCGTGAAAGGGCGAAACGCGGCGCCGGGCCCTTATCAGGTGGCGCGGCGGCCGGCGCCGTCAAGCCGCGTCGACGACAGTCCGCGCCCGCGCGAACACCGCGCGGAACATCTCGCGCGTCAAAACGCCGGTGTTGGTGTTGTATCGCGAGCAATGATAGCTCGACAGCACCGTCGCCAGGCGCCCGCAAACGTCGATCTTCGCCTCCGCGCCATGCGCGAACGGGGCCGATGCCGGCCGCGCGCCGGCCGCGCGCAGCGCGTTCTCGTGCGCCACCCGGCCCAAGGTCACGATGGCCGTCAGCCGCGTCGTCTCCGCCAGCGCCGCCGCCAGAAACGACCGGCAGGTCCGCGCTTCCTGCGGCGTCGGCTTGTTCTGCGGCGGCGCGCAGCGCACAGCGTTGACGATACGGGCGTCGATCAGCCTCAGTCCGTCGTCGGGGCGCGCCGCGTAGACGCCGCGCGCGAAGCCGAAGTCGAGCAAAGTCTCGTAGAGCAGCACGCCGGCGTAGTCGCCCGTGAACGGCCGCCCCGTCGCGTTCGCGCCTTTCAAACCCGGCGCCAGGCCGACGATCAGCAAGCGCGCGTCAGACCCGCCGAAAATCGGCGCGGGCGCGTTGAAGAATTCCGGAAAGGCCTCGCGGTTCGCCGCCCGGAACGCGGCGAGCCTCGGGCACAGCGGACAATCGCGCGTCGGCTCGGCGGCCGACGACATCGGCCTAGACGTCGATCTCGTCGCCGGCGACCGGCGGCGCTGCCGGCGCGCGCCGCTCGCTGGCGTAGCGCGTGCGCTCCATGCGTTCGGCCGGGTCGCGCCCGACGCGCGCGGCGAGATGGGCGAGATCGATGAACTCGTCGGCCTGGCGGCGCAATTCGTCGGCCACCATCGGCGGCTGCGTCGCGATGGTCGAAACCACCGAGACCCTTACGCCCTTGCGTTGCAGGGCCTCGACCAGGAAACGGAAGTCGCCGTCTCCCGAAAACAGCACGATCTGGTCGACATGCTCGGCGATCTCCATTGCGGTGACCGCCTCGATATCCATATTTCCTTTGACCTTTCGACGGCCCGTCGAATCGACGAACTCCTTCGCGGCCTTGGTGACGACGGCGTATCCGTTGTAATCGAGCCAGTCGATCAGCGGGCGGATCGAAGAATATTCCTGGTCTTCCACCAGCGCGGTGTAGTAATAGGCGCGAACCATCACGCCGTGACCTTGAAATTCTTTCAGAAGACGCTTGTAATCGATGTCGAATCCAAGGGATTTTGCGGTCGCGTAGAGATTCGCGCCATCGATGAAAAGCGCGAGACGGGGAGCGTCGGACATGTAAGCTCGATCGGGGCGACGCCAAATCCGCGCGCGGTCAACCCGCGGCCGACCGACGAAGCCGGATATGTCAGGAGACGGCCCCGACGATTCGGTTTCGCTATGCAAACGGCACCAGCCCAAATTATGCGCCGTCGCCGCTTGGAGCGTCAAGCCGAGCGCCCTTGATTTGCCTAATGCGGCGGCGCGACGGCGCCTGGGCGGGGCGTCCGACGGCGTTTCGGCGGATGTGCGCCTGCGAAACGCTTGCCAACGGTCGAATTGACGTGTAGCAGCGCGCGTTCGAGTTTCCCGACGTTTTCGATCGAGGTCTTGGCCGCCTTGGGCGTTTCGCCTTCATGCGTCCGACAGCCGATCCCGAAACCGTCCTCCGCGGAGTGTCTCAATGGCTCGCGTCACCGTCGAGGATTGCGTCGACAAGGTCGACAATCGCTTCGATCTGGTCCTGATGGCCGCCCACCGCGCCCGGCTGATCTCCTCGGGCGTGCCGATCCTCGTCGATCGCGACAAGGATAAAAATCCTGTCGTGGCGTTGCGCGAGATCGCCGACGTGCGCATCCAGCCCGACGACCTGCGCGAAGACCTCATCCACTCGCTGCAAAAGCATGTCGAGGTCGACGAGCCCGAGGCCGAAGTGGTGCCCGCGCTCAACCCGTCGGCGGCCTCGGCGGCTTCGGACGCCGCCTCCGACGTGCAGTTCGACCGCATGACGGAAGAGGACCTGTTGCGCGGGCTCGAAGGTCTGGTGCCGCCCGCCGCCTCCGACGACGACGACCGCGAGTAAGATCGGCTCCGCATCGCGACAAGCCTCGCGCTTTTTTTCTCTTGACGCCGGTGCGTTCGCGCGCCGGCGTATCCGTTTCGGCGCCTGCGCGCGGCCATCTTGTTCGTTTGGCGCCGCCGTCCCGCCATCCCCATGCGGGGCGTCAGGGAACGGGCGCGCGCGGGACAGACGTCTTGCGCGTCTGGCTTCCGGCGCCGATACTGCGCCGCCGCCCGCCATCGTTGGTCCTGAGCGACGCGGCGCAGGAATGTTCGCGGATGATGCGGCAATATGAACTCGTCGAGCGTGTGCGGCGCTATAATCCGCAGACCGACGAGGATCTTCTCAATCGCGCCTATGTCTACGCCATGCAGGCGCATGGCCATCAAAAGCGCGCCTCAGGCGATCCCTATTTTTCGCATCCCNTCGAAGTCGCCGCCATCCTCACCGAACTCAAGCTCGACGACGCCACTATCGTGGCCGCGCTTCTGCACGACACCATCGAGGACACCGACTCCACCCGCGAAGAGATCGAAAGCCTGTTCGGGGCTGAAATCGGCGCGCTCGTGGACGGCCTCACCAAGTTGAAGAAGCTGGACCTTGTCTCCAAACAGGCGCAGCAGGGCGAGAATTTCCGTAAGCTGATGCTGGCGATCGCCGACGACGTGCGCGTTTTGTTGGTCAAGCTCGCCGATCGTCTCCACAACATGCGGACGCTCGGCGCGATGCGCGCCGACAAGCGCCAGCGCATCGCCAAGGAGACTCTGGAGATCTATGCGCCTCTCGCCGGGCGGATGGGCATGCAGGGCATGCGCGACGAGCTGGAGGACCTGTCGTTCAGGAACCTCTTGCCGGAGGCCTACGCCACCATCACCCAGCGCCTCGACGATCTGCGCCAGCGCAACGGCGCCCTGATCCTGGAGATCGAGCGCGAATTGACCGACCAGCTCGCCCGCCGCGGCATCGAGGCCGAGGTGAAAGGCCGACAGAAACGCGCCTTCTCCGTGTGGAGCAAGATGGAGCGCAAGTCGCTCGCCTTCGAGCAGCTCTCCGACATTTTCGGCTTCCGCGTGCTGGTCGACAGCCTTGAGGATTGTTACCGCGTCCTCGGCGTCGTCCACACCACCTGGTCGATGGTGCCTGGCCGCTTCAAGGATTACATCTCGACGCCCAAGCAGAACGATTACCGCTCGATCCACACCACCGTCGTCGGCCCAGGCCGCCAGCGCGTCGAGTTGCAGATCCGTTCGCACGACATGCACGAGATCGCCGAATATGGCATCGCCGCCCACGCGCTCTACAAGGACGGCCGCGCCAGCGATTCCGAGGCGCTGTCGTCGGAAAGTCNNAGGGCTCATCTGTGGCTGCGCCGCACGATGGAGATGTTTTCCGACCGCGACACGCCCGAGGAGGTGCTCGAAAACACCAAGCTCGAATTGTTTCAGGATCAGGTTTTCTGCTTCACGCCGAAAGGCAGCCTGATCGCGCTGCCACGCGGCGCCACGCCCGTTGATTTCGCCTACGCCGTCCACACCAACATCGGCAATTCGGCGATCGGCGTGAAGGTCAACGGCGCGGTCGCGCCGCTTTTCTCGCCGTTGCAGAACGGCGACGAGGTCGAGATCATCCGCGCCGAGGGCCAGAAGGCGCCTCCGCCCGCCTGGGAGAGCATGGTGGCGACCGGCAAGGCGCGCGCCGCCATCCGCCGCGCGACCAAGGAGGCGGTGCGCGAGCAATATGCCGGCCTTGGCCGTCAGATCGTCGCGCGCGCCTTCGAGCGGGCTGGAAAGCCGTTTTCCGAAGACCGTCTGGCCTCGGCTCTGCCGCGCCTGGCGCGCGGAGCCGNNGAGGACGTGTTCTCGGCGGTCGGTCGCGGGGAGATGTATTCGGGCGACGTCGTCAAGGCGGTGCACCCCGATTTCACGGAAGAGCGCAAGGCCNCCGCCCGCCGCCCCGAAAACGAAAGCGGCTGGTTCGGCTTGCGCAAGGCGGCGAGCCTGGTGTTCAAAATTCCCGGCGTCGGCAACACGTCGGCGCAAACGCCCGACGACGGCGCGATTCCGATCCGCGGCCTGCCGGGCGACATGGCGGTGCGTTTCGCGCCGAACGGCGGCGCCGTTCCCGGCGATCGCATCGTGGGCATCGTCACGCCCGGCGAGNGGATCACCATTTATCCGATCCAGTCTCCGGCCCTGACCGCTTTCGACGACCAGCCGGAGCGCTGGCTCGACGTGCGCTGGGAGATCGACGATTCAAAGCGCGAACTCTATCCCGCGCAGATCTTTGTGCGCGCGCTCAACGAACCAGGGGCGCTCGGCGTCATCGCCACCGCGATCGGCGAGGCGCAAGGCAATATCGACAGCGTCGTTTTCAAACAGTCCTCGCCCGACTTCCGCGATATCACCATCGACCTCGAAGTGCTCGATCTCAAGCACCTGACAACGATCATCCAACAGCTGCGCGGCAAGAACGTGGTCAACAAGGTCGAGCGGGTGAACGGCTGACGACGGGCGCTCTGAACGGCTCTAGAGCGCGCGCAACGCCGCTCGCTCCTGCGCCACGCTCGTCGCGATCTCGCGGTAAAACCCGGCGAACCCGCTCTCGACCCAGTCCGGCAACCCTCGCAGCGCAAGCGCGCACGGCGCGAGGCGGTCGCCATAGGCCCAGCCCGCCGCGACGCGCAGGACGGCCCGCTCGACTCCGCCATCGTCNTCCGACGCGCGAAGGAAACGGGCCGCCGCCATGCGCGGCATCATCGTGCGCAACGGCTCCGGCGCCAGCGCCGCGCCGGCCTCCATCGCCGCATAGGTCTGCGCTTCGAAAATCTCGAACGCCTCGCCGCCAAGTTCGCTCCAATGGCGCAGCAAAAGATGATCCCAGTAGATGTCGAGCGCGATCCCGGCGAAGCGGCGCTGCTCGNNCGCGAAAGCCTGCCGCGCCTCGCGCACGAACGGATGGGCATCCGTCAGGGAGTCGACGCGGCGATGCAGTCGCGCCTCGATCTCCACGGCGCGTGGAAATCGACCGCTCAGCTCGCCCTTGACGAAGTCGCCGATCAGTCCGCCGATCCGCGCCCCGCGGGGGCGNGCGAGGTGGAGATGGGCGAGATGATTCATCAGCCGCAATCGTCGAGGTCGGCGACCTGCGCCCATCCCCAACGCGTCTCCGACGCGTCGGCGCAGCACGCCCGGGCGGGCGGCCATGCTTCGACCAGTCGCCAGCCGCGGATTTCGATTCCCTCGTCCCTGACCTGGCGCCCGCGCTCCAGCCTCGCCAGCGCCGGCGCGAGCGAAAACGGCGCAAGGCGCAGCGTCGTCGCCTCGCCCGCGCTCGGGCGAACCACGCAGGCGATCGAAGCCTGCGCAGGCCCGGCGGCGACGAAAGCGATGAAGACGAGAAAGGCGAGGCGCGGCATTCGCGATCTTAACCCGCCGCGAGCGCGCGTGACAGCCGGCCCGTCAGGCTCTATCTCGGAGCCGACGCGCGCCCAAGGCCCGCGACCGCGCCAAGACGCCGCGCCGGACGCTGCGGCGCCACAGGGACCACGACGATGACCCAGGACGACGTTCTCGCCGAATTCCGCGACGCCGGAGCGCTGCTTGAGGGGCATTTCATCCTCTCATCCGGCCTGCGCAGCCCCGTCTTTCTCCAGAAAATGTTCATCTTTCAAGACCCTGCGCGCACGGCCAAGCTGTGCAAGGCTCTGGCCGAGAAGGCGGAAAGGAGGTTCGGCAAGATCGACGTCGTCGTCTCCCCGGCGGTCGGAGGCATCGTGCCGGGCTATGAGACCGCGCGCTGGCTTGGCGCCAAGGCGATCTTCGTCGAGCGCGTCGACGGCGCGTTCCAGTTGCGACGCGGCTTCGAAATAGCGCCCGGCGAGCGGGTGTTGATGGTTGAGGACATCATCACGACCGGACTGTCCTCGCGCGAATGCATCGCCGCGATCCGCCGCCATCCCGGCGCGCTGGTCGGCGCGGCGTGCCTGATCGATCGCTCCGGCGGAAAGGCCGATATCGGGGTTGATCGCGTCGCCCTGGCGACGATGGACATTCCGACCTACGAGCCCACCTCGTTGCCGCCGGAACTGGCGGCGATCNCGGCCGTCAAACCCGGCTCGCGCGGCTTGTGACGTCCACATGAGCGGCGACATGTCCGAGCGAATTCGGAAACCCGCCGTCTCGAATCGTTGCAACGCGTCGTTTCCTCCAGCGCGCGCCGCTCCGGCGGACCGCGTCGCGTAGGATCGACGCTCCAGTAGGAGATCGCCGATGACGCAACCGCTTCGCCTGGGCGTCAACATCGACCACGTCGCGACCGTGCGCAACGCGCGCGGCGGGCTGCTGCCTGACNCCGTGCGCGCGGCGCACGCCGCGATCGAGGCCGGCGCGAACGGGATCACCGCGCATCTTCGCGAGGATCGCCGCCACATCCGAGACCTCGACATGGAGCGGCTGAGGGCGGAGCTTTCCGCGCCGCTCAATTTCGAGATGGCCGCGACGCCGCAGATGGTCGCCATCGCCGATCGTCTGCGCCCTCATGCGGTCTGCCTTGTGCCGGAGCGACGCGAGGAGCGCACCACCGAAGGCGGGCTCGACGTTCTGGGGCAGCAGGCGCGCCTTCGTCCGATGATCGAGCAGTTGAACGCGCACGCCCGCGTCTCGCTGTTCATCGAGCCCACGCCCGCCGCCGTCGCCGCCGCCCGCGACCTGGGCGCGCCTGTCGTCGAGNCCCACACCGGCGCCTGGTGCGAGGCCGCGGCTCGCGGCGACGTTCCGACGGCCGAGGCGGAGTTCGCGCGCATCGTCGCCGCCGCCCGCGAGGCCGAGCGCGTCGGGGTGGAATGTCACGCCGGTCACGGCCTGGACTACGCGACCGCCAGGCGCATCGCCGCCATTCCCAACATCGTCGAGCTGAACATCGGCCATTTCATCGTCGGCGAGGCGATCTTCCTTGATNTGGCCGCGGCCATCCGCGCCATGCGCGCGGCGATGGACGAGGGTCGGGCGGACTGCTGCGCATGATTCTGGGGATCGGCGCCGATCTTTGCGACGCCCGACGCGTCGAGGCCTCGCTCGACCGCTTCGGCGAGCGCTTTCTTCAGCGTTGCTTCACGCCGGCCGAGCGCGCGCATTGCGACGCGCGCGCCAGTCGCGCGGCGTGTTACGCCAGCGCTTCGCGGCCAAGGAGGCGGCGGTCAAGGCGCTTGGGTCGGGCATCGAGATGGGCGTCGCCTGGCGTCACGTCGAGGTGGAGACCTTGCCGAGCGGACAGCCGACGCTGCGATTTCACGCCGCCGCCGCCGCCCGCCTGGCCGCCCTGACCCCGCCCGGCCATGTCGCCGTCGCCCATCTCACCATGACCGACGAATCGCCCTATGCGCAGGCCTTCGTGGTGATCGAGGCGAGGCCGCGCTGACCGCCCAAACTTGGCGCAGCCGCAGGGAGCGTCTATATGGGCGGGAAATGTCCGGCTGCGCCGACCCACGTCGCCGCGCGCCCTCGCAAAGGCGCGTCATGGCCGACCCCATCGTCACCGATCCGAGCAAACCGCAGACGCCCTCCACGAAGGAGGAGGGCGGCGTATGGGAGATGGTGAAAGTCATCTTTCAGGCGCTGCTGATCGCGCTTGTCGTGCGAACTTTTCTGTTTCAGCCCTTCAACATCCCCACCGGCTCGCTGATCCCGACGCTTNTGGTGGGCGATTACCTCTTCGTCTCGAAATACGCCTATGGCTATTCGAAGCATTCATTCCCGTTTTCCTTCGCCCCTCTTGAGGGGCGAGTGCTGGGTTCGAAACCCAAGCGCGGCGACATCGTCGTCTTCAAGCTTCCGCGCGATGGCTCGACCGACTACATCAAGCGCCTGATCGGGCTGCCGGGCGACAAGATTCAGATGGTGGAGGGACGCCTTCTGATCAACGGACAGCTTGTCCCTCGCGAACCGGCCGCGCAGCCGGTCGTCTCGAAGAACCGCTATGGGCGCCCGGAGCCGATGCCGACCTATGTCGAGACCCTGCCGGGCGACGCGCCTGGAGCGCCGCCGGTTAAGCATATGATCATCGAGTCGGAAGGCGATCACGGCTTCTCCGACAACACGATCGTCTACGAAGTGCCGCCCGATCATTACTTCATGATGGGCGACAACCGCGACAACTCGACCGATTCGCGCATCTCCGCCGCCGAGGGCGGCGTCGGCTTCGTTCCTTACGAGAATCTCGTCGGCCGCGGCGAGATGATCTTTNTCTCGATCAACGAGGACGCGGCCGCCTGGCAGGTCTGGAACTGGCCCTGGACGGTGCGTTGGAGCCGCCTTTTCTCGCGCGTGAAATGAGCGGCCGCGAATCGCTCTCCGCGCTCGAAGGGCGCCTTGGCCACGTCTTCGCCGACCGGGCGCTGTTCGAGACGGCGCTGACCCATGTCAGCGTCCAGAACGCCGCCAATTACCAGCGCCTCGAATTCCTGGGCGACCGTGTGCTCGGGCTCGTCGTCGCGGAGATGCTTTCTGAGGTCTATCCGGTCGCTCGCGAGGGCGAGTTGTCGAAGCGCCTCGCCGGCTCGTGCGCCGCGAGGCCTGCGTCGAGGTGGCGCGCGAATGGCGCGTGGGCCCGCATTTGCGTCTGGGGCCCGGCGAGCGTCAGACCGGCGGCGAGAGCAAGGGCGCGATCCTGGCGACGTGGCCGAGGCGATCATCGGCGCGACCTTTCTTGACGGCGGCTGGGAGGCGGCGCGCGCTCTGGTGCGCCGCTTCTGGCGCCGCGCGTGAAGACGCAGCCCCGTCGCGTCGTCGACCCCAAGACCGAATTGCAGGAATGGGCGCAGGCCCGCGGCCTGCCGCCGCCGACCTATGTCGAGCGCGCCAAGTCTGGCCCCGATCATGCGCCGCGCTTTGTTATTTCCGTCGAACTGCCGGGTTTCGCGCCATGCGAAGGCCCGCCCGAATCGAACAAAAAGATCGCTGCGCAATCGGCCGCGACGGCGTTTCTCATCCGCGAACATGTCGCAGGCCGCTAGGCGCACGAAAGAATGAGCGAGCCCCACACCACCCGCTGCGGCTTCGTCGCGCTGATCGGCGCGCCCAACGCCGGCAAATCCACGCTGATCAATNCGCTCGTCGGCGCCAAGGTGGCGATCGTCTCGCGCAAGGTCCAGACGACCCGCAGCCAATCGCGCGGCGTCGCGATCCACGGCGACAGCCAGATCGTTTTCGTCGACACCCCCGGCCTGTTCAAACCAAAGCGCCGCCTCGATCGCGCGATGGTCGCCTCGGCCTGGGGCGGGGCGNGGGAGGCTGACGTGGTGTGTCTGCTGATCGACGCGCGCAAAGGCCTCGACGAGGAGGCGTCTGCGATTCTCGACAAGCTGCGCGATCTGCGCGCGCCGCGCTTCCTCATCCTTAACAAGATCGACCTCATCGAGCGCGAGAAGCTGCTGACCTTGGCGTCGGGCGTCAACGAGACGCTCGCCTTCGAGGAGACCTTCATGATCTCCGCGCTGAACGGCGACGGCGTCCCGCGCCTGTTGGAGCGCCTGGCTCTCGCCATGCCGCCCGGCCCCTGGCTCTATCCCGAAGATCAGCTCACCGACGGCAATCTTCGCAGCCTCGCCGCCGAGATCACCCGCGAGAAGCTCTTCGAGCGGCTCCACGACGAATTGCCTTACCAGCTCACCGTCGAGACCGACCAGTGGAAGGAGCAGAAGGACGGATCCGCCCGCATCGAGCAGACGATTTACGTGACGCGCGAGGCGCACANNAAAATCGTCATCGGCGAAGGCGGCCACGTCCTCAAAACGGTCGGCTCGATGGCGCGCAAGGAGATCGCCCAGGAGGCTGGTCACCCGGTCCACCTCTTTCTTTTCGTCAAAGTTCGCGAAAACTGGCTCGACGATCCGGAGCGTNACCGCGAAATGGGACTCGAATTTCCAAAAGAGTGAATCGCCGAAGTCTCGCTTTCGCCGATTTTCGCGACCCCGTAAAGGCCGATTCACCAAGAATCCGGGACGGCGAATCCCGACGGCGAAGCTTCAACTTTCGGTAATTCGCAGGGAGTGAAGGTGGAAACCGTAACTCCTTGGGGAACCGTTATGGTTTTGAACGCGGCGTCGCCGTTTTGGACGTGGGTGAGCCTCAGCGCTCCCTCCCGGCCGTTGACGCCCGAGCAAAGCGACGGCGTGCGCCTTCAGGCGCTCACCCAGGTGCTGGCGCTGACGCCGCTTCTGATCGCCGCCACCGTTCTCGACATTCTCACGATCGACGTCATCTTCTGGTCGGGTCACTACGGCGTCTTCCTGACCGCGTGGACCATCGCCGCCCTCATCGCCATCGCGATCTGGGCGGCCGCCTCGCGGCGTGGCCGCAACGCCGCCTTGCGCCAGACCACGACGCGGCGCGTGCGCACGCTCGCCTTCACGATGTTCGCGATTTCCGGGATCTGGTCGATCCCGATGGTGATGTTTTTCGGGAGGCGACCGAGCCCCAGCGCGTCGNTCCTCGTGGCGAGCGCGACAGGCATCATCGCCGGCGGCGCGATCGCGATGGCGCCTGTCTGGCAGGCCGCTCTTTGCTTCCAGCCGCCGATCCTCACGACAGGGCTCTATGTTCTGTGCGCGGCGCGGGAGCCGCTTTACTATTTTCTCGTCGGCCTCGTCTTCGTCTTCATGGGCAAGCGTACTACATGGTGCGCGAGCGCTGCCNGCCTGCTGGTCGAAGGGCATATCGCGGCCGAGGATTTGCGCGATCAGGGGCAGGTGATCAGCCTCTTGCTGAAGGATTTCGAACAGAACGCCAGCGACTGGTTGTTTGAGATCGACCGGCGCGGCGGGCTCGTGCGCTGCGGCGACCGCCTGGCCGCGCTGCTTGGCCTTCCGCCGAGCGACCTCGTCGGCTTTCGCCTGATCGACCTGATCGACGACTCCGTCCCGGAAGCGAGCGGCGCGCGCGAAGCGCTGATCGAGGTGGCGCAAACCGGCGAGCCGGTCCGCGATCTTCTGACGCCCGTGCGCGTGCGTGGCGAACAATGCTGGTGGCGCATCACGCTCAACGCGGTGCTCGACGCCGATGGCCGCGTCGCAGGCTATCGCGGCGTCGGCTCCGACGTCACCGCGGCGCGTCGCGCCGAAGCCTCGATGGAGCGTATGGCGCGCTTCGACTCTTTGACCGGCCTCGCCAATCGCAGCCAGTTGCAGTCGCGCCTGCGGGACGCGGTGGAGAACGGTCTCGACCTCGCCGTCGTCAGCGTCGACCTCGACCGCTTCAAGAGCGTCAACGACACGCTTGGCCACGCCATCGGCGACAAGCTGCTCAAGAAGGTCGCCGAACGTCTCGCGGCGATGCTCGACGCCCACGACGTCGCCGCCCGGCTGGGAGGAGACGAGTTCGTCGTGCTGCGGATGGGCCGACACAGCCGGGAGGCTCTCGCGCTGCTCGCCGACCACATCATCGCCGCGCTCGCCCGCGGTTACGAGATCGAAGGCTATCGCATCGTCGTGGGCGCGAGCGTCGGCGTCGCCGTGTCAGGCGAGGACGGCCGCACCGGCGACGATCTTCTGCGCAACTCCGACCTCGCGCTGTATCGCGCCAAGGCGGACGGCAAGGGTCGATTCCGCTTTTTCGAGCCGGCGATGGACGCCGCTTTGCAGACGCGCCGCATGCTCGAACTCGATCTGCGTGACGCGCTCCAGCGCGAGGAGCTGACCGTTCATTTCCAGCCGCTGGTCGACATGNGCCAGCGCCCGTGTGGTGGGTGCGAGGCGCTGGCGCGCTGGACGCATCCGCAACGCGGCCCCATCTCGCCGGCCGAGTTCATTCCGGTGGCCGAGGAGACGGGCCTCATTCTTGCCCTTGGCGAGTTCGTGTTGCGCGCCGCTTGCCGTGAAGCCGCGCATTGGGACCCCGAGATGATTATCGCGGTCAACCTCTCGACCGTGCAGTTCCGCGCCTCCGGACTCGTCGACCAGGTCCGCCGCGCGATCGCCGACGCCGGCCTCGCGCCCCATCGTCTCGAACTCGAAATCACCGAGTCGATTCTCATCGACGACAAGNGATCGGCGATGCGGATCCTCGCGGAGCTTCGCGCGCTCGGCGTGCGCATCGCGCTCGACGATTTTGGCACCGGCTATTCGTCGTTGGCCTACTTGTCGAGCTTCNCCTTCGACAAGATCAAGATCGACCGTTCTTTCGTGCGCGACGTCGAGAACCGGCCCGACGCCGCCGCGATCATTCGCGCGATCTGCTCGATCGCCACCACCCTGGGCATGTCCACCACCGCCGAGGGCGTCGAGACTTGGCGGGAGCTCGAATGGCTGCGCCGCCACGGCTGCGACGAGGCGCAAGGCTTCCTGTTCAGCCGACCGGTTTCGGCCGCGGCGCTTCGCGCGCTGGTGCAAGGCGATCGCGTGCTGCGCCCCGAGCCTGAGCTGGGCCGTTACGCCGCCGCCTGACGCGCCCGCCGCATCAGACGGTGTTGCGGCGGTGAACCTGTCGCGACGCCTCACGGCGCAAACGGGCATGTGCGGCATGTGGGGCAGGCGGCGTCGCGGCGGGGATTTTCTTGGCGCCGGCCGCGGCAGGGGCTAGACCGCTTGCCATGAGCGCACGTTCCTTCCCGCCGCCCTTCGCCGACGCCACGCTCGCGCCGCCCGTTCTGTTGACGCGCGCCCGCCTGATCGATCCCGCCGCGGAGCGGCAGGAGCAGGGCGGGGTGTTGATCGAGAACGGCGTCATCCGCGACTTCGGCCCCGGCGTGACCTCAGCGCCGGAAGGCGCGAGGATCGTCGATTGCGGCGGCGACGTCGTCGCGCCCGGCCTTGTCGACATGCGCGCCTTTGTCGGCGAACCGGGGTTCGAATATCGCGAGACGATCAAGACCGCCACGCGCGCCGCCGCGGCGGGCGGCGTCACGACGCTCGTCGCCTCTTCCGCCACCCAGCCCGCCGTCGACGACCCTTCCGTCGTCGACTTTCTGCTACGCCGCGCCCGCGACCGTGGCCTTGTGCGCGTCGCGCCGATGGCCGCTCTGACGAAGGGGCGAGAGGGCAAGGAGATTTCCGAATTCGGCCTGCTCCGGCGCGCCGGCGCCGTCGCGTTCGGAGATCTGACGCGCACCGTCGAGAGCGCGTNNCAGATGCGCCGGGCGCTGACATACGCCCGAGATTTCGACGCGCTCGTCGTCGCCCATCTGCATGACGCGACGCTTGGCGGCGGCGCCATGAACGAGGGTGAATTCGCAAGCCGCCTTGGTCTGCCCGGGGCTCCGCGGGAGGCGGAGTCCATTCCGCTCGCGCGCGATCTCGCGCTGGTCGGCCTGACGCGCGGCCGCTACCACGCGGGCGTCGTCACTTGCGCGCTGTCGCTCGACNCTGTGCGTCGCGCCAAGGCGCAGGGTCTGCCGGTGACGGCTGGCGCGTCGATCAATCATCTCAGCCTCAACGAGCTGGACGTCGGCGACTATCGCACCTTTCTGAAGCTTCGCCCGCCGCTTCGCGCGGAGGCCGATCGGCTTGCTCTGGTGGAAGCGCTGGCGCTGGGGCTGATTGACGTCGTCGTCTCCGACCATGATCCGCAGGACGTCGAAACCAAACGTCTGCCCTTCGGCGACTGCGCGCCGGGCGCGATCGGCCTGGAGACGATGCTTTCGGCCGGTTTGCGGCTGGTCCAGTCCGGCGCGATCGGCCTGCCGCGATTGCTTGCCGCGATGTCCTCGAAGCCGGCCGCCTTGCTTGGTCTGCCGCAAGGCAGGCTCGCGAAAGGCGCGCCCGCCGATCTCATCCGTTTCGATCCTGACGAGCCGTGGGTGGTCGATCCCGCCCGGCTCGCGTCGCGCTGCAAGAACACCNCCTTCGACGGCGCCCGCATGCATGGGCGCGTCAAACTGACGATGGTCGCGGGAAAGATCGTGTTCGAGGCGTGAGCCGCTTGCGCATTGTCTGACACTGTCACGTCCGGAATGCGGCGCGCGCCGGCAGGGCGCGCGAAACCGAGACGTCGGTTCGTTTCGTTCGCCGGGTCCGACGCGCAACGGCCGCCGAGGCGAGATTGAGCCTCGACAGGTCGCGCTTGCGCGGATCCTTCGCGTTCTGTCGGTCGCGATGGGCGAGCGACGACGGGCGCGACGCCGGCGGCCGATCGCGCCCGGCAACGTCGCGCTTGCCCCTCGCGCCGACGTCACGTTAGGGTCGCCGACCTCTCGCTTTGGACCGCCAGTGACGCTCGTTCTCGCCGCTTTGTTCGGCTATCTGCTCGGCTCGATACCCTTCGGTCTCGTGCTCACCCGGCTTGCCGGCACGCAGGACATCCGCACCATCGGCTCCGGAAATATCGGCGCGACCAACGTGCTGCGCACCGGACGCAAGGGGTTGGCCGCGGGCACTCTCGCGCTTGACGGCCTCAAGGCGACCGTCGCGATCCTGATCGCCAAGACCTGGGGCTTCGACGCCGCGATGGCGGCGGGCGCGGGCGCCTTTCTCGGACATCTTNTTCCCGTCTGGCTCGGATTCAAGGGCGGAAAGGGCGTCGCGACCTATCTGGGCTGCCTTCTCGGGCTTTTCTGGCCCGCGGCGTTCGTGTTCGCCGCGCTGTGGCTGGCTGTCGCCTTCCTCAGCAAGTATTCGTCTCTCGCCGCGCTGGTCGCGGTCGTGGCGACGCCGGTCGCGATCNTGGCTTTCGGCCAGCCCGCCGTGGCTGCGCTGATGCTGGCGCTTGGTTTGCTCAGCTGGTGGATGCATCGCGACAATATTCGCCGTCTGCTCGCCGGGACCGAGGGCCGCATCGGACAAAAAGGATGAGCGGGCCAGGTCTTCGCCTCGACGACGCCAGCCGCGCCGACTGGCTTCGGCTGATCCGCTCCGACAATGTCGGGCCGCGCACCTTTCGCACGTTGCTCAATCGCTTCGGCTCCGCGCGGGCGGCGTTGGAGGCGTTGCCGGGCCTCACGAGGAACGGCGGCAAGCCCGTGCGCATCGCCGATGCAGGGGATGTCGAGCGCGAGCTTGAGGCGGCTCGCCGCATCGGCGTTCGCTTCATAGCCCTCGGCGAGCCGGACTATCCTGCGCTGCTGCGCGAGATCGCCGACGCGCCGCCGCTGCTCGCCATTCGCGGCGCCGCCTCGGCGCTGCGGCGCGAGTCGGCCGCCATCGTCGGATCTCGCAACGCCTCCGCTCTCGGCCTCGCGATGACCCAACGTCTCGCGCAGGGGCTCGGGCGGGCCGGCTATGTCGTCGTTTCGGGGCTTGCCCGCGGCGTCGACGCGGCCGCGCACCGCGCTTGTCTGGCCTCCGGCACCGTCGCCGTGCTCGCCGGCGGGCATCGCAACATCTATCCCGCCGAGCACGAAGCTCTCGCCGAGCAAATCGTCGAGGCCGGCGGCGCCGTGGTCTCCGAGATGCCGCTCGGCTGGGAGGCGCGCGGACGCGATTTTCCGCGTCGCAATCGCATCGTCTCCGGCCTTTCGCTCGGCGTCGTCGTGGTCGAGGCGGCGCGCCGCTCCGGTTCTTTGATCACCGCGCGCTTCGCGACGGAACAGGGCCGCGAGGTGTTCGCCGTTCCAGGTCACCCGCTGGACCCGCGCGCGGAAGGTCCGAACGATTTGATCGCCGCAGGAGCGACGATGTGTCGCGACGCGGACGAGGTCGTCGCCGCGCTTGACGCGATGAAGGGGAACNCGCGCCGCGACCTGTTCGAGGAGGATGCGCGCGCGCCGCAGACCGAAGCCTTGTGGGACGAAATGGACGGGCTCGATCGGGCTTGCCGGTCGCCTCGCTCGACTATGAGTTCGACGAGCCTGAGCCGACGCCCTTCGCCGCTCCGGACCCTGTTCCCGACCCCGCGCGGGNCGCAACAAGCGATTCTCGCGCTGCTTGGCCCGAGCCCCGTTTCTCTCGATGATCTGCTGCGGCTGGCCGCCGTTCCTGCTGCGGCGGCGCGCGCCGCGCTTGTCGAGCTCGAATTGAACGGCGCCGTCATCCGCCACGACGGCGGTCTGGTCTCTCGCGCGCCGGGATGACGCCCGCCGCGCTGCGCGCCGCGCGCTGACGGCGCGTCACGGCCGCGCCGGCTTTTCGTCGTCGCGACCAAGCCATTCCTGCATTTCGGCTTCAAGCCGCGCCATCGCGAGAAACTGCGCGAGAAGCGGCATGCCCGCTTCGTCGGCCATCGTCTGCAACTCGGCGCTCACTTGGGCGATATAGGCGGCGATGTCTCTCGTCGCCGCCCGCTCCGCGGCGAAAGCTGCTCGCGCGGATCGGGGCGCGGCGGTCGGGCGGGAGGTTTCGACGGTTTTCGCATGGACGCGGAACGATGCCACTTGACGCGGGCCGAACGGGGCGAACGGAAGCCATATTGATATGTCGGCAGCCTCGCGCTTGCGACAGCGCCAAGGCGGCCCGATTTTCTAACCCCGCATCAAGCGGCGGCCGACCAAAAACATCCCTGTCCGCTTCGTCCCGGTCAATTGAATTCTCGCCGCAGGGTCGACATATAATGCGCGCCAGGGGCGGCCCACCGTTCGGCCCTGCGTGATAGGAGTGGCCCGGAATGACTTTCGCGTTCGACGCCCGTCGTCTTCGCACGACCCTTCGCTCCGCGGCGATCGGCTTGGCCGCGGTTTTGGCCGCGCCGCTCCTCGCCCCCGCCGCCGTCGCCGCGCCGGCGCGCCCCGGCGCCGTCGCGCCGCTCGCCTCGCCCATCGAAACTGTCGCCGCGCGCCGCGTCTCGCGCGCCAAGGCGGTGCGCGCTCGCCCCGTCGCGGGCCGACGCTACGGGCGTCGCGGCGTACGAAACGCCGCTGTTATCGGCGCCGTCGCGACAGGCGTGCTCGGCGCCATCGTCGCCGGCCAGACCTATCGTGACCCGTATGACGATCCTGGTCCCGCTTACGTTCAGTATCCTTATGGTTATGGCGACGCGCCGGTCTATGTCCACCGCCCGCATCGCCGCTACTATCAGCAGAGCGAGTCCTACGATCCGCGCTACTGGCGCGGCGGGCCGCCGCGGCAGGCCGCGCCTGGTCCGGCTATTATGCGCCGCCGAGATACAACGCGCCGCCGCAATACAATACGCAGCCTCCTTACTACGCCCCGCGCCAAAATGACGTGCGGCCGCGCGATTACGGCGGCGCGCGGCCCGGGTCCTGGCCCCGGTCCGCGTGGACCCGGCCCGGGCCCTGGTCCACGCGGACCCGCGCCGGGATGGGTCGGAGGGCCGCAGCCTGGCGTGTCGCTTCCTTCGACGAGCTACGGCGACAAGTGACGGCTGAGCGCAAGCCTTATCGGTCGGCGCCGTCCGCATCGGGCGGCGCCGATCGCTTTGCTAGGCCGCTCATGAAATCGAGCGCGCCCTGAAGGATGTAGGCGGCGGCCATGCGGTCGACGACGTCGGCGCGCTTGGCGCGGCTGGCGTCCTGCTCGATCAGGCTGCGCGTCACCGCCGCCGTCGACAGTCGTTCGTCCCAGAAATAGATCGGCGGCGCGCCCATCTTTTCGAGATTGCGCGCGAAGGCGCGCGTCGCCTGCACGCGCGGGCCTTCCGTGCCGTCCATGTTGAGCGGAAGCCCGACGATCAGCGCGGCCGCCTCCAGTTTCTTCACCAGCGCCAGCAGCTTCTCTGCGTCCGGCGTGAATTTCACGCGGCGGATCGTCTCGACCGGCGAGGCGATGCGCCGCTCGACGTCCGACACCGCGACGCCGATCGTCTTCGTGCCCGGATCGACGCCCACGAGCCGGGCGAAGCGCGGCAGGCTCGCGGCGAGCGCGATCAGCGGCGTCTGAAAATCGAAAGGGGCGGCCATCGCGGTCCGTTCGGTTGGGCGGGTTGGGCTGGCGCGACGGCGCGGCGTCGGCGAGGATGGGCGCCAGTCCTGCCACAGGAGCCGCGCTCATGAAACTCACCTGGTTCGCCCATTCCGCCTTTCGCCTCGACATCGACGGCGCCGCGATCCTGTTCGACCCGTTCCTGACCGGCAATCCGATGTTCAAGGGCGATGTCGCGGCCGCCGCGCAGGGCGTCACCCACATCCTGCTCACCCACGGCCATGACGACCACATCGGCGACGCCGCCGCCATCGCCCGCGACAGCGGCGCGCAGATCGTCTCCAACTACGAGGTCTGCATGTTCCTCGCCGGGCAGGGCGCGCAGAACGTCAATCCCGGCAACACCGGCGGAACCATCGATTGCGGCGCCTTCACCGTCACGTTGACGCAGGCGCTGCATTCCTCGNGCACGACGGTGGACGGCAAATCCGTCTATCTCGGCAATCCCAACGGCCTGATCGTCAAGCCCAAGATCGGCCGCTCCGTCTACCATATGGGCGACACCGACCTGTTCGGCGACATGGCGCTGATCAACGAACTGCACCAGCCCAAAATCGGCATCGTTCCGATCGGCGACCGCTTCACTATGGGCGCGAGGACGGCGGCGCTCGCCTGCGCGCGCTTCTTCGATTTCGACGTCGTGCTGCCCTGTCACTACAAGACCTTCGGCCTGCTCGATCAAAGCGCCGACGCCTTCGTCGCGCAGATGAAGGCGAACGGCGCTCGCGCCAAAGTCGAGACGCCCGATTGCGGCGGCGCCGTCGCGCTATGACCAAGCCCGTCTAATCCTCCATCCCCGCCGCGCTCATCGCCCGTTCGAGGCGCTGATCGGGGATGAACCACATCAGCGAGATGGCGACATAGATCGCCATCGCCAGATATTGCGAGACGAAGGCGAGCGGCACGGCGACGCAATAGCCCGCCAGCGACGCCTTGCTCTTCCAGTCGTGACCGATCGCGCGATGCAAGGGCCCGTCNTTCCGGCTCAAGCCCCGCAGGATCGCCTGAAGCCAGAAATAGCCAAGCCCTGAGCCCGCCAGCACGACGCCATAGGCCGCCACCGGCAGCGCGGCGAAATGCGATCGTCCNATCCAGCGGATCACGAACGGCACCAGCGACAGCCAGAACAGCAGCGTCAGATTGGCCCACAGCGCCGTGCCGTTGATGCGGCGGGCGGCCTGCAACATGTGATGGTGATTGTTCCAGTAGAGCCCGACATTGACGTAGCTGAGCACATAGGCGCCCAGCAGCGGCGCCATCGCCACGATATCCTTCCACTCATGCCCCTGCGGCGTCTTCAGCTCCAGCACCATGATGGTGATGATGATCGCTACGACGCCGTCGGTGAACGCCTCAAGCCGGCCCTTGGTCATAATTGCTCCATCTCCGCCCGCGGCCCTTTCGCTGCGGCCCGCCGGGACGCTAGCTTTGCGAACCGCCGCAAGGAGCGCAATGCGTGAGCATCGACTATTTCGGCCTGACCATCCCCTTCGCGGAGCATTGCGGCGTCGAGCCCGTGGCCGCCGGAGAGGGCTGGTGCGCTNACCGCCTCGCCTTGCGCCGCGAGCATCAGAACTCGCTCGGCGTCGCCCACGGCGGCCTGTTGCTGACGCTGCTCGACATGGCGCTCGGCGCCGCCGCCCGCTCGGTCGTCGACAAGGACAAGGCGGTGATGACGGCCGACATGCAGGCCGCTTTCCTCGCCNCCGCGCGCGGCCTGCTGGAGGCCAACGGCCGCGTCGTGCGCCNNGGGCGCGGCCTGATCTTCGCCGAGGGCGAGGTGCTCGACGCGCAGGGCCAACTATGCGCCCGCGCCACCGGTCTGTTCCGGCCCGTCCGTCGCAAGATCGACGGCCCCGGCGGCGGCGACGCCTGAATCCGCGTGACAAAGCCGCTCCGGCGGATATGTTTACATATAAACGAACTGGATCGAGACGCCATGCCGCTTCCCGCCTGCCTTCATGACCGCCTGTCGATTCCCGTCGTCGGCGCGCCGATGTTCATCGTCTCCAATCCCGACCTCGTCGCCGCGCAATGCCTCTCCGGCGTCGTCGGCTCGATGCCGGCGCTGAACGCGCGCCCCGCCGAGCAGNCCGACCAGTGGCTGACCGAGATCGACGCCACGCTCGCGCAGGCGCGCGCGCAGGACCCGACCCGCAAGATCGCCCCCTACGCGATCAACCAGATCATCCACNCCTCCAACGAGCGCCTGCGTCAGGACATGGAGACCTGCGCCAGGCACAAGGTCGAGATCATCATCACCAGCCTCTCGGCGCCCAACATGATCGTGCCGCATGTGCACGCCTGGGGCGGCGTCGTCTTTCACGACGTCATCAGCGTGCGCCACGCCNAGAAGGCGATCGACGCCGGCGTCGACGGGCTCATCCTCGTCTGCGCGGGCGCGGGCGGCCATGCCGGCCCGCTGTCGCCTTTCGCGCTGGTCGAGGAGGTGCGCAAGTTCTGGGACGGGCCGATTCTGCTGTCGGGCGCAATCGCCACAGGGCGCGGCGTTCTGGCGGCGCAGGCCATCGGCGCCGATCTCGCTTATGTCGGCACGCGTTTCATCGCCACCAAGGAGGCGCGTGCGCCCGAAGCCTACAAGCAGATGATCGTCGACTCTTCGGCGAGCGACATCGTCTATTCCTCCACCTTCACCGGCGTGAAGGGAAATTATCTGCGCGGCTCGATCGTCGCCGCCGGCATGGACCCCGACGCGCTGCCCGAGCGCGACAAGACGACGATGAACTTCTCGTCCTCCGGTCAGAGTNCGAAAGCGAAAGCGTGGAAGGACATCTGGGGCGCGGGGCAGGGCGTCGGCTCCATCGACGACGCGCCGTCGACGGCCGAAGTGATCGCCCGCATGATTCGCGAATATGACGCCGCGAAGGCGAAGCTCGTGAGGTGAGGCGTCGCGCATGGGGCTGTCCGTGGCGCGCCCGACCGGTGAAGTTTCCCGATGACGAATGGAGAGACCGTCGGCGCCTACGCGATCCTTCCGGCCAACGACTTGAGCATCGCGATTCGCTTCTGGGAACGTCTCGGCTTCGCGCGCACGGGAGGCGCCGCTCGTTATGCGGTCATGAAGGGCTGGGATTGCGAAGTTCATCTGACCCAGCCCGGAAGCGGCCTCTGGGCCGTTCCCGAAGCGAACAACNCCTTTGGCGTTTTTATCCGCACGCCTGCGGTGGCGGCCATCGCCGCGCGCGTCGACGACCTGATCATTCGCCCCGGCGGAGTTTTACGTCACCGGGAATGGGGAATGTATGAGGTTGGCGTCAACGGTCATGACGGCCTTCTCGTGCGCATCGGCTGGCCGTCGCGCCGGATCGGCGGGGCATGAAACGGAGGGCGCGCCGCGCATGCGCCGAACGGCGCGCCGCACATGCGCCAACGACAAAAAAGCCCGGCGCGCGAGCGGCCGGGCTTCTTCGCGATGGCGTGAGCGCTGGGCTCAGGCGGCCTTGAGATTGCCGGCCGACGACTTGCCGGAACGGCGGTCGGCGACGATCTCGTAGGCGATCTTCTGGCCTTCGTTGAGGCCCGCCATGCCGGCGCGTTCGACGGCGCTGATATGGACGAACACGTCCGGCCCGCCCGCGTCGGGCTGAATGAATCCGAAGCCCTTCTGGGCGTTGAACCACTTCACGGTTCCGGTCTGCATTGACTTTTCCTTGGGTCTTCAGGGGACGCGCGCAACGTCGCAGCGACGTCCATCGTTGTTTGAACGTGGTGTAGCCGGACGCGGCGTCAAGCAGACGTCGGGCGGTCAAGCGCCGAAACACGATGCGCTTGTGTAGCGCACTATTTTGCTCCGGCAAGAAAATAATTGTGAGAATTCAAAACCGTTAAAAAGTCGGCCCGTCGCTTGCGCGAACATTGTTCGTGGCCGTCAGCCGTTCGCCGCACGCGAGTCCGCCGGCGCCTCGTCGCGCTTGTCGAGGCCGTAGTCGCGAATCACCGAGGCGACGCGCAGACGATAGTCGGCGAACATTTTCTCGCGACCCATGCGCTGCGCGCGGCGGTGCTTCTCGCGCGCCCTCCACGCCGCCAGCGCCGCCTCGTCCCGCCAGAACGACAGCGACAGCATTTTGCCCGGCTCCGTCAGGCTCTGAAACCGCTCGACCGAAACGAAGCCGTCGATCGTCGCCAGCTCCTCGCGCAGGCTGGCGGCCAGAGCGAGATATCCNTCGCGCTGGCCCTCCGCCGGCCGCACCTCGAAAATCACCGCGATCATGGCGCTGTCCTCGGAGGAAGTCCCGGCGCGCTGACGCTCTTCAGGAACATGCGATTCTCCTTGAGGATGAGGCGCTTCTTGCGCGCGAACTCGCAGTTGCGCCGCCCNGCCGCGTCCTCGCGCGTTCGCGCGCGAATGGCTTCAGAAGCGGCGAGCGACTCGATTTGATAGACCCCGTAGGCGATCGTCAACGATCCCTCACGCGGCGCGAAATAGCCGTGGAGATCGGCGCCGCGACGCGGAATCGCCTCGCCCCAGACCCGGGCGTCTGAAGCGCGCCCGTCCCGGCCCGCGCGATCCTGCGCCGCCTCGCGCCGGCGTCTGCTATGACCATCTGGCGGGCGAGCTGGCGGTCGCGCTTTGCGCCCGGCTCGTCGAGAAGGTGCGCTCGCGGCCTCCATCAACGGCCTCGCTCTGACGCCGCGTGGCTGCGCCCGGTTCTGCGCCGATGGCGCGGGTATCGAGGCTCTGGGGCAGCGCGGGCGCCCGCTTCGCCGCGAGTGCGTCGACTGGAGCGAACGCCGCCCGCATCCGGCTGGCGCGGTCGGCGCTGAAATGCTGGCGGTCTTCGAACGACGCGGCTGGCTCCGGCGCGCGGAAGGGCGCGCTTTTCGGCCGGCGCCGCTGGCCCGCGAGCGTCTCGCGAGTTTCGCCGCGCCGGGGCGCGTTTGAGGACGCTCAGCGACCTTTCCGCTTCCAGAACATCACGACATTGCCGAGCAAGGCCAGCGCCACGCCGATCAGCGCCGGCGTCGTCCAGACATAGCCTTCGAACATCGTCGATGCGACCAGCGCGACGAGCGGAAACAAAACGGTCGTATAGGCCGCTTTCGCGGAGCCAATTCGCGCCACCAGCATCAGATAGGTCGTGAATCCGACCACCGATCCGAAGATCGCGAGATAGAGCAACGACCAGATATAGGCGGCGTCGGGCGGGGCGACGAAGGGCGTTCCCGTCGCGACCGCGACGCCGAGCAGCAGCGCCGCCCCGGTCGCCATGCCCCAGGCGTTGGCGATCTCGGTCGGAACGCCGGCGGCGTGGTTGCGCCGCGACACCATGTTTCCGAGCGAGAACAGGGTCGTTCCGAGCACGCTCAATCCGACGCCCTTCAGAACGTCGAGATTGACCTCGACCATCAGGTCATGCGCGAACATCAAGGCGACGCCCGCCACGCCGAGCGCCCCGGCGACCAACGCCCGTCCGGTGACGCGTTCGCCGAAGAACAGCCGCGCGTTCACGGCGTTGAACACCGTGGCGAGCGAAAAGATCACTGATTCGAGCCCGGACGGGATGAACCGCGCGCCATTGTAAAAGCACAGGAAGTTGCACGAAAACAGACACAGCGCCTGCGCGAGGATGAATGGCNNGCGTCCCCGCGCCGGCGCGCGCAGACGCCCGGTCGCCGCGAGAAGAGCGAGAAACAGCGCCCCTGCGAGCGCGAAGCGATAGAACACCGAGACGAGCGCCGGCACGGGGCCGACCTGAAACGCGATCGCGATCCAGGTCGTGCCCCACAGCAGCACGGTGGTCAGGAACAAAAGGGCGTTGGTCATTCTCGAACCATTGATGCGAAGCCGCAGGGCGGCGCGCCGGCCTTGTAGCGCGCCGCCGCCGCAGCCGTTTGCACGATCTTGCTGAAAAGCCGCGCGCCACCTCCCGCCGCGGCCGCCCTTCGGATAAAAGTCGCCGATGCCCGGCTCGCGCCCGCCCTTCGCTTATCTCGCCGACGTGCCAAGCGCGCGGGCGTTGCGCCACGTCGCGCTCGGCGCTGGGCGTTTCGCGACCCTCTGGACCAACACCGCCTGCCGCACCGCCTATCCCGATCCGGCCGGACACACGGTCAGCCTGTATCTCGACGGCGGCGACGGCGTGCGTCGCCTCGACGGCGCCGGAAAACGCGGGTTCACCGGCGCGATCTGCGTGATGCCGCAAGGGCGCTCCTCCGATTGGGAGATCGGCGCGCCGTTCCGCTTCGCGCATGTGCATGTGCCCGATCGCGAGCTGCGTCGGGCCTTCGCGGAGACCTTCGACCGCGACGCGCGGCTGATGAGCGTGCCTGAGATCACGCTGGAGGATCGGCCCTTGCTCGCCGCTCCGATGCGCCGCGCGGCCGCGGCCGCGCTCGCGGACGACGCGCTGGCCGCCCAGGAGGCGCTCGCCGCGCTCACCGTCGCGCTGTTCGCCGACGCGCCGCCCGGAGCCGCGCCGCTCCGCGGCGGTCTCGCGCCCTCGGCCGGGCGTCGCGTGCGCGAATATATCGAAGCGCATCTGGACGGCGCGCTGCGCCTGTCGGACCTTTCTGCGGTCGCCGGTCTCAGCGCGTTTCATTTTCTGCGCTGTTTCACCGAGAGTTTCGGCGTCGCCCCGCATGCCTACGCGCGTCGCCGCCGCGTCGAGCGCGCCGCGCGGTTGCTGCGCTCTGGATGCACGATCGCCGAGGCCGCCGCGGCGACCGGCTTCGNNAGCCAAAGCCACCTCACGCGCGCCTTTCGGCAAGAAACCGGCGTGACCCCGGCGCGCCTGCGCGACTATCGCGCCGCGCCGCCCGAGCGCGCAGGCCTCACGCCGCCGCCCGCCTGAACCACTCGACCGCGAAATCGATGAACGCGCGCAAGCGCGGCGGCTGATGCGGCATGTCGGGGAACAGGATCTGCAATCCCGCCTCCTCGGGCATGAAGCTTTCGAGCACGGCTTGCAAGCGCCCCTCCGCGAGATCGACGCCCACGTCGATCGCCGGCTTGAGCACCAACCCATGCCCGTCGATGGCCCAGTAACGCAGGGTGTCGCCGTCATTGACCGTTCGGTCGCCGCTCACCGTCACCACGCTCGGCTGGCCGTCGACGACGAACCCNCATTTGTCGTCGCGCTGTTTGTCGCGCAATTGCACCAGGCAATTATGCGCCTTGAGATCGTCCGGCGTTTTCGGTCGCCCCGCGNNCGCGAAGTAGGATGGCGCGCCGACCACGAGACGATGATTGTCGGCGAGGCGGCGCGCGATCAGCCCGGAATCGGGCAGGTTGCCGTAGCGAAACGCCGCGTCGAGGCCCTCGGCGGTGAGCGACACGGCTGAATCCGTCAGCGTCAGCTCGACGTTGATCGCCGGGTTGCGCGCCACGAAGGCCGAGATCATCGGGGCGATTTGCTGACGCCCGAGATCCTCGGGCGCGGCGATGCGCAGCACCCCGCGCAACGTCGTGCCGCCCGAATGCAGAGCGTCTTCGAGTTCGGCGATCTCGCGCTGCACGCGCCGGCATGAGTCGAGAAAGCGCTCGCCCTCCGGCGTCAGTCGCACGGAGCGCGTCGTCTTGATCAGCAGCGTGACGCCGTAATGTTTNTCGAGAGCGCTCATCCGCAGGCTGACGGCGGCGGGCGACAGCCCATGCTCGCGCCCGGCCTGGGAGAGCGAATGCGAGGCGGCGACCTTGAGGAACAAGGCCATGTCGTCGAAAGATCCATAGCCGCGATCTGTCGGGCGCCGTCGGACGGAAGGCAAGAGGCGTGAGCGCCGCAAGTGAGGCCGACGCGCCCGCGTGAACGTCGTCGCGGCGCGCATGGCCAGGTGTCGTGTCCGCCGGTTCGCCTATTTGCGCGTCTTCGGTCTCGCGCCCTTCGCGCCTTTCGGCCATTTCGCCGGCCATGTGACGATGAAGTCGACGCTCGCCTCCTCCGGAATGTCCACCTCGTTGACAGCCACCTTGCCGCGCGCCGACACGCCGGCCTGGTGCACGGTCTCCGGGTCGCCGGAAACGAGCGGGTGCCACCATTTCAGGTCGCGCCCTTCCGCCACGAGGCGATATCCGCAGGTCGGCGGCAGCCAGCGGATCGTGCGCACCGCCTCCGGCGTGAGCTTCACGCAATCCGAAACTTTCTTCTGCCGGTTGGCGTAATCCTGGCATCGGCAGGCGCGGGCGTCGAACAGAGCGCAGCCGATCTCGGTGTAATGGATGCGGCTGTCCTCGCCCTCCAGCTCCTCTTCGAGCTTGACCAGGCAGCACCGTCCACAGCCGTCGCACAGCGATTCCCATTCGGATCGGGACATCTGCTCCAGCGTTTTGACCCGCCAGAACGGCGGCTGATCGGCCATTTTTCGCTCTCTTGTCCCGTTTTGGCGCAATCCGCGCCGGCCCGACCCTTGCTGGGGCTTCGGCGAGGGCGTGGCGTCACGCCCCGAATTTACTATCTGTTAACCCGCGAGGGGCGCGCAGGCGAGCGCGTCCGGAAGAGGCGCCCAGTGTTCGAGTCCGGCCAGCCGAGAGATCGCACGCCCGCCGCGCCGTCGTCCGGCCCGCGCGTCGAATGGCGCAAACGCGCCCTGCGGATGGGGTGGGCGTTCGACGCCTGGCTCGATTCGTCGCTCTTTTCCGGCTGGACGCGCCTGCGTGAAAGCTATGTCGGCTACGCCCATTTCATGGAGCGCGTCTCCCCACGGCTGGCGCAAACGCCTCGCCGGCTGGGCTTCGGAGGGAATGACCTGGGGTGTTCGGCCTGACGGCNNCCTTTGGCGCTGGCGCAGCCCGCCTTCCGCGAGACGTCCGAGGACTGGCTGAAAAAGCAGGAGCTGGCCGTCACTTTTCTCGATCGCTACGGCGTCGACGTCGGCCGGCGCGGGATCAAGCATGATGATTCGCTGCCGCTCGAAGATCTGCCGACCCATCTGATCCAGGCTTTGATCGCGACCGAGGATCGCCGCTTCTACGATCACTGGGGCATCGACCCGATCGGCACCGCGCGCGCCTTGACCGTCAACGCCCGCGCCTCCGGATCGATGCAGGGCGGCTCGACGCTGACCCAGCAGCTCGCGAAAAATCTCTTCCTGACGAACGAGCGCACGCTCCAGCGCAAGATCAACGAGGCGTTCCTGGCGTTCTGGCTGNGGTCCCACCTCACCAAGAACGAAATCCTCAAACTCTATCTCGACCGCGCATATATGGGCGGCGGCGCTNTCGGCGTTCAGGCGGCGGCCGACTTCTACTTCGGCAAATCGGCGCGCGACCTGACGCTGGCTGAATCGGCGATGCTGGCCGGCCTTTTCAAGGCGCCGACCAAATACGCCCCCACAACAATCTCCCCGCGCGCGCGCGCCAGCGTCGTTCTCGACGCGATGGTCGCAGCCGGGTTTTTGACGCAAGGGCAGGTCGAGGCCGCGCGCCGCAATCCCGCCACCGCCATCGAGCGCAAGGAGCAATCGAGCCCGGATTGGTATCTCGACTGGGCCTTCACCGAGGTGAAAAAGCTCGCCGACGCCGGCAAGCTCGGCGACGACCGCGTGTTGACGGTGCGCACCGCGCTCGACGCCGGCTTGCAGGCCAAGACGCAGAGGNCGATCGAGACCGCGATCGCCCAATACGGCAAGCAATATCGCGTGCGTCAGGCGGCGACCGCCGTCGTGGAATCCGAATCCGGGGCGGTGCGCGCCATCGTCGGCGGCCGCGACTACGGCGTCAGCCAGTTCAACCGCGCGGTCGACGCGATGCGCCAGCCCGGCTCCTCTTTCAAGCCCTATGTCTACCTCGCGGCGATGCTTTACGCCGGCCGCAAGCCGAATTCGATCGTCGTCGACGCGCCGATCTGCATCGGCAACTGGTGCCCCAAGAACTACGGCGGCGGCTACGCGGGCTCGGTGCCGCTGTCGGTGGCGCTGGCGCGCTCGCTCAACACCGTCGCCGTGCGTCTGGCCACCGAGGCCGGGCGCGGCAATCCCAAGGCCGGCCGCGCGCGCGTCGTCGAGGTCGCGCGCAACATGGGCGTCACCGCTCCGTTGATCGACACCGTCTCGCTGCCCATCGGCGCCGACGAGGTGCAGGTGCTCGAACATTCCGCCGCCTATTCGGTCTTCGCCAACGGCGGACGCAAGATCGTCCCTCATGCCGCCCTGGAGGTGCGAAACAGCCGCGGCGAGACCATCTGGCGCGCCGATCGCGACTTGCCCCAACCCGAGCAGGTGTTTCCCGCCCAGACCATCGCCGACATGAACTCCATGCTGGTGAAGGTGGTGGAGGAGGGCACGGNNGGCTCGCGCCAAGCTGGGGATTCGATCCGCGTCGGCGGCAAGACCGGCACGACCAACGGCTATCGCGACGCCTGGTTTTGCGGATTTACCGGAAATTATTCCTCGTGCATCTGGTTCGGCAACGACGATTATCAGGCCACCAACAACATGACGGGCGGCTCGCTTCCGGCGCAGACCTGGCGCGACTACATGGCGTACGCCCACGAGAACGTCGATATCCGCCCGATCCCCGGCGCGCCGCCGGTGGGCGCGCGCGTCTCCGACATGCGTTCGAACGAAGGAGACGTCGTCGCCGCGACGCGTTCCAACATTCTCTCGCGCCGTTCCGCCGCGGCGGTCGGCGAACTGGAGCGCAGCTTCGATCGCGCCGCGTCCGGCGGCAAGCTGGAGGCGGCGCCGGCGGCGCTCAAACCCGAGCCCGTCAAGCCGGAGCCGCCGGCCGCCGCGCCGGCTCCGCGCGCCGGCCGCCGCGCCGGCGTCGACCCTCGGGAGCGGGCCGCATCGTGCGCCTTTCGCATGAAGCGGCGGCCATTGTCGCTCCCGACGGAGCCGCGGTGAGGATCTTTGGCGGAACGCTGCGCTGAGGCGTGCGCGCGGCCGATTGCCCGCCGCGCCGACGCCGCGCTAGAATCCGGGCGTCGCAGGAGAGGCTTGGATTGCGGTTAGGACGTCTGATTGCGCTGTTCGCGGCGCTGGCGCTCGGCGCGGCGCTGGGTCTGTCCTCCGCGGCGATGGCCTTACGGGCCGGGCTCGCTTTCGGCGCCGTGCGCGCGGGCCCTTGGGTTGCCTNNCCCAACGCGGGCGGGCTCGACCGCGACCCCTATGTGGCCGCCGCGTTGGCGCGCTCGGGCGAAACCNCTTTCGACGTCGCCGAGGGCGTCGCCTTCCTCGCTCGCCGTGATTCGGACGGCGCGCCGCTTGACGGCGCCTGCGCCTATCGCGTCGCCGGAGCGGTGCCGCCTGCGCGTNTTTGGACTCTTGCGGTCACCAACGGCCGCGGCCTCATCGTCGACAATCCGGCGCGGCGTTTCGGCTTCACCTCCACCGAGCTGTCGCGAGCCGAAAACGGCGCCTTCGAATTGTNNTCCTGTCGCCCGACGCGCGCGGGGATGTGGCTGCCGACGACGGGGCTCGGCAAGCTGGCTCTCGCTCTCCGACTTTACGACCCGCCGCCGGCGTCGCTGCGGGCGCGCTCAAGCNCGGGCGATTTGCCGCGCATCGAGAAGCTGGGTTGCTCATGACCGCCGCCGCGACAAAGGCGCGCGCATGAGCGCGCTCGAGGCCCCGTGCGATGAGCCGCGCCTCGCGCCGCGCGACGCGGGCGTCGCCCTGGCTGACGAACGGCGACGGCGCGCCGAGGCGCTCGAACGCCGCGCCACCGCCGCGGCGCCGTCGCTTTGTGGTGTCTGGTCGTGCTCCTGTCGAGCGTCGCCGCGCATGTCGGCGCGATTCTGGCGATGCCTCACGTCGCTCCCGATGACGCTTTCGCGCGGCTTTCCGCCCTCGCGCCCCGCGCGGCCACGACGCCTTTGCCCGTCGCCAGTCCCGGACGCGAGCTTGCGCCCTTCAACGATCCGGCGGCCGCCATCGCCTTCTGTCGCTACGATCTCGCCGACGGACCGTTGCGCGTGCACGCCGAGGTCGACGGCGAAAATTTCCTCTCCCTGTCTTTCCGCACCCGACGAAACGCGAGCTTTTATGCGCTCACCGACAGCGCCGCGCAAAGGNGGCGCNTCGACGCGTTGGTGGTGACGCAGGCCCAGCTTGAAGAAATCGAGGCGGGCGAGGCCGAGGGCGACGACGTGGGCGCTCTGACGCGCATCGTTTCGCCGACGCGTGAGGGCTTCGTGCTGATGCGCGCTTTGGCGCCGACGCCGTCTGGCGCGGAGGAGGCCGCCCAGCGCCTTCGCGCGATCGCCTGCGACGTGACGCCGCTGGAGCCCCGTCAAAACCCTGAGGCGCGTTCCGGCGCGGGAGGAGCGGCCCCGGGCGTTTTTCCTTCAGGCGCGCTTTTTCCCGCGCTTGGGGACGTTCGGACCTTTGGATTGTCGCGGCTCGTCTTCGTCATCCGCTTCACGCGCCCCGATTTCGCGCTGGCGACCGCGCCGATCTCGCGAACCGCCGGCGTCGTCTCGTAGCGTTCGCGCCAGACCCCGGTGAACAGCAGGATCCGAGCCCCGCAAGCGGGCGCGTCGGCGCGCGCTTGTCGCGATGGCGGAAGGTCGATGACTTGTCCCATGACGGTCCTCGGGAAACTCACGGAAAAACACAGTTTGAAAAGCCGGAGGGGTCTGGCCCTCCGGATACGCAATGACGGCTATTCGAACCGCGGAAAGTTAAAGGAACGCTAACGAACGGCCTTTAGCCTCGTCTTGGCTCCTCAACGATCGCGAAACCATGACGTCCTTTTCGCCTTTGCCGCAAAGTGAGTTTTCCGCGGAGCAGACTCCGCGCCTGTCGCCGCGTCCCGGGATTCTGCGCGAGGTCGCCGAGGTCTTCACGCTGCGCCCTACCACGCGCAGGCGGAGATCGCGCAGTTTGAGGAAATGGCCTCCGGCCTCGCCGATCATGCCGATCCCGTGATTTGCGCAGAAGCGGCGCGCTTGCTGGTCGATCATCCCTGCGCTCCGACGCGGTTGCTCGAAAAGCTGGCCCGCCTGTCTCCTCAAGCGGCCGTCGTGGTGCTGGGCTCGGCCCGTCCTGTGTCGCCCGCGCGCCTGGCCGCGGCGGCCGCATGGGGCGCGCCGGAGCTGGCCGCCGCCGTCGCCGCGCGCGCCGATCTCGACGGACCGATCGCGGCCGCGTTGGCGGCGCGGGTCGAACGTGAGGTGGCGCTGGCGCTGGCCCGCAATCTGTCCGCGCCGTTGACGCGCGCGGACTTGCGCTTGCTGATCGCGCGCGCCCGCGACGACGCCGAACTCGCCGAGGCTTTGTTGCCGCGCGCCGAGGGCGACGACGCCGCGCCGCTGTTCTTGCACGCCGGCGCGCGTCTGCGCATGGAGATTCTGGCGGCGGCGATGCGTCGCGATCTCGCTGCGGGCATTCGGGCGACGCCATGTCTGCTGGACGACGATGGCTTTGAGGCGTTGCTCGCCGCCGCCGCCCGCAAGGATCGCGACCAGACGGCCGCGTCGCTGGGCGAAGCCTTGGATATCCCCGCCGTCGCGGCGCGTCGCCTGCTCGGCGACGCCTCGGGCGAAGGCGCGGCGCTCGCGCTTGCGGCGCTCGGCCTTGACGATCAGCGCCGCGATCTGTTGCTGATGTTCCTTGCGCCGGGCGACGGCGCCAGCGTCGCGCCCTACGAGCGTCTGAGCCGTCTCGCCGGCGCGACGCCGACGCGCACGGCGCGTCGCCTGATCGAGGCCCTCGTGTCGGGGCCTTCGAGCGTCGCCGCCTCAGGGCGTCGCGCTTGCGGCGCCGACGCCGCCCTCAGCGCGCGCGCGGTGGCCGGCGAGCAGCCCGCACGCGCCCGCTCGGCGACAGGCCAACCGCCCGCCTCGCGTCGCGCCTGATCATCCGCGCAGGATCAGCCTTCGGCGAGATCGAGGAAGCTTCGCCCGCGNCGGTCCTCGATCTCGACGATCCACAAATCGTCGTCGAAACGCAGCTGCTTGACGAGGCGCTCTTCTGCGTCGAGCGGCGTGACGTCGTCGCTTGCATGCAGCCGCACGAACGTCCGATGTCCGTCTTCGGCCGCCAGCGCCTGCGGGGCGGGCCCGTAAAGCCGCGCGCGGCCGTCGAGCAGGTCGAGCTTGACGAAGATCGCGCCGGCCTCCGCCGCGCCGCGCTTGCGTAAGGCCGCGAAGGCGCCTTCGCTCATCGCGCGTCGCAAATAGGCGGCGACCCAAAATTCGGAGGTGACGCGCGCGCTCACTCGTCGTCCTGCGCGGCCGCGCGCGTCGATTTGCCGGGGCGGCCGCGTTCTTCGGCTTGCCCGCGCCGATCGCCGCGAGCTTTTGCGCATGTCGTCGGAGATGAGTTCGGTCGTCGCGGCTGAGTTGACGGCCGCGCGCCCGGTCTGCGCCTCGGCGACCGGCCTTCGCGCCGCCGCCTGCGCCGCGGACTTCGGCGCCGGGTGGGGCTTGGCTGCGTTTTGCGTTTTGGCCGGGCTTCGCGCCTTGGCGGCGTCGTGAACCTTGGCGTCGCGGCCGGGCTCCGCCCCAGCCTTCATCGCCGCCCCGTGCGCTCTGGCCTTGTCGCTCGCCTTCGACGCGTCGCGGGCTTGGCCGCCTCATGCGTCCTGGTCTGGGCGTGAGATTTGGCCGACGCCTGCGGTTTCGGCGCGCTTTGCCCCGAAGCCGGGGCGCGCGCCTGCGTCGCCGCGCCGCCCAGCAATCCGCCGATGGCGTCGAGCGGGCGGCCGAGCGATCCGGTGGTTTCGCGCGTGGCGGCGGGGCGGGGCGTCGGCAGAGGCGGGGCCGGCGACGACTCGGCGGCCGGCCGCTGGGTCTGGGCGGGCGGCGCCTCGCGCGCGCGGCGTCGGTCGGGCTCGCCGCCGCCGACGCGCGCGGCGTATAGCTTCCCGGCGGCGAGGAGAACAGCGGCGCGGCATGCTTCTCGGTCTGGAGAAACAGCGCGTTGACGACGACGCCGGTCATCAGAGCGCAGAACGCCGCGCAGGCGACCACGGCGCCCGGCGACAGGCGCGGGCGGGGCAGGCGGGCGATCATGCTGGACATCGGCGAAGCGGCTTTTTCGGGAGGAGGCGCGCGAGGCGGACGCGCGGCGTCCATTGTCTGCGCGCGGCGGCGCGCGCTCGTCGTCGAAGGGGAGGCGGCGCGCGCGCGCGTCTGGGGGTGAGGGTGGGCATGTCTCATCCCGCCTTGCGAAAGAGATCGAGCGGACGCCGCGCCGGGGCGGCGGCTGAGATCGAACCCGCCGGCGCGACGCGCCGCCGTTTCGATGCGCGCGGGGACGGCTTCCGGCTGCGCCGCCCGGCAATCGAGCGGCAGCGTGACGACGACGCGCGTGCCTTCGCCCGGCGCCGATTCGATCTGGATCGAACCGCCGTGCAATCCCACGAGCCCGCGCACGAGCGACAATCCGAGGCCGGTTCCCTCGTGCGAGCGGTTATAGGCGGAGCTGGCCTGGAAGAAGGCGTCGCCAAGGCGCGCCAGATCCGCGCTGGCGATGCCGCAGCCGGTGTCGATCACCTCGATGGCGATGGAGTTGCCTTCCGGACGCGCCAGCAACTCGACGGCGCCGCCCTCGCCTGTGAATTTCACGGCGTTGGAGACGAGATTGGTGAGGATTTGTCGGCAGGCGCGCTTGTCGGCGACAAGCTCCGCGGCGCGCGGATCGAGGGTGGCGCGCAACGCGACGCCGCCCTGTTCCGCCCTCAGCCGCATCATCTCCATGACCTGTTCGACGACGCCCGGCAACGCCACGGTCTCGGGCCGCAATTCAAACCGACCGGCCTCGATCTTCGATACGTCGAGCAGCGAGTTCACCATCGACAGAAGGTGATGCCCGGCGTCGTGAATGATGCCCGCATATTCGGCCCGGCGCGCGTCGTCGATTGGCCCCTGACCTGCGCGCATGATGTCCGAGAAGCCGATCACGGCGTTCAGCGGCGTGCGCAGTTCGTGGCTGATGTTCGCGAGGAAGCGATCTTTCCACTGGCTTTCGGACTCCGCCTGCGCGCGCATCCGTTCGGCNTCGTCCTCGTGACGGCGCGCGGCGCTGACGTCGCGCGCCGCGACGATCACGGCTCCCGTCGTCCCAACGCGGTCCGCGCCGGCGCCGCGGCAACGCAACTCCGCCCAGGCGAAGACCGGCGCCCGAAAGCCTGCGCGTCGGCGAGATCGNTCTCCGCCGCGCCGCGCGGCGCGCAAGCGCGCCAGCGTCGTCACGGTCTTGTCGCCCGCTGCGGCCTGCGCCACGGCGGCCAGAAACGCGGGCCGATCCTGAACATGCAGCCGCTCGAAGAAGCCGCGCCCGGCGACGTCGCGGGCCGTCAGGCCGAACGCCTGCGCGCCGACGGAGGAGAGGAAGGCCACGGACCCGGCGCGGTCGCACCCAATGACGAGGTCGCCGAGCGCGTCGGCCAGGGCCTGATAGCGCGCCTGTCCGGCGGCGGCCAGACGTTCGCCCAGAATCTGCGTCTCGCGGTTCGCCCATGCGATCGCGGCGGCGTAGAGCGCGGCCGGAGCGGCGAAGGCGACAAGTTCGGCCATGCCCGGCGCGCGCACGCCCGCCAGCGCGAAGCCGAGCGCGGCGGCGCTGGCGAGAGCGCCGACGGCGAGGNNCGCGCGGCGATGGGAGGAGAAGCCGGCGTCGCCCGGCAGCGCGATCAGCCATACGAGCGCCCCGGCGCGGCGCCGGAAAACGTCAGCGCGGCCACGGCGCCGAACACGCCGCCAAGGTGCAGGATCTGCGCCTTCTCCAGCGAGCCGCCGCGCGAGGCGACCACGGCGGCGGCCAGCGGGCCCATCAGACAGGCGAAGGCCAGAGCCACCGGCGCGCTCGGCGCGCCGGCGAGCGCCAGCGCGGCCGGCGCGGCCGACAGGGCTGCAAGCGACAGCGACAGACGCGCCGCGATGAACAGGCGATGCCGCAGATTCTGCGCCGGATCGTCGCGCCGGTCGGGATGGACCAGCGCCGACAACGTGCGCGACAGGCTTTCGGAAAGAAACACGCGAACACCAACTCCACGCGGCGTCGCCGAACGATTCACGTTAACGCGGCGACCCCGGCCATACCCTCGCGCGTCAGCCTTAAGCGAACGCTAAAGTCGCGCTGCGGAAGGGCGACTTCCGCGCCCGATCGTCGTTTCTCGCGACGCAGCCCTGCGCGCGCGACGCGGCATGGTTGAGAAAGGCTTGCCGGATCGCCCGCCGCCGCCCACTGTGCGCCGCCAGTCGCTCGCCGGAGACCCGATGTTCCCTCAGCCGCCCGCCGACATCGAGGCGATCGCCCAGGATTTCGAACTGCTCGAAGACTGGGAGGACAAGATTCAGCACGCCATCGAGCTTGGACGCGCCCTGCCGCCGCTCGACGAGGCGGACAGAATCGACGCCAATAAAGTGTCCGGCTGCGCAAGCCAGGTCTGGCTCGCCAGCCGCGCCGCGCGCGGTCCGCGTGGCGTGGTGATGCTCTATCGCGGCGACAGCGACGCCCTGATCGTGCGCGGCCTCGTCGCGCTTGCGCTGGCCTTCTATTCGGGCCGTCCGCCGCAAGAGATCGTCGCCGCCGATGCGATGGATTTCTTCCGTCGCCTCGGCCTCGCCGATCATCTGACGCAGCAGCGCGCCAACGGCTTGCGCGCCATGATCGCCCGCATTCGCGCCGAGGCCGCCGCCGTTCAGGGCTGAGCGCCGCTCTCGCGCCAAACCCGCGTCGGCGCGCCCGCCCGTCCCTTCGCTTCGTCGGAAAGACCGTAATGGGCGGCCAGACGGTCCAGCGCGATGCGCAAAACCACTTTTCCTGACCGTTTGGGCCATCCCCGTTCGGCTTCGATCGTCTCAAGCCCTTTGAGGAAGCCGCAGACGTCGATCAGCAGGCCCGACAATTCGCCGCCCACGGCCGCCAGAGCGCGTCGCGCCCGTTGGCCCGCAGCCAAAGAAACCTCCGTCGCCTCGCCCGGGTGGCCGCCTCCGCCGCCCGGCGCGCTCCAGCTCTGCGTCGTCCGCGGCAACATTCGCGCGAGTTCGAGATCGCGTCTCAGCCGCTCGCCGGCTTGGAAGGCTGCGGCGTCGAGATAGGCGACGCCGGCCTTCCCGCGCCGCCGCGCCAGCCAGGCGAGCGGGCTTTCGGCGGCGTCGACCAGGCGCGCGGCGCCTCGTTCTGCCCGCTGCGGCTCCGGCGCCGGGCGGGCGGCCTCCAGCGGACCGCGCGTCGGCCGGCTCGATACGGCGACGAGCCGAGCGCCTCCGGGCTCTTGCGACCAGGAGCACAGTCCGGCGGCGACCAAAGCCGCGGCGTCCTCCAGCCTGGCCGAGGCGATGGTGAGGGTGACGCCGCCGCGAGAGGCTCGCGCCACGACGCGCGTTTCATCGAACGGATCGAGCGCCACGCTTGCTCCCTGCGAGCCCAGCGCGTCCAACAATCGGCGCGCGGCGGCGGGCAGGGGAGCGATCGGACGTGATATCGGGGCGGACGCGGCGGACGCAGATGACATTGCTTGTAGTCCTACAAAACAGAAAATAATCCTATAAAGAGCCGCGCGAAGAGTCAACCCAGCCGGCTCGCGCGCTGGGACAAAAAAACGCCGCCGCGGCGAGCGCGACGGCGTGTAGACTAAAGATCACCCCTTTCGCCGATTCCAAACGAAGCGGCGACACCGAACGAAAATCAACGCGTTCGACCGGCGATCAAATCGGTTAGGTCAGGTTCGCAAAAATAACTGCGAAAGAGCTTACTTACCTTTGCCGCGTTGCTGTCCGAGGCCCATCTGCTTTGCCAGGGCGGAGCGCGCCTTCGCATAATTGGGCGCGACCATCGGATAGTCGGCCGGCAGCGCCCATTTGTCGCGATATTGCTCGGGCGAGAGATTATATTTCGTGCGCAGATGGCGCTTGAGCGATTTGAATCGTTTGCCGTCTTCGAGGCACACGATGTAATCCGGAAAGATCGATTTTCGGCGGAACCGCCGGTTTCGGCGCTTCCAGAGAAACCGGCGCGCCGCCCGCCGTCACGCGCATCAAGGCGGAATGGACCTCATGGATCAGGGAAGGCAGATCGGAGGCGGGCACGGTGTTGTTGCTGACATAAGCCGAAACGATGTCGGCTGCGAGCTCGATGTGCGACTCGCCGGACGCTGTTTCTAACATGTTGTAGCGGCTCCAGATGTTGCTTCTCTGGAACGACAATCGCGCCGCTCAAAACTCAGAATTCTCGCGTCGCTGCCTGGGGGCCCATCGTCCAAGAAGTGCCCCCGGTTCTAGCGCCGTTTCTTCGTTGTGGTCAACATTTTGTCTAATCCCGTCAGTAACGTGGTTTGTTGGGGATGAAGCGCGCGACGCTCCGATTCGCTTCGCGATGAATAAAATCGCCGCCCCTGGAGCGCTCCGTGCTGCGCCTCGGCGTCGCGATGCAGCCGTAAATAGCAGGATTTTGATCGCGCTGTCGTCATGACGTGTCTCGACGGCTCTGTCGACGAAGATTAGTTTCCTCAGGCGTTTGATCCTGGCCGCCGCCACGCCTTAACGCTTGCGTCGCCGGGGCTATCGAAATTGCTGGTGAGGTCGGTGAATGCGCGTTCCAGATCGAATCGCCCCCTCCTTCGCGCGCGCGTCGGCGCCGAAGCATCGCCGGACCGCGCGGCGCGAGATCGCGCACGGCGTCGAAAGGACGGACGAATATGCTTGGATGCGCGCGCTAAATTGGAAAGAGGCGCTCGCCGATCCAAGCAAATTGCCCTCCGACATTCGCGCGGCGCTCGACGAGGAAAACGCCTATGCCGAGGAGACGCTCGCTCCGCTCTCCGGGCTGCGGGCGGCGCTCGCTGCTGAGAGAGGCCGCATCAAGGAGGACGAGGCCGAGCCGCCCGTCCCGGATGGGCCATTCTGCTACTACACATGTCATCGCGTCGGCGGACAGCATCCTTTGTATTGCCGCCTCGCGCGCGAGGGCGGGCCGCAGACCATTTTGCTCGACGGCGACGCCGAAGCCCAGGGACGCGATTTCTTCGCGGTCGGCGACGTCGCCCATTCCNCCGATCACCGCGCTTTGGCCTGGACCTTCGACGAGAGCGGCGGCGAGGAGTTCGCGCTTCGTGTGCGCGATCTCGCCGACGGCCGCGACGGCCCGATTCTGGCGCGTCGCATCGAGGGCGATCCGGTGTGGCGCTGCGACTCGCGCGGCTTGCTCTACGTCGCGCTCGACGACGATCATCGCCCGACCCGCGTCATGCGCGTCGCGCTCGACGCGCCCGAGGCGACGCCGGAACTGGTGCTGGAGGAGCGCGATCCGCGCTTCTTTCTCTCGCTCGAACAAAGCGCCTCCGGTCGCTACGCCGTCATCGCCTCGCATGACCATGATTCGACGCAGGTCTGGCTGGTCGATCTCGCCGAACCCGCAGCCGCGCCGCGCNTCGTCGCGCCGCGCGTCCCCGGTCGGCGCGTCGAGGTCGATCATTGGCGCGACCGACTGATCGTCACCGTCGGCGACGGCGACGCCGTCGATTTCAGGATCGTCGAAGCCCCGCTCGACGCGCCGCGCCTATGGCGCGATCTCGTGCCGCACGAACCTGGCCGCATGATCGTCGACGTCGCCGTGTTCGACGGCCACCTCGCGCGACTCGAACGCGTCGACGCTTCGCCCCGCATCGTGGTGCGCTGCATGGAGACGGGCGCCGAGCACGTCGTCGCCTTCGACGAGGAGGCCTACGATCTCGCTTTCGGCGCGATGCATGAACATGCGACGACGACGTTGCGCTTCATCTATTCCTCGCCGGCGCGTCCGCGCGAGGTGTGGGATTACGACATGGCGAGCGGCGAGCGGGTGTTGCTCCAGCGCCAGGAGCTGCCCTCGGGCCATGACCCGCACGCCTATGTCGTGCGCCGCGTCCACGCGCTCTCCCATGACGGCGCGCGCGTGCCTATCACGCTGCTGCATCGACGCGACGTCCNNCGCGACGGAACCGCGCCGGCGCTGCTCTACGGCTACGGCGCCTATGGGACCGCGGTGACGTCGAGCTTCTCCGTGAGCCGTCTTTCGCTCGCCGATCGCGGCGTCGTCTGCGCCGTGGCGCATGTTCGCGGCGGTTCGGACAAGGGGTTCGGTTGGTATCTCGACGGCAAACTCGAAAAAAGACCANATAGCTTTCTCGATTTCGTCGCCTGCGCGCGCCGGCTTGTCGACCTGCGCGTCTGCGCGCCTGACCGTCTGGCCGCGCAGGGCGGATCGGCGGGCGGCCTGTTGATGGGGGCCGTCGCCAATATGGCGCCCGAGCTTTTCGCCGCCATCGTCGCGGAGGTGCCCTTCGTCGACGTCATGGCGACGATGATGGACGAGCATTTGCCCCTCACCCCGCCCGAATGGCTGGAATGGGGCGACCCGATCCGCGACGCCGAGGCCTTCCGCCGCATGCTCTCCTATTCGCCCTACGACAATGTCGGCGAAAAGCCCTATCCGCCGATCCTCGCTTTGGCCGGCGTCAGCGATCCGCGCGTGACCTATTGGGAGCCGTTGAAGTGGGTGGCGCGTCTGCGCGCGCGCTCCACGGGCGGAGGCCCGACTGTGCTGCGCGTCAACATGCACGCCGGGCACGCGGGCGCTGCCGGGCGCTTCGACCGAATCGAGGAGATCGCGTTGATCTACGCCTTTCTTCTTTCGGCACTGAAGGCGCCCGCCGCGCCTCTTCCGCCGATCGTCGAGCAGGGCGCGGCGTGAGCAGAGTCAGCTTTGCTCGATGAACTGTTTCAACTCGACCAGCGAGCGAAGCGCTGCTTTACGCCGTTGCGTTCGGCCTCGATCGAGCCGTCTGAAAACAGCGCGTAGTCGACGCCGTTGGCCTGATATCGCCCGACGATGCGCGTCCCGTTCTGCGGTTTTGGCGCGGGCGCGGCCGTCGCCCCGGCGGAGAAGGGATCGACGCCTCCAGGTCCGGACTCTGCGCGCGGCTCGGGCGCGCGCAGAGCCGTCGGCCGATCGGACGCCCCGGCGGCAGGCTCGCCGCCGCGTTCCGACGTTTCTTTCCCCGACGGCGAGACGCTCCCGGCGGGCTCGCCGCCGATGGGGGCGCGTCGCGCGCGGGAGAATCGCTCATCGACGGCGCTGGGGTCTTGGCTGGCGCCGGGCCTGAGGAGGACGCGTCGTCGGCGGCGGGCGCGTCTCCTTCGGCCAGCGCCGCTTCGGCTTGAGCGGCGGCGAGCGCGACCGCCGCCACACCGCGCGTCGGGCCGGGCGCGGGCGCTTTCGCCTCGCCTGCGGCCGCGCGCCCGGCCGCCCGCGCGGCCGCCGAATCAGGCGTGGACGCTCCGTCCCGCCGCGCCGCGGCGGGCCTCGGGCCTGCGTCGCCGGCGATACGCTCCAGCAATTGGACGACGCGCCCGAGCGCTAGCGTCACCACGCCGGCGCCGAGCAGGCTCGCGCCTGCGCTCGCATAGGTCGTGCCGCGTTCGAGCCCCGCCAGATCGATCGACCAGACGAGCCCGACAATCCCGCACGCGACCAGCACCGCGCCGAGAGCGTAGATCAGATGCCGCATCCGTCCATCCTTTCGCCGATCCGCCGCAATTTCGCGAGGCCTCTCGCGAACCGTTGCACGCGCCGAACGTTACGAGTCCGCGCGGCGCGGTCAAACCTCGCGCCGCGCGCATGAACTTCGCCGCGGCAGGTCGACGCGCCGGTCGCCGCGGCCTATCTTTTCACATGAAGCGCGCCGCCGGCACGGGATTCTCCATGCCTCGGGTGCTGAACCGCAGGAGTCGCCCGTATGACCTTCACGCTTCCTCCGTTGCCTTACGCCTACGACGCGCTGCATCCGGCGATGTCGAAGGAGACGCTCGAATTCCACCACGACAAGCACCACAAGGCCTATGTCGACAACGGCAACAACCTTCTTAAAGGCACGGAATGGGAGNGGAAATCCCTGGAGGAGGTCGTCAAGGGCTCTTACGGCAAGAACGCGCCGCTCTTCAACAACGCCGGGCAGCACTACAACCACATTCATTTCTGGCGGTGGATGAAGCCGAAGGGCGGCGGGGCGCTGCCGGGCGAGCTGGAGAAGGCCGTCAAGGACGCCTTCGGATCGGTCGACAAAATGAAGGAAGATTTCGTGGCGGCCGGCGTCGGTCAATTCGGATCGGGCTGGGCTTGGCTGGAAGTGCGCGACGGCAAGATCGGCGTCGCCAAAACGCCCAATGGCGAGAACCCGCTGGTTCACGGCGGCAAACCGATTCTCGGCGTCGACGTTTGGGAGCATTCCTACTACATCGACTACAGAAACCGCCGTCCCGATTACCTCAAGGCCTTCGTCAACGAGTTGGTCAACTGGGAATATGTCGCGGAGATGTACGCCGCCGCGGTGAAGTGACCCGTTAACGTCGCGTTAAGCGCTCGGGCGCAGTTTGCGCATGGCCGCGTCCTTTGGGCGCGGCCTTTTCGTCGCCCCGCGTCGCGCGCAACGCAGGCGCCACCTCGGGCGCGAGTCGGATTTTCGCCCGCTTTGGGCGTCATGGGCGACGGCGACGAAAGCGAGCGAGTGACAGGCGAACGGATGGCGGCGACCGCGGAACGTGGTGGGAGCGAATTTCGCGCGAGAGCATGGCTCGCGCCGCTGGCGGCGCTGTCGCTGGCGGCCTGCGTGCCCGACGTCGCGGCGGTGGGGTCAAGCGTCGTGACCAACGTTTCGACGGCTGGCGGCTTGCTCGCCACGCCGTCGGGAGCGCCGCGGCCGGTGCAGCTCTTCGTCGCCTCGACCAGGCAGGCCGAAAAGGGCGCGCTCGCCGAATCCATCGGTCCGACCAAATTCGCCTTCAATGTCGTGACCGTGCCGCCGGGCCATCGCGCCGGCGTGATCGAACAACCCAATTGGGGCGCGCCCGATCCGCGCCGGCACTTCAACCTGCAAAACCGCACGTCGCTCGAACGGGACGAGTTTTTCGCGCAACTCGCCATGAATCTGTCGGGTCGCGTGGGCGCGAGCCGAGACGTGCTTCTGTTCGTCCACGGCTTCAACAACAGCTTGAACGACGCGCGCCTTCGCCTGACCCAGATCGTCGCGGATTCCGATTTCGGCGGCGTGCCGGTGGTGTTCTCCTGGCCCTCGAAGCGCGATTTTCTGTCCTATGGCGGCGACCGTGAGATCGCCACCGCCTCGCGAGACTCCCTCGAAGCCGTGATCCGCGGTCTCGCGAATGTGCCCGATGTCGGTCGCGTGCACGTGTTGGCTCATTCGATGGGCACCTGGCTTGCGATGGAGACGCTGCGCCAGATCGCCATTTCCGGCGATCCGACGCTTGGGGGTCATCTCGGCGAAGTGATGCTGGCCGCGCCCGATCTCGATCTCGGCGTGTTTCAGCAACAGATGGCGCGTCTTCCCGGCGCCCGCGTGTCGGTGTTTTCGACCACCAACGACCGCGCGCTCGGCCTCTCCTCGACGCTTTCGGGCCGCTCCCGACTCGGCGCCGTCGACCTGAAGGACGCGACCGTGCGACAGGCCCTCGAAGGCATGGGCGTCAAAGTGTGCGACATCACCGATCAGGCCTCCGGCGTCATCCGCCACGGCGCTTTCGCGGAGACGCCGCAGGTCGTGCGCTCCATTGGCGCGCGTCTGGCCGAACCCCGCGTCGGCGAGGCGACGGCGCAGGCGATCATTGGGCAGCGCCCCGAGCCAATCGCCGCGCGTCCGGCCATCGAGGCCTCGGCGCTGCCGCCGCCGGAGAAGGCCTCTGCTCAGATCCCGGTTCCCGCGCTCTGATCTTGCGGCCGCCATGAGCCGCCCTATCTCAACGCCCGAGACCGGGAGGGGCGCGATGCAGAGCAAACGTTTTCCGTTCGAACTGACCGACGCGGAGTGGCGGGCGAAGTTGTCGCCGGCGCAATATGACGTCATGCGCGGCCACGGCACCGAGCGACCGGGCTCGTGCGCGCTATTGGCGGAGAAGCGGGCCGGCGTGTTCTCTTGCGCGGGCTGCGCGCAGCCTTTGTTCGTCGGCGGCGACAAATTCGAAAGCGGGACGGGCTGGCCGAGCTTCNACGACCCTGAGCCGGGCGCGGTGGAGGAGTCGGTCGATCGATCCTGGGGAATGACGCGCACCGAAGTGCATTGCGCCCGATGCGGCTCGCATCTTGGCCATGTGTTCCCGGACGGGCCGCCGCCGACGGGGTTGCGCTATTGCATCAACGGCGTCGCGCTGACCTTCGAGCCGGCGTGAGGCGCATTTGTTCAGGCTGCAAGCAAAGCCGTCGCGGCGGCTCGCGAACGATTGAAAAGCGAGAGCGGGGCGCTCTCCGTCCCCTGTCGGCGATCGGCTTCGGCGACATCGTGATTCGAAGATGGACGATCACGCCGGCCAGGGCGCCCGACTCGTTGGGACAGCGTCTCGCCGCGCCGTCCGGCGCTCGGAGGCAGGCGACGCGGCCTGTGCGCCGAGCGCCTCCGCGGCGCGCCAGCAAGCGCTGTCGCGCCGAGCCGTGCGCGAGTCCGGGCTGAGCGCTTGGCGCCGCCGCGCGGGTTGATGGCGATTTGCCGACGTATCGCCGACCATTGCGAACAGCGCTCGCGCACGCGGCGCAATTCTCCTCTTCCGCAAGGCCGATCCCAAGCGATGATCCGACGCGGATGGGGAAGATCGAGCGATCACAACAGATAGCGGCCTTCCGCGACCGCCTTCTGTTTCAGCGCGCCGGCGCCGCGATCTTCGCCGGCGGCTCATGCGCGGCGGCGGCTGGAGTGCTCTTGGCCTGCGCGGCCATGCCGATGCCGAACCCGATCGCCGCGGCGATCATCACACGCAACATCACGCGAAAATTCATGTCGAACCTCGTATCGTCACGTCCCGACGAGGAACGCAGGCTGGTTGTCGGAAGTCGCGCGCGGGCCGAGCGAGTCCCGCGTCGCCGGCTTCGGCCGCGGGCCTAGAAGGCGCGCTGGCGGTTAAGCTGGCCTTAACGAAAACGGGCGTTTTCGAGGCGATCCACAGACCGCGCCGCGTCAGGTCGCGCCTTGGCGGACGCGACGCCCTGTCCGAACGCCGCAAGCCCGACGGAAAGGGCGATCGCCGCCGTCAGCGCGGCGCGAAGCAACTGTCTGGGCGTAAAGAGCCGTACCGTCATGCCTTGTCCCCGCACGCCCCGTCCCGGAGGCGCAGGGAGAGATTTGACGGCGATGACGGCGATCAAACGAGCGTTTGAAGGTGACGGCGCGGCCTCTTTGCGGCGCTTGTTCGGCGCGTGGCGTCCTGCGGCTCGGCTGCAAAAGCGCTGCGCCGCAGCCCGCCGGCCCGATCAGCCCAACGCCTGGGCGAAATCGGCGATCAGATCGTCGGGATGCTCGATGCCGACCGAAAGCCGGACGACGCCCTCGGTGACGCCGATCGCCAGCCGCTCGGCCTCCGCGACGCCGGAATGCACCGTCGTCGAGGGATGGCACACCAAGGTCTCCGTGCCGCCGAGGCTCACCGCCAGCTTGGCGATGCGCAGGCGATCGAGAACGCGGAACGCGCTCGCCCGGTCGCCGACGTCGAACGCCATCAGACAGCCTGGCCCCTTGCACTGACGCTGAAAGATGCGCGCCTGCGCGCTCCCCGCCTTCAGCAGCGAGGGATGGTGGACCGCTTTCACCTTGGGATGCGCGGCGAGGAAGGCGGCGACCTTCGTGGCGTTGTCGCTCGCCTTCTCCATGCGCAGGGTGACGGTTTCGAGCGAGCGCGCCAGCATCCAGCACGAATTCGGATCGAGATTTCCGCCCAGCAGAGAACGCAACATGCGGATGGGCGTCACCGCCGCGCGCGTCCCCACGACGCCTCCGGCGACAAGATCGCTGTGGCCGCCGACGGATTTCGTCAGNGAGTAGATCGACAGATCGGCGCCCGCCTGGATCGCGCTTTGCAGCACCGGACCCAGCAGCGTGTTGTCGACAGCGACGAGCGGTCGATGCGCTTGCGCCTTGCCGATGTCCACGGCGACCGCCGCGGCCGCCCCGATATCGGCGAGAGTCGCCAACGGGTTGGAGGGCGTTTCGAGGAAAATCAGCGCGATGCGCCCGAGCGCTCGGGCGGCGTCGGCGTCCGCGCGCATCGCCGCCGGATCGGTGGCGTCCGAGAGCGGCGACGCGGTCACGCCGAATTTCGCGAGCGCCTTTTTGAACAGCGAATCCGTGCCGCCGTAAAGCGGTTGGCTGTAAAGGATCACGTCGCCCGGCGCGCAATGCGCCATCGCCGTCGTTGCGATGGCCGCCATGCCGGACGAGAACACCGCTCCCGCGTCAGCGCGCTCGAACAGCGCCAGCCTCTCCTCGACGATTTGAGCGTTGGGATGGTTGAAGCGCGAATAGACCAACCCGCCATCCGCGTCGTTGCGCGCGGTCTTGGAACGGCCCGACACGATGTCGAAAAATTCGCGCCCGGCTTCGGCCGACGGGAAGCAGAAGGTCGAGGTCGAGAAGATCGGCGGCTTGACCGAGCCTTCCGACAAGGCCGGGTCGTAGCCGTAGCCCAGCATCATCGTTTCGTCGTGAAGCGCATGATCGCCGAGATGGGTGGAGCGGTAATCTTTGCCGGACATCGCGCGCCTCGCCTGCGGGTGAAATTCGTCGACAAGCTATCGGCGCGGACCAAAAATCGAAAGATTGCCGCGCATCTTGGGAAAAATATCAAACAATTTGCGACAGATGATTTTAAATGCAAAATATCGTCGTTTGCGCGCGGCTGGATGGCCTGCCGCGCAAACCTCTTTCGATGTGCCCTGCGCGATGACCCTCGACGATTTCGATCGACGCATTCTCGACGCGTTGCGCATGGACGCGCGCCTGTCGAACGTCGATCTGGCGGCGCGCGTCGGCCTCTCCCATTCCGCCATATCGCGTCGCGTGCGACGGATGGAGGAGCAAGGCGTGATCCGCGGCTATCACGCCGCAGTCGATCCTGTCGCCGCCGGGCAGGGCGCGGGCCTTCGTCAGCGTCCGACGCGCGCCGGAAACGCCGGCCGCCGTCCTTGCCGAAAGCTCGCCGCCATCGCGGAGGTGACCGGCGTCTGGATCCTTTCCGGCGATTTCGACCTCATGATCGAAATCGTCGCCGTCGACATGGCCGCCTACGCTCGCATCATGCTGGAGCGCGTGCAGACGACGGCCGGGGTGGCCTCGACGCACAGCATGTTCGTGCTGGCGACGGTGCGCGAACCCTGAGCGCCGACCGCGCCCGAATGCCCCATCGCTGAAACCATTGCATGATTGGCGCGACGGCGCGGCCGGGCTAAAATCCGAGGCGAAACATCAGAGAGATCGCCCGATGTCCCGCCTTCCCAACTTCGCCGACGTCCCTTTCGCCCCGACGCCCGTGCCGGGCGCGGCCGCCTCGGCTGACCTTTGGAAGACGCCCGAAGGGCTCGACGTGAAGGGCGTTTACGGCCCCGAAGACCTCGCCGGCCTCGACTGGATCGACAGCAAGCCCGGAACCGCGCCCTATCTGCGCGGCCCCTATCCGACGATGTATGTCAACCAGCCCTGGACAGTGCGCCAATACGCGGGTTTCTCGACCGCCGAGGATTCCAACGCCTTCTATCGTCGCAACCTCGCCGCCGGTCAGAAGGGCCTCTCCGTCGCCTTCGATCTGGCGACCCATCGCGGCTATGATTCCGATCACCCCCGCGTCGCCGGCGACGTCGGCATGGCGGGCGTCGCCATCGACTCGATCTACGACATGCGCACGCTGTTCTCGGGCATCCCGCTCGACCAGATGTCCGTGTCGATGACCATGAACGGCGCGGTGTTGCCGGTTCTGGCGCTCTACGTCGTCGCGGCGGAAGAGCAGGGCGTGCCGCCCGAANAGCTGTCCGGGACCATTCAGAACGACATTCTGAAAGAGTTCATGGTCCGCAACACCTACATCTATCCGCCCGCGCCCTCGATGCGCATCATCTCGGACATCTTCGCCTACACCTCGCAGAAGATGCCGAAATTCAACTCGATCTCGATCTCCGGCTATCACATGCAGGAGGCCGGCGCGACGCAGGATCTCGAACTCGCCTACACGCTCGCCGACGGCGTCGAATATATCCGCGCCGGCGTCGCCGCCGGTCTCGACGTCGACAAATTCGCGCCGCGCCTGTCCTTCTTCTGGGCGATCGGCATGAACTTCTTCATGGAGGTCGCCAAGCTGCGCGCCGCGCGCCTGCTCTGGGCGAAGCTGGTCAAGGGCTTCGATCCCAAGAGCCCGAAGTCGCTGCCGCTGCGCACGCATTCGCAGACGTCGGGCTGGTCGCTCACCGCGCAGGACGTGTTCAACAACGTCATCCGCACCCAGATCGAGGCGATGGCGGCGACGCAGNGGCACACCCAGTCGCTCCACACCAACGCGCTCGACGAAGCGCTGGCGCTGCCGACCGATNTTTCCGCGCGCATCGCCCGCAACACCCAGCTTTTCCTGCAACAGGAATCGGGCACGACGCGCATCATCGACCCGTGGGGCGGCAGCTACTACGTCGAGCGCCTCACCGCCGAACTCGCGCAGAAGGCGTGGGAGCATATTCAGGAGGTCGAGAAACTCGGCGGCATGGCCAAGGCCATCGAGGCCGGCATTCCCAAGCTGCGCATCGAGGAGGCCGCCGCCCGCACGCAGGCGCGCATCGACTCGGGCGTGCAGTCGGTGATCGGCGTCAACAAGTTCAAGCCCGATGACGAGAAGCCGATCGACGTCCTCAAGGTCGACAACGCCGCCGTGCGCGCCCAGCAGATCGAGAAGCTCAAGCGCCTGCGCGCCGAGCGCGACCCCAAGGCCGTCGAGGCGGCGCTGACCGCGCTGACCGNNAAGGCGCCAGGAAACGGCAATCTGCTCGCCCTCGCCATCGACGCCGCCCGCGTCAAGGCGACGGTCGGCGAGATTTCCGACGCGCTGGAAAAGGTGTTCGGCCGCCACCGCGCCGAAATCCGCACCATCTCGGGCGTCTACAAGCGTGAGGCCGGCGTGGAGAACAAGCTCGTCAACCGCGTGCAGAAGATGACCGCCGAGTTCGAGGAGAACGACGGCCGCCGTCCGCGCATCCTCGTCGCCAAGGTCGGCCAGGACGGACACGACCGCGGCCAGAAGGTCATCGCCTCCGCCTTCGCCGATCTCGGCTTCGACGTCGACATCGGGCCCCTGTTCGCGACCNCCGAGGAAGCCGCCCGTCAGGCGGTGGAGAACGACGTGCACGTCATCGGCGTGTCCTCGCTGGCGGCGGGACATCTGACGCTGGTGCCCGAAGTGAAAAAGGCGCTGGAGGCGCAAGGCCGCCCCGACATCATGATCGTCGTCGGCGGCGTCATCCCGCCGCAGGATTTCGAAGAGGTCTACAAGGCCGGCGCCAGCGCGATCTTCNCGCCCGGAACCGTGATCGCCGAGGCCGCCGAAAACCTGCTGCGCGATCTCAACAAGCGACTCGGCTACGGCCCCAAGGTCGCGGCGGAGTGATCGCTCACGCCGCTCGTTTCCGCGGCGCGGAATGATTGGCGGGCGTCGCGGCGAAATTCGCTCGCGCGCCCGTCGCGAAGCCTTTGATCGCTTGCGGCGTGCCGCGGACGCTCCTAGTCTGCCGCGGCTGAGACGCGCGGCGACGCCTTCCTCCACCGGAAAACCTCCCGCGCGCCTATGGCCGAATGAAAATGACGCGTCTCGAACGCTCGACGCGCGCGGAGGATCGAAATGACTGCGAGCCTGACTACGGCGGCTCAAGCCGCGGACCTTCCGCGCGCGCCGCTGACCACCGCCGAGCGCGTGAAAGCGATCCTCGTCGGCTCGATGGGCAATCTCATCGAATGGTTCGACGTCTACGCCTTCGCCGCCTTCCAGCTCTATTTCGCGCCGAGCTTCTTCGTCGGCGTCGAGCCGGCGGTGCAGCAGTTTCTCGCTTCGCTGGTCTTCGCGCTCGGCTTCATCCTGCGCCCGCTCGGCGGCGTCGTGTTCGGCTGGCTCGCCGACAAATACGGCCGCCGCATCTCGCTGATGATGTCGGTGCTGCTGATGTGCTTCGGCTCGGGCATCATCGCGCTGACGCCGACAGCCTACACCATCGGCGTCGCCGCGCCGATCATGCTCACCCTCGCGCGCGTGCTGCAAGGCATCAGCCAGGGCGGCGAATACGGCGCCAGCGCCACCTATCTGGCCGAGATTTCCGAGCCGCATCGCCGCGGCTTCTATTCGGGCGTGTGGTATGTCACGCTGATCGGCGGGCAGGTTTGCGCGATCCTGCTGCTGTTGATCCTGCAAAACGTCTTTCTCACGGACGCGCAATTGAAGGACTGGGGCTGGCGCATCCCCTTCGTGATCGGCGCGTTGCTCGCGGTCTATGCGATGTTCATGCGCAAGGACATGCACGAGACCGAGCACTTCCACGCCGCCGGCGCGACCGCCAAGGAACACGCGCCGATGCGCGAGATACTGAAGCACTGGAAGGCGCTGTTGCTGGTCGTCGGCGTCACCATCGGCGGCACCTCGGCGTTTTATACCTATACGACTTACATGCAGAAGTTCCTGAAGCTGTCGGTCAAGCTGACCGATCAGCAAACGACGATGGTGACGCTCGCCTCGCTGCTCGTCGCGCTGATCCTGCAACCCACCTACGGCGCCATCTCCGACAAGATCGGCCGCAAGCCGCTGCTGATCTGGTTCGGCGTGATGGGCACGCTGTGCACCTATCCGCTGCTGTCGACCTTGCAGACGACCAAGAGCCCCTTCGTCGCGTTCCTGCTGATCGCGGCGGCCTGGGCGATCGTTTCGGGCTACACCTCGATCACCGCGGTCATCAAGGCGGAGATGTTCCCGACCTCGGTGCGCGCGCTCGGCGTCGGCGTGCCTTACGCGCTGACGGTCGCGCTGTTCGGCGGAACCGTCGATTCCGTCGCCCAGTTCTTCAAGCTCCAGGGCCACGAAGATTGGTTCTACTGGTATGCGACGGCCTGCATCTTCATCTCTCTGTGCGTTTATATTTCGCTGCCCGACACGAAGAAGACCTCGAAAATGGAGGTCCATCACTGATCGTGGCGCCCTCTGCGCCGCAAGCGCGGAGGGCGAGCGACCAACGCGCCGGCGCCTTGTCGCGACGCCAAGCCCGACCCGGATGGTCGGGCTTTTATTGAATGCGCATTGCGCTTCGGCGGCGTGGACGCACCGCGAAAAAGGCGCGCCCGCCTCGTTCGGCGTGGCCGCCGGCGAACTCATTCTTCGTAGAGCTGAATGGTCATCTCGCACGCTTTATCCCGCAAGGCGACAAGCGGCGCATAGTCGTCGCTCTCGTAGAAGCGCGCCACCGCGTCCCGGTCACGAAAACGGAACGCCGCGACGATATGATCTCCGGGCCGCGCGCCGCGCAGCGTTTCGACATATCGTCCGCGCGCCAGAATCTCCACGCCTTGCGCTTGCAGCAGCACGGCCGCGCGCGCGACATAGTCGCGAAAGGCGTCGGCGTCCTTGATCGCCGCCGTCGAGATGTTCAGGATCGCCATAGTTCTACGCCTTCGCCAAAGCCTCCTTCAGCGTCGCCAGCACATCCGCGCCGACGAAGACGTAGCCGTTGACGCCGGCCTCTTTCAAAGCCGCCTCCAGCTCGCCCGGCCGGCCCGCCAGATAGACGCTCGCGCCCGCTTCCTTCAACGCCTTGGCGGCGGCCGGCGCCTGTTCGGCGTAAACGGCGTCCGACGAGCACAGGCAGGCGAGCTTCGCGCCCGACGCCTTGAACGCCGCGACCATCGCGTCCTGCGAGGCGAAGCCGTCATTGCCGAGCGCCTCGACGCCGCCCGCCTCGAAGAAGTTCTTGGCGAAGGTGGCGCGCGCCGTGAAGGCGGCGACGGGGCCGAGATTGGCGAGAAACACCTTCGGCCGCGCGCCGCGCGCGTCCGCCTGATCGCGCAGCGCTTCGAAGGCTTCGGCGTCGCGACGCGAGGGCAGGGCGCCCGCGCCCGGCGCCGCGNNCGGGGTCGGCGCGACCGGCAGCACGTCGACCTTCGCCTCGTGCACGTTGGGGAATTCGCTCGCGCCCGTCAGCGGCAGCTTGCGCCGCGCGATCGCCTTGGCGCGCTCGGCCGCCGCCGCCGCGACGCGCGCCTGAATCTTGCCCGCCGCCAGCGAGGCGAGAAGGCCGCCCTCGCGCTCGATCTCCTGAAAACCGGCCCACGCCTTTTCGCAAAGCTGATCGGTCAGCGCGGCGAAGCCGCCCGCGCCGGCCGCCGGGTCGACGACGCGCGACAGGTTCGATTCTTCGAGCAGAATAAGCTGCGTGTTGCGCGCCATGCGCCGCGCATGCGCGTCGGGCAGGCCGAGCGCGGCGGTGAAGGGCAGCACGGTGACGGCGTCCGCGCCGCCGAGCCCGGCGGAGAACACCGCCACGGTGGCGCGCAGCAGGTTCACCCACGGGTCGCGCCGCGTCGTCATCCGCCACGCGGTCTCGCCATGCAGACGNATCGGCTTCGGCGCGACGCCGGAGGCCTGTTCGACGCGCGCCCAGAGCCGCCGCAGGGCGCGGAACTTGGCGAGGGTCAGAAATTCGTCGGCGTCGGCCGTCAACAGAAACGCCATCTGGTCGCGCGCCGCCTCAAGCGACAGCCCGCCCTTTTCGAACAGCCGCAGCGTCTCGACCGCGCTCGCCAGCACGCAGGCGGCNTCCTCGCCCTCGCTCGCGCCCGCCTCGTGCCAGGCCCGCCCGTCCGCCATCGCGACGCGGCCCTTGAAGCCCTTGGCCGCCAGCGCCTTCGCCGTGTCGGCGAGGCTCGCCGCCATCGCGCCGGCGTCGCCCGCGCCGCCGGCGCGCGCCAGATCGGAGATCGGATCGACGCCGAAGTCGATCGTCAGCTTGCCGGCGTCAAGCCCGCGGCGGGCGACGATTTCGGCCAGCAGGGCGGCGGTCGCCGTCGCCTTCGCGCCCGCGTCGACGCGCAGCGCGATCCAGTCAAGCCGCACATTGGCGAGCGCTTTGTCGAGCGCGTCGGCCGTGTCGGCCTTCAGGCCGAAGCCGCGCGCGGTCGGCGCGCCGGCGATGCGCAGCGTCAACCCGCTCGCGCCGCCGTTCAGATCCTCCAGCGCCTGCGCGTCGGCGGCGGCGGGATCGGGATGGTCGATCGACTGCATCACGGTCCACGCGCCGGCCGCCCCGCGCGCGGTCACGGCGTCGTGACTGGCGGGCGCGTAAAGCGGCTGGATGGCGATGCCGTCGGCGGTTTTGGAGATCAGCTTTTCGAACGCGCCGCCCTTCAGCGCGGCCTCGACCGCCTTGCGCCATTGCTCGTCGCTGGCGCCGGGAAAGGTCTGCGACAGGGCGAGATCGGCGAGCAAGGTCATGTCTTCCTCCAACGGGCGTCGGCCTCTCTTTAGGAGCATTTTTGCTGCGGCGCCACGCGCCTTTTGGCTGTTGGCCCAGCGCCAAGCGCGCGACGCCCTGCGGCCATTCGCCAGTGAGACATTCGCGTCCGGCGTTTCTACAGTCGACGCGTGACAGGCGCGGCTCCGAGGCTCGATGAGGGTCCGGACATGTCGAGCCTATGCGCCGGGAGGAGAGCCCCATGAATTTGAAACATCTGTTCGCCGCCGCCATCGCGGCCTGCCTCGTCGCTGGACCGGCGGCGGCGCAATGGCCGCCGCCGCCGCCGCCCTTCGTCGTCAATCCGAAGCTCAACCCGCCGGCAGGAGCGCCGTCTGCGTTGCAGCAAACGCCCCGGCAGGCTCGCGAGCAGGCCCGGGCCGAGCGCCGCCAGGCGCGCGCCGAGCGTCGCATGCGTCGCCACGCCCGCGCGGACGCCTGCCATCGCCAGGCCGACGCCGAGGGTTGGCCGGACGCGAACGGCGTCGTTTCGTGTGGCGCTGCCGCCGTCAGTGAACAATCGCGGCGCCGCTCGCCGGCGCGCGAGGTCGCAAGAAACGAAAGCGCCGCCGCTCGCCGGCGCGCGAGGCCGCAAGAAGCGAAAGCGGCGCCGCTCGCCGGCGCGCGAGGTCGTGAAGCTGCGAGACATGAAACGGCGAGCCTCGCGCGAGGCTCGCCATCGAATTGTCTACGAGTGACCCTGGCGCTTGGGCGAACTGCCCAAGCCCCGGATCGAGGCCGCGACCTGGCCGACCACGTCCTCGCCGGCCTTCTCGCGAGCGAAGGCGAACAGCTCCTTGCCCACGCTCTGCATCTCGGTCATGCCCAGGCCTGCCGAGGAGAGCGGCCGGCCAGCCCCATCACGCCGCCGCCGCCCATCATGCCGGCGAGGCCGCCGAGCAGCCCGCCTGCCTTGGCGTCGGCCTGCTCCGCGATCGCCGCCTCGGCGCCGGGCAGGGCGCCGATCAGCTGCTCGACCTCCGGCGCGTCGGATTCCTTGCGCAAAAAGCCCAGAATGATGCCGACCGCGCTGCGCGCGACGCCGGCGTCGATCCCCGCCGCGGCGGCGACGCGCGAAATCAGTTCGTCCATGAAATGGCTCCTTCAAGCGCGCGAAGACGGCGCGCGGCGGCGCATATGTCGGACGCGCGCAGGGAATTGCAAGCCGCTCGCGCTAGCCCTGCGCGCCGGCGCGCGGTAGAACGACGCCATCCGCGCGGCGGCGACTCGACGGCCCCGCTTCTTGCTTTTCAGGACGTGACGATGGCCGATCCGCGCACCGAACCGGGCAAAATTCTCGTCGGCAAGGCCGAGCAATACGAATATCTGACGCTGGCGCTCGCCAATCGTCATGGCCTCGTCACCGGCGCCACCGGCACCGGCAAGACGGTGACCCTGCAAACCCTGGCGGAGGGGTTCTCGAACGCCGGCGTCAGCGTCTTCGCGTCGGACATCAAGGGCGATCTCTCCGGCGTCGCGGCGATGGGCGACGCCAAGCCGCCTTTCGTCAAGCGGACGCAGGAAATCGGCCTGCAATACCGGGCCGACGCCTTTCCGGTCGTGTTCTGGGATCTTTTCGGCGAACAGGGCCATCCCGTGCGCGCCACCATCGCGGAGATGGGGCCGCTCTTGACCGCCCGGCTGCTCGAACTCAACGACGTGCAGGAGGGCGTCCTCAACATCGTCTTCCGCGTCGCCGACGAGCAGGGGCTTNTGCTGCTCGATCTCAAGGACCTGCGCCAGCTCCTGCAATATGTGGCCGACAACGCCGCCAAGCTGCAAACCACTTACGGCAACGTTTCGCCGGCCACCGTCGGGGCGATCCAGCGCAACCTGCTGACGCTCGAAAATCAGGGTGCGGCCAAGTTTTTCGGCGAGCCGGCGCTCGACATCAACGATTTTCTGCGCACCGACAGGAACGGCCGCGGCGTCATCAACATCCTCGCGGCCGATCGCCTGATGCGCAGCCCGCGCCTCTACGCGACGTTCTTGTTGTGGATGCTCTCGCAGCTGTTCGAGGCGTTGCCGGAGGTCGGCGACCTCGACAAGCCCAAGCTCGTCTTCTTCTTCGATGAGGCGCATTTGCTCTTCGACGCCGCGCCGAAGCCGTTGATGGACGCCATTCAGCAGGTCGTGCGCCTGATCCGATCGAAGNGGGTGGGCGTCTATTTCGTCACCCAGAACCCGCTCGACGTGCCCGAGATCGTGCTCGGCCAGCTCGGCAACCGCGTGCAGCACGCCTTGCGCGCCTTCACGCCGCGCGATCAGAAGGCGGTCAAGGCGGCGGCCGAAACCTTCCGGCCAAACCCCAAGATTGACACCGCCCGCGCCATCACGGAGCTGGCGGTGGGCGAGGCGCTGGTCTCGATGCTCGAAGGCAAGGGCGTCCCGCAAATGGTCCAGCGCACGCTGATCGCGCCGCCGTCCGCTCGGGTCGGGCCGGTCACCGACATCGAGCGCAAGGCGGTTGTGCTGGGCAGCGAGTTGCGCGGCAAATATGAACAGGCGGTCGACCGGGAATCGGCCTACGAAATTCTTCAGAAGCGCGGCAACGCCTGGGTCGCTGGCCCGCCGGCGCGGCAGGCCGACGGCTCCGCCGCGCCGCCCCGGNCGCAGGCCGACGCCGGCGCCGGCGGCGGCTGGCTCGACACCATCGCCGACGCCGCCAAGGACGCGCTGGGCGGCCATCAGGGCGGCAAAGGCAAGGGACGCTCCAGCCAAGGCGCGATCGAGATCGCCGTGAAATCCGCCGTTCGGTCGGCCGCCCGGTCCGTCGGCACGCAGATCGCCAGGGCGGTGCTGCGCGGCGCGCTCGGCGGCATCCTCGGCAATAAATAATCCTGTTTTTAAGCGCCATCGCACGGGAGCACGCTTATGTCCGCCATCGAGGCCGTCCTGGCGAAAATCGACGTCAACGCCGACGCGGCGCTGACGCGCCTGTTCGATCTGATCCGCATCCCGTCGATCTCCGCCGACCCGGCCTACAAGGCGGAGTGCAGGCGCGCCGCCGAGTGGTGCGCGGCTGAATTGAAGGCCATCGGTTTCGACGCCTCCGTGCGCGAAACCATCGGCCATCCGATGGTGCTCGGCCACGCGAAGTCGAAGCGCCGCGACGTCCCGCATGTGCTGTTTTACGGGCACTACGACGTGCAGCCGGCCGATCCGGCGNGGCTGTGGACGTCCCCGGCTTTTGAACCCAAGATCGTCGACGGCCCGCACGGCAAGCAGATTTTCGGCCGCGGCGCAGCCGACGACAAAGGTCAGTTGATGACCTTCGTCGAGGCTGTTCGCGCCTTCCGCGAGACTGGCGACTTGCCTTGCGACATCTCGATTCTTNTCGAGGGCGAGGAGGAATCCGGCTCCAGATCGTTGCCGAAATTCATGGCCGAGAACGCCAGGGAGNCGAAGGCCGACCTGATGCTCGTGTGCGACACCGGCATGTGGGATCATAAAACGCCGGCGATCACAACCATGCTGCGCGGCCTTGTGCTCGACGAGGTCAAGATCAAGGCCGCCGATCGTGATCTGCATTCGGGCATGTATGGCGGCGCGGCCATGAACCCGATCCGCGTGCTGGCGAAGATTGTCGCCGACCTGCACGACGCCGATGGCCGCGTCACGGTTCCGGACTTCTATGACGGCGTCGAGGAGCTGCCCAAAGACGTCGCGGAGCAATGGAGCGCGCTCGATTTCGATCCGAAAAGTNTTCTCGGAGAAGTCGGCCTTTCCGCGCCGGCGGGCGAAAAGGGGCGCAGCGCCCTCGAAATGGTCTGGTCGCGCCCCACATGCGACGTCAACGGCATCTGGGGCGGCTACACCNTGGCCGGCTCGAAAACGGTGTTGCCGGCCGAAGCCAACGCCAAGTTCTCCTTCCGTCTGGTCGGAAAGCAAAATCCGGAGAAGATCTTGGCGGCCTTCCGCGACTTTGTCCGCGCGCGTCTGCCGGTCGATTGCGAGGCCGAATTCACCCCGCACGGCGCGTCGCCGGCGCTGGCTCTGCCGTTTTCCTCCGAGGCGCTGACGCGCGCGCGACGGGCGCTCGCGCAGGAATGGGGCGTCGAGCCCGTCGTGGCCGGCTGCGGCGGCTCGATACCGATCGTCGGCGATTTCAAGCGCGAGCTTGGCATGGACGCATTGCTTGTCGGCTTCGGTCTCGACGACGACAGGGTTCACTCGCCCAATGAGAAATACGAGCTGTCGTCCTTTCGCAAAGGCGCGCGCAGCTGGGCCCGCATTCTGGCGGCGCTCTCGAACTGAAGCCGCGGACGCTGGGCCCCGCCGGCGAGCGCGGGTCTCGCGCGCTGTGACGGCGGGATGGTTTTGGCCTGCCGGACGGCGCGCTGGCTGCGGCCGTGTCGACGTGACGGACACCCGACGCGGCTCCGCTTCTTCAGCCGAGCGGCAGCGCCTCGGCCGCGCGAGCCGCTGCGAGGCTTAGGGCGCGGTTTCGGCCGCGCGCAGCGCGACGCCTGCATGGCCGAAGTTCGACCAGCGCAGCTGCGCATGTCGCGTCACGGCGCGCGCGGTCAACGTCAAGGCGAATTGGCTCGGCAGCCGATCGAGACCTTCGGCCTCCAGCAACGCTCCGTGGTCGCCAAGATTGCGGATCGTCACGTCAAGCGTGCGCGCCCGATCGGGAAACTGTATCCGTCCCTGGATGAAGCAGCGGGATCGCCGCTCCGCGCGCCGTTCGGCGGCCTGTGGGTTGGCGTTCGCGGCGAGAGATCTTTCGTGAAGAGACATGTACGGCACCTCAATAGGCGGATGTTGCAGCGGTTCCGTCTCGAAGTCGCGATGAACCGATCCTTAACCCTAAGGGCGCGCAGGGAGGGTCGCGTGGACGCACGTTGACGACGCTTGGCCCGCGCAGTTCCAATGCGGCGAGCGAATGGAGACCCGCATGGCCGAATTTTCCCAAACATGGACCTTTGTCGACGGCGTCTGGCGGGAGGGAAACCCGGCGTTGATCGGCCCGCGCAGCCACGCGTTTTGGCTGTGCTCGACCGTGTTCGACGGTTCGCGCGCCTTCGAGGGCGTGACGCCCGATCTCGACCATCATTGCGCGCGTCTCAACCGCTCCGCCGAGGCGATCGGCCTCAAGGCGCTGCGTCAGGCGGGCGAGATCGTCGAGATCGCGCTGGAAGGCGTCAAGAAATTCGCGCCCGGAACTGCGATTTATATCCGTCCGATGTATTGGGGCGAGCAGGGCGGCGCGACGCAGGTCGCCGTCGATCCCGCTTCGACGCGCTTTCTCGTTTGTCTCTACGAGAGCCCGATGCCGCCCGCCGGCGCCGGCTTCTCTCTGACGCTTTCGCCTTTCCGCCGGCCCTCGCTCGAAGTCATGCCGGTCAACGCCAAGGCCGGCTGCCTCTACCCCAACAGCGCCCGCGCGCTTGTCGACGCCAGAGAGCGCGGCTTCGACAACGCAGTGATGCTCGATATGCTCGGCAACGTCGCCGAGACCGCCACATCGAACATTTGGTTGGCGAAAAACGGCGTCGTCGCGACGCCCGCCGTCTCGGGCGCCTTCCTCAATGGCGTCACGCGCCGCCGCACGCTCAAGCTCTTGCGCGAGGCGGGCGTCGCCGTGGAGGAACGCCCGTTGACCTATCGCGATTTTCTCGACGCCGACGAGATTTTCACCTCCGGCAACGCGTCGAAAATTCTGCCTTGCACGCGCATCGACGGGCGCGAGCTGCAACCCGGCCCCTTCGCCCGTCGCGCGAAGGAGCTGTATTGGGACTACGCGCATAAGGGACGGGCCGCGCCGCTCGTCTAAGGCGCCCTCGCGGAAAATCCCCGCCGCCTCGGCGCAAGGCGCTGCGCGACGGGGAGGTCATCTAGCGACGCCTTGGCTTCATCAAGCCGAGCGGCGCGCCCAGGGCTCTCAGCGCGACCACCATCAGCGCGGCGTAGAGCGCGCCGCCCGCCAGGCCCAGCGCCACGAGGTCGAACACGCTCGCCCAATGCCCGAAACGCGCGCCGAAGGCGACGACCGGCCCTCGCGCAAGCACAGCGAAGGCGGCGAGCGCGATCCCCGCCAGAGTCGCTCCGAGCGTCGCTTTGGTCAGCGTCGCGTCAGGATCGGTNCCACCCCGCCACAGCGCGAGCGCATAGAGAAACGAGACGTTGATCCATGCGCCCGCCGCGGTCGCCGCCGCAAGCGCCGGCGCTCCGTGCTCCCTCCACAAGGCGGCCTTCAAGGCGACGTTGAGCGCGACCGCCGACAAAGACACCAGCATCGGCGTCGTGGTGTCGCCGCGAGCNTGGAAGCTCGCCACCGCCGAGCGGATCAGCAGCACCGCCGGCAAGCCGAAGCCATAGGCCGCCAGCACCGCGGCCGAGGCGTTGGCGTCGCCGCGCGAGAAGGCGCCATGCGCGAACACGCCCGCCATGATCAGATCGGCGATCGTCAGGAAGGCGACCAGAAACGGCGCGGCGAGCGCGATGGTCAGCGCCATCGTCCGGTTTTGCGCATGGTGCGCGCCGCCCTCGTCGCCGCCGGCGATGCGTCGGCTCATCTCCGGCAGCAGCACCGTGCCCGCCGCCACGCCCAGCACGCCGACCGGGAGCTGGTAGATGCGATCGGCGTAGTAGATCGACGAGGGCCCGCCGGTCGGCAGCAGCGAGCCGATGATCGTGTCGGCGAAGATCGCGATCTGCACGCCGGCCGACCCGATCACGGCAGGCGCCAGCACGGTGAAGAAGCGCTTCACCTGCGGCGACCATCGCGGTTTGACGATCGGCGCGAGCGCGCCGGCGCGATGGGCGGCGCCCGCCACCAGCGCCAGCTCCAGAACGCCGGCGGCCAGCACGCCATAGGCCGCCGCATATCCTGCGTTAGGAAAAAGGAACGCAGCCGACAGGGCCGCGATCATCGCGACGTTCAGCAACACAGGCGCGGCCGCCGCCGCGGCGAACTTGCGCCGCGCGTTCAGAACGCCCGAATGCAGCGTGACCAGCACGACGCACATCAGATAGGGNAAGGTGATGCGCGTCAGCGTCACCGTCAGCGCGAATTTGTCGGGATTCTCGGAAAACCCTGGCGCGAGCAGCCCAACGAGTTGCGGCGTGAACGCCCAAGCCAGCGCCAAAACGGCGATTTGCGAGATGAGGAGCAACGCGTGCACGTCTCCGGCGAAACGCCGCGCCGCGCCTTCGCCGTCCTGTTCGAGCGTTCTGGCGTAGCTTGGCACGAAGGCTGCGTTGAACGCGCCTTCGCCGAAGATCGCGCGGAAGTGATTGGGCAGTCGAAAGGCGACGACGAAAGCGTCGGCGAGCAAGCCAGCGCCCAGCATCCGCGCCAGCATGACGTCGCGGAANAACCCTGTCGCACGCGACAGCAGCGTGAACAATCCGACGGAGAGCAGGCTCTTACATCGAGGCGCTTACGTCACGGCGCCGGCGCGCGACGGCGTTCTGGCGCGTCGTCGAGCCCGACCCGTTCGCCCACCACGTAGAGCGGCCGGCGCTTCACCTCCGCGAAGATGCGCCCGATATAGTCGCCCAGCACGCCGAGGGAAAGAAGTTGCACGCCTGAAAGCAGCATGATCGAGACGATCAGCGAGGCGAAGCCAGGCGTCTGCGCTCCGTGCAGGATGTATTCGAGCAGAAAGTAGATGGCGCCCACCAGCGCGAACATCGAGATCATCACCCCGACATAGGTCCACACTTTCAGGGGCAGGGTGGAGAAAGAGGTCAGACCGTCCATCGCGAAGGCGGTGAGTTTGCGATAGCTGAATTTCGATTGCCCGTGCGCGCGTTCGGCCACCTCGAACGGCACGCCGATCGATTTGAAGCCGATCCAGGCGTAGAGCCCCTTCGAGAAGCGCNNGCGCTCCGGCATCGCGTTGAGCGCGTCGACGGCCTTGCGGTCCAGCAATCGAAAGTCGCCGGCGCCCGGCGGCAGCGGCGTTTCGCCAAAGGCGCGGAACAGATGGTAGAAGCGCTCCGTCAAGGCTTGTCTCAATCTGCTGTCGCCGGCGCGGTCGACGCGTTGGCCATAGACGTTTTCGTAACCCGCGCGCCAAAGCTCGACGAACTTGGCGATCATCTCGGGCGGATGCTGGAGGTCGGCGTCGAGAATGATCGCGGCTTTGCCGCGGCAGTGTTCAAGACCGGCGGCGATCGCGATCTCCTTGCCGAAATTGCGGCTGAGGGACACGCAACGGAACCTCGGATCCGCTGCGTTGAGATCGCGTATCACCTTCATCGTCGCGTCGGACGACCCGTCGTCGACGAAGATGACCTCGAACGTCCCGAGCCTGTCGAGAGCCGCCACCAGCCGCGGCGCCAAAGGGGCNAGATTGTCGGCCTCGTTCAGCACCGGAACGATGGCCGAAAGTTCAGGCGCGCCGAGCGCCCGCGGAGCGAGGGGGCGCCGTTCTGCGGCGGGGCGGGAGAGTCAAATGTCGCTGTCAACCCGCGCGATCCTTGTGGCCGATGAGGGCCCTATCTAAACGCGGCGTCCGCCGGCGCCAATAGACGGGCGGTTCGCCGGCTGGCGGCGACGCCGCGCGGCGTGATAAGCCGCCTCATGACCTCCCCGCTACGCCCGCTCGCGCTTTGCGCCGACGACTACGCCTTCACGCCCGCCGTCAGCGCCGGCGTTCGCGAGNCCCTCGCGGCCGGCCGTCTCACTGCGACCAGCGCGATGACCACCCGTCCGGGCTGGACCGAGGCCGCCGCTCCGCTCAAGGCCGTCCTGGGAGGCGCGGAGGCCGGCCTCCACCTTACGCTGACGGTCGGCGCGCCGCTCGGCGCGATGCCGCGATTGGCCCCGCAGGGCGNNCTGCCGCCCGTCGGCGCGCTCATCAAGCAGGCGTTCGCCGGCCGTCTGCCTCGCGAGGAGATCGCGGCCGAAATCGAGCGCCAGCTCGACGCCTTCGAGGCCGCCTTCGGCGTCCCGCCGGCCTTCGTCGACGGGCATCAGCACGTTCATGCGCTGCCGNGGGTGCGAGACGCGTTCCTCGACGCGCTGGCGAGGCGCGGTCTGGCCGGGCGGATTTGGATCCGCGACAGCGCCGACTCGCTCGGGCGCGCGCTCAGGCGCGGCGTCGAGATGCGCAAGGCGTTGACTGTGGCGGCCCTGGCTCGCGGCTTGCGCGCCGCCGCCCGCGCGCGCGGATTCGCGACGAACCGCGGCTTTGCCGGCTTTTCGAGTTTCGATCCGGATCGCGACTTCGGCGCGGATTTCGCGCGATATCTGGTCGCGCCCGGTTCCGCGCATCTCGTCATGTGTCACCCGGGCCGCGTCGACGCGGAGCTTGCCGCGCTCGATCCGGTGACGGCCTCGCGGCCGCGCNGGCTCGACTTCCTTCTGTCGCCGGAGTTTCCGGCCCGCCTCGCGGAAGCCGGCATGGTTCTCGCTCCCCTTGGCCGAACGCTCGGCCTGCGACAGGGTTAACCGCGCCTTAAAGGGTCGCGACCTAGGCTGACCGGACCGCCGCCGTCGCCAGCGGCTTCCGGGACCGATATGACCGCCTCATCGCCGATCGCGCCGAACGGCGCCATCCGTCCACGGCGCCCGCCGGGCCGACGCCCGCCCGCGCGGCTTTGCGCCGCACCCGCCGGCGTCTTCTGGCGATCGCCTTGCTCGCCGCAGGTCTCCCGCTTGCGTTCAGCGCCTTTTTCGTGGCGTGGGCGGCCTATGGCCGGTTGCGCGCAGAGGCGGAGGACCGAAGCGCGATTTTGCTCGACCTGATGTCAGAGCAGGCGGCTCGGGCCGTTGCGACGCATGACGCGTCTCTGGCCGGAGGCGTCGTGCTCGCTTTGAGCCGCGCGCCCGGCGTCATCTCCGCGCGGGTGCTGGATGGAGACGGCCAGACCATCGCCGCGCAGAAAACCGAACGCGTCAACGAGCCTAAACTGACGACGGTGTCGCGCCCGATCGGCCTTAGCGGCAGAGGCCCGGCGCGGATGGAGCCGATCTCTCCGCCCTGCCGATCGAAGCGGAGCGCGGTCTGGTGTGGACGCGCATCGCAATCCTCATGTCCGCGACGGCGGCGCTCTTGTTCGCGTGTCTCTATGTCGCCGTGCGCGTGGGCTTTCGCCCCATCGACGACCTCGCGCGCACGGCGCTCGATTTCACGCGCGGGCGCGTCGTCGCCGAAATTCCGCATCTGGGCCGCAACGACGAGATCGGCTTTCTCGCGCGCGCTCTCGCCCATCTGCGCGAAACCATTCTCGACCGCGATTCCTTGACGGCGAACCTCGTCGATCTTCAAGCGCGCAACGACGAGCTGCGCGGCCGCATCGACACCGTCGCGGCGGAGTTGCGCCGCGCCATGCGCGCGGGCCTGTCCCAGGTCTCGGGCGGCGGCGAGCGAATGAACGCTGCCGCCACCGACGTTTCTTCGGTCGCGATCGACGGCGCGCAGCGCGCCCGTTCCGCCGCCCGCGTCGCCAACGAGGCCACGACTCGTGTGCGCGCAGCGGCGGCGGCCTCGCGCACCCTCTCCAACGCGATCTCGGAGATTCTCGGTTCGGTCGGGCGCGCCCGCGCGGTCGTCGCGCAGGCGAGCCAGCGCGCCACCTCGACCTCCGCCTCGATCGACGGCCTGGCTTCAAAAGCCCAGCAGATCGGCGAGATCGTCGGACTGATCCAGGCGATCGCCGCCCAGACCAACCTGCTCGCCCTCAACGCCACCATCGAGGCCGCGCGCGCGGGCGAGGCGGGACGCGGCTTCGCGGTGGTCGCGCAGGAGGTGAAGTCTCTCGCCAATCAGACCGCACGCGCCACGGAGCGCATCGCCTCCAACGTCGCCTCGATCCAGACCGCGACGGCCGACGCCGTCGGCGCCATCGGCGCCATCGCCTCGACCATGAGCGACGCTCAGGCTTTCGCGGCTGAAATATCCGTCGGCGTCGAGCAGCAGGCCGGCGCCGCCGCCGAGATCGCGCGCAACGTCGCGCAGGCCGCCGACCTCAGCGAGGCGGCCTCCAGCGATCTCGCAAGCCTCGACGACATCTCCGCCTCCGCCGACCGGGCGGCCGAGCGCCTGCGCGAGAGCGTCGGCGCGGTCGCCGCTCAGAGCCAGGAGCCGCGAGACGGTGGATCGCCTGCTGGTCAACGTCGTGTCCTGACCGCGCGGCGGCGCACGGTGGCGCGCCGCGCTCGGGCGGTGTATCCCGGCCGCGCATTCCACCGCGCGAGACCGCGATGACCGACCACGCCAAGGCTCACTCCGCCCCGCCGATCGACGTCGCCGACCTCGCCGCCCGCCTCGTCGCAGGCGAGCGCACGGCGCTGGCGCGGGCGATCACCCTTATCGAAAGCCGCCGCGCCGATCACCGCGCCGCCGCCGAAGACCTCGTGCAGGCGATCCTCCCGCGCACCGGCAAGGCGATGCGCGTCGGCGTCACCGGCGTGCCGGGCGTCGGCAAATCCACCACGATCGACGCGTTGGGCTCGATGCTGACGGGGCAGGGCCATCGCCTCGCTGTGCTCGCCGTCGACCCGTCCTCCACCCGCACCGGCGGCTCGATTCTCGGCGACAAGACGCGCATGCAGCGCCTCGCCGCCGATCCCGCCGCCTTCATCCGCCCCTCGCCGTCGTCCGGCGCGCTGGGCGGCGTGGCGGCGCGCACCCGCGAGACGATCCTCGTCTGCGAGGCGGCCGGCTTCGACGTGATTCTGGTCGAGACCGTCGGCGTCGGCCAGAGCGAGACGACCGTCGCCGGCATGACCGATNTTTTCCTGTTCCTCGCGCTGCCGGGCGCGGGCGACGAGTTGCAGGGCGTCAAGAAAGGCGTGCTGGAGCTGGCCGACATGATCGCCGTCAACAAGGCCGACGGCGACAATCTCGGCCGCGCCCGCCACGCCGCCGGCGATTACCGCGCCGCGCTGATGATTCTCGCCGCCGGCTCGCCCAACTGGAGGCCGCCGGTCGTGCTGATCTCCGGCCTCAACGGCGAGGGGCTTGAGGAAGTGTGGGCGAAGGTGGTCGAGCACCGCCGCGTCATGGAGGGCTCGGGCGAATTCGCCGGCAAGCGCCGCGACCAACAGGTGCGCTGGATGCGCGAACTCGCCGAGGAGCGCCTGCGCCATAGGCTCTACGGAGCGCCCGAGGCCAAGGCGCGGCTTCCGCAGATCGAGGCGGCCGTCGCCGCCGGCGAGCGANCGCCGACCAAGGGCGCCGAGGCGCTGACCCGGCTGGCGGGCTTCTGATGCGCAGCGGTCAGCCGCCGCGCCCCGATTCGGCGCAGGTCGCCGCCCCTGCGCCGCCTCGCCGCGAAAAATCCTTCTCGTCACCGGCTTCGGCCGCTTCCCGGCGCGCCGTTCAATCCGACCGAAAAATCGTCGCCGCGCTCGGCGGCGGCTTCGGCGCCTCGCGCGGCTCGGCTGGCGGATCGAGCGGCGCGTCCTGCCCGTCGAATGGGCGCGCCTGCCGGCCGAACTGGCGCGCCTTGAAGCCGAGCTGGCCCCCGACGCGACGCTGCATCTCGGCCTCGCCGCGCGCCGGCGCGGCGTGACGGTCGAGGCGCGCGCCCACAACCGGCGCCGACCGCTCTCTTGCGACGCCGCCGGCCGCCGCGCCGGGGATCCTCGGATCGACGCGGCCGCGCCCTTCACGCGGCCGGCGACGGTCGACGTCGCGCGCATGACGGTCGCGCTCTCCCACGCCGCGCCGACCGCCGTCTCGCGCGAGGCCGGCGCATATTTGTGCAATCTCGCCCTGTGGGGTCGCTTGGCCGCGCCGCCGGCCGCCCTGTCGTCTTCGTCCATGTTCCGCCGCCCTTGTCCCGCCGTCCGAAGCGCGCGCCGCGGCTGCGCGCCGCGGCCCGATCTCGCGGACTTGATCCGCGCCGCGAAGGCCGCCTGCCTGACGCTGATCGCCGCCGCGCGGTGAGCGGGCGACGGCGCGGCGTTGCGCCCCGCCAGCGCGGGCTAATACCGCAGCGACCCCGCGCCGGCGCATTCCGCGCGCCGCGCCTCTCGGAGCCGCTTCCCCATGTCCGTCGATCAGGCGACCGTCCGCCGCATCGCTCATCTCGCCCGCATCGCGGTGAAGGAGGAGGAGCTGGCGCATCTGCAAGGCGAGCTGAACGCCATCCTGAATTTCGTCGAGCAACCGACGAGCGAACGTCGACGGCGTCGAGCCGATGACTTCCGTCGTGCCGATCAAGATGAAGATGCGCGACGACATCGTCACCGACGGCGAGATGGCCGACAAGGTGACCGGCTCCGCGCCCGTCTCCGACGATCATTTCTTCGTCGTCCCCAAAGTCGTCGAATAAGTTCGCAGGCCCGACCGTGACCGATCTCACCCGCCTCACCCTCGCCGAAGCCCGCGACGCCCTGCGCGCGAAGACGATTTCGGCGCTCGAACTGACCGAAGCGCACATCAAGGCCGTCGAGGCCGCGCGCGCTCTCAACGCCTATGTCGCCGAGACGCCCGACATCGCCCGCGCCCAGGCGAAAGNNAGCGACGCCCGCATCGCCCGTGGCGAGGCGCGCCCGCTCGAAGGTCTTCCGCTCGGAATCAAGGACCTTTACGCCACCAAGGGCGTGCGCACGCAGGCCTGTTCGCACATCCTCGACGGCTTCAAGCCCGCCTACGAGTCGACCGTCACCGCCAATCTGTGGCGCGACGGCGCGGTGATGCTCGGCAAGCTCAACATGGACGAGTTCGCGATGGGCTCGTCGAACGAGACGTCTTACGAGGCGCCGNTCGCCTCGCCGATCCTGCCTCCCAACGTCTCGCCGGAGCGCGCCCGCGCGATGGCGGCCNGACCCGAGCAAAAGGGCCTGCTCTCGCCGGGCGGCTCTTCCGGCGGCTCGGCTTCCGCCGTCGCCGCCCATCTGTGCCTCGCCGCCACGGCGTCCGACACCGGCGGCTCGATCCGCCAGCCCGCCGCCTTCACCGGCACGGTCGGCATCAAGCCGACCTACGGCCGCTGCTCGCGCTGGGGCATCGTCGCCTTCGCGTCCTCGCTCGATCAGGCCGGCCCGATCGCGCGCAGCGTGCGCGATTGCGCCGTTATGCTCCGCTCGATGGCCGGGCCCGACGCGAAGGACACGACCTGCGTCGATTTTCCTGTGCCCGACTACGAGAAGGCCGTCGGCGCCTCGATCAAGGGCAAGACCATCGGCGTGCCGAAGGAATACCGCCTCGACGGCATGTCCGAGGAGATCGTCAAGCTGTGGGAGCAGGGCGTCGCCTGGCTCAAGGACGCCGGCGCCAACATTGTCGAGATCAGCCTGCCGCACACCAAATACGCGCTGCCGGCCTATTACATCGTCGCTCCGGCGGAAGCCTCGTCGAACCTCGCGCGCTACGACGGCGTGCGCTACGGCCTGCGCGTTCCGGGCAAGGACATCGTCGACATGTATGAGCAGACCCGCCGCGCCGGCTTCGGCGCGGAGGTGCGGCGCCGCGTCATGATCGGCGCCTATGTCCTGTCGGCGGGCTATTACGACGCCTATTACGTCAAGGCGCAGAAGATCCGCACCCTGATCAAGAGCGACTTCGAAAAGGCCTATCACGCCGGCGTCGACGCGATCCTGACGCCGGCCACGCCGTCGGCCGCCTTCGCCATCGGCTCGCAGACCTCCGACGATCCCGTCGAGATGTATCTCAACGACGTCTTCACGGTGACGGTGAACATGGCGGGCCTGCCCGGCCTCGCCTTGCCCGGCGGCCTCAGCGCCGAGGGCCTGCCGCTCGGCTTGCAGNCGATCGGCCGCCCCTTCGAGGAGGAGACGCTGTTCTCGGTCGCCGCCGCGCTCGAAAAGGCCGCGCCGAAGATCGCCGCCCCGCAGGGCTGGTGGGCCTGATGGGCCCGTTCTCGACGGTGGTCCTTATCGCCGCGTTCGATGGTCTGAAATGGCTTTTCGCCGTCACGGCGGGGCTGTTGGCGCTGCTGACGGCGGTGCAGGCATGGCGCGGCGACGCCGACGCGAAGCCGGCGACGACGCTGACCCTGATGATTTTGTTTGCGGTCGGGGCGCTTCTGTGTCGTTGGCTCGGTCGTTGGTTAGAACGGCAGACGCGCGGCGTTTAGGCCTCAGCGCCAACGCGCGGCCGCGCTTGCGTCTGGACTTTGCGCCAGCATGTCCAGATAGGCGGCGCGCGGCGTAGGATCCGCAAAGTCCGCGCCGAGGGCGTCGACGACGAAAGTGACGTCGAGCAAGCGGAAATTGCGGCGGCGCAGCTCGGCCTCCAGCGCCGCGATCGCGCCTCGCGCCGCCTCGTGCGCGCCGTCGAGTCCGAGGACGATGAAAACGCCGCCGATGGCGAGGCCATATCCTTGCGCTCCCGCGACCCGCCAGGCGTGCGCGTAGCCGCGATCGAGCAACAGCGCATGCGCGCGCTTCAGGTCGGGCGTCAACGCGGTCAGCGGGTCGCGTCGCAGCGCCGCAAGCGCGCAACGCGCGACGATCGCGTCGGCGTCGTTGTCGAAGCTCGCCGTCATGTCGGGCGACGCCGCCGGCGCGGCCCGCAGGTCGCGCAGACGTCGCGTCGCCGGCGACCACCAGCTCGCGGCGCCGAACGGCGCGCGTGCGTGCAGGCCTTGCGCATAGGCTTGCATCAAAGTCGTCGCGGAGATGTCCGGCGCCGCGCCGCAAAATCCGTCCGGTCGCGGCAGCGCCGCGCAGGGATCGGGCAAGGCGGCCGCGCCGACGGCGCGATCGCGCGCCATCAGTTCGAAAAAGGCGAGCGCGTTGAGCAGGCGTCGCGGCGAGGCCATCGCGACGCCGACGCGAGCCATGCGAGCCGCGCGAGCCCCGAGGCTCTCGCCCAGCAACCGCTCGCGCGCCGCGCGCAGCCGAAGCGGCGTCGGCTCGGAGCCGCAATCGACGCCTTCCGAGAAGAGGCCCGGCACTTCGGTGATGCGATAGGCGACGCTCATGACGCTGTCCTGTGACCAGTCTGTTCGCTGCGCCCTTGCCGGGCGCCTCAAGGTCATGATAGGCGCCGCCCCTTGCTTCGCGTTGAAGCGGGCCGTTCGAAATGCTCTTAAAATCCGGTCATCTGTGCGGCCGGCGCAGGGCGCGCGATGCGTCCGAAGGGAAGGGAATGCCGCTTTACTTCGCCTATGGCGTCAACATGTCCCGCCAGGAGATGGCGCAGCGCTGCCCTGGGGCGCGCGCGCTCGGTCCGGCGCGGCTGGCGGGCCACCGCTTCTTCATCATGGGGTCGGGCTACGCCTCGGTGCGTCGCGACCGCGCCAGCGTGGTTTATGGAATCCTGTGGGAGATCGACCTTGCCCATGTTCGCTCTCTCGACGCCTTCGAGGAGGTCGCGCGCGGGCTTTACGTGAAGGCGCAGCAGCCGGTGATCCCGGAAGGCGGCGCCGCCAAACGCGCGCTGATCTATCTCGGCGCCGCGTCGGTGAGCGGACGTCCCCAGCCAGGATATATGGAGCGTGTGCTCGACGCCGCGCAAGGCGGCGGTTTGCCCAAACGCTATCTGCGCGAATTGGCGCGATGGTTGCCGGCCCCGGCGGCCCGCGCGCCGGCGCGGCCCCATACGCCGCCGGCCGCGCCGTCCGTCCGTCCGCGATTCGCCTCGCCGCTCGATCCCGATCGCGGCTGAGCGTGCGACGGGCTTGATTTCAACGTCGTCGCGCCGGACCTTCTCCGCTCGACTATCCGCCGTGGAGACGAAGATGACCGACCGCGAACCCGTCGCCTGGCGTCTGCGCGTCTCGGGGCGCGTGCAGGGCGTCGGCTATCGCGACTGGACGCGTCGGGAAGCCGTCGAACGCGGTCTTGCCGGCTGGGTGCGCAACCGCGTTGACGGAACGGTGGAGGTCGCGGTCGCAGGCGATCCGACGGCGCTCGCGTCGCTTCGCGACGCGATGCGGCGCGGACCGTTCCTCGCGAAGGTCGCCGCGATCCAGCAGAGCGGCGACGCAGGCGACGATTTTCCGGCCGCTTTCGAAATCAGGCCGACGGCCTAATCCTCCAAGCGCGTCGGGCCGAACACCTCCTCGAAGGCCGCGCGCATCGCCACGTCGACGTCGGCCATCGTCGCCGGCAAGCCGAGATCGACGAGGCTGGTGACGCCCAGATGCGCTTGGGCGACGCCGCAGGGCGTGATGCCGGAATAGTGCGAAAGATCGGGCTCGACGTTGAGCGCGATCCCGTGCAGCGTCGCCCAGCGCCGCACCCGCACGCCGATCGCCGCGATCTTGTCCTCCGCTGGTTCGCCCAGGGCGCCGCGCGGCTTGTCGGGCCGCGCCACCCACACGCCGACGCGATCCTCCCGCCGCTCGCCGCGCACGTTGAACCGCGCGAGCGTGCGGATGATCCACTCCTCCAGCGCCGCCACATAGGCGCGGATGTCGCGCCGACGCCGATCGAGATCGAGCATGGCGTAACCGATTCGCTGGCCCGGGCCGTGATAGGTGTATTGTCCGCCGCGCCCGGTGACATGCACCGGAAAGCGAGGATCGAGCAGGTCGCGCGAATGCGCGCTCGTCCCGGCCGTGTAGAGCGGAGGATGCTCCAGCAGCCAGACAAGCTCCCCGGCCTCGCCGGCGGCCAGAGCGCCGGCGCGCGCCTCCATCTCCGCCGTCGCGGCGGCGTAGGGCGTCAGGCCGTCGCTGACGCGCCAGACGACGGCCGGCGCGCCGTCTCGCGCGCGCAGGGCATGAACGTCGAGCGCGTCGCGGCGCGGCGGGACGATAAGCGTGGGGTTTTCCATACGGCTTAGCGAAAACACGTCGCGACGGCCTTGTCACGCCGGTTTCCTTTGCTACCTGACCGCCCTGCCGGCGACGCGAAAGCGTCGCCCTAGGAACGGCGCAAGCCGGCTCCAAGCGGTCGTGGCGGAATTGGTAGACGCGCTAGCTTGAGGTGCTAGTAACTTAACCGTTGTGGAGGTTCGAGTCCTCTCGACCGCACCAGATTTGAGGCGATGGCCTCACCGGAACGGCGCTTCCTCGAAGGAAGCGCCGTTTTTATGCGCGCGCCGCGCGACGGCGTCTCCCACGTGCGGGGCGTCGTGTCGGCGCCGCCTTCGCGTCACTCTCCGCGCGCCGATCCCGTCGTCACCCTTCAGGCGTCGGCGCGGCGCCGGCTGGCGCGATCCCGGGCCGCGGCGTGGGCGCGACCGTCTCCGGCGCGGCGGCTTTGGGCGTCGTCGTGACGGGGCGCGCTTTCGCGGGAGCGCCCATCGCGCCCGCCCCGGACGACCTGCCTTTGGCTCCGTTGTCCTTCGCCAGTCCGTCNNGATCAGGCGATCTGTTTCCAGNCTCCAGCCCGGACCCGCGTTGACGGTCGCCGTCGGCCCTGCCGCCGGGACGACGTGCACGATCCGATAGCCCTTCGCCTTCAGCGCCTTGAGGAAGGCGGGCATCATCTGCGCGGTCTGCGATTTGATGTCGTGGAACAGGATCATTCCGCGCCCGGCCTTGTCGAGCCGCGCCATCGTCAGCTTGAGCGACGCNTCGGGCGAGGTCTTCGCCCAGTCGGACGCCCACAGATCCGTGCCCATCGCCAGCATTTGCCGCCGGCCGAGCCAGTCGTTGAGGGCCTTGGTGTCCGCGAAGCCTGGATAACGGAAAAAGCGCGGCGCGTTGACCGCCTGCGTCAGGCTTGCCGCCTTTTCGTCGGCGGCGACGCCNCTGTCGATTTCCTCCCGCGCCGCCTCCTCCGACAGGCCGCGCAGCGTCGCGGCCGGATGCGTGTGGCTGTGATGGCCGATCGTATGGCCCTCGGCGACCTCGCGTTTGACGAGGTGGGGATGCGCCTCCGCGTTGCGTCCGATGAGAAAGAAGGTCGCGCGCACGCATTCGGCCTTGAGCGCGTCGAGAATGGCGTTCGTGGGGCCGGGCAGGGGGCCGTCGTCGAAGGTCAGCACGACCTCCTTGGGCCCCAGCGCCAAAGCGCGCGGATAGGATTTGAGCCCGACGCCGCCGCCCTGGACGCCGACTTGCATGACCCGCGCCGTTCCGAGCGCCTCCGGACCGCAGGTCTGCGCGGAAGCGGGCGCGGCGATCAGGGCGAGAACCGTCGAAATGAAAAACCGCATGAGAAAGTCATCCGCGAAAAATGCGCTGGGCAGGGACCATAGCCTCGCCGCCACGTCAACGCCGCGATAGGCTGTGAGGCGCGAACGGCCCTTTCCGGGCTCGTCGGAAAGCGAGAAAGCAAGTGGAGACGCAGGCCCGTCCGGCCCCCTATATCCGAACCTCGATCCCGTTGCTTGCCGCCAAATGCTATGCGCCCATCGGCGCCGTGATGGTGCTGGCGATCGCCGCCCTCGGCGGGCTGATGTCCTGGCTTGGCGCGCGCGGCGAGATACCCGATCTCACGGCGGCCGCCGCATTCGTGGCCCTCGCGCCCTCCTCCACCATCGCCGGACGTCTCTTCGCCGGCCTCGCCCGCCGTGCGCCGACGCTGCGCGAGGCGGGGACCTTCGGCCTTGTCGCCGCCATCCTCGCGAGCGCGCTGGCTCTGGCGCCTCCGCGGCGATGCGATGGCTGGGCGCCAAAGCCTGGCTTCTGGAGTTCTGGACGCGGTCGTTGTCGGGCGAGGCGCCCTCGTCCGGTTTCGCGCTGGCGCTGGCCGCCAACGCCGTGATCGTGCTGATGACCGCCTGGAGCTTCTGGTCGACCGCGCGCCGTTTGACTCCGGCTGACGCACAGGAACGTTAACCATACCGCCGCTTGAACGCGCCCGGTTAATGGGACATTACTGGAACAATCTTAATTTGAAGGACACACGGGTTCTGCGTTCTTCGGTACGCCATGCGACTCATCGCCGTTTGCGCCGCTTTGGCGTCCGCCCTCATGCTCTCCGGCTGCGGCTCGTCGCGGCCGTCGTCTCGGGCCGCGCGCGCGACATCACCGGTTCCTATGCGCGCGCCGGTCAGGGCAACGAGCATTTCACGCGCGAGCACCCGAACGAATACGCCGTTCATGGCATCGACGTGTCGAAATATCAGGGCCGTATCGATTGGGAGACCGTCCGCGCCGCCGGCGTCAAATTCGCCTACATCAAGGCGACCGAAGGGNCGAACCACATCGACAGCCGCTTCGCCGAGAACTGGGAGGGCGCGGCAGCCGCGNGAATTCCGCGCGGCGCCTACCATTTCGTCTACTGGTGCCGCCCTTGGCGCGAGGAGATGGAGTGGTTCAAGGCCAACGTCCCGGTCGATCCCGACGCATTGCCGCCGGTTCTCGACGTCGAGGCGACGCCGACGTCGAAAACATGCAAGCGCACGCTCTATCGTGAGCAGGTCCTCTCCGAAATGCGCGCCATGTTGCGCGAGATGGAGCGCCACTACGGGAAGAAGCCGATCATCTATTCGACGGTCGACTTCTACCAGGCGATCCTCGATCCGAGCGAGTTGACCGAGTATCCAATCTGGGTGCGCTCGACCAAATACGAGCCCCACGTGAAATATCCCGGCCGCAAGTGGACGTTCTGGCAATATCAGTCCGACGCCCGCATCCCTGGCGTTCGCGGCAATGTCGACCGCAACGCTTTTCGCGGCTCGCACGCCGATTGGGCGCGCTTCGTCGACAACGGCGTGCAGGAGGCGGCGCGTGAAACCGGCGGCGGCGACGGGGAGAAGAGTAGCGGCAAGCCGCCTCGCCGAGCGAAGCGCCGCGCCGTTTGCGTCACAGCCAGCGTCTCACGCGCGCGCTGTAGGCGAGATATGCCGCTCCGAACTTGCGCGTCAGATAGGCCTCCTCCCGTTCGATCGCGAACCGAGTGACGAGACGCGCCGCGATCAACGCGGCCGCCCAGAACCACGGCTGCGACAGCGCGACGCCGAGACCGATCAGCGCGAGCGTCATCGCCAGATACATCGGGTTGCGGGAGAAGCGAAAAATCCCCGTCTCGACGATGGCGGTGGTCGGGGAGGTCGGCAGCGTCGCCGTGCCTGCGCGCAGAAACGAGATTTCCGCCGCGCCGGCGATCGCCGCGGCCAGCGCGACAAGCGCCCATCCCGCCCAGCGCATCCCGGCTGGCAGGGTCAGCTGCGCCGGCGCGACGTGCCCGAGCGCCCAGGCAAGAAGCGCGGCAGTTCCATAGATGGCTGGAGGCCAAGGAAAGGCGCTTGAGGCGTCGCGCTGCTCTTTCATCTCGGGAGGAGACGACGACCGCGCCGCGCCGTCAACGGCGAAGCCGTCTCCAGTGGCAAACCTTGGCGCGCCCCTCGCGCGTCGCGACCCATCGGCAACCGGGATTTCGAGGCTCGCGATCGTAAAGATAGAACACGCCGCGGCGCTGCTGCGAGAAGGTCTGCGGCGCGACGTGACGTCCGCCGATCCGCACGTTGCGGCCGAAACGGACCTCCGCCTGCGCCGCCCCCACGAAAGAGGCGGTCCAGAAGGCGAGCGCGACGAACATGACGCTGCGATCATTGTTCTCCCCTCAAAATTGCGCCGGCAGCCGGTCGTTCTCGGCGAGGTCTGAGAACCGCGTCACGTCGGCGTCGAACTGCAACGGAACGGTGTCCGTCGGACCGTGCCGCTGCTTGCCGATGATCACTTCGGCCTTGCCATGCGCGGCCTCCATCGCCGTCATCCACTGGATATGCTCCTCGGTGCCGGGCTTGGGTTCGCGGTTCTTAAGGTGCTCCTCGCGAAACACGAACATCACCACGTCGGCGTCCTGCTCGATCGATCCGGATTCGCGCAGGTCCGAGGCNTGCGGGCGCTTGTCGTCGCGGTTTTCGACCTGTCGGCTGAGCTGCGACAGAGCCAGCACGGGAACGCGCTCCTTGGCCAGCGCCTTCAGCCCGGTCGTGATCTCGGTCAGCTCCTGAACGCGGTTGCCGTCGCGCGACTTCGAGCCAGACAGCAATTGCAGATAGTCGATCACCAGAACGTCGAGGCCCTTCTGGCGCTTGAGCCGGCGCGCGCGCGCCATCAACTGCGCGATGGAGATGCCGCCGGTCTGGTCGATATAGAAGGGGATCGCTTGCATCTCGCGCGCCGCGTCCGAGATCTGCCGAAACTCTGCTTCGGAGATGTCGCCGCGTCGAATTTTATAGGAGGGGACGCCCGATTGCTCCGCGATGATGCGGGTGGCGAGCTGCTCGGACGACATCTCCAGGGAGAAGAAGCCGACGATGCCGCCGTTCGTCGCCTCCATTGCGCCGTCAGCGCGCTGGCGAGAGCGATAGGAGCGGGCGATGTTGAAAGCGATGTTGGTGGCCAGCGACGTCTTGCCCATCGCGGGGCGTCCGGCGAGGATCACCAGATCGGAGGGTTGCAAGCCGCCGAGCGACTTGTCGAGGTCGCGCAGCCCCGTGGAGATTCCCGACAGCTTGCCGTCGCGCTCATAGGCCGCCGCGGCCATGTCGATGGCGGTCGCCAGCGCGTCGGCGAAGCGGTGAAAACCGCCGTCCGCGCGGCCGCTCTCGGCGACCGAATAGAGCCTGCGTTCGGCCTCCTCGATCTGCTCGCGCGGGCTCACGTCCACAGGAGCGTCATAGGCGACGTTGACGATCTCCTCGCCGATCTTGATCAGCTCGCGGCGCGTGGCGAGGTCGTAGATCGTGCGGCCGTAGTCGGCGGCGTTGATGATCGTCGTGGCCTCGGCGGCGAGCCGCGCCAGATAGCGCGGCATTGTCATGCCCGGCACGATCTCCTGATCGCCCAGAAACGTCTTCAGCGTCACCGGCGTCGCGATCTTGCCGGCTCTGATCAGCGAAGAGGCGATCTCGTAGATGCGCCGATGCACCTCTTCGGAAAANTGCTCGGGCTGAAGAAAGTCCGACACGCGGTCGAACGCGTCGTTGTTGATCAGGATCGCGCCGAGCAACGCCTGTTCGGCCTCGGTGTTGCGCGGGGGCGCGCGAAACGTCGGCTCGGCCTCGCCGGCGGGAAGAAACGGAACGGAGTCGTCGGGCGCACGCATGGGTCACCGCAAGCGGGGAGGGCGATTCGGAAAGCGGCGATGGTAGGGCCGCCGGCCCGCCGCCGCCATGCGCGCTCACCGCCGCCCGTCGCTGCGGCGTCCTCCACAGCCTTACCCACAGGCTTGTCCACCGCCGCCCGGCGCGCCAGCCGCACCACCGTCTCCATCGCCGCCAGCCCGCACAGCGCCGCCGCCAGACATAGCGCGAGCGTCGCCGTCGACCCGGCGATCTCGTTGGTCGCCGAGAAGATCGTCGGCGCCGCCGCGCGCGCCGCCAGCGCCGGCAGCGACAGCAGGCCGAGCGTCGCGCCGTAGCCGGCTGATCCGAACAGATGCAGCGTCATCGCCCCCTTGGCGATCGTGATCAGCCCGTTGGCGAGCCCGTAGGTCAGCGCGAAGGCGAAGGCCGCGGCCGGATGCAGCGCCGCCAGCAGCAGACAGCCGACGCCCACGGGCAGCAGCGCCGCCGAGGCGCGCCCGACCGCCAGCGCGTCGTGACGGGCGTCCGACAGCATCTCGATGAGCCGCGCCAGCACCTGCGCCGGCCCGATCGCCATGCCGACGATCACCACCATCCGCTCGCTCAGCCCCAGCTCGCCCAGCATCGCGATGAAATGCGCCGACAGGCCGGAAAACACGAAGCTGTTGGCGGTCAGCGCCAGCCCCAGCAGCCAGAACGCGGCGCGGCGGGCGGACCCCTGCATCGCGCCGTCGCGCTCGGCCTGCGCGGCCTGCTCCGGCGCGGCGAAGGCGGCCTGATCCGGCTCGTCGGCCAGAAGCAGCCAGTGCGCCGGCAAGCAGATCAGCAGATGCGCGGCGGCGTAGAACCAATAGGTTTCGCGCCATCCCCAGCGCGCGGCGAGCCACGTCGTCAGCGGCCAGGCGACCGTCGAGGCGAACCCGCCGAACAAGGTGAGCAAAGTGATCGCACGCCGCGCGCGACGCCCCGCGATCTGCGTGATCGCGGCGAAGGCGGCGTCGTAGAGCGTCGTCGCGATCGCCACGCCGAGCACGACGCAAGAGGCCAGATAGCTCCACGCCCCCTGCGCGCTCGCCGCCAGCGCCAGGCCGCAGGCGGCGACCAGCGAGCCCGCCGCCATCACCCGCCGTCCGCCAAGCCGGTCGATGGCGCGCCCGACCAGCGGCGCGATCACGGCCCCACCNACCAGCGAAAGCGAGAAGCCGCCATAGATCAGCGTCGCGGAGACGTCGAGCGCCGCGCTCAGCGTCGGGCCGATCACGCCGATGACGTAGTAAACCGACCCCAGGCCNAGAATTTGCGTCACGCCGAGCCCGACCACGGCGCGGCGCGCGGCGCTGCTGAGCGGAGCGGGGGTGCGTCAAGGCGGCCGCCGCGAGCAAACGGACATCCGGCGAGCCCGGAGCGCCGGCTCCCGGCGCGTCCCGACTGTAACCAAACGGGCCGGCGCGCCAAGCGGTCCGGCCCGAAAACCACGCCCGAGAAACGTCGCGTCAGACGATCCAGAAGTCGGCGGCCGACATCGTCGTCAATCCGCTCATGCGCGCCACCGTCACCGCGACGCCCGCGCCGGCGCCGTCGCGATCGAAGCTGAGGACCGACGTCGTCGGGTTGAACACGAACTGGGCCTGCGTTCCCACCGCCGCGCCGAGCGAGAACATGCTCGCCTGAAACAGCGTCCCCGCCGCCATGCCGAGCGACGCCGCGGAGAAAACCATATGGTCCTCGCCGCGCGTGAACTGCCGGATGACGTCGAGCGAGCCGTCGAGCGCGTCGTAGTAAAACGTCTGAGCGCCTAAGCCGCCGGTCATGACGTCCGCGCCGGCGCCGCCGAACAAAGTCGCGCCGCCGGAGCCCACGGTGATCGTGTCTGCGCCCGCCCCGCCGTCGAGCAGCGGCGCATCGGTCCAGGAGATGAGCGTGTCGTCGCCGTCGCCGCCGTAAAGCCTGCTATTGCCGCTTTGGCTGGTGAGCCGATCGGCGCCGGCCCCGCCATACACATCGCTATTGGTCAGGAGACCGCAACAGCGTCGTCGCCCAGTCCGGCGTCGATAGCATAGGTTCCGTTCGAGGCGGTGCAATAGTCCGCCCCATCGCCGAGTGTGATCCAGCCGCTGGATGCGTCGAGCGCGACAGTGTCGTTGTCCCCGCCGGCGTCAACGATGACGCCGCCCGAACTTGATACTGAAATATTGTCGGCGCCGGAGCCTGTATATATTTGTGCGGCAGAACGTTCGACGCCTACTGTATCATCTCCGCCGTCGGAATAAATCCAGTATGTGCCGTTGGCTGCCTGGATCCTGTCCACGCCATCCCCGCCATGGACTTCAGATGTCGCACTATTCATCCAGATGAAATCGTCCCCGGAGTCGCCCCAGATTCTGTAATTTCCGTTGACTGCGCTAATTTGATCGTTCCCATCTCCTCCGAAAATCCAAGCATTCTGAGAGATAATATCAAATTTATCATCGCCGGCGCCGCCGTAAAACTGGCCGACAGCGCTGCGTACATACAAATAGTCATTGCCGGCGCCGCCATACGCGTTCGCGGATCCATTCTGAATATTTAGACGATCGTCGCCATCTCCAGCGTCGATCATTCCATCCCAGCCGAAATAAGTTATATCGTCATCGCCGGCATAGGTCGACAGGTTGAGATTGTCCGCAGTTTCCCAGAAATAATCCGAATAAATAGTGCCGTATTTGAAGATTGGCATAATTTTCTCCTAAACCTAGAAATAAGACAGCGAATCGTTAGCATACTTATTTGTGAAAAGCCACACAAAATTTCAATTGAATAATACGAAGCTTCAGATGGACGCCGCGCCTTTCGAGCGAATCGACGGGAAATTGCTTGAACGAGTGATTGCGGTCCGCGGGTAAGAACTATCGATCATTTTAGGAGGGCGGGTCGCGCGACGCCAAAATCTTCCGCGATCCAGCGCATGGCGGCGGTCGACGGGTCGGAAATGCCTGTCGGAAACGTCGCTCACGGATGCGCCGTCGCTCGCTGGGCCGGCGACGACGAAAGGGTCGCCGCGTCAAACGCGGCGACCTCGAATCTGCATCGACGGGGGCCGCGTCAACCGATCCAGATGTCGGCGGCTGACATTGTCGTGAGACCGACCATCCGCGCGACGGCCACGCGCGCGGATGGGCCTGTTCCGTCGCGGTCGAAATAGAGCGTCGAGGAGGCGCCGTCGAACACGAACTGAGCCTGCGCGCCGACCGCCGCGCCAGGGAGAACATGCTCGCCTGAAACACCGTCCCGGCCGCCATGCCGAGCGAGGACGCGGTGAAGGCGAGATGATCCTCGCCGCGCGTGAATTGGCGAATCGTGTCGAGCGATCCGTCGAGCGCGTCGTAGAAAAAATCTGGTTTCCGGCGCCGCCCGTCATCACGTCGGCGCCCGCTCCGCCTTTCAACGTTGCGTTTCCGGTGAGCGCCAGAAGGGTGTCGTTTCCGGCGCCGCCGTCGAGAAACGAGGCGCCCGCGCAGGAGACCAATGCGTCGTCTCCCGCGCCGCCGTCGAGCGAGCAATTGCCGTTGAGCACCGTCAACTGGTCATTGCCGGCGCCGCCGAACACGGCGCCTTCGCAGTTGTAGAGCACCACCACGTCGTCGCCGGCGCCGGCGTCGATGGTGTAGAGGCCCAACGCCGCCGAAACTGCGTCCGCCCCGTCTCCCATGCTCAGCCAGCCTGCGGCGTTGCAGATGGAGAGCGTGTCGGCGCCTGCGCCGGCGTCGACGCTAACGCTCGCGTCGCTGATCGCGATGCGGTCGGCGCCGTCGCCTGTCACGACGTTGGCCCTGGAATAGCTCACTGTGACGCAATCGTCGCCAACGCCGGTGTCGATCGAATATGCGCCGGTGGTCACCCACGCGACGTCCGCGCCGTCGTCGCCCGTGAACACGGCCGAGGTGTTTGCGGCCTCGAACACGTCGTTGCCAGCCCCGCCGTCATAGACGCCGTAGGCGCTGCGCACGATCATCGTCGTCGCCGCCGCCGCCGAACACGGCCGCCGAGCCGTTTTCGACAATGATGGTGTCGGCGCCTTCGCCGGCGTCGATCATGCCTTCCCAGCCGGAATAGCGAATCCAGTCGTCGCCGTAGCCGGTCCACAAGTTCAGGTTATTGACCGTTTCGTTGAACTGGTCGGCGTAGATCGTGCCGTATTTCAAGATAGCCATGAAACGCTCGTTCGGCCGTCGCGCCACCGCGCGCAACGAAGCGTTGACGACACTCTCACGGCGGCTGCGGCTGACCTAAGGGCGCCTGTTCGTAGCCTCAATGAAGGTGAACACGCCGCGCCCGCGCGCAAGCCGATGCGGCGACGATTGACTTCCCGGTCCCGCGCCCCTATCTCCGCTCTGCCCGTCGTCGCGGGCTCAGGCGCTCCAGCCGCGTAGATCGACCTTTCAACGAACGGTCGAACCCGCTGTCGAGCCGAGACTCCCCGACATGCCCGGTTACGCGGGGCGCGTCCCCGACCAGCGCGCGTCGCCGACGCGCGAACAGATGGATTCCGCTTTGACCAATTTTTCGGATCTCGGCCTCGCCGAGGTCGTTCTGCGCGCCTTCACGCATGAAGGCTATACCTCTCCCAGCCCGATTCAGGCGCAGGCGATTCCGCCGGTTCTGGCCGGCCGCGACCTTCTCGGTCTCGCCCAGACCGGCACCGGCAAGACCGCCGCCTTCGCAGCGCCGCTGCTGACGCGCCTGCTCGCCGACGCGCGCCGCCCCGCGCCCAAACAGGCGCGCGTGCTGGTGCTCGCCCCGACGCGCGAACTCGCCGCCCAGATCGCCGACTCCTTCAAGGCCTACGCCCGTTTCGCGCGGATGCACGTCGCCACCGTGTTCGGCGGCGTCGGCTTCTCGCCCCAGGCCAAGGCGCTGGCGCGCGGCGTCGACGTGCTCGTCGCCACGCCCGGCCGCCTGCTCGACCATCTCGACCAGCGCACCGTCGACCTGTCGGCCACGCGCTACGTGGTGCTCGACGAAGCCGATCACATGCTCGACCTCGGCTTCGTGAAGCCGATCCGCCAGATTCTGTCGCGTCTTCCGAAGGAGCGCCAGAACCTGTTCTTCTCGGCCACCATGCCGTCGGAGATCTCCGGCCTCGCAGGCGAGATGCTGCGCGATCCGGTTCAGGTCGCCGTCGCGCCGGCCGCCCGCACCGCCGACCGCGTCGCGCAGAAGATCATCTTCGTCGAGACCGCCGCCAAGCGCGATCTGCTCGCCGACATGCTGTCCGATCCGAGCTATCAGCGCACCATCGTCTTCACCCGCACCAAGCGCGGCGCGGACCGCGTCGCCCAGCATCTCGAAGCCCGCGGCGTCGAGGCGGTCGCCATCCACGGCAACAAGAGCCAGGGCGCGCGCCAGAAGGCGCTCGACGGCTTCAAGACGGGCCAGGTGCGCGTGCTCGTCGCCACCGACATCGCCGCGCGCGGCATCGACGTCGACGCCGTGAGCCACGTCATCAATTTCGAATTGCCCGACGTGCCGGAAGCCTATGTGCATCGCATCGGCCGCACCGCGCGCGCCGGTCTCGAAGGCGACGCGATCTCCTTCTGCGCCGACGAGGAACGCGATCTGCTGCGTCAGATCGAACGCACCACCAAGCAGTCGATTCCCAGCGAGGATCGCCGCTCCAGGCGCGCCGGCGCGCCCGCCGGCGAGGACGCGCAGGCCCGCGCGCCGCGCCGCGAAGGCCGCTTCGACGGCGAGGGCCGCGGCCGCCGCCCGTCGCAGGGTCAAGGGCGCAGGCAAGCGCAGGGCCAAGGGCAGGGGCAGGGCCAGGGGCGCGGGCAGGGGCAAGGCGAGCCGGAAGGCCGTGGCCAGCGCCCCGCCGCGCCAGGCCGCGCCCGTATGCCCGCGGCCGCGCCGCGCAGCGAGGCGGCGCCGTCCGGCGCGCGTCCCTTCCGCCTTCAGGCCGACAAGCGCCGCGCCGACGAACCGCGCGGCGAGCGCCCGCAAGACGACGCGCGCAACCGGCCGCCGCGCCGGCGCCGGCGTCCCGGCCAGGGCGAGGGCGCGCCGCGCGGCGAAGCGCGCGGGGCCTGACGCCCCGCCGCGCGCCGGCCGCGCCCGGCGCGCGCGGACACGCAAACAGACCGCGCGAAACGATACGCGCGAACAGGCCAGGCGAACAGACCGCGCGACCAGATCGCAGATGTAAAGCCGGCGCGCCGTGAAAGCGGCGCGCCGGCTTTATGTCGTCCGCGATGGGGTGCGCTTACGCCGCGCGACGCCCGTTGGCGGCCTTGGCGAGGCGGCGCTTCAGCGAGGCCCACAGCTTGCGCACCTCCGCGGCGGCCGGGCCGCTGGGCGCGTATTCCGTCGCGCCGAGGCCGTGACGGGCGGCCTCCTGATAATCGACGCGCGCCGACAACGGCGGATTGAGCAGACCGCCCAGCGCTTCGAGCGCGGCGACGCCGTCCTCCACGCGCGCGCTCTGCTGCGCGGGCGGGCACTGGTTGAGCAGGAACACATACTCGCGCTTGAGGTCGCGCGCCGTCTTGCGGGTTTGCTCGCTCGACCACAGGTCGAACGCGTTCGGACGCGACGGGATGACGACGAGATCGCGTTTCATCGCCGCTTCCGCCGCCGCGCTCTGGCCGGCCGGCGTGTCGATGACGACGAGGCTCATGCCGCTCTTTTCGAGCTGGGCGAGCGCGGCCTTCAGCTTGGCGGGCTCAATGAAGGCGACGCCGACGTCCTGGTCGCCGCGCACCTTCGCCCATTTGACGAGCGAGGCTTGCGGGTCCATGTCGAAAACGAAAACGCGTTCGCCGGCTTCAGCCGCCGCGATCGCGAGAGACGATGCGATCGTGCTTTTGCCCGACCCGCCCTTCTGGGTGACGAATGCAATGGTCCGCATGAACGAGTTTCCCTGGCGTCGCTTACGGCCCTTTTGCGGCCGTGGCAGTCCCCTGACGATCGCCGGTCCCACGGCGAATCAATCTCTATTCACTATGTTGATCGTTGCGCCGCTTGCAAATCGGGATAAAGGCCCTATGGGCCGATTTCCGGCGGAGTTTTTCCATGAGCGACCTTTTCGCGCCGTCGCGCGAGCCCTCGCGGCCGCTCGCCGACCGCTTGCGACCGCATACGCTCGACGATGTCGTCGGGCAGGATCATCTGCTCGGCCCCGACGGCGCGCTGACGCGCCTCGTGCGCGCAAAATCATTGGGAAGCTTGATCTTCTGGNGGCCGCCGGGAACCGGCAAGACCACCGTCGCGCGCCTTNTGTCGGGCGAAACCGATCTTGAATTCGTGCAGATCAGCGCGATTNTTTCAGGCGTCGCCGACCTCAAGAAAGTGTTCGAACAAGCCCGCGCGCGCNGCGCCGCAGGCCGTGCGACTTTGTTGTTCGTAGATGAGATTCATCGCTTCAATCGCGCCCAGCAGGACTCCTTCTTGCCGGTGATGGAGGAGGGGCTCGTCACCCTCGTCGGCGCGACGACGGAGAATCCGTCCTTCGAATTGAACGCCGCGTTGTTGTCGCGCGCACGCGTTCTTACCTTTCGTCAACTTGACGAAAATGCGGTGGAGAAGTTGCTGGCGCGCGCTGAAGGCGCGCAGGGAAAGCCCNTTCCGCTCGATGCGCAGGCGCGCGCCGCGCTCGTGCGCATGGCCGACGGAGACGGCCGCGCGGCGTTGACGCTGGCGGAGGAGATATGGCGCGCCGCGCGCGAGGGCGAGACCTTCGACGTCGCCGCGCTCGGCGAAATCGTTCAGCGCCGCGCGCCGATCTACGACAAGGGCCAGGAGGGCCACTACAATCTCGTCAGCGCGCTGCACAAGACGGTGCGCGGCTCCGATCCCGACGCCGCGCTCTATTATCTCGCGCGCATGCTCGACGCGGGCGAAAACCCGCTCTTCATCGCGCGCCGCGTCGTGCGCATGGCGGTGGAGGATATCGGACTGGCCGACCCGCAAGCGCTTGTCGTCGCCAACGCCGCCAAAGACGCCTTTGATTTTCTCGGTTCGCCGGAGGGCGAGCCGGCGCTCGCGCAGGCGGTCGTCTATTGCGCGACCGCGCCGAAATCGAACGCGCTCTATACGGCCTATAAGGCTGCGCAGAGCTTGGCCAAAGATCACGGCTCGCTGTCCCCGCCCAAGACGATTCTCAACGCGCCGACCAAATTGATGAAGCAGGAAGGGTATGGGCAGGGCTATCGCTACGATCACGACGAGCCAGACGCCTTCTCGGGGCAGGATTACTGGCCCGAGAAAATAGGCCGCCAGCGCCTGTATCAGCCGGTGGAGCGTGGCTTCGAGCGCGAGATCGCCAAGCGCCTCGACTGGTGGGCGCGGTTGCGTCGCGAACGCGCGGGGCGAGAGTGACGCCGTCTCGCCGAAGACGCAATTCGCTCATCCCCCGTTCAGGCGCTCGGAACGAAGCTAGGATCATCGCGTTGACATCGCGAGTCGCCTGGAGGTTCGAACGCCCCCGGCGCACAGACAGGAGCTAGACGATGAAGCTTCCTCTTCTCGCCGCCGCCGCTTTCATGGCGACCATCGGCGCCGCGTCGGCGCAGTGGGGCCTCCGGGCGGCTATCCGCCGCCGCCCCCGCCGCCGGGATACGGCTACCGCCCGCCGCCGCCTCCCGATTATGGGCCGCCGCGCGGATATTATCGTCGCGATGGTTGGGAAGGGCGTCGTCGCTGCTTCTGGCGCGAGACGCCGTGGGGCCCGCGTCGCGTCTGCCGCGGCGGTCCGCCGCGCTGGTGTTTGACGCGCCCGAGCGGGCGCGTCCGCGAAGGTCAACTCCGTCAAACGCCGGCCGAAAGGCCGGCGTTTTCGCGTGCGGCGATGCGACGTGAAAGCGCGCCTAGCCGTGGCGCGTGTCGGCGTCGCCGATCGCATCGGCCCGCGCCACTGCGCCTCGATCGCCTTTTCCCAGACCAGGAACGCGTCGTCGCCCAGCAACGTGTCGCGATAGCGATCCGCGGCCGGGCTAAGCGCGACGGCGTAACTGCGCAGCCGCGTCGCGATCGGCAGGTAGAATGCGTCGACGATCNNCCGCGGCCCAAAGAGGTAAGGTCCGCGCTGCTTCGAGCGCGCCTGTTGCGATGCGAAGATCGCCTCGATCCGCGCCAGCCGNCGCCGCGCCGCCGGCGATAGATCCTTCGCGACGACGCGTCGCCGGATGGCGCAAGGCAGCTCGGTGCGGATCGCCGGGAAGCCGGAATGCATCTCGCATGTCNNAGCGCGCGCGACGGCGCGCTCCATCGCGTCTTCGGGCCATAGGCCCGCCGTCGGAGCGCGCTCCGCGGCCCACTCGGCGATCGCCAGACTGTCCCAAACCGCCACGTCGCCGACCGACAGCGCAGGCACCCGGCCTGACGGCGACACCGCGACCACCGCGGGGATTCGCGCTTCTCCATAACCGTCGGCGTCGAGATCGACGTCGCGCGTGTCGAAATCCAGTCCGCTCCAAGCCAGCGGCAGCCACGCGCGCAGCGACCANGCCGAATAGTTGCGATTGCCGACATAGAGGGTCGGGGTCATGGCGTCTCTCCTTGATCGAGCGGGAAACCTTCGTCGAGCCATCCCGCCACGCCGCCGATCATGATCTTGACCGGACGTCCCAGCTCCGCCAACCGGATTGCCGCGCGATCGGCGCCATTGCAATGCGGTCCTGCGCAATAGACCACGAANAGCGTCGAGGCCGGCCAGGCCTCCATGCGCGCGGCGTCGATCATGCGATGCGGCAGATTGATCGCGCCCGGCGCGTGGCCGCGCGCGAACGCCGTCGGGCCGCGCACGTCGAGCAGCGTGAAGTCCTCGCCGCCTTGCGCCAGCGCGGCGTGGACGTCGGCGCAATCGGTCTCGAAGGTCAGGCGCGCACGAAAATGCGCCAGCGCCGCCTCGCTCGCCGCCGCGGGCGGCGACGCCACGACGGAGGGCGAAGCCGCTCCGCCCGAGGAGGGCGGGCCTGGGTGTGCGGAGGATGGCGAAACCGGCATGACGTCTCCTGAGCGCGGACGGGATCGCCGGCAGTCTCGCCGCTCGCTCGCCGATTGACGACTGGCGAGATCGTCAAATACCGTGAACTTCATGCCAAACTCGACGCCGCTCCGACGCCTCGCGCCGTCGCGCTCGCCAAGCGATCTCCGCGTCGCCTGTCTGATCTACGATGGTCTGGCCACCTTCGAGTTCGGCATCGCGGCCGATGTCTTCGCGCTGCCTCGCCCAGGATTGGAGGCGTGGTTCGACTTCGTCTCCGTCCCCGCCGATCCCGGGCGTTTGAGCGCCGTCGGCGGCCTTCGGATCGTCTCGGACGTCGCCTATTCGCCGCGCTTCGAAGCGCTCGACGAAGCGGGGCTGATCTTGGTTCCCGGATGGCCGTTCGCGCGCGGGCGCGAATCCGCCGGCCTTCTCGATGCGCTGAGACGGGCGCACGCGCGCGGCGCGCAACTCGCCTCGCTCTGCTCTGGCGCTTTTCTCCTTGCGCGCGCGGGGCTGCTGTCCGGCAAGCGCGCCACGACGCATTGGCGCTATCTTGACGCGCTGGCGGCCGAACATCCCGACATCCGCGTCGAGCGCGACGTGCTGTATGTCGACGAGGGCGACATCCTCACGGCGGCCGGCAGCGCGGCCGGGCTCGATTCCTGCCTCTATTTGCTGCGTCGCGATTTCGGCGTCGCGGTCGCCAACGCCCTCGCGCGCAGCCTCGTCATCCCGCCGCTGCGCGAGGGCGGTCAGGCCCAATATGTCGAGCGCCCGGCGCCGCCGGCGGTCGAGAGGCTGTCGGCGACGCTCGACTNNGGGCGCGCGCGCATCGACAGGCCGATCTCAATCGCCGCGCTGGCGCGCCGCGCCGGCATGTCCGCGCGCACGCTGGCGCGCCGCTTCGAGGCGGCGATGGGCCAGTCTCCCGGCGAGTGGATCGTGGCCGAGCGGGTCGGGCGGGCGCGCGAATTGTTGGAGGAGGGCGGGGTTTCGGTGGAGGAGGCCGCGGCCGCCGTCGGGCTCGGCGTCGATTCCCTTCGCCGGCACTTCCGCGCGCGCCTGGGCGTCAGCCCCTCGCGCTACCGCGCCCGTTTCGGCGCGCCCGCGCCGCGCGCCGGACGCCGCGCGGCCCCGCCGGCCGAGCGCGGCCCGCAAGACAGGTGACGCGGCCCGCGCGCGCTGATAGGGAGCGCATATGTCGCCCGCGTTCGCCTATGTCCTTGTCTTTCTCGGCGCTGGCCTGGGCGGCGCGCTTCGCCACGCCGTCAATCTCGCCGCGCTGCATTGGCTGGGGTCGGGATTTCCGCACGGATCTTCGCGATCAACGTCACCGGCTCGCTCGCGATGGGGCTGACGGCGGGTTGGCTCGGCGCGCACGCCGACACGACCTGGGCGCCGTGGGCGCGGCTTTTCTCGCGACCGGAGTGCTTGGCGGCTACACCACGTTTTCGGCCTTCTCGCTCGACGCGATGTCGCTGATCGAGCAGGAGGCGTTTGGATTGGCCGCGCTCTACGCGCTCGGCTCCGTCGTGGCGTCGGTCGCCGCCTGCGGGCTTGGGCTGATCGCCGGCCGCGGCTTCGCGTGAGGCTTCATATGAATGACGAGACCGCCGCGACCTCGCAGGTCGTCACCCGCATCGTGGCCGAGGACGACGACGGCGTTCGTCTCGACCGCTGGTTCAAACGCCACTACCCGCAGCTCTCGCTGTCGCATCTGTCGAAGATGATCCGAAAGGGCGAGGTGCGCGTCGACGGCAAGCGCGTTGAANGGGGAACGCGCCTTCAGCAAGGCCAGAAACTGCGTGTGCCGCCGATGCGCGCGGATGCGGCCGCGGCGCCGGCCGCGCCCCGCGCGCCTTCCCAGTCCGATCTGCGCGCCCTGCGGGAGATGACGCTTTTCGAGGATGACGACGTCATTGTCCTGAACAAGCCCTTTGGCTTGGCCGTTCAGGGCGGCTCCGGCGCCAAGCGCCATATCGACGGCATGCTTGAGGCGCTGACCGACCGCAAGGGTCATCGCCCCTTGCTCGTTCATCGCCTCGACCGCGACACCTCGGGCGTTTTGCTGCTCGCCAAGCGCCGCGGCGTCGCCGCCGATCTCGGCGCGACCTTCCGGTCGCGCAAGACCATCAAGATCTACTGGGCCCTGGTGCGCGGCGTCCCCAAGCCGATGCAGGGACGCATCTCGCTGTTTCTCGCCAAAGGGGCGCGGATGGGCGACGACCGATCCGGCCCCGTCCGAAGGCCGAATACGACGCCCGCCANNGCGTGACCTCGAAAGATGCGCGTCGCCCGCCACGGCGAGGAGAACGCGCAGCACTCCNTGACCTATTACGCCACCGTCGACAAGACGCCGCCGCGCCTCGCCTGGCTGTCGATGAAGCCGGTGACCGGCCGCACCCATCAGCTGCGCGCCCACGCCGAGGCCATCGGACATCCGATCGTCGGCGATCCGAAATATGGCCGCATGACCGACAACGATCCGCGCGACAGCGATCCGTTTCGCGCCTTGCCGGCGGGGATCGAGCCCAAGCTGCATCTGCTCGCGCGCAGGCTGGTCGTCCCTCATCCCAGAGCCGGCCTGATCGACGTCACCGCGCCGCTTCCGCCGCACATGAAAAAGAGCTGGGATATGCTCGGATACGACGTCTCGGCCTACGATCCGATCCTCGACGCGCCGGACGAGTGATCCTCGCCGTCCTCGCGGTGCGACGGGAACAGCCAGCACAGCCCCAAAAGGGCCAGAAGCAGGATCGACAGCAGATAGGGACCAAAGAATCCGACGACTACGACCAGCGCAATAAAGCCGGTCATCGCCAGGGTCTGAAAAGACAGGTGCATGAAATCGCTCCCTGGTAGTGAACGCAGGTTAACCCGCCCAGGTGAACGCCGGCTTGACAAATGCGGTTAACGCCGCAGGAAACGTCGCTTATCGCTTCAGCATCCTCGCCGCGCGCTTGCGCAGGAAGCCGACGACGCCGCTGCGCCGCAGCCGCCGAGACGACATCCGCGCCCCGCTGGGCTCGCGATGCAGCGTCAGCTTGCGGTCGTGATAGGCCTCAAGGCCCTGCCGGTGGCCGACGCTGATCAGGGTCGAATTCTTGAGGTCTGTCAGAAACATTCCCATCAAGGTCGTCTGGCGGTCTTCGTCCAGCGCCGAGGTCGCCTCGTCCATGATGATCACGCCGGGCTTTTGCAGCAGCAGCCGCGCGAAGGCGATCGCCTGACGCTCGCCGCCCGACAGCGTCTCCGACCAGGCCGCCTCATCGTCGAGATGCTTGGCGAGATAGCCCACGCCGCAGCGCTGCAAGGCCAGCGTCACGGCGTCGTCCGGAAAAGTCCCNTCCGGCGCCGGATAGCTGGCGATGGCGCGCATCGAACCGCGCGGAATGTAGGGCTTCTGCGGCACGAAGGCGACCTCCGCCGTCTTCGGCAATTCGATCACGCCGGTTCCCCACGGCCACAATCCGGCGAGCGCGCGGATCAGCGTGCTCTTTCCGGTTCCGCTCGCGCCGGCGATGAGAACCTTGTCGCCGGGCTGGATGTCGGCCGACGAGCGTCGNACGACGACGCGCCCATCCTTGTGCGCCACCTGAACGTCGCGAATATGGATCGCCTCGTCCTCGCCTCGTCCGATCTCGATTTTTCGNGAGCGGCCCGCAAGGGTGCCCGCGTCCAGCCCCTCCAGCGTGTCGACAAGCTCGTCGACGCGCCGCACCAGNGCGAACCACTCGGCCAGGCGAACGAAATTGTCGGCGAACCAGTTCAGCGCGCTCAGCACCGCCGAAAACGCCGCCGCCGTCTGCATCACCGAGCCGAGCGTCATCTCGCCCGAAAGATATTTCGGCGCCGCGAGCAACAGCGGCGCCACCGGAAACAGCGCGACGTTGAGGTTTGTCGCCGCGGCCACGACGCCCTGTTGGCGAATCACCCGCATCCAGGCCTTCACCACGCGCCCGTAATTTTCGAGCGCCCCGCGAAGTTCGCCCTCGTCGCCGCGGATCAGCGCGATGCTCTCTCCATTCTCGCGCAGCCGCGTCGTTTCGGCGCGGAACTCGGCCTCCATCTGGTTCTTGTTGGCGATGTGGCCGACCAGCGGCCGGCCGGTGCGATAGGCCGCCAACGCCGTCGTCGCGCCATAGAGCACCGCCGCGACCGCCATATACGCCGGGATGGTGACGGTGCGGCCGAACGCCTCGAAAGTGAAGGAGCCGCCCTGCGTCCACAGCACCGAGACGAAAGTCACGCCCGTCCCCAGCGCCATCGCCACCCCGATGGCGAAATCTGTGAGNGGTTCGATCGACAAACGCACGTCTTCGGCGATGCGGAATTCGGGNGCGGTGTGCTCGCGCGCCACGATCGACATGCGATAATAGCGTTGATCGGCGATCCACCAGCCCGCCAGACGTTGAGTCAGCCACTCCCGCCAGCGCATCTGGAACCACATCCGCGACACGGTGTGGCCCGACAGAGCGACTGCGAGCGCCGCGATGAGAAACGGCAGCAGGGCGACAGCCGCCCAGACGGCTTCGAGATTCTTCTTCTCAAGCGCGTCGAAGAACGTCTTCTGCCACCGGTTCATGCCGTATTGCGCCGCCACGACCGAGGCGGCGAATGACACGACGACGATCGTCAGAAANAAGGCTCGCCGNCGCGTTTTCCCTCTCCAGAAGCCCGAGGCCAGGAGGAGGAAGACACGCAACGACGAACGTTCCGGCGGGGCCGGCAGCGTCGGACGGTGACGCCGAATCGATCATGCTGGGCTCCAAAGACGGCGGCGTCCGCATCGCCTCGCCACTGTGTCGCCGAGCTTATCCAGTTTTAACGCGACGGTCGAAAAACAACGCCTGACTGATCGACGCCCGCACCGCGTCGGGCTGGAACGGCTTGGTGATCAGATAGGCCGGCTCCGGCCGGTCTCCCGTCAGCAAGCGCTCCGGATAGGCGGTGATGAAGATCACCGGAACCTCGAAGCCCGCAAGGATGTCGTTGACCGCGTCGAGACCCGAGCTTCCGTCGGCGAGCTGGATGTCGGCCAGAACCAGGCCGGGCTTGTTCGCCTTGGCGAGCGCCACCGCTTCGTCACGGGTGCGCGCGACGCCGCACACGCGATGGCCCNNCTCGACCAGCATTTCGATGTCGAGCGCGATGATCGGCTCGTCTTCGATGATCAGCACTTCCGTGGCGACCTGCTGCGCGATCTCGATCCCGGCCGTTTTGACCAGATCCTCGACCTCCGCGCGCGAGGCGCTAAGGATTTGCGCGACCTGATCGGCCGAAAAGCCTTCGACCGTGCGAAGCAGAAACGCTTGGCGTGGCCGCGGCGTCACCGCGCCGATATGTTTCTCCGCCCCCGTCGGGCCGCGATCGGACTTCTTGTTGAGGTCGACAGACGACCACAGCTTCAGAAACGTTCGATAGAGCCCGATTTTCGGTTCGACGTCGCGCGGGAAGCTGGCGGGGTCTGCGACCAACGCCTCCAGCGTCGCAACCACATAGGCGTCCCCGCTGGCCTGGGAGCCGTTCAGGGCGCGCNNGAAGCGGCGAAGATAGGGCAAATACGGAGCGATGGACTTGGCGACGGACATGTGTTCCTCAGGCAGGCCGGTCCCTTCGGCCTTCGGTTCGGAGGGCCGGAAATTGGACATTTCGCATTGCACCTTGCGTTAATTCATGCGACGGCGCCATCCAAATTATTTTCCGATCCGGTTGGAACCTGTGCAATCCTTCCGCGTTTGCTGCGTGTCAGGTGTTTTTGCGGCCCTGTCGGGGCCGCGGGCGGCGAACGCGCATGCGCCCTGCCGGGTCATGGGGAGCGCCGGCGTCGCAGTTTCGTTATAGAACGCCCCGAACGCGCCGTGCGGTCAGGGCGATGGCGCTTGTCGACGGGGCGGGGCGCAGAGCAGGCGAGGGAACGTGAGCGAAACCGGAAAAACGGAAGCGCGACGGGCGGATGCGGCGCGCCATGAATCGTCAGCGCGCCATGAGTCGGCGGCGCGCCATGAGTCGCACGCCGGAGATACGGAAGAGGTCGTCGAGGAGATCGCGATCGATCCCCGCATTGATAAATTGATTGGTCAGTCCTTGTTGGACCACTACGCCGACATCGTGGCCGCTCCGCTTCCGGACGCGATCCTGGTTCTGTTGGCTCAGCTCGAAGCCAAGGAGAAGGACGCGTGAGCGACGCGTTTCGGGATCAACTCGTCGCGGAGCTTCCGAGCTTGCGCGCCTTCGCGGCGTCCTTGTGCGGATCGATGCAGCTCGCCGACGATCTCGTCCAGGACACCGCTGTCAAGGCGTGGAGCAATCAGGAAAAATTCATGGAGGGCACAAGCATCCGCGCGTGGCTCTTCACCATTCTCCGCAACACCTATTTTTCGCTCTACCGCAAGCGCGGCCGCGAGGTTCAGGACACCGATGGAGTGTGCTCGGCCAAAATCGCGGTGGTGGGTGGACAAGAAAGCCACGTCGATCTTGCCGATTTCCGCGTCGCTCTGGCCGCGCTGCCCGACGAACAGCGCGAGGCGCTGGTGATGATCGGAGCCTCCGGCCTTTCCTATGAGGAGGCGGCTGAAATCTCGGGCGTCCCGGTCGGCACGGTCAAGAGCCGCGTCAACCGCGCCCGCGCGAAGCTGGCCTCCGTCCTGTCGATCGAAGGCGTCGACGATTTCGGTCCGTCGCGGGCGTTGGCGGGGTCACGCGCGGCTGATCCCGCCTCCGCGAGGCGGAACGCGCATGGGCGCGCAAGCCGCCCCGCGCCAGACGCCGGAGCGCCGCGGTTGACGACGGGATTCTCGCCTGGCGCACGCGGCTGTGGCGGCGGGGCGCGCGAAAACTTTGCCTGAGGGAGCGCAACTCGAACAGCCGCCGCGGGTTAGAATGGCGGGAGAATGCGGGCGGGGCGGATGGCGTTTTCCAAGATCAGGTCATTGAGGCGAACTCTATTGGTGTTGTCGGCCGCCTTGATGGCGCCTTTGACGCTCATGGTCGGCGTCAATGTCGCCATCACCTACGCCAAGGTGAAAGAGACCCTGAACGCGGTTCCCGCCTCGGCCGCCGCCGTGTCCCGCCAGGCGATTTACGCCACCCTTGTGGGCGCTGCGCGCTATGCGGTGGCGATGGGCGACGCGTTCGCGCATGGCGGCTCGCCGGAGCTTCTCGCCCATAGTCTGGCGCACAATCCGGGCTACATCGCCGTTCGGGTGCGCTTGGGCGACCGCGCCGAATTTGCGATCCGCCCGGACGATCGCGCGCGCGCCGACGCGATTCGCGAAACGGTCGAGCGCATTCCCGCAAGCGATCCCGACCTCGACGCCCCCGCCTTTCCGGCGAAGGTCTGGTTTCGTCCCGCGCCCCTCGGTGAAAGCAGCGGCTTTGGCGTGCGCGTGCGCTTCGACGCCGCGACGGGCCCCGCCGACGTCGTCGTTCTCATCGGCGACGACATGATGCGCCGCGTGATCGAAACCATCGACGATCGCGCCGGCGCGCAGGTGACGTTGCTCGACGCGCGCCGGCGTACGCTCGTCCCGCTTCACGCCGAGGACTGGCTGCCGAACGCCGACTTCGACATGGCGGCGGCGCAGAGCGCGAGCCAAGGCGTCGGGCGTGACGGGCGCAGCCGGATTTACGGCGTGAAGCAACTTGTCGGACCGCAAGCCTATGTCGTCGCGGCGCTCGACGAGAACGCGACAGACGGGCTTCGCGCGCAATTGCCGATGGCCTTCCTTGCCCCGGTGCTCGGGCTCGCCTTAATCAGCCTGGCGTTTCTGCGCACGCTTAAGACAAACGTCATCGACTGGATTTTCGGCCTGGAGCGCGACGTGCGCCGTTCCACGGCCGATCCTCTGGCGCGCGTCGTCGTCTCCGCGCGCATGCCCAGCGAGATCGAAAACGTCGCCCGCTCCTTCAACGACGTCCTCGACGCGCGAAACGCCCGCGAAGCGGAGCTGTCGAGCGCCTTGTCGCACAACCGCATGTTGACCCGCGAGCTCCACCATCGCGTCAAAAACAGTCTTCAGCTCGTGCAAAGCTATCTTGCGCTCGGCGCGCGCGACGCCGAAGGCGAGGCGCGCGCCGCGCTGACGGCGGCCCAATGCCGCGCCTATATTCTGTCGTCCGCCTATCGGCGGGCCTTGGCGGAAGGCGAGATGCGCCCGTTCGAAATCGACGCCTTCCTGTCCGACGTCGCCGCCTATGCGTCCGAGGTGCTTCGCNGCCCCCACCAGCGTGTGACGCGCCGCTTCGCCACCGCCGCCGTCGCGGGAATCGACGAGGCGCTGCCGCTTGGCATGATCGTCGTGGAGTTGATCGAGAGCGCCTTGCGCNCGACCGGCGCTGGCGCGGCGGAGATTTCCGTCGGGCCGATCGGCGACGGTTCGGCGCTTATCGCGGCTCGTGTCGAATCCGCTGAAGCCTTTCCGCCTCCCGGTCGCTTGCTGTCCGGCTTGCTGCGGCAAATCGGCGCGAGGAGAGCGAACGCCGTGATCCGGGCGTCGCTGCCTATCGGTTCGACCTTCCCGATCCCGCACAGGACGTCGTCGGAAACGATCCGACCCACGCGCTGCCGGCGACGCGTGCGGCGGGGAACCGAGGGCGTCGGCGACGTTATGAAATCGACCGTTTCGCGCCGTAGAACTCCCCAGAGGACGAAGGTCGACGCGACGGCGCAAGACGCTGATGCGAACATACAGGTCTCAGGTGAAGGGTGATCGAATGAACAGCCAAGAAATTTCGTCCCAAGTCGAAGCGCTGCGCGCCGATCTTGCGTCTCTCGCCGACAAATTCGCCTCCTACGCCGATCGCGATCATGCGGCGGCGATCGGCGACGCCGTCTCCCGTCAAGCCCGCGCCGCGCGCCGCGCCCTCAACGCCAAGGTGTCTGAACTGAGCGATCAAGGCGGGGAGCGCGGATGCGGCCCGCGCGCAGGCCTCAGACCTCCAGGACGCATTGGAAGCCTATGTGATCGAAAATCCGATCCGCTCTGTCGTCATCGCCGCCGGCGTCGGCCTGATTCTCGGCGCGATGAGCCGTCGATGAACGGTCTGTTCGCTCCTATGGCGGCGCTCGCGGCCAATGAGGTGCGCGGACGCGTGCGCCGTCAGGTCAACGTCGCGATCGGCTATGCCGTGGCGGCTGCGGGCGGGCTGGGCGTTCTGGTCGTCGCTCTTGTGTCCGCGCATCGCTTTCTCAGCATGCGCTGGGGCCCTTATTGGGCGGATGGCGCGATCGGCGCGTTTTTCTTCGTCTTGGCGGTTGGGGGCTGATCTACGCCGCCCGGCAGGGGCGCGTTCCGGCCCGCCCGCCCGGAGGCGCAACGCGCGGCGATGTCGACGGCGGCCGCTTCGGCCGCGCCGGTCGCGCTTTCGATGTTGAGGCGCGGCGGCGGCGTGGGCGTGCTCGGCGCGCTGGCCGCGGTCGCCGTGGGCGTGCTTGCGGGCCGCGCCGCCGCAAAGCAAGCCGCCGATGGCGAGTGACGCTTCTCGCGGACCGGTCCGGACCTTGGGAAAGCCTCGCTTCGGCGAGGCTTTTCGTTTGGCGCGCGGCCAAACGGCGCGCTCGCGCGAGACGAATGGTGCCGCGTGTCCGAATCGAACGGACGACCTACCGCTTACAAGGCGGTTGCTCTACCGACTGAGCTAACGCGGCGACGGACGCCGCGATCGGGCGACGCGCCTTCGGTTCTGGCTAACAAAACCCGCGCTTCGACGCAACGCGCCACGATTTCGCCACACACCCTTCAGCTTCAATTCAGACGCCCTTAGGCATAAGGTCGTCATGGACCGGCCGATGCGGACCTTCGCTCGTCGTCAACGGTCAGGAATCGGCGTCTCGTGTTTCAAGGAGGATGAAGCTATGACCATCGCTCGTAATTCCGGCGTTATCGCCATCGCCGCGGTGGCGTCGTTTGGCGCGCTCGTCGCCATGACGGCGGAAGCTTCGGCCCAATGGGGCGGGCGCCCGGCATGCGCGCCGGCGGCCCGCATATGGGCGCCGGCCCGCGCGTCGGCGGTCCGCGTTTCGTCGGTGGGTATCGCGGCGGCTACTACGGCGGTTACCGTGGCGGATATCGCGGCGGTCGCGGCTGGGGCAATGGCGGCGCCGCCGCGGCGGGCATCATCGGCGGTCTTGCGCTTGGCGCGCTCGCCGCCGGCGCGATGGACCCTGGCCCCGTCTACGCCGCGCCGGTTTATGGCCCGGGCCCCGGCTACGCGGCTTATGGCGGATATTGCCACATCCAGCGCGAGCGCTATTGGGACGGCTGGGGCTGGCGCGTGCAGCGCGTTCGCGTCTGCGACTGATCGCCTCCCCGGTCCGGTAGTCCGCAATTGATCCCAGAACCCCGAAGCGTTCCCGCTTCGGGGTTTTGTTTTATTTTATGGCACATCAAAGACGTGACGCGCGTATGGTCGTGGCTTAATCCACTTTAATAACCTTTCGACTGCAAATTGCTGTCGGGGCGGGGCGCGGATGCTACGTTCTGTTTGGATCGTGCGCGGACGCCGCACATGTGGAGAGCCTTATGCGTATCGCCGTTTGTTCCGTTCTTTTCGTCGGTTGCTTCTTGGCGATGACCGGGCTCGCCTCCGCCCAAACCGCCGCTCGTCGTGAACTCGCTTGGGATCCTGCGGCGCAAGAGGCCGACGGGATCGGCCGCCACGGCGCCGGTTCATACTCCTCCGCCGCAGGGTGGCGCGGATATGGCCACGCCGAGCCTCGCCGCCATCCCCATGCCTGGCGTAGCCACGGCGCGCCGCGCCCGCAGATCGTCCACGCCCTCATTGGGGCGAACCGGCATGCCTATGATCGCGACGTGATCGTCACGCCCGCGCCCGTGCGCTATCACGACGTCGACGCGCCCGAATTTGCGATCGTGCCGATCGATGGCATGACGCCTCTCCGCGCGGCCTATGCCGAGCCGGTCCGACGGATCGTTCACTACAATCGGCCCGTGTTCCCGGACAGGCTTCAGGCTTCAGGCGCCGCCTACGCGCAGCCCGGCGCCTATTGCGGACGCGGCTGCGTGAGCGCGGCCTATTGATAGAGAGGCGCGGCGCGCGCCTGGCCGACGTCAGCTCTGGCTCGTCAGCCGCGCGCGCGCCAGCGTCAGCGCAACCGCGCAGGCGTTCGAAACGTTCAGGCTTTTGATCGGCCCCGGCATGTCGAGCCGCGCCAGCACGTCGCAGCGCTCGCGCGTGAGACGGCGCAGGCCCTTGCCTTCCGCCCCGAGCGCGAGACAGAGCGGTCGCGACAGCGTCGTATCTTCGAGCGACGCCGGCCCTTCTGAATCGAGACCGACGCGCAGGAAGCCCATGTCGCCCAGTTCGTCGAGCGCGCGCGCGAGATTGACCACCGTGACGATGGGAACATGTTCGAGCCCGCCTGAGGCGCTCTTCGCGAGCACCCCTGCGAGATCGGGCGAATGGCGTTCGGTGGTGACGATGGCGTCGAGCGCGAAGGCCGCCGCCGTGCGCACGATCGCGCCGACATTGTGCGGATCGGTGACTTGGTCGAGCGCCAAAACGACGCCGTCGGCGCGAATGTCGGCCAGATCGAGCGCCTCAAGCGGCCGCGCCTCCAGCAAGACGCCCTGATGCACAGCGTCGGAGGGCGCGCGCCGCGCGATCTCCTCCGCCTCCACGATGATCGGATCGAGCCGTTTTGCGGCGATCTCCGCGGCGAGCCGCTCGGCGGCGGCGGTGGTGGCGTAAAGCCGGACCGCCTCCCGCCTCGGCGATCGCAGGGCTTCGCGAACGCTATGAAACCCCAGATCCACGTCTTGTCGGCCGCGGGCTTGTCGCGCCGCGCCCGCCGCGCCCCGCCGCGCGGCGTCCTCGCGGCGCAGATCGGGGGCCGGCGTCGGCGGCGCGCGGCTCGGATCGGCGCGGCGGCGACGCCGAGGCGGTGCGGGCGCGACCTGCCTGTTCGGCGCCGCCTGTCTTCTCGCCGCGCCTGTGAGAACGATCGTCGCGCCGTCGCGTCATGGCATCCTCGTGCAGTTCGCCCTGTCGAGCGATGGCATGCCGAGCACGCCCTGGCAATCGGCGCGCCTTCGCCCGATTTTGTCATGCATGAGGGTTGACGCGCGCGGCCGCGTCGGGGATAAGCCCGCTCGCCGGTGCGCGCTGCGCCTCGGCGGCCCGACCGGACGATCATCCGCGCGGGCGTTGGGAGAGTGTCCCGAGCGGCAAAGGGGGCGGACTGTAAATCCGCTGGCTAAGCCTTCGTAGGTTCGAGTCCTACCTCTCCCACCACTTTTCTCGCAAATCCTGATCGCGTCATAGGCTTGCAAGGCGCAGGCGCGCGTCAGGCCGTTCGAGCGCCGGCCTGCGCGGGCCGCCCTGCGAGCGAGCCTCGGGCTGCGACGGGCTGGCGGCTAGGCGTCCGCGGCCAAGTGTTGCGTGCGAGGCGTGCCGCGGCGCTTGCGCTCAAGTGTTGCGTGCGACGCGCGCCGCGGCTCTTGCGCACGGGCGGCAGTCTTTGTATCTCCAACCGGCGGCGCAAGCCGCCCCGTGGGCCTGTCTCACGCGCGGGTGTAGCTCAATGGTAGAGCAGCAGCCTTCCAAGCTGAATACGAGGGTTCGATTCCCTTCACCCGCTCCATCCCCGATCGCAAGTTCTGATCGCACGTTCTGATCGCACGCCCTGATCGCCAGCGTCTGCGCCGCATGCTCCCGGCCGGTCGCGGGCGGATTGACTCAGGCGACGCGCCTCAGCCCGACGATTTGATCGCCGAAAGGTTTCGCAATCCCCGACGACCAGCGCAGTCAGCGTTTCGCAGAGCGTTTCGGTCAGGGCCGCGTCGTCGAGCCGCAGGTTCAGCGGCGGGCGGCTGAGGCGGTCGCGCTCGCGCATGAAGGGCCCGACCTGATTCAGGAGCCAGACGAGCGCGACGACGGCGATTTCGGGGTCCGCGTCGGGAAGAAAGCGATCAAGCACCGCGCGCGCGGCCTCGACCAGCGGCAACGTCTCGGTTTCGGCGAGATCGCGCAGCACCTCGCTGCGCTGAACGTTCTCCCATGCGAAAATACGCGCGTAGNNTCGCGCGCCGCGCCCCGCTGAAAACGCGTCGAACTGAGCGCGGATGAAGACGCGCGCGGCCTGCTCGGGCGACGCCGCGGCCAAGACCGGCGGATCGAGCGCCGGCGAGTAGAATGCGTCGATCGCGCGGCGAAGGACCTCGCGATACAGGCCTGCCTTGCCGCCGAAGTGATAGCTGATCGCGGCGACGTTGGCCTGCGCCGCCGCGGCGATCTCGCGCACCGATCCGCGCTCATATCCATGCGCCGCGAAGACGCGCGTCGCCGCTTCGACGAGATCCCGACGCGTGACGTCGACCCGCGCCATCACGGCTCCAGCCGCGCCCAGCGGCCGATCGTCTCGATCACGGAGCCGGCCGGACGGATGACGGCCTCTTTGCCCGGCGCGATGCGGACGACCGCGTCGACCATGTCCCCGCGATCCGCCAGGCCGACGCAGCCAATGGCCGATTTTCGAGCGACGGCGCCGCGGCGGCATTCAGGGTCGGCGCGGCCGAGGCGCTCGACGCCTCTGGGAACGCGCGCCGGACGGCGACCCGGCGGAGCTTTGGGTCTGCCGCTCCGGCGCCGAGCGGTTCGCAAGGCGCTTTGGCCGAACGGGGAAGGGGCGCCTCCGCGCTTGCGTCCGCCGCGCTCGGCGATCGGACGTCGGGACCGGAGGGCGGGGCGGGTGAGGCGGCGGCCATGTCGGACGCCCGATGCGAGGGTTCGGCGGGGGAGGGCGAAGCGGTCACCGCTACCGCCGTCCGGTCTTTCATGTCGGCGCGCGCCTCGATCGGCGCGGGCGCAGGCGTCGGCGCAGGCGCGGGGGCCGGTTTGAACAGATAGGAGGTCACGGCCGCCGCGATCACGGCGCCGACGATCTGCGACGCCCAGGCGCCGAGTCTGGGAACGAAAAAGCCGAGAACGGAAGGCGTCATCATGCGCGACTCTCTTTTAATCGTATGTTTGAAAAACATACGGTTGTTTCAGGCGCAAATGTGGCGCGCCTTCGCGCTGTTGGGCGTTTCTGCGCACAAAGGTCCGGGCGTGCGTCATTTTCCCATCGCAATTTTGGAAAATAAGAAATTCGTTAGGAACCTCGCGCGGCGACAAGCGTTGCGCGTGAGGGGCTGCTCCGCTCGTTTCGGAGTTTTTCGGTCCGGCTGGAGCGCTCGCGCGATCTGCGCGCGCGAAACCAGAATTTTCAGACGTCGCCTTTCAGCAGGAGGGTCTTATGGCCATGAATCTCGTGCAAGTCGTTTCCCAGTTTCTCACGCCCGAAGTCACCGCCCGTTTCGCAGCGGCCCTCGGCCTAAATCCGGCGCTTGCGCAGACTTTGGCGAACGCCGCCTTGCCGACCGTCCTCGCCACGCTCGGCGCGGCTGCGTCGACGCCCGCAGGCGCGCAGCGACTGGCCGATCAGATCGGCGCGCAGGATCCCGCCGTCGTCGACAAACTCGCCGCGACGCTGTCGAGCGGGGGCCATGCGGGCCTCGCCGCGTCTGGCGGCTCCATGCTGTCCTCCTTCCTTGGCGGCTCGGGCGTTTCCGGAGCGTCCGGCGCATTGGCCCGTCTCACCGGCGTGCAGGCCAGCCAGGCTGAGACGGCGCTCGGTCTTCTCACGCCGGTCGCCTTGGCGGCGATCGGCCGTCAGGATCCTCGACCTGGAGCCGGCGAGGCTCTGAGCGGTCTTTTCGCTGGTCAACGAGAGACGATCCGGCAGGCGATGCCTCCCGGTCTCGGCGCCGCGCTGGGCGGCCTTGGCGTGCCCGCGCTCGACGGCTTCGCGGCGCCGGCCGGCGCCGCCCGCGACGCGATGGCCGCGGCCGCCTCATCGGCGCAGCGCCATGCGCAAAGCGCGGTCGCGGGCGCGCAATCGGTCGCGCGGGACGCGGCCGAAGGCGCTCGCGGCGCCGTCGCCGACGTCGCCAGAGACTCTGACTCGGGGCTCCCGCCTGGCTGTGGCCGGCGGTGGCCGTNNGATCGCGCTGGGCGTCGTCGGGTGGTGGTATCTGGGCCGGTCGTCCGCGCCTGCTCCCACGCCCAAGCCCGTCGCCGCCGCGCCGGCGCCCNNGCGTCTGCGCCAATCAGGCAAGACGCTCCCGCCGCCCCGAACGTCCCCGCGACGCCGTCGGCGCCGACGGCGCCGACGCCGGACGTGGCGGGCGCGGCCGCGAACGTCGTGACCGCCACCGTCGCCTCGTTGCAGCAAAGCTTCGCCGGCGTCACCGACGCGGCTTCGGCCAAACTCGCCGAGCCGAAGCTGCGGGATGCGGCGGCGCAGGTCGACAAGGCGTCCGCCGCCATCATGGCCTTGCCGGAGTCCGCGCGCGCCGTGGTCGCGACGCAGGCCAAACCGGCCGTCGCCCGGCTTCAGGAGCAAGTCGCCAAAGTCCTCGCTCTTCCCGGCGTCGGCGAGACGTTGAAGCCGGTCGTGGAGCCGATGATGGCGAAGCTCTCCGCCGTCGCCGGCGGCTGACAGGCGAACGCGAACATGCAGACGCGCGCTTTCAGGAGCGCGCGTCGACGCTGCGGATTTCGCGCCGCGGCCGCATCGGGCTAGAACACGCGGCCCGAAGCGACTCGCTTTGAGGCCCCGCGCCATTTTCAGCGATCCGCCCGCCGCATGTCGCTTTCTTCGCTCGCCGTCTTTGTCGCTCTGTCGGCCGTCGCCGCCTATGTCCAGACGGTCACCGGCTTCGCGTTTGGGCTGATCCTCATGACTGGCGTGGCGCTGGGCGGCGTCATGCCCTTGCCGGACGCGGCGGCTGTCGTAAGCGCGCTGACGCTTGTCAACGTTGTGCAGATGATGAGCCAGGGGTGGCGCCACATCGCCTGGCGCGAGTGGCGGCTGTGCGTCGTCGCCAGCCTGCCCATGATCTTTGTGGGCGTCGCGGCGCTGAACTGGCTCGCCGCCGAGCGGGTCGATCTGCTGCGCCTGATTCTCGGCGCCGCCGTCGCCGCGGCGAGCCTGTCCCTGCTGAAGCCGATCCGCCCCGGCGCGACGCAGCCCGCCGGCTGGACCTACAACCTCGCAGGCGCGCTGTCTGGCTTGATGTCGGGCCTGTTTTCGGCCGGCGGCCCGCCCCTGGCTTTCCGGTTTTACACCTCTTCGCTGCCCGTGGCCGCGATTCGCGAGACCCTTGTCAGCGTCTACGCCCTGAACGCGATCGTGCGCCTGGGCGTGGTGTTCGCTTCCGACGTTCGCCCGCCTGTCGCCGCATGGTGGGGCCTGATCGCCGTTCCGGTCGTGATGGCGACGACCGCCGCGGCGCGCCGCTGGCCTCCGCCGATGGCGCCGGCCCGGCTGCGGATGGTGGTGGCCGCTTTGCTCGCCGGCTCGGCTCTGGCCTTGGCTTGGCCCGCGCTCGCGCGCGTCCTGGCCGCATAGAGCGCCCGTTCGCTCGCGATTTAGGAGGCGCGCGATACCAGGGCGTGCAGGGCGAAGGGGCGTCCGCCGCCGCACGGACGATCCGTGTCGCGCCGCGACGCCGTTTGCTTGGCGCGATCGGCTAGTCTGAAGAAGAAGCTGAGGAAACTCGGCCGTCAGACCGGAGCGCGCTGGCAGGAGTGGAGGGACTCGAACCCCAACCCCCGGTTTTGGAGACCGGTGCTCTAACCAAATTGAGCTACACTCCTGCGGGCGCGGCGTTCATGCCGCAATCCGCGTCGCTTGGCAAGGCGCAAGACGCGGGCGCAAGACGCGGGCGCAAGACGCGGGGGCAAGACGCGGGGTAAGACGCCGGCGGAGCGCCGCCGCGCCGGGGCTTGCGGTTCGGGGAATGCCCGCGTATATGCCTAGAAGAGTGGCGCGCGACCTCCCGGTCCCGCGCCGCGATTGTTTCTGGGACTCGCGCCGCCCCGGCGTCGCTTGCGCCGGACCCACCGAAGCCGCGCGACCGCGCTGCGAGGATGCGAGATGGCCAACCCGTTCCACCATCCAGGAAGTGCGCGCCGAGGCGGCCAAGGTCACCTGGCCGTCGCGCAAGGAGACCCTGATCACCACGGGCATGGTGCTTCTGATGGTGGTCGTGGCGAGCCTGTTTTTCGTGTCGGTGGATCAGATCCTCCTTTTCGTCATCAATCTCGTGCTGAACGTCGGGCGCTGAGCGCCGACAGGTCAGGGCTGTTCATTCATGAGCGACCGTCAGCGCTGGTACATCGTTCAGGCTTATTCGAACTTCGAGAAGAAGGTCGCCGAGTCGATTCGCGAACAGGCCGCCCATCGCGGCCTGGCGGAANAATTCACCGAGGTGATGGTCCCCACGGAAAATGTGGTCGAGGTCCGCCGCGGGCGTAAGGTCAACTCCGAGCGCAAATTCTTTCCGGGCTATGTTCTGGTGCGCTGCGACCTGACCGACGACGTGTTCCATCTCATCAAGAACACGCCGAAGGTGACGGGTTTCCTGGGCGCCGACAACAAGCCGATCCCGATTCCCGACATCGAGGCCGAACGCATCAAGGGGCAGGTGCACGAGGGCGTCGAGCGCCCCAAGACGACGATCAGTTTCGAAATCGGCGAGAACGTGCGCGTGGCCGACGGTCCCTTCGCGTCCTTTTCGGGCGTCGTCGAGGAAGTCGACGACACGCGCTCGCGTCTCAAGGTCGCGGTGTCGATCTTCGGACGCGCGACGCCCGTCGAACTGGAGTTCGGTCAGGTCGAAAAGCTCTGATCGCGCTGCGAAGCGTCAAATGACGGGATAAAATGGCGGCCTCGGCCGCCATTTTTGACCAGCTGGATTTTTTGACCAGCCGGATTTTTGACCCGAGGCCCGACAGCTCGTTTGATCTGGCAGGCGCGTTCAGCGGCGCCGGCGCGAGCGCGCGCGGGGCTGAGCGCGGCGTCGAAATCGCTTCAGCCGCCGATGTCCTCGCGCGGGTGATGAACGTCGAAAATCCGAACGCCGTCTTTTTCGCTGGGTTTGTCGAGGCGCTCCGGACGGCTCAACGTTTTGACCGTGTCGGCCCGTCCCGCCGCCCAATGGTCGAGCATCGAGGCGCGTGAGAACTCGTAATCCTGCGCGTCGCTCTCGTGCCGAGCCGTCTGGTAGATCAGATGCAGGATGGTGATTTGCGGCGTGTCCTCGGTCTGCGCCAGAAAGGCGCGGTCCTCAGCCGTCAACGCCCCCGCCGGCAGCCGCTTCAGCGCGTCGCGCAGCCGCGCGCGAGCGACATGCGCGCGGCGGAAGGCGTCGGTGTTGTTGCGGGTGCGTGAGGAGTAAAGAATCTCCTTCTGCCGAGCCAGCACGCCCGGCATGTCGCGCGCCTCGCCGCGCGCGCTGAACAGATCGACCTGAAACACCAGCGTGTCGCGCATCTGCTCGAATTCGAGGAGATATTGCAGCGGCGTGTTGGAGACGAGGCCTCCATCCCAGTAAAGCGCGCCGTCGATCTCGATTCCCGGAAAACCAGGCGGCAGCGCGCCNGAGGCCATGACGTGCTCCGGCGCAAGCCGCTCGTGTTTGGAGTCGAAATAGCGGAAGTTGCCGCTGCGCACGTCGACCGCGCCGACGGCGATGCGGGTCGGGCCGTCGTTGAGCAAGTCCCAGTCGATCAGTTCGCTCAGCGTGTCGCGCAGNCGCGCGGTGTCGTAGAAGCTTGTCGCGCCGCTCCACCCGCTCGGCACGAACCAGGGATTGACGAACCGAGGCGTGAAGAAGCCCGGCGCGCCCTGCAACATCGCGCCGCCCGCGTTCATCAGATTGTAGAGCCGCCGCGGCGCTTCGCCAGAGGGCGTCGGCCACCAGGCGCTCGGCGCTGTGACGCGTTCCCAGAATTGCGTGATCCGCTCCATCCGCCGTTCCGGCGGGTTGCCGGCGATCAGCGCCGAGTTGATCGCTCCGATCGACACGCCGACGACTTGCGTCGGCGCGACCTCGGCCGCCGTCAGCGCCTCCATCACGCCGGCCTGGTAAGAGCCGAGCGCGCCGCCGCCCTGAAGCGCAAGCGCGACGCAGGGATAGGCGGCGACGCGCGCTTTGATCGCGGCGATATGGTCGGGGCGCAGTAAGGAGGGAAGGGGCATTGGCGGATCCGGCGTCGCGAATCCGCGAGCTATCGCACGGCGACGCGACAAGCGCGAGAGCAAGACGCCGGCAGCCCTTGCGCGGCGCAGGCGGCCCGAAACCGCGCCCGTTTCGACCAGGGAGCAAAGCGCCAATTTATCGCGCGGGCCGATGTCGCCGGACATTTCGCCCGACCTTGGCCGGCGCGCGGCCTTCCGTCGACTTCCCGAAGCGACGCCCGTCGCCGCCGGGCGTTTCCCGATCGGGATCATGGCGCTTGACGAACGCGGATGCGTCCGTCTGGGGTCGAGGCGTGCGGCGCTGTCCCCTGCGCTTGCCCCGCCGGCCATTCCTGCTAACGCACGCGCCTTCATAGGTGGAAGTCGGTCCCGGGTCGCCATCCGGGAGCCCCGACGAACCACCGACTGCAACCCGTCGCGCCTTCCCTCGGGAGGGGCGGCGATTTTGGAGCAGCCATCATGGCGAAGAAGATCACGGGTTACGTGAAGCTTCAGGTGCCGGCCGGCGCGGCGAATCCGTCGCCCCGATCGGCCCCGCGCTCGGTCAGCGCGGCCTGAACATCATGGAGTTCTGCAAGGCGTTCAACGCCAAGACGGCGCAGATGGAGAAGGGATCGCCGATTCCGGTGGTCATCACGGTCTATCAGGACCGCTCCTTCACCTTCGAGATGCGTCAGCCTCCGGTCACCTTCTTCCTCAAGAAGGCCGCCAATCTGAAGCTGGGCAAGAAGCCCGCCTCCGGCTCCAAGACGCCCGGCCGCGGCTTCGTCGGCAAGGTCACCAAGGACCAGGTCCGCGAGATCGCCGAGAAGAAGATCGTCGATCTGAACTGCGACAGCATTGAGTCGGCCATGGCCATGATCGAGGGCTCCGCGCGCTCGATGGGCCTCCAGGTGGTGGGGTAAGTCATGGCTCACATCGGCAAGCGCATCCGCAAGGCCCGCGAGGCGGTCGAGCGCACCAAGCTCTACACCGTCGACGAGGCGATCAAGCTGGTGAAGGCCAACGCCTCCGCCAAGTTCGACGAGTCCGTCGGAATCGCCCTCAATCTGGGCGTCGATCCCAAGCACGCCGACCAGATGGTCCGCGGCGTCGTCAACCTGCCCAACGGCACCGGCCGCACCCAGCGCGTGGCGGTCTTCGCCCGCGGCGCCAAGGCTGACGAGGCCAAGGCCGCCGGCGCCGACATCGTCGGAGCGNAGGAGCTGGTCAACGAAGTGGCCGGCGGCAAGATCGAGTTCGATCGCTGCATCGCCACCCCGGACATGATGGGCCTGGTCGGCCGCCTCGGTAAGGTGCTGGGCCCGCGCGGCCTGATGCCGAACCCGCGCGTCGGCACGGTGACGATGGACGTCGCCGCCGCCGTCAAGGCGTCGAAGGGCGGCGCGGTCGAGTTCCGCGTCGAGAAGGCCGGCATCGTGCAGGGCCTCGTCGGCAAGGTCTCTTTCGACGAGGGCAAGCTCGTCGAGAACATCAAGGCTTTCGTCGACGCCGTGAACAAGGCCAAGCCGACGGGCGCCAAGGGCACCTACCTTCAGCGCGTCGCGCTGTCCTCGACGATGGGACCGGGCGTGAAGGTGGACGTCGGCACGGTGGTCGGCGCGGCGTAAGCCGCTTCGGCGTCGCCGCTCCGTCGTTGCGAGGAGCGAAGCGACGAAGCAATCCAGCCGACGCCTGGCAAAGGCGGCATCGATTGCTTCGCTCCGCTCGCAATGACAGCGAAATAGCGAAGGGCCGGCGCGAGCCGGCCCTTTCACGATGGCGAGGCGCTCATCCCGCGCAGGTGAAATCGGACGGCGTTGAACTTTCCGGTTCCGACGACTCTTGACAAAGTCGCTTTTTGCCCCTTGTCAACCCTGCTTCGGGCCTATAGATAGCCCCGGACGGACGGCGTGCGGCGCCGTCGATTCCTTTAACCCAGCTTCCGCCGGTGGCCCTCTTTGGGGAATCGGCGGCGGAACGCCGGCGGACCCGGGAAACATCCTGGGTTCGGTCCGGCCATGTCCTGTCCGAGACTGCGGGCGCTGCGTCGGGTTTCCCGGCGCGCTTAATCCCGAAGGCTTCGTGTGAAGCCCGGCCGCCAGGCCGAGGAGCCGGCACAGACGGGAAGACGGATTTGCCGAGGTTCAACGCGGACCCCGGCCGATCGGTTCGAACCAATCTCATCCAGTTGACGACCGTCAGGTCGGCGACTGGAGGACAGGCGCTTCGAGCCGGCTTTCGCAAGATCGCCGGCGAACGCAACGGCGGGGAGACCCTGCCCAAGCAAAGAGAGCACCTCGTGGATAGAGCGGAGAAGAAAGAGTTCGTCTCGTCGCTCCACGGCGTCTTCGAAAAGACGTCCGTGGTCGTCGTCGCGCACTACTCCGGCCTCACCGTCGCCCAGATGCAGAAGCTCCGCAAGGAGATGAAGGCTGCTGGCGCGACCGTTCAGGTCGCCAAGAACCGCCTCGCCAAGATCGCTCTTGACGGCACCGACGTCGCCTCGATCGGGTCCCTGATGAAGGGCCCGACCTTGATCGCCTATTCGGACGATCCTGTGGCGGCGCCGAAGGTCGCCGTCGCGTTCGCGAAGGACCACGACAAGTTCGTGATTCTCGGCGGCGCGATGGGTGTGACCGCCCTGAACCAGGATGGCGTGAAGGCTCTGGCCACCATGCCGTCGCTCGACGAAATGCGCGCGAAGATCATCGGCCTCATTCAGGCGCCGGCGACCAAGATCGCGCAGCTGTCGACCGCGCCCGCCGCCAAGCTCGCGCGCGTGTTCAAGGCTTACGCCGACAAGGACGCGGCCTGACGCAGGCCCTTTCCCAAACCTACGGTTCGAACCGAATTCAAGGAAGCTGACACATGTCGAAGATCGAGAAGCTCGTCGAGGAACTGTCGACCCTCACCGTTCTTGAGGCCGCCGACCTCGCCAAGGCTCTGGAAGAGAAGTGGGGCGTCTCCGCCGCCGCCGCGGTCGCCGTGGCCGCTCCGGCCGCTGGCGGCGCCGCCGCCGCGCCGGCCGAGGAGAAGACCGAGTTCACGGTCGTCCTCGCCTCCGCCGGCGACAAGAAGATCGAAGTGATTAAGGAAGTGCGCGCCATCACCGCGCTCGGCCTCAAGGAAGCCAAGGACCTCGTCGAGGGCGCGCCGAAGACCGTCAAGGAAGGCGCCACCAAGGAAGAGGCCGAGAAGATCAAGGCGCAGCTTGAGAAGGTCGGCGCCAAGGTCGAGCTCAAGTAATCGCCTTGGCCGCGAAACGCTTGTTNNGGGCGAGCGGCCGGCGATTTGAAATTTCAGGCTCCGGGGCCTCGCGCCCGGGGTCGTTCTGACGTTTCCGGCGGCGCGTCCAACGCTTCCGGTTCCGAGCGTGGCTCCCGGACCCGTCCGGTGCAGATCAGAGCCCGCGCCGCCCGACGATCGGCGGAAGATTCATCGGAGTTCGGCTCCGAATTCGGCTCCGCCCCGGACCAGGCGCGGAGCGGCGGCGAGAGGTCGGGATGACATCCCATCCGACCCCGCCGGCCAAAGTGAGGTGCGAGGAGCGACATGGCGCAGACGTTCACCGGCCGCAAGCGTATCCGTAAATTCTTCGGGCACATCCGCGAGGTTGCGGAGATGCCCAATCTGATTGAGGTCCAGAAGGCTTCTTACGATCAGTTCCTGCTTGTCGACGCGCCCGAGNGGCGGCCGTCCCGACGAGGGCTTCAGTCTGTCTTCCGGTCGGTGTTTCCGATCTCCGATTTTTCGAACGCAGCCTTGCTTGAATTCGTCAATTACGAATTCGAGCCGCCGAAATACGACGTCGACGAGTGCCGTCAGCGCGGCATGACCTTCGCCGCGCCGCTCAAGGTGACGTTGCGCCTCATCGTGTTCGACGTCGATCCCGACACGGGCGCCAAGTCGGTCAAGGACATCAAGGAGCAGGACGTCTACATGGGCGACATGCCCTTCATGACGTCGAACGGCACCTTCATCGTCAACGGCACCGAGCGCGTCATCGTCTCGCAGATGCATCGCTCGCCCGGCGTGTTCTTTGATCACGACAAGGGCAAGACGCATTCGTCGGGCAAACTTCTGTTCGCCGCCCGCATCATTCCCTATCGCGGCTCCTGGCTCGACATCGAGTTCGACGCCAAGGACATCGTGCATGCGCGCATCGACCGTCGCCGCAAGATTCCGGTGACGTCGCTGCTGTTCGCGCTCGGAATGGACGGCGAGGAGATTCTGTCGACCTTCTACAAGAAGATCGTCTACTCGAAGACCAAGACCGGCTGGCGCGTCCCCTACGACGCCGAGCGCATGAAGGGCTTCAAGGCCTCCGTCGACCTCACCGACGCCGACACAGGCGAAGTCGTCGTCGAGATGGGCAAGAAGCTGTCCGCGCGCGCCGCTCGTCTGCTCGGCGAGAAGGGCGTCAAGGCACTTTCCGCTGCCGACGAGGACCTGATCGGCCAGTATCTCGCCGAAGACCTGTATAACGCCGACACCGGCGAGATTTACGCCGAAGCCGGCGACGAAATCTCCGCCAAGCTGCTCGAAGGTCTCGTCGATCTCGGCTTCGACGAGATTTCCGTTCTCGACATCGATCACATCAACGTCGGCCCCTACATCCGCAACACGCTGACCGTCGACAAGAACTCCTCCCGCGAGGACGCCCTGTTCGACATTTACCGCGTGATGCGTCCGGGCGAGCCGCCGACGATCGACACCGCCGAGGCGATGTTCCACTCGCTGTTCTTCGACGCCGAGCGCTACGACCTCTCGGCGGTCGGTCGCGTCAAGATGAACATGCGTCTCGACCTCGACGCCCCGACACGCAGCGCANCGCTGCGCAAGGAGGACATCGTCGCGGTGGTGCGCGCGCTCGTCGACCTGCGCGACGGCCGCGGCGAGATCGACGACATCGACCATCTCGGCAATCGCCGCGTGCGCTCGGTCGGCGAGCTGATGGAGAACCAGTATCGTCTGGGTCTCCTGCGCATGGAGCGCGCCATCAAGGAGCGCATGTCCTCCGTCGACATCGACACCGTGATGCCGCAGGACCTGATCAACGCGAAGCCGGCCGCCGCCGCCGTGCGCGAGTTCTTCGGCTCCTCGCAGCTCTCGCAGTTCATGGACCAGACCAATCCGCTCTCCGAGATCACGCACAAGCGTCGTCTCTCCGCGCTTGGTCCGGGCGGCCTGACGCGCGAGCGCGCCGGCTTCGAGGTGCGCGACGTGCACCCGACGCATTACGGCCGCATCTGCCCGATCGAGACGCCGGAAGGTCCCAACATCGGCCTGATCAACTCGCTCGCGACCTTCGCGCGCGTGAACAAATACGGCTTCATCGAGTCGCCCTATCGTCGCGTCAAGGACGGCCGCGTCACCGACGAAGTGTCCTACCTCTCCGCGATGGAGGAGCAGAAGCACTACGTCGCGCAGGCCGACGCCGCGATGGACGCCAAGGGCGCGCTCACCGAGGATCTGATCGTCTGCCGCCACATGGGCGACGTGCTGATGACGCCGCGCGAGCGCGTCGACTACATGGACGTTTCGCCCAAGCAGCTCGTGTCGGTCGCGGCGGCGCTCATTCCGTTCCTTGAGAACGACGACGCCAACCGCGCGCTGATGGGCTCCAACATGCAGCGTCAGGCCGTGCCGCTGGTGAAGGCGGACGCCCCGCTTGTCGGCACCGGCATGGAGTCGGTGGTGGCGCGCGACTCGGGCGCCGCGATCGCCGCGCGCCGCGCGGGCATCGTCGACCAGATCGACGCGACCCGTATCGTCGTCCGCGCGATGGAGGATCTCGACCCGACCAAGCCCGGCGTCGACATCTACCGTCTGATGAAGTTCCAGCGCTCCAACCAGTCGACCTGCATCAACCAGAAGCCGCTCGTGCGCGTCGGCGACATGGTGAAGAAGGGCGACATCATCGCCGACGGTCCCTCGACCGATCTCGGCGACCTGGCGCTCGGCCGCAACGTGCTCGTCGCCTTCATGCCGTGGAACGGCTACAACTTCGAGGACTCCATCCTCCTCAACGAGCGCATCGTGAAGGACGACGTGTTCACCTCCATCCACATCGACGAGTTCGAGGTGATGGCGCGCGACACCAAGCTCGGCCCCGAGGAAATCACCCGCGACATTCCCAACGTCTCGGAAGAGGCGCTGAAGAATCTCGACGAGGCCGGCATCGTCTATATCGGCGCGGAAGTGCAGGCGGGCGACATTCTCGTCGGCAAGATCACGCCGAAGGGCGAGAGCCCGATGACGCCGGAAGAGAAGCTTCTGCGCGCCATCTTCGGCGAGAAGGCCTCCGACGTGCGCGACACCTCGCTGCGCGTGCCGCCGGGCGTCACCGGCACCATCGTCGAAGTGCGCGTCTTCAACCGCCACGGCGTCGACAAGGACGAGCGCGCCCAGGCGATCGAGCGCGAGGAGATCGAGCGTCTCGCCAAGGACCGCGACGACGAGNCCGCGATCCTCGACCGCAACACCTATGCGCGCCTCGCCGACGTGCTCGACGGCAAGACGGCCATCTCCGGCCCGAAGGGCTTCAAGAAGGAGACGGTGGTCACGCGCGAGCTGCTGGCCGATTATTCGCGGTCCNAGTGGTGGACCTTCGCGGTCGATCACGACCAGNCCCAGGTCGAGCTCGAGGCGATGCGCAAGCAATACGACGAGTCGAAGAAGGGCCTTGAGCAGCGCTTCCTCGACAAGGTCGAGAAGCTCCAGCGCGGCGACGAGCTGCCGCCCGGCGTGATGAAGATGGTCAAGGTCTTCGTCGCGGTGAAGCGCAAGATCCAGCCCGGCGACAAGATGGCGGGCCGCCACGGCAACAAGGGCGTCGTCTCGCGCATCGTGCCGCAGGAGGATATGCCCTTCCTCGCCGACGGCACGCCCGTCGACATCGTGCTGAACCCGCTCGGCGTGCCCTCGCGCATGAACGTCGGCCAGATTCTGGAGACGCATCTGGGCTGGGCCTGCGCGGGTCTCGGCAAGCAGGTGGGGCAGGCGGTCAACGCCTATCTCGCCAAGGGGGACGCCAAGCCGCTGCGCGACAAGCTGCACGACATCTACGGCGACCACCCCGATCTCAAGGGGTTGAAGGATCAGGAGGTCGCCGAACTGGGCGACAACCTGCGCCGCGGCGTGCCGATCGCGACGCCCGTCTTCAACGGCGCGCGCGAGCACGACATCGTCGAGATGCTGGAGAAGGCCGGTCTCGACCGTTCGGGCCAGTCGACGCTGTATGACGGGCGCACCGGCGACGCCTTCGATCGCAAGGTGACGGTCGGCTACATCTACATGCTGAAGCTGCACCACCTCGTCGACGACAAGATCCACGCGCGTTCGATCGGCCCCTACTCGCTCGTCACCCAGCAGCCGCTGGGCGGCAAGGCGCAGTTCGGCGGCCAGCGCTTCGGCGAAATGGAGGTCTGGGCGCTCGAAGCCTACGGCGCGGCCTACACGCTGCAGGAGATGCTGACGGTGAAGTCGGACGACGTCGCCGGCCGCACCAAGGTCTACGAGGCGATCGTGCGCGGCGACGACACCTTCGAGTCCGGCATTCCCGAGAGCTTCAACGTGCTCGTCAAGGAAATGCGTTCGCTCGGCCTGAATGTCGAGCTGACCTCCTCGAAGCGTCCGGGCGAGGACGGCGGCGCCGGCGGCCGAGGCGGCCGAATGATCGCGATGCGGCGGCGCGCTCCGCACGCCGGTTGAAACGAAGGGCGGCGTTCGCGCCGCCCGCCTTCGCTTAATTGTCCCAGCACACCGCGCGCTCTTTGTCCGCCGCGGTCGCGCTCAGGAGACCTGCATGAACNNCAAGAGGTCATGAATCTCTTCAATCCGGTCGTCGCGCCGCAGGCGTTCGACCAGATCCAGATCTCGATCGCGAGCCCTGAGAAGATTCTGTCCTGGTCCTTCGGCGAGATCAAGAAGCCGGAGACCATCAACTACCGCACCTTCAAGCCCGAGCGCGACGGCCTGTTCTGCGCGCGCATCTTCGGGCCGATCAAGGATTACGAGTGCTTGTGCGGCAAGTACAAGCGCATGAAGTACAAGGGCGTCATCTGCGAGAAGTGCGGCGTCGAGGTGACGCTGAGCNGCGTGCGCCGCGAGCGCATGGGCCACATCGNNCTCGCCGCGCCGGTCGCGCATATCTGGTTCCTGAAGTCGCTGCCCTCGCGCATCGGCTTGCTGCTCGACATGACGCTGAAGGACCTTGAGCGCATCCTCTACTTCGAGTCCTACATCGTTCTGGACGCCGGCCTCACCTCGCTGAAGGACCGCCAGCTCCTCAACGAGGAAGAGTATCTGCGCGCGCAGGAGGAGTTCGGCCAGGACACCTTCACGGCGTCGATCGGCGCCGAGGCGATCCGCGAATTGCTGCGCAAGATGGACCTTGAGNGCCATCGCCGCGCAGCTGCGCGTCGAGATCGCCGAGGCCAGACCGAGCTGAAGCCCAAGAAGCTCGCCAAGCGCCTGAAGATCATCGAGGCCTTCATCCAGTCCGGCAACAAGCCGGAATGGATGATCCTGACGGAAGTGCCGGTCATCCCGCCGGACCTGCGTCCGCTCGTCCCGCTCGACGGCGGCCGCTTCGCGACGTCCGATCTCAACGATCTCTATCGCCGCGTCATCAACCGCAACAACCGCCTCAAGCGCCTGATCGAGCTGCGCGCGCCCGACATCATCATCCGCAACGAGAAGCGCATGCTTCAGGAGGCGGTTGACGCGCTGTTCGACAACGGCCGCCGCGGCCGCGTCATCACCGGCGCCAACAAGCGTCCGCTGAAGTCGCTCGCCGACATGCTCAAGGGCAAGCAGGGCCGCTTCCGCCAGAACCTGCTCGGCAAGCGCGTCGACTATTCCGGCCGCTCGGTCATCGTCGTCGGCCCGGAGCTGAAGCTGCATCAGTGCGGCCTGCCGAAGAAGATGGCGCTCGAGCTGTTCAAGCCCTTCATCTACGCCAAGCTCGACGCGCGCGGCCTCTCCGCCACCGTCAAGCAGGCCAAGAAGCTGGTCGAGAAGGAGAAGCCGGAGGTTTGGGACATCCTCGACGAGGTGATCCGCGAGCACCCGGTGATGCTCAACCGCGCGCCGACGCTGCATCGCCTCGGCATCCAGGCCTTCGAGCCGACGCTGATCGAAGGCAAGGCGATCCAGCTGCATCCGCTGGTCTGCGCGGCCTTCAACGCCGACTTCGACGGCGACCAGATGGCCGTGCACGTCCCGCTGTCGCTCGAAGCGCAGCTCGAGGCGCGCGTGCTGATGATGTCGACCAACAACATCCTGCACCCGGCCAACGGCCAGCCGATCATCGTGCCCTCGCAGGACATCGTGCTCGGCCTCTACTACCTCACTCTGGTTCGCGACGGCGATCCGGGGCAGGGCATGCTGTTCGCCGACATGGGCGAGATCGAGCACGGCCTGTTCTCGAAGAAGATCACGCTGCACACCAAGATCAAGGCGCGCCNNCGCGCCTACGACGCGGACGGCAACCCCGTGTGGAAGATCTACGACACCACGCCCGGCCGCATGATCCTCGGCCGCNTCCTGCCCAAGAATCCGAAGGTGCCCTTCGACGTGAACAAGCTCATGACGAAGAAGGAAATCTCGAACATGATCGACACCGTCTACCGCCAGTGCGGTCAGAAGGAGACGGTCATCTTCTGCGATCGCATCATGGCGACGGGCTTCCGCGAGGCGTTCAAGGCGGGCATCTCCTTCGGCAAGGACGACATGGTCGTTCCCGAGACCAAGGAGCGCATCATCGCCGAGACCTCCGCCCTCGCGAAGGAATACGAGCAGCAGTACAATGACGGCCTGATCACCCAGGGCGAGAAGTACAACAAGGTCGTCGACGCCTGGGCGAAGTGCTCCGACAAGCTCGCCGAGGAGATGATGATCCGCATCTCCACGACCAAGAAGGACGGCACGGGACGCGACCAGCCGATCAACTCGATCTACATGATGTCGCATTCCGGCGCGCGTGGTTCGCCGGCGCAGATGAAGCAGCTCGCGGCGATGCGCGGCCTGATGGCCAAGCCCTCGGGCGAGATCATCGAGACGCCGATCATCTCGAACTTCAAGGAAGGCCTGACCGTTCTCGAATACTTCAACTCGACCCACGGCGCCCGCAAGGGCCTCGCGGACACCGCGTTGAAGACCGCGAACTCGGGCTATCTGACGCGTCGTCTCGTCGACGTCGCGCAGGACTCCATCATCACCGAGTTCGATTGCGGGTCGCAGAACGGCATCCGCATGCGCGCCATCGTCGACGCCGGCAACGTCGTCGCGACGCTGGCGACGCGCATTCTCGGCCGCACCGCCGCCGAAGACCTCACCGAGGCCGATGGCGCGGTGATCGTGCCCGCCGGCACGATGATCCAGGAGTGGCACATCGACCGCATCAACGCCGCCGGCATCCAGGAGGTGAAGATCCGCTCGGTGCTCACCTGCGAGGCCAAGAACGGCGTCTGCGGCGCGTGCTACGGACGCGATCTGGCGCGCGGCACGCCCGTCAACATGGGCGAGGCGGTCGGCGTCATCGCGGCGCAGTCGATCGGCGAGCCGGGCACCCAGCTCACCATGCGCACCTTCCACATCGGCGGCGCGGCGCAGATCGCGGACCAGTCCTTCATCGAGACGTCGTTCGACGGCACGGTGCGGATCCGCAACGCCAACCTGGCGCGCAACTCGGAAGGCGACATGATGGTGATGGCGCGCAACGTCGCCGTCGTCATCGTCGGTCCCGACGGGACCGAGCGCGCCACGCATCGCGTGCAATATGGCTCCAAGCTGCGCGTCGCCGAGGGCGACAAGGTCAAGCGCGGCCAGCGCATCGCCGAGTGGGACCCCTACACCCGCCCGATTCTCACCGAGGCGGATGGCGTCATCGGCTTCGAGGACCTTGTCGAAGGCACCTCGATGTCGGAGTCCATCGACGAGGCGACCGGCATCGCCAAGCGCGTCGTGATGGACTGGCGCCTCAACGCGCGCTCTTCGTCGCTCAAGCCCGCGATCGTCATCAAGGGCAAAGACGGCAAGGTCATCAAGCTCGCCCGCGGCGGCGAGGCGCGTTACACGCTGCCGGTCGAGGCGATCATCGCCGTCGATCCCGGCGCGTCGGTTCAGGCCGGCGACGTCGTGGCGCGTATCTCGATGGAGGGCGCCAAGACGCGCGACATCACCGGCGGTCTGCCGCGCGTGGCGGAGCTGTTCGAGGCGCGTCGTCCGAAGGACAACGCCATCATCGCCGAGATCAGTGGCACGGTGCGTTTCGGGCGCGACTACAAGAACAAGCAGCGCCTGATGATCGNNAGCCCGGAGGAGGGCGCGGAGCCGCGCGAGTACCTCATCCCGAAGGGCAAGCACATCCACCTTCAGGACGGCGACATCGTCGAGAAGGGCGACTATATCGTCGACGGCAACCCGGCGCCCCACGACATCCTTGCGATCAAGGGCGTCGAGGAGCTGGCCGCCTATCTCGTCAACGAGATTCAGGAGGTCTATCGCCTTCAGGGCGTGAACATCAACGACAAGCACATCGAGGTGATCGTCCGCCAGATGTTGCAGAAGGTCGATGTCACCGATCCCGGCGACGCCGACTTCCTGCCCGGCGAGCAGGTCGACCGTTACGAGCTGGATTTGGTGAACGCCAAGCTGGAGGCCGAAGGCAAGAAGCCCGCGACCGGCACCCCGGTGCTGCTTGGCATCACCAAGGCGTCGCTCCAGACGCGTTCGTTCATCTCGGCCGCCTCCTTCCAGGAGACGACCCGCGTCCTCACCGAGGCCGCCGTCAACGGCAAGGTGGACACGCTGGAAGGTCTCAAGGAGAACGTCATCGTCGGCCGTCTGATCCCGGCCGGCACCGGCGCCGCGATGACCAAGCTGCGCGAGATCGCCACGTCGCGCGACAAGATGATCCTCGCTCAGCGCGCCGAGCTTTCGCAGGGCGCGGAGGCCGTGGTCACCCCCGTCGACTCCGCGCCGGGCCTGCCCGCCGCCGAGTGATCCGACGGATCGGGCGAAATCGCCCGCTCCCCGCTCACAAGCCCCTCGCGCCCTGGCGCGGGGCTTTCGTTTGGGCGTCGCCCTTGGCGCGGCCGACATCCGAAACTTGCCCCAATCCGGCCTCGCCCGCGCCGAACGCCTCGGCCAAGACCCAATCAGTGGAGTGCGTCCGCCCGCGTTCTGGGCCTCTTCCGTCGCCGCGGCGATATGCAGGACCCGATTGTCATGGCCACCGCCAAGCCCGCCGAACAGATCGCAAATGACGGCGATCTCGCGCCACTTCTGGCCGGCGCGCACGCGCGCGGCATGTTCGACGCGCTCGAACTGATGGGGCAGGGCGCCATCCTGTTGGATCGCGAGGGCGCGCGCTCGCGGTGACGCGTTCCGCGCAACCCTGGTTCGGCGCGACGCTGGCGATCGCGCAGGATGCCCCGTCAGCGCGGAGCGTGACGATGATTCTCGGTTGCGCGGAGCGATTCTCGCCGCCCTGGCCGGCTCCCGGGTGAGATTTCGATCGGCCCGGCCGGCGAGGAGATGACGCTCCGACTTTCGCCTGTCGCGGGCCCTGCGCACCAGCTTCTCGCCGCGATTCTCCTCATTCGGCCCGCGGCGCTGGGCGTTCCGAGCGCTTCCGAAGCGCGCGCGGCCCCGGCCCGACCGATCTATTGGCGCTCTTGCGGACCAAGTTCACGGTTCGGACTCAAAAGCTGTTGACGTGGTCCCGCGTCCCGTATAGAGACCGGCCAGCTTCGACAGGCCGTAGGGGCTTTGTTCAGGGCGACGCGCCCCGAACCCATAGGTCCCTAAACGCTGTCGGCCTCACCGTGACTGAACGTCATACCCGAAAGTCGCCCGATCGGACGGCTTGAGGGGCTGGAGGCAAGACCGCGCTTCGGCGTGGTCCTCTGCTTGTCACGCGCCGGAAGCCGTAAGGCGGAAGGCGCGGCTTCGCGTTGCGTCTCGTCGCACCGGAGTCGGAACCGCACCGAATTTCGATTCGCTTGGATGAAAGCGAACCTGGGAAAGGCGAAGATGCCGACGATCAGCCAGTTGATCCGCAAGCCGCGGCAACCGAAGACCTACCGCGAAAAGTCCCGCCACCTTGAGGCGAGCCCGCAGAAGCGCGGCGTCTGCACGCGCGTCTATACGACGACGCCGAAGAAGCCGAACTCTGCTCTGCGCAAGGTGGCCAAGGTTCGCCTGACCAATGGTTTCGAGGTCATCGGCTACATCCCCGGCGAAGGTCACAACCTTCAGGAGCACTCGGTCGTCATGATCCGTGGTGGCCGCGTCAAGGATCTGCCGGGCGTGCGTTATCATATCCTGCGCGGCGTGCTCGACACGCAGGGCNGTCAAGGACCGCAAGCAGCGTCGTTCGAAATACGGCGCGAAGCGTCCGAAGTAAGCCCCGCGCGATCTATCAAGGAACNNGAGACCATGTCCCGTCGTCACTCCGCCGAGAAGCGCGAGATCATCCCGGACCCGAAGTTCGGCGACATCGTCGTCACGAAGTTCATGAACTCCATCATGTATGATGGAAAGAAGTCCGCCGCCGAAGCGATCGTTTACGGCGCGCTCGACTCTGTCGAGACCAAGGCCAAGCAGGACCCGATTCAGGTGTTCCGTCAGGCTCTCGACAACGTCGCCCCGGCGATCGAGGTCCGCTCCCGCCGCGTCGGCGGCGCGACCTATCAGGTTCCGGTCGAAGTGCGCACCGAGCGCCGTCAGGCTCTCGCGATTCGCTGGCTGATCGCCGCCGCCCGCGCGCGCAACGACAAGACGATGACCGAGCGCCTCGCCGCCGAGCTGCTCGACGCCTCCAACAATCGCGGCGCCGCGGTGAAGAAGCGCGAAGACACGCACCGCATGGCGGAAGCCAACCGCGCCTTCGCCCATTACCGCTGGTGACACCAGCGCACACGTTTCAGGACGACCGTCATGGCCCGTAGCCACAAGATCGAAGACTACCGAAATTTCGGTATCATGGCGCACATCGACGCCGGCAAGACGACCACCACCGAGCGGATTCTGTTCTTCTCGGGCAAGTCGCACAAGATCGGCGAAGTCCATGACGGCGCGGCCACCATGGATTGGATGGAGCAGGAGCAGGAGCGCGGCATCACGATCACGTCGGCCGCGACGACGACCTTCTGGCAGGACAAGCGCCTGAACATCATCGACACGCCCGGTCACGTCGACTTCACCATCGAAGTCGAGCGCTCGCTGCGCGTGCTCGACGGCGCCGTGTGCGTTCTCGACGGCAACCAGGGCGTCGAGCCGCAGACCGAGACCGTTTGGCGCCAGGCCGACAAATACAACGTGCCGCGCGTCGTGTTCGTCAACAAGATGGACAAGATCGGCGCCGACTTTTATCGCTGCGTCGACGACATCGTCGGCAAGGTCGGCGGCAAGCCGGTCTGCATGCAGCTCCCGATCGGAGCCGAATCGGACTTCCAGGGCGTCGTCGATCTCGTCGAGATGAAGGCGATCGTTTGGGAGGACGACNAGGGCACCAAAATGTCCGTGACGGACATTCCGGCCGACCTGGTCGAGCGCGCCAAGGAATATCGCCTCAAGCTGATCGAGGCCGCCGTCGAGCTCGACGACGATGCGATGGGCGACTATCTCGACGGCAAGGAGCCCTCGATCGAGACGCTCAAGAGGCTCGTTCGCAAGGCTGTCCGCCAGATCACGTTCCATCCCGTGTTCTGTGGCTCCGCTTTCAAGAACAAGGGCGTCCAGCCGCTGCTCGACGCCGTGGTCGACTATCTTCCTTCGCCGCTCGATCGCGGCGCGGTGCGTGGCGTCGGCCTCGACGAAGAGACCGAAATGACTCGCGAGCCTTCCGACTCCGAGCCCTTCTCCATGCTCGCCTTCAAGATCATGGACGACCCCTTCGTCGGCACCATCACCTTCTGCCGCGTCTATTCTGGCTCGGTTCAGAAGGGCACGTCGGTTATGAACTCCTCGCGCGACAAGCGCGAGCGCGTCGGCCGCATGTTGCTGATGCACGCCAACAACCGCGAGGACATCGAAGAGGCTTACGCGGGCGACATCGTCGCGTTGGCCGGCCTCAAGGACACCCGCACCGGCGACACGCTGTGCGACGTTCAGAAGCCGATCATCCTGGAGCGCATGGAGTTCCCGGAGCCGGTCATCGAGATCGCCATCGAGCCGAAGTCGAAAGCCGATCAGGAGAAGCTCGGCATCGCGCTCTCCAAGCTCGCCGCCGAAGACCCGTCCTTCCGCGTCTCGACCGACCAGGAGTCGGGCCAGACCATCCTGAAGGGCATGGGCGAACTGCATCTCGACATCAAGGTCGACATTCTCAAGCGCACCTACAAGGTCGACGCCAATATCGGCGCTCCGCAGGTCGCTTATCGCGAGAAGCTGACCAAGGTCACCGAGATCGACTACACCCACAAGAAGCAGACCGGCGGCACGGGCCAGTTCGCTCGCGTCAAGATCGTCTTCGAACCGGCGGAGGCCGAANAGGGCTCCTCCTTCGAGTCGAAGATCATCGGCGGCGCGGTGCCGAAGGAATATATCCCCGGCGTCGAGAAGGGCATCAACTCCGTCATGGGCTCCGGCATCCTCGCCGGCTTCNCCGTGGTCGACGTCAAGGCCACGCTGATCGACGGCGCTTTCCACGACGTCGACTCCTCGGTTCTGGCCTTCGAAATCGCCTCGCGTGCGGCTTTCCGTGAAGCCCTTCAGAAGGGCGGCGCGGTGCTGCTTGAGCCGATCATGAAGGTCGAGGTCGTCACGCCCGAGGAATACACCGGCTCCGTGATGGGCGATCTTCTGAGCCGTCGCGGCCAGGTTCAGGGACAGGACATGCGCGGCAACGCCAACGTCATCAATGCGATGGTTCCGCTCGCCAACATGTTCGGTTACGTCAACAACCTGCGTTCGTTCACGCAGGGACGCGCGAACTTCACGATGCAGTTCGACCATTACGAGCAGGTGCCCTCGAACGTCGCCGCCGAAATTCAGGCTANNGTACTCGTAAAGAGCGCTCGTAAAACCAGCCACTCGTAACGAAGTGTTCCGCGGAGCGACCCTTCGCGACAGATACAGGTCTAGGAGAGATCCATGGGCAAGGAAAAATTCAACCGCAATAAGCCGCATTGCAACATCGGCACGATCGGTCACGTCGATCACGGCAAGACCTCGCTGACGGCGGCCATCACCAAGGTGCTGGCCGAGACCGGCGGCGCGACCTTCACCGCCTACGACCAGATCGACAAGGCGCCGGAGGAGAAGGCCCGCGGCATCACCATCTCGACCGCCCACGTCGAGTATGAGACGAAGAACCGCCACTACGCGCACGTCGACTGCCCCGGCCACGCCGACTACGTGAAGAACATGATCACCGGCGCGGCCCAGATGGACGGCGCGATCCTGGTCGTGTCCGCCGCCGACGGCCCGATGCCGCAGACCCGCGAGCACATCCTGCTCGCCCGTCAGGTCGGCGTGCCGGCGCTCGTCGTCTATATGAACAAGGTCGACCTGGTCGACGACGCCGAGCTGATCGACCTCGTCGAGATGGAAGTGCGCGAGCTTCTCTCCAAGTACGAGTTCCCCGGCGACGACATCCCGATCACCAAGGGCTCGGCCAAGGCTGCTCTCGACAACGTCACCCCGAGATCGNGCCGTGACTCGATCCTGAAGCTGATGGAGTCGGTCGACGCCTACATCCCGCAGCCCGAGCGTCCGAAGGATCTGCCCTTCCTGATGCCGGTCGAAGACGTGTTCTCGATCTCCGGCCGCGGCACCGTGGTGACCGGTCGCGTCGAGCGCGGCGTCGTCAAGGTCGGCGAGGAAATCGAGATCGTCGGCCTCAAGCCGACCGTCAAGACGACCGTCACCGGCGTCGAGATGTTCCGCAAGCTGCTCGATCAGGGCGAGGCGGGCGACAACATCGGCGCGCTGCTGCGCGGCACCAAGCGCGAGGACGTCGAGCGCGGCCAGGTTCTCTGCAAGCCCGGCTCCGTGAAGCCCCACACCAAGTTCACGGCTGAGGCCTACATCCTCACCAAGGACGAGGGTGGCCGTCACACGCCGTTCTTCACCAACTATCGTCCGCAGTTCTACTTCCGCACGACGGACGTGACCGGCATCGTGAAGCTGCCCGAGGGCACCGAGATGGTGATGCCGGGCGACAACGTCTCGATGGAAGTGTCGCTGATCGTTCCGATCGCGATGGAAGAGAAGCTGCGCTTCGCGATCCGTGAAGGCGGCCGCACCGTCGGCGCGGGCGTCGTCGCCTCCATCATCGAGTGATGTTTCGCACGCCCCCGGACGCCGTCCGGCGTTCGGGGGCGTCTTTGACTGAATGATCGAAGGTCCCGTCCATCCGGTCGGGGTGGCCACACGGGACGCGAAAGACCAGGGCTCGACGATGAACGCTCAGAATATCCGCATTCGCCTCAAGGCGTTTGACCATCGCATCCTCGACACCTCCACCAAGGAGATCGTGTCGACGGCGAAGCGGACCGGCGCGCAGGTGCGCGGCCCCATCCCGCTTCCCACCAAGATCGAAAAGTTCACGGTGAACCGCTCGCCCCACGTCGACAAGAAGTCGCGCGAGCAATTCGAAATTCGCACCCACAAGCGTGTTCTCGACATCGTCGATCCCACGCCGCAGACGGTCGACGCTCTCATGAAGCTCGACCTCGCCGCCGGCGTGGACGTCGAGATCAAGCTGTGATTGGCCCAAACTAACTCAGGTTGAGGCCGGGCGCCTCTTCATCGTAAAGCGCCTTGCAAGGAAAGAACCCAATGCGGTCAGGTGTCATCGCGCAGAAGGTCGGCATGACCCGCGTCTTCACGGAAGCGGGCGAACATGTGCCGGTCACGGTCCTCAAGGTTGACGGCTGCCAGGTCGTCGCCCATCGGACAATGGAACAGAACGGCTATACCGCCGTGCAGCTCGGCATCGGCCGCGCCAAGCCCAAGAACGTGCCCAAGGCGGAGCGCGAGCGCTTCGCCAAGGCCTCGGTCGAACCGAAGATGAAGCTCGCCGAGTTCCGCGTGAACGAGGACGGCCTCATTCCGGTCGGCGCCGAGATCACCGCGGATCATTTCGTCCCCGGCCAGTTCGTCGACGTCACCGGCACCTCGCTCGGCAAGGGTTTCGCCGGCGGCATGAAGCGCTGGAACTTCCACGGTCTGCGCGCCACCCACGGCGTTTCGATCTCGCATCGTTCGATCGGCGGCACGGGCGGACGTCAGGACCCCGGCAAGGTCTTCAAGAACAAGAAGATGGCTGGTCACCTCGGCGCCGAGCGCGTCACCACGCTGAACCTTAAGGTCGTGCAGACGGACGTCGCGCGCGGTCTGGTTCTGGTCGAGGGCGCGGTCCCCGGTCACGCCGGCGGCTGGATTTATCTGCGCGACGCCGTGAAGAAGCCGCTGCCCAAGGACGCGCCGATGCCCGGCAAGTTCCGCGCGGCGGGCGAGAAGGCGGCTCCGGCGGCCACTGAAGAGAAGAAGGAAGGCTGATCCGATGAAGATCGACATCACCTCCCTCGACGGCAAGACCACCGGATCGCTCGAGCTCTCCGACGAGATTTTCGGTCTGGAGCCGCGCGAGGATTTGATCGCCCGCATGGTGCGCTATCAGCTCGCCAAGCGCCGCGCCGGCACCCACGCGGTGAAGAACCGCGCGGAGATCTGGCGCACCGGCAAGAAGATGTACAAGCAAAAGGGCACCGGCGGCGCCCGTCACGGCTCGGCCCGCGTGCCGCAGTTCCGCGGCGGCGGACGCGCCTTCGGCCCGGTCGTGCGCGATCATGCGCATGACCTGCCCAAGAAGGTGCGCGCGCTGGCGCTGCGTCACGCGCTCTCGGCCAAGGCCAAGGGCGGCGGCGTCGTGGTGTGGGCGGACGCCTCTTTCGAGAAGCCGACCACCAAGGCGCTCAAGGACGGCCTCGCCAAGCTCGGCTTCAAGTCGGCCCTGGTCATCGACGGCGCTCAGGTCAACGAGAACTTCGCGCTCTCGGCTCGCAACATCCACACCGTGGACGTGCTGCCGATCCAGGGCATCAACGTCTACGACATTCTGCGCCGTGAGAAGCTCGTGCTGACCAAGGCCGCGGTCGATGCGCTGGAGGCGCGCNTTCAAATGAGCAAGGATCCGCGTCATTACGACGTGATCGTCTCTCCGGTGATCACCGAGAAGGCGACCATGGCCTCGGAGCAGAACAAGGTCGTCTTCCGCGTCGCGAAGACCGCCTCGAAGCCCGAGATCAAGGCTGCTGTCGAGCGCNTCTTCGACGTCAAGGTGACTGACGTCAACACGCTCGTCCGCAAGGGCAAGACCAAGATGTTCCGCGGCAATCGCGGCACGCGCTCCGACGTCAAGCAAGCGGTCGTGACCCTCGCCGAGGGTCAGAAGATCGACGTGACGACGGGCCTGTGAGCGGCTGAGGGATCGCACGCAATGGCTTTGAAGTCTTTCAAACCGATCACGCCCGGCCTTCGCCAGCTCGTGATCGTCGACCGTTCCGAGCTCTACAAGGGCAAGCCGGTCAAGGCGCTCACCGAGNGGCAATCCTCGAAGGGCGGCCGCAACAACTATGGCCGCGTCACGGTTCGCTTCCGTGGCGGCGGGCACAAGCAGGCCTATCGTCTCGTCGACTTCAAGCGCGCCAAGCGCGACATGCCGGCGAAGGTGGAGCGCCTCGAATACGATCCGAACCGCACGGCGTTCATCGCGCTGGTGACCTACACGGACGGCGAGCAGGCCTACATCCTTGCGCCGCAGCGCCTGTCGGCGGGCGATTCGGTCGTCGCCGGCAATCAGGTCGACGTGAAGCCTGGCAACGCCATGCCGCTGGCCAACATGCCGGTCGGCACGATCGTCCACAACGTCGAGNCGAAGATCGGCAAGGGCGGCGCGATCGCCCGCTCGGCCGGCTCCTACGCTCAGATCGTGGGCCGCGATCAGGGTTATGTCATCGTGCGTCTGAACTCGGGCGAGCAGCGCCTGGTTCACGGCCAGTGCCTGGGCACGGTCGGCGCGGTGTCGAACCCGGATCACATGAACACCAGCCTGGGCAAGGCCGGTCGCAACCGCTGGCTCGGTCGCAAGCCGCATAACCGCGGCGTCACCATGAACCCGATCGACCATCCGCACGGCGGCGGCGAAGGCCGCACCTCGGGCGGCCGTCACCCGGTCACCCCGTGGGGCAAGCCGACGAAGGGCAAGAAGACGCGGACCAACAAGTCCACGTCGAAGTTCATCGTCACGTCGCGCCACAAGGCCAAGAAGAAGGGCTGATCCATGACCCGTTCCCTCTGGAAAGGCCCGTTCGTCGACGGCTATCTGCTGAAGAAGGCCGAGGCGGCGTCCGCCTCGAAGCGCTCCGAGGTCGTCAAGATCTGGAGCCGCCGCTCCACCATCCTGCCGCAGTTCGTGGGCGTCACGTTCGGCGTCTACAACGGCCACAAGCACGTCCCGGTCACCGTGACCGAGGACATGATCGGCCACAAGTTCGGCGAGTTCGCCCCCACGCGCACCTTCCACGGGCACGCGGCGGACAAGAAAGCGAAGAAGGGCTGACCATGTCTAAGCCGAAGTCCCCGCGCGTTGAAGGACAACGAGGCGAAGGCGGTCGCGCGCAACATCCGCGTGAGCCCGCAGAAGCTGAACCTCGTCGCCCAGCTCATCCGCGGCAAGAAGGTTTCGACCGCTTTGGCCGACCTCGAATTCTCGCGCAAGCGGATCGCGGTCGATGTGAAGAAGACGCTTGAGAGCGCCATCGCCAACGCCGAAAACAACCATGATCTCGATGTCGACGATCTCGTCGTCGCCGAGGCCCATGTCGGCAAGGGCATCGTGATGAAGCGCTTCCACGCGCGCGCCCGCGGTCGCGCAGGCCGTGTCGAGAAGCCTNTCTCGCACCTGACCATCGTCGTGCGCGAGGTCGAGGCCAAGCCGGTCGAGAAGAAGCCCGCCCGTCCCCAGAAGGCGGCCTGAGGAGAGAACGATGGGTCAGAAAATCAATCCGATCGGGCTGCGCCTCGGCATCAACCGCACTTGGGATTCGCGCTGGTTCGCGAACAAGGGCGAGTATGGCAAGCTGCTGCACGAGGACATGAAGATCCGTGAGGTTCTTCTCAAGAACCTCAAGCAGGCGGCCGTCTCCAAGATCGTCATCGAGCGTCCGCACAAGAAGTGCCGCGTCACCATTCACTCGGCGCGTCCGGGCGTGGTGATCGGCAAGAAGGGCGCCGACATCGACAAGATCCGCAAGATGGTCGCCAAGATCACCAAGTCGGAAGTCGTGATCAACATCGTCGAGGTGCGCAAGCCCGAGGTCGACGCGACGCTCGTCGCCGACTCGATCGCCCAGCAGCTTGAGCGCCGCGTCGCCTTCCGTCGCGCCATGAAGCGCGCCGTTCAGTCGGCGATGCGTCTGGGCGCCGAGGGCATCCGCATCAACTGCTCCGGCCGTCTCGGCGGCGCCGAGATCGCGCGTCTGGAGTGGTATCGCGAAGGCCGCGTGCCGCTGCACACGTTGCGCGCCGACGTCGACTACGGCGTCGCGACCGCCCACACCGCTTACGGCGCGTGCGGCATCAAGGTCTGGATCTTCAAGGGCGAAATCCTCGAACACGATCCGATGGCTCAGGACAAGAAGGCCGAGAGCGACAACTCCGGTCCGTCCCGTCCCCGCCGCGAGCGCGGTGAAGGCCGTGGCGACCGCGAGCCGCGTCACGCCGCCTGACCGGCGCCAGCGATTTGAGAGTTTGAAACAATGCTGCAACCCAAGCGCACCAAATACCGGAAGGCCTTCAAGGGCCGTATCCGTGGCGACGCCAAAGGCGGCTTCGAGCTGAACTTCGGTCAGTTCGGGCTGAAGGCGATGGAGCCCGAGCGCATCACGGCGCGTCAGATCGAGGCGGCCCGCCGCGCTCTGACCCGTCACATGAAGCGCGCCGGCCGCGTGTGGATCCGTGTTTTCCCCGACGTTCCGGTCTCCAAGAAGCCGACCGAAGTCCGTATGGGCAAGGGCAAGGGCGCCCCGGAATTCTGGGCCGCCCGCGTGGCTCCCGGCCGCATCATGTTCGAGATCGACGGCGTCGCTCCCGATATCGCCCGTGAGGCGTTGACTCTTGCGGCGGCGAAGCTGCCGATCAAGACGCGCTTCATCACGCGCATCGCCGAGTGAGGAGAGGACCGATGAAATCCAAGCAGCGCCTCTCCGACCTCAAGGCCATGACCGCCGATCAGCTCAACGACGAGCGATGAAGCTGAAGAAGGAGCAGTTCAACCTGCGCTTTCAGAAGGCGACCGGCCAGCTCGAAAACACCGGCCGCGTGACCGAGGTCCGCAAGGACGTCGCCCGCATCAAGACGCTGGCCGCCCAGCAGTCGGCCAAGAAAGCCTGAGGATCAGCACATGCCCAAGCGCATTCTCCAGGGCGTCGTGGTCAGCGACAAGCAGGACAAGACGATCGTCGTCAAGGTCGAGCGTCGCTTCACGCACCCGCTCCTGAAGAAGACCGTGCGTCGCACGAAGAACTACCACGCCCACGACGAAGCCAACGCCCACAAGGTCGGCGAGACGGTCTCCATCGAGGAGACCCGTCCGATGTCGCGCCTGAAGCGCTGGATCGTGGTGGACACGTCGGCGAAGGCCTGATAAGGCCCACGTCGCAAAATAAGGGGACCGGTTACGGACCCCAGAAGTAGTCCGGCGGCGCGGTCGAGCCCACGTGGCGACCCTGCGACCGCCGGAAACCTGTCTGGCAAGAAAGGCTGTAAGCCATGATTCAGATGCAGACGGCGCTCGACGTCGCCGATAATTCCGGCGCGCAGCGCGTGATGTGCGTCAAGGTTCTCGGCGGCTCGAAGCGCAAATACGCTTCGGTGGGCGACATCATCGTCGTCTCGATCAAGTCCGCCGCGCCCCGCGGCCGCGTCAAGAAGGGCGACGTCATGAAGGCGGTCGTCGTTCGCACCGCCAAGGACATTCGCCGCGCCGACGGTTCGGTGATTCGCTTCGACACCAACGCCGCGGTCCTGATCAACAATCAGAAAGAGCCTGTCGGCACCCGTATCTTCGGGCCGNGTTCCGCGCGAGCTGCGCGCGAAGAACCACATGAAGATCATTTCGCTGGCTCCTGAGGTGCTCTGATGGCCGCCAAGATCAAGAAGGGCGACAAGGTCGTCGTCATCGCCGGCCGCGACAAGGGCAAGACCGGCGAAGTCGTGCAGGTCATGCCGACCGAGGGGCGCGCGCTCGTTCGCGGCGTCAACCTCGTGAAGCGTCACACCAAGCAGACCGCCCAGTCCGAAGGCGGCATCCTCACCAAGGAAGCCCCGATCCAGCNNTCCAACGTCGCGATCGCCGATCCCAAGACCGGCAAGCCGACCCGCGTGGGCTTCAAGATGATGGACGACGGCCGCAAGGTCCGCGTCGCCAAGCGTTCGGGAGACCTGATCGATGGCTGATCCGAAGAACGACAAGGCCAAGGCTCCCAAGGATTCCGCCAAGGCCCCGAAGGACTCCAAGGCTGCGCCGAAGGCGGCAAGGCCGACAAGAAGGCCGCCGCCAAGTCCGGCGCTCCGTCGCCGGCCGTGCCGAAGGACTACAAGCCTCGCCTGAAGAAGCTCTACGAGGAGCAGATTCGCGAGAAGCTCGTGAAGGAGTTCGGCTACAAGAACGCCCTCCAGGTTCCGCGCATCGACAAGATCGTGCTGAACATGGGCGTCGGCGAGGCCGTCAACGACACCAAGAAGGTGACGACCGCCGCCGAGCAGCTGGCGATGATCGCCGGCCAGAAGCCGGTCGTCACGCGCGCCCGCAAGGCGATCTCGACCTTCAAGGTGCGCGAGAACATGCCGATCGGCGCCAAGGTGACGCTGCGCTCGACCCGCATGCNNGAATTTCTGGACCGCCTGGTCACCATCGCGCTGCCGCGCGTGCGCGACTTCCGCGGCCTGAACCCGAAGTCCTTCGACGGCCGCGGCAACTACGCGATGGGCGTCAAGGAGCACATCGTGTTCNCCGAAATCGACTACGACAAGGTCGAGTCGGTGTTGGGCATGGACATCATCGTCTGCACGACGGCGAAGTCCGACGACGAAGCCCGCGCTCTCCTGCGCGCGTTCAATTTCCCGTTCCGGCAGTGAGGGCTTTCGCCCCTCAGACGCGGACACCATAGGAAAAGCTCATGGCTAAGAAGAGCNCCATCGAGAAGAACGAGGCCCGCCGTCGCCTCGTGAAGAAATTCGCGGCGCGCCGCGCGAAGCTGAAGGCGGTCGCCGAAAACGAGACGCTCACCATGGAGGAGCGTTTCGAGGCCCGCCTCAAGCTGGCCGAGCTGCCGCGCAATTCGGCGCAGATCCGCATTCGCAATCGTTGCGAGGTGACGGGTCGTCCGCGCGCTTTCTACCGCAAGCTCAAGATGTCCNGTATCGCGCTCCGCGAACTGGGCAACAAGGGGTTGATCCCCGGTCTTGTGAAGTCGAGCTGGTGAGGAGCGCGCAATGTCGATGAACGATCCTTTGGGCGATATGCTCACGCGCATCCGCAACGCGCAGATGCGCCGCAAGTCGAAGGTGACGACGCCGGGCTCGCGCCTGCGTCAGCATGTCCTCGACGTCCTCCAGCAGGGCTACATCCGCGGCTATTCGACGACCGAGTTCGGCAATGGCCGCACCGAGTTCGAGATCGAGCTGAAATATTTCGACGGCGCGCCGGTGATCCGCGAAGTCAAGCGGGTCTCCAAGCCCGGTCGTCGCGTTTACACCGCGGTCGACGCCATGCCGAAGGTCGCCAACGGCCTCGGCGTCACGATCATTTCGACCCCGAAGGGCGTCATGGCCGATCATGCGGCGCGTGAAGCCAATGTCGGCGGCGAAGTGCTCTGCACGGTGTTCTGACNNGACGGAGAGCTTCAGATGTCTCGTATCGGTAAGAAGCCCGTCGCGGTTCCCAACGGCGTCACCGCCAAGGTCGAAGGCCAGAAGGTGACGGTCAAGGGCGCCAAGGGCGAACTCAACTTCACGGTTCCCGACGACGTTCACGTCGTCTTGGNNAACGGCGCGATCAAGGTCGATCCCCGCTCTCCCTCANAGCGCGCCCGCGCCATGTGGGGCATGTCGCGCTCGATGATCAACAATCTCGTCGCCGGCGTCACCTCCGGCTTCGAGAAGAAGCTCGAAATCAACGGCGTCGGCTACAAGGCCGCCGTCGCGGGCAAGAACCTCAACCTGTCGCTCGGCTACAGCCACGACGTCATTTACGCGATCCCGGCCGGGATCACGATCGTGACGCCGAAGCCCACCGAGATCGCCATCTCGGGCATCGACAAGCGTCAGGTCGGACAGGTCGCCGCCGAGATCCGCGAATATCGCGGTCCCGAGCCCTATAAGGGCAAGGGCGTGAAATACGCGGGCGAATTCATCTTCCGCAAGGAAGGCAAGAAGAAGTAAGGAGTGGCCTATGGCTAGGGACATGAAGGCCGAGGCCCGGCGCAAGGCGCGTGTTCGCCGTTCGATCCAGGCGCACGCCTATGGTCGTCCGCGTCTCTCGGTGCATCGTTCGTCGAAGCAGATTTACGCCCAGATCATCGACGACGCGAAGGGCGAGACCATCGTCGCGGCCTCCTCTCTTGAGAAGGCCAACCGCGACGGCCTCAAGACCGGCGCCAACGTCGACGCTGCGCGCGAGATCGGCAAGCAGATCGCCGCGCGCGCCATCGAGAAGGGCGTCAAGGAAGTCGTGTTCGACCGCGGCTCCTACATGTATCACGGCCGCGTCAAGGCGCTCGCCGAGNGGNCCCGCGAGGGCGGCCTGAGCTTCTGACGCGACGTTTTTCGCATGGCGTCCCCGATTGTCGCGAGACAGTCGGGGATCGATGCGTTAAGAACCCGCGTTCGTCCCGTCGGCGCGTCCGGCGGGAAAACCCAGCGAGCGGAGGCCGCAACGACGGCAGCCGCGCAAGTGACGGAAGAACAAAATGGCTCGTGAAGGTGAAGGCCGGGGCGGTCGCGATCGCGATCGTCGTGACCGGGAGCAAGACCTGAATTCGTGGATCGCCTGGTCCACATCAACCGCGTCGCCAAGGTGGTGAAGGGCGGCCGTCGCTTCGGCTTCGCCGCGCTCGTCGTCGTCGGCGACCAGAAGGGCCGCGTCGGCTTCGGCCACGGCAAGGCCCGCGAAGTTCCCGAGGCGATCCGCAAGGCCACGGAAGCCGCCAAGCGCGGCCTGATCCGCGTGCCGCTGCGCGACGGCCGCACCCTGCATCATGACGTGTTCGGCCGCCACGGCGCCGGCAAGGTCGTGCTGCGCGCCGCGCCCGCCGGCACCGGCATCATCGCCGGCGGCCCGATGCGCGCCGTGTTCGAGACGCTCGGCATGGCCGACGTCGTCGCCAAGTCGCAGGGCTCGTCCAACCCCTACAACATGGTTCGCGCCACGTTCGATGCGCTCAAGCGCGAGGACAGCCCGCGCTCCGTCGCGGCTCGCCGCAACATCAAGGTCTCGACGCTCCAGTCCCGCCGCACCGGCGGCGACGCGGACGTCGCGGCTGAAGCCTGAGGGGAGGCGCCTAGATGACCTCCTCCAAGAAGACCGTCACCGTCCAGCAGACCGGCAGCCACATCGGCCGTCCGGTCGAGCAGCGACAGACCCTCAAGGGTCTCGGCCTCGACAAGATCGGCCGCGCGCGCACGCTTGAGGACACGCCCGCCGTTCGCGGCATGATCGCCAGGTCGCGCACCTCGTGCGCGTCGTCGAAGGCTGAGGGAGGGCGAAATGGTGAAGCTCAACGACCTCCGCGACAACGCGGGCTCCTCCAAGAAGCGCATGCGCATCGGCCGCGGCATCGGCTCGGGCAAGGGCAAGACCGGCGGACGCGGCGGCAAGGGCCAGACGGCTCGCTCCGGCGTGCGCATCAAGGGCTTCGAGGGCGGCCAGATGCCGCTGCATCGTCGCCTGCCCAAGCGCGGCTTCAACAACATCTTCGCGCGCGACCTGAACGAGGTGAATCTCGGCCGCATTCAGGAAGCCGTCGAGGCCGGCAAGATCGCCGCCGGTTCGACCGTCACGGTCGAATCGCTGGTCGCCGCCGGCGTGATCTCCAAGCCGCGCGACGGCGTGAAGATCCTCGGCCAGGGCGAACTCAAGGCGAAGCTCGCCTTCGAGGTCGCCGGCGCGTCGAAGTCGGCTCAGGCCGCGATCGAGAAGCTCGGCGGCGCCGTCAAGCTGCTCGCCGCGCAGGTCGAGGCCGCCGCGCAGGCTTAATCAACGCCTGAGTTCGACGCGAAGCGTTGCAACCGCTTCGCCCGGCTCATATGTCTGCGACGGGGCGACGGGCGAAAGCCTTGACGCCCCGTCGTCGCGTCGGGACCGACGCCGTCAACGCCCGCCGGAGCCGTCCTGACTCCGGCCCTTCGCCGCCGCCGGCGTTTCTCGTCGCGGCCGCCGCATTTCTCAAGAGGCGCGACGCCTCACCGGAGCGACCGCAATGGCGTCAGCCGCCGAACAGCTCGCAGCCAACATCAACTTTTCGGCCATCGGCAAAGCCGAAGAGNCGAAGAAGCGCATCTGGTTCACGCTGGGCGCGTTGATCGTCTATCGCCTCGGCACCTACGTGCCGCTGCCCGGCATCGACCCCGACGCCTTCGCGCGCTCCTTCGCGGGCCAGACGCGCGGCGTGCTCGGCCTGTTCAACATGTTTTCGGGCGGCGCCGTTCAGCGCATGGCGATTTTCGCGCTGAACATCATGCCCTACATCTCGGCCTCGATCATCATCCAGCTTCTGACCTCGATCGTGCCGTCGCTGGAGGCGTTGAAGAAAGAGGGCGAGGCCGGCCGCAAGGTCATCAACCAGTACCNNCGCTATCTCACGGTGTTTCTGGCCGCCTTCCAGGCCTATGGCATCGCGGTGGGCCTTGAATCCGGCGGCGTCGTCACCGAGCCCGGCCTGTTCTTCCGGCTGTCGACGGCGCTGACGTTGATGGGCGGCACCATGTTCCTGATGTGGCTGGGCGAGCAGATCACCTCGCGCGGCATCGGCAACGGCTCCTCGCTGATCATTTTCGCGGGCATCGTCGCCGAATTGCCCGCCGCCATCGCCAACACGCTCGAACTCGGCCGCACCGGTTCGCTGTCGACCGGCCTCATCCTCGCGGTTCTGGTGATGGCGGTCGTGGTGATCGCCGGCATCGTCTTCTTCGAGCGCGNNCAGCGGCGCATTCTCATCACCTATCCCAAGCGCCAGGTCGGCAATCGCGTCTATGAGGGGCAAACCTCGTTCCTGCCGCTCAAGCTCAACACCTCGGGCGTCATCCCGCCGATTTTCGCCTCGTCGCTGCTGTTGCTGCCGACCACCATCGTCAATCTGTCCTCGACGGCGGCGACCGGCGGCGTGCTTGGCTGGATCGCCACCTATCTGGCGCATGGCCGGCCGCTCTATATGATCGCCTATGTCGCGCTGATCGTGTTTTTCGCCTTCTTCTACACGGCGATCGTCTTCAACCCGGTCGAGACCGCCGACAATCTCAAGAAGCATGGCGGCTTCGTTCCGGGCATCCGCCCCGGCGAGCGCACTGCGCAATATATCGACCACGTGCTCTCGCGCGTGACGGTGCTCGGCGCGCTCTATCTGGCGATCATCTGCCTCATACCCGAACTGCTGATTTCCTACGGCGGCTTCCCGGTCTATTTCGGCGGAACGTCGCTGCTCATCGTGGTGAGCGTCGTGATGGACACCGTGGCGCAGGTTCACGGTCACCTTCAGGCCCATCAATATGAGNGGCTCATTCGCAAAGCGAAGCTTCGGGGAGGAAACGGTGAGGCTCATTCTTCTTGGACCGCCGGGCGCCGGCAAGGGCACGCAGTCGGAGCGTCTGGTCAAGGCGCTCGGCGTCCGCAGCTCCACCGGCGACATGCTGCGCGCCGCGGTGAAGGCCGGCACGCCGGTCGGCCTCAAGGCCAAGGCGGTGATGGAGGCGGGCGGCCTGGTGTCGGACGACATCGTCGTCGGGATCGTCGCCGACCGCATCGAGGAGGCCGACGCCAAGAAGGGCTTCATTCTCGACGGCTTCCCGCGCACCGTCGCGCAGGCCGAGGCGCTCGACAAAATGCTGGCCGGCAAGGGCATCAAGCTCGATCACGTGCTTGGCNTCAAGGTCGACGAGAAGGCGCTGTTGAAGCGCATCGAGGGCCGCGCCGCCGACACCGTCAAGGCCGGCGGCGTCGTGCGCGCCGACGACAACCCGGACGCCTTCAAGATCCGCCTCGATCAGTATCGCGCCCAGACCGCGCCGGTCTCGGCCTATTACGCCGGCAAGGGCGCGCTGAAGGAGATCGACGGCATGATGGCCATCGACGACGTCACGGCGGCGCTGACGAAGGCGCTCGGAAAGTAACGCGCGACGCGTCGCCGGCGCCGGCGCGGCGTCAAGCGGAGCCATCGACCGCGCCTCGCCCTCCCAGGGCGAGGCGCTTGCGTTTCGGTTCGGAGAAATCGCCAACAAAAGGTTGACTCTCCCCATCAACCGGCTAACGCCCTGTTTCTCGCCGAAAGTCCAACGGTCGAAGACGCGCGTGTCGACGCGTGAAAAGGATTGGACGCCCGCAAGGGCCGGCCTCCACCGGACGCGGGAACGCACAACCGCCGGCCAGACCGGCAAGATGGAGAACATCATGGCTCGTATCGCGGGCGTCAACATCCCGACCAACAAGCGCGTCGTCATCGCGCTTCAGTACATCTACGGCATCGGCCCCAAGAACGCCGAGGACATCTGCAAGAAGCTGAACATCGCCGACGAGCGTCGCGTCAATCAGCTGTCCGACGCCGAGGTTCTCCAGATCCGCGAGACGATCGACCGCGATTACATGGTGGAAGGCGATCTGCGTCGCGAAGTCGCGATGAACATCAAGCGCCTGATGGATCTGGGCTGCTATCGCGGTCTTCGTCACCGTCGTCAGCTGCCCGTCCGCGGCCAGCGCACGCACACCAACGCCCGCACCCGCAAGGGTAAGGCGAAGCCGATCGCCGGCAAGAAGAAGTGATTTTCGCCCGCGGCGCGTCCGCGGGCGGTTTCCGGCGGGGCGCAGACCCCGCCATTCCCCAGCGCCTGGCGTTACGGGCGCGCCTGAAGGACAAGAGAAGAGACTATGGCTAAAGAAGCGACCCAGCGCGTCCGTCGTCGCGAACGCAAGAACATCGCGTCCGGCGTGGCGCATGTGAATTCGTCGTTCAACAACACGATGATCACCATCACCGACGCGCAGGGCAACACGATCTCGTGGTCGTCGGCCGGCACGATGGGCTTCAAGGGGTCGCGCAAATCGACCCCCTACGCCGCCCAGATGGCCGCCGAAGACGCCGCCCGCAAGGCCTCCGAGCATGGCGTGCGCACCATCGAGGTCGAGGTCTCCGGCCCCGGCTCCGGCCGCGAATCCGCGCTGCGCGCCCTCCAGGCCGCCGGCTTCGTCGTGACCTCGATCCGCGACGTCACGCCGATCCCGCACAACGGCTGCCGTCCGCGCAAGCGTCGCCGCGTCTGATCGCGTTCTATCGCGGAAGCCCCCTTCCGCCGACGAAACGCCGCCGCCCCGTCACGTGACGTTTCGGGGCGGCGCGCGATGTTCCGGGGTTCCGGGCTAGAGCGCCGCTCGCCCGCCGACCCACAACACAGAGGCGTCCCGTGATCCAGAAAAACTGGCAGGAACTGATCAAGCCCCACAAGCTCGAAGTGACCGCGAGCGAAACGGACAAGCGCGTCGCCACGCTCGTCGCGGGCCCGCTTGAGCGCGGCTTCGGCCAGACGCTGGGCAATGCGCTGCGTCGCGTGCTGTTGTCCTCGTTGCAGGGCGCGGCCGTCACGGCGATCCAGATCGACGGCGTGCTGCACGAGTTCTCCTCGATCCCCGGGNTGCGCGAGGACGTCACTGACATCGTCCTCAACATCAAGGAAATCGCCGTCAAGATGCACGGCGACGGCCCCAAGCGCATGGTGCTGAAGAAAACGGGTCCCGGCGCGGTCACCGCCGGCGACATCGCCGTCGTCGGCGACGTGCAGATCCTCAACCCCGGTCTGGTGATCTGCACCCTCGACGAGGGCGCCGAGATCCGCATCGAGTTCACGGTCGCCACCGGCAAGGGCTATGTCCCCGCCGACCGCAACCGCGCCGAGGACGCCCAGATCGGCCTCATCCCGGTGGACAGCCTCTATTCGCCCGTCCGCAAGGTCAGCTACCGCGTCGAGTCGACCCGCGAGGGCCAGAACCTCGACTATGACAAGCTGACGATGGTCGTCGAGACCAACGGCTCGATCACCNCTGAGGACGCGGTCGCTTACTCCGCCCGCATCCTCCAGGATCAGCTCAACGTCTTCGTCAACTTCGAGGAGCCGAAGAAGGAAGAGTCCTCGCCCTCGATCCCGGAGNCCGCCTTCAACCCGGCGCTCCTCAAGAAGGTCGACGAGCTGNGGCTGTCGGTGCGTTCGGCCAACTGCCTGAAGAACGACAACATCGTCTACATCGGCGACCTCATCCAGAAGACCGAGGCCGAGATGCTGCGCACGCCGAACTTCGGCCGCAAGTCGCTCAACGAGATCAAGGAAGTGCTCGCCCAGATGGGTCTCCATCTCGGCATGGAGGTCACCGGTTGGCCGCCGGAGAACATCGACGAGCTGGCCAAGCGCTTCGAAGAGCACTACTGAGCATTCACGCCGCCTCGCCCGTGAATGGGCGGGGCGGTTTCGCGCTCCCGGCTCTCGGCCGGGACATAAAGACCGGCCGCACCGTGGCACGGCGGCCGCAACCAAAGGAAGAGCCAGATGTATCACGGTCGCGCTAAGCGCCGCTTCAACCGCACGGCCGAGCATCGCAAGGCGATGTTCGCGAACATGTGCCAGAACCTGATCAAGCACGAGCAGATCATGACGACGCTGCCCAAGGCGAAGGATCTTCGCCCGGTCGTCGAGAAGCTCGTCACCCTCGGCAAGCGTGGCGATCTGCACGCCCGCCGCCAGGCCATCGCGCAGATCAAGGACGTCGTCCTCGTCAAGAAGCTCTTCGACGTTCTTGGCCCGCGCTACAAGGCCCGCAACGGCGGCTACACCCGCATCATGAAGGCCGGCTTCCGCTACGGCGACAACGCCCCGATGGCCGTCATCGAGTTCGTCGACCGCGACGTCGAGGCCAAGGGCAAGGACTCCGGCCCTGTCCTCGTGGCCGAAGGCGAAGCCGCCGAGTAAAATCGGCGCGACGCGCTTCGCGTCGCAGGCAGAAACGAGGGCGGCCTTTCGGGCCGCCCTTTTCGTTTGCGTGGATGGTCCGCTCGCTCCGGCCGGGGGCTATGCGCGACGGGCGAACGCCGCCAGAAGCGCCGCGCCAGCTAGCCCCGCCGCCAGCGAGCCGGCCAGCACGCCGATCTTGACCTGATCCTGCAAGGCCGGGTCGGCGAAGGCGAGCAGGCCGATGAACAGGCTCATGGTGAAGCCGATGCCGCACAGCACGGAAACGCCGAAGAGCTGCGCTCGCNNGCCGGCCGGCTTGCGCGCGAGACCGACGCCGATCGCCAGCGCCGCGCAGCCGAACACGCCGACCGTCTTTCCCAGCACCAGCCCCGAGGCGACGCCGAGCGGGACCGGCCGCGTCAGCGCGTCAAGCCCAGCGCCGGCCAGCGACACGCCGGCGTTGGCGAAGCCGAAAATCGGCACGACGAGAAATGCGACCCAGGGCGCGAGCGCATGCTCCAGCCGATGCAGGGGCGCCTCGCTCTCGCCCTCAGTCCCATCCGCGCCCGACGGGATCGTCAAAGCCAGCGCGACGCCCGCCAGAGTGGCGTGGACGCCCGAGGCGAGCGTCGCCGTCCACAGCCCGACGCCGATCAGCAGATAGGGCCACAGCGCCCGCACGCCGAAGCGGTTGAGCCCGGCCAGCGCGACGAAAGCTCCGGCGGCCGCCAGCAGCCAGAGCGTCTGGATGCTGTCCGTGTAGAACACCGCGATGATCGCCACCGCGCCGAGATCGTCGAGAATGGCGAGCGCGGTCAGAAACACCTTCAGCGAGGCGGGCGCGCGCGGCCCCAGCAAGGCGAGCACGCCGAGCGCGAAGGCGATGTCGGTCGCCGCCGGGATCGCCCAGCCATGCGCCAGCGCAGGATCGTGGCGCGTCACGAACAGATAGATCGCCGCCGGCGCCGCCATGCCGCCCGCCGCCGCGAAGCCGGGCAGGGCGCGGCTCTTCCATGTCGCCAGTTCGCCTTCCAGAAACTCGCGTTTGATTTCGAGCCCCACCAGCAGGAAGAACACCGCCATCAGCCCGTCATTGACCCAGTGCAGCACGGACAGCGGGCCGAGATGGGCCTTCAAAGCGCCGAAATAGGTCGCCGCCAGCGGCGAGTTGGCGACGGCGAGCGCGGCCGCCGCCGCCGCCATTAGAACCATGCCGCCCGCCGATTCGGACGTCGCAAAACCTTCGTCGCCGCCGTTCGTCTGCGCGCCCGCCATCGTCCGTCCTCATCCTTCCGCATCGTCGAAGCGCAGGGGCGACGAAACGATGAGCGCCGAATTTAGACGCTCGCGCCGACCTTCGCCACGCCGCATCGTGTCGAGGCAGGTGAAGCCGCCGCCGTTTCGGAGTAAGCAGGGAGCATGCTCGCCGTAGCGCCCTGACACAGGACAATTCAATGCGATTTGCGATTCTCGCCGCCGCGTTTTTCTTTGCGACCGAGGCGCTGGCACAGGCCCCTGCGCTCGCCCCGCCGCCCGCGATTCGCCAGGCGCCGCAGACGCGCGCCGAAATCCAGACCTCGTTCTCGCCGGTGGTGAAGGCCGCCCAGCCGAGCGTCGTCAACGTCTACGCCTCGCGCACGGAGCGGATGCCGACGAACCCGCTTTTCGACGATCCGATCTTCCGTCGCTTTTTCGGCAATCGCATGAACGAGCCGCAAAGCCGCACCGCGCAATCGCTGGGATCCGGCGTCATCGTCGACCCGGCTGGCCTCGTCGTCACCAATCATCATGTCATCGAAGGCATGACCGACGTGAAAGTGGCGCTCACCGACCGCCGCGAGGTTGAGGCCGACATCATCCTGCGCGATCCGCGAACCGATCTGGCCGTTCTCAAACTCAAGCAGGGAGCGAATTATCCGGCTCTTTCCTTCGGAGATTCCGACGCGCTCGAAGTGGGCGACCTCGTCCTCGCCATCGGCAATCCGTTCGGCGTCGGGCAGACCGTCACGCAGGGCATCGTCTCGGCGCTCGCCCGCACCCAGGTCGGCGTCAGCGACTACGGCTTCTTTATTCAGACGGACGCCGCGATCAATCCCGGCAATTCCGGCGGCGCGCTGATCGACGTCAACGCGCGCCTGATCGGCGTGAATTCGGCGATCCTGTCGAAATCCGGCGGCAATGTAGGCATCGGCTTCGCGATTCCCGCCAACATGGTGCGCGTCGTCGTCGATGCGGCCAAGAACGGCGGCAAACAGGTGCGTCGCCCCTGGGTCGGCGCGTCGTTGCAGACTGTCGATAAGGCCATCGCCGATTCCATTGGTCTCGACCGGCCGGCCGGCGCGTTGGTGTCGGCCGTGCGCGCGNGTTCGCCGGCCGGCGAAGGCGGCTTGATGCGCGGCGACGTCATCACGGCGGTGGATGGCCAGACCGTCGACGACCCTGAGTCGTTCGGCTGGCGCATCGGAACCAAACATCTCGGCTCCACCGCGACGCTCGGCGTGCTGCGGGGCGGCAAGCCGCAACAAGTGACGTTGCGCATGACCGCCGCGCCCGAAACGCCGCCGCGCGACGCGGTGACGTTGAAAGGGCGCGCGCCCTTCGCGGGCGCGACGCTGTGGAATCTGTCGCCCGCCGTCAGCGAGGATCTCGGCGTCGATCCTATGGGCGGCGGCAAGGTGATCGTCGGCGACATCGCGTCCGGCTCGCCCGCCGAGGAGATCGGCGTCCACAAGGGCGACGTGCTGATCGCGATCAACGATCAGAAGATCGCCGACACGCGCGAGGCCGAGCAGGCGTTTTCGCAGCGCGCGCGCTATTGGAAGCTGACCATTGAACGCGCCGGCGAGGTGTTCACGTCGGTCGTCGGCGGCTGATTTTCATCGCCAGGGAATTGCGGGGACACAATGAAAGAATTGCCGCACGAACATGTCGAGCACGCCGAGCATGCCGAGCATGCCGCCCATGCAGGCGACGGCTTTCTGATCACCGTTTCGGGAACCATCGCCGCGTTGGCGGTTGTCGCGGCCATCATCTCCAGTCTGGAGACGATGGAGACGAGCGGCGTGGTCGTCGCGAGAAACGAGGCCGTTCTGAAGCAAAATCAGGCCAGCGATCAATGGACCTACTACCAGGCCAAAAGCCTGAAGCAGAACATGCGAGATCGCGGCCGGGACCCCGGCGACAATCGCGACGATTATCTTAAGCGCGCGCAACGCTATGAAGCCGAAGCGAAGGAGATCGAGAAGAAGGCGCATGAGCTGGAGGAGCAGCGCGACCACGCCCTCCACAAGGGCCAATCTCACGAACACCGCCACCACGGCCTGACGCTCGCCGCGACGCTGGTGCATGTCGGCATCGCGGTGACGACGCTCGCCATCATCACGAAGGGCGGCGCTGGCCCTGGATGGTCGGCATCGCCCTTGCCGCCGTCGGCGTCGTCAAGGCGGGGATAACCTATTTGGCGATGGGGCATTGAGGCGGGAGCGCGCCTCTTCGCCAAACCGCCGTCGTCGCGTCCGACCGACTGACGAAAAAGCCGCCCGCGTCGAAACGCGGGCGGCTCGCTAAGATAACGCGCTCAGAAGCGACGCTCACATTTCAGCGTTCGGGCCCGCCTCGGCGAGGGCCGCGCCGACTTCGAGGCCGAGATCGTCCATCGAGGTCTCTTCGCGGGTNGTTGGCTCTTCGCCGCGCGCCTGGCGCTCGGCTTCTTCGGGCGAGCGAGCGACGTTGACGACGACCGACGCGTCGACTTCGGCATGCAGATGCAGCGGCACGGTGTGCATGCCCAGCGTCTTGATCGGCGCCTGAATGTTGACCTGCGAGCGGGCGATCGAAACGCCGCCGGCGGTGACGATCTCAGCGATGTCGCGCGCCGAAACCGAGCCGTAGAGCTGGCCGGATTCGCCAGCCTGGCGGATCAGCACGAAGTTCTGGCCGTTGACCTTTTCGGCGACCTTCTCGGCCTCCTGCTTCTGTTCGAGATTGCGCGCCTCAAGCTGCGCGCGCTGCGCCTCGAAGCGCTTCTTGTTGGCTTCGTTGGCGCGCAGCGCCTTGCCGCGCGGCAGCAGGAAATTGCGCGCGAAGCCCGGGCGCACGTTCACGGTCTCGCCCATCTGGCCGAGTTTGGCGACGCGTTCGAGCAGAATGACTTCCATCGGTGAACTCCTTCGGATCTAGATTGAAGAGGGAGGGAACTTGCGGGCGCGCAGCCCGAAGAGGGAATCGACGAGGCCGAAAAGACCAAGGAAAAGCACGGTCCAGGGCACGACGACGAGCGTGACGTAAAGAGCGAACAAGGCGGTGCGCCGCTGCGGCCAGCCGCGCGTCAGCACATGCGCGCAGGCCAGCCCCTGCAAGGCGAAGCCCATGAACGTGGCCGCCGCGACGATCCAGCCGATCTGACCGGAAAAGCCATCGAGGAACGCCATCGTCAAACCGCCCGCCAGCAGCCCGAGCGCGATTTGCGGCAAGCCCAGTTCGCGCGCGACGTCAGGCCACGGCCGCGCCAGCAGGCCCGACGTCTTCGTCACTTTGCCGGCGAGCCACAGATTGCCGAGCATCATCGAAACCGTCGAGCTCGCCGCCGCCATCGGCAGCGCTCTCAGCATCGCGGCGGCGACGTCGTAGGGCGTGACGCCTTGGGGCAGGTCGGAGGCGGCGATGAACCTTTCGATCGCCGGCCCGAGCCTCTGCGCCATCGCATCGACGGCGGCGTCGAAATCGCCGCCGGCGAGGCGCGCGACGACGACGACCCATCCTGTGGAGACCAGGACTCCGATCGCCACGGCCCACAGCGTCGCTCGGTCNAACGGCCGCCAGCGCGTCGTCCCGTCAGCCATGACGCGCGGGGCCAACGCCAGGCGGGCGAGATGCCAGGACGGCGCGGCGAGCGCGATGAAATAAACCAGCGCCAACAACCCGCTGGGGGCCAGCGACAGCGCGAGCGCCCCGATCAAGGCGGCGAGCAGCCCCGCCCAATGCGTGAAGCCGAGCCCGGCGACCATCACGGGCATCGGAGCGGCGGCGGCGAGAAGGGAAGACAGGGGAGAGCCTTGCGCCGACAGCCCGAACAATATCGCGCTCGCCAATCCCGCGCCCGCGGCGACGGCGATCGCCTGGGCGAAAGAGCCCTGCGGATCGCGGGCCTCGAAGGAGGGATCGGGAAAACTCATCGTCGCTCGCTGTCCCGCGCGGGGCGGTTAGGGCGTCTGCGCCCCAACTGAACCGCCGGCGAGCCGACGGTCTTGAAATGCGACGTCGCGGGCGGGCCCCGCGACGTTCAACGCCGAGCCGAAATCAGCGGATGACGTAGGGCAGCAGGCCGAGGAAACGCGCGCGCTTGATCGCCTGCGACAGCTCGCGCTGCTTCTTGGCGGAGACCGCCGTGATGCGAGAGGGGACGATCTTGCCGCGCTCCGAGATGTAGCGCGACAACAGACGCGTGTCCTTATAGTCGATCACCGGCGCGTTGGCGCCTGAGAACGGGCAGGTCTTGCGACGGCGGAAGAAGGGGCGACGCGGGGCGGTGGACATCAAACGGCCTCCTGCTGAGCCGAAGCTTCTTCACGAGGGCGACGGGGGCCGCGATCGCCGCGCTCGCCGCGATCGCGGCCGCCGCGCGGGCCGCGTTCGTCGCGGTCGCTCTCTTCACGTTTGCGCATCATCGCCGAGGGCCTTCCTCAAGCGCGTCGACGCGGATCGTCATGAAGCGCAGAATGTCCTCGTTGATGCCCATCTGGCGCTCCATCTCGGCCACGGCGGCCGCGGGAGCGTCGATGTTGAGGAGCGTGAAGTGCGCCTTCCGGTTCTTGTTGATCCGGTAGGCGAGCGACTTGACGCCCCAATACTCCACCTTGGAGACCGTGCCGCCGAGGCCGGCGACCACGCTCTTCATCTGCTCCGTCATCGCCTCGACCTGCTGGGCCGTGACGTCCTGACGGGCGAGATAGACGTGCTCGTAAAGAGCCATGTTTCTCTTGCCTTTCTTCAGATGCCGAAGGGTTCGGCATGTCGCTCGGTTCCGGCGCGGAGCCCTTCGAGCCGTTGGAAAGGCTCGAAACGTGATCTTCGAAGGCGGAGACACGGGACGACGGGAGCCCCTGCCGCGCGATCCGGTTGAGGGATGCGCACGACCGTCCGTTCAGCCCCGGCCGGAGGTGAGCGAGGCGCGCTTTATAGGGGAATGCGCGCAAAGCGCAAGACCACGTCGCGCCCTCCGCGCCTCGCGCCGCTTTCGGGCCGCCAGCGATGCGCCGACGATATGGCGGCGCGCCCGCGGACGCAGGAGATCGAGAGCCGAACGCGGCCCGCTGACGGAACGCTGTCGCGTCCGCCCACGTCAAGGCTGTCCTCTTTTCCCTGCGCGACCCCGAAGGCGCGTCGCGAACGGGCCGGCGGACGTCGAGACGCAGGCCCGAGCCATATCGGCGCCGCCCGGCGGCGAGTCGATTTGTCCCGTCGCGGACGTCGCTCCAAGCCACGCTCTGGCGCTTGGGCGGCTCCACCGAAAGGCTTGAGCGCCCGTCCCGAAGGCGGCTGCGAGGGCTTGCGCGTGATCCGCGAGGAGACGCGCAATACGGTCGCAAAGAGCAGGACGTGCCGCTGAAGCGATGCCCGCCATGTCGATAGGGCCGAGTCGACAGGGCCGAGGTCACGCGGGCGAGCCCCGTTTACGGCGTCCCGCGCCTCCAATTCGGGCGGAGGTCCACGGCGTCGTGGCGCCGCGCTCCTGGCGACGTCGAACACGGTCGCCTTCCGTCGACGCTCGTCCTACACTGCCTTTCGCCCCATCGCGGAGCGCAAATTCTGGAGGCAGTCTTGAAAGTGTCCGCGCCGCGCCTCGTCCGCCTCGCCGTCCTCGCGTCGATTCTCCACACGCTCGGGCTCGCCGTTTCCGTCGAGGCCAAACCCTCGCGGTCGGCCAAGCCGAACGAGGTCTCCGGAACCATCGCCGCCTTCGATTGCGGCGACAATTGTTACCTCACGATCAAGAAGGCGACCGGCGAAGAGGTACGCCCTCTGCCATGCGCCCCAATGCGCGCCCTGGGTCGAGGAGCAGGCGATCCCAAGGCAGATGCTCGGCCGCGCCGTCACCGCGACTCTGGGCAAGGGCAAGCAGGTTGACGGCGCCGGCGCGCGCGGCGAAATGCAGGCCTTCGTCAAGCTGAAGATCGGCAAGTGACGCCGCGCGATCCGCCCCGAACGCAGGGCGAGAATCGCCGCCTGACCGACCGGGCGCTGAATGTCCGGGGAACGGCGGCGCAGCGTCGCGGCGAGGATGGAAGGGGCTGGCGTCGGACGAAGCGCCCCGATCGTGAAGAGACCTGAATCGATCGCCGCCGCCGTCCGCGCGTGTCGCAGCGGCGCTGAAGCGACAGACTCACTCCGTCGGCGCCCAGCGCCCGCTCTCGAAGATCCGCCACGCCTTGGAGCCCGATTTCGCGATCACCTCTCGGCCTTGCCGCGCGAGCAGCTTCAAATGCTCGAAAACCTGCTTGTTCTTCAACCAGTCCATCGGCCGGTCGGGATGGCAGACCGCGAGAAATCGTTCGGTGTCGGCCTCCTCCATGAGAATGACGCCGGTGCGCGAGGGTTTCAGCATCGGCCCGAGATCGCGTTCGCGCAGCCAGTCGCATTCGTAGTCGCGGCACACTTTTGGACGCGTCGCGTAGATCGCGCAGCCGCCCTTGGCCGAACAATGCGGGCAAAACGGCCCCGGCGGCTTGTTCAGCTCGGGAATGTCGAGAATCTGGCAGCACATCGTGCAGTCGCCGCATGTCTTGCCGGGAATCCCGATCCGCATCGTCCGCCTCCAAGAGGCAGGCAGTTGCGACGCGCGGCGACGATTCGGCAAGTGCAGATCGGCAAGCGCGAATTGGCAAGTGCGAACCTGCGTGACGTCGCCCTGAGCGTCGTTCGCCGGCGTCTAGCGTAGCCCCGCCAGCTCCTGGCGGCACGCGTTCGCGAAGGCGCCGATGATGTCCGCGTCGGGGCGGTCCATCAATTCCCGCATCTCGGCGTCGCTGCGCACCGGTCCGGTGGCCAGATCGACGATGAAGCGCATCGCCGCCTTCGCCGCCTCGTTCACCTCGGGGCTCGCATAAAGCGCGATCCGGCCGGCGAGCGCGTAGGCGTCCGACAGATGCTCGTAATCGACGCCGACCTGTTTCAATCCCGCGGCGTAGAGCTTTGCGAGCTGATCCATGAAGCGCCCGTAAAGTCCCTCGCGCTTGTCGCGCTCCGCCGCCAGCTTGGCGGCGCGCGCCTGCGAGGTGGTGGTCATCCATGTCGATCCGAGCGACGACATGGCTCCGATGGCGGTTCCTGTGAGAGCGGAGATGGCGGAGAGCACGCCGGGGTCCATGATACGTCCTGCAAGAAGTCGATGCTCACCCAAGGCGAGGAGCGTGCGGCATAAAATCATACGCCGGCGATCCGGCCAAACCGCGCCGACGCCGCCGCTTGCGCTTGACTCCCCGCCTCCCCAGGTGAATCTCCGGCCGATGCGCGAAATTCGCGGGACGTGCGGGACGCCGCCCGACGGTCCGCGCCGAATCTCGCGGCGCGAGGCGAGCCCGGCGGCCCAATCGCCGCTGGCGTTAGAGGCGAAGGATAGGGTCATGACGACGGCTTATGTGTTTCCCGGGCAGGGCTCTCAGGCGGTCGGCATGGGCAAGGCGCTCGCCGACGCTTTTCCGCAAGCCCGGGCGGTTTTCGCCGAAGTGGACGAAGCGCTCGGTCAGAAGCTGTCGCATCTGATGTTCGAAGGCCCCGAGCATGAGCTGACGCTGACGGCCAACGCTCAGCCGGCGCTGATGGCGGTGAGTTTGGCCGTGACCCGCGTTCTTGAGGCGGAGGCCGGCCTTGATCTGTCANAGGCGGCCTTCGTCGCCGGCCACTCGCTCGGCGAGTATTCCGCGCTGGCGGCGGCCGGCTCTTTANCGATCGCGGAGGCGGCGCGTCTGTTGCGCATTCGCGGCGACGCCATGCAGAAAGCCGTTCCGGTGGGCGAAGGCGCGATGGCCGCGATCCTGGGCCTCGACCTTGGGAAGGTGGTCGCGCTCTCCACCGAGGCGGCGCGTCGCCATCATCTGCAAGGCGCCGTCTGCTCGGCCGCCAACGACAATGGCGGCGGTCAGGTGGTGATCTCCGGATCANAAGACGCGGTGGGCGCGGCGATGGAGTTGGCCAAAGCGCAGGGCGCCAAGCGCGCGCTGCTGCTGCCGGTTTCCGCGCCGTTCCATTGCGCGCTGATGACGCCCGCCGCCGAGGCGATGCGCGAGGCGCTCGACACGGTGACGATCAAGCCGCCCAAAGCCCCTCTCGTCGCCAACGTCCTCGCCGCCGCGATCGTCGATCCGGGCGAAATCAAGAAGAGCCTCGTCGAACAGGTCACCGGGTCCGTGCGTTGGCGCGAGAGCGTCGAGTTCATGGCCAAGAGCGGTGTTGATTCGTTTTATGAGCTTGGCGCCGGCAAGGTTCTGGCGGGACTTGTGAAACGCATCGCGACGGGCGTTTCCGCCTCCAGCGTCGGAACCCCTGCCGACGTCGCCGCGTACATCGCGGCGCATGCGCAAGCGCCGCCGCCGCGCCCTGACGCGCTGCAAGTTGATTCGACGCGTCAAGCGGGCGCGCCTCGGCGTCGCGCGTTCGGCCTCGCTCGCTTGACGTTTTGGATCGGCACGCGTCGTCAATATGTTGGTTTCGCGCGTANNTTTCGGAGGCGCGGCGCGGCGATTGCCTGGCGCGGCGACCGACCGCGAAGCCTGGCGACCCCGCCGCCGGTCGCAAGCCTGTCGTCCAAGGCTGAGCCTTATCGTCCAAGCTGATGGAGCGCGCGGCCGCGCGCCGCGCGCCCGGCTTGACTCCGCGTCGTCGCTGACGTCGATGCGATGAAGCAGATTCTGGAGGCCTCGATGTTCGATCTTAACGGCAAGGCGGCGCTGGTCACCGGCGCCAGCGGCGGGCTCGGCGGCGCGATCGCCCGTGCGCTGCATGCGCAGGGCGCGACGGTGGCGCTCTCGGGCACCCGCAAGGAGGCGCTCGACGCATTGGCGGCCGAACTTGGCGAACGCGTCCACGTGTTGCCCTGCGATCTTTCCGACGCCGCGCAGGTCGAGGCTCTCGTGCCGGCCGCCGAGAAGGCGATGGGCGGCCTCGACATTCTCGTCAACAACGCTGGTTTGACGCGCGACGGCCTGATCATGCGCATGAAGGACGAGGACTGGGACAAGGTGATCGCCGTCAACCTGTCGGCCGCTTTCCGCCTGTCGCGCGCGGCGGTCAAGGGGATGATGCGCCGCAAGAGCGGCCGCGTCGTTTCGATCACCTCCGTCGTCGGCGTCACCGGCAATCCGGGGCAGGCCAATTATTGCGCGTCGAAAGCTGGCCTGATCGGCATGACTAAGTCGCTCGCCGCCGAAGTGGCCAGCCGCGGCATCACCGTCAATTGCGTCGCGCCCGGCTTCATCGAGAGCCCGATGACCGACGCGTTGAACGACAAGCAGAAGGAAGGCATCCTCGCCTCGGTGCCCGCCGGCAAGCTCGGGCAGGGGGCCGACATCGCCGCCGCCGTGGTCTATCTTGCCAGCGCCGAAGCCGGCTACGTCACCGGCCAGACTCTCCATGTGAACGGCGGCATGGCGCGCATCTGAGGACGCGGACGGCGCCCGGCTCCGGCCGAAATGGGTCATATTTGAACCATTTTCCTGCGCCGCGCAGCCTTTCGCCGCCCTCGCCAGCGGTTAAAAACGTGTTACGAGCCTCGCGGTTTTGGTCGGCGACAGGACGCCGGCCCCGCCGGCTCCGCCGGACAGAATAAGCACTCTCAGGGGTAAAGACACATGAGCGATGTCGCCGAGCGCGTGAAGAAGATCGTCGTCGACCATCTCGGCGTGGACGCCGACAAGGTCGTCGAGGGCGCGAATTTCATCGACGACCTGGGCGCCGACTCCCTCGACATCGTCGGCTGGTCATGGCCTTCGAGGAGGAGTTCGGGGTCGAGATTCCCGACGACGCCGCCGAGACGATCACGACGGTCGGCGACGCCGTGAAATTCCTCACCAAGGCTCAGGCCGCCTGAGCCCCGAAGGGCCTTGAGCCAGTCTTGAAGGCGGTTTCGCTTGCGGCGACCGCCGATAGAATGACAAGAAGGGGTCGGCTCGCCGGCCCCTTTCGCGTTTTGGACGCCCGGGCCGGGATCGGTGGGAAGTGGAGGAGCGTGGCATGAGGCGGGTGGTCGTCACAGGTCTCGGCATGGTGTCGCCGCTGGGCGCGGGGTCGACGTGACCTGGCGCCGGTTGCTGGCGGGCGAGCGGAGCCGCGCGCGTCGACGCGTTCGACGTTTCCGATTTGCCCTGTCAGATCGCCTGCCAGGTGCCCCGCGCGGAAAGCGCGCAGGGGCGTTTTCAGCCCGATCAATGGATGGACCCCAAGGAGCAGCGCAAAGTCGACGACTTCATCGTCTATGGCGTCTCCGCGGCCGGCGAGGCGCTCAAGGATTCGGGCTGGGCGCCGAAGACTTATGACGAGCAGTGCGCGTCCGGCGTTCTGATCGGCTCCGGCATCGGCGGCATCGGCGGCATCTACGACGCCTCGATCACGTTGAAGGAGCGCGGCCCGCGCCGCATTTCGCCGTTCTTCATTCCCGGGCGCCTCGCCAATCTCGCTTCGGGCTACGTTTCGATCATTCACGGCCTGAAGGGCCCCAATCATTCGGTGGTCACCGCCTGTTCGACAGGCGCGCACGCCATCGGCGACGCGGGCCGCCTCATCGCGCTCGGCGACGCCGACGTGATGGTGGCGGGCGGCGCGGAATCCGCGGTCACCCGCCTTTCGCTCGCCGGCTTCTCCGCCTGCCGCGCGCTGTCGACCGGCTACAACGACCGCCCCACGCAGGGCTCGCGCCCTTACGACAAGGGGCGCGACGGCTTCGTCATGGGGAGGGCGGGCTGCGTCGTGCTGGAGGAATATGAGCACGCCAAGGCGCGCGGGGCGAAGATTTACGGCGAACTGATCGGCTACGGTCTGTCCGGCGACGCCCATCATATCACCGCCCCGGCCGAAGACGGAGACGGCGCCTATCGTTGCATGGCGGCGGCGCTCAAGCGGGCGGGAATCGGCGCCGGCGACATTGACTACATCAACGCCCACGGCACCTCGACGCCGCTCGGCGACGAGATCGAGCTTCGCGCCGCCGAGCGTCTGATCGGCGATCACGCCGACAAGGTCGCGATGTCGTCGACGAAATCGTCGATCGGCCATTTGCTCGGCGCGGCCGGCGCGGTCGAGGCGATCTTCTCGATCCTTGCGATGCGCGACGGCGTCGCTCCCGCGACGCTCAATCTCGATGATCCCTCGGTCGAAACGCCGATCAACCTCGTCCCCAAGACGCCGCAGAAGCGCCGCATCGACGTGGCGTTGTCGAACTCCTTCGGGTTTGGCGGCACGAACGCCTCGCTGATCTTCAGGAAGGTGTGATCCTATTCGGCGGGCCGCCCGCGCGACGACGGAGCGCGCGCAAGCGCGCAGTTGCCGACGGGCGCGACGCGGGGTAACCAGAAGGCGCCGGCGCCGGACATGGGTTCGCGCGTGCCCGCGCTCGGCCGCGCGCAAGACGGAAGCCGCTCGACGGCCGTCCGCACGGAGGAGCAACCGGCGCATTGCGCGCCGGGCGTGAAATCGGCGCGGTCGCGCCAGCGAGAGTGAGCTGACAGTGAAGGACACCCCGGACGATCCGACCGGCGCCGATCGGGCGAAAGACGCGTCTTCGGGCGTTTCGCCTAAGAGCCCCTCGTTTGAAGAGGCGAGCGCGAAGGACAATCCGGCCAAAGACGGCGCCGCGCGAGAAACCGCCAGAGAGCCCGCTAAATCCGCCAAGCGCGCGTCGCTGCGCAGCCCCAATGAGGCTTTGCAGCCCGAAGCGGCGCCTCCGCCGCCCGAGGAAAAGAAAAGAAGCGCCGCGATTCGCTCTCGGGCGCCTTAAGCGGCCTTCTGAGTTTCGTGGTCGTTCTCGGCCTTCTCGGCCTCGGCGTCGGCGCCTATTACATCCGTCTCTACAATGCGCCGGGCCCGTTGGCTGCCGACAAGATCGTGCTCGTCACGCCCGGCTCCGGCGTCGCCGACATTCTCGACCAGGCTCGAACGCGAAGGCGTCATCGCCGACTCGACGATTCTGCGCGTCGCCGTCTATTTGCAGAATCTCCAGTCCAAGGTCCGCGCCGGCGAGTTCGCGTTCAAGGCGAATTCGTCGCCCAAAGACGCGCTCAACGTTTTGCTGACCGGCAAGTCGATCCAGCACGCCCTGACGATTCCCGAAGGGCTCACCAGCGAACAGATCGTTCAGCGCGTGCGCGACAACGACGTGCTCGTGGGCGAGGTGAGGGAGACGCCTAAGGAGGGCATGCTCGCCCCAAACACCTATAATTTCTCGCGCGGCACGACGCGCGAGAAATTCCTCGCGCTGATGCGCGAGCAGCAGCGCGCATTCTCGAAGAGGTCTGGCAGAAGCGCGCGCCGAACCTGCCGGTCAAATCGAGCTACGAGCTTTTGACTCTCGCCTCGATCGTCGAAAAGGAGACCGGCAAGGCCGAGGGCGTCCACGCGTCGCCAGCGTCTTCGTCAATCGCCTGTCGAAGGGCATGCGGCTGCAATCGGACCCCACGATCGTCTATGGCCTTGTCGGCGGCCGAGGCAGCCTGGGGCGCGGCATCACCCGCTCCGAGATCACCCAGCCGACCGCCTATAACACCTATGTGATTTCCGGCCTGCCGCCGGGGCCGATCGCCAATCCGGGCCGCGCCTCTGGAGGCCGCCGCCAACCCGATGAGGACGAACGACCTTTATTTCGTCGCCGACGGTTCGGGCGGGCACGTCTTCGCGGCGACGCTCGCCGATCACAATCGCAACGTGCAGCGCTGGCGCTCGATCGAGCGTGACGCCAGGATCGCGCCGTCGAGGACGCGGCCGAACCGTCGAAGCGCCTGCCTCCGCCGAGCCGGCGCAGCCCGCCGCCCCGGTCGCCCGCGTCGCCGAGGCGCGGGAGAGGGCGGACCCACCTTCGGCGCGTTGCCGGATCGTCTTGGCGTCGCCGACGCCGCCCATGCCGCGATCACCGCCGGTCCCGACCTTCAGCGCGCCGCCGCCGCGATGGGGCTGACGCGTCGGACGCCGGTTGAGTCCTCGCGCGATTGGGCTGGCCGCATGGCGCTCGCTTTCGCGGCGTCCCCCGCCGGCCTCCGCCGCCGCGCCCGGCGCTCAGGCGATCGAGGCCGCCGCGCCGGCCGCCTCGCCTTCGGCCGCGCGATCCGTCGCCGCGCTCGACCACGTCGCTCCCGGCGACGCCGATCCCGTGACCGACCCGAGCGTCGCGGCGACGGCCTCGCCCTATGCTTTCCAGTCGGTCGTCGACAGCTTCAACATCGTCGGCGTCACCGTGACCGAAGGCGGGCTCGATCTCCAGCCCGATCCCGATCAAGGCGCTCCGCCGCCAGCGGTCCGATGGTCACCTTCCCGGTCTCCGCCGCCCGTCAGGCGGACCTGCGCGCTCGCGCCGCCCAGTATGCCGGCGGGCTGCCGGCGGCCTCCGCCCTGCCGATCACAGGCGGCGTGCGCGCTCTGCCCATCATCGACGCGCCGCCGTCGCAGCCTGTCGCCGCGCCCGCCGAAGCGCCGAAGCGACCCCGCGTCGTCGACGCGTCCGAAGGCACGCGTCTCGATCCTTTGAAGATGGCGAACTGGGATCTCAATTCGCCGAAATCCGTTCCGGACCTGCGCCCGCGCGCTGAGCGCGCCGGGCCGACGGGACTCGCCGCGTTTCGTCAAGATTGGACAGTCGCAAGAACAGGATCGCCATGACCGCCAAATTCGATCTCGCCGACCTTAAGCGCCGAATGCAGGCGTCCGTCGCCTCGCTGAAGCATGAAACCAACGGCCTTCGCACGGGGCGCGCCACGCCCTCCTTGCTGGAGCCGGTCCGCGTCGAGGCCTATGGTCAGTCGATGAATCTGACGCAGGTCGCGACGATTTCGGTGCCTGAGCCCCGCGCTTTGGCCGTGCAGGTGTGGGACAAGCAAATGGTCGGCGCCGTCGACCGCGCCATCCGCGACGCCAATCTCGGCCTCAGCCCGACCGTCGAGNGACAGATGCTGCGCATCCGCATTCNNCCGGCCAACGAGCAGCGCCGCAAGGAGATGGTCAAGGTCGCGCATAAATATGCGGAAGAGTCGCGCGTCGCGATCCGCCATGTGCGCCGCGATGGGGTCGACACGCTCAAGAAGCTGCTGAAGGACCACGCCATCAGCGAGGACGACGAGCGGCGTCACCTCAACGAGGTGCAGAAGGCGACCGACCAGTCGATTGAGGAGGCCGACGCGCTCCTCGTCGCGAAGGAAAAGGAAATCATGCAGGTCTAGCCCGGGGGCGGGGCCGGGCTGGGAAGGCGGGCGACGCCCGACATGGGGGCCCGACATGGGGGAAGGAGGGCGGCTGCGGCCGCTCCGCAGCGCGAGGACGTGATGAACGCAGGCCCTACGAACGGCCAGAGCGTCAGCGACAGCCCGGGCGAGGATGCGAGCCGCGCGTCTGTGCGGCAGTCCGAACCGGACGTCGCGCGCGCAGGGCGAAGTGCCCGCGCCGGTCCATGTCGCCGTCATCATGGACGGCAACGGCCGCTGGGCCGCCGCGCGTGGTTTGCCGCGTTTCGAGGGCCATCGCCGCGGCATGGAGGCGCTGCGCCGCGCCGTCCGCGCCGCGCAGGACCTGGGCGTGCGCTATCTCACGGTGTTTTCCTTTTCCGCCGAGAACTGGACGCGCCCGCCCGCCGAAGTCCAGTTTCTGATGGGCCTGCTCAAGCGCTTCGTGCGCAACGACCTCGCGGATCTGCACGCCAACAACGTTCGCGTGCGCGTCGTGGGCTCGCGCGACGGCGTGTCGGCCGACATTTCCGGTTTGCTCGACGAGGCCGAGTCTCTCACCCATGCCAACACCGGCCTGGTCCTGGTGATCGCCTTCAACTATGGCGCGCGCCAGGAGTTGATCGAGGCGACGCGCCGCCTCGCGCGCAAGGCCGCTGCGGGCGCGCTCGCCNCCGAGGCGATCGACGCCGAAGCGTTGCGTCGCGAATTCTGGACGGCTGATATCCCCGATCCCGATCTGATCATCCGCACCTCAGGCGAACAGCGGTTGTCGAATTTCCTGCTGTGGCAGGCTGCATATTCGGAGTTCGTGTTTCTGCAAGCCCACTGGCCCGATTTCGATCATGCCGCCTTCGAGGCGGCGATCGCCGATTTCCGCCGCCGCGAGAGGCGTTTCGGCGGTCTTGGCGAAAAGCCCGCGAGGACGGGCTCGTGAGCGCGCCGACGACGGGCCCGGTTTCGCCGGAGCCGGCGAAAAAGCCCTCCGATCTCGCCCCGCGCGTCGCCAGCGCGCTGGTGATGGTCTCCGCCGCCCTTGCGACGCTCTGGGCGGGCGGGCTGTTGTTCCACCTCTTTTGGCTCGCCGCCGGCGCCGCCATCGTCTGGGAATGGCAGGCGATGATCGACGCGCCGAACCGGATACCGCGACTGGTTTTGGCGTCGCCGCGCTCGCCGCCTCCGCCGCGCTCACCGTCAATCTTGCGATAGAATGGGCGTTGGCCGCCGCCGCCCTCGGCGCGCTGGCCGCAGGGGCGGCCGCGGGACGGGGAGGGGCGTTTGGGCGGCGGCCGGCGTTCTTTACGCCTGCGCGCTTGTGATGGCGACGACGCTGCTGCGCGATTCGATGTTTCGCGGCTTCGAGGCGATCGTGTGGTTGTTCGCCGTCGTGTGGACGACCGACGTGATGGCCTATTTCGGCGGCCGCATGATCGGCGGCCCGAAGCTCTGGCCGCGTGTTTCGCCGTCGAAAACCTGGTCCGGCTTCGTCACCGGCGTCAGTTGCGGCGCGGTCGCGGGTCTGGCGGTGGCGCCGATCGGCTCCACGATTCCTTATGTGGCGGCGCTCAGCCTCGTCGCGGCGATGGTCTCGCAAGGCGGCGATCTGTTTGAATCGGCTGTCAAACGCCGCTTTGGCGTGAAGGATTCGGGCAATCTCATCCCCGGCCACGGCGGCGTGATGGACAGGCTCGACGGCTTCCTCGCCGCCGCCGTGTTCGCGGCGGTCGTCGCTTTCTCCCGCGCCGGCTTCGCCTCGCCGGCGGCCGCGTTGTTCTCCTGGTGAGCGTGATGGCTCAGCCCGCGGCGGCGATCCTTTCGCGGCGATGCGCGCGACGCCGAAGCGGCTCTCGATTCTCGGCGCCACCGGCTCGATCGGGCGTTCGACGCTGGATGTCGTTCGCGCGCATCCCGATCGCTTCGAGATCGCCGCGCTGGCTGGCGGTTCGGACGTCGACAAGCTCGTCGCGCTCGCCCGTGAAACCCGCGCCTCATTCGTGGCGATCGCCGAGCCTTCCGGCTGGCGCGCCCTCAAAGAGGGCCTGTCGGGGACGGGCGTCGAGGCGGCGGCCGGACCGGAGGCGGTGATCGAGGCCGCCCGGCGACCCGCCGATCTGGTTATCGCCGCCATCGTCGGCGCCGCCGGCGTCGCCCCCACCTGCGCCGCGCTGGAGCTAGGCCGCGTGGTCGCGCTGGCCAACAAGGAGACGTTGGTGTGCGCCGGCGCACCGGCGATGCGCGCCGCCGCCCGCGCCGGCGCGACGGTTCTGCCGCTCGATTCGGAGCACAACGCCATTTTCCAGGCGCTTGGCGGGCTCGACGCCTCGCGCGTCGCGCGCATGGTGGTGACGGCCTCGGGCGGTCCGTTTCGCGACTGGCCGGCCGACCGTATCGAAACCGCCACCCGGGAACAGGCGCTGGCGCACCCGAACTGGGCGATGGGGCCCAAAATCTCCGTCGATTCAGCGTCGATGATGAATAAGGGGCTTGAANCGATCGAGGCCCATCATTTGTTCGGGATCGCCGCCGAGCGGCTCGACGTGTTGGTTCATCCCCAATCCGTCGTGCATGGCATGGTCACCTTCGAGGATGGCATGGCTGTCGCGGGCCTCGCCCATCCTGACATGCGCGTTCCGGTGGCCCATTGCCTGGCCTGGCCGGAGCGGGTCGCGATCCCGGCCCGGGCGCTCGATCTTTCGGTCGTTGGGCAACTCACCTTTTTCCCGCCCGATCTTGCCCGCTTTCCTGCGTTGGGGCTCGCTATCGACGCCTTGAAGCAGGGAGGGGCGGCGCCGACCGCGCTGAACGCCGCCAACGAGGTCGCCGTCGCGGCCTTTGGCCGGCNNCGGATCCCTTTCGGCTCCATCGCCCGCACCGTAGGACGGGTCTGCGAAGAGATGGCGGACGACGTGGCCGCGGAGCCCGATNCCGTCGAGGCGGCGTTGGCCGTTAACGAAGTCGCAAGAGAAAGGACTCTCGCGGTCTTGGCCTGAGGCGTCGGTTTCGGCATTGTTTGGTAACCGTTCGGTAACCATTTCTTGCCCGGCCGGCGTGTGGAGGCGTGCTGATGACGATGGCGACGATGGCGATGATGGCGGATCAGGTCATGTGGGCGATCCCCGCATTTCTCCTGGTGATGACCGTGATCGTGTTCTTCCACNGGCTCGGCCACTATCTCGTCGGCGTCTGGTGCGGCGTGAAGGTCGAGTCGTTCTCGCTCGGCTTCGGCCCTGAGATCGCCGGCTTCGTCGACAAGCGCGGCACCCGCTGGCGCCTCAGCGCCTTTCCGCTGGGCGGCTATGTGAAATTTTTCGGCGACACCAACGCCGCGAGCGTGGCCGACGGCGAGGCGATGGCCGGCATGAGCGCCGCCGAGCGCTCGGTCAGCTTTCACGGCCAGACGGTCTGGAGACGCGCCGCCATCGTGGCGGCGGGACCGATCGCCAATTTCCTTCTCGCCATCGTCCTGTTCGCCGGATCGAACATGATTCTCGGCCGTCAGGTGATGGAGCCGCGCGTCGGCGCCGTGGTGGCTCACTCGGCGGCGGAGGCGGCCGGCCTTCGCAAGGGCGACCTTATTCTGTCGATCGACGNNGGGAAGATCGAAGGCTTCGGCGACGTGCGTCGCGTCGTCTCCGCGCGGCCGGAAACGCAAATCGTGGTCATGGTCGAGCGCGGCGGCGTATCGACCGAGTTGCTGGCCCGCCCGACCCTGGTCGAGGAGAAGACGCGCTTCGGCTCGCTTCGGCGCGGTCAGCTCGGCATCGAGGCCGATCCCGAGGCCGCGGTGCGCGCCGTGCGTTATGGTCTTGGCGAGTCCGTTTCGATGGCGGTCGCGGACACGTGGTGGATCGTCGAGCGCACGGGCGCTTTCGTGAAGGGTCTGTTCGTCGGCAAGGAAGACGTTCGCCAGATCTCCGGCGTCATCGGCATGGCCGATATGGCGGGCACCGTGGCTCGGGCCTCGTTCGAAGGCCTGATCTGGTTGGCCGCGGTTCTGTCGGTGTCCGTCGGATTGATGAACCTGCTGCCGATCCCTCTGCTCGACGGCGGGCATCTGATGCNNTACCTGATCGAAGCCGTTCGCGGACGCCCGCTGTCGCAACGCGCGCAGGAGATCGGCTTCCGCTTCGGCATGGTCTTCGTCTTTGGCTTGATGATCTTCTCCATCATCAACGACGTAACGCTGCGCCTGCCAAAGTTCTGAGGCCGCCTCAAAGCGAAATTTGATCGCGGGGACCTATATTTACCCCGCGCTCACCATGTTTCGTTGCCTCTCCGCAACGCCCCCGTGCAAACGTTCTCGCAGGCCTGAATCGCGGTTTGCACGGATCGTTAAAACTTGTAGAAGCGAAGGCCTAGGAAGGGGTCGGCCGTCTGCGCGGCGGCATGGCCCTCAAGCGGCCGGGTCAACCCGGCCACCAGGGTCGGCCTTCGGCCGCCTGACACGGGGACAAAGCGGCGATGATGGTAATTCGAGCGTTTTCGGGCCGGGCCTTGGCGTATGCCTCTGTTGCGGCTCTGCTCACGGCTCTCCCTGCGTTGGCTCAATCCGCTCCCGACCAGACCCGCCGGAGCGCGCGCGCCGAATCGTCGCGCGGCGTGCAGATCAACCGTGTCGCTTTCGAGGGCAACTCCAAGCTCAAGGGCGCGCAGCTTGAGCCGGAGATGGGCTCANAGTCGCGCGGCATGTTCAACGCCGCCACCGCTCAGGGCGACGTCGAGCGCATCAAGGCGATTTACAAGCGTCAGGGCCGCGGCGCTGCGGCGGTTTCGTATCGTCTGGTCAACCTGCCGAATGGCCGCGTCGACGTCGTTTATACGATCAACGAAGGCGACAAGACCGGCATTCGTTCGATCAAGTTCGAAGGCAACAACGCTTATTCGGAAAGCAAGCTGCGCGGGCTGATGCAGTCCACGGAGATGAACTTCTTGTCGTGGTTCAAGAACTCCGACGTCTACGACCGTGATCGCATCATGGCGGACGAGGAGTTGATCCGCCGCTACTACATGCAGCGCGGCTACGCCGATTTCCGCATTCTCGACACCCGCGTCAACTTCGTCGACGGGCAGGGCTACGACATCGTCATCGTCGTCGATGAAGGCCAGCGCTATCGCGTCGGCAACGTCGTCGTCGACTCGCGCCTCGGCGGCGTCGATTCGCAGACCTTGCAGAAGAAAGTGCGGGTCTCCACCGGCGAGGTTTATAACGGCGTCGAGGTCGAGCGTTCGCTCGCCGACATCGCCAAGGAATCGGCGCGTCGCGGCTATTCCTTCGCGCAAGTGCGTCCGCGCGGCGTCCGCAACGCGGCGACCGGCACCATCGATCTGGCGCTGACGGTCGACGATGGTCCGCGCGTTTATATCGAGCGCATCAACGTGCGCGGCAACACCCGCACCCGCGACTACGTGATTCGCCGCGAGTTCGACGTCGGCGAAGGCGACCCCTACAACCCGCTGCTGCTCGACAGCGCCGAGCGCCGCCTTAACAATCTCGGCTTCTTCAAGAAGGTGCGCATCACCAACGAGCCGGGCTCCGCGCCGGACCGCGTGATCGTCAATGTCGACGTCGAGGACCAGTCCACCGGCTCTTTCGCGGTGTCGGGCGGCTACTCGACCAGCGACGGCCTGATGGCCGAGTTGTCGGTGCAGGAATCGAACTTCCTCGGCCGTGGCCAGTTCGTGCGCGCCGCGGTGTCGGCGGGCCAGCGTTCGCGCGGCGTCGAATTTTCGTTCACCGAGCCCTATTTCATGGATCGCCGCATCGCGGCTGGCTTCGATCTGTTCAACAAGCAGACCGACGACACCAAATATTCCCGCTACACCAACTGGGTGACGGGCGGCACGGTTCGCTTCGCGGTGCCGGTGACGGACGAGTTCACGGTGTCGGCCCGCTATTCGATCTATCAGTCGAAGATCAAGGTGCCGAATTCCAACAAGAAGCCTTATGACGACTGTTCGAACCCGATCGCCGGCGTGACGCCGGGCACGGCAGGCGCCGCCTTCGCCAACAACGCGATCTATAACTGCTTGTCCAACGGCGAAGCGTCCTTGGCGATCAAGGAGGCGCGCGGCACGCGCATCACGTCGATGCCGGGCTATTCGCTGACCTATTCGACGATCGACAATCCGAAGAACCCGACCTCGGGCTTCTATGTCGACTTCAAGCAGGACGTCGCGGGCCTTGGCGGCGACGCCAAGTTCATCCGTTCGACCGGCGAAGCGCGCATCTATCGTGAGCTGACCGACGACGTCGTCGGCTTCATCAGGGTGCAGGCGGGCCATATCGCCGCTTTCGGCAGCGACAAGCTGCGCATTATCGACAACTTCAACCTCGGCCCGTCGCTGGTTCGCGGCTTCGCGCCGAGCGGTTTCGGCCCGCGCGACATCTCCAACCCTGCGGACACCAAGTCCAATCCGTTGGGCGGCACCAAATATTTCGGCGGCACAGCCGAGATTCAGTTCCCGATCTGGGGCATGCCGCGCGAAATCGGCCTGAAGGGCGCGATCTTCGCCGACGCCGGCACGCTGTTCGGCTACAAGGGCGAGACCAATTTCAACAAATATCTCGGCCTGCCTTCGAACACCNCTNGCACGGCGACCAACGTCGCGCCGAGCTACACGCTGGGCAACTGCATCTCGGTGTGGGACGACAAGAAGATCCGCTCGTCGGCGGGCGTCTCGCTCATCTGGGCGTCGCCGCTGGGGCCGATCCGCTTCGATTGGGCGCTGCCGATCACCAAGGGCAAATACGACGTCAAGCAGGTCTTCCGCTTCTCGGGCGGCACGAGCTTCTGATCGGCTTTTGGGATCAACGGTTTTGGAACGGGCCCTCAGGGGCCCGTTTTCATGCGCGATGCGCTCTTCGCGGGCGGATCGGGCTGAAATCGGCCTGACGGATCAACCGACGCTTTGTCCGCGCGCGCGCCTGCGCTATGCCTGACCGGCAATGACCGATCCTGTCTTTTTCGCCGGGCCGTCGCGCCCAGCCTCGCCGAAATCGCCGAGTGGACGGGCGCGACGCTCGCCGGCGGCGCCGATCCCGCCCGCCGCGTCGAAGGCGTCGGCCCGCTCGACCGCGCCGGACCGAACGATCTCGTCTTTCTCGACAATCCGAAATACGCAGACGATCTCGAACGTTCCGCCGCCGCCGCCGTTCTGGTCTCGCAGCGTTTCGTGGAGCGGACGCCGCCGGGCATGGCGCGGCTTGTGACGNCCCGACCCTATCGCGCCTTCGCGAAAGTGTTGGCGAAAATGTATCCGGACGCGCTGCGACCCGGCTCGGTGTTCGGCCTCGGCGGCGTCGCGCCCAACGCTTCGGTGCATCCCGAGGCGCGGCTGGAGCCCGGCGTCGTCGTCGATCCCGGCGCGGTGATCGGCCCGCGCGCCGAAATCGGATCGGGCACGGTGATCGGCCCCAACGTCGTCATCGGCCCCGACGTGCGCATCGGCCGCGACTGCGCCATCGGCGCCAATGCGACGGTGCTTTGCGCCTTGCTCGGCGACCGCGTGATTCTTCATCCCGGCGTGCGCGTGGGCCAGGACGGTTTCGGCTTCGCGATGGGCCCCGGCGGGCATCTTAAGGTGCCGCAAATCGGCCGCGTGGTGATTCAGGACGACGTCGAAGTCGGCGCCAACGCAACGATCGACCGCGGCGCCAATCGCGATACAGTGATCGGGCAGGGCAGCAAAATCGACAATCTGGTGCAGATCGGTCACAATGTCGTCATAGGCCGTCACTGCGTCATCGTCAGTCAGGTCGGCGTTTCCGGCTCCTGCGAGCTGGGCGACTACGTCGCCATCGGCGGCCAGGCGGGTCTCGCAGGCCATCTCAAGATCGGCGCCGGCGCGCAGATCGGCGCTTCGGCGGGGCTGATGAGCGACGTGCCGGCCGGCCAGCGCTGGATCGGCGCGCCCGCCAAGCCGATCAAGGAGTTTTGGCGCGAGGTCGCCGCCCTCGGCAAACTGGCCCAAGACAGCCGCAAACACACGCCCGCGAAGGAAGGGCAGGCGACGGGCGACGCCCCCGCCAAAGAAGGGAAAACCGCANGAATGACCGAGGATGTGAAGAGTCAGCCCGCCGAGACGCTCGAGTCCTTCGACATTCACAAGCTGCTCAGCTATCTGCCGCATCGCTATCCGTTTCTCCTCGTCGACAGGATCATCGAGGCGAAGGGCGACGACAGTTGCATCGGCGTGAAGAACGTCACCTTCAACGAGCCGCAGTTTCAGGGCCATTTCCCCGAAAAGCCGGTGATGCCGGGCGTGCTTCTGATCGAGGGCATGGCGCAGACGGCGGGCGCGTTGTGCGTCCACGCCTCGAAGTCGGCGCGGCCGAAAATCGTCTACTTCATGACCATCGACAAGGCGAAGTTCCGCAAGCCCGTCATTCCGGGCGACGTCGTCGAGTTTCACATGACCAAGACCGCGCAGCGCCGCAACATGTGGTGGTATCGCGGCGAGGCCAAGGTGAAGGGCGTGATCGTCTGCGAGGCCGAAGTCTCCGCGATGCTGGTGACCGAATGAACGCGCACATTCCCCCGACCGTCACGGTCCACCCCACCGCCATCGTCGAAGTGGGCGCGACGCTGGGCGAGGGCGTCAAAATCGGCCCCTTCTGCCATGTCGGCCCGCGCGTCACGCTGGGCGAGGGCGTCGAGCTGGTCTCGCACGCGGTGGTGTGGGGCAACACCGAGATCGGCGCGCGCACGCGCGTCTTTCCCTTCGCCTCGCTCGGCCACCAGCCGCAGGATCTGAAGTTCCACGGCGAGGATTCGCGGCTTGAGATCGGCGCCGATTGCCTGGTCCGCGAAGGCGTCACCATGCAAGGCGGCACCGAAGGCGGCGGCCTGCTGACCAAGGTCGGAGACAAATGCGCCTTCCTCGCCAATTCGCACGTCGCCCATGACGCGCGCCTCGGCGACGGCGTCATTCTCTCCAACAACGTGATGATCGCCGGCCATGTGCGCATCGGCGATTATGTGATCTTCGGCGGCGGTTCGGCGATCCACCAGTTCGCCCGCGTCGGCAGCCACGCCTTCATCGGCGGCCTCGCCGGCGTCGAGAACGACGTCATCCCCTACGGCATGGCGCTCGGCAACCGCGCCAGCCTCGCCGGGCTCAACCTCATCGGCCTCAAGCGTCGCGGCTTTNCGCGCGAGGCGATCCATGAGCTGCGCCGCGCCTATCGGCTGATCTTTGCGCCCGAAGGCACCTTGAAGGAGCGCGTCGAGGACGTCGCCGGCGAATTCGCCGATCACCCGCATGTGCACGAAATTCTCGACTTCATCCGCGAAGGCGGCGACCGCGCGCTGTGCACGCCGCGCGACGCCAAGAGCGATTGATGGCCGCGGGGCCCGACGCGCCCCCGGTCGCGATCGTGTGCGGCGGCGGCGGCTTTCCGCTCGCCGTGGCGCGCGCCGCGCAGGCGTCGGGCCGTCGCGTCGTGATGGTCGCGCTGCGCGGCGTCGCCGATCCCGGCGTCGAGACCTATCCGCATGAATGGGTGAAGCTCGGCGAGGTGGGGCACTTCTTCCGCATCCTCGCCGCGCGCGAGGTGAAGGAGCTATGCCTGGTAGGCTCCTTCGTGCGGCCCGAGCTGAGCGAACTGTCGCTCGATTTCGGCGCCATCCGCCGCCTTCCCGACATCGCCCGCATGCTGCGCGGCGGCGACGATCACGGCTTGCGCGCGCTCGCCGCCTTCTTCGAGGGCGAGGGCTACGCGCTGCGCGGCGTGCATGAGATCGCGCCCGAGCTGATCGCCCCATCAGGCGTCTATGGCNGCCGCTGGCCCTCGCCGAACGCGCTCGACGACGCCCGTTTCGGCCTCGCCTGCTGCGCCGCGCTGTCGCCCTTCGACGTCGGGCAGGCGGCCGTCGTCGTCAACGGCCGCGTCGTCGCCGTCGAGGCGGCGGAAGGCACCGACGCCATGCTCGACCGCGTCGCCCTGATGCGCGCGCAGGGTCGCTTGCGGCTCAAGGCGNCCGCCGGCGTGCTGGTGAAAGCCCCCAAGCGCGGGCAGGACATGCGTCTCGATCTTCCGGCGGCAGGGCTGACGACCATCGCCAAGGCGGTCGCCGCCGGGCTCGAAGGCGTCGCGCTCGCCGCCTGCAAGACGCTCACGCTCGACCGCGACGAGATGATCCGCCGCGCCGACGCGGCCGATCTCTTCCTGATGGGGCTGGAGGACGACGCTCCCGGCGTCGCCGCGCCATGAAGGTCTTCATCGTCGCCGGCGAGGATCGGGCGATCGCCGGCGCGCCGCTGATGCGCGCGATCCGCGCACGCGCGCCGGACGTCGCGTTCGCCGGCGTCGGCGGCGACGCGATGGAGCGCGAGGGCTCAAGAGCCTNNTTTCCGCTGCGCGACATCGCGGTGATGGGCTTCATTCCGGTGCTCAAGACGCTGCCGACGCTGCTCGACCGCATCGACCGCACGGCGAAGGCCGCGCTCGCCTTCGCGCCCGATCTGGCGATCGTCATCGACAGCCCCGATTTCACCCATCGCGTCGCCCGTAAACTGCGCGCCGGCGCACCTGGCGTGCCGATCGTCGATTATGTCTGCCCCTCGGTCTGGGCGTGGCGGCCGGGCCGGGCGCGCAAGATGCGCGCCTATATCGACCAGGTGCTGTGTCTGCTGCCCTTCGAGCCGGACGCGCTCGCCCGGCTGGGCGGCCCGCCCGGCGCCTATGTCGGCCATCCGCTGATCGAGCGCGCCGCGCTGCTGACGCCGCGCGCCGAGGACGAGGCGCGCCGCGCCGCCGCGCCGCCTCTGCTGGCGCTGCTGCCGGGGTCGCGGCGCTCCGAGCTCGACCGGCTGATGCCGATCTTCCGGGACACGCTCGCGCGCGTCGCCGCCCGCGTCCCCGATGTCGAGGTGGCGCTGCCGGCTGTGCGCAAACATGTCTCGCGCATCGAGCGCGAAATCGCCGATTGGCCGGTCAGGCCGCGCCTGGTCCACGGCGACGCCTATAAATACGAGACCTTCCGCCGCGNNCGCGCCGCGCTCGCCGCCTCCGGCACGGTGACGCTGNGGCTCGGCCTGGCGAAAACGCCGACCGTCGTCGCCTACAAGGTCTCCCGTCTCGAAGAAGCCATCGCGCGCCGCCTCGTGGTCGCGCCGAGCATCGTCCTTCCCAACCTGGTTCTCGGACGCAACGTCTATCCGGAGTTCATTCAGAGCGCCTGCGAGCCCGGCACGCTCGCCGAAGCGACGCTGGCGGCGCTCGCCGATGGTCCCGCGCGCCGCGCCCNNGAGCTCGACGGCCTCGCCGCGCTTGACGACAGAATGCGACTGCCCGGCGACCGCGCGCCCTCCGATCTGGCGGCCGAGATCGCTCTGGCCACGCGTCGCGCGCCCCGGACGTAGATTTACGCGCCTGCGACGAAGACGCGGCCCTACGCATGAAACCCCTGCGACGCGCGGGCGTTGACCCCGGACATAGGCCCGCTCGGGCGGCGCAGCGCAGGACGGTGAACGTGCAATTTTTTCGCAAGGACGCGGATCGCGCCCGGGCTCCTGGCGTCCGACCCGGCGCCCCTCATTGGCGGCGCGCGTTCTGGAGACGCCGGCGATCTGGGCCGAGCGGCTCCTCGCCGCGCTGGGCGATCTTTTCGGCTTCGCGCCCGCCTCGCGCGGACAGGAGGCGCGCCTGCGCGCCGCCGCGAGCGAGCGCGCAACCGCGCGCGCGCGGCCGCCGCCGGTTTCGCCGACGAACTTGACCGCCTGTCCGAACGCGCCGCGGATCTTTCCGCCTCGGCCGCAAGACGCCTGCGCCCGCGCCGTCGTGGCGTTCTGGCGCGTCTGCTGCGGCGCCGACGCCCGGCGAGCGTCTCGCCGAAGGCGCGCAACGAGCGCGACGCGCGGGGGCGGGCTGGATCGACGACCTCGCCGCGCCGCTCGCATCCTTGTGGGGCTCGACCGCCGGTCGCGCCAAAGACGCCAGCGCCTCGACCGCGCGGCGCGCGCGCGATGCGGCCGATTTCGCGCGCTATTCGCCGCGCGAGGGTGTCTTGTCGTGGCTTCTTCCGCGTCGGCGCACGCGCCTCGACCAGGCGAAGGCGCAAGCGCAGGCCGCGCGTCGGCAGGCGGCCGAAAAGCTCGACGCGATGCGCGACGGGTTCGACGACATTCGCCGCAGCGCGCTGGCGCTGGGCGACCACGAGGCGGCGCGCGACGCGCGCAACGCGCTTGCGCGCCTGTCGCGGCTTCGCCTGCGGGTGATCGAGAGCCCGCGCCGAGCGCGGCGAGCGGGTGGAGCGCTCTGGCGACGGCCCTTGGCGCGCAAAGGACGAACGCGGCGCGATCGCGCTCGCGCCTGAATCTGGCCGATTTTACCTCGCGCGCCGGGCCGAGCGCGGGCTACGCGGCGGCCGCGCTTGGCGCCGTGGCGGCCTACGCGCTGATTCAGTCGCTGCTGCCGGCGGGAAAGCGTCAGGCTTCGGCGCGCCGTCCGCCGATGGCTCCGGGCTGACGGCCGCCGCGCGCGCGGCGCAGCCCGGCCGCGGCCGCGCCGCCGCAAGCCCGGCCGAAATCCCGCTCGCAGGCTGGAAGGACATTCTTTGGCGGACCTGGACGGAGATCGGCAAGGACCGCCTCGTCGCCATCGCCGCCGGCGTCGTATTCTACGGCCTGCTGGCGCTCTTCCCGGCGATCGCCGCGCTGGTGTCGAGCTACGGCCTGTTCGCCTCGCCCGCCGCCATCGGCGAGCATCTCGGCTTCCTCCAAAGCGTGCTTCCGCCCGGCGCCTTCGGCATCGTGCAGGACCAGATCCAGAGGGTCGTGTCCGCGGGCGAAACCAAACTTGGCTTGAGCTTCGTGTTCGGCCTTGCGCTCGCCTTGTGGTCGGCCAACGCCGGCGTCAAGGCGATCATCGACGCGCTCAACATCGTCTATGATGAGGAGGAGAAGCGCGGCTTCTTCAAGCTCAACGCGGTGTCGCTGGCCTTCACGGTCGGCGCCGTGCTCGCCGCCCTGATCGGCGTCGCCGCGATCGTCGTCGCGCCGGCGCTCATCGACGCGACCGGAATTCTGGATGGCGACCGCGCCGCCGCGATGGTCTCCGTGCTGCGCTGGCCGGTCCTGATCGTGTTGACGCTGATCGGGCTGGCGACGCTTTACCGCTACGGCCCGAGCCGTCGCGAGGCGCAATGGCGCTGGCTGTCGGTCGGCGCCGTGGCGGCGACGGCGCTATGGCTGATCGGCTCCGTCGCGTTGAGCTACTACATCGCCAACTTCGCCGACTACGACAAGACATATGGCTCTCTCGGCGCCGCCATCGGCATGATGATGTGGCTTTGGCTGTCGGCGATCGTCGTGCTGTTCGGCGCGGAATTGAACTCGGAGATCGAACGCCAGACCGCGAGAGACTCGACCGTAGGAACGCCGAAGCCGCTCGGCGCGCGCGCGNCCACCACGGCGGACACGGTCGGCGCCTCTTACGACTGAGCGCGCGGGCCGGCGCCGCCGCAGGCTGAAAGACAAGCCCCGCGTCGCAGGACGCGGGGCTGTTTCGTTGTTCGACCGGCGGATCGCGACGGGCGATCAGCGATAGCCGAGCAGCGTGTAATCGCGCTTCGGCGCGCCGGTGTAAAGNCGACGCGGACGGCCGATCTTCTGATGCGGGTCCTCGATCATCTCCTTCCACTGCGCGATCCAGCCGACCGTGCGCGCGACGGCGAACAGCACGGTGAACATCGAGGTTGGGAAGCCCATCGCCTTCAGCGTGATGCCCGAATAGAAGTCGATGTTGGGATACAGCTTCTTCTCGATGAAATACTCGTCATGCAGCGCGATGCGCTCCAGCTCGACCGCCACGTCGAGCAGCGGATCGTCCTTGATGCCGGCNTCGGCGAGCACTTCGTGCGCCGTCTTCTGCATGATCTTGGCGCGCGGATCGTAGTTCTTGTAGACGCGATGTCCGAAGCCCATCAGGCGGAACGGATCGTTCTTGTCCTTGGCCTTGGCGATGAACTTCGGGATGTTCTCGACATGGCCGATCTCGGCCAGCATCTTCAACGCCGCTTCGTTGGCGCCGCCATGCGCGGGGCCCCAGAGGCAGGCGATGCCGGCCGCGATGCACGCGAAAGGATTGGCGCCCGACGAACCCGACAGACGCACCGTCGACGTCGAGGCGTTCTGTTCGTGATCGGCGTGCAGGATGAAGATGCGGTCGAGCGCGCGCGACAGCACCGGATTGACCTTGTATTCTTCGCAAGGCACCGAGAAGCACATCCGAAGGAAGTTGGACGTGTAATCGAGCGCGTTGTTCGGATACACGAAGGGCTGGCCGATATGATACTTGTAGGCCATCGCCGCGAGCGTCGGAATCTTGGCGATCATACGCATCGAGGCGATGGTGCGCTGCATCGGGTCCGAGATATCGGTCGAGTCGTGATAAAAGGCCGAGNNCGCGCCCACCGACGCCACCATCACCGCCATCGGATGGGCGTCGCGACGGAAACCCTGGAAGAAGCGGATCATCTGCTCGTGGATCATCGTGTGACGCGTGATCCGGTTGTCGAAATCCGCCTTCTGCGCCTTGTTCGGCAGCTCNCCGTGCAGCAGCAGGTAGCAAGTTTCGAGGAAGTCGCCATGTTCGGCGAGCTGCTCGATCGGATAGCCGCGATACAGCAGAATGCCTTCGTCGCCGTCGATATAGGTGATCTTGGACTCGCACGCCGCCGTCGACGTGAAGCCAGGATCATAAGTGAACATATGAGTCTGGCCGTAGAGCTTCTGGATGTCGATCACCGACGGTCCGATCGACCCTTCGCGCACCGGCATTTCGATCGTCTTGTCGCCTACGTTGAGAATGCCGGGGTTCGACATGGGCAGCCTCTCTGCTGTTTGACTCTGGGGCTCGATCGAGGCCGCGCTCTTGCGGGCGGTCCTCTCATTGTGCATCGCGAAAACCTAGCGCGCCGATTTGTCGCCATCAAGCCGACCAAGGGCGAACCACCGCTCGTTTAACCCGCCGCGTCGGCGAGTCTTCCGAGACTTTCGTCGCGACCCAACACCTCCAGCACGTCGAAAATGCCCGGAGAGGTCGCGCGCCCCGTGAGCGCGGCGCGCAGCGGCTGCGCCGCCTGTCCGAGTTTGGCGCCGCTTTCCTCAACGTANGCGCGCACCGCCGCCTCCGCCGCGGCGGCCGACCAGTCGGCCGCGCCGATCGCGCTGAGGCGCGGCAAGAGCGCCGCCAGATGCGCCTTGCCGCCCTTGGCGAGAATGTCGCGCGCCTTCTCGTCCATCGCCAGCGGCCGCTGCGCCACCAGGAAGCCGGCTCCGTCGGCGAGTTCGTTCAGCGTCTTGGCGCGTTCCTTTAAGCCCGGCATAGCCTTGCGCAGCTTCGCCGCGACCTGCGGCGACCACGCCGCGCGCAACGCGCCGCCCTGTTCGAGATAGGGCAGGGCGCGCTCGAACTCCGCCATCAAGGCGTCGTCGCTCGTCGCGCGCATGTAGTGGCCGTTCATGTTTTCGAGCTTCACGTAATCGAAACGCGACGGCGAACGGCCGACGCCGTCGAGATCGAAGGCGGCCTGCGCCTCCTCGGTGGTGAAGAACTCCTTGTCGCCCTGGCTCCAGCCCAGACGCAANAGATAATTGCGCAGCGCCTCGGGCAGGTAGCCCATCGCGCGATAGGCGTCGACGCCGAGCGCGCCGTGACGTTTCGACAGCTTCGATCCGTCCGGCCCGTGGATCAGCGGAATATGCGCGAACACCGGAATCGCCCAGCCGAACGCCTGATAGATGTGCGACTGGCGCGCCGCGTTGGTCAGATGATCGTCGCCGCGGATGACATGGGTGACGCCCATGTCGTGATCGTCGACCACGACCGCCAGCATGTAGGTCGGCGTGCCGTCGGAGCGCAGCAGGATCAGGTCGTCGAGATCCTTGTTGGGGAACACCACGCGGCCCTGCACGCGATCCTCGACGACGGTCTCGCCCTCCTGCGGCGCGCGCAGGCGNATCACCGGCTTGAGGCCCTTCGCCTCGGCGGCGGCGCGGTCGGCGTCTGTGCGGTCGCGCCAGCTTCCGTCGTAGCGCGGCGCACGACCCTCGGCGCGCGCCTTCTCGCGCATCGCCTCCGCCGGCNNAGGGGTCGAGTAGCACAGATACGCCTTGCCCTGCGCCAGCAGCGAGCGCGCCGCCTCGGCGTGGCGGGAGGCGCGGGCGAATTGATGAACGACCTCGCCGTCCCATTTCAGCCCGAGCCAGTCGAGCCCGTCGATGATCGCGCCGATGGCGGCGTCGGTCGAGCGCTCGCGGTCGGTGTCCTCGATGCGCAGCAGCATCTTGCCGCCGCGTCCGCGCGCATAAAGCCAGTTGAAAAGCGCCGTGCGCCCGCCCCCGATGTGCAGGAAGCCCGTGGGCGAGGGCGCGATNCGGGTGACGATGGGCTGCGACATGCGAAACTCGGATGGCGTTGAGACTGGCGGGCTGACCCGCGCGGGCGCGCTGGCTTAGCATGGCGGGGCGGGGCGCGACAGGCGGCACGCCTGAACGAACGCCAGATGCGCCCGTCCGAGCGTGGCGCGCGGCGCGGTCGGGCGCAGTCCGAAACGGCTGCGGTCGCGCCGTGCGGGGCATTGCAGAATGTCCGGCCGGACTTGACCGGCGCCGCCGACGCAGGGGCGCGACATCGGCGGAACCCGGCCGCCCGGCGCCGGCGCCCGCGACTGGCGCAGCCGCGCGCAAACCGGCGAAGCGCCCGCGCGTTCTCGGTCGAACATGCAAAGCCGGCCGTCGCGCTTGCGCCGCCGGCGCTCCTGCTCTGAAATATCCCGCATCGCGCCACAGCGCGGGGCGGGGGCATGGCGAAATCCAGCAGGGCGCGCGCGCCGTCGCCGGCGTTTGGGCCGGCGCGCTTGGCGTCGCCGCACGCCCGGCGACGCTCGACCGTGCGCGCGCCGCCTTCGCCGGCTGGATCGAGCGCGAGNCGGCTGGAGCGGCGCCCTCGCTCTGGCTCGCGCCCGCCTTCGGCCTCGGCGTGCTCGCCTATTTCGCCGCCGACCGCGAGCCCGCGCTCTGGGCGCCGCTGCTCGGCGTCGCGATTTGCGCCGCGCTGGCGTGGAAGGCCTCGCGCGGCGCCTCGTCGCCCGCGCTCGGCGCGGCGCTGGCGGCGGCCTTTCTGTTCGCCGGCTTTTCGGCCGCCTCGATCCGCACGCGCCTCGTCGCCGCGCCCGTGCTCGACCGCATCCGCGTCGCCAAGGTCGTCGGCTTCGTCGAAACGGTCGACGACCGCGGCGCGGGCGGCCGCCTGCTGATCCGCGTCGCCTCCGTCGAGGGGCTGGCGCCCGAGGCGACGCCGCAGCGCGTGCGCGTCACCACGCGTCGGCGCGCCTCCGTCGAGGCCGGCGCCAGCGTGCTTGCGACGATGCGTCTATTGCCGCCGGCGCGCGCCTCCGAGCCCGGCGGCTACGATTTCGGCCGCGACGCCTTCTTTGCCGGAATCGGCGCGGTCGGCTCGGTCATGGGCCCGCTCGAAAAAGTCGCCGATCTCGACGTCGGCTGGGGCCTGCGGTTGATGGCGGCGGTCGACCGCGGCCGCAACGCGCTCACCGACCGCATCGTCGACGTCGTCGGCGCGGGCCTCGCCCCGGCGNACGGCGCGGTCGCCGCCTCGCTGGTCACCGGCAAGCGCGGGCTGATCCCCGAAGACGCCAACGTGGCGTTGCGTGGAGCGGGGATCTATCATGTCGTTTCGATTTCGGGCGTGCATATGGTCTTGGCGGCGGGGCTGTTCTTGTGGATCGCCCGCGCCGCGCTCACGGTGATCCCGGGCCTTGCGCTGACGCGCCCGATCAAGAGCTGGGCCGCGATGGTCGCGATCTGGGGCGCGACCTCCTATTGCGTCTTCTCCGGCTCGGAGGTCGCGACCGAACGCTCGCTGGTGATGACGCTCGTCATGCTCGGCGCGATCGTCGTCGGCCGCCCGGCGCTGGCGATGCGCAACCTCGCGCTGGCCGCGATCGTCATCCTGGCGCGCGAACCCGAGACCATTCTGGGTCCGAGCTTCCAGATGTCCTTCGCCGCGGTCGCCGGCCTTGTCGCCGCCTTCGAGCGCNGGGCCGGGCGCGGCCGAAAAACGCCCGAACCGACGCGTCGCGCCGGGCTTTGGCGCCATCGGCTGCGCCTTGCGGCCTTCGCGACTGTGATCTCCTCCTTCGTCGCCTCTCTGACGACGGACCCGTTCGCGACCTTCCATTTTCACCGCGTCACGCCCTACGGTCTGATCGGCAACGCGCTGACGCTGCCGCTGGTCGAGTTCGTCGTGATGCCGGCCGCGCTGGTCGGCGTCGCGGCGCATCCCTTCGGCCTCGACGCGCCGGTGTGGACGGTGATGGGTTGGGGCACGACGGGCATGATGGCGGTAGCCCGCTTCGTCAACGATCTGCCGCTGTCGACGCTGCATGTTCCCGCGTTCGGGGTCGGCGCGCTCGCCGTGATGGTCGTCGGCGTCGTCTGGTGGTGCCTGTGGATCAGCCCACTGCGCTGGGCCGGCGCGCTCGCCTTCGCGCTGGGCCTGGCGCTGGCCGCGCGCGCCCCGCAACCCGATCTGATCGTCGATCCGCAGGCGCGCGCTCTCGCCGTGCGCGGCCTTGACGGGCGTTTGCAGATCGTCGGCGCCAAGGCCAACGGCTTCGGCGCCGCGCAATGGCTGCTCGCCGACGCCGACCCGCGCGATCCGCGCGCCGCGATGGGGGCGGCGCGCTGCGACAGACAGGGCTGCGTCGCGCCGCTGCCGGACGGGCGCGCCGTCGCGCTGGTGATCGACCGCGCCGCGCTGGCGGAGGATTGCGCGCGCGCCGCCGTCGTGGTCACGCGCTGGCGCACGAACGGCCTGTGCGCCGGTCCCGATCTCGTCGTCGACGGCGCGACTCTCGAAGACACCGGGGCGCTCTCCGCGCGACGCGTCGGCCAAGGCTTCTCGCTGACGACGGATCGTCCGAAAGGCTATGATCGGCCGTGGTCGCCGTCCAAATTCAAGGCGGGCGAGCGCGCCGATCCAGCGCCGCGCCCGTCCGCGCCGGCGGTCGCGCCGACGGCGCCCGAGCCGAGCGCCGCCGAGAACGCGGTCGCAGACCCCGACGCCGTGGATCCGCGCGCCTACCTGCCGGACTGACGTGGGCCGCGGCCTAGCTCCGGGCTCCGGCCTCGGGCTTCCTTCCGGGCGGGCGCGGCTGTAACGCTCTGCGCGCCGCTCCAGCCGTTCGGGCGCGGCCCACGGGAACCCAGATGACGCTCTTCGGACTCGATCTGCACCTGTCCTGGCCCTTGGGCCTTGCGATCTATTTCACCTTCTGGTGGGTCAGCCTGTTCGCCGTGCTGCCCTTCGGCGTGCGATCCGTGCACGAGACCGACGAGACGACGCCCGGCGTCGAGCCCGGCGCGCCGGTCGCGCCGATGCTGGCCAGAAAGGCTCTTCTCACGACTTTGCTCGCGGCGATCGCCTTCGCGGGCCTGCTGATCGTGCTGCAATTCACGGAGAGTTAAAGGGTTTTCGCCTGCGGCTGCGCCTGGATCGCATGAGCGCTGATCCGTCGCCGATGCTTGAGGGGTGGCCCGTTTGCCGCGCGCAGATTCACGTCTCGCTTGAGAAAAATCGTCCCGGCCGTGTCGCACTATTCAAATGTCCACCCAGCTCACGATAGGACTCGAATTGCCTGAGCGCGCCGCTTCGGACGCTGCTTTAGGGAAACGGAGACCACGCTATTCATCACGGCTAAAGCGAAGATTTCGGCTTGGCGCCGATCTATCGCTGCTTTTAGTCAGGTTCGACGTTTTCGGCGACCACATCGCGGATTGGGACGGCTCGTAAGACGTGAGGGCCTTCGACGCAAAAGACCTCCACCTTCTACTTGCTTGGCGCCCAGGTGTTGTTCGACTCTGACGGAACAGGCCCGAATCCGGGGCAGGTCGTCGCGGCCCTGTGGACCAATCCGGGCTCGGTCAACACCTGGAACTTCTCGTTCTACTGACGCGATCGTCTCTCTCCCGCTTGCGTCAGGCCGCGCGCCCGGCACTCGCGCCGGGCGCGCGATACTTCTTGCGCTGATCGCCTCGCCGTCGCCGCGTCGCTTAGGCGCTCATCTCGCCGGGTTGGACTTGCGTGCTCCTCTCCCCTCCCTTAGCAGGGCGGCTTGAGCCCCCAGCGGGCCGAACGAGGACGCCATGAATTCCGGTCAGCTCGCCGCCGCCCCGCATCACGACGCCATCCTGATCATCGACTTCGGCTCGCAGGTGACGCAGCTCATCGCCCGCCGCGTGCGCGAAACCGGCGTTTATTGCGAAATCCACCCCTTCCAGTCGGCGGACGCCGCCTTCGCCCGGCTCAAGCCCAAGGCGGTGATCTTCTCAGGCGGCCCCGCTTCGGTGACGACGGCCGGCTCGCCGCGCGCCCCGCAGGCGGTGTTCGACTCCGGCGTGCCGATCCTCGCCATCTGCTACGGCCAGCAGACGCTCGTCACCCAGCTCGGCGGCAAGGTCGAGGGCGGCCACGCCGCCGAGTTCGGCCGCGCCGAGGTGCATGTCNGTCTCCCCTCGAAGCTGTTCGAGGGCGTGTGGGAGGAGGGCGCGCAATATGGCGTGTGGATGAGCCACGGCGACCGCGTCACGCAGCCCGAAGGCTTCGCGGTGCGCGCCGTCTCCGAAAACGCGCCCTTTGCGGTGGCGACCGACGAGGCGCGCAAATATTACACCACGATGTTCCATCCCGAGGTCGTGCACACGCCCGACGGCGGCAAGCTGATCGCCAACTTCGTCCATAAGATCGCCGGCCTGAAATCCGATTGGACGATGGCCGCCTATCGCCGCGAGATGATCGAGAAGATCCGCGCGCAGGTGGGCGAGGGCAAGGTGATCTGCGGCCTGTCGGGCGGCGTCGATTCCTCCGTCGCCGCGGTGCTGATCCACGAGGCGATCGGCGATCAGCTCACCTGCGTCTTCGTCGATCACGGCCTGATGCGCCTCAACGAGGCCGAGCAGGTCGTCGGCCTCTTCCGCGACCATTACAACATCCCGCTCGTGCATGTGGACGCCAGCGAGATGTTCATCGCCGCGCTGGAGGGCGAGACCGACCCCGAGACCAAGCGCAAGACGATCGGGCGGCTGTTCATCGAGGTCTTCGAGGCGGAGGCCAAGAAAATCGGCGGCGCCGAGTTCCTCGCGCAGGGCACGCTCTATCCCGACGTCATCGAGTCGGTGTCGTTCAGCGGCGGCCCCTCGGTGACGATCAAAAGCCACCACAATGTCGGCGGCCTGCCCGAACGCATGAACATGAAGCTGGTCGAGCCGCTGCGCGAGCTGTTCAAGGACGAGGTGCGCGCGCTCGGCCGCGAACTCGGCCTGCCCGAGACCTTCGTCGGCCGCCACCCGTTCCCCGGTCCCGGCCTCGCCATCCGCTGCCCCGGCGGCGTGACGCGCGAGAAGCTCGACATCCTGCGCAAGGCGGATGCGATCTATCTGGAGGAAATCCGCCGCGCCGGCCTCTATGACGCGATCTGGCAGGCCTTCGCGGTGCTGCTGCCGGTGCGCACCGTCGGCGTGATGGGCGACGGGCGAACCTATGACCATGTCTGCGCGCTGCGCGCGGTGACCTCGGTCGACGGCATGACGGCCGACTTCTATCCCTACGATATGAGCTTCCTCGGCCGCGTCGCGACGCGCATCATCAACGAGGTGAAGGGCGTCAACCGCGTCGTCTACGACGTCACGTCGAAGCCCNCCGGCACGATCGAGTGGGAATGAGGCGAGACGCACCTTGGCGGCGGCGGCGGAGGCGCCGTCCGCGTCATCGAGATGACCGGCGCCCGTCGTCCGCCGTTTGGTCGAGGAGGCGCGCTGCTCGCCGCTTGGTGCGGAGAGCTGTGTTGGTGGGCGATCCTGCGCTAGCCCGACGCGCCGGGCGCGCGACCGCCGCCGGCGCAAACATGGAGCCGCAACGCCGTCGCCCCGACAGGGTTCGCGCGCTATAGATATGCCGAAGTCGGAATGCGCGGCGCGCCCGGGTCGGCGCGGACGCGGACGACGCTGCGACGCGCTTGGCGCAGACAATGCGAGAAGGCGGGAGGACGGTCATTATCGCCGCGAAAGAAGCGCCAGCCGTAGAACATGCGCATCTCGTGCGCCCGCGCCTGCGCCGGCGGCGCAACCGCTGGATCTGGGCATTGGCGAGCCTGTTCGCGATCGTCGCCGGCGTCCTCGCCTCTTACAAATATCTGACGCGGCCGGCTCAGGTGACCGCCGCCGTCGTCGAGGACGCCGTGAGCGAACTGGCCGTGCTCAACGCCTATTCGCGTTATTTCGCCGCCAACAAGGTTGGCGTGCGGATGACCGTGCAAACCTACAAGACGCGCGGCGAGGTCGCTCAGGCCTTCCTCGACAAGAAGGCGGATCTGGCGGTTCTGCGCGCGGAAGCGAATTTGCAGGGCCGCGCGAGCGTCGTCGCGGTGATGAACCGCACGATCGGCCTCGTGCTCGCCTTCGATCCGAAGATCGACTCCATCGAGAAGCTGCGCGGCAAACGCGTTGGACTTCTTTCGGTGAACGGCGCGGCGGACAGCTTTTACGCGGCGTTGTTGCAAGCCTACGACATCAAGGACGCGGAGGTTCAGCTCACTCGGCTAGACGTCGACTCGGCGCCGCGCCTCGTCGCCGAGAAGAAAATCGACGTGATCGTCAGCGCCGCCTCGCTTGTCTCCCGCCGCTCCAGCGAGGCCTTGCGCGCTCTGCTACGGCTTAAGAACGTCAAAATGTCGATGCTCGCGATCGATCATACCGGCGAATTCGTGCGGCGCGCGCCGTCCTTCGAAGAGTTCGACATACCCGAGAAGAGCTTCGGCGCGCTTCCCGACGCCGAACTTAAATCGGTCGCCATGCCGACCAATCTCGTCGCCCAATCGACCATGACCAACGAGGTCGCCGCCGCCCTCGCGCGCCAGTTTCTGTCGAACAAGCAGGCGGTGAACGCCGAGGCGCCCAGCGCCGCCCAGATCGCCGCGCCCAACACCGACAAGGATGCGTTCGTGCGTGTCCACCCAGGCGTCGCCGCCTATATCGACAATGAAGAGCAGACGATCTTCGATAAATACGGCGATCTAATGTATATCGCGATGGCGGTCGCCGGCGTCTTCGCGTCCGGCTTCGTCGCGTTACGCCGGTCCTTCGGCCCCGATACGGAGGCGGACGCGTGCGATCTGATCGATGAGCCGTCGACTTGCGTCGNNGGAAGCGCGCGATCTGCCGGCCATCGAGGGCAGGACATCGCCGCGCGCTGGCGCGATCTGTCCGATCGGTTCGAAAACAAGCTCGCTCTCGCTTTGCCGTTGATCGCCGACGGCGGCGTCGCGGACCGAACGGTCCAAGCCCTTTCGACGGCGTTGACGGCGGCGGAGCGGGCTATCGCCGATTTGGNNCGCCGCTGGCTTTCGGCGGCCCGCGCCCGCGCCGGGACGGGATCGAGACGCTTTCCGCGCGGGGCGACGGCTCAGGCCTCTCGGGCGCTTTGTCGGATATGTAGCGCCTCGGCGATTATGCGCGCCGCCGCTCAGGCCGCCGACTTCGCGCAATCCGACCGCGGCCATCGGGTCCCCGCTCCGGTCCGTCGCGAGCGGGCCGCGTCAGCCCGCCAAGGGCGGTCAGCTTCCTAGCTTGGCGAGCCGACGGCGGGCCTCAGCGGAACCGGCCGCGACGGCCTGCTGATAGAATTTCCGCGCCTCCGCACGATCGGCGCGCACGCCCTTCGCGCCGAGTTCGTTCAGAGCGACGGGGTCGTAGCTCTGGCCGAGCAGGGTCAGCGCCTCCGCCGATCCGACGCGCGCGGCGCGCGTCAACAACAGTCGCGCCGAGGAGGCAGCGCCGTCGCGCGCTGCGCGCGCTCGCGCGATCAGGTCCGCCGCGCCGTCGAGCCCCTCGCCTGAATCTGCGTAAGCGAGCGCCGCGACCGCGCCGACCGGACGTCCCACCGCAGAATCGCGCGAAGGTCCGCCGGCGACGCGCGCGATCTGCGACAGGCCGTCTTGCGCCCGCGGCTTGGCCATCGCGTCGGCGAGCTTTCGATTGGCCTCGGCCAGGTCCGTCGTCGCCGGTTTGACGGCGCGAGGGGCGGCGCGCGTCGTCGCGCCCGCTGTGGCGTCCTGTTGCGTATCGGAGAACGCGGCGACCGGCGCGAGCGCGCCGACAGGCAAGGCGGTCGCGTCGACGAGCGGCGCGGGCGAGGTTTTGTCCGTCGATTTGAAAAGCTGCGGCGAAAAGGCGATCGCAGCCGCGACGATCGCCGACAGGCTGACCATCGCCGCGCTGGCTTTCACGACATGTCGCACAGCAAGCCCTCTCAATAGGTCACGAACGAAGCGGCGTGGGAGGCGCGCTCAATTCGGACGAGCCTTGTCGATCCAGGCCTGAGCGGCCTCGAACCGCGAATAAGGAAGCTTCGCGGCAGGGTTGACGTCGCGCCACTTGGCGTCTTGCAAAGCCCCGGCGCCAAGGGACGCGAAAAATGCCTCGGTGAAACGTGCGAGCGCCGCGCGCCGCGCCGTGTCGCGGCCGGGATCCGCCGCAGCGAGTATCACGGGTTGGGCGACCGTGTCGACCGAACCGCCCTCGATCAACGCGGGAAAGAGGATTTCCCGAGCTCTGCCGGCAGGAATTGGTCGCGCACCGCCCCGCGAAACGGGATCGCCAGCAAACGCGCGCCCGCCGGGGCTTCGCTCAGGTCGAGCGCCGCCGAAACTTTGGCGTAGGCGTCCGCATGGCCGGCCCTCATCGCCGTCGCGCCATCTCCGGGCGCGGCGTCGATGAAGGTCGCCGCCACCCCGGCCGCTGAAAACAGCCGACGCACGATTCGGCCGGCCTCGACGGATTCCGCGGGCGCTGCGACGCGCTTGCCGGCGAGATCCGCGATGGTTCTGGCCGCGCCGGATCCGACCAGCGCGATCTCGCAGTCGAAGAGCCGCGCGATCGCGACGGCGCCGGGCGGGGCCGCGGCGCCCGCGCCAAGCGGCATCGAGGCGACGAAAGATCGGCCGCGCCGTCTGGAGCGAGCGCGACGTCGACGCCCTTGGCGGCGACCGCCTGGGCCAATTCCGCGCCCAAGCGCGGGTCCATCGCAAGCGTGAGCGAGGTGGGCTTCGCCGGGGCCAAGCCCGCCACAGGCGCGGGCGTCGCCGGGGCCAAGCCCGCCGCAGGCGCGGGCGTCGCTCCGAACAGAACAGGGGCGGCCACGGCGGCCCCAAGCCCGCCCGTCGCCACCGCCGCGGGCGGCTCGACCGGAGCGGCGCCAGGCGGCGGAACGCCTTGCGCCTTTGACGTCTTGTTCGACTGGGCCGGCTTCGACCCGGCCTCCTGGCGCGCGCCGGAGGCCGCGCGCGTCGCCTTCGCGCCTTTTCCCGCGTGGCTGGGGCCGTGATAGAGCACGCGCCGGCCATTTTTGTAGACGGGCTTGTCGTAAGCGATCATCCCGGCCGGCACGCGCGGCTTGGCCGGGGCGGCCGATGCGCCGCCCGCCAAGGCGACGGCGAGCAGCGCGCTCGCCAGCGCGGCCGGAAAGCGCGCGAACGCGCCCCGCGGCGGCCCGATACCCATCGATTTATCGACGCATTGCGGACTCGCGGAGGCGTCGCCGTCGAACTGCGGCGCTTCGAACCTCGGCGACATCCCGCCCACGAACCTCATGATCGGCCGTTCTTCCCTGCCACGACAGGCCCCACGCCCCGCCGCCCGGCTTCTATGGCCGAGCTGGCTCACGCAGATTCACCTGAAATTCGGCCTCTTCAAGGCGTAGCTTGGTTCTCTCCCCAGCAACTTGGCGGCGGCCGGCGCGCCTGGTCGGCGGCTCGCCAATCCCTGCGCGCCGTGCTAGCCCTCCGCTCGACTTTGCGGCGGCGCGCGACGCCGCGTCGTGATCGGGATCGAGGGCATGTCGGATTTTTCCAGGAAGTCGACGAAGAGGTCCGCCGGGAAAAGGCGGAGCTGTTCTGGAAGAAGCATCAAAATCTGGTGATCGGCGTCGCCTTGGCCATCGTCACGGCGACCGCGGGCTATCGATTCCATCAGTTCTATCAGCAGCGCCAATCCGAAGAGGCCGGCGCGGTCTACGAGACGGCGATTTCTCTCGTGCGCGAGGGAAGGCGGAGGAGGCCGAGAAAAGCCTCGTCGAGCCGCCGCCAGAGCCCCGGCCGGCTATAGCGCGCTGGCGCGGTTGCGCGCCGCCGATGTGGCCGCCGGGCGCGACGCCAAGGCTGGGCTAAAAACCTATGACGACATCGCCGCCGACGCCTCCGTCGACGCGTCGCTGCGAGACGCCGCCAGGTTGCGCGCGATGTATTTGGCGGCCGATCTCGGCGACGCCGCCGATTTCGCGCGCCGCGCGGAGCCGCTCGCCGCCGACGGGCAGCCCTTCCGCTCCTCCGCGCGGGGCTGATCGGAGCCAAGGCGCTTCAATCCGGCGATCTCGACCGCGCCGCCAAATATCTCGACATGATCGTCACCGACGCCGCCGCGCCCGCCGCCACGCGCCAACGCGCCGAGCTTCTGCTTGGCCTGGTGCGCTCCGGCAAGCCGTCGCAAGGCTGATCAAACCAGGTTTTCTCCCCATCATGACCCTGCGCGTCGCCATCATCGGCCGCCCCAACGTCGGCAAGTCGACCCTGTTCAATCGTCTGGTCGGCAAGAAGCTCGCCCTTGTCGACGACACGCCCGGCGTCACCCGCGACCGCCGCGAGGGCGACGCCAGCCTCGGCGATCTCGATTTCATCGTCATCGACACCGCCGGCCTCGACGAGGGCGAGGGCGACGATCTCGCAACCCGCATGAACCGCCAGACCGAGGTCGCCATCGAGGAGGCCGACGCGATCTTTNTCGTGATCGACGCGCGCGTCGGCGTCACCCCGGTCGACCGCCATTTCGCCGCGCTGGTGCGCCGCGCCGACAAGCCGGTGATCCTCGTCGCCAACAAGGCGGAAGGCCGCNAAGGCNAGGAAGGCGCCTATGACGCCTATACGCTGGGCCTCGGCGATCCCGTGCCGCTGTCGGCCGAGCACGACGAAGGCTTCTCCGATCTCTACCAGACCATGCTGGAGCGCTTGCCCGAGGAGCTGACGCGCCCCGCCGACGAGATCGTCGACGAGCGCGCGCCGCTGGTGCTGGGCGAGGACGAGGACGGCTCGGAACTCGACGTGTCGAAGCCGCTGCGCGTCGCCGTCGCGGGGCGACCCAACGCCGGCAAGTCGACGCTGCTCAATCGCATCCTCGGCGAGGATCGCCTGCTGGTCGGCCCCGAGGCCGGCGTCACGCGCGACTCCATTTCGGTCGAGACCGAATGGAAGGGCCGTCGCCTCAAGCTGTTCGACACCGCCGGCCTGCGCAAGCGCGCCCGCGTCGAGTCCAAACTCGAAAAGCTCGCCGCCGCCGACGCGCTGCGCGCCGTGCGCTTCGCCGAAGTGGTGATCGTGCTGCTCGACGCCACCATCGCGCTGGAGAAGCAGGACCTGACCATCGCCAACCTCGTCGAGCGCGAGGGCAGGGCGATGGTGATCGGCCTCAACAAGTGGGACCTGATCGAGGACCGCACGGCCAAGCTGAAAGAGCTGCGCGAGGAGGCCGACCGCCTGCTGCCGCATCTGCGCGGCGTCGAGATCGCGCCTGTTTCGGGCCTCACCGGCGAGGGGATCGACCGCCTTCTGCACGCGGTGATGCGCGCCGACGCGGTGTGGAACAAGCGCGTCGCGACCTCANAGCTCAACCGCTGGCTCGGCGATGTGGTCGACCGCACGCCGCCCCCGGCGGTTTCGGGCCGCCGCATCAAAATCCGCTACATGACGCAGCCCAACGCGAGGCCCCCGACCTTCCTGCTGTTCGGCAACCAGNCCGACGAACTGCCGGGCAGCTATTTGCGGTTTCTAAGCAACGGCCTGCGCCAGACCTTCGACCTGCCGGGCACGCCGATCCGGATTCAGTTCAGGATGAGCCAGAACCCGTTTGATAAGAGGAAGAAGAGGTAGGCATCTGTTCATTTTCGTTGGGGATTAAAATCGTAGATAGTCATTATTTCACAATTTTCACTTTTAATTCACGCGATTTTCACGATATATTCACGTGATTGGCCCCAAGTGGCAATAGATTTAAAGGCGTTTTCCTCGAGTCTCGATTGTGCCTCCAACGCGATTGAAGTGGAGTGCGTATATTCGGGAGACACGTCATGGGGTTGCTCAAGCTCGGGTCGTCTGGCCTCCAAGTTGTTAAACTGATCGCAGATCTCAATCGTGCGGGTTTTCCTGTTTCCGGTGTGGTCGGAAACGTGTTCGACAGCGAAGTCAAGAAGGCGGTCTTGCGATTTCAGNTCGCAAGGCATGGGCCCGATGGCCTTCCGCTGGTGGTTGACGGCGAGGTGGGGCCGCTGACGCAGACGNCTTTGGACGTTGCGTTGAGCCGGCGCCAAGTCCCGCCGAAAGAGATATCCGCGCCAGCTGTGGAACAAAATCCGGAAGGCGCCTCAAAAGTGGGGCTGCAAGCGCTAGCGATAGCGAAAGCGGAGATGGCGAAAGGCGCAGGCGAGGAGGGANGCGACAACAACGGGCCTTTCGTCAAGAAGTATGCGGATGTCGCTGGCGCCTCAGCGGGTGACAGCTGGTGCGCGTCATTTGTTTCGTTTTGTTTTTCGAAGGCCAATGGAAAGACATGCCCTTTAAGCCNNGTCGGGGCTCGCGACATTCTCCGGCAATTTCAGAAACACGGTTGGCGTTATAACGCGGATCTGGATAATCCGCCTTGCGCCGGTGATATTATCGTTTGGTGGAGGGAAGCTATCGACAGTTGGAAAGGGCACATTGGCATTGTTTCCGGATACTCTGATGGTATCGTCTATACAATCGAGGGCAATAGAGGCTCTTTCCCATCAAAAGTTCGGCAATATCAGTATAAATTAGGAAAAATCGACAAGCTTCTTGGATTCGGGCGTGCTCGGCCCTAAATTGAGCCTGAGAACGACACGGCATATTCTACCCCGGTGGCTTCCTTGCGTATAGGTCCATTTACGACAGGGACGGCGACGAACGGCTCTTGCGATCTAGCAGGATGGGGGTGGACTTTCGCAAAGGTTTGCGCTCGGCGGCGGCGTGCGAAGTTCTCGCATAGCCGTCGCTATTGATGCCTTGGCCATGCGATAAGACTGTCGTCCGAGCGCGGGAGCGATGGGGGTAAGGTCGGGTCGAGAGGACGTCGTCGCTCGAAATCGTCGGGCGTCATTCGTCATTCACGCAAGGACCGTCTCCATGTCGCGCGGTCGCGTGCGGGCGTCAATGCGCCTTATTCAAGCCGGTCCCTGAAAGCTCAGCACCTTATCCGTCGGGAAGTCGTAGACCTTGCCCGACTCCGTCCAGTCCGGCGCGCAGAAGCGCACCACGCTCGGCGCGAAGTCTTCCGGCGTCTTCAGGGTCATGGGGTCTTCGTTGGTCATCGCGGCGGCGCGCATCTTGGTGCGCAGCGGGCCCGGATTGATGCTGGTCACCCGCACATTGGTGACGTTCTTCGTCTCGGCCGCATAGGTGCGCGCCATTGCGTCGAGCGCGGCCTTGGAGATCGCATACGGCCCCCAATAGGCGCGCATCTCGGCGCGGTTTCCGGCGGCCGAGGACAGCATCACCAGCCGCCCGGCGTCGGAGGTGCGCAGCAGCGGATCGAGCGCGCGGATCAGCCGCCAGTTCGCCGTCACGTTGACCGCCAGCACCTTGTCCCACTCCTTCGGGTCGATATGCGCCAATGGCGAGATCGAGCCGAGCACGCCGGCGTTGGCGACCAGAATGTCGAGCTTGCCCCAGCGATGATGGATCGCCCCGGCGAGCCGCTCGATCGCCTCGTAGTCGGTCACGTCGCAGGGGATCAGCGTGCATTCGCGCCCCATCGCGCGGATGTCGTCGTCGAGCTCTTCGAGCGCGCCCTGCGTGCGCGCCATCGCCAGCACATGCGCGCCGTTCTTCGCCAGTTCGAGCGCGATCGCGCGCCCGATGCCGCGCGAGGCGCCGGTGACGAGGGCGATGCGGTTCTCAAGGCGGGCCATGAAGCGCTCCGGGGCAGAGGGTCGGGCAGCTTGGTAAGGCCGCGCCCGAAACCGCGCAAGCGCGACCATCCGCCCGCCCGCCGCCGCGTCGGGCCGCGCCGGAGCGCGCGGCCCTCACACTCGCGCGCCTACAGCGCCGAGGACCATTGCGCCGGCAGCAGACGATAGCCCGTCCCGTCCTTGGCGATCCGCCCCGTGGCGGGNAAGGGCGCGTGATAGAAGGCGACCTGCGCGCCCTCGCTCGCCGCCATCTCCAGCATCTTGCGGCGGGTCGCCTTGGCCAGCTCGCCGTCCATGTCGAAGATCGCCTGCCAGTCCGGGTTGCGCACGAACAGAGCCGGATGGTTGGTGATGTCCGACAGGATCATCAGCCGCCCCGCGCCTGATTGCAGCGCGAAGGCCGTATGTCCCGGCGTATGTCCGGGCGCGGCGACCGCGATCAGCCCCGCCGCCGCCTCTNNGCCGTCCGCGAAGGTCTTCACGTCCTTCGCCATCGGACCGAACACGCGTCGCACGTTCTGGAACACGGGCTTCAAACCGTCCGGCGCGGCGGCCATCTTGGCGTCGTCCATCCAGTAGGCCCACTCGGCCTCCGGCACGCGGATTTCGGCGTTGGGNAACACCGCCGTCCCATCCTTCAGCCGCAGCCCGTTGATGTGGTCGGGATGGAAGTGGCTGATCACCACCGCGTCGAAATCCTTCGTCTCGAAGCCCGCCGCCTTGAGATTGCGCGCCAGCGCGCCGGAGGTCGGCGCGCCCATGTCGCCGTTGCCCGCGTCGATCAGCGTCAGCCGCTGACCGTCGTTGACGACGAGCGTCGTGAAGGTGATCGGGATCTTGTCGGTCGGCAGCGCGGCGTCGGCCATCGCTTTCTGGACGTCGGCGAGGTCGGCGTTCTTGACNCAGCCCTCAAGCGGGCGCTGCGCGAAGCCGTCATGGATCGCCGTCACCTCGACGTCGCCGATCTTGTAGCGATAGGCGCTTCCGGCCTGCGCGCCGGCCAGCGGCGCCTTGGCCAGCGCGGGCGCGACGGCGAGCGTGGCGCAGGCGGCGAGCGCGGCGCGGCGGGTGATCGTCGAATCGGTCATGATTGGCCTCCCCGGCGCAGGCTCGCGCCGCTTCCCATCCCATCTTGGGCGCGTCCGGGCGCAGGTCAACGCCACGCGCGGACATCGTCCGGACAAAGCCGGACTGGCGCGGCCGCGCCCGAAACGCTAGATCGCCGGCATGACCAAGGATCACGGCCGCCCGTCCACGCCCGTCGCGACTGTTCGCGACGATCTTGTCAGCGCGATGACGCCCACCGGCGGGGAGGGGCTCGATCCGGTCGAACTCGCCCGCCGCGACCTCGTCAAACACCTGCCCAAGCGGTTTTACGAGCGCGCCGAGGCGGTCGAGACGCCGGACGGCTGGGAGCTTCGCCTCGACGGTCGATCCGCCCGCACCCCGGCCCGCCAGCCCTGCGCGCCGCCTCCGCNNGCCGTGATGGAGGCCGTCGCCGCCGAATGGGCCGCTCAGGGCGAACGCATCGACCCTGCGACCATGCCGACGACGCGCCTGCTCAACGTCGCGCTCGACGCCATCCCCGCGCGCGCCGGCGAGGTCGCCGACGACATCGTCAAATACGCCGGCTCCGATCTGCTTTGCTATCGCGCCGGCGAGCCCGAAACGCTCGTCGAGGCGGAGAACGCGGCGTGGACTCCGACGCTCGACTGGGCGCGCGATGCGCTCGGCGCGCGCTTCGCGCTGGCGCAGGGCGTGATGTTTCAGGCCCAGCCCGAGGAGGCGACCGCCGCGATCCGCCGCGCCGTCGCCGAGGCGCGCGATCCGCTGACGCTCGCGGCGCTGCACTCCATGACCTCGCTCACCGGCTCGGCGCTGCTGGCGCTGGCGGTGTGGAAAGGCTTCCTCACGGCCGAGCAGGCCTGGTCCGCCGCCCATGTCGGCGAGGATCACCAGATGCGCGTCTGGGGGCAGGATTCGGAAGCCCTCGCCCGCCGCGCCGCCCGCTGGAAGGACATGCAGGCCGCCGCCGCGCCGCGCGGGCGGGCTGAGACGGCGCGGCGGCCGAGCCCGGTCCCGCGCCGCAAGGGCTGGGCCGCGCGGACGCTCCGCGCACGTCCTCGCGCCGCGCCAAACCCTCCATGCGCGCCGCCGCCCCTTCCCGAAGCGGCCCAATTCGCCTATTCACCCCGCAACCCGTTCGCGCGCCCGCGCCGCGCCTTCTCACCCCGGATTCCGCACAGATGTCCGACTTGCTTGCCTCCCGTTATCGCTCCCACACCTGCGNNGCCCTGCGCGCCGAGGACGCCGGCAAGGAGGTCCGCCTGTCGGGCTGGTGCCACCGCATCCGCGACCACGGCGGCGTGCTGTTCGTCGATCTGCGCGACAATTACGGCATGACGCAATGCGTCGCCGACCCGGATTCGCCCGTCTTCAAGATGGTCGAGACCTTCCGGGCCGAGTGGGTGGTGCAGCTCACCGGCAAGGTGCGCCTGCGCCCCGCCGGCACCGAGAACGCCGACCTGCCGACCGGCGCGGTCGAGGTCTTCGTCACGGCGGCCGAGGTGCTTGGACGCGCCGACGAGCTGCCGCTGCCGGTCTTCGGCGAACAGGACTATCCGGAAGAAACGCGCCTGCGTTACCGCTTCCTCGACCTGCGCCGCGAGCGCATCCACAACAACATCATGTTGCGCGGCAAGGTCATCGCCTCGATGCGCCGGCGCATGCAGGAGTCGGGCTTCAACGAGTTCCAGACGCCGATCCTCACCGCGTCGAGCCCGGAAGGCGCGCGCGACTTCCTGGTGCCGAGCCGCATCCACCCCGGCAAGTTCTATGCGCTGCCGCAGGCGCCCNAGCAATACAAGCAGTTGCTGATGATGGCGGGCTTCGACCGCTATTTCCAGATCGCGCCCTGCTTCCGCGACGAGGACCCGCGCGCCGACCGTCTGCCCGGCGAGTTCTATCAGCTCGACGTCGAAATGAGCTTCGTCGAGCAGGATGACGTGTTCCGCACGATGGAGCCCGTCATGCGCGGCGTCTTCGCCGAGTTCGCGGGCGACNGAAAAGTGACGCCGAGCCCCTGGCCGCGCATCGCCTACGCCGACTCGATGCGCAAATACGGCTCCGACAAGCCCGATCTGCGCAACCCGATCGTCATGCAGAACGTCTCCGAGCACTTCCGCGGCTCGAACTTCAAGGTGTTCGCGCGCCTGCTGGAGACGCCCAAGAACGAAGTGTGGGCGATCCCCGCGCCCGGCGGCGGTCAGCGCACTTTCGCCGATCGCATGAACTCCTGGGCGCAGAGCGAAGGCCAGCCGGGCCTTGGCTACATCCTGTTTTTCGATAGGGCCAAGGACGAGACGACCCAGCAGCAGAACAAGGGCGCGACCGGCGTCGGCGCGCGCGGTCCGCTCGCCAACAACATCGGCCCCGAGCGCGCCGAGGCGATCCGCCAGCAGTTGGGTTTGAAGGAAGGCGACGCCGCCTTCTTCGTCGCCGGCGACCCCGACAAGTTCGCGAAATTCGCGGGCCTCGCGCGCAGCAAGCTCGGAACCGAGCTGAAGCTGATCGACGAGACGCGTTTCGAATTCGCCTGGATCGTCGACTTCNCGATGTTCGAGTGGAACGAGGACGACAAGAAAGTCGACTTCTCGCACAATCCTTTCTCCATGCCGCAAGGCGGCCTCGACGCGCTCNAAGGGCAGGACCCGCTGACCATCAAGGCGTTCCAGTACGACATCGCCTGCAACGGCTATGAACTGGCCTCGGGCGGCATCCGCAACCACAAGCCCGACGCGATGGTGAAGGCCTTCGAGATCGCCGGCTATGGCCGCGAGACCGTCGAGGAGCGTTTTGGCGGCATGTTCCGCGCCTTCCACTACGGCGCGCCGCCGCATGGCGGCATGGCCGCCGGCGTCGATCGCGTCGTCATGTTGCTCGCCGGCGAACAGAACCTGCGCGAAGTGGCGCTGTTCCCGATGAACCAGCGCGCCGAGGACATTCTGATGGGCGCGCCCTCGGAGGCGACCAACAAGCAGCTTCGCGAACTGCACCTGCGCGTGAATCTTCCGGAGAAGTGACGTGGCCGACGCGATCCAGACGGTCGCCTGCATCAAGTGGGGAACCCCGTTCCCCGCCGATTACGTCAACCGTCTCTATCGCGGCGTGATGCGTCACGTCACGCGCCCGACGCGCTTCGTCTGCTTCACCGACGACGCGCGCGGGCTCGACTCCGGCATCGACGCGCGCGCCATTCCCGACATCAGGCTGCCCGAAAAAGGCATGCGCCTCGGCCCCTGGCGCAAGCTCGCGCTGTGGTCGAAGGATATCGGCGTCGAGGGCGACATTCTGTTCCTCGATCTCGACGTGGTGGTGACGGGCGCACTCGACGCCTTTTTGATTACAAGCCCGGCGAATTCGTCGTCATCAAGAACTGGACGACGGGGACGGCGTCGGCAACACCAGCGTCTTCCGCTACCGCGCCGCGAGCGCCCGCATCTGGTGACGGAATTTGAGAAAAACCCGATCCCGATGTCGTTCGAATACGACAACGAACAGATCTACGCTCCAAGGCGTCCGGCCTGACGATGAATTTCTGGCCGCCCGAATGGTGCGTCAGCTTCAAGAACCAGTTGCAGCCCCGCTTCCCGATGAACCTCGTCAGGATGGCGCAATTGCCGCCAGACGCGCGCATCGTCGTCTTCACCGGCCAGCCCAGACCGCACGAGGCGGCGGCGGGCAAGTGGCCGGCCAAATGGTATAAAAACACTACAAGTCGCTGAAGCCGGTGACCTGGCTCGCGGAACACTGGCGATGAAAATTTTATTTCGCCCGGTTGATTTCCGGCCCGCGCTGCGAGCCTGCGCTGTCGCGCGCGGGCCATGTGGTCGGCGCCCGCACCAAGAAACTAGCGGGGGAGCATCATGGCCACCAATATGTCGGACGATCTCAAGTCCGGGGCCCTGATCTATCACCGCCTGCCCAAGCCCGGAAAACTCGAAGTCGTCGCGACCAAGCCCTTGGCGAATCAGCGCGATCTGGCGCTGGCCTATTCGCCCGGCGTCGCCGTCGCCTGCGAGGCCATCGCCGCCGATCCCGCCGAGGCGGCGCACCTGACCTCGCGCCAGAATCTCGTCGCCGTCGTCTCCAACGGAACCGCCGTGCTCGGCCTCGGCGACATCGGCCCGCTCGCCTCCAAACCGGTGATGGAGGGCAAGGCCGTCCTCTTCAAGAAATTCGCCGGCATCGACGTCTTCGACATCGAGGTCGAGCAGAAGGACGTCGACAAGCTCGTCGACGTCGTCGCCGCGCTGGAGCCGACCTTCGGCGGCATCAACCTTGAGGACATCAAGGCGCCCGAGTGCTTCGAGGTCGAGCGCAAGCTGAAAGAGCGGATGGGCATCCCCGTGTTCCACGACGATCAGCACGGCACGGCGATCATCGTCGGCGCGGCGGTGGTCAACGCGCTGGGCTCGGCGGCAAGAACATCGCCGACGTNNGAAGGTCGTGGCGTCGGCGCCGGCGCCGCCGCGCTCGCCTGCCTCAATCTGCTCGTCTCGCTCGGCGTCAAGCGCGAGAATGTCTGGATCAGCGATCTCGAAGGCGTCGTCTACGAAGGCCGCGAGAAGCTGATGGACCAGTGGAAGTCCGTCTACGCGCAGAAAACCGACAAGCGCAAACTCGCCGAGATCATCGAGGGCGCCGACGTCTTTCTCGGCCTCTCCGCCGGCGGCGTGCTGAAGCCCGAGATGGTGGCGAAGATGGCGCCGGGCCCGCTGATCCTCGCGCTCGCCAACCCCAACCCCGAGATCATGCCGGAGGAGGCGCTCGCCGTGCGCCCCGACGCGATGCTGTGCACCGGCCGCTCGGACTATCCCAATCAGGTCAACAACGTCCTGTGCTTCCCCTACATCTTCCGCGGCGCGCTCGACGTCGGCGCGAGCGAGATCAACGAGGCGATGAAGCACGCCGCTGTGCGCGCCATCGCCGCTCTGTCGCGCGAGGCCNCCTCCGAAGTCGCCGCCCGCGCCAGCGCCGGCGAGGCCAAGACCTTCGGCCCGCAATCGCTGATTCCTTCGCCCTTCGATCCGCGTCTGATCCTGCGCATCGCCCCCGCGGTGGCGAGGGCGGCGATGGAGACCGGCGTCGCGCGTCAGCCGATCGACGATTTCGACGCTTACGAGGCGCGCCTTGGCGGCTTCGTGTTCCGCTCCGGCTTCATCATGAAGCCGATCTTCGCGCNNCGCGCGCAGAAGGCGCCCAAGCGCGTCATCTATGTCGACGGCGAGGACGAGCGCGTGATGCGCGCCGCGCAAGTCGCCATCGAGGACAGGATCGCCCATCCGGTTCTGATCGGACGCCCCAACGTCGTCGAGGCGCGGCTGAAGCGTTTCGGCCTGTCGATCAAGCCCGGACGCGATTTCGAACTGGTCAATCCGCAGGAGGACCCGCGCTTCGAAGCCTATGTTCAGAGCTATGTCGACGTCGCCGGCCGCAAGGGCGTCACGCCCGACGCGGCGCGCATGCTGGTGCGCACCAACCCGACCATCATCGGCGCGCTGGCGCTCAAGCGCGGCGAGGCGGACGCCATGCTGTGCGGCCTCGAAGGCCGCTTCGCGACGCGGCTCAAATTCCTGCGCGACATCGTCGGGCTCGCCNCCGGCGTGCACGAATTGTCGTCGATGACCTTGATGATCACCACCAAGGGCTCCTTCTTCCTCGCCGACACCCATGTGCGCCACAATCCCAGCGCCGAGGAAATCGCCGAGATGACGATGATGTGCGCCAATCACGTGCGCCGCTTCGGCCTGCCGCCCAAGATCGCGCTGATCTCGCATTCGGACTTCGGCGCGTCGGACTCCGCCTCCGCCCGCAAGATGCGCGAGGCGCTCGACATCATCACCGAACGCGCCCCCGACATCGAGGTCGACGGCGAGATGCAGGCCGACACCGCGCTCTCGCAATTGCTGCGCGACAAGAAACTGCCCGGCTCGCGCCTGAAGGGCGAGGCCAACGTGCTGGTGATGCCCAATCTAGACGCCGCCAACATCGCCTATCAGATGACGCGCATGCTGGCCGACGCGCTGCCGGTCGGCCCGATCCTGATGGGCCTGGCGCGCCCCGCGCACATCCTCTCGACGTCGGTGACGGCGCGCGGCGTCGTCAACATGACGGCGATCGCCGTCGCCGAGGCTCAGGATCGCGCCGAGCGCGGGCCGTTCATGTGGGCGTGAGGGCAGGGCGCCGCCGTAGCGCTTCCGCCCTTCCAATGTAAGGCGGGAGGCGTGCTTGCGCGCCTCACCCCGCCTTCAGCAGCACATGCTTCTTCTTGCCGAAGGAGAGCTTGGCGACGCCCTCGACGAGATCGGCCTTCGACAGGGCGGCGCGCTCGTCCGTCACCACGACATCGTTCACCCGCAACCCGCCCGCCTTCACCTGCCGCCGCGCCTCGCCGGTCGAGGGCACGAGCCCCGCCCGCACGAAGGCGGTGAGCACGCCCATCCCCTCGAATTCGCCGGCAGGAACCGCCACTGTCGGCAGGTCGGCCGACAGCGCGCCCTCTTCAAAGGTCTTGCGCGCGGTCTCCGCGGCGGCGGCGGCGGCCTCGGCGCCGTGCAGCAGCGTCGTCGCGGCGGTGGCGAGCGCCTTCTTGGCCTCGTTGATCTCGGCCCCGCCCAGCGCCTCCAGCCGGCGGATTTCGTCCATCGGCAGGATCGTGAACAGCTTCAGGAAGCGCCCGACGTCGGCGTCCTCGGTGTTGCGCCAGTACTGCCAGAAATCATAGGGGCTGAAGCTCTCCGCGTTCAGCCACACCGCGCCCTGCGCGGTCTTGCCCATCTTGGCGCCCGAGGCGGTGGTCAGCAGCGGCGTCGTCAGCGCGTAGAGNCGATGCGTGCCCATGCGGCGGCCGAGATCGACGCCGTTGACGATGTTGCCCCACTGGTCGGAGCCGCCCATCTGGAGGTTGCAGCCCAGCCGCTTGGCCAGCTCGACGAAGTCGTAGGACTGCGCGACCATGTAGTTGAACTCGATGAAGCTCATCTCCTGCTCGCGTTCGAGCCGCAGGCGCACCGAGTCCATCGTCAGCATGCGATTGACCGAGAAATGCCGCCCGACGGTGCGCAGCATTTCGATCCACTTCAGCTCCGTCAGCCATTCCGCGTTATCGACCATGATCGCGTCATGGCGCCCCTCGCCGAAGCGCAGCACCTTGGCGAAGACGCCCTTGATCGACGCCTTGTTCGCCTCGATCTCGGCGACCGTGCGCAGCGCCCGCGTCTCGTCCTTGCCGGAGGGATCGCCGACCATCGTCGTGCCGCCGCCCATCAAAGTGATCGGCTTGTTGCCAGACTGTTGCAGCCAGTGCAGCATCATCATCGACAGGAAATTGCCGATATGCAGCGACGGCGCCGTGCAGTCGTAACCGACATAGCCGATCGCCTCGCCCTTGGCCGCGAGCGCGTCGAGGCCGGCGAGGTCCGATCCCTGATGGATGAAACCGCGTTCGGAGAGGATGGCGAGGAAGTCGGACTTGAACGGCGTGGTCACGGCGGATCTCGGATCGGTTCGCAAGCGGCGCAACCTAGGGAGGGCGGGGGCGGCTGGCAACCGTCCGCGCCGTCGCGCCGGCTTCCCAGCGCCCGGGCAGGTGACAAGGGGGCAAATCTGCAAAATCCGCCTCGAACGGGATTGGCGCCGATCTTGATCCGAGCTGGCCGACGGGCGGCGACTCGCCGATTTGCGACGCTGACGCGCCCGCACGGCCGCGCGAACCTGCCCGGAGGACGACGATGCGCAACGGACAAGCCCGAAACGGCACGCAGGACGGGGCTCGGAACATGACGCAAAATCTGGCTCAGGACGGCGGCAAGGAAGCCGCCGCTCAGGCCGCCGCCGCGCACGACACCATCGACCAGGTTCGCGAGCTGCTCTTCGGCCACGAAAAGCGCCGCACCGACCAGAGCCTGACCGAGTTGCGCGCCGAACTGGCCCAGCAGGTCGACGCGCTGCGCGCCGAAATGCGCCAGCAAGTCGACTCGCTGACGGCGCGGCTGATCGACCTCGAAAAGACCACAGAACAGCGCCGCCTCGACGCGATCTCCGACATCGGTCAGGCGATTTCCCAGCTCGGGGCCGCGATCCAGAACATGGGCGCCGACAAGTCGAGGCGTTGATGGGCGCCGCGCCGGGGCACTCGCGCGGCGACCCTGCCGCCGACGCGCTTGGCGAATTGCGCGCTTCTGTTCGGCGTCGAGGCCCGTCGAATCGACGGCGTCGAGACGCAGCTGCGGGCGCTGGCCGAATCGCGTCTGGCCCGCGCCGACCTCAAGGCCGCCACCGCCAAGGTTCTGGCGGAGGCCTTGCGCGAGGCCGAGGTCTCCGACCATCGCGCCCTCGCCGACGCGCTTGCGCCGCTCATCGTGCGCGCCATTCAGGCCGAGATCCGCAACTCCCGCGACGCGATGGTCGAGGCGCTCTATCCGCTGGTCGGCCGCCTCGTTNCGGCCGCGGTGGCCGACGGCTTGCGCCGCGTCACCGAGGGCATCGCCGAGCAGATCGACGCTNTGATCTCTGCGCGGCGCTGGAGCTGGCGCATGAAATCGCTGGCGACCGGCCGCCCCGTGGCCGAAATCGCCTTCGCCGAGACCCAACGCGCCCGCGTTTCGCGCGTGCTGTGCCTGGAGCGCGGCTCCGGCCAGTTGATCGCGGTCTGGCCGCAAGCCGAGGTCGACGGCCGCTCCGACATGATGAGCGGGCTTATCGCCGCGATCACCGAATTCGCCGCCACCACCTTCGCCGGCGAAGGCGGGCCGCTGCGCGCGCTCGATCTGGCGNCCCGCCACGTGCTGCTGCGTTCGTCGGCGACGTTGATCGTCGCCGCCGAATGCGACGGCGTTCTCCGCCCGCCCGACGAACAGGCGATAGACGACGCTTTTCTCGATCTGATCGCGCGTCACGAGCGCATCCGCGAAATCGCCTCCGCCGATCTCGCCAGCCTCGACGCCGCACTCGCGGGCGCTGCGCCCGAACGCAAAGCGAGCGGAGCGGCGAAATGGGTGGTGCGCGCCGCCGCGGTCGGCCTGGCGGGATGGGTCGCCTGGAGCGCCGGCCTCGCCATGCTGCACTGGTCGCGTGAACGTCGCGTCGAACAGGCCTTCGCCAGCGCGCGCGCCGGCGACCTTCTGGCGAGCGCCTACCCGCTGCGTCTGTCGGTCGATCACGCCGCCGGGCGCGTGCGGCTGATCGGCCTTGCGCCTTCGGACGCCGAGCGCGAGCGCCTGCTCGCCGCTCTTCGCGAGCCGGCGCAGCCTTACGCTCTGGCGGCGACCGTCGAGATCGTGCCTGCGGCGGCTTCGGTCTCGCAACGTTTCGACGAATTGACGCGCGCCGGCCAGGCGATCGCCGCGCAGGCCTATGAGGCCGATCGCGCGGTCGCCGAGGCGGTGACGGCGCAGGGCGCCGCCGCGGAAAAGACCGTCGCGGCCGCCCGCGCGGCGCAGGAGCAGGCGACCCACGCGCTCGCCGCCGATCTCGCCGCCGCCAAATCGGCGCTCGCCGCCGCGCAGGCGGAATCGGCGGCGACGCGCGATCTGCTCGCGCAGGTGCGCCGCGAGATGACCGCCGTGCAGGCCGCCACATTGTCGCAACAGGCCCGTTTGATCGACGCAGTGCGCTCTTCTTCGGTGTTTTTCATATTGGGTTCAGCCGAATTGGCGGACGCTCGCGCGGCCGATTCGGTCGCAGGCGTGATCGCGGGCTTGATGAGGNAGACAGGCGCGCGTCTGCGCGTGGTGGGCCACACTGACGACTCAGGCTCGCCCGCGATCAACGAACGTCTCGGCCGTGCGCGCGCCGAGGCGATGGTCCAGCTCTTGACGAAGCATGGCGTTGCGGCCGATCACCTCGTCATCGCCTCGAAACGCAATATCGCTTCGAATTTGGAGGAGGGCGGGCCCGCCGCCCACCGCCGCGTGACTTTCGAACTAGCCCCCGACAACGAGCCTAACCCCTGATGTTCAGCACAAAAGTCATGATATTGGGATCGGCCAGCGTGGGAAAACCTCGCTGACCAAGCGGCTTGTTTTCGACAGGTTTGACGCGGAGTATAAATCGACGATCGGTGTCAATATTTTAAGTCACGAGATTTTGCTTGGAGACGATTGCGCCAACGCCGCCATGCGTTTGATCTTGTGGGATACGGACGGCAATTTCGAAAGTCACATTTTCACGTCGGCGCATGTCGCGGGCGCGTCGGGCGCCGTGATCGTCTCAGACATTTCGCGGCCCGAAACGATGGCCGTCGCCGTCGATTTCTGTCACCGCTTCGCCGACAAGTTTCCGGGGCGACCGCTTCGGCCGATCATCAATAAATGCGATCTGGTGGCCGATCCCAAGGCGATCCTGGTTCCCGATTTCAGCCCCTACAAGCCGCTATACGCCTCCGCCAAAACCGGCGACGGGGTGGGCGAGTTGTTTCGTTCGATCGGCGAGGCGATCTGGCGCCGCGGTTTCGAGCGCGCCTGACGCGCAAAGCTTACCTGAGGTGAATTTGCGCGAAGTTATGCACAGAGGATGTGGATAAACGCCTACAAATTTGGACAACTCCAGCACATCGCAAAAACAAAAAGAGAACAATTGGTCTTTTTGCGTCTTTTGTTCCGCGCCCACCATATGGTCTTGGCGCGCTGCGACCTTGAGGCTCTGGAATGAACTCCAAAACGTCCTGGCGCCGCCGCCGCGTCGTCGCGGCGCGAGCCAGGCGAGGCATTGAGAGCGACGCATTGAGGTAGAGTGTCTCCAAGGAGACCCCTTGAGCGATTCTGCCCCCTCGGACCTGGCTTCGTCCATCTTCACACCCACACCGCGTTCTCGCTGCGCGAAGGCGCGTTGACGATTTCGCGTCTGATCAAGATGGCGGTCGCCGACCGCATGCCCGCGCTCGCCATCACCGACAGCAACAATCTGTTCGGCGCGCTGGAGTTCTCCGAGAAGCTGGCGAAAGAGGGCGTGCAGCCCATCGTCGGCCTCGCCGCCACGATCGATTTCGGCGACGGCGCGACCTTCGGCGGGCGCTTCGTGCAGGCGGAGGCGGGCAGGGGCTCCGTCGTGCTGCTGGCGCAGACCGAACGCGGCTACGAAAACCTGATGCGGATCGCCTCGCGCCTGCATCTCGATCCGACGCCGCCCGATCCACCGCATATCGCGCTCGACCGTCTGGGCTCAACGGACGGTGTTATCGCGCTCACCGGCGGCNCTNCGGGACCGCTCGACCGCGCCATCGCCTTCGACCGGCCAGAGGTCGCCCAAGCCCGCGCCCGCACGCTGGCGCGACTCTTTCCCGGCCGCCTCTATGTCGAGCTGCAACGCCATCATCTCGACGCCGAGCGTCGCGCCGAGCCGCTGCTGATCGAACTGGCTTACGCGCAGGGCTTGCCGCTGGTGGCGGCCAACGAAAGTTATTTCGCCGGCTCGTCCGATTACGAGGCGCATGACGCTCTGCTCGCCATCGCCGACGGCGCGACGGTCGGCTCGCCCGACCGCCGCCAGGCGACGCCCGAGCATCGCTTCAAGACGCGCTCGGAGATGCTGGCGCTGTTCGCCGATCTGCCCGAGGCGACGCGCAACACCGTCGAGATCGCTCGGCGCTGCTCCTATCGGCCGACCACGCGCAAGCCGATCCTGCCGCATTACACGACGCTCGACGGAACCCCGCTCGACGCCGACGAGGAGCTGCGCAAACAGGCCGCCGACGGCCTCGCCGCGCGCCTCGCCGCGCATGGCTGCGCGCCCGGCCTCACGCGCGAGGATTACGACAAGCGGCTCGACTTCGAGNCGCAAACCATTATCCGCATGAAGTTCNCCGGCTACTTCCTGATCGTCGCGGACTTCATCAAATGGGCCAAGGATCACGACATCCCCGTCGGCCCTGGACGCGGCTCGGGCGCGGGCTCGCTGGTGGCGTGGTCGCTCACCATCACTGATCTCGATCCGATGCGCTTCGGCCTGTTCTTCGAGCGCTTCNTGAATCCCGAGCGCGTGTCGATGCCGGACTTCGACATCGACTTCTGCCAGACCCGACGCGACGAGGTGATCGCCTATGTGCGCGAGCGTTACGGCGAGGATCGCGTGGCGCAGATCATCACCTTCGGCTCCTTCCTCGCGCGCGGCGTCGTGCGCAATGTCGGGCGCGTGCTGGAGATGCCGCTCGGCCAGGTCGACAAGCTCGCCAAGCTCGTCCCCAAAATCCCGCCAAGCNCGATCAGCCTGAAGGAGGCCATCGACGGCGAACCGCGCCTGCGCGAGGCGATGGCGCAGGAGGAGCGCGTCAAGCGCCTGTTCGACGTCGCCGAAAAGCTCGAAGGACTCTATTCCAACGCCTCGACCCACGCCGCCGGCGTCGTCATCGGCGACCGCCCCTTGCACGAGCTGGTGCCGCTCTATCGCGATCCGGCCTCCGACATGCCGGCGACGCAGTTCAACATGAAATGGGTCGAGCCGGCCGGCCTCGTGAAGTTCGACTTCCTCGGCCTCAAGACGCTGACCACGCTGTCGACGACGGTCGCGCTGCTGAAGCGGCGCGGCGTCGAGGTCGATCTCGCCAAGATCCCGCTCGACGACAAGAAGACCTACGAGATGCTTGGCCGCGGCGAGACGGTCGGCGTGTTCCAGGTCGAAAGCGCGGGCATGAGGAAGGCGCTCTCGGAGATGCGCGCCGACCGTCTGGAGGACATCATCGCGCTGGTCGCGCTCTATCGCCCCGGGCCGATGGCGAACATCCCGACCTATTGCGCGCGCAAGCTCGGCGACGAGCAGGTGGAGTATCTGCATCCGATGATGGAGCCGGCGCTGAAGGAGACCTTCGGCGTCATCATCTATCAGGAGCAGGTGATGCAGATCGCCCAGGCGCTCGCCGGCTACACGCTCGGCGAGGCGGACATGCTGCGCCGCGCGATGGGCAAGAAGATCGCCGCCGAAATGGCCGCGCAACGCGATCGCTTCGTGCGCGGCTGCGTCGAGGGCGACGACTTCGTGAAGGGATGCGCCAAGGGTGAGAGCCCGGAGGCCAAGGCCAACGAGATTTTCGACCTTCTCGCGAAGTTCGCCGATTACGGCTTCAACAAATCGCACGCCGCCGCCTATGCGGTGGTGTCGTATCAAACCGCTTGGTGCAAGGCCAACCACCCCGTCGAGTTCCTCGCCGCCTCGATGACGCTCGACAAGTCGAACACCGACAAGCTCTCCGAATTCCGCAACGAGGCGCGCCGCCTCGGCATCGCCGTCGAGGCGCCGAGCGTGCAACGCTCCATCGTCGATTTCGACGTGCGCGAAAGCGAGCGCGGCCTGTCCATCGTCTACGCGCTGTCCGCCGTGAAGGGCGTCGGCGAGGCGCAGGCGCAGAGCCTCGTCGACGCGCGCGGCGAAACGCCCTTCGCCTCGCTCACCGATTTCGCCGAGCGTCTCAACCCAAAGCAGGTCAACCGTCGCGTTCTCGAAAGTCTTTGCGCCGCAGGCGCANCCGACACGCTGGAGCCCGAGCGCGGCCGCGTTCACGCCGGGCTTGAGACCATCCTCGCCTTCGCCAATCGCGTCAGCGACGAGAAGGCGGCGGGGCAATCGGCCTTGTTCGGCGGCGGTCCGGTGCGCGAGGAGTTGGCGCTCCCAAGGGCGNTGGCGTGGTCGCAGAGCGAGCGCATGAAACGCGAGTTCGACGCGGTCGGCTTCTTCCTCTCGGGCCATCCGCTCGACGCCTACGAGACGGTGATCAGGAAGAAGCGCCTTGAAAGCTGGGCCTCTTTCTCCCGCGCGATCAAGACCGGAGCGAAGGCGAATTCGACGCTCGCCGCCACGGTTCTGGAACGCACGGAACGCAAGACGAAGTCGGGCTCGAAGATGGGCATCGTGATGCTGTCGGACCCGACCGGGCAATACGAGGCGATCATGTTTCAGGAAGGCCTCAACGCGTTCCGCGACATGCTGGAGCGCGGCGCCAATGTCTGCGTGTCGTTGCAGGCCAATATCGAGGGCGAGGACGTGCGCGCCCGCATCGTCGCCTGCGAGCCGCTCGACACGCTCGCCGCACGCGCGGGCAAGNGGCTGCGCATCTATGTGCGCGACGCAGCGCCCATGCCCTCGTTGCGTCAGCGCCTCACGGCGCAGGGCGAGGGCGAGGTCTTCGTCGTCGTCATGCGCGAGCGCGACAAGAGCGAACTCGACGTGAAGTTGCCCGGCGGCTACCGCGTGACGCCGCAGATCGCCGGCGCCATCAAGGCGATCCCCGGCGTCGTGGCGGTCGAGCATGTGTGAGACGGCGGGCCGCGTCACGGGCGCGGCGGTCGCGCACACGCCGGCCTCGCTGCGCGCGATGATCGCGCAGGCGAGCCTGTCGCTGCCCGCCTGCGTCACCGGCGCCGCTCCGTTTCTCGGCCTCTGGCGCGACGCGCCGCCCGTTCGCGCCCGCGCGCCGGTCATTCTGTTTCTGCACGGATCGAAAGGCCTCGCCTTGCCGGCGATCGCGGAATGGCAGGCCTGGGTGGCGCAGGCTCNNGGTTACGCCAGCGTCGCGCCGGATTCCTTCGCGTTGCCGGGGCGCCTTACCTACGTGTCCCCGGTCGACGTCGATACCTACGAGTGCATCCACGCGCTGCGCGCCTCCGAGATCGCGCCGACGCTGGCGGCGCTGCGCGCGGCGCCTTGGGCGGACGCGGCGCGCGTCGTGCTTGCGGGGTCGAGCGAGGGCGGCCCGGCGGTGGCGCGCTGCGACGATCCCACTTTCGTCGCGCGCATCGTCTATGCGTGGGCTNGCGAGGACAATTATTTCGTGCGCCGCCACGAGACGCGCCTTNTGGCCGATCAACCGATCCTCAACGTGATGGGCGGGCGGGACGCGTTTNTCACGCCCGGCCAGCCGTTTCTTGGCAACCCGCACGCGCTGGGCCACGCCGGCTCAACCTTCGCCGACGCCTCGCAAGCGACGGTGACGCTGATTCCCGGCGCGCCGCATACGATCCTCAACACGCCGCAGGCCAAGGCCGCGACGCGCGCCTTTCTGGAGGACGCGTTCCGGCGCTGAGGCGGCGCGCCTCACATCGCCTTGACCGCCGCCAGCACCGCCTCGGCGTGGCCGGGAACCTTGACCTTGCGCCAGACGCGGGCGATCTGACCGTCGCGGCGGATCAGGAAGGTCGTGCGCTCGACCCCNATATATTTGCGTCCATACATGCTCTTCTCGACCCAAACTCCATAGGCTTCCAGCGTCTTCTTGCTTTCGTCGGAGACGAGCGGCTGCGCCAGCTGATGTTTGGCGCGGAATCGATCGTGCGACGTCACCGAATCCGGCGACATGCCGACCACCGTCGCGCCGGCCGCCTCGAACTCCTTCGCCAACCCGCTGAAGTCCACCGATTCTCGTGTGCAGCCGGACGTGTCGTCCTTGGGATAGAAATACAGCGCGACCTTCCTGCCTCTCAGATCGGCGAGGCGCAGCACCGCGCCGCCGTCGCGCGGCAAGGCGAAATCGGGAGCGGCGTCGCCCTCGGCGAGCGCGGCGGCGGGCGTTTTGGACATGAGCCTTCCTTTCGTCGCAAACAATCGGCATGAACCCGCCAGGCGCGCGCCTGCGCCGGGCCGGAGCCTGAGCCGCGCCGATCATGAAGCAGCCCCGCCGTTTCGGCCAAGCGCTGCGCCGTGGTCGCGCTGCGCAGATCGTCCGCCCGCGGATTTCCGGGCGAAAGCGCTTCGGAAACGCCGCGGATCGTCGCATAGAGGGCTGGCGTGTTTGCGCCGTGATTCGCCCGCCATGCGGGGACCGTTCGCTTGATTTTGTTTTTTCCGTCCAAGGAGGCCGATTGGCCGACGCCGCCCAGATCAGCGACGCGCCGACTGAAGCCGAACGCCTTGCGTCCGGCGCGACGCCGAGCGCGCCCGGCGGGCCGCCGTCGCCGGCCGCCGACGCGCCGCCAGAGCAGGCGAAGCCGCGCCGCGCCGGTTTAGGCCGCGTCGCTCTCCTCGCCGCGGAGCTTGTCGGCGCGCTGGTCGTGCTCGCGATCCTGGCGGTCGGCGGGCTTATGCTTCGCTTGAAGTCGGGGCCCATAGGCGCCTNNTGGATCGGCGCGCGCATCGAGCGCGAGATCGAGAACGCGCTCGGCCACGGCCTCGACCTGGTTCTCGGCCCGGTCAGCATCGTCGACGCGCCCGGCGGCCCCGCGNTCACCGTCGACGGCATCAAGCTGCGCGATCGCGACGGCGCCGTGGTGTTGAGCGCCCCGCGCGCCGAGGCCACCATCGATCCGCTCGCCGCCCTCAGCGGCGGAGCCCNNGCGCGCCGCTTCGCGGTGGTCGGCCTCGAATTGCGTCTGGAGGGGCGCGAGGACGGCTCGATCGCCTTGTCGCTCGGCGAGGTGGACGCGCGTCCGATCTCGTTCGGCGGCGCGCCGNCCTGGGGCCGACCCGCCCGCGCGTCGCTCGGCGAGGCGTTGGGCGCGGCAGCCGGCGCGCTGATCGACCTCGCCGCCGGCGATCAGGGCCCGCTCGCCGCGCTCGAACGCATCGTTGTTTCGCAAGGCCGCCTGAAGCTGGTGGACGCCAAAGGCCGTCCGGTCGCCGACTATCAGGACGTCTCGATCGCCTTCGACCGCGACGCCGCCTCCGGCGCCGCCGATCTCGAACTCGCCGCGCGCGGCCGAGCCGGACCGTGGAGCGCCTCCGCCAGCGCCTCCGCGGTCAAGGGCGCGCGCAAGCTCGACGTTTCGGTCAAGGATTTGTCGTCGGACGAAATCGCGCTCGCGGCGGGGTTTCGCGAACGTCCGGTCGATTTCGACATGCCGATCTCGGGGCGCGCCACGCTGACCGTCACGCCGGACGAGCGGATCGCCGGGGTCGCGGGCGAGTTCGCGCTCGGCGCCGGGCGCGTCCGTCTCGCCGATCCGGGGCACGAGCCCTTTGCCGTCGACGGCGCGACCGGCGGCTTCCATTGGGATCCCGACAGTCGAGCCGTCGTCGTCGAGCCGACGCGTCTCGTCGCCGGGGCGACGGTCCTGTCCGTCCAGGGATTGATTTCGCCTCGCGACGCCGCCGGCCGGGATTGGACCTTCGCGTTCGCCTCTACCGACAACATGCTCGCTGCGGAGACGCGCGCCGACAAGACGGTGGCGCTCGGCGCGATCCGCACCGAAGGCGCCTACTCAACCGAAACCGGCGTGCTGTCGATCCAGAAGCTCGAATTCGCCGGCGGCGACGTCGCGATGACGGCTTCAGCCGAGCTTGTCGGCGGCGCGGATGGTCCGGCCGTCCGGCTCGCGCTGAAGGCGCAGCGCATGAAAGCGCGCGACTTTTTGCGTTTCTGGCCAGGACTCGTCGCGCCTGAGGCGCGCGAATGGTTCGTCTCGTCCTTTCAGGGCGGCGTGCTTGAGCNNGGCGACCTCGCCGTCGATCTCGACCGCAAAACCATTCTGTCGCCGAAGGGCGGCGACATTCCGGACGGGGCGGTGTCGTTGTGGTTTGACGTCTCGGATGCGACGCTCGACTATCTCCCGGGCGCGCCGCCGCTCACCGGCGTCGCCGGGCGCGGCCATGTCGGCGGCCGCAGCGCCGTGTTTGACGCGACGCGCGGTCAGATCGTGCTGGGCGACCGCAAATTGTCGATCGTCGAGGCGAAATTCTCCGCTCCGGACTTTGGACCCGATCCCGTCAAGGCGCATCTGAGCGCGCACGTGCAGGGCCCTCTGGAAGCCGCGCTCGACTACCTGACGCGTCCCGCCTTCAAACCTTTCGTCAAGCTGCCCGCGCCGGCGCACGGCGCGCGGTCAGATCGACGCCCGCCTCGCGCTCGATCTGGAGCCGGCAAGGGCGCGGGCCCGCCCAAGGCGCGCGTCGAGGCGCAAGGGCAGAACGTCGTCATCGAANAGTTCGTCGGCGCCGAGAAGCTCGAAGGGGCCACCCTCGCCATCCTGTCTGATCAGACGGGCTTGCGTGTCAAAGGCGAGNGGCGCGCGCTCGGCGCTCCGGCGACGGTGGAGATCAAGTCCGCCGGCGACAAGGGCGACGCGGTGGTCACTTTGGCCTTCGACGACGCCGCGCGCGCCNGCAAAGGTCTCGCCGTGCCTGGCCTCAACGGCCCGGTGACCGCGCGGCTGAGCGCGCCGCTCTCCGATCTCGGCCGCCTCGCGAAAGGGCAGGTCGAGCTGGATTTCGCGGCCGCGACCTTCTCCGGCCTGTTTGGCGCGCTCTCGAAGCCCTCCGGCCGCCCCGCCAAGGCGAGCTTCTCCTACGCCGAAACCGAAAAAGGCGCGACGATCGACAACCTCGTGTTTGACGGCGCCGGCGCGGCGGCGCGCGGATCGGCCAGCCTCGACGAGGAGGGCGGCTTGCGCGCTCTCAAGCTGTCGCAACTGCGGCTGTCGCCTGGCGACGAGGTCCGCGTCGAAGGCCAGCGCTCCGGTCAGGGCCTGGCGGTCACCGTGCGCGGCGCGGCGCTCGACGCGCGCCCATTCCTGAAGGCGCTCGGCGGGGGCGCGAGCGGGGCGGNNCGCGGATGCGCGCCCTTTGACCTCGACCTCGAAACGACCTTGCTGACCGGCCATAACAAGCAGGCGATCGGCGAGGCCCGGCTGAAGCTGTCGAAGGCGGGCGCGAGGCTGCGCCGCTTTGCGCTGACAGGGCGTTTCGGCCGCGATCCTGTTCGCGTTTCGCTCGGCGGGGACAGCGAAACCTTCGAGTTCCAGACCTCCGACGCCGGCTCCGCGCTGGGCTTTCTCGATCTCTATCGGCGCATGGAGGGCGGCGCGATGGCCGGCGTGGCGCGGCTGCGCGGCGGGCGCGTCGACGCCGATTTCTCGATCCGCGATTTCGTATTGCGCGATGAGCCGGCTGTGCGTGGTTTGGTCGCGCAAAGCGCCGCCGTGCGCAACGACCCATCGATCGCAAGTCGGTTCGACGCGGCCCTCGTGCCGTTTCAACGCCTTGAAGCGACGCTCGCGAAGACGNCCGGAGCGCTCGTCATCAGCGACGCGGTGCTGTCCGGCCCCAATCTTGGCCTGACGATGAAGGGAACCGTCGACGCGCAAGATCGCCTGGCGTTGACCGGCGCTTTCGTTCCAGCTTACGCGATCAACAATTTCTTCGCGAAGCTTCCGTTGTTGGGCCCGATCCTCGGCGGCGGCGACAATGAGGGCCTGTTCGCGGTCAATTTCAAGATTGGCGGGTCGGTCGGCCGCCCCGTCGTCACGGTAAATCCGCTCTCGGCGCTGACGCCGGGCGTATTCCGTCGCATATTCTCGTGCGACGGCTCGCAAAAGCCGTTCCGTCGCCCGACCGCGCCACGCGGTGACGCAAGTCTTCGTCGGCGCGGCGCAGAGCGAAGGCGCTCACGACGCGCCGGCCCTCGCGCGCCGGCCCTCGCGCGCCGTCCCTCGCGCGCTGATCGTTCAGCGCCTTTCGCTTGTCACCGTCAGGCGATGCAGCAGGGGCCGATAGTCTTTCAAGCCGATCACGTTGATCGCGCCGATGGCGGGCTCGGCGACCACAGTCAGGAGCAACGGCGGGAGGAAACACGCAAAAAGGCCCCCAGCGCCAGCCAGAACCTTGAGCCGGCGCGTCGCCGAGCCTGGCGATTTGGCGCTCGGCCTCTTGCGCCAGCGCCTCGCGCGGCGCGAGAGGGCGGGGCGTCCTTGCCCGTCGCCGCGCTTGAAGCTTCGCCTCGTTCACCGGTCTTGCTCTTGACGCGCGCGTTCGCCCTGGCCTTCGTCGCCGCTTTGTCCGGCGCGCCGTTCGCCCCGGCGTTCTGCGCCATGCGCGCCGCAAGGCGCTCGACGCCTCCGTCGTCGACGAGACGCAGCGTGACGCGCCTCGCCGCCGCCGGCGTGAGCGAGAGCCGCAGCGGTGCGCGGCTCGGTGAAGACCTGCGGCATGATGTTTTCGAGGTCCACGGAGACGCGCGCCTCCCGAGGCCCTGCAAGCGCAAGGTCGCCTCGCGCAGCGAAAGCGCGCGCGCCTGCGGACGCCACGCGACGTCGCTCGACACGGCGCCTTCGGTGGCTTGCGTCTCGCCCGAGGCGGGTAGGCGCAACCGGCTGACGGCAAAGCGCCAGTCGATTCCGTCTGCGACCTGCGCACGCTCAAGGCGGCGCCCTGAAGCGCGAAATCGGCGTTCTCGACGGAGCAACCCTCGCGAGGCGGCTTGCAGCCGGCGATCTCCTCGATCGCCACGCGGCGGAAACCCGGGATCAGCGCGGCCGGATTGACCTCGGCGAGCGCTTGCGCGTCGCCCGCAAATCTCCCTATCGCGTCGAGCGCTCCAAGCTGATCGTAGCCGACAAGCGCGAAGCCCTTAAGGGTCGTAGCGGTGTCGCCGCTCTCGACGCGCATCGCGTCGAGGGCGAACGACATGCGCCCACCGCTCGGCTCGTGCAGCCGAAGCCCGTCGAAACGTCCGCGCGCGCCGTTAGGCTGCGCGGAGACGAAATCAACGCTGTCGACGCGCGTCTCGTCGATCTCCAGCGCCGTCATGATTGTTCGCGCCGCCGCCAACGAAGCCGTCAGAGCGTCGGCGTCAGGTCCTTCGTCAGCGCGGTTATCGCGCGCAGCGCCTCTCAAGCGGCCGTTCTGTCGCCGCCATCCGAAAGCCGGCTCCGGTGAGGCCGCGCATCTCCATCCGGTCGCCGTTCGTGGTCACGACGTAGCGATCGATCGCCATCCGTTCATAAAGGGTCGCCTTCGTCGCCGCAGAGGCGAGGGGCCCGAAAAACAGCGCAAGCGCCGCGCCAAAATCGATCCGCTCGGCCGTCAAACCCGACATCTCGCCGCTGATCCGAACATCTGCGTTCGTGGTCACCTCGGCCGAGGCCGCTGTGAACCGCGCGATCCGCCCCTCGGAGACATCCGTCATCCGAACGTCGCGATAAAGCGTCTCCTGACGCCCTGTCGGCCCAAAAACGTGAATGACACCTCCGGCGCTATCACCTCTTTCGCGTCGAATCGGCGCAGCCGCGCGACGGCGTCCGCCTCGCCTGCCGCGAGCGATGCAGCGACCTCGCCCGGCTGGAGCGTGGAGCCGAAGATCTCGACGCGCGGCGCCCGCAGCGACGCCGGGCCGAACTCGAAAGCCGCGTCGCGGACGACGATGGCCTCGCCGACGGCCTCGACCTTCGGCCCGATCGCGCCGCCGCGCGTGGGCGCGCCCGCCGCGATCGCGGGCGTTTCGGCCTGAGACGCCGTCTGGGCGCAGGCCCCGCCCCGCGCGCAGAGCAGTGCGCCCGCAAGCAGCACGGCGCCTGCACGCGCCCGTCCAATCCGGTTCATGGGCCCCTCCGCGCGTGGCGTCAGGCGTAGGTCAGGATGGTGTCCTCGATGTCGTGACGGCTTGGCAGCCCGGCCTCGTTGCCGAGATGCTGCACTTTGAAGGCCGATCCNGCGCGCGCCCACTTGAAATGCGAGATCAGGGCTGCTCCNGGCCGCTCCAGGTAGGAGGCCAGATAGGTGCCGTGGAAGACGTCGCCCGCGCCCGAGGTGTCGATGACCTTTTCGTGCGGCACCGACAGCGCCGGCAGGCGTTGCACTTTGCCGGCCTCGTCGTACCAGAGCATTCCGCGCTCGCCCTGCGTCACCCCGCCGATCCGCACGCCGCGCTTCTTGAGATAGGCGAGCATCTCCTCGTCGGAGAAATTCATCTGCTCGCACAACCGTTCGGCGACGATGGCGACGTCGATATGCCCGAGCAACTCCTCCGTGGTCGGGCGAAGGCCGCCGCCGTCGAGCGAGGTCAGGATGCCCTTCTCACGGCAGAGCTTCGCATAGAACAGCGCGGCGTCGGGCTGATGCCCGTCCAGATGCAGCGCCTTGCACTCGCCCAGATTGAGCATGGGGGGGTGCAGATATCCGTCGTCGCGCGCGCGCAGGATGGCGCGTTTGCCGTCTTTGGGCAGAATGAAGGAGAGAGACGAGCGCTCCACCTTGCGGCCGTGGATCGGAATGCCGTAGCGCGCGGCCATGTCGCGGAACATCCGCCCGAGCCAGTCGTCGGCCATCGAGCACAGCAGGTCCGGCGCCTGATGCGGCGACGTGATCTTCGCGCAGGCGAAGGCCGCCGTGACCGCGTTGCCGCCGAACGAGACCGCGAAATCATGNGCGACGTCCTTGTCGTCGCCGGTCGGCATGACGTCCGTGATCATCGTGACGTCGATGTAGCTTTGTCCAATGAAGAAAGAGCGCATGGGTCCTCGCAGAGTCGCAGAACCATACTGCGGACGCGGCGCGGATTTAAGGGGTTCCGCCCAGGCGCCGCCATTTGCAGCAATAGGCCGCGGGCGGATCAAAAACAGCGGGCCGCATGATTACGTTGCGTAATCGAACGCCCGCTAGACCGAGAAGCTGACCCCGCACCCGCAGGACGAGCGCGCGTTCGGGTTTTCACCTTGAACGCCTGTCCCATCAGATCGTCGATGAAATCGATTTCGGCTCCGCCGAGAAAGCCGACCGAGACCGGATCGATCCATACCCGGCGCCCTCGCGCGCGAGTTCGGATCCCCGTCTTCGCGCGCTTGCGTCACCGCGAAGTGATATTGAAACCCGGAGCACCCGCCGCCTTCGACCGAGACGCGCAAGGCCGAGCCCGGCGCTTCCTTGGCCAACACTTTGGCGATGCGGCGCGCGGCGCGATCGGACAAGGTAGGGAGTTTGCTGCGGTCAAGGGGCGTTCCTCAAGCGTTCGCCTTGCGGGCTTCATTCGCAATAGCTATTCGCCCCAACCAGAGCTTTCAACGCGGGACCGACGCATGGCTGACCCGGCCGATACGGCGCTCTCCCCGCACGACCGGCCGCTCCAGCCCTACGCCGCCGACTGGCGGCGCTCGCGCGGCCGCCTTGTGGCGGAGGCCGCCAGCCCCACCCGCAGCGATTTCCAGCGCGACCGCGACCGCATCATCCACTCCACCGCCTTTCGCCGGCTGGCGCACAAGACGCAGGTCTTCGTGCCGCTGCATGGCGATCATTTCCNNACCCGCCTGACCCACACCATCGAGGTCGGCCAGATCGCCCGCGCGCTGGCGCGCGGCCTTGTCCTCGACGAGGATCTGGCCGAGGCGGTGGCGCTCGCCCACGATCTCGGCCATCCCCCTTTCGGCCATTCCGGCGAGGACACGCTCGACGCGTTGACGCGCCCCTATGGCGGCTTCGACCACAACGCCCATGCGTTGCGCATCGTCGCCGCGCTGGAGCGCCGTTACGCCGATTTCGACGGCCTCAACCTGAGCTGGGAGACGCTGGAGGGGTTGGTCAAGCACAACGGCCCCTTGTTGACGCCCGACGGCGCCCCGACGACCAAATATCTCGAACGCGGCGTTCCGGACGAAATCCTTGAATTCGATCGCCGTTTTCCGCTCGGCCTGTCGAGTTACGCCAGCCTTGAGGCCCAGGCCGCCGCCATCGCCGACGACGTCGCCTACGACGCCCACGACCTCGACGACGGACTGAGGGCGGGGCTGTTCGTCCTCGACGACCTGCGCGAGGTCGCCTTTTGCGCGNACATTCTCGACGAGATCGGCNCGCTGGCGCCGGGCCTCGACCCGCTGCGCGTCGTTCACGAACTGGGCCGGCGCGTCATCACCCGCTTCGTCGAGGATATTTTGCGCGAGAGCGCCGCGCGCATCGCCGCCGCCGCGCCCGCCGACGCCGACGCGGTGCGCGCCCAACCAGGAGCGCTGATCGCCCCGAGCCCCGCGATGGCGCAGGCCGACGCCGACATGAAGCGCTTTCTCTTCAAGCGCATGTATCGCCACCCCGACGTCATGCGCGTGCGCGCGAAGGGCGACGAGGTCCTGCGCGATCTCTTCCGCGCCTATGTCGAACGCCCGCACGAGCTGCCGCCCGAGCGTCGTCCGCTGTTGCGCGAACCGGACGTGGTGGCGCGCGCCGTCGCCGACTATATCGCGGGCATGACGGATCGTTTCGCGCTGAGCGAGCATCGGCGGCTGGTTAATTGATATTTGCGCCAGGAATTAGAAATAAAGTAATTGCGCAAAGATATCTCGTCAGCCGACGCGTAATAAAAGTCTATGCGCAACTTCGTTCTTCTGTTCGTGTCAATGATCTCGGCGTCCGCCCATGCTGAGGATTGCCCGGTTCCGCCGGAAAAGGGCGGATCGGTCCTTTGTATCTGGAAGGGCGCGGCGCGGACGCCTCGCGCCCGCTATACAAATTTCGTCAATGCCTCCGAATTGTGGGCGATCGACGCGAATTGCGCACGCTCGGCGCGAAGGGCGGATTTACGGCTTCGTCGGTCACCGAGGGCAAGACGGTCATCGACACCACCTATGCGGTCGATGGCGTCGCCGGGAGGGACAAGGTCATTCGACGCGAATTTTCCCGCGACGTTTTGGCGATCAACGCTTTGAAGCCTGGCGAGCGACGCGCCTACGAGGTGAAGCAGGAGGACGAATACGGCGAGAGAACCTCGAAACAGTCGCGGCGAGCCGTTGCGGCCCGCGCCGTGCGCATTGGCGCATGTTCGATGGAGGTGATCGAGACAGAGCATTTCATCGATCTCCAGCGCGGCTGGACGCAAACCAATCACGTCTTGATCTCGCCCGCGCTCGACTATGCGGTCCAACTGGAGTTGGGCCCTCTGGTGCGCGGGTCCGACGTGCGTAACCAATATTCCAACTTTTGGCGCGTGATCGGTTTCGGCAGCCGGGATGAGGCGCGCAAGCTGTGCGACGACTTTGTGTCCTGATCCCTCGCAGGCTCCGCCTTTGACCCGCCCCGAAAATTGCTCTAGTCCGCGCGGAACCCCTTCCGCCCGGACTGAAGCCCTTTCGATGAACCTCTTCGCAGATTTCCACGCCCGCGTCGCCGCCATCCTCGCCGCTTTCCAGAAGGATGGCCGCTTGCCGGCCGATCTCGACCTCGCCCGCTTCGTCGTCGAGCCGCCGCGCGACCGCGCGCATGGCGACCTCGCGGTCAACGCCGCGATGGTCTACGCCAAGGAGGCCAAGGCCGGCTTCGGGAACCCGCGCGCTGGCGCAGNNGCCATCGTCGACGCGCTCGTCGCCGACACGGATGTCCAAAGCGTCGAGATCGCCGGTCCGGGCTTCATCAATATTCGCGTCCAGCCAGAGCTTTACGACCGCATCCTGACTCAACTTCTGAACGCGCCCGCCGCCTTCGGGCGCGGGCAGGNNGGCGCGCAGACGGGCGCCGGCAAGGTCAACGTCGAATATGTCTCCGCCAACCCGACCGGCCCGATGCATGTCGGCCACGGCCGCGGCGCGGTGTTCGGCGACGCCCTCGCCAATCTGCTCGCCTTCGCCGGCCGCGACGTCGCCCGCGAATATTACATCAACGACGCCGGCGCCCAGGTCGACGTCCTCGCCCGCTCCGCTTTCCTGCGCTACCGCGAGGCGCTCGGCGAGGCGGTCGGCGACATTCCGGAGNGGCTCTATCCCGGCGACTATCTCAAGCCGGTCGGGCAGGCGCTCGCCGCCAAATATGGCGAAACGCTCAAGGCCAAGCCCGAGGCCGAATGGCTGCCGCTGGTGCGCCAGTTCGCCATCGACGCGATGATGGACATGATCCGCGAGGACCTCGCGGCGCTGAACATCAAGCACGAGGTGTTTTTCTCCGAGCGCTCGCTGACGGTGAAGGAGGGCAATTCCGACGCCGTGCTGCGCGCCATCGAGGAACTGCGCGCCAAGGGCCTGATCTATGAGGGCCGCCTGCCGCCGCCCAAGGGGCAATTGCCCGAGGATTGGGAGGATCGCGAGCAGACCCTGTTTCGTTCGACGCAGTTCGGAGACGATGTCGATCGCCCGCTGACGAAGTCGGATGGCTCCTACACCTATTTCGCCTCCGACATCGCCTATCACCGCTCCAAGTTCCAGCGCGGCTTCACTGACCTCATCGACGTCTGGGGCGCCGATCATGGCGGCTACGTCAAGCGCATGTCCGCCGCGGTGAAGGCGATTTCGGACGGGGAGGCGTGCGTCGACGTCAAGCTCTGCCAGATGGTCAAGCTGATGCGCGACGGCGAACCGGTGAAGATGAGCAAGCGCTCGGGCGATTTCGTCACCTTGCGTGAGGTCGTCGACGAGGTCGGCGTCGACGCCGTGCGCTTCATGATGATCTTCCGCAAGAACGACGCCGCGCTCGAATTCGATCTCGCCAAAGTCCTGGAGCAGTCGAAGGACAACCCGGTCTTCTATGTTCAATACGCCCACGCCCGCGCCGCCTCGACGCTGCGCAAGGCCAAGGAGGCGTTCCCGGACCTCGATTTTTCCGACGCCGCGCTGGCGAAAGCCGATCTCTCGCTGTTGTCGGACGAGGGCGAGCGCCGTCTGATCGCCGAAATCGCCCAGTATCCCAGACTGATCGACCAGGCGGCCAGCGCCCACGAACCGCACCGCGTGGCGTTTTTCCTGCATGATCTGGCGAGCGCGTTTCATGCGCATTGGAACCGCGGCAAGGACGATCATGGCTTACGGTTTATTAATGAGAGCAACGCATTATTGACCATAGCGAGACTAGCGATGGTGCGCGCCGTGATGGCCGTGCTCGCCTCGGGTCTGGCGATGTTGGGCGTCTCCGCGCCCGATGAGATGCGCTGAGCGGTCGCCGTCGCGACCGCGCCGCTCCGCGCAGGATGAGTTCGCCGCCCGTTTGTAGGGGCGGCCGGCGCCTCGCCGCAGACGGCGCCGTTGCGCAAGGTGGTGCAGATGAGCGAACCGGCCCGGAAAACCGACATCGACATTGCGGAGTTCGAGCGCCGGTTGCGCCCGATCGCGCCGCGCGCCGAAGATCCGCTCGCCGAACTTGCGCGTCTGGTCGGCGGCCCGCCCGAACCGCGCAAGCCCGCCCAGCCGATCGATGCGCTTTCGCCGCAGGCGCGCTCCGCCCTGACCGCCGAGGAGGAGCTTTTCCTTAACGAATTGTCTCTCGCCGTCGACCGGGCGCCGGCCGCGCGCGGTCCGGCGCTCGCCGACGATCCGCTCGCTCGCGCCCACGCCGCCATCGGCAAAGTCGCCGCCGAGGCGCGCGCCGCGGAAGCCAAAGCGCGGAAGCCAAGAGCGCGGAAGCCGAATGCGTCGACGTCGGGAGCGACGACGTCGCCGGCGGCGAGGCGAAAGTCATGCAACTCGCCTCCGCCTCCGTCTCGCCGTCGCCCCCGCCGCGCTCGCGCCGTCGACCGATGAGCCGGCGAAGCCGGCCGCTCGTCGTCGAGCCAGGCCCGGCCGCCATCGTCATTCCAGCCCTCAAGGCGGGCGTGGGGCTGCGCGGGGCCTCGACATGCGCGGCCTTGAGGAGATGACCCGGCTCGAAGACATCGCCCGCGTCGCTCCGCCGGCGGCCGAAGAGCGCCCGCTCTGCCCAAGGTCGACCTGCACGCGCCGGTGTTCGCGCGCCCGCACGCCGCTCAGCCCGTCGCCTCCTCGCCGCCGCCCGCCGTCGTGGCGGCGCCGGCTTCGCCGATCGATTCCATCCGTTTCGAAGCGCCGACCGGCGCCCGCGCGACCTCGACGCGCCGCTGCCAGGCGACGACGGTTTCGAGGCGGCGACGCCCGCCCTCGCCGCCGCCGCGGCCGGCGAGCGCCGCCCCGCAGCCGTCGCGCGATGGCGGCCGTCGTCGCGCTGCTCGGCGTCGGCGTCGCCGCGACCGAGTCGCGCTCACGCTGAAGCGCGGGCCGAGCGCCGCCAACGGCGAGCCGCCGACGATCCTTGCCTCCGCCGATCCGGTGAAGGTCGCTCCGCCCGCCGCCCCCGCCGCGCCGGCCGATCAGGCCGATGACTTGCTGGCCAGGAAGGGCGCCCGGGCCGACGGCGCGGCGAAGGCGGTCGGCCGTCCCGAGGAGCCCGTCGACCTCGCCAAGGAAGCTCAGAAGATCGTGCGCACCGTGCCGGTCGCGGCCGCGCTCGACCCCAACATCCCGCGCACGCCGACCGGCGACAACGCGGCCCCCGATCGACTTGGTTCGGTTTTCCCCGAGCCGCGCCGGGTGCGCACCGTCTCCGTCCGTCCCGACGGATCGATCGTCGGCGCGGAAGCCGGCGCCCGGCGACGAAGCCGGCCGCCGCGCCAGAGCCCGCGCCGGCGCCTGTCGCAGCGCCGGCGAAGCCCAACGCCGCGCCGAGCCGCGCCGAGGTCGCCGCTGTCACGCCGCCCTCCGCCGACGTCGCCGCGCCGAGCCGCGGCGTCCTCGCCGAGGACCAGCCCGCCGCCCGACAGCGCCCGCGCGCCGCGGCGCCGGCGACCCAGACGCCGGCCGTCGCCCTGGCGCCCAAGCGCGCCGTCGCCGCCGCTAAACCCGCGCCCGAAAAGCCGGCGGCGGAGAAGCCCGCGCCCGCCCGTCGCGCCGCCGTCCCGGCCGCCGCGCCGCAGGCTGAGGCCGAGGCTCCCGAGGCCGAAGCGCCCATCGAACAGGTCCGCAACCCCTTCGCCAATCTGTTCGGCCGCAAGGACGAGCAGACCGCCCCGCCGCCGCGCCGACGACGACCGCCTCCACCGGCGCCGCCGACGGCGCCGACGACGAGGCGCCCGCCCGTCCGGCCGCGCGCGCCGCCCTCGGCTCCGGTTCTTACGGCGTGCAGCTGTCCTCATCGCCGAGCGAGAGCGACGCGCGCGCCGCCGCCAACCGCCTCGCCGGCCGCTTCTCCGGCGCTCTCGGCGGGCGCGCCCCGCGCGTCGTCAAGGGCGAGGCCGGCGGCAAGACCGTGTATCGCGTGCGCGTCGGCGGCATGTCGAAAGAAGGCGCGGCCGCGTCCTGCGGGGACGTCAAGGCCGCCGGCGGCAATTGCTTCGTCACACGCGACTAGCCGCTAGCGCAGCGTGAAGGACGGCCCGACCACGGTCGGGCCTTCCGCGTTGGTTCTCCCGGAGGCTTCCCGATGTCCGCCCACGCCTTCATCTGCGGTTGCGCCGGTCTGGCGCTCGGCGACGAAGAGATCGCGTTCTTCAAGGACGCGAAGCCCTGGNGGCTGATCCTGTTTCGCCGCAACGTCGCCGACCGCGCGCAGCTGCACGCGCTGACGGCGAGCTTCCGCGACGCCGTCGGCCGCGACGACGCCCCCGTGCTGGTCGATCAGGAGGGCGGCCGCGTCCAGCGCCTGACGACGCCGCATTGGCGAAAATATCCCGCCGCCGGCTTTTTCGAGCGGATGGGCTGGCAGGACCCATTTTACGTGCGCGAGATGGTGCGCCTCTCCGCGCGCCTGATGGGCCACGAGCTGCGCGAGGTCGGGATCACCGTCGACTGCGCCCCTGTCGCCGACGTGCCGGCCCCGGGCTCCCACGAGATCGTCGGCGACCGCGCTTTCGCCGCCGATCCGGCGCGCGCCGCCGTTCTCGCCCGCGCCGCCGCCGAAGGCCTTCTGGCCGCCGGCGTGCTGCCGGTCGTCAAGCACATGCCGGGCCACGGTCGCGCCCGCGCCGACAGTCATCACGAGCTTCCGGTCGTCGAGGCGTCGCGCGAAGAGGAGGCGACCGACTTCGTCACCTTCCGCGCGCTCGCCGATCTGCCGCTCGCGATGAGCGCGCATGTCGTCTACACCGCGCTCGATCCCGCCCGTCCGGCCACGACGTCGAAGAAGGTCGTCAAGAAGATCATGCGCCGGGCGCTGCGTTTCGACGGGCTGATCATGTCCGACGATCTGTCGATGAAAGCGCTCGACGGCGACATGCGCCAACGCGCCGCCGCCGTCTTCGGCGCCGGCCTCGACATGGCGCTGCACTGCAACGGCGATCTGGCGGAGATGCGCATGGTCGCCGAGGAGGCGCCANAACTCTCCGGCAAGGCCCGCCGCCGGGCCAAGGCCGCCCTCGCGCGCATCGCCCACGACCCCGAGCCCTTCGATCCTGTGGACGCCGCCCGCAGGCTCGATCAAGCGCTTGCGCCCCAAGTCTAGAGGCGGCAAGGTCGCCCCACGACCAGATGTAGCGCGCGTGGCGTGCGGGCAGGGAACGACGCGTTCCGCCTGACCGTGCCGCTCGCGCCGGCGCGCGCGATTCCGCCGCGCCGCGAGCGGAGAGCCAGACGTGGCGAGCAGAGCCGAATTGCCGTTCGAATCGGCCCAGCCGATCGAGAAGGGCGAGACGGAGCCTACCTTCGTCGTCGACGTCGAGGGCTTTGAGGGCCCGCTCGACCTGCTGCTTGAATTGGCGCGCCGCCAGAAGGTCGATCTCGCCAAAATCTCCGTGCTTCAGCTGGCCGAGCAATACATCGCCTTCGTCGAGGAGGCGCGTCGCGTCCGCCTGGAGCTTGCGGCCGACTATCTCGTGATGGCGGCCTGGCTCGCTTATCTGAAGTCGCGCCTGCTGCTGCCCAACCTCGCCAAGGCGGACGAGCCCGACGCCGCCGACCTCGCCCGCCAGCTGGCCGAGCGCTTGCAACGGCTCGAATTGATCCGCCTCGCGGCCGAGCGGCTGATCAATCGCCCTCGGCTCGGCCGCGATATTNTTCTGCGCGGAATGCCGGAGGAGATCGAGACGAACCGCAAGGAGTTCTGGCGCGCCTCGCTCTACGATCTGCTGAGCGCCTACGCGCGCCAGCGCCAGAAGAGCGCGCTGAGCAAGGTGACGGTGCGCAAACGCGAAGTCTGGTCGCTCGCCGAGGCGCGCGAGGTGTTGGGCCGCCTCGCCGGCGTCGCCGCCGACTGGATCGCCCTCGACGGTTTTCTTCTCGATTATTGCGCCGACCCGGCGCAGCGCCGCACCGCGCGCGCGTCCTCCTTCGCCTCCTCGCTGGAGATGGTGAAGGAGGGCCTCATCGATCTGCGGCAGGACGCGACTTTCGCGCCGCTCTGGGTGCGTGCGCGCCCCGGCGGCCGGTCCGCTCGCCGCTGTGGAGGATGCATGACCGAATCGCATGACGACACGACGGCGCGAGCCGAGGCGCCGGCCGCGCCGCCGCTGGAGGCGCTGCGCGTCGCCGAGGCGCTGCTGTTCGCCGCCGCCGAGCCGCTGGACGAGTCCGNNCTCGCCCGCCGCATGCCCGAGGGCGTGGCGCTGCGCGAGGTTCTCGATGAATTGAAGCGCCAATACGCCGGGCGCGGCGTCAATTTGGTGCGCGTCAACAATCGCTGGATGTTCCGCACCGCGTCGGATCTTTCCTGGCTGATGTCGCGTGAGGCGGTCGAGCCGCGCAAACTGTCGCGTGCGGCGCTGGAGACGTTGGCGATCTGCGCCTATCACCAACCTGTCACGCGCGCCGAGATCGAGCAGATTCGCGGCGTCGCGGTCGCCAAGGGCACCATCGACGTGCTGCTGGAGACCGGCTGGGTGCGCATGCGCGGGCGCCGCCGCGCGCCGGGCCGGCCGATCACCTACGGCACCACCGACGAATTTCTGCTGCATTTCGGATTGGAGCGCGTCGGCGACCTGCCCGGGCTCGACGAGCTGCGCGGCGCCGGCCTTCTCGACGGTCGCCTGCCGCCCGGCTTCGCCGTCCCTGCGCCGGACGACGCCCGCACGCTGCTCGACGACGAGGATCCTCTGGAGGAGGGCGACGTCGAAGAGGCCGAGCTTCNNCGCTTGAAGCCTACGCCGCCGCGCGCCGACCAGGCACTCGTGGAGCCCGACGAGAGCGCCAACGACGAGGACGCCGCCGTCGGCGGCGACGGCGCTCCGCGGCGTGAGGAGGGCGCGCCGCCCGTGCAACGAAAGCGCGCGCGGATCGCCGCGGCCGGACGCGCCGCGCTCCTTGTTTTGCCCGAACCGACGCTTAGGTTCCCCGCATGGACGCCCCTTGTCGCGGGCGCTGCGGAGTTCACACGACATGGGCAGCTTCAGCATCTGGCACTGGATCATTCTTGGTCTGATCGTGCTCGTCGTGTTTGGCGGCAAGGGCAAGATCTCCGACCTCATGGGCGACGTCGCCAAAGGCATCAAGTCCTTCAAGAAGGGCATGCAGGACGACGACGAACCCGCCAAGCCGACCGCCGCCGCGCCGCCGCGATCGATCATGCGCAGAAGGTCGACGCTAAGACCGAAGAGGTCCGCAAGACGGTCTGAGCCGGCCTGGATTCGTCGCTTGATGTGACGCGCTCGGGCGGGCCGCGCCTCCGGACGCCCGTAATTTTGGCCTGTCCGGTCGCCGGCGGACGGGTGGGAGCCGCAGCGATCGCGGATCGGAGCTGATGTTCGACTTCGACGCCACCAAACTGATGATCGTCGGCGTTCTCGCGCTGATCGTTCTGNGGCCCCAACGGCTGCCGCGCGTCATGCGCCAGCTCGGCCAGATGCTGGGCAAAATGCGCCGCATGGCGNGGGAGTTTCAGGGCCAGTTCATGGACGCCATGCGCGAGGCGNGGCTGGACGACATCCGTAAGGAGGTCGCCAAGCTCGGCGACGCCGCCAAATCCGCCGCCTCTTTCGACGCCGGCTCCCTCGACCCCGCCGCAGAATTGCGCAAGGCCGCCGAGGCGNCCCCTGCGAGCGCTTCCGGCGAGACGGCCGGCGCTCCGCTCGATCTCGCGCCGCCCGAGCCCTTCAAGCCGGTGACGAGCGAGGACGTGGCCGCCGCCTTCGCGTCCCCGACCGCCGAAGCGCCGCCTCCCCTGGAGGATCCCTCGATCGCGACGGCGCCCGCCGAGGCGCCGCCCGCGCGCGCCGCCGATTCGTTTTACATGCGCCCCGGCGCGGCAAACCGCGCGCCGCCGGCGTGGAGTTGCAGCCCGACGAAGAAATCACCTTCCGCAAGGCGCCGCCTGCGCCTGTCGCCGAGAACGCCCCGCGGAGGCCGCCGCGCCGCGCCGCCGCAGCGCCCGACCGACCGGCGCCTGATCGCATGACGGATCTTTCAGCCAGCACGGACGCCCACGCATGACGGACGCCGACATCGAAGCCACGCNNGCGCCGTTGATGGAGCATCTCATCNGGCTGCGCTCGCGTCTCATCAAGGCGCTGATCGCGTTCTTGCTGATGTTCGTCGTCTTTTTCTATTTCGCCAAAGACATCTACAATTTGCTCGTCATTCCCTATCAATACGCCGCAGGCCCGGAAGCGAAGTTGATTTACACCGCGCCGCAGGAATTTTTCTTCACTCAGGTCAAGGTCGCCGCCTTCGCCGCCGCCTTTGCCGCCTGTCCTGTCATCCTGGGCCAGATTTACGCTTTCGTCGCGCCCGGCCTCTACAAGCACGAGCGCGAAAGCTTCGCGCCCTATCTGGTTGCGACGCCGGTGTTTTTCGCGCTCGGCGCGTTGCTGGTGTTCTTCGTGGTCATGCCCAATCTGCTGCATTTTTTCATCGGCATGCAGCAGGCCAGGNAGCCCGGCCACGCCCAGATCNGGCTCTTGCCCAAGGTCAGCGAATATCTGTCCTTGATCATGACGCTGGTCTTCGCGTTCGGGCTTTGCTTCCAGTTGCCGGTGATCCTGACGCTTCTGGTCAAGATCGGCGTCATCGATTCCCAGTTCCTCAAGGACAAGCGGCGTTACGCGATCCTGATCATCGCCACGGTTTCGGCCGTGTTGACGCCGCCCGACGCCTTCTCGATGCTGGCTCTCATCGCGCCGACCTATCTGCTTTACGAAGCCACGATCGTTTTGGCCCGCTTCATCGAAAGAAGCGCGTCGACGCCGCTGAAAATTCCGGCGACGTGGCGCCCTGACGCCTGACGGCTCGGCGCGGGCCTGCTAAAAGCCGTTCCGACTCTTCAGGATCGGGACGATGCACGACATTCGCTTCATCCGCGACAACGCCGCCGCCTTCGACGCCGCGCTCGCGCGCCGCGGCCTCGCGCCGCTTTCGGCCGAACTGATCGGCCTCGACGACGCCAGACGCGCCGCGGTCTCCGCCTCGCAGGTCGCCCAGGAGCGCCGCAACGCCGCCTCGAAAGAGGTCGGACAGGCGATGAAGGACAAGGACGCCGCCCGCGCAGAAGCCTTGAAGGCCGAGGTCGCCACGATCAAGGCCCGCCTTCCGCAGCTTGAGCAGGCGGAACGCGACGCCGCCGCCGCGCTGGAGCGGCGCCTTTCGGAGATCCCCAATCTTCCCGCCGCCGACGTTCCCGACGGCGTCGACGAGAACGACAACGTCGAGATCCGCCGCTGGGGCGCGCCGCCGAGCTTTCCCGAAGGCTTTCAGCCTAAGGAGCATTTCGATCTCGGCGAGGCGCTCGGTCTTTTGGATTTCGAGGCTGCGACGCGAATTTCCGGCGCGCGCTTCACGGTGGTCAAAGGCCAGCTCGCGCGTCTGGAGCGCGCCCTGCTCAATTTCATGCTCGACCTTCACACCGCCGAGCACGGCTATGTCGAGATCGATCCGCCCTTGCTGGTCAAGGACGCGGCCGCTTTCGGCACCAACCAGCTGCCGAAATTCACCGACGACCTGTTCATCGCGACCCGCACCCGAACTCGCGAGGAGTTGCTGAACGACGCGCTTGATTACGCCACCGACGACGAGCGCAAGCGCTTCGCCGCGGGCGAGATGAGTTTGCAGGACATTGTCGGTTCGGCGCTCGAACGCGCGCCGGCCAAGGAGGATTTCTGGCTGATTCCCACCGCGGAGGTCTCGCTGACCAATCTGGTGCGCGAGAAAATTCTCGAATCCAGGGAGCTGCCGATCCGCGTCACCGCTGGAACGCCCTGTTTCCGGGCTGAGGCCGGCGCGGCCGGCCGCGACACGCGCGGGATGATTCGCCAACATCAGTTCACCAAGGTCNGGCTCGTCTCGATCGTCGCGCCGGATCAGGCGCAGGCCGAACATGAGCGCATGACGCGTTGCGCGGAGGAGGTGCTCAAGCGCCTCGGCCTGCATCATCGCACCGTCGTGCTGTGCGCGGGCGATATGGGCTTCGGCGCGNCAAAGACCTACGACATCGAGGTCTGGCTGCCGGGGCAGGGCCGCTTTCGCGAGATATCGTCCTGTTCGGTTTGCGGCGACTTTCAGGCGCGCCGCATGAACGCGCTTTCGGNNGGCGAGGACGGCGCCAGGCACGTGGCGACGCTCAACGGATCGGGCGTGGCGGTCGGCCGCGCGCTGGTCGCCGTGCTTGAAAACTATCAGCAGCCTGACGGCTCGATCCGCGTGCCCGACGCGCTGCTTCCTTACATGGGCGGCGCCACGCGGATCGNNGCGGGGCGCAGGCATGAGATCCTCATCACCAACGACGACGGCGTCCACGCCGAAGGGCTGAAGGTCCTCGAACGCATCGCGCTTGAGNCGACGTCGGACGTCACCATCGTCGCGCCGGAGACCGATCAGTCCGGCGTCGCGCATTCGCTGTCGTTGAGCGATCCGTTGCGCCTGCGCGAGGTGGGCCCCAAACATTATGCGGTTCGCGGCACGCCGACCGACTGCGTTTTGATGGGCGTTCGCGAGATTCTCGGGGTCAAGCCCGACCTCGTTCTCTCCGGCGTCAACCGCGGCCAGAACGTCGCCGAGGACGTGACCTATTCGGGCACCATCGCCGGCGCGATGGAGGGCACCATTCTCGGCGTGCCGTCGATCGCGCTGAGTCAGGCGTTCGGGCCTCAGACCGGCCGAGAGGGCGTGCGTTGGGATTGCGCGGCCGCGCATGGCGCGAAAGTCGTCGCGCGGATCATGGAGCTCGGTCTGCCCGCCGGCGCGCTCGCCAACGTCAACTTTCCGGACCGCGCCCCCGACAAGGTCGAAGGCGTGGCGATCACCCGGCAGGGCGCGCGCGGGCCCGAACTGCTGCGCGTCGACAAGCGCATGGATGGTCGCGGATTTCCCTATTACTGGCTCGCCTTCGCGCGCCCGAGCTACGATCTGGGCGAGGGCACCGATCTGGAGGCGCTTTCGCAGGGTCGCATCTCGATCACGCCGCTGCGCCTGGACCTCACCTGCCGCGAATTGCAGGCGCGCTGGGCGGCGGCCTTTGGGTGAGGACGGTCGGGAGCGCACGCCCGCTCTCGACGATCCGGGAAGCCGCGAGGCGATGGCGGTCTTCCTGATGCGGCTGCGCCGCTCGGGCGTGCGCGATCTGGCTGTCTTGCGCGCCGTCGAGGAGACGCCGCGCCATCTCTTCGTGCCGCAGCGCTATCGCGATCTGGCCTTTCGCGAGGTCAATCTGCCGTTGCCCTGCGGCCAGACCATGCCTGACGCATTTTTCGTCGCGCGTCTCGCCCAGGCCGCCGAATGCCGCGCCCGCCAACGCCTTCTGGAGATCGGCGCGGGTTCGGGCTACGCCACCGCCGTCTTCGCCCGTCTGTGCGGCGACGTGACCGCCGTCGAGCGCTATCGCAGCCTCGTCGTGGAGGCGCGCGCCCGGCTCGACGCGCTGGGGCTGGCCGCGACGCTGCGCTGGGATGACGGCCTCGCCGCGCTCGCTGAAGGCGAAGCCTACGACCGCATCGTCGTCCACGCCGTCCTCGATCGCGACGCGCGAGCGCTGCCTTGAGGCGCTCGCGCCGGGGGCGTGCTGCTGCTGGGCGAGGCGGGGAAGGCGGGGCGGCGACGCTCGCCCGCTACGACGCGCNCCGGCCGTCGCGGCGACGCGCCGCTTCGGCGCGCGCTCGGGCCCGCTCGCCTGCGCCCCTCGAAAGCGGCCTCGCGCGCGCCCTGTGATTGAGGATCGCGACGCGTAAACTGCGGACATCCTTAATTTTCGTCGGATGCTTACGAAAATCCGCAGGCCCGCGTTCACCCTAAACCCTCCCTTAACCTCAACCGGTTCTAATCCTCACAACGGTAGTTTGCGTAACCGAGTGAGTTGGGCGATGAGTGATCGTGTTGCGTTGAAGCGGACTGCGACTGCGGGTCGCCTCGCCATCGCCGCGTTGACGGCGGCGTTTCTGGGCGGTTGCTCCGCCGACGCGCTGCGTATGGAATCTTTCTCCAATCCTCTGGCCGGCGTCTCCAACCCCTTCTCGGGGCTGATGGGCGGCGACACCACCGGCTCCATCGAGACGCCCGCCGCCCGGCGCCTGCCGCGCGCCGCGGCCGCCTCCGCCTCCACGTTCAACGCGCCCGCCGCCCCGGCTGGCGGTCTCGCCAAATACGCCCCGCCCGTCGGCGGCCCGTTCAGGGCTGGAGCACCGCCGGCGGCTCGTCGATCGTCATGGCCAACGGCGAATCGCTGAGCGTGCTGTCGCAGCGTTACGGCGTGCCGGAACAGGCGATCTTGAAGGCGAACGGCCTTTCCTCCGCTTCCGATCTCGGTCCGGGCTCGCGTCTGACCATTCCGGTCTTCAACGCCGGCGGCGCCTCTTCGGCGGCGCGCGCTGTCGCCGCCGCGCCGGCGAAATTCACCGCCGGCGGCGGCTCCGGCCCGCGTCTCCGCAGTCGGTCGCGTCGCGGAAGAAGCCAAGACCGCGCGCGAGCGTCTCGACGACGAGCGCGCCAAGCTCGCGGCCGCCCGCAAGGAGGCCGCGCAGGCCAAGGCCGAGCTTGAGTCCGAGCGCCGAAAGGCCGCTCTGGAGACCCGCCGCGCCGAAAGCGCCAGCATCGCCGCGCAGACCAAGGACGCCAAGGCCGAGAAGGCTCTGGCGGAGGCCAAGCGCGCGGAGCTGAAGGCGCGCCAGGAGCGTCTCGCTCGGCTGAAGGCCGACGAGGCCGCCACCGAGCGCAAGGTCGCCGCGGCCAAGGCCGAGGTGAAGAAACAGGCCAAGGTCGAAGCCAAGATTCGCGACGACGAGGCCAAACAGGAAAAGCTCGCGGCCGCGCGGGAGAAGACCGCCAGGGCGACGCAAGCCAAGGCCGACGCCGACCGCAAGATCGCCGAAGCCCGCGCCGCCGAGGCGAAGGCCATCGCCGCGCGCAAGGCGGCCGAGAAGGCGGCGGAGAAGGGCGGGGACCGCAAGGGCGACAAGTCCAAGAAAGTGGCCGAGGCGGACGCCGACCGTGAGGCCAAGCTCGCCGAAGCCAAGGCCGCCAAGGAGGCCAAGCTCGCCGAAGCCAAGGCCGCGGCCGAGCAGAAGGCGGCCGACCGCAAGCTCGCCGAGGCCAAGGCGGCCGAGGCGAAGGCCGCGCGTTCGGCCAAGGTTGAGGAAAAGGCCGACTCCGAGACGCGCGTGGCCAAAGCGGACCTCGCCAAGCCGGAGGCGGCCAAGTCCGAACCGACGACGACAGCCAGCGTCAAGACCGACGACAAGCCGACGACCGCCGCCAACGGCAACCCGGAATTCCGCTGGCCCGCGCGCGGCCGCGTCATTCAGGGCTTCCGCAGCAACGGCAATGACGGCATCAACATCGCGCTGCCCGAAGGCACCGCGGTCAAGGCCGCCGAGTCCGGCGTCGTCGCCTATGCCGGCAGCGAGCTGAAGAATCTCGGCAATCTTGTGCTGATCCGCCACCCCAACGGCTATGTCTCGGCTTACGCCCACAACGGCGACATCGAGGTCAAGCGCGGCGATCAGGTCAAGCGCGGCCAGACCATCGCCAAGTCCGGCCAGTCCGGCGCCGTGCAGTCGCCGCAGCTGCATTTCGAGCTGCGCAAGGGATCGACCCCGGTCGATCCGTCACAATACCTCGCCGGCCTCTGACCGGCCCCGCCGCGCCCGCGCGGCGCGGCGACGCAACGAGACCGATCCGCGCCGGCTCAGGCCCGCGGGTCGAGGCGAGACGGCGGGGTCAAGGAAAGGCCCCGCCGGCCTCCCTCAGACAGACCGATCCGCGACGGCGCGAGCCCGCGGGTCGAGGCGAGACGGCGGGGTCAAGGAAAGGCCCCGCCGGCCTCCCTCAGACAGACCGGTCCGCGCCGGCCCAGGCCCGCGGATCGAGGCGAGACGGCGGGGTCAAGGAAAGGCCCCGCCGGCCTCCCTCAAGCAGACCGATCCGTTTCCGCGAGACAGGCGAACGGATCGAGACAAAGCGGCGGGGTCCCAGGAAAGGCCCCGCCGCTTTTCTTTGGATTTTTTCGGCGAGCCGCCGGCGCGAGCGCCGCCGCTCGTTCCCGCGTGGCCGGCCGGACGCGAAACGGCGTCGCCTCGCCGGCTCCGCGCCTCCGCGCTCCCCGCGCCGTCGCCGCGACGCCTCGTCGCTTGCGCGCGTCCTGTCCCGGCTTAAACAGGACCAAACGGCGGGAGGGCGCGATGGAAGGGCTGGACCACAAGACGGGGCTTCCCGCAAACGACGCGTTGCCTGAATCGATCCGCCGCTTCAACCGCAAGGTCATCTGGGTGATGGCCTGGGTGAACGGCTTCGCCCATCTCGTCTTGGGCCTCGCGCTGGCGGCGGCGGTGTTCCTGTTCACCTGGCTGTTCATCGACGACGTGATGACGGCCTTCTTCGTCTCCCACAATCTCGCCGGCGGCTTCCTGCATGGGCTCGGCTCGCTGATGCTGCTGTGGACCGTCTCCGCGCTCATCACTGCGGAACTTCGCTACCTCCACGGCGTTCCTCTCACTGTGGACACGTTCGTCGAGGTCGCGATCGTCGTGATTCTGCGCAAGCTGATCACGATGCCCGTGCAGGCGACGCTTCCCGCGCCTCAGGAGTTCATCCTGTGGGTCGGGTCTGCGGTGCTGCTGGGGATCATGTATCTCGTCGTGCGCTACACGCTGACGATCAGGCACCCGACCGAATGAGCGCAAGTCTCGACATGTTCATGGTCTCCCTGGCCTGCGACTGCCCGCCGCGGCGGCTGCCGCGCCCGCTGGCCGGGCTATGGCTGGGCATGAAGGGGCGCTGGGGCGACGCCCATGACGCCGTCGAGGACGACGACCATTGGGAGGCCGCGCTCGTTCACGCCTGGCTGCATCGCGCCGCCGGAGACGACGGAAACGCCCTGTATTGGTATCGCCGCGCCGGCGTCACTCCCGGCTGCGGCGATTACGACGAGGAAGGCCGCTGCATCGCCCGATTGCTGATCGACGGGTGAGCCGCCTTCGTCAGGGCGGCCACGACCGGGCAGGCGGGAGCACGGCCGAAGCTCTAGGCATGCGCGACCGCACGGAGGCGCTTGAACGGCTCGAAGGAGCGCCGGCCGGCGCTCGGATGCGTTAAAGCTGAGCGCGAGGCGCTTCGGGAGCGGTCGTGCGTCAATTCAACCGCGCAGCGCCTCGCCTTGAAGAGCGCCTCGCTGAAGACGGCGCCGCGCCGATGCTGCGGCAGGCCGAACACGGGCGGTGACGGCCCTCAGTCCAGCCCCTCGCCGAGCCGCCCCGCCAGATCCTGGATATACTGCCACGCCGTGCGCCCCGAGCGGGAGCCGCGCGTCGTCGCCCATTCCAGCGACTCGGACTGAAGCTGCGCGTCGTCGATCGCGAGGCCGTAACGGTCGCGATAGCCGCGCACCATGTCGAGATATTCGTCCTGGCTGCATTTGTGGAACCCGAGCCACAGACCGAAACGATCCGACAGCGACACCTTCTCCTCGACCGCCTCGTGCGGATTGATCGCGGTCGAGCGCTCGTTCTCCATCATGTCGCGCGGGAGCAGGTGGCGCCGGTTCGAGGTCGCGTAAAATTACGTTGGCGGGTCGCCCTCCACGCCGCCCTCCAGCGCCGCTTTGAGGGATTTGTAGGACGTGTCGTCCGCGTCGAACGACAGATCGTCGCAAAANACGATGAAGGGATGCGCGCTCGCGCGCAGCAGCCCCATCAGGACCGGCAGCGATTCGATGTCTTCGCGATGGATTTCGACCAGCTTGAGGGCGGGGCGCCCGCTCCCGGCGAGCCGGCGGCCGACTTCGGCGTGCGCCGCCTTGACCAGCGAGGATTTGCCCATGCCCCGCGTGCCCCACAGCAACGCGTTGTTGGCCGGAAGGCCGCGCGCGAATCGCTCCGTGTTCTCGACCAAAGGNTCGCGCACGCGGTCGACGCCCTTGAGCAAGGCCATCTCGACGCGATTGACGCGCGCCACGGGTTGCAGCCATGCCGTCGCCGGGTGCCAGACGAAGGCTTCCGCCGCCTGGAAATCCGGGGCCAGACGCTTGGGCGGCGCCAGACGGTCGAGCGCGTCGGCGATCCGTTCGAGGGCGGCGGCGGCGTCGGGCGAGGCCAGGGCGCGCGCCAGTTCGGCGGCGGAATCGGCTGCGGTGCGGGCGGTCATGTCGATCTCGCGACGGATGGTCGGGCGTTTCTCGCCATAACAAGGCGCGGCGCGGGCGTCGAGGCGGTCGCCTCGATTGCAATCGCCTCGTCGGCGGCTATAGTCCGCGCGCTTTCGCCGGGGCCCTGCGCCCGGCCTTTCCGCTCGCCCATTCGGAGTGCGTCCGTTGTTCGTCACCCAAGCTTTCGCCCAAGCAGCCGGCGCCGCCGGCACGGCCGCCGCCCCGGCATGAACGACGTGATCCTCCAGATGGCGCCCTTCGCCCTGATTCTGGTGATCATGTATTTCCTGATCCTGCGCCCGCAGCAGAAGAAGGCGCAGGAGCATCAGAAGATGATCGGCGGCGTGCGCCGCGGCGATACGGTGATCACCTCCGGCGGCCTCGTCGGCAAGGTCACCAAGGCCGGCGAGGACGCCACGGTCGAGGTCGAGATCGCCCCCAACGTTCGCGTGCAGGTCGTGCGCGGGATGATCGCCGAGGTCCGCGCGAAGGGCGAGCCGGTCAAGGAGTGACCGCTTCGTCGCCGCTGTTGAATTGGGTTAGGGACTGACGCGAGATGTTGCGCTTCGCCACCTGGAAGATCGTCAGCGTCGTCGCGCTGGTCCTGTTCGGCGTGTTCCTCGTCGTGCCGAGCTTCATGCCGCGCGAGCGGGTGGACGCCATCCAGAAGGCGATGCCCGCTATCCCCTTCCGCCAGATCGTGCTCGGCCTCGACTTGCAGGGCGGCGCGCATCTGATGCTGGAGGTCGACGCCGGCGACGTCCTCAAGAAGCAGATCGACAATCTGCGCGACGACGTACGCCGCGTGCTGCGCGAGGAGCGCGTGGCGCTGTCGGGCGNNGCATCGGCCGCGCCGCGCGGCGTGCAGGTGCGCGTCGACAACGCCGCCGACCGCGCCCGCGTGNGTGCCCAAGATCGCGCCTTGTCGCAGGTCACCGGCGGCGTCGCCGGCGCTGGCGGCCAGCCGACGCTGTCGGTGGAGGAGTCCGCCGACGGCCAGATCACGGTCAACGTCACCGAGGCTGGCGTCAACGACCGCGTTCGCCGCGCCGTCGATCAGACGGTCGAGGTGATGCGCCGCCGCGTCGACGGCCTGGGCATGCGCGAGCCCAACATTCAGCGTCAGGGCGCCGACCGCCTCGTCATCGACGTGCCCGGCCTTCAGGACACCCAAGAGCTGAAGGACATCATCGGCAAGACCGCCAATCTCGAATTCCGCCTCGTGGCCGATCCCGGCGCCGACCCCGCCGAGACGGAATCCCTGCCGCACAAGGACGGCGGCGGCACGCTGCCCATCGAGAAACGCGTGATGGTGCAGGGCGCCGACCTCACCGACGCCCAGCCCGGCTTCGACAGCCGCACCAACGAGCCGATCGTCAACTTCGCCTTCAATTCGCGCGGCGCCCAGCGCTTCGGCGAAGTGACCGCCGCCAATGTCGGGCGCCCCTTCGCCATTGTGCTCGACAACGAGGTGATCTCGGCGCCGCGCATCCTGTCGCCGATCACCGGCGGCCGCGGCCAGATTTCCGGCAACTTCACCGTCAAGCAGGCCAACGATCTCGCCGTGCTGCTGCGCGCCGGCGCGCTGCCGGCCAAGGTCACGGTGGTCGAGGAGCGCACCGTCGGCCCTGGCCTGGGTCAGGACTCCATCGACGCGGGCAAGCTCGCCGCCTATGTCGCCGGCGCTCTGGTCTTCACCTACATGCTGATGAACTATGGGATTTTTGGAATTTTCGCCAACCTGGCTTTGGCGGTCCACATCCTGTTCATCTTCTCTTCGCTCGCCTTCCTCGGCGCGACGCTGACGCTGCCCGGCATCGCCGGCATCGTCTTCACCATCGGCCTTGCGGTCGACGCCAACGTTCTGATCTACGAGCGCATTCGCGAGGAGTTCAAACAGGGCCGCTCGGTGATCTCCTCGCTCGACGCCGGTTTCAAGCGCGCCTTCGGCACCATCATGGACGCCAACGTCACGAGCTTCGTGGCGGCTTTGATCCTCTATCTCTTCGGCTCGGGGCCGGTGCGCGGCTTCGGCGTGTCGATGATCCTGGGCATTCTCACCTCGGTGATCACCGCCGTGACCATGACGCGCATGATGATCGCGCTGTGGTATCGCTGGTCGAAGCCGACCAAGCTGCCGATCTGAGCGGGAGACGAACCGATGAAGNCTCCTGCGCCTCGCCCCGAGACCACCAACATCTCGTTCATGCGGTTCCGCCGCGTCAGCTATCCGTTCTCGGCGCTGATGTCGATTCTGGCGGTGACGCTGTTTCTCACGCTCGGCCTCAATTACGGCATCGACTTCGCCGGCGGCACGCTGGTCGAGTTGCGCGCCAAATCCGGCCACGCCGACCTCGCGCAACTGCGCTCCAAGGGCGACGCGCTCGGCATCGGCGCCGTCGAGGTGCAGGGCTTCGGCAACGACGCCGACGTCACGTTCCGCTTCGGCGAGGTGCCGGGCGGCGACGCCGCGCAGCAGACCGCCGTCGAGAGGNTGCGCGCCGCCATCGGCGGCGACTACGAATTCCGCCGCGTCGAGGTCGTCGGCCCGCGCGTCTCGGGCGAACTCGTGCAATCGGGCACGCTGGGCGTCGTCGTCGCCATTTTCGGCGTGCTGATCTATCTGTGGTTCCGCTTCGAATGGCAGTTCGCCATCGCCGCGATCATCGCGACGATGCACGATCTCTTGCTGACGGTCGGCTTCTTCTCGATCACCCGGCTTGAGTTCAACACCACGTCGATCGCCGCCATCCTCACCATCATCGGCGTGTCGCTCAACGAGACCGTCATCATTCTCGACCGCATCCGCGAGATGATGCGCAAATACAAGAAAATGCCGGTCGATCAGTTGATCGACCTGTCGGTCAACGCGGTGCTGCCGCGCACGATCATGACGGCGACGACGACCTTGTTGGCGCTGACCGCGCTCACCGTGTTCGGCGGCCACGTCATCCGCTCCTTCGCCTTGTCGATGACGTTCGGCGTGGTGATGGGCACCTATTCGTCGGTGTTCATCTGCGCGCCGATCCTGATCTATCTCGGCCTGCGCGCCGGCGACTCCCCGACGAGCGCGAGGCGACCGCCGAGGAGGCCGCCCGCCACGCCGCGGAGGCCAAGGCGTCGCCGCGCAAGCCCGCCGGCTGAGGCGGGCATGGCGGGGCGCGCTACGACGGCTTTCTGCCCGGTCGCCACAGCGTCGAGGGCTACGGCGCGGGCGCCTTTCGCTTCGCCGGCATGAGCCATCGCGGCTCGCTGCTGTTCACGCCCTCGGGCGTCTCCGCCATCGCCGCGACGACTCCGGCCGAGTCGACGCCGGCCATGCTGGCGCCCTTGTTCGCCGAGCCCGAGGGCGCGGTCGAGCTGGCGCTGCTCGGCATGGGCGCCGACATCGCCGCCGCGCCGGCCGCGCTGCGCGACGCGCTGCGCGCGCATGGCCTGCGCTTCGAGGCGATGGCGACGGGCGCGGCGGCGCGCACCTACAACGTCATGGTCGACGAGGATCGCCGCGTCGCCGCCGTGCTTCTCGCCGTTCCGTGATCCGATGATCGCCCGCGATCAGGCCGCCGCCTGCGAGGATCTCGTCAGGNCCTATGATCGCGATCGCTGGCTCGCCTGCCTGCTCGCGCCCGAGCCGGCGCGCCCGGCGCTGTTCGCGCTCTACGCCTTTTCCACCGAGATCGCCCGCATCCGCGAGACGGTGACGCAGCCCACGCTTGGCGAGATGCGTCTGGTCTGGTGGCGCGAGGCGCTGGAGGGCGCGCGCGCCGCCGAGGCCGCCGCCCATCCGGTCGCCGGCGCCGTGCTGGCCCTGATCGCCGATTTCAGCCTGCCGACGCGCGCCTTCGTCGCGCTGATCGAGGCGCGGCGATTCGATCTTTACGACGACCCCGTGCCGAACCTCGGCTTTCTCGAAGGCTACGCCGGCGAGACCGGCTCCGCGCTGTTTCGCCTCGCCAGCCTGATCCTGATGGGCGGGCGCGAACCCGGCGCGGCGGCCGCCGCCGGCCATGCCGGCGTGGCCTACGCCGTCACCGGCCTGCTGCGCGCTTTGCCGTGGNCTGACGGGGCAGGGCGCTGCTACGTGCCCGTCGATCTGCTGGCCCGCCACGGCCTGACGCCGGCCGACCTTCTCGAAGGCCGCGACCAGCCGGGCCTGCGCGCCGCGCTTGCGGAGCTGCGCGCCCACGCCCGCCGCCGCCTCGCCGAGGCGCGCGACGGACTGTCCGGCCTCGCGCGCGACGCGCGTCCGGCCTTCGCGCCGCTGGCGCTCGTCCCGCTCTATCTTAACGCGATGGAGCGGCCCGATTACGAGCCGTTCCGCACTGTGGTCGACGCGCCGCAATGGCGCAAGCAATGGGCGATGTGGCGGCCTGTGAGGCCCGCGCCGCCGCTTCAGGCCGACCGGCCCGCCGCGCGCCGCCAGCGCGTCGCGCGCCCGTTGCGCCTCGGCGCGCGCCCCGGCGGCGCCGGCACGATCGCCTCGACGCTCTGCACCCCGGCGCGCGAAAGGTGGCGATAATCGACGCGCAGGGCCGGCGGATCGTCGGTCAGCCGGGCCCCGGCCAGCCAGCTCAGCGGCGCGGCCCAGACATGCAGCACCCCGTTGAAGATCAACCCGCGCTCGCCGATGATGGCCTCGCCGCCCTCCACGCCCAATGATCGGCGCGATGCGGCGGCCGACCAGATAGGCGATCGACACCGCCAGCAGCAACAGCTCGGCGACGGCGAGCATGAAGGGCGCGGCGCGCCGGTCGGCCAGCGCGAAGGCGCCGAAGATCAGCGCCACGAAGCCGAACACCGCCAGCAGCGCGCCGCGTTTGTCGGCCTCGTCCTCGGCGAGGGCGACGGGCGCCAGAGCGCGCAGCGTCGGCTCGTCGACGCGCCAGCGCGCGAGCGTGCGGCGGCCCTCCAGAAGCTCGGCGCGCACCGTGGCGAAGCGCGAAAGATCGCGGCGGCGACGCCCGCGACCGTCGCGACGAAAAGCGCGAGGAAGGTGATCGCGTGCATATTCATGCCGAAACGGTCGAAAAGCGCGTCGGAATCGAGCGCGAGCGCGGCGAACCAGAGCGCGGGAAGCGCGAGCAGGATCAGCGCGCGGCGCAGCCATGCGCGAGGGTCGGCTAGCATCGCTCAGCGCCCGATCGGACAGGGGCCGAGCACGCGCGGCGAGGCCGCCAGCGTGTAGCGGTCGCCCGGATTGAGCCAGCTGTCGAGGCTGGAGCTGCTTCCGGTGGTAGGGCCACAGGTCGACCGGGCGCCGTCGCGCCCGGTCGGCGTCAGACGGTAGCCGTCCTGATTGAGGAACTCGCCGGTCATCATCACGCAGCCGATTTGCGCCTTGCGCACCGGCTGGGACGCGATGGCGGGGAGCGCGGCGACGGCGGTCACGGCGAGCGCGGGATTGGACGGATTGAGGCGCGGCATGATGGGGCGCATGGCGACCTCCGCTGACGCCGCGCATCGTCGTCCCGCGCCGCGCCGGGCGCATTGACCGGGGCCAAACGCAGGGTAGGAGAGGTGTGCGGGGGCAGGCCTGCGCCGTCGGGATCAGCCCCGGCCGCGTCCTCGACATAGGCGCGCAAGTTCTCCTTCTGCGCCGCCCAGCCCGCGGCGTTCTTTCGGAAAGCCTCCGCGCGGCGCGCGGCCGGCACCATGTCGAATCCCGTTTCGCGGATGGTCACGCGCACGCCGTCCTGCGCCGCTGCGAGGAGGAACTCGACCAGGGTCGGGATTTCGTCCTCATAGTCCTTTTCGGGTCGATGGCGTAGGGGCGCCAGGTGAAGGCGAAACGCTTCATCGGCTGGATCGCGGCGACGGTGGCGCGCCAGGGCGCATGTTCGTAGCCGGGATAGGTCATGCGGCCGGTCGACTCGACCTCCTTCTCGAAGGGCTTGTCGATGGCGACGCCGAACCAGCGGCCGAACTCGCGATGATCGCTGATCGCCCGCCAGACCCGATCGAGGGGCGCGCGCAGGTCGACGGTTTGTTCGATACGGTCGGTCTGGGGATGGTGGGGCATTCCGGGTCTCCGTGGCGTCACTTTGGCCGGCTGCGCACGGGACGTGCAAGGCCCTCCCGGATCGTGCTTAGCTGGCGCGGCATGAACCGCGCCTGAGCAAGGAGCAGCGCCGTGACGAACCGACGCCTCGTGTCCCCGAAACGCCCGCCCTCGCCGCATCGCCCGTCCGCCTTGCGCGGTCTCGCCCTCGCGGCGGCGCTGACGACGCTCGCCTGCGCCGGCGCGAGCGCGCAGCCCGCGCCGGTCACCCCTCGCTGAAGGGGCCGGCGAGCAAGATCGCCGGCGCATGGCGCGTGACCCAGATCGCCGGCGCCCCGTGGCCGCCGGCTCGAATGCGCAGCTTGAGTTCCGCGGACGCGCCTATAGCGGAAGCGACAGCTGCAACCGCATCAGCGGCCGCCTGACGCGGGTGGGCGGCGGCCATATCCGCTTCGGCATGGCGGCGACCACGCGGATGGCGTGCGAGCCGACGGTGATGGCGGCGGCGGACGCTTTCAGGCCGCGCTGACCGCGACGCGCGGCTACCGGCTCGCGGGGACGACGCTCACCTTTTCCGACGCGCGCGGCGGCGTGACGATCGTCGCCGAAAAGACCCAGTAGCCGCCGAGATCGGTCGGCGAAGGCGCATTTTCGCCGACCGTCAGCCGGCGCGCGACGGCCGGCTTGCGCTTGGCGCGCTCGCGCGCGACAAGCCCGGCCATGCTGACCATCGACCGGCTCACCTACCGCCTCGGCCCGCGGGTTCTGTTCGACGAGGCCTCCGCCACGCTGCCGCCGGGCGCGCGCACCGGCTTCGTCGGGCGCAACGGCACGGGCAAGACGACGCTGTTCCGACTTGTCTCGGGCGAGATCGCGCCGGAGTCGGGCTCGCTCGATTGGCCCAGACGCGCACGCATCGGGCGCGTCGAGCAGGAGGCGCCGGGCGGTCCGGGCAGGCTGATCGACTTCGTGCTCGCCGCCGACGTCGAGCGCGCCGCGCTGCTCGACGAGGCCGAACATGCGCACGACNCCCATCGCATCGCCGAGATCCACACGCGCCTCGCCGACATCGAGTCGCATTCGGCGCCGGCGCGGGCGGCGGCCATCCTCTCGGGTCTGGGTTTCGACGAAGCGGCGCAGAACCGCGCTTTGTCGGAATTCTCCGGCGGCTGGCGGATGCGCGTCGCGCTGGCGGCGGTGCTGTTCTCGCGGCCCGATTTGCTGCTGCTCGACGAGCCGACCAACTATCTCGATCTCGAAGGCACGTTGTGGCTGGTCGACTATCTCAAGCGCTATCCGGCGACGGTGATCGTCATCAGCCATGATCGCGACCTGCTCGACGAGGTGTGCGACCATATCCTGCATCTCGACCGCGCCAAGCTGACGCTCTATCGCGGCGGCTACAGCGAATTCGACCGGCAGCGCCGCGAAAAGGCCATGCTGGCGCAGAAGGCCGCCAAGAAGCAGGACGAGCAGCGCAAGCATCTGCAGGCCTTCGTCGACCGCTTCCGCGCCAAGGCCTCGAAGGCGCGTCAGGCGCAATCGCGCATCAAGATGCTGGAGAAGCTGCAACCCGTCGCCTTGCTGGAGGAGGCGGACGTTCTCGCCTTCGACCTGCCTTCGCCCGAGCGCGAGCTGTCGCCGCCGATCGTGGCGATGGAGCGCGCCAGCGTGGGCTATGGCGATCGCACCGTTCTGTCGCGGCTCAATCTGTCGATCTCCAACGACGACCGCATCGGCCTGCTGGGCTCGAACGGCAACGGCAAGTCGACCTTCGCCAAGCTCGTCGCGGGCCGGCTCGACAAGATGGGCGGCGCGGTGGTGCGCGCGGCCAAGCTCGACGTCGGCTTTTTCGCGCAGCACCAGATCGACGATCTCGACGAGAACGGCTCCGCTTACACGCATGTGGCGCGCAAGATGCCGAACGCGCCCGAGGCGAAAATCCGCGCAAGGGCGGCGCGGATGGGCTTTCCCAACGTCAAGGCCGACACCAAGGTCGGCGAGTTGTCGGGCGGCGAGAAGGCGCGCCTGCTGATGGGGCTTGCGAGCTTCGAGGGGCCGCATCTCCTGATCATGGACGAGCCGACCAACCATCTCGACATCGACTCGCGCGCCGCGCTGATCGAGGCGATCAACGAATATGAGGGCGCGGTGATCCTCGTTTCGCATGACCGCTATTTGCTGGAGGCCTGCGCGGATCGGCTCTGGCTCGTCGCCGACGGCACCGTGAAGCCGTTCGAAGGCGACATGGACGAGTATCGCCGCTTCGTGCTGGCCCAGGCGGGCGAAGCGCGGCGCGAGGAGGCGGCGGCGCGGCGCGAGGACGCGCCCACGCGCGCCGAAGCGCCGCCGCAGCCGAAAAGCCGGCGCTCGGCGCGCTGCAAGAAGCTCGCCGAGGCGGAGGCGAAGGTCGACAGGTTTCACGGGCTGATCGCGCGCGTCGACGAAGCGCTGTCGCACCCGGAGGCCTTCGTCAAAGACCCCGCCAAGGCGGGCGAACTCGCCGCGCGACGGGGAGAACTCGAAAAGGCGCTGGCGGCGGCCGAAGAGGAATGGCTGGAGATTTCGAGCGAGATAGAAGCGGGCTGAGGGTTACGGCGCGCCGCTGCAAACTGTTCCTTCGCCTTCTTGCGAGCGCGGGGCCAACTTACCCTTTCCATCCCACGACAATGCCATTCTCCACAAAAACTCTTTGCCTATATCTATTTTTTCCAATTCTTGTATATTTCCATGTCTCTTTTGTTTTTTTCTTTAGGACAGCGTGTTCTATATCTGATGGATCCCCATGACTCTGACAATTGCTCGGTTGTCATACCTTGCCAGATTTCCTTATTATATATCCTTAGACCAATTTCCTTTCCGTATTTTTCGACCAATCGACGCCTCTCAAATATAGCCGTCATTATTTTCACAATTACATACAGAACGACACCTCCTACCAAAATTTGTAAAAGTGGCGGCATTTCCTGTATCGTCTGCATTTTCATTTCTCCATATTCTTATTTGTTGAATAAGTTTCTTAAGACAACACTATCGTGTTATTTGAACACATTTCAAGCCAAACGTGTATGTTTTCATTTCATATGAAGATGTGGCGCCTCGCGCCGGCTTGTGTAGCGGCGATCACAGACGGGGCGGCGCGGGCGCGCATCGTGACGGCGTTTTCTTGCGAAAGGACGACGCCATGCAGAAGATGCGCCTGTTTCTCGACACGCACGACGCCGCGCGCGGCAGCTTCCCAAAGGGCTGACGGAGGAGGCCTTCGCCGCCTTCTACCCGTCTTATCTCGACGCCTGCGCGGCCGAGGGCGTGGTCAATCTCGACATTCAGGTCGCCATCGCCGACGGGCGCGCCTTCTGCCTCAACCTCGCGCCCGACGCCGAGGCGGTGCGGCGCGCGCATCAGCGCGTCGGCCTGCCGTTCGACGACATCAGCGAGGTGCGCACCGCGACGCCGGGCGCGATCTTCTTCAAGGCCGTCGCGTGACGCCATGACGCCGTGACGCCGGCGCCATGCGGCGCCGGCGCTTCCGCCCCACGGGCGAGATACGCCCGGCAAAGGTTCGCCATGTCGATCATTTCCGTCTCCAGCGCCGCCTCGCGCCTTCTGTCGTCGGACGTCGCGCCCGTCGTCGTCGTCGCCGCCTGCGCCGCGGCCTGCGGCTTTTTCGCCGCCGCCAAACTTGTGCGGCGCGATCTCGCGCCCGCCGCCGGCCTGCGCGGACCCCGTCAGGTCCTGCTCGCCGGCGCGCTGACCTTCGGCGTCGTCGCGGTGGCGATCAAGGTCGTGCTGATGGTCGCCCTCGCCAATGCGCGCTCGCTCGCGCCGGCGCAGATCGCGCGCGACTATGACGCCGCGCCCGCCGATCTCGTCGCGGCCGTGCCCGCGCCGCAGGACTGGCGCGCCCTGCCGTTGGACGCCTTCGCGGTCGACCCTGCCGTCGCCGCGCTCGGGCGGGCGCTGTTCCATGAGCCCGCGCTCTCGCGCGACGGCTCGATGTCCTGCGCCTCCTGCCACGATCTCGACGCCAAGGCCGGGGCCGACGCCCGTCGCGTGGCGGTCGGCGTGGGCGGCGCGGAGGGGACGCGCAACACGCCTACCGTCTACAACGCCGCCTTTCAGACGCGGCTGTTCTGGGACGGTCGGGCTTCGTCGCTCGAAGAGCAGGCGCTCGGGCCGATCCTCAATCCGATCGAGATGGCGACGCCTTCGATCGAGACGGCGCTTGAGCGGCTCGACGCGGCGGGCTACGCGCCCGCCTTCGCGCGCGCCTTCGGGCCTCAGGGACGCCTCGACGCCGCCCATCTCGCCCGCGCGCTGGCGGACTTCGAGCGCACGCTGACGACGCCGGACACGCGTTACGACCGCTTCGTGCGCGGCGAGGCCGACGCGCTCGACGAGCGCGAGCGGCGCGGCATGGCGCGGTTCNTGGAGATCGGCTGCGTGCGCTGCCATTCCGGCCCCAATTTCAGCGGCGCGAGCCGGTTCGAACCGCGCCTGCCATTCATGGCCTTGTTGACCAAGGGCACGCGCCACGAGGCGACGCTGGGCCGCGACAAGGGCCGCGCGCCCGCCGACGCCGACAATGGCGTCTTCCGCGTGCCCTCGCTACGCAACGTCGCCGTCACCGGCCCCTATCTGCACGACGGCTCCGTCGACGACCTCGCCGAGACGGTGAGGATCATGGCCGAGATTCAGGCCCGCGCCGTCGTGGCGAGCGCGGCGACGCCGCGTCCCGCCCCGGCCTGGCTGGCGCAGGAGCGTCGCTTCGAGCCGACGAGCCGCCGCGTCGTCACGCCCGACGACGTCGACGACATCGTCGCGTTTCTGCGCACGCTGACCGGGGCGCGCCTGGCCGGCGCCGCGTCGCGGTGACGCAGACGCCGCCGTTGCGAGGCGCGCCTATGCTCTCCCTCATGGCTCGCCCGCCTTCGCCCCGCGCCGCCGGCGCCGCCTTCTTGTCGGCCTTGACGCCGCAGGGCGCGCGCGCCTCGAACGCACAATGACGCGGCGCGTCTTCGCCGCCGGCGCTTCGGTGATCGAGAAGNGGGAACGCGTCTCCGGCGCCGTCTTCGTGCTGTCGGGCGCGTTGCGGGTGTTCGCGCTGTCGCCGTCCGGCCGTGAGTCGAGCCTCTACGTGCTGCGCGCCGGCGACACCTGCGTGCTCGCGCTCAACAGCCTGTTCGCGGATCTGCGTTACCCCGCTCATGTGCGCGCGGACGCCCAAACCTGCGTGGGCGTCGCGCCGGGGCCGACCTTCCGCGCGCTGTTCGACAGCGAGGAGTCGATCCGCGACCTCACCGTGCGGGCGCTGTCGACGCTGGTGTTCCGGCTGATGGATGAGCTGGAGCAGGTGCGTTCGCGCCGCCTCGACCAGCGCCTCGCCGGCGCCATGCTGGCGCTCGCCGACAGCGACGGCGCCGTGCGCTGGACGCAGCAGCGCCTCGCCGATCATCTCGGCGCCAGCCGCGAGGCGGTGGCGCGCATCCAGGCCCATCTGGCCGCCTCCGGCGCGATCGAGACGGGGCGCGGCGTCGTGCGCCTGCGCGATTCCGCCGCGCTGTCGCGGCTGGCGAGCGAGGACTGACCCTCCACGGCCAAAACAAAACCCCGGAACGCTTGCGCGGCCGGGGTTCGCTTGCGATCGACGCCGGTACATCCGCGGTCGTCATCGCCTTGTCCAGGAGACTAGGCGGCGATTGTTAACAAATTATGACCAAGCTCGGGCGAAACTGGCGCGAGGCTTGCCGCCTGCCGCGGCGATGAAGGACGGCGCCCGCGACGCGACCCCGTTGCCGAGCGCGCGCCCGCGCGCTAGGGCTGCCGCCATGACCGACAAGCCGCTCTTCCGTCACCGCCACCTCCTCGGCATCGAGGGGTTGAACCGCATCGACATCGAGACGCTGCTCGATCTCGCCGACGAGGCGGTCGAGGTCTCCCGCCAGGTCGAGAAGAAGCGCGCCGTGCTGCGCGGGCGCACCCAGATCAACCTGTTCTTCGAGGCGTCGACGCGCACGCAAAGCTCCTTCGAGCTGGCCGGAAAGCGGCTCGGCGCCGACGTCATGAACATGTCGGTCGCCAATTCGAGCGTGAAGAAGGGCGAGACGCTGATCGACACCGCCGCGACGCTCAACGCCATGCGGCCCGATCTCATCGTCGTGCGCCACGATCAGGCCGGCGCCGTGCACCTGCTCGCCCGCAAGGTCGATTGCTCGGTCATCAACGCCGGCGACGGCCAGCACGAGCATCCCACGCAAGCGCTGCTCGACGCCCTCACCATTCGCCGCAACAAGGGCGCGATCGACGGCCTGACAGTGGCGATCTGCGGCGACATCCTGCATTCGCGCGTCGCCCGCTCGAACATCCTGCTGCTCACCNCGCTCGGCGCGCGCGTGCGCGTCTGTGGCCCCTCGACGCTTCTGCCCTCGGGGATCGATCGCATGGGCGTCGAGGTCTATCGCGACATGGAGGCCGCGCTCGACGGCGCCGACATCGTCATGATGCTGCGCCTGCAACGCGAGCGCATGAACGGCGCCTTCATCCCCTCGACCCGCGAATATTACCGCTTCTGGGGCCTCGACGAGGAANAGCTGTCGCGCGCCGCCCCCGGCGCGCTGGTGATGCATCCCGGCCCGATGAACCGCGGCGTCGAGATTTCCTCCGAAGTCGCCGACGGCGCCNAGTCGCTGATCCGCGAACAGGTCGAGATGGGCGTCGCCGTGCGCATGGCCGTGCTGGAGGCGCTGGCGCGGCACTTGCCGAACGGGTGAGGGCGCGCCCGCGCGCCCGCGGATTCGCCCGGAAATCCGGGTTTGTGAATAAATAATTTAAAATAGATACGATATTTTCCAATGCGTCGGCGAACGACGACTGGCGCCCGCGCAAATGCCGGCGTAATTTGAAATCAGACGGGCGGAAAACCCCGCCGCCGAACCCAATCACGATAGGCGCTCATAACGGAGGCGGCGATGACGTCCTCGCGAGGGAATAAGCGCGCGTATAAAGTGAGCGCATATAAAAGGAGCGTGTATAAAACGCTCGGCGCCGCGGCGCTCGTCGTCGCCAGCGCCTTCGTCGCGCCGCCGGCTCGGGCGGTCGGCGATTTCGGGCCCGACACCTGCCTCGACGGCTTCGTCTGGCGGGAGGCCTGCGGGGCGGGCGATCATGTTTGCGTCGCGCCGTAAACCCGCGCCCGCGCCGCGCAGGACAACGCCCAGGCCGCCGCCCGCGTCGACCCCAATGGCGGCCCCTACGGGCGCGACACCTGCCGTCAGGGCTTCGTCTGGCGCGAGGCGTGCGGCGCGCAGGATCATGTCTGCGTCACGCCCGATATTCGTCTTCAAGCGCGGCGCGACAATGCGGAAGCCGCCGACCGGAAGAAATATCCGTTCTGCATCAAGTATGTCCAAACAGTGTATGCGATCGCCGGCAGTTTGTCGTCGATGCAATGCTACGGTTATTACGCCACCAGCACGCCTGACGCCAGAGTTTGTGCGACGCCTGCGTTCAGGGAAATTCTTCGGACGCAATGCGCGACATATCGGCGAGGAGCGCCGACGAAATCCGTTGCCGGCAGGAGCACGGAAACTAGCGGGCCTTTACGCCCGGCCCAATTTCGACGTTCGCCCGCACGTCACGCCGCGCCCCATCGGCGCGCGATCGGTTCAACACGCGCCCGTGCAGCCCGCACCACGCGGAGGAGGAAGTCATGTCTGGTAAACTTATGTCGTATCTGACGAAAATTTCCGGAGACGCCGCCGCTCTGAAGAAATTTCAGACCGATCCGGCCGCCTCGGCGAAGGACGCCGGGCTGAGCGCGCACGAAACCAGCGCGCTGCTCTCGCGCAATCCCGGCGCGATCGCCGCCGCCATCAAGAAGGGCGGGGGCCTCGCCGCCGCCGGCGACGACATCAACGTCACCATCGTCGTCGTCGTCGCGCCGTGACCGCCACGGTCGCGCATCAAGCATCAGGAGGGTCCAATGGCTGGTAAAATGTCTCGTTTCCTCACCAACTTGGCTGTCGACGCAACGGCTCATGACGCGTTTCAGAAAAACGCGTCCGACGCGCTCAAGGCCGCCGGGATCACCGGCGTCTCGCGCGACGCCATCCTGTCCAAGAATCCGGCGACGATCCGCGACGCGCTTCTCAAGGAGAAGGGCGTGACGCCCGGCGTCGCCGCCGCCGGCGACACCGAAATCGTTCTGGTTGTCGTGATCTGACGGAGATCGAGCGGATCGGTCCCAATAGCAGGAGATTCACAGATGGGCGCGACGTTGACTGTTGTCGGGACCGGTTTGCAACTCGGTCATATGACGATCGAAACCGCTTCGATCATCCAGCAAGCCGAAAAACNNTTTTATCTCGTCACCGATCCGGTGACGGAAGAGTGGATAAAAATGAATAACGCGACGGCGNGGTCGTTGGAGACATTTTATTCCGAGCGGAAAGAGCGCCTCGACACTTATATCGCGATGACGGACCGCATTCTTGAACCGTTGGCGGAGGGGCAGTCCGTTTGCGCGGTGTTCTACGGCCACCCTGGCGTATTCGTATTCCCGTCTCACGCGGCCATCCGCCGCGCCCGCGCGATGGGTTTCAAGGCGAGAATGTTGCCGGGCGTCAGCGCCGAGGATTGCCTCTTCAGCGACCTTGGCGTGGACCCCGGCGTCACCGGATGCCAATCCTTCGAGGCGACGGATTTTCTGGTGAACACGCGCGACTACGATCGTCATTCCCATCTCGTCATCTGGCAGATCGGGGTCATCGGCGACGTCGGCTACAAGCGCGAATATGATCGCTCCAAACTCAAATTCCTGGCTGACCGGCTCGCCCGCGACTATCCGCGCTCGCATGTGGTCACGATCTACGAGGCGGCGCGCTACGTGGTGTGCGATCCCCGGATCGTCCAGGTTGAACTCGGCGAGCGATCTNCGGCGCCGATTTCGCCGATCTCGACATTGTATGTGCCTCCTCTGGGCGTCAAACAGGCCGACGACGCGATGATCGGGACGTTGGGAATCCCTCCCTCGCACATCAAGCGCAAGGCCGAGGCCGTGCGGCTTGGCCTGGCGGGCTGAGTTGGCCTGGCGGGCTGAGAAGGCGGGGGCGAGGCCGCAGCCCGGCTCGCGCCCCCTCAACCCCCTTAACCATTCGGAGTCCATGATTCGCGCATGGTCGTGAAGAAGCGCCTCCGTGCGGTGCTCGTGCCGCTCCTGATCTATGCCGTCTCGGGCTCCGCGGCGGCCTATTTCGTTNGGAGCGCGCAGAACGGGCCGCGCGGCCTCAAGACGAAGGCCGAATACAAGCGCCTCACGGACGAGTTGCAGAGCGAAACCGCAGACGTTCGGGCCGACAAGGAGCGCTGGCGCGTGCGTGTTCAGCTGCTCACGCCTCCCGCCATCGACCGCGACATCCTGGATGAGGAGGCGCGCGCGCTGCTCGGCAAGGTCGACCGACGCGACGTCGTGATTTTCTCGACGCCAAACGCTGACGTCACCGCTTCACGGGAATCGGCTAGAGTGGCGCCGCATGTCATGGCGGCCCTATCCGAATGTCAGACCGATCGATCGCCGAACCGTCCCGTTACGCCGCCATGCTGGCTTGCCGCCGGCTTGAGGAAGCAGCCGCCGAGCTTTACGGGCTCGGCGCGACCGCGGGCGATCTGCGTCTGTCGATTGGTCAGGAGGCGGCTGCGGTGGGTCTCGCCCGCGCGCTCGGGCCAGACGACGCGCTGTTCGTCGGCCGCCGTCATCTCGCCCACGCCAGCGCCGCCGGCGTCGCGCCCGAGCGGATTCTCTACAGTCTGACCGGCGGCGACGACGCGCTGGCGGCCGCCCGCTTCGACGCCAGCGATTCGGTGTCGGCGCTGTGGCGCGCGCTTGGCTGGACGGCGGCTCGACACGCCGCCGGCGGCGCGGCGCTCGCCGTGATCGACGATCTCGACGCCGAGAGCGGCGCGACGCTCGACGCGCTCGCCTACGCCCGCGCCCGCGGTCTCGCCGTCGCGCTCGCGATCGAGGACGCGCGTCGCGATCCCCGCCGCTGCGCATGCCTGAGGTCGCCGCGCGCGAGGTCGACGGGCTCGACGTGCGCGCCGTCGAGGCGGCGGTGCGCGATCTTCTGGCTGGCGTGGCGACTCAGGGCGCCTGTCAGGCGCTGATTCTGCGCGTCGGGCGCCATCGCGGCTTCTCGATGGCCGATCCCGACCGCCGCAAGGAGCGTGGGGACGATCGTCGGCCCCGCGGTCGGGAGGACGGCCTCGCGCGCGAACGCGCCCTTTGATCGAGCAGGGGCTCGACGAAGACGAGCTTGAGGAGATCGAGCACGCAGCCCGCGCGGCCACCGCCGCGGCGATGGCCGCGCGCGATCGCGCCGCCGCCGCGGCGCGCGCCGCCGCGCGCGGGAGGGCGCCCGATGAGCGCGCCGGACGCGATCCTTCTGCCCGCCTTCACAAAGGCATGGAGGCCGCGCGGCTGGCGCGCTGGGCCGTGGCTCCCGGCGGCTGGGTCGCCGAGGGGACGTCATCGCCGAGATCGAGACCGACAAGGCGACGATGGAGATCGAGGCGCATGCGGACGGCGTGCTGGTCGACCGGCTTGTCGAGCCTGGCCCGACGCTGCTGCCCGTCGGCGCCACGCTCGGCCATTTCGCGCCTGGCCCGAAACCCGAGGTCGCGCCGACGCGCCCGTCGCGTCACGGCGCCCGCTTGCCGGCTCCCGCGCCGCCCGACGGTCCGACCGCGCCGATGACGATGGAGCAGGCGATCGCCGCCGCCATCGCCGATCGGCTGCGCGCGGAGCCCACCGCCCATCTCGTCGCCGCGCAGGACGCCTGGCGCACGCTGGGGCGGGCCCTCGCCATCGAGTTTCCGGAGCGCGTGCTGTTCGCGCCGGAAAGTCCGGTCGCCGCCATCGAGATTTTCTGGGCGTGGTGGCCGCCGGATCGCCCGCGATCCTGACGATGGTCGACATCGGCGCGCTCGCCGCCGACCGGCTGGAGGCCGCCGCCCGCCGCGTCGAGGCGCGCGCCGCCAGGGCGCTGATCGTCGCCCCGGTCGCCCCGCTCGCTCACGCCGCCTTGCCGGACCGCATCTCCGTCTTCGCGCCGAGCGCGCCGGCCCGCGTCGCGGCCGGCTTGCGGACGGCGGCCGGCGCGCCGGGGCTCTCGCTCGCTTTGGTCGATCTGCGCGACCCCGACCCTCGCCGACGCCGTTGCGTCCGCCGGTCGAGCCGGCCGCGCCGCATTTGGCCCGCGACGGAGCCGGCCCGGTGATCGTCGCGCTCGGCCCCGCCGTCGCGGCCGCGCGCGCCGCCGCCGAGCGCCCGGCGCTACGCCGGCTCGACGCCGCTGTGGTGGATCTGGAGCGCCTCGACGCCGAGCCCTCCGCGGTGGCCGCCACGATCGCCGCCGCCGGCTGCGGACTGGTCGTGGACCCCTGGCCAGGTCTGGGCTATGGCGAGCGGTGGGCGGGCCGGCTGACGGCCGCCGCCTTCGGCGCGCTTGAACGGCCCGTGCGGTCCGTCGGCCCCGATCCCGACGACATCGTGGAGGCGTTGACGCGCGCCGCGCAAGACTGAGGCAGGAGTGGCCGCATGGCGGATGTGCATGAATTGTCGGCTCCGCCCGACGTTCGGGAGGAGGGCGGCGTCGAGGTTCTGCGCGTTTTGTCGTCGAACAGGCGCTGTCGATCAGCCTCCAGCGGGCTTTCGACGATCCCGCGATGTGGGGCATGCTGTTCGCCGACGTGGCCCGCCAGGTGGCGATGATCTACGGCCGCGAGGCCGGCGTCGGCGAAAGCGAGGCGCTCGACGCCATCCGCGAGGCCTTCGCGGCGGGCTTCGAGGCCACCGAACTTGCCGACGCACGGCACTGATCCCATCTCCTTCGGGGCGAAAGCGCCCGAATGGAGAGTTTCGGCAATGAATGAATTCGTCGTCACGCCCGGTTTCGGCGTGTTCGCCACGCTTATCATCGGCGCCGTCGCCGGTTGGCTGGCGGAAAAGGCGACCGGCTCCGACCACGGCCTGCTCACCAACATCGTCGTCGGCGTCGTCGGCTCCGGCGTCGGCGTCTTCCTGCTAAGCGCGCTCGGCGTCATTCCTGTCGGCGGCTGGCTCTACACCATCCTGGTCGCCACTCTGGGCGCGGTCGTGGTTCTGTGGCTGTGGCGCATGGTGAAGGGCGGCGGCTGACGCCGGCGCGCCGCTCGCCGCGGCGCGGGCTTGGCCTCGCGCCGCCGCTCGCATAGAGGTGGATCGACGCCGGCCGTCCCGGCGCAGAGGCTTCGCCCCATGACCGTCGTCGTCGATCTCCTGAACGCCGATCCGCGCGAGAAGAGCGCGCCGCGCCATCCCGAGAAGGCCAGGCGCCCCGACACGCCGGTGCTACGCAAGCCGGACTGGATTCGCGTCAAGGCGCCGGGTTCGCCCGGCTGGGCCGACACCCACCGCATCGTCAAAGAAAACGGCCTCGTCACCGTCTGCGAGGAGGCCGGCTGTCCCAATCAGGGCGAGTGCTGGGAGAAGAAGCACGCGACCTTCATGATCATGGGCGACACCTGCACCCGCGCCTGCGCCTTCTGCAACGTCAAGACCGGCATGCCGGCGCCGCTCGATCCCAACGAGCCCGATTATATCGGCGCGGCGACCGCCAAACTCGGCCTTGAGCACGTCGTCGTCACCTCGGTCGACCGCGACGATCTCGACGACGGCGGCGCCAAGCACTTCGCCGACGTCATCGCCGCGATCCGCCGCCTCTCGCCCGGGACGACGGTCGAGATTCTGACGCCCGACTTCCTGCGCAAGCCCGGCGCGCTGGAGGTCGTCGTCGCGGCCAAGCCCGACGTCTTCAACCACAACCTCGAAACCGTGCCGTCGAACTATCTGACGATCCGCCCCGGCGCGCGCTATTTCCACTCGATCCGGCTGTTGCAGCGCGTGAAGGNNCTGGACCCGACCATTTTCACCAAGTCGGGAATCATGGTCGGCCTCGGCGAGCAGCGCAATGAGGTGTTGCAGCTCATGGACGATCTGCGCAGCGCCGACGTCGATTTCCTCACCATCGGCCAGTATCTCCAGCCCACCCGCAAGCACGCCGAGGTCAAGAGCTTCGTGACGCCGCAGGAGTTCAAGAGCTACGAGGCGGTGGCCCGCGCCAAGGGCTTCCTGCACGTCGCCTCCTCGCCGCTGACGCGGTCCTCCCATCACGCCGGCGACGATTTCCAGAAGCTCAAGGCCGCCCGTCTCGCCAAGGGCCGCGCGGGTCAGAACGCCTGACGTCATGCCGACCTACCGCGCCGAACGCCGGGTCAGTCACTCGGCGCAGCAGATGTTCGACCTCGTCGTCGACGTCGAGAGCTATCCGCAATTCGTTCCCTTCAGCACCGCCGCGCGGCTGCGCAATCGCGAGCAGATCGGCCCCGGCGTCGAGCGCTCGATCGCCGAGATGGAGGTCGGCTACAAGGCGATCCGCGAGAAGTTCACGACCCGCGGCACCTTCGACCGGCCCAATTTGAAAGTGCTGGTGCAATATGTCGACGGGCCGTTCTCGCGGCTCGAAAACCGCTGGAGCTTCCGCGACGTCGAGACGCCCGACGGCGCGCCCGCCTGCGTCGTCGACTTCTTCATCACCTACGAGTTCAAGAGCCGCGTGCTGGCGCTGCTGCTCGGCTCGATGTTCGAGACGATCTTCACGCGCTTCTCCGCCGCCTTCGAGGCGCGCGCCGACGAGGTTTACGGAAAGCGTCGCCTTTCGTGACCCGCGCCCCGTCCGCCGACGCGCCGCGCGCCCTCGGGCTCGATTTCGGCACCACCAACACCGTCATGGCGATGGCCGACGCGCAGGGAGAGGCGCGCTCGATCCTGTTCGACTCCGGCGACGGCCCGCGCGCGGCCGCGCGCACCGCGTTGACCTTCTCGGCCGACAGCAAGGCCGGGGAGGGCGCGGCGNTCGAGGCCGGCCCCTGGGCCATCGCCAAATATCTGGAGGCGCCCGAAGAGACGCGCTTTCTCCAGTCGATCAAGACCTATGCGGCGAGCCCGCATTTCCCCGGCGCGATCCTGTTCGCGCGGCGCTACACGTTCGAGGATCTCGCCGAACTGGTGGTCAAGCGCCTGCGCGCTCGCCTCGGCGACGCGCTGGAGCATATGCCCCGCCGCCTCGTGGTCGGCCGCCCGGTCGCCTATGCCGGCGCCGCGCCTGACTCGGCGCTGGCGCAGGAACGCTACGCCCGCGCCTTCGGTCGCTTCGGCTTCGAGGACATCCATTTCGTCTACGAGCCGGTCGCCGCCGCCTTCTACTTCGCGCGCCGGTTGACGCGGCCGGCGACCGTGCTGGTCGCCGATTTCGGCGGCGGCACCACCGATTACTCCATCGTCCGTTTCACGCCCGGCGAGCGCGGCCATCCGCCCAAGGCCGAGCCGCTCGCCGCCGCCGGCGTCGGCGTCGCCGGCGATCAGTTCGATTTCCGCCTCGTCGACCGCCTCGTGCTGCCCGCGCTCGGCAAGGGCTCGCTCTATCAGAGCCTCGGCAAGCGGCTGGAGATTCCGCCGAGCCTGTTCATGAACGCGGCGCGCTGGAACCTGCTGTCGACCTTCCGCGCCTCGGCGGAGTTCAAGACGCTGCTGGAGATGGAGCGCTTCGCCGTCGAGCCAGAAAAGATCCGCCGTTTCATCGATCTCGTCGAGGAGAACGAGGGCTACGCGCTTTATCAGGCGATCTCGAAAACCAAGATCGCGCTCACCGACGCCGACGTCGCCGATTTCGCTTTTTCCTCGCATGGCGTCGATCTCGCCGCGCGCGTGCGCCGCGCCGAGTTCGAGGACTGGATCGCCGACGATCTCGCCCGCATCGAGGCCGCGCTCGACGAGGCGCTGGCGCGCGCAGGGCTCGACCAGCAGGGCGTCGACCGCGTGTTTCTCACCGGCGGCGCGTCTTTCGTCCCTGCGGTGCGGGCGATCTTCGCGCGGCGCTTCGCGGCGCAAAAGATCGAGTCGGGCGACGAGTTCCTCTCCATCGCCGGCGGCCTCGCGCTGATCGGCGCGCGCGACGACGTCGCCGAATGGGCGGCGCCGGCGTGACGTCGAACGGGCCCCGGGAGCCGGAGCGCCATCGCGACAGGCCGACTCTCCCGCCTTTCGTTTCGCGAGATATCGCCGAGCCTAGGCCACGCAGGCGTCGTGCAACAACGCCAGCGCCTGCGCCGCGGCGGCTTCGCGCACCTTGTCGCGGCCCAGATCGCCGAAGCGCCGCTCGACGAGCCGCGTAGGATGCCCGCGCCGCGCGCAGGCGAAATGCACGAGGCCGATCGGCTTCGCCTCGCTTCCGCCGCCCGGACCCGCGATGCCCGTCACCGCGACGGCCACGTCCGCGCGTGAACGCGACAGCGCGCCGACCGCCATCGCCTGCGCCACTGGCGCGCTGACCGCCCCATGCGTGATCAGCACATGCGAGTTGACGAGCAGGAGNCCGGTCTTGGATTCGTTGGAATAGGTTATGAAGCCGCGATCCATCACATCGGACGAGCCGGCGACGTCGGTCAAAGCCGCCGAGACGAGCCCGCCCGTGCAGGATTCTGCGGTTACGATCTTGAGCCCCTTGGCGCGAGCCGCTTCAAGCGTGGCGCGCGCGGCTTCCAGCGATGCCGGAGTCATCGTTTGCTCCCAGCGGCGCGGCGCTGATTGCGCGCCATCGCTCGTTTTTCTTCTGAGGGCAGCNATCCGCCTGTTTCGATGACTTTGCAACGTTTCGTTAGGATGTCTTAACGATGTCTTACGGTAGCCTTAACGTCGCAGCCGCCAGCGCCGCGATCCCTTCGCCGCGCCCGGTGAAGCCNNCAGTCGCTCCGAGGTCGTCGCCTTCACGCCGACGCGGTCGAGCGCGACGCCGGCGATGGCGGCGATGCGCGCCCGCATCGCCTCGCGGTGCGGGCCGATCTTCGGCGCCTCGCACACAAGCGTCAGATCGAGATGCGCGATCATGCCGCCGCGNCGCGCGCGCTCGCAGGCGAACGCCAGAAACTGGTCCGACGCCGCGCCTTTCCAGCGCATGTCCGACGGCGGGAAATGTGAGCCGATGTCGCCGTCGCCGAGCGCGCCGAAAATCGCGTCCGTCAGCGCATGCAGCCCGACGTCGGCGTCCGAATGGCCGACGAGGCCCCGCGGATGCGCGATCTTCACGCCGCCGAGCCAGACATGATCGCCCTCGCCGAAGGCGTGCACGTCGTAACCCTGGCCGACGCGGATGTCGGGCAGGGCGGCCAGGAGCCGTCCCTCGGCGGCGGCGAAATCGGCGGCTTCCGTAATCTTCACGTTGGCTTTTTCTCCTTCGACGATCTCGATAGGCCCGCCGGCGAATTCGACCACGGCGGCGTCGTCGGTGAAATCCTCGCGCCCGGCCGCCTTCGCCCGCGCATGCGCCTCAGCCAGCAGCGCCAGCCGAAACCCCTGCGGCGTCTGCACGGCGCGCAGCCGTGCGCGCTGCGGCGTGTTGACGACGCGGCCCGCCCCGTCGACCTCCTTCACCGTGTCGGTGACCGCAAGGCCCGGAACCGCGCCTCCGACGCGCGCCGCCGCCTCGATCACCCGCGCGCAAAGCTGCGGCGAGAAGAACGGCCGCGCCGCGTCATGCGCCAACGCGATCTCGACGCCCGACCCCGCCAGCGCCTCGACGCCCGCCCGCACCGAGGCCTGCCGCGTCGCTCCGCCGAAAACCGGCGGCGCGAGCTTCTCGCGCGCCTGAGGCGAGGCGGCGGCGGCCGCTTCGGCGTAAAGCGCCGCGTCGTCGGGATGGATCGCCACGACGATCCGCCCGACCGGGCAGGCGGCGGCGGCGTCGAGCGTGCGGGCGAGCAGCGGCCGCCCGCCGAGCGGCCGGTACTGCTTGGGCAGGCCCTCGCCCGCCCGCGAGCCGCGCCCGGCGGCGACGAGGATCAGCGCGACGCGCGAGGAATCGGGCGGGCGCCGCAAGAAGAGGCAAGCTTGGTCATGGCGCGGAGCGTTCGCCCCTTTGGGTTCGCCCGTCAATTGCGATAAAGCCTTGCCGATGATCGCATCCACGGCCGAAACCGCCGACCCGCTGCGCGTCGGCGCCCTGACGCTCGACGGGCGCGCCGTTCTGGCGCCCATGTCGGGCGTGACCGATCTCGGCATGCGCCGCGTCGCCCGCCGTTTCGGGGCGTCGTTGGTCGTCTCCGAAATGGTGGCCTGCGACGATTACGTCAAAGGCGACGCCGAACATCGCCTGCGCGCCGAGGGCGACGGCGTCTCGCCCCATTGCGTGCAGATCGCCGGCTGCGACCCGTGGTGGATGGGCGAGGCCGCGCGCCTCGCCGAGGCCTCCGGCGCGGACATGATCGACATCAACATGGGCTGTCCCTCCAAACGCGTGATCGGCGGCGAGGCCGGCTCCGCCTTGATGCGCGACCTCGATCTCGCGCTCGCCCTGATCCGCGCCACGGTCGGCGCGGTGACGATCCCGGTTTCGGTGAAAATGCGGCTCGGTTGGGACCACGCGACCCTCAACGCGCCCGAACTCGCCCGCCGCGCGCAGGGCGAGGGCGTCGCGCTGGTGACGGTGCACGGGCGCACCCGCCAGCAGTTCTACAAGGGCAGGGCGGACTGGGCGGCCGTGCGCGCGGTGCGCGACGCCACCACGCTTCCGCTCGTCGTCAACGGCGACGGCGCCAGCCTCGCCTGCGCCCACGCGATGCTGGCGCAATCGGGCGCCGACGCCGTGATGATCGGCCGCGCCGCCGTCGGCCGGCCCTGGCTCGTGGGCGAGATCGCGCGCGGCCTCGCCGGCCGTCCCGCCGCGCCCCTCTCGCCGCGCGACAAGGCCGAGGCGGCGGTCGAGCATTACGACGGTCTGCTGTCGACATTCGGCGTCGCGCAGGGCCTGCGCCACGCCCGCAAGCATGTGGCTGCCTATGCCGATCACGCCGCCGCGCCGACCGCGGAGCGCCTTCGCCTCGTCACCAGCAACGACCCGGACGCGGTGCGCGCGGGCCTTGCAAGGCTCTTCCTCGAANCCACGACAGGCCGCCGCTTGACCGCCCCGCCGCCTTTCCCGAACGCCGAACGCATCGTCGCGGCTCTGCCTTTTCCGATGCTGGTCGTCGCCCCCGACGGTGCGGTGCTTTCCGCCAACGCCGCTGCGGAAGCGTTTNTCGATATGAGCGCGGCTGTGCTGGCGCGCCATCGTCTGGCGCAGTTGCTGCCGCACGCCTCGCCGCTCCTGACCCTGGTCGGACAGGTTCGCGCGACCCGAAGCGCCGTGAACGAATATCGGCTTGACCTGTCCTCGCCCCGCGTCGGGGCGGAGCGCATCGCCGACGTTCACGTCGCGCCCGCTCCGGATTCTGCCCAAAATGTATTCATCTTGCTGCAAGAACGCACAATCGCCGACAAGATGGATAGGCAATTGACGCATCGCGGCGCGGCGCGCTCCGTCTCGGCGATGGCGGCCATGCTCGCTCACGAAATCAAGAATCCGCTGTCGGGCATTCGCGGCGCCGCGCAACTGCTTGACGGAGCGGTCGGGGACGCCGACCGCCCGTTGATCCAGCTCATTTGCGACGAAACCGACCGCATCGTGAAGCTGGTCGACCGCATGGAGGCGTTTTCCGACGCCCGTCCGCTTGCGCGCGAGAGCTTCAACATCCACGTCGTGCTCGATCATGTCCGCCGGGTCGCCGAGGCCGGTTTCGCGCGTCATATCCGCTTTCGGGAAATCTACGATCCGTCCTTGCCGGAGGTTTGGGCGGGGCGCGATCAGCTCGTGCAGGTGTTCCTCAATCTGGTGAAGAACGCCGCCGAGGCCATCGGCCCGGAGGCGATGGACGGCGAGATAGNNGCCACGACCGCTTATCGTCCGGGCGTGCGCATGAAGACGGCCGGCGGCGCGCAGACCCTGCGCGTGCCGCTGGAGATTTGCATACGCGACAACGGCCCCGGCGTGCCCGCCGGCCTCGCCGCGCATCTGTTCGATCCTTTCGTCACGACCAAGGCTTCGGGAAGTGGCCTGGGCCTTGCATTGGTGGCCAAGATCGTCGGCGATCACGGCGGCATCGTGGAATGCGAATCGCATCCGCGGCGCACGACCTTCCGGGTTCTGTTGCCCATGACGCCCTCACCGGGGCCGCCGACGGGACGAAGAGGTAGCGCATGCCGGCAGGCANGCATTCTGGTCGCCGACGACGACGCCGCGATCCGCACGGTTCTCACTCAGGCGTTGTCGCGCGCCGGCTACGAAGTGCGCGCCACCGCGAGCGCGGCGGGGCTTTGGCGGTGGGTCGAGGCCGGGGAGGGGGACCTCGTCGTCACCGACGTGGTGATGCCCGACGGCAATGGCTTCGATCTTCTGCCGCGCATCAAGAAGCTTCGCCCCGATCTGCCGACCGTGGTGATGAGCGCGCAAAACACGTTCATGACCGCGATCCGCGCCTCCGAGCTGGGCGCGTATGACTATTTGCCGAAGCCCTTCGACCTCAAGGAGTTGGTGTCCATCGTCGAGCGCGCGCTTTCCGCGCCCCGAGCCGCTCCGAAGGAGCGCGCCGAAGAACTCGAAGGCATGCCGCTCGTCGGCCGTTCGCCGGCGATGCAGGAGATTTACCGCGCTTTGGCGCGGCTGATGCAGACCGACCTGACGGTGATGATCACCGGCGAGTCCGGCACCGGCAAGGAGCTGGTCGCCAGGGCGCTGCACGATTACGGCAAGCGCCGCAAAGGCCCCTTCGTGGCGATCAACATGGCCGCGATACCGCGCGATCTGATCGAGAGCGAATTGTTCGGTCACGAGAAGGGCGCCTTCACCGGCGCCGCGCGCGCCGCCGGCCGCTTCGAGCAGGCCGAGGGCGGAACGCTTNTCNTCGACGAGATCGGCGACATGCCTATGGAGGCGCAAACCCGCCTTNTGCGCGTGTTGCAGGAGGGCGAATACACCACCGTCGGCGGCCGCACCNCGATCCGCACGAATGTGCGCATCGTCGCCGCCACCCATAAGGATCTGCGCGCCGCGATACGCCAGGGCGGCTTTCGAGAAGATCTGTTCTTCCGCCTCAACGTCGTTCCGTTGCGCCTGCCGCCCTTGCGCGAACGCGTCGAGGACGTGCCGGACCTCGTGCGCCACTTCCTCAAGCAGGTCGCCGCGGAAGGGCTCCCGCGCAAGACCGTCGACGCCGCCGCGCTCGAACGTCTGAAGGCCTATCGCTGGCCTGGAAACATCCGCGAGCTGGAGAATCTCGTCCGCCGCCTCGCCGCGCTCTATCCGCAGGAGATCGTCACAGAGTCTCTGGTCGCCGCCGAGCTGGAGGCCGAGCCGCCCGCCGACGCCGCCCCCTCGCAGCCGGCGNCGACGCCGACGATCGCGGAAGCCGCCCCGGCTCCCGTCGCCGCTTCCGGCGAAGAGAGCCTCGGAGCGGCCGCCGAGCGCTGCTTTACGCAGCTTTTCGACCGCTACGGCGCGGCTCTTCCGCCCNCGNGGCTTTATCATCGCGTGCTGCGCGAAATCGAGNCGCCGCTGATTTACGCCTCTCTGGCGGCCACGCGCGGGAACCAGATCAAGGCGGCCGAAATGCTCGGCCTCAACCGCAACACGTTGCGCAAGAAAATCCGCGATCTGGACATTCGCACGATCAAGAGCCCGCGGTGATCGTGCGCCGGCGCGCGCGGCGTGGACCCGCCTGTCGTGCCGAAGACTGAGATGCGCCGACGCCGTCACGCTTCGTGCCCGCGCCGGTTCTGTCCGGCCAGAGATCGTTCCTGCGACCGCTTTCAGACGATGCCCGTAGACAAACGCGGAAGGAGCCGCCGCGCCCTTGGCGCTCGCGGAGACCGCCGCCGCGCGGCGAGCGGCGACTGGCGGGTCGACCGGCCTTGCACGCCGGCCCGATCGACCGCTATGGCGCGCGATGCGCGTTCACGACGCCCGTCGGAGCCGCGCATGTCCGCGCCGCCGGCGGCGAGCCGCCGCGCCGGTCAACCCTCGCCGCCTTCGATTTCCGCGTCGGTCCTGCCGCCCCATTCGGTCCAGGAGCCGTCGTAGAGCGCCATCGCCGGCTTGCCGATCGCCTCCAACCCGAGCGACAGAATGGCCGCCGTCACGCCCGAGCCGCAGCTCGTGACCACGGGCAGGTCGGGATCGATCCCGGCGGCGTGGAACGCGGCGGCGACCTCCTCCGGGCTTTTCAGCTGGCCGTTCGCGATGAGCGTCGACGCCGGCACGTTGAACGCGCCCGGCATATGGCCGGAGCGAAGCCCAGGCCGCGGCTCCGCCTCCGCGCCTGAGAACCGCCCCGGCGGCCGCGCGTCCGCGACCTGAAACGCCCGATCCGCCAGCCCCGCCTTCATTCTTGCGAAATCGACGACCTCCGACCGCTTGAACGAGGGCCGGAACAGCGCGGTCGCGGGGCGCGCCTCGCCGCGTTCGAGCGGGCGGCCTTCAAGCTTCCACTTGGGCAGTCCGCCGACGAGAATACGCACGTCCTTTGCGCCCATCGTCTTCAGCGACCAGCGCACCCGCGGGGCCGAGAACAGGCCGAGCGTGTCGTAGACGACGATCGTCTTCATCTCGTCCACGCCGAGAGCGCCCATCGCGGCCGCGAACTGTTCGGGCTCCGGCAGCATATGCGGAAGCGGCGACGACCGGTCGGCGATCTCGTCGAGGTGGAAGAACACCGCGCCGGGAATATGCTCGGCCAGAAACTCCGCGCGCGGATCGCGGCCGGCGGCCGGCATGTGCCACGAGCCGTCGATGATCGCCAGATTGGCGTCGCCGAGCCGCGACGCCAGCTCCTCGGTCGAAATGAAAAGGGCGTTGGACATCAAGGCCTCTCGCTGCCTGCGGCGACGCTTCGTTAACGGCGCGCGTCCGCCATTCGTTAATCGCGCTCGAAATTTGCCGGGGCAAGGTGAACGCGCAAGCCCTTTTCGGCGTTGAACGTAACGACTCGACAATTGGTGAGGCCCAGTTTGGACCTCGCCGCAGCGACAAGACGGCGACAGGAAGGCGTGTCAGGACATGAACCAGCGGGCGAAAGCACGAACCAGTGCGATTGAATGGCAAGGCGCGGCGATCCCGTTCCTGACCACGATGGCGACGCTCGCCGGTTTCTGCGCCATGTTGCTGCGCTTCGGGTGAAGTCGGTCTCAGCGCTCGCGCACATCGCCGTCACTCGCGCACATCGCCCTGATCGGTGAACGCGGAACTGAACCGCGCGATCGCCGTCCATGCGCCATAGCGCTGCGAAACATGATAAACCGCATTCCAACTCGTAGGCTGTTCCGGCGGCGCTTTCCCGGCCGCAAGCCAAGCGTCCGCCTCTTGCGGCGTCATCACAGGCAGGCGAGGGCGCCTCGGCGCCGACCTTTCGCTGATGTCCGCCAGATATGCGCCTGTGTCCGCCTGGATGATCTGGGCCACGCGCTCGGCGGAAAACAACAGCCCTGAGTTATACACCAGCGAGGCGGTGACGAATTGCTCGTCCGCCGTGAGGCCATTTTGCGAGGGCCGCCCCTCGGCGCGCAATTTCTGCTCCGCGAGGTCCTTCTCGTAGAGCCACATCACGCCTGTGCCCAGCACCGACTCGACGAAGCTCATGCGATCCTCGCGCACGCCTTTGAGTTGGGCCAGATGCGATCCGAAGGCTTCGTCGAGCCGCTCGATCAATCCTGGAAAGCGCTTGAAGCCGATGCGGTGATCGTCGAGGCCGACGCCAAGCACGGGATCGACCTTGTCGACGCGCCCGATATCGTCCGTCAGCAAAGCGCGCCGCCTTCGGCGAGCTGTGTGACCGCGATCTCTTTGGCGCTCACGCGCACGGCGACGCCATGCTCCTGCGCATAGGCGTTGAGGAGCTGCGCGAGCTTGGCGCAGACCTGCAACAGCGCGCGCTCGTAGCGCGCCGTCGCGCCTTGCCCGTCCAGAAAGCCGAAATAAAGCTTCGGCGCGACGCCGCTGTCGCGAAACGCGGCGATGCGGAAGGATTCATAGCGCACGCCGGTGCGGATCAACGCGTCGCCGTCGAAGCGCGCGCCCTCGCGTTTGAGGCGAGCTTTCTCGCCAGATTTTCGACAAGCGCGCGGCAATAGCCCGGCGCCAATCGGGGTTGCGCAGCGCGTCGCGCTCGCGGGCGAAGGCGGCTTTCGCGGCGCCGGCGGCGGCTGGGTCGACGGCGGCGGCCTCGATCGCGCGCGAAACCTCCTCGCATGGCGAGGGCGCGCGCGCGCCGCCGCGGCTCCGTTCAACGCCGCGAGGAGGAAAAGCGCCGCGACTCTCATTCCAAGACGATCCGCACGCGCCGGTTCATTTTCCCCTTTTTCTCGATTCCCGTGACGCTCACCGCGCCGATCTCGCCGGTGCTGCGCACATGCGTGCCGCCGCAGGGCTGAAGATCGAGCCCGGCGATCTCCACCAGCCGCACGCGACCCTGTCCGCGCGGCGGTTGAACCGACATCGTTTTGACGAGTCCCGGATTGGCGTCGAGCTCCTGATCCGTGATCCACCGAAAGCGGACCGCCGCGTTCATGGCGACCATTTGCGCGACTTTCGCCTCGATCTCGGCCTTGTCGAGACCTGCGTCCGGAATATCGAAATCGAGCCGCCCCTCGCCCTCGCCCACCGATCCGCCGGTGACCGGGAAGGGCAGCGCGACGGACAGCAGATGCAACGCCGTATGCGCGCGCATGCGCGCGTATCGCTTTTCCCAATCGATCGTCATCGACACTTTTTCGCCAGGCTCGGGCAGGTTCGCGGCCTCGGCGGGAACATGCGCGACGGTCAGCTTGTCGACTTCGTAAACCGTCGTCGCGATCGGGACGGGCGTCCCGTCCTTGCGCAGGATCACGCCGGCGTCGCCGGGCTGTCCGCCGCTCGTCGCATAGAAGATGGTGCGGTCGAGATGGATCGCGCCGCGCGCGCTGATCCCGAGAACATGCGCGGTCGCCTCCCGACGGTAAGCGTCGTCGCGAAACAACAGCTCGGTCATGTCAACATCTCCGCGGTGACCGACGGCGCGCGCTCCAGCCAGCTTGGAATCGGCAGGCCTTTGGCGCGCAGGAATTGCGGGTTGAAGAGTTTTGAGGCGTAGCGCTGGCCGCCGTCGCAGAGCACCGTGACGATGGTCTTGCCGGGTCCGAGCCGNCGCGCGAGCCGTATCGCGCCGGCGACGTTGAGTCCCGAGGATCCGCCGAGCGCAAGCCCCTCATGCTCCGCCACGTCGAACAGAACGCGCAGCGTCTCCTCGTCCGGAATTTGAAACGAACGGTCGACCGGCGCGCCGTCGAGATTGGCGGTGATGCGTCCTTGTCCGACGCCTTCGGTGATCGACGACCCTTCCGCTTTCAGGGCGCCGGTCGTGTAGTAGGAATGCAGCGCCGCGCCCGGCGGATCGGCCAGCGCCACGACGATGCGCGGGTCGGCCGCCTTCAACGCCATGCCGACGCCCGCAAGCGTGCCGCCCGAACCGACGGCGCAGATGAAGCCGTCGAGCGGACCGCCGACGTCGCGCAGGATCTCCGGCCCTGTCGTCTCGATATGCGCCCGCCGGTTGGCGACATTGTCGAACTGATTGGCCCACACGGCCGAACCTGGACTTTGCGCCGCCAGCCGCTCGGCCAGCCGCCCCGAGGCGCGGACATAGTTGGCGGGATTCGAGTANGGCGCCGGCGCGACCTCGATCAGCTCCGCGCCGGCGAGGCGCAGCGCCTCTTTNTTCTCCTGGGACTGCGTGTTCGGGATCACGATGACCGTGCGATGCCCGAGCGCCGCTCCGACCATCGCCAGCCCGATCCCCGTGTTGCCCGCCGTGCCCTCGACGATCACGCCGCCGGGCGCGAGCGCGCCGCGCGCGAGGGCGTCGCGCACGATGAACAGGGCGGCGCGGTCTTTCACCGAGCCGCCGGGATTCATGAACTCCGCTTTGCCGAGAATCGTGCACCCGGTCATCTCCGACNNGCGCCGCAGCTTGATCAGCGGGGTGTTTCCGATTGCGTCGAGAACGGAGGCGGCGGGCGGGCGTGCGATCATGAAGGGCTCCTGGAGACGCCGGGCGAGCGCGCAGGCCCGGCCATCGAACGTCGCGGAGTTCAGAGGCGCGCGAGCGGAACGGAAAGGCGCTTTGACCCGTCGCCGCAAGCGCGCGCGGCCGGTCGAGAGGTTGCGCGCGCCGGCTCCGCGTTTGGCGCGGAGCGTGAGCGTCGCGTTTCAAAGTCGTCCACGCGCTCCTCGCTCGGAAAATGCGCTCTCGCCGCGAGCGCATGGCGGGGACGGCCTCGCTGCGCTCGTGGCGCGAGGGGGCGCAGGGCGGAGTCGGGCGCTGCGCGACGAGCGCGCGAAGGAGCGCCGACGCGCGCCGGCTTTGGCGGTGGGTCCGGCGAGGAGCGTTCAGCACCGCGCGCCGAGTCGTTTGCGAAACAGGTCCGGTCGTCGCGGCAGCGGTAGGACGGAGCCTGGATCAGGCCCGAGCCCCATCCGCATCGCCAGCCGGCGCAACGGCCCGACGTTGGCCAGCGCGGTCAAGCCGGCGCCGCGCAGAAAGTCCATCGGCGCAAAGTCCGTCAAAAGCGACCGATTGAGCAGATCGACCGCGCCGGTGCGGGTCGCGATGTCGGCCCGACGCAGCTTTGCATAGCGCGCCAGCGCCGTCGTCCCGCCGACGTCCTCGCCTTTGCGCTTGGCCTCGCCGAGCGCCACGCCGAGGTCGGCGGCGTCGCGGACGCCGAGGTTGAGGCCCTGCGCCCCGATCGGCGGAAACACATGCGCGGCCTCGCCCATCAAGGCGATGCGCCGCCCCGCCAGCGCGGAGGTCGTGACGATGGCCATCGGCAGCCGGGCGCGCCCGCCTTCGAGGGTGAACGCGCCAAGGCAGGAATGGGCCCGTTTCTCGCAGGCGCGCGCAAAAGCGGCGTCGTCGAGCGCCGCGAGCCTGTCGGCCTCCTCCGGCTTGACCAGCCACACCAGCGAGGAGCGCGGCGCCCCGTCGGCCGCCCGGGGCATCGGCACCAGCGTGAAAGGGCCTGAGCGAGTATGGAATTCGCTCGACACGTCGTCATGCTCGGCTTCGTGCCGGAGCACGCAGGTGATCGCGATCTGGCCGGTCGGTTCGGATTTCGCGGATAAGCCCGCCGCGCGACGNGTTTGCGAGTCGCGCCCGTCGGCGGCGACGAGAACCTGGGCGAGAATGCGCGACCCGTCCGGTCGGCGCGCCGAGGCGACATCCTCGCCGAATCGAAAGTCCTCCAGCGCCTCGGGCAGCAGGCGCAGGCGAGCCTGGCGCGCCGCGGCGGCTTCGAGCTGCGCCACCAGCGCCGACAGCGTCACATTGTCGCCGAAGGCCTCCAGACCAATCTCGCTGGCGCGAAAATCGATGGGCGGCGTGCGGAACAAGGAATCCGTGTCGTCGACGATCCGCATCACCCGCAGCGGGGCCGCCTCGCCGGCGCTTTCGACGCGTTCCCAAACGTCGAGATCGCGCAACACCTGTTTGGCCGGTTCGAACAGCGCGACCGTGCGGCCAGGCGGCGTCGGCGTCGGCGGTCCGGCCAGGATCACGTCGAGTCCGGAGCGCGCGATCGCCAGAGCCGCCAGCAGCCCGGAGGGGCCGGCGCCGACGACGAGCGCGTCGCAACTCAAGGCGGAGGCGCGGGGGAGGAGCCGGGCGTCATGGCGGGAGATCCGATCCGCCGGCCGGTCGCCGGCGAGGCGCACCATAGGCGCGCGCGCGCGCTCGCAAAGTCGCCCGGATTGCCGCACGCTGCCGGCTGTGCCATGCACTCGCCGGCAGGAGGGCGCCGCCGGCGATGCAGGACAAGGACTCAAGCCGCCTCGCGGGCTACGCGGTGCATCTGTTCACCGCTTCGGGCGCCGCGGTCGCGCTGCTCGCGTTGCGGGCGGCGGTCGGGGCGCGTNTCGTCGAGATGTTCGTCTGGCTCGGCGTCGCGCTGGTGATCGATGGGGTCGACGGCTCGCTCGCCCGCGCCGCCCGCGTCGAACAGACCGCCCCGGTGTTCGACGGCGCGATCCTCGATCTGGTCGTCGATTTCCTCACCTACGTCCTCATCCCGATGGTGGCGGTGTGGAAATCCGACCTGATGCCGGAGAGCTGGTCGTTCTGGCTCGGCGTCGGCGTCGTCACCGCCTCGGCCTTGTATTTCGCCGACACCCGGATGAAGACCAAGGACAACTGGTTTCGCGGCTTTCCGGCGATCTGGAACGTTTTTGTTTTCTATTTGTTCCTATTTCATCCGCCGGCCTGGCTCTGCGCCGCCTCGATCCTCGTCGCGGCGGCGGCGATGTTCGCGCCGGTCGTCTTCGTGCATCCCATGCGCGTCGTGCGGCTGCGCTGGCTGACGCTCGCCGTGTGCGGTGTGGGGTGCCTGTTCGCCGCGGCCGCGCTAGCGATGGATTTCGTCACGCCGCTCTGGGTGAGGTTGGGATTGGCGGCCTGCGGCCTCTACGTTCTGGCGCTGCCGTTCGCGCGATCCTCGCCCTGGGCGGAGGTCGCCGACTGATCGGCCCGCGTCGCCTCGCGCGCCGAGCCGACGTCGGAGAAGAAGCGCGCCTTGTGACGGTCGAAGCCGGTTTGCAGGAGCGCGCGCAGCACCGGCGAGCGGATGCCCGCGATATAGACCTGCGCGCCCGCGCCGCGCGCGGCCGCGACGAAGCCTTCAAGCTCATGCGCGGCGGTGGAATCGAGCATCGGCACGGCGGCGAGATCGAGCACGTAGAATTTCGGCGCGCGGCCCACGCGTTTGAGCGTCTGCGCCACTTGCGACGCCGCGCCGAAGAAGAATGGGCCGGCGATTCGGTAGACAACGACCTGGGGATCGCCGCAATCGCCGATCTTCTCGCTTTCGTTCGTGGTCTCGGCCATCAGATCCGTGTCGGCGGTCACGCGCACGGCCTCGGCCATGCGGTGCATGAAAACGATCGCGCCAAGCGTCACGCCGGCGGCTATTCCCTCCGAAAGATCNCGGAAAATCGTCAATCCGAAGGTGACGAGCAAAACCGCCGCCTCGGCCCTGTCGCCGCGGATCAGGCGCGCGAATTCGTGCTTTTCGGCCATGTTCCAGGCGACGACCGCGAGCAGAGCGGCCAGCGCCGCCAGCGGCACATAGGCGACCAGCGGCGCCGCGACGAACAGGATCGCGAAGACGAACGCCGCGTGCATGNNACCCGCCAACGGACCGACCGCCCCGGCGCGGATGTTGGTCGCGGTGCGCGCGATGGTGCCCGTGGCGCATAGCCCGCCGAACAGCGCGGACGCGATGTTGGCGTAGCCCTGCGCCACCAGTTCGCAGTTCGAGCGATGACGGGTGCCGGTCATGCCGTCGGCCACGACCGCCGACAGCAGCGACTCGATGCCGCCCAACATCGCGATGGTCGAGGCCGCAGGAAACAGCGCCACCAGGGTCGCGAAACTGAACTCCGGCAAGCGCGGGGCCGGCAGCGACGACGGCGCCGCGCCGAATTTCGAGCCGATCGTCTCGATGGGCAGGTGGAGGCCCGCCGTCAGCGCGCCGGCCAGCGCGACCGCGATCAACAGGCCCGGCCAGCGCGGCTTCCAGGCCCGCAACCCCAGGATCACGAACAGCGACAGAGCCGAGATCGCCATCGCCGAGATGTTGAACGTNGGTGCGCCGCCCACNAGCGCGCCGATCTTCTCCACCAGTTCGCCGGGCTCGTGCGCCAGCGTGAGGCCGAACAATTCCTTGATTTGGCTAGCGAAAATAATGACGGCGATGCCCGTCGTGAAGCCCACGACGACCGGGTGGGGAATGTATTTGATGTAAATCCCCAGCCGCAGGTAGCCGACCGCCAGCAGCATCACGCCGGCCATCATGGTGGCGAGAAGAAATCCGTCATAGCCTTGCTTGGCGATGATCGAAGAGACCAGAACGATGAACGCCCCGGCGGGCCCGCCGATCTGGTAGCGGCTGCCGCCGAGCGCCGAGATGAGGAAACCGCCGACGATCGCGGTGAACAGACCCTGCGCGGGGCTCGCTCCCGAGGCGATGGCGATGGCCATGGACAGCGGGATCGCCACGATCGCGACGGTGAGGCCGGCGAGCGCGTCGGCGCGCAACGCCGACAGGCTGTAGCCGCCGGCGTAGGCGGTGAACAGCTTCGGCGTGAATTCATGGGCGACACGCGTCGTCGCCGCGCCTTGTGACATGATGGCTTCCCCGTCCGCCGCGACTCAAGGACGATGCGCGCCGGATCGCCAGTGTAGAAGTGGGGAGGGAGCAAGGCAAGGATTGCTCTCTTCGGCCCCGAGTTCCTAAACTGAACGAAGGCAGGGCCGCCGCCCCGACCGGCGACAGGCGGGCGAGAGGAGCGAAAAATGGCGCATGCGATGGTGATCCACGCCGTGGGCGGCCCAGAGGCGATGCAATGGGAAGCCGTCGAGCTTCCGGCGCCCGGCCCCGGTCAGGCCCTGATCCGCCACCACGCCGTCGGCGTCAATTTCATCGACGTCTACCATCGCACCGGCCTCTATCCGATTCCGTTGCCCTTCACGCCGGGCAGCGAGGGCGCCGGCGAAGTGTTGGCGATCGGCCCCGGCGTCGGCAACGTCGCGGTCGGCGACCGCGTCGCCTACGGCACCGCCCGCGGCGCCTACGCGCAGGAGCGCCTGATCGACGCCGGCGCGCTCGTGCGCCTTCCGGCCTCGATCGGCTACGACACGGCCGCCGCGATGATGCTCAAGGGCCTCACCGCGCAATACCTGCTTCGCCAGACCTTCGTGGTGAAGCCCGGTCNNACGTCCCTGCTCGTCCACGCCGCGGCCGGCGGCGTCGGCCTGATCCTGACGCAATGGGCCAAGCATCTGGGCGCCACCGTCATCGGCACGGTCGGTTCGAAGGACAAGGCGATCCTCGCCGAGGAAGCCGGCTGCGACCACGTCATCCTGTATCGCGAGGAGGATTTCGCGGCGCGGGTGAAGGACATCACCGCCGGCCGGCTCTGCGACGTCGTTTATGACGGCGTCGGCAAGGACACCTTCGCCGGATCGCTCGACAGCCTCAAGCCGCGCGGCCTGATGGTCAGCTTCGGCAACGCTTCGGGCCCCGTCGACGCTTTCAATCTCGGCGTTCTGGCGGCCAAGGGCTCGCTCTACGTCACGCGTCCGACGCTGTTCACCCACGCATCCACGCCCGAGCGTTTGGCCGCGATGGCCAAGGATCTTNTCGACGTCGTCGCCGCCGGCGTCGTCAAGATTCCCGTTCACGCGCACNTACCCTTGTCGGAGGCCGCGCAGGCCCATCGCGACCTCGAATCCCGCCGCACCACAGGCGCGGCGGTGCTGACGCCCTGATTGAGCCCGCCCGCACGCGCGTCGACGCGAAGGAAGCCCTGGCATGATGGACACGCGGAGATGAGCGAGGCCCCACCGCTGGTGGCGCTGCGCGGCGTGACCAAGCGTTTCGGCGCCTTCGCGGCGGTCGCCGACGTCGATCTCGACATCCGCCGCGGCGAGATTCACGCGCTGCTCGGCGAGAACGGCGCCGGCAAATCGACGCTCGTGAAGATGCTGTACGGGCTGCTTCAGCCCAGCGAGGGGCGTATCCTCTGGGAAGGCGCTCCCGTGCGCCTGCATAGTCCCGACGACGCCCGACGCCGCGGCGTCGGCATGGTGTTTCAGCACTTCTCGCTGTTCGAGGATCTCACGGTCGCCGAGAACATCGCGCTCGTCAGCCCCGAAATTCCGCGCGCCAGGCTTTCGGACGCCATCGCCGAGACCTCGCGCTCTATGGCCTCGCTCTGGAGCCCTCGCGGCCCGTCTGGTCGCTGTCGGCGGGCGAGCGCCAACGCGTCGAGATCGCCCGTTGTCTGTTGCAGTCGCCAAGCCTGCTGATCCTCGACGAGCCGACATCGGTCCTGACCCCGCAGGAGGCCGAGCGCCTGTTCGCGACTCTGGAGCGGCTGCGCGGAGAGGGCAAGGCGATACTCTACATCTCGCATCGCCTCGAAGAGGTGAAACGCCTGTGCGACCGCGCCACGATTCTGCGTCGCGGCAGGGTGGTGGGGACCGCCGACCGCGCGCGGAAAGCGCGCGCTCGCTCGCCGCGCTGATGGTGGGTCAGGAGATCGCCGAGGTGAAGACGGCGAGCCCCGATCCGGACGGCGCGGTGCGCCTGCGCCTGAACGGCCTCACAACCACGCCGCTCGATCTGCACGCCGTGGCCTTGACCAACATCTCGCTCGACGTGCGCGCTCGCGAGATCGTCGGGATCGCCGGCGTCGCCGGGGAGGGCCAGTCCGAGCTTTCGAGGCGCTGTCGGGGAGACGCAGACGGAGCGCGGCGCGATCAAGATCGACGGCGCCGATTGCGGCGAAAGGGCGTCGTTGCGCGCCGTCGCGCCGGCGCAGCCTTCGTGCCGGAGGAGCGCCTTGGCCACGCCGCCGCGCCCGATCTCACGCTCGCCGAGAACGTCGTGCTGACCGGATGGGCGACCCAGGACCTCCTGCGCGGCGGCTTCGTCGCGATGGACGTCGCCCGCTCCGCCGCCTCGCGCGTGATCGAGGCGTTCGATGTGCGCGCCGGCGGCGTCGAGGCGGAGGCGCGCACGCTGTCGGGCGGAAATCTGCAAAAATTCGTCGTCGGCCGAGAAATCCAGCGCGAACCCGGCGTGCTGGTCGTCAATCAGCCGACCTGGGGTGGACGCCGCGCCGCGGCGACGATCCGTCAGGCTCTGCTCGATCTGGCGGCGCGCGGCGCCGCGGTTCTGGTGATCAGCCAGGATCTCGACGAGCTCTTCGAAATCGCCGACCGCATCGCGGTCATCCACAAGGGCGAATTGTCCGCCCCGCTTGAAACCGCGCGCGCGACGCGCGAGGAGATCGGCCTTCTGATGGCCGGAGCCGGGACGGCTCATGCCGCTTAGTAAGGAAGACCCTCATGCGCCTTGAGCTGAGCCGCGCCCGCGCGCTCCCCGGCGCTCGATCTGCTGGCCCCGCGCTCGCCTTCGCGGCGGCGATGGCGATCGGCGCGCTGATGATGCTCGCGCTCGGCAAGTCTCCGGCGCAAGCGTTCCAGGTCTATTTCGTCGATCCGCTGTCCCAGCAATGGTCGCGCGAGGCGATATTGAAAGGCCGCGCCGCTCATCCTGATCGCGATCGGCCTGTCCTTTGCTATCGCGCCAGCGTCTGGAACATCGGCGCGGAGGGCCAGTTCGTCGTCGGCGGCGCGCTTGGCGGATCTGTCGGCCTCCTGGCTCGCGGCCAGCCCGACGCTGCGATGTGGTGGGTGCTGCCGGCGATGATGCTGACCGGCGCTCTGGCCGGAGCGGGATACGCGCTGATTCCGGCGTTGCTGCGCGTGCGCTTCGGCGTGTCGGAGATTTTGACCAGCTTGATGCTCGTCTATGTCGCCGAGCTTTGGCTGGATTACATGGTGCGCGGCCCCTGGCGCGCGCGGCGCTTTCAACATGCCGGTGTCCGACACTTTCGATCCCGCTGCCGTCCTGCCGCCGATCACCGCCGAGGGGCTGCATTCGGGAGTGTTGCTGGCGCCGCTCGCCGCGGCGGCCGCGATGGCGCTGCTCAGGACGATGTTCGGCTTCCAGACACGCCTCGTCGGCGACGCCGCCAAGGCGGCGCGCTTCGCAGGCTTCTCCGACGCCAGGGTGACGGTCGCGGTGTTCGCCTTGTCCGGGGCTTTGGCGGGGCTCGCGGGGGTCGCCGAAGTGTCGGGTTCGCTTGGCCAATTGCAGACCACTATTTCGCCGGGCTACGGCTTCACGGCGATCATCGTGGCTTTCTCGGCCGCCTCTCCCCGCTCGGCGTCGTGGCCGCGGGGCTCGTCATGGCGCTCACCTTCGTGGGCGGAGAGGGGGCTCAGATCGCGATGAAGCTTCCGCTCGACGCGACCCGCGCCTTTCAGGGCGTGCTGTTGATGTGCGTTCTGGCCGCCGACGTGGTGACGCGCTATCGCATCCGCCTGCGTTTCGGAGAGCCGGCATGAGCGCGGCGACGTTCGAACTCGTTCTGTTCACGGTGATCACCGCCGCCACGCCGCTTCTGCTTGCGGCTTTGGGCGAGATCGTCGCCGAACGCGCCGGCGTCACCAATCTTGGCGTCGAAGGTATGATGGCGCTCGGAGCCGCTTTCGGCTTCGTCGTCGGCTATCAGACCGGCTCGACATTCGCGGGCGCATGCGCCGGAGCCGGCGCGGGCGTGGCGCTTGCGGCGCTTTTCGCGGCTCTGACCTTGGGGTTGGCCACCAATCAGGTCGCCACCGGCCTTGCGCTGACCATTCTGGGCTTGGGCGCGTCGGGCCTGGTGGGCGCCGGCTATGTCGGCCTCAAACGCGACGCAGCGGCGCGCCTGGCGTTGCCCGGCCTCAGCGATCTTCCTGTCGTCGGCAAGCTCCTCTTCGGCCACGACGCCTTCGTTTACCTCGCCCTCGCGCTGACGGGCGCTGTGGCCTGGTTTCTTTCGCGCGCCCGGTCCGGCCTCGCCCTTCGGGCGATCGGCGACAATCACGCCTCCGCCCATGCGCTCGGCCTCAAGGTGTTGCGCGTTCGTCTTNTCGCGATCCTTTTCGGCGGCGCCTGCGCGGGATTGGCGGGTTCCTATCTCTCGCTCGCCTATACGCCGTTTTGGGCCCCCGGCATGACCGCCGGCCGCGGCTGGATCGCCTTGGCGTTGGTGGTCTTCGCGTCCTGGCGGCCTGCCCGCGCGCTGGTCGGCGCGCTGCTGTTCGGCGCCGCGACCACCTTGCGCNACGCGCAGGCTTCGGGCAAGGTCGCCCTGCCGGCGCAACTGATGTCGGCGCTCNCCTATCTGGTGACGATCCTCGCGCTGATTCTGCTCGCTGNNCTCGATCGCCGCGGCTCGGCCGCCCCGGCTTCGCTGGGCAAGCCTTTCGTGCCGGATCGCTGAAGAGGCGGGCGCGTCGCCCGCTTTCGCGGCGCCGGGCGCCCGCAGCGTCGGCGACGGCGGGCCCGCGACGAACTATGCACCGTCTTCCCTGCCTCGCGCCTTGCCATTTGCCGGCCGGCGCCTTTTGATCCGGGCGAACCGCCCCGCGCGAAACGGGGCCGGGCAGGAGAGGGTCATGCGCAAGAGTCTCATCGGAGCCGCCGCGGCGCTCGCCGCCACGCTCGCCGTCGGCTCCGCCTTCGCGGCGGACAAGCTGAAGATCGGCTTCATCTATGTCGGCCCGGTCGGCGATTTCGGCTGGTCGCATCAGCACGATCAGGGCCGTCAGGCGATCGAGAAAAAGTTCGGCGACAAGGTCGAGACCAGCTATCTCGAAAGCGTGCCGGAAAACGACNCCGAGCGCTCCATCGAGCAGNCCGCCCGCTCCGGCCACAAGCTGATCTTCACGACCTCGTTCGGCTTCATGGAGCCGACCCTCAAGGTCGCCAAGAAATTCCCGGACGTGAAGTTCGAGCACGCCACCGGCTATAAGCGCGCCGCCAACGTCTCGACCTACGCGGCCAAATTTCACGAAGGCCGCTACATCATCGGCAAGATCGCCGGCAAGATGACGAAGACCAACACGATTGGTTACATCGTGTCCTTCCCGATCCCGGAAGTCGTGAGCGGCATCAACGCCTTCATGCTCGGCGCGCAGTCGGTCAACCCCAACGTCAAGCTGAAGATCGTCTGGGTCAACTCCTGGTTCGACCCCGGCAAGGAGGCCGACGCGGCCAAGGCGCTGATCGCGCAGGGCGCCGACGTGCTGACCCAGCACACCGACTCCGCCGCCGCCATGCAGGAGGCCGAGAAGGCCGGCGTCAAGGCCTTCGGTCAGGCCTCCGACATGGCCAAGTTCGGCCCCAAGGCGCAGNCCACCGCCATCGTCGACGACTGGAGCGCCTATTACGCCGACCGCGTTCAGGCCGCGCTCGACGGCAAATGGGAGTCCAAGGACACCTGGGGCGGGCTCGCGCAGGACATGGTCCACATGGCCNCCTACGCCAACATGCCCGACGACGTGAAGAAGATGGCCGAGGAGACGCAGGCGGCGATCAAGTCCGGCGCGCTCCACCCCTTCAAGGGGCCGATCGTCAAGCAGGACGGGTCCGTCGCCGCCAAGGAAGGCGAGGTCGTGTCCGACAAGGACATCCTGTCGATGAACTGGTACGTCAACGGCGTCGACGACAAGTTGCCGCAGTAGGGCGCGCGACCCGTCGGATTTGATCTATCGCAAGGAGCGAAGCGAAGCCGTCGGGGAGTGTGACTCAGGATCGCGATAGAGAGGCTCCTCCCTCGATAGGTCATGCGATCCGGTTCCTGGCCCGGCCTTCTCGCCGGGCCTTCTTTTTGGCGCGACGGCTTTGGACGACACGGCCGGCGGCGCGAGCCGCGCTCCCGCGGGAGCCGCTGTCCGGCCAAAGGGCGGCTTGCGCGGCCGCCCCAGGCGCAGCCCTCGCCGGTCGCCGGTCAGGCAGGCGCGTGGCCGTCGGTTCGCCAGAAGTGGTTCACCGGCCCGTGCCCTGATCCGACCTCCAGACGATCCGCCTCGCGCAGCGCGCCGGTCAGATAGGCTTTGGCGGCCTCCGCCGCGTCGGCCACCGAACGCCCGGGCAACAAAGCGGCGAGCGCCGAGGACAAGGTGCAGCCGGTCCCATGCGTGTTGCGTGTGTCCACGCGCGGGGCGCGCAGTTCGATGACCTGACCGCTCGCCGAATGGGCGAGGAGGTCGACCGCGTCCGGATCGTCGCCGAGATGGCCGCCTTTCAGCAAAACCCACCCGGCGCCGAGCCCTTCCAACGCGGGGATGGCGGCGCGCATTTGCGCCAACGTCTCGATCGGCGCGCCGTCGATCAGCGCGGCCGCCTCCGGCAGATTGGGCGTGACCACGCTCGCGAGCGGAATCAGCCTCTCTTTCAAAACCTTCGCCGCGTCGGGACGCAAAAGCGCGTCCCCNGAAGTGGCGACCATGACGGGNTCGACGACGACGAGCGGCGCGCCATGCGCGACGAGCCGGTCGGCGACGACGGCTGCGATTTCGGCGGTCGCGATCATGCCGATCTTCACCGCATCGACCCGAATGTCGTCGAAAACGGCGTCGATCTGCGCCGCGACGAAGGCCGGCTCCATCGCCACGAAGGCCCGCACGCCCTGCGTGTTCTGCGCCGTCAGCGCGGTGATCGCGGCCATGCCATAGGCGCCGAGCGCCCCGAATGTCTTGAGATCGGCCTGGATTCCGGCGCCNCCGGAGGGGTCGGAGCCCGCGATGCTGAGAATGTTGTGGATCATCGCCCACGCCCTTTCCACGCTGGCGGGGTTCAACCCCACGCCAGCCGCGCCGCCAGCCCGCCGAACACGGCGGCGAGAAACCAGCGGCCCAACCCCGCGAAACGACCGCCGCTCGAAAGCCCGCGCCCCAGTCTCGCGGCGACCAGAATGACCACGCCGTTGACCGCGAAGCCGACGACGTTGTTGATCGCGCCGAGCGTCAGCATCTGCCCCAGAACCGCGCCCGAGGAGGGCGTCACGAACTGCGGATACAGCGCCAGAACGAACAGAATGACCTTCGCATTGAGCAGATTGGTCAGCAATCCGACCCTGAACGCGGCCGCCATCGAGGCCGCACGCGGTTGCGCCGCGTCGCCGACCGGATCGGGCTTCGTCGTCAGCGTCCGAATGGCCAGCCACAGCAGATAGCCCGCGCCCGCCCAGCGCACCGCGACGATGGCGTTCGGCGAGGCGAGCAGCAATTGCGACAAGCCCAGCCCAGCGAACAGCGCGTGTAGGAACAGCCCGCAGCAAATGCCCGCCAGCGTCATGAAAGCGACGCCGCGCCCTTGCGTCGCCGCGCGGGAGGCGCACAGCATCATGTCCGGCCCCGGCGTCACCGCCAGCGCGAAGCTCGCGCCCGCGAAGGCCAGCGCGGTCGCCGGCGCGATCATCGCTCAGCCCGACGCTGCAGCGGACGAGGCGTCGGCCGCGTTGAAATCGGGTTCGGGCGGCGGCGCGTCGCCGTCCTCCGCTTCACGCCATTCCAGCGCGGCGATTTTTCCCTTTTCGATGGTCAGCGCCAGCCGTCCATGCTTCAGCTCAAGCGCGCGCCGCCCGAACAACTGCCGCCGCCAGCCCTTGAGCGCCGCCACGTCCGCTTTGTCGGAATGGCAAATCGCCTCCAGATCCTCCGTGGTCGCGATCATTCGCGCCGCCACGCCGTGACCCTCCGCGACCTGCCGCAGCAGCACTTTCATCGCNTCGACGGTCGCGCCGCCGCCTCCGTTGCGCCGCTCGCGCTCGATCTTCGGCAGGGTTTTCGGATCGCGCGCCAGAGCGCGCTCGACCGTCGCGACGATGTCGGCGCCNGATCTTGAGCGCTCCATCCCCTTGGGGAAGGCTCGCAATTGGCCGAGCGCCTCCTGCGTGGTCGGCGCGGCGAGAGCGATTTCGACCAGAATGTCGTCTTTCAGCACGCGCGAACGCGGCACGTCGCGGCTTTGCGCCTCGCTTTCGCGCCAACCCGCCAGCTCCATCAGCACGGCGAGATCGCGCGGCTTGCGCGCGCGGCTCTGGAACTTCCTCCAGGCGTCCTGAGGCTCGTTGACGTACGTCGCCGGCGTCGACAGCGTCGCCATCTCGTCGTCGAGCCAGGAGAGGCGGCCGGTTTTNTCTAGGCGCCGCCGCAGCGCGCCGTAGATCGTGCGCAAATGCGTGACGTCGGCGATGGCGTAGTCGATTTGCGCCTGCGACAGCGGCCGGCGCGCCCAGTCGGTGAAGCGCGACGACTTGTCGATCGTCACCTTGGCGAAGGCTTTCACAAGGTCGGAATAGGACGCCTGATCGCCGAAGCCGCACACCGTGGCCGCGACCTGCGTGTCGAACAGCGGCGTCGGCAGCAATTTCGCCAGATTCCAGATGATTTCGAGGTCCTGCCGGGCGGCATGGAAGACTTTCACGACGTTGCGGTCGGCCATCAAGGCGAAGAAGGGCGACAGGTCGATGCCCTCCGCCATCGCGTCGATGGCGACCGCCTCCTCCTCCGAGGCCACCTGGATCACGCACAATTTAGGCCAGTAGGTCGTCTCGCGCATGAACCCNGTGTCGACGGTCACGAAGGGATGGCGAGCGAGACGGGCGCAGGTCTCGGCGAGGCGGTCGGTGGTCTGGATCAGCGGCATGATCCGTTACTTAGCCGAGCCGCGGGCGGGCAGGGAAGGGGCGACGGAGTGGAATCGCGCGCCCTCAGCGCACCCGCATCGCCGTCGTCGCCTTGATCCGCTTGATCGGGATGACGGTGCGGGTGTTGGCCACCCCGTCGAGCCGCGTCAGCCCCTCGGTCAGGAAGGCGTGGAACTCGTCGAGATCGGCGACGGCGACCTTGAGCAGGTAGTCGTATTCCCCNGTCACGAGCGAGCATTCGAGAATTTCGGGCCGCGTCAGCGCGGCGCGTTCAAAGGCCGTCGCCGTCGTCGCCGACTGCTTCTCCAGCCGCACCTCGACGAAGGCGACGAAGCCCGCGCCGATGGCTTTGCCTTCCACCAGCGCCACATAGCCGCGAATGACACCGGCCTCCTCCAGCGCCTTGACGCGGCGATGGCAGGAGGAGGGCGACAGGCCGGCGCGCTCGGCCAGCGTCTGGTTTTGCAGCCCGGCGTCCTCCTGCAACAGCTTGAGGAGGCGACGGTCGGCGTCGTCCAGCGTCGCGGGAGCGGATTTCATCTCATGGCCCCGAAGCGGAATCGGATTGCGAAGTTTCCGCCGCAACCGATTCATTAGGCAACCGATTTCGCCGAACTTGAATCACTCTGTGAACACGCCCGCTCCGGAGCCTCGCAGATGACTCGATCTCTCAACCAATCCGCCTATGTGGCCGCCGACGCTCTGATCGAGATTCTCCGCGACGAAGGCGTCGACCGCGTTTTCGGCAATCCCGGCTCGACCGAGATGCCGCTGATGGACCGCCTCGTCGACGCGCCCGACATCGACTATGTGCTCGCCTTGCAGGAGACGAGCGCCGTCGGCATGGCCGACGGCTATGCGCTGAAAACCGGCCGTCCGTCCTTCGTCAATCTTCACGCCGCCGGCGGCCTCGGCAACGCGATGGGCGTGCTCGTCGCCCNNAAGGCCAGCGAGACGCCGATGGTGGTCACGGCCGGCCAGCAGGACACCCGCCACCTCTTCGCGGAGCCTTGGCNNTCGGGCGACCTGGTCGCGCTCGCGCGTCCAGTCACGAAATGGGCGGCCGAAGTGCGCCGCGGCGAGGATCTTGCGCCCGCGCTGCGCCGCGCCTTCGCGGTGGCGCGCACGCCGCCGCAGGGCCCGGTGTTCCTGTCCTTGCCGATGGACGTGCTCGACGAGCCCGTGTCGCACGTGTTGCCGCCGCGTTCCGCGACGCCGCCGCGCGCGCCGGCCGGCGGCGTCTCCGACATCGCCGCGCGGCTGGCGGCGCATGATCTCTCCCGCGTCGCCATGCTGATCGGCGACGACGTGCCCTCCGAGGCCGCCGCCGGCGCCGTCGCCGTCGCTCAGGCGGCCGGAATTCCCGTCTACGGGACGCAATTGACCTCGCGCGCCGCCTATCCGGCGTCCGACCCGTGCTGGGGCGGCATGTTGAAGCCCGATTTCGTCGAAATCCGCCGAACCCTCGGCGAGGTTGAAGCGATTGTTCTGGTGGGCGGCCGAGCCTTTGTGGCTTATCCCTACCGCGCCGAGCGCCCGATCCCGGAGGCATGCCAAGTCTACCACGTCGCCTCCTCGGCCGAGGCGCTTGGGCGCGAGTTTCCGGCCGCCGCGGCCGCCCTTGGCGATCTCGCCGCGACTCTGGGCGCCNTTGCCGCCGCCCTGCGCGAACGCGTTCCCGCCGCCGAGGCGACGGCCCGCGTCGAGCGCCTCGGCGCCGCCAAGGCCTCCGCCGAAGCGCGCGTGCGCGCCGAAATCCTGGCTGGCGCGGCCTCCCGGCCGATCTCGCCCGATCTCGCCGTGCTGAGCGCGCTCGACGCTCTGCCGCCCGGGACGCTGATCGCCTCGGACTCCGCCGCCACCTTCGGGCCCGTGCAACAGGTGATGCGCACCCAGCCCGGACTCTATTTCTTCGCCCGCGGCGGCGTGNCCGGCTGCGCCGGGCCGGCGGCCGTCGGCGCGAGCTTCGCCCATCCCGGCTGGGTCGCGCAGTTCTCCGGCGACGGCGGCGCGATGTATTCGCCGCAGGCGCTGTGGCNNGCGGCGCGGCACCGGGCGCGAGTGATTTTCTTCGTGTTCAACAATGCCCGCTACAACGTTCTGATGAACGTCGCCAAAGGGCTTGGCGCGCCCAACGCGCTCGCCGGCCGCTTCGTCGGCATGAACATTGACGATCCCCGCATCGACTATCAGGCGCTGGCGAAGTCGATGGGCGTGCCTGCGACCTGCGTCGACTCGCCCGCCGGCGTCGCCGCGGCGGTGGCGCAGGCGCTGACCCGTCACGGCCCGTCGCTGATCGAGATTCCGATCGCCTGAGGCGCTTTATCCGGTTGTTTCAAAGCATCATCTTTGTCCACCAAGTCTGCAACCTGGTCGGATGATGCTCTAGGCTGGCGGCGCAGGGAGGGCCGCAATGCCGATTCGCCGCGCGACGGTCGCCGTCAAGCGCGTCTACGACGCTCCGGCGCCGCAGGACGGCGCCCGCATCCTCGTCGACCGGCTGTGGCCGCGCGGCCTGACCAAGGCGGCCGCCGCCCTCGACGACTGGCCGAAGGTCCTGGCCCCTCCGACGCGCTGCGCAAATGGGCGCACGCCCGTCCCGACGACTTCGACGCCTTCCGCGCCCGCTACCGCGCCGAGCTGGCGCAGCCGCCGGCGCGCGAAGCGCTCGCCGCCCTGCGCCAAAAGCCGAACGGGGCAAAGTGACGCTGCTCTTCGCCGCCCGCAGGCTGGACCGCAACAACGCGACGGTTCTCGCCGAATTTCTGCGGGAATGACCGCGCGCGCCGGCGCGTTCGGGCCGCCTGTTCCCCTTCCGTCGAGTTTGCCGCGCTGCGAAGGCATGGTAAGCCCGCGCCAACTCGTCAGCGCGTCCAAAGAGGCGGCAAGTCATGAAACACATTCTCGAAAAGCTCGACAAACGCCGCGTTCAGGCCCGCCTCGGCGGCGGTCAGAACCGCATCGACGCCCAGCACGCCCGCGGCAAGCTGACGGCGCGCGAGCGCATCGAGATGCTGCTCGACAAGCACTCCTTCGAAGAATTCGACATGTTCGTGCAGCATCGCTGCGTCGATTTCGGCATGGACAAGCAGGAGAAGATCCCCGGCGACGGCGTGGTCACCGGCTGGGGCACCATCAACGGCCGCACGGTCTACGTTTTCGCCAAGGATTTCACGGTGTTCGGCGGCTCGCTGTCGGAGACCCACGCCGCCAAGATCACCAAGATCCAGGAGATGGCGGTCAAGAACCGCTGCCCGATCATCGGCCTGTTCGACGCCGGCGGCGCACGCATTCAGGAGGGCGTCGCCGCCCTCGGCGGCTATGGCGAGGTGTTCCAGCGCAACGTGCTGGCCTCCGGCGTCATCCCGCAGATTTCCGTCATCATGGGCCCCTGCGCGGGCGGCGACGTCTACTCGCCGGCGATGACCGACTTCATCTTCATGGTTCGCGACACCTCCTACATGTTCGTGACGGGGCCGGACGTCGTGAAGACGGTCACCAACGAGACCGTCACCGCCGAGGAGCTGGGCGGCGCCTCGGTTCACACCACAAAATCCTCGATCGCCGACCGCGCTTACGACAACGACGTCGAGGCGCTGCTCCAGATGCGCCGTTTCGTCGATTTTCTGCCCGGCTCCAATCTCGAAAATCGCCCGGCCCCGAGCTTCGACGATCCCGACCGGGTCGACATGTCGCTCGACACACTCATCCCTGACAATCCGAACAAGCCCTACGACATCAAGGAGTTGATCCTCAAAGTCGTCGACGAGNGCGGATTTTTCGAGATTCAGGAGGCCCACGCCGGCAACATCGTCACCGGCTTCGCGCGCATCGAGGGCCGCACGGTCGGCGTCGTCGCCAACCAGCCGATGGTTCTGGCCGGCGTGCTCGACTCCGACGCCTCCCGCAAGGCGGCGCGATTCGTGCGCTTCTGCGACGCCTTCAACATTCCGATCGTCACCTTCGTCGACGTGCCGGGCTTCCTGCCGGGCACCGCGCAGGAATATGGCGGGCTCATCAAGCACGGCGCCAAGCTGCTCTTCGCCTATGCCGAGGCGACGGTGCCGAAGGTCACCATCATCACCCGCAAGGCCTTCGGCGGCGCCTATGACGTGATGGCCTCCAAGCATCTGCGCGGCGACGTCAACCTCGCCTGGCCGACGGCCCAGATCGCGGTGATGGGCGCCAAGGGCGCGGTCGAGATCATCTTCCGGGCCGACATGAACGACCCCGCCAAGATCGCCGAGCGCACCAAGGAATATGAGGAGCGCTTCCTGTCGCCCTTCGTGGCGGCCGAGCGCGGCTATATCGACGAGGTCATCATGCCGCATTCGACGCGTCGCCGCGTCTCGCGCATCCTCGCCATGCTGCGCAACAAGAAGCTCGAAAACCCCTGGAAGAAGCACGACAACATCCCGCTCTGACGGCGCATGCGCGGGTGAAGACGCGGCGGCGGGCCCTGGGGCCCGCCGTTTTGCCCGCGACGCCCGGCGGCGGCCCGCCGCGCGGTATGCGGTTCTTGTCACGTTCTCGTTAAGCCGGTCTTGACCACAGCGCAGATCGGTTCTCGCCTGTTAACGCGACATTGTGCGCTCGTGCCGGAAATCGTGGGCGGGAGACACTCCGCTTTGCTTCCATTCGCGCGACTGACCGCCGTCAAGACATCCTCCGAGGCCGCCCGCCTCGTGGTCGTCTACACATGCGCCGCGGCCCTCATGTCCTGCGCCGGCAGCGGGGCGCAGGCGCTGGCGCTCGGAACGCCGGTCGTGGCGGAGATACTTGGCGGCGTCCTGATCGCGCTGGTGATCGCGCCGCTTTTGCTCTGGCCCCTGACGAGGGCGGCTCTCGCCCTGCACGCCCGAGAGATCGAACTGGAGCGACAGGCGAACACAGATTCGATGACAGGCGCGCTCAACCGTCGCGGCTTTTTCGTCGCGGCCGCGCCCTTGTTCGAAGACGCCGCCGCCGCGCCGCTCAGCGTGCTGCTTCTCGACATCGATTTCTTCAAGACGATCAACGACACCTACGGTCACGCCGCGGGCGATGAGGTCGTCAAAGCCGCCGCGCGCACGATCGCGGATCTGGCGGCGTCGAGAAACGGCGTCGTCGGCCGGATCGGCGGCGACGAATTTTGCGTGTTGTTCGCGCGGACGGATGTCGAACGCGCCATGCTTNTCTCCGAGCGTCTGCGGGCGGAGATGGAGTCGCGCATCATCCGACATGACGACCGCGCCATCCGCATCACCGTCAGCATCGGCCTGGCCACCCGGCGGGCCGACGACTCGAGCTTCGATGATTTTCTCGCCCGCGCGGACGCGGCGCTCTACGCGGCGAAGTCGCAAGGCCGCAATCGCGCGAGCGCCGACGCGGCCCCCACGCAAGCGCGGCGTCGCGCCTGAAGGCGGCGATGCCGGCGCCGTCGGGACGCGCTCGTTCCCTCGTCCGGAGCACGCAAACGAGGCCCCATCGCGCAGGATGGAGCCGCGCTTGGCCGCGGCTGCGGACGTTCCGCCTCCGGCTCAGGCCTTGCGGCGCATCTGGTCGAGGCTCATCGCGCCCGGACCAGCGAACACGAACAGCAGGAACACGAAGCAATACAGGATCGCCGCGTCGCCGCCGTTCAGAACGGGGTAGAAGCTCTTGGGCGCATGGAACATCCAATAGGCCACCGCCATTTCGCCGGAGACGACGAAGGCTACCGGCCGCGTGAACAAGCCCAGAGCGATCAGCAAGCCGCCGACCAGCTCAAGGACGCCCCCGAACCACATGAAGGACAAGGCGGGCGGCATCCCGCCGGCGCTGACGGCGGGGAAGCCGAACAGCTTCTGGGCGCCGTGCAACATGAAAATCAGACCGGCGACGATGCGCAACAAGGCGAGCGCGTAAGGTGTATAGCGATCAAGCATTCGGGACCTCTCTAGAACCAGATGTCCCGACACATGCCGTCCGCCGACGGCGAGTTCAACACGCGTCGTCGCCAACATGTCTTTGCGGCGCTGCATAGCCGCCGTCGCCGTTTTGACGAAAACGCCCGGCCGAGGCCGGGCGCTTGAACGTCTCCGCTTCAGGGGGCGCTATGCCCAAAGGCGGCCCCCGGCGGTTTGGAGGGATCGATTTCGCCCGAAGGCCTCCCTGCGATCGACCACGCGTCGGCATGGAGCCTTAGCCGAAAGCTGCGACGGGCTCCGGCCCCTCGCTTCGTCACCAGCCGTAGCGATAGAACATGCGGCGACGATAGAAGCGCCGCCGCGGCCGGTAGTAGTAAACGCGACGCGGGCGCCAATAGCGGCGGCGGTAATACACACGGCGCGGGCGCCAATACCGTCGACGATAATACCAATACTGATTTTCGGTCTCGACGCCGGCGGCGTCGCCGGGGACGGCGTCGATCGCGGCGGCGGCCGCGTCGAGCGATTTGGGCGAGAGCGGAGCGGCTTCAGCCTCAGCCGCGACGCCGAAGAAGGTTGCGGCGGCCCCGAAACCCAGAAGTCCGGTCAAAAATCCGCGTCTGTTCATCGCGTCCTCCTCTAGGCCCCCGTCCCATCCTATCCTACGTCACGCCATCCGCAACGTGCCCGCCGTCGCAGTCTTGGCCATGATCGGCTAGTGAAGGCGTCCCGTCGATGAAAAGCGTCATGTCCGAAAGACTCATGTCCGACAGACTCATTCCCGTTCAGGCCCTGCGCGCCGTCGCCGCGCTGATGGTCGTCTTCACCCACGCCGCCTTCGACGCCGACGCCGTCGCGACCCGTTTCGGGCAGGCGACGACGCAACTTGGGCTGATTTTCGATTGGACCTTCGGCATCCACCTGTTTTTCGTGATTTCTGGCCTGGTGATGGCGATCTCCGCGCGCGGCTTCGGGNAGCCCGGCGCGCCCGCGCGCTTCTTGCTGCGGCGCTTCATCCGAATCGCGCCGCTCTATTGGGTCCTGACGGTCGCGGTGATCGCAGGCGCGGCGCTGGCTCCGGCGTTGATGAACGTGCCGCTTGGCGGCCTTTGGCTGCCTGTGGCGTCGTTTCTGTTCATTCCGNCCGCGCGCGCGAACGGCGAGATTCGCCCCGCGCTCGGGCAGGGGTGGACCCTCAATTACGAGATGTTTTTCTACCTCTGCTTCGCGCTGGCGATGACGCTCCCGCGCCGCGCCGCTTTCGTCGCGCTCACCGCTGGGCTGTCGCTCCTTGTCTGGCTGGGGCGTGACCTGACTCCTGCGCGACCGATCGCCTTCACCTGGACGGATGGGCTGCTGATCGAGTTTCTGTTCGGTCTGTGGATCGGCGCCTTGCGTCTGTCAGGGGCGCGGCTGAGCCTCTTTGCGGCGGCCGCTCTGGCCGTCGCGNGGGTCGCGGCGGCCGTATGGCTGGATCCGACCAGGGGCCGCGTGCCTTGGCCGGGCTTTCTCCTCTCGGGCGGGCCGGCGGCGTTGATCGTCGCGGCGGCCGCGCTCGGCCCGCAGCCGCGCGGCGAGGGCCTGGCCTTGCGCGCGGCGCATTCGCTGGGCGACGCGTCCTACAGCCTCTACCTCGTCCACNCCTTCGTCATTCGCGCGTCGCGCGAACTGTGGTCGAAGCTGGTCGGTTCCGGGGCTCCCGCCTGGGCCTTCATTCCGACGGCGCTTGCGCTCAGCTGCGTGGCCGGGCTCGCGCTCTACGCGATGCTGGAGCGGCCGATGACGCGAGCCTTGCGTTCGCGCGCCGCCGGGATGTTAAGCGCGCCGTAAGATGCTGTTGAAGCCTTGATAAGGTTGAAGCGAATCAACCCGATCGCGTTCAGGTCTCGGTAAGTCGCCGCGCGCATCCTCTTCGACATGAAAGCCGGAGCAACCGGCCGCGTCGTCGAACAGGGGTCAAACATGCAAGCGTTCGAATCCATCGTCGAGACCGATTTTCAGGCGCTCGAACCCGCCGCGAGCGACGTCGCCCGCAAGGCCGTTTTAATGCGCCTCGTCGCTTGCGGCGTCGCCGCCGCCGACATGGCGCGCTGCGCGCCCTGGTCGAGGAGGCGGGCGGCCTCAGCCGCGCCGAGATCGAGGCGCTCGTCGCCATCGAGGCCTCTCCCGCGCCCAAATGCGACGAGTGGACGCCGTTTTTCATCGACGCCGTGACGGATCACATGGTGTGGCAGTCGCGTCCGACCGGCGTCGTCAACGAGGCGCAAGGCGAATGGCTGATCGCGATGGCGGACCGTTGCGCCACGCCGGCCGCGCTTGGCGCGCTCGCCGACGTCGCCGCCGAGGCGCACCGCCTGCCGCTGTGGTTCGTCGCCGCAGTCCGCGCCCGCCTGGCGCGCTCGGTCGCCCTGCGACGCTCGGTCTGGTGGCCTGAAAGCGGGGTTATCCCCGTCTCCCGACGTCGCGCCACGGCTCCCGGCGCGGCGGCGCATACGCGAAAGGTCGTGTGGACCTCCGCTCGCGCTGGCCTAAAACGCGCCAGAATTTTGAAAGCGGGGCCCGGATGTTTCGCAAGATCCTCATCGCCAACCGTGGCGAGATCGCCTGCCGCGTCATCAAGACGGCGCGCAAGATGGGCATCAAGACGGTCGCCGTCTATTCGGACGCCGACCGCGACGCCCTCCATGTCGAAATGGCGGACGAGCGCGTCCATATCGGCCCCGCGCCGGCGGCCNGATCCTATCTGATCATCGACAAGATCGTTCAGGCCTGTAAGCAGACCGGCGCCGAGGCGGTGCATCCGGGCTACGGCTTCCTGTCCGAGCGCGCGGCCTTCGCCGAGGCGCTGAAGGCCAACGGCATCGTCTTCATCGGCCCCAACGTGCGCGCCATCGAGGCGATGGGCGACAAGATCGAGTCGAAGAAATTCGCCAACGCCGCCAAGGTCTCGACCGTGCCGGGCTATCTCGGCGTGATCGAGAGCCCCGACCACGCCGTCCAGATCGCCGACGAGATCGGCTATCCGGTGATGATCAAGGCCTCGGCCGGCGGCGGCGGCAAGGGCATGCGCATCGCCTACACCCGCGAGGAGGTGGCCGACGGCTTCGCCCGCGCCAAGTCCGAGGCGGCGTCCTCCTTCGGCGACGACCGCGTCTTCGTCGAGAAATTCATCGTCAACCCGCGCCACATCGAGATTCAGGTCCTCGGCGACAAGCACGGCAACGCGATTTATCTGGGCGAGCGCGAATGCTCGATCCAGCGCCGCAACCAGAAGGTGATCGAGGAGGCGCCCTCGCCGCTGCTCGACGAGGCGACGCGCCGCAAGATGGGCGAGCAGGCCGTCGCCCTCGCCAAGGCCGTGAACTACGACTCGGCCGGCACCGTCGAATTCGTCGCCGGGCAGGACAAGAGCTTCTACTTCCTCGAAATGAACACCCGTCTTCAGGTCGAGCACNCGGTCACCNGGCTGATCACCGGCGTCGACCTCGTCGAGCAGATGATCCGCGTCGCCTATGGCGAGGTTCTGTCGATCAAGCAGGAGGACGTGAAGCTCTCCGGCTGGGCGGTCGAAAGCCGCATCTATGCCGAAGACCCGACCCGCAACTTCCTGCCCTCGACCGGCCGCCTCGTGAAATACCGCCCGCCGGAGGAGAAGACCGAGGGCGCCGTCACGCTGCGCAACGACACCGGCGTCTATGAGGGCGGCGAGATTTCGATCTATTACGATCCGATGATCGCCAAGCTCGTCACGCACGCGCCCACCCGCGCCGAGGCGATCGAGGCCCAGGCCCGCGCGCTCGACCAGTTTTACATCGACGGCATTCGCCACAACATCCCGTTCCTGGCGGCGCTGATGGATCATCCGCGCTGGAAGGCGGGCGCGCTGTCGACCGGCTTCATCGCCGAGGAGTTCCCGGAAGGCTTCCAGGCGCGCAGCGCCGAGGGCGAGGCCGCCCATCGCGTCGCCGCCGTCGCCGCCCATGTCGACTTCGTCGTCGGCCGCCGCCGTCGCGAAATCTCCAACCAGATGCGTCCGCCGCGCTGGTATTCGCGCGACAAGGAACGCACCATCCAGCTCGGGCCCGACTTCGTCGACGCGACCTTGCAGGAATCGGAAGAAGGGTTGCGCGTCCAGTTCGACGGCGGCCACGCCCATGTCGTCGCCTCCGACTGGACGCCCGTTCAGAACGTTTGGGTCGGGCTGATCGACGGCGTGCGCTACGCCGCCCAGATCCGCCCGATCATGAACGGCTGGCGCATCGACCATTCCGGCGTTTCGGTGGAGGCCCGCGTCTACACCCGCCGCGAGGGCGAGTTGGCGCGTCTGATGCCGGAGAAGAAGGCCGCCGACACCTCCAAGGTTCTGCTTTGCCCCATGCCTGGCCTCGTGAAGGCGATCATGGTGGTCGACGGGCAGGAGGTGAAGGCCGGCGAGCAGCTCTGCATCGTCGAGGCGATGAAGATGGAGAACGTGCTTCGCGCCGAGCGCGACGCCACCGTCAAATCCGTCAAGGCGAAGGTCGGCGACTCTCTCGCCGTCGACGCCGTGATCATCGAATTCGCCTGATCCCACGACAGGCGAGGGCGGGGCCGCGACGCGGCGCCTTGGCGCGTCCGCGAGACAAGGCCGGGCGCGCCCCAGCCCGCCTTGGCCTCGCCTTCGCCGCATTCGGCGGGTAGGGCGCGACGGAAAGGGAGCGTCGACAGCCTATGACCCAATCGCATTCCGGCGCCCGCTCAAGGTTCGGCGAAGGGAGTTTCGAGGGATCGGCGCCCTCCTCGCGCGCGCGCCGCGCGGCGCTCGCGGCATTGGCCTGCTTGGGCGCGCTCTGCGTTCAGCCGGCCGCCGCGGCGGGCCGCCNNGCCCGCCTATGCGCCGNNATGATCGCTCGTTACGCGCGCCAGCACGGCGTTCCGGAGCGCCTGATCCATCGCATCATCATGCGCGAGAGCCGCTACAACCCCGGCGTCGTCTCCAAGGGCAATTACGGGCTGATGCAAATCAAGCTCGGCACCGCCCGCGGCATGGGCTACGCCGGCGGCGCTCAGGGATTGCTCGATCCCGACGTCAACATGCGTCACGCCGTGCCTTATCTCGCCAACGCCTACATCGTCGCGCGCGGCGACGAGGACAGGGCGGTGCGCTACTACGCCGGGGGCTACTACTACGCCGCCAAACGCCTCGGCTTGCTCGATCGCATGCGCACCGCCCGATCCGGCGCGGCCTCGGCGACCGCGCTTGCGCAGCCGACCGCCGCGACGCGTGAGCAGACCGCTTCGCGCCCGCGCGAACCTGTCGAATCCGCTCCGGGGCAAACGGCCTATGCGGCCGAGCCGTCTGCGGTCGACGCCGTCGCCGCCATTCCCGCCGTCGGTCGCAAGCCCCGGGCGGCGTCCGCGGATGAGCAGCGAGACGACGCGCCGGCGCCCGTCCGGGAGAAGCGCGCGACGCGCAAGACGCTCGCGCGCGCGCCCACCCGCCGCCGCGGCCTGTCGAGGCCGCCGAACCGGCGCCGACCGTCGCCGAGCCCACGCCCGAGCCGATGCGCGACGCCGTCCGCGACTAACGTCGCCGGCGGAAACGAAGCATGAACCATTCTGCGCCATCATCGGCAGCCTATGCCCTGGGGTGCCGGCGTGGTCAGCAAGAGCGTTCAGTTCGCAGTGGTCGGCGCGGCGGCCTTCGTCGTGGTCGGATTTGTGCTCCCGCGCGTCGTCGCCGCCAAGCGCGGCGGCGTGGACATCGCCATCGCCCGCAACACCCGCGCGCTCGGGCCAGGCGCGCCCTGGCGGGCGGAGGAGGACAAGGGCCTCGCCAAGCGCCTGCACGACGCCGAGCCTGAATTGACGCCGATCGCGCTCTGGCGCTGCCCGAGAGCCGCCTGCGGTTTCGAGGGACGCTATATGGTGTTCGCCGGCCCCGACCACGAATTGCCGCGCCCGCGCCTTGAAGCGCTGCTCGATCTGGCGGCGCGGCCAATCCGCGCCGATCACGATTGGCCACCCTTCCCCGACACGCAGGCGCAAGGCTTCCGCTATCCTCAGCGCCTGTTTTACGTCGTCAGCCAGACCGATCGCGCCGCCGGCGCCGCCGCCGCCGTGGTCGCCGGCGATGTGATCGACCAGGTCGCCGCCCGCGTCTCGCAGGGCGGCGCGCCGCCGCCTGAGCCGCCTGCCGACGCCAAGGCGTCGAAAGCGTCGCTCTCTCAAGGCGCCTCGGGCGTCGCCGCCGCCGGCTCGCCGGGCGCGCCGCGAACCTAGCGGACCGAGCGTCTCGATCCGCATCGTCGCGGATGTTGTCCTGCTAATCGTTGGTCTGACGAGACAATCGATTGGAAAGGCCGCGGCGACGCGCCCGTCGCGTCGGCAATCGTCGCCAACCCCGGCTATAGAGGCATGTGACCGAAAGGCGACATGCGGGCGAAAAATTGCGGGAGCGACGATCGAAGCTTTGAAAACGAGTTTTATTTGCCTGAAATATTTCTGTTTTTATCAAGAGGGCATTCCANTGAAAACCTTTTCCGCCATCGCGACGGGCGGCGTGCTTTTCGCCGTCTCCGTCTTCTCCGCGCCGGCGAGCGCCGCCGATCTGCCGACCCGAAAGGCGCCGATGATGGTCGCGCCCGTGGCCTATAACTGGACGGGCTTCTATGTCGGTCTTCAGGCCGGCTGGATGGGGCGCCAAGGATCGCGTCGGCGTCTTCGATTATCGCTGGCGCCTCGCCAATGTCGGCGACCTGGGCGTTCGCNNGGCGCCTTTGTCGGCCTTCGCCTTGGCTATGACTGGCAGGCGGCGGGTTCGCCCTTCGTCTTCGGCGTCGTCGGCGACGTCAACGCCGACTCCGCCAAGCGCTCCCTCACGACGACGCTGCTGCCGGGAGAATGGGCCTATGGCCGATCGAAGGTCGCCTGGGACGCGTCGTTGCGCTTGCGCGCGGGCTACGCATGGGACCGTCTGCTGGTCTACGGATCCGCCGGCGTGGCTCTTGTCGACAACAAATATAGCCTGACCATCCCGGACGTCGACGGCCGCAACACGAAGAACAGGACCTATGTCGGCGGCGCGATCGGCGTCGGCGTCGCCTATGCGATCACAAACAATCTGTCCGTCGGGCTCGACTATCGCTTCACCGGCGTCGGCAAAGGCTCGCCTCCGNGTCGCTACAACGCCGGCCCCTATTACACCCGCCCGAGCCCGCATTTCCACCGCGTCGCGGCCACGCTCGACTGGAGATTCTGACTCTCGCTCGATCAAGACCATGCCGGCGGGCGCCTTCGCGGCGCCCGTTCCTGCTTCGGATCGCCGCGACGGGGCGAGCGTCTACGATCGCCGCGGCGCGCAAGAAAATAAGGCCCGGCGGCGCGCCGGGCCTTCGTTTTTCGTGGCTTGTCTCAGCGCGTGACGGAGATCGGCGTCGCCGGCCCTTTGATGATCGCGCCGCCGGGCTGATTGCGCCCATAGCCGTGGTCGCGCTGGATCTGTTCCTGCTGCTGGCGCAGCCGGTCGGCGTCCTGCTTCTTCGCGAGCGCGCGGCCTGCCACGCAGCCGCCGGCGGCGCCAGAATCGTGTGGCCTGCGGCGTAACCGGCGGCGGCGCCGACGATGGCGCCCTTGATGCAGCCCTTGGCCAGAGCCTGCTGCGGCGCCGCCGCGACCATCGCCAGCGACAGCACGGCGGCGGCCGGAAGCGCGAAAAACTTGTTCATGGATCATGCCCTCGTCGAGCCGCCATTCGGCCCGGCGAGAAAGTATGCGCGCCCCGCCGGTTTGCAAGAGGCCGCTTCGTCTCGCGCACGGCGAGGCGTGCGCGCCCGGGCGACGCGCCGCCAAACGAAACGGCGCCGGGCGAACCCGCCCGGCGCCGCACGACGTTCAACTCAGATCGCGGCCGCGAGCGGGGTCACGAGCAACCCGTCGTGCCGCCGCAGGTGTCGCACTTCAGACACGTGCCGTTGCGCACCAACGTGAAGTTGGCGCATTCCGGACACGCCTCGCCGACATAGCCCTTCATGCGCGCCTCGGCCCGACGGTCGGCCTCGACGTCGCGCTCTTTGGCGACGGGTTTGGCTTCCTTGAAGGGCAGGGCCGCAAGATCGGCCTTGCCGACCTCCGCCGCCGCCTCTTCGAACCGCGTGTCGGCCTTCAGGGCGGTGGCGCCTTGCGTGGCCAACGCCATGACGCCGGAGCCGAGGATAGCCGTCGTCGGCGCGCTCGTTTCGGCCGCGCCATGACGCACCAGCATCAGCTTGTCGGTTTTGGAGCGCAGCAGGCCCTTGGAGACGACCTGCGTCGCCGCCTCCGGCGCGCGGCCCTCGTGCGAGCCCTTGCCGAGGACGTCGTGACCGATGTCGTCGGGCGCGACATGCGCGAGATCGTGGCGGCCGAGATAGGAGATCGCCAGCTCGCGGAACACATAGTCGAGGATCGACGTCGCGTTCTTGATCGCGTCGTTGCCCTGCACGAAGCCGGCCGGCTCGAAGCGCGTGAAGGTGAAGGCCTCGACATATTCGTCGAGCGGCACGCCATACTGAAGGCCGAGCGAGATCGCGATCGCGAAATTGTTCATCAACGAGCGGAAGGCGGCGCCTTCCTTGTGCATGTCGATGAACACCTCGCCGAGCCGCCCGTCGCGATATTCGCCGGTGTGCAGATAGACCTTGTGTCCGCCCACCACCGCTTTCTGGGTGTAGCCGGTGCGCCGGTCGGGCAGCTTCTCGCGCTCGCGGCGGCGCTCGATGCGCTCGACGATGCGCTCGACGATCTTCTCGGCGACCTGCGTCGCGCGGGCGGGGAGGNNAGGCGGCNNCAGCACCTCGTCGAGCGCGTCCTCGTCGGCGTCGTCCTCGTCGGCGATGAGCTGGCTGTTGAGCGGCTGCGACAGCTTCGAGCCGTCGCGATACAGCGCGTTGGCCTTCAGCGCGAGCCGCCAGGACAGCATATAGGCGTCCTTGCAGTCCTCGACGGTGGCGTCGTTGGGCATGTTGATGGTCTTGGAGATCGCGCCCGAAATGAAGGGCTGCGCCGCCGCCATCATGCGGATGTGGCTCTCCACCGACAGATAGCGCTTGCCCGTGCGCCCGCACGGATTGGCGCAATCGAAGACGGCGTAATGCTCCTTCTTCAGATGCGGCGCGCCCTCCAGCGTCATCGCCCCGCAAACGTGCACGTTGGCGGCTTCGATCTCCGCCTTCGAGAAGCCGAGGAAGGCCAGCAGCTCGAAGGACGGATCGTTGAGCTTCTCGGCCGGAACCTTGAGCGCGCCGGTCAGGAAATCCTCGCCCAGCGTCCACTTGTTGAACACGAACTTGATGTCGAAGGCGCCCGCCAGCGCCTTTCGGCTGCTCNNCAGCTTCTCGTCGGTGAAGCGCGCGCGCAGCGTCGTGTGATTGACGCCCGGCGCCTGCCGCAACGACGCGTGTCCGACCGCATAGGCCTCGATTTCGGCGATCTGCGCCTCGCCATAGCCCAGAGCCCGCAGCGCCTCGGGCGCGGCGCGGTTGATGATCTTGAAATAGCCGCCGCCGGCCAGCTTGAACTTCACCAGCGCGAAATCGGGCTCGATGCCGGTGGTGTCGCAATCCATCACCAGGCCGATCGTGCCGGTGGGCGCGACGACGGTGGTCTGCGCGTTGCGGTAGCCGTGGCGCTCGCCGAGCGTCACCGCATGCTCCCACGCCTGCCGGGCATGGTCGGACAGCGCCGCATAGGCCGGCCCCGCCGCCTTCACCGCCGCATGATCGAGCGGCACCGGCGGCACCGAAACCTGCTCGTAGCCCGACACGTCGCCGCGCGCGGCGTGGCGATGGTTTCGCATCACCCGCAGCATATGCTCCGCGTTGGGCGCATAGCCGGGNAAGGGGCCGAGCTCTTTGGCCATTTCGGCGGAGGTCGCGTAGCACACGCCCGTCATGATCGCCGACAAGGCGCCGCAGATCGCGCGGCCGGCGTCGGAATCATAGGCGATGCCCGACGACATCAGGAGCCCGCCGATGTTGGCGTAGCCAAGGCCCAGGGTGCGGTAGCGATAGGACAGCTCCGCGATCGCGCGCGAGGGGAACTGCGCCATCATCACCGAGATTTCGAGCACCACCGTCCATAGCCGCGTCGCATGCTCGTAGCTGGCGACGTCGAACGCTTTGCTGTCGGGGTCGCGAAACTGAAGCAGGTTCAGCGAGGCGAGGTTGCAGGCGGTGTCGTCCAGGAACATGTATTCCGAGCACGGGTTAGACGCCCGGATCGACCCCGAGGCGGGGCAGGTGTGCCAGTCGTTGATGGTGGTGTGGTATTGCAGGCCGGGATCGGCCGACTGCCACGCCGCCTCGCCGATCTTCTCCCACAGATCGCGCGCCTTCAGCGTCTTGGAGACCTTGCCGTCGAGACGGCGGGTGAGGCTCCAGTCGCGATCCTCTTCGACAGCGCGCAGGAACTCGTCGGTGACGCGCACCGAGTTGTTCGAGTTCTGGCCGGCGACGGTGAGGTAGGCCTCCGAGTCCCAATCCGTGTCGTAGGTGTCGAACGAGATCGCGGTGTAGCCCTGCTTGGCGAACTGGATGACGCGCTTGACGACGCTGTCGGGCACCTCGGAGCGGCGCGCCAGCTTGATCTCGCGCTTGAGCACCGGATTGCGCTCGGGATTGAAGCAATCGTCGCCCGGCCCCTCGCAGTTGACGCAGGCCTTCATGATCGCCTTGAGGTGCTTCTTGACGATCTTCGAGCCGGTGACGAGCNNGGCGACCTTCTGCTCCTCCTTCACCTTCCAGTCGATATAGGTCTCGATGTCGGGATGATCGACGTCGACGACGACCATCTTGGCCGCGCGCCGCGTCGTGCCGCCCGACTTGATCGCGCCCGCCGCGCGGTCGCCGATTTTCAGGAAGCTCATCAGGCCAGAGGAGCGCCCGCCGCCCGACAGCTTCTCGCCGTCGCCGCGCAGAGCCGAGAAATTCGAGCCGGTGCCCGAGCCATATTTGAACAGGCGCGCCTCGCGCACCCACAGATCCATGATGCCGCCCTCGTTGACGAGGTCGTCGGCGACCGACTGGATGAAGCAGGCGTGCGGCTGGGGATGCTCATAAGCGGAGCCCGAGGCGACCAGCTCCTTGGTGAAGGGATCGACGTAGAAATGGCCCTGGCCGGGGCCGTCGACGCCATAGGCCCAGTGCAGGCCGGTGTTGAACCATTGCGGCGAGTTGGGCGCGGCCATCTGCTTGGCCAGCATGAAGCGCAGCTCGTCGAAGAAGGCCTGCGCGTCCTCCTCGGCGTCGAAATAACCGCCCTTCCAGCCCCAATAGGTCCACGTGCCGGCGAGCCGGTCGAACACCTGCTTGGCCGAGGTCTCGCCGCCGAAGCGCTCCTTNTCGGGCAGCGCGGCGAGCGCCGCCTCGTCGGGAATCGAGCGCCACAGGAAGGAGGGAACCTTGTTCTCCTCCACCTTCTTCAGCGCTTTGGCGACGCCGGCCTTGCGGAAATATTTCTGCGCCAGCACGTCGACGGCGACCTGGCTCCACGCCGCCGGAACGTCGATGTCGTTGGCNTTGAAGACCACAGACCCGTCGGGATTTCGGATTTCGCTCTTTCCGGTGCGAAATTCGATGTCCGCGTAAGCAGACTGTCCCGCCTTGGTGTAACGCCGCTCGATCCGCATGCTGATCCCCATAACGAGCCTGTCCCCCGACTGCCTCGGGTCAGCCCGCCGCCCTGTTGTTCGTTGATGGCAATGCTTCCGCGCCGGGCCGCGTTCTCGCCGTCAGCCCCGCCAGTGGTCAGACCCTGACTCGCAGGCCACGGGCGCGTCAAGAATTAGTATTTCGCTTGACGCGCTTCCCTACATGTAGTGGCGGGCGCCGCATTTCGAGGGCGTGGGCTGACGCCCGCAAGCGACGGATTCAAGATCGGATTTCCCGGCCGCGCGGCGTTCCGTCGATCTTAGCCGATCGCGACTCAAATCGTTAAGGTTCGTTTACCCACAGGGCTGTGGATCGCGTGCGGGCCGCCGCGCGTCGCCCCGACGCCGAAATCCGAGCGCGCCTGCGACCTTCGTCGGCGATTCCCGAAACGCCGATTCTCTGGACAGGCGCGCCGCGCCTCGCCATAGTCCGGCCGCGCGCGGCGCGTCCGACTCCGCCCGCAGGGATGCGAGAGATGAGCGAAAAGTCCGGCTTCATGAATTTCGTGTTGCAGTTCCTCACCTGGTGGAACGGGCAGACTCTCGGCACCCGCCTGCACACCTGGCGCTTCGGCGAATTCGTCGGCGAGGACGCGCTGGGCAACAAATATTATCGCACCGCCGGCGGCAAGATCGACCCGGCGCTCGGTTTCGAGCGGCGCTGGGTGATCTTCAATGGTCAGGTCGAGGCCTCCGCCGTCACTCCGGAATGGAACGGCTGGCTGCGCCATGTCACCGACACGCCGCCGACCAAGGAGGCCTACAGGACCAAGCCCTGGGAGATGGCCTGGGTTCCGAATCAAACCGGAACGCCGAACGCCTATCGCCCGCAGGGCTCCACGCTGAACACCGGCGTGCGTCCGCCCGCCACGGGCGACTACGAGGCCTGGACGCCCTGATCGTCCGCCGCGCGCGGCGCAGGCGCGAAGGCGACGCCGTCGCCTTTTTCGCGCGACGGCGCCGGACCATCGTAAAACCGCCGTTATGCGCCGGCTCTGTGCCGCCTCCCCCGCGCCCGGCTTGCGCGCCGAGCGAGTCGCGGGTAGGGACACGGGCCTGCCGCAGCAGGCGTTTCGCCGAAGACAGGACGACGCGGCCTTGATGCTTTTCCCTCTTTGCGGACGTCTGCCGACCAGCGCGCTGGCCGCCGGTTTGGCCGCCCTTGGCCTTTCCGTCGCGATCGCGCCGGCGCGCGCCGACAAGATCAAGCATCCCACCGCGGTTTTCGCCGGACTCGACAAGATCACCGGCCGCATCATGCCCTTCGACGTGCAGATCGACGAAACGGTGCAGTTCGGCGCGCTTCAGGTGACGCCGCGTGTCTGCTACACGCGTCCGCCCACCGAGGCGCCGCAAACCGACGCCTTCGTCGAGGTCGACGACGTCGGCTCCGGCAAGCCTTCCGACTACAAGCGCATTTTCGGCGGTTGGATGTTCGCGGCCAGCCCCGGCCTGCACGCCGTCGAACATCCCGTGTTCGACGTCTGGCTGACGGATTGCAAGGGCGGTCAGCAGGTGATCAAGGAGACGCCGGTCGCCTCCGCGGGCGACAAGACGCCAGGTTTCGACGAGCCGATCCGCTCCGGCCCGACGCCCGGCTTCGCCCCGGGCGCGGGCGTCGATCCCGACGCGCCTGCGAAGGCGCTCAAGCCTAACGCGCCGCGTCAACGCCCCTCGACCGCCTCGGCGCCGGCCGCCTTGCCGCCGCCGGTTCCGGCGCAGCCGCGGCAACCCACGCGCTCGTTCTTCCCGACCAATTCCGGCCCCGCGCGAGAGATCGTCAGGGATTGATCCGCTCCTCCCGCGTCTTCAACGCCCCCAGCGCCTGAGCGCCGCTGGTCACCAGCTCAGGCGCGAAGGCGTCTCGACTCGGGCGCGCCGACATCGCATGCGTCAGCTGCTCCCGATAGACCGCGCGCGGAATCTCGACCGCGCCGAGGCTCGCCAGATGCTCGGTCACGAATTGCGCGTCGAGAAGCTGATAGCCGGCGAGCCGCAGCCGCGCGACGAGATGCGTCAGCGCCACTTTCGAGGCGTCGCGGGCGCGGTGGAACATGNNCTCGCCGAAAAAGCCGCCGCGTAGCGCCACGCCGTAGAGGCCGCCCGCCAGCGCTCCGTCGGCCCAGGCCTCGACCGTATGCACATAGCCGCGCTCGAAAAGCGCGCGATACAGGCGCCGGATCTCCGGGTTGATCCAGGTTCGCTCCAGCCCGCCGCCGTCGCCGCGCCGCGCGCAGCCCTCGATCACAGCGTCGAAATCACGGTCGACGGCGATCTCGAAGCGATCCGAGCGCACCGTTTTGGCGAGGCTGCGCGACACCACCAGCCCGTCCAGCGGAAACACGCCGCGCATCTCCGGGTCGACCCAGTAAAGGGCTTCGTCCTCGCCCGAATCCGCCATTGGAAACAGACCGACGGAATAGGCCTTCAACACGACTTCGGGCGTGATCGAAAACCGCATCACGACGCGCGCCAGACCGGCGGATGCGCGCCGAGCGGGGCGGCCGGCTCGTCATAGCGCGGCGGCGTCAGCGACAGGCGCGCCGCCGGCCGCGCCGCCGTCAATCGCCCGAACCCGCTGTCCGCGTCCTCCAGATACGGCGCGTCGTCCGGNGCCGCCGCCCTCAGAGGCTCCGCCCGGCCGAGCCCGCGCAGCATCGCCCCGACCTGCGCCAGCGAAATCTCCACCTTCCACGCGCCGCCCTCGCGCGCCCGCCGCGCCAGCGCCGCCATAATCCCCGCCGCCAGCAAATGGCCCGCGCCATGATCGAGCGCCTGACAGGGCAGGGGCCGCGGCGTCGACTCACCGAAGGCGTCGGCCTCGGCGAAGTTGAGTCCGGTCGCCGTCTGCGTCAGGGAATCGAAGCCGCGCTTGGACGCCCAGGGTCCGAGCCGGCCATAGGCCGACAATTGCGCCACGACGATCGAGGGGTTGATCGCTCGCGCCGCTTCGTCCGAAAACCCGAGCGCCGCCAGCCCGCCGCGCCGGTAGCCGTGCACGAACACGTCGGCCGAGCGCAGCAGCGCGACGAGCGCCGCGCGGCCGCCTTCGTCGCGCAGGTCCAGCGCCGTCTGGCGTTTGCCGCGACCGCTGTCGACCACCAGCGGGAACACCGAAGGCAGATGCGGCGCGGTGACGGCGAGAACCTCCGCGCCATGCCCCGCCAGCACGCGCCCNGCGACCGGCCCGGCGATGATGCGGGTCAGATCGAGCACGCGCAGCCCNGCCGCCGGCCGCGCGGCGGCGGCAGGCTTGGGCGGCGCGTCGCCGATCTTCGTCACTTCGAACGTCGGAAGCGCGGCCAGCGCCGCCGCTTGCGGATGCGCGTCCCATTCCTCGAAGCGCCGCGCCATCGCCACGACCAGCCCGGCCTGCGTCGCCGCCGTCTCGAACGCCTCCGCCCGCCAGCCCTCCAGCGCCGCCGCGACGCCCTCGCGCGTGTCGGGGCAGCGCAGCAGCCGGACGATTCCCTCGCGATGATGCGGAAAATTCGTGTGCAGCCGCACGAAACGCCCGTCGCCGCAACGATAGAGCCCCGCCAGCGCGTCCCACACCGGCGCCGGCCCGCCGTCGATCCTGAGCAGCCGCTCGCTGCGGAATTCCGCCGACGCCGCGCGGATGTCGACGCTCACGCGCTGCGCCGGTCCNCCGCGCGCGCCATGCAGCGCCGCCGCCGCGAGCCCCTGCGCCGCCACGGCCGCTTGCGCCAGCGCGTCGACGCGGAAGGAGGACGACAGAACCGGCTCGACGCCGATCAGATCGACCGCCGCCGTCGCGGCCGGGTCGAGCCCGGTCAGCGACCACACGCGATCCAGGATCGCCGCGACCGATGGTCCAGCCTCTCGCGTCATAGCCGCCTCTGTGTCGAGGGCGCGCGGATCAGCCGCGCATGCCCCCGTCGGCCAGGAATTTTTCGAGCCAGTGAATGTCGTAATCGCCGTTCTGGATGTCGGCGTTGCGCACCAGCGTGCGGAACAGCGGCAGCGTGGTGTCGATGCCGTCGACGACGAACTCGTCGAGCGCGCGGCGCAGCCGCATCATCGCCTCGGTGCGCGTGCGCCCGTGCACGATCAGCTTGCCCACCAGCGAGTCGTAATTCGGCGGGATCGCATAGCCCTGATAGACCGCGGAATCGACGCGAACGCCGAGCCCGCCGGGCGGATGATAGTAGGAGATCGTGCCCGGCGAAGGCCGGAACGTCGCCGGATGCTCGGCGTTGACGCGGCACTCGATGGCGTGGCCGTTGAACGTGATGTCCGACTGCTTGAGGCCCAGCCCNGCGCCGGCGGCGATCTTAATCTGCTCGTGCACCAGATCGATGCGCGTCACATTCTCGGTGATCGGATGCTCCACCTGGATGCGGGTGTTCATCTCGATGAAATAGAACTTGCCGTCCTCATAAAGGAATTCGATCGTTCCCGCGCCCGAATATTTCAACTCGCGCATGGCCTTGGCGCATATCTCGCCGATCTCGCGCCGCTGGTCGTCGTTGAGCGCCGGGGAGGGCGTCTCCTCCCAGACTTTCTGATGGCGGCGCTGCAAGGAGCAGTCGCGTTCGCCCAGATGCACGGCGTTGCCGCGCCCGTCGCCGAGAATCTGGATCTCGATATGGCGCGGCTTTTCGAGAAACTTTTCAAGATAGACGGCGTCGTCGCCGAAAGCGGCNCTCGCCTCCGCCCGCGCTGTCGCCAGCGCGTCGAACAGGTCGGCGGCCGTGCGCGCCACCTTCATGCCGCGCCCGCCGCCGCCGGCCGCCGCCTTCACCAGAACCGGAAAGCCGATCTCGACGGCGATCTTCATCGCCTCGTCGTCGTCGGTGACGCCGCCCTCCGAGCCCGGCACGCAAGGGATGCCGAGCCGCATCGCGGTGCGCTTGGCCTCGATCTTGTCGCCCATCAGCCGGATATGCTCGGCCGACGGGCCGATGAAGGTGATGTCGTGCTCCGCGCAGATGTCGGCGAACCGCGCGTTCTCCGACAGAAAGCCGTAGCCCGGATGGATGGCCTCGGCGCCGGTGATTTCGCAGGCGGCGATGAGGGCGGGAATGTTGAGATAGGAGTCGCGCGCCGACGGCGGCCCGATGCACACCGACTCGTCGGCGAGGCGCACATGCATGGCGTCGGCGTCGGCGGTGGAGTGCACCGCCACCGTCGCGATGCCGAGCCCNTTGGCCGCGCGCAGGATGCGCAGCGCGATCTCGCCGCGATTGGCGATGAGGATTTTGTCGAACATCGGCTTAGTCGATCACGAGCATCGGCTGGCCGAATTCGACCGGCTGACCGTCCGCGACGAAGATCTGCGACACCGTGCCGGCCTTGTGCGCGACGACGTCGTTGAAGGTCTTCATCGCCTCGACGAGGAAAAGCTTGTCGCCCGCGGCGACCTTCGAGCCGACCTCCACGAAAGGCTTCGACGTCGGATTGGGCCGGCAATAGGCGGTGCCCACCATCGGCGAGGCGACGAGCCCCGGATGCGAGGAGAAATCCTCCTCCGCCTCGGCCGGCGCGGCGGCCTTCGCCGCGGCGGGCGCGGGAGCCGCCGCCGGGGCGGGCGCGACGGCGACCGCGTGCGCGGCCGGCGCCGCATAGGTCTGGCGCGACACCCGGATGCGCAGGTCGCCGCGGCGCATTTCGATCTCGGTGAGGTTCGTCTCTCCCAGCACCAGCGCCAGCTCGCGCACCAGCGCCGCGTCTACGCCGGCCGCGCCCGGCAGGGTCGACGCCGCCGGCGTCTCGGCGGCGGGCTTGGAGGGGAACCGTCCGTCATGATCGAATCTCTTCCTTCAAGAGGCGCCCGGTTTCGTCCGCGGCGGCGTTCGTCCAATGGTTTAATCCGCGCCGCGGCGCAGGCAAGCTGCGCCGTTCGCTTCGGCGGCGCGACGTCGCTTTTTCGACGTCACTTTTTCATGGCGTCGTCGAGATGCTGCTTCGCTCGTCATAGCCGACCGCGCCGATCACGACCTCCTTGCCGACGATGTAGGACGGCGTGCCCGTCAGCCCGAGCGAATCGCCGAGCTGCATCGTCTCGGCCACCGCCTCGCGCACGGAGGGGTCCTCCATGTCGGCGGCGAGCTTCGTCATGTCGAGTCCCATCGCTTTGGCGACGGCGAGCCCTCGGCGCGGCCGATCTGCCCCTTCTGGTTCAGCAGTTTCTGATGGAACTCGAAGAACTTGTCGCCCTTGATCTGCTTGCGCGCGGCGATCGCCACCTGCGCCGCCTCGACCGATTTCGGCCCGAGCACGGGAAGTCTTTCAGCACGACGCGCAGATTTGGCTCCGCCTTGATCAGCTTGGCCAGATCGTCGAGCGCGCGCTTGCAGAAGCCGCAATTGTAATCGAAGAACTCGACCACGGTGACCTTGCCGTTGGGATTGCCGACGACGGCGTGGTGGGGCGAGTCGAACAGGCGGCTGGCGGGGTCCTGCACGATCTTCGCGCGGGCGGCCGCCTCCTGGGCCTTCTCCTTGCGCTGCAACTCGATCAGCGCCTCTTTGATGATCTCCGGATGCGTGAGCAGATAGCTGCGCACGACGCCCTCGACGTCGCTGCGTTGCGCCGCCGACAGGCTCGACGCGGCCGCGGCGGCGGGCGCGGGCGCCGCCGCCTGGGCGAGGACGGACGAGGCGCCGCCGAGAAGAACGGCCGCCGCGAAGGCTGCGCGCGAGGTGAGCCAGACGCATGCGTTTCTCCAGATCGAACGCCGCGGCCGGACGGCCACGGCGGGGAAGGGTTTGGCGGCCGCCCGGGCGAGACGCCCTGCGCGCGGCTGCGAGCCGCTCGCCCGCCAAGGCGGCCGGGCGAGCGGCGTGCTTGGCAGGCGAACGCGGTCAAATCACGGCGCTCAGGAGCCCGTGAAGCTGGCTTTGGCGCGCGCCCACCAGCCGCTGCGCTTGGTCAGGACCGGGGCTTCCGGCAGTTCCTCGGCGCGACGGCGCTGCGTCTCCGCCTCGGCGGCCTTGGCGTCCTCAAGCCTGACGTCCGCAACCTTGGCGTCGGCGGCCGTGATCGCCTCGCTTTCGCGCGCCGCGGCGCTCGGCGCCGGTTCGGCCGGCGCGCCGGCGACGCCTTCGGCCGCGCTCGGCTCGCCAGCCGCCGCCTCGCCCGCCTCGTCGCCCGCATTCATTCCCGCCTCGGCGACCGCTTCCGCATCCGGCGCGGCCTCCTCGGCCTGCAAGAAGCCCTCGTCGTGCAGCGGCGCCGTCGCCGCGCTCCAGGCGCCGGCCGGCTCGGCCTCCGCTTCGGCGTCGATGGCGGTCTCGCCCTCGGCGCGATTGCGGCCGCGCCCGCGCCGCCGCCGACGGCTGCGGCCTTCGCGTGGCGCGCCGTCGCTCTCCTCCGCCTCGCCGTCGCCCGAACCGGCGGCCTCCGCGCTCTCCTCCTCCGCATCCTCGCCCGGCGCGGCGACCCGCGTCCCGTCGAGGGCGACGAGGTCGCCCAGCGCCTCGTCGGAGGGCTGCGGCGCGTCCGCGTCGATGGTCGAGGCCCCGCGCCCCGCGGCGACGGCGACGACGACGGCGGCGGCTGCGTTCCGCCTCGTCGGCGGTCTCGCCTTCGGCCTGCGTCTCCTCCGCTTCGGTCTCCTCGGCCTCCTCCTCGACGTCCTGATCGACGTCGTCGAGCGGCTCGGCGACCGGCTCCGGCTGGGCCGACAGCCCGCGCGGCGGCGGCGGCGCGCCGACCGAAGGCTCGCCGCGTTCGAGCGCGTGATAGACGGCGCCGGTCAGCGAGTCGTCGCTCTTGACGAACACGCAGACGCCGAAGCGCTGCTCCAGCTCGATCAGATTGGCGCGCTTGTTGTTGAGGATGTAGAGCGCCACGCCGCTGCGCGTGCGCACGATGACGTCGTAGCCGGCGTTGCGCATCAGCGCGTCCTCGACGACGCGCAGCACGTGCAGCGCGATCGACGGCGTCGAGCGCAACGTGCCGGCGCCCATGCAATGCGGGCAGGGCACGGTCGAGCCCTCCAGCACGCCGGTGCGGATGCGCTGGCGCGACATCTCCAGCAGGCCGAAATGCGAAATGCGGCCGATCTGGATGCGGGCGCGGTCGTTCTTCAACGCGTCCTTCATCCGGCGCTCGACGGCGCGGTTGTTCTTGTTCTCCTCCATATCGATGAAGTCGACGACGACCAGCCCGGCCAGATCGCGCAGGCGCAGCTGGCGCGCCACCTCGTCGGCGGCCTCCAGATTGGTGCGCAGCGCGGTGTCCTCGATATTGTGCTCGCGCGTCGAGCGGCCTGAGTTGACGTCGATGGCGACGAGCGCCTCGGTCTGGTTGATCACCAGATAGCCGCCCGACTTCAGCGTCACATGGCTGGAGAACATGCCGTCGAGCTGGCTCTCGACGCCGCTGCGCGCGAAAATCGGCTGCGCGTCCGCCCACAGCTTCACGAATTTGGCGTGCGTCGGCATCAGCAGACGCATGAACTCCTTGGCCTCGCGATATCCGTCCTGGCCGGCGACGCAAATCTCCTCGATGTCCTTGGAGTAGAGGTCGCGGATGGCGCGCTTGATCAGCGAGCCCTCCTCATAGACCAGCGTCGGCGCGGTCGAGCGCAGCGTCGTCTCGCGCACCGTCTCCCACATGCGCATCAGATATTCGAAGTCGCGACGGATTTCCTGCTTGGTGCGCGAGGCCCCGGCGGTGCGCACGATGACGCCCATGCCCTCGGGCACCTCCAGCTCCTGCGCGATCGACTTCAGGCGCTTGCGGTCGTCGCCGTCGGTGATCTTGCGCGACACCCGCCGCCGCGCGCGGTGTTGGGCATCAGCACCAGTAGCGGCCGGCAAGCGACAGATAGGTGGTGAGCGCAGCGCCCTTGTTGCCCGCTCCTCCTTGACGACCTGCACGAGCAGGATCTGACCGCGCCGAATGACCTCCTGAATCTTGAACTGGCGGCGGGTGCGCACCGGGCGCATCGGCGTCTCGTCCATCGCGTCGCCGCCGATCTGTTCGATCGGGGCTCGCTTGTCCTCGCCGTCCTCGTCGTCGTCCTCATCCTCCTCGTCTTCGTCTTCGTCCTCGTCGACCACCGAGGCCTCGGTGGTCGCGGGCGCTTTCGCCTCGTCCTCGCCCGCCTCAACGCGCCCGACGGCTTCGACGCCGGAGGCGGCGTCGGTCTCGATCTCCGCGACGTCGGCGCGCTCCATGAACGCATGAGCGCCTTCGCGGTTCGAAATCTCGTCATCCTGTTCGTAGGTCGCCGCGGCGGTCGCCGGCTTGGCGATGCTGTGCGCCGCGCTCTCGGCCGACGGCGCCGCGTCGTCGAAGGCCGGCGATTCGACGATCGCGGGCGCCGGGGCGTCCGCGGGAACGTGATCGGCGGCGGGAGCGTGATCGGCGACGGACTCAGCTGGCGACGCCTGCGTCGGCGCGTCGGCCGTCGGATCGCGGTGAGCCGCGTCGGTCTCGATGGCGGCCGCGTCGGGCGCCAGGCTTACGGCGCTCTCGCTCCAGTCCGCATGGTCGCTCTCCGCGGCGGCGTCGGCGCCGGGCGCTTCGAACGCGCCGTCGCCGGCTTTCGCCGGAGCGTCGTCGTCGTCGACGCGCGCGCCGTTCTCCTCGGCGCGGGATTCGCCTTCGCCGCGGCGGCGGCGGCGGCTGCGGCGGCGCGCCTTCTCGGTCTCCTCGTCTTCGCTGCGTTGCTCGCGCGAGACTTCCTCAAGCAGCGCCCGGCGCTCCTCGGGAGAAATCTTATAATAGTCGGGATGGATCTCCGAAAAGGCGAGAAAACCGTGACGGTTCCCGCCGTAATCGACGAAGGCCGCCTGGAGCGAGGGCTCCACGCGGATCACTTTGGCCAGATAGATGTTGCCGCGAAGCTGCTTCTTGTCGGCGGCCTCGAAGTCAAACTCCTCGACGCGCGAGCCGCGCGTGACGACGACTCGCGTCTCCTCCGGGTGGGAGGCGTCGATCAGCATTTTGTCTGCCATGAAATACTCTCAGGCGCAGGGCGAGCGCGGCGGCGCGAGGGGCCGGCCGGAAGATGGCGCGCGCCAGATCCTGTTTGGACCGTCCATTGCGGCGGCGCGACGCCCTGCGGCGATAAGGGGTGGAAGAAGGGTGAAACGAAGGGCCTGCGCCGCGCCGAAAGGATCGGATCGCGGTTCAGGAGTTCGAAGGGGCGAGCGCCCGAACGCGACGACGCCGCGCCGACCGACACGCCGTCCGCGGCCGAAGCGGCGCGGGAGCGGGAGGCGGGCGAGGCGGAGGCCGGCAGGCCTCCAGCGGCGAACGTCATGGGCGAACGACCAATTCTTGGACGCCGCGATTTGCGGCGTGCCTTACGGAGCGCCGCATGCGGCGAAAACGACGCCGCAGGCGGCGCCAGCGCTGAACTCGGCCCGGACGCGACGCTCATGCGCGGCTTTGCTCGTCATGATCGCCCGGAACAGGGCTCTCGGAGCGGAAAGTCACGCGACGCAAACCGTCGCTACGTCGACCGATCGGCTCTCGCGCGACCGCGTCCATCCGTCGTCGGGCCGACTCCAGACGCCTAAGTCATAATGTCAGGGGTCGTATTGCGCAAGGTTTTCGATGCGCTGTGGCGCGGGCGCCACGGCGAACGTCCTCGCAGCGTGGCAGATTCCGCAGGTTTCCGGCCGGTTCGGAAATCTTTCGTTAACCCTCGCGGCGGACTGTCGGGTCATGCGAACGGGATTCTCCCTTCGGCGGCGCGCCTTGCGCCTCCGGGTAAGCCGCCTGGCCGGCGATTGGACGCTGGCCGCCGCGCTGGCGCTCGCCCCCTTCGGCGCTCAGGCGCAGCCCGGCGCCGCGCAAGCCCGGCGCGCGCGGAAACCCCGGCGCGTGCGGAAGCGGCCGTCGCGGTCGACGCCCGTTTGGTCGAAAAAGGGCAGGAGACCCTGGTCGAGTTCGACCTTTCTCGCGCCGTCGAGGTCTCAGCCTTCGTTCTCGCCGATCCCGACCGCGTCGTCGTCGAGNCGCCCGACGTCGCCTTTCGCATCGAAGGCGACCGCCGCTCTGCCGCCCGCGGCCTCGTGTCGTCCTACCGCTATGGCCAGTTTTCCCCGGGCCGCACCCGCGTCGTCATCGATTTGGCGCGGCCGGCGAAGATCCTTCGCGCGGAGGCCGCGACGTTTTCGCGCGATGGCCTCGGGCCGGCCAGGCTCACCGTCGCCCTCGCGCCGGAGACGCGCGAGGCCTTCCGCGCCGCGGCGCGACGCAACCTTGCGNCGTGCGAAGAGAGCGAGCCCACGCCGGCGCCTGTCTCGCCGGCCTCCTCGGACAAGCCGGTCGTCGTCATCGATCCAGGCCACGGCGGCGTCGATTCGGGCGCGATATCCCATGCGCTCGCCGACCAGGAAACGCTTGAGAAATCGGTCGTTCTCGATTTCGCGCGCGATTTGGCCCGCAAACTTGAGGCCGACGGCGGCTTCAAGGTCGTGCTGACGCGCTCCGCCGACGTCTTTGTTTCGCTGGACGAGCGCGTGCGCATCGCGCGCGCCGCCAACGCGGCGCTGTTCGTGTCGATCCACGCCGACTCGTTGCGCCAGGCCCAGGGCGTGTCCGGGGCGACCATTTACACCGTCTCCGATCGCGCCTCCGACGCCGAGGCCGCCCGCATCGCCGAGAGCGAAAACGCCGCCGACCGCGCCGCCGGCGTCGATTCCGCCGAAAGCGCCGGCGACGTCGCCGACATCCTGTTCGATCTTACGCGTCGCGAGACGCGCGCCTTCGCCAACGTCTTCTCGCGCGACCTCGTCGCCCGGCTGTCANAGGCGACGACCATGCACCGCATCCCCAATCGCGCGGCGGGCTTCAAGGTGCTCAAGGCGCCCGACGTGCCGTCGGTGTTGATCGAGCTGGGCTATTTGTCGAGCGACAAGGACGTCAAAGCGATGACGTCGCCGGAATGGCGCNGCCGCTCCGCGCAGGCGGTCAGCGATTCGATCCGCGCGTTCATGGCGACGGCCGCCGTCCCGACCCGCGCCCGTGACGCCGCCGCGCCCGGCGCCGCGGCTCGGCCGATCGCGGCGGCGTCGCCGTGACGGCGCCCGCATGTGCCCCGCTCGAACAGGTTTGAAGGGCAGGGCCGGGCGTCCGCCGTTAAATTGTCGTAAACGGGCAACATTGCTGGGGCGAAGCGACTCGGCGCTCCGCAATTTGCGTGACGGCGCCGGGCCGACTGCGCTAAGCGGCCCTTGCAATGGGGCGCATGGCCCCCGCGGAGACGTCCGCGACGCTCTTTGAGGCGATTTCTGAATGCGCGCCATCACACGGCTTNTTGGTTTTCTGTTCGCCACGGGCGCCATTTTGTTCGTCATCGCCGCCGCGGCGATCGGCGCGGTGTTCTGGAAATATTCGCAGGATCTGCCGGACTACACCCAGCTCAAGAATTACGAGCCGCCGGTGATGACCCGCGTCCACGCCGGCGACGGCGCCTTGCTCGCCGAATATGCGCGCGAGCGTCGCCTGTTCCTGCCCGCGGCCGCCATGCCGCCTCTGCTCAAGCAGGCCTTCATTTCGGCGGAGGACAAGAACTTTTACGAGCATAACGGCGTCGATCCGGAAGGCATCCTGCGCGCCGTCAAGGTGCTGTTCGAGGGCGGCCGCGCGCAGNGCGCCTCGACCATCACCCAGCAGGTCGCCAAGAACTTCCTGCTCGGCAACGAGCGCTCCTTCGAACGCAAGGTGCGCGAGGCGCTGCTCTCCTTCCGCATCGAGTCCGCCTATTCGAAGGAGAAGATTCTCGAACTCTACCTGAACGAGATTTTCCTCGGCCTCGGCAATTACGGCGTCGGCGCCGCCGCGTTGAACTATTTCAACAAGTCGGTGCATGAGCTGAGCGTCGCCGAGGTCGCCTATCTCGCCGCGCTGCCGAAGGGGCCCAACAACTATCACCCCTTCCGCTATCCCCAGGCCGCGATCGACCGCCGCAACTGGGTGATCGGGCGCATGNCTCGAGCAAATACATTACGGCCGAAGAGGCCAAAAGCCCGCGCCGAGCCGCTCGGCGTCAGCCCGCGCTCGGTGCAGCCCAACGAGATCGCCGCCGGCTTCTTCGCCGAGGAGGTGCGCCGCGACCTGCTCGACAAATACGGCGAGAAGAAGCTTTACGAGGGCGGCCTGTCGGTGCGCGCCACGCTTGACCCGCAGATGCAGCAATGGGCCCGCAAGGCGCTGGTCGACGGCCTTGTGCGCTACGACGAGGCGCATGGCTATCGCGGCGCCGTGCGCGCGATCACGCTCGGCGGCGACTGGGGCCCGCCGCTCGCCGAGATTCCCGCGCTCGGCGACGTCCAGCCCTGGAAGCTGGTCGCCGTCCTCTCCGTCGACGACACGGGCGTGCGCATCGGCGTGCAGCCGGCGCGCGAAANNTCCGGCGCCGTCGGTCCCGAGCGCGTCACCGGCGTGATCCCGCCCGACGGTTTCCGCTGGACCGGCCGCGGCGCCCGTCAGGCGTTCCAGGCGGGCGACGTGGTCTACGCCGAGCCGATGGCCGGCAAGCCCGGCCAGTGGCGTCTGCGTCAGGTGCCCGAGATTTCCGGCGCCATCCTCGCGATGGACCCCTTCACCGGCCGCATTCTGTCGATGGTCGGCGGCTTCTCCTACGACCAGTCGGAGTTCAACCGCGCCACGCAGGCGTGGCGTCAGCCCGGCTCGTCCTTCAAGCCCTTCGTCTACGCCACCGCGCTCGACAACGGCTACACGCCGTCCTCCGTCGTGATGGACGGCCCCATCGAGATCATGCAGGCCAACGGCGAGATGTGGAAGCCGGAGAACTACGGCGGCTCCACCAACTACGCGCCGCATACGCTGCGCTACGGCATCGAGCATTCCAAGAATCTGATGACGGTGCGTCTGGCGCAGGACGTCGGCATGCCGCTGATCGCCGCCTATGCGCAGCGCTTCGGCATTTACGACGACATGCTGCCGGTGCTGTCGATGTCGCTGGGCGCCGGCGAGACGACGCTGTTGCGCATGGTGACCGCCTATTCGATGCTCGCCAATGGCGGGCGCCGCGTGAAGCCGACCGTCGTCGACCGCGTGCAGGACCGCTGGGGCCACACCATCTTCCGTCACGACGAGCGCCAATGCGTCGGCTGCGACCAGGCCAAATGGGAGAACCAGCCCGAGCCCAAGCTGGTCGACAAGCGCGAGCAGATCCTCGATCCGCTCACCGCCGCCCAGATCACCTCGATGATGGAGGGCGTCGTCCAGCGCGGCACGGCGACAGTGGTCAAGGAGGTCGGCAAGCATCTCGCCGGCAAGACCGGCACCACCAACGACCNNAAGGACGTCTGGTTCGTCGGCTATTCGCCCGACCTCGCCGTCGGCGTGTTCATGGGCTACGACCGTCCCCGCTCGCTCGGCGACTCCGCCACCGCCGGCCTCTACGCCGCGCCGATCTTCCGCGATTTCATGAAAATGGCGCTGAAGGACAAGCCCGACACCCCGTTCCGCGTCCCGCCGGGAGCCAAACTGATCTCGGTCGACGCCAAGACCGGGCTTCGCTCCTCGGGGTCGGGCGCCTTCCTCGAAGTCTTCAAGCCCGGCACCGCGCCGCCCGACAGCTATACCGTCATCGGCGCGACCTCCGCCGAAGGCGGGGCGAGTTCGGGCCCGCNNGCCTCCGGCGGGGCCGGCTCGACCGACACCGGCGGCCTGTACTGAAGACATCGATCGCTTCCGCGCGACGCCGGCCCTCGGGCCGGCGTTTTGCGTCCGCGCGGTTTACTTGTCCGCCGGCGCCGACTATCTCAGCGCGCGAACGCTCCTGTCACCGCAGCTAGAGGACGCCGATCCGCCATGCGCGCCGAGGCCCAGTCGCTTGTCGACGACATCAAGCAGTCTCTCGGGCTGCTGCGGCGCCATCTCGACGTCGAGGTCGCCACGCGCCGCCTCGCCGAGCTGAACGCGCGCTCGGAGGACCCGACGCTGTGGAACGATCCCGACGCCGCTCAGAAGGTCATGCGAGAAAAGAACGCGCTGGAGGACCGTCTCGGCGCCGTCGCCAAGATCGAGCGTGAGCTGGACGACGCCGTCACCCTGGTCGAACTGGGCGAGATGGAGGGCGACGCCGCGACGGAGCAGGAGGGCGTCGCGCTCCTCAAGACGGTCAAGGCCGCCGCCCGCAAGCGACAGGTCGAAGCCTTGTTCTCGGGCGAGGCGGACGGCAACGACACCTATCTCGAAGTCCATTCCGGCGCTGGCGGCACCGAGTCTCAGGATTGGGCGCGCATGCTGATGCGCATGTATGCGCGCTGGGCCGAGAAGCGCGGCTTCTCGGTCGAGGTGATGGAGGAGACCTCCGGAGAAGAGGCCGGCATCAAATCCGCCACCTTGCTGATCAAGGGCATGAACGCGCATGGCTGGCTGAAGACCGAGTCGGGCGTGCACCGCCTCGTTCGCATCTCGCCTTTCGATTCTAACGCGCGCCGACACACCTCCTTCGCCTCGGCCTGGGTCTATCCGGTGGTCGACGACCGCATCAACATCGAGATCAACGAAAGCGACTGCCGCATCGACACCTACCGCGCCTCCGGCGCCGGCGGCCAGCACGTCAACAAGACCGATTCGGCGATCCGCATCACCCACATCCCGACCGGCATCGTCGTCTCGTGCCAGATGGAGCGTTCGCAGCACAAGAACCGCGCCACCGCCTGGAACATGCTGCGCGCCCGCCTTTACGAGGCCGAGCTGGAGAAGCGCGAGGCCGAACAGAACAAGCTCAACGCCTCCAAGACCGATGTCGGCTGGGGCCACCAGATCCGCTCTTACGTCTTGCAGCCCTATCAGCAGGTCAGGNATCTGCGCACCGGCGTCGTCTCGACCGCGCCCGACGACGTGCTCGACGGCGATCTCGACGACTTCATGGAGGCCGCGCTCGCCCAGCGCATCAACGGCGGCGCCTCGCCGGTTGTGGACGACGACGCCTGAGCGAACGCCTCGCCTTGCGAACGTCGAGCGGGCGCGTCGTCATGATTTTCCGGCGGGCGCGACGCCCGCGGCCGTTTCGCGCCGTCATGCTCGGCTAGCCGCGTCGCGCAGCCTCGGGCGTGCGGGCCGATTTCACTCTTCGACGCTTTGCGAGGCGCCCCGGGCGAACAGCCTGGCGCCCGCGCGCAGGAAGCGGGCGGGATCGACCGCCTCGCCGTCGATGCGGGTCTCGTAATGCAGATGCGGGCCGGTCGAACGGCCCGTCGAGCCGAGTTTGCCGACGATCGCGCCGGCCGCGACATGCTGACCCTCGGTCACGTTGATCGCCATCATATGGCCGTAGCGCGTGGTCAGCCCGTTGCCGTGGTCGATCTCCACCATGTTGCCGTAGCCGCCCGTCCAACCGGCGGTGATGATCTGCCCGCCGGCGGTGGCGCGCACCGGCGCGCCGAGTTCGTCGCGGAAGTCGAGCCCGGCATGCATCGCCGCGCGCCCGAGAAAGGGGTCGGAGCGCGCGCCGAACGGCGAGGTCTGCTGCGCCTCAGGACCGAGCGGGCGGCGCACCGGCATGAACGGCATCAGCCGACGCAGGCGGTCGGTCTCGGCCAAAGTGTCCTGAAGTCGCGCGGCTTCACGCTCGAAGAGCGAGCCGGAGCGGTCGAGCTTCAGCGGAACGAACGGACCGCCCATCGCCGAATTGACCGTCGGCGGCTTGAGCCGGCCAGGTTCAAGGCCGGTCGCCTCGATCGCTTGTTTGAAGCCCTGAGCCTGCGACCGCGCCCGCGATTCGAGCGTCGCGATCTGGCGCACCTGACGCAATTCGATGGCGTCGAGCGAGGCCGCCACGCGGCCGAGCCGCTCCGGCAAAGGCGCGGCGTCCGTGTCGTCAAGCACAGCGAAGGCGGGGGCGGGGGACTTGTCGCGCGTCGCCGGTTCGTCCGTTCCCGATAGCGGCGACGGCTTGCCGGGCGCCGCGCGGCGCGCCATGCCGACGTCGGCGAAGGCGAGCGCGCCGCCCGGCGGGGCGGGGAACCCGGCCTCTCCGCGCAGCAGCGGATTGACGGCGGCGCGTTTGGCCGAAATCTTTGCGTCGTCGCCGCCCTGGGGCTTCGCGGCGGGAGCGGCGATCGCGCCGGTGACCTCGGCGCCCGAGAGACCGGCCGCCGTCGCCAGGCTGGACATCATGGAGCCGCGCGATTCGAGCTGCGTCTGGCGTGAAAACAGCGCATGCAGCTTGCCCTCGAACGACGTCTGGTCGAGCAATTGCCGGCTCGTCACGCGATCCATCTGGGTGCGCAGCGCCGCGATCTTGTCCTCGTAGGCGTATTGCATCTCCGCCTGCCGGCTCATCATCCCGGCCAGCATGTCGTCGCGGAAAATCAGATAGACGGTCGTCGAGAAATAGGCCGCCGCCAGCAACGGCGCCGCGGCGGCGGCGTAGAGCGTCGAAGGCTTGAACGAAAGNGTGCGCGCCCTGTCGTCGCGCAGGAACGTGACATGCACATGCGTGTCGGGCAGGCGGGCCTTCGGCGCGGTCTGACGCAGAGACGATGTCTGACGCAGGGACATGGACTTCGACGCTCCTTTCGGCGGGCCATCCGCCGACGAACGCCGATCATTAGGAAGCGGTAAGGTTAATATTCGCCGAAAACGCGCGCCGCCGCGCCCGGATTTCGGCCGAATCCGCCCGATTCCGGTTGATCGGGGCGCCGTTTCGGCCTATAGGCGGCGCGCATCCCACAGGCGGACGTCGCGGACCTGCTCAAGGCCCGCTCCGGTGGTTTCTCCCGAAACCGCAGTCCGCCGAGGTTTAACCGGAGACGTTTCGCATCATGGCTCTGCCTGAATTCACCATGCGTGGCCTGCTTGAGGCCGGCGCTCACTTCGGCCACCAGGCGCATCGCTGGAACCCGAAGATGGGCCGCTATATTTTCGGCGCCCGCAACAACATCCACATCATCGACCTCGCCCAGACCGTGCCGATGCTGCATCAGGCGCTCCAGGCGGTGTCCGACACCGTGGCCAAGGGCGGCCGCGTGCTGTTCGTGGGCACCAAGCGTCAGGCGCAGGAGCAGATCGCCGACGCCGCCAAGCGCTCGGCCCAGTATTACGTCAACTCCCGCTGGCTCGGCGGCACGCTGACCAACTGGAAGACGATTTCGGGGTCGATCCAGCGCCTGCGCAAGGTCACCGAGACGCTTGAGGCCGGCGGCCAGGGCCTGACCAAGAAAGAGCGCCTGATGATGAGCCGCGAGCAGGAGAAGCTCGAAAAGGCTCTCGGCGGCATCAAGGACATGGGCGGCGTGCCCGACCTGATCGTCGTGATCGACACCAACAAGGAGCAGCTGGCGATCAAGGAGGCCAACCGCCTCAACATCCCGGTCGCCGCGGTGGTCGACACCAATTGCGATCCCGACGGGATCGCTTATCCGGTGCCGGGCAACGACGACGCCGGCCGCGCCATCCAGATGTATTGCGACCTGTTCGCCCGCGCCGCGATCGACGGCATCTCGCGTTCGGCCGGCGCCTCCGGCATGGACGTCGGCGCCGCCGAGGAGCCGATGGCCGAAGAGCTGCCCGGCGAGACGCCGGTCGCCGCCCCGGCCGAGGCGTTCGAGCTGCTCGCCGCTCCGCGCGGCGCGCCCGACGACCTCACCAAGCTCCAGGGCGTCGGCCCGCAGCTCGTCAAGAAGCTGAACGACGGCGGCGTCTATCACTTCTGGCAGCTCGCCGCGATGACGCCGGCCGACGTCGAGAAGGTCGACCGCGACCTCAAGCTCAGCGGCCGCATCCAGCGCGACGGCTGGGTGGAAAAGGCCCGCGAGCTGGCCTCGGCCTGATCCGACGGACTTCAGGAAGGCGCCTCCGGGCGCCTTCTTCGCTTCGACGGCGCGCCCTGCGGCGGGCCGTCGCATTCTTGTTTCGAACGCCCCATCCCTGACCGAGGCGCGACCGCGCCGCCCGCGCCGCCGGCTGCGGGACGCATGAGAGGAAAACCCCGATGGCCAACATCACCGCCGCGATGGTGAAGGATCTGCGCGAGCGCACCGGCGCCGGCATGATGGACTGCAAGACCGCCCTCAACGAGACCGCCGGCGACATCGAGGCGGCCATCGACTGGCTGCGCAAGAAGGGCCTCTCANAGGCCGCCAAGAAGGCTGACCGCGTCGCCGCCGATGGCCTCGTCGGCGTCGTCACGCGCGACAAGCACGGCGTCGTCGTCGAGGTCAACGCCGAGACCGATTTCGTCGCCCGCAACGAAGAGTTCCAGGCGCTGGTGCGCACCATCGCCGACGTCGCCTCCGAAAAGGGCGTCGTCGACGTCGCCAAGCTGAACGCGCAGCACTATCCGGGCGGCGCGGGCGACGTCGCCACCGCCATCGCCAACGCCATCGCCACCATCGGCGAGAACATGACGCTGCGCCGCGCCGCCGAGGTCAAGGTGACCGACGGCGTCATTGGCCACTACGTCCATAACTCCATCGCCGACGGCCTCGGCAAGATCGGCGTCGTCGTCGGTCTCGAATCGACCGGCGACAAGGCGGTTCTCGCCCCGCTCGCCCGCCAGATCGCGATGCATGTCGCCGCCGCCGCGCCGCTCGGCCTCGACGCCGAATCGATGGATTCGGCGGTGATCGAGCGCGAGAAGAACGTTCTGCGCGAGAAGAACGCCGGCAAGCCGGCCAACGTGCTGGAGAAGATCGTCGACTCCGGCATCAAGTCCTACCTGAAGGAAGTCGCGCTCGTCGATCAGCCCTCCATCCACGCCGATCACGCCGGCAAGTCCGTCGGCCAGGTCGTCAAGGATATCGAGGGCAAGGCCGGCGCGCCGGTCAAGCTCAAGGGCTTCGTGCGCTATGTGCTCGGCGAGGGCGTCGAGAAGCAGGAGAGCGACTTCGCCGCCGAAGTCGCCAGCATGACCAAAGGCTGATCCGGCGCGACGCCCAAGGCTTTAAGGCGATGAAAGGCCGCCCCGTCGGGCGGCCTTTCGTGCTCTGGGACGGCCCCGCGCCTCGCGGCGGGCTCAATGTCACGTCTAACCTCTATGCACGACGCCGAGCTTGTTGCCGGAGGGGTCGCGCGCATAGGCGGCATGCCAGCCCGGCCCGTAACGTTCGCGCAGGCCTGGCGCGCCCTCGTCGGTTCCGCCATGCGCCAGGGCCGCCGCGTGGAACGCGTCCACTTGCTCCCGCGTGGCGACCACGAAGCCGACCATCGTCCCGTTTCCGGCGGTGGCGGGCTCGCCATTGTAGGGCGAGCATAGCCAGAACGTCGCGCCGTCGCCCGAGCCTCCCTCCGAATAGGCGCGCCATCCCGGAAATTCTTGATGACATCTCCAGCCGATGGCGGCGAGGGCCGCGTCGTAGAAGACCTGCGACTTGGCGGCGTCGGCGGCGCCGAAGGTGATGTAGACGCTCATGAAAATCCTTTGCGTTGCAAGGGCGACGAGATTTCTTAATGGAAACAAAACAAGAACACAAGGGCTGACGGAAACCGCGCGTCCGAACGCGGACGAAGCCGTCTCAGGCGCTTTTTCGCCCGATTTTTCGCCGGTCGCGTGGCGCGCAAGCGACAGCCTCAAGCGCCGGCGCGATGTTACAAGCGCGTCGGATGCATTGGGGACTTTCCATGTTCAAGCGGATGATGACGACGGCGGCCTTTGGCGTCGCGCTGACGGTTTCGGGGCGCGCAGGCGGCCTCCTGTGGTGACAACGACATCCGATTCGAGAGTTGGAAGGGCGAGTTCGCCCAAGAAGCGAAGGCCAACGGCGTCGGCCCCAAAGGCCTCGCGGCGCTCGCCGCCGCCTCCTACAACCATCCCACCATCCGCGCCGACCGCGGCATGCACAGCTTCAAATTGTCCTTCGACGAATTCATGCGCAAGCGCGGCGGCCAGGACATCATCAATCAGGGCGTCGGCCTCAAAAGAAGCNATGCCGCCTTGTTCGCCCAAATCAAGAGCCGCTACGGCGTCCCGGCCGGCCCGCTGCTGGCGATTTGGGGCATGGAGACCGGCTTCGGCGCCATTTCCGGCAAGCAGAAACTGCTCTCCGCCGTCGCGACGCTCGCGTATGATTGCCGCCGCCCGGCCTTTNTCACCGAACACCTCTACGCGGCGCTCAAGCTGATCGATCAAGGCAAGCTCGTCGGCGACCAGCGCGCCTCCATGCACGGAGAGGTCGGCCAAACCCAGTTCATGCCGAAGGCGATCCTTCAATACGGCGTCGGCAATCTGGAGACTCCGGCGGGCGCGCTGATGTCGACCGCGAATTTTCTCAAACAGCATGGTTGGCGCGCCGGCGCCGGCTATCAGCCGGGCGAGCCGAGCTTCGTGGCCATCCAGGGCTGGAACGCGGCGAGCGTTTACCAGCAGGCGATCGCCTATATCGGCAAGCAGATCGACGACGCCCCGTAAGGCGCTCGGCCGCTCAGGCCGGGGCGAGGGCGGCATGACGCGATTGCGGTCCGCATGGCGCGGGCCGTCGTCGCGTCGCCTTGCGGCGCGACGACGGCCCCTCGATGGTTCGACACGTCATAGGGTTCGCGACGTGTTTTGGAGTGCGAGTTACGCTCGCTATTGGTCGACCGTGTCGCGCCCGGGTAAGCTTGCGCGGCGGATTCGGGGAGATTTCGGACGATGATGAAGCGAATGATGGCTGCGGCGACGCTCGGGCTGGCGCTGTCGATCGCCGCGGGCGGTGCTCAGGCGGCCTCCTGCGGCCGCACCGCCGCCGGCTTCGAGGCCTGGAAACAGGAATTCGCGCAGGAGGCGCGCGGGCAGGGCGTCGGCGCGGGCGCCATCGCCGCCCTGATGGGCGCGAACTACGCCACGGCCACCATCCGCGCCGACCGCGGCATGCACAGCTTCAAGCTGTCCTTCGATCAGTTCATGAAGAAGCGCGGCGGCGCCGCGATCATCTCGCAGGGCCGCCGGCTGAAACAGCAGCACGCCGCGCTCTTCGCACAGATCAAGAGCCGTTACGGCGTCCCCGCGGGGCCGCTTCTGGCGATCTGGGGCATGGAGACCGGATTCGGCGCCATCCACGGCAATCAGAACATGCTCTCCTCGGTCGCCACGCTCGCTTATGACTGCCGCCGTCCCGAATTTTTCACCGAGCACCTCTACGCTGCGCTCAAGCTGATCGACAAGGGCGTCTTCTCGGCCTCGACCCGCGGTTCGATGCATGGCGAGGTCGGCCAGACCCAGTTCATGCCCAAGGCCGTGCTGCAATACGGGCAGGGCGATCTTGAGACCGCGTCCGGCGCCTTGATGTCGACCGCGGCGTTTCTCAAAGGTCATGGANTGGCGCGCCGGCGCGGGCTACGGCCCCGGGAGCCGAACTTCGCCGCCATCGCCGGTTGGAACGCCGCGACGGTGTATCAGCAGGCGATCGCCCATATCGGCAAGGCCATCGACGGCGGCGAGGAGTGAGCGGGGCGCGGCCGCGCCGCTGACCAGGGCCGTCCTGCGCGACATCGACGCGTCGGTCTTGTGCTGGCTCGCGACCGTTTCCCCGGACGGCTTCCCGAACGTCTCGCCANAAGAGATTTTCTGCGCCGACGGCGCGCAGGCCGTGCTGATCGCGCATATCCTGTCGCCGGTCAGCGTCGCCAATCTGCGCGCCAACCCCAAAGCCTGCCTGTCCTTCGTCGACGTGTTCCGGCAGGAAGGCTTCAAACTCGTCGGCGTGGCGAGCGTCGTCGACCCTGACGACGCAAGGTTTGCGACATGGGCCGCCCCGCTCGCGGCTCGCGCAGGACCGGACTTTCCAATCCAGGCGGTGATCCGCGTCGTCCCGCATCGGGTGGCGCGGATATTGCCGCCGAGCCGGNACGTTTTGCCGGGCCGCCCGCCCGAGGACGAGCTTGCGGCGACCTACCGGGCCTATGGCGTGCTGCCTCTGGCGTGAACGCGTCTAGACCGCGGCCCTGAATCCTGCGATCGCCGCCGGCGCCTGATCCAGACAACTGCGCAGCGTCGCCAGCCCGGTCTCCAGCGCGACGCGCTCGACCGCGCCTAGACAGATCCGCAGGCCCGTCGCGCCGGCGTCGTCCACCGCAACGGCCTCCGGCGCCGTCACCATGACGCCCTGCGCCGCCGCCAGCGCCGCGACCGTTTGCGCGCGNCCGCCGGCATCGGCGCCCAAAGATGCGGGAGGGAAGCGCGGGCGCGACGACCGCGGCGCCCAGAACCGCCGCCGCCAACGTCTGCCGTGACGCCAGCCGGCGGCGATCGCGGCGCGCAGCCGCGCCGCCGACCCGTCTTCGATCCAGGCCTGCGCCGCCAGACAGCCCATCGCCCCCGCGATCTGACCCGCGCCGCGCAGCGTCGCCAGCGTCGCGTCCAGCCACAGCGGCGGCGCGACCAGCGCTCCGACGCGCAGGCCGGGGCTTACCGTTTTGGAAAGGCTGCTGACGTAAAGNACGCGCTCCGGCGCGAGCGTCGCCAGCGCCGGGCGTTCGTGTGAGTGCGTATGCGTGAAGACGTCATCCTCGACGACGAGGGCGTCGCGGGCCCGCGCGACCGCCGCCAGAGCGTGGCGGCGCGCGAGCCCCATCGTCGCGCCGGTCGGGTTCTGACCGGTCGGCGTCAGATAGACGACGGCGCGACCGCCGGCCCGCGCCAGCGCCGCCTCCAGCCCCTCCGGCGTCACGCCCTCCGCGTCCATGCGCGCCCCGATCAGACGAAGGCCGTTCATCCGAGCGAGCGCGATCAGCCCCGGATAGGTCGGCGCCTCCGTCACCACGACCTCGCCCGGTCGCCGCAGCGTCGCCAGCGCCAGCGCCAGCGCCTGCTGGGCGCCGTCGCACAGCAACGTGCGGTCTGGCGCCTCCGGCCCGCCCAGCGCCCCGATCCACGCCGCCATCGCGGCGCGATGCTCCGGGCGTCCGCCGAGCGGCGGATACTCGCCCAGCGCGCGCGGATCGGCCCGCCGCGCCAAGCCGACCAACGTCGACTTCAGCGTCATCGCGCCGACGAGATTGGGCGGCGCGTTGAAACCGAGGTCGATGGGCGCGCTCGCCGGCGAAGAACGCGCCGCGACGAAACAGCCNGCGCCCCTTTCGCTGTGAACCAGCCCGCGCCGCTCCAGCGCGGCGAAGGCCTTGGTCACCGAACCCAGCCCGATCGCAAGCCGAGCGGCGAGGTCGCGATGCGCCGGCAGGCGAGCGCCGGCGGCCAGCGCGCCGGAGGCGATGTCCTCGCCCAGCGCCTCCGCCAGCCTGTCCGCCGGAGCGCCGTCGCCATCGGCGAGACGGGGGCCAGCTCGACGAAAGTTTCATTTTTCAGCCCTTTCCGTCGTTTTGGCGGTGTCACGTGACACTATTCCAATATGCGATAAGTGTCACGTGACGCTTCCGCGCAGCGCGCGCGTCGCCGCGTCGGCCGCTAACCCGGGCCCGCCGTCGCCGCGTTCGCCTGTTTTTCGGTTGACCGATGATCCGACACGGTGTCCGCCGCCGCGGCCCGCTCCTATGATCCGCCCGAGAATCGGGCTGCATGCGCGAGGTCCAGAATGTCCGCCCCGTTGTTCAAACGAGTCGTCGTCAAACTCTCCGGCGAAGCCCTTATGGGCGGCGGCCAGCACGGTCTCGACGCCGGCGTGCTGGAGCGCGTCGCCAACGATCTCAAGGCCGCCGCCGCGCTCGGCGCGGAGGTCGCCGTGGTCGTCGGCGGCGGCAATNTTTTCCGCGGCGTGGCCGGGACGGGGCGCGGCATCGAGCGCGTGCGCGGCGACACCATCGGCATGTTGGCGACCGTGATGAACGCCATCGCGATCGAGGCGGCGCTGGAAGGCGCGGGCCAGCCCGCCCGCGCTCTGACCGCGATCCCGATGCCGGTGCATTGCGAGACCTATTCGCGCGCGGTGGCGGCCAACCATCTCAAACAGGGCCGCGTCGTCGTGCTGGGCGGGGGCACCGGCAGCCCCTTTNTCACCACCGACACGACGGCTGCGCTGCGCGCGGCCGAATTGTCGGCTGGCGCGATCATGAAGGCGACGCAGGTCGATGGCGTCTACTCGGCCGACCCGAAAAGGNACCCTGCCGCTCTGCGCTATGATCGCCTCACCCATGATGAGGCGATCGAGAAAAGCCTCGGAGTGATGGACACCGCCGCCTTCGCGCTGGCGCGTGAAAACAAGATCCCGATCATGGTCTTCAAGCTTGGCGCCGAAAACGCCATCGCCGACGCGCTGGCGGGCCGCGGCAAGGCGACTTTGGTGACGCCGCGATGAGTTTCCCGCGCGCGCGCCCATCCGCTCGATGACCGGCTTCGCTCGCGCCGCCGGCGCGGCCGGCGCGTGGCGCTGGGCCNTGGTTTCGAAGAGCGTCAATTCCAAGGGGCTCGATTTGCGCCTGCGCCTGCCGCCGGGCTTCGACGCCATCGAGACCGACGCGCGCGCTCGTCTTGGCAAGGCTCTGGCGCGCGGCGCGGTGCAGGCCGGGCTTCAGGCCGTCCGCGAGGCGGCCGCGCCGAGCGTGCGCGTCAACGAGGATTTGCTGGCCGCCTTGCTCGCCGCCGTCGCCCGCGCCCCGCGCGTCGAGGGCGTAGGCCCCGCGACGCTCGACGGCCTGCTCGCCATCCGCGGCGTCGTCGAGGTGAGCGAGGGCGGCGACGACGAGGCCGCGCTCGCGCAGGCGCGCGCCGGCGCTCTGGCCTCGCTGGACGAGGCCATCGAGGCGCTGACGCAGATGCGCCGCGTCGAGGGCGAGGCGCTCGAAACCGTGCTGCGCCGCCGGCTCGACCGCATCGCCGAACTGGCCGAGGCGGCCGACGCCAATCCCGAGCGCAAGCCCGAGGCCGTGCGCGCGCGGCTCGCCGAGGCCGTCGCCCGGCTCGACGAGACCGGCCGTTTCGACCGCGACCGCCTGCATCAGGAGGCGATTTTGCTCGCCACCAAAGCCGATGTCCGCGAGNGGCTCGACCGCCTCAAGGGCCATGTCGCCGCCGCCCGCGACCTGCTCGACGCCGGAGGCCCGGTCGGCCGCCGCCTCGATTTTCTCGCGCAGGAGTTCGGCCGCGAGGCCAACACGCTGAGCGCCAAATCCAACCATCCGAGCCTGACGGCTCAGGGCCTCGAACTGCGCGCCNGAGATCGAGCAATGGCGCGAGCAGGTCCAAAACATCGAGTGAGCGCCATGCCCGGTTCCCGCAAGCCGACCCTCGACGCCGCGCGCCGCGGCCTGATGCTTATTCTCTCCTCGCCCTCCGGGGCTGGAAAGACGACGCTGACCCGCATGTTGTTGCAGGACCGCGGCCTCGACCTGACCCTGTCGGTCTCCGTGACGACGCGCGCGCGCCGATCCTCCGAAGTCGACGGCATTCACTACCACTTCATCCAGCGCGACGAATTCGACGCCATGCGCGAGCATGGCGACCTGCTGGAATGGGCGGAGGTTCACGGAAACTGTTACGGCACGCCGCGAAAGCCGGTCGAGAAGATCCTGGCGCAGGGCCGCGACGTGCTGTTCGACATCGACTATCAGGGCGCCGCTCAGGTGCGCCAGAAGGCGCCGGCGGACGTGGTGAGCATTTTCATCCTGCCGCCTTCGATGTCCGAATTGCGCGCCCGCCTGGAACGTCGCGCCGAAGACGCCAGCGACGTGATCGACAAACGCCTCGCCAACGCGCGCGAAGAAATCCGCCGCTGGGACGCCTACGACTACGTCATCGTCAACGACGATCTGGAGAAAAGCTACAAGCAGGTCACGGCGATCGTCGCCGCCGAACGGCTGCGCAAGGCGCGCACGCAGGAGGGCGTCGCGGGCTTTGTCGAAACCCTGCTGGCGTGAGCCTGCGCTCGCGGCGGCGAGCGCTCGCTCACTCCATCAGCCGGACGGTCGGCGTCACCATCGCGCTGTTGGCCGCGCACGGGCCGCTTTGCACTTTGAAGTTGAAGTCCTGCGTCTTCCAGGCGTCCGCTCCCGGGTCGTAGATCTTGGTGTCCTCCCACTCATGCCGCACGGTCGCGTTGCACTTGAGCAACGAGAGGATGTTCACGGCCGAGCCGAGAGGCGCCTGGACGCCGTCGACGAAGAGATGATTGGCGGTTTGCGGATCGGCGGTCGACAACACGTAAGGCGTTGACGTCTTGATCGCTTGCGGCGACTCGGGCACGCATGANATACACGTCCCAATAGGCCGTATTGTTGTCGAGAATCGCTTCCGGATGCAGCGGCGCTCGCCTGGCCCGCATCCGTCGTCATAGACGGCCATCGTCAGATAAAGCTTGTCGTAATTGATCCAAGCGAGATCNGCGGTCCCAAACGGCCCGCTGAGCGTGCCGGTGCCGCCGTTCAGCAGCGTGTCGGCTTGATAGCTATAGGTGGCCAGGGCGGTGTCGGTCGCGTCGCCGGGATGGTGCACCCACAGCGTGACGCCTTTCCAGAACCAGCCTTTCGCCGACGTCGCGGTGAACGTCGCCGAGGTCGGCGTGCTCAAAGGCGTCGAGCCGACGCCGACCCTCGTCTTGGCGCCGATCGTCATCGTTTCGAATTTGACGATCCTCATGAACGTCGTCGGCACGCTGCCCTGGGCTTTGCCGGAAAACGTGTTGTCGGCGTTCTGCGTGAAAGCGGCGGCGTAGTCGTTCACGCCCAGCGTCGCCATGTTCGACGCAAAGATCGCATTGGCGACCTTGATCCGATCGGCGGGGATGTCTCGCGCGCCNCCGGCGAGCGCCGCCGCGTCGAGGGCGGTCTGCATTTTGCTGCGGGTTGTGGCGCTGCGTTGATAGTCGATCGCCGCGCCGACCAACGCGATCAAGGGGATGACGGCGAACGCGAAGATCAGCGCGACCGCGCCGGACGTGTCTGCGCCGTCCGGCCCAGGCCGGAAGAACGCCGACAAGGCGTCTCGAAAGCTCTTGAAGTTCCGGCGCATTTCTCTCGCCAAATTGGCAGGGGACCCATCTGGGCATATTGGCGCCGGCGCGCCGGGCCGTCGACCGCTCCGATAGGATGTGGTTGCGGAAGCATTGCGAATTTTGCATGACTCGGAAGAAGGCGTCGGCGTTAAGCCAGCCCGCGCTCACCGATGCCTCGAAAAGCGCCGCGCTAATCCCCGTCGACGATCTGCGCCAATCGAACGAAGCCGGCGACGTCGATCGCCTCGGCGCGGCGCGTCGGCTCTATGCCCGCGCGGGCCAACGAAGCTTCGACGTCGACGGCCGCGCCACGCCACGCCAGCCCCCTCAACGACTGCCGCAGCATCTTGCGTCGCTGGCCGAATGCGGCCCGCGTGACNCGCCGACAGGGCGGCGGCGGAGCAGGCGCCGGCGCGGCGCGTGGAACCAGCCCNACGACGGAGGAGGTCACCTTCGGCGGCGGCGTGAAGGCGGCGGCAGGAACGTCGAAGAGAATGCGCGTCTGCGCGCGCCAACCCGCAAGCACGGCGAGACGGCCGTAGTCGGCTCGCTCGGCCGGCGTCGCTACGATTCGCTGCGCCACCTCACGCTGGAACATTAGCGTCATCCGCTCGAACCAGGGCGGCCAGGGCTCGGTTTCGAGCCACCCNGTGAGCAGCGCCGTGCCGACGTTATAGGGCAAATTGGCGACGATCCGCACAGGGGCGCGGCCTGCGACCAGCGCCGCCGCGTCGCTCGTCATGGCGTCGCCGGCGACGACGGTCAGCCGNCCCCGCGGCCGCCGCGGCGGCTCGGCGAGGGCGGCGAGACAGCGCTCGTCGCGCTCGATCGCTGTCACCGAGGCCGCGCCTTCGGCGAGCAGGGCGCGCGTCAGTCCGCCTGGGCCCGGTCCGATCTCAAGCACATGGACGCCCGCCAGGCCCGCCGCGCGCGCGATCTTGCGCGTGAGATTGAGATCGAACAGAAAATTCTGCCCGAGCGACTTTTTCGGATTGAGGCCATGCGCGGCGACCACCTCGCGCAGCGGCGGAAGCGCGTCGAGTCTCATGCGCGCGCGGGCCGGCGGCGCCGTCAACCGGTCCGCCAGCGCCAGCGCGGCGATCAGCGAATCGGGCCGCGCGACGCCGCGGCCGACGATGTCGAACGCCGTGCCGTGGTCAGGCGAGGTGCGCACGAAGGGAAGCCCCAGCGTGACGTTGACGCCATCGTCGAACGCTAGTGTTTTCAACGGAATAAGCGCCTGATCGTGATACATGCAAATGGCCGCGTCGTAACCCGCCCGCGCCCGGGCGTGAAACATGGTGTCGGCCGGCAGCGGGCCTGCGAGGTCGAGACCCCGCGCACGCAGCGCGTCGAGCACGGGTATGATCGTCTCGATCTCCTCGCGCCCCATCGCGCCGCCTTCGCCGGCGTGCGGGTTGAGCCCCGCCACCGCCAGCCGCGGCCGCGCCAGACCGAAACGCGACCGCAAGTCGGCGTCGACGGTGACGATGGTCTCGCGCAGAAGATCGGCCGTGAGAGCGGCCTTGACCCGGTCGAGCGCGATATGGACCGTCACCGGAACGCTGGCCAGAATGGGCGACCACAGCATCATAACCGGCGCGCGCGTCGCGCCCCAATGGCGAAGCGCCAACGCTCCGAGAAATTCGGTATGGCCAGGATGCTCGAAGCCGGCGGCGTAGAGCCGCTCCTTTGAGATCGGGTTGGTGACGACGGCGCGCGCCTCGCCGGCCCACACCGCTTCGACGCCGATCTCGATCGCTTTCACGGTCGCCGCGGCGTCGTCGAGCCCGCTTGGAAATGTCGCGAGCGCGGGCAGGGCGGTCGCGAAGGTTTGCGCCGCCCGCGCGAAATCCGTCGTCGCGACGGGAATGTCGAGGCCCGACCGCGCCAGCCCCGCCCGCAACCGATCCGCGTCGCCGACGAAGAGAAATGGCGCNGCATGCGGGTCGCGCCGCGCCCACGCCTTGCCGGCGGCNTCAAGACCGACGCCGGCCGGGTCGCCCATCGTCAGCGCGAGCGGGGCGAGGGGCGGACGAGTCACGTCAGGCTCCGCCCTTGTCAGGGATTGACGACTTGCGCGCCCGAGGCGTCGCCGGCGGCCGTCGACGAGCTGGAGCCGCGCACGGCGACCTCGCCGAGCGTGCGCAGCCCNAGACGCACCAGCAGCGTCTGGTTGCGCGTCCGCGTGCCGTTCACGACTTCCTGCAAGGCGTTGGAATAGTTGATGCTGAACGTCGTGCACTCATCCTTGTAGCCCAGACCGAGGCCAAGCTGAGCGGGGTAGACGAGGCGTGTCTTCGTGTTCAGCACTTTGTCCCAAAGGTGACGGTCAAGTTGCAACAGGGCGGAGGCGCTGACCCAGTAGTTTTTGTTGACGTTGAAGCGCGCCGCGGTCAGCACGCCCTCGCGCCGGAACGGAAAGCCGATTTCCGGCTGCGCGGTGTAACGAGAATACATCACCTGGCCGGAGAGCCGGCTTGTCAGCATGAAATTCGCGCCGACGTCGAGGCGACGAAGCGCGAAATTATTCTGATCGAAGCGCGCCTTGGCGATGAGGCTGTAGCCCGGAGCCGGATCCATCGCGATCCGGCCGACATAATCCGACCGCCTGGACTCAAGTCCGGTGTTGATGCCGACATTGGCGGCGTTGGCGGCCGCGTAGGAATTCTTGCCGGCGAGCTGGAAGGACTGTCCGGCCATGATGTTGACCGCCGCGCCGCCGCCGAACGTCCCGGTGTACTGTGCGCCGAGATTGGCGCGCACGCCGCCCTCGAACCGGTCGTAACCCGAAAACTTGTTCCACTCGAACAGGTTGGTGTCGTCGAACACGAGGCTCTGGGCGTCCTCGTTCGGGCGCGACCCGACCTTGCTTTCGTTCGGGCGGGCGACGATCTGCGCGATCGGCTCGATGATATGGACCGAGTCGCCGACCTTGGCGACGAACGGGTAGCGCCACTCCATCCCGACGCCGGGCGTGATGTTGCCGACGAAATTCGGCTTCGAGCCGAAATAGGCGAGCTGCGAGGCGTTGGAGATCGTCGAGCCGCCGTTTCCGAACGTATAGGTGCGCCCCGTGTCGAGCGAGGTCCACGCCGCCTGTCCGCGAAGGAAAGCGAACGGCGTCCACACCGAGCCGATCGGATCGATGATCTTGCGTTTCCAGCTCGCCTGCGCCGTCAAACGCGCATAATCGCCGCCGACGCCGCGCAGCAAGCAATTCGGGGGCGTGTAGTTCACAGTCCGCGCCGCGCCAAACTCGCAAACGTCGTAAAGCCCGTAATTGCGGTCGAGCCGGCGCACGCCGCTCGACTGGAAGATCGCCATCTCGCGCGACACGTTCGTGGCGTTGACGTCGATCTCAAGCTGGCCGCCGATCGCCGTGCGCGCCGCCGGCAGGTCGATGGTCTTGTTGTAGTCGAGCAGCGGCCCGATGAGCGGCTGTTGACGCTGCACGTCGTTGGCCGAAAGCCCCTGGAACGAATAGCCGCGCAGATCGAAATAGCCGCGGTCGCCCTGACCGTTCAGATAGACGGTGGAGATCGCCTCCTTGAAATAGGAGGTGCCCACGGTGCTCGACGAGAGGCGATAGTCGGTCGTGAACCAGCGATCGCTTTGCGCCATGCCCGACCAGCCGAACGTCCACTTGTCCGACAGGCGCAGCTTGCCGACGCTCTCGATCAGGCCGCGCTCGGTCTTGCGGCCGGGCCCGTAAGGCGCTGCGGCGAAAGCGCCGGGCTCGGCCTGAAACGCGCCGACCGCGCGGATCATGTAGGAGCCGGTCACGAACGGCGTCTCGATGCGATGACGCCACTCGACCTTCCCGAATCCGCCTTGTTTCGACACGACGGACGGCGTCAAGGTGAGATCGTAATTCGGCGCAAGGTTCCAGAAATAAGGAACCGAAAGCCCATAGCCAAGTTTCGAAGACGAGATGATGCTGGGCGTCAGAAATCCGCTCTTGCGCTTGACCGAAGGATCGGGCGCGGAAAGATAAGGCGAATAGGCGATCGGCCAGCCGAGGAACTCAAGACGAGCGTCCTCGTAATAGATCATCTGCTCGGAATTCTTGTGAATGATGCGCGCGGCGCGCACCTGCCACAACGGCGGCCGTTCCGGATTGTCCTTGCAAGGCTCGCACGCGGTGTAGAGGCCTTTTTCGAAGACGGTCTGCTCGCCGGCGGTGCGTTCCACGCGCGGCGACGTGAAACGCGTCTTCTCATGCGTGACCGCGCTCAGGCCGTCGATGAAGCCGTCCTTGAAGTTATCAGTCAGTTCGAAGCGTTTGGCGTAGGTCACGCCGCCCGTTTCGTCGGTCATCTTGGCGTGGCCTTCGGCGTAAACGCGCTTGGCGGCCCTGTCGTAGACGACGCGATCGGCCTCCAGCGTGCGCCCTTGATAATAGAGCTTCACCTCGCCGACGGCTGAAACCTTGTTGTGGTCGCGGTCGTAGACGAGCTCGCGCGCGTCCACGAGCAATTTGTCCTGCTTTTGGGCGTTGCGGTCGGCGCGCTGGGAGAAGGCGTCCCCNAACGTCTGCGCGAGCGCAGGCGCGCAGGGGCTTGCGCCGAGAAGGATGGCGGACGCCGCGGCGNNAGCGACGCCGACCACGCGCCGCCGGGGCGACGGGCGATGAGGGCGTTCAGCCGTTCGACATGACCGCGGGCGCGCCTTTTCACCCATCCTCCTGCGTCAACACCGCCAGCGTTCCGAAAGCGCCCCGCCGATGGCCGGAGACCACGCCGCGAAGGGAAGGCTGACAAGCCCGGCGCCGCCCAGGTCGGCCGCCAGCTTAGTTGTTACATAAAGCACGAACCCCGCCGCGACGCCACTCAGAACGTTTTTGGCCACCCCGCCCATTCGAAAAAATCTTAACGAAAAGGAAGCGGCGATCATAACCATCGCGACGAGGAAAAGCGGTCTGGCCAGCAGCACTTGCCGACGAAGTTCGTATCCCGTGGCGTCGAGACCGGCCGCCCGCGTGCGTTCCGCCAGCGTCTTGGCTCCCAGAACGAAACGGTTTCCGGGGCACGAAGGCTTGCGCCACCTGGTCCGGGTGCAAGTTGGTTTTGAGCGCGTAGGTCGGCGCGTCGCGCGGCTCCTTGCCCGGCGACAGCACCCGCGCCGCGACCAGCGTCCACGCCCCCGGTCCGAGCGTCGCCTCCGCCGCCTCGATCCGCTCTTTGAAGCGTCCTTCCGAATCGTAAACAAAGGCGGTCACCGCGCCCAAGGTCAGCCCGGCGTCGGCCGACCGCTCGGCGCGCAGGATCGACGCGCCGTCGACGCTTTTCTGCCGGATCCACATCGACGTGTCGGCCGGCCCCACGGCGCCGCGGCCGAAAAGCTTGGTCTCGATTTTGTCGGCTCGCTGTTTCAGCGCCGCCGACAGCGGATTGTAGACGAAGATCGACGCCGCTCCGAGGACGAGCGAAGGCCACGGGCGGCGCGAGGAATTGCCAGGCCGAAACGCCGGCCGCCCGAGCGACGACCAGTTCGAGTTTGCGCGACAGGTTGAGAAGCGCCACCATCGCGCCGAACAACACGCAGAAGGGCAGCACCTGTTCGGTCACCGCCGGCGTGCGCAACAGCGACAAAAACGCGATGAAGGCCGGGTTGGCTCCTCGATGTCGCCGGAACGGCGCAGCAACTCGACGAAATCGACGAGATAGATCAGAGCGAAGAAGCCGGCGAAGACCGCCAGGATCGTCTTTCCGAAGCGCAGCCCGATATAGCGCCCGAGCGTTCCGAAGATCATCGCGACGCCTCCGCCGGCGGCCGCAAGCGCCTGACCGCTCGCCCTGTCGCCTCCGCGATCCGGTCGAACGGGCGCGCCAGCGCCTGCGGCGCGACGATCAGCGCGATCGCCGCCGCTCCGCCCAGAATTGGCACGAGATAGAGNCAGGGGGTCGCCGCGCCCGAGCGCGTCGCCATCGTCGTCGCGCCCACGCCCAGCAGCCGCAGCGCGCCGAACGCCAGCACCGCGACGGCGATCGCCGCCCCGCGTCCCTGACGCGTCGTGCGCGCTTGCCCGAGAGCCGCGAAGGCGATCAGCACGGCGGCGAAAGGATATAGCGGATTGGCGAACCGGTCGTGCAGCTCCGACCGGAAACGCCCAGGGAAACGTTGCACCTGTTGATCGGCCGGATCGGGCCGCAGCAANGCCATCGTCGTGCGCTCGCGCGGCTTGTAGGTCTCGTCGCCTTTGCCGCCGAATTGCGACAGGTCGATGGCGTAGCGTTCGAAGGCGACGATCGCCGCGTCGCGGGCGTTCGGCTGGCGGCGCTGGATGCTGCCCTTGTCGAGCACCAGATAGCTGTGGCCGTCGATCTCCGCGGTCACGCCCTTTTCGGCGAGGTAGGACGACACGCGTTCCGGATCGCGGCGGTCCTGGATGAAGACGCCCATCAACTCGCCGTTCGCGCCGCGCTCGCGATAGTGGAACACAAGCCCCGCGTCGAGATTGGTGAAGGTGCCCTCGCGCACCACACGCGACAGAAAGTCCGAGCGGATCAGCGTCAGCAGGTCGCGGATCTGGCGGAAGCTCGCCGGCATCATCCACAACGAGATCGTCCCCACCGTCAGGCTCACCAACACGCCGAGAATCAGAAACGGCTTGAGAAGCTGCCGCGGCGAAAGGCCGGCGGCGCTCATCACGATCGCNTCGCTGTCGCCGTTGAGTTTCGACAGGGTGTAGATCGAGGCGCCGAACAGAGCGAAGGGAGCGATCAGCATCAGCAGCGAGGGAATGGTCAGCCCGGTGATCGACAAAAATACAAGCGCTGACTGGCCTTTCGAGGTCATCAGATCGACCTCGCGCAGCGCCTGGGTCATCAGNATCACGGCCGTCAAGGCGGTCAGGCTCGACACGAAAGCCACCGCCGCGATTCGGAAGATATAGCGCTGCGCCGAAATCATCGCGTTCCTATGAGTGATGATTCCGACCGGAGCAAGACCTGCGGCCGAGCTTGCGCGCGCGGGCGTCTTGCGTCACGTTCCCCGCACCTTTCCGAAGGCGTCGGACGCTGGGCCGCCGCCGAATCAGGCTCCGCGCATGTCCGACCCGTTGCAGATTGATTTCGGCCCGTTTCAGGCGCCGACCGAAGGCGTGCTTGTCCTTTTCGTCGCCGAAGACCTGCAACCGATCGGCGTGGCGCCCGACGTCGCGGCCGCGGCGAGCGGCGTCATCGGCCGCGCCGCCCGCGGGTCGCGCTTCAAGCCGAGCGCGGGGGCCATGCTCGACATCCTCGCCCCGCAGGGCATGGCGGTCGACCGTCTTNTGGTCGTCTCCGTCGGCGGGACGGCCGATCACGCCAAGACCGACTGGGCCAAGGCCGGCGGTCAGGTGATGGGCAAGATCGGCGCCGGCGCCTCCGCGGTCGTGGCGCTCGACGCCACGGTCGATCCGGGGCAGGCGGCCGCCTGCGCGGCCGAGTTCGGGCTCGGCATGCGTTTGCGCGCGTTCAAGTTCGACGTTTACAAGACCCGCAAGAAGGACGACGCGACCGATCGCCCGACCCGCGTCACGATCGCGCTCGCCGATCACGCCGCCGCGAAANAGGCCTTCCGTCGCCGTGAAGCGCTGGCCGAGGGCGTCGAGATCGCCCGCACGCTCGTCAACGAGCCGCCCAACATCCTCACGCCGATCGAATTCGCCCGCCGCGCCCAGACCCTGTCGAGCCTCGGCGTCGAGGTCGAGGTGTTGGAGNCCCCGGCAGCCGAAACCCTCGGCATGCGCGCCCTGCTCGGCGTGGCGCAGGGATCGGCCAATCCCGCCCGCGTCGTCGTGATGCGCTGGAACGGGNGGAAAAAGGGCAAACAGCCTGTCGCCTTCGTCGGCAAGGGCGTCACCTTTGACTCGGGCGGCGTTTCGATCAAGCCCGCCGCGGGCATGGAGGACATGAAGGGCGACATGGCCGGCGCGGCCTGCGTCACCGGATTGATGCACGCTCTCGCCGGCCGTAAGGCCAAGGTCAACGCCGTCGGCGTCATCGGCCTCGTCGAGAACATGCCGGACGGCGCCGCCCAGCGCNCGGGCGACATCGTCCGGTCGATGTCGGGCCAGACCATCGAGATCATCAACACCGACGCTGAAGGCCGGCTCGTTCTGGCCGATCTGCTTTGGCACGTGCACACCAGCATGAAGCCGCAATTCGTGATCAATCTCGCCACCCTCACCGGCGCAATCCTGATCGCGCTCGGCCAGGAGAACGCCGGATTGTTCAGCAACGACGACGGACTTGCTGAGGCGCTGCGCCGCGCCGGCGAGGCCACGGGCGAGACCGTCTGGCGGATGCCGATGGGGCCGGCCTACGACAAGCTGATCGATTCCAAGTTCGCCGATATGAAGAACACCGGCGGGCGCCACGCGGGATCGATCACCGCCGCGCAATTCCTCAAGCGCTTCGTCGGCGAAACGCCTTGGGCTCATCTCGACGTCGCTGGCGTCGCGATGGGCTCGCCGCAGTCCGACGTCAGCGCCGGCTGGGCCTCGGGCTGGGGCGTGCGCCTGCTCGACCGGCTCGTTTCGGACGGGTACGAAGGATGATCACGCTCATGTCGCTGCGCTTTCGCGCCCTCGCCCTCGGCGCCTTCGCCGCGTTGGCGGCGACGCCGGCCTCGGCGCGGTCGATGACCTGCCAAAGCTTCATGGACGCCTTCAACGCCGCCGCCGGCGAGCACCGAGTCGTATTTTCGCGCGCGCTCTCGGTCGGCGGCCGCAGTCGGGCTATGAATATTTCGACGCGAGCGGGGCGGGCGATGTCGACGTCTCCGTCGTCTGCCGCAATGATCGCTTCGTCCGCGTCGAGGTGCGCAGCGCCCGCGGCGACGCTGAGCGGGTGAAGGCGCGCCGCGATCGGCTGGGTCAGGCGGCGCTGCGCGTGGCCGCCGGGCAGGACGCCGGCCACGCCGCCGGCACGCTGCGCGGCCTCGCCGCCGAAGCGCAGGACTATCTGCGCGCTTCCGCCGAACGCGGCGACGTCTATCTCGCCGGCAAGACCGAACGCCATCTTCCTGGCGGCGTCGAGGTCGGCTACGTCGCCACCGAAACCGACGTCGCGCTGATCGTGGTCGCCGGCTCGTGAGCGGGGCGAAAGAGGTCTGGTTTTACCATCTCGAACGGCGCACGCTGGAGCAGACGCTGCCGATGCTGCTCGAACGCACGCTGGATCGCGATTGGACGGCGGTCGTCGAGGCGTCGAGCGAGGAGCGCGTGCGCGCCCTCGACGCCTTCCTGTGGACCTATGCCGAAGACTCGTTTCTCCCGCATGGAGCGCTGGGCGACGGCGATCCGCACGAGCACCCCATCCTTCTGATGACCGGCCCGGCCAATCCAGCGGGCGCGTCGGTGCGGTTTTGCGTCGACGGCGCCGATCCGCTCCCGGCCCTTCAGGCGGCCACGACGCCCTATGAACGCATCGTGGTGATTTTCGACGGAGCCGACGAGGACGCGCTGGCGCGCGCCCGCGCCCAGTGGAAGGCGGTGAAGGAGGCCGGCGTCGCGATCTCCTATTGGCGCCAGACGCCGGAGGGCAGGTGGGAGAAGAAGGCCTGAATTGGAGAGTTGAGGCGCAGGTCCGAGGCGTAAATCCTAAATCAAGGCTGGTCTTCGAGCCACGTCGCCATCGCGCGCGCGGCCCGCGCGCTGAGCGCCTTCTTGCGCGCGACGCCCTTTCCGGGNCCGCGCAGCCTCTTGCCGGCGTCATCGACCAGCGGCGCGTCGTCCAGCGGCGGAAANAGCCCAAAATTGACGTTCATCGGCTGGAACGAACGCGGCCCTGCGTCGATCGTCTCCAGATGGCCGCCGGTGATGTGGTTGAGCAAGGCGCCGATCGCCGTGGTGGCCGGCGGTGGCGCTAAATCGCGGCCCAGCGCCTCCGCGGCCGCGAGCCGCCCGGCGACAAGCCCGACGCAAGCCGACTCGACATATCCTTCGCAGCCTGTGATCTGACCTGCGAAGCGGACGCGCGGATCGCTCTTCAGGCGAAGCCGTTCGTCCAGCACCTTCGGCGAGTTGAGAAATGTGTTGCGGTGCAGGCCGCCAAGGCGCGCGAACTCAGCATTCTCAAGCCCTGGAATCATTCTGAAAACAGAAAGTTGCGCGCCGTGCTTCAACTTGGTTTGGAACCCGACCATGTTAAACAGGGTGCCGAGCGCGTTGTCCTGACGCAATTGCGCGACCGCATAGGGCTTGCGCGTCGGCGCGTGCGGATTGGTCAGGCCGAAGGGCTTCATCGGTCCGTGCCGCAACGTCTCTCGGCCGCGTTCCGCCATCACCTCGATCGGCAGGCAGCCGTCGAAATAGGGCGTCCCCTCGAATTCGCGAAACTCCACCTTTTCGCCCGCGATCAGGGCGTCGACGAAGGCGCCATATTGCTCGCGGCTCATCGGGCAATTCAGATAGTCCGCTCCTGTGCCGCCCGGCCCGGCCTTGTCGTAGCGAGATTGCCGCCAGGCCACGCCCATATCGATCGAATCGACATGGACGATGGGCGCGATGGCGTCGAAAAANGCTAGCTCCTTCTCTCCCGTCGCCGCCGCGATCCGCCGCGCAAGCGCGTCCGAGGTCAATGGTCCGGATGCGATAATGACGCTACGCCAATCGGTTGAGAAAACATCTTCAACCTCTTGGCGAACAACTTTAACCAGCGGTTGCGCGCTCAGCGCGGCGGTGACGGCGGCGGAAAAGCCGTCGCGGTCGACGGCGAGCGCGCCGCCCGCGGGCACCTGATGGGCGTCGGCGCATCGCAGGATCAGAGAGCCCATCGCCCTCATTTCTCGATGCAACACGCCGACCGCGTTGGTTTCTGCGTCGTCGGAGCGAAAGGAGTTGGAGCACACAAGCTCCGCAAAGCCATCGGTCTTGTGGACCTCGGTTGCGCGCGTCGGGCGCATCTCATGGAGGATCACGGGCACGCCGAGGCGGGCGATCTGCCAGGCGGCTTCCGAGCCGGCCAGCCCGGCTCCGACGACATGGATGGGGGTAGGAGAGGTCATCGCCGCAGATGCAGCCGAGCGGGCGGTCCGGTCAAGCGCCGTCCGTCGCGCGCCTGATCGTTCGAGCACAAAAAGCGCCCGACGGCGAGGCCGACGGGCGCAAGAACGCGGCGACGTAGGGAGGAAAACCGCCGCCGCGGGAAAGGACTAAAGTCAGGCCGAGCGGACGGCCTTGCGGGCGACATACTCAATGTCGCCGCGGCCGATGCCGAGGTCGTTCAGTTCGCGGTCGGACAAGCGCGAAAGCTCGCGCACGGACACGCGGTAGCGACGCCACTGGTTGATGCGGGAAGTGATCTGCTTGAGGGTCATGGCTCTGTCTCTTGCTGGGCGGGCGCCACAGGAGTGCGGCGCCAAATTTGTGCACTGCATATAACTCCGCGCAGCCCGGATGAGAAGCAGAATGAGCTTTGTTCAGTCATGCGATGGGCGCATGGCTCGTTCGGACTTTTTTACGATTTGAGCTGTTGTCCGGAAATTATCATCAAAAAGAGCGTTCCGAGCAAAAATTGAATGGATTCTCGCGGAATTTCACAATTCCATCCGGGAGCCTGCACATTTCTGTCACAAATATGCATAGCTCGCCCCGCCCCGCGCGTGTCCCAGCGTTAGCGCGCCGCCTTTTGCGCATTTTCTCCTTCGCGTTTGCGGTAGCGGCAGGGCGTCGCGCCAGGACCTCCTTGAGGAAGCGGCCGGTATGCGACCGCGAGCAGTCGGCGATATCTTCCGGCGAGCCCTGCGCGACGATCTCGCCGCCGCCGTCGCCGCCCTCCGGGCCGAGGTCGATGATCCAGTCGGCGGTCTTGATGACTTCGAGATTGTGCTCGATGACGACGACCGAATTGCCCTGATCGACCAGCTCGTGCAGCACCTCCAGCAGCTTGGCGACGTCGTGGAAGTGCAGGCCGGTGGTCGGCTCGTCGAGAATATAGAGCGTGCGCCCGGTCGCCCGCCGCGAAAGCTCCTTCGACAGCTTCACGCGCTGCGCCTCGCCGCCCGACAGCGTCGTCGCCTGCTGGCCGACATGGACATAGCCGAGACCGACGCGCTTGAGCGTCTCCATCTTGTCGCGGATCGAGGGCACCGCCTTGAACAGCTCGGCCGCGTCGTCCACCGCCATGTCGAGCACGTCGGCGATGGATTTGTCGCGATACTTCACCTCCAGCGTCTCGCGGTCGTAGCGCTTGCCCTTGCAGACGTCGCAGGTCACGTAAACGTCGGGCAGGAAGTGCATTTCGATCTTGATGACGCCGTCGCCCTGGCAGGCTTCGCAGCGCCCGCCTTTGACGTTGAACGAGAAGCGGCCGGGCTGATAGCCGCGCGCCTTGGCCTCGGGCAGGTTGGAGAACCAGTCGCGGATCGGCGTGAAGGCGCCCGTATAGGTCGCCGGATTCGAGCGCGGCGTGCGTCCGATCGGCGACTGGTCGATGTCGATCACCTTGTCGAGATGCTCCAGCCCCTCGATGCGGTCATGCGGNGCGGGCTGCTCGAAGGCGCCGTTCAGGCGCCGCGCGACGGCCTTGTAAAGCGTGTCGACCGTCAGCGTCGACTTGCCGCCGCCCGACACGCCGGTGACGCACACGAAGGCGCCGAGCGGAATGTCGAGCGTCAGGTTNTTCAGATTGTTGCCGCGCGCGTTGACGATTTTCAGCTTGCGCGCCGGGTCGATCTTGCGACGGCGCGGCACGCCGACGCCCTTCTCGCCGGTCAGATATTGCCCGGTCAGCGAGGCGGCGTTGGCCTTGATGTCGTCGGGCGTTCCCTGCGCGACGATCTGGCCGCCATGCACGCCCGCGCCGGGGCCGATGTCGACGACATGGTCGGCGGTGAGGATAGCGTCCTCGTCATGCTCGACGACGATCACCGAATTGCCGAGGTCGCGCAGACGCCTCAGCGTGTCGAGCAACCGCGCGTTGTCGCGCTGATGCAGACCGATCGAAGGCTCGTCGAGCACGTAAAGCACGCCCGTCAGCCCCGAGCCGATCTGCGAGGCGAGGCGGATGCGCTGGCTCTCGCCGCCCGACAGCGTGCCGGACGCGCGCGACAAAGTGAGATAGTCGAGGCCGACGTCGACAAGGAAGATCAGCCGGTCGCGGATCTCCTTGAGGATCAGCCGGGCGATTTCGTTCTGCTTGGCGTCGAGCCGGGCGGGCAGGGCCACCGCCCAGTCGGCGGCCGCGCGCACCGACATGTCCGACACCTCGCCGATATGCCGCCCGTCGATCTTCACCGCCAGCGCCTGCGGCTTCAGCCGGAACCCGGCGCAGGCGGCGCAGGGNGTCGCCGACATGAAGCGCGAGATATCCTCGCGCGCCAGCTCGCTCTCCGTCTCGGCGAAGCGCCGTTCGAGATTGCGCACCACGCCCTCGAAGGGCTTCGTCACCTCGTAGGCGCGCGCCCCGTCCGAATAGGAGAATCGCACCGGGTCCGAGCCCGTGCCGTAGAGGATCGCCTTGCGGCCGGCTTCCGGCAGATCGTCCCAACGCTGATCGAGCCGGAACTTGAACTGCTTCGCCAGCGCGTCGAGCGTCTGCATATAATAAGGANNGGCCGATTTCGCCCAGGGCGCGACCGCGCCGCGCCGCAGCGTCTGCGTCGGGTCGGGAATGATCAGATCGGGATCGACCTTCTGCTCCGCCCCGAGGCCGCCGCAGGACGGACAGGCGCCGAACGGATTGTTGAAGGANAANAGCCTGGGCTCGATCTCGGGAATTGTAAAACCCGAGACCGGGCAGGCGAATTTCGAAGAGAACACGATCCGGCGCTGCGCGCCCTTGTCGTCCTTCTCGTCGGCGAATTCGACCACCGCGATGCCGTCCGCCCCNAGCGCCGTCTCGAAGGAATCGGCGATGCGCGACGCCGCGTCCGGTCGCACGACGAGCCGGTCGACCACGACGTCGATGTCGTGCTTGAACTTCTTGTCGAGCGCCGGCGCCTCGCCGATCTCGTGATACGTCCCGTCGATCTTCAGCCGCTGGAAGCCGCGCTTCATCCACTCCGCGATTTCCTTGCGATACTCGCCCTTGCGCCCGCGCACGACCGGAGCGAGCAAAAACAGCCGCGTCTTCTCCGGCAGCGCCAGCACCCGGTCGACCATCTGGCTGACGGTCTGGCTCTCGATCGGCAGCCCTGTCGCCGGCGAGTAAGGNCCGACGCGCGCCCAAAGCAGGCGCATATAGTCGTGAATCTCGGTGACGGTGCCCACCGTCGAGCGCGGATTCTTCGATGTCGTCTTTTGTTCGATGGAGATCGCCGGCGACAGCCCGTCGATCTGGTCGACGTCGGGCTTCTGCGTCATTTCGAGGAACTGTCGGGCGTAGGCCGACAGGGATTCGACATAGCGGCGCTGGCCCTCGGCGTAGATCGTGTCGAAGGCGAGCGACGATTTGCCCGATCCCGACAGGCCGGTGAACACCACGAGCTTGTCGCGCGGGATCGTCAGATCGACGTTCTTCAGATTGTGCTCGCGCGCCCCNCGCACTGAAATGACGCGGCTGTCCGGCGCGCCCGTAACGGACGGCTTGTCGGTCTTCGCCATAAGAAGCTCTCGCGCCAGCGCGCATGGAAGGGAAACTGAGGGAACATGTAAGGAACATCGGCGCGTTCGGCAACTCGCCCCGCGTCGTCAGGCCACGCGAATGTGCACGTTTGAACGGCGTCCCGCGATTCCGCTTGCGGACATCGGCGCGTTAGGTCATCAAGCGAAGTTGCGGAGACCGCATCGACAAGCGGACCGCAGAGGGGGAAAGGCGAAATGGCGACGATGACTTCGCACGCAGGCCATGCCGCGTCCGATTCGCACACGCCGTGGTATCGGCTTCTTTACGTGCAGGTGTTGACCGCCATCGTGCTCGGCGTGCTGGTCGGTTGGCTCGCGCCTGACTTCGCGAAAAACGAATGGGTGAAGGCGCTCGGCGACGGTTTCATCAAGCTGATCAAGATGGTGATCACCCCGATCATCTTCTGCACGGTCGTCTCCGGCATCGCCCACATCCAGGAAGCCAAGAAGGTCGGCCGCATCGCGGTTAAGGCTCTGATCTATTTCGAGGTGGTCTCGACCTTCGCGCTCGCGATCGGCTTGCTGGTCGGCAACATCGCCCGACCCGGCGCGAATTTCGGCGGCGGCGTGCCTGCGGACGCCGCCAAGCAGGTCGCCCAATACGCCGACAAGCACATCAGCTCCGTCGATTTCGTGATGGGCGTCATCCCCGATTCCGTCGTCGGCGCTTTCGCCAAGGGCGACATTCTTCAGGTTCTGCTGTTTTCGATCCTCTTCGGATTTTCGCTGATGGCGCTCGGCGAGCGCGGCCATTCGGTTAGGTCCTTCATCGACGATATCGCGCAGGCGATTTTCGGCGTCCTGGCTGTCGTGATGAAGGCGGCCCCGCTCGGCGCGTTCGGCGCGATGGCCTACACGATCGGCCGCTACGGCACCGGCGCCATCGTCAATTTGCTTGGCCTGATCGGCACCTTCTATCTCACCGCCGCGCTCTTCGTGTTCGTCGTGCTCGGCCTGATCGCCCGCATGGCCGGCTTTTCGATCTTCAAATTCGTCGCCTACATCAAGGACGAGTTGCTGCTCGTGCTGGGCACCTCGTCGTCGGAATCGGCGCTGCCCGGCGTCATGGACAAGCTGGTGCGGCTCGGTTGCTCGAAGTCGGTAGTGGGTCTCGTCGTTCCGACCGGCTACTCTTTCAACCTCGACGGCACCAATATCTATATGACGCTGGCGACGCTGTTCATCGCCCAGGCTCTTGGCGTCGATCTCACCTTCAACCAGCAGATCGGCATTCTGATCGTCGCTATGCTGACCTCGAAAGGCGCCTCCGGCATCACCGGCGCGGGCTTCATCACGCTCGGCGCGACGCTTGCGGCGGTCGATCCGCGGTTGGTGCCGGGCATGGCCATCGTCTTCGGCATCGACAAGTTCATGTCCGAATGTCGCGCGCTCACCAACCTCATCGGCAACGGCGTCGCTTGCGTGGTGGTGTCGTGGTGGGAGGGCGAACTGGACCGCGAGCAGCTTCAGGGTCGTCTGAACGGCACGATCGAGCTGGCGCCGTCGCCATCCGCCGCGACGGCGTCGACTCTGCCGCCCAAGCAGTCCTTCGTCGAGCCCGTCGCGGGCACCTGACATCACCATCGAGCGCCGGGCTTGCCCTGGCGCTCGACGGCGACTAGAACATAAAGCGAACATAAGCCGACGAAGCGCCGGCCGCCGAGTCGAATGTGGACAAGCGCCGGCGCGAGAGGATTTTCGGCGCGCGTCGTTAAGTTGCGCCGTCGACAGCGTGCGAGAGCAAGGGAGCGTGGAGATGTCCGGCAGCGTCAACAAGGTTATTCTGATCGGAAATCTCGGCCGCGACCCTGAGGTTCGCCGCCTCAACAGCGGCGACCCCGTCGTGAACTTCTCTGTCGCCACCACGGAGAGCTGGCGCGACAAGGCGTCCGGCGAGCGCCGCGACCGTACGGAGTGGCATAACGTCGTTATCTTCAATGAAAATCTTGGCCGGATCGCCGAACAATACTTGAAGAAGGGCTCCAAGGTTTATTTGGAAGGCCAGCTTCAAACGCGGGAATACACGGACAAGGACGGCAACCAGCGCAAGGCGACCGAAATCGTGTTGCAGCGCTTTCGCGGCGAGTTGACGTTGCTCGACAGCCGTGGCGGCGGGCGCGGCGGAGACAGCGACGAGAGCGGCTATGGCGGCGCGGGCTATGAGCGCGGCGGCTCCGGCGACAGGCCGTCTTTCGGTCGCTCTTCGCCGATGGAGCGCCGTCCCGCCTCCGCCGGTTCCGGCGGCTCCGGCGGCGCGGCGCGTCCGTCCAATCCGATCGACGACGACATTCCGTTCTGATAGCCGCGCGACGGCTGGCCGATGCGATCCCGCTCTCGCCATAAGCGCGACGAAGGGGCAGTCTTGCCGGAGGCGTCGGCGTCGGACGGCGCAAGTGGACGAGGGAGGATTGCAGATGACGCAAGATCGAGCGTCCGCGCGCTCGCGCGCGTGGCGATGGTCGGGGCGATGGCGACGGCGCTGACCGGCGCGTCGACCGGTTTATCCGGCGCCGCCTTCGGCCAGGAGAGGCAGGCGAAAGACATGATCGTCGAGAAGAAGACCTTCGAGCTGCCGAGCCTCGAAACGATCGGCGGAAAGACCATCAAGAACGTCAGGATCGGCTACGAGACCTACGGAACGCTCAACGCCGATAAGTCGAACGCGATCCTCGTCGCGCATTTCTTCTCTGGCACCAGCCACGCCGCCGGCAAATACGCCGCGACCGATAAACTGCCCGGCTATTGGGACGATCTCATCGGCCCTGGCAAAGCGGTCGACACCGACAAATATTTCGTGATCGCCTCCGACACGCTGGTCAATCTCAACGCCGGCGATCCAAAGGTGGTGACGACCGGCCCCGCCACGCTCGACCCGGCCGCCGGCAAGCCATACGCGCTGAGCTTTCCGCCCGTCACGATTGGCGATTTCGTCCGCGTTCAGAAGGCGCTTGTCGACTCTTTCGGCGTCGCCAGGCTGCACGCGGTGATGGGCCCTTCGATGGGCGGCCTGCAAACCTATGAATGGGCGGCGACCTATCCCGACATGGTGCCGCGCGCCATCCCGGTGATCGCCGCGCCCGAGCCGAGCCCCTGGCTGATCGCCTGGCTCAACGTCTGGGCCGCGCCCATCGCCGTCGACGCCAACTGGAACGGCGGCGACTATTACGGCAAGACGCCGCCCGCAGCCGGCCTCGCTCAGGCGCTAAAGACCGTGTCGCTGCACGCAAACCACGCCATGTGGGCCGATAAGAATTTCGGCCTGGCGCCGGCCGATGAGNGCGAAAACCCTCTCGCCGCGATGGCCAATAAATTCAAGATCGAAGCGGCGCTCGACGCCTCAGGCGCGGCGCGCGCCGCGCTGTCGGACGCCAACCACTTCCTCTATCTGGTCAAGGCCAACCAGACCTTCGTGCCGGGCTCCGGGGCGGGGGCCAAGACGGCCGAGGAGGGGCTCAAGCGCATCAAGGCGAAGATGCTGGTGCTCTATTCGCCGACCGATCAGGTTTTCACCGCCGAGCATGTGCGCGCCGGCGTCGCCAAGCTCAAGGCGAATGGCCTGAGCGTCGAGACTGGCGAGATCGAGGGCCCGTTCGGTCATCTCAACGGGGTGCTCGCGATGAAGCCGCAAAGCGAGAGGATCGCCGCCTTCCTGTCGCAATAGGCCCCGCTTGACCGGCCCGGCGACGCAGGCGCGGCGCGGTCGGGTCGGGCGCAGCCGACCGCCGGGCTCGGCTCGGCGGGCTATCTGGCCGCGCCGACCGCCGCCACGCCGTCGATCACGAACTGCACCGCCAGCGCCGCCAACACCAGCCCCAGCAGGCGCGTCAAGACGATGTTTCCGGTGACTCCAAGCAGTCCGGACACGCGTTCGGCCGCCATGAAGGTCGCCCAGCAAAGCAGGCACACCACGCAGGCGATCGCCAGCAGCGCGCCGATCCGCGTCGGATCGGCCTCCGCGCGTCCTGCGAGAAGAATCATGGCCGTGATGGCGCCGGGCCCCGCGATCAAAGGGATGGCCAATGGAAACGCCGCGACGTTGCGGATGTGATCCTGCGTGATGGCCGTCTCGACGGTCGAGGATTTACGCTTGGCGCGCAGCTCGAACACCATCTCGAAGGCGATGGTGAACAGCAGCAGCCCGCCCGCGATCCGAAACGCTGCGAGCGAAATGCCGAGCGCCGTAAGAACCGCGTCGCCGATGAAGCCGAACACAGCCAGAATCGCGAAACCGATCGCCGACGCACGCCACGCGACCTGCCGGCGATCGGATGCGACCATTCCGGCCGTGACGCCGAGAAAGATCGGCGCGAGCCCCGGCGGATCGACCGTCACGAGCAGCGTGACGGCGGCTGATTTGACGAATTCCACCAACATCCGTCCCCGCTTTCCCGGTTCACCGCCCGATCGGCCGGGCGCCGTTCGCAAGTCTTTGAAGAAACGTGTTTTTGTCAACCGCTGAAATATCTCCTGCGATTGCCGTTCCGCCTGGGAACGGATAGGAATGAGCGAGAAGAATCGCCACCGAAAGCGCTCATTTTGGCCGACCCGAATATGCCCGGCGGAGGGGACAAGAATCCGCCCCGCGAGCCCTCCGACATCCGCCCGATCTCGATCGCCGACGAGATGCGCCGCAGCTATCTCGACTACGCGATGAGCGTGATCGTCGCCCGCGCCCTGCCGGACGTGCGCGACGGCCTCAAGCCGGTGCATCGGCGCATCCTGTTCTCGATGATCGAGAACGGCTACACGCCCGACAAGCCGTACCGCAAATCGGCGCGCGTGGTCGGCGACGTCATCGGTANNAAGTACCACCCGCACGGCGACCAATCGATCTACGACGCGCTGGTGCGCATGGCGCAGGATTTTTCCATGCGCCTGCCGCTCGCCGACGGGCAGGGCAATTTCGGCTCGGTAGACGGCGATCCGCCGGCGGCGATGCGTTACACCGAGGTCCGCCTCGCCCCTCCCGCGATGTTCATGCTCGACCACCTCGACGAGGACACGGTCGACTTTCAGCCCAATTACGACGGCTCCGAGAAGGAGCCCACCGTCCTTCCGGCCCAGTTCCCGAACCTGCTCGTCAATGGCGCCGGCGGCATCGCGGTCGGCATGGCGACCAACATTCCGCCGCACAATCTCGGCGAAATCTGCGACGCGGTGTTCGCGACGATGGACGATCCCGCCATCACGCCCGAGCGGCTGATGGAGATCGTTCCCGGCCCCGATTTCCCCACCGGCGCGAAGATTCTCGGCCGCGGCGGGATCCGCTCCGCCTATCTGACCGGCCGCGGCTCGATCGTGATGCGCGCCAAGGTCGAGGTCGAGGAGATCCGCAAGGATCGCGAGGCGCTGATCGTCACCGAAATTCCCTATCAGGTGAACAAGTCGGCGCTGGTGGAGAAGATCGCCGAACTGGTGCGCGAGAAGCGCGTCGAGGGCATTTCCGAGCTGCGCGACGAGTCGAGCCGCGAGGGCATGCGGATCGTCATCNGGCTGAAGCGCGACGCCGTCGCCGACGTCGTGCTCAACCAGCTCTGGCGTTTCTCGCCGCTGCAAACCAGCTTCGGCGCCAACATGATCGCGCTCAACGGCGGTCGGCCGGAAATGCTGACGCTGCGCGATTTCATCGACTGCTTCATCGACTTCCGCGAGGAGGTCGTCACCCGCCGCACCAAATACCGCCTCAACAAGGCGCGCGACTCGGCCCACATCCAGGTCGGCCTCGCCATCGCGGTGGCCAATATCGACGAGGTGATCCGCCTCATCCGCACCTCGCCCGACACGNCCGAGNCGCGCGCCGCCCTGATGGACCGGGACTGGCCGGCCAAGGACATGGCGCCGCTGATCGCGCTGATCGACGATCCGCGCAGCCGCCTTCAGGCCGACGGCACGATCCGCCTCTCCGAGGCGCAGGCCCGCGCCATTCTCGAATTGCGTCTGGCCCGCCTCACCGCTCTCGGCCGCGACGAGATCGAAGCCGAGCTGCACAAGCTCGCCGCCGCCATCGCCGACTATCTCGACATCCTGCGCTCGCGCGATCGGGTGTTCGGCATCATCCGTGGCGAACTCAACGAGATCCGTCAGAAATTCGCGACCCCGCGCCGCACCGAGATCCTCGATTCCGACGCCGACATGGAGGACGAGGACCTCATCCAGCGTGAGGACATGGTCGTCACCGTCAGCCATGCTGGCTACGTCAAGCGCGTGCCGCTTTCGACCTATCGGGCGCAGCGGCGCGGCGGCAAGGGCAGGGCGGGCATGGAGACCCGCGACGAGGATTTCGTGCAGCGCCTGTTCGTCGCCTCGACGCATGCGCCCGTGCTGTTCTTCTCCTCGCTCGGCAAGGCCTACAAGATGAAGGTGTGGCGCCTGCCGCTGTCGNCGCCGCAGGCGCGCGGCAAGGCGCTGGTCAACATGCTGCCGCTGGAGCAGGGCGAGCGCATCACCACCATCATGCCGCTGCCCGAGGACGAGGCGCTGTGGGCGACGCTCGACGTGATGTTCGCCACCACGCGCGGCACCGTGCGCCGCAACAAGCTGAGCGACTTCGCGCAGGTCAATCGCGCCGGCAAGATCGCGATGAAGCTCGACGAGGGCGAGGGCATCGTCGACGTCGCGACCTGTTCGGAGACCGACGACGTCCTGCTGACGACGGCCGATGGCCAGTGCATCCGCTTCAGCGTCGGCGACGTGCGCGTCTTCAAGGGGCGCGACTCGATGGGCGTGCGCGGCGTCAGCCTCGCCGAGGGCGATCGCGTCATCTCGCTCGCCATCCTGCGCCACATGGAGGCGACCTCCGACGAGCGCGCCGCCTTCCTGAAGATGAAGCGCGCCGCCGAGGGCGAGGGCGCCTGCGACGCCAATGGCGAGGACGCCGGCGCGCTGGTCGAGGAAGGCCATGCCGTCGAGCCGGTCGCGGCGCTGACGCCCGAGCGCTTCGCCGAAATGGCGGGCGCCGAGCAGATCATCCTCACCGTGTCGGAAAACGGCTACGGCAAGCGCAGCTCGTCCTACGAATACCGGCTCACCAATCGCGGCGGCAAAGGCATCGTCGCGATGGCGGTCAACGAACGCAACGGCGAGCTGGTCGCCTCCTTCCCGGTCGAGAGCGCCGACCAGATCATGCTGGTCACCGACGGCGGCCAGCTCATCCGCTGCCCGGTCGCCGGCATCCGCATGACCGGCCGCACCGCGCAGGGCGTCATCGTGTTCAACACCGCCTCCGACGAGAAGGTGGTCTCGGTCGAGCGCATCGGCGAGACCGAGGACGAGGACGGCGACGCCGGGAGAGCGCCGACGCCGCCGCGTCCTGAGCCGAGGCCAATCGGTCCGGCGCGCTCGGCTTGGCCAGCGCGCCAGCCGTCCCAGGCCTGCTGGAGCGTTTTCCGATCCTCTTGGATCGGAAAATCGACCTATCCGATTGTTTCAACGCGTCATCTTTCCCCACCAAGTCTACAGCTTGGTGGGACGACGCTCTAGCGCGTGGGCGGTGCGTCCGCAGGCTCTGGCGAGGCGAGGCACGCGGGCCGGAATGTCAGCTTCGGCCATCGTGCCCGCCAGGCCTTGACGCGCACGCGCGCGGCGATGACGTCGAGCCGCGTCTCGAATGCGGGCGTCGGCCGCACGATCAGGTCGAGCAAGTCGTCGACCCCCAGGGCGCGACGAATTCGAGGCGATCGTCGTCTCGCAGGCGCACGGCGATCGCGGTGCAGGTCTCGGGCCAGCCTGCGACGGCGTGAGCTAAAGACCAGTCGTCGCGCAAGCCCTCATTCGGGTCGCGCATTCTGGCTTGATTCGTGGTCTCCCAGGGGATCGATGGCCGCAGGCGCCGCAACCGCGCGTCGATGTCGGCGTCATGGCGCGGCGAGGCGCGCGCCGGGTCGAAATACACCACGTCCGCATCGCCGCCCGACGCCGCCGCGGGCCGCCGGTGCAGTCGATCCCAAATCGTCGACCGGATCAGCCCGGCGCCAAGATGAAGCCGTCGGTCGGTCGCGCGCAACGCCCGCAGCAGATCCATGATCGCGGCGTCGCCGAACAAAATCGCGGCGACCGCATCCTCCCCCTGTCGCGGCCACGACGCGTCACCCCGCCGCGCTCGCCTCTGTCAAGGCCGCGCTTGTTTCGTAATGCGCGGCGAAGCGCAATTCCCGGATCGGCCGCACCCGGCGGATCGACTCCGCATAGGTCGGGTGGTTCTTGTAGGCGGCCAGCGCCGCCTCGTCGTCGAACTCGCCATAGACGATCACGTCAATCTCGTTGCCGAACGGATCGGCCTTCGCGTTGCGCGCGATTTCGAGTTTGCGGGCGTGCGGGATGGTGGTCAGCACCGAAAGGCCGGCCATGATCGCGTCGAGATCGTCCGGAGACTTGGCGGTGAAGAAAACGATATGTCGGATCATCGCTCGCTTTCGCACGGGCGCCGCGCCGATTTCAAGCGCGCCCGATCTTCGCCTAAACCTTGGCCCACGCCTCGCCATGCGCGCAGGCGGCGCCGCGCGCTTCCCAGCGCCGTCGCCCGATCGGCGGCACTCGAAAGCGGTCACGACCTCGTCGTCGAGCGGGAAACGATGGGGTTCGGGCGGAAACGCCGCCGGCCGCCCGTCCTGATCGCGGGGCGCGGCGGTCAGCGCCGTCTCGCCCCAGCGCCAAAGATCGAGCGTCGCGACGCCCCCGCCGAGCGCCGCCGGCTCCGGCGTGAGCGCCTCGCGCAACATCGCCGCCGCCGCCAGATCGGGGCGGTCGCGCCGCGTGGCGTAGGCCTCGCCCAGCGCGGCCGGCGCCATCAGAACGGCGCGACCGGCCGCGCGCAGAGCGTCGTCAAGCGCGTCCGATCGGAACGGCGCGTGCAGATGCAACGTCGCCCCGGCGGCGAGCGCCGCCAGCGGCCCGGCCACGAGGCCGGCATGGCGCATCGGCGCGAGCGTCGTGACGATCGGCGTCATCGGCCCGAGCCGCGCGCGGTGAATCAGATCGAACGCGGCCGCCGCCAGACGATCCTGCCGATGCCGCTGGGGCGTCGAAGGGTCGTCNCGCGAAAGTGAAAATCGCGCCCCGGGCGTCCAGACGTCTCAGAGGTTCGGGGTCGACCTCGTGCAAAGCGAGCACGCCGTCGACGCCCCTCCAGTCTCGCCCCAAACCGCGGCGAGCCGGACCTGATCGCTGCGCGCCGCCGCTTGCGCGACCTCGATCTCGACGCTCGCCGCGCCGATCCGCGCCGGCGCGAGGATCGCCGCTGCGGCGCTCGACTGCGCCCGCTCGGCGATTCGTTCGACCGGCTCGCCGGCCGGACACAGCGCGACGTCGAGCCCCGCCCGAACCGCGCCGAACAGCAACGTCAATGTCGCCGGATCGGCCGCGCCGACGATCAGCGCGCGTTCGCCCGGCGCGAAACCGCATGTCGCCAGCGCCCCGGCGGCGCGATTGGCGGCCTCGTCCCATTCTGCGTAGGTCATCGCCCCCGGCGCCACGCCCTCGCCCGACCAAGCGAGCGCCGTGCGCTTCGCGCGCAAGCGCGCCGCGCCGCTCAGCAGGGCGTCGAGGCCGAAGGATTGGAGCGTCGTGGAGGCCCGCGACGTCGCTCCGAACGAATCCTGTGCGCTCACTTGGGCGCTCCCGCGGCGCGACGCGCCACCATAGGTCGAGATTGACCCCGAACATCGGCGCGCGCGCCGGCTTGTCGAGGCCCTTCCAGTACCCGATCCATTGATCTGAGGTGTGATAGAGCGGCACGATGTAGAAGCCCGACAACAAAACCCGATCGAGCGCCCGCACCGCGGCCACGAAATCCTCGTCGCCGCGCGCGCCCACGATCGCTGCGATCATCGCGTCGACCGCCGGAGACGTCACGCCCGCCAGATTGAACGAACCTTCCTGCGCCGCCGCCGCCGCTCCCCACCGGCCGCGCTGCTCGGCGCCGGGAGAGGGCGAGGCGATCCAGGCGCCGGGGATCATGTCGAAGTCGAATTTCTGGCGGCGGCGCTGATATTGCACCTCGTCCACCATCCGCACGCGCGCCGAAACGCCGATCCGCGACAGCGAATCCGCATAGGCGACCGCCAGCCGCTCCTGCGTGCGCGTCACCACCATGATCTCGAACTCCAGCGTCTCGCCGCGTCTGTGAAAGAGCCCGTCGCGGCCGCGTCGCCACCCCGCCTCCGCCAGCAAGGCTAAAGCCCGCCGCGCTCCGTCGCGGTCGCGCCCGGCGCCGTCGCTGACATGCGGCGACCAGCGCCCCTCCATCACATCCTCGCGCACCGCGCCGGGGAAGGGGGCGAGCAACGCCCGTTCCCGCGCCCCCGCCGGACGGCCATGCGAGGAGAGCGCCGACTCGTCGAANAAGCTCTTGGTGCGTGTGTAGAGCCCGCCGAAAATATTGGCGTTCACCCATTCGAAGTCGAACATCAGCCCAAGCGCTTCGCGCGTTCTGACGTCGGCGAAGATCGCGCGGCGGGTGTTGAAGGCGAAGCCGTCCATGCCCTTGGGCAACCCGAACGGCACGCTCTCGCGCGCCGCGCGGCCATCCCGCATCGCCGGGAAATCATAGCCGCGTTGCCAGCGCGTGGGGTCCGTTTCGAGCCGGTAGTCGCAAGCGCCGGCCTTGAACGCCTCGAACATCGCGTTGGCGTCGCGATAGTAGTCGACGCGGATCTCGTCGAAATTGAAGAGGCCGCGATGAATCGGCAGGTCTCGGCCCCAATAATTGGGATCGCGCGCCAGCGTCAGCCGCTCGCCCGGCCGCACGTCGCTGACGACGTAGGGGCCCGATCCGACCGGCGGCTTCAGCGTCGTGTCGGCGAACGTGGCCGGATCGACATGCGCCTTCGAGAGCACCGCCATCAAAGCCAGGTTGAGCGGCAATTCGCGGTCGCCGACGCCGCTCAGATCGTAACGCACCGTGCGTTGGTCGAGCTTCTCGGCTTTCTTCACCTGCCCATAGGCTGAGCGCACGACGGGACGCCCTTGCGTCTTCATCAGCTCGAAGGTGAACAGCACGTCGTCGGCTGTGATCGGCGCGCCGTCCGANAAGCGGGCGCGCGGATCGATCCGGAAGATCACGTAGGAGCGATCGTCGTCTGTCTCGACGCTTTGCGCGATCTGCCCGTAGAGCGTGAAGGGCTCGTCCAGAGAGCGCGCCATCAGCGTCTGGAATACGTTCGTGTTCAGCCCCTGCGCGGTCGAGCCGGATTTCAGATTGAACGGGTTCAGGCTGTCGAAAACGCCCAGCAGGCACCAGGTCAACCGACCGCCTTTCGGCGCATCGGGGTTGGCGTAGGGCATATGCGCGAATCCCTCGCGCAAGGCGGGCGCGCCATGCATGGCGATCGCCTGCGCCGGCCGCCCGGACGCCGCGACGATCGGCGCGCCGCCGGCGATCTCGGCCGGCGGCGAGACGGCCGGCGCCGGCGCGTCGACGAAAGGCGGCGCCGGCGGCGGCGCGATCTGGGCGAGGGCGGTGGCGACGGAGGCGAGAAAGCCAAGCGCCGCCGCGCGAATCGCAAACGGTTTCATGACGCGATGGTAGCCTCTCGCGCGCCCGCCGCGAACCGCGCCGCCGCGCATTTGGCCGCAATGCAACACCGCCGCGCAAAGCGCGCCGGCGGATATCTTGGCGCTGGCCTCGAATCCGCCCGCACGTTAAGAGACGCCGTCATTCTACAGCCGCAATCCGCACGGATGGGGAGCGGCGGCGCGCGCCCTCGGCGATTCATCTCCTGTCCCGCCGCCACGACCGGCGCATTCGAAAGGAACGTAAATGGCCTTCACTCGCACGTCCCTCGCGGCTCTCGGCGTCGCGCTGGCGGCTTCGGTGGCTTTCTACCGCCGTCTTCGCGCAGGCGAAGCCCGCGACCCGGCCAAACCCGCCGCTCCGGCGGCTTCGCCCGCCGCCCCTGGCGCGCCCGCCGCCGCCAATGACGACGCCGACCCGACCAAACCCCAGCGCGTCGAGCTTGTCCCGACCGCCGACGCCGCCGGCAAGGCGCAGGACTGGACGAAGATCTGCGGCGAGGACAAGGGCGCCAAGAAAGAGATCTGCTACACCACGCGCGATTTCACGCAGAAGGCCGACGAACCGCCGGTTCTTGCGCTGGCGATCTACGACGTGAAGGGCGAAGACGAGCGCATCGTGCGTCTGTTGATGCCGATCGGCCTGATGCTGGAGCCGGGCGCTCGCCTGATCATCGACAAGAACCAGCCTCACGACGCGCGCTTCGCGATCTGTTTCCCGAACGGTTGCTTCGCCGAGACTCGGCTCAAGGGCGCGCAGGTGNACCCAGCCAAGAACGCGCAAACCCTGTCCGTCATGGTCAAAAACCAGATCGGCACGGAAGTCACCTTCGTCGTGCCGATGAAGGACTTCGCCAAGGCCTTCGACGGCAAGGCGATGGATCCTGCCGAATTGCAGGCCAAGCAGAAGGAGATCGAGGATCATCTCCAGAAGCAGGCCGAGGAAATGCGCAAGAAGCTTGAGCAGTCCGGAATGAGCGGAATGAGCGGCATGTCCGGAATGGGCGGCATGTCCGGCGCCGCGCCGGCCGCGCCTGCGGCTCCCGCCGCTCCGGCCGCGCCGAAGAAGTAAGCGCGCTTCACCCGAGAGATCGCAGAAGGCCGCGCGGTTCGCCGCGCGGCTTTTCGTTGCGCCGGCCGAAGCCGCTTCGGCCCTCGGCACGACCAACGACCACGCCGCGCGGAAAGCGACGAACGAACTCCAACGATCGCGCCGCCGACGCACAAGCTGGGGCTTGAACGTCTCTTGCTATCCATTATATAACACTGACACTATATAACGGATGTGCGAATTTGCAGACGCTCGACGCCACTTTTTCGGCGATGGCCGATCCGACCCGCCGGGCGATCCTGGCCCGTCTGGCCCAAGGCGAGGCGACGGTTCTGNGGCTGGCGAAGCCCTTCGCCATGAGCCAGCCGGCGGTGTCGCGCCATCTCAAGGTTCTGGAAGGCGCGGGTCTGATCGTGCGCCGGATCGAGGGGACCAAGAGGCCTTGCCGGCTCGCGCCCGCCGCGCTCGACGACGTCGACCGCTGGCTCGACGGTCTGCGCCGCGCGCACGCCCGTAACTACGAGCGTCTCGACGATGTTCTGTCCGCGATGGGGTCGCCCGGAAAGGAAGGCGCGTGATCCGAAGCCTCACCCTGACGACCGAGGGAGACAGCGGCGTCGTTCTGACGCGAGCCTTCGCCGCGCCGCCCGAAGCGGTCTATCGCGCGCATATCGAGCCGGCGCTGATCCGCCGTTGGATGCTCGGGCCGGAAGGGTGGGCGATGACGATGTGCGTCCTCGACCCACGGCCGGGCGGATCATTCCACTACGCCTGGACCAACGGGCGGGGCGGCGATTTCAGCATCACAGGCGAATTTNCTGGGCTGACGCCGTTTCGGCGCATCGCGCATGTCGAGCGCATGCACCTGCCGGACGCGACGCCGGACAATCATGTCGTCACGACCTTCGAGGCGCGCGACGCCGGCACGCTGATGACCATGCGCATGACGTTGCCCGACGAGAAGCGCGCGCGGNCCATGCTCGCCAGCGGCATGGAGCGCGGCTTGGAGGCGAGCTACGACCGGCTCGCCGCGATGGCTTGAGCTTTTCAACGCCAACGACACCAAAAGGAGGTGCAAGCCATGCTGACGACGCCGCAGATCGTGACCACGCAGGCCCAGCGGGCGGCCGTCATTCGCCTGTCGATTGCGCGCAGCGAAATGATGAAGACGTTCGGGCCTGCCGTCGCCGAATTGAGGGCGACGCTCGCAGCGCAGGGCGTGCGGGCGGCCGGGCCGGTTTTCGCCCATCATCTGACGATGAGCGACCAGCGCTTCGATTTCCAACTGGGCGTTGTCGTAGACCGCGCAGTGACCGCGTCCGGCCGCGTCGAACCGGGCGGACTTCCCGCCGCCGTCGTCGCCCGAGCGGTTTATAGCGGCGCCTATGAGGGCCTGTCGTCGGCCTGGGGCGCGTTGATGGGCTGGATCAAGGACGCCGGTCGCGAACCGGCGGCGGATTTGTGGGAGGTCTACGTCGTCGGCCCGCAAACGGCGACCGACCCGGCCGACTGGCGCACGGAACTCTATCGTCCGCTGAAAGGGTGAAGCGGGCGCCGCGTCGCCCTGCCGCGTCGCGCGGTCAGTGCTGCGCCGCGCCCTTCACCCGATACCGCCCTTCGACGCGCTCGAACATTTCGCCGATCTGCGGGTGCCGGAGCGGTTCGCCCGACTCGTCGGGCAACAGGTTCTGTTCGGAGACGTAGGCGGTGTATTCAGTCTCCGCGTTCTCCGCGAGCAGATGATAAAACGGCTGGTCCTTGCGCGGCCGGGTCGCCTCCGGAATCGAGTTCCACCAATCCTCTGTGTTGGAGAATTCCGGATCGACGTCGAAAATCACGCCGCGGAACGGAAAATGNCGGTGGCGCACCACCTGTCCGATCGCAAATTTGGCGTCGCGAGATTTCATAGCGATTTGGTAACGCCGCGCCCGCGGCAGGGTCAAGCCGCGCGGCGCATGGAGCCTCGCGCCGTCGTCGGTCAAGCGAGCGCGCGCCGCGAAGCAAGCTTGTTCCCCCGCGCGGACGATCCCGCCGCCGCAGGCGCGCTCAGAAGCCGTAGACCTTGGCCAGCGCCGGGTCCTTGGCGGCGACCTGGCGGGCCAGATCGACCATCACCTTGGCCTGCTTCCAGGTGGCGTCGTCCTGCATCTTGCCGTCGATCATCACCGCGCCGGCGCCGTCGGGCATGGCGTCGAGAATCTTCTTCGCGAAGGCCACCTCGCCGGGATCGGGCGAGAACACCTTCTTGGCGATGGTGATTTGCGTCGGATGCAGCGACCACGCGCCCGCGCAGCCCATCAGGAAGGCGTTGCGGAACTGCGCCTCGCAGGCCGCCGGATCGGAGAAGTCGCCGAACGGGCCGTAAAACGCCTTGATGCCGGCCGACTGGCAGGCGTCGACCATCTTGGCGACGGTGTAGTGCCACAGATCCTGCTGATAGCCGACGCGCGGCGCGTCGCCGGCGGCGTCCGCCAGCACCTTATATTCCGGGTGACCGCCGCCGACGCGGGTCGTCTTCATGGCGCGCGAGGCGGCGAGGTCGGCGGGGCCGAGGCTCATGCCGTGCATGCGTGGGGAGGCGAGCGCGATCGCCTCGACGTTCTTGACGCCCTCCGCCGTCTCAAGGATGGCGTGGATCAGGATCGGCTTCTTGACGCCGTGCTTGGCTTCGAGNGCGAGGAGCTGGTCGAGGTAATGAATGTCCCAGGGGCCCTCGACCTTGGGCAACATGATCACGTCGAGCTTGTTTCCGGCCTCGCGGACGATCTCGGTCACGTCGTCGAGCAGCCAGGGCGAATTCAGGCAGTTTACGCGCGTCCAAAGGCCGGCGCCGCCGAGATCGGCGGTCTTCGCCATTTCGATGAAGCCCTTGCGCGCCGCCTCCTTGGCGTCGGTGGGGATGGCGTCCTCCAGATTGCCGAGCACGACGTCGACGTCCTTGGCGATCTCGGAGACCTTGGAGCGGATTTTCTCCACATGCGGCGGGATGAAGTGGATCATCCGCTCGACGCGCACCGGAAGGTCGCGATAGGGNCGCGGGGCGCCGATGGCGAGGGGCTCGTAGAATTTGCGCGGCGACTTCTGCGACACGGGCGCGATCCTTCGTGAAATCAGGCGCCGATCTTGTGCAATGCGGCGCCGCTTGAGGCAAGCGCGCCCAAAGGCGGGCGCCTGCGCGAGAGGCGGCCTCGTTTCGCCCGCGAGGCAGCATGGCCAAAACGGCTAAGCAATACAAAGATTTCATATCTTCAAGTTATACACATCATTTTGTTGCGTATGTAGGAAATAGAGGTTCCGACAATGATCGCCATCCATTTGGCTCGTGACGTCAACCGCATGACGCTCGAAGACGTCATATCCGCCATCGATGAGGCTGAACGTCAGATCGACTCTAGCTTTTCAAAACGCGCCGTCGACGGGATCATCAACTTCACCTTCGTCGCCGGAGCGAGGACGGTTTCGGAAAAATATTCTTTTCGCAAGTTGCTGATCGCCTCCCGAACGCAAGGAGCGCTTTGCGTCGGCTCATCGAAAAATATGCATCGGATACAAACAACCGCCACCTTTATTATGAAAAAGCAGAACAACCGCGCTAGGCTATGCCGCGATTCACTTCCCGAGCGTAAGGGAGGTTTTGCGTCGGCTCGTTAAAAAATATCCATCGGTTGCAAAACACTACTACCTCTATTATGAAAAAGTGGAACAGCCGCGCTAGGTTATGCTGCGCTGGCGCTCGCGCGGCTGGATGCGTCCGCCGCCCCCGTCATCCGCAGCTACGGCGCCTGATCGACCTCACGTGCGAGTCTTTCTATACGCTGAGCATTCTCCCAGCCTTCTTCAAGACGCATGGCTGGAGCGACGCCGCGATCGAACTGGGCATCATCGAAATGCTCGAAAACGTATCGCCGAGTTTTCAGTATTATGACCTCATCTGGAGCGATTGGGGCATGGGGCCGCCGTCATGGCCGCGATGACGCCCGAAGATTTCGCCGCCCGCTTCGCCGCGCGCGCGAAATCTCAGCGGTCCATTGACTTCCTCATGATGAAGCTTGGCAGAAAATTCCTGGGACCGGACGCCGATCTGCGAATCCTGGGACCCTATGCCGATTTGCTGGATACCGATCTGCTGGAGCACGCTTCCTCTCGCTGGAAGGTGACATTTTGAGAGCGCTTGAGAGAGCGCTGAAACTGAATCAAACCATTGATATTCAACTGGCGCGTGACATCGACAGCATGGCGCTGGAAGATGTCATAGCCGCCATCAACGAGGCTGAACGTCAGATCGACGAAAATTTTGCAAGACGCGCCGTCGACGAGATCATCTACTTCACCTTCGTCGCCGGAGAGAAGCGCATTTCGGAGAAAGTCTTTTTCGCAGGTCGCCGACCGCTTCCCGGCGCGAAGGACGCCTTGCGTCGACTGATCGAAAAATACGCGTCGGACCCGGAGAACACCGATATCTATTACGAACCCGGAACCGTCGCGCTTGGCCACGCGGCGCTGGCGCTCGCGCGGCTCGACGCATCCGCCGGCCCTCTCATTCGCCGCTACGGCGCTCTGATCGACGGCGAGCACGAAGGCTTCTATCCGATGGCCATTCTTCCAGCCTTCTTCAAGACGCACGGCTGGAGCGACGCCGCGATCGAACTGGGCATCATCGAGATAGAAAGGAACGGCTCGCCCCAGTTTAATGACTACAGCATGATCTGGTGCGATTGGGGCATGGGGGCCGCCGTCGCCGCCGCGATGACGCCGCAGGACTTCGCCGCCCGCCTCGTCTCGGACGTGCAAGCTGACCGCTGCATGAGCGAAGACGACATGTATTGGTTTTACGGATTCGCTCACAAATTCCAGCGGAAGACGGCGATCTGTCGAAATCCGCTCCCCTGCCTGGATGAAGGCGTTTTTCGCCGCGGTCCAAACGGCGCTGCCTACAGCCGATTTCTATGCCGACCCAGACGGCCTCGACGACGAAGACGACGACGAATAAGGACCACTTCAGCGATCGGTAAAAATTGGAATGGCGCGCGCCGCGGATTTGTCGCATTTATGCAACAGCGTTGCATCAAAGCCTCTCCCAGCGCGCCGTGACCGACCCGACCTCGCTCCCAAACCGAAAACCCTCACCGTTCCGCCGATCGCGGCGGAGCGGCGCGGCCTGTCGAAATGGGGTCCGTACNTGGCGGCGCTCGCGGTGCTGGTGGCGCTGGTCACAGTGCTGGTTTTCGCCGGCCTGACGCCGATCNCCCCGACCGACGACGTCGTTCTCACCCTGTTCGCGCTGGACGGCCTGCTGATCCTCGTCCTGTGCGGCTTCATCGTCTTCGAGGCGNGCGCGGCTTTGGCGGCGCGCAAAGCGNGGGCGGCGGCGGCGCGGCTGCATATCCGCATCGTCGGCCTGTTCTCCATCGTCGCCGCCGCTCCGGCGCTGATCATGGCCCTGACCGCCTCGCTGGTGATCGAGCGCGGCTTCAACCCGGCCTTCATGCAGGATTTGCGCGGCTTCGTGCAGAACACCGCCGAGGCGGCGCGTCTCTATCGCGAAGGCCAGTGCAAGGCGTTGCTGCGCGAGGCGGACCTGACCGCCTCCGACCTCGACCGCGGCCACGCGCTCTACAACGCCGACCGTGCGCTGTTTCGTGACTATTTCGGCTCGCGACAGCGCTTTCTGGGCTTCAGCGCCGCCGCGATGATCAAGCCCGACGGCACGGTCTTTGAAAAGCCGGCCGATCCCAAGGCCGCTGACGGGAAGGCGCCGCCGAGCCAGACGCAGATCGTCCATCCCGAGCCCGCCGACTTCGCTGACGCCGCGAAGGGCGAACAAACCTGCCTCGTGCTCAGCGAGGGCAAGGCGTTCGTTGCGCTGAAGCCTGTTCGCTCCTTCCCGGACGTCTATCTTTACGTCGCCCGCGAGATCGACGCCTTCGCCGTGGAGTTTCCGCGCGAAGCGGCCAACGTCATCGCGCTTTATGACGCTTTCGACCGGCATCGTTCGAACATCCTCAAGGCGTTCGCGCTGATGTTTCTGACGATGGCCACGATCATGCTGCTGGCGGCGATGTGGCTCGGCCTGTCTTTCGCCAATCGCCTCGTCGGTCCGATCCGTCGCCTGATCCGCGCCACCGATCTCGTGGCGGGCGGCAATCTTTATGTTCAGGTGCCGATCAAACGCTCGGAAGGCGATTTCGCCCATCTCGGCGAAACCTTCAACAAAATGACGACCGAGTTACGCCTGAACCAGAACCGCCTGATCGAGGCCAATCAGCAGATGGACGAAAGGCGCGCCTTCACGGCCGCGGTTCTCGCCGGCGTGCCCGCCGGCGTCATCGGTCTCGACGGCGGCGGCGTCGTCACTGTCGTCAACCCCGCCGCCCGCGCGTTGCTCGATCAGGACGAGGAGAGCCTTCTCGGCCACCCCTTCGATCGTGTTGCGCCGGAGCTGTCGCCGGTGATGGCGGAGGCCGAACGCGCGCGCCTCTATCACGGGCAGGCGAGCCTGACGCGCAAGGGCCGCGAGCGCATTCTCAATGTGCGCGTCGCGCGCGAGGCGGCAGGCGGGCGCGTCGTCACGCTCGACGACATCACCGATCTCGTCACCGCTCAACGCACGGCCGCCTGGGCGGACGTGGCGCGCCGCATCGCGCACGAAATCAAGAACCCGCTGACCCCGATCCAGCTCTCGGCCGAGCGCATCAAGCGCAAATACGGCAAGGTCATCACTCAGGATCGCGAGATCTTCGACCAGTGCACCGACACGATCGTGCGTCAGGTCGACGACATCAAGCGCATGGTCGACGAGTTCTCCTCCTTCGCGCGCATGCCCAAGGCGACGCCGGGCCGCGAGGATCTGGCCGAGATCGTGCGTCAGGCCGAGTTTCTCCAGCGCGTCGGCGCGCCGCGCGTCAAATTCACGACCGACATTCCCGCGAGCTTCCCCGCCGTCTTCGACCGCCGCCTTCTGGCGCAGGCCCTCACCAACATTCTCAAGAACGCCACCGAAGGCGTCGGCGAGGAGCGCGACGACGGGCGCATCCATGTCCGTCTGTCCGAGGCCGACGGCGAGGCGCGCGTCGACGTCGTCGACAACGGCCGAGGCTTTCCGCCCGACAACCGCAAACGCTTGCTGGAGCCTTATATGACCACCCGCAGCGAGGGAACGGGCCTCGGCCTCGCCATCGTCAACAAGATCATGGAGGACCACGGCGGCCGCATCGAGCTTCTCGACGCAGGCGACGCGGGCCTTCCTGAGATGACGCGCGGCGCCTGGGTGCGCCTCGCCTTCCCGAAGCTCGGCCCGGCGGTCGATTCCTCCGATCACAGCAGGACGTCATGAGTCACGACATTCTCATCGTCGACGACGAAGCCGACATCCGCGACATCGTCTCGGGCATCCTCTCCGACGAGGGCCACGCGACGCGCGTCGCGCGCAACGCCGACGAGGCGCTGTCGGCGATCCAGACGCGTCGCCCGCATCTGGTCTTTCTCGACATCTGGATGCAGGGCTCGCGTCTCGACGGCCTGCAATTGCTCGAAGAGATCAAGAAGGATCACCCCACCACGCCCGTCGTGATGATCTCCGGCCACGGCAACATCGAAACCGCGGTCACCGCCATCAAGCTCGGCGCCTATGACTTCATCGAGAAGCCGTTCAAGGCCGACAGGCTTGTCCTTGTCGCCGAACGCGCCCTCGAAGCCTCGCGATTGAAGCGCGAGATCGTCNGGCTGCGCGCCAAGGCCGGCGCGACCGCGACGATCGTCGGCCATTCGACGGCGATCAACCAGCTGCGCCAGNCCATCGAGCGCGTCGCCCCGGCCAATTCGCGCATCATGATCACCGGCCAGCCGGGGTCGGGCAAGGAGCTGGCGGCGCGCACGATCCACGAGGCCTCGGCTCGCGCCGCCGGCCCCTTCGTCGCGATCAACGCCGCCACCATCGGGCCCGACACGATGGAGACGGAGTTGTTCGGCGTCGAGNGCCGGGAGGGCAGGGCCCGCAAGGTCGGGGCGCTCGAAGAGGCGCATGGCGGCACCCTGTATCTCGACGAGGTGGCTGACATGCCGCGCGAGACCCAGGGCAAGATCCTGCGGGTTCTGGTCGATCAAAACTTTCAGCGCGTCGGCGGCGCGACGCGTGTCCATGTCGACGTCCGCATCGTCTCCTCCACCAGCCGCGACCTGCAAAGAATGATCGCCGAAGGCGCGTTCCGCGAGGATCTGTTCCACCGCCTCGCCGTGGTGCCGGTGCGGGTGCCGGCGTTGTCCGAGCGACGCGAGGACATCNCCCGGCTGATCGAACATTTCATGGATCATCTCGCCTCGACCTCGGGCATGCCGAAGCGGCGCATCGCCGACGACGCGATGGCGATCCTCCAGTCGCACGACTGGCCGGGCAACATCCGGCAGCTGCGCAACAACGTCGAGCGCATGCTGATTCTGGCCGGCGGCGACGCCAACGCCGAGCTGACCGCCGACATGCTGCCCGCCGAAATCGGCTCGCTGGTGCCCACCACGCCCGGCGGTTCGGGCGGCGAAAAGCTGATGAGCCTGCCGCTGCGCGAGGCGCGCGAAGTGTTCGAGCGCGAATATCTGGTGGCCCAGATCAATCGCTTCGGCGGCAACATCTCCCGCACCGCCGAATTCATCGGCATGGAGCGCTCGGCGTTGCATCGAAAGCTCAAGTCGCTGGGAATCGACTGATCATGGCTGACCTGCGCGCCGTGAGCCAAGTTCGAGGTTGCGGGCGGCGCGCGGCGCAGGCCAAGATCGTCGCATACCACGGACGGCGCGCCGGCTAACGCGCCCAATGCATAAGCCTTCGCGGAGGAGTCTAGCGCGAAGGAAACAACAAGGAGAAAAGACCAGATGGGCGCGAGCACCCAAAACCTTCAGGACACGTTCCTCAATTATGTGCGCAAGCACAAAATCCCGCTGACGATCTTCCTCGTCAACGGCGTCAAGCTGCAAGGCGTCGTCACCTGGTTCGACAATTTCTGCGTGCTCCTGCGGCGCGACGGTCACTCGCAGCTTGTCTACAAGCATGCCGTGTCGACGATCATGCCGGGCCAGCCCATCCAGATGTTCGAGACGGAAGAGCAGGGTGGCTGATCGCGACGAGGCTGAGGGCTTCAGACCGNACGCGCAGGACGCGGCTGGTCGCAAGGGCGGCGCGAAAGGCAAACAGCGCAAACAGGGCTGGGCCTTCGAGCCGGAGAAGACTGTCGCCGCCGGCACGCGCACGCTCGTCGTCGGCCCCTATCTGACAGACCGGGCCCGCCGCCATGCCGGCGAGCCGGCGACCTCGCGCGGCGCGCAGGCGCGGCTGGAGGAGGCCGTCGGACTCGCCGGCGCCATCGACCTCGACGTCGTGGCGCGCACCATCGCGCCGCTGTCGGAGATACGCCCGGCGACCTATCTGGGCGGCGGCAAGGTCGAGGAGCTGNGGCGAGCCGCCAAAGGCGACGAGATCGATCTGGTGGTGATGGATTGCGCGCTCTCGCCGGTGCAGCAGCGCAATCTTGAAAAAGCGTTTCACGCCAAGGTGATCGACCGCACCGGGCTGATCCTCGAAATTTTCGGCCGTCGCGCGCGCACCAAGGAAGGCGCGTTGCAGGTCGAACTCGCCCATCTCGATTATCAAAAGTCGCGTCTGGTGCGCTCATGGACCCATCTTGAGCGCCAGCGCGGCGGCTTCGGCTTTCTCGGCGGCCCTGGCGAAACCCAGATCGAGACCGACCGGCGCCTGATTCAGGAACGGATCGTGCGCATCGAGCGCGAGCTGGAGCAGGTCAAGCGCACGCGCAGCCTGCACCGCAAGAGCCGGCAGGACGTGCCGTTCCCGGTCGTCGCGCTGGTGGGCTACACCAACGCCGGCAAATCGACTCTGTTCAACCGGCTGACCAAGGCCGATGTGCTGGCCAAGGACATGCTGTTCGCCACGCTCGACCCGACCTTGCGCGGGCTCGACCTGCCGCATGGCGGCAAGGCGATCCTGTCGGACACGGTCGGTTTCATCTCCGACCTGCCGCATATGTTGGTGTCGGCCTTCCGGGCGACGCTGGAGGAGGTGATCTCCGCCGACGTCATCCTGCATGTTCGCGACATCAGCCACGAGGACGCCGAGGCCCAGAGCGAGGACGTCGCCGCCATCCTGCGCGAGCTTGGCGTCGATCCGCACGATCCGCGTCTGATCGAGGTTTGGAACAAGGCCGATCTGCTGGACGAGGATCGCCGCGAGGCCGTGCTGAACGCCGCCCGCCGCGCCGGCGCGGGCGCAGCCNGCCGCCCCGTGCTCGTCTCGGCCCTGACCGGCGAAGGCTTGCCCGACCTGCTCGCCACCATCGAGGAGCGCATCGCCCGCGACCGCCGCACCGTCGAGGTGACGCTCGAATCGCAGGACGGCAAGACGCTGAACTGGATCTACGAAAACGCCGAGGTGCTGTCGCGCCGCGACGCCGAGGACGGCGCGGTGACGCTGGAGGTGCGCGGCGACGACGCGACGCTGGAGCGGCTCGGCCGCCGCGTCGGCTGACGGCGCGCGCGCGCCGCCTTAGCCGCGTCCGCGATAGCTCGGCACGCCCTGATCGGCGATCCACAGCCCCTTCGGCGGTTCCCCGGTCTGCCAGAACACGTCGATCGGAATGCCGCCGCGCGGATACCAGTAGCCGCCGATCCGCAGCCATCGCGGCGCGAGCAGATCGCGCAGATCGACGCCGACGCCCACCGTGCAATCCTCATGGAACGCGCCGTGGTTGCGGTAGCCGAACAGATAGAGCTTGAGCGACTTCGACTCGACCAGCCAGTCGCCGGGCGCGTAGTCGATGACCAGATGCGCGAAATCCGGCTGCCCCGTGACGGGACACAGCGAGGTGAACTCCGGCACGGTGAAGCGCGCGACATAAAGCTCGGCGCTGCGCGGATTGGCGACCCGCTCCAGCACCGACCTGTCGGGATGGTCGGGGATCGGGACGGTCTTGCCGAGGGCGTGAGGGGGCGGCGCGGATGCGGGCACGTCCGGCTCCTTGAAACGGGAAGTTGAAACGGGAAGGCGACAGGGACGACGCGCGCGACACAGTCGCCCGCAAGCGTCGCGCGCCGGCGTTACGGTCGCGCGCCCGCTCCTTAGCACAACCGCGTCGCGTCGCGGACCCGTCCGAACGCCGGCCCGGCCGCGCGCCTTAACGCCGGACCAGCGAGACCTGCGCGTTGACGCCGTTGGCTGCGCTGTCCGACATAGGTCGTCTTCGCCGCGCCTTGCAGCGTGTAGGTGCAGCGAACGCCGCTGTTGGGGTCGAGCGAGGTGAGCACCAGCACGTCGCCGTTCAGCTGACCGCTGACGGCCAACGGACGCGGCGTGTTGGCCTGCGCTGCCGAGCCGGACACGGCGCCGCCGCGCCGACAGCGTGAAGGTGGTGGGCGGCTGAGCCGCCGGCGCGCCTTGCTGGACGAGCGTCCAATGCGAGTCGACGGGCGACAGACCCTCGGGTCCGGCCGCGATGGCGCCGCTCTGCGACGCGAGGAGCGCGGCCGTCGCTGCGGCTTGCGCGAAAAAGCGGGTCATAAAGGCTCCTTTTCCAGAAAGCGGGCAGGGCGGCGATTATTTGAGAATGCGCGTCGAGGCGACCATTCCGCCGATTTTTCGAATGCGCTGAGCAGCTGGGTCACGTTGCTGGACATATAGAAAAACGATTCGCCCGACGCGCAGTTGCGCAAGAGATCGTTGGCTTTGCCGTCGGCGTTGTCGAACGAGATCGTGAAAATCCGGATTCCCGCCGCCTTGATGTTGTCGCACAGCTTCGCCATGCGCGCTTCGGCGGTCGGCACGCCTTCGCCCGTGGTCGGGTTGGTGCCCATATAGGTGTGGCCAACGCCCGCCGGCCCGACNGAATTCGCCCCGTCCGACAACAGGACGACATATTTCTTCAGCTCGTTGGACGGGACGCCGCCGTCGCCGAAAGCTTCCGTCGCTGACGGCGGCTGAAGCAGGCGCCACGACCACATCAGAGCGGCGGGAATATAGGTCTGCGTGCCCATCGTGTAGTTCGAGATGGCGGCCTGCAACGGCGCAGGGTCGGTGGACAGCCGCATGAACTCGTTATTGCAATAATTTCCGATGATGCCGTGCTCGGGATCGGCGCTGGTCACGGCGGTCGTGTCCCAGGTGGTCAGGCGCGAGCCGACGCAGCCCGACCACGGCGTCGTGTAGGTGGTTTCCGGATAGCAGACGTCCGGGCCGTAAACGACATCCTTGTATGAATACGTATAGCCGGTGCAAGTTTTAGGGACGCCGTCGACCCCGCAATCGTAAGTATAGGTGGACTCGAGCACGGGCGTAGAAGACAGCACGTTCTTGTAGCACGCGGCCGGGACCGTATATGAATAATCGGCGGTGCTGTCGATCCACGGCGCATTGCGATAGATCAACGGAGCCTTGACGTACCAGTCGAACGGAACCAGTCCGACCTTCACGCCGACATGCGAGGAGGTTTTCGCGAACAGGCGCGTGATGAGTTCGGAGGTCGCCTGTTTGGCGCCTTCGAATTTCGTCATCGTGTCGCCGGGCAGGGTGGTGCTCATCGAATAGGTCGTGTCGATGGCGAGCACGACTTCGATATTCGGCGCGGCGGCGGCGGCCACCTGCGAGGTGACTTTGATCGGCATCGCGTCGTAGCCGCCGAGCTTCATGAACGAGGTCGGCATGCGCTGCGTGGCGACGCCGGTGACGACGCCGTCCTTCGAGGTCACCTCGACGGCGCGGTCCGTTACGTCCGAAGACAGGGGATAGGCGGCGTCGACCCACTTGGACACGACTTCGTTCAAGTTCGTTTCGGCGCTGCCGGCCACCGAAAGAATTGCCGAATCCAGCGCGGTTTGAAGGCGAACTTTTGAGTTCGCCTGACGGGCGATGTCGATGCCGCATCCAATAATCAGCACGACGGGGATAATCGACAGGGCGAAAACGACGGCGACGGCGCCGTCGGCGTTCCTTTGAAATTCGCGAGCCTCAGCAACATCGGCGTCCCTCGAAAAACATGGAGATTTCGGACAGTTGGCCCTGCGCTCGCTTGACAGATCGTGAAAGCGACGCCCCGCCAAGGGCGCAGTTTTCCGACAATGTTATCGGAGCGTTAGCCGAACGTGCGAAACCGGGGCCCGTCCGGCGCGCCGCCGCGTCGCATCGTCCCGCTTCGACAACAATCTCTTTTCCCGCGGCCGCGTTGCGCCTAAAAGCGCGCAGCATTCCACGGGGAGTTCGACCCATGACCGCCATCATCGACATCACCGCGCGCGAAATTCTCGATTCGCGCGGCAATCCGACCGTCGAGGTCGACGTGACCCTGGAGGACGGCTCGATGGGCCGCGCGGCGGTGCCGTCGGGCGCATCGACGGGCGCGCATGAGGCGATGGAGCTGCGCGACGGCGACAAGGCGCGCTATCTCGGCAAAGGAGTCACCAAGGCGGTCGAAGCGGTCAACGGCGAGATTTTCGAGGCGATCGGCGGCTATGACGCCGAGGATCAGACCAACATCGATCAGGCCATGATCGATCTCGACGGCACGCCGAACAAGTCGCGTCTGGGCGCCAACGCGATTCTCGGCGTGTCGTTGGCCTGCGCCAAGGCCGCGGCCGACGCCTCCGGCCTGCCGCTGTTTCGCTATGTCGGCGGCGTCTCGGCGCGCGTTCTGCCCGTTCCGATGATGAACATCGTCAACGGCGGCGTTCATGCCGACAACCCGATCGACTTCCAGGAATTCATGATCATGCCGACCGGCGCTTCCTCGCTGAAGGAGGCGGTGCGCGCCGGCGCCGAGGTGTTCCACACCCTCAAGGGCGCGCTGAAGAAGGCCGGCCACAACACCAATGTCGGCGACGAAGGCGGCTTCGCGCCGAACCTGCCGTCGGCTGAGGCCGCGCTCGACTTCGTCATGAAGGCGATCGAAACAGCCGGCTTCAAACCGGGCGTCGACATGCAGATCGGCCTCGACTGCGCCTCCACCGAGTTCTTCAAGAACGGCGCCTATCACTATGAAGGCGAGAAGAAGGTGCGCAGCATCGACGAGCAGGTCGCCTATCTCGCCAAGCTCGTCGCCTCCTATCCGATCGTCACCATCGAGGACGGCATGTCGGAGGACGACTGGGAGGGCTGGAAGAAGCTGACCGACGCCATCGGCGCCAAGTGCCAGCTCGTCGGCGACGATCTTTTCGTCACCAACGTCAAGCGCCTGTCGGACGGAATCAAGAAGGGCGTCGCCAACTCGATCCTCGTCAAGGTCAACCAGATCGGCTCGCTGACCGAGACGCTGGCCGCCGTCGAGATGGCGCAGCGCGCCGGCTACACCGCGGTGATGTCGCATCGCTCCGGCGAGACCGAGGATTCGACCATCGCCGACCTCGCCGTCGCGACCAATTGCGGGCAGATCAAGACCGGCTCGCTCGCGCGCTCCGACCGCACCGCCAAATACAACCAGNCCATCCGCATCGAGGAAGAGCTGGGCGATCAGGCGATCTACGCCGGTCGCGCCGCGCTCAAGGCGCTCGCCTGATCTGCGAACGCGCGCGGCCTCGCCTCGCGCGGTGACGTTGAAACATCTCGGCCGGGGCCATCGCGCTCCGGCCTTTTTGCGCCTGCGCGGCACGCGGCCACTGTCGCGCGGGGGCAGCGGCTGAGCGAAGGAAAACGGGGCGCGCTCGGCTGACAATCTGGCGCCGAGCGCAGCCACGTCCGTCTCTGCGCATAAAAACCCGCCGCGCGAACGCGGCGGGCCGAGAACCGCCGGGCGCTGAGCGCCCGGCGTCAAAGCCGATATCAGGGCTTCTTCTGGCCAGCCATGCCGGACATGCCGCCCATGCCCGACATACCGGACATGCCGCCCATGCCGGACATTCCGCCCATGCCGGACATGCCGCCCATGCCCGACATACCGGACATGCCGCCCATGCCGGACATGCCGGACATTCCGCCCATGCCGGACATGCCGCCCATGCCGGACATGCCGGACATTCCGCCCATGCCGGACATGCCGCCCATGCCGGACATGCCGCCCATGCCGGACATGCCGCCCATGCCGGACATGCCGCCCATGCCGGACATGCCGCCCATGCCGGACATTCCGCCCATGCCGCCCATGCCGGACATGCCGCCCATGCCGGACATGCCGCCCATGCCGGACATGCCGCCCATGCCGGACATGCCGCCCATGCCGGACATGCCGCCCATGCCGGACATGCCGCTCATGCCGCCCATGCCGGACATGCCGCCCATGCCGGACATGCCGCTCATGCCGCCCATGCCGGACATGCCGCCCATGCCGGACATGCCGCCCATGCCGGACATGCCGCCCATGCCGGACATGCCGCCCATGCCGGACATGCCGGACATTCCGCCCATGCCAGACATGCCGCCCATGCCAGACATACCGCCCATGCCGGACATGCCGCCCATGCCGCTCATGCCGCCCATGCCGGACATGCCCTGGGCGAACGCAGGCACGGAGAGCGCCAGAGCGAGCGCGGCGCCGGCGAGCATCTTCGTGGTGAGTTTCATAAGTGTCGCTCCTGCTTGGCGCGGATCGAGGGGAGGCGCGCCAGATTGTTAAACGGGGCCCCATCCCCGTATCGCGCGCCGCCGCCGCCTTTGCGGTCTGTGGGCGTCGCGCCGCTCCGAAGGCGGGCTTTTTCCCTCACCCCGAAACGCATCGCATCTTTCGTGCGCTTTCTCCCGACGTCAAATGGATAATCCGTATGGGATGCGATATTTCGACGCGATTTCCACATGTTAGCTTGCCCTCCGTCCGTTCGGCCGAACGATTTGAGCGTCGCGGCGCACGCCATTCTGGCAGCATCTCCGCCGGATTTGATTCTCGAAACGCGGTTGACCCGGACGCGCGTGGCCATTAGCTACGGGCAACCCCTTCGAGCGCGTAGCTCAGCCGGTAGAGCATCTGACTTTTAATCAGGGGTCCTGGGTTCGAGTCCCAGCGCGCTCACCAACGCCACGGCCCTCCTCTCGCGGCGACAGCGCCAAGAGCGCACGGCGCGCTTCCGCAATTTTCCGTGCGCGGCGCCGTGACAATCCGCCTCTCCGCCCTCATCTTCGCCGCGGACGCGCCGCCGCGCCGTTCGGGAGGAGACAGATGCGCGCACACCGTTATTGGATCGCCGTCGCCGGCGCCGCGCTGATCGCTGGCGCGCCGGCCTCGGCCAAGGAGACGGTCACGCTCGGCATGGCGCTGGAGCCGCCGATGCTCGACCCCACGGCGGGCGCGGCGGCTGCGATTCGCGAAGTCACCTACGCCAATCTGTTTGAAGGGCTGACGCGCGTCGACGCGAAAGGCGAGGTGCGGCCGGCGCTCGCGCGGTCATGGACCGTCTCGCCAGACGGCAAGGTCTATGTCTTCGCTCTCGCCCCCAAAGTCAGCTTTCACGATGGGGAGCCGTTCGACTGCTCGGTCGTGAAATTCACCTTCGAGCGCGCCGTCGCGCCCGATTCCACCAACGCGCAGAAAGCCATCTTCGCCCCTATCGAAAAGACCGAATGCCCCGATCCCGCGACGGCGGTGGTGACGCTGAAGGCGCCGTCCTCCAACTTCCTCTTCAACATGGGCTGGGGCGACGCCGTGATGGTGTCGCCGAAATCGGCCGCGACCAACAAGACCAATCCGGTTGGCACCGGCCCGTTCCGCTTCAAAAGCTGGGCGAAGGGCGACCGCGTCACGCTGGAGCGCTTCGAGGGCTATTGGGGCGACAAGCCGAAGCTTGCCGCCGTGACCTTCCGTTTCATTTCCGATCCGGCCGCCGCCGCCGCCTCCGTGATGGCTGGCGACGTCGACGGCTTCGCCAATCTGCCCGCCATCGAGACCGTGCCGCAATTCAAGGCGGATTCCCGTTTCGCCGTGGTCGTCGGCATGACCCAGGGCAAGACGATCCTCGCCCTCAACAACGCGAAAAGCNCCTTCGACGACGTTCGCGTGCGCCGCGCGCTCGCCTACGCCATCGACCGCAAGGCGCTGGTCGACGCAGTGTCGTCGGGCTATGGCCGGATCATCGGCTCGCACTGGTCGCCCAACGATCCGGGTTTCGTCGACCTGTCGGGCGAATATCCCTTCGACCCGGCCAAGGCCAAGGCGCTGCTCGCCGAGGCCGGCGTCAAGCCGGGATTCGAGATGACGCTGATGCTGCCGCCTCCCGCCTATGCGCGTCGCGGCGGCGAGGTGATCGCCGCCTATCTCGCGCAAGTCGGCATCACGGCGAAGCTCGTGCCGATCGAATTCGCTCAATGGCTCGATCAGGTGTTCAAGCGCAGCGATTTCGACGGCACGCTCATCTCCCATGTCGAGCCGCGCGACATCGAGATCTACGCCCGCGACAAATATTACTTCAATTACGCCAACGCCGAGTTCAAGCCGCTGTATCAGGCCTATCTCGCCGCCCCCGACGCCGCCTCGCGCGACGCCGCCGCGCAGGCGATGCAGAGGAAGCTCGCCGCCGACGAGCCCAACGTCTTCCTCTATCTGTTGCCCAAGGTCGGCGTCTGGAACGCCAAACTGAAAGGCATGTGGGAGAATTCGCCCGTGCCCGCCAACGACGTCACCGGCGTGAGCTGGGCGGAGTGAGGACGCAGCCGCCGAACCGGACGCGCCGCGCGAGACGAGCCGGCGAGCCGCGCGTCTCGGAGCGGGCAGGGCGCCGTCGTCGCGCNNGCCGCGAGCCTTGGTCTGAGAGGCCGCGCGCGATGGGCCGCTNATCTCGCCGGACGCCTCGTCGCGCTCGCCCTCACCACGCTCGCCGCCTCGGCGATCGTATTCTTTCTGCTCGAAATCCTGCCCGGAGACCCGGCCCAGCTCATCCTCGGCGTCAACGCGCAGGAGGACACGCTGGCGGCCTTGCGCCATCAGCTCGGCTTCGATCAGCCGATGTTGACGCGCTATCTGCGCTGGATCGGCGGCATGGCCAGCGGCGATTTCGGCGTCAGCTACACCTATGCGACGCCCGTGCGCGAATTGCTGGCCGAGCGGCTGACGGTCAGCCTGCCGCTCGCGGTCCTCGCCATCGCGCTGTCGACCGCCATAGCCATTCCGGTCGGCGTGTTCGCCGCCGCGCGTCGCGGCGAGGCGGCTGACGCCGTGACGATGGCGATCGCGCAGATCGGCGTCGCGGCGCCGAATTTCTGGCTCGGGCTTCTCTTCATCCTCGTCTTCGCCGTGGGGCTCGGCTGGCTTCCGGCCTCCGGTTTCGTGGGTTGGGGCGACGGCGTCTGGAACGGCCTTCGCGGGCTGACTTTGCCGGCGCTGGCGCTGGCGCTGCCGCAGGCCGCCATTTTGGCGCGCGTCACCCGCTCGGCGGTGATCGAGACGCTGGGCGAGGACTTCGTGCGCACCGCTCGCGCCAGGNGCCTCTCGAAGCGCGCCGCGCTTTGGCGCCACGCCGTGCCGAACGCGCTGATTCCCGTCGTCACGGTGATCGGCATGCAGTTCTCGTTCCTGCTCGCCGGCGCGATCATCATCGAAAACGTCTTCACACTGCCGGGCGTCGGGCGGCTGATCTTCCAGGCCATCGCGCAGCGCGATCTGATCGTCGTCGAAAGCCTCGTCACGCTGCTGGCGATGAGCGTGATCTTCGTCAATTTCCTCGTCGATCTGGTTTACGCCGCGCTCGATCCGCGCCTGTCGCGTCCGGGGCGGCATGAACGCTCCGTTCGCCCTCATCGCGCGCAGCCGATCTTTCGCGCTCGGCGCGGCGCTCACCCTGCTGTTCGTCGGCATGGCGGCGCTGTCGCTGGTCTGGACGCCTTACGATCCGACGGCCATCGCCATTCTTGAAAAGCTGAAAGGCCCCTCCGCCGCGCATTGGCTGGGGACCGACCCCTTCGGCCGCGACGTCGCCTCGATGGTGATGGCGGGCGCGCGCAACTCCATCGCGGTCGCGCTGATCGCGGTCGTCGTCGGCGCCGGCGTCGGCGTGCCGCTCGGCGCGCTCGCGGCGGCGCGCGGCGGCTGGCTCGACGATCTCGTCATGCGCGCGACCGACCTCGCTTTCGCCTTTCCGGCGTTGCTGACGGCGGTGATCGTCACCGCCATCGCCGGCCCTGGCGCGGTCAACGCGATGATCGCCATCGGCGTCTTCAACATCCCGGTCTTCGCGCGCCTCACGCGTGGCTCGGCGCTGTCGCTGTGGCGGCGCGACTACGTGCTGGCGNCGCGCGCCGCCGGGCGGGGCGGCCTAGCCATCACCGTCGGGCACATCCTGCCCAACCTCTCCGCCGTGCTGATCGTGCAGGCGACGATCCAGTTCGCGCTCGCCGTCGTCGCCGAGGCGGGCCTGTCCTATGTCGGCCTTGGCGTGCAGCCGCCCGCGCCGTCCTGGGGCAAGATGCTCAACGACGCCCAGACCTATGTGTTTCAGGCGCCCTGGCTCGCGATCTTTCCGGGCCTCGCGATCACGCTCTGCGTGCTCGGCCTCAACCTTCTCGGCGACGGCCTGCGCGATCTGACGGACCCGCGCGTGNAGGCGCGAGCGATGAGCGCGCTGCTCGACATCGCGGCGCTCTCGGTGCGGCTCGGCGCCGTGCGGCTGATCGAGGAGACCGGCTTTCGCCTGCGCAAGGGCGAGACCTTCGGCCTCGTCGGCGAATCCGGTTCGGGCAAGTCGTTGACGGCGCTGGCGATCATGGGCCTGTTGTCGGAGCGCATGCGCGCCGAGGGCTCGATCCGCCTCGACGGCCGCGAGTTGATCGGCGAAAGCGACGAGGCCTTTCAGACGATCCGCGGCGACGACGTCGCCATGGTGTTTCAGGAGCCGATGACGGCGCTGAACCCGGTCAGGACCATCGGCGACCAGATCCGCGAGACGCTGCGCCTGCACCTGAAGCTGAGCCGCGCTGAGGAGGAGGCGCGCGTCGCCGCGATGATGACGCGCGTCGGCCTGCCGCCCGATCGCTTCGCGCCGACGCTCTATCCTCACCAGCTTTCCGGCGGCCAGCGCCAGCGCGTGATGATCGCCGCGGCGCTGGTCTGCGGCCCGCGCCTGCTGATCGCCGACGAGCCGACCACCGCGATCGACGTCACCATTCAGGCCCAGATTCTCGACCTGATCGGCGATCTCGTCGAGGAGATGGGCATGGCGCTCCTCCTCATCACCCACGACCTCGCCGTCGTCTCGCAGATGACGGCGCAGGTCGGCGTCATGCNNGCCGGCCGCATGGTCGAGCGCGGGCCGACCCGCGCCGTGCTGTCCACGCCCAGCCATCCCTATACGACGGGCCTGCTCGCCGCCTCTCCGCACGCGGCTGCGCCCGCCCGCCGCGCCGACGGCAAGCGCGCGCGCCTGCCGGCGATTCCCGGCGTCGTGCCCGATCCCGCCCATCGCCCGCCCGGCTGCGCCTTCGCGCCACGCTGTCCGCGCGCGCGGGACGACTGCCGCGCGACGCGCCCGCCGCTCGTCGAGCGCGACGGCCGCGCCTTCGCCTGTCTGCATCCGCTGGAGGGCATGAGCGCGCCGCTCCTTCAGGTCGAGNGGCTGGCGCGCGACTACGCGTCGCCGCGCCGCGCGCTGTTCGCGCCGCAGCCGCGCCTGCGCGTGCTGCATGGCGTCGACCTGACGGTCGGGCAGGGCGAGAGCGTCGGCGTCGTCGGCGAATCAGGCTGCGGCAAGTCCACGCTGGCGCGCGCCGTCATGGCGCTGGAGCGGCCGCAGGCGGGGCGCGTGCTGATCAAGGGGCGCGATCTCTTCGCGCTGTCGCCGGCCGAGCTGCGCGCCGCGCGCCGCGATTTTCAGGCGGTGTTTCAGGACCCTTATGGCTCGCTCGACCCGCGCTGGCGGGTCGAGCGCGTCATCGCCGAGCCGATCGCCTCGCTGGAGCGGGTCGACGCGGCGACGCGGCGCGCCCGCGTCTTGCAGGCGCTCGCGCAGGTCGGCCTGCCGGAGAGCGCGGTCGAAAAATATCCGCACGAATTTTCCGGCGGCCAACGCCAGCGCGTCGCCATCGCCCGCGCGCTGGTGACGCGCCCGGCGCTGATCGTCGCCGACGAGCCGGTCTCCGCGCTCGACGTCTCGGTCCAGGCGCAGGTGCTCAACCTGATGATGGAGCTTCAGGAGACGCTCGGCCTCGCCTATCTCTTCATCAGCCACGATCTGGCGGTCGTGCGCGCCATCGCCGACCGCGTCGCCGTGATGTATCTCGGCCGCATCGTCGAGGAGGGCGACACGCAGGCCGTGTTCGACGACCCGCGCCATCCCTATGCGCGCGCGCTGATCGCCGCCGCGCCGAAGCTCGGCGCGCCGCGCCGCCGTCTCGACGTTCCGGTCTCGCCCGCGCCCGCAAGCGCTTCCGCGCATACGCCCATGCAGGGCTGCCCCTATGCGCCGCGTTGCCCTCTGGCGCAGGATGCGTGTCGAGGCGAGCGGCCCGCGCTTCGCCTCGTGCGACATGGCGGGCGCGCGGCTTGCCATTTCGCGTGAGGACACGCCCGTTCGCATGAGGACGCCTTCGTGACCGACGTCGCCGATTTCTCCGCAGCCGATCTCGCCCACGCCTATCGTCGCGGCTCGCTTGGACCGGTCGAGGCGTTCGAGGCGGTCTTGAAGCGCGTCGATCCTGCGNAGCCGACGCTCAACGCGCTCTGGGCGCTCGACGTCGAGGGCGCACGCGCCGCCGCGCGGGCGTCGCAAGCGCGCTGGAAGAGCGGCGAACCATTGTCCGATCTCGATGGCGTTCCCTGCACGATCAAGGAGAACATCGCCACCGTCGGCACGCCTGTCCCGCTCGGAACGGCCGCGACTGAGCTTCGCCCGGCCGAGCGCGACGGCCCGCCGGCGGCCCGGCTGCGCGAGGCTGGCGCGGTGATCTTCGCCAAGACCACGATGCCCGATCTCGGGATGCTGTCGTCCGGCCTGTCGAGTTTTCACAAGCTGACGCGCAATCCGTGGGACGTGACCAGGNATCCCGGAGGCTCGTCGGCCGGCGCGGGCGCGGCCGCGGCGGCCGGCTATGGCCCCTGTCATGTCGGCACCGATATCGGCGGCTCGATCCGCCTGCCGGCCGACTGGTGCGGCGTCTTTGGGCTGAAGCCGTCGCTGGGGCGCGTGCCGATCGAACCGCCGTTCCCCGGCCGCGTCGCCGGGCCGATGACGCGGACGGTGGACGACGCGGCCGCGATGATGGCGATCCTGTCTCGGCCCGACCCGCGCGACGGCATGAGCTTGCCGCCGGCCGAGCTCGATTGGCGAGTCGCGCCGATCGACCCGCGCGGACGCCGCGTCGGGCTTTGGCTGGACGCAGGCTTCGGTCTGCCGCTCGACCCGCAAGTGCGCGCGGCGGTCGAGGCCTGCGCGCGGGCGCTGGCCGAAGAGGGCGCCGACGTCGTCGAGATGAAGCCCTTCCTCACCCGCGCGATGATGGACGGCGTCGACCGCTTCTGGCGCGCCCGCGCCGCCGTCGATCTCGCGAAGATGGCGCCGGAGCGCCGCGCCGCCGTGTTGCCGTTCATCCGCGCCTGGGCCGCGCCCGGCGCCGAATGCTCTGGGGCGCAGCTTTACGAGGCCTATGCGCAAATGCACGTCATGCGCGACGCGACCCTCGCCGCCACGCGCGGCCTCGACGTCGTGCTCTCGCCGGTGGCGCCGATCGTCGGCTTCGCGGCGGAGGCCGCTGGTCCGACAGGCGACCCCGCCACCTCGCTCGACCATATCGGCTTCACGGTCGGCTATAACATGAGCGAGCAACCGGCCGCTTCGGTGAACTGGACCTACGCAGCCGACGGCGCGCCGATCGGCGTTCAGCTCGCCGCTGGACGCTTCGACGATATCGCGGCGCTGCGCTGGGCCAAGTTGATCGAAGCGTTGCGGCCGCCGCAACGTTTCTGGCCGACGACGGCGTGAGCGCCCGGCTGCGTCTCGCCAGGCGATTGACCGCGCCGATGGTTCGGATCAGCTTGGCGCGATGCTTCGCGATCTCGCGCGCGCGCTTTTCGCGGCTGCAGCCGTGGCCGCGGCCCNNTTTCGCCCGCGCTTGCGCGGCCGCGGCCATGACGGGCCAGTGCGCGCCATCGCCGTGACGCCGGACGGCGCGCGCGCCGTCTCGGCCGGGTTCGATTCCCGCGTCGTCATATGGGATTTGGCCGCAGGCGCCGCCGCACAATTGGTCCGTCCCCACGAGAGCCCGGCGACGGCGGTCGCCGCCTCCGCCGTCTCGACGTTCGCGAGCGCCGACCAGAATGGTCGCGTCGCGATCTGGCGGCTCGGCGCGCAGCCCCGCCTCGTCGACGCCCATCGCGGGCCAATCTCCGCTCTCGCCGCGACCCCTGACGGAACTGCGTTCCTCTCGGTGGGATGGGACGGCGCGCTGCGTCGCGTCGATGTCGATTCGGCGCCGTCACCACGCTTTCGCCGGAGGGGCCACCGCTCTCGGGCGTCTGCGCGCAGGGCGAGGAGGCCGTCATACTGGGCTCCGACGGCGCGGCGCGCTGGATTTCGAGACTCGGCGCGCGGACGGGCGCGGCCTCCGCAGGCGCGCCGGCGCTGTCGCTCGCTTGCGACGGCGATCAGGTGTTCGCCGGTTTGGCGGACGGGCGCGTCCTGCGCATCACGCGCGAAGGCGGCGCGACGCCGACGCTCATGCTCGACGCGCCAGTGTCTGCGCTCGCCGCCCGGGCCGGGCGCGTCGCCGCCGCCGACGCCGCGGGGCGGCGCGCNNCTGTCGGATCGCGGTGGAACGCGCGATCTGACGACGCCGCGGGGCGAGCCGATATGGGGTCTGGCCTTCGCCGGCGACGAATTGCTCGCCGCCGGTCATGACGGTCTCGTGCGGCGCTACGATCTCGCCTCGGGACGCGAGTCGGCGCCGTCGGAACCTCTGTCGGAGGAAGCGCCCGTCGCTCTGCGCGACCACCCCGGCGCGCGCGTTTTCGAGGCGTGCCGCGCCTGCCACAGCCTTCGCCCCGGCGAGCATCGCGCCGGTCCGACCCTCGCCGGCGTGGTCGGCAGGCGCGTCGCCGGCGCGCCGGGATATGTGTATTCGGAGGCGCTGCGGCGCCTGGACTTCGAGTGGAGCGGAGAGACGCTCGCCAGGCTTTTCGAGATCGGGCCTGCGGCGATGACGCCGGGAAGCAAGATGCCCGAACAACGCGTTCCCGACCCGGCCGAACGCGCCGCCCTGATCGACTATATCGCCACAGTGGGGCGCTGAAGCCGCATGCGGGCCGACCGCGCCAGGCGTGCGTGTCGATCCGAAGGGGCGGTTCGCCGGCTTCGGCGCTTCCCTCAGGCTCGCGGTTCGGGGACCCTGAGGCAAGCGCGTCGGCCACGCCAAACGTCACGCGTCGCCGAGTCCGTCGAGCCCGGCCGCGCGCTCGCGTAGGTAATCCTCGGTGGTGCGCGGGCGCGGACGTGGGGGCGCGTCATGCGGGTCGAGGCCGGCCTTGACGCTTCGCTCGACCCGGCACGCCTCGCACATGCGGATCATCTCAAGGCGGGACGGATCGTCGCGGTACATCCAGTGATCGGCGAGCTTCGCGGCGACCTTGTCGACCGAGCTCTTCGCGCCGAACGGCGCGCCGCAGGCCACGCATAAGGCGGGATCCTCGCGTTTCAGCGTTTTNCGCCCTGCCGCGCGGGCCTCGAAATCAAGACGCGGCGTCAGCGCGACGGCCTTCTCCGGGCAGGTCGCCGCGCAAAGCCCGCATTGCACGCACAGCGTCTCGTCGAAGGTCAGCTCCGGCCGTTCGGCATGGTCCGCGAGAGCGCCGGTCGGGCACGCGGCGACGCAGGACAGGCACAGCGTGCACGCCGAGAGATCGAGCGCGATCCCGCCGATCGGCGCGCCCTCCGCCAGCGCGACGCAGGCCTGCGGCGCCGGCGCTGCGGCTTGAATCTCGGTTAGAACGACGTTCAGCAGGTCGCGCTTTCGTCCGCGCGGCTCAAAACGGGCCGGCGCCTTCGACGCGTCGCCCGGCGGGAATTCGTCGAGCGCCGCACGCAGCGCGTCCGGATCGTCAAATCCGAGCACGCGCACGATCCCCGCGCCGAAGCCGAGCCCGGCCGCGATCGCGTCGCAAAGCGCTGCGGTCTGCGCCAGGCCGCGCGTGTCGTGACGAGGCCTCGCCCGTGTCAGCAGCGCGACGCCTGTAGCGCCCCAGGCGAGGGCGGACAGGATGGTCTCCGGGCCGATCTGAGTCGTCTCCTCGACCTCGAAGGGCAGCGCGTAGGCCGGCAACCCGGGCCCGAAACGGGCCAATGCGTCGATCAACTCGGCGCCGTGGCGCTTGTCGTGGAGCAAGACGAGCGCGTCGGCGCCTCCCGCCGCCGAATAGCCGAGAATCGCCCGACGAAGGCGGCGCATCAGGACGTCGGCCGGCGGCAGATCGTAGCCCGCCGCCCCAGTCGGGCAGGCGCTGGCGCATTGTCCGCAGCCGGCGCAGATCATCGGGTCGATGGCGACATGGTCTCCGGCCGGCTGGATCGCGCCCGTCGGACAAAGGTCCAGGCAACGGCGGCACCCGACCTTGCGGTTGCGCGCGTGGGCGCAAAGATCGGCGCGAAAATCGATCGCCTGCTGCTTGTCGAAAGAGCCGACCAGCGCGAGCGCCTCCCGGATCGCCTTTTCGACCTGCGAGGGATGGGCGGGGTCGGCGCGCAGATAGCCGACCCGCAGATCAGGGGCCTCGAACAAGGCGCGCCCGCCGCTCACGTCCACCAGGATGTCGCAGCGCGAAAGCGCGCCGTCGCGCGCCTCGCCCCACGTCAACGTCGCGCGGGAGGAGGGTCGCGGCCGCGCGAAGCCGTCGACGCTGAGCTCGAAACCGCCAAGCGCTCCCTTCGCCGCGACGACNGCGCCCCGCGCGATCGGAAAATCCACGATTCGAGGCGGCGCGATCGGGGCCTCGCCGGTGACCAGAACGGTGACGTCGAGCGTATCGGCGAGCGCGCGGCCGACCGTCACGGCGGTCTCGTCGCGACCCAGCACCAGCACGACGCCTTCGCTCGTCGCCTCGTGCGCCCGCAGCGGATGGTCGGGTTCGAGGCCGCTGGCCAGCAGCGCGCCCATTTTCGGGCCGGCGTCGGCGGCCTGATCGGACCACCCCGCCGTTTCGCGCAGGTTTCGAAACGCCAGCGCGCCTTCGTATCCCGCCTCCTGCGCCGCCGCCGCGAACAGCGGCGCCTCTTGCGCGCAACCCACGACGAGCCTGTCCGTTTCTTCAAGCAGCGCCTCGAATAGCGCGAACTGGCGACGGCAAAGCGCATCCGCCGTTTGCAGCTTGGCGCCCGGACAGGCCGCGCGGATCGCCGACGCGTCGACCGGCATCGAGGATTCGCAGGAGCAGGCGACGACGATCGGATCCGACATCTTGCGATTTTCCGGCGGGACGGGAGAAGCTTGGGTCCCATATAAGGGCGCAGGCCCGCCCGGTCGACCGGCGTCCGCGGAGAGTTGTTTGGAGATGCACGCCCTCGCGCGCGGTCCGCTGCCGCCGCCGTTTGAATTGACGACCCTTCGCGAGCGCGGCGACGCCTTCGCCGAGGCGATCCGGCTCGCCCCGACGCGGGGCGCCGGCGCTCTGGTGCGCACCGGGCGTTTCGACGCCTTGGAGTTCGCGCTCGTTCTGGAGCCGGACGAGCCGCTGGCGCGGGCGCGCGTCGCCTTTCCGCTCTGCATGGGCGCGCTGGCGAGCGCGCTTGCTCTGCACGTCCCGCCGCAAAGGCCGCTTTCGATCCGCTGGCCGGACGCTTTCCTGCTCGATACCGTGATTCATGGCGGCGCTCGCCTCGCCGCGCCGCCGGCCGCGCGCGAGGAAGCGGCGCCGGGCTGGATCGTGTTCGGCGCCTGCGTGGCGCTGGAGCGGGCGCGCGGCGCCGACGCGCCGATGGCGATGTCGCTGGCCGAGGCCGGGCTCGACGAAATCGACCCGATGCGGTTGCTCGCCGATTTCTGCGCGCATTTGCTGTCGATCTTCGATCTGCGCGCCCATGACGGATTGCCCGCGGCCGCGACCGCCTATCTGAGCCGGCNNTCGACATCGGCAAGGCGGGCATCGANNAAGCGTCTTGCGGAGAATGGCGACCTGCTTCTCGCCCGCCCCGGCGGCGAGGAGCGCCTGTCTCTCGCCGCATCGTTGGATCCAGCGCGCTGGCTCTCCGAAATGGGGAGGGGGCATGACGGACTCGCGAACGGGCGTGGTGAAGCTTTTGCGCACGATACGGCTCGATCCCTCCGATCGGTTCGTCTTTCCTGACGCCGCCGAACCGGGCCAATGGGCGATTTCGGGCGCCTTTGTATTCGCCGACGCGCCGCAGGATTTGTCGCCCAAGGCGCGCGTCGCGCTGCGCTCGGGCATGTTGGGGATCGAGGATTTCGGCTGGTCCACCCTGGCCGTCGTCGTCGCCGCGACGCAGGCCGAATACGCCGCCGCCGTCGAGACCCTCGCCGAGAAATTCCGGGAGCGTCTGGGCGCGCCTTCTCCGGACGAGGCGCGAAGGGCCGCGCGCGAGGAGTTCGCCTTCGCCCGCTCTCTCGCCGACGATCAACCCGATGGCGCGCTGATCGCGGTTCGCAGGACAGTCGAGAATGGCGAGATCGTCGAGCGTTTTCGAACGCTGACGCGCCGGNCGGCGCCGGCGGGCGCGCCCCTGTCGCCCGCCCGCGTCTTCCAGTTCGTCGAGACGGACGATCCGGACGAGATCGTCGATCTCGCGGCCTTGGCGAGCCGCGACGCTTTGAAATGAGTTCCCCGAAATGAGTGCGCCGATGAAAGAGTTCTGGGTCGCGTGCGGCCATCAACTGTTCCGCCGCGACGCCGCCGGCCGGCTTGCGCTGACGGACGAGGCGCTGCTCGCCTGGCTGGCGCGCNCCGAACTCGCGCCGCCGCCCGAGGCGTGCGCCGCCGAGCGCGGGCTGCATGCGAAATTGCGGTGCGCGCCGCGCGCGCCTGTCGCGCCCGGCGAGGTGGCCGCGATCGCCGATGGCGACGCGCGCGAGAACTGGAGCTTTTTCCTGCGCCTTCGCGCGCGCCTTCTCGACGCTCCGAACGTGGAGGCCGCCTATGCGCGCCTGATCTCCGGTCGCGTCGATCTGCCCCCGATTTTCGTCGATCAGCTCGCCNTGCTCGTGCTGCGCAATGCGCTCGACGGCGTCGAGGACCCGTTCACGCTGCGCGCCGCCNGGCTGTTTTTCCGGCCCCAGAGCGGCGCTCTGGTCGACGGCGCCNTGACGTTGGCCGATTCCGAATATGTCGCTCAGGCCGGCGGCGGACCGCTCGCCGCGATGTTCGGCGCAAGGCCCGAACTCGATGTGATGACGGCGGAAAACGCCTGGCGTTATTTTTCCCGCTCCGACGCCCATGCGATGGCTTTGCCCCTCGGCTCCTCCGAGCCGGCGCGCNAAGGGCTGGCGCGCGCGATGCAGGCCTGGTTGCGCCATCTGGTCGGTCTTGAGGCACGAATCGCCCCGACGCGCCGGTTCGAAACAAGCGATTGGCGCTGGTTCATAGGCCTTGACGCCCAGGGCGCGGCCATAGGCGACGCGTTTTGGCGCGGCGAGGGGGCTGACCAGACCCGAGTCGCCGCGCTGTTCGAGATGCGGCTCGCGCCAGACCCGCGCCTTGACGCGGCTCGGATTGAACGGCCGATTCCCTTATTGTTGGGCATGAGCGAGGCGAAAACGCTGCGAATGAAGCCGCAGAACCTTTTGATGGGCCTGCCCTGGGCGGGCGACGCGGCCTCGATCGTCGGAGGATCGCAATGACCGCTGATGAAATGGACGATATCGCGCCGACGCGAATGGTCGGCGTCGTCGTGGGACGACGCAAGGCGACGAGCGAATGGGCCTCCGATCCGTTCGTCGTGACGCCGCACGCGGTGCTCTCGCAGGCCCCGGCGCTGGCCTCCGGAGCACCGCTCGGGCAGGTGGGCGCGCTCGACCTGATTTATCTCGGCTCGGCGGAGCTGGCCCTGTGGAGCGGCGAGACCGGACATTATCGCGACAATTTGGCGACCGGGGCCCCCAGGCTCTGGGTCGCGTTGACGGGACGCGGCGAACGCGTCGCGGTCCATCTCGTCACCGCGAACCCCTATGAGGGGGAAAGCCTCGCGGATTCTCCGGGCCTTACGCTTGAAGCGGTCGCGATGCCGCCCGATATCGCCGCGGACCTCGCCGTCTTCGTGGCGCGGCGTCATGTCGAGGAGGTGTTCGTGAAACGCAAGCGCGACAAGGCTAGGGGCGACGCCGGTCCGCGCGGACCGGGACGCCGCGCATGACCGGCGAGACGGACAAGTTGGCGCGCTGGTCTCGCGCCAAGGCCGAGGCGGGCGCCGCTTCGACCGCCGTCGCTTCGGGCGACGAAGCTGTCTGTCTCGACGAAGAGGCCTTGGCGGCTCTGCCGAAGCTGGAGGACATCGACGCCGGAGCCGACATTCGCGGCTTTCTCAGGGAGGGCGTGCCGCTCGCCCTGCGCGCCGCGGCCTTGTCGCGCGCCTGGCTGGCCGATCCCGCCATCCGCGACCGCGTCCCGGACGCCATCGATTACGCCGAAGACTATAACGCGCCCCACACCATCGCCGGATGGGGCCCGGCCTGTCCGCGCGAGGCGAGCGGCGCCGCGACGCGGGCCCATGCGCCGCTGCGCGAGGCCTCGCGCTCGGACGAGAAGCACGCCGACGACACGCGGGAGACCGAGATCCGAAGGAGGCGACGCGCGCCGGCGACGATTCGGCGGGTCGCGCCCGGACGGATCGGCCGGGGTCGACGCGCCGTCCCCCGCGTGCGACCCGCGGCGCTCCGCTCGCCGCCCGCCACGATCGACGGCGCTCCTTCGAGCGCGCCCTTGCCGAGCGCATCACGAAAATTCGTCCTCGTCACGGGGCGGCGATGCCTGTCGTCGATTGAAGGGACCATAGCCGCGCCCTATAGTAGGTAAATGCCGACACGCTCGGAGCGAAGCTCGGCATAGGACGGCGCTATGCGTGACCCAGGATTGCAGCAAGCCATCGACGCGGCCGGCGGGGTCACCGCGCTGGCGCGAGCGCTCGGCCTTTCGCAGCCCACCGTCTCCGCTTGGCGACGCGCGCCTTCGGAACGCGTCTTGTCCGTCGAGGCGGCGACGGGCGTCTCCCGCCACGCTTTGAGGCCGGATCTTTACCCGACTGCGTCGGGCGCGCCCGACGTCGGTTTGGACGACGTGGAAGCGGCTCGGGCGNGGGAGTATCGTTTGCTTTCGGCCCTGTTCGCGCCGGCGCCCAAGGCCGAGGTCCTGGCCGCCGCCGCGACGCTGCGCGGCGACGCGAGCCCGCTCGGCATGGCGCACGCGGCGCTGTCGTCCGCCTGCGCGCGGGTGCGGGCGGACGACGTCGAGCGCGAATATTTCGATCTGTTCGTCGGCCTCGGCCGCGGCGAGCTTTTGCCCTTCGGCTCCTACTATTTGTCGGGATTTCTACACGACCGTCCGCTGGCGCGTTTGCGCGCCGATCTCGCCGCGCTCGGCGTCGAGCGGTCGGGGCCGGGCGACCCGGAGGATCACGTCGCCTTCGTTTTCGAGGCGATGGCCGGCATGATCGACGGCGCCTTTCCTGCGAGCCTGGGCCGCCAGCGCGCCTTTTTCGACCGTCACGTCGCAAGCTGGGCGCCGCGCTTTCTCGTCGACCTCAAGACGACCCCGCGCGCGGTGTTTTACCGCTCTGTCGCGGACGTCGCCCTGATTTTTCTCGAAATCGAAACGCGCGGTTTCGCGCTCGCTCCGGCGAGCGAGGACGCCATCCCCAACTCCTCCGCGCCGGAGCGCGCGGCGTTCGCGGAGACATGACATGACCATTCGCGATCAGGCCCCTAAGCCCCCGCCTCTGGCGCGCCCAACGTGGATCTGCGCCGTCGCAACGCGCTGAAGGCGATCGGCGCGGGCGCGACTCTCGCCGCGACCGCGCCGTTAGCCGGCGAGGCGCAGGCGGCGTCCTCCCGGGTGCGGCAGGCCAAAGCGCGGTTCCAGCCGGACGCCGCCGAGGTGCAAACCTTCTATCGCGTCAATAAATACTGAGGGGCGCGCCATGTTGACCAAACGCAATTCCGGTCCCGCCCGCCGCGCGCTTCTGTCGGCAGCCTCCGAGGAGGTTGGCGCGGCGCTCGATCGCCGCAGCTTTNTCAGGCGCTCTGGCCTGGTCGCCGGCGGCGCGGCGACGCTCGGCGCGTTTCAGCTCGGCGGCCTGCGCAAGGCTCAGGCCGGGCCCACCGTGATCGGCCAGCCCACCGTCAGAAGAAAGAACATGTGCACCCATTGCTCGGTGGGCTGCACCATCATCGCAGAAGTTCAGAACGGCGTGTGGACGGGGCAGGAACCCGCCTACGATTCTCCGATCAATCGCGGCTCGCACTGCGCCAAAGGCGCCTCCTCGCGCGAGATCGTGATCGGCGAGCGTCGCTTGCGCACGCCCATGAAGCTCGTCGACGGCCAGTGGACGCCGATCGGCTGGGACCAGGCGATCGGCGAAATCGGCGACAAGATGCTGAGCATTCGCGAGAAGTCCGGCGCCGATCCTGTCTACTTCCTCGGCTCGGCGAAATTCACCAACGAGGCGGCCTATCTCTTCCGCAAGCTCGGCGCTTTCTGGGGCACCAATTCGGTCGACCATCAGGCCCGAATTTGCCATTCGACCACCGTCGCCGGCGTCGCCAACACCTGGGGCTATGGCGCGCAGACGAACTCCTACAACGACATTCGCAACGCCAAGACGATGATCTTCATGGGCTCGAATGCGGCGGAAGCCCATCCGGTCTCCATGCAGCACATCCTGACCGGCAAAGAGATCAATCGCGCCAACGTCTTTGTTCTGGATCCGCGTTTCACCCGCACCGCCGCGCATGCGACGGAGTATGTGCGCTTCCGCGGGNGAACGGACATCGCCGTCATCTGGGGGATGATGTGGCACATCTTCCAGAACGGTTGGGAGGATAAGGAATTTATCGCCCAGCGCGTCTATGGCATGGATAAAGTGAAGGCGGAGGTCGCCAAATACGACCCCAAGACCGTCGAAGACCTCACTGGCGTCCCCGGCGATCAGCTTCNNCGGCGCATCGCCGAGACGTTCGCCAAACAGCGTCCCTCGACCTTCATCTGGTGCATGGGCGGCACGCAGCATACGGTCGGCACCGCCAATGTGCGGGCCTATTGCAATCTGCTGCTGGCCACCGGCAATGTCGGCGGCTTCGGCTCGGGGGCCAACATTTTCCGCGGCCACACCAATGTGCAGGGCGCGACCGACCTCGGTCTCGATGTGACGACGCTGCCGCTCTATTACGGTCTGGTCGAAGGGGCGTGGAAACACTGGTCGCGTGTCTGGGAGGTCGACTACGATTGGCTGCAATCGCGGTTCGACGAAGTTCCCGCCAAGGCCGGGCGCCCGGCCCGCACGCGCAAACAGAACATGGAGACGTCGGGCATTCCCTCGACGCGCTGGTTCGATGCGACGCTCGCCAAGCCCGACGAGGTCGATCAGCGCGACGCCTTGAAGGCGATGATCGTCTTCGGTCATGGCGGCAACACCATTCCGCGCATGCCCGACTCCGCGCGCGGAATCGAGCAGCTGGAGCTGCTTGTCGTCGCCGACCCGCATCCCACCACCTTCGCCTCGCTCTCCAAGCGCAAGAACGGCACGTATCTGCTTCCGGCCTGCACCACGCTCGAATGCGACGGCAGCCGGACCGCCTCAAACCGTTCGTTGCAGTGGGGTGAAAAGATCGTCGAGCCGATTTGGGACTCGGCGAACGACTACTGGATGATCTACAAGCTCGCCCAGAAGCTCGGCTTCGCCGATAAGATGTTTAAAAACATCGAGATGACCAAGGGCAAGTTCGGCGATGAGCCCTCCGCCGAGTCGATTCTTCGCGAGATCAATCGCGGCGGCTGGTCGACGGGCTACTCCGGCCAGAGCCCCGAGCGTCTGAAGACGCATATGGCCAATCAGGCGAGCTTCGACCTTGTCACCTTGCGCGCCGCCGACGGCCCCGCCAAAGGCGACTATTACGGACTGCCTTGGCCCTGCTGGGGAACGCCGGAGATCAGGCATCCCGGCACCCACACGCTCTACAACACCAAACTCCACGTCAAGGACGGCGGCGGCGCGTTCCGCGCCCGCTTCGGCCTGGAGAAGGACGGCGAGACGCTGCTGGCTCAGGGCTCCTGGCCCAAGGGCTCGCAAATCCAGTCCGGCCACCCGGAGATGACATACGGAATTCTGAAGAAGCTGGGATGGGACGGCGAGCTGACCGCGGCGGAACTCGACAAGATCNAAAAAGTAGGCGGCGCCAATCCCGATGACGTTTCGTGGGCGACGGACTTGTCGGGCGGCGTGATCCGCGTTTCGCTCGACCACGGCGTCATTCCGTTCGGCAACGCCAAGGCGCGCGCCATCGCCTGGAATCTTCCGGACCCGATCCCGGTGCATCGCGAGCCGATTTACACGCCGCGGCCCGATCTTGTGGCGAAATATCCGACTTTGCCCGACGCGCGCCAGTTCCGAATGCTGAATGCGGGCGCGACGTTCCAGAAAAGCGCGGTGGAGCGCAAGCTCGCCGAGCAGTTCCCGATCGTGCTGACCTCCGGCCGCCTGGTTGAATATGAGGGCGGCGGCGAGGAGACGCGCTCCAACGCCTGGCTCGCCGAGTTGCAGCAGGACATGTTCGTCGAGATCAATCCCGCCGACGCCGCCGCCCGCGGCATCAGGGAAGGGCAGTGGGTCTGGGTCTACGGTCCCGAGGATCAGGCGAAAGCGCGGGTCAAAGCCCTGGTCACCGAGCGTGTCGGCAAAGGCGTCGCCTTCATGCCGTTCCATTTCGGCGGATGGTTCCAGGGCGTCGATCAACGCGGCGCCTATCCCAAGNGGGCCGATCCGATCGTGCTCGGAGAATCCGTCAACACGGTCACCACCTACGGCTACGACCCGGTGACCAACATGCATGAGGGCAAGGTCACCCTCTGCCAGATCGCCGCGGCTTGAGGAGGGACGACATGGCTCGCGTAAAGTTCCTCTGCGACTCCGATCGCTGCATCGAGTGCAACGCCTGCGTCACCGCATGCAAGAACGAACATGAGGTGCCTTGGGGCGTCAATCGTCGACGCGTCGTCACGCTCGACGACGGCAAACCTGGCGAGCGCTCTGTGTCTATGGCGTGCATGCACTGCACGGACGCGCCCTGCGCCGCCGTCTGCCCCGTCAACTGCTTCCTCAACACCGCGGACGGCATCGTTCTGCATTCGAAGGAGCTGTGCATCGGCTGCGGATATTGCTTCTACGCCTGCCCGTTCGGAGCGCCGCAGTTTCCCAAGACCACCAATTTCGGCACTCGCGGCAAGATGGATAAATGCACCTATTGCGCCGGCGGTCCCGACGAGGTTCAGACCAAGGAGAGTTACGAGGTTTACGGCTCCAACCGCCTCGCGCAAGGCAAGCTGCCGATCTGCGCGGAAATGTGCTCGACCAAGGCGCTGCTCGCGGGAGACGGCGAGATGATCGCGGCGATCTACAAAGAGCGCGTCGTCAAGCGCGGCTACGGATCGGGCGCTTGGGGTTGGAAANCCGCCTACAAAGAGTCGGTGACGATCTGATGCGCGCCGGCCCGTTCCCCTCCCTCCCGACCCGGAGGCCTGTCATGTCCGCATTCTCGACGCGCGCCGTCGGCGCGTTGGCCCTCGCCGGCGTGGCGACCGCCGCCCAATCGCAAACCGTCGCGCGCCCGACCGAACAATCGGTGACGGAAGACAAGCTTTTCCAGCAGCTTGATCGGGTCTCGGGCCGCGTTTCGATCCCCGACCAGAAGTCTGGCGTCTTGATCCAGCCGCAGGGGCGCACGTTCCGCGCGGCGCAAGCGGAATATTTGCCGCTGCTCTCCGCGATCGCGATTTTCGGCATGGTGGCGATCATCGCGGCGTTTTATCTGATCAAAGGTCGCCTCCGCCTGTCGAAGGGCTTTTCCGGCCTGACCATCACGCGGTTTCGCGGGTATGAGCGGTTTGGCCATTGGCTGACCGCCATCTCGTTTTTGGTTCTGGCCTTTACCGGCACCAACACCGCCATCGGCCGCCGCGTGCTCTTGCCGCTGATGGACGAGCGCGTTTTCGCGTCGATGACCGAGACGCTGAAGACGATCCACAATTTCGTCGCCTTCGCCTTTATGGCGGGCGTTCTCTACACATTCGTGATCTGGGTGAAGGACAATATTTTGTCGCGCCCCGACATCGAGTGGATCAAGAACGCCGGCGGGCTCTTCAATGGCAAGCATATTCCGGCCGAANAATTCAACTTCGGCCAGAAAATCATGTTCTGGTGCGTTATTTTGCTCGGCGGCGGGCTTTCGGTGACGGGACTTCAGCTTCTGTTCCCGTTTAAATGGCTCAATATTGAAGGAATGCAGATCGCTTTGGTGATTCATTCGATGCTCGGCATTTTCTTCTTCGCGACGATCCTGGCGCATATCTATATCGGCACGCTCGGCATGGAGNGCGCCTTTGACGCGATGGGGTCTGGTCGTGTCGATGTGAACTGGGCGAAAGAGCATCATTCGATGTGGGCCGAGGAGCAGCTGGCTAAAGAGACGCCCCGTCCGGCGGCCGCCGACGCGCGGATCGTGCCGGCGCAGTGACGGCGCGGCGGCGGATCGAACGAACGAAGGCCCGGCGCGACGCTCCGGGTCTTTTTGTTTCAGCGCGGTGGCTCGGCGAAAAAGGCGAGAACGCGGGTCTGATAGGCGGCGAGCGCGACGTCGAAGAAATCCGACNNACGCCCTGCGCCCTCGACGTCCCAAAGACGCTTTGGCTCAGGAGCTGGTGCGAACATGAGCCCCGTCTCCTGGATGCGGGTGTGACGTTCAGACGTCCCGGACATGACGAAAACGGGCGCGTGTGCGGCGCGNGCGATGCAGTCAATCGGTCGCAGCGCGTCCGGCGCCAATGCCGTCGCGGCCGCGCGGAACGGCCCCAACCCAGCCGACGGTCGATCGCCAATAGCGTCTTCGAGGTGGGGAGAGATGGATTTCAGAACCGCCGCATCGATTCGCAACGGCGAATAGGCGATCGGCGCCGCAGAGAGAATCGGAGATCGCTCCGATTTTATCGCTCGCTGCGCGCGATCTAAGGCATTTCAGCGCCGCAGCGCCTCCGCAACGTCAAACGCGATGCGATCGCTTCTCACCCGTCACTTGTGCTCGACATGCGGCGGCATGCGCCCGAGGCTGTTTGCGACCTGCGCGGGATCAAGCCGCACGCCCTCCGTCGCAAAAGCCTTGGACGAGCTTTGCGCGTCGCTGCGCAACAAGACTCCCGAGCCGGTGGCGATGGCGATCAGCACGACCGCGGCGGTGAGGAATGCGCGCATGGATCTGTCTCTCCCTCGATCTTAACGGGCGGGGCGGGATTCGTTTCGTCGCGGTCGTCCGGCAGGCGAACCATCACGTCGATCAGGGCGCGGTCGTGGAGCACGACCATCCGCTCCTTGTTGTTGAGCCAGCGCTGCGCCTCTTCGAAGCTGCGGGCGTCGGCGAGCTTGGCCTCGGCGAGCGCGCGGTCGACCGAAATCTCGCCGCGCTTGCGGTGGTGGGCCACAGGCAGATAGGCGTCGTGCAACGCCCGGAATTCGGCGTCGCGATGGATCAGCGCGAGACTGTCGGCTTCGTCTTCCCCAAGTTCGGCCAGCTCTTGCGCCTTGGCGTTGGCGGCGACGGCGATCGGCGGCGGCGCGACTTCCTCGGGCGTCTGGAGAATGCCGACCCGTTTGAGCGCGAGCCCCAGGCCGAGCTGCGCCGTCGCCCAGGACAGGGGGATCGCCAGAATGAGGCCCGCGATGGTCGGCGACATCCATGCGACCAGCGAGGGGGAGATCACCAGACCAGCCATCAGCATGATCACGCCGAGCACGGTGTGCGAGCGATGACGGCGGGCGATGTCCGAGAACGGGATCGAGCCGTCGTCGCGCCTCTGAGGGTTCCAGCCGGTGTCGCGCCCGAGCAGGATCTGGATCACCGATCCCGACTGGATCAGCATCATGATCGGCGCCAGAAGCGCCGACATCACGATCTCGAACAACGCCGAGACGATCAGCAGGAAAGGACCGCCGGTCTTCTTGCGGGTGCGCGTTTCGATCAGCGCAAGCGCGAGGCCGAGAAATTTCGGCGCGATCAGGATCGCCATCGTGAAGGCGAACAAGGCCAGAGACCGTTCCGCGTCGAACCGCGGCCAGGCCGGATAGGCGGAGAACTCGTCGGAAAAATATTCCGGACGGATATAGGCCGCCTGCAACACGATCATGATGCCGATGATCAATTGCGAGGCCCAGAGCGGCGAGGCGATGTAGCTGAAAATCCCGGTCGCGAAATGCTGGCGCGTCGGCCAGCGCAACCCCTTGGCGGGCAACACGCGCATATGTTGGAGATTGCCCTGGCACCAGCGCCGGTCGCGCGCCGACAGGTCGATCAGCGAGGGCGGGCTTTTNTCGTAGCTGCCGAGCAGGGTCGGCAGCATATAGACATCCCATCCCGCGCGCAGGATCAGCGCCGCCTCGACGAAATCATGGCTAAGGATATGCCCGCCGAAGGGCGGGCGCCCGGTCAGGTCGGGCAGACCGCAATGATCGGCGAAAGCCTTGGTGCGGATGATCGCGTTGTGACCCCAATAGTTGCCGTCGCGCCCCATCCACGCCGACAGGCCGGCGGCGATCACCGGGCCATAGATTCGCGCGGCGAACTGCTGCACCCGCGCGAACAGCGTATTCCGATTGATGATCAGCGGCAGCGTCTGGATGATGCCGGAATCGGGATCGCCCTCCATCGCCGCCGCGAGCGTGGCGACGGCGTGTCCGGTCATCAGGCTGTCGGCGTCGAGCACGAGCATGTGGTCGTAGGCGCCGCCCCAGCGGGTCACGAAGTCGGCGATATTGCCGGCCTTTCGCGCGGTGTTCTTGGGTCTATGACGATAGTAGACGCGATGATCCGGCCCGAGCCGCTCGCGCATGGCCGCGATGGCGCGCTCTTCGGCCACCCAGACGTCGGGCTGGGTCGTGTCGGAGAGGAAAAANTAGTCGAAGGCGTGGCCAAGCCCCGTCGCCTCGACGTCGGCGCGGATCGCTTCCAACGCAGCGAAGACGCGGCTCGGCGCTTCGTTGTAGATCGGCATCACGACGGCGGTGCGCGCTTTCGCTCGGAGGGCAGGGTGCGGTGGATGCGTTTGCGANAACAGCAGCGCGAAAAACCCACCNACTCCGGACGAAAAAGCGAGGGCGATCCAGGAGAAGTTCAGCACGAACAGGATCAGCAGCGCCCATTCGAGCGGCGTGACGCCGCCGACGCTGACGACGTTCCACATCTCCCATGCGCCATAGGCGGTCAGCGCGAAGCCGCCGCCGAACACCGCCAGCCGCGCGAGCCACGGCTTGGCGCGGGCGATGACGCGCTTGCGCCGCTCGCTCTCTTTGAAGCGGGTCAGCGATTGCGTGGGCATCGCCAAAGGCGACTCAGGCGGCATCGGCGCGGCGATCTCGTCACCCGTCCCGACTGCCTCCCGAGCGGAGGGTTGGCTCGACATGCCCGGATCCAGCGCGTTCATCACGGCGTCCAACGGTAAAGCCAGGTCTCGGAGACGGGCTTGCCGTCGGCGGCCAGCACGAGGCGCAATTCGCTGGCGTCGCCAGGCGGGTCGATGTCGAAGACCACGCGCATCCGCTTGCGGTCCCGTGAAATGAACGTGCGCAACGCCGCGATCGCGCCCGGATTGGCGCTGAGATCGGCGCGAATGTCGCTCGACGTCTCGCCGATCGGCCCGCCGGTGAACTCCACGACGAAACGACGCCGCTTTCCGGCGCCGATGCGCCCCGACCGACAATGCGTGGCGATCGCCAGCGGCGGCGGCTCGGGCGGCTCCCAGCACCACAATTGCCGATAGGCGATGCTCGTCTCGACGCCCTGCGCGAGGCCGGCTTTTGGCCGCCAATAGGCGATGATGTTGTCGTTGTTTTCCGATTCTGCCGGGATTTCGACCAGTTGCACGCCTCCGGGGCCCCAGTCGCCGAGCGGCTCGACGATCAGCGAGGGTCGCAGCTCCCAATGTTGATCGTCGTCGTAGAAGCGGCTGAAATCGCGCTCGCGCTGGATGAGACCGAACATTTTCGGGTTTTGATCGACGAATGTGGAGATCTGCAGCGCTTCGCGGTTTGCGACAGGCCGCCACAACCATTCGCCGGCGCCCGAATGCATTTGCAGGCCGGACACTTCGTAGACCGCCGCACGCATGTCCTCGCCGCCGCGGCGGCGTTCGAGCGGGCTGAACAGGTTCGTGCCCTGCATCGGCGCGACGCCGACATGGTCGAGCGCGACGCGCGCGATCAGCGTCGTCTCGACGTCCGTGACGGTCACGTCGCCATAGCGCAGCACCATCCGATAGGCGCCCACCACGCTCTCGGAATCCAGCAGCGCATGGATGACGAGGCTGTCGCCCGCGGGCGCCGGCCGCTCGATCCACACCGAGCGAAAGATCGGAATTTCCTCGCCTTTCGCCTCGGCCGTGCGAATAGCGAGCGCGCGCGCCACGACGCCGCTCGACTGCCCGCGCGCCACCGCGCGGTAGGACGCCTGGCCCTGGAGCATCGCGACTTCGACAGGCGCCGCGTCAGGTCGGGTCCGCAGCACGCGAAAGCCGGAAAAGCCCAGATCGGGCAATTTTCCCGCAACGGTCAGCTTTCCGAAATCGAAGGCGTTCTGATCATAGGCGATGGGCCGCGCCGCGCCGTCTTCGACGACGAAAAGCGCCACGGANGTCGCGAAGGCGCCGGCGCCACGATGCAACGGCTCGATCAGGAACGGCGAATTCGCGTCGCTCCAGATCGCCGCGCCGGCTTTGCCGCGAATTCCGACATATTGCTCGTAAGTGAGCGACGAGAACGGCGCGGGAAGGTCGCCGCCGGGCGGGGCGTAGGGCCTGCGGGCGAGCTCGCGGGCGAGCGCCAAAACCGTCTCGCGCGAAAACCGCGCCTGATCCGGCGCGCTCGCCGGTCCCCTGAGTCGGCCACGCTCTGCGCGCGCGCGCGCCGGCGCGGCGGCGAGGAACGCGCCGGCTGCGGCGGATTTCACAAAAACGCGGCGGTCGAATTCTGGCATTCGGTCTTTCGCATCGTCGTCGGAGCCGGGCTCCGCTTCAGCGTCTCTCTATATCCAAGGCGGCGACGCGGCGACACGTTTTTATGACGGCCCGACGCGCCCGGCGCACGCCGCGCGCATGGCGGCTTTGCGCCGGGCGCGTCGGTGGATATGACAAGGCGACGTTTTCGCCGGAACCCGCCATGTCCGCCCTCGCCACGTCTTCTTCCGCTTCGCCCAAAGCCGGCTCTCCCGAAGCCAAAGCCGGTTCGCCGCAAACGACGGCCGCCGCCTCCTCTCGTCGACTCGCCGTCCTTCTCGCCGCCGGGCAGGGCAAGCGCATGGCTTCGTCCCAGCCCAAGGTCATGCATCGGGTCGGCGGACGCGCGCTCGTCGGCCATGTGGCGGCCGCACTCGCCGGCGCCGGCTTCGCCGAGGTCGCGGTCGTCACCGGCCCCGACGGCGCCGCTGTGGCGCAAGAGGCGCGCCGATGGGCGCCGAAGATAACCTCCTATACCCAGCACGAACGGCGCGGCACGGCGCACGCGGCGTTGCAGGCGCGCGAGTCTCTCGCCGCGGCGGATCAGATCGTCGTCGCTTTCGGCGACACGCCGCTGATGCGCGCGCAGACTTTCGCCGCCATCCTGGAGGCGCTCGACGCGGGCGCGGCGGTCGCCGCGGTTGGTTTCGAGGCGGCCGACCCCACAGGCTATGGCCGCTTCGTGGTCGAGGATGGCGCGCTCGTCGCCATCGTCGAGCACAAGGACGCCACCGAGGCGCAACGTGCGATCCGCTTCTGCAACGCCGGGGTCATGGGCTTGTCGGGCGCGCACGCGCTCGACCTGCTCGATTCGATCGGTTCGGACAACGCGCAAGGGNAGTTCTACCTCACCGATGCGGTCGCGGCGGCGGTCGCGCGCGGCCTGCGCTGCGTCGCGCTGTCGGTCGACGAGGAGGAGGTGATGGGCGTCAACGATCGCGCCCAGCTCGCCGCCGTCGAGAAAGCGTTTCAGAACCGCGCGCGGGCGGCTGCGATGGCGGGCGGCGCGACGTTGNATCGACCCCAGACCGTGTACTTCTCTTATGACACGACGCTTGGACGCGACGTCCTGGTGGAGCCTTCTGTGTGGTTCGGGCCCGGCGTGACGGTCGCCGACGGAGCGACGATTCACGCATTTTCGCATCTTGAGGGCTGCACGCTGGCCTCCGGCGCGTCGGTCGGCCCCTTCGTGCGCCTGAGGCCGNGGGCCGAACTGAAAGCCGACGTCAAGGTCGGCAATTTCGTCGAAATCAAGAACAGCGTCATGGGCGAGGGCGCCAAAGCCAGCCATCTTTCTTATGTCGGCGACGCGAGCGTCGGCGCGCATGTCAACATCGGCGCCGGCGTCGTCACCTGCAACTATGACGGCTTCCTCAAGCACAGGACTATCATTGGCGACGGCGCTTTCGTGGGCACAAACGCCGCGCTTGTCGCTCCTGTCGCCATCGGCCCGGGCGGCCTCGTCGCCGCCGGATCGGTGATCACGCAGGACGTGCCGGCCGACGCGATCGCCGTGGCGCGTGGCGCTCAAGTGAACAAGCCCGGCCGCGCAGCTCTGTTTCGCGCGAGAAAACGGCTGAAAAAGCGGCGAAGACCGGGGCGGGACGTTAAGGTCCCGTTCCGCCTTTCTTGTCACATTCTGTCACGTCAAGTGAGTTGGCGGCCCAGCGCGCCGTCGCTAGACGTGTGTGCGACGTCATCACNNCGGATTTTGCGTATGTGCGGCATTGTCGGAATTCTCGGGCTCGGTCCCGTCGCGGGCCAGATCGTTGATTCTCTGAAGCGTCTTGAATATCGCGGCTATGATTCGGCGGGCGTGGCCACGCTGGAGAGCGGCCGGATCGAGCGTCGGCGCGCCGAGGGCAAGTTGCGCAATCTGCAAGCGCGTCTGGCCGCCGAACCGCTTCAGGGCGCCGTCGGCATTGGCCACACGCGTTGGGCCACGCATGGCAAGCCCACCGAGACCAACGCCCATCCCCATGCAAGCNGAGGGGTGGCGGTCGTCCACAACGGCATTATCGAGAATTTTCGCGAATTGCGCGCCGAATTGCAGGCGCGCGGCCACGTTTTCCAAACGGAGACCGACACGGAGGTCGTCGCCCATCTGGTCGGCGACGCGCTGCGCCAGGGCAAGTCGCCCAAGGAGGCGGTGGCCTCAGCGCTGCCGCGATTGAAGGGCGCGTTCGCGCTCGCCTTTCTGTTCGAGGGCCACGAAGACCTTCTGATCGGCGCGCGGCAGGGCGCGCCGCTGGCGGTTGGATACGGCGAGGGAGAGGCCTATCTGGGCTCAGACGCGTTGGCGCTTGCGCCCTTCACCGACGAAATCACCTATCTCGAAGATGGCGACTGGGTCGCGCTGACCCGTGAGAGCGCGGAGTTTTATGACGCCGCCGGCCATCTCGCCAATCGGCCGCGGGTCAAGACGCAGGCCTCCGCCTTCCTCGTCGACAAGGGCGAATACCGCCACTACATGGCGAAGGAAATCCACGAGCAGCCGGAAGTTCTTGGCCGCACGCTCGCCCATTATCTCGACATGTCGGAAGGCCGCGTGCGCCTGCCTTTCGCGCTGCCGATCGCCCCCGCGAGCCTGGACCGCGTCACCATCGTCGCCTGCGGAACCGCCTATCTCGCTGGCCTGACGGCGAAATACTGGATCGAGCGGTTCGCCCGCCTCCCGGTCGACATCGACGTCGCGTCCGAGTTTCGCTACCGTGAGACGCCGCTCAGCGNNCGCAGGGACTGACCATCGTCATTTCGCAGTCCGGCGAAACCGCCGACACGCTGGCGTCGCTGCGCTACGCCAAGGCGGCTGGGCAGACGACGCTCGCCGTGGTCAACGTGCNCGACCTCGACGATCGCGCGCGAGAGCGACATCGTGGCCCTGACCTTGGCGGGCCCGGAAATCGGCGTCGCCTCGACCAAGGCCTTCACCTGTCGCTCGCGGTGCTGGCGACCATCGCGCTCGCTCTGGGCCGCGGCCGCGCGACCTTGCCGGCGGAGACCGAGGCGCGCCTCGTCACCGATCTGATGGCGATCCCAGGCCGCGTCGCCGAGGCGTTGAAGCTTGAATCGCACATCGCGCCGCTCGCCCACGCCCTCGGCAAGGCGCGCGACGTTTTGTATCTGGNGCCGCGGCNGCCAGCTTCCGCTTGCGCTGGAAGGCGCGCTGAAGCTCAAGGAGATCAGCTACATCCACGCCGAAGGTTACGCCGCCGGCGAGCTGAAGCACGGCCCGATCGCGCTGATTGACGAGGCGATGCCGGTCATCGTCATTTCGCCCTCCGATCAGTGGCTCGAAAAGACAGTCTCCAACGTCCAGGAGGTGGCCGCGCGCGGCGGACGCATCATCATGATCGGCGACCGCAAAGCCGCCGAGGCGGCCTCCGTGCAAATGGAGGGCTTCGTCGACATGGGCGAGATGCCGCCTGAATTCGCCGCCATCGTCTACGCCGCGCCGATCCAGCTGCTCGCCTATCACACCGCCGTGACGATGGGAAAGGACGTCGACCAGCCGCGAAATCTTGCGAAAAGCGTGACGGTGGAGTGACGGCCGGCGCCGAGCTTGCGCGCCGGCGGACAACTCGCCAAGGTGCGCCCGCGCGCGCCGGGGCGGCGCATGAGCGCCTTGTTCGGCGGAACGGATAGCTGCGCATATGAGCGAATCGCACGGGCACCCTGCGGCCGCATCGAGCTTCGGCGCGCGGCTGCGGACCTATTTTCTGACCGGCGTCGTCGTGGCCGGGCCGGTGGCGGCGACCGCCTACATCGTGTGGTGGGTGATCGGCACCGTCGACGCCTGGTTCACGCCGCTGGTGCCCAAGCGCTATCTGCCCGACGCCTATCTCGACTTCCACATTCCCGGCATGGGCCTGGTGATCGCGCTGATCGGCTTGACGCTGCTCGGCTTCCTCGCCGCCAATCTCGCGGGCCGCACGCTGCTGCGCGTCGGCGAGCAATTGCTCGACCGCACGCCGTTCGTTCGTGGGCTCTACAAGAGCCTCAAGCAGGTCTTCGAGACGATCTTCTCGCAGTCGGGATCGTCGTTCCGCAAGGTTGGGCTGGCTCCTATCCGATGCCCGGCATGTGGTCGATCGTGTTCATTTCCGCGCCGCCGAACGAGGCGCTGGCGCGCCACATTCCCGGCGGATCGGAGATGATTTCGGTGTTTTTGCCCTGTTCGCCCAATCCGACGACGGGTTTCTTTTTCTATATTCCGGCGCGCGACGTCATCGAGATTCCGATGACGCCGGAAGCGGCCGCCAAGCTGATCATGTCGGCCGGTCTTATTCCCGCCGAGATGCAGACCCAGCTCGGCGCGATGGCCGAAGCCGCCAAACGGGAGCGCGTCGCGACGCAGGCTGCGCCGCGATAGGATCTGCTTCGGCGTTTCGGCGAGCCGCCGCCTTGCTCCTTTCATGTTCAAGCGACACTGTGGCCGCGCAGCGGAGGACGCGACGTGACGAAGGTTGAACGCAGGACCGCAAAGCCCGAACCGCGCGCGGCCGCCGCCGCAGCCGGATCAGACGCCGCCGGTCGATCTGGCTGTTCAGCCGCAACGTTTCGTCAATCGCGAATTGTCCTGGCTTGAGTTCAACCGGCGCGTTTTGGAGGAGGCCGCCAACCCCGCGCATCCCTTGCTGGAGCGGCTGCGCTTCCTGTCCATTTCGGCGAGCAATCTCGACGAGTTTTTCATGGTCCGCGTGGCCGGCTTGCGCGGCCAAATGCGGGCGGGCGTGACGACGCCCTCGCAGGACGGTCTCAGTCCCCACGACCAGCTTGCCCAGATTTCGGAGCGAGTCGCGGAGTTGGCCGACGCCCAGCAGGCGCGTTGGCGGCGTCTGCGCGTCGAGCTTGAGAGCGCCAGCATCGTCGTCGTCGATCCCGCCGCGCTGGACCGGGAAGAGCGCGAGGCGCTGGAGGATTACTTCCTCGCTCATGTGTTCCCGATCCTGACGCCGCTGGCGATCGACCCGGCCCACCCCTTTCCGTTCATTCCCAATCTCGGCTTCAGCCTCGCGCTCGAACTGGTGCGCCCGAGCGACGCGCGCCGTCTCAACGCCTTGATCCGCGTGCCCAACAAGGTCGAGCGCTTCATCCGCTTGCCCGACGTGGCGGGCGCGACGCGTTTCGTGATGTTGGAGGCGCTGATCGCCCAGCACGTGATGCGGCTGTTCCCCGGTTATTTGGTCGCCGGGCAGGGCGCCTTCCGCGTGATCCGCGATTCCGACATGGAGGTCGAGGAGGAGGCTGAGGATCTGGTTCGCGAATTCGAGACGGCGCTCAAGCGCCGCCGTCGCGGCTCCGTCATCCGCCTCGAACTCGACGAGCAGATGCCAGCCAATCTGCGCACCTTCGTCGCCGGCGAGATCGACGTGGCGAGCGCGGAAGTGTTTCTCGTCGACGGCATGTTGGCGCTGAACGAGCTGTCCCAAGTGGTCGCGATCGATCGGCCGGAGCTGAAATTCGATCCTTATCAGCCCCGTTTCCCTGAACGCGTGCGCGACAATGGCGGCGACATCCTCGCGGCCGTGCGCCAGAAAGACCTGATCGTTCACCATCCCTATGAATCATTCGACGTCGTCGTTCAGTTTCTCGCGCAGGCCGCGCGCGATCCCAACGTCGTCGCGATCAAACAAACACTGTATCGCACCTCGAACGACAGCCCGATCGTGCGCGCCCTGATCGAGGCGGCCGAGGCGGGCAAGTCCGTCACCGCGTTGGTCGAGNCGAAGGCGCGTTTCGACGAGGAGGCCAACATCCGTTGGGCGCGTGATCTGGAGCGCGCCGGCGTGCAGGTCGTGTTCGGCTTCATCGAGCTGAAAACGCATGCGAAGTTGTCTATGGTCGTGCGCCGCGAGGGCAAGGCTCTTGTGAGTTATTGCCATATTGGCACAGGCAACTATCACCCCATCACCGCCAAGGTTTACACCGACGTCTCGCTCTTCACCGCGGAGCCTGTGATCGGGCGCGACGTGGCGCGCATCTTCAATTTCATCACCGGCTACGCCGCGCCGCAGCATCTGGAGGAGATGGCGGTCTCCNCGATCACGCTGAAGCAGCGCCTGCTTCAGCACATCGCCGACGAGATCGGCTTCGCCCAGGCCGGCAAGCCGGCGGCGATCTGGTGCAAATGCAACTCGCTGGTCGATCCCGAGATCATCGACGCGCTTTATGCGGCGAGCGCGGCGGGCGTGAAGACGGAGCTGATCGTGCGCGGCATTTGCTGTCTTCGCCCCGGCGTCCCGGGCCTGTCCGACAACATCCGCGCCAAATCGATCATCGGGCGCTTTCTGGAGCACACCCGAGTGTATGCTTTCGGGCGGGGCCACGGCCTGCCGCATCCCAAGGCGGCCGTCTACATTTCTTCCGCCGATCTGATGCCGCGCAATCTCGACCGGCGCGTCGAATCCTTGTTGCCGATTCTCAACTCCACCGTTCACGAGCAGGTGCTCGACCAGATCATGGTCGCCAATCTCCGCGACAATCAGCAGAGTTACGCCGTCTTGCCGGACGGTTCGTCCGCGCGCATAGTCCCGGCCGCCGATGAGGCGCCTTTCAACGCGCATCGGTTCTTCATGACGAACCCTAGTCTGAGCGGCCGTGGAAAATCCCTTAAAAAGCCGGTCCCCGAGCGCTTCCCTTACGCAAACGGGACTAACGAAACGGCCAACGGGCGTCTGCCGGTGGGCGCGCCCGTCGCGATCGTCGACATCGGCTCGAACTCGGTGCGCCTCGTCATCTACGAAGGGCTGACGCGCGCGCCGACGCCTCTTTTCAATGAGAAGGTGATGTGCGGCCTTGGCAAGGGCGTCGCCACCACCGGCATGCTCAACCCCGACTCCGCCGCCAAGGCGATCGCTGCGTTGAAGCGGTTTCGCGTCTTGTGCGAGATGAGCGGCGTCGGCGACGTCGCGGTGATCGCGACAGCCGCCGCGCGCGACGCCTCCAACGGGCGCGACTTTCTCGAACAGGCGCGCGACGCGGTCGGCGTCGAGCCGCTTCTGATCTCGCCCAAGCGCGAGGCTGAGCTCGCCGCGCTCGGCGTCGTGTCGTCCTTTCACGAGGCCGACGGCGTCGTCGGCGACCTCGGCGGCGGCTCGCTCGAACTGACCGAGCTGCGCAGCGACGCCGGCGCCGCCAGAATCGGTGAGTGGGTGTCGCTGCAATTGGGCGGCCTTGCGCTGATGGACCGCTCCGGCAGGTCGNCCGAAAAGGCGGCGCGCATCGCGCGCGAGGCGCTGGCGGAGGCCAAGCCGCTTCAAGATCTCAAGGGCCGCACCTTCTACGCGGTCGGCGGCACCTGGCGTGCGATGGCGCGCCTGCATATGGAGCAGCGCAACTATCCGCTGCATGTGATGCACGGCTATGTCATTCCCGCGCGCGACGCGGTCGATTTCGCGCGGTTGGTGGAGGTGGTCGACACCGAGTCGCTCGTCGCCATCGACGCGATCTCTTCGTCGCGGCGTCCGCTTCTGGCCTATGGCGCGGCGGTGATGGAGCAGATCATCCGCGTCGCCAAGCCGTCCGAAATCATCGTCTCCGCCTGCGGCGTGCGCGAGGGCCTGCTCTACGAACGGCTCACCAAGGAGCTGCGCAAGCGCGATCCCTTGATCGAGGCGGCGCAAGGGTTGAACGCGCTGCGCTCGCGCTCGCCCCTGCACGGCGAGGAGCTGTGCGACTGGGCGGACGCGTTTTTCGCCTCCACGCAGTTTCCGCACGCCGACGACGAAATGCGGCTGCGTCACGCGGCCTGCTATCTCGCCGATATCGGCTGGCGCGCCCATCCCGACTATCGCGGCGAGCAATCTCTCAACATCATCGCGCACGCCGCCTTCGTCGGCGTCGACCATCCCGGCCGCGCCTTTCTCGCGCTCGCCAACGCCTATCGCCATTCCGGCCTCGACGAGGACGCCAGCCCCTCGCTGCGCCAGCTCGTCTCCGCCTCGACGCTCGATCACGCCCGACTTCTCGGCGCGGCGATGCGCATCGCCTACATCGTCTCGGCGGCCAACGCCGGCGTTCTGCCGCGCTGCCCGCTCNAAGGTGAAGACCGAAAGCTCGTTCTCTCGCTTCCAGCCGAACTCTCCGACCTCGCCAACGATCGGCTGATGAACCGGATGAAGCAGCTCGCGCGGCTGATCGGCCGGGAGCCGAAGATTTCGATCGGCAAGTAAAGCGCGGTTCCGGCGAGTTTATCCACTGTCTTCGAAAGTGGTCTCCGCCGGCCCCGCTGTCGAATCCCGCAGAAACGGCTAGAGTTCTTTCGCCGCAACGGAGGAACGTCGTGGCCGACGCAAGCAGAAAGCAGCCGCGCCTGGCGCATTCCGCGCCGCCCGAGCCTCTCGCACGGGAGTTGCGCGAGGTCGCCGGCGCGGCGCGCGCCTTCGGCGAGGCCATTCGCGGCGCGAACGTCCTGCCCGACGCCTTTCCGAAGCAGCCCACGCTCGACATCGCCCGCGTGCTGGAGGCGCTGCCCGACGGCACCGGGGAGGGCGCTTACGAACAACTGGTCTACGCCCGCAACCGCCTGTCGGAACTGCGCCGTCGCCACATCCAGACCGAGGCGGCCGCGCAGGCGCGGGCGGCGCGGCCGCCCCTCACCCGCGGCGAGCGGATCGACCAGACGCTGACGCGCCTCGTCGCCGACATGGGCACCGCGCTCGACGCCTATCGCGCACTTGCCGCCCGCGACGAGGACGAGCGCGCCGAGGTCGCCGGCGCGGTGATCAGCGACCCCGAGGAGCCCGAGGTCGCGGCGACCGCGCGCAACGCCGGCGAGGCGCAAAGGCGCTGGAGACCGCCGCGCGCGAGGTCCGAAAGATCGTCGAGCCGACCTCCAGAGTCGGCGACGACCTCGCCCGCCAGATGCTGGACGCGGCCGGCCTCGCCGGAATGGGCCGTGCAGAAGCCCAAATGCGCAGCCCCGTGCCGCGCTGGCTGCGCCGCATCGGAGAAGAGCGCGCGACTACCCGAATTTGATGCGCAAGACAGCGGGAGCCATCGATACGACCGTCGATCTTGCGAGTTCCGGGAGGCAGGTCTGGAGCGATTTCAAGAAAAGCTGTTTCGAGGTCGGCGTTAAAACGGCGGGAAGCCTATCGGCGGAATTGCGGCGGCTGGCCGACAAATGGGAAGGCGAACGAAAGAAGCCGACGTCGCAAGCGAAGGACGTGGAGCCCTTCACCATCGGCAAGGCCCGCGCGATGATCCTGCGCGGCGAACCCCGCCCGCCGCCTGGGTTCCGATGATCGACGAACTCAATTTGAGCGGAGAGCGCGCTTTCGCCGACGCGAGCGTGTTAAGCGGCCTGACCGCGCTGACGTCGCTTAATCTTTCGTTTACGCAGGTGCGCGACGTGAGCGCGCTTGCGGGGCTGACGGCGCTGACCTCGCTCAATCTCTCTCATACGCAAGTGACCGACGTGAGCGCGCTTGCGGGGCTGACGGCGCTGACCTCGCTCAATCTCTCTCATACGCAAGTGACCGACGTGAGCGCGCTTGCGGGGCTGACGGCGCTGACCTCGCTTAATCTCGCGTATTCACCGCTAAGCGACGTAAGCGCGCTTGCGGGGCTTACGGCGCTGAAATCGCTCTATCTATCGAACACGCGAGTGACCGACGTGAGCGCTCTTGCGAGGCTGACGGCGCTGACCTCGCTTAGTCTATCGGACACGCAAGTGCGCGACGTGAGCGCGCTTGCGGGGCTGACGGCGCTGAAATCGCTCAATCTCTGGAATACGCAAGTTAGCGACGTGAGCGCGCTTGCGGGGCTGACGGCGCTGACCTCGCTCAATCTCTGGAATACGCAAGTTAGCGACGTGAGCGCGCTGGCGGGGCTGGCGGCGCTGACCTCGCTTAATCTCCGGAATACGCAAGTTAGCGACGTGAGCGCGCTGGCGGGGCTGGCGGCGCTGACCTCGCTTAATCTGCGCTCACGAACGTCACCGACCTCAGCGCCCTGAAGCCGCTCACGCGCCTTACAGATATCTTCGTCGAGTCCAAAGCGCGCCGCGCCGCGCTCGCCGCGACGCTCGACGAACGCGGCGAAATCGTGAAGTGGCCCTAGCGGCCGCCCCCTCAGCCCGTCGTCCCATAAAGATCATACGCCTCCGCCCGCTCGATCTTGACGCTCACCACCTCGCCGGCGCGCAGCGGGCGGCGGCTCGCCACATAGACGGTTCCGTCGATCTCCGGCGCGTCGGCCTTCGAGCGGCCCTTGGCCACAGTCGGGCCGGGCTCGTCGATGATCACCTGCAACCGCTTGCCGACCTTGGCCTTCTGGATGCGTGCGGAGATCGCCTGTTGCGTCTCCATGAAGCGTTTCCAGCGGCTTTCCTTCACCGCGTCCGGCACGGCCGGCAGGCCCAGCGCCTCGGAGGGCGCGCCCTTCACCGGCTCGTATTTGAAGGCGCCGACGCGGTCGAGCTTGGCCTCCTTCAGCCAGTCCAGCAGCATCTCGAAATCCTCGTCGCTCTCGCCGGGGAAGCCGACGATAAAGGTCGAGCGCAACGCCAGATCGGGAACCGCCTCGCGCCACGAGCGGATGCGCTCCAGCGTNCTTTCCTGATCGCCGGGGCGGCGCATCGCCTTCAACACGCGCGGCGAGGCGTGCTGGAACGGAATGTCGAGATAGGGCAGCACCAGCCCGTCCGCCATCAAGGGCAGCACGTCGGCGACATGCGGGTAGGGGTAGACGTAATGCAGCCGCACCCAGGCGCCGAGCCCGCCCAGCTCCTTCGACAGATCGTAAAACTTCGCGCGCACCGCGCGATCCTTCCAGACGCTCTCCGCGTACCGCAGATCGACGCCATAGGCGGACGTGTCCTGCGAGATGACGAGCAACTCCTTGACGCCCGCGCCGACAAGCTTCTCGGCCTCCCGCAGCACCTCGGCGGCCGGGCGCGAGACGAGATCGCCGCGCAGCTTGGGGATGATGCAGAAGGTGCAGCGATTGTTGCAGCCTTCCGAAATCTTCAGATAGGCGTAATGGCGCGGCGTCAGCTTGACGCCCTGCGGCGGCACCAGATCGAGAAACGGATCATGCGCGGGCGGCACGGCCTGATGCACCGCGCTCAAAACGCTCTCATAGGCCTGCGGGCCGGTGATGGCGATGAGGTTGGAAAAATCCTTTTCCGGGTAGGCGGCGCGGATCTGCTCGGGCTCGGCGCCCATGCAGCCCGTCACGATGACGCGCCCGTTTTCTTTCAGGGCGGCGCCGATCGCTTCGAGCGACTCCGCCTTGGCCGAGTCGAGAAAGCCGCAGGTGTTGACGATCACGGCGTCCGCGCCGTCATGCTTGCGCGCGAGTTCGTAGCCCTCGGCCCGCAGCCGCGTGAGGATGCGCTCGGAATCCACCAGCGCCTTGGGGCAGCCGAGCGAGACGAAGGAAATCTTGGGGGCGGGGCGAGCGTCGGTCATGCCGCTTCGCTTACGGCGGGGAGGGGTCGCGGGGCAGGGGCGCGCGGACGCCAAGCAGCGCCCGTCGCTCAGTCGTACCACTTATTCATCTTAACGTCGCACACGGCAGGCGCGCTCTCCTTTGAGACGGTCGCGACAATCTTGGCGTAATCGCCGGGCCACTCTTCGGGCGCGGGGTCGGGAAATTCGGTTTGGCTTGAAGTGAGGTTGCGACGCGACATTTCATCGATCGTCTGCGCGAGATCGGGCCGGCCCACCCTTAAGGCCGCGATGGCCAGCAGGCGTCGACGCGACGGCGAAGTTTCGTAGAGATCGGGCAGGTCTGCGAGGCGGCCGATGATGTCTTCCATCGCTCCCGCCGCAGGCGCGCCCGCCCGGCACAGGCCGATGAGGGCGTTGAAACGAGCTTTTGGGTTGTCGAAATAGACATCGACCAGAAATTGGATCGCGTCCGGGCCCAACACGCCGAGACGGGCGAGAACGCGCGAATGCGCCGGAAACCGAGAGCCGACACCCGTTTTCGGGCGAAAGCGAGGCCTTGAACGACGCCAGAAATCTCGGCGCGAAGGGCCGGAAATCGACGTCGGACGCCGGCGACGAAGTCGTAGGCCTGATTTTGATGCTCGAATTCCGCATGGGATCGACCGTGCGGCTCCAGCGCCGCTTGGACGAGGGCGGACGCGCGCGCGGCGATCAGGTCGGGATGCCGCCGCAACGCATCGACGGCGTCGCGGTCGAGACGCAGTTCGGGCGTCGTCAGGAACGCATCGAGCTTGCGTTCGAGTTCTGCGATTTGCGCCCGGCGCCATTCGCCTTCCGTCGGCAGCGGCGGCGCGGTGGGCGTCGGGGCGACGCCCTGCGCGCGCCGGGCGAGGCCAAGCGTTCGCGCCGCCAGCGACAACTCTTCGGATTTGCCCAGCAGCCCATAGTACGCGATGGACCTGCCGGAAGCACGGCGACAACGCCCGCGCGAGAGACCGCATCGAAGAGCAGAACGGGGAAGGGCGCGATATGCGTGACGTCCGCCAGCGTCAGGTCCGCCGCTGCCGCGTCGGATGCGATCTTTATGTGGCCGATGCTGCCGATGACGCCCCAGTAAGGCGAATTTGTCCACGTCGTGCTGATCTGCGTAAGCGGCCGGTCGGGCGTTTCCGGGCGCCTGACGAGGCAGGTGTCGTCGTCGCGCTCGAAGGTCCCGGTGATCTGCATTTCCGAGTAAAGTCGGTCGTTCTCTGTGATCGACCGGCAAAGCGCGACGTCGGCGAAGCGGGTGCCGAAATAGCGAGGTCCGCCCGCGCCTGCGTGCTCGCTGATCGGTTCATAGATCACGGCGACGTCGAAGGTTTTCATGAATTGATGGAGCGAACTGGCGCCGAAACCCTTGCCCATCGCCAGCGCCTGCGTCGCCGGATCGAAAGCGACGCTTTGCTTCGCGTTCTCCACGTCGAGACGCGAGGCGATCGAGCGAATGTTGTAGACGCCGACGCCATAGATCGCCGCATATCCGCCGAACCACAACCCCGGCGCGAGGAGCCATATCCGAGCGACCCGGCCAGCGCCCGCCTCGATGGCCAGCGATACGAGCGTAAGCAAAAGAACGAGCGGCACGAGCACCGGCGAAAGGAAATACAACAGCACGCCGATGAGGGGCAGGCTCGTCCCAACGGCGATGGACGCCGGGAACAACAAGAGCCATAACAACGAGCGGGGATGATCCGGCGGGGTCTAGCGCTCATCTGCTGGTCCAAAGAACGTGAAACATCGACGCGACGCCACAAGCATCGATCCGACAGTCTAATATCGTGACAAGAATGGTGCTTAATACGAGATGGAGCAGCGAACGGCGTCAGCGTCCGCCGCGTTGACACCCGTCGCGCTTGCGCCTACCGAAAACTGACATTTCAGCCCCGGTCCGCCCATGCCCTCCGCGCGCCAAGCGCTTCCGTCCTCGCGCCTGTCGCCGGGTTTCTCGCTCTTCTGGGCGTTGGGCGGTATTTTCCGGCGATTGAGGACGTCGTCGACCTCTCCCTGCCGTTTTTCAGGCTGATCGGGCTCGGCTTCATCTGCGGCCGGCTGGCGCGGCTTCCCGAGTCGGGGCTGACATGGATGAACCTCTTCATCGTCTATGTCGCTTTGCCGGCCCTGTTCATCAATCTGATCTCGGTGACGCCGTTCGAGCAGCTGGGCAATTACCCCTTCGTGCTGACCACGACCGCCGTCACCGCTCTGGCCTACGCGACGTCGTTTGGACTGGCCCGGCTGATCGGCCGCGTCAGCCTGAAGGAGGCGGCTCTGGCGNGGGTGTCGGGCTCCTACGCCAATGTCGGTTATATGGGGCCGGGCCTGACTCTGGCTGCGCTCGGCACGGCGGCTGCGGCGCCGACCGCGCTGATCTTCACATTCGATTCGATCTTCTTTTTCACCTTCGTGCCGCTTCTCGTCGCCCTGACCGGCGACGAGCGGACGCGATTCGCGCCGACAGCGCGGCTCGTGCTCAGGCGCATCCTCGCCCACCCCTTCAACATCGCCACCGCCGTCGGCGTCGCGATGGCCTATTTTCAGGCCAGGCCGCCGGCCCCGGTCGCCAAGCTGCTGACGCTCCTGCAAAGCGCCGCCGCGCCCTCGGCGCTGTTCGTGATGGGCGTCACAATCGCGCTGCGCGAGGTCAAGCGCCTCGCGCCCGAAATGCCGGCGCTGCTGGCGGTCAAGCTTGTGGCGCAGCCGCTGGCCGTCTGGGCGGCGCTGTCTCTGGTGGGCGATTTCGGCCGCATCTGGACCTTCGCCGCGGTCCTGATGGCCTCGCTGCCGCCCGCGCTCAACGCCTTCGTGATGGCCAACCAGTATCGCGCTTACGTCGAACGCGCCTCCGCGACCATCCTGATCGGGACATTATGCTCCGTCGTCACGGTGACGGCGTTTCTTTATCTCATCGCCTCGGGGCAGGTTCCCTACCGCCTCTTTCACTGACTGGGACGCGCCATGCAGCCGCTTTCGGGCCTCAAGGTTCTCGACTTCTCGACGCTTTTGCCGGGGCCGATGGCGACGCTGATGCTGGCGGAGGCCGGCGCCGAAGTGATCAAGATCGAGAAGCCGGGCGGCGAGGACATGCGCCGCTTCCAGCCGATGCTGCCGGGCGGCGCGTCCGCGCCCTACACGGTGCTCAATCGCGGCAAGCGCGTCGTCGAGATCGACTTGAAGGACGTCGACGCCGCCCGCCGTCTTCGGCCGCTGATCGAGGCCGCCGACATCGTCATGGAGCAGTTTCGCCCCGGCGTGATGGACCGCCTGGGGCTCGGTTATGAGGCGATGCGCGCGATCAATCCGCGCCTGATCTATTGCTCGATCTCCGGCTACGGACAAAACGGCCCGCGCGCCCATGAAGCGGGTCACGACGTCAATTACATCGCCGCCAGCGGCCTGCTGTCGCTGTCGCCCGGAACGCCCGAGGCGCCGACCCTGCCGCCCGCGCTGATCGCCGACATCGCCGGCGGCGCCATGCCGGCGGTCCTCAACATCCTGCTGGCGTTGCGCGAGCGCGACGCGACCGGGGTCGGCCGCCGCATCGACGTCGCGATGGCCGAAGGCAGCCTTGTGTTCTGCTGGTATGCGATGGCGCAGGGCCATGCGCAGGGCCGCTATCCCGGCGCGCGCGAAAACTTCCTGACCGGCGCGAGCCCGCGTTACGGGCTTTACGCGACGAAGGACGGCTTTTTCGCCTGCGGCGCGCTGGAGCAAAAATTCTGGGACGGCTTTTGCGACGTCGTCGGCCTGCCGGCCGAACTGCGCATGGACCACCGCGACCCCGAGGCGACGCGCGCCGCGATCGTCGCGCTGGTGAAGGCGCGCACGGCGGCGCAATGGGAGCCTGCGCTCGCCGCCGCCGATTGCTGCGTGACCGTGGTCAGGACGCTGGAGGAGGCGCTCGCCGACCCGCATTTCGCCGCGCGCGGCGTTTTCGAGCACGGCGTCGAAACGCCGGACGGGGCGCGAGTCCCCGCGATCGTGACGCCGGTTGCCGAGGCGTTCCGCGGCGCGAGCAAAACGCGGCCGCCGCGCGGCCGATGGAGTTGGATGAAAGCGCCGGCTGAGGGCGGTCGCCCCGCATAGGGGCGGGGCAGGGCCGCGCGGTAACGATTCTTTAAGAAATCGCGCGCAGTCTTGAGCCAAGATCAGCTAAGGAGGGCCATGAATGAATTCATGCAGTTCCGATTTCGCTGCGATGCATAAGACGACGTTGCTTAAAGATTAACCTTTCCCGCCAAGAAGAACGCAGCGCGTTCAGGCGCGGGACGCCCGCAACATGATCGTCAAGCGCATCGGGAGGCTCGCGATGAGGCGCGAACGGATGAATCCGAACGCGATCGCGGGCATGTCCTGACGGACCAGGCGGCGCTCAAGACCGCCCAGCGAAAGCCGACGCAAGCCGACGAGAAGTCAATAGCTTCGCAAGGCGCCGTTCGGAACGCCGAACGGACATTTCGTCAAACCAAAACGCGTCGCAGCCGCAGGCTCTCCCTTCGGCTGCGATGCGCATGAGCAGGGGGCGGGCGCCGCAGTTCGCCTCAAGCCTCTGCCCTTTTCGGGCGGATGCCCTAAACTGCCGGCATGACTCCTGCCTCTCGTCTCGTCATCGCCATCGCCCAGATCGACACCACCGTCGGCGACGTCGCCGGCAACGCCGACCGGGTGCGCCGCGCTCGCGCCGTCGCGGCGGAGCAGGGCGCCGACCTGGTTTGCTTTTCGNGGCTGTTTCTCGCAGGCTATCCGCCCGAGGATCTGGTGCTCAAGCCGGCCTTTCAGGAGGCCTGCCGCACCGCCTGCGAGGCTTTGGCGCGCGAGACCGCCGACGGCGGCCCCGCGATTCTCGTCGGTCTGCCCTGGGTCGAGACCTCCAAACTCTACAACGCCTACGCCTTGCTCGCGAACGGCCGCATCGAGGCGGTGCGCTTCAAGGTCGATCTGCCCNATTACGGCGTCTTCGACGAAAAGCGCGTCTTCGACGCCGGCCCGCCGCCGGGCCCCGTCGCCTTCAAGGGCGTGCGCATCGGCGTGCCGATCTGCGAGGACGTCTGGGGCGACGAAGTGGTCGAGACGCTGGCCGAGTCCGGCGCCGAGATTCTGATCGTGCCCAACGGCTCGCCCTATTGGCGCGGCAAGGACGACGAACGCCTCAGCGTCGCGGTGGCGCGCGTCGTCGAATCCGAATTGCCGCTGATCTATCTCAATCAGNCCGGCGGTCAGGACGAGCTCGTCTTCGACGGCGGCTCCTTCGCGCTCCACCGCGACAAGTCGCTGGCCTTCCAGATGCCGGCCTTCCGCGAACAGATCGCGCGCACCGTGTGGGAGCGGCGCATCGAGGGCTGGACCTGCGTCGAGGGGCCGAAAGCGAGCCTCGAAGACGACGATCAGGCCGACTATTCGGCCTGCGTCATGGGCCTGCGCGATTATGTCGAGAAGAACCGCTTCCCTGGCGTCGTGCTCGGCCTGTCGGGCGGCGTCGACTCGGCGATCTGCGCGGCGATGGCGGTCGACGCGCTCGGCCCCGAGCGCGTGCATTGCGTCATGCTGCCCTACCGCTACACCTCGCAGGAAAGCCTCAAGGACGCCGCCGACTGCGCCGAGGCGCTCGGGGTGCGCTACGACATCCTGCCGATCTATCAGGCGGTGGAAGGGATCGAGGCGAGCCTCAAGCCGGTTTTCGGCGACCGTCCCCGCGACATCACCGAGGAAAACGTCCAGAGCGCGCGCGGCGTCATCCTGATGTCGATCTCCAACAAGTTCGGGCCGATGGTGGTCACCACCGGCAACAAGTCGGAAATGTCGGTCGGCTACGCGACGCTCTACGGCGACATGAACGGCGGTTACAACCCGATCAAGGACATTTACAAGACGCAGGTCTTCCGTCTCTGCCACCTGCGCAACCGCTGGCGGCCGGACTGGGCGAAGGGCCCCGCCGGCGTCGTCATTCCCGAAAACATCATCGTCAAGCCGCCGACCGCCGAACTGCGCGAGAACCAGAAGGATCAGGACTCGCTGCNNCCCTACGACGTGCTCGACGATATCCTCGCCGGCCTCGTCGAGCGCGAGATGCGCGTCGCCGACATCGTCGCGAGGGGCCACGACCTCGACACCGTGAAGAAGGTCGAGCGGCTGCTCTACATCGCCGAATACAAGCGCCGCCAGTCCGCGCCGGGCGTGAAGGTGACGCGCAAGAATTTCGGCCGCGACCGGCGTTATCCGATCGTCAACCGCTTCCGCGATCCGGGCGGCCCCGCTCAGGCGCCGGACGCCGCTCTCGCGCCGCGCCCCGTGATCGGCGGCGCGGAGCGGTTTGAGGACTAGCCGTGCCGAAATCGGAGTTTCGCCTCGCGCCCGTTCCATTCGAGCCTGAATCGGAGCATCGCCCCGCCTTGTCGGTGGTGATGCGCATGCTGGCGGTGTCGCAGCGGCTGCGCGCGAGGCCCTGGCGGTGGGTCTTGCTGGCTGTCTGCCTCTGGGTGGCGGGCCTCGCCGCGCGATTTCTCACCGATCCCTACCTGCCGCCGGGATTTCCCTATGTGACTTTCTTTCCCGTCGTGGTGGTTGCCGGGCTCTTGGGCGGGAGCGCATGCGGCGCGTTGTGCGCGACGCTGTGCGGCCTGTCGGCATGGTATTTCTTTATCCCGCCATTCCGCAGCTTCGAGATCAACGGCGTGCGTCTGGTCGCGCTGTCGTTCTACGTTTTTGTCGTCGCCGTCGATCTGGCGTTGATCCAGCTCTTGTTCTCGGCGCTGGAGTTGACGGCGCGGGATCGCGCGCGTCTGAGCGCGTCGCTGAGGCATCAGCGCGCTTTGTTCGCCGAGCTTCAGCATCGCGTCGCCAACAATCTGGCCTTCGTGTCGGCGCTGTTCGGTTTGCAGAAGCGCCGCATGGCGGGCGACGCCGCCGCCGTCGCCGCCTTCGAGGACGCGCGGATGCGGCTCGACACGATGGGACGGCTGCATCGCCAGCTCTACGACCCCGCCAACGCCGATCTCCCGTTTGAAGCGGTGCTGCGCGAGGTGCTCGGCGACATGGTGGCGGGCGCGGGGCGAACCGACGTCCGCCTCGCCTTCGACATCGCGCCGATCGCCTTGCCGATGCAGACGGTGATGACGTTGTCTCTCTTCGCGCTTGAGGCGGCCACCAACGCTCTGAAACATGCCTTCGCCGATGGACGATCCGGCGTTCTGACGGTCAGTTTGCAGCCGTTCGACCGCGAGCGGGCTCGCTTTACGGTCGCCGACGACGGGCCTGGCTGGCCTCCGGGCGGCCCGCCCGAGGGCGGCCGCAGCCTGGGGTTACGCATCCTCAAGAGCTTCGCGGCGACTCTGCGCGGCGCGCTGAGCTTCGAAACCCGCAACGGCGCGGCGACGCATCTGGATTTTCCGTTGACCAACGCGGATTCGGACGGGAGAGACGCGCCGCCGGCGTAAACAAGACGTGCGTCCTGCTTAACAAGCGCGCCGCGATGGGCGAAAAGCGCATCGCTCAAGGAGTCGCCCGATGCCGCCCGTCGTCCGTTTCGCGCCCTCGCCCACCGGGCGCATCCACCTTGGCAACGCCCGCACGGCGTTGCTCAACTGGCTATTCGCGCGCGCCCAGGGCGGTCGTTTCATTCTGCGCTACGACGACACCGATCGCGAACGATCGACCCGCGAATACGCCGACGGCATCGCCGTCGATCTCGCCTGGCTGGGAATCGTTCCCGATCTGGTCGAGCGTCAGTCCGAGCGCATCGCCCTCTACGACGCGGCGATGGAGAAGCTGAAAGCCTCCGGGAGGCTTTATCCGGCCTACGAAACCGCCGACGAACTGGAGCGCAAACGCAAGCGCCTCCAGGCCCGCGGCCTGCCGCCGATCTACGATCGCGCCGCGCTCAAACTGTCCGACGCCGAACGCGCGGCGTTGGAGGCGCAGGGGCGTCGGCCGCATTGGCGGTTCCGGCTTGATCCCGTCCGGGTCGAGTGGGACGACATCGTCCGCGGCCCAAGCCACATCGACTGCGCCTCGCTTTCCGATCCGGTGCTGATCCGCGAGGACGGCGCCTATCTCTACACGCCGACCTCGGTCGTCGACGACATCGACCTTGGCGTCTCCCATGTCATCCGGGGCGAGGACCACGTCACCAACACCGCCGTCCAGATCCAGATTTTTCGGGCGCTCGGCGGCCCGATCCCCATTTTCGGCCATCACAACCTGCTGACGGACGCCTCGGGAGAAGGCCTCTCGAAGCGCTCCGGCGCGCTGTCTCTGACTGGCTTGCGCGAGGCGGGCGTCGAACCGTTGGCCGTCGCGGCGATGGCGACGCTGACGGGATCGTCGGAATCCGCACGCCCGGTCGCCTNNCTCGACGAATTGGCCGCGTTGATCCGGCTCGACCACATCTCCAAAGGTTCGGCGAAGTTCGACCCCGCCGAGCTGGCCGCCTTGTCGGCGCGCACGCTGCATGCGCTGCCGTTCTCGGCGGTGGCGGATCGGTTGGCGCAAGCCGGCGTCGACGGGCCGAAAGCGCAGGCCTTTTGGGAGGCCGNNCGCGGCAATCTCGCCCGGTTCGACGAGGTCGCGATCTGGCGCGACGTCGTCGCCGGCCAATTCTCGCCTGTCGTCGAGGACGCCGATTTTCTCGTCAAGGCGGCGGCGGCGCTGCCTCAAGAGCCTTGGGACGAAGCGACCTGGAGCGCCTGGACCGCCGCGTTGAAGACGACGACCGGCCGGAAGGGGCGCGCCCTGTTCCATCCGTTGAGACTGGCGCTGACCGGTCGCGAGGCGGGGCCGGAACTGGCGGCGCTGCTGCCGCTGATCGGCCGGGCTACTGCTTTGGCCCGACTATCCGCACCCGCCGCTTGACGCCGTCGGCGCCGACGATCTCGCGATACTCAGCGGCGTTCTCGGCGTTCGCCGGCGCCGTGGACGGCGCGGCCGGCGCGACGACGCGCGGGGCGGCGGCCGGCGGAGGAGCAGGCGCCGGCGCCAGCGGCGCGCTTTCGATCATGCCCGATTTCGCGGCGCCGGACGGAGCTGTTCGGGTCGCCTTGGATTGACCCGAGGCGGCGTCGGCGTCGCCTCCGCGCAAGGACGGCGCGACGATTTTGGCAAGCCGTCCGCCACCGCGGGATCGGATTTTCCGGTTTGCTCCTCCAGAATCTTCTCGGCCTGGTTGAGCACCTGGCCCCAGGTCTTCCCGGCCGGTTTGCAGGCGCAGGCGGGATCGTATTTCTTTCGAAATTTGAAGGCGTTCGGCAAAGCTGCATAAAATCGCCGTCGCCCGCGACGGCCTTCGAGACGTCTTCGCCCTTGCGCAGGGTGTAGACGCGCGCTTCCGTCGCCGGACATTGCGCGGAGCAAAGCGCCTGCAAGCCTTCGAGCTTGCCGGGTTTGACCGGGGCGGTGAGCGGAAAATAGCCGCCGTCGCACACGCGCACGCACAGCGCCACCGCGTTCGGATCGGCCTCGCCATAGACGGAAGCGGGCGGGGAAATATCGGGAATCTTGAGATCGACGCCTGTGCCTGGAGACAGCTCGCCGTCGATGCGAACCGCGTCGTCGGCGGGAATCCTGTCGATCGGCAGCCGCCGAGGTCCGGCCGCCGGCGAGTCCATGCCCTGGCACCAGAGCCGATAATCGTAGACCAGCGACCCCTGCTTTCGCCGCCGTCCCAACCCGAGCGTCCCGCTTCGTCGGCGCGGGCTTGCAAATCGTCGAGATTGGCCCGCATTCGCGCCAGTCGCGCGTCCAGTTGACGGCACAGCGCAGGCTGCGGGCCGTCGCCGTCCTGCGTCCAGCACCCCGATTGCTCGCCATAGCTGACGGATCTGTCGATCTCGTCGCGTTGCTTGCGCGCGGCGCGCTCGTAGCGGTCGGACAGCGAGGAGTTGGCGCGCTTGTCGAAATCGGCGATCCGGCGCGACAGCGCCTTGCAATCGGGGCCTGCGCCTGCGCCTGCGGGGCGCAGGCGAGAAGCGCCAGCGCCGCCGTCGCCGCGCGGATCCAACCTATGCGTCCCAGCGCCCGATCACTCGCCATCGCCGCCTTCCGTCTCCCCATGACGCGTCGCGCGGCTTGCGCGACTCTTGCGCTCGCCGCTCAGTCTACACGCGATCGCGGCGCGACAGCGGCGCAAGCGCGCTCAAACAGCGCCGTGGATCTCAGGACGCGCCGGAAATCAACAGCTTGTAGTTGATCGAGTCGACCAGCGCCTCGAACGAGGCGTCGATGACGTTGGCCGAAACGCCGACGGTGGTCCAGCGTTCGCCGGAATCGTCTGCGCTTTCGATCAGCACACGTGTCACCGCGTCGGTGCCGCCCTGAAACACACGCACGCGATAATCGACCAGCCGCACGCCCTCGATATGGCTCTGATAGCGCCCGAGATCCTTGCGCAGCGCGACGTCGAGCGCGTTGACCGGGCCGTTTCCTTCTGCGGCGGAGATAAACGTGCTCCCATCGATCTTCACCTTCACGGTGGCGTCGGCGACCGCGATCAGCTCGCCCAAAGCGTTGTGCCTGCGCTCGACGCCGACATGGTAGCGCTCGACGTCGAAGAAATGCGGCAATTGCCCGAGCACGCCTTTGGCCAGCAGCACGAACGACGCGTCGGCGCCCTCATAGGCGTAGCCGACCGCCTCTTTCTGCTTGATCGTGTCGAGCAGGCGCAGCACCCGCGGGTCGTCGCGGTCGACCGCGATGCCGACGCGCTCCAGCNNCGAAATCACGTTGGATTTGCCGGCCTGCGTCGAGACCAGCACCTTGCGGGTGTTGCCGACGCTTTCGGGCGGCACATGCTCGTAGGTGCGCGGGTCCTTCAGCACCGCCGAGGCGTGAATGCCCGCCTTGGTGGCGAAGGCGCTGGAGCCGACATAGGGCGCATGGCGGTTGGGCGAGCGGTTCAGCCACTCGTCGAGACGATGGGAGACCTTGGTGAGGCTGGTCAGCGCCTCGTCGGGAACGCCGGTCTCGAACCGCTCCGCGAACTCGCCCTTGAGCTTGAGCGTGGGAATGATGGTGGTGAGGTTGGCGTTGCCGCAACGCTCGCCCAGCCCGTTCAGCGTGCCCTGAATCTGCCGCGCGCCGGCGCGCACCGCGGCGAACGAGTTGGCGACCGCCTGACCGGTGTCGTCATGGGCGTGGATGCCCAGATGCGCGCCCGGCACGACGCGCGTCACGTCGGCGACGATCGTCGACACCTCGTGCGGCAGCGTGCCGCCATTGGTGTCGCACATCACGACCCATCGCGCCCCGGCTTCGTAGGCCGTGCGCGCGCAGGCCAGCGCATAATCGCGATTGGCTTTGTAGCCGTCGAAAAAATGCTCGCAATCGACCATCGCCTCGCGGCCGGCGGCGATCGCCGCGCGCACCGAGTCGGCGATGCCTTCGAGATTCTCCTCCAGCGTGCAGCCGAGCGCGACATGCACATGGTAGTCCCAGCTCTTGGCGACGTAGACGATCGCCTGCGCCTTGGCTTCGAGCAGGGCGGCGACGCCGGGATCGTTGGCGGCCGACCGCCCGGCGCGCTTGGTCATGCCGAAGGCGCAGAACTTCGCATTGAGGCTCGGCGGATTCTGGAACAGCTCGGTGTCGAGCGGATTGGCGCCGGGATAGCCGCCTTCGACGTAATCGACGCCGAGCCGGTCCAGCATCACCGCGACGCGGCGCTTGTCGTCGAGCGAGAAATCGACGCCGGTCGTCTGCGCGCCGTCGCGCAGCGTAGTGTCGAAGAGATAGAGGCGTTCCCGGCTCATTGCAGCGGTTTTCCCTGCGAGGTCAATTCCTTGACCATAGTTGTGTTGGCCAGCCATTCGCCCGCGCGCATCACCGAGTTGCGTTGCGTGGCGACATAGCCGCGATGTTCGAAGAAGCCGCGCGAAACGTCGCTGGCGTCGGTCGTGATCTTCGCCTTGCCGCGCGCGAAGGCGAGGCGCTCCAGCGCGTCGACCAGCGCCTTGGCGTAGCCCTGTCCGGCGGCGTCGGGATGGACATAGAGCATCGCCACCATGTCGTTGTCTTCGAGACAGGCGAAGGCCATCGGCACGCCGTCGCGGGTCGCCACCAGCGTCAGCATGGCCGCCAGACGCTGCGCGAAGGCGCCGACGTCCTCGGCCGCGGACGCCCACGCCTCGCGTTGGTCCTCGTCGTAATCGTCGACCGCGAGNCCAAGCACGGCCTCGCGAAAAATCTCCGCAAGCCGCGGCGCGTCGGCGGGCAGGGCGGGGCGAAGGGCGGGCCCGCTCACCGCTTCATCTCCCAGCTCGTGCCGTCCTTGCCGTCCTTGATGGCGACGCCCAGCGCCACCAGCTCGTCGCGCAGCCGATCCGACTCCGCCCAGTTCTTCGCCTTGCGCGCGTCGAGCCGCGCCGCGATCAGCGCGTCGACCTTGGCGGCGAAAGCCGGGTCGATCTCGGCGCGGTAAAGCTGCGGCGTCCAAAGCCCCAGCAGCGCCAGCGACGCCGCCAGCCGGTCCGCCTTGCCGGCGGCGCGCAGGGCGTGCAGCTCGGCGAGCGCGGCGGGCGTGTTGAGATCGTCGGCGAGCGCGGCGACCAGTTGCTCGGAGGGCGCGCCGTCGGGCGACCCCGCCGCCTGGTGGAAGCGGCGCAGCGCGCTTTCGGCCTCCTCCAGCGCCTTCGCCGTCCAGTCGATCGGCTGACGGTAATGCGTGCGCAACATCGCCAGGCGCAGGACCGCGCCGGGCCACGACCGGCCGCCGAAGCTCGTCCCGTGCAGCAGCTCGTGAATGGTGACGAAGTTGCCGAGGCTCTTCGACATCTTGTCGCCTTCGACCTGCAGGAAGCCGTTATGCATCCAGACATTGGCCATCACCGGCCGGTCGAAGGCGCAGCAGCTCTGCGCGATCTCGTTTTCGTGGTGGGGGAACACCAGGTCGACGCCGCCGCCGTGAATGTCGAACGTCTCGCCCAGATGCTTCCACGACATCGCCGAGCATTCGATGTGCCAGCCCGGCCGTCCCCGACCCCAAGGCGAGTCCCAACCCGGCTCCGCCGCGCTCGACGGCTTCCACAGGACGAAATCCATTTCGTCCTTCTTGTAGGAGGCGACGTCGACGCGGGCGCCGGCGATCATCTCGTCCAGCGAACGGCGCGACAGCTTGCCGTAATCGGCCATCGAGGGCACCGAGAACAGCACATGCCCCTGCGCCGCATAGGCGTGGCCGGAGGCGATCAGCCGCTCGATGATGGCGATCATCTCGGCGATATGCTCGGTCGCGCGCGGCTGCACGGTCGGCGCCAGCGCGCCCAGCGCCTTCACGTCGTCCTGAAAGACCGCGTTGGTCTCCTCCGTCAATTGCCGGATGGTGATCCCGCGCTCGGCCGCGCGCGCGTTGATCTTGTCGTCGACGTCCGTGATGTTGCGCACATAGGTGACATGATCGGCGCCGTAGACATGGCGCAGCAGCCGGAACAGCACGTCGAAGACGAGGATCGGCCGCGCGTTGCCGATATGGGCGTAGTCATAGACCGTCGGTCCGCACACATACATGCGCACGCGCGCCGGATCGATCGGCGCAAAGGCGACCTTGTCGCGGCGCAGCGTGTCGTAAAAGCGAAGTTCGGTCATCGAAACATCCCGGTCGGCGCGCCGCCCCGTCCCTGTGGCCGGGGTCCAAGCGATGTTCCGGAGGAAGACGCGACGGGCCGGCCAGCGGGAGGCTAGCGGCAAATAATCGAAGCGAAGGCGAAAAAGCGCGTCATGTTCCGCGCTTATGCGGGCGAGCGGCGCGCCAAGTCAAGCCTCGTGGGCCGCAACGCCGCTTTCCGGCTCTGGTCTCGACGCTGCGCAGAAATCTAGGCTCGGACGGCGGCCTTCGGACGCAGACGGCTCCGCGCGGCGGCGACGTAAGGTCAGCGTTAGCGGGGCGTTAAGGCTCTCGGCGGAAAGTGCCCGTGGCGCGCGTTCCGCGCGTGATCCGACTCGACCGGTGCTTCATGCGGTTTCTGCGCTTCGTCGGCCTTTCTTCTGTCTTTTTCGTCGCTTGCACGCCCTTGCGGGCCGCCGACGCCTCCAAGTTGTTTCTGATCCCGGCCGAATCCGGCTATGGTATCGAGGAGTGCTTCGCGCCCGGCTCCAGTTGCGGCAAAGTCGTCGCGGACGCGTATTGCGAAGCGCATGGCTACGGCTCGGCGCTCGCCTTCGGAAAGTCGGAGGACATCACCGCCTCGGTCGTCGCCTCGACGACGCTGGCCGCCCCGGACAAGAGCGCCTTCGTGGTCAAATGCGCGTCCTAGGACGCGTCATTCGGCCGGAAGCAATTCAGGCCGATACTGAAANTGCATCGTGTCGAAATGCGCCCATTTGCCGCCCCAGATGAAGCCGTGCTTTTCGAAAATCGCGACGATTTCGGGCGGGATGCGGTTCTTGTAGGCGCCTTTGCTCCACAGCCAATAGTCTGAAAGCCGGGTGTTGAGGTCGATCGCCACGCCCCAGGCGTGGGCGGAGCGCGCGCCGGTGTCCTTGACGACGCGACAATTAAACGTGCCCGCGCTCGGATAGGCGTATTTCTTGAGCTCGGCCGGCAGCGCGTCGAGCGCCTCCGAAACCGCCTTCAGCTTGTCGGCGACGCCGTTGACCGGGGTCGCCTTGACATAGCCGCCGCCCGATTTCGGCAACCACGGCACGCGCACAAGGCGCTTTTCGACCTCGCCCTTGGCGCAGTCGCCATACATCTTGTCGAAAAATGCGACGTTGCGGAACCGCCCCGGATCCTCGTTANNGCCGGGCGGCTTCGCCAGCGGCCCGGTCGGGTAGGCCATCTCCATCTGGTTGAAGAGGGTCGGGCGCCGAAGCTTCTCCTCGTAGCTTCGTGTGTCGTCGGCCGCGCCGGCCGGCGTCGAGGCGCCGTCCTTCCAGAAAATCGCCGCGCCGTCATGTCCGGCGAGGAAGTCGGGATAGGCGCTGACCAGCCGGTCGAGCCTGTCCTGCTGGGCGAACGCCGCCTGCGTGGCGGCGAGGCCGATCGCCAGTGCGAACGCCCTGCGCATCATGCGGACCCTGTCGTCGCTGGCGCGCGCCCCGCGCCGGCGACGATTTGAGCCTGTTTCGGCGCGTCCGGCCAGCCCATCGGGCGCATTGGCCGCAGGACGTCTCGACGCGTCGCGTCAGGGGTTCAGCCAGTCCGCGCATTTNGGCGGGTTCGGTCGCCCCCACGGCATGATCGGCACCGTCGAGGTCGAGTTCTTCGGCGAGCCGTCGATCAGCTTGTCGGAATAGACCATATAAACCAGAACGTTGCGCTTGACGTCGCAGCCACGCACGATCTGCATTCTNTTGAACACCAGCGAGCGCCGTTCCGAGAACACGACGTCGCCTTGCTCGAATTTCTGCTTGAAGGCGATCGGCCCGTATTGCCGGCAGGCGAGCGAGACGTCGGACACCTCCTCGGCGACGCCGAAGGCGCCTTCNAGACCGCCGCGCTCCGGCACGGTGTAATGGCAGGCCACGCCCGTCACCGCCGGATCGTCGATCGCGTAGGTCGCGAGCTTGTCGTTCGGCGTCAGCAGCTTGAATACGGTCGACTTGCGAAAAATCAGATCCGGGGTGTCCTGCGCGAGCGCGGAGCCGGCGAGAGCCGCGACGGCGGCGGCCGCGAGGGCGAGGGGGCGAACGGAAAGCATCGAATCTCCTGATCGGTCACGGCGACGGCCAGCATATGGCGACGTCCGCGCGGCGGCGAAAGCCCCGCTTACAATTCCGGGCGCAGCGGCTGGCGCCCGTCCGCGCTCACCGCTTCGCGCAGCCTGGGCAAAATATCGTCGACGCGTTCGGTGACGATGTAGTCGATCCGGTTCGCGGCGTGAATGAAGCCCGCCTGGCGCATGTGATCGAGCAGATCGCGCAACGGCGACCAGAAGCCGCCGAGATTGGCGATCACGATCGGCTTACGGTGCTGCCCCAGCTGCGCCCAGGTGAGTTGCTCGACCAGCTCCTCCAGCGTGCCGATCCCGCCCGGCAGCGCCACGAAGGCGTCGGCGCGCTCGAACATCATCCGCTTGCGGGTGTGCATGTCGGGCACGACGATCAACTCCTGCGCGTCGGCCATCATCCGCTCCTTGTTTTTCAGGAATTCCGGAATGATGCCCAACACTTGGCCGCCGGCGTCGAGCGTCGCGCGCGCGACCGCGCCCATCAGCCCGTTCGAGCCGCCGCCATAGACCAGTTTGACGCCGGCGCGGCCCATCTGCGTGCCCAGGGCCCGGGCCGCCTCGACGTGATCTGGGTCGATTCCCGGCGACGACCCGCAATAGACGCAGACCGACCGCAGCGCGTTGGAGGTCGGGGCGGGCGCGTTGGTCATTTCGGTTTCGTCTCCACAGTCCGGCCCCACGTCCTATCGCGCGGCGCGGCGCATCAAGAGGCGCCCGGCTGCGGGGTCAAGGCGTGCCCGGCGCGCGCGACGCATCGGCGCGCAAGATCGTCGCCAATCTGATAGAGCTTCGATAGGGTTGGCGGCAGCGGAGAGTCGGATGGACACGAGATGGGCGGCCGCCAGCGGACTGACCGTCGCCGTCGTCGTGGCGATCGCGGGCGCTTGGCGCTGCGCGCCCTCCGGATGCGCCGTCGGCGCGTCCGGTCGAATCCGCCGACTCGTCCTCGCGACGCGAGGGGCCTGTCGCCGTCGCGCGGTCGGGACCGGCCAGCATGGAGCCTTTGGTCGCGCCTTCCGCCGGCGCCGCGTCGGCGCCGCCCCCGCCCGCCGGTCCCATTCGGCAGGCTCCGCGATCGATGTGGTGCGCGTCGAGGGCGACGGCGCCGCCGTGGTCGCTGGACGCGGCGAACCTGGCGCCGCGATCACCTTGATGGTCGACGGCCGGTCGGCCGGAGAGGCCGTCGCCGACGCCGCAGGGCAATTTGTGATCGTCCCAACGCCGCTCCCGCCTGGCGAACGCGCGCTGTCGCTGGCGAGCCGCGCCAGGGACGGGGCGGCGACGACTTCGGCGCAAGCTGTGACGATTCTGGGCGCGCAAGAGGGGCGCGATCGCGTCGTGGCCCTCGCCGAGCCCGGCGCGCCGACCCGCATCCTGTCGGACGCCGCGCCGAAGCCCGCCGACTCTGTGGGCATACGCACCGTCGAGGCCGAACAGGGCGGAGCCTTCTACGCCTCGGGCGTCGCGCCCGCCGGCGCGAATGTCCGTCTTTACCTGAACGCAGGAGCGGTCGCTGAGGCGCGCGCCTCAGCGCAGGGCGCTTGGTCGATCCGCATCGAGAAGGGAATGAAGCCGGGCGCCTATCAGGTGCGGGCCGATCATCTCGACGCCGCCGGCAAGGTCGTCTCGCGCGCCGAGGTGACTTTTGAATATCCGGCGCAGACGGCGGATGTCACGCCTGGCGCGCTTGCTCCGAACGTGGCGGATCAATCGGCGCCGCGCCCGGCTCCCTCGTCGGCGCAGGCGACGCCCTCACACGAAGCCCGCCGACACGACGGTCTCGCAGGTGCGCGCCCAGCAGGTCGTGCGCGGCGATCGCTCTGGCGAATGAGCGCGAGGCTTTACGGCAGCGGCCACCGCTATACGGAGATCTACGCGGCGAACGCCCGGCAGATCCGCAATCCGGACCTGATCTATCCGGGCCAGATTTTCGTCGCTCCCGACAAGCCCTGACGCCGCGCGTCACAGGTATGCCTCCTTCGAGCGTCGGGACCGCCATGCGGCGACGGCCTTTGTCGCGCCGCTTTCCCGGTTGTAAGAAGTCGGTAACTTCCGATCGTTCCGAAAGTCGCCATGTCCGATTCCTACGCACACGCGGCCAGCCGTCGCGCGGCCCGCGGCGACCAGCCCGCGACGCTGTTCTCCACCGTCCGCGATCTTTGGCCCTACATCTGGCCGGCCGACCGGACCGACCTGAAGGNNCGCGCGCTCGGCGCGGTCGGCATCCTGCTCGCCGCCAAGCTGGTGACGATGGCGGTGCCCTACGCCTTCAAATGGGCGACCGACACGCTCGCCCCGGCGCGAAGCTCGACGNACATCCCGCTGCCCGGCTGGATGATCGGCGCTGTGGCGCTGACGGTCGTCTACGGCGTGCTGCGCATCCTCATGGCGCTGCTGACGCAGGGCCGCGACGCCTTGTTCGCGGCGGTCGCGATGAACGCCGTGCGCCGCATGGCGATCGACGTTTTCACCCATCTCCATCGCCTGTCGCTGCGCTTCCATCTCGAACGCAAGACCGGCGGGCTCACCCGCGTGCTGGAGCGTGGCCGCAACGCCATCGAGACCATCGTGCGCATGTCGATGCTGACAGCCGTGCCGACGGCGGTCGAGTTCCTGCTGATCATCGCGGTGTTTCTGTGGTCGTTCGACTGGCGTTACGTCGTCGTCGTGACGCTGACCATCGTCTCCTATATGTGGTTCACCACCAAGGCCACGCAGTGGCGCATGTCGATCCGCAAGAAGATGAATGACAGCGACNCCGACGCCAACACCAAGGCGATCGACTCGCTCCTCAACTTCGAGACCGTCAAATATTTCGGCGCCGAACTGCGCGAGGGCGAGCGCTACGACAAGGCGATGGCGCGTTACGAGCGCCTGTCGGTCGACACCTACACCTCGCTCGCCGTGCTCAACGCCGGGCAGGCGGTTATCTTCACCATCGGCCTCGCGCTGGTGATGATCATGTGCGTTCAGGGCGTCCGCGCCGGCACCCATACGGTCGGCGATTTCGTCATGATCAACGCGATCATGATCCAGCTCTCGCAGCCGCTGAACTTCATGGGCATGCTCTATCGCGAGCTGAAGCAATCGACCGTCGACATCGAGCAGATGTTCAAAATTCTCGATCAGAACCCCGAGATCGAGGACAAGCCGGGCGCGCCGGCGCTGGCGGTGAGCGGCGGCGACATCCGTTTCGAGGACGTGCGCTTCTCCTACGATCCCAATCGCGAGATCCTGCGCGGCGTCTCCTTCGAGGCCAAAGCCGGCCAGACCGTCGCCATCGTCGGTCCTTCGGGCGCGGGCAAGTCGACCATCTCGCGCCTGATGTTCCGCTTCTACGAGCCGACCGCCGGCCGCATCCTGATCGACGGTCAGAACATCGCCGACGTCACGCAGTTCTCGCTGCGCGAGAAGATCGGCATGGTCNCGCAGGACACCGTGCTGTTCAACGACACCATCGGTTACAACATCCGCTATGGCCGCTGGGACGCGAGCGACGAGGAGGTGCGTCGCGCCGCCGACGACGCCCAGATCGACGATTTCGTCGCGCAATTGCCGCAGGGCTACGACACGCCGGTCGGCGAGCGCGGCCTGAAACTTTCCGGCGGCGAGAAGCAGCGCGTCGCCATCGCCCGCACCATTCTGAAAGCCCCGCCGATTCTCGTCCTCGACGAGGCGACCTCGGCGCTCGACACCTTCACCGAGCGCGAGATTCAATCCGCGCTCGACCGTGTCTCGCGCGGCCGCACCACGCTGGTGATCGCCCATCGCCTTTCGACGGTGGTCAACGCCGATCAGATTCTGGTGCTCGACAAGGGCCAGATCGTCGAGCGCGGCACGCATGACGAGCTGCTGACGCTGGGCGGCGTCTACGCGGCCTTGTGGAGCCGCCAGCGCGAGGTCGACGAGGCGCAGGAGGCGATCCGCCGCGCCGAAGCCGCCGAAGGCCAGAGCCTGCGGATAGCGGTGGCGGAATGAGGATGCGGCGCGGGCGCGCGCATCGTCGACGTCGGGAGCGCAGTCATGAACGATCGCGAGCGTTGGGACGCCCGTTTCGCCCAGGAAGCCTATGTGTTCGGGACCGAGCCCAACCGCTTTCTTGAACGCGAGGCGCGCCGCCTGCCGGCGGGCGCCCGCGTTCTCGCCGTCGCCGACGGGGAGGGCCGTAACGGCGTCTGGCTCGCGCAGCAGGGATTTGCGNTCACGGCCTTCGACGTCGCCCCGAACGCAAAGGCCAAGGCGGACCGCCTCGCCGCCGAGCGCGGCGTGTCGCTCGATTTCCGCCTCGCCGACGTCGCCGGCTGGAGTTGGGAGCCCGACGCCTTCGACGCCGTGGTCGCGATCTTCGTGCAGTTCGCGCCGCCGCCTTTGCGCGCCGCGATGTTCGAGGGCATGCGCCGCACGACGCGCCCCGGCGGCCTCGTTCTGCTGCAAGGCTATCGCCCCGAGCAGATCGCTTACGGCACCGGGCGGCCGCGCGATCCGCNNGCCTTTCTCTACACGCAGGCGCTGCTGCGCGAGGCCTTCGCGGGTTGGACCCTCGAAAGCCTTCAGGCCCATGACAGCGAAATCTCCGAAGGCGCGGGCCATCGCGGCATGTCGGCGCTGATCGACCTCGTCGCGCGCAAGCCCGGCAGAACCGGGCGAACGGCGTCGCCGCGTCCGCCGTCTTGCGACGAGTCACATCGCGGATTAGCTTCGCCGCCATCGACCGAGTGGCGGCTAGGGTTCCGGGCGTAGGCGCCGCTGGACCGAGCGTCGCACAAACCGCGCGCCGCATGCGCATGGCTGCACCCGAGGGATAAAAGCCCAGAGGCGGAGACGTCGAGACCACCCGCGCCCGCAAGGGCGCGAGGGCGAAAGAGATCTCATGTCCGCCCTTTCCCTGACGCTCGTCGTCGCGGCCGCCTTCATTCACGCCACCTGGAACCTGCTCGCCAAGCGCGCTGCCGACGGCGGGGCGGCCTTCGTCTTCGCCTACACGCTCGTCGCCTGCGTGGCCTACATCCCGTGGGTGGGATGGGAGCCGGCGCGCGGGGCCGTGGTCTGGTCCTGGCCGGTGGCGGGCTTTCTGACGCTGTCGGCCGGCCTCCATCTGATCTACGCGCTCAGCCTGCAACGCGGCTATCAGGTCGGCGATCTCTCCGTCGTCTACCCGACCGCGCGCGGCTCCGGCCCGATGATCTCCTCGCTCGGCGCCTTTCTGCTGCTGGGCGAGNCGCCANCCGCGACCAAACTCGCCGGTCTCGCGGCGGTGGTGACCGGCATCGTGCTGATCGCCACGCAAGGCCGCCTCGCCAACCTCTCGACGCCCGCCGGCCGCGCCGGCCTGCGCTGGGGCGTGACGACCGGCGTGCTGATCGCCGCCTATTCGCTCGCCGACGCCTACAGCGTGAAGACGCTCGGCGTGCCGCCCGTGGTGCTCGACTGGTTTTCCTCGGCGGGCAGGGCGCTGATGCTCGCCGCAGCCTTCGCCGGACGGCTCGCCCCGGCCCGAGCGGTCATGGCCGGCAAGTGGCGCTGGGCGATCTGGGTCGGGCTGCTGTCGCCGCTCTCCTACATCTTCGTGCTGACCGCCCTCGACATGGGCGCGCCGCTGTCGGTCGTCGCTCCCGCGCGGGAGATGTCGATGATGGTTGGCGCGCTGATGGGCATGATCCTGCTGCGCGAGAAGGTCGGACTGTGGCGCCTCGTCGGATGCGCCGTTCTGATCTGCGGCGTGGTTCTGTTGCAGCGGGGTGACCAGTCCGCCGGCTTGTGTTTTGCAGCGCGACGCGGTCATGTGCGGCCCGACTTTCGTCGGCGGTCCTCGTCGCGCGGCTTGATCTGCGCCCCGCCCAGTCCGGAGCCCCGCATCCCATGCGCCTGTCGCGTTATTTCCTGCCCATCCTCAAGGAAAACCCCAAGGAGGCGGAGATCGTCTCGCATCGCCTGATGCTGCGCGCGGGCATGATCCGGCAGGAATCGGCGGGCATTTACGCATGGCTGCCGCTGGGGCTGAAGGTCCTCAACAAGATCAACGACGTCATCCGCGAGGAGCAGAACCGCTCCGGCGCCGTCGAGATCCTGATGCCGACCATCCAGTCGGCCGNNGAGCTGTGGCGGGAGTCGNGCCGTTACGACGCCTATGGCAAGGAGATGCTGCGCATCAAGGACCGCCACGACCGCGAAATGCTCTATGGCCCGACCAACGAGGAGATGGTCACCGAGATTTTCCGCAGCTATGTCCGCTCTTACAAGGACTTGCCGCTCAACCTCTACCACATCCAGTGGAAGTTCCGCGACGAGGTTCGGCCGCGCTTCGGCGTCATGCGCGGGCGCGAGTTCCTGATGAAGGACGCTTATTCCTTCGATCTCGACTACGAGGGCGCGCGCCACAGCTACAACAAGATGATGGTCGCTTATCTGCGCACCTTCAAGCGGCTGGGCCTGACCGCCATCCCGATGGTGGCCGACACCGGCCCGATCGGCGGCAATCTCTCGCACGAGTTCATCGTGCTGGCGCCGACCGGCGAGTCCGAGGTGTTCACCCACAAGGACTATCTGAGCTTCGAGACGCCCTCCGCGGACATTGATTTCGACGACCGCGCCGCCGTTCAGGCCGTGGTCGACAAATGGACGTCGCTCTACGCCGCCACCGACGAGAAGCACGACGCCGCCGCCTTCGCGCAGGCGCCCGCCGACAAGCAGGTCTCCGCCCGCGGCATCGAGGTCGGCCACATCTTCTATTTCGGCACGAAATATTCCGAGCCGATGCGCGCCGTCGTCAACGGGCCGGACGGCAAGGAGCACGCCGTGCATATGGGCTCCTACGGCATCGGCNCCTCGCGCCTCGTCGCCGCCCTGATCGAGGCCAATCACGACGACGCCGGCATCGTCTGGCCGGAACAGATCGCGCCGTTCCGCGTCGGCCTCGCCAATCTCAAGGTCGGCGACGCCAACACCGACGCGGTGTGCGGCGATCTCTACGCCAAGCTGAGCAAGGCCGGCGTCGACGTGCTGTATGACGACCGCGACGAGCGCCCCGGCGCCAAATTCGCGACGCTCGACCTGATCGGCNTGCCCTGGCAGATCGTCGTCGGCCCGGGCCTCGCCGAGGGCAAGGTCGAGGTGAAGAACCGCCGCAGCGGCGAAAGGTCANTGCTTTCGCCCGATGAGGCGCTGAACAAGCTGACCGCGTAAGTCGCGCGAAGGGACCAGCAGGATGACGGATGCAAGCGTCGCGGCGGACGCGGGGGCGAGGGCGGGCGACTGGCGCCGGCAGGCCCTTCGCGCCGTTCGAGTGGATGGTGGCGCTGCGCTATGTGCGCCCGCGCCGCTCGNACGGGATCGTCTCTGTGCTCGCCGTGCTGTCCTTCCTCGGCGTGCTGCTCGGCGTCGGCCAGCTCATCGTCGTGATGGCGGTGATGAACGGCTTCCGCAAGGAGCTGCTCGACAAGATCATCGGCGTCAACGGCCACCTCTTCGTGCAGGCGGCCGAAACCCCGCTGACCGATTACGACGACGTCGTCAGCCGCGTCGCCAAGGTGACCGGCGTCACTATCGTTCTGCCGATGGTGGAGGGGCAGGCGCTCCCCTCGCCTTACCAGTCCTCCGGCGTGCTGGTGCGCGGCGTCCGCGAGAACGATTTCAAGCGTCTGCCCGGCATTCAGGGCCACATCACGCTCGGCACGCTCGACGGTTTCGACAAGGCCGGCGGCGTCGCCATCGGCCAGAAGCTCGCCGATCAGCTGTCCTTGCGCACGGGCGACAATCTGACCCTCGTCGCGCCGAAAGGCCNNTCGACGCCCTTCGGCACCGCGCCGCGCATCAAGAGCTATCCCGTCACCGCGATCTTCCAGATCGGCATGAGCGAGTTCGACGGCTCCTTCGTCTACATGCCGCTCGAAGAGGCGCAGNCCTATTTCAACAAGGAGGGCGAGGCGACGGTGGTCGAGGCCTTCCTGAAGGACCCCGACCAGATCGAGCGCGTGCGCAACGAGATCGACGCCTCCGTCGGACGACCCGCCATCGTCACCGACTGGCGCCAGCGCAACAAGACCTTCTTCGACGCGCTCGCCGTCGAGCGCAGCGTGATGTTCGTCATCCTGACCATGAACATCATCGTCTCGGCGCTCGGCATCATCTCCGGCCTGATCATGCTGGTGAAGGACAAGGGCCGCGCCATCGGCGTGCTGCGCACGATGGGCGCGACGCAAGGGGCGGTGATGCGCATCTTCTTCATCATCGGCGCCTCGATAGGCGTCGCCGGCACCGTCGCCGGCGTCACGCTCGGCGTGCTGATCGCCAACAATCTCGAAGGTCTGCGCAACTTCCTCAACCGCGTGTTCGGGCTCAACCTGTTCCCGAAAGACCTTTATTTCCTGTCGCATCTGCCCTCCGAAATACGGGCGGGCGATGTGTTCGGCGTCGTCGCGCTGGCGCTGATCCTGTCCTTCCTGGCGACGCTTTATCCGTCCTGGCGGGCGGCGCGGCTCGATCCGGTCGAAGCGCTGAGGTACGAGTGATGAGCGACCCCATTCTCGTCCTCGACAAGGTCGAACGCTATTACGGCGACGCCGATCAGCGTGTCGACGTGCTGCGCGGCGCAGATTTTTCGGTCTGGCCGGGCCAATCTGTGGCGCTCGTCGCGCCCTCGGGCGCCGGCAAGTCGACGCTGTTGCATATGGCCGGGCTTCTGGAGCATCCCAACGCCGGCGAGGTCTATGTCGGCGGCGAGGCCACCAAGGCGATGGCCGACGACGCCCGCACGCGCCTGCGCCGCGGCCGCATTGGTTTCGTCTACCAGTTTCATCATCTCCTGCCGGAGTTCTCCGCGCTGGAGAATGTCGTTCTGCCTCAGATGATCGCCGGCCTGTCGCGCGGAGGCGGCGGGCAGGGCGCAGGAATTGCTGGCGTTTCTTGGCCTCGGCGCGCGCGCCGGCCATCGCCCGACTCAGATGTCGGGCGGCGAGCAGCAACGCGTCGCCATCGCGCGGGCCGTGGCCAACGCGCCCTCGCTGCTGCTGGCCGACGAGCCGACCGGCAATCTCGATCCGCGCACGGCCGACCATGTGTTCGAAACGCTGATGACGCTTGTGCGGGCCTCGGGGCTGGCGGCGGTGGTGGCGACCCACAACATGGATCTCGCCGCCCGCATGGATCGCCGCGTCACGCTGCGCGACGGCCTCGTCGAAGAGCTGCCCTGATCAGTTCGACGCTTCGTCGCGCGCGATCCGATTGGCCAATTCGGCGCGAACGTCGCGTAGTTGCTTGCGCAAGCGCGCGTTTTCTTCCTCAAGCTGGCGGATGCGCGCCTCGGGATCGCTCGTGTTCGCCGCCGTGGACGCCGCGCCGAGGAACTCGACCCCGGCGACGTCGCCGTGACGCCACCGCAACTCGACCTCGCGCGTCAGATTGCGCGAGGCGATCTCCAGAGTCATACGGCTTGGCAAGGTCGTCCCGGGATCGACGGCGACACGGGCGCCGTGATCGGAAAGGTCGCGCACATTGCACGCCACGCTCATCACGCCGCCGGCGAATGTCAGCCGGCCGGCGATGAAGATGCGTTGCCGCTCGGTCGCACGGCTGACGGTCATGATCCTTCACCCGATCGCAATAAGTTCAGCCTTAGCGATAGCCCAAGACCCGTTAACGCCGGTTTGACGCGTTTGCGTCGACACGCGGGCGTCCCCCAAAGCGCCCCCACGAGAGCCTCGTGGGAGCGAAGGGTTGGGTCGGGGACTGGGAGATGCTCTCCACCCTCTCAAGCTGCATGGCGAGTCTTGACCAATGCTTGACGACGCGCGGGGCGCCGTCAGGCGACGAACGAGCTGACGTCATGGCGAAAATCCCGTTACGGACGCAGCGCGGGCGCATCCTGCGCAAGGCGGCGCATCGCGCGCGCGTCTGGCCCATAGCTCGGCGGGCACGGCGCGCCGTATGCGACGAAACCAAGCCGCGCCCAGGCGGCGGCGCTGCCCGAAACCGCGATCAGCCGCATTTCGTCGAGCTTGAGGCGGCGTGCCTCCTCCGCCAACCGCGCGACCGCCGCCCGCGCCGCGCCGGCTCCGCGAGCGCCCGGCAGCAAGGCGACGTCGTGCAAATAAAAGTATTCCGGTCGCCTGGGCGTCGCGCCAAGCAGGGCGTCGAGCTTCGGCGGGCGCCGNGCCCAAGGATGGGCGATGGCGTAGCCCTCCAGCCCTTCGCCGCCTTGCAAGGCGAGGCACCCGGTCGGATGCAGCGCCAGTCGCTCCGCGAACACGTCCGGACGCTCTGGATGGTTGGCGTGGATGCGCTCCGCCAGCGCCGCGACCGTCGCGAGATCTTCGGGACGCATCGCCCGCCAGGTCGCGATCATCAGCCCGCCCTCAACAGCCGCGCGGCCGCGTCGCGCTCGAACAGATGCAGCAGCGCCCGCAACGCCTGCCCGCGCGCGGTTTCGAGACGCGGATCGCGGGCGAGGATCNNGCGCGCGTCCCTGCGGGCGATCTCCAGCAAGGGCGCGTGGACCGCAGGATCGGCGAGGCGGAAGCCCGGCATCCCCGACTGCCGCGAACCGAGCACGTCGCCCTCGCCGCGCAGGCGCAAATCCTCCTCGGCGATGCGAAACCCGTCCTCCGTCTCGCGCAGAACGCCGAGCCGCGCCTGCGCGTTTTCCGACAGCGGGCCGCGATAGAGCAGAATGCAGGTCGACGCCTCCGCGCCGCGCCCGACCCGCCCGCGCAACTGGTGCAATTGCGCCAGCCCGAAGCGCTCGGCGTGCTCGATGATCATGATCGAGGCGTTCGGCACGTCGACGCCCACCTCGACGACGGTGGTTGCGACCAGAAGCCGGGTCCGCCCCTCCTGAAACGCCGCCATCGCGGCGTCCTTGGCCGCGCCCTTCATCTTGCCATGCACCAGCCCGACTCGGTCGGGCCCGAAAATCCGCGCCAGATCTTCGGCGCGATTCTCGGCCGCCGCGAGATCGGTGGTCTCGCTGTCGGAGACGAGCGGACAGATCCAATAGGCCTGCCGCCCCGCCGAAAGCGCCCGCCCCACCGCCTCGACCATCTCGTCGAGCCGATCCAAAGACACCGCACGCGTGTCGATCGGCCGGCGGCCTGGCGGCTTCTCCTTGAGATCGGAGACGTCCATGTCGCCGAAATAGGACAAGGCGAGCGTGCGTGGGATCGGCGTCGCGGTCATCACCAGCACGTCGACCGCCTCGCCCTTGGCGCCAAGCGCGAGGCGCTGATGCACGCCGAAACGGTGCTGCTCGTCAACCACCGCGACGCCGAGATCGCGAAACGCGACCTCCTCCTGAAACAGCGCGTGGGTTCCAATGAGAATGTCGATCTCGCCCGCCGCCAGCGCCGCCAGCGTCGCGCGCCGCTCGCCAGCCTTGTCGCGTCCGGTCATCAAGGCGAGCCTCAGCCCGGCCGGCGCGGCGAGCGGCGACAACCGCTCGAAATGCTGACGCGCCAGAATCTCGGTGGGCGCCATCAAGGCGGCCTGCCGGCCGGCCTCGACCGCGCTCGCCATCGCCAGCAGCGCCACGATGGTCTTGCCGGAGCCGACATCGCCTTGCAGCAGCCGCAACATCCGCGTCTCGGAGGAAAGATCGGCCCTGATCTCCTCGACCGCGCGGCTCTGCGCGCCGGTGAGAGCGTAAGGCAGCCCGGCCAGAATGGCGCGCGCAAGCCGCCCGTCGCCGGCGTTCGAGCGCCCTTGCGGGCGGCGAAGACTGGCGCGCACCAGCGCGAGCGCGAGCTGGCCCGCCAGCATTTCGTCATAGGCGAGCCGCGCGCGAGCCGGGCTTTCCGGCGCGACAGTCTCAGGCGCGTCCGGCGCGTGCAGCGCGGCGATCGCCGCCTGCCACCCCGGCCATTTGCGCCCCGCCAGCAAGGCGGGATCGATCCACTCCGGCAAGGTCTTGGCGCGCGCCGCGGCCGCCGCCGCCGTCTTGACCAGGATCTTGCCCGAAAGCCCCTCGGTCAGCGGATAGACCGGTTCGACCGCCGGCATTTTTCGAGCGCCNGCCTCGTCCATCACGCGGTCGGGATGCACCATCTGGAGATGGCCGTCCCAAAGTTCGAGCTTACCCGACACCCAACGCCGCGCGCCGAGCGGCAGCGCCTTCTCGATCCAGCCGTGATGGGCGAGGAAGAACACGAGTTCGACGTCCCCGGTTTCGTCCTCCACCACGACGCGATAGGGCGCGCGGCTGTTGCGCCCTCCGGGCGGGCGATGTTCGACGACCCGAACGTCGAGCGTGACCACCGCGTCGCGTGGCGCGTCGCGGATTTTCGGCCGGTTGCGTCGGTCGACCGCGCCGGTGGGCAGGTGAAACAGCAGATCGACGACGCGCGGCGCGGCCTGCGCCCCNGCGACGCCAAGAAGACGCGCGAACAGCTTTTCGTTCTTCGGCCCGACGCCGGGCAGGGCGGCGAGCGGGGCGAACAGCGGATCGAGGACGGACGGACGCATCGACTTCCTCATAGCATCGCGCGCCCAAGCTGACAGCGCCGCCGCCACGCGTTATAGGCGGGCGCCGACACAGAGACCGACCGCCATGACCGACGCCCCGCTAGACCCGATCGCCCTTGATCTCGACGCTCGCCGCCGGCGTATCAAGGTGAGGGCCTGGCGGCGCGGGATGCGCGAGATGGACCTCATTCTCGGCGGCTTCGCCGACAGCCACCTCGCGGGCTGAGCGAAGCCGAAATCGTCGAATTCGAGAAGCTGCTCGACGAATCCGACCGTGACGTCTTCTCCTGGATCAGCGGCGAATTGCCGACGCCAGCCGACGCCGACGGCCCGTTGCTGGCGCGTGTAAAGCCCACCACACCCACGCCAAGCCATTGTTCGACTGATTCCGCGCATCCCGGCGGCCAAGACGCGGCGCCGGAGCAGTCGGCGCGCCGGCGCCAACCGAACACGATCGACGTCCTTAAAGGCCGCCGCCATCATCGCCCATCATCGCCGCGCGCGGCCGTTCGTTTGGCGCCGCGCGGAATCGATGCGCGCTTCGCCCGCGCTTCGATCATCGACCCAAAGTTTCCGTCATGCGCCAGCGCGCTTTGCGGGCGCGGCGACGGGCGCGCGAAGGACAGACGCGCCATCCAGCGCGCCCGCGCGGAAGGGCCGTTCATGGAATCCACCGCGCCTTGTCCTCCGCGCGCGCCTCGTCCCACAAGGCGTCCATTTCGGTGAGCGTTGAGTCCGCAGGCCGCTTGCCTCTCGCCGCCAACCCGGCTTCGACATGGGCGAAACGGCGCATGAACTGNGCGTTGGCGCCGCGCAGCGCCGCTTCCGGGTCGACCCTGGCATGGCGCGCGAGATTCGCGAGCGCGAAGAGAAGATCCCCGATCTCCTCCTCGATTCGCGTCGCCTCGCCGGTCGCCAACGCCTCGCGAACCTCGCCGATCTCCTCCTCGATCTTGTCGAGCACTGGACCGACCGCGCCCCAGTCGAACCCGACCTTGGCCGCCTTGGTCTGAAGCTTTNNCAGCGCGCGTCAGCGCGGGCAGGGCGTCGGCGACGCCCGCCAAGGCGCCGCCGGGCGCGTCTGGCGCAAGGCCGGCGGCGCGCGCGCGGCGGCGCGTTCGGCCTTCTCTTCAGCCTTGATCGCATCCCATTGCCCNTTGACCTCGTCCGGCGTCAGGTCGCGCTTGGGGCCGAACACGTGCGGGTGTCGGCGGATCAGCTTCGCGGTGATCGCCTCGACGACGCCGCCGAAGTCGAACGCGCCCTGTTCGTCGGCCATCTGCGCATGGAACACCACTTGCAGAAGAAGGTCGCCCAGCTCCTCCTTCAAATCGACCAGGTCGCCGCGGGCGATCGCGTCGGCGACTTCATAGGCTTCTTCGAGCGTATAGGGGGCGACGCTTGCGAAATCCTGTTCGATGTCCCACGGGCAGCCGGTGACCGGCTGGCGCAAGGCCCTCATGATCTCGATGAGACGAGCGATGTCGCGCGAGGCTTGCATGAGCGATCCGAGGAAGGAGCCAATGCCGGCGGAAATCCGCGGCGCAAACGCAAAGGCCGGACGCGAACGCCCGGCCTTCCGCAGAAAGAGCGGTCGTCTCAGCCGACCGACAGGGAAATCGCCTCACGGCCCTTCGGCGTGTCGACGACCCGCATCGTCACGGCCTGACCTTCGGCGAGGCGCTGGACGCCCGACGGGCCCAGCACCGAAATATGCACGAAGACGTCCTTGCCGCCGTCGTTGGAGGCGACGAAGCCGAAGCCCTTGACTTCGTCGAACCACTTGACCTTGCCGGTCATCTCGACCGCGGTCGACGGGTCGGGCGCGCGGCGCGCGGGGCGCGGTCCGTCGCCGAAGGCGGGGCGCGGCGGGCGCGCTTGCGCGGTCGACGTGTCGACTTCGAGCACGCGGGCCACCTGCTGACCCTTCGCGCCTTGCGACACGATGACCTTGAGCGAAGCGCCGGGCGGAACCGACTCGTGTCCCGCCGATTGCAGCGCGTTGATATGGAGGAAAGCGTCGCCCGTGCCGTTGGCCAGCTCGACGAAGCCGAAGCCCTTCTCGGGCTTGAACCACTTCACCGTCGCGTCGACGGTGGGGCCGGTGGCCTCCGCGCCGAAATTGCCACGGGGCGCGAAACCGCCACCGCCGCCGCCGAAGCTGCGACCGCCGCCATAACCGCCGCCTGAGGGCGCGCCGCCGCCAGCGAAGCCGCCGCCGCCGAAATCGCCGCCGAAGCCGCCGCCAAAATCACCACCGCCGCCGCTACGCGGCGAACGCGACGGACGCGGCTCGTAGGAGCCCGGCATATCGTCGTCGAACCCACGCTTACGGGGACGGAAATCCTTACCTTTGCTCATGGCGCCTAACTGTCTCCGGCTTTCCTTGGCGTTTCTTCATGCTTTGCGCTGATGATCCCCAGCGCGGGGATTCAAAGATTGGGTGTGAAAGTGAGGAAGAGCGAGCCCCGCGCGGCGCTATCCACGGACCGGCCGCATAGAGCCTGCGCGACGAATGCGCGAATGTCGGTCACGGGCCTCGGTCGTTTGAGCCGTCGACGGAAGACGGTCGCCATGTTCCATTGCGCCGCACCAGCGACGCATAGATGGATGATAGCGCATCTTGCGGGACTTTCCACCCAAGATTCCCGCTTCGCCGCCGATTTTTCTGGCGCCGGATCTCGGCCCGGATCTGCCGGCGGCCGCCGCCCTTCAGCCTCGACGCCGCAGCGACTGGTCTTCTCCCCATCGGCGCGTCACGCCGACGTCGATGTCGAACAGATCGAGCGCCCGGCCGACGGTATGGTCGACCAAATCCGAGAGATTTTGCGGATTCGCGTAGAAGGCCGGCGCCGGAGGCATGATGACGCCGCCCATCTCCGACAGCGCCGTCATGGTTCGAAGGTGGCCGGTATGAAGCGGCGTCTCCCGCACCATCAACACGAGGCGGCGACGCTCTTTCAAGGTCACGTCCGCCGCGCGGGTCAACAGCGTCGTGGTGACGCCCGTGGCGATCTCCGACATCGATTTGATGGAGCAGGGCGCGACCACCATCCCCAGCGTCGGGAAGGACCCGCTGGCGATCGCGGCGCCGAGGTCGTCCGCCGCATGGGTGACATGCGCGAGGTTTCGGATATCGGCGATTTTCAGATCGGTTTCGCAGGCGACCACTTGGGCGGCGGCGCGCGAGATCACCAGATGCGTTTCGACGCCGGCGTTGCGCAATAGGGCAAGCAGCCGAACGCCGTAGATCACGCCTGACGCTCCGGAGATGCCCACGATGAGGCGCCGGGGCCTGCGAGAGTCCGTCATGTCGGCGCCTTCGTTTCGAGAGCATGCGCAGCCACGTCGCGAAGCGACGCCGCCGTCAAGGTCGGCTGGAGGCGCCGGAGATCCTCCGGACGTCCATATCCGTAGGAAACCCAGCAACTCGCCACGCCGATCGCGCGCGCGAACGCCATATCCGCGCCGGTGTCGCCGACCATCAGCGCGTCGTCACGACGACCTTGGCCGAAAATTGGATCGATCCGATGCATGACCGCGCGCGGATCGGGCTTCACAGGCGCCGCGCCTGTCGCTCCGATCACCTCCAGAAACATCGCTTCGACGCCGTAGCGGCGAAGACAAGCGCACGGCCGTCTCGCTTTTGTTGGAAACGATGATCATCGAAACGTCGTGTCGTTTCATGTCGTTGAGAAAATTTAACAAATCATCGTATGGCGTGATTTTCGCGAGGCACTCGGGCGAATTGTAGATTGAGCGGTATTCGCCGATCAGACGCGCCGTTTCGGCGGGATCCGCGGTGGGCGCCAGCCCCCGCATCATCTCAGAAGCGTCAAACCGCGCCAGATCACCTCGTCGACGATGGCCTCGTCGAAGCCGCCGCCGCGTCGCGACGCCCCTGTGGCGAGAAGCGCATGTTTGACGGCGTCGCGCGTGTCGAAGAGCGTGCCGTCGAAATCCAGAAGAAGCTTGGAGTAACGCGGCACGGGACGGACGGCGCCGGCTGCGGCGCCCCGCGATCGGATGACAGGGAGTTGGTCATGAGAACGCCCGACGGAAACGGGCGCGTTGGTCGAACGGCGCGGTGCAGTCGAACAGGTTCTTCGGCGTGAAGCCGTCTTCGCCGCGGCCGGAATAGGCGCGCGCTTGAGTCGGATCGAGNGGCGTCCCGGGAAGGTCCTGCGTGACGACGAGGTCGTTTTCGGCGCGAAACCGCGTCGCCATCGCCCAGAATATGTCGTCGGCCGACGTCGGGTTGACGTCTTCGTCGACGAGAAAGATGGATTTGGTCGTCGGAACGTCGCGCAAAATCCGATCGGCGAGCGTCCGAATCGCCGCGTCGTCCGCGCTCGCGCGCTTCGCCGTTCGCAGGATCGTCAANAGATGTCCGCCGCCCGCCGGCGCCGCGACGACGTCGCGGATCAGCCCCGATTGATCGAGCGGCTGCAAGACACGCCAGATCGCCGTTTCCTGCCCCAGGCCGAGTAGCTCCGATTGCTCGCGACCGGGCCCGCTGACCGCCTGATAGATCGCTCCAGGACGGTGTGACGCCCCCGATACGCGGAGCGCCGCGACANNGCCCCCACGGGAGAGCCAGCCGAGATATTCCGGCATGGTGCGTCGTTCGCCCGCCTCGCCCGGAGCAAGGTCCGCCTCGATCTCGGTCTCCGTTCCAAGACTGCCCTCGATCACGATTTCGGCGTGGTCGATGAAATGACCGGCCCCNGAAAGGCACGGGGCGGCNTGCACCGGCTCGCCACGCAACCCGCCGGCGACGGCGAGCTCGTCCTCGCCGAAATCCACGGCCGGCCGGCTAAGCGCGGAGGCCATGTAGATCGCTGGGTCGAGTCCGATATTGATCGACACCGACAGCCGCTCGCCGCGCGCCGCATGCTGGTCGATCATCCTCTGTAGATGGCCGGTCGGATTGACGCCCATCACGACGGAGCTTCGCTTGAGCGTGATGCGGTGGACGGAGCAGTTCGCCGCCCCTGTGCGCGCGTCGCGCGCGTAGACCAGACCAAGCGTGATGGTTGGGCCGGGATCGCCGTCCGAATGGGTCAAAGCCGGAAGCCATGTCGAGAGGTCGGCTCCGTGATGCGCGATCCGCGCCGTCGGCGCTGCGAGACGGCGAGGGGCGAGCGAATTCTCCCTGGCTCTCAGCAGCAATCGCCCGTTGGAAAGGTCGCCGCGCTCGCCATTCGGGTCCAGCAGAAATCTCACCCGTTCGCGGCTGCCGAAGACGCCCATCAGAACCGGAAAGGCGCCGACCATCGGCCGTCGGTAGAGCCGCAGCGGCTGCTCCGCCGTCATCCAAGAATTCGTTTCCGTTCGATAAGACCGCAAATAGTCGTCGATCAGGCTCAGACGGGGATCGATCGGCGCGTCGATCGTGGCGACGCGGCTTCCGGCGCTCTCAAGAGCGGTGAGCGCCGAACGAAGGTCGTGGATGGCGTTCATCGCCGTCGCCGTCACATATAGGCGACGTCGACGACTTTGGAGACGCTGCCGGCGATGTCGACCCTCACCAGAGTGCGCACGTCGAGGCCGGTGGCGTCGCGCACGCGTTGGACGCCGCCATAATTAACTTTTTCCGCCACGCAAACGACCTGTTCGACCTGCGCGCCGGCCTTACGGACAGCTTCGATCAGTCCGATCAGCGTGCCGCCCGTGCTGATCAGATCGTCGACGATGACGACGCGATCGCCAGGCTCCACGCCGTTCAGGTACAATCCNCCGGAGGTGTATTCGCAGTCGAAACGCACCTCGATCTGGCCGGAAAGCCCGGACGGATACCAACGCGCGATGCCGAACGGCAGCCCCGAAAGCAGCGAGACGGCGGCGAGCAACACCCCGCCCTTGTCCTCTTCGCCGACGAGCTTCATGTCCGGATCTATGCTCATCGCGTCGCAAACACGGCGCGCGGCGACGTGAAGCAATGTCGCCGACGTGGCCGGAACCTGTTCGGTCAAGGAATTGATCAGGAATTGCTTGTCGTTGATCTCCACGAGGGGNCGTTCGTGGAACGCGTCGCGAAGGATGTCGCGCTCCTGCGCGCAAGGAAGCCTAGGCCGACCGTCGCAGGCGCGCGCGACCGCAGCGACGAAGTCACGCATTTTCCCGCTGTCCTTGCGCGTGGGGCTCGACGCGACGCCCGAGCCGACGTCGACCCCATAGGGATGCAGCAGATCGATCGCCTGATGAACGTTGCCCTCGTTCAACCCGCCCGCCACGATAATCGGCCGCGCAAGCTCCAGCCCNCGCAGCAGCGTCCAGTCAAATCGTCGCCCCGAGCCGCCGCCGACCCCGCGAACGCGGGCGTCGAACAGATAGGCGCTCACGTCGTACGAATTGACGACGTCGGCGTCGATCGCGCCGTCGACGCGAAAGCCTTTGATCACGGGCTGCTTGAACGCCTTGCAGTAGTCGCGGCTCTCCTCGCCCTGAAGCTGCACCATCGAGACGCCGGACTCTGCGGCCGCGCTTAAAGCGGAATCGAGCGGTTCGTCGACGAACACGCCGACAGTCGTCGTGAAGGGAGGCAGCGCCTCGACGATCGCGCGGGCCTCGCCCGGGCTGATTCTGCGCGGCCCGTCGGCGAACACGAAACCCAACGCGTCGGCGCCCGCCGCGACCGCCGCGAGCGCGTCCTCAATCGTGGTGATGCCGCAGATCTTGGTTCTGGCTTTCATTGAAATTGACCCAGAAATTTTGGAGGACATGTGTCGCCCGACCATCGACGATGGCCGAGCGCGCGAGCTGAGCGCCTTCGAGAAATGTCCGCGCTTTCTCCGACAAGACGAGCAGCGCGCCGGCGGCGACGATGGCGGCGTCGGCCCGCGGCCCTTGCGCGCCGGAGAGAACGCCGCGAAGGATTTCCGCGTTATCTTGCGGCGACCCGCCCGCCAGTTCGTCGATCCCGCACGGCGCGACGCCGAAATCGCGCGGGGAAACGACGAGCCTCTCCATACGCCCGTTTGCGATCGACACGATCGACGTCGTCCCGACGCAACTCACCTCGTCGAGTCCGTCGGCGCCATGAACCACGAAGGACCGATCCCGCCCCAAGGCGGCGAGCGTCTGCGCGAGAAGGGGAAGTTGCCTGTCCCGCGCGACGCCGACGATCTGCCGCGTCACGCGGGCGGGGTGCGCCAGCGGCCCGGCCAAATTGAAAATCGTGCCCACGCCGATCTCACGCCGAACTTGCCCGATTCGGGGCGGGAAGCGATGAAATGCGGACGTCGCGACGAAAGCGAAGTTGCAACGGGCGAGACTCGCGCGGACGCGATCGGGCCGGCTTGCGAGGGCGAGATCGACGCCGAGCGCCGTCATCAGATCGGCGCTCCCGCATGCGCTGGTGACGGCCTTGTTGCCGTGTTTGATCACTGGAACGCCCGCGGCGGCGGCGATGAACGCCGCGGTCGTCGAGATATTGAACGTCCCCGCCCGATCCCCCNNGGTGCCGCCTATGTCGACGGCGTCCGCCGCGCCAGTGTCGAGAGGCGCGCTTCTTCCGAGAATCGCCTCGACCGCGCCGGCCAATTCCTCCGGCGTCTCGCCCTTCGCCGCGAGCGCAACGAGCGCCGACGTCGTTTCGATCTCGGTGAACGCGCCGTCGAGCACGGCGGCGACGACCCGCCGAGCCTCCTCGCGGTCAAGAGAGCGGCGATCTTCGATCAGCTTGCGCAGGATCGGTCCATACGCCGAGCATCCGGGCGCCCGCGGCTCCGGCCTATTCATCCGCGCCTCCGCCGCGATCGGCGAATTGCGCCAGCACCGCGTCGAGGGACAGGACGCGCCCAAGGACATAGCCAATGTGATCGAGCGCCGCCTCGTGTCGATCCCTTCGGGTGCCCGCCACGCATTCTCTTGGCACCAGAACGCGATAGTCGAGCTGAAGCGCGTCCTGAGCCGTCGCGCGAACGCACACGTCGGTCGCGACCCCTGTCAGGACCAACGTGTCGACGCCCAATCCTTTGAGAAGGATGTCGAGATCGGTCGCAAAANNTCCGCTGTAGCGACGTTTGACGATGACATGGTCGTCCGGATGGGGGCGCAGTTCGTCGATGATCTCGACGCCCGACGTCCCTTCGAGGCAATGTTCGGTTTCGCCATATTCGAAACCNAGCCCGAAATCGATCTTTTGACGCCGGTGACATTCCTGCGTGTAGATCACTGGAATGGCGTCAGCCCGCGCCGCCGCGAGCAAACGCTGGATGTGCGCAACCGCTCCCTGGCCATCCTCGCAGAAAACCGGCGCGCCTTCGGCGACGAAGTCGCGCTGCATGTCGATCACCATGACGGCGAAGCCTCGCCGCTTCGGCGAAGCGGGGCAGGGCTTGGCCTTCGTCATTGCGCGGCCTCGCGCGTCGCGCCGTCTTCGCCGAACCGCGATGCGACGACGTCCGCCAGCATGGCGTAGCTCTGGCGCGCCGGCGCAAGCTCGTCGAGATGATCGAACGCCATGACGTGCAGCACGCCGAAGCCGCCGGACAGCGCCTGCATTTCGGCGATGCGCTCGGCCACCGTCTCCTGCGACCCGACGATCCAGCAATGCTTTGCGACATACTCGACCGTCACGTCGCTGTCGGGCACGTCGGGATCGTGCTTGAGCAGCCCCAGCGCATTGTTGCCGGCGAGCATCGGCAGATAATCTTCACGGAAATAGCGGCCCATTTCGCCGCCGACCGAAAGCCTCCATGCCTCCGCATCCGTCTCGGCGACGAAAAACGGCCGGCTCACGCGCCAAACATCTCTGTTTGGCGAAGGACGTCCGGCGTCGCGCGCGCCNCGCTCGACCACATCCCAGTGCGTATGAAGATATTGCGGGGTGAAACAGAAGCTGATCGGGATCCAGCCGTTCGCGCCCGCCAAAGCGAGCGTCGCCGACGACGCCGAGAGGCCGGTGACGCCGATCGGCGGGTAGGGNCGTTGGAACGGCTTGAGATGATAGGCCGTGCCCTGCTGCGGACGGTCTTCCGGCCGCCGCGCCGTCCAGAATTCGCCCCGATGCTCGAAAGGCGCGTCGCTCTGCCAGAACCGGGTCATGATGGCGATGGATTCCGCCGTCATTTTGCGATGCACGCCGGCCCGATGGTCGATATCAAACATATCCAGATCGGCCGGCGTCCCGCTCGCGCCGATCCCGACCATGAATCGTCCTTCGGCGATATGGTCGAGCAAACTAATGCGATGCGCCAATTCGGCCGGGTGATGGAACGGCAAAATGAACGCGCCGGGCGCCAGTTTAATTCTCTTCGTTCGAAGAAGCGCCTGCGCGATCAATATATCCGGAGAGGGGCAGGGTTCGGCCGGCATTGTGTAATGCTCTCCGATCCATGCTTCGCACAATCCGATCTGATCGAAATATTCCAAAGTGTCGAGATCGTGCATATGGCCGTCCCGAATTGAACGGGAGCGGGGATGAGCAGGCATCATGAATGCGCCAAGTTTCATGGCAGCCTCTTTTCAAGAAGGTCGATTAAAGTGCCGGGCACAGTTTCAGCTGTTTGAAGAGCGCGCGACGACGGCCGCGCGCCGGCTTTCAAGACGTCTGGTCCGTCTCGGGTCGGCGCAGCCTCAGGGTCAGCGCCGCGGCGACGGCGGCGGCCGCCGCGCTCGCAAGGATCGGGCCGAGATAGGCTCCCGTGCGATCGAAGGCGAAACCGGCGACGGTCGGTCCAAGCAGCGCGGCGACGCCGACGCCGGTGTAGAGATAGCCGAGCACCGCCCCGATGTTGCGCGTGCCGAAAAGATCGGTTGCGACGGCGGGATAGAGGCCGACGCAACCGCCATAGGCGGCGCCGAAAAGCAGGGCGAAAACGGCGAGCGCCAANAATCCGCCGGCCGACGCCCAAAGCAGGAACGAAATCGCCACCACGCCTGTCAGCGCCGACAGCATGCGCAGAACTCCGAAGCGATCCCCAAGTCCCGCCAGCACAAATCGGCCAAAGACGTTGCCGACGCCGATCAGCGCGATCAGCAGGGTCCCTTCGTCCAGCGACAGACCAAGATCGCGAGCGGCCGGGACGATATGCACGTAAGGGATGAAGGTGCAGAACGAGCCCAGCACGATGACAAGGTAGAAGAGCGGAAANTTCGGCCGCCGCCAGGCTTCGAGGGGCGTGAGGGTGGCCGGCTTGACNGCGGCTGCGTCGCCGAGATGGCGTCGCCGGATCAAGGTGGCGGCAGGCAATCCGAACACGGCGACCACAGCCGCCAAAGCCAGAAAGCACCCGCGCCAGCCGATGCTCGGCATCAGTTGCCCGACCGCGAACGGCAGGATCAGGGTGCCCAGACCCAATCCCGCCGTCGCGACGCCGGAGGCGCGGGCGCGCTTCTGGATGAACCACGATTGAACCGCGCCGATCATCGGAACATAGGAAAGGCCGATACCGAGCCCGACGCCCACGCCGTAGACGGCGTAAAGCATAGGCAGAGAGGTCGACTGGCTCGCCGCGATGTAGCCGGCGACCATCGCGACCAGGCCCGCCGCGACGAGCTTGCCCGTCGGCCAGCGATCAGCGAGAGGCCCNGCGATCGCGCCCAACGAATAGAAAATGAATGCGGCGATCGAAAAGACGAGCGCTATTTCGCCACGCGACGCATTAAACTCCTTCGACAATCCCGGAAATAGCGCGGAAAACGCATAAGCGGACCCGAACGTCACCGCAGCGGCGACATGCGCGCCAGCGACGACCCTCCATCCGCTTCGAGAATCAGCTGCGTCTTCAATTCGATCGAGCATTTGGCGGCCTCTATTCATTTGAATTTGAGACGCTCGGCCGATCCCGCCATATTCCAAGTGGGTCGAAAGAGCGCCTAGTCGAGTTGATCCAACGCGTTCATGTGTATTTCTATTTAAATAGGAGCGAGCGAACAGCCCGCGCCGAACTCGTTTAAACCGTCAGGCGGCCGACGCATGTATATTAGATGCGCGGGTAAGCGCACGAACAGGATCTGACGCCGATTGAAGCGTGACATTCATTCGATAAGCGTATGCGGCCGAACGAGCGCAAACGCCGCTTATGTCTATACATAGACGCATGAATCCGTTTCGGCCGTCAAGCAGGAATTGAAGGCCGACCGCGCAAAATCTCCGTCAGCCCTTTCGGCGCGACGCGCCGCGCCGGGAGCGTGGTCGAACGCTGGCGCGCGGCGTCGCTCACGCCTGACGACCCGGTCGGCGCCGCACCTCTCCAAAATCGCTCGTTGCGCCGAAAGCCGCGCGGCAGGGCGCTGCGCAGAGCCCGCAGGGCGGTCGCAAAGCAAATTCGCATAAGGTATATTATGGAACTAGAGCCTATCCCTCGCCGTGCTTCCTTGGCGGATGGAGCAAGCAATGCTGGCCTGGGCGCCGTCAGCGCGCCGTCGGCGTCCGCTCCGTGCGCCGGAAGAACGGAGCCGACGATTGCGCTGACGCGTTCGGCGATCCGGCGCGCCGCGTCGCCATCCAATGGGCGTCGGCTGTCACGCAGCGCCAGTCAGATTGAAAGCGAGCGTCATCCCGTCATAAGCGGGTTCGACGCCTGGCGGCAGCTCCGCGGCGAGCGCGCGATAGTCGAGGTCGGTGTGAAGATTGGTCAGCACCGCGCGCCGAGGCTTCATCCGCGCGATCCAGTCCAGCGCTTGCGCAACCGTGAAATGGCTGGGATGCGGCGTGTGGCGTAGCGCGTCCACGATCCAAAGATCGAGTCCGTCCAGAAAGCCGAGGCTCTCGGAAGGCACGTCGATCAGGTCAGGCGTGTAGGCCATGTCGCCGACGCGCAGGCCGAGCGCGTCGATTTCTCCATGATCGACGCGGAACGGGATGAGGGGCAAAACGCCTCCCGGTCCGGCGATTTCGACCGCTTCGCCCGGCCTGAGCCGCAGCTCTTCGAGCAGCGGCGGATAGTTCGATCCCGGCGGCGTTTGCAGCAGATAGCCGAAGCCCTGCCGCACCTTGGCCGAGGTCGGCGCGTCCATGTAGGTCGGGATGCGCTTGCGCGCCGAGATCACCAGCGGACGAACGTCGTCGAGGCCGTGAATATGGTCGGCATGGGCGTGGGTGAGCGCCAGCGCGTCGAGCCGCTCGACGCCCGCGTCGAGCAGTTGCTCGCGCAGATCCGGCCCGGCGTCGACCAGAACCGTCGTCGTCCCGCCCGGTCCCTCGCGCTCGATCAGGATCGCGCAGCGCCTACGCCGGTTACGCGGCTCGCGCGGATCGCACTGGCCCCAGCCCGACGGCCCGACGCGCGGGACGCCGCCCGACGACCCGCACCCTAAAGGCGGACGCGCCCCGTCACGCCGCCTCGGCCGCCGCGAGCGGCGGCATTTTCGAGAACAAGGCCAGCACGTTGCGTGTCGTCGCCGCGGCGAATTCGGCCTCCGTCACGCCCTTCGTCTGCGCCAGCGTCGCCGCCGTGTAGGCGGTGAAGGCCGGCTCGTTACGCTTGCCGCGCATCGGAACGGGAGCCAGATACGGCGCGTCGGTCTCGACGAGAATGCGATCGAGCGGCGTGTCGCGGGCGATGTCGCGCAGCTCCTGCGAGGCTTTGAAGGTCGCGACGCCCGAAAANCTGATCGAAAGCCCAAGCTCAAGCCCGGCCTCGGCCAGCCGGCGCGACGCGGTGAAGCAATGGAGCAGGGCCTTGAAAGCCCCCTTCCCCATCTCGTCGCGCAGGATGCGCTCCATGTCGGCGTCGGCGTCGCGGGAGTGGATCACCAGAGGAAGGCCGGTTTCGCGCGCGGCGGCGATGTGGGTGCGGAACACCCGTTCGGCGACGTCGCGCGGGGCCTTGTCGTAATGATAGTCGAGGCCGGCCTCGCCGACGCCGATCACTTTGGGATGGGCGCAGAGTTCGACCAGCCGCTCGACGCTGGCCTCCGGCAGGTCGGTGTGGGCGTAGTGGGGATGCGTTCCGACCGTGCACCAGACATTGTCATAGGCTTCGGCGATCGCCAGAACCTGCGGGAATTTCGAGACATGAGTGCCGATGGTGATCATCCGCCCGACGCCCGCGGCCTTCGCGCGCGCGACCACCGCGTCGCGCTCGGGAGCGAAGTCGGGAAAGTCGAGATGGCAATGGCTGTCGATCAGCATCAGGCGGGCGCGCCTCCGGCGTCTTTGGCGGGTTTGTCCTTCTTCGCCGGCTTGGCGGGCTTGGCGGCCTCGTCCTGCGCTTCGGCGGGGTCGACGTAGCGCGGGAAGATCGGCGTCGGGGCTGGCAGGGCCGCGCCTTCCGGCACGCGGAAGGCCGGCGTGAGATGCGCGAAATCGCGCTCCACCTGCGGCGCGCCGAGGGCGTCGAGCATCTTGCCCATCGCGGTCGGCATCACCGGCTGGGCGAGGATGGCGACCACCCGCAGAACCTCGATGGTGGTCGACAGCACCGCCTCCATGCGCGCGGGATCGGTCTTGCGCTTGGTCCAGGGCTCTTCCGCCGCGAAATAGCGGTTGGCGTCGGCGACCACGCGCCACACCTCCGCGAGATACTGGTGCAGCGCGAAGTCCTTCATCGCCGCGCGCACGGCCGGCAGCAGTCCGTACGCCTGTTCGAGAATCGCGCTGTCGGCCTCGGTCGGCGCGCCGCGTTTGGGCGCCCTGCCCTCGCAATTCTTGGCGATCATCGACAGCGAGCGCTGCGCCAGATTGCCGAGATCGTTGGCGAGGTCGGCGTTCATGCGCTGCACGATCGCCTCGTGCGAGTAATTGCCGTCCTGCCCGAAAGGCACCTCGCGCAGGAAGAAATAGCGCAGCTGATCGACGCCGTAATGATCGGCCAGCGTCTGCGGCGAGATGACGTTGCCGACCGACTTCGACATCTTTTCGCCGCGGTTGAACAGGAAGCCGTGCACGACGACCTGCTTGGGCAGCGGCTGCTCGGCCGACATCAGGAAAGCAGGCCAATAGATCGCGTGAAAGCGTGAAATGTCCTTGCCGATCACATGCGCGTCCGCGGGCCAGTATTTGCGGCGCGGATCGGCGAGGTCGGGNAAGCCGGTCGCGGTGATGTAGTTGGTCAACGCGTCGACCCACACATACATGACATGTTTGGGGTGGCCCGGCACCGGCACGCCCCAGTTGAAGGTCGTGCGCGACACCGACAGATCGGTCAGCCCGCGCTTCACGAAGGCGACGATTTCGTTGCGGTATTTTTCCGGGAACACGAAGTCGGGCTGGCTCTCGTAGAGGGCGAGCAGCCTGTCCTGATAGGCCGAGAGCCTGAANAAGAAGCTCTCCTCCTCCACCCATTCGACCGGCGCGCCCGACGGCGCGTAACGCTTGCCGTCGCGCTCGGTCAGCTCGCTCTCGTCGAAATAGGCCTCGTCGCGCACCGAATACCAGCCGTCATATTTCGACAGGTAGATGTCGCCCTTGGCCTCCATCCGCCGCCAGATCTCCTGGACGGACGCGTAATGGCGCGGCTGCGTCGTGCGCACGACGTCGGTCGCGCGGGCGTCGAGCAGCGCGCCCATCTCGTCGAACTTGGCGGCGATCTCGTCGACGAAGGCCTTGGGCGTCTTGCCTTCCTTGGCCGAGGTCTGTTGCACCTTCTGGCCGTGCTCGTCCATGCCGGTGCAGAAAAACGCGTCGTAGCCGTCGAGCTTCTTGAAGCGGTAAATCGCGTCGGTCGCGATCCTCTCATAGGCGTGGCCGATATGCGGCGCGCCGTTGGCGTAGGGGATCGCGGTCGAGATGAAGAAGGTCGGGCGGGACGACATGCGCAAGTCCTGACGGGTCACAAGTCCTGACGGATCACCCGAGCGCGCGCCGTTCGGCCTCGGCCAGATCGCGGACAAGCGAGAGGACCAGCGGGCGGCGGTCGAGATTATACGCCTCCGCCTCGGCGGCGGCGGCGCGCAGTTTCTCCCACACGGCCGCATAGGGCGCAAGCATGCGGGCNGTCGCGCCGGGACGCCGCAGCCGCCCGTCGAGCCAGCGTTGCGCGGCGTCCAGCAGCACGGCGAAGCGCGCCTCCGCCCCGCGCGGCGCGGTCAGATCGGCGAGCCGGTGCGCTTGCGCGGGGTCGAACCGCGGCAGCTCCGTCAGCATCGCGTCGATCAACCGCGCGAAGCCGCGAGCGGCGGGGTCGAGACTCGCCAGCGCCTTGCGCAACGACCCGTCGGCCTGCGCCGCCGCCTCGGCGATCTCGCCAGGCTCGTGCTCGCTCCAGGGCTCGCCGAGCGCGGCGATCGCCTGTCCGATCGCCTCCGGCGTCAGCGGATCGAGGTGCAGCCGCGCGCAGCGCGACCGGATCGTCGGCATCACCAGCCCCGGCCGATGCGCCACGATCAGAAACAGCGAGCGCGCCGGGGGCTCCTCGATCAGCTTCAGGAGCGCGTTGGCTGCGTTGACGTTGAGGTCCTCCGCGCTGTCCACGATGGCGATCCTGTAGCCCTGCGCGGCGGCCGAGCGCTGGAACAGGGACTGCGCGGCGCGCACGTCGTCGACCCGGATCGCGGTGAAATGCTTCTTGCCTTTCGTGTCCCATTCGCGCCGCAAAAGCGCGACGTCCCCATGCGCGCGCTGGGCGACGCGGTGGGCGATAGGATGTTCGGGATCGACTCAAGGTTGTGCGCCCTGCTCANNCGGCGGGNNTGTGGAGGGGTCGGGGTTCGCGAGGAGATAGCGCGCGAACCGCCAGGCGAGCGTCGCCTTCCCGATCCCTTCCGGCCCGCCGAGAATCCAGGCGTGCGGCAGGCGGCCGGAGCGATAGGCGTCGAGCAGCGTCGCCTCGGCGCGCGCCTGACCGAACAGCGTCGACNNGTTTCGCGCGGATGCGGCGTCTGGTCGAGCCGATCGCTCTCGGGCGCGCCGTCGGCCAGGGCGGAGGGGCCTTCACGCCGCCCCCGCGCCGCGTCGATCTCGCCGGCGAAGCGCTCCGCACCGCCGCCCAGACCGCCGCCTCGACCAGCCCGGCGCGCGCGCGGCGTCGATGACGACGCAGCGCCGCGGCTCGGCCCGCGCGATGGCGAGAAACGCCTCGCGCAACAGCCGATGGCTGTCGAGACTCTCGGACTCGAAACGATCCGCCGCCGCCGCGCCGCGCCGCGCGTCCGCCCGCGCCATGCCGACTTCGACCGGAACGTCGAGGATCAGCGTCAGGTCCGGCTTCAGCCCGTCGAGCGTGACGCGCTCAAGCGCGTCGATCAGCGCCGGCGACAGGGCGCCGAGCCCGCCCTGATAGGCCCGCGTGGAATCGGCGAAACGGTCGCTGACCACCCAATCGCCGCGCGCGAGCGCCGGTCGAATCCGCGTGTCGAGATGGTCGATCCGCGCCGCCGCGAACAACAGCGCTTCGCCCGCAGGTCCAAGCGCCTTGGCGTCCCCTGACAGGATGATCCCNCGCAGCGCCTCGGCGCGCGGCGACCCCGGGNNCTCGCGCGTCTGCTCGACACGCAAACCCACGCTCCGCAGCCGCTCGACCAGACGCCGGATCTGCGTCGACTTGCCCGCGCCCTCCCCGCCCTCCAGCGTCACAAATCGGCCTCGGCCTGAAGCGTCCGGCTCGGAGCGGNNCGATCGCCGCGCGTCATGACTTTTGAACAGGCGACGCATCCATCCCGTCGCCAGCTCCCAGGCGGCGTCGCTCGCCCGCCGCGTCAACGACCCTTCCGCAACGTCCTCCTCCGCCTGCAACGGCGCGTCGAGCGCCAGCGTCGCGCCACGAAACACTTTGAGTCGCGCCACTGTCTGGCCCTTGGCCACCGGAGGGCGTAGCGGGCTGTCATAAACGATCTCCGCCGTCAGCCGCTCCGCGCCTCCGCGCGGCAGCAGAACGGCGATCGGCTTCGCCGAGGTGAGCGCTACGCTGGCCTTGGCCCCGCCATAGACATTCGCCGCGCCGACCGGCTCGCCGACGTCGAACAGCCGCTTCGGTTCGAACGAACGAAAGCCCCAAAGCAGCAACTTGCGGCCTTCCTCGGCGCGGTCGCGAGCGGTCTTGGCGCCGTTGATGGCGACGATCAGCCGCTGTCCGTTCTGAACCGCCGAGCCGACGAGGCCGAAACCGCTTTCGTCGATATTGCCGGTCTTCAATCCGTCCGCGCCGATATCCATCGTGAGCAGCGGGTTTCGGTTCAGCTGTGTGATCTTGTTCCAGGTGAACTGCTTTTCGCCGAATATGGGATAGAACTGCGGGTATGTGGCGATGAGATGCGACGCGAGCTTCTGCATTTCGCGCATTGTGGTGGTTTGCTGCGGGTCGCCCTTTCCCGACGCGTTGCGGAAGCTGGATTTCGTCAGGCCGATCTCTCGCGCGCGCGTGTTCATCAGGCGCGAGAACGCCTCCTCCGATCCCGCGACGCCTTCCGCCAGCGCGATGGCGGCGTCGTTGCCAGACTGGATGATCAGTCCGCGCAACAGGTCGTCGATGCGAATGCGGCTTTTGACGACGGCGAACATCGTCGATCCGCCCGCGGAGGCCCCTCCGTTGCGCCAGGCGTTTTCGGAAATCAGAAACGTGTCGTCGAGTTTGAGACGGCCTTCCGCCAACTCGTGAAAGACGACCTCCGCCGTCAGCAGCTTGGCGAGCGATGCGGGCGCGGTGAGCTTGTCGGCGTCCTTTTCGTAGAGAATGGCGCCTGTTGCGTCGTCGACCAGGATCGCCTGTCCCACCTGCGCCTGATAGGTGGTTTGCGCGCGCGCGNNCGCGCCGCCGCTCGCCGCCGCCATCGCTGCCGCGAACACGGCGACGCTCAAGCCTCGCGCCATGCCGAACATCCTCACCGGCGCCTCACTCGCGCACAATGTCGCGCAGCGCCGCGAAGGCGCCGCCGGCCTGCGAGCCGCACGGCCAGCGGCGCTTGCGGCGCGTAGTATAACGCCGCCGTCGCGCGCGGCGCGGCGCCGGCGCATCTTCTTCGTCGATCGCGGCGGCCGGCGTCAGGCCGCTGGGTCGGCGCGGCGGGATCGGCGCGTCCTGCGGCGAGGACGCGGTCGCCTCGTCCGCGACGCCGTCTGGCNNTCCGGAGCGGCGTCGAGCACGGTCGGTTTGGACGGACGCGGCCGTGACGCCCTGACCGGCGCGGAGGGAACCGCGGGTTCGGACGCCGGTTGCGGCTCGCCGATCGGCCCGCCCTCTTCATCCGGAACGCGGGCCTCGACCGGCGGCGCAAGCGGCGGCGGCGGANGCGCGGCGTGCAGGTTTCGGCTCGGGAGCGCGCGGGGCATCCTGCGACGCATCGGTCGCCGCGACCGCGGAAGCCTCGACAGGCGTTTCGTAACCGGCCAACTGCGCAGGCGCGCCCGTTGACAGCGTGGCCGCGAGCTGCCGGTCGTCCGAGCCGCCAAGGCCTGCTTTGCCGAGATAATCGACCTTTACGCGCGCGGTGCCCGCGCCCTTGAAATCGAGCAGATCGGCGACGCGGGAGGACATGTCCATGACCCGACCGCCGTGATAGGGCCCGCGGTCGTTGACGCGCACGACGATGGATTTGCCGTTTTTAAGATTGGTGACGCGCGCGTAGCTGGGCAGCGGCATCGTCGGGTGCGCCGCGGTGATCGACGCCATGTCGTAGATTTCGCCGTTGGCCGTGCGCCGACCGTGGAACGCCGCGCCATACCACGAGGCCGTCCCTGTGACGCTGTAGCCCGGTTGCTTCTCGCTGGGGACGTAGGTGCGTCCTGCGATGCGATAGGGCCGTCCGATCAAATAGCGCCCGCCGCCTTTCGGGACGGATTCTCCAAGTTGAACGACGCGAGGGCTCGCTTTGCCGTATTTGCCTTCGCCGAAATATTCTTTCGAGCAGCCGCCGCTATAGCCGCGTTGCTGCTGCTGCGCGCAGCCCGACACAAGCGCGAACGCGAGAGCGGCGGAAGCGACCTTCAGGGCGACCGACGGACGCATCGAACGGGGAAAACGCGGGCACGCCGCAAACGCATCGGACACTGAACACACACTCTGCAAATTCTCGGATCGACGCCAGAACTCACCGACGCTCTGGCGCGAAGTCGAACCTGACCGCATGGGCTTCCGTCTCCCCGAGCCCGGCCGGCGGCGTCACCCTCGCCCGGCCAATGTGGCGTGTCGTGCTTTCCAGCCTCTTAACGGACCGGAGCGGCTTTTCAAAATCGGCCGGAAAGCGGCGACACGATGGCCGCCCATGCTCGCCGGCGCCGCGGCGCCGGCGCGGTCACGCGTGAAAAGGCGCATGCGCGCGGTCACGCGCGCAAGAGCCGCATGCGCGCGGTCAACGCCGCTTGCATATGCGCGCGCGCGGCGCGTTCGGCGGCGTCGGCGTCGCGCGCGGCGATCGCCTCGATCATGGCCCGATGCTCGGCCGCCGCCGTCGCCGGCCGGCCCTCGACGCCGAACGTCGTCGGCCCGAGCAACGCCAGCGAATCCTGCATGTCGCGCAGCGCGGCGTCGAGGTAGCGATTGCGCGCGGCCCGGAAGATCGCCTCGTGCATCATCCGGTTCTCGCGCTCCATCTCGCGCGGCGAGTCCGTCGCGCGCTCGAACGCGGCGGCGTGGTCGCGCATCAGGTCGATTTCGGCCGCCGCGGCGTGCCGCGCCGCAAGACGCGCCGCCGCGCCCTCCAGAATCTCGCGCAACGCATACAACTCCAGCGCCTCCGCCGCCTCCAGCCGGCGCACGATCAGCCCGCGCCCGCCCGCCGGTTCGATCAGCCGACGCGCCAGCAGCCGGCCGAACGCCTCGCGCACGGGCGTCCGGCTGACCGACAGCCGGCGCGCCACCTCCTCCTCCCGCAACCGGTCGCCCGGCTTCAGCGCGCCCTCGCGCAAAGCCCGGCACAGCGCCCGATAGGTCGCCTCGCCGAGCGCCAGCCCCTCGTCGTCGCGCGCCAGCGCGAAAGCGCCTTCCGGAAGCGTTTGCGTCGCAGGCGATGTCGAAATTGTCGAAGCCATGCGCCCAGCTTGACACGCAATCCAAGCGGATGCTAATGGATTTTCTGTATACAAACACATGCGAGGCGGCGATGACGCTCAACCCGGCGCAGCACGCGGACGGCGCGGCCTATGACGTGATCGTCGCGGGCGGCGGCAACGCCGCCCTTTGCGCGGCGATCGCGGCGCGGCGCGAGGGCGCGCGCGTTCTGGTGCTGGAAGGCGCCCCGAAATTCTATCGCGGCGGCAACACGCGCCACACGCGCAACATGCGCTGCGCCCACGACCACGCCACGCAAACCCTCTCCGGCCCCTACCCCGAGGACGAGTTTTTCGACGACCTGATGAAGGTCACTCAGGGCGCCACCGACGAACGCCTCGCGCGTCTGATGATCCGCGAATCGAAGGACGTTCTCGACTGGATTCAGGATCAGGGCGTGCGCTTTCAGCCCTCGCTCGGCGGCACGCTGAGCCTGGGCCGCACCAATTCGTTCTTCCTCGGCGGCGGCCGCGCGATGCTCAACGCGCTGTATCGAACCGCCGAATCGCTGGGCGTCAAAATCCGTTACGACGCCGAGATCGTCGCCGTGGACGTCGAGGGCGGCGTGTTCCGCAAGCTGACCCACCGTAACGGCGACGGCTTTCGGCAAGTGAGCGCCAGGACCTTCGTCGCCGCGGCCGGGNGCTTCGAAGCCAATATCGAATGGCTCAAACAGGGATGGGGAGAGGCGGCGGAGAATTTCCTGATCCGCGGCACGCCCTACAATCGCGGCTCCGTCCTGAAAATTCTGCTGGACNCAGGGGTTCAGCCGATCGGCGATCCCACCCAATGCCATGCCGTCGCGATCGACGCGCGGGCGCCGAAATTCGACGGCGGCATCATCACCCGGCTGGACTGCGTCGTGTTCGGGATCGTCGTCAACAAGCACGCCCGACGCTTCTATGACGAAGGCGAAGACGTCTGGCCCAAGCGCTACGCGATCTGGGGCCGTCTGGTCGCCCAGCAGCCCGACCAGATCGCCTATATCGTCTTCGACGAGTCCTCGTTGAAGCTGTTCATGCCCTCGCTCTACCCGCCGATCCGCGCCCAGAGCGTCGAGGAGCTGGCCGGCAAGCTCGGGCTCGACGCCGCGACCCTCTCGAAGACCGTCGACGACTTCAACGCCGCCGTGCGGCCCGGCGCCTTCGATCATACCACGCTCGACGAATGCCGGACCGAAGCCCTCACGCCCNCCAAATCGCATTGGGCGCGTCGCCTGGAGACGCCGCCTTACTACGCGTATCCGGTGCGCCCCGGCATCACCTTCACCTATCTCGGCCTGCGCGTGAACGAGGAGGCGCGCATGGTGATGGCTGACGGTTCGCTCGCCGCCAATATGTTCGCGGCCGGCGAGATCATGGCGGGCAACGTCCTGGGCCGCGGCTACGCCGCCGGAATCGGAATGACCATCGGCAGCGTGTTCGGCCGCATGGCCGGACGCGGCGCGGCCGGACTGTGCGGCCTTGGCCGCCGAACCGGCCTCGGCCCTGAACAAGGAGACCCTTGAATGAGCCCGCCATTTTCCCTGCCGCCCCCGCGGCGGGCGCCGACGCCCATCGCCGGCAGCCTCGACGTCGTCCACGCGACCCCTGCGCTGGCCGAGGTCGATCGGTTGATGACGGTGTGCAACTCCTGCCGCNTATTGCGAGGGTTGTGCGCGGTGTTTCCGGCGATGGAGATGCGACGCTCCTTCACCGACTGCGATCTCAACTACATCGCCAATCTTTGCCATGCCTGCGGCGCCTGCTACGTCGATTGCCAGTTCGCGCCTCCGCACGCCTTCGACGTGAACGTGCCCAAGGCGATGGCGATCGCGCGCGGCGACAGCTACCATCGTTACGCTTGGCCGCGCCCCCTGGCGCCGCTGTTTGCGCGACACGGCCTTNTCCTTACGTCCACGCTCGCCGTCTGCGTCGCCGGTTTCATGCTGGGCCTCGTCGCGTTGCGCGATCCCGCGGCCGTGTGGGCGTCCGGCGTCGAGCGCGGCGCGTTTTATCGCCTGATGCCGCATGCGGCGATGGCGTCGCTGTTCGGAGCGGCGTTCCTGTATGNNATCGTCGCGATCGCGATGTCGGTGCGGATGGCCTGGCTCGACGCAGGCCCGATGGCCTTGTCGTGGGCGGATCTCTGGCGAGCGATACGCGACGCGGCGACCCTGCGCTATCTCGATGGCGGCGGCGCCGGATGCGCGCATCGCGAAGATCGGCCCTCCGATCCTCGACGCCACGCGCATCACGCGACGTTCTATGGCTTCATGTTGTGTTTCGCCGCGACCTGCGTCGGAACGATCTATCACTACGCCGGCCGCCCTTCCCCCTATCCTTGGTGGGATCTCCCAGTTTTGTTGGGAACGCTTGGCGGCCTGGGCCTGATCGTCGGACCGATCGGCCTTCTTCTGGCGAAGACGACGCGCGACCCGGCGCTGGTCGACGCGCCGCGTTCCGGCATGGAGAAGGCCTTTATCCTGATGCTGTTAGCGACCGCCCTCACCGGTTTCGCGGTTCTTTTTCTCCGCGCGACGCCTGCCCTTGGCGTGGCGCTTGCGTTGCATCTAGGCGTTGTCCTCGCCTTGTTCGTCTCCATGCCCTACGGCAAGTTCGTGCATGGCTTCCACCGCTTTGCGGCGCTGACTCGCTATGCGGCGGAGCTGAGGGATATGCAAAAGTCGCAGAACGTCGCATAAAGGCGAGACGCGCCGCCTGCGGCGCATGGCTTTGATAATAACGAAAAAGTGATCGACGATCCGCGAACGGGTCGAGAGGAGGGATGATGAAATTCACGCGTCGTGAATTGGGTCTTGGCGCGCTCGCGCTAGGCGCCAGCTTTCCAGCGCCGGCGGTGCTCGCCCAGGCGCCGATCGTCCTCAAATTCAGCCACGTGACGGCCGACGACACTCCGAAAGGCAAAGGGTCGCTGAAATTTAAGGAGTTGGCCGAGAAGTACACGNAAGGCAAAGTGAAGGTCGAGGTTTATCCCAACTCGCAGCTTTATAAGGACAAAGAGGAGATTGAGGCGCTCCAGCTCGGCGCCGTGCATCTCCTGGCGCCTTCGACCGCCAAATTCGCGCCGCTCGGCGCCAAGGAGTTCGAGGCGCTCGATCTGCCTTTCCTCTACAAGGACGACAAGCAGTTTCAGGAGGTCGCCAAAGGAGCGGCCGGCAAGTTCCTGATGACCAAGCTCGAACCCAAGGGCATCAAGGGGTTGGCCTTTTGGGACAACGGTTTCTACTGGATCACCTCCAGCAAGCCGATTCTCAAGCCTGACGACATGAAAGGCCTCAAGGTCCGCATCTCCGGCTCGAAGATCGCCGACCAGTATTTCCGCGCTGTCGGTGCCATTCCGCAGATTCTGGCCTTCTCCGAGGTCTATCAGGCGATGCAGACCGGCGTCGTCGACGGCGGCGAAAACACGCCCTCGAACATCTTCACGCAGAAGTTTTTCGAGGTGCAGGCGCATATGATCGGCATGAATCACGGCCATCTTCAGTATGCGGTGATCGCCAACTCGAAATTCTGGGCCGGCTTGCCGGCGGACATTCGCGTCNCAGCCGACAAGGCGATGGACGAAGCGACGGTCTTCGCCAATCAGATCGCTTTGCAGGAGAACATCGACGCGCTCGAAGCGATCNAAAAATCCGGGCGCACCAATGTCCGCGCCCTTACCGCCGAGGAGACCAAGCCGTGGCGCGACGCGATGATGCCGGTTTACAAATCGGCCGAGTCGCGCGTCGGTAAGGACATCATCGACTTGCTGTTGAAGGCGACGGGCGGCTGAACCGCCCGCGTTCGAACGCACGGCTGAAAGCAAAACGGGCGCGCCGCGACGCGCCCGTCACGTCAGGGGGCGACGTCGTGTTTCTTAAAATTCTCGATCACCTGGAGGAGTGGCTGATCAGCGCGCTGATCGCATGCGCCACGCTCCTGATTTTCTTTGCGGTCTTGCACCGCTACGGTTCAGGCCTTTCGATCGGCGCGGCGCGCTGGTTCGACGCCCACGGGATGACCGGCGCGGGCGCCGTCTTCCACGGAATTTTCAATAAATTCATTGGCTTGGATGTCTCCTGGGCGCAGGAGCTGTGCATCATCATGTTCGTCTGGATGGCTAAGTTCGGGGCGGCCTACGGGGTGCGCACCGGCGTCCATGTCGGCGTCGACGTGGCGCTTAAGGCCTTGCCGGCGCCCTCGCGCCACCGGGTCATTTTGTTTGGTCTGAGCTGCGGCGCCNTCTTCACCGGCATCATCGCCCTGTTCGGGGCGCAGTTTGTCTTCCACATGTTCGAGACAGGCCAAACGTCGAACGATCTCGAAGCGCCGATGTGGATCGTCTATCTTGCGATTCCTCTCGGAAGCGGCCTCATGTCGTTCCGGTTCATGCAGGTGGCCTGGCGCTTCGCACGCACCGGCGACCTTCCCCACACCGACGAAAGCCACGTCGAAGGCCTCGACCATGTCGTGTCGCCCAAGGACGTCGACGTCGTCATGCCGGGAGGAGCGCGATGAGCGGCCCCGCCACCATCACCCACGAAACCGATCCCAACGATTGGAAGGGCCCGGNTTTCGATCGGCGGCCTGATCACGATCGGCATGCCGCTTCTTCTGATCGCGGTGTGTTTCGCCAATAAGTTCGGCATCGTGACGCTGCCTTCGAGCGCGCGCGTTCTGCTGATCTTCACGCTGCTCATCTCGATGATGATGACCGGCATGCCGATTTCGATCGCGCTCGGTCTGAGCGTTCTGATCTTCATCTACACGATGACGGCGGTGCCGCTCGACGCGGTCGCGCTGAAGCTGTTCACCGGCATCGAGAAGTTCGAGATCATGGCGATCCCGTTCTTCATTCTGGCGGGCAACTTCCTAACGCATGGCGGCGTCGCGCGTCGGATGATCGCCTTCGCCTCCTCGCTGATTGGCCACTGGCACGGCGGCCTCGCGCTTGCGGGCATCCTCGCTTGCGCGATGTTCGCGCTGGTGTGCGGCTCGTCGGTGGCGACGGTTGTGGCGATCGGCTCGATCCTGCTGCCGGAAATGGTGAAGGCCGGATACCCGATGCGCTTCGGCGCGGCGGTGATCACCGTGGCGGGTTCGCTCGGCATCCTGATGCTGCCCTCGATCCCGAAGGTTATTTACGCCATCTCGACCAACACCTCGATCGGCGCGCTGTTCGTGGCGGGCGTGCTGCCCGGCATTCTGCTGACGACGATGCTGTGCGCGGTGACCTGGTATCTCGCCCGCAAGCACAACTTCNCACGTCTCGCCAAGGCGAGCTGGGGTCAGTCGCTCGGCGCGTTCCGGGACTCGATCTGGGGGCTGATGCTGGTCGTGATCATCATCGGCGGCATCTATTCGGGCATTTTCACCGCGACCGAGGCGGCGGCCATGAGCGCCGTCTACGCCTTCTTTATCGCCGTCTACGTCTACAAGGATATGGGCCTGAAGGACGTGCCGGGCGTGCTGCTGCGCTCGGCCAACATGTCGGCGATGCTGCTCTACATCATCACCAACGCGGTGCTTTTCTCCTTCGTCTTGGCGAACGAGAACATCCCCAACGCGTTGGCCCAGTGGCTGCTCGGCCTCAATCTCGGGCCTTGGGGCTTCCTGCTCCTGGTGAACGTGCTGCTTTTGATCGCGGGCAACTTCATGGAGCCGTCCTCGATCATCCTGATCATGTCGCCGATCCTGTTCCCGACCGCGATGCAGCTTGGGATCAACCCTGTGCATTTCGGCATCCTGATCGACGTCAACATGGAGGTTGGCCTCTGCCATCCGCCGGTCGGCCTCAACCTCTATATCGCCTCCTCGATCAGCCATGTCGGCATCACCGATCTGACCAAGGCGGTCTTGCCCTGGCTTGGGACGATGGTGGTGTTTCTGGTGATCGTCACCTACTGGCCGGAGCTGTCGCTCTGGATGCCTCGGGTGATGAGAATGCTCTGACCTCAATCCGGCCGCGGCGGTCCCCGCCGCGGCCCTCCCCTCCTTCTGCGTGAACGTGAAGCCGGACCCGATTCATGCGCGACCAAATCGCCATTCCCTGCCTGTTCATGCGTGGCGGAACGTCGCGCGGGCCCTATTTCCTGGCGTCCGACCTCCCGGCGGACCCGGCCGCGCGCGACCGCGTCCTGCTCGCCGCGATGGGATCTCCGGACGCCCGTCAGATCGACGGGCTCGGCGGCGCGACCACGCTGACCAGCAAGGTCGCGATCGTCTCCAAATCCGCTCAACCCGGCTGTGACGTCGATTATCTGTTCGCCCAGGTCGACATCGAAAAAGCGATGGTCGACACCGCTCCCTCATGCGGAAACATCCTGGCGGGCGTTGGCCCCTTCGCCATCGAACGCGGACTGGTCTCGGCCCAGCCCGGCGAAACCAGGGTGATGATCTACAACGTCAACACCCAATCCAAGATCGAGGCCATCGTCCGCACCNCCGACGGCGCCGTCGCATACGCCGGCGAAGCGCGCATCGACGGCGTGCCTGGTTCGGCCGCCCCGATCCTATTGAATTTTATGGACGTCACGGGGTCGCTCTGCGGCGTCATGCTGCCGACGGGCAAGCCTCGCGACGTCGTCGACGGCGTCGAGGTCACGTGCATTGACGTCGCCATGCCGATGATCCTGATGCGCGCGACCGATTTCGGCTTGAGCGGGACGGAGGAANAAGAGGCCTTCGAGGGCTCGCCTGAGCGCATGGCGCGAATTGAGGCCATCCGCCGAAAGGCGGGCCATATGATGGGCCTCGGCGACGTCTCGGGGAAGGTCGTGCCGAAGGTCGGGATTCTGTCGGCCGCCCGCCAAGGCGGCTCCATCACCTCGCGTTACCTCACGCCGCATGCGCTGCACGCGGCCCATGCGGTGACGGGAGCTGTGTGCGTGGCCTCAGCCTGCGCCCTGCCCGGCTCGATCGCGCATGAGCTGGCGACGCCCGAGTCCGCCAACCCGCGCACGGTCTGGATCGAACATCCGGCAGGTCAGATCGACGTCGCGCTGACCACTTCGGGCGAGGGCGCGAGCATGGAGATCGTCGCCGGCACGCTTCGCACGGCGCGGCTGATCATGCGCGGGNAAGTGTTGGTCCCAGCCTCGGCCCTTACGATTTGAGCGAGGCCGGCGCGCGGCGCGCCAGGGCCACGCCTTTCACCTGCGCGAAAACGGCCTGACCGACCGTCAGGCCGAGCGTCGCCCATGAGCGGCGGGTGACGCGGGCGAGCAGCCGTCCGCCCGCCCCCTCCTCTCCAAGCGCCAGCACGACCAGCATTTCCGCTTCGCTGATCGCGCTGGCGGACAGAATGCGCGCCGCAGGCGCGTTGAGGATCGTCACGCCGGCTGGACGCTCCAGCGCGAGGCTGACGTCTCCCGCGCCGATGCGAAGCCGTAACGTCGCCCCGCGGCCCGCGCCGCTTCGGGGCGCGAGAAACTGGGCNGCCTCCGCCTCCACCGCCATCAACCCGTCGCCAGCGTCGTCCTGCGTGACCTGAGCGGCCAGCGTCACCGCGGCGTCACGCCTGGCCGCGAGCGGAAGCGCGGGATCGCTTTGCACCATGTGCAGCGGGCCGCAGGCGATCGTCCTTCCCTCCCCCATCAGCACCAGATGATCGGCGAGCCGCTCGATTTCGCTCATGTCGTGGCTGACATAGAGCGAAGGAACGTCCAGCGACTCGCCGAGCCTTTCGAGAAANGGCAGGATCTGCGCCTTGGCGTCGGCGTCGAGCGCCGAAAGAGGTTCGTCCATCAACAGCAGGCGCGGGCGCGACAGCACGGCGCGACCCAGCGCGACTCGCTGACGTTCGCCGCCGGACAGCGTAGCGGGCGCACGTCCGAGAAGAGGCGCAAGACCGAGCAACGCGACGATTTCGTCAAAAAGCGCAAGTCGCCCTTCGGCNGCGCCGAACGTCAGGTTCCCGCGCGCCGAGAGATGCGGAAACAAGCTCGGCTCCTGAAACACGTAGCCGATCGGTCGTCGAAAGGTCGGCGTGAACCGCGCGCCATCCTGCCAGACGTCGCCGTCGAGCGCGCAATACCCNTCCGCCAGGCGCGTCAGCCCCGCGACGGCGCGAAGCATGGTCGTCTTGCCGCAGCCCGACGGGCCGAACAGAGCGGTGACGCCGCGCGCCGCGCGGCGATCGTCGCGTCGAGCGAGAATCGGCCGAGGCGGCCGGAAAATCGGGCGACGAGCCCGTCGCGCGCGTCGCCCAGCGTCANNTGCTCCGACCCGCCGCGCCCGCTTTTCGAGAAAGGTCGCCGTCAGAACGACCAGAAAGGCGAAAATCACCATTCCGGCCGCCAGCATGTTCGCCTCGCGCCAGCGCGAGGTTTCGACATAGTCGTAGATGGCCGTGGAGAGCACCCGCGTTCGCCCCGGAATATTGCCGCCGATCATCAGCACGACGCCAAACTCGCCGACCGTGTGCGCGAAGCCCACCACGGCGCCAGTCAGAAGCCCGGGACGCGCCAAGGGCAAGGCGACGCGCCAGAAGGCGGCCGTTGGCGAGGCGCGCAGCGTCGCTGCCACCTCAAGCGGGCGTTCGCCCATCGCCTCGAAGGCGTTCCGGATCGGTTGCACGACGAACGGCAACGAATAGATGACGGAACCGATCAGCAGCCCCTCGAATGTGAATGCGAGTGCGCGCGCCCCAAAGCCCGCGAGCCAGCCGCCGGGCCCATCGGGTCCGAGCGCCAGCAGCAAATAGAACCCGAGCACCGTGGGCGGCAGCGCAAGCGGCATGGCGACGATCGCGGCGACCGCCTCGGCCCACCAGGCTTTAGAGCGCGCCAGACGCCAGGCGAGCGGCGTGCCGAGCAGGAGCAAAACCGCCGTCGTCAGCGCCGCGAGCTTCAGCGTCAGCGTGAGTGACGTACGGATGTCCACGGGCAAGACGTCCATCATTCGTCAGCCGGCCGCCTCAAGCCCATAGCCGTATCGCTCGACGATGGCGCGCGCCTCGCCGCTTTTGAGGAAGTCGAGCAAGGCTTTCGCCGCGTCGTTGTTTTCGCCGCGCTTCAGCAAGACGGCGTCCTGACGGATCGGCGCGTGGAGAGACGGCGACACGATCCAGGTCGCCCCGCCCTTGCCGATCGTCTGCGCGAGCGCCACGAAAGCGAACTCGGCGTTGCCGGTTTCGGCGAACTGGAACGCCTGCGCGATGCTCGCGCCCTCGACGAGTTTCGGCCGGACCGCCTCGGCGAGGCCGAGAGGCGAGCGCTTCCAGCGCGGCCGCGCCATAGGGCGCGGCGAGGGGTTGGCGATCGCCAGCCTGTGGAACCTGCCCGCGCGCAGCGTCGCCTCCCCGGGAGCGGCGTCGGCGGCGCGGCTCCACAAAGCGAGCTTTCCGACGGCGTAGGTGAAACGAGATTCCGGAACGGCGAACCCCTCTTGCGCAAGAGCGCGCGGCCGTTCTGCGTCGGCGGAGAGAAACACGTCGAAGGGCGCAGCCTGCTTGATCTGCGTGTAGAAGCCGCCGGAGGCTGAAGCTGAGAGAAAGGTCGTGTCCTGTCTTGTTTTTGAAGGCTGCGGCGATCGCCTTCGCCGGTTCCGAGAAATTGGCGGCGACCGCGACGGAGGCCTCACCGGCCAACGCCGGGCCGCAGACGACGATGACGGCGAGAGCGAGGAACGCTGGGCGCATGAGCGGCTCCTTCAGTCGATGGCCAGAATGACATGCTCGGGGGCGAAACGCGCGACGGCCGGCGCGCCGACGACGAGCGCGGCGGAGCGCACGGCATCCGCCGAATCCAGCGCGGCGAGACTGCGCCCCNNCGCCAGGTCCAGCAGCGCCTCCGCTTGATCGTCGAGCGCGTCGAGCCGACGCAACACGCCCGCGAGCCGGTTGACGCCTGTTGTCGCCTCGCTCGCCGCGGTGACCGAGACGAACGGAGCCTTGATCAGCGCCGACGCGTCGCGCCCGATATGCAGCCCCAACGTCGCGACGCTGCGATTGGTGACGCGCGCCGTGATGAACGTTTCGGCCGACAGCGCGATATCGACGTCGCACGACAGACCCCTCGCGCGGATCGCCGCAACCTGCCCCTTGAGGACATTGCGTGCGCTCGTCCTTAGCGGCGGCGCCTCGAACCTCTCTCGCGCGAGGACGGCGGCGCCGCTCAGCTGCGCATCGAAATCGCGCGCGAGCCGGTTCGTTTCCGCCTCCAGACGACGAAAGGCCGCGATGACGCGCGCGCCCGTTTCGGTGAGTCGCGCCCCGCCTCTGTCACGCCCGCCGCTTCGCGTTTCGACCAGCGGCCGTGCGAAGACGCTGGCCATCGCCTCAAGCGCGTCCCAAGCGGCGCGATAGGTGATCCCGCACGCACGGGCGCCCGCGCTGATCGAGCCCTCGCGCGCGACCGCCTCCAGCAGTCGAACGCGGTCGCGCCCGACCGCAGGCAGATTGTCCCGTTTGAGACTGACCAAAGCCTCGACGCCCATCGCAGCGTTCTCGCTATGTAGTGCGACTACATAGCGACATCGACGGCAAACAAGTCAAGTCGCAGCGTTGCGCGGGAAGGGGAGCAGGGCCGCATCGAGCGCCTTTGAAACTCGCGCGACCGCAGACAAGCCGTCAGCGAAGGCTGGACGTTGCGCCGTTCGCTAGGTGATCGGCGTCAGGCCGCCATCCGGCGTCTGGAGCTTTGGCGGAAGGGGTGGGATTCGAACCCACGGTGGACTTGCGCCCACGCCGGTTTTCAAGACCGGTGCCTTAAACCGCTCGGCCACCCTTCCCTGTCAGGCGCTTGGCCCGCGGGCCGCTTGCCGCGCGGCGCGCCGGAACGCAAGCCCTCAACCGCCGTCATAGACCGGCATGTTGTCGATCAGCCGAACAGACCCGATCGCGGCGGCCGCGAAAATCCGCGCTCCCGGCGCCGCCGCCGAGGCNGGCCGCAGCGTCGCGCCGTCGCGAATCTCGATGTAATCGACGTCGCGATAGCCTCCGCGGAGAATCGCCGCCCGCGCCTCCGCGAGCGCCGTTCCGACGGGCGCGCCGGCGCGAACCGCGCCGATCGCAGCGCGCAGGGCGTCGGGAAGCGCGGTCGCGCGCGAGCGCTCCTGCGGGGAGAGGCGTTGATTGCGCGACGACAAGGCGAGTCCGTCCGGTTCGCGCACCGTCGGCATCGGCCGAATCTCGATGGGGACGTTCAGATCGGTCGCCATGCGACGAACGATCTGGAGTTGCTGCCAGTCCTTTTCGCCGAAAAAGGCGAGATCAGCCTGGGTCATCAAGAANAGCTTCGCGACCACCGTCGCGACGCCGTCGAAATGGCCAGGGCGATGCGCGCCGCACAGCCCCTCGCCCAACCCCGCGACGGAAACCGTCGTCGCGAAGCCGTCCGGATAGACCTCTGCGACGTCCGGCGCGAACAAGGCGTCGACGCCGAGGGGCGCCAGAATTTTGCGGTCGCTGTCTTCGGTGCGCGGATAGTTTTGNAGGTCGTCGGGATTGGAGAATTGCTTCGGATTGACGAACAGCGTCACGATCACGCGATCGGCCTCGCGCTTGGCCGCGGTCACGAGGCTCAAATGCCCNGCATGAAGCGCTCCCATCGTCGGCACGACCGCGACGCGCGCTCCGGCTCCGCGCCAATTGGCGACGNNCGCGCGCATCTCCGCGACGGTTCGGATCAACTCCATGCGCCTTCCCCTTGAACGCGGGCCGAGCTGCGATCTGGCCGCGCTGTGAAGTGGGGTTTCGTCGGGCTTTCGTCAAACCCGAACTGTGCTGCTTTTGGCGCATTCGATCCAACGAACTTGTCGGCGCTGCTTCGAAGGTCTTACGCTGCGCCTCACCCTGCCCTCGGAGCCGCAAATGCGACCGCTCGCCTTGATCGTCGCGCTAGGTTTGGCCGCCGCTTGCACGCCCTCTCAAGCGCTTGAGCGCCGGTGAAGGGAGCGTGGGGCATGGACTTGGCCGATTGTCAGGCCGCGCGGGCGGACCGAGAAGGCGCCTATGTCGCGTTCGACGGCGACAGCGCCGGACATGGCGGCCAGGGTGGATGCGACTTCAACGCGGTCCGTAAAACGGCTCCCGATCGCTGGGCGCTGATCGGGCGCTGTTTCGATCTTGAAGGCCGAAAGACCTCGCGCGCCGTGACTCTCGCGCGCAAAGGAAAATTCGAGATCGACTACGACGGGCGTCGCTACAAGCGCTGCGAAAAATAGCCCCCGGCACGAAATACAGCCGTAACCAGGGATGGATGCGCTTATGAAGCGAATGGTGCCCAGGGGCGGAATCGAACCACCGACACTGCGATTTTCAGTCGCATGCTCTACCAACTGAGCTACCTGGGCGCGCGTGACGTCAGCGAGTGCGCTTGGCGTCGGGCGTGGGCGGGTGATAGCCGCGCGAGGCGGCTTTGTCCAGCGCTCGCGCGCATCTTTTCGCCGCCTTTAAGCGCAATGCGCCATGCCATCATGTGCGGCTTCGCCTAGTTCAGCTTCGGCCCCAAGGGGGCGGACATGCCGGACGACGCCTCGCTTTCGTTCTCATCTTGCGCGGAATGGAATAGCGGCCGCCGAGCCAGCGCCCGAGATCGACGTCCGCGCAGCGTTTGGAGCAGAAGGGGTGAAGCGCGCGTCCGTGGCTTGCCGCAGATCACGCAGCCGGCGCCGGACTTGTCTTCGTGCTCATGTTCCGACATGCGACGCCCATAGAAGGGTCACCGGATACCCCTCTCCCGCAAGAATCTGCGCTGTTTCATGCAAGGGAAGGCCGACGACCGAGGAGAACGAGCCGACGAGTTTGACGACGAAAGCGCCGGCGAGCCCTTGTATCGCATAGCCCCCTGCCTTGCCGCGCCATTCCTGCGCCGCGAGATAGGCCTCGATCTCTGGCTCGGAGAGACGCTTGAAGCGCACGCGCGATTCGACGAGTCGTCGCCGGCGCGCGCCCTTCGGCGTCACGACGCATAGGCCGGTGAACACGCGATGCGCGTGACCCGACAGCAGGCGCAGGCAGCCGTCGGCCTCCTCCACCGTTTCGCATTTCGGCAAAATCCGACGACCAAGCGCGACCACTGTGTCGGCCGCGACGATGATTCCGCCCTTGGTGGCCGGATCCTCNTCAGCCAACCGATGCGCGGCGGTCGCCTTTTCTTCCGCCAGACGCTGGGCGAGCGCGCGGGGCGCCTCGCGCGGACGCGGCGTCTCGTCGATGTCGGCGGGCAGCAGCGCGTCGGGCTCCAGACCGATTTGTTGCAGCAGCGCCATGCGCCTCGGCGAAGCCGATGCGAGTATCAGGCGCGGGCGCCAGCCGGGCGCGGCGGACGCGGTCTCGGTCACTTGAAGCGATAGGTGATGCGCCCCTTGGTCAGGTCATAGGGCGTCATTTCGACCAGAACCTTGTCGCCGGTGAGGACGCGGATGCGGTTCTTGCGCATCTTGCCGGCGGTGTGGGCGATGATCTCGTGATCGTTTTCGAGCTTCACGCGGAAGGTCGCGTTGGGCAAAAGCTCGACCACGGTTCCGGGAAACTCAAGAAGCTCTTCTTTCGACATGGATGCTCGTCGGTTGGGCGCGAACGGATGAGGCTCGCGCATGGGCGTCGCCGGCCGGTTCCCCAAAAGGATCGGTCGAAACGTTGCGCGCCCGCGCGCCTGCGATGGAGTCGGGCGGCGGACCCTAGTCGGATTCAATCCATTTGTGAACCGCGCCGCGGCGACGCATGCCCGCAATTCACCCCTGCTTCGGCGGGGCCCGCTCCGGCTCCGGCCCTTCCGCGGAGCTCAGGGCCCCGGCTTCGGCGCGCTCGAACGCCCGATGGCGCAGCACGCTGACGGGGATCAGCGCGAGATAAATCACCGTGAGCGCGGTGAGCGTCGCCGTGGTGTAGGTCGCCAGCAGCATCAGCAGCAGCACGACGCCGAACATCACGGGCAAAATCAGGTCGCGCGGCACCCGCCCGGCTTGCTTGCCGGAGAAATGCGGGATTCGGCTGACCATCAGCAACGCGATGCCGACCACGTAAATGAGAGAAAGCAGCGCATAGCCGCGGGAGATGGGCGCGCCCAGAAGGTGGATGTAGAGCGGCAGCATTCCAACCAGCGCCCCGGCCGGCGCCGGCATGCCCGTGAAGAAATTTCCCGCCCAGGCGGGCTTCTTTTCTTCAATCATCACGTTGAATCGCGCCAGACGAAGCGCCGCCGCGATCGCGAAGATCATCGCGGCGACCCATCCCAATCCCGGATGCAGGCGGAGAATCGTCCAGTAAAGGAGGATGGCGGGAGCGACGCCGAAATCGATGAAGTCGGCGAGCGAATCGAGTTCCGCTCCGAAGCGGGTCGTGCTCTTGAGCGCGCGCNNGAGTCGCCCGTCGAGCCCGTCAAGCACGGCCGCGACGACGATCGCCAGCATCGCCGGCTCGAAACGCCCCTCCAGCGAAAAGCGGATCGCGGTGAGGCCGGCGCAAAGCGCGATCAATGTGACCAGGCTCGGCAGCATCATGCGGATCGGCACGCGCGGGATCAGACGCGGCCGCGGCCGCGCGCCTCGCATGTCCGGGCTTTGGGGCGCCGGTCCGTTGGAGCCGAATTCGCTCATAAAGCTCTGTCCTGTGCTCTGGCCGCCGGCGATCTCGACCCTATCGCCGCCCGGCCCGCCGCGGCAAGGCGTGGCCTTCAGCCTTGCCGGAAGGTCAATTGCGGCTCGCCGCCGCGCAAATCGGCCAGCGGCGTCTCGCCGGCGATGGCTTTGGAGCCAAGCCCGACCAGAACGCGCGCGCCCTCGGGCATATAGACGTCGACGCGCGACCCGAAGCGGATCAATCCGTAGCGCTGCCCGGCCGAAAGCTGATCGTTTTCGCGAACGAAGCTGACGATTCTCCGAGCGATCAAGCCCGCGATCTGAACGACCCCGAAGCGCCCATGCGCGGTCTCCAGCACCATCCCCGAGCGTTCGTTGTCCTCCGACGCCTTGTCGAGGTCGGCGTTGAGGAATTTTCCGGGCTTGTAGGCGATGCGCACGATGCGCCCTGTGATCGGCGCCCGATTCACNACGTCGAAAACGGACATGAAGACCGAGACCCGTTGCATCGGCTGGCTGCCGAGNCCNAGCTCCGGCGGCGGAGGAAAATAGCCGATGGAACAGACGACGCCGTCGGCCGGCGACACCACGAGACCGTCGCGCACCGGGGTGACGCGCTCGGGATTACGGAAGAAATAGGCGCACCACGCCGTGGCGATCGCGCCGATCCAGCCGAGCGGCCCANNAAGGTAGGACAGGGCCAGCGCGATCGCCGCGAAAATGGCGATGAAGACATAGCCCTCGGGATGGATCGGCGTGAGCTGACGCCGGACGGAATCGATCAGGGACATGNNACGTCTCCGGAGGCGCGACGGGCGCGGGATGGGCCGCCTTGTGTCCCAAAACGCGCGGAAAGTCACGCGCCGCCGCCTGGGCGGTTGGACGACGCGTCGGCTCTGCGACCATCCCCTCCCCGTCGTCGTGGACGCGCCGTGCTTAGGGTTGGCGCCGCGCCCGCGTGCGGCGCTAGAATCGCCCCAGGAGGCTTCCGATGCGCCGCGTCTTGCTTTCAGCCCTTTTGGGTTTCGCCGCATTCGCCGGCGCGACGGCGTCGGTCCGCGCTCAAACGCCGCCTTCGCCCGAGCAAATCGCTGCCTATCGTGGGCTTCATGCGGCGATCGCTCGCGGCGACGCTGCCGGCGCGGCGGTGTTCGCGCGCGACCCCGTCGCCATCGAACGGCGCGACGACAACGCCCGCACGCCGCTGCATGTCGCGGCGTTCATGCGTCGCCCCGATTTCGTCAAGCTGTTGATGNAGTCAGGGGCCGACCCCGACGCGCTCGACGCGCAGCGCTACGACGCCGTCACCATCGCCGCCGTCAACGACGACGAAGCGACGCTCGACGCGCTGCTGCGCGCCGGCGCGTCGGCGCGGCTCGTCACCAGCCCTTATGACGGCACGGCTCTGATCGCCGCCGCCCATCTCGGCCATGACGGCGTGGTTCGACGCCTGGTCGCCGCCGGAGCGCCGCTCGATCACGTCAACACTCTGGGCTGGACGGCGCTGATCGAGGCCATCGTGCTCGGCGACGGCGGGCCGCGCCACGTCGCCACGGTCGAGGCGCTCGTCAAAGCGGGCGCGCGTCGCGACATCGCCGACCGTCAGGGCATGACGCCGCTCGCCCTCGCGGAACGCCGCGGCTTCGCGCGCATCGCGGAGATCCTGCGCGCCCCGTGATCGCGCGCGATTCAGGCTTTGGCGAATTTCTCCTTGAGCGCGGCCACAACCGGCGCCGGCGCGAAGGCCGAAACGTCGCCGCCCATCGCCGCGATCTGGCGCACCAGCGTCGCGGTGAGCGGGCGCACCGCCGGCGAGGCCGGCAGGAACACCGTCCGCACGCTGGGCTTCATGACGGCGTTCATGCCCGCCATCTGCATTTCGTAGTCGAAATCCGTCCCGTCGCGCAGGCCGCGCAGAATGATCGTCGCCCCCGCCTGCTCGGCCGCGTCCACAGCCAGACCGGAAAAGGTCACGACGTCGAGCGTCACGCCCTTCTTGCGAAGGCTTTCGCCGCAGACGGCGCGGATCATCTCGGCGCGCCGCTCGGCCGGGAACAACGGCGTCTTGCCGGGATGCACGCCGATCGCCACGACGAGGCGGTCGCACAGCGCCGCGCCGTTCTCGATCACGTCGAGATGGCCGTTGGTGATCGGATCGAAGGAACCGGTGTAAAATGCGGTGCGGGTCATCGCCGGAACTTACCACGAAGCGGATTGAGGGCGAACCCGGCCGCCCCGCAGGACGCGACGGGGCCGTGCGGGGGCGGCGGAGGCGGCGGAGGCGGCGGCGCCTTGAACGCGACGGCCTTGCCCTCCGCCAGCGCGACCAGCGTGCGCAGAATCCGCTGCGTGCCGGCGAGCCGCTCCTCGGCGCTCTCCCATTCCCGCACGAACACGATTTTCATGTCCGGCCGCACNCTGGCGCGCAGGCCCTCGCCGGCGACGAATTTCACCAGCCCCGCCGGATTGGCGAAGGAATTGTCGCGGAAGGCGATGACCACGCCCTTCGGGCCGGCGTCGACCTTCTCGACATGGGCGCGCCGGCACAGCGCCTTGATCGACATCAGCTTCATCAGCTGTTTGACCTCGTCGGGCGCCGGGCCGAAGCGGTCGACCACCTCCGCGCCGAAGCTCTCGATCTCCTCGTCCGTGTCCATCGACGACAGGCGCTTGTAGAGCTGCAACCGCAGCGTCAGGTCGGCGACGTAATCCTCCGGGATCGTCACCGGCGCGCCGATCGAGATCGCCGGCGACCAGATTTCCTCCGCCGTCTCCTCGACGCCCGCCTTCAACAGCTCGATCGCGTCCTGCAACATCTGCTGGNNCAGCTCGTAGCCGACTTCCTTGATATGGCCGGACTGTTCGTCGCCGAGCAGATTGCCGGCGCCGCGAATGTCGAGATCGTGGCTGGCGAGCTGGAAGCCCGCGCCCAGCGTGTCGAGCGACTGCAACACTTTCAGCCGCCGCTCCGCCTGCGCGGTGATCTGTTTCTTCGCCGGCAGGGTGAACAAAGCGTAAGCGCGCTGCTTCGAGCGCCCGACGCGGCCGCGCAGTTGATAGAGCTGCGCCAGGCCGAACATGTCGGCGCGATGCACGATCAGCGTGTTGGCGGTCGGAATGTCGAGGCCGGACTCCACGATGGTCGTCGACACCAGAATATCGGCCTTGCCCTCGTAGAAGGCCGTCATCTTCTCTTCGAGTTCGGTCGGCGTCATCTGCCCGTGGGCGACGATGAATTTCGCCTCCGGCACATGCTCGCGCAGGAATTTCGTCACATCGTCGAGATCCTCGATGCGCGGCGCGACGTANAAGCTCTGGCCGCCGCGATAGCGTTCGCGCAGCAGCGCCTCGCGGATCGTCAGCGGATCGAAGGGCGAGATGAAGGTGCGCACCGCCAGACGGTCGACCGGCGGCGTCGCGATGATCGACAGATCGCGCACGCCCGTCATGGCGAGTTGCAAGGTGCGCGGGATCGGCGTCGCCGAAAGCGTCAGCACATGCGCCTCGCTGCGCACGCTCTTGAGGCGCTCCTTGTGGTTGACGCCGAAATGCTGCTCCTCGTCGACGATGACGAGGCCAAGATCCTTGAACGACACCGTCTTGCCGAGCACCGCGTGAGTGCCGACCACGATGTCGACCGAACCGTCGGCGAGGCCGGCCTTGGCGGCNCTTTGCTCGGCCGCGCCCGCCATGCGGGAAAGCTGCGCGATCTTGATCGGCAGGCCGGCGAAGCGCTCGGTGAAGGTGCGCGTGTGCTGGCGCGCCAGCAGCGTCGTCGGCACCACCACGGCGACCTGCTTGTTGTTCGACGCCGCCGCGAAGGCCGCGCGCAAAGCCACCTCCGTCTTGCCGAAGCCGACGTCGCCGCACACGAGACGATCCATCGGCTTGCCGGCGGCCAGATCGTCGAGCGTCGCCTCGATGGCGCCCTCCTGATCCTCGGTCTCCTCATAGGGAAAGCGCGCCGCGAATTCGTCATAGAGGCCCGGCGGCGGAACCAGCTTGGGCGCCTTGCGCAACATCCGCTCGGCGGCCACCTTCACCAGCTCATGCGCGATCTCGCGGATGCGCTTCTTCATCCGCGCCTTGCGCTGCTGCCAGCCCAGCCCGCCGAGACGGTCGAGCTGAACCTCGGTCTCCTCGCTGCCGTAGCGCGACAGCAGTTCGAGATTTTCGACCGGCAGGAACAGCTTCTGGCCGTCGGCGTAATGCAGCTCCAGCACGTCGTGCGGCGCGCCCGCCGCCTCGATCTGCTTCAGGCTGACGAAACGCCCGATGCCGTAATCGACATGCACGACGAGATCGCCCGGCGTCAGCGCCGCGACCTCCGACAGGAAATCTTGCGCGCGCCGCCGCTTCTTACGGCCGGCCGCGAGCCGGTCGCCCAGAATGTCCTGCTCGCCGATCACCGCGAGATCGCCGACGACGAAACCTTGCTCCAGCGGCAACACGCCGAGCGCGACCTTGGGCGCGCCGACCGCCATCGCCTGCGCCAGCGTCGCCACGGTCTCGGTCTGCGTCAGGCCGTGATCGTGCAGCACGGTGGCGAGNCGCTCGCGCGACCCGTCCGACCATCCCGCCACCAGCACGCGCTTGTTCTCGTCCTGAAGCGCGCGGATATGGCCGACCACCGCCTCGAACACATTGGCGTTCTCGTCCGCGCGCTCGGCGGCGAAGCTGCGACCCGCACGCCCGCCCATTTCGATCGTCGCCGGTGAAGCCGGCAGAGCGAAGGGTGTCAGGCGCGCCGTCGCCGTCCCGTCGAGACGGCGCCGCCATTCGGCGTCCGACAGATAGAGCGCCTCCGGCTTCAGCGGCTTGTAAGGCGCGTTCGCCGGGTCTTTCTCATGCGCCTCGCGCCGCGCCTCGTAATAATCTTTGATCAGCGCGAAGCGTTCGCCGGCGGCTTCCTCGGCCAGCCGGTCGAGCAACACCGGCGCGTCGCCGAGATAGTCGAACAGCGTGTCCATCCGCCCAAGGAATAGCGGCGCCCAGTGCTCCATGCCAGGAAACCGCCGCCCCTCGCTGATCGCCTCATACAGACCGTCGCCGCGCGTGTTGGCGCCGAATTCGGTCAGATAGGCCTGCCGGAAGGCGCGCATCGTGTCGGAGGTGAGTTGCACCTCGCTCATCGGCACGAGATCGAGCGAACGCGCCTGCGTCGTCGTGCGCTGCGTCTCGGGATCGAAGGCGCGGATCGATTCCAGCGTGTCGCCGAAGAAGTCGAGCCGCAGCGGCGCCGCCCATCCCGGCGCCTGCAAGTCGAGAATGCCGCCCCGCACCGCGTATTCGCCGGTCTCGCGCACCGTCGAGGAGCGCAGGAAGCCATGCGCTTCGAGCCAGCGCACCAGCTCGTCCATGTCGAGCGCGTTGCCGGGCGCGGCCGACAGCGATTGCGCCCGCGTCCAGTCGAGCGGCGGCGTGCGTTGCAGGATCGCGTTGACGGTGGTCGAGACCAGGCGCGGGCGCTGCGCCGANGCCTTGGTGCGCGCCAAACGCGCCAGCGCCGTCATGCGCTGCGCGGCGATGGCGGCGTTGGGCGACACCCGATCGTAAGGCTGGCAGTCCCAGGCCGGAAAGGAGACGATCTCGATCTCCGGCGCGGCGAAACGCAGCGCCTCCTCGAACGCCTGCGCGCGCCGTCCGTCGCGCGCCACATGCGCCAGCGCCGCCGTCCGATCGTCGGCATGCGCGGCCAGCGCCCGCGTCAGGTCGGCGGCGAGAAAGGCGTCGAACCCGTCCGGCGTCAGCGAAAGNGTGAGGCTCGCGCCAGCTTCGAGCTGCGAGACGGCGGAGCGCAGGAGCGGATTCGGCTGCACGGATCGCATGGAAGGTTTCAAGGCTCAATCCAAATAAAAATGCGGCGGCGCGCGAAACGCGGCCTCCGTTGGCGACCGATATATGTCCTCGCCGCGGATCTGTCAGCTCGCCTCGCCGCCGGCGCGCTCAGCGCCGCGCCGCGCCGCGCGCCGTGAGGAAGAAGGTCGCGACGACGCCGAGCGCCGCCGCCCCGGCGGCCTCCAGAAGGATCGTCGCGACGTCGCCGAGCGTATGCAGCCCGAGGCCGATCACCGGCGGGCCAAGCGCGATGCCGACGAAGAAGAAGAACGCGTGCAGCGACACGGCCGAGCCCCGCGCCGTCGGCGCCAGCTCCGTCGCCAGCGTCTGCAAGCTGTTGTGGATCATGTAAAACCCGAAGCCGAGCGCGACGAAGGCGGCGGTCGTCGCCTGCCATGCCGGGACCAGGGCGGCGACGGAAAACGCCGCGCCGCAGATCAGGCCGCCGAGCCGCATCATCGGAAACATGCCGAGATGGCGCAGCATCATCCGCACCGCCATCGTCATGAGAATCCCGCCGAAACCGAATGCGCCGACCGTGAAACCCGCTTCGCGCACGCCGCCGACGCCGCGGCCCTCGAAAATGCCGGCCAGATGCGGGAACACCCCGTAGATGATCACGCCCTCGACGAAAACGGTCGAATAGCACACCGCCGCCAGCGGATTGGCGAACACCTGCCGATAGCCCGCCATCGCGCCGGCGACCGTCGCCCTTTGNCGCACCGCGTCCGGCCTTGGACGCAGCGCCACGAACGCGGTCACCGCGGCGACAACGCTGATCGCGAAGGCGACAAGAAACGAACCGCGCCAGCCGAAACGCTCGCCGATCAGCCCGGAGCCCACAGAACCGACGAGCTGTCCGGTCACCGCGGCGAAAAGCACCCGCGCCAGCGCGACCTGTCGATCCTCCATCTGGAAACGGTCGCCGATAATGGCCAACGCCACCGGAATGACGCCGCCGCCGGCCACGCCCGCCACCATGCGCGCGGCGAACAGCGTCTCGTAGGATGGCGCGAGCGCGGCCGCGCCCATCGCCGCCGCCGCGACCGCGACGCAGGCGCGCATCACAGTCGTCTTTCCGACGGCGTCGCCGATCGGTCCAAGAATGGGCTGGCCGAGCGCGTAAGGCAGCGAATAGGCCGAGGAGATCAGCGCGGCGGCGGTGAGGCTGACCGAAAAATCGCGCGCGATCAGCGGCACCACCGGATCGGAGGCGCGGATCGCCAGAGCGCCGGAAAAGGCGGCGAGGCCGAGTACCCAGAGAAGCGGCAAGACGAACACCCGGACATGCCCGACGTCCGGGCTCGCATGTCAGAGTGCGGCGCCCGCCGCAGCGCACAAGCGCGTGATGCGCATGGCGGGCGCCCAAGAGCAAACTTCGGCGTTCGGCCGCAGCATTCTTTCAGGACGCGCATACGCCCAAACAGGCGCGCGACGCATCTCGCCCGGGGCGAACCGCCAACGGGCCCTGCGCGGGAGCGCCGCTCGCGTCGGGCGGCGATCAATACCCCTTGGCCACCAGGTCGAACGCGAGCAGACGCGCCAGCAGCGGCTCCAGTTCCTTGAGCGGCACCATGTTCGGCCCGTCGGACGGCGCGTGATCGGGGTCCTGATGCGTCTCGATGAAGAGGCCGGCCACGCCGACGGCCACCGCCGCGCGCGCCAGCACCGGCGCGAACTCGCGCTGACCGCCCGAGGAACCGCCCTTGCCGCCCGGCTGCTGGACCGAATGAGTTGCGTCGAAGATCACCGGCGCGCCGGTCTCCGCCATCACCGGCAGGCCGCGGAAGTCGGTGACGAGCGTGTTGTAGCCGAAACTCGCGCCGCGTTCGGTCAGCATCACGTTGGGATTGCCGGCCTCGACGATCTTGGCGGCGACGTTCTTCATGTCCCAGGGCGCGAGGAACTGACCCTTCTTGACGTTGACGACGCGCCCGGTCTGCGCAGCGGCGATCAACAAGTCGGTCTGCCGGCACAGAAAGGCTGGAATTTGCAGCACGTCGGCGACCTCGGCGACCGGCGCGCATTGCTCGCGCTCGTGCACGTCGGTCACCACCGGCAGCCCGAAAGTCTCCTTGATTTCGGCGAACACCGGCAACGCGGCGGCCAGACCGATTCCGCGCGCGCCCTTGCCCGAAGTGCGGTTGGCCTTGTCGAAAGAGCTCTTGTAGACGAGCCCGATTCCGAGCCGGCTCGCCATTTCTGAAAGCGCCTGCGCCATTTCGAGCGCATGCGCACGCGATTCCATCTGGCAGGGACCGGCCATCACCGCCAGCTTCTCTTTCTGGCTGAAACGCACGCAGCGCGGCCCGTCGCCGACGATCACGGTCGAATGGATTTGCATGACGCGTCTCCAGGGGCGCGCCGCGCCCGGAAATTTCCGATTGACCAACCAAGAAAGCCCCTGCCCGTCAACCTTGTGCGTCCGCCGGCTGCGACCAATCGTCCACAATTTGTTTGCATATAGACCAAAGGCGTTCTCGCCCTCACGCCGACCATGCGTTAGGCAGAAATTAGGAGATTGTCCGCCCGGGGCGAGGCAAGCTCTGCACGAACGTCGCGGGGTCAAGCCTGCGACACGCACCGGGGAACGTTAAGGGAGGGCGCAGTGGCCGCCGACCTCGAAAAATCACTCGAAATCCGAAGTTTCAGGAGTTGGTCAAGAGCCGCGCCTCGCTCGGCTGGACGCTGAGCGTCGTCATGCTGGCGATCTATCTCGGCTTCATCGCGCTGGTCGCCTACGACAAGCCGCTGCTCGCCGCGCCGATCGGCGCCGGCGTCATGAGCAGGGCGTGCCGATCGGCCTGTTCGTCATCGTCTCCGCGTTCATCCTCACGGGCATCTACGTCAGCAAGGCGAACGCCAAGTATGACACGCTGACCCGCCAGATCGTCGAGGAATCGAAGTGATGAAGCGTCTCTCGACACTCCTTCTCGGCGCGGTCGTCGCCCTGCCCGGCTCCGCCTTCGCCGACGCCGTCTCCGGCGCGGTGCAGAAGCAGGAGACGAACTGGGCCGCCATCGGCATGTTCGTCGCCTTCGTCCTTCTGACGCTGGGCATCACCTACTGGGCCGCGCGCCAGACCCGTTCGGCCGCGCAGTTCTACACCGCCGGCGGCGGCATCACCGGCTTCCAGAACGGTCTGGCCATCGCCGGCGACTATATGTCCGCGGCGTCCTTCCTCGGCATTTCCGGCCTGGTCTACCTGTCGGGCTATGACGGCCTGATCTACTCGGTGGGCTGGCTGGTCGGTTGGCCGATCGTGACCTTCCTGATCGCCGAACCGCTGCGCAACCTCGGCAAGTTCACCTTCGCCGACGTCGCCTCGTTCCGCTTCTCGCAGACGCCGATCCGCGTTCTGGCGGCCTGCGGCACGCTGGTCACGGTGGCGTTCTACCTGATCGCCCAGATGGTCGGCGCCGGCAAGCTCATCCAGCTGCTGTTCGGCCTGCCCTACATCTACGCCGTGTTCATCGTCGGCGCGCTGATGATCATTTACGTGACCTTCGGCGGCATGGTGGCGACGACCTGGGTGCAGATCATCAAGGCGGTGCTGCTGCTGTCGGGCGCGTCCTTTATGGCGTTGATGGTGCTCGCCAAATACGGCTTCTCCNCGGAGGCGCTGTTCGCCGAAGCGGTGAGGGTGCACNCCAAGACCGTCGCCAACGGCGTCGCCGGCGCCAATCCCTCGGCGATCATGGGCCCCGGCACGCTGATCTCCAACCCCCTCTCGGCGATCTCGCTGGGCCTCGCGCTGATGTTCGGCACCGCCGGCCTTCCGCACATCCTGATGCGCTTCTTCACGGTGTCGGACGCCAAGGAAGCCCGTAAGTCTGTGTTCTACGCCACCGGCTTCATCGGCTACTTCTACATCCTGACCTTCATCATCGGCTTCGGCGCGATCGTGCTGGTCTCGACCAACCCCGACTTCCTCGACGCGGCCCTGTTCGAAAAGACCAAGAGCGGCATCGCCTCGATCAAGGGCGGGTCGAACATGGCGGCGATCCATCTCGCCAACGCCGTCGGCGGCAACGTCTTCCTCGGCTTCATCTCCGCGGTCGCCTTCGCCACCATTCTTGCGGTCGTGTCCGGCCTGACGCTCGCGGGCGCCTCGGCCATCAGCCACGACCTCTACGCCACCGTCATCAAGCACGGCCAGGCCAACGAGCAGGACGAAATCCGCATCTCCAAGATGGCGACCGTCGTGCTCGGCGTCATCGCGGTGATCCTCGGCATCGTGTTCGAGAACCAGAACGTCGCCTTCATGGTCGGTCTGGCCTTCTCGATCGCGGCGTCCTGCAATNTTCCCGTGCTGCTGATGTCGATGTTCTGGTCCGGCATGACCACCCGCGGCGCCGTCATCGGCGGCTTCCTCGGCCTCGTCTCGGCGCTGGTCGGCGTCGTGCTGTCGCCGGGCGTGTGGGAAGCGGTGCTCGGCAATCCGAAGGGCAGCGCCCCGATCCAGCTCGACAACCCCGCGCTGTTCTCGATGGCCCTCGCCTTCGCCGGCATCTACATCTTCTCGAAGATGGACTCCTCCGAACGCGCCCGCATCGACCGCGCCGGCTTCCTGCCGCAATATGTCCGTTCCCAGACGGGCATTGGCGCGGCCGGCGCTTCGGCGCACTGACGAAAGGCGCCGCCGCCTCGCCGGCGGCGCACCACGTCCGCAGGCCGCGCGACTCGCTCGCGCGGCCTTTCTTTTGAGCGATTTGTCGGAATGACGCGCCGCCAGGATTGCGGCGCGACGGAGCAACGCCGGTGGCCGCGGTTTTCGACGCCCGTCTTTCGCCTTTCGACCGTCTCTCCGNNCAGGAGGCGCAGGAGCTTCAGGACGCCTGCGACGTCGGTTATTACGCGCCGGGCGCGGTGATTCTCGCCGCCGACGCGCCGTGCGCGGCGCTCTACGTGATCATCAAGGGCCATGTCGAGGAGCGCGATTCGGACGGCGCGCACGCCCTCCTGNGGCCCCGCGACGTCTTCGACAGCCGCGCCGTGATGCAGGGCTCCGCCTCGCGCAGCTTCGTGGCGACCGAAGAGACGCTGGTCTATCAGATCGAACGCGCCGCCGTGCGCAAGGCCATCGCCGGCAACGACCGTTTCGCCTCGTTCTTCTACCTCGACGTCTCCCGCAAGTTGCAGGAGATGGCGCATGAGGAGGAGGAATCGCGCTTCGGCGCGCTGATGCGCGCCCGCGTGCAGGATCTGTTCTTGCACCCGGCGGCCTTCATTTCGGCCGACGATTCTATCGAGTTCGCCGGCCACAAGATGAAGGAGCTCGACTCCAACACGCTGTTCGTGCGCGACGGCGACCGCATCGGCGTCATCACCGGCATGAACCTGTCGAAGGCGGCCGTGCTCAAGCGCATGCCGATCACCGACCCTGTGCGCAGCGTCACCCATTTCAACGTGGTGACGCTCTCGCCGGACGATTTCCTGTCGACCGCGCTGATCCTGATGACCAAGCACAACAAGCGGCGTCTGGCGGTCAAACAGGGCGACGAATATGTCGGCATCCTCGAAGACATCGACGTGCTCAGCTACATCGCCGGCAACTCGCAGGTCGTCGCCGGCCGCATCGACCGCGCCTCGAACTTCACCGACCTGTGCGTCGCCGCCAACGCCATCGAATCGCAGGTGCGCCGGTTGCGCCGGCAGGGCGTCAAGGCGGAAATGATCGCCGAGATCGTGTCCGACCTGAACCGCCGGCTTTTCGCGCGCACCTTCGAATTCACCGCCGCGCCCGAGCTTCGGGCGAAATCCTGCCTGATCGTGATGGGCAGCGAGGGCCGCGGCGAGCAGACCATGCGCACCGACCAGGACAACGGCCTGTTGATCGACGGCGAGGCCGACCCGGAGCAGTTGCAGGCGTTCCGCGACGGCTTCTTCGACGCCCTCGCCTCCTACGGCTTCCCGCCTTGCCCCGGCGAGGTGATGGCGCGCAACCCGTTCTGGTCGCGCCCGGTCGAGGCCTTCATCGCCGACTTCCGCCAATGGGTGGCGATGCCGACGCCCGAGGCGCATATGAACGTCGCGATTTTCTACGACGCGGCGGCGGTGGCCGGCCGCTCGGAGCTGCTCGACGACGCCAAGCGCGCCCTCATCGAGGCTGTCAGCGGCGAGCGCGCCTATCTCGGCCACTTCGCCAAATCCATCGACGCTTTCCCGACGCCGATCGGCTTCTTCCGCAACCTCATCGCCCGCGACGGCGCGGAGGGCGACGCGCTCGACCTCAAGAAGGGCGGCATTTTCCCCATCGTCCACGGCGTGCGCGCCATCGCGCTCGAACACGGCCTGCTGGAGACGCCGACCGTCGAGCGCATCGCCCGCATCGCCGACCTCAACATTCTGCGGCCGGAATTCGCGCGCGAGCTGACGCAGGCGTTCCAGTATCTCACCGCGCTCCGCCTCGACGCCNAGCTCTCCGCCGAGGACGGCAAGGGCGCGCTGATGCGCCCCTCCGAGCTGTCGAACATGGAGCGTGACCTGCTCCGCGACGCCTTCGCCGTGGTCAAGCAGTTCCGCGAGATCATTCGTCGCCACTTCAATTTGCAGATGTTCGGATGATCCCGCGCGCCCTCAAACGCTTCATCCACCAGCGCACGCTCAAGGATGAGCGCTATCGCTACCTGTTCGAGCCGCCGCCGCCGGACGAATACGTGTCGATCGACTGCGAGACCACGGGCCTCGACCGCAAGAAGGACGAGATCATCACCATCGCCGCGGTGAAGATACGCGGTGACGTGATCGTCTCCAGCGAGCGCTTCGTGCGTATCGCCCGGCCGGAGGCGAAAATGGCGGCGGAGGCGATCAAGGTCCATCACCTGCGCATGTCCGACGTCGAAAACGCCGGCCGCCTGATCGACATCTGGCCCGATTTCCTCGACTTCGTCGGCGCGCGGCCGCTGGTCGGCTATTATCTCGAATTCGACGTCGCGATGATCAATCGCAGCTTGAAGACCTTTCTCGGCGCCGAATTGCCGAACGATCAGGTCGAGGTGTCCGGTCTCTATTACGACCTGAAATATGGCGACGCCCCGGCCGGGGTTCAGTGCGACCTCACCTTTCGCGCGATCCTGAAGGACCTCGGCATCCCGGAGATGGCGCAGCATGACGCCTTCAACGACGCGATGATGACCGCGATGATGTATGTGGCGCTGCGCGACCGCAAACGCCGCGGCGCCAAGATCCCGCGCATCCGCGAGCGCCCGCAGGACGAAATCACCGCCTGAACGCCGGCCCGCGCGCGCGCTCGACGCCGGCGCTCCGACCAACCCGGCGACGATGCGCGCCGGCCGGCGCCGGTCAGGGCCGCGACGCTTCGAAGGCGATGGCCACGCCCATCGCGGCGGCCGCGGGAACGACGATCATGCCCGGCTTTTCGATCGAGGCGACGCCCGCCAGCGCCGCCCGCGTCGCCGCGAGGTCGCCGACCGTGACGCGGAACGCCGCGACGCCCGCGCCCGCCGGCGCGGCGCCCTCGCCGTAGCGAAAGGCGAACGCGACCGGCGTCAGCACTTCGAGCGTTTCGCCCTTGGCGACGGACATCTCCAGCCCGAGCGACGTCGCCAGCATCTCGCGCTGGCCGGTGAAGGCCGACAGGAACTCGGCGTGATCGGACGGCCCGTCCGCCTGCAAGGCGACCGCCGACAAGCGGCGCGCGCCGTTGCGATGGCTCTGGGCGGCCTTCGACCAGAAATTTTGCGGATGCGTTTGCTGGCACACGAAAAAGCTCGTCTCCGGCAACAACTTGGAGGCCGCGAAGGCGAGCCGGAACCCGACCTGCGTCGGCTGCCCGTCGGCGTTGACTCCTTGCGGCCGAAATCGAACCGCCCCTGCCCGATTCCGGCCTGGGCGAAGGCGGTGGCGTCCGCGTCGGCGTCGCGGGAGCGCAGCACCAGCATCGCGGCGCCTTCGCGCTGGATCAGGTAGCGAGACAGATCCGCGCGAACACGCCGCCGGAGGCCGCGTCGAANNGCTGTCGCCGGTCGAGATCAGCTCCAGAAACGCGCCGTCGAGCTGGACGATGTGGTTTTGCGTGCCCCACGGATGCACGTTGCGCCGCCCGACCTGAAAGCCGAGGCGGTCGTAAGCGCCGCCNGCCGCGTCGAGATCGTGGACGGCGAGGACGAGGTGATCGAAGGGGCGCGGGGCGACATGGGTCATCCGCCCCTTATAGCCCGGGAACCCGATGGCTTGAAGCCGCGCGGCTTACGCGCTCAAAGCCAGTGACGGGGTGAAATGGATCGTACGCGTCGAACGCGGCGGCGGATGGAAGATGGCGTCGAACCGCATCGGCAGATCGCAGATCGGCCAGGATCGCCCGCCCGGCGAAGCGGCGAGCCAGTCGGCGTATCGCATCAGACGCGCGTCGGAGATCCACAATCCGAAATCCTCCTCGCCGAGCAGATCGGCGACGAGCGCGCGCAAGGCCCTGCGCGGCCGGCCCCGCCTCGAACGGCGCGTCCTCTGCCAGCAACATCGCCACCATGCGGTCGTTGGCCAGTCCATAGGCGAACCGAAGCCGGTCGAGCTTCAGCTTGAGCCCGCCCGCATGGACCGCCTCTCCGGGATCGCGGCGCGGCCGCAAGGCTCGCATCAGCCAGCCCGGCGCGATCGGCGCGGTGAGAATCGCTCCTGCGCGGAGGCGAAATGCGTCACGTCGCCGTCGGCGCTGACGATCATCGCGAACAGCCCGTCGAAGCGTTCGATCTCCACGGTCAAATTGCGGTCATAGGCCTCCAGCGCGTCGACAAGCCCCGGGGCGAGCCGTCTTAACTCGCAGGCCGGAACAAATCTTGGAAGCGCGCGAGCCGGGCTTCGAACGTTTCGCGCATGTCGGAGAAGTAGGACCAGAAAGTGAACGGCTCTCGCATGATCGCAGGCTCCGCGACGAATGCCCGAGCTTACGACAAAAAGCCTACCGTTGCGTGAGGCCGGCGGCGAAACCCCGCATTTACATGGCCAGAGCCCGGAAATTCGCGCAAACGCTGAACGCGCGGTAACGATTTGCGATCAAACTAGACGCGATTGCGCCTTTGCCGCAGCGATGAAGCTGGCGAACAGCGGATGCGGCGCGAAGGGGCGCGATTTCAGTTCAGGGTGATACTGCACGCCGATGAACCAGGGATGGTTCGCAAGCTCGACGGTCTCGGGCAGCAAGCCGTCGGGCGACATTCCCGCGAAGCTCATGCCGGCGCTCTCAAGCCGGTCCTTGTAGGCCGTGTTGACCTCATAACGGTGGCGATGGCGCTCGGAGATCGTGGTGTCGCCATAGATCTGAGCGATCTTCGACCCTGCCTTGAGCGTCGAGGCGTAGGCTCCCAAACGCATCGTGCCGCCGAGGTCGCCGCCTGCCCTGCGCTGCTCCAGTTCGTTTCCGCGCATCCACTCGGTCATCAGTCCGACGACCGGCTCGGCGCAAGGGCCGAACTCCGTCGAACTCGCTCGNGGCACGCCCGCCAACGACCGCGCGGCTTCGATCACGGCCATCTGCATCCCGAAGCAAATTCCAAAATACGGCACGTTATGTTCGCGCGCGAAGCGCGCCGCGAGAATCTTCCCNTCGGCGCCGCGCTCGCCGAAGCCGCCCGGCACCAGAATGCCGTGGACATGCTCCAGATGCGGCGCCGGGTCCTCGGTCTCGAAGGTCTCGGCCTCGATCCAGTCGAGCTTGACGCGCACGCGATTGGCCATGCCGCCATGCGTCAGCGCCTCGATCAACGACTTGTAGGCGTCTTTCAGCTCGGTGTATTTGCCCACGACGGCGATGGTGACCTCGCCCTCGGGATTGGTGATCTTGTCCATGACGCCGTTCCAGCGCGTCATGTCGGGCCGAGGCGCGGGTTCGATGCCGAAAGCCGCGAGAACCTCGCGATCGAGCCCTCGGCGNTGATAGGCGCGCGGAACGTCGTAGATCGAGGCGACGTCGCGCGCCTGNACCACGGCGCTTTCGCGCACATTGCAGAACAGCGCCAGCTTGCGCCGCTCCTCCTTCGGAATTTCGCGGTCGGTGCGGCAGAGCAGGATGTTGGGCTGAACGCCGATCGAGCGCAGCTCCTTCACAGAGTGCTGGGTCGGCTTGGTCTTCAGCTCGCCGGCGCTCGGGATATAGGGCAGCAAGGTGAGATGAATATAGACGGCGTGGCCGCGCGGCAGATCGTTGCCGAGCTGCCGGATCGCCTCGAAGAAAGGCAGCGCCTCGATGTCGCCGACCGTGCCGCCGATTTCGATCAGCACGAAATCGACGTTCTCGTTGCCCTCCAGCACGAACTCCTTGATCGCGTTGGTGACATGCGGGATCACCTGCACCGTCGCGCCGAGATAGTCCCCGCGCCGCTCCTTCGCGATGATCTCCTGATAGATGCGCCCGGTGGTGATGTTGTCGGCCTTNGAGGCCGGCCGCCCGGTGAAGCGCTCGTAATGGCCAAGATCGAGGTCGGTCTCGGCNCCGTCGTCGGTGACGAACACCTCGCCGTGTTGATAGGGCGACATCGTGCCCGGATCGACGTTCAGATAGGGATCGAGCTTGCGCAGCCTCACGGAATAGCCGCGCGCCTGAAGCAGCGCGCCGAGCGCCGCCGAAGCGAGACCTTTNCCGAGCGAGGAGACCACGCCGCCGGTGATGAATACGCACCGCGCCATGGGAGCCGACCTTAGTCCGTTTGAATCGATCTGGGAGTGCGGCGCGCATGGCTTTCCACAACCGCGCCGGCATGGCTGCCCTCCAAAGAAAGAGGGCCGGCGAACCGGCCCTCGTGAAGGCTTACTGCCGCGCCGGAGCGGAAGGGGCCGCCGGCGGCGCCGCCGAGCGGCGGGCGCGGCCGGCGTCGGCGGACCGCTTTGCATGCGGTTCAGCTGATCCATCAGATTGCCCTGCGGCGCGGCGGGCGCAGGCGCTGAGGGCGACGCGGGCGCGCCGCTGTCGATGATCGAACGCGGCTTCGTCTGCACGGACGCCAGCACGGTCAGCAAAATCGACGTCACGAAAAAGGCTGTTCCGAGAATGGCGGTCGCGCGGGTCAAGGCGTTCGCCTGGCCGCGGCCGGTCATGAACCCCCGCCCCCGCCGATGCCGAGCGCGCCGCCGTCGGAGCGTTGCAACAACACGACCACGACGAGCGCCGCGACGACCATGAGATGGATGACCAACAAGACGGTCTGCATGGAATGTCCCAAACAAGAAATCCGCGGCGCGAAGCCGCCCGCGGCTGATGTCGGTGGGTGTTAATGGATGCAAGGCCGCTTGGCTAGGCGGCGCGGCCGCATCGCGATTGACGCAGGCGATCAAGGGAGCGGCAAGGCGACGACGTCCGCCGGGCCGGCGCGTCGTCGGCTTCTGAGCGCAGCGAGGCCCCGCGGCGACGTCGCGTTAACCAGAAAGCGACCGGCGAGGCGTCGTCCGTGGCTGAGAAACAACGCGAGGCAGTTGAAATAAAACGGCTTTTTATCGCGTTTACGGGACATGAACGAAATCGCTAGAGCCTTCGCGCGAGGCTTTACCACCCGACAAGCGGACGCATGTTTCATGCGAGGCCGAACGCACGGATAGGGCCATGACGGCCCGCACGAACGTCAATCACTGGCGCCGGACGCGACCCGTAGATTCATTGGCGTTGGAGCCTCTTATGGCGACCGTACACCCCGGCGTTCATCGCCTCGATGTCCGCTTCCCAATTGAATGCCTTGGCTCCAGCCGCTTTCGCCGCCTTCACGGCGGCGCAGGTTCAGGCGCTCACCGCCGCTCAGCTGAACGCGCTGACGCCGGAAACGTGCAGGCCCCAAAGCGAACTATTTTTCGCAAGCGCAGATCGCCGGGCTGACGAGCGCGATCGGGAACCTCTCGCGCGCCCAGATGGCGGCTTTCACGGTCGCCCAGATGTCCGGATTCAGCGGCGCGCAAATGGGCATGTTCCAGGCCTCCGCCCTTTCCGCGCTTGGCGCGTCGCAGACCGCGCTCTCACCGCCGCGCAGATCGCCGGGATCGCCGCGTCGGAAGTCCCCTCCCTGTCGAGCGGATTCCTTCGCTGCCTTAGCGCCGCGCAGCTCCACGCCTTCGCCGACGCGCAAACTGCGGCCCTCACGAGCGCTCAGCTCGCCGCGTTGATCCCCTCGCAATTCCCGGGCCTTAACCTCGCAGCGCTCACGACCGCGCAGTTTGGCGCGCTGACCAAGGCGGAGGTGGCCTCGATCGCCCCCACCGTTTTCGCGCGCCTTGTCGCGCCGCGCGTCGCGGAGTTGTCGCAGATGGCGCGCTCGGGCCTCACCGCCGCCCAAATGGCGACGCTGACGGCCGCGCAGATCAACGCTCTTCCCGTCTCTTTTCTAGCCTCGCTCACGCAGGCTCAGACCCAGGGCCTTTCCGCGGCCACGCTCAACGGCCTCTCGGCAACGTCATTCAATGCTCTGAGATTTAATGACTTTTCGGCAAGCCAGATCGCTGGCCTGTCGACCGCGCTGTCAATCTCGGCGCCGCCCAGGCCGCCGTGCCGTCGGCCGCGTCGTTGTCGCGGATCGCCGCCGCCAACATGCGCTATCTTGGCTCGGACTTCCTGTCCGCGCTCGGCGCGACCCAGATCGCAGGATTCTCCGCCGCTCAGTCAATGCGATCCCCGCATCGACCTTCGCGCATCTTGCAACCGGCTTCCTCAACGCTCTGTCGACCGCGCAGCTTGGCGCGCTGTCGCAGACGCTCACGTCAAGCCTCGCCGCCGATCAACTCGCCGGCCTGAGCGCGCGGGCCTTCAGCGCGCTCAACCTGGCTTTTCTGACGCAAGCCCAGTTTCGGTCCCTCACCTCTTCGGAAATCGGGTCGCTCTCGATCGCAAATTTCGATCGTTATGTCGCCGGCCATCTCGACCTGCTCTCCGACGCTGGCCTGAACGGCGTCACCGTCGCCGAATTGCGGTCGATGACCCCGGCGCAGATCGCCGCCATCACGAGCGCGCAGCTCGGCGCGATGAACGCCGCCGCCGCCGCCTATGTGACGGCGCTGCGCACGCCCGCGCCGACCGACTACGATCGCGTCATGTCCGATCTCGCGAGACTGACGGCGGGCGGCCCGCTGACTTTCGCCGCCGCGCGCACGCTCTTGCAAAACGTCAGCGTCGGAGGCGTCACGACGGGCGAGTTCTCCGCTCACCACCGTCGCCTATCGGCTGAACGCCGCCGCCGGAACGCGCATCGAAACCTCGGAGATGGTGCGACAGCTGTTCGACAACGTCGTGCTTGGAAACGCCGCGAACGCGCGGTGGAACGGCGGCGCCTCCGCCTCGGTCCCGCTCGGAAACCTGAGCGCGACGTCGACCCAACTCCAGATGTCGATGCTCATCGGCAAATGGTTTCTGGGAACCGACAACCCGTCCCTCGCCGGAACCCATTACGCCGCCGCCTACCAGATGCAGACCGGCCCGCTTTTTCCGACGCCGGGCCACAATTCACCGACGTCAATCAGGGCGCGGCCGGCGATTGCTATTTCCTCTCGGCTTTGGCCGAGACCGCGTTGCAGAATCCGTCCTTGATCAGAAACATGATCACGGACGACGGCGGCGGCGTCTACACTGTCCAATTCCACCTAAACGGCCAGAATGTCTACATCACGGTCGACAGCTCCATGCCGACCATGAGCGGCGGTCTGCGCTACGCCAGCGGCTCCTCGCTGGAATTCGACACAGGCGCGTCGTCCGGCTCCATCTGGACCGAAATCGTCGAGAAGGCCTATGTCGAGTTCCGAGCGCTGACCGACGGCGTCAACGCCTGGCATGCGATCGACGGCGGCTGGGACAATGGCCTGGCCGCCATCACGGGACAGTCGGCGGTCGACTACTACGCCGGCTCTTACACGACGCCCGCGGCGCGCGGCGGCCTCCTGCGGACGCTTTACGACGCCTTCTTCGCGCGCGAGGACGTGCTGTTGAGCACGAGCGGATCCGCCCCGTGGCTGAACTTGGCCGGCAGCCACATGTACGCGGTCACCAACGTGAATCTCGACGCCGGGACGATCACGCTGGACAATCCGTGGAACGCCAACGGAGCCAGCTCAGGGATGCAGATGCAATTTACGGCCTCGCTCGCGGATCTGGCGAATGCGGGCTGCACGTTCCATGTCGCGACAGGAACGCCCGCCTTGGCCTGAGCGCGCCGACCCACGCGCGCCGCGCCGCCACACGGGGCGGCGCGCGGAGTGCGACGCGTCACCGGTAAGCGGCGGCGATCCCGAAGAAGTCCGACGCTTTCAGGCTGGCGCCCCCGACCAACGCGCCGTCGACGTTTTCNACGCCGATCAATTCGACGGCGTTCGAGGGCTTCACGGAGCCGCCGTAAAGAATGCGCACGCCGTTTCCGGCCTCTCCCAGCGCCTTGACGAGTTCGGCGCGCAGAAAAGCATGGACCTCCGCGACGTCGGCGGCGGTCGGCGTCAAGCCGGTGCCGATCGCCCAGACCGGCTCATAGGCGATCACCAGACTGGCGGCGCTGGCGCCGGCCGGAAGCGAGCCCTTGAGCTGGCCGCCCACCACGTCAAGCGTCTTGCCCGAGACGCGATCGTCCTTGGTTTCGCCGACGCAGACGATGGCCACGAGGCCCTGCGCCAGCGCCGCTTCGGCCTTGGCCTTCACGACCGCGTCGGTTTCGCCGTGGTCGGCGCGGCGCTCCGAATGGCCGACGATGCAATAGACCGCGCCGAGATCCTTCAGCATCTGCGCGGAGACGTCGCCTGTATGGGCGCCCGACACCTTAGGAGCGCAATCCTGACCGCCGATCGCGAGCGGCCGTCCCGCGGTCTTCCACACCGCGCCGGCGATCAGCGTCGCCGGCGGGCAGATCGCGAGGTCGGCCCGTCCGCCCTCGCCCGCCGCTGCGCCGGCGGCGATCGCGTCGATTTCGGAAAGCGAAGCCAGAAGGCCGTTCATTTTCCAGTTTCCGGCGACGAGAGGACGCGGGGCGGTCATGGTCTGCTCCTTGGCGAAAATCCCGCGGCTGGCCTAGCAGAGCGCGCCCGCCGCGCCATACGGCCGAACGGCGCGGGCCGATCCCGCTTCGGCCGAAGCTATGCAAAGCGGCCGAGGCTGGTTAAAAGCCCCGACCGTTCATCTTTAAATGGAGCCCCGGGCCGATGCTCGACGGCATTCGCGTCATCACGAAGAACTGGGTCGGCCGCGCCATCATGACGGTGGTGATGGGCTTCATCATCCTCAGCTTCGCGATCTGGGGAATCGGCGACATGATCCGCGGCTTCCGATCGGACAAGGTCGGCCAGGTGGGCGCGGTGACCTTGACCGGCGACCAGATGCGTCAGGCCTATCAGAACGAGCTGACCCGCCTTCAGCGGCAGTTCGGGCGCGCCATCAACAATGAGCAGGCCCGGCAGCTCGGCGTCGACAAGAGCGTGCTGGACCGGATCGTCGACGAATCGGCCCTCGACCAGAAGGTGCGCGCTCTCGGTCTCACCATGTCCGACGCCGCCATCGCCGCCGCCCTGCGCGACGATCCCAGCTTCAAGAACGCCGCCGGCCAGTTTGATCGCGCCCGCTTCGACGCCGCTTTGCGCGACGCCGGCTACAACGAGCAGGCCTTCGTGCGAGAGCAGCGCGCGCTTTACACACGTCGCGAGATCGGCGAGGCCGTGGCGGGCGACTTGCCCGCGCCGTCCGCGCTTTTGGCGGCGGTGTTGCGCTATCGTGGCGAAACGCGCGCGCTCGACGTCGCGACGCTGCCCNCCTCGGCCGCCGGCGAGATCGCCGCCCCGACCGAGAAGGAGCTTCAGGCCTTTNTCGATCTCCGCAAGGCGGAGCTTNCGCGCCCCGCGTCGCGCAAGATCGCCCTGCTTGTCGTCACGCCGGCCGACGCCGCCAGACCGGACGCCGTTCCCGCCGAAGAAGCGCGCAAATATTACGACGCGCAGAAGGATAAATTCGGGGCGCCGGAGAAGCGCCGCCTCATGCAGATCGTCTATCAGACACAGGACGAGGCGACCGCGGCCGCCGCCAAGCTCGCCTCCGGCGCGAGCTTCGAACAGCTCCTCGCCGACAAATCGATCAAGCCCGAGGAGGCCGATCTCGGTCTCAAGGCGCAACGAGAGATTTTCGACAAGGCCATCGCCGAAGCCGGCTTCAAATTGCCGCCTGGCGGGACGAGCGGCGTCGTCAAGGGCGAGTTCGGCTACGCGATCCTCAAGGTCATGGAGGTCCAGCCGGGGCAAACCAAGAGCTTCGCCGAGGCGGAACCTCAAATCCGCCAGGAGCTGGCCCTCCAGAAGGCCGGCGACGCTGTGCGCGATCTGCGCGATCGCATCGAGGATCAGCGCGCCGCCGGGCGGCCGCTCGCCGAGGCGGCGAAATCCGTGGGCCTGACGCCCCGCGTCATCGACGCTCTCGACATGGCCGGCCGCGACGCCAAGGGCGCGCCGGTGGCGGGCCTTCCCGAGCCGGAACGTTTGCTGCGCGCCGTTTTCGCCTCCGACGTCGGCGTCGACAACGACGTCATATCGGCCAAGGATCATTCCTATGTGTGGTTCGACGTGCTTGGCGTCGCTCCTGCGCGCGATCGAACGCTCGACGAGGTGCGCGATCAGGTCGCAGCCGGCTGGAAGGAGCAGCAGATCGTCACCCGCTTGCGCCAGAAGGCCGACGCGATGCTCGCCAGAATGCGCGCCGGCGAGGCGTTTGAAGCGGTCGCCAAGGCCGAGGGCCTCGACGTCAAGCGTGTGGAGAACGTGCGCCGCGAGTCCGCTCCGCCCGGCCTGTCGCGCGGCGCCGTCGCCCAGGCGTTCAACGTGAAGGTCGGCGAAGTCGGCTCCGCTGAGTCCGGCGACGGCGGGCGCACGCTTNTCGTGGTGCGCGCCTCGGTCGCGCCCGCCTTCGACGCGAAGTCGAAGGAGGCGGAGGCGCTTTCCAAGACGCTGACCCAGCAGCTCGTCGGCGACGTCACCCAGCAATATGTCGCTTCGCTGCGCGAACAGGCGAAAGTGACGCTCGACCGCCCGGCCATCGATCGCGCGATGTTCGGCGCCGGCGACAACTAAGGCCGCGCCGATGCATGTCACGCCTTATGGAGCTCCGGACGGCCTATGACGCCGGACGCCCCAGCCTCGTCACGCTACGTCTTGTCTCCGATCTGGAGACCCCGGTCTCTGCGTTCCTTAAGCTCTCCGCCCGGCGCAAAGGCGACGTGTTCCTGCTCGAATCGGTCGAAGGCGGCGCCACGCGCGGGCGTTACTCGATGATCGGCCTCGATCCCGACCTGGCCTTCCGCGTCGTCGGCGATCGCGCCGAGATCAACCGGTCCTACGCGCGCGACCGCGACGCCTTCGCGCCCTGCCCCGGCCGTCCGCTCGACGCTTTGCGCGGCCTGCTTGCGGAATCGCGCATAGAGATGCCCGCCGGAACGCCGCCTATGTCGGCCGGCGTGTTCGGCTATCTCGGCTACGACATGGTGCGCCAGATGGAGCGCCTCGCCCCGGCCAAGCCCGATCCGATCGGCGTGCCGGACGCGTTCCTGATCCGCCCGCAGATCATGCTGGTGTTCGACTCGGTGCGCGACGAGATGATTGTGGTCGCCNCCGTGCGCNCCCACCCCGGCGTCGCAGCCCGCGCCGCCTACGAGCGCGCTCGATNNCGCCTCGACGCGGTCGCCGCCACGCTCGAAGGCCCGACGCCGCATGGCCTTGACAACCCCGATCCGGGTCTCGTCGCGACGCCCNCGGCCTCCAACACCGAGCCGGCCGAATTTCTGCGCATGGTCGACGCGGCGAAGGAATATGTCCGCGCCGGCGATATTTTCCAGGTTGTGCTCTCGCAGCGCTTCACCGCGCCCTTCGCGCTGCCGGCCTTCGCGCTCTACCGCGCGCTGCGCCGCGTCAACCCTTCGCCATATCTGTGCTATCTCGACTTTGGCGACTTCCAGATCGTGGTGTCCAGCCCCGAGATTCTGGTGCGCGTGCGTGACGAGAAAGTCACGATACGCCCGATCGCGGGCACCCGCTGGCGCGGCAAGACGCCCGCGGAGGATGAGGCGCTCGGCGAAGAGNCGCTCGCCGACCCCAAGGAGCGCAGCGAGCATCTGATGCTGCTCGATCTCGGCCGCAACGACGTCGGCCGCGTCGCCCGCATCGGCTCGGTGCGCGTCACCGACCGCTTTTTCATCGAGCGCTACAGCCACGTCATGCACATCGTCTCCAACGTCGAGGGCGACCTCGACCCGAAACGGGATGTCGTCGACGCGCTGTCCGCCGGCTTCNCGGCCGGCACCGTCTCCGGCGCGCCCAAGGTGCGCGCGATGCAGATCATCGACGAGCTGGAGAAGGACAAGCGCGGCATTTACGCCGGCTGCATCGGTTACTTCTCGGCCTCGGGCGACATGGACACCTGCATCGTGCTGCGCGCCGCCGTGGTGAAGGACGGCAAGATGCACGTTCAGGCCGGCGCCGGCGTCGTCTACGACTCAATCNCCGCCTCCGAACAGCAGGAATGCGTCAACAAGGCGCAGGCGCTGTTCCGCGCCGCGGAGGAGGCGGTTCGCTTCGCCAGCGCCGTCAAACGCGGCCAGTAGCGCCCCGCCCGGCGCGCTCCGCTCCGAGCAGGAGGACATGCGTGTCCCCCTTCGCGCGCAGACTTTCGATGAGCAGATAGGCGGACAGAAACAGCGAGCCGCCCACCAGCGCCAGAAGGCCGAGCGCCATGCCCGCGCCGCTGAAGCGATGCCGCCAGGCGACCCACAGCGCCGACAGCGACAACATGCACATGAAGTCGAAGTTGAACTGTCCGGGCCAGCCCATGCGCGCGATGTCGCCGAAGAACGTCGGCAAAAGATCCCAACCGTGATGGGCGATCACCTGCGCCGTATAGATCAACAACGCGATGAAAATCGCGACAAGAAGCGCCGAAACCCAGCCATTGCCCGCTCCGACTGATCTGGAGGCGGCAAGCAAGCCACGGACGAGGCGCAGCGGCAAGCCCCCGTCGCGGACCGCGGTCAACGCGTCACGAACACTTGAGGGTCGGCCCGTCCTGCGCGCAGACGCGTCCGTCCGGGAAGATCACGCGCTCCTGAACCTCGCGACGCTCGACGCCGTCAGCGCCGCGAACCGTTCGTTCCCAGCGTTGCGTCCGTGATCCGTCCGGATTGACGAACTCGCGCGCCGACCAGCTGGCCGTTTCGCCGGGCCCGATCTGGTTCTGGATGACGAATCCGTTGAGCGGCGGCGCCGGCGGCGCGAACCACATGCCGCCCATGCTCATGCGCCCGTCCTGACACATGGTCATCGCGCCTACGGTCATGCATCCGCTGCGGTTGCGCGAACGCGGGATGCGAAGACATGGCCGCCAAAGCGCCGAACAGGGACGCCATTCGCCGTGTGAAAGGTCGGTGCATGCGAGTTCCTCCAAACACCCCGTCTACTCGTTCATCAAGCCCTAACCATGACGCGCGCCCGCGCCTTCTCGCCGCAGCCCCTCTGGGGCGGGATGTGCGCGATCGCTCGCGGATTTCCCCGCGCTTGACCTCTTGGCCGGCCCGGCCGAAAAGGATCGAGGCTCTTCGCAAGGGATAAAGGCGCGCGCATGCCTTCCGTCACGCTGATCGACAATTACGACAGCTTCACCTGGAATCTGGTGCACNGAGCCGGGGCGCTCGGCGCCGACGTGAAAGTCTATCGCAACGACGAAAAGACAGCCGAGGAGATTCTTGCCGAGGAGCCCGACGCCATCGTCCTTTCGCCGGGCCCATGCACGCCGACTGAGGCCGGAATTTGCCTCGATGTGATTGCCAAGGCTCAGGACCGCGTCCCGATCTTCGGCGTTTGCCTGGGCCATCAATCCATCGGCCAGGCGTTTGGAGGCGACGTCGTGCGCGCGCCCGCGCCGATGCACGGCAAGATGAGCGCGATCCACCACGAAGGCGCGAGCGTCTTTCGCGGCGTCAACGGGCCGTTTCAGGCGACGCGCTACCACTCCCTCGTGGTGAAGCGCGACACCTTGCCGGACGACCTCGTCGAGATCGCCGAGACCGACGGCCTGATCATGGCGCTGCAACATCGCAACAAGCCGATTTACGGCGTTCAGTTTCATCCGNAGAGCATCCAGTCCGAGCACGGGCGCACGATCCTCAAGAATTTTCTCGACCTCGCCGCCGACTGGAACGCGCGCCGCCGCGCCGCGTNNCGTCGGCGCCTGACGCCCGCCGGAGCCGAAATGGAAGCCTTCAAACCCTTGCTCGCGAAGGTCGCCACCGGCGCCGCGCTGAGCCGCGACGAGGCCCGGCAGGCGTTCGACGACATGCTGTCAGGCGAGGTCACGCCGGCGCAGATGGGCGGATTTCTGATGGCGCTGCGCGTGCGCGGCGAGACGGTCGACGAGATCGTCGGCGCGGTTTCGGCGATGCGCGACAAAATGCTGCGCGTCGACGCGCCGGCCGGCGCGATCGACATCGTCGGGACCGGCGGCGACGGCGCCGGCACCTGGAATGTGTCGACGCTCGCCGCGCTGATCGTCGCCGCCGCCGGCGTGCCCGTCGCCAAGCACGGCAACCGCGCCGCCTCCTCGAAATCCGGCACCTCCGACGTGCTGAGCGCGCTCGGCGTCAAGGTCGGCCTCCCGCCGGCGCAGGTGCGCGCCTGCCTCGACAAGGCCGGCATCGCCTTCATGCTGGCGCAGACCCATCACGCCGCGATGCGCCATGTCGGCCCAGCACGTGTGNGACTGGGCACGCGCACGATCTTCAACATTCTCGGCCCGCTCTCCAACCCCGCCGGCGTCAAACGCCAGATGACCGGGGCCTTCGCGCCGTCCTGGCTCGAACCGATGGCGCAGGTGCTGCGCGCATGCGGTTCGGAACGCGCGTGGCTGGTGCACGGCTCCGACGGACTCGACGAGATCACTGTGACCGGCCCGACGACGGTCGTCGAATTGGCCAACGGCGAGATCCGCCGTTTCGAGATCACGCCGGAGGACGCCGGCTTGTCGCGTTCGCCGAGCGAAGCGCTCAAAGGCGGCGACCCGGACCACAACGCCCGCGCCTTGCGCGAGGTGTTANAGGGCGCGCGCAACGCCTATCGCGACATCGCCGTTTTGAACGCCGCCGCCAGCTTCGTCGTCGCCGAACGCGCGCCCGACCTCAAGGAAGGCGCGCGCCTCGCCGCGGTGATGCTGGACGCCGGCGCGGCCGCCGCGACGCTCGACAAGCTCGTCGAGCACAGCAACTCTGGCCTTCCCGCTTGACCGGTTCGACGCCGCGCCGCCCCGCATCGAATGACGAACGACAAAAATGACAGACATTCTCGCCCGCATCGAAGCCTATAAGCGCCGCGAAATCGCCGATGCGAAAGTGCGCATGCCGCGCTCCGCGCTGGAGCGCCAGATCCGTTCGCAGAATCCCCCGCGCGGTTTCGCGCGCGCAATCCGCGACAAGGTCAACGCCGGCCACTTCGCGCTGATCGCCGAGATCAAGAAGGCCAGCNCCTCCAAGGGCTTGATACGCGAGGATTTCGACGTCCCGGCTTTGGCCGCCGCCTATGAGGCCGGCGGCGCCGCCTGCCTGTCCGTCCTCACGGACAAGCCCTCGTTTCAGGGCGCGCCCGAATTTCTCGCCGAGGCGCACAAGGCCTGCGGTCTGCCGACCTTGCGCAAGGACTTCCTCTACGACCCCTATCAGGTCTACGAGGCCCGCGCCTGGGGCGCGGATTGCATTCTGATCATTCTGGCCGCGGTCGACGACGAGGCTGCCCGGGCGCTGAACGTCGCCGCGCACGATCTGGGAATGGACGTGCTGGCGGAAGTGCATGACGAGCGCGAACTCGAACGCGCCCTGCGTCTCGACACCACGCTTGTGGGCGTCAACAATCGCGATCTGCACAGCTTCGACGTCAGGTTGGAGACCAGCGAGGCGCTCGCGCCGCGTATTCCGCGCTCCAAGATCAAGGTCGCCGAGAGCGGGCTGACCTCCAACGCCGATCTGCGCCGCCTGGCGGCGGCGGGCGTCAATTGCTTCCTCGTCGGCGAGAGCCTGATGCGTCAGTCCGACGTCGCCGCGGCGACGCGCAAGCTTCTGCAAGGCTGACCCCGCATGGCGCGCGATGCGGGCGGCCTCACCCATATCGGCCCGGCCGGCGACGCCCGGATGGTCGACGTGTCCGACAAAGCCGCGACCACGCGCCGCGCCGTCGCCGAGGGACGCGTCGTCATGGCGCGCGCGACCTTCGATATGATCGTCGCTGGCGACGCCAAGAAAGGCGATGTGCTCGGCGTCGCCCGCATCGCCGGCCTGATGGCCGCCAAACGCACGCACGAACTGATTCCGCTTTGCCATCCTCTCGCGCTGAGCAAGGTCGCCGTGGATGTGACGGCGGATCCGGCCCTGCCGGGCGTTCGCGTCGTCGCGGCCGCGAAAGTGACTGGCCAGACCGGCGTGGAGATGGAGGCGCTGACCGCGGTTTCGATCGCCTGCCTCACCGTGTGCGACATGGCCAAGGCCGTCGACCGCGCCATGAGGATCNGAGGAATCCGCTTGCTGGAGAAATCGGGCGGCGCTTCCGGCGACTGGAAGGCGGAGTGACACGGCTATGGCGTTGCTCCCGGTCGAAGACGCTCTGACCAGCATCCTGTCCGGCGTTTCGCGTCTTGGCCAGGAGAGCGTCTGCCTCCAGGAGGCGGCGGGCCGCACGCTCGCGGCCGATCTCGCCGCGCGTCGAGACCAACCGCCCGTCGCCGTGTCCGCGATGGACGGCTATGCGTTGCGCGCGGCCGATCTGGCGAGCGCGCCGGCCGTCCTGCGTCTGGTCGGCGTCTCGGCTGCGGGGCGCGGCTTTGACGGGGTGCTGGGCGAAGGCGAGGCCGTGCGCATTTTCACCGGCGCGCGGCTGCCCCGCGGCGCCGACGCGGTGCAGATGCAGGAGAAGGCCGCCCACGACGGAGCGACGGTGACGATCCTCGATCCCGTCTGCGCCGGCCGCCATGTCCGCGCGGCCGGCGTGGATTTTCGCGCCGGCGCCGTGTTGCTGCGCAAGGGCGCTCGACTGTCTCCGGCGGCGATCGCCCTCGCCGCGGCGATGAACCACGTGCGCGTCCCGGTGGCCCGACCGCCGCGCGTCGTCATCCTGGCCACCGGCGACGAACTGGTCGAGCCGGGTCGAGAGCCGGGCCCGGATCAGATCGTCGCGTCGAACCACATTGGCGTCGCCGCTCTCGCCCGCGATGCCGGCGCTCAGCCGACCCTCGCTCCGATCGCGCCCGACGATCCGACGCGTCTCGCCGCGGCGCTGCGCGACGCTTTGGAGTCGCGCCCGGACGTGCTGGTCACGATCGGCGGCGCGTCGGTGGGCGACTACGACCTCGTGCGCCAGGCGCTCGCCGACGTCGGCATGGAGNCGGATTTCTGGCGCATCGCCATGCGCCCCGGCAAACCGCTCGCCTTCGGTCGGATAGGCGCGACCCGCGTTCTCGGCCTTCCCGGCAATCCGGTTTCGGCGCTGGTGACGGCCCGCCTCTTTCTCGTCCCGCTTTTGCGCGCGATGCAGGGCGATCCCGCCGCCGGCGACGATCCCAGCCGCCCCGCGCGTCTAGGCTGCGATGTCGGACCGAACGACGAAAGACAAGACTATCTGCGCGCGCGCCGTTTGGAACGATCGGGATGGATCGTGACGCCGCTGCCGATGCAGGATTCCTCCGTGCTGCGCGCTCTTGCGGGATCGGACGCGTTGTTGCTGCGCGCTCCCCACGCCNCCGCCGCCGCGGCGGGGACGGCGTGTCGGGCGATTCCGCTTTAAATTCGCGCATGATCGCTTCAATTTGGCGTGTGCGTTCTTGCGGAACAGGTAGAGAACAGATAGCGTCTCGTTCACGAAATGTTTGAGTCGCAGACTGCGACGGGAGCGAGGGACGCACGATGCTCACCCGAAAGCAGAACGATCTACTTCGCTTCATTCACGAACGCCTTAAAGAAAGCGGAGTGCCGCCGTCCTTCGACGAAATGAAGGATGCACTCGATCTGCGCTCGAAGTCCGGAATCCATCGGCTGATCATGGCGTTGGAGGAGCGTGGCTTCATTCGTCGTCTGCCCAACCGCGCCCGCGCTCTGGAAGTCCTGCGTCTGCCGGAATCGGCGACGCCCGCCTCTCCGCGCGGCCGCTTCGAGCCCGCTGTGATCGAGGGCGATCTCGGCAAGGTGCGCCGCCCCGTCGCTCCTGTCGCTGCCGACGCGCCGGACGTCGTGTCGATTCCGGTGATGGGCCGCATCGCCGCCGGCACGCCGATTTCGGCCATTCAATCGCGCACGCATACGATCCCCGTGTCGCCCGATCTGCTCGCCGCGGGCGATCATTTCGCGCTGGAGGTGCGCGGCGATTCGATGGTTGAAGCGGGAATTCTCGACAACGACACGGTGATCATCCGCCGTCAGGATTCCGCCGATTCCGGCGACATCGTCGTCGCCCTGATCGACGATGAGGAGGCGACCCTCAAGCGCCTTCGTCGTAAAGGCGCGGCCGTGGCGCTGGAGGCGGCAAACCCGGCCTACGAGACCCGCATCTTCGGGCCAGACCGGGTTCGCATTCAGGGTAAGCTCGTCAGCCTCATTCGCCGCTACTGAGCGGCGCGCGCGAAGCTCGCGGAACCGGATGCGGCGCGTCCGAATCCCTTCCCCTGACGCCGCCGGCCTGAGGCGTTCGTAGGCTGGATCGGCCCGTATGGAATGGCGGTCGCGACCTGACAGGTCGCGACCTTTTTCGAGCGTCCGATGTCTCGTTGCGACCGCTCGGACCTTTGGCCCGAACCCGGCCAGCCGGCGCTCCGGCGAGCGCCGACGCTGGCTCAGGTCCGGCCCACCTCCATCAGCAGGCGCTCGGTGCGCGCTTCCTCCACCTTGTTGATCAATTTGGCGGCTTCGTGATTGTCGCGCATCGTCTTGGTCATGGTGATGCAGGACTGGACCAGCAGGAAGATCCCCATCGCCAAGTAACCGCGCGCCCACCAATCGAGNGGAAGCGACCAGATGCCCAGCCCCAGCAGCGCCAGCGATCCGAAAAAGCCGGCGTAGGTGAACGACACCCAGCTCGCGGAATGAGGCTGGTTCGGGGTCGAATTCGAAATCGTAGCCATTGTTGTCTCCTCGATGTTTGGGAAGGATTGGGAAACTGCGTTGCGAAAGGGCGCGTCAGGCGGCGTCGGCCCGCCGCGCCTTGAGGCGCGTCAGCACATCGTCGGCGGTCGGCGAGGCGAGGCCGAAGCCGGCCTCGGCCATCCGCTCGGCGGCGGATTTGGGCGCATTCTCGGGATCGAACCGGTCAAGCGCGTCCGCCTCGGCGTCCTTCAGATGTTGGCGTTCGCGCAATTTCGTCAGCGTCGCCTCCGCATCCCCGACCGTGGCGAGCGACCCTTCGTCCGCAGCGCGGCGCGTGCGCCCGACCGCGTCGGCGGCGCGAGCGATGCGGCGTCCGCGTTCGAGATCGGCGAGTCGGCGCCCCACCGCGACGGTTCTGGCCTGCAAACGGGCCGCNCTCCGCGAGAACGCCGCGCTGGGCTTCGCGGGCGGCGTCGCGATCGGCTTCGAGCGAGCGATCGCCTCCGCGCCCTCGCGCGCCATCGCCTCGGCGCCCCGGTCGAGCGCCGCCTCGACCCGCGCTTCGAGATCGGCGATCTGCGCGACGACGCCGGCGATCCGCGCCTCCTCGCGCTCGGCCTGCGCCTGCGCCAAAGCCAGCGCCTTGCGCGCCCGCTCGTATCCGGCCCCGGCTTCGCGAATCTGTTGGTCGAGAATCGCCAGAGCGTTCTCCTCGGCGAGCCGCTCGGCGGCCGAGGCGGCTCGTCCTTTCATTAAAGTGAGCAAGGTCTTGAACATCGTTTTCACTCCCTGCTGAGCGGCGGTGAAATTGAACGCCGTTCACAATGGCAGCCTACCCCATTTTGAACGAGGTTCAAGATAAATTTTGAACGAGGTTCAGGCTTAATTGCGCTATGGTTGACGCATGTCTTCCCGAATCGCCGACAGACGCCTTGCACAGCGCGCCGCCCTCATCGAGGCGGCCGAGCGAGCCGTCGTTCGCGAGGGTTTGGCGGGTTTGAAGGCGCGGGAGCTCGCCCGCGAGATCGGCGNNTCTCTCGGTGCGATCTACAATCTGGTCGAAGATCTCGACGAACTGGCGCTGCGCGTCGCCTCGCGGACGCTGTCTCGCCTTGATGTCGCGCTCGACGCGGCGGCGCGCGAGGCGACGCGAACGACCCGTCCCGGGCGCGAATCGGCAGGACGTCATCTGGTGGCGATCGCGCTCGCATATCGGAGTTTCGCCTCGGAGAACGAAAACCTCTGGCGAGCCCTGTTCGATTTCGAGCGCGGCGGCGGCCGCCCGCCGCCGGATTGGGCCGCAGGCGAATCGATGGCGCTGTTCCGTCATATCCGCGAGCCGCTGGCGACCCTGATGCCGGGCGCCGACGACAGCGCCCGCGCCGTCACCTCGGCGACGCTGTTCTCGGCCGTGCACGGCGTCGTCTGGCTAGCCTTTCAGAAGCGCCTCGTGGCGACGCCGATGGACCGCATTGACGCCGAGCTGGAGCGCCTTGTGCGCGCCATCGCCGCGGGGCTGGACTGACGCGCTGCGCCGCGGCGGACCTTGGCCGCCGCCTGCGGTGAAATCATGCGCGACGGACGCGACGTCGACGGTCGCGCCGCTATTCAGAGCCGTTTGCTAAAGCGTCATGCCACCAGGTTGCGGACTTGGCGGACATAGATTTGGCGGACAAAGATGATGCGTCGATGCAACCGTAGGGCGTTTTCCGATCCAGGAGGGTCGCAAAACGCCCCGAGGCCTCAGATCTGCTCCAGTTCGACGAGCGTTCCGTTGAAGTCTTTCGGATGGAGGAACAACACCGGCTTGCCATGCGCGCCGATTTTAGGCGTGCCGTCGCCGAGCACGCGGGCNCCTTCNGCTTTCAGCTGATCGCGCGCGGCGAGAATGTCGGTGACCTCATAGCAAATGTGATGAATGCCGCCGTCCGCATTNCTTTCCAGGAATTTCGCGATCGGCGAATTNGCGCCGAGCGGCTCCAGCAACTCGACCTTGGTGTTGGGCAGCTCGACGAAGACGACCGTCACCCCATGCGCGGGCTCGGGTTGCGGCGCGGAGACTTTCGCCCCGAGCGTGTCGCGATAAAGCGCGGTCGAGGCCGCCAGATCCCTCACGGCGATGGCGACATGGTTCAGACGTCCGATCAAGGCGGTCTCCTCGGCTTTTGCGGCGTCCCGGCGCGGCGCGTCGACGCCGCCGCGCGAACCGACGCTGCGAATGCTCCGCGCTTGGCCTAGCCGAGCCGCGTCGCGCGCTCAAGCGCCGCGACGCCGCACCCTAAACGCCGGCCGCACGCTGCGCCGCTGCGAGCGTGTTGGCCATCAGCATGGCGATGGTCATCGGTCCGACGCCGCCCGGAACCGGCGTGATCGCCCCGGCATGCGGCGCCGCCGCAGCGAAATCGACGTCGCCGACGAGCCGGGTCTTTTCCCGGCCTTGCGCGTCGACGCCGAGTTCCGGCGCGGCGATTCGGTTGATGCCGACGTCGATGACGATCGCGCCGGGCTTGATCCAGTCGCCTTGAATCATTTTGGCGCGCCCCACCGCGGCCACCACGACGTCGGCGCGGCGCACCGTCTCCGCCAGATCGCGCGTGCGCGAATGGGCGACGGTCACGGTCATGTTGTGCGCCAGGAGGGTNTGCGCCATCGGTTTGCCGACGATGTTGGAGCGCCCCACGACCACAGCGTCGAGGCCGTCGAGGCTGCGGCCNAGCGTCGCGGCGGCGGATCGGATCAGGATCATCGCCCCGGCGGGCGTGCATGGCGCGATGGCGCGCGCGTCGCCGGTCGCGACACGCCCGACATTGATCGGGTGGAAGCCGTCGACATCCTTCTGCGGCGCGATGGCGTCGAGCACGACGCCTGAATCGAGATGTTTGGGGAGCGGCAATTGCACGAGAATGCCGTGGATCGCCGGGTCGGCGTTGAGCCGGGCGATCAAGGCCATCGCNTCGGCCTGACTCGTCTGCGCGGCTAAATTGTGCTGCTCAGAGTGAAATCCGGCCTCCTTGGCGGCCTTCTGCTTCGCGGCGACATAGACGCGGCTCGCTGGGTCCTCGCCGACGAGAACTGTCGCCAGGCCAGGAGTCGTCCCCGTGCGCGCTATCAGGGCCGCCGCGCCGGCGGCGACCTCGGAGCGGGTCGCCGCCGCGCTCGCCACGCCGTCAATTCGCAAACCGGGGCCGTTCCGCATCGATGTGTTTCCTGTGTTCGTGCGGGCGCAGATGCACGCGCTCGGCGGCGGAAATCAACCCTTTCGGAGGTCAGGGTTGACCGTGAGCCGACATTCTCTGAATTTGGGCCATGATCGCTCACTCGGAATCATCCTCGGACGAGTCCGCAGATCTGACGCCCTCCCCGCCCCGTCCGATCTCTCGCCGGAAGAGCGCCGCGCACGTTTGCGCGAGCGCCTTGTTCACGAAGCCTGGACGCTGCTGGCGACCGAGGGTTGCCGGCGCTTCAGGCGCGCCGGGTCGCCCAGGCGGCGGCGTGCTCCGTCGGCGCCATCTACAACGTGTTCCCGGACCTCGATGAGCTGATTCTGCGCGCCAATTCGCGCACGATGATCCAGCCGGCGCGGCGGCCGCCAATCTCGGCGGCGCGCTCGATCCGGCTCTTCCGGTCGGCGAGCGGGTTCGGCGCCTGTCGCATGTCTATATTGATTTCGCCTTCGCCAACGAATTGGCCTGGCGCAGTCTTTTCGAATATCGCGCGACCTATCGCAAACCCTATCCGGACTGGTATCGCGAGGCTCAGGCGCTGGTCTTTCGCGATCTGGCGCTGGCCGTTCTCGGCCGTCCGGTCGACTCCCCTGAGAAACTGCTCCTCGTCGAAACGCTTTGGGCGGCATTGCATGGCGTCGTGTCGGTCGCGATGGACGCGCGCTTCAGGGATGTGTCGCGCCCAACGATCGAGGCTCAGATCGACCTGCTGAGCCGCCTGCTTTCGAGCGGCGTCGACGCCTTCATGTCGTCCTCGGCTCCGCGCGGCTGAGCGCGGGTCGGCCGCACCGCTTGACGCGCCGCGTCGCGCTTGCGATCACCCGCCAGCCCGGCGCTGCGGCCGGCCGACATTGACCGGACATGCCGCCCGCCCTGCGACGCCTGCGTTACTTCGCCGAATACGGCGCCTTCCGGGCGCTCGCCGCGCTGATTCGCGCCCTTCCGGTCGAGACCGCGTCAGNNAATCTGTCCGGTGCGCTATGGCGCGCCATTGCGCCGCGCCTGAAGCGGCACCGACGCGCCTTGGCGCATCTGAGCTTCGCCTTTCCGGAAAAATCCGACGCCGAGCGCGACGCCATCGCGCGCGACATGTGGGAGACGCTCGGCCGAACCTTCGCGGAGGCGTTTCATCTCGATCGGATCGTCGCGGAAGGCCGGCTCGATTACGCCCCCTCGAAACCTATGACGCGCTGCGCGCCGCNNGCGCCCGGCGGCGTCGTGCTCGCCTCGCTGCATTTCGGCAATTGGGAGTTGGCGGCCGCCGGCGCGCCGCGCGCCGGGCTCAACCTCGCCGGCGTCTATCAGGCGATCAAANATCCCTATGTCGACGCCTATGTCACCGGATTGCGCGCGGCCTTTTATCCGGGCGGCCTCTACCCGAAGGCGCCCGACACCGCCACCGCGTTGATGCGTTACGTCAAACGCGGCGGCGCGCTCGCGATTCTGGCGGATTTGCGCGACCGCAACGGCGTTCCGGCGCAATTTTTCGGGCGCCTCGCGCCGTCGACGCCCTTCCCGGCGCTCCTCGCCCGCACGCTCGACCTTCCGCTCTACGCCGCCCGCGTCGTGCGCCTGCCGGGCGTTCGCTTTCGCATCGAAACCGAAGAGCTGACCATCCCGCGCGACGGAGACCGCAAGGCCGACGTCGCCGCCGCGACGCAGATCCTGCAAAGCCGCTTCGAGGACTGGGTGCGCGAATCTCCTNCGCAATGGATGTGGGCGCATCGCCGCTGGGGGTGACGCGAACGCGCCGCGCGGGCATGGTGGCCGCCCGGCCGACGGCAGGAGCGTCTCGTGCGGATCGTCACCTGGAACGTCAACTCCGTGCGCATGCGCTTGCCGCACCTGCTCGCCTATCTGCGCGATGCGACGCCGGACGTGCTGTGTCTGCAAGAATTGAAATGCCTCGACGCGCAGTTTCCGCGCGAGGAAGTCGAGTCGCTGGGCTACAACGTCGCCGTGCACGGCCAAAAGAGCTTCAACGGAGTCGCGATCCTGTCGAAGCGCCTCGCGGAGGTTCGGGCCGGACTGCCCGGCGACGACGATGATACGCAGGCCCGCTATCTCGAAGCCACGATCCCCGACGAAAACGGCCGCCTCTGGCGCGTCGCCTCGATTTACGCGCCGAACGGCAATCCGCTGGGAACCGAGAAATTTNCCTACAAGCTCGCCTTCCTTGACCGCCTGATCGCCCACACGAGCGCATTGCTCCGGCTGGAGGAGCCGCTCGCGCTGGTTGGCGACTACAACATCATTCCGAGCCCGTCGNACGCCAAGCGCCCTGAGGTCTGGGTCGACGACGCGCTGTTCCAGCCTCAATCGCGAGCGCGCTTTCGCGCCTTGCTCAATCTCGGGATGACCGACGCGCTGCGCGCCGTGAACGCGGATNCCGGCGTTTATACGTTTTGGGATTACCAGGCCGGCGCCTGGCAANAGAACGACGGCATCCGCATCGACCACGCGCTGCTGTCGCCGGAAGCCGCCGATCGCCTGATCTCTGTCGACGTCGACACCCGGCTTCGCGCCGAAGAGAAGCCGTCCGATCACGTGCCGGTGCGGGTCGAGTTCAGATAGCGCGCCGTTTGGTCGGCGTCAGTCGCCGCGCGCCTCGAAGCGTTGCGCGAAGACCTTGGAGGCGTCGCGGTCGAATTCGCTCGCGGCGGCCGAGGCCTCGTTATAGGTGTCGAATATCCACTTGTCCTTGGCCGGGTCCGCGCGTCCGCGCACCAACTCCAACCACATGAGCCCNCGTGCGCGCTGCCGCGCCAGACCGTCCTGGCCGTTAAACAGCATCCGGCCAAGCAGGGCTTGCGAGGCGACGTGGTTNTTCTCGGCCGCGAGACTGAGCCAACGCGCCGCCTGTTGCGTGTTNTTGGCGACGCCCGTCCCGTCAAGCAGCATACGGGCGAGATGATACTGGGCGTTGGGATCGCCGAAATTGGTGGCGGCGAAGCGGAACATGTCGAACGCGCGTTGCGGGTCAGGTTTCAGACGCGGCCCGATGCCTTTCAAGGAATAGACGCCGACCGCGACGAAGGCGTTGGAGACGAAGGAGCGGTCGCGCACGGCGCCGGCGTCCTCGTCGAAATTCTCGACCACGCGGGAATAGTATTGGAACGCCTTGTAGTCGTCGTGAGGAACGCCGTCGCCGTCCGCGTACATTTTGGCGAGCTTCCACTGCGCCAAAGGATGGCCGGCCTCGGCGGCGTATTTCAGCGCCGGGAGAGACTGAGCGACGTCGCCCGACTGATACGCCTCGACGCCGCGGCGGAACGCCTGCTGCGGCGAGGCGAAGCGGCCGTGATCGCCGGCGATCGGCGCGTCGCCCGGCGTCGGGGTGCCGTCGAAGGCGAAGGCGCCAGCGGACGCGAGCAGCGCGCCGGGCGCGCACACGGCGCAAATGAAAGCGAAACGCACGACGCCACGACCCATCATCGACCCGCACTCTGTGACGACGACCGCCGGCCGGTCGGCGCGAGAAAGACCGCGCGGGCTTCGCCGCCGCGTCCTTGCAAACGTTCCACCCGGACCATCATCGCATTCGCCTCTGAACGACCGGTTGAGGACCGGCGTCACGTTCGTCCCGGCCCTGTCCCCGGGACGCCGCCGCTTTCGAAACCGCCCACGCCGATCGCGTCGCGACCCTGCGGAACGTCTGAAAAGCTTCGCCTTTCCAGTCGTTTCTGGATGAGCGAGCTTACGGCCCGGTTTATGGCTGCATTGAGGCCCAGCCTCGCCGCGCGCAAGGCCTTTGCGGGAAACGGCGCAGATCTGCCGGCTGTGTTGCGGGCAAGTCACGCGCCCCGCGCGAGGAGCGCGCAGGACTCACCGAGCGTCGACGAACCGCGCGAACGCGGCGAGGGCGGCGTCGGAGACGTGATGCTCGATCCCTTCCGCGTCCGCCTCGGCCACATCCTGCGGCACGCCGACGGCGACGAGAAGATCGACGACCAGCCGATGGCGTTTGCGCGTCCGCTCCGCGAGCGCGGCTCCGGCGGCGGTGAGAAACACGCCGCGATAGGGTTGCGACGTGACGAGGCCTTCGGCCTTCATCCGCGCCAGAAATTTGATCGTCGTGGCGTGCGAGACGCCCAGACGCCGCGCGATGTCCGTCGCACGGGCTTCGCCCTGCGCCGCGATCAGATCCGAAATAAGCTCGGCGTAGTCCTCCATCCGCGCATGGGATTGCGCGGACCGAGCTTTTCCGAAACGGCGGGCCTGCGCCGCCACCGGCGGCAAGCCCTCGGCCGCAGTCTGGGTCTGTGCTTTCGCGATCATGCGCCGCTCCACGCCCCCGCTGCTAGCACGGCGTCCGCGCCTTGCGAACGCGGCGCGGCCGCCCGTCGCGTCAAAATTTTCGTGCGCGAAGGCGCGGGCTCTTGCCAATTGTAGCCAAGGCTACATATTGGAGCCGCCGTCACATCGCATTTCGCGGCCGACCAAGATAGAGCGCCACGTGAACGCCCCCGCCCGCACGCCGGATCAGGCTGCGCCGCTCAAAGGCAGCCTTGGAGAATCGTTCCGGTCGATCCCGGTCGAGGGCTCGCGGCTGCGGCGGTTTTTCGCCTTCGTGGGACCGGGATATCTCGTCGCGACGGGCTATATGGACCCTGGAAACTGGGCGACGGCGCTCGCTGGCGGGTCACGATTTGGCGAAGCGCTGTTGTTCGTCGCGGCGCTGTCGAGCTTGATGGCGATCCTCCTGCAATCCCTCAGCGCGCGCCTGGCGCTCGCCACCGGCCGCGATCTCGCGCAGCTTTGCGGAGAACGATATCCCCGACCGGTCGCGTTCGGATTGTGGGCGATCGCCCAAACCGCCATCGTCGCGACCGATCTCGCCGAAGTGATCGGCACGGCCATCGGCCTGCAACTGCTTTTCGGCATGCCCTTGCTCTTTGGCGTCGCCTTCACCGCGCTTGACGTATTCCTCATTCTCGCCCTGCAACGTCTTGGGTTCAGCTGGCTGGAGGCCTTCGTCGGCGCGCTGCTGATCGTCATCGCGCTGGCCTTCGCCGGACAGNCGATTCTTGCCCGTCCCGACTTGGCGCAAATCGCCCGCGGACTGCTTCCGCCCGCCGCTCTCTTCACTGACCGCGACATGCTCTATCTCGCGCTCGGCATCCTCGGGGCGACGGTCATGCCGCATAACCTCTTTCTGCATTCGGGCGCCGTGCTGACCCGCGCCGTCGGCCCAACCCTGGGAGAANAAAGCGAAGCCATCCGTTTCGCCACATTGGATTCCACCATCGCTCTGAGCTTCGCGCTGCTGATCAACGGCTCGATCCTCGTGCTTGCGGCCGCCGCCTTTCACGCCAAGGGCCATACCGACGTCGTCNGGCTCCAGCAGGCGCACGCCCTCCTCGCGCCGCTGCTTGGCACGACGCTGGCCGCCCATCTGTTCGCGCTCGCTCTTCTGGGATGCGGCCTCAACTCCACGGTCACGGCCACCTTGTCGGGCCAAATCGTGATGGAGGGATTTATCAACTTGCGCCTGAGCCGCGCCGCGACGCGGCTCGTCACCCGCCTCGTCGCCATCGCGCCGGCTGTCGCCACGATCTTCGTTTTCGGCGAAGAGGCGACCGGGCGGCTGCTGATTTTGTCGCAGGTGGTCCTGTCCTTCGCCCTGCCCTTCGCGATCGTCCCGCTGATCCTGTTTTCCGCGTCGACCCAATTGATGGGTCCGCTGCGCGCGCCGCGCTGGTCGACCGCCGCGGCCGTGGCGGTCGCGGCGGTGATCGTGATCTTGAACGTCAAATTGTTGTTCGACGCCGCGACCGGCGGATGAACGCGGGCCGAGCGCGTCGCGACGGCCTGCGCCTCAACTGCGCAGCGCCTTGAAGCGACATTCCTCGATCGCGCCCATCGCGGCGCCGGTGTTGGTCAGCTGCCAGACATAGGTCTTCGAAAGAACCTTGACCTGAAGGCGTTCGAGCCCCTTGAAGGCGTCGGTCATGCCTCGGTCGAGCGGAAAGGACGCTCGTTCGAACTTGTCCGCCAGCACCGTGATCGGCGCGGACTGTCGGCCGAACTCCAGCCACCCGCCACGGTCGTTCCTCTCGGGACGTCGCCGCGCGGAATGCTGACAACCCAGGCGCCGGAGGCCATCTGGTGGATGCGCACCATGCCGGCCTTCGTGGTCATCGACGCCGTGCAGCGGCTGAATTTGCCGGCGTCGTCGATCTTGAGAATCTGCCACGGCCCGACCTTCATATAAGGCCGCTCCTGCGCGCCGGCGCTGGCCGCGGTCAGCGTCGTCGACGCGCCGGCCACCGCGGCGAACAGGAAGGCGGCGCGCCCTGCGTCTTTCCTCAAAAGCTCATGGCTCGTTTCGCCTCGTCGCTGGGGACAGGTCCACGCTGTCGCTGACTCATGGTGAGCGATGCGGCAATACGCCACAAGCCTCAATCTCGCTCATCCAAGCCGTTGCAGCGCCGCCGCCATCTTGGCGATCCGCCCGGCCGCCTCGGCGCGCCGCTCGCGCTGCTCCTCGACGACCTCCTCCTTGGCGCGCTTGAGGAAATCGGCGTTGCCGAGCTTGGCGTCGACCTTGGCGACCTCGCCTTCGAGCTTCTTGATCTCGCGCGCCAGGCGCGCCTTCTCGGCGGCGAGGTCGATGATCCCTTCGAGCGGCAGCGCCGCCAGCGCGCCGCGCACCACCATCTGCGCCGATTGCGCCGGCGCGGCCTCCGCGAAGCTGATTTCCGACAGGCGCGCCAGCCGCTTCAACGTGTCGAGATTGCGCTCGACCATGCCGCGCAGCCCGGCGTCGGCGCCGACCAGAACGAGCGGAATCTGCGCGCCCGCCGCCACGTTCATCTCCGACCGCACCGAGCGCGCCTCGGAGATGAGATCGACCACGAAGCCGATTTCGGCGTCGGCTTGCGCGTTAATCAGCCCGGTNCGGGTCGGCCAGGCCGCCAGCGCCAGCAGGCTGTCGCGCTTGGGGCCCTGCTCGCCCTTGATGCGCCAGNNCTCCTCCGTGATGAAGGGCATGAACGGATGCAACAGCGCCGCCGCATGGTCGAGCACCCAGGCGGTCGTCGCCCGCGTCTCGTCCTTGGCCGCCCCGTCCGCGCCTTGCAGCGTCGGCTTGGCGAGTTCGAGATACCAGTCGCAGACGACGTTCCAGATGAAGCGGTAGACCGCCGCCGCCGCGTCGTTGAAGCGATAGGCTTCGAGCGCGCCCGTCACCTCCTCGGCCGCCTTCTGCGCCTCGCCGACGATCCAGCGATTCAGCGTCGAATTCAGCGACTTGGGATCGAACCCGGCGACGCGCGCGCAACCGTTCATCTCCGCGAAACGGGCGGCGTTCCACAGCTTGGTCGAGAAGTTGCGATAGCCCTCGATGCGCTGCTCGCTGAGCTTGATGTCGCGCCCCGCCGAGGCGAGNGCGGCGAGCCCCATGCGCAGCGCGTCCGCGCCGAACTTGTCGATGATCACCAGCGGGTCGATGACGTTGCCCTTGGTCTTCGACATCTTCTGGTTGTGCTGATCGCGCACCAGACCGTGAATGTAGACGGTGCGGAACGGAACCGTCTTCTGCGTGAACAGGCCCGCCATCATCATGCGCGCCACCCAGAAGAACAGGATGTCGAAACCCGTCACCAGCACGTCGGTCGGGTAGAAGCGCGCCACGTCCCTGTCGTCCTGCGGCCAGCCGAGCGTCGAGAACGGCCACAGCGCCGAGGAGAACCAGGTGTCGAGCACGTCGGGATCGCGCGTCAGCGCGACGTCAGCGCCCATTTGGCTCTCNGCCTTCTCGCGCGCCTGAGCCTCGTCATGGGCGACGACGTAATCGCCGTCCGGCCCATACCAGGCCGGAATCTGATGGCCCCACCACAATTGCCGCGAAACGCACCACGGCTCGATGTTTTCGAGCCAGCGGAAATACTCGTTCTCGCGCGCCTCCGGCAGAATGCGCGTCTGGCTGCCCCGCACGGCGGCGATCGCCTGCTCGGCCAGCGGCTTGACGTTCACATACCACTGATCCGTCAGCCACGGCTCGATCACCACGCCCGAGCGGTCGCCATGCGGAACCATATGGACGTTGGGCGTGATCTCGCGCAGCAGGCCGCGCGCCTCCATCATCGCGACGATGCGCTTGCGGGCCTCGAAGCGGTCGACGCCGTTGAGCGCGCGCACCTCGGCGATCTGCGCGTCGTCGCCGTCGAGATCGCCGACCAGCATCCGCGCCTCGGCGTCGAGCACGTTGATCTTGGGCAGGTTATGCCGCTTGCCGACTTCAAAATCGTTGAAATCGTGCGCGGGCGTGATCTTCACCGCGCCGGTGCCCTTTTCGGGGTCGGAATACTCGTCGGCGACGATCGGGATCAGCCGCCCGACCAGCGGCAGCTTGACCCGCTTGCCGACCAGCGCCGTGTAACGCTCGTCCGTCGGATGCACCGCGACCGCCGTGTCGCCCAGCATCGTCTCGGGCCGCGTCGTGGCGACAGTGATGATCTGCCCGGTCTCGCGCCCGGCCTCGTCGACCACCGGATAATCGAAGTGCCACAGATGGCCCTTCACCTCGACCTGCTCGACCTCAAGGTCGGAGATCGCGGTCTGGAACTTCGGGTCCCAGTTGACCAGCCGCTTGTCCTTGTAGATCAGCCCGGCGTCGTGAAGCTGCACGAAGAAGCTGAGCACCGCCTCGGACAGGCCCTCGTCCATCGTGAACCGCTCGCGCGACCAGTCGCAGGAGGCGCCGAGCCGCTTCAACTGGTTGACGATGGCGCCGCCCGACTCGGCCTTCCACGCCCACACTTTCTCCAGAAATTTTTCGCGTCCCGCTCCNCGCCGGCCCGGCTCGCCGGCCTGGGCGAGCTGGCGCTCGACGATCATCTGCGTGGCGATGCCGGCATGGTCGGTGCCCGGCTGCCACAGCACGTCCTTGCCCCGCATCCGCTCGAACCGGCACAGAATGTCCTGCAGGCTGTTGTTGAGCGCGTGGCCCATATGCAGAGAGCCGGTGACGTTAGGCGGCGGGATCACGATGCAATAGGGCGTGGCGTTCGCGCGCTCCGGCCGGCCCGCCTTGAAGGCGCCGGCCTGCTCCCAGTCGGCGGCGATGCGGCCTTCCACGGCTGCGGGATCGAACGTCTTTTCCATCATGATGCTGTGCGCCGGCTGTGTGCGGGAAAGGCCGCTAGAAAACGCCTGAGGCCGCCCCTGTCAATGACGGGACGGCCTCGTAAGGTCCGAAACGGGAAGTCCGCTTAGCGCCCGCCGCGCGCCACGCGCTCGATCTCGGCGCGCACCAGCCGCTCGACCAGCACCGGCAGATTGTCGTCGAGCCAGTTTGAGCAATGGACGCAGCATCTGCCGCGTCATCTCGTCGAGACGTTGGGCGTTGTTGGCGAGCAGCGCCTCGGACAGCTTGCCGAACTGGGCGGCCACCGCGGCGTCGGCCTCGCGCGACAACATCGCCGGCGCTTCGGCCACAGGTTGAGGCGACGCCACGGCGAGCGGCCTTGTCGCAAGGTCGTCGGTCACGGCCTGAACGATGGCCTCGCCGACGTCGAAAGCCTCCGCCCGCGCCGGGGCCGACGCCGAGACGGGCGTCGCCGTCTCCTCGCCGCGCGGCGCGCCCAGCCGCGCCGACAACGCTTCGAAATTTTCCGCGCGCGGCGCCTGCGGCGCAAAACTCGCAGGCTCGACGTTGGCGGGTCGGTTTGGGGCGAGGACGGTCTCCGCGGGCGCCGGGCGCGCCAGCGCCTCTGTGAACGCCGATCGCGCACCGCGGCCGGCCGGAACGGCGATTCGGGCCGTGGAGGTTCCGCGACCGGCGGCGCTTCGGCGCGCGCGGCCTGTCCGTCGTCGGCGATGATGCGCCGGATCGAGGCGAGGATTTCCTCCATCGAAGGCTCGTGCGCGCGTTGCTGCGCGAGCATGCGATCATGCTGAGGAGAGGTCGAAGAACTCATGACGCGGGACGCTCCCTGCCGCATGGGCGCCGAAGCGATTCGCTTCGGCCGTTAACGCGTCGTTGAGGAATAGTCGCGCCGCCCGGCGAGGCGCAAGCGCGACGCGTCCGCGCCGCCGCTTCCGATGTGGAAAGCTATTGCTGTGGATGGCGAACGAGGCGCCTCGGTTCGAGTCGCGCCGGTCCGGCGCGGCGCGTCAACGCCCGTCCGGCGTCTGCAAGCCGAACCACTTGCCCTTGACCTGGTCGAAATGGACGCCGGGATCGTAATTCGCCACCGAGAGTCCGAGTTTGCCGGCCGACAAGCGCCCCATCGCGTTCATCACCGCGTAGGAGGTGACGACGCGATCACGCTGCGCGGTCACCAGAGCCACGCGGGCGTTGAGCAAGGTCTGTTGGGCCACCAATACGTCGAGCGTCGTGCGTTGGCCGACCTTGGCCTCCTCGCGCACGCCGGCCAGCGCGATCTCCGCCGCCTGCACCTGGGCCTGCGCCGCCTGAAGCTGGCCGCGGGAATTCTCCCAGAGCCCCCAATTCGAGACGACCTGCGCGCGCACCTGCTCGCGCACGACGTCGGTTTGCAGCCGCGCCTGCGCCAGTTGCTCCTTGGCTTGGCGCACGCGGGCGTAAGTCTCGCCGCCCTCGTAGATCGGGACCGTGAGCGTCGCGACGGCCTGAGCGCTGAAGGTCTGAGCGCCCGACACGCCGGACGCGTCCCAACGCTTGGCGAGAGTGCCCGTCAGGCCGAGCGTGGGCAACAGCCGCCCNTCGACCAGCTTCACGTTCAGTTCGGCCGCGTCGACGCTGTGCATCGCGGACTGAATCAGCGGATGCTCTGTTTGGGACGAGGCCACCGCCACGGACACCGATTTCGGCAGCGCCCTTTCGATAGGCTTGCCCGGCGCGAGATTCTTCGGCGGCGCGCCTACGACCTGCCGGTAGGTGGCGAGGGAAGAGGACAGATTCGACTGCGCGGTGAGCGCGTCGGCGCGCNNGCCGGCGAGCTGCGCCTCCACCTGCGCGACGTCGGTGCGGGTCACCTCGCCGACGTTGAAGCGGTCGCGGGTCTGGCGCACCTGCTGCTCCAGCACCTCGATATTGTTGCGCCGAAGGCCCAGAATCGCCGTGTCGCGCAACACGTTCATGTAGCCGGTCACCGCGTTCAGCAGCACCGTTTGTTCCGTGTTACGCAACGTTTCGCGCGCGGCGAGCACCCCGGACTCGGCCTGTTTGACGCCGTTCACGGTGCGGTTGCCGTTGTAGAGATTCTGCTGGACCTGCAAGCCGACGCCGCGCGGGAGCGTGTTGAACCCGCCATTCGACGCACGGGCCGGAAAACCTGCGCTTTCTGTATGGAGCGCGCCGACGTCGCCGGTGGCCGAAATACGCGGACGCCAGCCCGACATTTGTCGCGGGATGTTCTCGTCGGTGGCGCGCACGCTGGCGCGCTGCTGGTTCAGGTCGGGATTGGAGCCATAGGCCTTCGCCATCGCCCCGGCCAGCGTCTCCGCCGTCGCCGGCGAGGCGAACGCCGCCAGCGCGAGAAACGCGCCCGTCATGGTCTTGCCGGCCGGAAAGCGAATCATCAATCACCCCGTCGCGCCTGAAGCTCGGCGCACGCACCCTGCACCTGCACGGCGACGCCGGTGCCCCGGCTCCATCCGCGCGACCGTCCGCTCCGGTTATCTCCGGATGCATGAATCGGCGCGCAAAACTTGTCCTGCCGGGCCGCGAATCCAGCCAAAGTTATAACAGAAGTGTCTAATGTTTAACGGCGTGTCGCGAATGCGACACCGCCTAGAACACGAAACCGGCGGGAGCGGCGAATTCCGGCAGAAGCGGCCCCGACGCGTTGAACTCCAGACGGCGGTTGACGGATTCGCCGTTCCGCACGTAGCGCACGCCTTGCGCCGCCGCGCCTTGACGCTCCAGCGCGATGAGCCTTCCGCCCTCGGCGAGCTGCTCGAGCAGCGCCTTCGANGCGACCTCGATGACGCCGTTGATCACGATCACGTCGAAGGGTCCCTTCGTCTTCGCCCCTTCCGTGACCGGTCCGACGACGCGGGTCACGTTGTCGCCAAGCTCGAACGGCGTTTCGAGCGCCTCGCTTTCGAGCGCCGTCACCTCGGCGGCCAGTCGCCCGAGCACGCACGCGGAGTAGCCCGAGCCGCCGGCGACGTCGAGCGCGCGATCTGCGGGCTTGATCTCGGCCGCCTGCAACATTCGACCGAGAATCAGCGGCGCCAGGAGAAGACGCCTGCCGGCCGCGCAACGCACCGGCGTGTCGGCGTAGGCGACGGAAACGAACTCCTTCGCGACGAAACGCTCGCGCGGCACGGCGTCGAAGGCCGCCAGAACCTTGGCGTCGAACACGCCGAAAGGCCGCAGCCGACGATCGGCCATCATCCGGCGGGGATCGTCGGGCGCGAGAAAACGAAGGAATCGAGTTTATGAGGATCGCCAGGCAAAGGTCCGCGATCCCGCGCCGGACCATCGACGGAAGGTCCGAAGGGAGCGTCGAATTGCGCGGGCGCATGAGGCGCGGCGGCGGCGGTCTCGGACATGTCCCGGCCCTTCCCAGCGCCGCCGGCGCGACCATCGGGTGCGAAACGGCGCGACAAAAATGAATGGAGGCCTCGCCCGGAATCGAACCGGGGTGCAAGGATTTGCAGTCCTCTGCGTAGCCACTCCGCCACGAGGCCCCGCCCCGAACGCGCCGGGACGGCCCGTCCATAGCAAGACATCGGCCGCGACCGCAAGCGCGACGCGTCCGCCTCGCGTGGAAATGACAAAGTTGCGCGGCGGGGCAAATTCGCTTGGCGAGGCCGTTCGAGCTTGCTATACGGCGGCGCCTCGCAAGAGCTTTTCCCGATAGCTCAGCTGGTAGAGCATTCGACTGTTAATCGAATGGTCGCAGGTTCGAGTCCTGCTCGGGGAGCCAGTTTCAAACCGCCCGACGCCTCGCGTCGGGCGGTTTTTTCATATCTGCGACAGCGCCGGCGCGATCCGACGGAGACGAGGCCGACGCCAGACGCGCCCGCCGCCGCGATGGGGTCGTCGCGACGCGACAGGACGGAGCCTCCGCACCGGGTTTCGCGTGTTCCGACGCCGCGACGCGCCTTTCCAACGGCTGTCGCCGCCCTATCTTCGCTCGACGCGCCGATGGGGCGCGTCCGAGTTGGGAGACGTTATGACGTCGCTGCTGCTTTTCCGCGACGATTTGCGCCTCGCCGATCATCCGCCTCTCGCCGCATTGGGCGATGAGCCTATTCTCGCCGTCTATGTCGCAGAGCAAGGACATGGCCGCCGACCGCTCGGCGGCGCGTCGCGATGGTGGCTCCATCGCTCGCTGAGCGCGCTGTCGGACGACCTCGCGAAAAAGGGCGGACGGCTCGACCTGCTGCGCGGCGATGCAGGCGTTCTGATTCNNCCGCTCGCGCGCGCCGCCGGCGCGAGACGAATCGTTTGGAGCAGGCGCTATGACGCGCCCGGCCGCGCCGCCGACGCGGCGCTCAAGGCGACGCTCCGCGCGCAAGGCTTCGCGGCCGAAAGCTACAACGCATCCCTTCTCTATGAGCCCTGGACGGTCATGACCGGCGAAGGCCGCCCGTTTCGCGTGTTCACTCCGTTCTGGAAGGCGGCGCGGCTCGCGGGAACGCCGCCCTTGCCGACGCCGGCTCCGGCGCGCCTGATCGCAGCCGACTGGCCACGCGAAGCCCCGCCCCGCGTCGCGCTCGACGATCTCGCTTTGACGCCCCGCGCGCCAGATTGGGCCGGAGGTCTGCGTGAAACATGGACTGCGGGCGAGGCGGGAGCGCACACGCGCCTCGCGGCGTTCCTTTCGGAGGGGCTGTCCGGCTACGCCGCGGGCCGCGATTTTCCCGCCGGCCCGCATATCTCGCGGCTGTCGCCGCATCTTCGATTCGGCGAGATTTCGCCCCGGCAGGTCTTTCACGCCGCCGGCCTCGCCGCGCAGTCCGGCGAGGCGCCGTGGCGCGACGTCGAGAAGTTCCAGGCGGAGCTGGGCTGGCGCGAATTCTCCTACCACCTGCTGTTTCATTGGCCCGACCTGCCGACGAAGAATTTTAATCCGCGCTTCGACGCCTTCCTGGGCCCCGCCCNNGACGCCGCGGCGCTGGCGCGTTGGCGCAAGGGCCGCGCCGGANTTCCGCTGATCGACGCCGGGATGCGCGAATTGTGGACGACGGGCTTCCTGCACAACCGCGTGCGGATGGTGGTCGCAAGCTTCCTGATCAAGAACATGCTGACCGACTGGCGCGTCGGCGAGGACTGGTTCTGGGACACGCTGGTCGACGCCGACCCGGCCTCGAACGCGGCGAGTTGGCAATGGGTGGCGGGCTCCGGCGCCGACGCGGCGCCCTATTTCCGCATCTTCAATCCAGTGTTGCAGGGCGAAAGTNTCGATCCGCAGGGCGACTATGTGCGCCGCTGGGTCCCCGAACTGGCGGGCCTTTCGGCGAAATGGATTCACAAACCCTGGACGGCGCCGCCCGCGCTGCGCGCCGGCCTCGACTACCCTGCCCCGATGCTCGACCTTGCTGCGAGTCGGNAGCGTGCGCTGGCCGCATTCTCGGCGGTCTCGCAGGGCGCGACGGGCTGACCGCCCGCGCCCCCGATTTGACTTCCCCGCCTTCATCCCCATTTTCGCCGCCCGACCGGCTGGGGCGCCGGCGTCTGCAATGGAAATGTCGAGAGGCTCGCGCCCGGCGATCACCCCATCGCCGCCGCCGTCGGGCCTGCGCATCTGGATGGCTCAATGACCGTCGTCATCGTCGAATCCCCGGCCAAGGCCAAGACGATCAACAAATATCTCGGCAAGGGCTTCGAGGTTCTGGCCTCCTTCGGCCACGTCCGCGACCTGCCGGCGAAGGACGGTTCGGTCGACCCCGACGACGATTTCAAGATGCTGTGGGAGGTGGACGCGAAGTCCGCCAAGCGGCTGTCGGACATCGCGGCCGCGGTGAAGGAGACCGACCGCGTCGTCCTCGCCACCGACCCTGATCGCGAGGGCGAGGCGATCTCCTGGCACGTTCTAGAGGTGCTGAAGAACAAGCGGGTTCTGAAGGACAAGAAGGTCTCGCGCGTCACCTTCAACGCCATCACCAAGGACGCCGTTCAGGAGGCGATGCGCAACCCGCGCGAGATCGACGGCGCGCTGGTCGACGCCTATCTCGCCCGCCGCGCGCTTGATTATCTCGTCGGCTTCAATCTCTCCNCCGTGCTCTGGCGCAAGCTTCCGGGCGCGCGCTCGGCGGGGCGCGTCCAGTCGGTGGCGCTGCGCATCGTCTGCGATCGCGAGTTGGAGATCGAGAAATTCGTCGCGCGCGAATATTGGTCGCTGGCGGCGCATCTGCGCACCAAGGCCGGCGCGCCCTTCGTCGCCCGTCTCGTCGGCGCCGACGGCAAGAAGCTCACCCGCCTCGACATCGGCTCCGGCAAGGAGGCCGAGGAGTTTAGGAAGTCGCTCGAAGTGGCGACCTTCGCGGTCGTCGACATCGAAGCCAAGCCCTTCAAGCGCAACNCCCGCGCCCCCTTCACCACCTCGACGCTTCAGCAGGAAGCCAGCCGCAAGCTCGGCCTGTCGCCCAACCGCACCATGCAGCTCGCCCAGCGCCTGTGCGAGGGCGTCGACATCGGCGGCGAGACGGTCGGCCTCATCACCTATATGCGAACCGACGGCGTCGACATGGCGCCCGAGGCGGTCGCCGCCGCCCGCAAGGCCATCGCCAAGCTCTACGGCGACGAGTATGTGCCCGCCGCCCCGCGCAAATACGTGACGAAACAGAAANACGCGCAGGAAGCGCACGAGGCGATCCGCCCGACCGACGCCTATCGCCTGCCCAAGGACATGGCGAAGCATCTCGATCCCGATCAAGCCAAGCTCTACGAACTGATCTGGACGCGCACCATCGCCAGCCAGATGCAATCGGCGGACATGGAGCGCACCACCGTCGACATTCTCGGCCGCGCCGGGGCCCACAAGCTGGATTTGCGCGCCACCGGCCAGGTCGTGAAGTTCGACGGCTTTCTCGCCCTCTATCAGGAGGGCAAGGACGACGAGCAGGACGAGGACGGCGGCCGCCTTCCTCCGATGGCCAAGGGCGAGGCTCTGAAGAAGGACAAGATCGACGCCAGCCAGCATTTCACGCAGCCGCCGCCGCGCTACACCGAGGCGTCGCTGATCAAGCGCATGGAGGAGCTCGGCATCGGGCGCCCCTCCACCTACGCCGCCACCGTCGCCGTGCTGCGCGACCGCGAATATGTGAAGCTGGAGAAAAAGCAGCTCGTCCCCGAGGACAAGGGCCGCATCGTCACCGCCTTTCTGGAGAGCTTCTTCTCCAAATATGTCGAGTATGACTTCACCGCCGGCCTGGAGGAGCAAGNNCTCGACCGCATCGCCGAGAAGGAGATCGACTGGAAGTCGGTGCTGCGCGACTTCTGGCGCGACTTCAACGGCGCGATCGTCGGCACCAAGGACCTGCGCACCTCTGAAATTCTCGACAATCTCAATGAATTGCTCGGCCCGCACATTTTCCCGCCCAAAGCGGACGGGTCCGACCCGCGCGGCTGCCCTCCTGCGGCGCCGCGGCTCTCGCTGAAAGTTTCGAAATACGGCGCCTTCGTGGGGTGCTCGAACTACCCGGAGTGCAAATACACCCGTCAACTGTCCGCCGAGGGCGGCGACGCGACGCCTGGCGCGCGCGTGCTTGGCGAGGACCCCGAGACGGGCGAGGAGGTGACGCTCCGCGACGGCCGATTTGGCNCCTATATTCAGCTTGGCGAAGGCGAAAAGCCTAAGCGGTCCTCCCTTCCCAAGGGCATGGTCGCCGCCGACCTGACCATCGAGAAAGCGCTCGCGCTGCTCTCGCTGCCGCGCGAGGTCGCGCGCCATCCCACCTCCGGCGCGCCGATTCTGGCGGGCGTCGGCCGCTACGGGCCCTACGTCCAGCATGGCAAGGTCTACGCCAATATCGGCCGCGACGACGACATTCTGGAGATCGGCGCCAACCGCGCCATCGACCTGATCGTCGCCAAGGAATCGGGCGCCTCCGGGCAACGCCGCNTTCGGCGCCCCGGCCCCGGCCGCGACCTCGGCGAGCATCCCAAGGGCGGCAAGGTCACCGTCAAGGACGGGCGTTACGGCGCCTATGTGAACTGGGGCAAGATCAACGCGACTCTGCCCAAGGACGCCGACGTCGCCGGCTTCACGCTCGATCAGGCGCTGGCGCTCATTGAGGCCAAGCAAAGCGGCGCAGGCGCCGCCGACGCCGCCCCGACCTCAGGCAGGTTGCTCGGCGAGCATCCCGACGGCGGCAAGATCACCGTTCGCGAGGGGCGTTTTGGCCCCTACGTCAATTGGGGAAAGGTCAACGCCACGATCCCCAAGAGCGTCGGCAAGGACGATGTGACGCTGACGGAAGCGATCGAATGGATCGAAGCCAAGGCCGCTGCGCCGTCCGCGCGCGCCAAGGCCAAGACGCCCGCCGCGGCGCCGGCCGGCAAGGCGGCGAAGTCGAAATCGCAGCCCGCCAAAATCGCCGCGAGCCGCTCGCCGTCCAGCAAGAGCGCGACCGAGAAAGCGTTCGCGACCGCAAAGACCGCGGCGGCGAAAAAGCCTGCGCCCGCCAAAGCGAAATCCCCGGCAAGGGGCGCGGAATCCGGGAAAGGCGGCGCGATCAAGACTTCGTCCAAGCCCGCCGCCGCACGTGCGCCGGCGACAAAGTCGGCTGGCGCCAAAGCGAAAACGAAGGCGCGATGATTCATGACGTGAATGCGCCGCAAAGCGCGTTCACGCTCTCTCCATTCTTCGCTGCGTAAAGTGGCGGCGATTTGGTCACCGAGGCGTTACAACGCACGTCGCTCATGTCGTCTGCCGCGCCGAGCATTTTGATGATCCTCACATGGTTCGGCCCCTGGCCGGCGTGGATGAGGTTTNTTCTGGCGTCTTGCGCCGGAAATCCCAGCGTCGATTGGGCGATTTTCTCGGATCAGGAGGCCCCCGCCGGGCTGCCTGCCAATGTGCGGATTTTCACGATAGGCTTCGCCGCCTATCGCGATCTCGTCGCCCAGCGGCTCGGCGTCTCGCCGCGATGGAGCGACGCCTACAAGCTCTGCGATCTGAAGCCGGCGCTTGGCTGGATTCATCGCGACGTCAGCGCGCCATACGAGCGTTGGGGTTTCGGCGATCTCGACGTGATTTACGGCGACATTCGCGCCGCCTACGATCCCGAGACCCTCGACCACGACATCGTCTCCACCCATGACGACATCGTTTCGGGCCATCTCTCGATCCTGCGCAACACGCCACGCATGACCCGCGCGTTCGAGCGCATCCCGCGCTGGCGCGACATGCTCGAACGCGACGAGCATGTCAGCTTTGACGAACAGGTCTTTTCACGGCTGTTTTTGCTGCGCAAAGGCGTGCGAAATCTCCGTCGTTTCGTCACGCCCTATCTCGGCGGCGGCCTGTTCGTCGAACGTCACTCCACCAACCTCCCCGCGCCTGNNTGGATCGACGGCACGCGCGATTGGCCGCAGCGCTGGTTCTGGCGGCGCGGCAAGCTGACCGCAGCCGGAGCGCCTGGGCGCGAATTTCTATATCTGCATTTCTCGCACTGGCAGTCGGACCGCTGGACGCAAGGCGCCCGCGCGCCTTGGAAGCTGCTCGACCGACTCGACAATTGCCCGCCCGGCCCGCTCGAAGCCTTTTCGATCGGGGCGGACGGCTTTCATGCCCATCCCGATCGCGCTTGAGGCCTCGCGCGCCCGAAGCGCGCCGCCAATAGCGAGGCCCCCGCTTTGAATCATTCCGCCGCGAGATAGCGTTCCAAAAGCGCCAGCGAACGCGGCGCAAGCGTGAGATCAGCCAACGTATGGCGATCGAGATGCGCGTAGAACGCCGCAAGCGCGCCGCGCAACGCTCCTTCGAGTTCGCACTGGCCGCCGATTCTGCACGCGCCCTCGCACCCGAAACAAGCGACCAGCGTCTGATCCTGTTCCAGGAACCGGACGAGATCGCCGACGCGCACTGTCTCCGGCGCGCATCCGAGCGCAAGTCCCCCGCCCCGTCCCCTGACGCTCTTGAGATAGCCGGCGCCGGCCAGGCGCTGGACGATTTTCATGACGTGGTTGCGCGAAACGCCGAACGCCGTCGCCACATCCTCGACGGAGAATCGGNNGGGCGTCCGGCGCGCGCGCGCCGCCGCGAACATCAGGACGCGCAGCGCATAGTCGGTGTGGGTCGTCAGATGCATGACCAAAAATATGCACTGAAGATATTGCTTTTACCAGAGGACGGCATAAAGAGGTATCAGAGATGAATGTTTTAGAGGCTCCCGATGGCCGACCTTCCGCAAGCGCTCGCATCCCGCCCGATCCCGTTGCGACAGAACGCGCCCGGAGCCCAGTGCGGGATTGATCGCGACGTGATCGAAAAAGTGGTCCTCAGCTTTACGACGAGGTCCGGTCGGACGAGGTTCTTGGGCCGATTTTCGAAGCGCGCATCGAACCTTCGCGCTGGCCCGCGCATCTCGCCGTCATGATCGACTTCTGGTCGTCGGTGTTGCTGATGACCGGCGCCTACAAGGGCAAGCCTGTTCCTGCCCATCGCCCGCTGCGACTTGGCGATCCGCACTTCCTGCGATGGCTGGCGATCTTCCGTGGCGTCGTCGGTCGCGTCTGCACGCCCGAAGCGGCGGAGCTTTTCATGGATCGCGCGAGTCGCATCGCCGACAGCCTGCGCATGGCGTCGGCGCAGCCGCTCAAGCGCGGCGACGCTCCAGTTCTTGTCGCCCCGCTCAAGCGAGAGGCTGAACGATGACCGCGCTGTCCCTTCTCGTTTCCTTGGCGGAGGTCGCGACCGCGTTGGTGTTTGCGATCTATCTGGCGGGTCTCGTCAGCATGCATCGCGAAGCCGCAGGAATGCGCGCGCCGCGACTGGATCCGTCTCCCGCGCGCTTCTGACGGCGGCGAAGGTCGGATTTTGGTTCGGCTTTCTGGCCTTGGCGCTGGGAAGCGTGCTTTATGGAGGACTGACGTGAGCAAGGACGATCCCAACGACGCAGACGGCGCGCTGGCGAGGCTTGCGCCCTGGTTTTGCTCTGGATCGCAGCGCCGGCGCCGCTTTGGATCGCGCTGGCGATGGCGTGGTGGTTCCGCAGCTAAGACGCGTTCCGGTCAAGCGCGACTGGAAATCCGCCCTCATCGTCTGTCCGAACGACGATTCGTCTCCACGACGTCCGCCAAGCGGCGACAGCCCCGACCTTGACGCCCCGGCGCCCGTGCCCCCACTTGGAGACCTCAGATGGCGGGGCGCGACACATGGCGAAAAATCCCGGGAACGGGACGTTCTCGGCGCGACATGACTACGCCTGGCGCCACGACGGACGCATCCGGCCTCACCGCCGACGCGGTGCGCTCTTACATTGAACGCGCCCGCGTGGAAGGCGGCGGGGCCGTGACGAAGCGTGACATCGCTCGCGCCTTCGATCTGGATTCGGCCGGCAAGATCGCGCTGAAGCGCATCCTCAAGGAGCTTGAGGCCGGGGGCGGATTCGTCCGCAAGGGCCGCGCCGTCCACCGCGCCGGCCATCTGCCCTCCATCGTGCTTTGCGACATCGTCGGGCGCGACGACGACGGCGAACTCCTCGCAGAACCCGCCGAATGGGACGAGGAGCACGGCGTCCCGCCCAAGATCCTCATCCCCGCGCCGCGAAAACCGCGCCCCGGCGAGCCGCCGCCGNGCGTCGGCCAGCGCGCGCTTCTGAAGATCGAGGACAATCCCGACTCCGGCCCGCCCTATCTCGGCCGCCTTGTCCGCGTCATCGAGCGCCGCGCCGCGCGCGTGCTCGGCGTCTATCGCAAGAGCGGCGAGGGCCTCGCCCGCATCGTCCCGGTCGACAAGAAGCGCGCCGACCGCGACCTGCTGGTGCCCGAAGGCGCTGGCCGCGACGCCAAGGACGGCGATCTGGTCGAGGTCGAACTGCGCAAAGAGGGCCGTTTCGGCCCGAGCGCGGCGGCGGTCGTCTCCGTCGTCGGCTCGCTGAAGAGCGAGAAGGCGATCAGCCTGATCGCCATCCACGCCCACGGCATCCCCGACGCCTTTCGCCCCCGCACGCTGGAGGAGGCGCAGGCCGCCCGCCCGGCCACGCTCAAGGGCCGCGAGGACTGGCGCGCCCTTCCCCTCGTCACCATCGACCCGCCCGACGCCAAGGATCACGACGACGCCGTCCACGCCGCGCCCGACGACGATCCGGACAACGAAGGCGGCCATATCGTCACCGTCGCCATCGCCGACGTCGCCTATTACGTGCGTCCCGGCTCCGGCATGGACCGCGAGGCGGAGGAGCGCGGCAATTCGGTCTATTTTCCCGACCGCGTCGTGCCGATGCTGCCGGAGCGCATTTCGAACGATCTCTGCTCGCTGCGCGCCCATGAGGATCGCCCCGCCCTCGCGGTGCGTCTCGTGCTCGACCGCAACGGCCGCAAGAAGCGCCACAGCTTCCACCGCGTGATGATGCGCTCGGCCGCCAAACTCTCCTACGCGCAGGCGCAGGCCGCGATCGACGCCCGCCCGGACGAGACGACCGCGCCCTTGCTCGAACCCGTGCTGCGCCCGCTCTGGCGCGCCTACGAAGCCGCGAAGAAGGCGCGCGACGCCCGCCAGCCGCTCGATCTCGACCTCCCCGAACGCAAGATCCTGCTGAAGCCCGACGGCTCGGTCGACCGCGTCGTCGTGCCCGAGCGGCTCGACGCCCATCGCCTGATCGAAGAGTTCATGATCCAGGCCAACGTCGCCGCCGCCGAGACGCTGGAGCAGAAGCGCCAGCTCCTGATCTACCGTGTCCATGACGAGCCGAGCGCCGACAAGATCAAGGCGCTGAACGAGTTTCTGGCCTCGATCAACCTCAAGCTGGCCCAGGGCCAGACGCTGCGCNCCGCCCAGTTCAACGGCGTGTTGGCGCGCGTGAAGGACACCGAGAACGAAACCATCGTCAACGAAGTGGTGCTGCGCTCGCAGGCGCAGGCCGAATATTCGCCCGAGAATTACGGGCATTTCGGCCTGCATCTCAAACGCTACGCGCATTTCACCTCGCCGATCCGCCGCTACGCCGATCTCATCGTCCACCGCGCTCTGATCGCCGCGCTGGGCCTCGGCGAGGACGGCTTGCCGCCTGTCAGCCTCGACCAGCTCGCCGAGATCGCCGCCGACATCTCCGGCGCCGAGCGCCGCGCCATGGCCGCCGAGCGCGAGACGACCGACCGGCTGATCGCCGGCTTCCTGTCCGACAAGATCGGCGCGCGCTTTCATGGCCGCGTCGCCGGCGTCATCAAGGCCGGGTTGTTCGTCAAACTGAAGGACACCGGCGCCGACGGCTTCATCCCCGCCGCCACGCTGGGGCGCGACTATTACGCCTATGACGAGCGCACACATGCGCTTGTCGGCGCGGCGACCGGCGAGACCTTCCGCCTCGGCGACGACGTCGAGGTGCGCCTGCTCGAAGCCGCGCCCTTCGCCGGCGCGCTGCGTTTCGAAATGCTGTCGGACGGGCGCGCCGGCCGCCCGCTGCGCGGCCTCGACAAGCGCAAGCCCGGCCGCGACGGACCCGCCGGCAAGCGCGGCGCGCCGCTCAAGCGCGGCTCCATGAAGGTCGCGGCCGCGGCCGCCAATAAGGATTTCGCCATGACGCAAAGCCCGACGATGCAGGACGCGCCGCCCGACTGGCGCGCCGAACGCAGCCTCGAAAAGCGCGACGTCTGGCAGGCGATGCGGCGCGGCGCGCGCGGCCGCTGCCCGGCCTGCGGCGAAGGCCGGCTCTTCTACAAATATCTGAAGGTGAACCCGTCCTGCTCCGTCTGCGGCGAGCGGTTCGACGGCCATCGCGCCGACGATGCGCCGCCTTATGTCGTCATCACCATCGTCGGCCATGTCGTCTTGCTGGGGATCATGCTGGTCGAGGAGCGCGTCGAGAATTTCTCTTATCTGACGCATCTGCTGATCTGGCCGCCGATCGCTTTGGCGATGAGTCTGGCGCTGCTGCCGGGCGTCAAAGGCGCGCTGATCGGCCTGCAATGGGCGCTGCGCATGCACGGTTTCGGCGGCGCGCCCGACGAAAAGGACGCATAGCCGAACGCTTGCCGCAACGGCCGTCTTCTGGTTGGGAAGACGTCAGAGGAAGCCGGAGGCGCCGCCATGACTGAACCGCTCTACGATCCCGTCAAAAAGACGATGCGGCTCAGCAAGGAGGAGGATGTTCGCCACCACCCCTATCAACGCCCCCGCGACTCCGCGACGCTGATCCTGATCGACCGCTCCGGGCCCGCGCCCAAGGTGCTGTTCGGCAAGCGTCACGCCGGCCACAAATTCATGCCCGGAAAATATGTCTTCNCCGGCGGGCGCATCGAGGAGGGCGACCGCCGCATGAAGGTCGCCGGCGCGCTGAGCGCGGTGGTCGACGAAAAGCTCCAGAAAATGGTGTCGCGCCCCTCCGCCACGCTCGGCCGCGCGCTGGCGCTCGCCGCGATCCGCGAAACCTTCGAAGAGACCGGCCTGTTGATCGGATCGAAGGAGTTCGGCGCGCCCGAGGCGCCGCCGCAGGGCGCCTGGAGCGATTTCGCCGCGCATGGCCTGTTCNCCTCCCTCGACGGCGTCCAATTCGTGGCCCGCGCGATCACACCGCCGGGACGCGCCAAGCGCTTCGACGCCCGGTTTTTCGCCGTCGACGCCTCCGCCATCGCCCACCGCGTCGAGGGCGTCGTCGGCCCCGACACCGAATTGACGGATCTGGTCTGGATGACGCTGAAGGACGCCGTGACACTCGACCTGCCGACCATCACCCGCATCATTTTGCAGGAGCTGGAGACGCGCATCGCCGCCGGCTTCTCAGAGCGCCTTCCGGCGCCGTTTTATTTCGAAAAGCATCGCAAACGGCTGCGCGAGGAGCTATAGAGAAGTATATTTTGGAGAGATGGTTCCATGTTGGTCGCGGCCGGAAATATTAACGATCCCTATGTCGTCATCGGCGTGGTGCATGCGGTCGCCGCGCGGACGCCCAAGACTGGCGGTTGTTCCGGCCCTTCCGGCCTTCCCATTCAGGACGCTTATGAAGAAGCGACCCGCACTTTGGGCTCGCGGCCGAGCGCTCGGGCGCGAACGGCCTGATCCATGTCTCTTACGATCATCGTATCTCGACTTCGGCGGTGGGATGCGGCGGCAACGCCCAAGCCGTGATCGAGGTCTATGCTTGGGAACGGCGATCCGCCTGCCGAGCGACATTGTGGGCGTGATCTCTCGATGCGTATGCGCGGCTGCGCGCGCCGGCGATCGCTTCGGCGCGGCGCCGGCGCGGTTCGACCGGGCCGCGGCCAAAGCTGCGATCGCGACCATCCGGCTTTATCAGCGTAGCCTTTCGCGCAGCACGGGCGTGTCTTGCTTGTTCCGGCCGACCTGCTCCGAACGCGCGATAGAGGCGATTGAGCGCCACGGCTGGAATGTCGGTCGCGGCCTGATGCGCGCGCAGATCGACAGATGCCGCGGCGAATTCTCTTTGCTCCGCAGCGTGTCGGGCGAGGTCATTTTAATCGCCTGCGACGGGGTTGAGTTCGCCAGCGACGAACTTTCGCCAAGCGTCTGCGGCCTCGGTCGGCGTCCCTTTCCTTGACAGGACCTGCGCGATTTGGCATCTGCCGCCAGACCGCTCGGGACTCGGCTCCCGCGCGACCGATTTCGTTTCAGCACCGAGCGGCGGCGTAGCGCAGGCCCTCGTTTCACAGGACCGACGCCATGGCCAAGACGGCGATGATCAAGATCAAGCTCGAGTCGACCGCCGACACGGGCTATTTCTACGTCACCAAGAAGAACGCCCGCACCAAGACCGAGAAGCTCAGCTTCCGCAAATACGACCCGGTCGCGCGCAAGCACGTCGAGTTCAAGGAAACCAAGATCAAGTGATCGTCCCGCCGGCCTGCGCCGGCGCGCCCTCGACGACGATCCGCAAGGGCCCTTTTCAGGGCCCTTTTTCTTGGCCGCCTGCCGAGACCGAAAGCCGCGCCCACGCCGCCGCCGCCGCCGCGCGGCGCGTTGACGCACCCATTTTGCGAACCTACTGTCGAACAACGCTTATTCGACTCTCGCAAGGGGAACGGCGCATGAGTTTGAGGACGTTTTTGACGGCCGCGGCGATCACGGCGTCGGCTCTGTCGTGCGGCGCGACCCAGGCTCAGGCGCAGGGCAAGCTCATCGTCAACCAGCTGTCCGGCAAGTGCCTCGACGTCGCCGGCGCGCCGGGCGCCGTCAACGGCGCGCCGCTTCTGCTCTACGATTGCGAGCGGTCCGGCAAGAACCCGAACGGGACGCCGACCGATCAACGGTGGGAGTTCCTGCCGAAAGGCTTCATCCGCAACACCCTCTCGAAACGCTGTATCGACGTCTCCGGCGCCNCCGGCGTCGCCAATGGCTCGGCGCTGATCCTCTACGATTGCGAATTGTCCGGCCGCAACCGCAACGGATCGCAGACCGATCAGCAATGGACCATGCTGCCCTCCGGCCTGATTCGAAATAACCTGTCGGGCCGATGCATCGACGTTCCCGGCGGGGCGTCCAGAAACACCGGGGCGCGTCTCAGGATCTGGGATTGCGAGGTCGCCGGCGCTTCGTCCGATCAATATTGGCGGCTCGAATAAACTCGGCTCGCGTTCGGGCGCCAACATGAAGCGGCGAATAAAGTCCGCAATTGCGCCGCTTCGTTTATTCTGGCCGGAAATAAAATGTCGAAATTCGCGCGATGTGCGCGCCCTGCTCCTCAGCCGTCGACGCGACCGCATTCTAATGGATGGCGCATCTTGGCGGAAGCGAGCGGCCAGGACCGGCATGCATCTGAAATAACAATGAAATATATAAAAGGTGGCCGGTCCAAGTCGGAATAGGAGGAGGCCACTCCATTCCGTCTTGAACCGGCCGACCCCACGGACCCAGGAGTTGCGGCGGACCTGAGCGCTCCGTAGGGTATTTTCCGGAACCCGCGACGTCGTCGCGTCTCCATGTCGTTAAACTACTGGAAACTATGCCGCGCGCAACGCAAGAGTCGCCCCTCGCCCCGAGAGCGTCGATTTTACCTTAACTGTTGAGCTTGACGCGCGCGTGACGCTTTTCGCGCCCTTTTGGTCAGGCGGCTTCTGCGGAGACGCGATTGCGGCCGTCGGACTTCGAGCGATAGAGCGCCCGATCTGCGCGCCGCAGCAGCTCGTCAGCGTCCGCGCCGTCCTGGCGCGTCGCGACGCCGACCGAGACCGTGACNGGAATCGTCAGGTCGTCGCGCACCGCGAACGACGTCGCCGCGACCGCCTCGCGCAACCGTTCGGCGACCTTCAAAGCCACGTCGAGCGGCGTGTCCGGCATCGCGACCAAAAACTCTTCGCCGCCCATCCGCGCCACCAGATCGGCGCCGCGGATCGCGGACTTCACGCGCGCGGCGAAGCCTCGCAACACCGCGTCGCCCGCCTCATGCCCATGCGTGTCGTTGACGCGCTTGAAATGGTCGATGTCGAGCAGCATGACCGATACCGGTTTGCGCTGGGCGGAGGCCTGCGCCAGCATCGCGGCGAGATGACTGTCGAGATAGCGACGATTGTTGACGCCGGTCAGCGGATCGACGATCGCCGCCTCCATCGAGGCGTAGACCGTTTCGCGCATCGCGTCGGCGAAGCGTTTGCGCTTGATCTGCGCGCGCACCCGCGCGACGAGTTCGTTGCGGTCGACAGGGCGCGTCAGATAGTCGTTCACGCCAAGTTCGAGCCCACGTAAAAGCCGCGCGCGCTCCTCGGGATCGGCGACGAGAATAATCGGGACGTTGCGCGTGCGCTCCAGCGAGCGCAATTGACCGCACAGCCGCAGCGCGTCGAATTCTTTGAATCCGAGACTGATCAAAACGGCGTCGTAGTGCGATTCCGCCGCGCGGAAAATCGCCTCTTGGGGACTTGTCTCGACATCCACGCGCTGACTTGCGCCGAGCGCGGCCGCCAGCCTTTGGTGGGACGAAGCGCGCTCGTCGACCACCAACACGCGCCCATGTTCGCCCTTGTCGGCGAGCAAGCCCTCGAACAAGGCGGTCGTGCCGAGCCCCGCGGCGGTGATGGCGCGCCCGCGCAATTCGTCGTGCGTCATCTTCAGACGCGCCAGCGAACGCACGCGCGCCAGAAGCGCGATTTCGTCGACCGGTTTGGTCAGAAAGTCGTCCGCGCCCGCCTCAAGACCCTTCACGCGGTCGCTCGGCTGATCGAGCGCGGTCACCATCACGACGGGGATATGCGCCGTCATCGGGTCGGCTTTGAGCCGTCGGCAGGTTTCGAATCCGTCCATGCCCGGCATCATCACGTCGAGCAACACGACGTCGACGCGCCCCTGGCCGCACACGGCCAACGCTTCCGGGCCGCTCATGGCGAGCGACACGTCGAAATACTCGGCCGTGAGCCGCGCTTCGAGCAGCTTGAGATTTACGGTGACGTCGTCGACGACGAGAATGCGCGCGGTCATCCCAACTCCTCGCCGCCGTCACTGGTCGCCGGCGTAATTCTTGACGGTTTCCAGGAACTTCGTCACCGAGATCGGTTTGGACAGATAGGCTTCGCAGCCGCGCGCCCGGATTTTCTCCTCATCGCCCTTCATCGCGAAAGCGGTGATGGCGACGACCGGAATATGTTTCAGCTCCTCGTCCTGCTTGAGCCAGGCTGTGACCTCCAAGCCCGACACCTCCGGCAGCTGAATGTCCATGAGGATCAGATTGGGCTTGTGCTTGCGCGCCAGTTCGACCGCCGCCACGCCGTTGCGCGATTGCAGGGTCTTGTAGCCGTTGGCTTCCAGGAGATCGTTGAAGAGCTTCATGTTGAACTCGTTGTCTTCGACGATCAGCACCGTTTTGGTCATCGCGCGTCCCGCAGCGGAGTTAGGGCCGCTCTGGCGTCGGCGTCGGCGCGGCCGTATCTGTTTAACACCAAGACCTTGCTGAAAGGAAAACCCTCTGATGATCGTATCCGGCGACCCGCCCGGCCGCGCCGCCGCCCGGCCTCATCCCAAGCCCTCGCCGCGACGCGTCGGCGACCGCGCCTCCCCGCCCGGCGGCCCGCGACCGCGACGGCGCCGAACGACTCGCCATCCGCGCCCTGGGATTTCTCGCCGTCGACGACGAACGGCGCGAGCGGTTTCTGGCTCTGGCCGGCCTTGGCCCCGACACGCTGCGCGAGGCCGCCGCCGCCCCGGGGTTCCTCGCCCATGTCCTCGAACATCTCACCGGCGACGAGCCCGCTTTGCTCGCATTCTGCGCCGAGGCCGGGCTGGCTCCCGAGGCGGTCGCGAGCGCCCGCGAGACGCTGGCGGACGAGCCGCCGGCGTGAGGCCGCCGGACGAACGGCGCGGCGGCATGATCTGCCGCGACTGTCTGACGGAGCGTCACCTCGACGCTGGCCGTTGCCCGGGGTGCGGATCGCCACGCGTCGTCGCCCATGACGAGCTGTTCGCGCTCGCGATCGCCCATGTGGACTGCGACGCCTTCTACGCCTCTGTCGAGAAGCGCGACGACCCCGCCTTGCGCGACCGGCCGGTGATCGTCGGCGGCGGCAAGCGCGGCGTCGTCTCCACATGCTGCTACGTCGCGCGCATCGACGGCGTGCGCTCCGCCATGCCGATGTTCAAGGCCCTGGAGCTGTGCCCGCGCGCTGTCGTGGTGAAGCCGAACATGGCGAAATACGCGGCCGTCGGCCGCCAGATCCGCACGATGATGGAGACTCTGACCCCGCTGGTCGAGCCTCTGTCGATAGACGAGGCCTTTCTCGACCTCTCCGGCACGCAGGCGCTTCACCACGCAAGCCCCGCCTTGACGCTCGCCCGTTTCGCCGCCCGCGTCGAGCNNGAGATCGGCGTCACCGTCTCGGTCGGGCTGTCCGACTGCAAATTTCTGGCGAAGCTCGCCTCCGACCTCGACAAACCGCGCGGCTTCTCGACGATCGGACGCAGCGAGGCGGTCGCGCGCCTCGCCCCGCTGCCGATCGGACGAATCTGGGGCGTCGGCCCCAGTNCGCGCAAACAGTTCGAGGCCGCCGGCGTCGCGACGATCGGCGACGCCCAGCGTCTTGGCGAGATCGAGATGATGCGCCGGTTCGGGGACGAGNGGCGACGCGTCTGGCGCCTTTCGATGGCGAGGGACGACCGAAAAGTGGACCCGGCGCGCGACATGAAGAGCGTGTCCGGCGAAACCACCTACGACGTCGACATCGGCGACCTCGCCCATCTGGAGCGCACGCTGTTCGCGCTCTCGGACAAGGTTTCTGGAAGGCTCAAGCGCTATGGCCTCGCCGGCCGATCGGTGACGCTGAAGCTCAAGACGGCGGATTTCCGAACCCGCACGCGCTCACGCTCCGGCCTGCCCGCGACGCAGCTCGCCCAACGCGTCTTCGACGTCGCGCGCGAATTGCTTCGCCCGGAGGTCGGCCGGGAGAAGTATCGCCTGATCGGCGTCGGCGTCGGCGATCTTTGCGACGCGCAGGAGGCCGACAAGGGCGACCTGCTCGACCGCGAGACCCCGAAAGTGAAGGCCCGAGAGGCCGCGGTCGACGCGCTGCGCGAAAAATTCGGCGCCGATGCGGTGAAGAAAGGCATTTTGTTGCAGGGCGATTGAAGGCCGTGGCGCCTATCGGGCGTCGCTCGCGTTTGGCCGTTCGCACGCTTTGCCGGGATAGACCTTGATCTCTTTGAGCGTTCCCGCCAGGGCGAACACGCCATAGTCCAGCGTCAGATTGCGGGACACCCCGTTGTCGTAGAGATCGTAGGACAGCACATAGGCCGGCGCCCGGTCTGCGGACCCGGGTTCGAAATAGCTCATCGTCACGGGCCAGCGGACGTGACCCTTCAGCGCTTCGTCCTGCGCGGCCGCCTCAGGAGCGGCGTCGACCCGCGCAGGGCCGATCAGCGTCGTCGTCTCATAGACCTTTTGGCCGGAATCCGACCCGTCGAACAATCGCACCTCGTAGGTGCTTCGCCCGGCCCGCGCGGCCTCGATCACGCCGAGCGTCTGGTGGGTTGGAAACCGCGCCTCCTCGCCGAGATCGACCTTCTGGCGCATCGGACGGGTCAGCGCGATGGACAGCCCGCCCTCGCTGCGCGACGCGGCGCCTTGCACCAGCTTGGACGTCTGGGCCTCCCGCGTCTCGACGCGGAAGCGCATGGCGGAGAAGTCCGGCTCCTCGAACGCGTTGGAAGTCATGTCCGAGCGGCGCGTCTCGCCTTCGCTCGGCGTCACGTCGGTGATTTGACGGAACGTCGTCGTCCACCCCTCGCAAGACGAACCCTGGATGTCGAAGACGATCAGCCCGCGCGCCGCCGCCGGCGCATGGGCGCCCTCGGCCGCTTTCAGAGACAGTTCATAGACCGCGCGGTGGCTCAAGAGCCCTCCGACCTCAGCCCGCGCGCCGCCCGCCGTCAAAAGCGCGGCGAACGAAGCCGCCGCCGCCGACCATCCGAAACTCGCCATGCTTTTCTCCTCGCCGCAACGGCGCAAAGATCTCGCCTGCGACTGCGGCGAAACGCGGGCGCTGGGCGCGGTCGGACTTGCGTTCTTGATGCGCTTCGCCATGCTCGCGAGCGATTAGGCCGACAAGGGACGCCCCATGACCAACGCCATAGAAGCCCGCCTCTCCGCATTGGGCGTCACTCTGCCGCGCCCGGCCGCGCCGGTCGCCAACTACGTCCCCGCGACGATCGTGGGCGACCTCCTGATCGTTTCCGGACAACTCCCGCTGGGCCCGGACGGCGCGATCGCCGAGCGTCACAAGGGCAAGCTTGGCGCTCAGGTCTCCGACGCCGACGGCAAGGAGGCGGCGCGGCTATGCGCCATAAACCTGCTGGCGCAGGCCAGAGCCGCTCTGGGCGGCGACCTTGGGCGGTTGAAGCGCTGCGTGCGTCTGGGCGGCTTCATAAACGCGGTCCCGACCTATGCCGGTCTCGCGCCGATCATGAACGGGGCTTCCGACTTCATGGTCGAGGCGATGGGCGAGAGCGGACGACATGCACGTTCGACGATCGGCGTCGCCGAGCCCGCTCNNGATTGCGCCGTCGAGGTCGAGGCGATGTTCGAGGTCGCGTGACGGAGATTGTGGGACGATGACGCGAATTCCTGTTCGCCCGACCTGGCTCGTCGCCCGGCCGATCGCGCATCGCGGTTTTCATCGCAAAGAGGAAGGCGTCGTCGAAAACACCNCTGCCGCCGCCCGCGACGCCATCGCGCGCGGCTACGCCATCGAGTGCGACGTCCAGCTCGCCAAGGACGGCGAGGCGATGGTCTTTCACGATTTCACGCTTGACCGACTGACTACGGCGGCCGGCGCCGTCGCGCAACGCACGGCGCGCGAGCTGACGACGGTTTCTTATCGCGACGGCGCCGACAGTATCGTGTCGCTCGCCGACTTTCTGGCGTTGATCGCCGGACGGACGCCGCTCGTCTGCGAAATCAAGAGCGCGTTCGACGGCGACATGCGGCTGGCCGAGCGCACGGCGCGCGTCGCGGCCGCATATGCTGGCCCGATCGCGCTCAAAAGCTTCGACCCAGCGATCGTCGCCCATCTGCGGCGGGAGAGCGCGCGCCTTGGCGTCGCCGACCGCCCGATCGGGATCGTGGCGGAAGCGAATTACGATCACCCGGATTATGCCGGGCTGTCTCGGGAGCGGCGGCGCGACATGGCGGGGCTGCTGCATTGGCGCGAAACGGAGCCGGACTTTNTGTCTTACCGCGTCGGCGACCTGCCGAACGCCGCCGGTTTTTCCCGCGTTTGCNTGGGCGCGCCGGTGATGACGTGGACGGTGCGCAACCCCGATCAGGTCGAAACGGCCAGACGCTGGGCCGATCAGATGGTGTTCGAGGGCTTCGCCGCCTGAGCCGACGCCGGGAACTTCGTCGTCTGAGCGCGGTTGTCGTCCTATCCCGCAACACGAACGCGATGGAGGAGCTTAATGAAAACAGCTCTTGCGATCAGCGCCGCCGTCTTTGGACTCACCCTCGTCTCCGCGCCCGCCTCGGCGCTCCCGAGCGACCGCGGCGTCGCGGCGCCCTACGGGGTCGAGCATGCGGCCTATGGCTGCCGACGCGGCTTCGCGCCTGACCGACGCGGCGTTTGCCGACCCATCGCGAAGCATCGACATGGCTATCGAAACTTTCTTTTCGGCGACACGCGGCCTGCGCCCATGTGGCGGCAAAACGCCCGCGAACGCGCCGCGGGTTGCGCATATGGCCGCACGCCCCGCGGCATAAAATACATGTGCCAATAAATTTATATGCGCCCATGAGCGGATATGTGCCCATGAGCATATGTGAATCGTAGCTGGAACTTCGGCGCGCCGACCTTCGATCACGGAGGTCGGCGCGTTTTCGTTGGCGGGACGCGAACGCAGGGGCCGCGCAAATGACGCGGATGGGAACAAGATGATCGGGGTCGCTCTTAGCGTTTCCGACGGAGTGTCGGCGATCTCCGCAGAGGAATGGGATTCCTGCGCCGGAGATTTGCAAAGCGACGCTCAAACCTCGCGCGAGGGGACGGAATCAAAGCCTCAAGCAGGCGACTCAAACTCTCAGAATCACCTCTTAAGCCTCTGACGACAAATCAAGACGGCGATCGATCTACGCAAGCGGCGCCCAACCCGCCCAAGGCTGATTCTCCGCATTCGCTAACGCCGCCTAACCCCTTTATATCTCACGCATTCTTGAGCGCTCTCGAAGCGAGCGGCTGCGTCGGCGGGGCGTCCGGTTGGCGCGCGCTGCCGTTGATAGCGCGCGATGCGGAAGGCCGCGTGGTCGGCGCGGCGCCGGCCTATGTCAAAACCCACTCGCAAGGCGAATATGTTTTCGATCACGCCTGGGCGGACGCCTACGAGCGCGCCGGCGGGCGCTACTATCCAAAACTTCAGGTCGCCGTGCCCTTCACGCCGGCGACCGGTCCGCGTCTTTTGATCCGCGATGGCGCGGACCTCGCCGCCATGCGCTCCCTCCTCGCGCAGGGGCTCAAGAGTTTAGCCTCTCAGATCGGCGCTTCCTCGGTCCACGTCTCCTTTCCGACCGAGGCCGAGGCCCGAGCCCTGGAGGATCGCGACTGGCTTCTTCGCATCGGCGAACAATTCCAGTTTTTCAACGAAGGCTATCGCGACTACGACGATTTTCTCGACGCCCTCGCCTCGCGAAAGCGCAAGGCGCTCAAGCGCGAAAGGCGCGACGCAGTCGCCGGCGGCGTCGAAATCGAGCAGCTGACCGGCTGCGCCATCACCGAAGCGCATTGGGACGCGTTTTTCGAATTCTACATGGACACCGGCGCCCGCAAATGGGGCCGGCCCTATCTCAACCGAGCCTTCTTCTCCCATCTCGGCGCGAAAATGGCGGATCGCGTGCTGCTGGTGATGGCGCGGCGCGGCGGCCGCTACATCGCCGGCGCGCTCAACCTCATCGGCGCTGACGCGCTCTATGGCCGCTACTGGGGCGCGGTGGAGAGCGTGCCGCATCTGCATTTCGAGCTGTGCTATCATCAAGCGATCGACTTCGCTTTGGCGCGCGGCCTCNGCGCGGTCGAAGCTGGGGCGCAGGGCGAGCACAAACNNGCGCGCGGCTACCGCCCCGTCGCGACCTACTCCGCTCACCATCTGAGCGACGCCGCGCTGCGCCGCGCGGTGGCCGATTTTCTGGGCCGCGAGCGCAGGCAAATGCTGGCGATCATCGCGCAGGACGACGAAGATAGCCCATTCAAGAAATCGCCTAAATAATACCGCGTATGCGCCACAATAGGTGGTGGAGACGCAGATGAACCCTCCGGCCGGCGCCTTTCCAAACATTAATTTGAAATGTTGGCGAACGCCCCGCATCTCTTGTTCATCGCAACGTTTCAAGGGATGAAGAAAAATGTCCGATCAGAACGCCGCTCCGGCCGACGCGACCAAACCCGTCGCCGATCGAGCCGCTTCGGCCAAAAGCCCTTCTTCGGTCGCCGCTCGGCGGCGTCGTTCTCGCGCTCGGCGCGTTGGCCACGCTCGGCGGCGGCGCAGCGGCGGCGCGGGGGTGGAGCCATCACGGCGGCATGGGCGGCTGGGCCGGCGGGGGCGGTTTCGAACGCTTCTGCGCGGTCGACGCGACCTATGTCACGCAGAAAATGGCCGACGGCCTGACATCGAAGCTGAACCTCAACGACGCGCAAAAGGCCTCGTTGGGCGATCTGCGCCAGACCGCCTTGGGCGTCGCCGCGGAGGCCAAAAAGCTTTGCGCGGAAAAGGCGGACATGGCGACCACGCCCGCGAGGCTGGCGGCCATGCAGGCGCGCCTCAACATGGCGGGAACGGCGATGACAGCGCTCAAGCCCAAGATCGAGTCGTTCTATGCGACGCTCGACGACACGCAGAAAAAGCAGTTCGACGCTCTGGGACCGATGGCCCGCGGACATCACCCCCACGGCGAGCGGATGGGCTGGCGCGGCGACGGCCCGATGCATGGCATGGGCCCGATGCATGGCATGGGAGGAATGGGCGGCATGGCGCCGTCCGCTCCGAAGCCCTGATCTGAATGAGCCGGATCTCGCTTCCCGGGCCCTGGGAGGCGAGGGACGCCTTCGGCTCCGCTTGACCCCGAAGGCCGTCCTGCGACACCCTGGAAGCGCCCCTTCCGGGGTGTCGCGCCCTTCAGCCGAGCCTGCGTCATGCCCGTCCAGCCCGTCGCCTACGACCCGCAAAACATCTTCGCCAAAATGCTGCGCGGCGAGATCCCCTGCCTGAAGGTCTATGAAGACGACGCGGCCCTCGCCTTCATGGACATCATGCCGCGCGCCGACGGGCATGTGCTGGTGATCCCCAAGGCGCCCGCCCGCAATCTTCTGGACGTTGACCCCGCCGTCCTCGCCGCGATGGCGCCGGCCTTAACCAAGCTCGCGAAGGCCGTCGTCAAGGCGACCGGCGCGGACGGGCTCACGATGCAACAATTTTCCGAGCCGGCCGGCGGACAGGTCGTCTTCCACCTCCATATCCATCTTCTGCCGCGCCGGGAGGGCGTCGCGCTGCGCCCGCATACGGGCCAGATCGCCAAGACGGAAGAACTGGAGATGTGGGCAAAAATCCGCGCGGCGCTCTGACTCCGCCTCGGCGGCGATTTCTACAGCCAGAAGGCGCAGATCAGCGCCGCCTCGCCGACCGCCAGCGCCGCGAGCAGAGAACGACGGAAAGCGAAAAACGCCGCCAGCGACAGCAGGAAACACACTACTCTTGTCGAAGCCCCAAGCTGCGCCAAAGCGCCCGGCGGCGCGGCGAGCAGCTTTCCGACCACTCCGGCGAGAAGAGCGCTCGCCACGGCGCGCACGAAGGCGAACGCCTCGGAGCCTTCGTCCAGCCCTCGTGACAAGAACACGCCCAAAATCCTGAACAGGATATTTGGCGCGCCGGCAACGCCAGCATCGCGGCGAACGGCGCCGCCGCAGGATCGCTGAACGCGAGGCGAAGGCTCTCGATCACGGCGGCAGCCCCGGCCCTGCCGCCACCGCCGCAGCGCATAGGCGCCCACGCCCGCCGTCGTTCCCGTGACCAGAAGATCGAGGCCGCCGCCGATCAGGCTCTGGAACGTGGGAGCAAGGATTAGGCCGAGCCACAGCGCCGCCCAGTCCATCGTCTCCCGCGCCCCGCGCGCCAGCGACACGACGAAATAGATCGGCGAAATGAAGAGCAGCGCCGCCGCGACGGGCCCCGGCGACAACCCCACCAGCCAGAAGCCCGCGAGCGTCGTCGCCGTCGAGATCGCCATGCAGGACGTCGCGAAGCCAAACATGTAGCCCATGCGGCTTTCCGCGGGCAGCGCCGGCGCACGCCGCATCGTCTCCACCCACACCGTCACGGCGATGAAATGCGAGGCGACAAGCTGCGCGACGAGCCCGGAGCGTGGCGTGCGAATGCGCGGCAACAACGAGGCCACCATCGGCACGAACCGCACCGCCGCCAGCGTCGTCGCCGTGAGAATGGCGAGCGGCGCGGCGTGCGCGCCAAGCGACGCGAAAAAGATCAACTGCCCTGGCCCCGCCCAGACCAGCGGGGTCGACGCCGCGGCCAGCCACGCCGAAGCGCCGACGTCATGCGCGAGCGTCCCCACGCTCGCAAGCGAAACGCCGACCAGCCAAGCCGGTCCGAGCGCCGCCTCGCGCGCTCCCAACCAGAAGATTCCGGCCAAGCCGGCTCGCTGTCCCATCGCGCCCCAAGGCGAGATTACCGCGGGCTTAGAAACGCGCGAGGGCGCCCGCATCATGGACGCCCCTCGCCTGGCTCATGAGCAGATAGAGTCTAGTTGCCCGCCCCGCGGGCTCCGGATCGCCGCTCTCGTCGACGTCCTCGCCCTCGGCGACACGGGCTCGCGGACGCTTNTTGCCCGCCTCCATGATGTCGCGCTCCGGCCTCGGCAACACCGGCCCTTCCGGATAGACGAAGCCCAGCGACTTCTTGCCGGACTCGTCCGCGATCACCATGATCCGCACCGTGCCGCCATTCTTCAGCCGGCCGAACAACAGCTCGTCCGCGAGCGGCGTCTTGATGCGCTCCTGAATGACGCGCGCCATCGGCCGCGCGCCCATCGCTTCGTCATAGCCATGTTCGACGAGCCAGGCGCGCGCCTCGTCGGTGGCNTCGATCTGGACGTTGCGGTCGGCGAGCTGCGCTTCGAGCTGCATGACGAACTTGTCGACCACCTTGCCGATCACCTCCTGCGGCAGCCGCGCGAAGGTGACGATGGCGTCAAGCCGATTCCGGAATTCCGGCGAAAACAGCCGGTTGATCGCGTCGACGTCGTCGCCTTCCCGCTTCGAGCGCGTGAAACCGACCGCCTCGCGCGCCAGATCGGACGCGCCGGCGTTGGTCGTCATGATCAAGATGACGTTTCGAAACGAGATCGACTTGCCATTGTGATCGGTGAGCTTCCCATGATCCATGATCTGCAACAGGATGTTGTAGAGATCGGGATGCGCCTTCTCGATTTCGTCCAGCAAAAGCACCGAATGCGGATGCTGGTCGATCTGGTCGGTCAGCAGACCGCCCTGATCGAAGCCGACATAACCGGGCGGCGCGCCGATCAGCCGGCTGACGGTGTGGCGCTCCATATATTCGGACATATCGAAGCGGATCAGCCGNACCCCGAGCGACTTGGCCAGTTGCCGCGCGACCTCGGTCTTGCCGACGCCCGTCGGGCCCGAGAACAGATAGGAGCCGATGGGCTTTTCCGGATCGCGCAGGCCGGCGCGCGCGAGCTTGATGGCCGCGGTGAGCGTCGAAATCGCTTTCGATTGGCCATAGACGACACGGCTCAAGGTCTCTTCGAGATGCTGAAGCACCTCGGCGTCGTCCTTTGAGACGGCCTTNGGCGGAACCCGCGCCATCGTGGCGACCGTCGTCTCGATCTCCTTCACGCCGATCGTNTTNTTCCGCTTCGCTTCCGGCAGAAGCATCTGCGAGGCGCCGGTCTCGTCGATCACGTCGATCGCCTTGTCCGGCAGCTTTCGGTCGTGAATATAGCGGGCCGACAAATCGACAGCCGCCTTCAGGGCTTCGCTGNNGTACTTGACCTTGTGAAACTCCTCGAAATAGGGCTTCAGCCCCTTCATGATCTCTATGGTGTCCGGGATTGTCGGCTCATTGACGTCGATTTTCTGGAACCGACGAACAAGCGCGCGGTCTTTCTCGAAATACTGGCGATATTCTTTATAAGTGGTCGATCCGATGCAGCGCAGCGCGCCAGAGGCGAGCGCCGGCTTGAGCAGGTTGGATGCGTCCATCGAGCCGCCCGACGTCGCCCCGGCGCCGATCACGGTATGGATTTCGTCGATGAACAGGATCGCGTCCTTATGCGCCTCGATCTCCTTGATCACCTGCTTCAGCCGCTCTTCGAAATCGCCGCGATAGCGGGTGCCGGCGAGCAACATGCCCATATCGAGCGAAAACACCGTCGCGCCCGAGAGCACTTCGGGCACCTCGTTCTGCGTGATCTTGCGGGCGAGGCCCTCGGCGATAGCGGTCTTGCCGACGCCCGGATCGCCCACCAGAAGCGGATTGTTCTTCTGACGCCGGCACAACACCTGGATCACCCGCTGCACCTCGGACTCGCGACCGATCAGCGGGTCGATGCGGCCGTCCCCGGCCTTCTTGTTGAGATTGACGCAATAGGCGTCGAGCGCCGCCTCCTTCTTCTTGCCGCCGGAGGGGCTCGTCCTGATCGCGCGAGCGCGACTCNNCTCCTCGTCGACGCCGCTCGGCCCGCGCGACGTGTCGCTCATGCCCGGTCGCTTGGCGATGCCGTGGCTGATGTAATTGACCGCGTCGTAACGCGTCATGTCCTGCTCTTGCAGGAAATAGGCGGCGTGGCTCTCGCGTTCGGCGAACAGGGCGACGAGCACATTCGCCCCGGTCACCTCCTCGCGGCCGGAGGATTGCACATGAATGACGGCGCGCTGGATCACGCGCTGAAACCCGGCCGTCGGCTTGGCCTGGTCGCGCGAGGGCGCGACCAGATTCTCAAGCTCGGTGTCGATATAGTTCAGTAGGTTCTTNTTCAGCTGTTCGAGATCGACCGAACAGGCGCGCATCACCGCGGATGCGTCGGGGTCGTCGATCAGGCTCAGCAGCAGATGTTCGAGCGTCGCGAATTCGTGGCGGCGCTGGCTCGCGGCGTCGATGGCGCGATGCAGCGATTGCTCCAGGGGGCGGGAGAACGTGGGCATCGAGCCGACCTCACTGCTTTTCCATGATGCACTGCAGCGGATGCTGGTGCTTGCGCGAGAATTCCATCACTTGAGTGACCTTGGTCTCAGCGACCTCGAACGTGTAGACGCCGCACAGGCCGACGCCGTTGTGGTGCACGTGCAACATGATCCGCGTGGCCTCCTCCGGGTCCTTGCCAAAAAGCGGCGTAACACCTCGATGACGAACTCCATCGGAGTGTAATCGTCGTTCAACAACAAGACGCGATACAGGCTTGGCTTTTTGGCGGCGACGACTGGTCGAGTCGCGAGTTGAGTCCCCGAACCATGCCTGGGGCCTTCGCCGCCGTCGCCCTCGCCGCCCGACTCGCCGAGTCGGTGGTGAAAAGCAGCGCGGGTCACGTCAACGATTGCAGACACTTGCTTCGATCCGTCCAGCACGCCCGCCGCCGCAGGCGGCCATCCGCACGATCAGGGGATCGCGATTTGGCGGGGAGGGCAAGCGCATAAATAGGAAGCGAGACAGTCGCCCGCCAGCCCCTTCCTCGCCGCGCGCCGAGCGCAAAAAGCCCGGCTCAGAGAGCGGGCCAGGAAACCGCGCCGGAGGGAGGGACCGACGGCGGAACGACGCGCGCAAGCGCATCGGGAGCGATCGCCCGACGAAGCCGGGCGAAACTCTAAGGGGGACAGCGTGAGGCGCCGGTCGCGCCTGTTACTTCGCGGGCGCGAAAACGCCTTCGAACGGCTTCATCGCGTCTTTGGCCATGCCGGTGAGCAGCCGCCCATCTTGGTCGCCTGCGCGACATAGGACTCGTAGGCGGCCTTGGCGTAGTCGGACTGGACTTCGATAGCCTTGTCGAGGGTCTTGACGGCCATCAGCTTCTCCAGCGCGGCCGCGCCCTGCTCCATCGACTTCTTGAGAAGTCGGCGGTCTCGGTGGCGATCTGCTGCATGTTGCGGCCATAGGCGGCGGCGGCGCGGTTCATCGCCTCGACCTGGTCCTTGCCGAGCTTCTGGAAGTCATTGATCGCGAACATGCTGGCCTCGATTTCTGCGCCGACGACCATCTCATCGGCTTTCGCAGTGCAATATATGCATTGCACAAATTTCGTCAAGGATTTTTGTGCGCCGCACAATCACCCGGGCGAAACGCCAAACATTTGCCTGGCGGCGACAAACCGGCGCGATCCGCCAACGGCTTAACGCACTCGTAACCGCGTTGCCCTAACTTCGGCCCCAGTGGTGTTCGTAGCACACGCTGTTTGCGTGGGGTTTGCGTAAGGGGTCTTGCGTATGAGTGCTCTAGGCGTTTCCGTGACGGGGCGTCGCCTTTCGGGTCTCTCCGTCTCGATCTGCATGGCGATGGCGCTCACGACGCTCGCCACCAGTCCGGCGGAGGCGCGCCGTCGGCACCACCGCGCCCACAGCCATCATGCGACGGCGCCCGCCAACTACGCGGCTTTGATCGTGGACGCCAACAGCGGGCGCACGCTTTACGCGCGCAATGAAGACTCGCTTCGTCATCCCGCGTCGGTCACCAAGGTGATGACGCTCTATATGCTGTTCGAGCAGNCCGAAAGGNGCCGCTACAGGCTCGACAGCCCGCTGCGCGTCTCCGCGCATGGCGCATCGATGGCTCCCTCGAAACTTGGCCTGCGGCCCGGCGAAACGATCGAGGTCGAAGACGCGATCAAGGCGCTCGTCACGAAATCCGCAAACGACGTCGCCGCGACGATCGCCGAGAACATCGCCGGGGACGAATCGACCTTCGCCGATTTGATGACGCGTAAGGCCCGCTCGCTCGGCATGCGCAGCACGGTCTACCGCAACGCCTCCGGCCTGCCCAACCCGCAGCAGGTGACGACGGCGCGCGACCTGGCGATTCTCGGCCGCGCCATCCAGGAGCGCTTTCCGCGCTACTATCACTATTTCGGCACGCCTTCCTTCCGTTACGGCTCGCAGACGATCCGCAATCACAACCGCCTGCTCGGCCGCGTTGAAGGCGTGGACGGCATCAAGACCGGATACACCCGCGCTTCCGGATTCAACCTTCTGACCTCCGCCAAGCGCGACGGTCGCCACATCGTCGGCGTCGTTCTGGGCGGCCGCACCGGCCGCGAGCGCGACATGATCATGGCGCAGCTCGTCAACACCCAGATCGCCAACGCCTCCACGGTGCGCAGCTCCACGCAGCTCGCTTCCTTGCGCGATGAAGATGACGAAGCGCCGGCCGCGGCCGCCGCGCCGCAGCGCGTGGCGATGGCGGAGCCCGAAGAGATCGAGCGTCCGCGCGCCCTGCCCGGCGAGACCGTCGAACCCGTCCGGCGGCGTCTGGCGCCGATGGCGCTCGCAAGCACGGCTCCGACGCCGATGGCGGCCGCCGCGGTCGCCGCCGCCCAGGCGATCAAGGCCCGTCCCGCCGTCGTGTCGGACGATCAGGACGAAGGCGTGACCACCGCTTCGGTCAAGCAGCCGCAGAAGATCATCGGCGCGCGGCCCGCGGTGATCGCCGCCGCCTCCACGCCCTCCATTCTTCCGCCGGTTCGCCGCCTCGCGGAGAAGCGCGTCGCCATGATCGCGCCGCCTGACCGCGAGGCGCTGGCCGACATTCCCGGAAAGCGCGGCAAAGCGGCGGCCAAATTGGTCGAGGAGGAGGGGACGCCAGACCCGCCCGCCTCGCCAAGGCGGACAAGCGCGACAAGACCGCCAAGGCTGACGCTCCGGCCAAGGCGGAGAAGTCTGAGAAGGCGGAGAAGTCCGACAAGGCGGAGAAAGCGGNCGCGTAAAGACAGGGACGCGGACGAGCGCACCGAGGTCGCCAAGTCCAGGCAGAACCCCGGCCGTGACGGCCCGCGCCCGGCAGGCTGGTCGATCCAGATCGGAGCGACGGACAACGTCGAGAAGGCCAACGCTCTCNTCGCCAAGGCGCGCAGCGCCGGCCGGCTCGCCTCCGCCCGATCCTACACGGAAAAGGTGCAGAAGGGCTCCGCCACGCTCTACCGCGCCCGCTTCGCCGGCCTCCAGACCGATCAGGCGCAGGCCGCCTGCAAGGACCTCAAGCGCTCTGGCTTCGCCTGCTTCGCGACGAAAGAATAGGCACCGCGCAAGCTTTGGGGCCCGAATGCCTCGGGCCCGTCATCAAACATGTCGTGCAGCGTCGCCTAGCGTGTTCGGAGTCAGTTGCGATGTCGTCGCATCAGGACGGATTTAGCCTCGTTCAATCGGGCGGCGAGTTCGCTCGACCCGCCGGCGTCGGGATGGGCCTTCTTCATCAGCTCCCTGTGAGCGCGCGTGATCTCTTCCGGTCCCGCGCCCTTCTTCAGCCCGAGAATTTGATGGGCCTCGTCCTCGGACAGGCCGGTCGCTCCGCCCGCCGCGCTCCGCCCCGCGTGCGCCTCGCCCTCTCCTGCCGGACGCCATCCGGGAAACCGGCGATCCAGATAAGCCTCTAGCAGCCGCGCGCCATCGATGTCGTGCGCAAGGCACCACGACCGCATCGCCAGCAGTTCGTCGCGGCCGAGGTCGGAAAAGTCGCGACCGCCATAAGGCCCGGCGGTCGCCTTGCCGATCATGTCGCCGGTCTCGTGATCGAGTTCGACCTCGACCGTCGCGGAATTCGCCTTCGACGAGCCCTTGGCGCCGAAGCCGGCCCAGCGAAACCCGTCGAACCCCGCCCCGCGCGCCGCGCCCGCCGATTTCTGCTGCTGGTTGAAGAACCACATCAGGGCGGAAGCAAAAACGCCGGCGACGCCGCTGCGCGCGCGCAAAAGCGTATAGACGGCGTTGAACAGCCCCTGCTGTCCGCCCGCCATCTGGATCACCCGCCGATAGGCCTGCGGGCTGGCGTTGGCGAATTGCTTGATCAGCCATAGCGCGAGCCAGGCGATGGTGAAGCCGATGATCAGTTGCGGCATGACAAGCCCCGCCGACTCGAGAAGCGCGACCTTACTTGATCTGACCGAGAAGCGCCTTCGCCTGCTCGCCGCCCTTGCGCGCCTGATCCTCAAGCGCGCTGCGCCCGCCCGCCGCATAGGCGGCCGCCGCGCCGAGCAACTCGGCGAGCTTGGCCGGAGCGGAGGGNTCGAAGGCCGCATAGGCGCCGCCGGTCACGCGCGCGATTTCCTTGAATAGGTTGCGCACATTGGCGTCCGCTCCTTCCTGGAACATGAACGCCTTGACGCCCCGCAGCGCCATCTCCCCGGCGAGTTTGACGAGCGTGTCGGGATTCTCCTCGGAGGCGTCGCCGACGAAGATCAGCGCCCCGACCTTGCTGGCGCGCGCTTCCTCGGTCGCGTGCTTCAGGACTTTGGCGATCTGGGTCTCGCCGCCGCGCACCTTGATCTTGGACATCAACTCGGCGAGGCCCTTGCCGCCGGTGACGAAGCCCGACGCCCGGCACTCGCCGAGCCCACGGAAAAACACGGCNTGCACGGCCAGACCGCCGAAGCCGTTGGCCGCCTCGAACATCCGCCCCTGCAAGGACTGCGCGAGATCCCAGGTCGGCTGCCGGCTCATCGTCGCGTCGAGCGCGAAGATCATCCGGCCTGAAGCCTCGCTCGGGTTCGACGGCGCCAGCGCCTTGGCGCGGTTGAGAAAGGCGTCGAGCGCCGCCGGATCGCTCGTTCGGACCGAGCCGGAGCCGTTCTTGGTGACATCGGAGCCCGACAACGGCGCCTCCCCGCGAAAACTGCGGGGTTAAGATTGTGTTGACGATCGTCTGCCGCAAGACCCGCGACCGAAGGGCGCGCCGGCTTCGCTCAGATCAGCCCCAATTCCCGCAAATCCTTGCGCATTTTCTCCGGCAAATGCTCGACCTCCGCCTCGACCGTCCCAAGATCGGCCGGCGCGTCTTCGGCCGGCATGTAGCGCCAGCCCTGAAACGGCCGGCACGGACGCGGGCGCACCGGCACGACGGTCGGCTCCAGCACCAGATGACAGCGCGAAATCCCTTCCGCGTCGGTGAACGGGCGCACCTCCAGCAAGGGCTGGCGGGCTGCGACCATTCCCTTGATGACCCAGTAGAGAGAGCCNGTCCGTCCGAAACCGGCGACGCGCTTGGGAACCATGCGCGTGGTGTGGAACTGCTCGAACGCGCCGCCCGCGCGCTCGGCGAGCCGACGCCGTTCGGCGATCCAGCCTTCGAGATCGGCGATGGACTCCGCGCCGACGCAGAGCTTGATGAGATGGAGGGCCATGAGCGGCGATGTAGCGCGACGGCCAATCAGGCGCCAGCGGCGCGCATGGTCTTCCCGAGGCGGTCAGGTCGCGGTCACGCGGCTGTCATCGGCGAGACCTATGCGGACGAACCCCTATCGGAGGTGATCATGCCCGTCTCGTTTCGCCTGCTTGCGTCCGCCTTATCGTTTGTGGTCGGCCTCGGCTTGATCGTCGCGCCGGCGGCGCGCGCCGCCGGTCCGGACGCCTTCGAATTCGGCGTCGTCGGCGACATGCCCTATTCGATCCCGGACGACTACCCGGCGGTCGACCGCCTGTTCGCAGCGGTCGCCGCCCGCAAACCGGCTTTCACCCTGCATGTCGGCGACGTGAAGGCCGGTTCCGGCCCCTGCACGGACGAGGTGCTGCGCCGCGCCTTCGAGCAAATGAACGCCTATGACGGCGCGATGATCTATACGATCGGCGACAATGAATGGACCGACTGCCACCGAAAGGACGCCGGCGGCTTTGATCCGCGCGAACGGCTCGCAAAAGTGCGCGAGATCTTTNTCGCCCGTCCGGGGATGTCGCTCGGCAAGGGGCCGATCGCGCTCGAATCTCAGGCTCAAACTATGAAAGGCTTCGAAACGTTCGTCGAAAACACGCGCTTCACGAAGAGCGGCGTGCATTTCGTCGGCCTCCATGTTCCCGGCTCCAACAACGGCTTCGAAGCGCAGGACCCTGTCGCCGCGGCGACTGAATTCGCGGCGCGCGAANAGGCCGATCTCGCCTGGCTGAACGCCGCTTTCGCGCAGGCGAAAGCCGAAAACGCCAAGGCGATGGTCCTGTTCATGCAGGCGGACTTCGATGAATCGCGCCGCTCCGACGGATCGCTGCCGCGAGAGTCAGGCTTCGTGCGCATTCTCAACGCCATCGAGGACGGCGCGAAGAGTTTCGCCCGCCCGGTGCTTGTGGCGCATGGCGACGAGCACGTCTTTTCGGTAGCGCCGCTGCGCAACGCCAAGGGCAAGCCGATCGCCAACGTGACGTCGCTGATGGGCTGGGGTGAAACCCAGATCCACGGCGTGATCGTGTCGGTCGATCCCGACAGCGCCGGCGTATTCGGCTTCACGTCGTTGATCGTGCCGGAAAACGTCAAAAAATAGCGCGCGGCGAGACCAAGCCTCGCGTCGCGCGCCGCGACGCAAGGCTTGGTCAAATCCTCACTCGCCGATCGAGGCCACCACGGCGTTCTGGGCGATCTGCGCGCCGACCGCGCCGCCGACCGCATGCACCACGCCGTCGCAGGGCGCGACGAGCATATGCTCCATCTTCATCGCCTCGATCACCGCGATCTTCTGGCCCTTCTGCACGGCGTCGCCCGCCGCCACGAACAGCGCGACAAGCTTGCCGTGCATCGGCGCCTTGATCACGCTGTCACCGCCCGCGTCATGCTCGACGTCGACGTCGAGCGGATCGAACCGCCGCAGCTCCGTCTGCCGTCCATCGCGCAGGATCAGCAACGCCTCGCCCGCCTCGATCACCTCGTCGTCGTCGACCCCCGCCTCCGCCGTCGCGCCGACGACCTCGATATGCGGCCCCGCCCGCCCGGCCAAGTCNAGCTCGACCGTATGCTTTTCGCCGTCCGCCATCACCGCGTAGGGCGTGCGCCGCGCGCCCGAGAGTTGGAAGGCGTCGTTGATCGCGAAGGGCGAGCCGGGGTCGAGATCGCCGAGGCGCCATCCCTCGTCGCTGACGAAGCGCGCCGCCGCGAGCCGGATCGCGCCGGCGTCGGGCTTGCGCTTGACCGCGCCCAGCGCCTCGATGTTGCGGTCGATGAAGCCGGTGTCGAAGCGCTCCGCCCGGAACTCCGGCGCGTCGCACAGCGCCCGCAGAAAGCGCGCATTGGTGCGCGGCCCCGCCACCGTCGTCTCGGCCAGCGCTTCNGAGAGCATGTCGAGCGCCTCGTCGCGCGTCGCTCCATGCGCGATCACCTTGGCGATCATCGGATCGTAATGGGCGCTGACCTCGCCGCCCTCCTCGACCCCGGAATCGACGCGCACGCCGCGCGGCGCGCTCCGCCGCTCGAATTCGAAGCGCGGCGCATTCGGCAGCCGCAGCGCCACGAGTTTCCCGATGGAGGGCAGAAAGCCCGCCTCCGGGTCTTCCGCGTAAAGCCGCGCCTCGACCGCGTGACCGGCGAGTTTGAGATCGTCCTGCTTGAACGCCATCGGCTCGCCGGAGGCGATGCGCAANTGCAGCTCGACGAGATCGAGCCCGGTGATCCCCTCCGTCACCGGATGCTCGACCTGAAGCCGCGTGTTCATCTCCATGAAGAAGAAGCCGTCCGGCCGCAGACCCTGCGCGCCGTCGGCGATGAACTCCACCGTCCCGGCGCCGACATAACCGACCGCCCGTGCCGCCTCGACCGCCGCGCGCCCCATCGCCGCGCGCGTTTCAGCCGTCATGCCCGGCGCCGGCGCCTCCTCGATCACCTTTTGATGGCGACGCTGAAGCGAGCAATCGCGCTCGAACAGATGCACGACGTTTCCGTGCCTGTCGGCGAACACCTGCACTTCGACATGGCGCGGCGCCTGCACATATTTCTCAATCAGCACATGATCGTTGCCGAAGGCGTTCTTCGCCTCGCGCTTGGCGGACTCGACCGCCTCGGCGAAATCCTCAGCGCGCTCGACCTTCTTCATGCCCTTGCCGCCGCCGCCCGCGACCGCCTTGATCAGCACCGGATAGCCGATCCGCTCGGCCTCGCCGCGCAGGAACGCGACGTCCTGCCGGTCGCCGTGATAGCCCGGCACCACCGGCACGCCGGCTTTCTCCATCAGCGCCTTGGCGCCGTCCTTCAGTCCCATCGCGCGGATGGCGGAGGCCGGCGGCCCGACGAAGACGATCCCGGCGGCGGCGCAGGCGTCGGCGAATTCGGCGTTCTCGGACAGGAAGCCGTAACCGGGATGGATCGCCTGCGCCCCGCTCGCCTTGGCGGCGGCGAGGATCAGATCGGCCCGCAGATAGGAATCGCGCGCCGGCGCCGGCCCCAGCCGATGCGCCTCGTCGGCGAGCTTGACATGCGGCGCATCCGCGTCGGCGTCGGAATAGACCGCGATCGTGCGCAGGCCCAGACGGCGCGCGGTGGCGATGACGCGGCAGGCGATCTCCCCGCGATTGGCGATCAGCACCGAACTCAGCATGTCCACTCCCTGGCGGGCGTTTCCCTTGCCCCAGGCATAGCACAGCCGCCGGCGAGGCTGTCTAAGGCTTTTCGCGCCGCCTTTCGCGCAGCAACGTCGAAAGAATGGCGAAGGACGCCTGAAACGCCAGCGCCGCCGCCAGCAGGTCGAGCGCGTATTCCGGCCACCGCAGCTCCGGCGTCGCCCGCGCGGCCAGGTTGAGGACGCTGTAAAGCGTCGTCGAGATTGCGTCGTTGCGCGACGACAGCCAGGTCGCCTGCACGATCGGATGGTCGATGCGCCGGAACCGCCAGAGCCCGGCGAGGATCGCCAGCGCCGCCGCGACCGCGCTGACGGCGGCGAAGCCGAGCGCGACAAACTCGATCGGGCGCGGCGCGACGATCTTGTCCCACAGGTCATAGAGCGTATGGGCGCCCGCCGCCGCCATCACCGCCGCCACAAACCCGGCGACGGCCCGCTCCGCCCGCGCCTCGCGCCCGAAGGTCAGCGCGGCGACGCCGTAGAGCGCCACGTCATACGACCAGTCGAGCCCGTCCTTGAGCAACTGGCGGTTTCCCGCCGCCCAACCCCACGCGACCGTGACAGCCTCCAGAACAGCGATCCCGACCGGAATCGCGATCAGGACGCGCCGATAGGGCGCACGCCAATTTGAACTGTGATCGCCCCTCGACTCCGCGTCGACTTCTCCCATCTGAAGAAACGGTCCTTTCGCGCGCGCCCCGGTTCGGCGCGCGGCCCGTCCCGTCAGGAAGCCTCATCTTGCCGCGCGCCCTCCTCCTCGTAAACAGCCGCAGCCGCTCCGGCGCCGACGGCGCGCCCGCCGCCCTCGACGCGCTGCGCGCCGGCGGCGTCGAACTGATCGAACCCGCCCCGGAAGAGACCTATACGGACGCCATCCGCGCGCGCCGCGACGTCTGCGACATGATCGTGGTCGGCGGCGGCGACGGCTCGATGAACGCGGCCGCGGCCGGTCTTCTGGAGACGGGCTTGCCGCTCGGCCTGTTGCCTCTGGGCACCGGCAACGATCTCGCCCGCACCCTCGGCCTGCCCATCGATCCGCTGAAAGCCGCGCAGGTGATCCTTGCCGGACATACCCGCGCCATCGACGTCGGCGAGGTCAACGGCCGACCCTTCTTCAACGTGGCCAGCCTCGGCCTTTCGGTCGAGGTGGCGCGACGGCTGGACCCGGAGATCAAGCGCCGCTTCGGCCGGCTTGGCTACGTCATCGCCGCCGCGCGCACGCTGGCCGCCGCCGCGCCGTTCCGCGTCGCCATCGACGACGGCGCGGGCATGAAGCGCGCGCGCACCTATCAGGTCGCGGTCGGCAACGGCCGCTTTTACGGCGGCGGCAACGAGGTCCACCACGAGGCCGAAATCGACGACGGCCGGCTGCATCTCTACAGCCTGGAGATGCGCTCGATGTGGAGGCTCGCCGCGCTCGGCCCGTTCTTCCGCCGCGGCCGCCATCACTTTTTCGAGGAGGTCCGCTCGCTCGAAAGCGACCGGTTCCATATCCGCACGGCCCGCCCGCGCCCAATCAACGCCGACGGCGAAATTCTCGCGCAGACGCCAGCGACCTTCACGCTGCGGCGCGCCGCGGTCCGGTGTTCGCGCCGGCTCCGAAGGCCAACGCGGAGGCCGCCGCGTGACCCGCTCGCCGCCCGACGCGTGACGCCTCGGGCCCGCGCCCTCACATCCTGAACACGCCGAAGCTCGTCGGCTCGATCGGCGCGTTGAGCGTCGCGGAGAAGGCGAGCGCCAGCACGCGGCGCGTCTCCGACGGCAGGATGATCCCGTCGTCCCACAGCCGCGCCGTGGCGTGATAGGGCGAGCCCTCGGCCTCGTATTTGGCGCGGATCGGCGCCTTGAAATGCTCCTCCTCCTCCGCGCTCCAGCTCTTGCCGTCGGCCTCGATGTTGTCGCGCTTGACGGTGGCCAGCACGCTCGCCGCCTGCTCGCCGCCCATCACCGAGATGCGTGCGTTCGGCCACATGAACATGAAGCGCGGCTGATAGGCGCGCCCGTTCATGCCGTAATTGCCGGCGCCGAACGAACCGCCGACGACGACCGTGATCTTAGGAACCTTCGCGCAGGCGACCGCGGTGACGAGCTTGGCGCCGTCGCGCGCGATGCCGCCGGCCTCGAACTGCCGCCCCACCATGAAGCCCGAGATGTTTTGCAGGAACAGCAGCGGGATGCCGCGCTGGCAGCACNNGAGCTCGACGAAATGCGCGCCTTTCAGCGCGCTCTCCGAGAACAGGATGCCGTTATTGGCGACGATGCCGATCGGCATGCCGTGCAGATGCGCGAAGCCGCACACCAAAGTCGTGCCGTAACGCGCCTTGAACTCGTCGAACTCCGACCCGTCGACCAGCCGCGCGATCACCTCGCGGATGTCGTATTGCTTCTTCAGATCGGTCGGCACCACCGCCTCAAGCTCCGACGCGCACAAGGCCGGCTCGCGCGGCTCGATCAGCGCGAGGTCGGGCGCCTTGGTCGTGTTGAGATTGGCCACGATGCGCCGAACGATGGCGAGCGCGTGCTCGTCGTCGCCCGCGAAATGATCGGCGACGCCGGAGATGCGAGTGTGCACGTCGGCGCCGCCGAGATCCTCGGCCGACACCACCTCGCCCGTCGCCGCCTTCACCAGCGGCGGTCCGGCGAGGAAGATCGTGCCCTGATTCTTGACGATCACCGTCTCGTCCGACATCGCCGGCACATAGGCGCCACCCGCCGTGCAGGAGCCCATGACGCAGGCGATCTGCGGAATGCGCAGCGCCGACATGGTCGCCTGATTGTAGAAGATGCGGCCGAAATGATCGCGGTCGGGAAACACGTCGGTCTGATGCGGCAGGTTCGCCCCGCCGGAATCGACCAGATAGATGCACGGCAAGCGGTTCTCGCGCGCGATCTCCTGCGCGCGCAGATGCTTCTTGACCGTCATCGGGTAATAGGTGCCGCCCTTGATGGTCGAGTCGTTGCACACGATCATCACGTCGCGGCCCTCGACGCGGCCGACGCCGGTGATCATGCCCGCGCCGTGAATCTTGTCCTCGTACATGTGGTAGGCGGCCAGCGGCGACAGACCNAGAAACGGCGAGCCGGGGTCGATCAGGCGCATCACGCGGTCGCGCGGCAGAAGCTTGCCGCGCCCCAGATGGCGCTGGCGGGTCTTCTCGTTGCCGCCCAGCGCCGCCTCGGCGCGCCGCGCCAGAAGCTCCTCGCGCAACGCCAGCCACTGCGCCCGATTGGCGGCGACGTCGGCGGACGCCAGATCGACCGAAGATTTCAGAATGGCCACGAAAGTTCCCTTCCCGAGCGCGAGCGACGCCCGCTTGTTCTTGTCACGATACGCCGCGCCCGGATCGAAGTCGAAGGGCGAGGCGCGTCAGCCCGCCGCCGCCGGCGGCCGCGCCAGCCGTCACAATTCCTTGCGATAGACGATGAAGGACGAGCGCGGCGTCAAGGTGTCGTAGAGCGAGCGCGCCGGCGCGTTATACTCCTGCGTCTGCCAGTAGACGCGGAAGGCGTCCTTCGCCTTGGCGTCGTCGAAACAGGCGAGCATCAACGCCTTGGCGGCCCCTCCGCCACGATCCTCCCGCGCCACGAACAGATCCTGCAAATAGCAGATCGGCTTCAGGCTCCAGGTCGTCTTGTGGAAGACGTAATGGACGAGGCCGATCGGCCCCTGACCCCGGTCGGCGACGTAACCGCGTATCTCGCCCTCGTCGGCCAGCAAGGCCGCCCACAAGGCGGCGTCCACCTCGTCCGACTGGGCCGCACGATAGAAATCGCGATAGCCCCGCCACAGCGCCCCCACGCCGCGCGGTCCTCCGGGCGCGGGCGACGGATCGTCAAGGCCGCGCTCATGCCCCACCCTTCGGCGCCGCCGCCTCGACAGGCGCGCCGGCCTTCTTCCAGGCGCCGAACCCGCCTTCGATATGCGCGACCGGCTTCAATCCCATCGTCTGCGCGACGTCGGCCGCCAGCGCCGAACGCCAGCCGCCGCCGCAGAAGAACACGAACGACTTGTCCTCCTGAAATTGCGGCTTGGCGTAGGGGCTCTCCGGGTCGATCCAGAACTCCAGCATCCCGCGCGGACAATGAAACGCGCCNGGAATCCGCCCGTCGCGCTCAAGCTCGCGCGGATCGCGCAGATCGACGAACGTCACGTCCTCGCGCCCGAGCATCGCCCGAGCCTCCTCGACGCGGAGGGTCGTGATCCGTGTATTTGCGTCTTCGAGAAGCTGCTTGTAGCCCTTGGTGATGGTCTGCGGCATGTCCTCTCCCCGACCGTCGTCGTTTCGGCAGCAATGTCGCGCTCCCAAGATTTATGGCAAGCGCGCGCTTGGGCCCGGAAAAATCACAGTCCGGCGATCTTGCGATCACATAAATATGAGCTTCTGTCGGCGCTGGGGACTCCGCCATAGGAGGGTCCCATGTCCTTGAAACTTTCGGGAATCCTGCTCCTCTCGGCCACGCTGCTCGCCTCCGGCCCGGCTTTCGCCGCGCAGCTGGAGCAGCCGATCGAATTCTACAATGCGATCGCCAGCAACGGCACGCATTGGGGCGCGATCGAGGGCACGCCGCCCGGCCCCGGCTTCATCGCCGAGCCCGGAAACTTCGAACCGATGTCGATCTATGACGGCGACGCCTACTACGCGCCGCCGCTGACGGTGTACGCGGCCGCCATCATGTGATGTGATCGCCGTCGGACGCGAACAGCTTGCCCATCGCCGCGGGAATCGCGTCCGGCAAATCTTCCGCGATCAGGCCGGGGCCGAGCGCCCGCCCCGTCCAGGCGTGCAGCCAGACCGCGGCCGACGCCGCCTCGAACGCCGGGACGGATTGCGCCATCAAACCGGCGACGAGCCCCGTCAGCACGTCGCCGGACCCGGCGGTGGCGAGCCACGGCGCGTCGATGTCGAGCAACGCGGCGCGCCCGTCCGGCGCGGCGACGACCGTGTCGGCGCCTTTCAGGATCACCACGGCGCCCGACAGCGCCGCCGCCGCGCGCGCCCGCTCAAGCTTGCTCCCCGACAGCCCGCCGAACAGCCGCGCGAACTCCCCTTCGTGCGGCGTCAGCACGACCGGCGCCGTGCGCGCGGATCGCGGCGAACAGCCGGTCGGGATCGTCCGAAAACTCGTCAGAGCGTCGGCGTCGAGCGTCGCGGCCGCCGGCGAGGCGAGCGCCGCCAGCGTCATCGCCGCGAGCCGCTCGCCCACNCCGCCCGCCGGCCCGAGCGCGACCGAATTGAATCGCCGATCCTCCAGCATCGCCGCGAGCGCCGACGCGTCGTCGCAGCGCGCCAGCATGATCGCGGTCAGCTGCGCGGCGGCGACCATCAGCGACGCGCCCGGCGCCGCCAGCGTCGTCAGCCCCGCCCCGACCCGCAACGCCGCCCGCGCCGCCAGCCGCGCCGCGCCGGTGCGCGTCGGCCCGCCGCAGGTCACCACGCAATGGCCGCGCCCATATTTGTGCCCCGCGACCGAAGGCGCCGGCCAGAGGCTGCGCCATCCCGCCGGCCCGACGCTGCGAAACCGCCCGGACGCCACGCCGACGCAGCGGTCCGGCTGTCCGATGTCGACGACTTTGACGCGGCCGCAGGCGATCCGCCCTGGCAGCAGCACATGGCCTGGCTTACGCCGGACGAAGGTGACCGTGACGTCGCAAGCCGCCGCCTCGCCGCCTGGCGCCGCGCCCGTGTCGCCGTCGATTCCAGAGGGATGTCCGCCGCCACGACGATTCGTCNNCCGCCCCCGCCACGCCGCCAGCCGACGCACCGCCTCCAGCGCCTCGCCGGACAGAGGCCGCGACAGACCGGCCCCGAACAGCGCGTCGATCACGATCTGCTCGTCGGATGGGCGCCATGCCTCCAACGGCGCGACGGCGCCTGGCCAGTCAGCCGCGGCGAGCGCCGCGTCGCCGGTCAAAGCCNNGCGCGCGCCCAGCAGGAACGCCGAAACCTCCAGCCCCGCCTCCGCCAGATGCCGCGCCGCGACAAAGCCGTCGCCGCCATTCGCGCCGGGCCCGCACAGAACGGCCGCCTTGCGCGCGCCCGGCGCGGCGTCGAGCGCCGCTTGCCCGACCGCGCGCCCGGCCGCCTCCATCAACGCCCGGCCGGGCACGCCCGCCGCGATGGCGCAGGCGTCGAGCGCCCGCGTTTCGGCGACCGTCAGCAGCTCGACCGGGCGCGCAGCGCGTCGGAGAGGGTGATGCGCGTCAAATCATGGCCGCAGCATGGCGCCTTCACGCGGTGGCGACCAGCCAGGCGCCGACGCCTAAAATTTCATCACGACGCCCAAACGCAAAGCGCCTCTTGCGCTGCAACGCAACATCAGGCGAACTAGGAGGCCAAATTGGCGCGTTGGCCCGCAAAATGCTACGTGCCGCGTGACAAAGGCGGCACGGCCTCGGCCGGTGCTGCGCAGGGCGAAAGGCGTCGTGGGATGAAGAAGGTCGAAGCCATCATCAAGCCCTTCAAGCTCGACGAGGTGAAGGAAGCGCTCCAGGAGGCCGGACTTCAGGGCATAACCGTCACTGAAGCCAAAGGTTTCGGCCGCCAGAAGGGCCACACCGAGCTTTATCGCGGCGCCGAATATGTCGTGGACTTTCTGCCCAAGGTGAAAATCGAATTGGTGACCACCGACGACCATGTCGAACGCGCGGTGGAGGCCATCAAGAAGGCGGCCGCCACCGGCCGCATCGGAGATGGCAAGATTTTTGTATCCAACATCGAGGAAGCGATCCGCATCCGCACCGGGGAAACCGGCTCCGACGCGATCTGACCCTCGCATTCCGCCCATTCGCCCGGCGTCGTCGGTCCGACGTCCGGCCGCGCTACAAAAATGCTGACCGAGAGAGGCTGACTCTATGAAGACCGCCAAAGAAGTCCTGAAGGCCATCAAGGACAATGACGTCAAATATGTCGATCTGCGTTTCACCGACCCGCGCGGCAAGTGGCAGCATGTGACCTTCGACCAGTCCCTCGTCGACGAGGAGATGTTCGAGGAAGGCACCATGTTCGACGGCTCCTCGATCGCCGGCTGGAAGGCGATCAACGAGTCCGACATGACGCTGAAGCTGGACCCGACGACGGCCTGCATGGACCCGTTCTTCGCGGCCCCGACGATGGTCATCAACTGCGACATCGTCGAGCCCTCGACCGGCGAGTCCTACTCCCGCGATCCGCGCGGCATCGCCAAGAAGGCCGAGGCCTATGTGAAGCAGATCGGCGTCGGCGACGCCGTCTATGTCGGCCCGGAAGCCGAATTCTTCGTCTTCGACGACGTGCGCTTCGCCGCCGAGCCCTACAACACCGGCTTCAAGCTCGATCACTCCGAGCTGCCCTTCAACTCCGACACGGAATATGAAGGCGGCAACCTCGGCCACCGCATCCGCACCAAGGGCGGCTACTTCCCGGTTCCGCCGATGGATTCCGCGCAGGACATGCGCGGCGAGATGCTGGCCGCGATGGCCTCGATGGGCGTCGTCGTCGAGAAGCACCACCACGAGGTGGCCTCCGCCCAGCACGAGCTCGGCATGAAGTTCGGCGCGCTGACCCAGACCGCCGACCACATGCAGATCTACAAATACTGTATCCATCAGGTCGCGCAGAGCTACGGCAAGACGGCGACGTTCATGCCCAAGCCCATCTTCGGCGACAACGGCTCCGGCATGCACGTCCACATGTCGATCTGGAAGGGCGGCAAGCCGCTCTTCGCCGGCAACAAATACGCCGACCTGTCGCAGGAGTGCCTGTATTTCATCGGCGGCGTGATCAAGCACGCCAAGGCGCTGAACGCCTTCACCAACCCCTCGACGAACTCCTACAAGCGTCTGGTCCCCGGCTACGAGGCCCCGGTGCTGCTCGCCTACTCCGCGCGTAACCGCTCGGCGTCATGCCGCATCCCCTACACCTCCAACCCGAAGGCCAAGCGCGTCGAGGTTCGCTTCNCCGATCCGACCGCGAACCCCTATCTCTGCTTCGCGGCCCTGCTGATGGCCGGCCTCGACGGCATCCAGAACAAGATCGATCCGGGTCCGGCGATGGACAAGGACCTTTACGACCTGCCCNCGAAGGAGCTGAAGAAGATCCCGACGGTGTGCGGCTCGCTGCGTGAGGCGCTCGCCTCGCTCGACAAGGACCGCGGCTTCCTCAAGGCCGGCGGCGTCTTCAACGACGACTTCATCGACAGCTGGATCGAACTGAAGATGGCCGAGAACATGCGGATGGAGATGACCCCGCATCCGGTCGAGTTCGAGATACTACTCGGTCTGATCCCTCGAATCGAACGAACAGGGGGCGGCCTTCGGGCCGCCCTTTTCTTATCCGCAAATCCGCTTCGGCGCGGCCGCCCGCCGCAGGCCTTCAATGCGAGGCGCCGTCTCCGCTGGATGGGCGAAACGCTCGCGAAGCTCCATTGCGAGGGTATGCACGTCCTCGCGCGCCGCCACGCGCGCCTTTTCGACATTCGAAAAGTCATTGGCCCAATCCGTGAGATCGAGCGCATCGGCGTAGCGCTGGCGCGCCGCGGCGAGCACGTCGTTGCAGCGCGCCGCCGCATCGGCGTCGCAGGCGGGCGGCTCGGGCGCCTCCACCAGGACCGCGCTCTCGGCGTCGCCGGGCGCGATCAGCACGTTCCAGGCGTCGTAAGGATTGAGCGACAACGTGTGCAGAAGGAACTTGCCGTGCCTGCCGCGCCAGATCCGATCGGGGATCAACAGCAGCGAGACGAGATTGATCGGTTGCGAGTGGCGCTTGGTCTCCACCTCGATCTGATGCGCGAGGCGCCGCTCCATGTTCAGCCGGCTTGCGTCGAGCCTGAAGGTGAGCGCTTCGATGGAATCATCGTCGCCCACCGCCCCGCTCGGCGTCGCGGCGACATGCGCCGATCGCGCCTCCTCGGGCAACTCCATCGAGTGTCGATGGCCGAACGTGACCATGACGGCGTCCGCCTAACATTCTATCGGCCAAACGTCCCATCTGGCGATGAAGAAACCGTTGAAGCGACCCACAGGCTTCGTTTCCTATCCGTTCCCCTTCCCCGTCTCCGCATGTCATAAGGCGACGATGATTCGGGTCACACGAGGCGAACGGCATGGCGGATGATCTTTTCGGCGGCGAAGGGCGCAGAGCCGGCAAGAGCGCGGCGAAACCCGCCGCCGCGTCCGCGCGCGCCGACGCCAAGCCCCCGCAAACCGAAGCCAAATCGACGCGCTCCGCAAAGGCGCCGTTGAGCGAAACCGAATATAACGCGTCGTCGATCGAGGTTCTTGAAGGTCTTGAGCCGGTTCGTCGCCGCCCGGGCATGTATATCGGCGGAACGGACGAGAACGCGCTTCACCATTTGTTCGCCGAGGTCATCGACAATGCGATGGACGAGGCCGTCGCCCGTCACGCCACTTTCATCGAAGTCGCGATGGAGCAAGGCGGCTGGTGCTCCGTGACCGACAACGGTCGCGGCATTCCCGTCGATCCGCACCCCAAATTCCCTCAGAAATCCGCGCTTGAAGTGATCATGACGACGCTTCATTCCGGGGGAAAGTTCGATTCGGGCGCCTATCAGACGTCGGGCGGCCTGCACGGCGTCGGCGTGTCCGTGGTCAACGCCCTGTCCGAGCGGCTCGAAATCGACGTTTGGCGCGCAAAGCAGCAATACCGGCAGACTNTTTCACGCGGCCACGTCACCTCGAAGCTCGAAATCGTCGGCGCGGCGCCGAACAAGCGCGGCACGCGTGTGCGCTTCCTCCCCGACGAACAGATTTTCGGCAAGNGCGCCCATCTCAAGCCCGCCCGCGTCTTCAGAATGTCGCGCGCGAAAGCCTATCTTTTCGGCGGCGTCGAAATCCGTTGGCGCTGCGATCCGGCCTTGCTGACGGCGGGCGGCGACGTTCCGACCGAGGCGGTGTTCCACTTCCCCGGCGGCCTGAAGGACTATCTGGAGCGGGACGTCGGCGGCCGCGAAATGGTCGCCGAACCGATGTTCGTCGGCAAGGTCGACAAAGCCGGCGGGCACGGCTCGCTGGAATGGGCGGTTTGCTGGCTCTCGCAGGATGACGGTTTCGTCCATTCCTATTGCAACACCATCCCCACCCCCGACGGCGGCACGCATGAAGCCGGCTTGCGCATGGCGCTGCTGCGCGGATTGAAGGATCACGCTGAGCGCGTCGGACAGACCAAGCGCGCCTCCGCCGTCACGTCCGACGACGTGATGAACGGCTGCGCCTCGCTGATCTCGGTCTTCATTCGCGAGCCGGAGTTCCAGGGCCAGAACAAGAGCCGCCTGATGACGACGGAGGCCTCGCGCATCGTCGAGCNNGCGGTGCGCGACGCCTTCGACCACTGGCTCGCCGAACGCCCGTCGCAAGCCGGCAAATTGCTCGATTTCGCCGTCGAACGCGCCGAGGACCGCCTGCGCCGCCGCGCCGAGAAGGACGTCGCCCGCAAGACAGCGACGCGCAAGCTGCGCCTGCCCGGCAAGTTAGCGGACTGCTCGAACAGCGGCGCGCAAGGCTCTGAACTTTTTATCGTTGAAGGCGATTCCGCCGGCGGCTCCGCCAAGCAGGCTCGCGACCGCCAGACCCAGGCCGTGCTGCCTCTGCGCGGCAAGATCCTCAACGTCGCCAGCGCCGGCCGCGAANAGCTCGCCGCGAACCAGACCATCGGCGATCTGGTTCAAGCGCTCGGCTGCGGCTCGGGCGCGAGCTACAAGGAAGACGATCTGCGCTATGAGCGCATCATCATCATGACCGACGCCGACGTCGACGGCGCGCATATCGCCTCGTTGCTGATCACCTTCTTCTGGCGCCAGATGCCGAAGCTGATCGACCAGGGGCATCTTTTCCTAGCCGTGCCGCCGCTTTACCGGCTGACGCAGGGCGCCAAATCGGTCTATGCCCGCGACGACGCGCACAAGGAGAAAATTCTCAAGGCCGGTCTCGGCGGCAAAGGCAAGATCGAGATCAGCCGCTTCAAAGGCTTGGGCGAGATGCCGATGCGCGATCTGAAGGACACGACGATGGACCCCAAANAGCGGGTTCTGTTGCGGGTCGCTGTCGCGCCCGACCAGCGCGAGCAGACCGCCGACGCCGTCGAGCGGCTGATGGGCGCCAAACCCGAGGCTCGCTTTCAATTCATTCAGGAGCGCGCCGCGCTCGCCACCGAGCAGATGATCGACGTCTGAGCGCGCGGCGCTTTTCGTTCCTTGTCAGCTTCGCGGCAGGCAGGCCGCGCAACGTCGTCGCACAATCGGGAGATACGCATGACATCCGCCGCCTACCCCGCCGCCGTCCGGAAATATGACCGCGTGTCGGTCGTCTTGCACTGGAGCATCGCCGCTCTCATCGTCGCCAACGGCGTGCTGGCGATGATGATCGACACCTGGCCGCGAGAGCAGCGCCCTCCGATCGTCAATCTTCACGCCGTGCTTGGCCTCGCCGTCCTGGCGCTGGCGGTCTGGCGCATCGCCAACCGCCTGAAGAATCCTGCGCCGCCGCTGCCGCCGGGCCCAGTCTGGATGGAGAAGGCGGCGAAGGCCGGCCACGGCCTGCTCTATCTTGGAACTCTGCTGATCCCCTGTCCGGCGCCCCGGCGCTGTTGTCGCGCGGCATGGGGCTCGATTTTGGCGTTTTCCGGATCGCCGCGCCTTTCGCGCGTCAGGATCGCTCGATCATCGGACCTCTGACCGAAGCGCATGAACTTCTGTTCTGGGGCGTCATGGTCATCGCGGCGGGTCATGCGGCGGCCGCGCTATGGCATCAGTTCTCCCTGCGAGACCGCTTGCTCGAACGCATGAAGTTCTGATTTTCCGCGTCTCGGCAACGCAGCGTTAACCCTGACGGGCGAAGACTGCGGCTTCCCGCAGGAGCGCCCGTCATGTCCGCGTTGTCAGATCTTTTCGGCCAATCCTCCACGCTTCGCACGCTCGGCGTCACATGCGTTGTGATAGCTGGCGCCGCGATGGCCGCGACGGCGTTGCTCGACAAGGTTTCGAGCGGCCAGATGCCCGGCGTCGCCCTCGTGCGTCCCGACGGAACGGTGACCTATTTCGGCGGCGCGGCGGCGAAGATCGCGTCGACCGGCGTCGACATGACGCCCGTGGGCGCCATCAACAAGGTCGTCGTCGACCCCTGCGCCGGCAAGCCGAAATAAGACGCTCTCAGGTCAACCACACCGCGAGCGCCTCCGTCACCGCGTGCGGTCGCTCCATCGTCGAGAGATGGCCGCATTCGGGAACGACGACAAGCTCGGCGCCGGCGATGGCGTCCGCCATGACTTTGGCCGCCTCGGGCGGCGTCGTCGTGTCCTCTTTGCCGACCAACACAAGCGTCTTGACCGCGATCGAGGCGAGCATGGGTCGCGAATCCGGCCGCCCGATGATCGCGGTTTGCTGGAGCGCGAAAGCCTCCGCGCCGGTTTCTTCCGCCATCACCATGTAGCGATGCTTCAAAGCCGCGTCGTTGGCGTGGGCGGGCAGCACGAAGCCCGGAAACATCGCTTCGGCGGTTTCGAGGAAGCGCCCCCGCGCGCCGCGCCGATGCGCTCCCAGCGCTTGGCTGTCGCCTCCGGCGTGTCGGGCGCGGCGGTCGTGTCGATCAGGGCCAGCCGATCGACGCGCTGGGGCGCCTGCCGCAGGATTTCGAACGCCAGATACCCGCCCATCGACAGCCCGGCCAACGCGAAGCGCGGCGGCGCATGGGCGAGGATCTGCGTCGCGATGGCCGCGATGCTGTCGGCGCGACGGTGATCGGCGACATGCACGGGACGGCTGTGCGACAAGGCGACGATCTGGTCGCGGAATACGTCGCCCGTGCACAACAGGCCCGGAATCAGCAGCAGCGGCGTCGCGGTTGTCATGGGCGTCCTCGCGTCCTCGCGGCGCCTCGCGCCGCCGTCGACTCGCATCTTACGGCGCAAGGGGCCTGCGGCCATGCGTCGGGTCAACCGCCCGCGGTTGACCTTAAGGCGCAGGGACGTTGACATCGCCCCGATTTCCCTATGTGTTCCGCAGGCTCCGGGCGACGCGCGCCCGCCTTTGGTCGTTTACGACCCCGAGCGAAGCGCCTCCCCTCCCGACAGACGCGACTTTTCCCACGGAGCCTCCGTCGTCGCGTCCCTTCCCTGACGACCGGACCGCCGTTCGTCGACCGACACGGACATCTATGAAGTTCCAAGATCTTGGCCTGAGCGAAAAGGTGCTTCAGGCCGTCGCCGCCTCCGGCTACGACACGCCGACGCCGATCCAGGCGCAGGCGATCCCCGTCGCGCTCGAAGGGCGCGACGTTCTCGGCATCGCCCAGACCGGCACCGGCAAGACGGCGGCCTTCACGCTGCCGATGCTTTCGCGCCTCGAACAGGGCCGCGCCCGCGCCCGCATGCCGCGCACGCTGATTCTCGAACCGACGCGCGAGNCCGCCGCCCAGGTCGAGGAGGCGTTCGTCAAATATGGCGTCAACCATCGCCTCAACGTCGCCTTGCTGATCGGCGGCGTCTCCTTCGGCGATCAGGAACAGAAGATCATGCGCGGCGCCGACGTGCTGATCGCCACGCCCGGCCGCATGCTGGACTTTTTCGAGCGCGGCAAGTTGCTTCTCAACGGCATCGAGATTCTCGTCATCGACGAGGCCGACCGCATGCTCGACATGGGGTTCATCCCGGACATCGAGAAGATCTGCAAACTGGTGCCCTTTACGCGCCAGACGCTGTTTTTCTCGGCCACCATGCCGCCCGAGATCACCCGCCTGACCGAGCAGTTCCTGCACAATCCCGAGCGCATCGAGGTCGCCCGCGTCGGCACCACCGCGGCGACGATCCGCCAGGCCATCGTCCCCACGCCCGGCGGCCCGATCAAGCGCGAGACCCTGCGTCGCGTCATCCGCGCCGAAGAGGCGTTGAAGAACGCCATCATCTTCTGCAACCGCAAACGCGACGTGGCGACGCTGCATCGCTCGCTGGTCAAGCACGGCTTCTCCGCCGGCGCGCTGCATGGCGACATGGATCAGCCCGCCCGCATGGCCTCGCTCGACGCCTTCAAGTCGGGCGACGTCGCCTTGCTGGTGTGCTCCGACGTCGCCGCCCGCGGCCTCGACATTCCCGACGTGAGCCACGTTTTCAATTTCGACGTGCCGACCCACGCCGACGATTACGTCCACCGCATCGGCCGCACCGGCCGCGCCGGGAAGTCGGGCGTCGCCATTACGCTCGTGACCGACGAAGACTCCAAATATCTCGACGACATCGAGCGTCTGACCCACCAGCAGATCGAGCGGCTCGACTCGCCGATCAGCGAGGAGGAGGCCGCCAACGCGCCGCGCCACGAGCGCAGCGACNCGCTTCGGCGGCCGCGGCCGCGGCCGCTCCGGCGGCGAGGGCCGCTCCCGCGGACGTGACCGCGACCGCAGCCGCGAATCGGCCGCCCGCGCCGAAAAATTCGCGGTGGCCGAGCCCGAGCAGACAGCCGAGGCCGACGACCACGCCCGCGCCGACGTCGACAAGCTGCGCTCGCGCCGCCGCCGTTCCGCCGAGGACCGGCCCGCGCGCGAAGAACGGCGCGATTTCGACCGTCGCGGCGGCCAGACCCGCGCCGAGCGCAACGAGCCCCGCGCCGAGCGCAACGAGCCCCGCGCCGAGCGCGCCGAGCCCGCGCCGAGCGCGGAGAACCCGCGCCGCGCGGACCGAAACCCGTGCGGAGGGTCATCGCGGCGCCCGCTCCGAGCCGCCGCGCGGCGATGCGCGCCCGGATCAGCGCGCGCCCCGCGCCGCCGAACCGCGCGGCCGCCGCCGCGACCGCGAGGACGCGCCCGTGCTCGGCTTCGGCGACGACATGCCGAACTTCCTCACGCGCAGCGCCAAGCTGCCGGCCTGATCCCGACGTCGCCGCGCCCACTGGCGCGCGGCGACGATTGCGCTAGGCTCTCCCCGGCGGTTCAACGCATCCGCCAGGGAGGAAGCATGAAGACGATTCGCGTCGCGGCCTTCGCCGCGCTCGCCCTCTCCGCGACGGTCGCCGCGGCATGGGCGCAAGCCGCCGCCCCCGCCGCTCCGGCCCCGACTGCGGCCGCGCCGACGCCGACCTTCAAACGGCTCGAACTCGTCAAGCAGATGTTCCCGCCGGAAAAATACATGACCTGGATGTATATGGTCGTGGTCGAACCGGGCGGGACGGTGCCGCGCCACACCCATCCCGGCATCGAAATGGGGTATCTGCTCGAAGGCGAGGCGACGCTCTCGGTCGAAGGCCAGCCCGATCTCGCGATGAAGCCGGAGTCGACCTACAACGTCCCGCCCGGCGTTCCCCACAGCGCGAAGAACAACGGCGCGAAGCCCGCCAAGCTGATCGCCACTTTCGTCGTCGAGAAAGACAAGCCGCTGGCGAGCCCCGCGCCCAACTGATGATCCATCAGCGCCGGATCGGCGATTTGCGCCTCTATGAAAAGCCGAGGGCTCGACCGGCGGCGCGTGCGTGATCTGCCTGCACGGCAGTGACGGCGGTTGGGCCGGATGGAACGATCGCAACGCCGCGCTCTTCGCCGGAGCAGGCTTTGCGGCGGCGCCGGTCGCCTACTCCGGCGGCGACCACGCAGGCGCGTCCGCAATCGACGGCGTGGCGCTCGAAATCGTCGAAGCGGCGATGCGCGCCATGCGTCTGGCTTTTCCGGACAGAGCTGTGGCCCTTTTCGGAGCGTCGCGCGGCGCCGAGGCGGCCTTGCTCTACGCGCAACCGATCGCCGCCGAAAAGAGCGAACGCACGCCCGACGCGGTGATGGCGCACGNNCCCCCGGACGCCGCATGGCCCGCGTTTCGCCCGGCGGATTGGGGACCGGACGGGACTTGGTCCGGCGACAGGCGGCGTCCCGCATGGACATGGCGCGGAGAATCCGGGCGCACCCGCCCTGAGACGCCGCTGACGCTGGAGGAGAGCTAGGACGGCAAAATATTGCTGTCTTGGGGCGAGCGCGACGACGTATGGCCGCCGTCGATGGCCCGAACGCTGTCGGCGCGGCTGCGCGCCGCCGGCAAGAAGCTACGCGTTCATCGGGAGCCGGAGGAGGGCCACGTCTTCCGCGTCGAGGCCGAAGAGCGCGCCTGGGCGATCCGGTTCGATCTGTTGCGGACTCTGTCGCGGCGAGACGTCGCCCAGCTCCCCCGCCGACGCACGCCGCGGCGCAAGACACGCCGGTCGTCCGTCCGGACGTCTAACCGCGACGCGCCGATTTTCTCGGCGACTTCGCGCCCTTCGCGGCATCCGCCCGGATCGACGCCTCCAGCGCCATCCGGGCGAAGCGTTTGAGCCGNTCCTCGTCGTCGAAGGCGGCCTCCGGCATCGACCAGTAGGGCATCGCGACGCGCCGCGGCGCGCCCGCCTTCGTCTCGCCCTCGTAGACCCAGCGACGCGCGCCGGCGGCCTCATAGGCTCGTGCGCAGAGGTCGTCGCCCTTGAGCAGCAGATCGCCGCCCNNGACAGCCNNCACCGCGATGATGAATCCGTCGAGATAGACGCCCTTGCCGCCGAACATGCGCTTGACGCGCACGCCGCCGACCGGCGCGAACAGCTCGATCAGCCCNTCGGCGTCCATAAGCGCGCCTCAGATCGTCGGAACGAGATCTTCCGCCGGAGGCGTCGCCGGCGTCAGCGCCACCGANTCGCCGCAGCCGCAAGCCGACGTCTGGTTGGGGTTTTCGAAGACGAAGCCGGACGACAGCTTGTCGACGCGAAAATCCATCCGCGTGCCCAGCAGGAACAGCACCGCCTTGGGGTCGACCAGCACGCGCACGCCCTTGTCCTCGATCACCTCGTCATGCGGCCCGACCGCGTCCGCCCACTCCATCGTGTAGGACATTCCGGCGCAGCCGCCGTTCTTGACGCCAAGCCGCAACCCGGCCTTCGGCGTCTCTGCATTATCGATAATCTCGCGAATCCGCTCCGCGGCCGCGTCCGTCAGGCTGATGACGGGAAACTTGCCTCTTCCCATGTGGCCCCCTTCGCGCGGTTCAAGGTCGCACGGTTCGATAAGCAATATAGGCGCCTGCCCGCGCCTCCGCCACGGCGCTCACCACATATCGAGCGCGGCGCGCGCGAGGTCCGACATCCGGCTCTGATCCCAGGGCGGATCGAAAGTCATCGTGACCTCGCAGCCCGACACGCCCGGAACGGCCGCGACGGCGTCCTGCACCCATCCCGGCATTTCGCCGGCGACCGGACAGCCCGGCGCGGTCAGCGTCATGTCGATCTTCACCAGCCGCTCGTCGGTGATTTCGACCCGGTAGATCAGGCCAAGCTCGTAGATGTCGGCCGGGATTTCCGGATCGTAGACCGATTTCAGCGCGTGAATGACCTCGTCGGTCAGCCGGTCCAGCTCCTCCGGCGGCAGGGCGCCGGAAGGGGCGACCGCCGGATGGTTTGGCTGCGTCTCGTCATAGGTCTTGAGTTCGCTCATCGCAGACCTCACGCGAACAGGGTTTCGGCTTTGCGCAACGCCGCGACCAGAGCGTCCACCTCGTCCCGCGTATTATAGAGCGCGAATGAGGCGCGACATGTCGACGTGACGCCGAAGCGCTTCAGCAAGGGTTGCGCGCAATGCGTGCCCGCCCGCACCGCGACGCCGGAGCGGTCGATCACCGTGGCGACGTCATGGGCGTGCGCGCCCGCCATCTCGAAGGAGACGATCGGCCCACCGCCCTGCGCGCTTCCGATGATGCGGATCGAGTTCATCTCGGCGAGCCGCTCCCTGGCGTAGCGCCCGAGCGCCTCCTCATGCGCGCGGATGTTGGCCCGCCCGATCCGCGTCATATAGTCGACCGCCGCGCCGAGCCCGATCGCCTGCACGATCGGCGGCGTCCCCGCCTCGAAGCGATGCGGCGGCTGGTTGTAGGTGACGCTGTCCATCGTCACCGTCTCGATCATCTCGCCGCCGCCGTTGAAGGGCGGCAGCTTCGCCAGCAGATCGCGCTTGCCGTAGAGGACGCCGACGCCCGTCGGCCCATAAACCTTATGGCCGGTGAAGACGTAGAAGTCGGCGTCGAGATCGCGCACGTCGACGTCGAGATGCACGGCGCCCTGCGAGCCGTCGACCATCACCGGAATCCCGCGCGCATGCGCGATGCGGATGATCTCCTTCATCGGCGTGGCGGCGCCCAGCACATTCGACATATGCGTCATCGCCACGATCTTCGTGCGCGGCGACAGCGCCTGCTCGAACCGCTCCAGCGAGAACGACCCGTCGTCCTCGACGTCCACCCACTTCAATGCCGCGCCCCTGCGCTCGCGCAGAAAATGCCACGGCACGATATTGGAGTGATGCTCCATGATCGACAGGACGATCTCGTCGCCCTCGCCGATATGCGCGAGCCCAAACGACGCGGCGACCGCGTTGATCGCCTCAGTCGCCGAGCGCATGAAGCAGATTTCGTCGGTCGACGCGGCGTTCAGAAAGGCGCGCACGCTCTCGCGCGCGCCCTCGAACGCCTCCGTCGCGGCGTTGGCGAGATAATGCAGGCCGCGATGCACGTTGGCGTATTCGTGCTCGTAGACATGCGTCAGCCGCTCGATCACCTGCCGCGGCTTCTGCGCAGAGGCCGCGTTGTCGAGATAGACCAGCGGCTTGCCGTAAGGGCGTTCCGACAGGATCGGAAAATCCCGCCTCACCGCCTCGACGTCGTAGGGCGCGCTCATCCGCGCCGACGCAGCCACNGCCTGCACAGCTTCGTGCAGCGCGTCGCGCATCGCCTCCGAACTCACCTCGTCGATCACCTGCCCTGCGAACGCCTCAAGCAGCAGCTTTTCCGCCTCCGCCTTCGGCAGACCGCGCGCGCGCAGATAGAAAAGCTGGTCCTCGTTGGCNTGGCCGACCGTCGCGCCATGCCCGCACACGACGTCGTCGGCGAAGATCTCAAGCTCCGGCCGGTTGAACATCCGCGCCTCCTCGCTGAGGAGGATCGCGTCGCTCTTCATCGCGCCGTCGGTCTTCTGCGCGCCCTCGCGCACGATCACCTTGCCCTGATAGACGCCGGTCGCCTCGTCGTCGACGATGGTCTTGAAGCGCTCGCGGCTCTCGCAATGCAGGCCCGCATGATCGACGATCAGCGTCGTGTCGGCATGCTGCTTGCCCGCCACCAGCGACGCGCCGCGCAAGGCGATGCGCGAATGATCGCCGTCGAAGCGCACGAANAGCTGACGCCGCGTCATCTCGCCAGAGGCGATCAGCGCGAAGGAATCGAGCCGCATGCGCGCCGAGNNCGTCGCCGCGAAACTCGACAGCACGCTCGCGCCCTCGTGGTCGTCGGTGTGGCGCGCGACATGCTCGACCTTGGCCTCGTCGCCGATCTCGAACGCGAGCGCGCAATTCTTCTGATGCGCCGAGCCGCCGCGATGCGTCTCGATCACGCTGACCTCGGCGCGCGAGCCGACGCGCACAAGCACGCGCTGCGCGCTGGAGACGGCCCCCGTCGTCAGCGACACGATGTGGATCGGCGTCTCCAGTTTCGTTCCCGCCGCGACGTCGATCTCCACCGTCTGCGCGAACGCCTCGTTGAGAGCCACGACGGCGTCGCCATGCGCCGTCACCGGCCACACCATCTCGCGCCCGACGCGGATCGCGACGCCCTGCGGAACGTCGCCGGTCGCCTCGACGACGTGGTGGCCGTCGAGAAAGCCGATGCGCAGCCCGTCGCCGCCGCCCAGCGCCGCCACGAACGCGGCGCGCGCCTGCGCGTCCGGCGCGGGCGCGAAGGCGAGCGCCGTGCGCCAACGCGCGCGAAGGTCCGTGTAGCGCCAGCTTTCGAGGCGACGATGCGGCAGCCCGAGCGACTCGAAGCGCGCGAACGCCTTGCGCTGCGCCTCGCTGGGGCGGGACGACGCGAAGAACGAGGCCAGCGCCTCTTCCGCCGCGTGCGGCGTCTTGCCGAGCGCGCTCATCACGCCGCCTCGCCAACATATTCGGCGTAGCCGTTGCGCTCAAGCTCAAGCGCCAGCTCCGGCCCGCCCGACCGCACGATGCGGCCCTTGGCCATCACATGCACGGTGTCCGGCTTGATGTAGTTCAACAGCCGCTGGTAATGCGTGATCATGAGGAAGCCGCGCGCGCCGTCGCGCAGCGCGTTGACGCCCTCGGCGACGATGCGCAGCGCGTCGATGTCGAGGCCAGAGTCGGTCTCGTCGAGGATCGCGAAAGACGGCTGCAACAGCGCCATCTGCAAAATCTCCATGCGCTTCTTCTCGCCGCCGGAGAAGCCGACGTTGAGCCCGCGCTTGAGCATGTCTTGCGGAACTTGCAGCTTCTCGGCCGCGCCCTTCACCGCGCGCATGAACTCCGGCATCGTCAGCTCGGCCTCGCCGCGCTGCTTGCGCTGCGCGTTCATCGCCGCCTTGAGGAAGGTCATCGACGCGACGCCGGGGATCTCGATGGGATACTGGAAGGCAAGGAACAGCCCGCCGCAGCGCGCTCGTTCGGCTCCATCTCCAGAATGTCGACGCCGTTGAGCAGCACCTCCCCTCGACGATCTCGTAGTCGCTGCGGCCCGCGATGGCGTAGGACAGCGTCGACTTGCCCGACCCGTTCGGCCCCATGATCGCGGCGACCTCGCCGTCCTTCACGGTCAGCGAAAGGCCGTTGATGATGGTCTTGTCCTCGTCGGCGAGTTTGACGACCAGATTCTTGATCTCAAGCATGGCGTGTTCCTGAGTCTGGCGGGCGACGCGCGCCCCAAAATTGTGTGTGCGGACTAGCCGCGCGATCTCATCTTCCGCGCGCCGGGAAACCAGCGCGCCTGCATCTTTTCGAGAAACGGCCGCTTCATCGCGACCCCGATGGCGTCGCCGAGCACCGCGTCGGTCCCGCAGCGCGGGCAAAGCGCCGTGCGCCCGCCCTCCACCCAGCGCGTCACCGCGCCGGCGACGAACACCTCGCAGCAGAAGAAGCAGCCGCACATCGTGCTCGCTTCGATTTCCGCGCGGTGGTCGGCGGCATGGGTATGGGCTTCGACGAGGTCCATCGGGCGAATTCCAGCCTCAGCCGACCGAGCCTTCCAGCGAAATCGCGATCAGCTTCTGAGCCTCGACCGCGAACTCCATCGGCAGATGTTGCAGCACGTCGCGCACGAAGCCGTTGACGATCAGCGCCGTCGCCTCCTCGCCCGACAGCCCGCGCTGCTGGCAGTAGAACAGCTGGTCCTCGCTGATCTTCGACGTCGTCGCCTCGTGCTCGAACACGGCGGAGGCGTTGTTCGCCTCGATATAGGGCACCGTATGCGCGCCGCACTTGTCGCCGATAAGCAGCGAGTCGCAATTGGTGAAGTTGCGCGCGCCCGTCGCCTTGCGATGCGCGCTCACCAGACCGCGATAGGTGTTCTGCGATTTGCCCGCGGAAATGCCCTTGGAGATGATGCGCGAGGTGGTGTTGCGGCCCAGATGAATCATCTTGGTGCCGCTGTCGACCTGCTGCATCCCGTTCGAGATCGCGATTGAGTAGAACTCGCCGGACGATCCCTCGCCGCGCAGCACGCAGCTCGGATATTTCCAGGTGATGGCGGAGCCCGTCTCGACCTGCGTCCACGAAATCTTCGAGCGCGCGCCGCGGCAGTCGCCGCGCTTCGTCACGAAGTTGTAGATGCCGCCCTTGCCCTCGCTGTCGCCGGGATACCAGTTCTGCACGGTCGAATATTTGATCTCCGCGTCTTCGAGCGCGACCAGCTCGACGACGGCGGCGTGCAACTGGTTCTCGTCGCGCTTGGGCGCCGTGCAGCCTTCGAGATAGCTGACGTAAGACCCCTTGTCGGCGATGATCAGCGTGCGCTCGAACTGTCCGGTGTTCTTCTCGTTGATGCGGAAATAGGTCGACAACTCCATCGGGCAGCGCACGCCCTGCGGGATGTAGACGAACGACCCGTCCGAGAAGACCGCCGAATTCAGCGTGGCGAAGAAATTGTCGGTGATCGGCACCACGGAGCCGAGATACTGCTTCACCAGCTCGGGATGCGAATGCACCGCCTCCGAGATCGGGCAGAAGATGACGCCGGCCTTCGCCAGCTCGGCCTTGAAAGTCGTGGCGACCGACACGGAATCGAACACGGCGTCCACCGCGACGCGGTTCTGCGGCTCGACGCCGGCGAGAATCTCCTGTTCCCGCAGCGGGATGCCGAGCTTCTCATAGGTGCGCAGCAATTCCGGGTCGACCTCGTCGAGCGACTTCGGGCCCGGCGCGTTCTTGGGCGCGGAATAGTAGTAGAGATCCTGATAATCGATCGGCGGATAATGCACCCGCGCCCAGGTCGGCTCCTTCATCGTGAGCCAGCGCCGGAACGCTTCGAGCCGCCATTCGAGCAGCCATTCCGGCTCGCCCTTCTTGGCGCTGATGAAGCGCACGATGTCCTCGTTCAGCCCCTTGGGGGCNCTCTCGGACTCGATGTCCGTGACGAAGCCATACTTATACGCGTCGACGTCGATCGCGCGGACCTGTTCGACCGTCTCCTGAACGGCGCCCATATCGTTCTCCTCATCCTTCAGCGGGTTCAAGGGCCGCCGGTTGAGTTGTCGTTCCCGCCCCGCCGAGGGGCGGCCTTTCATGCAGCCGTTCGGGACCGGCGCGCAAGCAACTTCGCGAGCGTCTCGCCAGTGATCCCCGTGATCGTGGCGACCTCGGACGCGCTCGTCGACCATCCAAAGCTGAAGCGCAGCGCTCCGGCGGCCAAAGCCTCCGTCACGCCCATCGCGGCCAGCATCGCGGAACGCCCGACCTTGCCCGACGAGCAGGCCGAACCGGACGAGGCGGCGACGCCCGCAAGGTCGAGCGCGATCAAAGCTGTCTGCGCCGACAGACCAGGAATCGCGAAACAGGACGTGTTGGGCAATCTTGGCGCCCCGCCNCCGAAAATCACCACGTCGGGCGCGACATCGCGCAGCGCCGCCTCGAAGCGGTCTCGCAAAGCGCAAAGGCGGTTGGCCTCCGTTTCGCGCGCCTGAAGGGCTTCGGCCGCGGCTGCGCCGAAGCCTGCTATGGCGGGCGTGTTCGGCGTGCCCGCCCGCGCGCCCAACTCCTGACCGCCNCCGCGGATAAGCGCCGCATCGGCTGGAAAGGACGTGCGCCCGATCAGCGCCCGGCGCCCGGCGGCCCCGATTTTGTGCGACGACACGATCGCCCAGTCGACGCCGTCGACGTCGAGATCGAATGCGATGCGCCCGGCCGTCTGCGCCGCGTCGCAGATCGTCGCCCCGCCGCGCGCCTTCGTCAGCGCGGCCGCCTCGGCGATCGGCTGAATCACGCCTGTTTCGTTGTTGGCGCCCTGAAGCGCTAGGATCGCCGGGCCGTCAGCCCGCGCGAGCGCCTCCTCCAGCGCGGCGAGGTCAATCCGGCCATCGGCGTCGGAGGGCGCGATCATGACATCGTCCGCCGCGAACCGTCCTCCCGAACGCACGCAGGGATGTTCGCCGGCGAACAGGATAAGCTTCGAACAGCCAAGCGCCGGCGTCAGCGCCGTCGCGGCCGCCTCGCTGGCCCCGGAGGTCCACACGACGCGAGCGCCCGGCGCCCCNACCAGCGACGCAACGGCCCGNCGCGCGGCCTCCAAACGGGCGCGGGCCGCGCGGCCCTCGGCGTGAACGGAGGACGGGTTGCCCGTCGCCGCCAGCGCGTCCGTCATCGCCGCCAGCGCCGCCGGCCGCAGCGGGGCGCTGGCGTTATGATCGGCGTAGTGGCGCTCGACGTTGGTGCGCATCCGCTCCTCACCGCCGCATCATGCGGCTCAAAGCGCAGCATGAAGCGATCGCATCCCTTCGATATAGGGTGTTAGAACGATTCTAACAGATTTCTCGACGCTGGGAAACCGACCGAACGAGCCCGCCCCGCCGCCTAGAGAGCGGCGATTGCGGTCCTTGGCGGCCCTGCACCTCTTCCCTTCGAAGCGGACGAGTGGGGATTGTTTGAAAATGACAAGCGACGGCGTCAGCCGCCGTCGCAAGGCAGCGCGGTTTTTTGCGCTTTGGCCGAGAGGCCCGGCCGGCGTCCGAATTTCCTTGAACCGCGAACCGGCGCCCATGTTACAAGGCGCCCGATCCGAATTCGTGGGGTTCCCTGTGCCTGAAGTCATTTTCAACGGTCCCGACGGCCGTCTCGAAGGGCGTTTTCATCCTNCCAAGCAACGCGGCGCGCCGATCGCGATCATTTTGCATCCGCATCCGCAGTTTGGCGGCACGATGAACAATCAGATCGTGTATAATCTGTACTACGCCTTCGCGGAGCGCGGTTTTTCGGTTCTGCGCTTCAATTTCCGCGGCGTCGGCCGCAGCCAGGGCTATTTCGACCACGGGCAAGGCGAATTGTCCGACGCCGCCGCCGCGCTCGACTGGGTGCAATCGGTCAATCCCGACGCGCGCGCCTGCTGGATCGCCGGCGTGTCGTTCGGCTCCTGGATCGGCATGCAGCTGTTGATGCGTCGACCGGAGATCGAGGGCTTCATTTCGATTGCGCCGCCGGCGAACCGGTTCGACTTCTCCTTCTTGGCGCCCTGCCCCTCGTCGGGCCTGTTCGTGCACGGCGATCAGGATCGCGTCGCGCCGATCAAGGAGGTCACCGCCTTGATCGAAAAGCTTAAAACGCAGAAGGGGATCGTCATCGAGCACGCCACGATTCCGGGCGCGAACCACTTTNTCGAGAATCGCGTCGACGAGTTGATCGCCGAAGTCGGCGCCTATCTAGACCGTCGCCTGAACGCCCCGCCGCGCATCGCGGTGGCGACTAAGCGCGGGTGAACGCCTTCCAAAACAAGTCGTTGCTGGACCTTGTCGAAATTTCGCTGCTAGACTGCGCCGTCGCCGCCCGATGGGGAGACGTGGATGACGGACTTCGAAATCCATCTGATCCGCCCCACGCGCTACGACGAGGAAGGCTATCCGCTGCAATGGTGGCGCTCCCTCGTCNCTNCCAATTCGCTCGCCTGCTTGACGGGCCTCGTTCAGGACGCGATCGCGCGCGGCGCGCTCGGCCCCGACGTCGCCGCCGTCGTTGAAGCGCGCGACNGGATCCACGCCGACGTCGATCTGCCGCGCATGATCGCCGCCGCACGCGCCGGACGAAAACTATTCGTCGGGCTCGTCGGGGTGCAGTCCAATCAATATCCCCGCGCGCTCGACGTCGCCCGCGCGCTGCGCGCCGAGAACATCCCCGTCTGCATCGGCGGTTTCCATGTCTCCGGCGTTCTGGCGATGCTGAAAAAGCCGACGCCGGAATTGCAGGAAGCGCTTGATCTCGGCGTCAGCCTTTTCGCGGGAGAGGCAGAGGACGGGCGCATCGACGAAATCCTGCGCGACGCTTTCGCCGGCCGGCTGAAGCCGATCTACGACCATCTGAAAATCACGCCCGCGCTCGGCGGCGCGCCGATCCCTGGAACGCGCCGCTCGNACATCGAGCGCGGCGCCGGGCGATACGCGACGTTCGATCTTGGCCGCGGTTGCCCGTTCGAATGCAGCTTTTGCACGATCATCAACGTGCAGGGACGCAAGAGCCGTTTCCGCACCNCCGACGATCTCGAAAAGATCGTCCGCGAGAACGCCGCCCGAGGGGTTTTCCGCTATTTCCTCACCGACGACAACTTTGCTCGCAACAAGCAATGGGAGCCGCTCGTCGATCGCCTCATCGCGTTGCGCGACGAGGGGATCGGANTCGAGTTCATCATCCAGGTCGACACGCTCGCCCACCGCATTCCCAATTTTATCGACAAGGTCTGCGCCGCCGGCGCGACCGAGATTTTCATCGGCCTGGAGAATATTAATTCCGACAATCTGGAAGCCACCAAANAACGACAGAACCGCGTCGAGGAATATCGCGAGATGTTTCTGGCGTGGAAGCGCCATCGTGTCTTCATCGTCTGCGGCTATATCATCGGTTTTCCCAATGACAGTCGCGCCTCCATTTTGCAGGACGTCGAGACGATCAAGAGAACGCTGCCGATCGACGCCCTCTATATGAATNTTTTGACCCCGCTGCCTGGCTCCGAGGATCATCGCCGCATGGTCGAGAACGGCGAGTGGATGGACCCCGATCTGACCAAGTTCACGCTCTCCCACCGCGTCACCCACCACCCCCGCATGTCGGACGCCGAATGGGAGGCCGCCTATCGCGACGCCTACGCGGCCTTCTACGATTTTGCGCATATCGAGACGATCTTTCGGCGCCGCTACGCCGGCGTCGCGCCGATGCCGCTCACGACGCTTCACCGCGTCATGCTCTATCGCGAGTCCGCGCGCGTGATGGGCGTATCGAAGCTCGAAGGCGGTTTTCTTCGCGTGCGCCGGCGTCGCCAGCGCCAGCACGGCCGCCCTCTCGAACCGATCGCCCTCTTCTACCNNCGCGCGTGGCCTGGCGGTTTCTGCGCGAGCGCGAGCGTTCTGGCGACTTATGTCCGCATGCGCGCGATTCTGCGCCGCGTCCGTCGCGACCCGGAGCGCGGGTCTTATGTCGACGAGGCCATCGCGNCCGGTCGCAAAGGGGTCCGAGGATTCCTGATCGCGGCGACGCGCATGACCGACGTCGCCGAAAAGCGCATGCGCCGCGCGCAGCGCTAGGTCGGCTCCCGCCTTCGGAGACGGTCTCATCTGAATCCGCGTCGTCGGCGAAGGACACGTCGGAGCCGGCTCCCCAGTACGTCGCGCGCCATCGCCCGCGTGATGCGCCGGCGCTCGGACAAGGANTCGCGCGTCAGAGCCTCGACCGCACGGCGGGCGGCGTCGAGCGAACGGTCGAGATGCAGCGCCAACGTCTCGACGACGCCGGCGTCGACCGTCAATTGCCGGTCGACGAACAGTTTGACCAAAGCGGCGCGCATCAGCGCGTCGTCGGGCGCGCCCAGCGCGATCTGGGGCGCAAGCCGAAGGCGCGACGCGAGATCGGCCGTCGCCAGCGCCCAGCCGGACGGCGCGGAAGCCGCGGTGAGCAGAACGGAGACACCGNNCTCGCGCGCGAGGTTGAGCAGATGAAAGAGAGCAGCCTCGTTCGCGCCGATCAGATCGACGTCGTCCACGACGAACGGAGCGTTCGCGAGAGCCGGAACGCTCTCCACGGAAAGCGCCGCGGCGGGACGATCGGCGCATGAGCGCGCGGCCCAGATCGACGCAAGATGGGTTTTGCCCGCCCCGCGCGGTCCATTCAGCAGCAACCAGGGCGCGGGCCAGTTCGGCCAGGCCGCGATCGCTTCATAGGCGGCGGCGTTGGACTCCGACACCATGAAATCCTCGTCGCCGAGCCGCGGCGCGCCGGCCAGATCGAACGTCATCTGACGCTGGATCATGACGCTCTCACGCGCCCGTCACGTCTTCGGGCGGCGCGCCGGTCGTGAAAACGCGCTCTCGCGATAGGCCGCGAGCGCATGGCGCACGACCACGCCCAGCGCCGCCGCCACCGGCACCGCCACCAACAACCCGATGAATCCGAACAACGCGCCGAATCCCATCAAAGCGAACATCACCCAAACCGGATGCAGCCCGACCGATCGNCCAACAAGACGCGGCGAGAGAATATTGCCTTCCAGAAACTGCCCGGTCGCGAACACCACGAGCGCCAACCCCGGCAACGACAGGCTTGGCCAGCTCTGCGCGACGGCGACGATCATCGAAAGCACCAGCACGGTCAGCGAGCCGACGTATGGGATGAAGCTTAAGACGCCGCCGATCACGCCGATCAGGAATCCGTAGTTGACCCCGATCATCGTCAGGCCGACGCCGTACCAAATTCCCAAAAAAGGCACAAAGCGACTGCCCCTCAGGAATCCCGCCATCGCCGCGTCGATCTCGACGGCGATCTGCCGCACCATCGCCCGATCGCGCGGCGGGATGTTGGCGTCGATGCGCGCGATCATCCGATCCCAATCGAGCAGCACGTANAANGCGACGACCGGCGTGATCACCAGCAGCGCGGCGAGATTGATAATCGCCGCGCCGCCCGACAGAACCGATCGCATCACGCCGAGCAACCATTGCGACGTGGCGCGCATGACGTCGGGAACCACCTTCTGAGCGTCGACCGCGGAAGCGGCGTCGGGGCCGAGAAGACCGCTTAGATTGATTTCGAGCGCGCGCAGCCANGGCTTCGCTTTTGGAAGAGAGATCTCCTGCGCTTTGGCGACGAGATCGGGGAACGCCGCCACGAAACTCGCGAACTGCCGCGTCAGGATCGGCGCTGCGAGCCCGACCAGGATCACCGCGAAAATCACGAACACCAGCATGATTAAAAGCGTCGCCGCCAGCCGGCTGACGCCGATCCTTTCGAGGCGGTCGGCGACGGGATCGAGCAGATAGCCGAGCGCGAAAGCGGCGATGAACGGCAACAAAACGCCGGAGAGCAAATAGAGAGCGGCGACGATCGCCGCCGCCACGCCCGCCCAAGCGAACGCCTGCTGACGCGCTGTCATTGCCCAGCCCCCTGCCGCGCGCGGCCGCGCCGCATAGGCGCCGAACGACGCCACCGACAACACGGCCGCGCCGATCAAGGTCGGCGTCAACCACGGCTCCAGCGGCCAGGCGAAAGCCATCGCCGCCAACGCGCCGCCAAGCACCACGATTTGCGCGGCCGTGTTGGCTTTGGAGATGAAGAGGGGCGAATGCGTCGGGCTTCGCCCTCGCCGCCGCGCCTGTGGGTTAAAGCCGCTCCGACCACGATGGCGACGTCGCGCGCGGTGGCCAGCGCCGCGAACCAGATCGGCAGCACCCCATCGCAGCGAGCGTCCAGGCGGTGAGCAACATGAGGGCCTTGTCCGCGATCGGATCGAGGATGGCGCCGAATTCCGTCTCCAGACCGTATTTGCGGGCGATGCGGCCATCCAGCCCATCCGAAACGCCGGCGGCGATGAAACAGGTCAGCGCCTCCCGCCATCGCCCCGACAGAATCAGGGCGGCCACCATCGGCGCGAGAAATACCCTCGCCACGGTGATGGCGTTGGGAAGATTGGAAAAACGCAACACTGCGCGCATCACCCTTTCGTCCGGCGAACGGCGCCGGCGTCGCACGCGCCTAGGACGCGTCCCAACAATGCCACGCCGCGAACGATTCCGCCACGTCCGCCACGCCGTCCCCTACGCCCGGACGCGCGTGCGCGCGTGACGAAGGCTTGCGCTGCGTCGTGGCAGGCTTTACCCCACCCCACGCCCGCACCAGGACCGAACCACCCCGCAGGACAAGCCTTATGGTCGAGCCGCAAACGCCCACCGGATTGACATACGCGCAGGCTGGCGTCGACATCGACGCGGGCGCCGAGATGGTCGAGCGCATCAAGCCTCTGGTGAAGGCGACCCGTCGCCCCGGCGCGGACGCCGACATCGGCGGCTTCGGCGGCCTGTTCGACCTCAAGGCGGCCGGCTTCAAGGACCCGATCCTCGTCGCCGCCAATGACGGCGTCGGCACCAAGGTGCTGATCGCCATCCAGAGCGGCGTTCACAACACGGTCGGCGTCGACCTCGTGGCGATGTGCGTCAACGACCTCGTCGTGCAGGGCGCCGAGCCGCTGCTGTTCCTCGATTACTACGCCACCGGCAAGCTCGACCCCAAGACCGGCGCCGACGTGGTGTCGGGCATCGCCGAGGGTTGCCGCATCGCCGGCTGCGCCCTGATCGGCGGCGAAACCGCCGAAATGCCGGGCCTTTACGCGGGCGAGGATTACGATCTGGCCGGATTCGCCGTCGGCGCCGCCGAACGCGGCCGCCTGCTGCCGCGCGCCGATCTTCGCGAGGGCGACGTCGTGCTCGGCCTGCCCTCCTCCGGCGTCCACTCCAACGGCTTTTCGCTGGTGCGCAAGATCGTCGCCCTGTCCGGCCTGAAATGGACCGACAAGGCCCCCTTCGCCGACAGGCCGCTCGGCGAGGCGCTGCTTGAGCCCACCCGCATCTATGTGAAGCCGCTGTTGCAGGCGCTGAAGGCGACCGACGCGATCAAGGCGCTCGCCCATGTCACCGGCGGCGGCTTCCCCGAAAACCTGCCGCGCGTGCTGCCCNGACGGCTTGGGTCGNATCTCGATCTCGACGCGATCCCCGTCCTGCCCGTGTTCAAATGGCTCGCCAAGGCCGGCGGCGTCGCACCCGGCGAGATGCTGCGCGCCTTCAACTGCGGCGTCGGCATGGTCTGCTACGTCGAGGCCGCCAAGGCCGCCGAGGCCGAAGCGGCCTTGCGCGCGGCCGGCGAGGGCCCCGTTCGCATCGGCGTCGTCGGCAAGCATGTCGACGGCCCGCGCGTGCGCTTCCGCGGGACGCTGAAGCTGTGAGCGGCGCGAACAGCGNGCAGGAAGCGCGTCGCCGCGCTCATTTCGGGCCGCGGCTCCAACATGACGGCGCTGATCGAGGCCGCCCGCGCGGCCGATTACCCGGCCGAGATCGCGCTGGTTCTGTCCAACCGCCCCGACGCCAAGGGACTGGAGACGGCGCGAGCCGCCGGCGTCGAGGCCGTCGCGCTCGATCACAAGCTCTACAAGGACCGCGAATGCTTCGAGCGCGCCATGCAGGCGACGCTCGTCGCGCACGGGATCGAGCTTGTCGCGCTGGCCGGCTTCATGCGCCTGTTGACGCCGTGGTTCGTCGGGCTTTGGGACCGACGGATGATCAACATCCACCCGGCCCTGCTGCCGAGCTTCAAGGGCCTGCACACCCATGAACGCGCGCTGGAGGCGGGCGTGAAAATCCACGGCTGCACCGTCCACTGGGTCACGCCCGGCATGGACGAAGGCCCGATTATCGCTCAGGCCGCCTGCGCGGTTCAGCCCGACGACACGCCCGACACGCTCGGCGCGCGCGTGCTGGGCCTGGAGCACAAGCTCTACCCCGCCGCACTCGCGCATGTGGCGACGAACGGCTACGGCGCGACCGGGCTGCCGCAAGGCGGCGCGCTGTTCGGGCTGTGATCGAAAATCGGGGCGATCAGGCCTTCCGCGCCCAGACCCGATTGTCATGAAACGCCGCCCCGCCGAACGGCGCGGANGAATCCGCCCCTGTCAGGACGTTGATCCCCTGCCCGTCGAGATGGGCCTTGTTCGGCCAGATGCCTTCCGCGATCAGAACGCCGCGCCGCACGCCGTCGAACAGCGCCACGTGCAAGCGCACCTGACCGCGCATGTTTCCGAGCGTCACGACGTCGCCCTCGCCCACGCCCAGCGCATCCGCGTCGTCGGGATGCATCTTCACATGCGGTCGTATTTCGATCTTCCGCGACGTCGGCGTCTCCGTGAAGGATGAGTTAAGGAATTGCCGCGCCGGGCTCGTCGCCAGTCGGAAGGGATGAGCCGCGTCAACCTCCTCGATGACCTCCCAGTGGTCAGGAAGCGACGGCATCGCCTCAATCGGCCCAAGCGCGCCTTCATGCGCGAAGGGCGCTTTGCGCCAGTCGGGCTTGAAGCGAAACTTGCCGTCCGGCCAGGCGAAGCCGCGCAGATAATGCGCCGTATCGAACGAAGGTTGGCAGTCGCGCCAATTCGCCGCCTCCAGCTCCGCCAGACCGCCCCACCCCGAAAGCCGCAACGTCTCGTCGCAAATCTCGCGCGGCGTCATCGCAAATCCGCGATGCTCCGCGCCGACGCGCCGCGCCAAGGCGCAAATCACGTCGTGATTNGAGCGGCACTCGCCCGGCGGTTCGACCAGCTTGCCGCCGAANTGGATATGTTGATGGCCTCCGCCGGAATAGATGTCGTCATGTTCGACGAACATCGTGGCAGGCAACACGACATCCGCGATCTGCGCGGTCTCGGTCATGAACTGTTCGTGGACGGCCACGAAGAGATCNGTCCGCGCGAAGCCTGCGCGCACGAGATTCTGTTCGGGCGCGACATTGGCCGGGTTGGTGTTCTGGATCAGCATCGCCTTGACCGGCGGCCCGCCTCGCAAGGCTTCCGGGTCGCCGGTCAGCACGCGACCGATTTGCGACTGATCGAGAGAGCGCACTGTTCGATCAAGGCCGTCGAGCCCCTGTATCAGACTGTCGCGCCAGTGAAAAATTCCGCTGTTGCTGTGGAAGGCGCCGCCGCCTTCGTGCCGCCAGGCGCCGGTCACCGCCGCCACGCAGCTCGCCGCGTGCATGTTGACGGCGCCGTTGCGCTGGCGCGAGAAGCCGTAGCCGAGCCGGAAGAAGCTGCGCTTGCGCTCGCCCACCAGCCGCGCGAAGGCCTCGATCTCCGCCACCGCGAGCCCGGTGATGGGCGCCGCCCAGTCCGGGCCGCGTGTCCTCAGATGCGCCTCCAGCTCGTCCGGCGCGTCGGTGAATTCGGCGAGATAATCGCGATCCGCGAGCCCCTCGCGAAACAGCACATGCATGACCGCGCAGGCCAGCGCCCCGTCCGTGCCGGGCCGCAGCACCAGCCCGAGATCGGCCTGCTTCATCGTCTCCGTGCGATAGACGTCGATCACGACGATCTTGGCGCCGCGCTCCTTGCGGGCGCGCATGGCGTGGGTCATCACGTTGACCTGCGTGGCGACCGCGTTCGTTCCNCAGATCACCACGCAATCCGACTTCGCCATCTCGCGCGGATCGGGCCCCGCGAGGCGCCCCGTGCCGACCACGAAACCCGGCCAGGCGAGATTCACGCAGATCGTCGAAAGAAAGCGCGAATAGCCCTTTGCGTGGGTGAGTCGGTTGATNCCGTCCCGCATCACCCGACCCATCGTGCCGGCGTAATAGTAGGGCCAGACCGCCTCCGCGCCGTATTCGCGCTCCGCCGCCAGAAACCGCGCCGCGATCTCGTCGAGCGCCTCGTCCCAGGAAATCCGCGCGAACCGGCCAGATCCCTTCGGCCCAACCCGCCTGAGCGGATGCATGAGCCGATCCGGATGCTGCGCGCGCTCGGCGTAGCGCGCGACCTTCGCGCACACCACGCCGGCCGTGTAGCTTTGATCCTCCGCCCCGCGCACGCGNCCGATGCGGGCCCCGTCGATCACCTCGACCGACAGCGCGCAGGCGGAGGGNCAATCGTGCGGACAAACCGAGGGNCGGCGGACGATCGAGGATGGTGCGTTCATGCGGCCATTGTGCCGCTCTCGTCGCCTCGCGCAAACGAAAGGGCCCCGCAAGGCCCTGTCATCGCATTGCGTCGCCGCGGCCGGCGTCAGCCGACGATCTCGTTGCCGGAAAACCACTGCGCGATCTCGATCGCGGCGTTCTCAGGCGAATCCGAGCCGTGCACGGAATTCTCGCCCATGTTGAGCGCGAACTCCTTGCGGATCGTGCCGGCGTCGGCCTTTTCCGGATTGGTCGCGCCCATCACCTCGCGATAGCGCTTGATCGCGTTCTCGCCTTCGAGCACCTGCACCACCACCGGCGCCGCCGACATCTGGCCGACCAGCCGNCCGAAGAAGGGNCGCTCCTTGTGCACGCCGTAAAACGTCTCGGCCTGCCCCTTGGTCATGTGAACGCGCTTCTGCGCGACGATGCGCAGACCGGCGGCCTCGATCTTGGCGTTGATCGCGCCGGTCAGATTGCGGCGCGTGGCGTCGGGCTTGATGATGGAGAAGGTGCGCTCAAGCGCCATGTCATGGTCCTCGGTCGAAAGAATAAGGCGCGGCCTTATAGCCGCGCCCGTCGCGATTTCGCAAGCGACGGCGCGTTCGCAAGCGGCGGCGCGAACGCGCGCCGCGCGACCGGCTCGAAACGACGACGCCGCCGCGGCTGAACACCGCGGCGGCGCCTGAAGGTTGGAAAGTCTCAGGCGGACAGGCGCCCGAGAGGCTCACGCTTCGAGGATGCGCGCCTTGAACAACGCGCCGGCCGCCAGCGCGCCGGCGATCGGNGCGACGAAGAACAGCCACACCTGCGACAGCGCCTTGCCGCCGAGCAGCAGCGCCAGGCCGAGCGAACGCGCCGGGTTCACCGAAACGCCCGTCACCTTGATGAAGGTGATGTGGATGATGACCAGCGTCAGGCCGATGGCCAGGCCGGCCGCCGGCGTCGCGCCGGCCTTCGAGGTCGCGCCCAGGATGACGACGAGGAAGATGAAGGTGCCGACGAATTCGGTCAGGAAAGCCGCCGCGAGCGAATAGCCGCCGCCATAACCCTCGCCCCAGCCATTCGCGCCGAGGCCGCCATCCCAACCCGCGCCCTTGCCGGAGAGGATGATGTAGAGGATCGCCGCGCCGGCGACGCCGCCGAGAATCTGCGAGATGATATAGCCGGGAACCTCGGAGGTCGGCATGCGGCCGGCGGACCACACGCCGAGCGTCACCGCAGGATTGATGTGGCAACCCGAGACCGGGCCGATGCCGTAAGCCATGCCGGTGACGGCCAGGCCGAAGGCGAAAGCGATCGGCAGCAGCGCGACAGCNGCCGATGCCGGAGCGCCGAGCGCGCCGCCCAGCTCGCCGATGGTGGCGGAGCCGCAGCCGATCAGCACAAGCACCGCGGTGCCGATAAACTCGGCGATATACTTTTTCATGGGAATACCTCGTGATGGGGAAACGACCCTTTGAAACGACTAAACAAATGCGGCGTCGCCGCAACGAGCGGATTATTAACGGAGCCTTGTCAATCAGGCAATCGTCAAAGCACGCTTTCCACTTCCGCCGCGCGAAGCGCCGCAGGAGATCTATCGCGCCTGACGGCCCGCACCGGAGGCGAAGCCGTCTTTCCGCCGGCGCCCGCGGCCAGACAAGACCCAGACGCTGATCAAGGCCAAGACGCCGAACGAGGGGACCACCGAGAGGGCGCTCAGAACATGATCGGAAAGAGCGCCCACACGGCCAGCGCAATCGCGGCCGCGATCAAAGCGAGAAGGGCCAGCGCGCCCGCACCCGCTTGGCGAGCGCGCCCTGACGCGCCGACTTGGTCTTGAAGGCAAAGTCGCTCATTTTGCTGCTCCTCTCCCCGCGAAGCAAGCGTGCGATATGCGAATCACCCAAATCCTGTCTGGATATAGACCAAAAAATACCGGGCGGGAATGGCTCCCGCCGGACTCCAAGAATTATTTGTAGGTTTAGTGCAGAATCTGACTCAGGAACAGCTTCGTGCGCTCGTGTTGCGGGTTGGCGAAGAATTCCGTCGGCGTGTTCATTTCGACGATTTCGCCGCGGTCCATAAAAATCACCCGATCTGCGACCTGACGCGCGAAGCCCATCTCATGGGTCACGCAGATCATCGTCATGCCCTCCTGGGCGAGACCGACCATCGTGTCGAGCACTTCCTTCACCATCTCCGGGTCGAGCGCGGAGGTCGGCTCGTCGAACAACATGATTTTCGGGCTCATGCACAGAGAGCGCGCGATGGCGACGCGCTGCTGCTGACCGCCAGACAATTGGCCTGGATACTTGTTGGCCTGCTCCGGAATCTTGACGCGCTTGAGGTAGTGCATCGCCAACTCTTCGGCGTCCCTCTGGGCCATCTTTTTCACCCAGATCGGCGCTAGCGTGCAATTTTCCAGGATTGTGAGGTGCGGAAACAGGTTGAAGTGCTGAAAGACCATGCCGACGTCGCGGCGGATCTCATCGATCTTNTTGAGATCGTTGGTGAGCTCCACGCCGTCGACGATGATCTGTCCCTTCTGGTGCTCTTCGAGACGATTGATGCAGCGGATCATCGTCGATTTGCCCGACCCNGACGGGCCGCACACGACGATCTTCTCGCCGCGCTTCACGCTCAGATTGACGTCGCGCAAAACGTGAAAATCGCCATACCACTTGTGCATGCCGACGATTTTGATCGCCGTCTCGTTGACGACGGGCGTAGGCTTGACGGAAACGGAAGTCGCAGACATGTGCGGCCCTCGAAAAACAGAGATCAGCGACGTTTGCCGGCGGCGAGTTTGCGCTCCATCATCAGGNGAGTAGCGCGACATGCCCCAGCAAAACAGGAAGTAGAAGATCGCGGCGAACAGATAGCCGGTGGTCGAGATTGTCGGTCCGGCCCAATCGGGGTCCAGACGCCGTGTCTCGACTGCCTTCAGAAAATCGTAGATTCCGACGATCGCCACGAGCGTCGTATCCTTGAACAAACCGATGAAGGTGTTCACGATCCCNGGAATCACCATCGTCAAAGCCTGCGGCAGGATAATCAGCCGCATCATGCGATTGTAATTGAGCCCGAGAGCCATCGCGCCTTCGAACTGGCCTTTCGGCATCGCCTGCAAGCCGCCACGCACCACTTCGGCCATATAGGCTGCCGAGAACAGCGCGACGCCGATCAGCGGGCGCAGCAACCGGTCTGGCGAATATTGCTCGGGCACGAACAGCGGCAGCATCGTGTTGGCCATGAACAGCACGGTGATCAACGGCACGCCGCGCACGAACTCGATGAACATCACGCTGAACAGCTTGACGATCGGCATCGACGAGCGTCGTCCGAGCGCCAGCAACACGCCCGCGGGAAGCGAGAACACGATGCCGACGATCGCGACAAGAAGGCTGACGAAGACGCCGCCCCACAAATTCGTCGGCACCTTCTCCAGCAGCGCGCCCGGCGTCGTCGAAACGCCAGACAGCAGAAGATAGGTCGCGATGGGAAACGCCACGATCAAGGCTGCGGCGCCCAGTTGCGCTTGGGCGCTTGCGGCCACNAGCACCCAGGCCACCAGAAAGGCCATCAGCGCGAACCACAGATCCACGCGCCANACGGTGGACCGGGGATAGGAGCCGTAAACGAAGAAAGGAATGTTGCGCCCCACGAAGGCCCAGCATGCCCCCGCCCCGGAGCGNCGGCAATTCTCGCCGGTGCCGGACCAAACCGCGTGGCTGATCGTGTAGGAAAACACGCCTGGAACCACCCAGATGAGAAACAGCATCGACAGGATCGTCAGGATCGTCGATGTCGGCGACCCGAAGAGGTGGCCGCGCACCCAGGCGACCACGCCCCTTGAGCCCGGCGGCGGAGGCAAGGTCTCCGACGGCGTGGTGCGGATGAAGGCGATGCTCTGATCTGTCATGGCTCAGCGCTCCACCAGCGCCTTGCGCGCGTTGTAAACGTTCATGAACGTCGCCGTGAGCAAGGAAATCGTCAGATAGACGAGCATCGTGATGGCCACGACCTCGACCGCCTGGCCCGTCTGGTTCAGCACCGTGCCGGTGAAGATCTGCACGAGGTCCGGATAGCCGATGAAAACCGCGAGCGAGGAGTTTTTCGTCAGATTCAGATACTGGCTGGTCAGCGGCGGAATGATCACCCGCATAGCCTGCGGGATCACGACCAGATTGAGAGTCTGGCGCGGCTGCAATCCGAGGGCGAAAGCGGCCTCGGTTTGACCTTTCGAAACCGCCATGATGCCGGCGCGCACGATCTCGGCGATGAACGCGCCCGTGTAGAACACCAGCCCCAGCAACAACGCGACGAATTCGGGAAANACCTGCACGCCGCCGCGATAATTGAAGCCCTTGAAACCNGGATATTCGAAACTCACCGGCCGCCCCGTGACGAAGTAAGCGATCAAGGGAAGACCGATCAGCAACCCGATCGACACCAGCGCGACCGGCGCTTGGGCGCCTGTCGCCTTTTGTCGCGCGCGCGCCCAGAATCGATAGCCGAGCGCGATCACGACGGCGACGACGAGCGCGGTCCCGATCAGCCACGCCCCCTCGCCATATTCCGGTCTGGGCAGGATCAGGCCACGATTGTTGATCACCGCGCCGCCCGGCAGATGCAACGAGTCGCGCGGATTGGGCAACGGCTTGAGAACGGCGTTANNCCAGAACAGCAATTGCAGCAGCAGCGGCAGATTGCGGACGACCTCGACATAGATCATCGCCAGCTTGGCCACGATCACATTGTTCGACAATCGTAAGACGCCCATCGTGAAGCCAAGCAGCGTGGCCAGCACGCAGCCGACAACCGCCACGAGAAGCGTGTTGAGCAGCCCGACCCAGAAGGCCTGACCATAGGTGGACGTCGCCGAATAGGGGATCAGCGTCTGGTTGATGTCGAAACCGGCCGCGTTGTTCCAGAAGTCGAACCCTTGCGAGATGTTCCTCTGCTGAAGGTTCGTCACCATGTTGCTGATGGCGCCATACACCAGAAAGGCGATCACGCCGAGCAGCACCGCCTGAAACACGATGCTGCGCACTTTCGGGTCGTAAAGCGGCGACACGCGCGCGCTGGCCTGTGTCTCGTCCGTCATCTGTCCCCCTTTTCCGCCACGATCCGAAGCCGCGGCGCCGATGGCGCCGGAACTCAGGAAGTTGCGGCTGCGCCGGCGGCTTATCCGCCGTCTCGGCGCCTCCCGTTGCCCGTCAGCGCAGCGGCGGCGCGTATTGCAGGCCGCCCTTCGACCACAGCTTGTTGACGCCGCGCTCGATCTTCATTTTCGAACCGGATCCGAGATTGCGCTCGAACGACTCGCCGTAATTGCCGACGGCCTGAATGATCTTCACGACCCAATCATTGGAGAGCCCGAGCATCTTGCCGAGTTCGCTCTCGGCTCCGAGCAGGCGCTTGACGTCGGGATTGGTCGATTTCGTCATCTCAAGNACATTGGCCTGCGTGACGCCGAGCCCNTCGGCCGCGACCATCGCGTAGAGCGTCCATTTAACGATGTCGAACCACTGATCGTCGCCATGCCGCACAGCCGGCCCGAGCGGCTCCTTGGAGATCGCNTCCGGCAACACGATGTGTTCGTCTGGGTTGGTCAGCTTCAGACGATTGGTGTAGAGGCCCGAAACGTCGTTCGTGAGCGCGTCGCAACGCCCCGCCTCGTAGGCCTTCGTCACGTCGTCGATCGTTTCGAACACGACCGGTTCGAACTTCATGTTGTTGGTGCGGAAATAGTCCGCCATGTTGAGTTCTGTGGTGGTGCCCTGCTGCGCGCAGATCGAGGCCCCGTTCAGCTCCTTCGCGGACTTCACGTTGAGCGACTTGCGCACCATGAAGCCTTGGCCGTCATAATAATTCACGCCCGTGAAATTCAGGCCAAGCGAGGTGTCGCGCGACAGCGACCATGTCGAGTTGCGCGCCAACACATCCACTTCGCCCGATTGCAGGACGGTGAAGCGGTCTTTGGACGTCGTCTTGATGAACGTCACCTTGTTGGGATCGCCGAGCGTCGCCGCGGCCACCGCGCGGCAAAATTCCGCGTCGAGGCCTTTCTGCACGCCCTGTTCGTCCGCCAGNGAGAAGCCCGCCACGCCGGTCGAAACGCCGCAATTCAACGAGCCGCGCGTGCGCACGGTCTCCAGCATGGATGCGGCCTGGGCGCTCGGCGCGACCGCAAAAATCAGGCCGAGCGTGGAAATCCCGACGCCGAAAGCGGCGCGGAGCAAACGAAGCGACATGATGATCAGTCCGGAACGAAATCCCGTCGAGACGGGGAAAGGCCGGGGCGCAAGGCCCCGGCCGGCAAAGCTTAGCGGATCGGCCAGGCGCTGGAGGCCGCCCTTGGTCCACTGCGCGTTGAGGCCGCGCTTGATCTTCAACGGCGAGCCTTCGCCCACGTTGCGCTCGAACGACTCGCCATAATTGCCGACGAGCTTGACGATGCGCACGGCCCAATCGTTGGTCAGCCCAAGGCTCTCGCCAAACTTGCCTTCGGTGCCCAGCAAGCGCTTGATCTCGGGATTGGTGGACTTCGCCATTTCGTCCACATTCGCCTTGGTGACGCCGAGCCCNTCGGCCGTCAGCATCGCGTAGTGGGTCCAGCGGATGATGTCGAACCATTGATCGTCGCCGTGACGAACGGCGGGAGCGAGCGGCTCCTTGGAGATGATCTCGGGAAGAACGACGTGATCGTCCGGATTGGCGAGCTTGATGCGCTCGGAATAGAGGCCTGAGGCGTCCGTCGTGAAGGCGTCGCAGCGCCCGGAATCGTAAGCCTTGGTCGTCTCTTCGGACGTCGCGAACACGACGCCCTCATATTTCATGTTGTTGGCGCGAAAGAAGTCGGCGAGGTTGAGTTCGGTCGTGGTGCCCTGCTGCACGCACACGGAGGCGCCGTTGAANGCCTTGGCCGACGTCACGTTCAGCTTCTTGCGAACCATGAAGCCCTGGCCGTCGTAATAATTCGGCGCGCCCCAGTTCAGGCCGAGCGTGGTGTCGCGCGAAAGCGTCGCGGTGCCGTTGCGCGCAAGCACGTCGACTTCGCCCGACTGCAAGGCCGTGAAGCGATCCTTGGCTGAAAGCGGGATGAACTTGACCTTGGTCGGGTCGTTGAAGATCGCCGCCGCGATGGCGCGGCAGAAATCCACGTCGAGGCCGACCCATTCACCCTTCTCGTTGGGAAGACCGAAGCCGGCCAGGCCGGTGTTCGAACCGCAGAGCAACTGGCCGCGTTGCTTCACGGTGTCGAGCGTGCCCGCGGTCACGGCGGCCGGCGCGAAGGCGACGGCGAGCGCGGCGGCGGCGGCGAAGCGAAATTTCATCCTCTGGTCTCCTGTTATTTTTCATCAGGAGAAGCCGGGAAAGATGGGCGCGCGACCAAGGACTCCGCGGCCGTTCCGGCTGACCCCTGTTGTAGGGTCATCCAACCGAGCTTTAACGTTTAGGTCAAGTGCGCCGCCTGGCTTGACGGCAGTTCACGCGCGGCGCCTCATGCGCACGCAACCGGAGTGAAACTTCAGCGATGAAATTGTCTGACGAAACGCGCGCCGGTCTCGGCCCGCGCACGAAACTCGTTCATGCCGGCCGCGATCCGTCCGAGCAATTCGGCTTCGTCAACACGCCGATCTATCGCGGCTCGACGGTGCTCTATCCCTCCGTTGATTCGCTGTCGCGGCGCGATGCGCGCTTCTCCTATGGCACCAAGGGCACCCCGACCACCGAGGCGCTGGAGCGCGCCTGGAGCGAGTTGTCGGGCGCGGCGGGCACGGTGCTCGTCCCTTCCGGCCTCGCCGCCGTGGCGGTCGCGCTCCTGACCGCCGTCGAGGCGGGCTGCCACATATTGGTGAGCGATTCCGTCTACCGTCCGACCCGCGTCTTTTGTGACGGCTTCCTGAAGCGCATGGGCGTCGAGACCGAATATTACGATCCGCTGCTCGGCGCCGACATCGCCCGCCTGATCCGCCCCGACACGAAGGTCGTCTTCACCGAGGCGCCCGGATCGCAATCGTTTGAAATGCAAGATATTCCCGCCATCTCCGCGGTCGCGCGCAAGGCCGGCGCCTGCGTGATCATGGACAACACATGGGCGACGCCGATCTTTNTCCCGCCCCACGAGCGCGGCGTCGATCTCGCCGTCGAAGCCGGCACGAAATATCTGTCCGGCCATTCCGATCTTCTGCTTGGTCTGGTCAGCGCCAACGCGGCTTGGGCGGACCGCCTGCGCGAAACCTTCGATCTCATGGCGCCCTGCGCCGGGCCGGAGGACGTGTTCCTCGCGCTGCGCGGCCTGCGAACGATGCGCCTGCGCGTGGACGAGGCGCAAAAGCAGGGCCTCGAAATGGCACGCTGGATGCAGGACAGGCCGGAGGTGGCGCGGGTTCTTCATCCCGCCCTGCCCGATCACCCCGGCCACGCGGTCTGGAAGCGTGACTTCCTCGGGTCGACCGGCCTTTTCTCCGCGATCCTCAAACCGGTCTCCGCGAAGGCGGTGGCCGCGATGCTCGATGGGCTGGNNCTGTTCGGGCTCGGCTTTTCCTGGGGCGGTTTCGAAAGTCTGATCACGCCCTTCGATTGCCGAAGCTACCGCACAGCGACCAAATGGGCGGCCGAAGGGCCGGGTTTGCGGCTGCAAATCGGACTGGAGGACCTCGAAGATCTCAAGACCGATCTCGACAAGGGCTTCGCGCGCCTGCGCGCGGCTGCATGAGCCGAAGCGGCGCGGTGGTGGCCGCCGCGCGCGATCCTCAGCCGGTCCGGCCCAAACGCTCTTTATAAATCAGCATCAGGTTGCGAACGTAGATGAACACGGAGGTGATTTGCCCAAGGATGATCACCGCGTCGTGGCGGACGACGCCGTAGATCAGCGTCATCATGCCGCCCGTAAGCGACAACCACCAGAACGCGACCGGCACGACGCTGCGCCCCGCCCGCTCGCTGGCGAGCCATTGCACCACCATGCGCGCGGTGAACAGGACTTGCGCGCCGACGCCGAACAGCAGCCAGAAATCGAAGCGGTTGACGAAGACGTCGTAGAAAAATCCGCCGATGTCGCGCGACAGGGAGTGGATCATCGCGTCACCTTCCCGCCGCGTCGGCGCCGGCGCCGGGACTTCGCTCGCCTGCGGAACGCGCTTGCGCCGCTTGATCAGCCATCGCACGCCGGCCAGATCGACCATGCCGACCCAGAGCCTGTCGAAAAGNCCGTATTTCGAGGCGCCCGCCCCGCGCGGGCGGTCCTTCACGTCGACATGCGCGATCGAATAGCCCTCCCGCTTCATCAAGGCGGGCGTGAAGCGATGCACCGCGTCGAAATAGGGCAATGCGAGCCAGGCGTCGCGGCGGAACATTTTGAGGCCGCATCCCGTGTCGCGCGTGCCGTCCTGAAGGATCGCGCCGCGCACCCCGTTGGCGACGCGGGACTGGAGCTTTNNGAAGCCGGTGTCCTTTCGGCCGACGCGTTGACCCTGCACGAGGCCGCAGCCCGGTCCAGCCTCCTCCAGCGCGGCATACATCGCCGACGCGAAGGCGGGATCGTTCTGGCCGTCGCCGTCCATCGTCAGCACCACCGGCGCTCGCGCGGCGCGAACGCCGGTGCGCACCGCCGCCGACTGCCCGCACGACTCGGCGTGGCGCATCACGCGCAGATGCGGGCGCGTGACCCGCAGCTCAGCCAGTTCCGCAGCTGTTTCGTCGGTGGAGCCATCGTCGACATAGACGATTTCGAAGGTCAGACGTCCCGTCAGGGCGGCTTCGATCTCGGCGACCAACGGCGCGACGTTGCCGGCCTCGTTGCGCACCGGAACGACCACGCTAAGGGCTGGAGCGGTCTGAAACATCAAGCTTTTTCCTNNCAAGTCCCGCAGCGCCGCGACGATCAGGCCCGGCGCGCGGACGACGATATGGCGTCCTGCGAAGCGCAGCGCGATGTCCCGCCTGGCGAAGGCGCGCGCCACGAGATAGGCCGACGCCGCGCCCAGGCATGCGCCGGCGAAAACGTCGGTCGGATAATGGGCCCGCACGATGACGCGCGACAAAGCGATGACCGCAGCGACCAGCAACAACGGCGCGCGCCATCGCGGAACGAGAAAGCCGAACGCCACGGCCATTGCGAAAATGGTGGTCGCATGGCCGGAGGGAAANCTCGCATAGGACGCGCTGAACGAGAACGGGTGGAAGACGAACGGCCCGTCCGCCTCAAGAAATTTCGGCCGCCCCCGCCCGACGAACAGCTTGATGGCCTGCGGCAGCAAACCGGAGGCCGCCAGCGTCGCCATAATATACATGGCGCGTTCGCCGAAAGCCGCCAAAGCGAGATCGCGTCGCGTCTTGTCCTTCCAGCGCGCCCAGCTGGCGGCCCCGCCAGGATGNAGCGCGACGGCCCACATCCATCCCGACGTGCCGATATCGGTGATCGCGCGGAAAAACTGCACCATGCCCGGCGGCAGCGCCATCGCTCCGAAGCTCGCGCGCGCATCGATCGAAAGCGCGAGCCGCGTGGTCAATCCTGCGCCGAGCAAGGCCATCACCGCTCCGAACGCCGGGAACGGCGGCGTCAAGGCGCGCGCCTGGATCCGCCAACGCCGCGCGAACGCGCAGATCGCCGATGATCAGCCCGCCGATTTCACGGCTCGTCGAGGTGACGCTCATCACGGCGCTCCGCTGACATAGACGCCGATGTCGAGAGCCCGCCCGCCGTTGAGATTGACGCCCACCACCCGCGACGCCGGGGTCGCCTCCGCGCCNGCCGCCCGCAAGCCCGGCTCGTCGCGCGCATCGACGAAGGCGACGCGGCAAGGCCCCTGCGCCAGCAACCGCGCCGCTCCCGCCCCGTCGGTCAATTGGAGGTCGGTGCGGGTCAAAAACACCAGCGACGGCTCGCGATAACCCGCCGTCGCCATCGCCTCGGCGCGCGCGCATCCGGCCGCCGCCAATGCGGCGCGGCTCGCCTCCGTCAAACGCGGAGACATCTGGAACGGCCGGAAGGCCGCGCCCGGCATGACCACGCCGAACGCCAGCGCCCCGAGAGCCAGAGAGGACGCGGCCGCGCGCAGCGCCGCCCCCGTCGCGTCCTCGGCCTTGAGACGCCGCGCCGCCGACACGGCGGCCCAAACCGCGGTCGCGCAAAGCGCCGCTCCGAACGCCCCGGAGAGCGAGAAGGCCGCATCCGCCAACGTGCCGTAATGGGCCGCCGCGCCGAGCGCTCCGCCGACGACGACGAGCGGAACGGCGACGAGCAAAACCGCNATGACCGCCGCCCAAGCTCCCCGCGTCGCCTCCTCGAATCGCGCTGTCGCAAGACCGACGAGGATCGCCAGAGCAGGATAGAGAGGCAGCACGTAATGCGGCAGCTTCGTCGGCGTCGCCTCGAACACCAGCCAAGCCGGGATCGCCCAGGCGAGCGCGAACGCCGTCGCGTCCTCGCCGCGGCTGCGCCAGGCGAATGGGATCGCCAGNACCCACGAAGGCGCCAGCGGCCAGGCCGTCGCCCAGAAGGCGGCGAGATAGGTCCCCGGCGGCGCGCCATGCGCCTCCTGCCCGCCCGCCACCTTGCCGAGCATGTCCCTGCCCACCGAGTCCGCGAGGAAGCCGCCCTGCGTCTTGATCAGGATCAGCGTCAGCCAAGGCGCCACCACCAGCGCGACGAGCAGCACGCCCCAGCCCGCGCGCAACGGCGCCAGCCAGCCGAGCGAACGCCGCCGGATCGACAAGGTCGCCCCNGCCAGGAGCGGAACCATCGGCGTGATCGGGCCCTTCACCAGCACGCCAAGCGCGATGGCCGACCAGAAGATCAGCGGCCATCGCCAAGTCTCGCTTCCGGCCGGCGCGCCGCGCCAGAACCGCGCCAGCGCGCCCATCGCCGCGACCACCGTCGCCGTCACCGTCGCGTCGGTCTTGCCCAGACGCGCCTCCACGCCGAGCAGGATGGTCGCCGCCATCAGCGCCGCCGCGACGAACGCCTCCGGCGCCGCAAGAAAGGCGAGCGCCGCCCAATAGGTCAGCAAGGTCGCCGCGACCGCCGCGATCAGCGAGGGAACGCGGTAGAGCCAGATGCGCGCCCGCGCGTCGGCGACGCCAAGCGCCTCGCCGGCCGACACCGCGCCCGCCTGGAGCCAGTAAATGCCGACCGGCTTCTTGTTGCGCGCCTCGTCCTGAAACCGGATCGCCACGAAATCGCGCGTCTCCAGCATCTGCTTGGTCGCCTGCGCGAAACGCGGCTCGTCGCGATCCATCGGCTGAAGCGCCACGAAGCCGGGCAGATATAAAAGCAGCGCGAACAAAGTCAGCCACAGCGCGGCCTTGCCGTGGCTGAGGCCGCTGTCGTGATGGGCGAAAATCGAAATGGACATGAGCGGTGCGGAGCCACGCTGAAAAGCCAGGCCGGACGGGTGGCGACCCCTGCAGGGTTCGAACCTGCGACCTGCCGCTTAGAAGGCGGCTGCTCTATCCAGCTGAGCTAAGGGGCCCGAAACAGGCCGGACGAGGGCGCCGGGCCGCGCCGCCCCGATGATGACAAGGCCGAGCCTGCGCTCAATGCGTCCAGGACTGGGCGCGGCCGGGCTTGAAATTATCGGAATAGGACTGAATGCGGCGCGGCGGCTTCTCCGTCTCCTCGACGCGATAGGCGACGCCGTTGCGCTCGGCGTAAGCTTTGGCCTCTTCAAGCGTGTCGAAACGCAGCCGAATCTGCTGCTTCATGTCGACGCCGGAGGTCCATCCCATCAGCGGGTCGATGGTGCGCGGTTGATCGAGCACATATTCAAGAAGCCAAAACCGGGACTTGCCCTGCCCCGACTGCATGGCGCTTTTGGCGGGGCTGTAGATGCGTGCCGTCATCGCGAGGTCCCTGTCAGTTGTTGCGGCGTCGCCTTGTTCCGACATTCTTCGTTTTGGACGACTGGTCGGGGCAGCAGGATTCGAACCTGCGACCCTCTGCTCCCAAAGCAGATGCGCTACCAGGCTGCGCCATACCCCGAGGCCGTCCAAAATCGCCTGTCAGCTAGCACGCGGCCGGCGCCCGAACAAGCGAACCCGCACGACGTCACTTCGTCGTCTTGACGAACATCGGGTGCCGAACCTGGTCGCCCGGCTTCAAGCCCAGCTTCGCCGCCACGCCGGCGTTGATCTCNAACACGCCGAGAACCATGCCGCCGGGGATGATCCGCTCCGACATCGGCTCGGCGTTTTCAGCGATCGAGGTCACCGTCCCGTCCTTGCCTATGAACAGCATGTCGAGAGGCAAATAAGTGTTTTTCATCCACATCGACACCGGCTGTTCGGTCTTGAAGTCGAACAGCATGCCGCGATCCTCCGGCATGTGGCGCCGGAACATCAAGCCGCGCTGGCGCTGCTCGTCGGTGCGCATCACCTCGACCTGAAAGGCGCGCGGCCCGCCCGCCGTCTCGATGGTCAGGGGTTCGAGCGCTTCGGCGCGCGCGGACGGCGCGAACAGGCAGGCCGCCAGCGCCGTGGCGGCGAGGCGCGCTTTGAACGAAGGCGACGGGATCGTCAAAGGCGAGAAGTAGGTCATGCGGACGGGTCCGTGTTTGCGTCGTCGCGCCGGCTCGCGCCTCACATGCGAGGGCGAGGCCGCGGGAGGTCGAGCAAAGCCGACGCGCGCTTGAGTGACTGCGTCGACGCCTTGTTCTTAGTCGACGCCGTGTCGCCACAGGAGATGTCGCGACCATATGTCGGAATGACGGCGGCCGCGGCGCGAAAGCGAACGTCGCTGCAAAATCGCCCGCGGGCTCAGACACGAGCGCAGACGCACGCCCGCGCTCCGCGCACGGCGCAAGAAAGCGTCGCCCCGCCTCGTTCAATGCGAGGCGATGGCGGCCGGCGTCTCCAACGGCCGCACCTCCGCCGCCATGCACCCTTTCGACCCGTGACCATAGCGCACCAGCACGCTCTCGCCCGGATTGAGTTCGAGAATGCCGAAACGGCGCAGCGTCTCCATATGGACGAAAATATCTTCGGTCCCCTCNCCGCGCGTGAGGAAACCGAAGCCCTTCACGCGGTTGAACCACTTCACGATCGCGATCTCATAGCCCGACGTGGGCGTCACCTCGACATGGGTGCGCGCCGGCGGCATCGCCGACGGATGCGTCGCCGTCGACTCGTCGATCGAAAGGATCTGGAAAACCTGAAGGCCCTTGTCGCGCTTCTGCGCCTCGCAGACGATTCGCGATCCTTCGAGCGCGACGCTCTTTCCGTGACGGCGCAGCACGGTCACGTGAAGAAGGACGTCGGCCCCGCCGTCGTCCGGCACGATGAAGCCGTAGCCTTTCGCGACGTCGAACCACTTGATCCGCCCCGACACCTCGACGAGATCTGTCGGCGCCGCCTCGGAAATCTCATGAGCCGGCGCGTCGCCCAGCAATGGATCCTTGGTGCCCAAGACGTGCCCCCTCTAAAACACTCTACGCCCGCCGCAATTTCGCCCGCGGCCACGAATCAATTCGCCGCTGCATTAACTCCTTTCTGAAAGGATAACGCCCGTCCGGCAAGCCCAATCTAGCGGGCGTCCACGGCCCTCCGGGCGCCCCGCTGATCATGCCGACCAAAGCGCGAGCGCGTCGCCGATGTCGCCGCGCACGATGAGATCGGCGAGCGGATCGAGCGGCGTCGGATCGCGATTGACGATGACGAGTCGCGCCCCGTTGCGCTTGGCGAGCTGCGGAAAGCCCGCCGCGGGATAGACCTGCAACGACGAGCCGATCGCCAGAAACAGGTCGCACCCCAAGGTCGCTTCCTGCGCGCGTCGCATCTCGCGCTCCGGCATCGGCTGCCCGAACGAGATCGTCGCCGATTTGATCAACCCGCCGCAGTCGCAACGGGGCGCGACGCCGACGGATTCGAACGAACGCCGAACCTCGTTCAATTCGTGTCTTCGGCCGCAATCGAGACACCGCGCGTAAGAGCCGTTTCCGTGAAGCTCGATCAGCGCCGCGTCCGGCACGCCGGAGGCCTGATGCAGATTGTCGATGTTCTGGGTTATGATCGCGGAAATCTTGCCCGCCGCCGTCAGTCGCGCGAGCGCGCGGTGGCCGCGGCTGGGCGCGACGCCGCGATAGACGTCGTCCATCGCGAATTTGCGCCGCCACGCCTCCGCGCGGGCGGCCGGATCGCAGACGAACTGTCGGAAGTCGATCGGCATGTTGGCGAGCCAAGGGCTGCCGGGCGACCGGAAGTCCGGCACGCCGGACTCCGTCGAGATGCCCGCGCCCGTAAACGCGACGACATCGCGCGCCGCTTCGACCATGTCGATCAAAGCCCGCCGCGACTCGCCGGCGCCCGCCCGCGTCGTCGCGCTTTCTGTCGTCATCGACGCTGCTTCCGAAGGGCTCTTGCGCCCACGCGTCGAAAGCTAGCCAAGGCGCGCGCCCCGCGCAACCGCGCGCGGCGCCCGCGACGTCCGAAGATTTAGGCGAAGCGCGACCGAAACGCGCTCGAAGCCCGCACGTGACGCGACCCGGCGCCTCGTGGTGACCGCCGGCGGGACGGTCGAACGGGCCTCGTCGGTCTTCGCTCACAGCCCACGCCGCCCTCAGGACGCGCCGCGCGGCGCGCCTGTCGGCCCTCGCGCTGCTGGGGTGGGCGGCTCTGCGGCCCCGCGTTCGAGCGCGCCGCCGCCGAGCCGCTATTGACGCGCCTCATAGCGCCGACGCTCTGGCTGAGCCATACGGCCTGAAACGCCGCGTCAGGCTGCCTCTCTCGGGCGCCCTCCGCCGCTCCCGGCCGCGACCGCAAGACGGAGCCCTGAAATGGACTATGTCATTCTGATCCAGTTCCTCATCATCCTGGGCTGTCTGCTCGCCGGCGCTCACTACGGCGGCTACGGTCTTGGCCTGATCAGCGGCCTCGGACTTCTGGTTTTCGCATTCTTCTTCAAGCAGGCGCCCGGTCAGCCGCCGATCGACGTTTTGCTGACCATTCTGGCGGTGATCGCCTGCGCCGCCGTGCTCCAGACCGCCGGGGGCCTCAACGTGATGATGCGGGCGGCCGAGCGGCTGCTGCGGCGCCACCCGTCGCAAGTCACGCTGCTCGCCCCGATCACGACCTGGGCGCTGACCGTCATGTGCGGCACCGGCCACGTCGTCTACACGATGTTTCCGATCATCTACGATGTCGCGATCAAGAAGGGCATCCGCCCCGAACGTCCGATGGCGGTGGCGTCCATCGCCTCCCAGATCGGCATCGTCGCCTCGCCGGTGTCCGTCGCCACCGCGTCGATGATCGCCATCCTGGCCGGCGCGAAGGGACTGGCCACGCCGATCAGCCTGATCCAGTTGCTGGCCATCAGCGTGCCGTCGACCTTCTGCGGCGTGATCGTCGCGGCGTTGTGGAGCATGCGGCGCGGCGTCGATCTCGACAAGGACGCCGAATTTCAGGCCCGGATCGCCGATCCGNGGCAGCGCGAATACGTCTACGGCGATNCGGCGACTTTGCTCGACAAGGTGTTCCCGCGCGAAGCCTATGTCTCGGTCTGGATCTTTTTCGCCGCGATCGCCGCGGTGGTGGCGCTCGGCGCCTTCCCCGAACTGCGTCCGACCTTCGGCAAGCCGCCGAAGCCGATGTCGATGAACCTCGCCATTCAGATCATGATGCTGTCGGCTGGCGCGCTCATCTTCATCTTCGCCAAGGTCAATCCGCAGAAGATCCCCGAAGGCGGCGTCTTCAAGGCCGGCATGGTCGCGATCATCTCGGTGTTCGGCGTCGCCTGGATGGCGGACACCTTCTTCCAGGCGCATTTCGAAACGATCAAGAACACGCTCGCGGGCGTGGTGCAGACCTATCCGTGGACATATGGGCTCGTTCTGTTCATCGTCTCGAAATTCGTCAACAGCCAGGCCGCCGCCATCGCCGCCATCGCGCCGTTGGGGGTGAAGCTCGGCGTCGATCCCAAGCTCATGCTGGCGTTGCTTCCGGCGTCTTACGGCTATTTCATCCTGCCCACCTATGCGAGCGATCTGGCCTGCATCGGCTTCGACCGCTCGGGCACCACGCGCATCGGCAAATTCGTCATCAACCACAGCTTCATCGTGCCGGGTCTGCTTGGCGTCGGCGTCGGCTGCCTGGTGGGCTGGACGTTGGTGAAGACGTTCATGTGAACCGCGCTTCGGGGCGGGCGCTCAGGCGGCCCGCCCTGTGTCGTCCCGCCCGGGTCCGGCTTCGGCCGCGCCGATTTTGAATTGGGCGGTCAGCCGCGCGAGCTTGGTCGATTCTTGCGAAAGCGCCTTGCTCGCCGCCGTAGACTCCTCCGCCATCGCGGCGTTTTGCTGCGTCATCGCCTCAAGTTCGCGGATGGCGGCGTTGATCTCCTGAGCCCGATCGCTTGGGCTTGCGCGCGTTCGGCGATTTTGGCGACGAGACCTTCGCCGTTGAATATGGCCGACTGGATCGCGACGAAAGCTTCGCCCGATCGGGTGACCAGCTTGCCGCCTTCGGCCACTTCGTTCGAGGCCTGCGCGATGAGGACGCCGATCTCCTTGGCGGCGCTCTCGGACCTCTGGGCCAGGGCGCGCACCTCGCTCGCGACGACCGAGAAGCCGAGCCCCGCCTCGCCCGCGCGCGCTGCCTCGACGCTTGCGTTCAGCGCAAGAAGATTGGTCTGAAAGGCGATTTCGTCGATGATCGATAGGATCTCGCGGATCCGCTTCGACGACGTCTCGATTTTCTTCATCGCATCCGTCGTCTTGACCGCGATGTCCTCGCCGACGCGAGCGGTCTGGCTCGCCTCGCTCACCGCGTCGCGCGCCGACTTCGCCCCGTTCGCCGTCTCCACGATTTTCTCGCCGATCTCGCCGAGCGCCGTCGTCGGCTCCTCGATGCTGGAGGCCTGATGCGCCGTGCGGCGCGACAGGTCGACGGACGCCTCCGCGATCTCGCCGCTGCCATGCGCGACCGCGCGCGCTGGNCGACGACGTCGCCCNATCATCGCCGCGATCGCTGAGATCGCGGCGTTATAGTCCTCCTGCAACGCCTTGTAGGCGTGCGGCATCGCCGCCGTCAGGCGAAACTGCAAGTCTTTCCGCGACAGCCGCGCCACCGCCGCGCCGAAGGAATCCGAGACNCATCGCGCGCTCCTGGCGGACCGCCTCTTCGGCGGCGACCGCGCGATCGCGTTCGCCGCGCAAACGGCTCTCTTCGTTCAATATGCGATTGGCCTCGGCCTCGGCCTGCGCCGCGGCGCGCTGCGCCTCGATGCGGGCGCGCTCGGCTTCGGCCATTTCGTGATCGATCTTNNGGCGTGGCGCAACGCGTCGCGAAACACGACCAGGGATCGGGCGATGTCGCCAATCTCGTCGCCGCGCCGCTCGCCGAAGATCGAGACGCTGAGATCGCCGCCCGAAAGCTGCCGAACGCTTTGCACGATGGCGTGGAACGGTCGTTTCAGATAGACATGCATCAGCCAGAACATCGCCGCCATGAGGGCGATCTGGCTGAGCACGGCGACCGATGCGAGCAGCCGAACCCGGCCCTGCCACAGCGTCGCCTGCGAGTAGGCTGCGTCCGAATAGGCCGTCATCGCCGCGGACAAATGGTCAAGCGCGGTGTTTAGGGCTTTGCGATTGTTCCGGTTGGCCTCGTTGTCGCCGACCGCCCGACATGCGGGCAGACTCTCCTCCCGGCAAATTGTCAGGAATTGACGGCGGAACTCGACAAACTCCGAGATCTTGGCGAAGACATCGAAAAACTGGGGGATCGTCTCCTCGCCGCTGTCCGACTTGACGGTTTCCGCCAGACTTTCGAGATCATCGATCGAGCGGGACATGGACAGGGCGAACGGCGTCGCCGCCGCCCAATCCTCCAGCGGATATATGGCGCGCGCATCCATCACCACGGCGATCACGAGCCTGTTCAAGCGCTCGATGTGGATTTGAGTCGTCTTGTTTCTCAGCGACGCCATGTCGGCTTGCGCGCTTTTGTCCGAAAAATACGAGGACAAACAGGCGAGCGCGACTTGCATGACGGCGAAGACAAGGCCGACGAAGAGGACCTTGTTGGCGAGCTTGGCGAGAAACGACATGGCGCGATCTTGAAGCGGCGCCGCGCCCCTCAGTCATTGAGGTGCGTAGCGATGAATGCGGCGCCGTCGGCGTGACAATTCTTCGCCCCACGGCGGCCTTCCCGGATTTCGATATTCGGGCACCCGCAGATATAAGATGCGGCTTTGCGTTAATATTCGGTAAATGTGATAGTATTCCCTTGATTACAAGGTACAATTCGAAATTGGATTTCAAAAAGTGGGATTTGCCCTATCGTCACCTGCTTTGAAGCCCGAAGCGACGTATGCGCGCATGCGAAGCGCGGCGGCGACGGACGAGACGACGAGAAGGTTGGCGCGCCCAAGGGAATCGAACCCCTGTTTTCGCCGTGAAAGGGCGACGTCCTAGACCGCTAGACGATGGGCGCGGGCGGCGGGCCCGAGGGCCGCGCGGCGGCGGACATATACGCAACCCGCCGCATCAGCGCAAGCGCGTCGCGACCCGGTTTCGCCTCCCCCTCACGCTTGCGCGCCCGGATCGGCGGCGTCGATCAGGCGAAACTGCGGTCTCTGTTCGCCGCGGTGGCTGTCGATCGAGACGTGGCCGAGCAGATGCACGCTCTCGCCGCGCATCGTTTTGAGAAAATCGCCGAGCGGCGCGCCGACGGCGCGAAAAGCGATGGCGTTCAGGCTGGCGCCGTCGCCCGCGACGGCGCGCACGCGTAGATGCGATTCGCCGACCTCGAACACGTCGGCGATTCGGTGCCGCGGCAAGACAAAGCTGGGTTCCGGAGCGCCTGCGCCGAACGGCCCCGCCCGCTCGATCGCCTCCAGCAGGTCGAGGGTCAGACCCCGCGCCGTCAGCGCCCCGTCGACCTCCATTCCGTCGACCTCCCGCGCCGCCGCGACGGCGACGCCGAGCCGCGCCTCAAGAAAGGCGCGCAGGTCTCCGAGTCGCGCTTTTTCGATCGTCAAACCGGCCGCCATCGCATGACCGCCGCCTTTGATCAGAACGCCGGACTCCACCGCCGCGCGAACNGCGCGCCCGAGATCGACGCCGGCGATCGAACGCGCCGAGCCGGTTCCTCTCGACCCGTCGAAGGCGATGGCGACGGCCGGACGGCGAAAGCGCTCCTTCAGACGCGACGCGACGAGGCCGACGACGCCCGGATGCCAGCCCTCGGCGCTGGTGACGATCACGGCGCCNCTGCTCGCCTTCCCCAGCGAGGCCATCGCCTCCGCCTCGGCTTCGGCCAGCATGCCGATTTCGATAGCCTGCCGCTCGCGGTTGAGCTGGTCGAGCTGGCGAGCGATGCGCGTCGCCTCGACCGGGTCGCTTTCGCGCAGCAGCCGAGCGCCGAGCNNGGCGTCGCCGATGCGCCCGCCGGCGTTGACTCGCGGCCCGATCAGGAAGCCCAGATGATAGCTGCGCGGCGGCCCGGAAACCCTGGCCGCGTCGCAAAGCGCGGCCAGACCGAGGCGGCCGCGTCGGCGCATAAGCTCGCAGCCCTTGCGCACGAAAGCGCGGTTGAGCCCNGACAAGGGCGCCACGTCCGCGACCGTCGCCAAGGCGACGAGATCGAGCCCGAGCAGCAAATCGGGCGCCTTGCGGTTGGCGAAGGCGCCTCGCGCGCGCAGCGTTCGGTTGAGGTCGACCAGCGTCATGAACACCACGCCCGCCGCGCAGAGCATGCCGAGGCCCGAAAGATCGTCCTGCCGGTTCGGGTTCACCACGGCGTTCGCCGCCGGCAAGCTTTCAGGCGCCTGGTGGTGGTCGAGCACGACGACGTCGAGCGCGCGNCGCGCATGCGCGAGCGGCTCGAAACTCGTCGTCCCGCAATCGACCGTCACCAACAGGCTCGCGCCCTGCTCCGCCAGCGCGTCGATGGCGGCGACGTTGGGGCCGTATCCCTCGAAGATACGGTCCGGGATATGGATGATCGTCGTCGCGCCGACGGCTTCGAGATAGTCGGCCAGGAGCGCCGCCGAACAGGCGCCGTCGACGTCGTAGTCGCCGAAGATCGCCACCCTCTCTCGCCGCTCGACCGCCTGCGCCAGCCGGTCGGAGGCGGCCGCCATGTCGGTGAGGACGCGCGGATCGGGCATCAGGGCGCGGATGGTGGGGTCGAGATAGGCCTCCGCCTCGTCGACCCCGACGCCGCGCCCNGCCAGCAGCCGCGCCAGCGCGTCCGGCAATCCGAGCCGTTGCGAGAGCGCCGTCGCCAGCCCTTCCTGTTGCGCGCCGAGCCGGTCGCGCCAGGCGAACCCGCGCGCCGACGTCCGCACGCCGAGAAACAGCCGCCGGCCGCCCCGCCGCTCTCCCGATGACCAGACCCGAAGCTCACGCCGATTCCCTCTTGGAGCCGGGTGTAGCCAATGCCCGCGCTTTGCGCCAATCCGGCGGCCGCCTCATTCCGGCAGCAAAGGCGCCCCTGCGCGGCCGCCCGCGCGGTCGCCGCCGCGACAAGCGCGACGATGACCGTAGCGGCCGCCAGCGCCGCCCAGGCCGCTATCGCCGCGGCCAACGAGCCCTCGCCGAGCGTTTGCATGACCAAAGTTGTCGCCGCCGAGAAGGCCGCCGCCGGAAAGGTCCATCCCCACCAAGACATCGCGAACGGAAGCCGNCAAAAGAGCGGTATGAAGGTCGCGAGCGTCGCGGCGATGAAAGCCGCGAATCCGTAGATCATCAGCACGCCCGTGCCGACGCCGCCGCCGATCTGCGCCAACGCCATCGCGCCTGCGCTTGGCGGCGCGAGGAAGATCGCAAGCGTCGGCTTGAGACGATCCATCAGCGCCGGCCCGACGATGAGGCGCCACAGCAGCGCTGGCTGCACCATCGCCCACAACAGCGCGCCGATCCCGAACAGCATCGTCGACAGCGTGACGAAGCCGAGCTTGGCGCCGAAAATCGGCGCGAGGATATTGCCGACGAGCGGGATCATCAGCGCCGGCGTCAGCGTCGCCGAATCACGCGGGGCGATGAAGAGGCCGCGGACGGTCCACACGGCGATCGCAAGATGTCCCGCGGCGGCCGTCAGCCACAATCCCGCCGCCGCCGTCGGCGCATAGGGCGTCAGCGCGCCGGCCGCGATCATCAATCCGATTGTGATCGCCCCTGCGAAGGCCGAGCGGATCGGATGCTTCAGATCGCCCGCCAGAGCGTGAGGATGACGCGCCCACCGGGTCAGATGCAGCCCTGCGACGAACAGCCAGAGCAGCGTCGCCGCCGCCAGAAGCCCNTCCCCGACCGCCGCAGGCGCNGCAGCGCGCGCCGCCTCCCGCCAGGCGAGGCCAAGCCCGCCGACGCCCATCGGCGCGGCGAAGAGCGGCAGCGGCAAATGCGCGAGGCTTTTTGCGCGGCGGAATCGGCGGCCACGGACGGGCTCCAGCGTTGCGGCGGTCAAATCGGGTTCCGGCTTCGCCGCCGCGCGGGCGGCGAGGAAAATGCCTGCGCAGCCTCGCTCCGAACGAAAACGGCCGCCCGACAGGCGGCCGCTTCGCGTCGATGCGAGGTGTCGATCAATCCAGAATGAACTTCCCGAATTCGCGATGCTCGGCCTTGATGCGGCGCACGGTGCCGGTGATCGAACGGAAGATGATCGTCTCCGTTTCGATCGTCTCCTTGTTGAACTTGACGCCCGACAACAGCGCGCCGTCCGTCACGCCCGTCGCGCAGACGATCACGTCGCCGGAGGCGGCNTCCTTCATGTCGTATTTCTTCTTGGGATCGGAGACGCCCATCTTGGCGGCGCGCTCGATCTTCGCCTGCGTGTCGAGGATCAGGCGCCCCTGCATCTGGCCGCCGACGCAGCGCAGCGCCNNCGCCGCCGCCAGCACGCCTTCCGGCGCGCCGCCCGAGCCGAGATAGAGGTCGACGCCGGTCTTTTCCGGCTCCGTGCAATGAATGACGCCGGCGACGTCGCCGTCGGTGATCAGGCGCAGCGCCGCGCCGGCGCGACGGCAGGCCGCGATCAACTCGGCGTGACGCGGACGGTCGAGCACGCAGACCCGGATTTCGTGCGGGCTGACGCCCTTCGCCTTGGCGAGCGCGCGAATATTGTCCTCCGGCGACATGTCGAGATCGACGACGCCGCGCGGATAGCCGGGGCCGATGGCGATCTTGTCCATGTAGACGTCGGGCGCGTTGAGCAGCGATCCGGCCTGCGCCATCGCCATTACGGCGATAGAACCGGGCATGTCCTTGGCGCACAGAGTCGTGCCTTCGAGCGGATCGACGGCGATGTCGACCGCCGGGCCGGTCTTGGTGCCGACCTCTTCGCCGATGAACAGCATCGGCGCCTCGTCGCGCTCGCCCTCGCCGATGACGATGGTGCCGTGGATCGGCAGGCGGTTCAGCTCGCGACGCATCGCGTCGACCGCCGCCTGGTCGGCGCCCTTCTCGTCGCCGCGCCCGCGCAGACGCGCCGACGACACCGCCGCGCGTTCGGTCACGCGGACCAGCTCCATCGAGAGAATGCGCTCGATGATTTTGTTTTCCTGGATGACGAGATCGGTCATGTCGACGTCAAGCCCGTAATGCGCGCACAACAGGCGGCGCGCCCTGTCCCCGGCGCGCCGGTTGCGCGCCGCGTTCTTGCGCGCGTCGTGCGCGCTCGATTGCCTTCGCGACGCCCCTGCGCCGCCGTCCCGCGCCGATCAGGCGCGTTCGATCCGTATCAACTGCGGCTTGGCTGAGACGAAACCGTCCGCCACCACGTCCGCCAACGCCTCGCGCACCAGCGACTCGCTGGTCGCATGGGTGATCAGGACGACCGGCACGCGCTGGCCGGAGCCGTGCGTCGCCTTTTGGACGATGCTTTCCAGCGAAATGCCCCGCTCCGCCATGCGCGTCGCGATGGCCGCCATCGCGCCGGGCTTGTCTGCGACGTCGAGGCGAATGTAATAGCCCCCTTCGTGGCGCTGCACCGGAATTCGCTCGACGTCGGCGAGCTTTTCGACCGGCAGGCCAAACGGCGCGCTGACCGCGCCGCGCGCGATGTCGGCGATGTCGGACACCACGGACGAGGCCGTCGCGTCGCCGCCGGCGCCGGGACCGACCAGCGTCAGCGAGCCGATCGGATCGGCGTCGATGGCGACGGCGTTGGTGACGCCCATCACCTGCGCGATTGCTTCGCTCTTGGCGACCATCGTCGGATGCACCCGAGCCTCGACGCCGTTATGCGTGCGCTGGGCGACGCCGAGCAGCTTGACGCGGTAACCGGCNTCGTCCGCCGCGATCAGATCGGCGAGCGTGATCGTCTCGATCCCNTCGATATGGATCGCCTTGGCGTCGATCGCGGTGCCGAAGGCGAGCGTGGTCAGGATCGCGAGTTTATGCGCGGTGTCGAAACCGCCGATGTCGAAGGTCGGGTCCGCCTCCGCGTAGCCCAAGCGTTGCGCCTCGGCGAGGCAGGTCTCGAAGGGAAGCCGTTCCTGCTCCATTTTGGAAAGGATGTAGTTGCAAGTGCCGTTGAGAATGCCGGAGACGCGCCGCGCCTGATTGCCCGCCAAAGCCTCGCGCAAAACCTTGATCACCGGGATGCCGCCGGCCGCCGCCGCCTCGAAGCCGAGCGCCGCCCCTTTCGCCTCCGCAAGAGCGGCGATCTCCATCCCATGCGCGGCCAACAGCGCCTTGTTGGCCGTCACCACGGCCTTTCCGGACTCGAGCGCCGCCATCACCGATTCGCGCGCCGGCCCNTCGGCGCCGCCGATCAATTCGACGAACAGGTCGATGTCGGGCGACTTCGCCAGCGCCACCGGATCGTCGAACCAGGCCATACGGGAAACGTCGAAGCCGCGATCCTTGNNCCGCGCGCGCGCCGACGCCGCCGTCACGACCACCGGCCGCCCGCATCGCGCCGCCAGCGCCTCGGCCTGACGCTCGATCATGCGGACTGCGGCCGCGCCGACCGTTCCGAGGCCCGCGACGCCCACACGCATCGGCTCCGCCATGATTCCCTGCGCCTTCCTTGGTTGCGGGCCGCGCGCCTGCGCGGCTCCGGCGTTGGGCGACTACTGCCCGATTTGGCTTCGGCTTTCAAGGAACCAAGCGACGCGGCCGGGCAAGCAAGCGCCGCGGCCGAAAACCAAAGCGACGCGACGCGCTCATAGCGCCATCAGCACCACGCCGCCGCAGATCATGGCGACGGCCGTCAGGGTCTTGGCGTCGATTTTTCGCCCAGAAACAGCGCCCCGAGCACGACGACCAACGCCACCGACAGCTTGTCGACAGGCGCGACCCGCGAGGCCGGCCCTGCCTGAAGCGCCCGGAAATAGCACAGCCACGGGCGCCGGTGGCCAGCCCCGACAAGGCGAGAAACACCCAGCTTCGCGGAGGAATCGCCGAGGGCGAGACCCATTGCCCGGTGGAGACGATGAACAGCGCGAGGGTCGGCAGAATGACAAGCGTGCGAACGAGCGTCGCCACGTCCGAGGGGACGCCGGCGACGCCGATCTTGGCGAGAATGGCGGTCGCCGCCGCGAACACGGCGGAGGCGAGCGCCCAGACGAACCACCCCGCCTCCCCGCTCATCGAACTCAGGCCGGCTGCTTCAGGCTGACCACGTTATGCAGGATCTGGTCGGCCGAATCGAAGAAGCGCCGCACCCCGCGCGCCGCCTGGCGGATGCGCTGTTCGTTCTCAACCAGCGCAAGACGCACATACTCGTCGCCGTGCTCGCCGAAGCCGACGCCCGGCGCGACCGCGACATCGGCCTTTTCAATCAACAACTTGGAGAACTCCAGGCTGCCGAGCGCCTTGAATTTCTCCGGCACCGGCACCCAGGCGAACATCGAGGCGCGCGGCGCCGGAATGTCCCAACCCGCCTGCGCGAAGCTCTCGACCATCACGTCGCGGCGCTTCTTGTAGGTGTCGCGCATCTCCTTGATGCAGTCCTCCGGCCCGTTCAGCGCGGCGGCCGCCGCGACCTGAATCGGCGTATAGGCGCCATAATCGAGATAAGATTTCACGCGTCCGAGCGCGGCGATCAGCCGCTCGTTGCCGACCGCGAAACCCATGCGCCAGCCCGCCATCGAGAAGGTCTTGGACATCGAGGTGAACTCGACCGTGACGTCGAAGGCGCCGGGAACCTGCAACACCGAAGGCGGCGGCGCGCCGTCGAAATAAACCTCCGAATAGGCCAGATCGGACAGGATGAAGATCTCGTGCTTCTTGGCGAAGGCGACGAGATCCTTGTAGAAATCGAGGTCGGCGACCATCGCCGTCGGGTTCGAAGGGTAACAGACCACGACCGCGATCGGCTTCGGGATCGAATGGATCACGGCGCGTTCGAGGGCGCGAAAATACTCTTCGTTCGGCTCGGCGGGCACCGAGCGGATGACGCCGCCCGCCATCAGGAATCCGAAAGCGTGGATCGGGTATGAAGGATTGGGCACCAGCACCACGTCGCCCGGTTCGGTGATGGCGTTCGCCATGTTGGCGAAGCCTTCCTTCGAGCCGAGCGTCGCCACGACCTGCGTGTCGGGGTTCAGCTTCACGCCGAAGCGGCGCCCGTAATAGGCCGCCTGCGCCCGACGCAGGCCCGGAATGCCTTTGGAGGCCAGNTACCGGTCGGTGCGCGGCAGNCCNACGGTCTCGATCATCTTGTCGGTGATGTGCTTGGCGACCGCGAGGTCGGGATTGCCCATGCCGAGGTCGACGATGTCCGCGCCGTTGTTGCGCGCTTGCGCCTTGAGACGGTTGACCTGCTCGAACACATACGGCGGCAGGCGCTTGATGCGGTAGAAATCCATCTGTGACGATCCTTTGCCCGCCATGCGGGTCTTGAAAGCGAATTCGTGGGACGAGCGTTGTGAAGAAGGGCGGGCCGAGCCGGCGATCCCTTGCGCAAGGAGCGGCCTACTCGGCCGGGCTAGCTCGCTCGCGCATCCGCTCGTCATGCTCCTGCTTCGCGCGGGCGCCGAGGCCGGCAATTGCGGCGCCGGCCGCATCGTCGGACGCGCGGCCGCGATCGCGTCGCGACGCGGCTTCATGTCCTTCGCCGCCTTGGCGCGACGCTCCACCTGAGCCTTTTCGGCGGGCTTGAGCGTGGGCTCGTCCTGCGGCGTCCCGATCGGCAGGTATTCGAGAGACTCCGGCGGCCGACGCGCCGCCTTGACGAAGTCGGCCGGCGCCGTCGCCTGCGTGGCGAAATTGATTTTGGAGAGCAGATGACGCGAGGCGGTCGCCGGCGCATCCTCCGGCGCGCCCGGAGCGCTGGCGCAGCCAGCGACGACAAGCGCCGAAAGCAGCGCTGCGGCGGCTGACGCGCGCCGCGACGGCCGGCCGCCGCCCGGCGGCCGTTATGCGGTGAAGCGGCGTGTTCGACATCAACCGACCCAACCCTCGTCCCGGCGCGCCACCATCCTGAATCGCGCGACGCGCGACGCGTCACGAAACACAAGACGCGCGCCGCGTCATCCATCACAATCAGACGATATCAGCATTGGCGCTTGTGGTGCATAAACACCTAATATGGCGGAAACGGAACCTGCGCAAAGGTTCGAAACCGCTTCGGGAGGAGACCAGCATGACCCAACAGCCGAAAACGGCGCGGCGAACCGCGTCGACGAAAGCTGCGAACGAGGCCCCGTCCGCCGCGCAGGCCGATTCGTCCGCCGTGGCGACTCAGGCGGGCGTTCCCTCCCAGCCGATAGCCGAATCAAAGCCCGCGGCGGCCAAACCAGCAGCAGACAAACCAGCAGCAGCCAAACCAGCAGCAGCCAAACCGGCGGCGGCGAAGCCCACGCCCGCAAAGTCCGCGGTGGCCAAGCCCGCGCCTGCCGCAAGCGCGCCAAACAAGGCGTCCGCGGAAAAGGCGGCGACCGTAAAGGCCGCGCCGGAAAAGACGGCCGCCGCTCCCGCGAAGCCGAAGGCCGCCGCGGCGCAGCCCTCCCCGCGCCCGCTCGCCCCTCGGCGAAGCCCGCCTCCGGGGGTGAAAGCCCTCCGGAAAGGCCGCGACGACCGCCTCGCCCGCCCCTGCGACCCACGCCCCTTCGCCCGCCTCCCATGCACCGGCGCCGCCGAAAGCCGCCGAAAGTCAGCTGCGCCTCGCCCGACCGCGGTCGAAACGCCCGACTTCGATTCGCTCGCCCACAATATGGCGCGCCTTGTCGAGGAGGGCGGGAAGGCCGTCGCCGCCTTCGTCGAAGCGCGCGAGAACGGCGACGCCAAATCGCAGATGTCAGAGGAAGTCGAGCAGGCCGTGAAGTCGGTGGGCCGCGTCGCCGAATACTGGATGGCCGATCCGGTGCGAACGGTGCGCGCGCAGACCGCCCTCACCGGCCAGTTCATAGACCTGTGGGCCACCACCCTGCGCCGGTTCTATGGGGAGGAAGCCCCGCCTGTCGCAGCCCCGCCGCCGGGCGACAAGCGCTTCGCTGATAAGGAATGGAGCGCCAACCCGGTCTTCGACTTCCTGCGCCAGGCCTATGTCATCACCTCGAACTGGGCCAACGACCTCGCCGCCGACGCGGAGGCGCTCGACCCCCACACGCGCGAAAAGGCGCAGTTTTACGTTCGCCAGATCACCAGCGCGCTCTCGCCGACCAATTTTCTCGCCACAAATCCGGAGCTGATCCGCGAAACCTTCGTCCAGTCCGGCGAAAACCTCGTGCGCGGCATGAAGATGCTGGCGGAGGATATTCGCGCAGGCCGCGGCTCTCTGAAGATCCGTCAGTCCGACGGTTCGAAATTCCAGCTCGGCGTCAACATGGCCAACACGCCCGGAAAGGTCGTGTATCGCAATGAATTGATGGAGCTGATCCAATACGAGCCGACCACGCCGAGCGTCTATAAGCGCCCGTTGTTGATCGTGCCGCCCTGGATCAACAAATTTTATATTCTCGATCTCAACGCGGAANAAAGTTTCATTCGCTGGGCGGTGTCGCAAGGCCTCACCGTCTTCACCATCTCCTGGGTGAATCCGGACGAACGCCAGGCGGAGAAGGATTTCGCCGCCTACATGCGCGAAGGCATTTTCGCGGCGCTCGACGCCATGAAAGAGATCACCGGCGAGGAGAAAGCCACGGCGATCGGCTATTGCGTCGGCGGCACGCTTTTGTCGGTCGCTCTCGCCTTCATGGCCGCCAAGGGCGACAATCGCATCGACAGCGCCACGCTGTTCACGACGCAGGTCGACTTTNCGCGACCCGGAGAGTTGCGAATTTTCGTCGACGAGGAGCAGATTCACGCCATCGAAATGCGGATGGAGGAGCGCGGTTATCTCGACGGGTCGAAAATGGCCTCCGCGTTCAATATGTTGCGTCCGAACGACCTGATCTGGTCATATTGGGTCAACAATTATCTGAAGGGCAAGGAGCCGATGCCTTTCGACCTGCTTGTCTGGAATTCCGACTCCACCCGAATGCCGAAAGCTAACCATTCCTATTATTTGCGCAATTGTTATCTTGAAAACAACCTCACGCAAGGCCGCATGGTGCTTGAGGATGTCAAACTCGATCTCTCANAGGTCAAGATTCCGATCTACGACCTTGCGGCGAAAGAGGACCACATCGCCCCCGCCAAATCGGTGTTCATCGGCGCGCAGTATTTTGGCGGCCCTGTGAAATATGTCCTGGCGGGTTCCGGCCATATCGCCGGGGTGGTCAATCCCGCCAACAAGCCGAAATATCAGTTCTGGACCGGCCCGGCGCCGTCGGGGGCCTTCGAGGACTGGGTCGCCAAAGCGACGGAGACCCCTGGAAGCTGGTGGCCGGACTGGATCAAATGGATCGAGGCGCAGGCCCCGGAGCGGGTCCCTGCTCGCTCTCCCGGGTCGAAAAAGCATCCCCCGATCGCCGACGCCCCTGGAGAATATGTCCGCGTCAAGGCCTGAACGAAGCCTGCCGCCGCGCACGGCGGCGCGATCCCGATTCCGCGCGTGAAGCGGCGCGGCGAGGCGCGTTTTCGCCTCGCCGCGCTGCTTCCGCTTTCAGGGGCGATTGACGCAGCGGAAGAAAATAATTTCAATAAATTGCTTATTATGACGTAACGTCAGTTAAGATGCGATTAATAATTAATAGAAATATTGGTTACGCGACTGAACCGGCGCGTTTCGACCCAATTCGCAACGTCGTCCTCCCGGCCCTGCGCTCCCAATTCTCGCCGCCAGGCGACCACCGGACAGATGAAAATGTTCAAAATTGACGACTTCCGGCTTCGTACGAAGACGTTGATCCCTATGGCTTTGGCGAGCACGGCCACAATCGGCGTCGCCGTGCTGAGCGGCCTCCAACCGACGCTTTCACGACGCNGCTCCTCTGAAATCATCGAACGACGTGACAGAGGGCTGGCCGATCTCTTGCAGTCGGCGCGATTCATCAATCGCTCTCTGAACGTGCCGTTTCGTTCCGTTTTGTATGATGGCGCTGACCCGTTGCTGAAAGGCGCGGAGGCCGCGCTCGACGAATATATGAACAACGTGGCGAAAAGCTTGCAGCATGCGATGGAGATGCTGCCGGAGCGGNCGCACCGAGCCGAGTCCTACCTCGCCCGCTTCGACGGCATCCGAAGCGACCTCAGGGGCGTCCTCGCGATCGGGTTGAGCGTTCAGAGTCTGACCGTCGGCCGCGCGATGCCGCCACGCGACCTCGACATGCTCGCCAACGCCAGCAACATCATGCATGGCGCCGACGCCAAGGCGATGGGCCTGATCGACGATTTGGCGGTGATGGTCAAAGGCGTGAGCACCGAGAACGCGGAACGCTCCGCCCAGTTGCAGGCCGACGGCGCGCTCGCGCTCAAGAAGCAGATCGCCATCGGTCTGATCGCCACGCTGATGGCCGCCGCGCTCGCGCTCTGGATGGTCTCGCGCAAGATCGTCGCGCCGCTTGGCCGCCTCACGGACCGCATGACGCGCCTCGCCAACGGCGATCTCGACGCCGAGGTCGAGGACGTCAACCGCCGCGACGAAGTCGGGCAAATGGCCGCCGCGCGTGTGTTCCGCACCAACGCGATCGAGCGCAGACGGCTTGAANGCGGTCGCCGAGGAACAGCGCGCCGTCGCGGAGAACGAGCGCCGCGAGGCCGCGGCCCAGCGCACGCAGGCCGCGGACGAGAGAGCGGCGACGGCGCGTCGCGAGGCCGAACAAATGGCCCACGTCTCCGCCGAGCGCGAGGCGATCGCCGCCGAGCAGACCCGCGCCTTGCGCCAGATCGGCGACGCCATTCGCGCGCTCGCGGTCAAGAGCCTTGACCACCGCATCGCGGAACGTCTTCACGCCGATTACGAGCCGCTGCGCGCCGAGTTCAACGCCGCGCTCGACCAGTTGGCGCAGGCTTTCGTCGAGGTGGCGGGCGCGGCCGGCTCCGTGCATCACGGCACGCAGGAGATCTCCACCGCCGCCAACGATCTCGCCCGCCGCACCGAGCAGCAGGCCTCCAACATCGAGGAGACGGCCTCCGCCCTCAACGAGATCACCGCGACCGTCCAGAAGACCGCGCAAGGCGCCGCCGCCGCGCGCGACTCCGTGGCCGACGCGCGCNNTCCGACGCCGCCAAGGGCGCGGAGGTGATCATTCAGACCACGCAAGCGATGTCGCGTATCGAGACGTCCGCGAAGAAGGTCGCCGAAATCATCGGCGTCATCGATGAAATCGCGTTCCAAACCAATCTTCTGGCGCTCAACGCCGGCGTCGAGGCGGCGCGCGCGGGCGACGCCGGACGCGGCTTCGCGGTCGTCGCTTCGGAAGTGCGCGCGCTCGCCCAGCGCGCGGCGGACGCCGCCAAGGAGATCAAGGAGTTGATTTCCGTCTCCGGCCAGGAGGTGCAATACGGCGTCGCGCTGGTCGCGGAGACCGGCGACGCGCTGACCCAGATCGGCAAGACCGTCACGCGCATCGATGAGATCGTTTCGGTCATCGCCGTCGACGCTCACGCCCAGGCGAACGGTCTCACCGAGATCAACAAGGCGGTCCGCCAGGTCGATCAGATGACGCAGCAGAACGCCGCGCTCGCCGAAGAGACCACGGCCGCGAGCCAGAACCTCTCCCGCGAGAGCCACCGCCTGTCGACCTTGGTGGCCGGGTTCAAGGTCGGCCGCGGCGGCGGCGGCGTCGACGAGGCCGACCTGCGGGCGGGCTGCGCCGCGCCGCCCCCACGCGGTGGCCGCGCATCCCGCCCCCGCCAGGAGAACGCCGGGCCGGCCGGCCGCCGCGGCTGATCGCGGCGGCCGGAGGCGGGCATGCGGCCGCGGAGCCCGCCGGCGGCGATTGGAAAGAGTTCTGACCCGGTCGACACAAAGCCGGTCCCTGAAGGGACCGGCTTTTTCTTGCCTCGTTCGATCTTGCGCCGGCCTCGCGCCCGCCGCCTCAGCCGATCCGCCCCGCCGCGGGAAACGCCTCAAGCAGCCAGAAGCTCGCCGCCTGCATGCCCCCGGTCAGAAACGCGATTCCCGCCAGAATGAGGAAGACGCCGGCCGCTTTCTCCACCGTCGGCATATGCCGTTTCATCGCCCCGATCGTGTTCATCGCGCGCCCGAACGCCGCGCCGAGAAGCAAAAACGGAATTCCCAACCCGAGCGAATAAACCGACAGCAAAGCCGCGCCCCGCCAGGCGGTCTCTTCGGTGCTGGCGATCGCCAAGATCGCCGCCAGGATCGGCCCCAGACATGGAGTCCAACCCATCGCGAAAGCGAGCCCCATCACATAGGCGCTCCACAGCCCGGCCGGCTTCTCGACCTGCACGCGCTTTTCCCGAAACAGCGCCGCGATGCGCACGACCCCGAGGAAGTGCAGCCCCATCGCCACCAGCGCCACGCCTGCGATCGTCTCGAAATAGGGACGGATAGGAGCGATCAGGCCGAACAACGCGGAGGCGCTCGCGCCGAGCGCCACGAAGACGGTCGAAAACCCGGCTACGAACAACGCCGACGCGACCATCACGTCGCGCCTGGCGCTGTCTTCGCCCTCGCGCGACAACCGCTCGACGCTGGCGCCGGCCAGATACGCCATATAAGGCGGCGCGAGCGGCAGAATGCAGGGGCTCAGGAACGAGAGGACGCCGGCCAAGGCGGCCGCGGGGAAGGTGACGGAGGCGTCGCTCATCGATGGTCCTGCCTGACTGCCTTCGCCTATTGACCGAGCATCGGGGCCAATGCAAGGCGGCGCGCGGCGCGCGCGATTGCCCGGCCGCGGCTCCCGGTTAGCATGCGCCCGTCCCGCGCCGACAGGAGAATCGAATCGTGACCCGCAAAGTGGATGTCTTGGTGCTCGGCGCCGGCATGGTCGGGGTCGGCGCGGCCCTGCATCTCCAATCGCGCGGCCGCGAGGTCGTGTTGATTGACCGCCACCCTCATCCGGCGGGCGAGACGAGCTTCGGGAACGCAGGCCTGATCGAGACGACCGTCGTCGAGCCGACGATGTTCCCGCGCGATCCAGGCGCGCTGCTGCGCTACGCGTTCAACGCCGCGCCCGAGGCGAATTATCACCTGTCCGCCCTGCCCCGCCTCGCGCCTTTTCTTCTGGAGTTCTTTCGCCGCAGCGGACCGGAGGGCGTCGAGCGGTCGAGCCGCGGCGTGCAACCGCTCGTTCGGCTCGCGGGCCCCGAGCATGACGCGCTGATCGAGCAAGCGGGCGCGCACGCGCTGATCCACAGGACCGGCTGGCTCAAACTCTATCGTAGCGCCGCAAGCTGGATGGAGGCGCAGGAAGCCGCGGAGCGCGCTCGCCGCCACGGTCTGCGGGTCGATCGGCTCGAAGCGGCGGAGGTCGCCGCTCTGGAGCCGAATTTGACGCCGGAGGGCCTGCGCGGAGCGATGATGTATCGCGACGTCGTCGCGGTGCGCGATCCCGGCGACCTCGTGACCGCCTATTTCGACCTGTTCGCACGAGGCGGCGGCCGTCTCGAAACCGGGGACGCCCGCACGCTCGCGCAGGACGGCGCGGGCTGGACGGTGACCACGGCGGCCGGCNCTCTCCGCGCGCGCGACGTCGTGCTGGCGCTCGGTCCCTGGTCGAACGACCTGTTCGAACGGCTCGGCTACCGAATGCCCTTCGGCGTCAAGCGTGGCTACCACATGCATTTCCGTCCGCAAGGAAACGCGCGCCTCGATCACGCGATTTACGACGCGACGGGCGGTTTCGTGCTGGCGCCGATGCGCCGCGGCGTCCGCCTCACGACAGGCGTCGAATTCGCACGACGTGACGCTGGACCGACGCCTGTGCAGGTCGAAAAGGCGCGACGCGTGGCGCAGACGCTGTTCCCGCTCGGCGAGCCGCTCGACGCGCAGCCCTGGATGGGATGCCGCCCCTGCCTGGCCGACATGCTGCCCGTCATAGGCCCGGCGCCGCGCCACGACGGACTGTGGTTCGATTTCGGCCACCAGCATCTCGGTCTGACCTTGGGCCCGGTCTCTGGCCGTCTGCTGTCCGAGATGATGACCGGCCAGACGCCGTGCGTCGACCCGACGCCCTATCGCGTCGACCGATTCAACTGAACCAGAAGCGCCTCGCCAGCGCGAACGTCAGGACCACGCCCGCCCCGAGGATGCCGCGCCGCATCGCTTCGCCCGGCAGGATGCGGGCGAGCCGCGCGCCGGCGACGCCGCCGGCGATGTTGCCGGCCGTCATCGCCGCCGCCGTCGGCCAGTGCACCAGCGAGGTGCCCGCGAAGAACATCACCGAGGCGGCGCTAGCGAAGCAGCCGAGCAGGTTCTTGAGCATGTTGGCGCGCAGATAGTCCGCCACCCCGGCCGCCCGCAGCAGCGCCAGCAGCACGACGCCGTAGCCGGTGCCGAAATAACCGCTATAGCCCCCCGCCGCCCCGAAGGCGGCGATCATCGCCGGCGGATAGGCCTCCCCNGCCCGCGTCGAAACCAGCCGCTGCGCGTGCGGCGCGGCCCAGTAGAGCAGCGTCGCCAGACCCAGCAGCGCCGGGATGATCATCCGGAACAGCGCCTCGCCCGTGGCCAGCAAGGCGAGCCCGCCCGCCAGCGATCCGACGAAGGAGGCGACGCAGATGCGCTTGTGGTCGCGCGTCAGGTTCGGCAAGCGTTTGCGGTCCACCCACACCGCGGCGAAGGAGGCCGGCGACAACGCCACGAAATTCGTCGCGCTGGCGGCGATCGGCGTATGGCCGAAGAAGATCAGCGCCGGCGTCGTCAACACGCTCGCCCCGCCCGCGACCGTCGAGACGACGCCCGCCGCCAGACCGAGCGCGAACAGCGCGCCGATCTCGAACAGACTCACCGCCCCGCCCCGAAACGCGTCCGCCAATCCGGCTGCGCGCGGGCGAAGGGCAAGGCGCGCGCCTCGTAGACGCCCCGCGCCACCGCCCGCGCCAGACAGCGCGCCGCCACAGCGCCGATTTCGGTGAGGTCGCGCAACGACGCGCGCGCGTCGAGCNNGCCCGTCGCGGCGGCGAACACCACGTCGCCGTCGAGCGCGGCGTGCGAAGGCTGGAGCGACAGCGCCAGCCCGTCCTGCGCCTGCACGGCCATGCGCTTGGCCTGCGGCTTGGCGAGCGGCGCGTCGGTCGCCACCACCGCGATGGTGGTGTTTTCGCCGGCGTCCCCCTTCATGCGGATCGCCAGCGCCGCCGCGTCGAACCGCGCCGGCAGGCCGCGCCCGCCGAACTCTGCGTCCTTCTCGAACGCCGCCGCCCAGAAATGCGGCCCCTCGCCGATCGTCGCGCCGCCGAGCGCGTTGACCGCGACCACCGCCCCACGACGNTAACCCGCCGAGGTGACGTCGCTCGCCGAGCCGAGCCCGCCCTTCAGCGTCGCCGTCGTCGCGCCATAGCCCGCCCCGGCCGTGCCGAGCGCGAAATCGGCGCCCGCCGCGCGCGTCGCCTCGTAACCGAGATCCCAATAGGGCGGCCTGCGGCCCCAATCCTTGTCGCCGCCATTGGCGAGGTCGAACAGGATCGCGCCGGGCGCGATGGGCACGAGAGCGTCGCGCACCCGAAAGCCGCGCCCCGCCTCGCGCAGCGCCGCCATCGCCCCGCCGCAGGCGTCGAGCCCGAAAGCCGAGCCGCCCGACAGAACCAGCGCGTCGACCGTCTCGACCGTCATCTCCGGTTCGAGCAAGGCCGCGTCGCGCACGCCCGGCCCGCCGCCGTGAATGGCGATGGAGGCGACCGCCGGCCGCTCGAACACGACCACGGTGACCCCNGAGGCCAGTCGCGCGTCCTGCGCCTGGCCGATCCGCAGCCCCGCGACGTCGGTGATGAGGTTGCGCATCGAAAACTCCTCTGGCGCCATGTTGGCCGCGCCGGCGCGCCCGGCCAAGAGGGTCCGCATGCAGATCAGGGCGGGACGCCGCGCAGATCGGGCGGCCGCCGGATTGACCTGCGCCGCCCGGCGCGGGACAAGGCGCGCGAAACGCAGCCGCGCCCCGCAAAGGCTCTCATGCGCCGCATCGAAATCCTGCCGTCCATCCTCGCCGCTGACTTCTCCCGCCTCGGCGCGGAGGTCGAGGCCGTGGCGAAAGCCGGCGCCGACCAGATCCATATCGACGTGATGGACGGCCATTTCGTCCCCAACATCACCTTCGGCCCGGCGCTGGTGCAGGCGATCCGTCCGCACACGATGCAGCCCTTCGACGTGCATCTGATGGTCGCCCCCGTCGACGCCTATCTCGCGCCCTTCGCCGCCGCCGGCGCAGATCGCCTGACCGTTCACGTCGAGGCCGGCCCGCATCTGCACCGCACGCTCCAGAGCATCCGCGCGCTTGGCAAAAAGGCCGGCGTCACGCTCAACCCGGCGACGCCCGCCAGCGCCGTCGCGCCGGTGCTCGATCTCGTCGATCTGGTGCTGGTGATGACCGTCAATCCCGGCTTCGGCGGCCAGAGCTTCATCGCCTCGATGCTGCCCAAGATCGCCGAGCTGCGCGCGATGACCGCCGGCCGCGCCATCGACATCGAGGTCGACGGCGGCGTCACCGCGCAAAACGCCGGCGCGATCGCGCAGGCCGGCGCCAATCTGCTCGTCGCCGGCTCGTCGGTGTTCAAGGGCGGCCCCTCCGCCTACGCCGCCAACATCAAGGCGATCCGCGACGCCGCCGAAAGCGCGCGCGGCCTGAACGTCTGAGCGGACTGGCGGGCGGCGCGAAACGGCTAGGATCGGGCCACGGCCTTCCTCCCGAACCAAGGAACGCGCCATGCGATTGACCATCTCCCGCGAGGATGACGGCGCGGACGGCGGCCGCTACGTCGCGCGCGCCGCAGGCGAGCGGGCCGAGGCCGAACTCGTCTACAGCCGTCCGGGCCCCGACATCGTCAGCGCCGACCATACCGGCGTGCCCGACGCATGGTCCGGCCACGGCGTCGGCGGCGCGCTCGTCGACGCGCTCGTCGCCGACGCGCGCAGCGAGGGCTTCCGCATCCTGCCGCGCTGCCCGTTTGTGCGCGCGCGCTACGCCAGTCACCCCGAATGGTCCGACGTCTTCGCGACGCCGCCAGACGCGGCGCGCTGAGACGCCGCAAGCCTATCCTCACCCGGATCGACGGACTGACGCATGAGCAAGACCCGACCCGAACCCATCCGCGATCCGCTCGCCGACTCCNTGCTCACCCCGCAAAACTGCGTCGTCGCGCTGATCGACTATCAGCCGGAGCAATATCGCACCGTCACCTCCGCCAAGCGCGAGGAGATCGACCTCAACGTGATCGCGCTCTGCAAGCTCGCGCGCGCCTACGAGATTCCGACCATCGTCTCGACCGTCGCGGTCGACATGGGCGTCAATCAAGGCACGGCGCCGGCGATCCTGGCGGAGCTGCCGGGCGTCAAGGAGATCGACCGCACCGGCGTCAACGCCTGGGAGGACGCCGATTTTCGCGCCGCCATCGAGGCGACGGGCCGCCGCAAGGTCGTCATCGCCGGCCTGTGGACCGAGGTCTGCCTGACCTTCCCCACGCTCGACATGCTGGCGGCCGGTTACGAGGTCTATCCGGTCGCCGACGCCGTCGGCGGCGTTTCGCCGGTCGCCCACGACCGCGCCTTCGACCGCATGATCCAGGCCGGCGCGCGGCCTGTCACCGCGATCTCCTTCGGCTGCGAGCCGATGCGCAACTGGGCCCGCCCGGAGTCTGACCGACTGCGCGAAGTGATGCGCTGGTATTTTCCGGCGCGCTTCGCCCTGATGCGCGAGGGAAAACTCTGAGACGTCGCCGCCGCGCGCCCGCCGGCTCATCGCGGCCCGCGCGGCGCGCCGATCGGCGAGCCCCCGGCCCTTGCCCTCGAAGCCCGGCCGCGGCGGCTTCGCGCGCATAGCCCTGCGCCCGCGTCCGTGCTAACCCGCCCGCGAGTTTTCCGCCGCACGAGGCCCCGATGATCCCGCGTTATTCCCGCCCGCAGATGGTCCAGATCTGGGAGCCGCAGACCCGATTCAAGATCTGGTTCGAGATCGAGGCGCACGCCGCCGACGCGATGGCCGAACTCGGCGTCATCCCGAAGGAGAGCGCGAAGGCGATCTGGGAGAAGGCCGGAAACGTCACCTTCGACGTCGCCCGCATCGACGAGATCGAGCGCGTCACCAAGCATGACGTCATCGCCTTCCTGACGCATCTGGCCGAATTCATCGGCGAGGATCTGCGCTTCGTGCATCAGGGCATGACCTCGTCCGACGTGCTCGACACCACGCTCGCCGTGCAGCTCGCCCGCGCCAGCGATCTTCTGATCGCCGACGTCGACGCGCTGCTCGCCGCGATCAAGCGCCGCGCCTTCGAACACAAGATGACGCCGACCATCGGCCGATCGCACGGCATCCACGCCGAGCCGGTCACCTTCGGCCTCAAGCTCGCGCAGGCCTATGCGGAGTTCTCCCGCTGCCGGGACAGACTCGTCGCCGCGCGCAAGGAGATCGCCACCTGCGCGATTTCGGGCGCCGTCGGCACCTTCGCCAACATCGACCCACGCGTCGAGGAGCATGTCGCCGCCAAGATGGGGCTGACGGTCGAGCCGGTCTCGACGCAAGTCATCCCGCGCGATCGCCACGCCGCTTTCTTCGCCACGCTCGGCGTCGTCGCTTCCTGCGTCGAGCGCCTCGCCATCGAAATCCGCCACCTCCAGCGCAGCGAAGTCTACGAGGCCGAAGAGTTCTTCTCCGAAGGGCAGAAGGGCTCCTCCGCGATGCCGCACAAGCGCAACCCCGTGCTGACCGAAAACCTCACCGGTCTCGCCCGCCTCGTGCGCGGCATGGCGCTGCCGGCGATGGAGAACGTCGCGCTCTGGCATGAGCGCGACATCTCGCACTCCTCCGTCGAGCGCATGATCGGCCCCGACGCCACCGTCACGCTCGACTTCGCGCTGGCGCGCCTCACCGGCGTGATCGACAAGCTCGTCGTCTATCCGAAGAACATGCAGAAGAATCTCGACATGCTCGGCGGTCTGGTCAACTCGCAGCGCGTGCTGCTGGCGCTGACCCAGAAGGGCGTGTCGCGCGAGGACGCCTATCGGCTGGTGCAGCGCAACGCCATGCCGGTGTGGCGTGGAGAGGGCGATTTCCGCACGCTTCTGAAGGCCGACCCCGAAGTGAAAAAGGCGCTCACCGACGCCGAGATCGACGAGAAATTCGACCTCGGTTATCACTTCAAGCACGTCGACACGATCTTTAAGCGCGTGTTTGGCGAGGCCTGACGCCGACCGCGCGCGACGCGATCCTCAAGGCGCGCGGCGTCGCGCCATCGGGATCGCGGCGCGCTTGAAGCCACTCAGCGCGAAAGCGACGCCTCATGAAACCAGCGACGCCGATATTCTTCTCATCCCCGGCTATGACGGCTCCGACGACGCGCATTGGCAACGCCGCTGGGCCGCCAAACTGTCGACCGCGCGCGTCGTCGAACAGCCGGACTGGCGTTTCGGCGCGATGGACAAGGCGCTCGACGTCATCGTCGAGGCGGTGCGCGCCGCCGCGCGGCCGGTCATCCTCGTGGCCCACTCCGCCGGCGTGCCGCTGACGCTGCACGCCATCGCGCGCCTCAAGGCGCTCGACCTCGCCGGTAAGGTGAAAGGCGCCTTCCTCGTCTCGCCGCCGCAGGACGAGAAGATGCTGGCGCTCGACGGCATCGACCAGAAGATCGGCGCGGCGCCGCGCGACCCGTTGCCCTTCCCCGCCGTCGTCGCCGCCAGCACGAACGATCCCTTCGGCGAGCAAAAGCCGCGCAGGACCNTCGCGCTCGACATCGGCGCGGCCTTCTCAGACGCGGGCGAGGCCGGCCACATCAACGTCGAATCCGGCCACGGCCCCTGGCCCGAAGGCATTCTGCGCTTCGCCGGCTTCCTGAAGACGCTGGGCTGAGGCCGAAACGAGAGACGCCCGAAGAAAAGGCCGGAGCGACGCTCCGGCCCTCGCGGTCTCGCTGGGGGATCAGATCACATCTCGCCCTTGAGCTTCTTGTTGCACATCGACCAGTAGCCGCCGCCCTTCTCGATCCACTTCATGCCGCCATTGGCGTTGTTGGCCTTGTTGGCCTGATACTGGGCCGAACAGGTCTTCATGCGCTGACGGCCGGCCGACAGGCTGGAATATTGCGGATCGACCGCGGTCGGGAACACGGCGGCGCCGGCGACCGGCGCGGCGGGGGCGGCCTGCGGGGCCGGCGCGGGCGCCGGGCGCACGACGCGCGGCTGCAACGGATTGGCGGGCTTCTGGCCGGCCATGCCGGACATGCCCGACATCCCGCTCATGCCCGACATTCCGGACTGGCCGGACATGCCCGACATCCCGCTCATGCCGGCGGGCTGCGCCGGCGCGGCGTTGGCCGGCTGCGCATGGCGCACGCGGCAATCGGCGAGGAACTCGTTCCAGGTCTTGCCCTGGGTCTGGTTGGCCGCCTTGGCGGTCTGCCACTCGGCGCCGCACTCCTTCATGACGGCGGCCTGGGCGAAGGCGCCCGTCGAGCCCGCGAGGGCGAACGCGCCAAACATCAAGGCGCCGGCAAGAGTCTTCAAGCTGGTCGTCATCGAAAGGATCCTCCGCGTCGGAAACGCTGCTTGTCCGGCGCGTGGGGACATTTGGATTTTTCCTCTGAACGCGCCATGAACAAACTAACGTCTCTTCACGGATCGGTGAACGCGCGGCGAAGCGCCGCATCGTTGCATTTTTCCGGGCGGGCGCAGCGAGCGTCGAACGGCGCCGAACGCGCAGGCCGTTCGAAAAAAACCCGCCGGAGACCGGCGGGGTCGAAACGTCGTTCCCGAGGAACGTCGATCAGCGCGAATAGAACTCGACGACCAGATTCGGCTCCATCTGGACCGGATAAGGCACCTCGTTCATCTGCGGAACGCGGGTGAGCTTGGCGGTCATCTTGGAGTGATCGGCCTCGACGTAATCCGGCACGTCGCGCTCGGCGAGGCTGACGGCCTCAAGCACCACGACGAGNCGACGCGAGGCTTCCTTGACCTCGATCACGTCGCCGGCCTTGACCTGATAGGACGGAATGTTCACGCGACGGCCATTCACCTTGATGTGGCCGTGATTGATGAACTGGCGCGCGGCGAAGGGCGTCGCGACGAACTTGGCGCGATAGACCACCGCGTCCAGCCGGCGCTCCAGCAGGCCGATCAGGTTCTGACCCGAATCGCCCTTCATGCGGATCGCTTCCGCATAATATTTGCGGAACTGCTTCTCGGAGATGTTGCCGTAATAGCCCTTGAGCTTCTGCTTGGCGCGCAGCTGCGTGCCGAAGTCGCTCATCTTGCCCTTGCGGCGCTGGCCGTGCTGGCCGGGGCCGTATTCGCGGCGGTTGACCGGAGACTTCGGGCGACCCCAAATGTTCTGGCCGAGGCGGCGGTCGATTTTATACTTGGCTTCTGCGCGTTTGGTCATCGCGTCCTCTTTGAAACGAAGGAGGACGTGACCCGCCCGGCGTCGCCGGCGTTTCCGCGTCCTCCAGATGGGAGGTCCGCGCCCTCCTCCGCCCTTGCGGGCCGACAGGCGATTGACGAAGTAGGCAGAAGCCGTCGCCGAAACGCCGCGGGTGCGAAATGCGTCGCGGCCCCGTAAGGAGCCGCGACGACGGGGAATTAAGCGCCCCCGCCCGCTTGTCAACGAAAACCGGCGCTCTCGCCTCGGTCGCGGTCGGCGTCACCAGCAATTTGTCGACGCGCCGCCCGTCGAGATCGACGACTTCGAAACGCCATCCCTGCTCTTCGAAGAAATCGCCGGTCGCCGGCAACCGCTGCAACCGTTCGATGACGAAGCCCGCCGCGGTCTCGTAGTCGCGCCGTTCCGCCAGCTTCAGACCGAGCAGATCGGCGAATTCATCGACCGGCATCGCCGCGTCGATCAGCCAGGAGCCGTCGCCGCGCCGCACGGCCTCACGCTCCTCCGGCTGGTCGGACTGCAAGGCTCCGGCGATCGCGTCGAGCACGTCGGTCGGGGTGACGATTCCNTCGAAATGCCCGTATTCGTCGTGCACCAGCGCCATCGGCACATCGGCGGCGCGCAGCACTTCGAGCGTGTCGAGCGCGTCGAGCGTGTCGGGCACGATCGGCGCGGGCTTGGCCAACGCGCGCAGGTCGGGGCTCTCGCCCCGCGCGAGCGCGCGCAGCAGGTCGCGCGCTTCGATGACGCCCACGATATCCTCGACGCCGCCCTGCGCCGCCGGCAGCCGCGAATGCCGCACGCCGGCGAATTTTTCGAGCATTTCGTCGCGCTCCATCGTCAAGTCGATGAAGTCGACCTCGGTGCGCGGCGTCATCAAAGCCCGCGCCGAACGATCCCCGAGCCGTAGAACGCCTGCGATCATGCGTCGCTCGTCGCCCTCGATCACGCCGGCGGTCTCGGCCTCCGCGACGATGGTGCGGATCTCCTCCTCGGTGATGGTCGAGTCCGGCGGCGACGAGCGCCCCAGCAAGCGCATCACCACCCGCGCCGACGCGTCGAGCAGCAGCGCGAAGGGCGCCGCGGCCCGCGACAGAAGCGACATGAACGGGGCGACCTTGCAGGCGATCGCCTCCGGATCGCGCAGCGCCAGTTGCTTGGGCACGAGCTCACCGACCACCACCGACAGNAAGGTGATGCCGCCGATCACGAGCGCGAAGGCGAGCGGCCCCGCCAAACCGATGGGCACGCCCGCGGCGATGAGCCGGTGCGAGGCGCCGTCGCTCAGCGCCGCGCCGGAGAAGGCGCCCGCCAGCAAACTGACCAGCGTGATTCCGATCTGAATCGTCGAAAGGATCGCCCCGGATTCTCGGCGAGCCAAAGCGGCGTTCGCGCCAGCCACGCCGCCGTCGATCATCGCTTTCAGCCGCGATTTTCGCGACGAGACAAGCGAAAGCTCCGACAGCGCGAACACGCCGTTGAGCAGAATAAGCAGAAAGGTGACGATAAGCTCGGTCACGCTACGCGCCGAAACGCCTGCGTTCCGGGCCTCCTTCTCTAGATTGCGCGACTGTGTCCCGCGGCGCGCGTCAAGTCAACGCGCCAGACGACGCCGGCAGCGCGTAACGCTCGCGATCGGGCGCCGCCTCAAGCGCCAGCGCGCCGAGCCAGCGACCGAGATCAGGCTCGACGGCGCGCCGAGACGTGAACGCGTAGGCGGCCGATCAAGGCCCGCCCGCCGCCCGAATCCTGTTCGGCCAACACCCAATCCACGCGCCTCGCGATCGCCGGCGCCGGATCGATCCACGCCACCGGCCACGGAGCCAGCCGCCGGAAAGCGTCGAGCAACAGCGGATAATGCGTGCAGGCAAGCGCCACGGCGTCCGTGCGCCGGCCGTCCTTTTCGACGAAACAGGGAAGAATTTCGGCGAGAATATCCGAATCGTCCGCCGCGCGACCGCGCATCGCCGCCTCGGCCAACCCCGCGAGCCGCGTCGACCCGACCAGCGTCACCTCGCAGCCGGCCGCGAAATCGTCGACCAGCTTGCGCGTGTAGTCGCGCGACACGGTCCCCGGCGTCGCCAGAACGGAAATCAGCTTCGACGTGCTGGCGGCGGCGGCGGGCTTCACCGCCGGGACCGTGCCGACGAAGGGCAGCCCCGGCCAGCGCGCCCTCAACGGAGCCAGCACCAGCGTCGAGGCGGTGTTGCACGCGATCACCACGGCGTCGGGCGGCCGATCGCCGATCAACCGCTCCATCACCGCCAGCACGCGCTCCACCAGGGCCGGCTCCGACCACGCGCCATAAGGAAAGCCCGCGTCGTCGGCGGCGTAGAGCATGTCGACGTCCGGCCGCAGCGCGCGGATCTCGCGAAGCACCGTCACGCCCCCNAGGCCGGAATCGAAGACGATCGCGCGCGCCGCCCGGTCGACCGCCTCTCCGCTGGCCCGAAATCGCGTCGATGCGCCGCTTTCGGCCGCCAGCATCGCCTCGTTTCGCCGCTCTTGTCTCAATTCCATGTCCGAGCCTTCGGTTGGGCGCGAAGGAATCCGTCCGCCGGAGGGTCGCGCGCGCGGCTTTGGTCTAGCATGTCGCGCGCGGTGGTTAACGCCTGGTCAACGCCGCCGCCGCGCGCGCCGCGGCGCGTCCGGCCAGAAAAGCGCCNCCGGCGGTCATCGCCCCGCCGAAATCCCCGCCTTCGCCGCCTGTCGCCTCGCCGGCGAAGAACACCCGCTCGCCGAGCGGCGTCGCCAGCGCCGCGCGCGCCGACGCCCGCCCAGGCAGGGCGTGGGAATAGGANTCAAGGGCGAAGGGATCGTCGACCCAGCCATAAAGCCGCCCGCCTTTAAAGCGGCCGCGGACGTCGCCGCCAGCCGCCGCCACGAAGCCGTCGAGCGCCGCCGCGATCGCGCCCTCCTCCCCAGGCCCNGTCAGCGCGCGCGCCGCGTCGCCGCCCACATAACCCACCACCAAAGGCCGGCCGAAGGCCCAACAGTCGAAGTCGATCAACGTGTCGCCGTCACGAAGAATGATGTCGGTCGGTTCGCCGACGCCGAGCCCAGCCCGATCGAAAGACAGCGCGATCTTCGACAGGGCGCCCATTTCGAGCCCGTCGAGCGCGCCCAGCGTCGCGTTCGGCAGAGCCGGGCGAAACGCGACGCCGCCGGCCTTCAGCACGCCGACCGGAAGCGTGACGATCGCCGCCGCCGCGCGCAGCGCGCCTTGCGTCGTCTCGACCTCGACNCCTGGTCCGTCCCAGCGCAGCCCGATCGCCGCGCATCCCGTGCGCACGTCGAGACCGCGCGCGAAGGCCGTCGCCAAACGCCCGAAACCCTGCGGCGCGACCAGATCGTCGCCGGACCACAATTGCGCGTAGTCGCGCGCGGAGACACGGCCCGGCTCCTCGCCGAGCGCCATCCGCGTCAACCCGCTCGCCGCCTCGCCGAGGCCGGCGCGCCGCGCCAGCTCCTCGACCGATATGTCCTCGACCGATGGTCCGTCGAGCATCCGCGCGAGCCGTCTGAACTGGAGACGACGNCGTCTCGCCGTCGACCGCCGCCTCCCCTCGCGGCGGCCGACGACGCGGAAACCGCTCGCCGGTTCGTCGACGAGCGTCGCGCCAAGTCCCGAAGCCAGCTCGCGCCACGGATTGCGCTCGGCCCAATGCAAGAACAGCGCGCCCGCGTCGAACGGCGCGCCAAGGCTGTCGTCCGTCACGATCCGTCCGCCCACGCGTCCGCGCGCCTCGACGATCATGCAGCTTCGGCCCAAACGCGCGCATTCGGCCGCCGCCGCCAGGCCGCCGCGCCGGCGCCGATCACGGCGACGTCGCGATCGAACGCCAGATCGCGGCGCAAAACGGCGGGCGCCTCCACCCCGCGCGCCGCAGTCGGAGCCAAAAGCGCCCATGCGAGCGCGCCTCGACGCGTGACCGTCGCGGCGCCGACGCGCCCGTCCGTCTCGGCCATGCGATCCTCCACCTCTTGCGCGGCGAACGCGGAAGCGCGACGCGCTCAGTCGTCGCCCTGATCGCCCGGCTCGGCTGCGGCGGTCCCGCTCGCGCCGCCGCCCGATCCCCGCGCGGCCCCTCTTTCAGTCGGACGATCGCGCCCCAAAACGTGCGCACGTCCTGCTCCGTCATCTTCATGCGATGGAACATATTGCGCAAATTGCGCTGCATGACGGGGCGTTTNGCCGACGGGGCGAAAAATCCGGAGGCCTCCAGCTCTGACTCGAAAAATTCGAAAAACGCCAGCATCGACGACCGTTTCGCCGGCGGCGACCGCTCCGGGATCGGATAGGGCGGCCCATCGCCCCGCGCGGCGCGGAAATGCTCGTAGCCGACGAGAAGCACCGCCTGAGCCAGATTGAGGGAGGCGTAGGCGGGATCGACCGGAAAGGTGATCACCGCGTCGGCGAGCGCCACGTCGTCATTGTCGAGCCCAGTTCGCTCGGGCCCGAACATCACGCCGCGTCGTTCGCCCGCCGCCTCGGCGGCCGCTGTCTCGGCCATCGCTTGAGCCGGGCCGAACACCAGCTTCCCCTGCCCGCGCTCGCGCGCCGTCGTCGCGAAAACGCAGGTGAGATCGGCCACCGCCGCCTCGACGGAATCAAACAGCCGCGCGCCTTCCAGCAGATGCACGGCCCCCGCGGCGGCCGCATAGGCCCCNTTGCGATAGGCGCCGGTGCGCGGCCACCCCTCGCGCGGGCTCACGAGGCGCAGGTCCGACAAGCCGAAATTCGCCATCGCGCGCGCGCACATGCCGATGTTCACCGCAAGCTGCGGCCGCACCAGAATGATCGCGGGTCCGCCGCGAAGCGGGGCGAGAGTCGGGTGGTTCCGGCGCCGGTCATGACCGCGCGCTGTAGAGGTCCGCGAGACGCCGCGCAACAGCGCGATGGCGCGCCGCGCGCGCCCCGCTTCCTGGCGCGCGTCGGGGCGAGCGCGAGCGAGAGAACAAAAGAACTTGCGAACAAGAACAAACCATGATCAAAAACCTGGTCGAAGCCGTTGCCTCCCTCCGCGGGGCCTGTCAGAAGGAAAGCGATCGTGAGCCAACCGAATCTCCGTGTCGTGGAAGGGGCCTCCGTGGACAAGACCAAGGCGCTGGACGCCGCCCTGTCGCAGATCGAGCGTGCCTTCGGCAAAGGGTCGATCATGCGGCTGGGCAAGAACCAGAAGGCGGTCGAGATAGAGACCGTGTCGACCGGCTCGCTCGGGCTCGACATCGCGCTCGGCGTCGGCGGGCTGCCGCGCGGGCGCGTCATCGAGGTCTATGGCCCGGAATCCTCCGGCAAGACGACGCTGGCCTTGCATGTCATCGCCGAGTCGCAGAAGCGCGGCGGCGTCTGCGCCTTTGTCGACGCCGAACATGCGCTCGATCCCGGCTATGCCCGCAAGCTTGGCGTGAACCTGGAGGATCTGCTGATCTCCCAGCCCGACACGGGCGAACAAGCGCTTGAAATCACGGACACTCTGGTGCGTTCGGGCGCGGTCGACGTGCTGGTGGTGGATTCCGTCGCCGCGCTCACCCCGCGCGCCGAAATCGAAGGCGAGATGGGCGACGTTCAGCCCGGCCTTCAGGCGCGGCTGATGAGCCAGGCGCTGCGCAAGCTGACAGCGTCGATCTCGCGCTCGAACACAATGGTGATCTTCATCAACCAGATCCGCATGAAGATCGGCGTGATGTACGGGTCCCCGGAGACCACCACCGGCGGCAACGCTCTGAAATTCTACGCCTCGGTCCGTCTCGACATCCGCCGCATCGGGGCCTTGAAGGATCGCGACACGGTCATCGGCAACCAGACCCGCGTGAAGGTGGTGAAGAACAAGGTGGCCCCTCCGTTCAAGCAGGTCGAGTTCGACATCANNTACGGCGAAGGCGTCTCANAGGTCGGCGAGCTGATCGACCTCGGCGTCAAGGCCGGCGTGGTGGAGAAGTCGGGCGCATGGTTTTCCTACGATTCGCAACGCCTCGGTCAGGGCCGCGAGAACGCCAAGCAGTTTCTGCGCGACAATGAGGAGATCGCCGACCGCATCGAGCGCGCGATCCGCGAGAACGCCGGCCTGATCGCCGAGAAGATTCTGGAGAACGCCGATCCCGCCTCGGCGGACGACTGAGCGTTGGACGCGCGATCCGCGCCATCGCGCAATCTCGACTCTCCTGTGTCGCGCGGTTAGAAAAGGCCCGGTTCCCAAGCCGGGCTTTTTCATGTGGGCCGCCAAGCGGGCGCGTTCCTCGTGGATTGATCCGTCCTCAAGAGATCGAGCGCAGGAATGAGCGGCGTCAACGAGATCCGATCGACTTTTCTGGACTATTTCGCCCGCCAGGGGCACGAGGTCGTCCCCTCCTCCCCGCTCGTTCCGCGCAACGATCCGACGTTGATGTTCACCAACGCCGGCATGGTCCAGTTCAAGAACGTCTTCACCGGCGTCGAGAAGCGTCCCTATTCGCGCGCCGCCACCGCCCAGAAGGTCGTGCGCGCCGGCGGCAAGCATAACGACCTCGATAACGTCGGCTACACCGCGCGCCATCACACCTTCTTTGAGATGCTGGGGAATTTCTCCTTCGGCGACTATTTCAAGGAACAGGCGATCACCCACGCCTGGACCCTCGTCACCAAGGATTTCGGGCTCTCGCCCGCCAAGCTGCTGGTCACCGTCTACGCGCAGGACGAGGAGGCGGCGACCCTTTGGCGCAAGATCGCCGGCCTGCCTGAGGAGCGCATCATCCGCATCGGCACGTCGGACAATTTCTGGCAGATGGGCGACACCGGCNCCTGCGGCCCCTGCTCCGAGATCTTCATCGATCAGGGGCCCTCGCTGGCGGGCGGTCCTCCCGGCAGCCCGGACGAGGACGGCGACCGCTTTCTCGAATTCTGGAACCTCGTGTTCATGCAATTCGAGCAAATGCCGGACGGTTCGCGCATCCCGTTGCCCCGCCCCTCGATCGACACCGGCATGGGCCTTGAGCGCATGGCGGCGATCCTTCAGGGCGTCCACTCCAATTACGACACCGATCTCTTCCGCGCGCTGATCCGCGCCTCGGTCGACCTCACCGGCGTCGAGGCGGAAGGCCCGGCGCGCGCCAGCCACCGGGTCATCGCCGACCATTTGCGCGCCTCCTCCTTCCTCGTCGCAGACGGCGTGCTGCCGTCGAACGAAGGCCGCGGCTACGTGCTGCGCCGCATCATGCGTCGCGCCATGCGCCACGCCGAATTGCTCGGCGCCAGGGAGCCGCTGCTGTGGCGCCTCGTCCCCGCCTTGGTGCGCGAGATGGGCGCCGCCTATCCCGAACTGGTGCGCGCCCAGGCGCTCATCGAGGAGACGCTGAAGCTGGAGGAGACGCGGTTCCGCACCACGCTGGCGCGCGGCCTGTCGATCCTTGAGGACGAGACGCGCGGCCTCGCCAAGGGCGCGCGCCTATCCGGCGAAACCGCCTTCAAGCTCTACGACACCTTCGGCTTCCCGCTCGATCTGACGCAGGACGCGCTGCGCGCCCGCGACATCGGCGTCGACACCGACGGCTTCAACGCCGCGATGGAGCGCCAGCGCGCGCAGGCGCGCAAGAACTGGGCGGGCTCCGGCGAGGCGGCGACGGAGACGATCTGGTTCGCCCTCAAGGACAAGCACGGCGCGACCGAGTTTCTCGGCTACGACACCGAGAAGGCCGAGGGCGTCGTCTCGGCCCTCATCGTCGACGGCGCCGAGGCGCAGACCGCCAAGACCGGCGCCCGCGCGACCGTGATCGTCAACCAGACGCCGTTTTACGGCGAGTCCGGCGGCCAGGTCGGCGACACTGGCGTGATGACCGCGCCGGGCGTGCGCTTTCGCGTCGAGAACACCCACAAGAAGCTCGGAGACCTCTTCGTCCATGAAGGCGTCGTCGAGGAAGGCGAGATGCGCGTCGGCCTCGCCGTCGAGCCGACGNTCGACCACGCCCGCCGCTCCGCCATCCGCGCCAACCATTCGGCGACGCATTTGCTGCACGAGGCGCTGCGTCAGGTGCTGGGCGATCACGTCGCGCAGAAGGGCTCGCTGGTCGATCCCAACCGTCTGCGCTTCGACTTCGCGCATCCCAAGCCGATCAACGACGAGGAGCTCGCCCGCGTCGAGACCATCGCCAACGACATCCTGTTGCAGGACGGCCCTGTCGTCACGCGTCTGATGGGCGTCGACGACGCCATCGCGTCTGCGNCGCGCGCGCTGTTCGGCGAGAAATACGGCGACGAGGTGCGCGTCGTCTCGATGGGCCAGGTCGAGGGCGCCAACAAGGCCTGGTCGGTCGAAACGTGCGGCGGCACCCATGTCGGCCGCCTCGGCGAGATCGGCCTCGTCACGATCGTCTCGGAAGGCGCGGTCGCCGCCGGCGTGCGCCGCCTTGAGGCCAAGACCCGCGCCGGCGCGCGCGAACATCTCAACGCCGAGGCGCGCCGCCTGCGCGAGGTCGCGAGCCTTCTCAAGACCTCCGGCGACGACGCTCCCGCCCGCCTCGCCAATCTGATCGAGGAACGCCGCAAGCTCGACCGCGACCTCTCCGACGCGCGCAAGAAGCTCGCAATGGGCGGCGCCGGCGCGCAGGCCCAGCCCGTCCGCAAGATCGGCGAGGTCGATTTCCTCGGCCGCGTGGTCGAAGGCGTCGCGATGAAAGACCTCAAATCGCTCGCCGACGACGCCAAGAAGCAGATCGGCGCCGGAATCGTCGCCATCGTCGGCGTCGACGCGGAAGGCAAGGCCGGCGTCGTCGTCTCCAGCGCCGGCGTCGACGTCAAGCGTTACGACGCGGTGGCGCTGGTGCGCGCCGCCTCCGCCGCGCTTGGCGGCAAAGGCGGCGGCGGCCGGCCCGACATGGCGCAGGCCGGCGGCCCCGACGGCGCGCAGGCCGAAGCGGCCCTCGCCGCCGTGGCGGAAGCGCTCACCGCCGTTCCAGCATCCGGATGAGTAAATGGCGACGCTCGCCGCTCACACGCCTTCAGCGCCACGTCCACGTCGCGCTTGACGGCGGCTCGGCCGATCCGTTGTCGCGACGGGTCGACTTCGCGATCATCATGCTGGTGCTCGCCAGCGTGATGTCGGTGGTGCTGGAGACGGAGCCGGAGCTTGCGGAGCGTTACGGCCGATGGTTCGACGCGATCGAGGTCGTGGCGGTCGTCGTCTTCACGATCGAATATGCGCTGCGTTTATGGGCCGCGCCGATGCATGTCGCCTATGCTGACTTGCGGCCGCTGCGCGCCCGCCTCGCCTTCGCGCGCTCGCCGCAAGCGCTGATCGACCTCGCCGCAATCCTGCCGGCCTACGCCTCGCTGGCCGGCGTGCCGGACCTGCGCGTTCTGTTGATCCTGCGCCTGACGCGCTTCTTCAAGCTCGCGCGCTACTCTCCGGGCCTTCGCTCGCTCGCCGCGGCGTTGCACGCGGAGCGGCGCGCCTTGTTCGCCTGCGCGGTGACGCTGATGGGCCTCGTGCTGATCACCGCCTCCGCGATGCATGTCGCCGAAGCCGAAGCGCAGCCCGACCGCTTCGGCTCCATCCCTTCGGCGATGTGGTGGGCGATCGTGACCCTCACCACGGTCGGCTATGGCGACGTCGTGCCGGTCACCGTGCTCGGTCGCCTGATCGCCGGCCTCACGATGGTGGCGGGGCTGATGATGCTGGCGCTGCCGATCGGCATCGTCGCCACAGCGTTTTCGGAGGAGATTCACCGCCGCGAATTCGTGGTGACCTGGGGCATGATCGCCCGGGTGCCGCTGTTCGCGCGGCTCGACGCCTCTGAGATCGCCGACATCATGCGCTATTTGCGCGCCCAGACCGTGCCGGCCGGCGCCGTCATCGTGCGCCGCGGCGAACAGGCGGATTCGATGTATTTCGTCGCCGAAGGCGAAGTCGAGGTCGAGCTGGAGGGCCGTCGGCGCATCAGGCTCAGCAACGGCAGCTTCTTCGGCGAAATTGCGCTGCTGCGCCCCGCCCGCCGCATGGCGACCGTGCGCGCCTCGAAGCAGACGAAGCTCCTCGCGCTGGACGCGCTCGATCTCCAGGCTGTCATCGAACGCAACCCCGAACTCGGCGCCCGCCTCNGAAGCGGCGTTGCGCGAACACGGTCCTCCGGCGCCCGGCCGCGACATTCTGCCCGAAGAGGTCGGCGCCAAGCCCCAAGCCTGAGCGCGGCGTCCTGCATTCAGTCCTGCGGCGCCAGCGGCGCCGTGCGCGCCAGCGTTTCGGGCGGCTCGTCCTCTTCCGTCCGCGTGCCCGGCAGGCCGTCGAGATCGTCGAAAAACGCAACCTTGGACTCCAGTCCATAGGCCCGCCTCGGCGGCGCGAGCGTCGGATCGTCGAGCGAACCCACCGACACGGAGTTTCGGTCCCGATCGAGATCGCGAAGCGTCAGCGGCGTNCCTGCNGAGAACCCAAAGCCGCGTTCCGCGGCAGGNGAGGTGCGATCGACGCTCGGCGTCCTTCCGGTCCACTCGATCTTGGCGCGCGGCGCGCCGGCGAGCGGCGCGAAAGAGGAGCCGAACGCCTCCTGGCGCATGCGGCGATGGCGCAGGCTCGCGCCGGTCGGAGCCTCCATGAGGCGGTAGCGCGCCGCGCCGCACTGGCGGCCGCCCGTCTAACCGCCCGCCGCGCGCCGGTCACCGCCCGTCATGGTCGCCCCCTCCCCGCCGGCGCCGCGAAAACACGCCGCGATTGAGGACGAGCACGGCGACCAGCAGGATCACCAGATAGATCGCCTGCTCCCAATCGAAATTCGCCGGCATCCCGATCTCCCAAAGGCGAAGGGCGAGCCTCTCGGCCCGCCCCACGCTGTCAATCAATTGCGGCGAAATGGCCGCCACGCATGCGCGTCAGGCCGCCATCGCCTTCTTGAGATTCTCGTCGATCTTGTCGAGGAAGCCGGTGGTCGACAGGAACTTCTGGTCAGGGCCGACGAGCAGCGCCAGATCCTTGGTCATGAAGCCGGACTCGACGGTCTCGACGCAGACGCGCTCCAGCGTGTCGGCGAACCTCTTCAGCCGGGANTTGTTGTCGAGCTTGGCGCGATGGGCGAGGCCGCGCGTCCAGGCGAAGATCGAGGCGATGGAGTTGGTCGAGGTCTCCTTGCCCTTCTGATGCTCGCGATAATGGCGCGTCACCGTGCCATGCGCGGCCTCCGCCTCGACGATCTTGCCGTCCGGCGTCATCAGCACCGAGGTCATCAGGCCGAGCGAGCCGAAGCCCTGCGCCACCGTGTCGGACTGCACGTCGCCGTCATAGTTCTTGCACGCCCACACATAGCCGCCCGACCACTTGAGCGCGGAGGCGACCATGTCGTCGATCAGGCGATGCTCGTAGACGATGCCGAGGGCGTCGAACTGCGCCTTGAACTCCTTGTCGAACACCTCCTGGAAGATGTCCTTGAAGCGCCCGTCATAGGCCTTGAGGATGGTGTTCTTGGTGGACAGATACACCGGCCACTTGCGGTTTAGGCCGTAGTTGAGCGAGGCGCGCGCGAAATCGCGGATCGACTCGTCGAGATTGTACATCGCCATCGCGACGCCCGAGCCCGGCGCGTTGAACACGTCCTTCTCGATCACCGTTCCGTCCTCGCCGACGAACTTGATCGTCAGCTTGCCCTTGCCGGGGAACTTGAAGTCGGTGGCGCGATACTGGTCGCCGAAGGCGTGACGGCCCACGACGATCGGCTGCGTCCAGCCAGGCACCAGGCGCGGCACGTTCTTGCAGATGATCGGCTCGCGGAAGATCGTGCCGCCCAGGATGTTGCGGATGGTGCCGTTGGGCGACTTCCACATCTCCTTGAGGTTGAACTCCTTCACGCGCGCCTCGTCCGGCGTGATCGTCGCGCACTTCACGGCGACGCCGTATTTCTTGGTCGCCTCGGCGGAGTCGATGGTCACCTGATCGTTGGTGGCGTCGCGATTCTCGACCGACAGATCGAAATATTTCAGATCGATGTCGAGATAGGGATGGATCAGCTTGTCCTTGATGGCCTGCCAGATGATGCGGGTCATCTCGTCGCCGTCCATCTCGACGACCGGATTGGCGACCTTGATCTTAGCCATGAAAGATCCTTTCTTCCCCGCGCACGGGCGGCGCGCATGTTTCGACACCGCGGACGGGCCGCGCGGAATTCGGCGCGCGCGTTCTAGCACCGCGCCAGAAGTCGGAAAAGCGCGGCTTTGGGAGGACGACGAGGCCCGCCCGCATGCCGCATGGAGACGCGAAACGCGACGCGTTCGGGCCGCTGGCCATGTCGTCCCTCGCGCCGCCCCGCCCTGATTTGGCCGCCTGCGGCGCGCTCGCCGCCACGTCCGCGGGGCTGGCGCAGGTCGGACGCCGGCGCAGGTCGGACGCCGGCGTTCATGCAGCAGGCTCTCGCCCTGCCGCGCGCAGAACGCGCCGGGCTCGACGCCCGGCCTTGGCCGACCGACCCGCTTGCGTCGAGGCGAGAGGGCGCAAGCGCGCTGGCGTCCGCCTCTGTGCCCCCGACAATCCAGGGCGCCGTCACGCCGCCGCGGTTTCGTTCGATGCGACAGGGAAGGCTCAGCGCGATGACGACGTTTTCCACGACCGACGGATACGCCGCCGCGCAGCTCGCCAGCCCGGCTCTCGCGGCGCGATCAGGCGAGGCGGTCGGCGCTCGGCTGATCATGATGATCCCCAATCGCGGATCCCCAATCGCGACGTTCCGGCGTGCTGCACGCCGGGTCTCTACAAAGCGCGCTTCGGCCCGCCGGCCCGCTGCGACGCGGCGGTCTATTCGCATGCGCTGGGCCAAGAAACTTTCGTGCTCGACGCGGACACGGTCAGGCTGGCGACGGTCGACAAGATCGCCGAACGAAAGAAGTGACGGCGCCGAACGCCGCGCCCGAGCGGGTTGGATAGGCGGCGCGTCCCCGCCCCGGCGGACGCTCGGCGAAATGGACAAGCCGCGCCACGGGGTCGCCGCGATGACCGCGCCGCCGGAGCGCGGCGCTTGGGGCGGATCGCCGTCCGCGCGCCATCACCCCATATGCTGCTTCACCGCCTCGACCAGCTGCTTCAGCGTGAAAGGCTTGGGTAGGAAGCCGAATTCCTCGCCGCCCGGCAAATTCTTCTCGAACGCGTCCTCCGCATAGCCCGAGACGAACACGATCTTCGCCTTCACCCCGCGCTTGCGCAGTTCGCCGAGCATGGTCGGGCCGTCCATCTCCGGCATCACCACGTCGGAGACGATCAGGTCGATCTTGCCCTCGTGCTCCTCGATCACCTCAAGCGCCTCGACGCCGGAGCCCGCTTCAAGCACCGTGTAGCCGCGCGAGGCGAGCGAGCGGGCGCCGAAGGCGCGCACGGCCTCCTCGTCCTCCACCAGCAGGACGGTGCCGTGGCCGGTGAGATCGGCGGCCGGCTCCTTGGCGGCCTCCTTCTTGGCCTCCATCTCCTTTTCGTTCGGCACATGGCGCGGCAGAAGCACGATGAAGGTCGCGCCTTTCCCTTCGTCAGACCGCGCGTAAACATAGCCGCCCGTCTGTTTGACGATGCCGTANACCGTCGAAAGCCCAAGCCCTGTGCCTTTGCCGACCTCCTTCGTGGTGAAGAACGGCTCGAAAATCTTGTCGACGACGTCGGCGGGAATTCCGTGGCCGGAATCCTCGACCTCGACGCACACGTAGTCGGCCGGCGCGAGGCCTTTCTCGCCCATCGCCTCCGCGTCGGCGGCGGCGACGTTGCGCGTGCGGATGGTGATCTTGCCGCCCTCGGGCATCGCGTCGCGCGCGTTGACCACGAGATTCATGATCACCTGTTCGAACTGGTTGACGTCCGCCTTGGTCAGCCACAGGTCGCGGCCGTGCTTGAGCTCGACCTCGATCTTTTCGCCGACGAGCCGGCGCAGCAGAACCAGCGTGTCGCTCAGCACCTCGCCCAGTTGCAGCACCTGGGGGCGCAGCGTTTGACGTCGCGAAAAGGCGAGCAGCTGACGCACCAGACCGGCGGCGCGGTTGGCGTTCTGCTTGATCTGCATGATGTCGTTGAACGACGGATCGGTCGGCCGGTGATTGGTCAGCAGCAGATCGGAGAAGCCGATGATCGCGGTGAGCACGTTGTTGAAGTCGTGCGCGACGCCGCCGGCGAGCTGGCCGATCGCCTGCATCTTCTGGCTCTGCGCGAAACTCTGTTGCAGCGTGCGAAGCTCCGTCGTGTCGAGCGCGAAGACGTTGGCGACGGCGCCCNNGCCCTGCCCGGGCTCCGCCGCGGAAAGGAAAATGCGCGCCGACTTCTCGTCCTTGCCCGTCAAGGTGACGTCGACGGGCGGNATGTCGCCCTTGCCCTCGCGCGCGGCCTGCAAAGCCTCCAGAAATTTCTCGCGGTCGCGCTCGACCACCGCGGCCGCCAAAGAGCGCTCGCCGCCGGCCATCGCGCCCGACGAGAGGCGCGCGAAGCCGGCGTTGGATTCCAGCACATGGCCCTGCGCGTCGACCGCGGCGATCGCCATAGGCGTGGTGTTGAAGATGCGCGCGAACCGCACTTCGGCGGCGCGCAGGTCCTCCTGCTGCTCCTCGCCGGCGGCGCGATTGATGACCAGCGTGCGCGACGCGCCGGGCTTGCCGTCGGCGGCGAAAGCCACGCGGTGGATCAGCCGGACCGGCAGGCTCTGCCCGCCGCGACGTTTCAGGTCGAGATCGAACCGTTCGGTTTTGACGTCGCCGGGACGCGCCGACGCGGCCAGAATCAGCGCCGACCCGTCGCCCGCCACCACGTCGCGCAACCGCAAGCCGCCGGAACCGACCTGAGCCAGATCGTAGTCGAGCCAATCCGCCAGCGTCGCGTTCATATACGAGATGCGACCGTCGGCCTCGACCGAGAAGAAGCCGGCCGGCGCATGATCGAGAAAATCGATGGCGTGCTGCAATTCCTGAAACACGTTCTCGTGCCGCTCGCGCTCGCGCGTCACGTCGGCGACCGTCCACAAGGTCGCCGGCTTGCCGGAGCCGCGCGAGACCGATTGCACGCGAATGCGGCACCAGGCGACGGCGCCCTCGCCCGTCAGCGGCGGCGACAGCCGCACCTCCTCCGCTCCGCGTTTGCCCTCGCGCGCGGCCTGCGCCAACCGATACACCGCCTCCGACACTTCCGGCGCGCCGGAGAAAAGACGCTCGACGCCGCGCAGATCGGCCGGATCATGCGCCCCNGACAGGGCCATATAGGCCTCGTTGGCGTAGAGAATGCGCTGTTCGGCGTCGGTGACGATGAGACCGTCGAGCCCGGCGTCGGCGATGCCTTTGGTGACGTCGTTGCGAGCCGCCTGCCCGGCGAACTGCACCAGTCCGACCGCGTAGGCGAACAGCGCGAAAACGCCGATCACGGCCAGAGCCGCGAGCAGCCCGACGATCAGCCGCGCCGCCGCGTCGTGCGGCAAGACGGAGAAGGCGAGCGCAGATCCCACGAGAAACACCGCCAGAAGCAGCACCATCGTGGGGCTTCCGGCCCGTTCGGCGCGGTCGACCGCTGCGGTCGGGGGATGGCTCATCGAAGGTACTGACCCTGCACGCTGCGGACCGCGGTCCTACCACCTCACCCAGCCCGCGGGCGGATCGCAGACGGGCCATGCGCGCCAGAATGCGGCGAAACGCAGGGATTCGCAATGTCATGGAGCCCCTCGTTAACCACGCTTTTCGACCATTTACGCGGCGTTGACCAATTCTGTTAAGACTTGCGCCGAATTGGCCGGTCCGACGGCCTTGCGTCCGCCCCGCCGGCCGGCCGCCCGTCGAAACGACCGTTCCAGGCGCGACCGATCGGGGCGACCATGTCGAGCTTTTGGACTTCGATGGAGAACAACAAGTTGCTGCAATTTCTGGTCCTCTTCGCGGGGCTGGCGATTGCTACGCTGACGCTCTACGCGATCTACCGATGGGCGATGGGCGCGCGGTTGCGGCCACGCGGCGCGCGCGGCCGCCAGCCTCGGCTCGGCGTCGTCGACGCGTTCGATCTCGACCGCCAGCGCCAGCTCGTCATCGTTCGGCGGGACAATGTCGAGCATCTGATCATGATCGGCGGTCCCAACGACGTCGTCGTGGAGACGGCGATCATCCGCGCTCAAGCCCGCGACGCCGGGCGCGACGCCGGATCGGACGACGAGGGCCGCGCGCGCGGCCCGGCTCTGCCCTATCCCCAGCGCGACCCGCTCGAAGGCCCGCCCGCCGGATCCCTCCCGATCCCGCCCGTCGCGCCGACGCCGGTCTCGCCGATCGTTGGATCCCAGGCCCCGGCGCTTGGCGGCGCGTCGCCCTCGGACGTCGCGCCTCCGATCCCCGCGCCGGTGACCCCGCAACCGTCCCGCCCAGCCGCCAGGCAGGCGCCGCCTCCCGATTGGCCGCGCGCCGGCGGCGCGCCTCAGGCCGCGCCCGACGCCGTGATCTCGCCCGCCGCAGCCCGCGCCGCCTCCGCCGCAGCCGGCCCCCACGCCCGCCGCGCCCAAGCCGCAACCCGCGCCGCCTCCGCCGCAGCCGGCCCCCACGCCCGCCGCGCCCAAGCCGCAACCCGCGCCGCCTCCGCCGCAGCCGGCCCCCACGCCCGCCGCGCCCAAGCCGCAGCCCGCGCCGCCTCCGCCGCAGCCGGCCCCCGCGCCCGCCGCGCCTAAACCGCAGCCCGCGCCGCCTCCGCCGCAGCCGGCCCCGCGCCCGCCGCGCCCAAGCCGCAACCCGCGCCGCCGCCCCCGCCGCAGCCGGCCCCCGCGCCCGCCGCGCCCAAGCCGCAACCCGCGCCGCCGCCCCCGCCGCAGCCGGCCCCCGCGCCCGCCGCGCCCAAGCCCGAAAGCGACTCCCCGCGCCTCAAGTCATCGTCGACGTGAAACCTAAGCCAGAGCAACAAAAGCCAGAGCAGCAAAACCGCAGGCCGACGCGGCTCCGCCATCGCGCACGCCAGAGTTGGAGGCGTCCGCTCTGATCGATTCGCTGGAGGCCGAAATGGCGAGGCTCCTTGGGCGCGCGCCGAAGAAGCCGTGAGTCGGCGCGCAGGGCGCCCTCACCATGCGTCACATAGGCGCGGCCCAGGCGACTGCGCCCACCGCGACGGGCGGTCGCGGATCGCGTTCCGCGCCGACGACGCAGAGATAAAACGCGAAAAGCCGGCGCGCCTCCGCCGGCTTTTTCCTCGTCGCCGGCCTCGTCTAACGCCTGACTGGCGGGCTTACCTCGCAGGTTAAGCTGGCAGGCCCCTTGCGGGCCGAAGCCGCCCAGCCCTAGTCGTCGCGATAAACGCGCTCGCGCCGCTCGTGGCGCTCCTGCGCCTCCAACGACAAGGTGGCGATCGGACGGGCGTCGAGTCGGCGCAGCGCGATCGGCTCGCCGGTGTCTTCGCAATAGCCGTAGGTGCCGTCTTCGATCCGCGCCAGCGCCGCCTCGATCTTCGAGATCAGCTTGCGCTGCCGGTCGCGGGCCCGCAATTCGATGGCGCGATCGGTCTCGGACGACGCGCGATCGGCCAGATCGGGGTGATTCTCGCTTTCGGTCTGCAAAGCGGCGAGCGTCTCGCGGCTTTCGCGCAGGATTTCCTCGCGCCACGCAATAAGCTTACGGCGGAAATAATCTTTCTGCCGCTCATTCATGAAAGGCTCATCGTCCGACGGACGGTAGTCCGCGTCCGGCTTCACCGCTGTTTTCATTCGAGCCTCCTCGAAACGCGCGCCTTATAGCCATCTCCGCCGGCATGCACAATGGAGACCCGCGTCGCACGCGCCGCCTTCGCCTTGCGCTTGACCTTGCGCATTGCCAATTTCAGTCCGATGACGCTGCATCGCCCGAGCCCGCTCGCGAAGGACAACGTCGGAGGCAAGTCGATGTTCAAAAATTCTCGTGCCCGTCGATCTTGCCGAGGTCGAGCTTTCCTCTCCCGCGCTCGCCAAGGCCACGGAGATGGCGAAGCTGTGGAACGCCGAGCTGCGGCTCATCAACATCCAGTCGCTGATGCCGGCGACCTTCATGGATTATGTCCCGGCCGGCTTCGACGAGGAGCAACGTTCGCAGGCGGAAAAGACCCTCGCCGAAATCGCCGGATCCGCGGCCAGCAAGAGCGGCGTCGGGGATCGGGTGTCGACCGTGGTGCGCGTGGGCGGGGTCTACCCGGAAATCCTCGCCGAGGCGGAGGCGTGGGGCGCCGATCTGATCGTCATCGGCTCGCATCGGCCCGCCATGTCGACCTATCTGATCGGCTCGAACGCAAAGACCGTCGTGCGGCACGCCCGCTGCTCGGTGTTGGTCGTTCGAGTCTGACGGCGGAACGCGAGGAGCTGCGGCGGATGCGCCCCTAAAGCGCGATCCGGCCGCAGGTCCGCGGCGCGCCTCGGCCCGAATCTATCCCGCGGTTGAAACACGCGCGCCGCCGACCATTCAGCGCGTCGCGCTCCCGCATCGCCCCCTCCAGCCCCTCCAGAGTGAGCGGAAACATCCGCCCCTCCATAAGCCGGTGGATCATCGCGATGGATTGCGTGTAACCCCATTGGTTTTGCGGCGTCGGATTGATCCACGCCGCATGCGGATAGACCCGCGTCACGCGCTGAATCCACTCCTGCCCCGGCTCCTCGTTGAAATGCTCGACCGAGCCGCCCGGCTGCACGATCTCGTAAGGGCTCATGGCCGCGTCTCCGACGAAGATCACCTTGTAATCGGCCGGATAGGTGCGCAGCACCTCATGCGTGGGAATGCGCTCGGCGTGGCGGCGCGCGTTCGAGCGCCACACGCTTTCATACAGGCAGTTGTGGAAGTAAAAATATTCGAGGTGCTTGAACTCCGTCCGCGCCGCCGTGAAAAGCTGCTGCACCTGCTCGACATGCCAGTCCATCGAGCCGCCGACGTCGAAGAAGATCAGCACCTTAACCGCGTTATGGCGCTCTGGCCGCATTTTCACGTCGAGCCAGCCGCGCTGCGCAGTCTCGCGGATCGTGCCGTCGAGGTCGAGCTCCTCGGCCGCGCCGGTGCGCGCGAATTTGCGCAGGCGCCGCAGCGCCACCTTGATCGAGCGCGCGCCGATTTCGACATTGCCGTCAAGGTCTTTGAATTCCCGCTTGTCCCACACTTTCACGGCGCGGAAATTGCGGTTGCCGTCCTGCCCGATGCGTACNCCTTCGGGATTGTAGCCATAGGCTCCGAAGGGCGACGTGCCGGCCGTGCCGATCCATTTCGAGCCGCCCTGATGGCGCTTTTTCTGCTCTTCGAGCCGCTGCTTGAGCGTCTCCATCAGCTTGTCCCAGCCCATCCCCTCAAGCTGCTTCTTTTCCTCCTCGGTGAGATATTTCTCCGCCATCTTGCGCAGCCATTCCTCCGGGATGGCGCGCGCCTCGACCGCCTCGGCGAGGTTTTCGAGCCCTTTGAAGGTCGCGCCGAAAACCTTGTCGAACTTGTCGAGATTGCGCTCGTCCTTCACAAGACAGGCGCGGGAGAGGAAATAGAACCGGTCGACAGACTGCTCCGCCAGATCGGCGTCGAGCGCCTGCATCAGCGTGAGATATTCGCGCAGCGAGACAGGCACGCGCGCGGCTTTCAGGTTCATGAAGAACGAAAGGAACATGCCCGCAGTCTGCCACGCCGCGAGGGCTGCGGCGAGAGGCTGCGGGCGAGCCGTCTTGACGGCGGCCGACGCGCGCGGATTCTCGCGGCCACGCCGCCTGGCGTTGGGGGCCCGCGATTCGATGACGTCCGCCGCCGCACGTTTCGCCTCCCTCGTGGCTCTCCTGTTCGCCGCGCGGCGCCGACGACTTTCGCGGCGGAGCGAGCGGCGAGCGCGCCGCGCCGCTCGCTCGACGACGACGCGGCGCGCGGCCGCCGCCTGGCTCAGGTCAAATGCTCGCCCTGCCACCTCATCGACAACGTCACGCCCGACAAGGCCAAGGCCAGCCCCAATCCTTCAGCGCCGCCTTTCCAGGTGATCGCCCTCGCCTATCAACCTGTCGATCTCGAAGAAGCGCTGGCCGAAGGAATCATGGTCGGTCACAACGCCAAGGGCGATCCGAACATGCCCGAATTCGAGTTGACGGCGCGCCAGGCGCGCGCGCTCACCGCCTATCTGGAACGGTTGCGCGGACGCTAGCGCCGATCTGAGGCGCGATCGCCCACGCCCTTGCGGAACCCGCTGGCCCTCCGGACGTTATGTGATGGAAGTCGGCGGCGCGCATACGCGGAGCCGGCCGCGACATCGCAGCAAGGAGCGTTTCATGGGCGTCGAATCCGTCATCGTTTGGCTCATCATCGGCGCGGTCGCCGGTTGGCTTGCCGGCGTCATCACCAAGGGCGCGGGCTTCGGCCTCGTCGGCAATATCGTGGTCGGCGTCGTCGGCGCATTCGTGGCGGGCTGGTTGCTGCCGCAGATCGGCTTGTCCTTCGGCGGCGGGATCATCGCGGCGATCATCAATGCGGCGATAGGCGGCGTGATCGTGCTGGTTGTTTTGTCGCTGATAAGGCGAGCGGCCTGAGCGGCGTCCGGGAGCGCGTGAAAACTTGCGGAGCGCGCCTTGTTGGCGCGCTCTTCGCATTTTAGGGTCTCGCCAACCGAGAGACCCCGCCATGCGCTTCGCCGGAACCAAGGATTACGTCGCCGCCGACGATCTCAAGATCGCGGTCAACGCCGCCGTCGCGCTGGAGCGGCCGTTGCTTGTGAAAGGCGAGCCGGGCACGNGANAAACCGTTTTGGCCGAAGAGATCGCCAAATCCNTCGGCGCGCCGCTGATTTCTTGGCACGTCAAATCGACCACCAAGGCCCAGCAGGGCCTCTATGAATACGATGCCGTGTCGCGCCTGCGCGACAGCCAGCTCGGCGATCCGCGGGTCAGCGACATCGCCAACTACATCAAGCGCGGCAAGCTGTGGGAGGCCTTCGTCGCGCCGCAGCGCCCGGTTCTCCTTATCGACGAGATCGACAAGGCCGACATCGAGTTTCCGAACGATCTGCTGCTTGAANCCGATCGCATGGAGTTCTTCGTCTACGAGACCGGGCAGACGATCAAGGCCGAACGCCGTCCCGTCGTGGTGATCACGTCGAACAACGAANAGGAGCTGCCGGACGCCTTCCTGCGCCGCTGCTTCTTCCATTACATCAAATTCCCCGACGTCGAGACAATGCGCGAGATCGTCGAGGTGCATTATCCCGGAATCAAGAAGCGGCTCGTGGAAGAGGCGTTGCGCGTTTTCTTCGAGGTGCGGNAGGTCCCGGGGCTCAAGAAGCGCCCATCGACCTCGNGGCTGCTCGACTGGCTCAAGCTTCTGCTGAACGAAGACGTCGCGCCCGAGACGTTGCGCGAGCGAGACTCCAAGAAGCTCATTCCCNCGCTGCATGGCGCGCTGCTCAAANACGAGCAGGACGTGCATCTGTTCGAGCGGCTCGCTTTCCTTCATCGACGCGGCTGAGGCGGCGCCCCGGCCGTCCCGGAACGTTAGCGAGGGCGAAGCGTCCGCGCCGAAATTCCCGCGGCGGAGCGGCCGCGGGTCCTAGCCGCAACTCATGCCTGCGGCCAGGGCCGGGCATGCGCCGACGCCGCAGCCGTGCGGCCCGCAGGCCGGCGCGCCGGCGTCCTCGCCGCCTTTCTTCGGCGCGGCGATCAACGACAGACGCTGTTCGAGGTCGCGGCTGGCGCATCGTGGGCATTCAGTCGCCGCCTCCGAGCGCACAAGAGTTTGAAACTCGCAGGCGCAGCCGCGGCAGGCGAAAGAATAGATCGGCATGGCGAGCCGCGACGAAGGTCGAACCAGCGCTATCGGCGATCGGCGGCGTTCGCGCAAGGGCGCCGAAAGAGACCCAAGGCCGCGCCGAAGCGGCCGCCGCCGACAGCGCCTAGCGCGTGCAAAGCGGCAGGCGCGTCTCGATCGCCTCGCCCGCGTCCTGCGCGATCTTGCGGATGTCGACATTCGACAGCAACGTCATCCACCCTGCNGCGGCGTCCAGGCGGATATGAGTCGAAGCCAGGATCGGCCCGGCCGGCGCCGCGCGTNNGCGGCACGCCTTGACATCCACCGCCAGCGTGGCGGAGCCCTTGCCTTCTCGCGGCTCCCGATACGCGTCCTGCAAAGCGCGCACGCGCGCCGCGTCCGCGTCCGACAAGCGATAAGCGTCGATTCGCGCTCCGGGCCGTGCGAAGGCGGAAAGAGCGGCGTCGCGCTCCGCGACCTCCTCAAGCACGAAGCTTTCGACCTGCGTTTGAGCGCCGCGTCGCAAAGTCAGCTTGAAATGCGCGCCGCCCGGCTGCGGCGTGAGCCAGTCCGGCCCTTGCGAGGCGAGGCGCAACTGCGACGGATCGAAGCGCAAGGCGTCGAACGAGCGCATTCGAAACATCGTCGAGGCGGGCACATGCCCGCATCCGGCCAGCGCCGCCGCGGCGCAGACCGCCGCCGCCGCGCGAAAGGAGCATCGCTTCATTGAATTTCATCCCATGTGATATTTTTTTAACGTTTGACATTAAATTTTTTATGCGTCAATAGAATCTCGTTGGCTCAACGGGGACGATCATGACCACTCCCGCACACCTCTCCATCCTGCGGCCGGACGAGGGACTTCGCGCGCGCATCGGATGGCTTTGTNGGCTCGTGCGCTGGNGGGCGCTGGTTTACGCGGCCTGGGTGTTGTTGGGCGTCGTTCAATACTGGNCGCGATCCTCTCGCGTCGCCCGGCATTGGAGCGCTTGGCTTCATGTCGAAATCCCCCGCCTGNCTCCTTGGCAACAGGCGGCGGGCTTCGCCGTTCATCTGGCGCTATGGGCGGCGGCGGCCGCAGCCTGCTACGCCGTGTGGCGTCTGTTCACGTCCTATCTGTCCGGCGAGGTTTTCACCGCGGGCGCGGCGCGATGGCTGCGGCGCGTGGGCGTCTTCGGCCTGATCGCCCAATTCGGCGATATGCTCGCCCGCCCCGTCGTTTCGATGATCGTGACCGCCGGAACGTCGGAGAACGGGCGGCTGGTCAGCGTCTTCGCCAATCCCCGGNACCTCCTGAACATCCTCTTCTTGCTTGGTTTCCTCGCGCTGGCGCATGTATTCGGCGTCGCCGCCGCGATCGCCGACGAACATGCGCAGATTGTCTGAGGAAAGGCGGGCGCGATGCCGATCGTCGTCAACCTCGACGTCATGCTGGCCAAACGCAAGATGCGCTCGCGCGAACTCGCCGAGCGCATCGGCGTCGCCGAACAGAACGTCTCTTTGCTCAAATCGGGCAAGGTGAAAGGCGTGCGCTTCGACACGCTGGAGAAAATCTGCGAAGCGCTCGACTGCCAGCCCGGCGACCTTCTGAGTNATCGCCCCGACGCATCCGCGCCCGGCGCCTGACGCGAAGCGGCCGGACCGCGAGACGGCCCGGCCGCCCTCGCTCAGCCGATCAGATCAGCCCATTTCCCGCCGTCCGGCGGCAAGGCCTTGATCTTGTAGAGTCCGCCGTCGAGATCGACATGCAACTCGGCCCAAGGCCCCTCACCCTGTCGCGCGAGCGCCTCGAAATGCTTGGGATGGCGTCGCGGCGCGCCCTCACGCTCCATCCGGCCGCCGCCGCGCGCGCAGCGCCAAGGCCGGATCGGCGTCGTCGCGATGCGGGCGATGGTCGGCCTCGCGCCGATGCGGGGATGGTGGCCTGGCCCATGATGAGGCTTNTTGTGATGGATGACGACCGTCGCCAAGCCTTTCGCGGCGATCTCCGTCACCTTGATCTCTGACGGTCGGCGCTCGCCTTTGAGCTTGACGGTCATCCCCGTCGTCAAGGGNAAGGCTTCNGCGCCCTTGGGGCCAAGATCGGCGAGATGCACCCGCCCTCCTTCTTCGACGGTGAAACGATGGGCGAAGACGTGACCGACGACGCCCGACAGGGCGACCAAATCGTGATGCGGCATGTATTTTCTCCGAAGAGCGCCCATGCGCGGGCGCGACGCTCGATATAGGAAGCGCTCGTCGCGTTTGAAGGCGCGCTTGTCGATTTCGCGCCGCCTTTCGCCGGCGCCTCGCCCTTTCCGCGAGAGCCGGGGCGCGATAATCTCGTCGCCATGTTCCGTCTCATGCTTCTGCGGCACGCCAAGGCGACGCCGTTCAGCCACACCGGCGATCACGAACGCCCGCTCATCGAGCGCGGCCGCGGCGACGCCCTGCGTCTCGGCGATTATCTGGCCCGCGAGCATCTGCTGCCTGATTTCGCGGCGGTGTCGGATGCGCGCCGCACTCGCGAAACATGGGAGATCGTCAGCGACGGCTGGCGCACCGTTCCGCTGCGTCTGGAGCCGCGCATCTACGAAGCGCCCGTCGCCGCGCTATGGGCTCTGCTGCGTCAGGCGCCCGACGACGTCCGGACGATGATGTGCGTCGGCCACAATCCCGGCGTCGCCGACCTCGCGGCCGAACTGATCGGCTTCGGCGATCGATATGCGCAGGCGCGGATGCGTCATCACTTTCCAACCTGTTCCTTGGCGGTGCTCGACCTCAACGTCGACTCCTGGTCGCAAGCCAGCCCCGGCGCCGCCCGCCTTGACCGTTTCGTCACGCCCAAGACGCTCGGCGGAATCGACGACTGATCGGGACCGGACACGATGGGTGAATGGTTCGGCTTGGCGCTCTGGCTGCTGATAGCGGCGGGCCTGCCGCCAGGGATCGTCCTTGGCGACGGCGCGGAGCGTTTGTGGCCAAGACCCTGGGAGAACGCCGCGCTGTTTCATCCCGCGCGGCGCTCGGTCTCGAACTGGCGACAGGAGGCCTCGCGTTGGCTGGTCGCCCAGCCTGTCCAGCGCATGCGCATCGTCTTCGGCGACGGCGCGGATATGCCGCGTTGCGTGCGTATGAACAATTACTGGTGCGTCAAACGCGCGGGATGGGCGGGCGAGATCGCCGCCGATCGCGAAGATCACGTCGCTTTCTCTTCCGCCCGCGAGGGCGCTGTCGTGGCGGCGTTGCTGTTGCGACGGTATTATACTGAATTCGGACGTAAATCGGCGCTCGACATCGTCTCTCGTTACGCTGNNGCGCAATGCGGCGGCGCAGCCGTCGCCGGTTTGATGGCGCCGCGCNAAGGGCGCCCCCTCGCCCGCCGCGCAGCCTCCGGCACCCTGCGCGCGCGCTGGCTCGCCCGCCACCGGCCCGGCTTCACCGGCCCCAAATTCGCCGGCCGAGGCGGCGTCAGGGTCTCGCGCGTCAAAGCGCGCNCGCCGCCGATGATGCGCGCGCCCACGATCGCCTCCGGCGGCGGCGAGNCCGCGGCGGTGGCTCTGCCGGTGACGCGGATTTCGGCGCTCGACCTCGCCGCGCCGACGACGCCCTCCAGGGCCGGCGCCGTCCCGATCGCCTCTTGCGCCGGCGAACGCCAGCGCATCGACAACTACGCCGCGAAGCTCGCCGCCGGACTGGCGCCGAAGCCGACAGACGATTTGCACCTCTTCGACGAAGCCGGCGACCTGACGCCCGCCCTCTCCATCGCCCTGCTCAATATGAGCGGCGTTGAGATCGGGCCCTATGGTGGCGCGCAGGCGCTGGTCGACGACGCCGTCGAGGATCTGCGCGAAATCGTCTCGCTCAGGCGACGGATGGCGGAGGAGGCCAAGATCGCCAAAGAGAAGGCGGCCGTTTTCTCGCAGCCCTCGCCGGCGGCTGATCGATGACCGACGTCGCGAAGGCGCTGAAAGAACGCCGGGATACGCCCCGCTTTTGAGCGGCGGCGATTGGTCGATCCCACGCGGCGGGCGGCGCCCGCGCGCAATGGCCTTGCGCCTGCCTCTGGCCAAGTCGGGCCGCGATGCCTACCTGAACGGCGCCGGCGGGCTCTCCCGCGTGAGGATTGATCGCATGTCCCTTTTCGCCGACCTCGCGCAGGAAGCCCGCATCGCCGCGCGCAGTCTCTTGGACGCGATGTCGGGCAATGGATTGAGGCTTGGCGTCACCGGGCTGTCGCGCGCCGGAAAGACGGTTTTCATCACCTCTCTGGTGCATACGCTGATCAACGCCAAGGCCGGCGGCGCGCGTCTTCCAGTCTTCCGCGTCCATGCCGAGGGCCGTCTCAAGCGCGCCTATCTCCAGCCCCAGCCCGACGACGCCGTGCCGCGCTTCGCCTATGAGGATCACGTCAAGGCGCTGATCGGAGAGGATCGTCGCTGGCCGGAATCGACGCGCCGCATCAGCGAGCTGCGTCTCACCCTCGAATTCGAGAAGCCCGCCGGCTGGATGGGCGGGCCGGGCGAATTCACCATCGACATCGTCGATTATCCCGGCGAATGGCTGCTCGACCTCGCTCTGCTCGGCAAGACCTACGCCGAGTGGTCGCGCGAGACGATCGAGTCGAGCGCGGCCGCCGCCCGCGCGCCGCTGGCCGCCGACTGGCGCGGCCATCTGCTGACGCTCGACNCTNCCGCCGACGAAAGCGAGGACGTCGCCCGTCAGGCCGCCGATCTTTTCACCGGCTATCTGCGCGCCGCCCGCGACGACCGTTACGCCCTTTCCACCCTGCCGCCCGGTCGCTTCCTGCTGCCGGGCGATCTCGAAGGCTCGCCGGCGCTCACCTTCGCGCCGCTGCGTCTTGACGAGGGGGCCGAGATCGGCCCCGGCACGCTCGCCGCGATGATGGAGCGACGCTACGAATCCTATAAGGACAAGATCGTCCGCCCCTTCTTCCGCGATCATTTCGCCCGTCTCGACCGCCAGATCGTGCTGGTCGACGCGCTCTCCGCGCTCAACTCCGGCCCCGCCGCCGTTCGCGATCTCGAAAACGCTTTGGGCGACGTGCTGACCGCCTTCCGCGCCGGGCGCTCGTCGCTTCTCTCGACTCTGTTCCGTCCGAAGATCGACAAGATCCTGTTCGCCGCCACCAAGGCCGATCATCTGCACCACACCAGCCACGACCGGCTTGAGGCGATCCTGCGCTTGCTCGTCAAGCGCGCCGCCGACCGCGCCGAAGGGCTCGGCGCGCAGGTCGACGTCATCGCGCTGGCCGCCATACGGGCGACCCGCGAGGCCGCCGTCAAACATGACGGCCAGACGCTGGAGGCGATCGTGGGAACCCCGCTCAAGGGCGAAATCGTCGACGGCCAGACCTTCGACGGCGTCGCCGAAGCGGCGATTTTCCCCGGCGAGCTGCCCGCCGATCCCAAGCTCGTCTTCCGTGGCGACGCGCTGGCGCTCAAGGACGGCGAGAACGACTATCGCTTCGTGCGCTTTCGCCCGCCCTTCGCGAAATTGTCCGACGACGGGCGCCCGCTCGCTTTCCCCCATATCCGCATGGATCGCGCGATGGAGTTCCTGTTGGGCGACAAACTCGGCTGACGACGCTATAAGGTCCGCATGACTCACCCGCCGCGCGCTCGCCGCGCTCCTTTCGCGGGATCGCCCGCCGCCGCCTTCGCGCAAGCCGCGCCGCGCGCGATGACGCCGCGCCAGGCCTACGCCGCCCAGCAGGCCGGCGAGATCGTGCTGGTCGACATCCGCACCCCGGCCGAATGGGCCGAGACCGGCTCCCCGAAAGGCGCCGCCCGCATCGACGTCGCAGCTGCCGATTTCGTCCGGAAGCTCGACGCCCTGCGTCAGGCCAATCCCGGCAAGGACATCGCGCTGATTTGCCGCAGCNCCAACCGATCCGCGCGCGCCGCCGAACGGCTGACGCGCGAGGGCTGGACCAACATCGTCGACGTCGCCGGCGGCGTCGCCGGGTCGACGCGTGGAGCGGGCTGGATCGCCGAGGGGCTGCCGGTCGAGAAATGACGCGCCCATCGCTCACCCGTCGCGCCGCGCTGTTCGGCGCGCTTGCGGCGGCCGCGCCGACTCCGACGCTGGCGGCCGACGATCCCGCTTCGACCGTGCGTGAGTTGTTGCGCCGCGGCCAGCGCGGCGAAACGCTGGAAAGCGCGCTCGCCGCCCCCGACGCGGCCGCATTCTTCACCGCCGATCTGCTGGCGCGGCTCACCAACGCCAATCTCGCCGCCCTGCCCTCGCCGCTCGCCCGCCTCGGCGGCCCCGGCGACGAGGCGACCCGCCGCATCTTCTCGCGATGCGCACGTTGCGCCGCGGCCGCGACGAGGCGCGCGTCGAGGCGACTTTGCGCCCGCGCGGCCGCGGCCGCCGCCCGTGGACGACCCATTTCGCCTTGCGGCGCGAAAACCGCCGCTGGCGCGTCGACGATCTTTGGATCGCCGGCGACGGCCCCACGCTGCGCGAACGCGCAGGGATTTAGCGACTTGCCGCGGCGCTCGTTTGGCCGCATCGTCCTCGCCGGTTGAGGTTATGGGTTCACGCCTGAGGTCGGCGCCTGGCGCTTACCGATCCGGCGCGATCGCCCACGCCGCCGCGCTCAAGGCGAGCGTCGGAAACACTTTGACCAAGGGCCCGAGCGGATCGCTCCACAGCCCCGGCGCGATGGCCGTCGCGCCAACGACATAGGCGAGCGCCAGCGCCGCGCCCGCCGCCAGCCCGACGCCATGCGTGCGCCGCACCGAAATGAGCGCGCCGACGCCGATGTCGGCGAGAGCCGTCGCCATTGTGAAGGCCGACGCGGCGCCCTCGCTCCATCCCAGCGCGCGCAGCGCCCGCGCNGCCGCCGCATATCCGACGCTCAGCGCCACCACGCCCGAGACGATCCAGAACAGCGCCAGAGTCGCGACGATCAACGGCTTGAGCCAGTAAAGCCGGGCGAACCAAAAGCGGGCNGCGTCGGCGGGCACGGCCAGCATCGCCGCGTCGAGCGAGCGCGGTCGCGCGCCCGTGGCCGCCATCCAGCCTGACGGATCGGCGACGACCCCACGCGCGATCTCCCGCAACGCCGTGCTGCGCGTCGGCGCGAGCCACCCGAGCCGCGCCACGACGTCGGAGGCGACGCCGGTGAGCGTCGCCAGCGCCATCGGCGCGGCGAAGCGCGGCGCCGGCGCGCCGAAGCGGCGGCGAAACGCGTCGGCGACCTCGCCCAACGTNCGCGGCTGCGCCGCGCACAGATCCCACGTCACCGAAAAGCGCTCGCCCGCCAAAGCCCGCCGCGCCAGCGCCGCGATCGTCTCCGAGATATCGGCGACCGCGACCGGCGCAAACGGGCGCGAGCGCATCGCGCCCGGCAGGTCGAACGCCGTCGTCGCCAGAGCGCGGAGCAAAGCGGAGGCGCCGTAAGGCGTCGGCGCGATGACGAAGCCCGGCCGCAGGATCGCGTAACACCCCGCGCGCGCCGCGATGTCGGCGTCCGCCGCCCGCTTCGAGCGCGAGAACGGCGTCGGATCGTCGTCGCCTTCGCCCGGCATCGAGAGATGGATCAACGCCCGACCGCCAAGCGCGTCGAGAAGCCGCGCCACAAACGGCGCGTGAACCTCCCGCGGGTCGCTCTTGCCGCTCGCCTGCAACGCGCCGACGCAATTGACGACGACGCCGACACCATGCGCCTCCAGCGTTGCGGCGAGAGTTTGCGCCGTCTTCGCCACGAACGGAGCCTCCACGGCGCGCGCGCCGAAGGCGGCCATCTGTCGAGGCGTGAACCGCCGCGCCATCGCGACGACGTCGAACCCGTCCGCGACGAGATCGCGCGTCACGGCCTCGCCGATCAATCCCGAAGCCCCCAGCACCGCGATGCGCATCTCGTCCTCACAAAGATGGCTTGGCGACCATCAGCCAGACGATGGCGATCGTCGCCCCGAACCCTGGAAAGCCGCAGGCGAACCACCAGCGAAACAGTCGATGATAGGCGTCGGGCAGCTTCTGTCCCGGCCTCNNCGCCGCCGCCTGCGCAAGACGCGCCATCCGGGCCTGCATCCACACCACCGGCAGCCAGAACAGGCCCGCCGTCAGATACAGCGCGAGGGCGGCGACAAGCCACGGCTCGCTCAGCGCGAGGCCGCTCCAGCGCATCAGCGCGAAGCCCGTCGCCGGCTGCGCGACCACGGCGCTCGCGGTGAACACGGCGTCGGCGATCACCACCACCCGCGCCGTGCGCGCGATGAAGGCGACGTCGCCCGAGCGATGCGCCATGAGCATGAAAAACGCGATGCCGCTCCCGGTCCCCAACAGCACGCAGGCGCCGATCACATGGGCGGTCTTAAGCAGCAGATACGGCACGACTGGCCCTCGTAAGCCGAGGCTAAGCCACCGCTCGCGCCGTGAAAAGTAGGGCGAGCCCTTGACGTCGCCCCGCCGCGCCGCCACCTCTCGCGCAGGCGTCTTCGTCCTCGCGCCGCCCAAAGCGCGACGCGCCAAGAGGGTCTAAAGCGCGACGCGCCAAGAGGGTTTGATGTCCGACGCCTCCGCTCCGCGCCGCCCGCGCGCCTTTCGCCTCGATCCGGCGTCCGAGCCGGACGCGGCCNGCACGCCCGACCGCCTCCGCCGAACGCGAAGCGCCGCGCATGAGCCCGCCCCCGGCGTCGTGCTGGAGGAGACGCCCGACGCCTATGAGCGCGAGGCGATGGAGACGCTGGCGCCCGAGGAGGCCGCCGTCGAGGTCGCCCAGAAGCGCGGCATGCTGCCGCGTCGTTTCGGCTGGGGCGCGCTGTTCTGGAGCGCGACGACCGGCCTTCTCGGCCTGGGCTTCTCACTGTGGCTGTGGCGGCTGATCGACGATCTCTTCGCCAAATATCAGGCGCTCGGCTGGATCGCCGTCGCGCTGGCGAGCCTCGCCGGCCTCGCGCTTCTCGCGCTGTTGATCCGCGAGACGCGCGCCGTGCTGCGTCAACGCGGCATCGCCCGGCTGCATCAGGATTTCGCCGCCGCCCGCGCCGCCGACGACACCGACAAGGCGCGCGGCCTCGTGCGCGATCTCGTGAGCCTCTACGACGCGCGCCCCGAGGCCGCCGGCGCGCGCGAGGAGCTGNCAAAGCTCTCGACCGAAATCGTCGACGGACGCGACCTCATCGACATCGCCGAACGTAGTCTGATGACGAGCCTCGACGAGCGCGCCCGCCGCGAGATCGCGCTCGCCGCCCGCCGCGTCTCCGTCGTCACCGCGATCAGCCCGCGCGCCGTGCTCGACCTCGTTTTCGTGCTGGCGCAGATCGCCCGCCTCATTCGCAAGATCTCCGAGATTTATGGCGGACGCCCCGGCATGCTCGGCTTCTGGCGCCTCGCCCGCTCCGTCGGCGCGCATCTGACGATCACCGGCGGCATGGCGGTCGGCGACAGCCTGATTCAGCAGGTCGTCGGCCACGGCCTCGCCGCGCGGCTTTCGGCGCGGCTCGGCGAGGGTGTGCTCAACGGCATGTTGACGGCGCGCGTTGGCCTTTCCGCGCTCGCCGTATGCCGCCCCATGCCCTTCGCCGCCATCGCCGCGCCCGGCGTCAAGGACGTCGCGCCCTTCCTCTTCGGCGCAGAAAAAGCTGATCACGGCGAAGTCGAGCGGCGCGCCCGCCACCAGCCAGGGCGGCCGCAGCTGATCCTCGAAATCGAGATTGCCGGCCAGCACGTCGAGCGGCGGCAGGCCCGAGCGCCAATAATACCAGGCGACTTCGATCCCCGCCGTCGCCAGCCCGGCGACGACGCCGAGCGCCACCAGCGCNCAGCGGGTTGGCGCCGAGCTTTCGCGTCGNAGCAGGCGCCACAGCATCAGCATCGTGAACAGCCCCGCCTGCCGCAGCGCCGGCGTCACGTCGTTCTTAGTTTGCAGGAAGTAGTGCAGCAGCGCCAGCGCCGTCGCGACATAGATCAGCCGATGCAGCCGCTTCCAGCCGACGCTTCCGAGCCGCCGCACCGCGCCGTCGTTCGACGTCGCGCCGAGGAGGACGAACATGACCAGCGCGACGAAGCCGATCATCAGATAGGTCCGCAGAGCGATTTCGGACGCCGCCTTGGCCACGCCCTCGCTCCACACGTAAACGCCGACATGCGCCGTCGCATAAGCGAGCGCGAAATTGCCGAGAACGCGCCGCGCCAGAATCAGAGCGTTCCATCGCGTGATCGTGCGCAGCGGCGTCGCCGCCAGCGTCGCGATCAACAGCCACACCGCGCCGTCGCCGAGCGCGTGAATGACGAAGGTGACGGGCTTGGGCCCGAGCCCCTCGCTGGCGGCCGTCCAGATCAGCAAGAGCCCCGGCGCGAGCCCGCCGAGCCAGCCCAGCGCCTTGGCGGGCGAAAAGCGCCCCGCCCGGTCGGTGGCGGGGCGAAGCGCGCGAGGCCGCGCGCTTGCCCGCTCATGCCGGCGCGCGCGCCGCGCGGCCCGGCGCGGCCGGGCTCGTCACGCGACGCCCAGCTTGCGCTGCAAATTAGTCGACGACGTCGTGTATTGGAACAGCAGCCGCTTTTCCGGATAGACGTAGCGATGCGCCTTCTGCGCCGCCAGCGCGCCTTCGTGGAAGCCCGACAGAATGAGCTTGAGCTTGCCCGGATAGGTGTTGATGTCGCCGATCGCGAACACGCCGGGGATCGAGGTCTCGAACTTCTCGGTGTCGACCGGGATCAGGTTCTCATGCAGGTTGAGGCCCCACTCGGCGAGCGGGCCGAGCTTCATCGTCAGACCGAAGAACGGCAGCATCCGCTCGGCGGCGATNCTCTCGACGGCGCCGGCGCCGGTCTTGATCGTCACCCTGGCGAGGTCGCCGCCCTCGCCGTGCAGCGCCTGCATCTGGCCGATCTTGAGGTCCATCTTGCCCGACGCCAGCTCGCGCATGGCGTTGACCGAATGCGGCGCGGCGCGGAAATCGTCGCGGCGATGCAGCAGCGTGATGCGCTTGGCGATCGGATGCAGGTTGAGCGTCCAGTCGAGCGCGGAATCGCCGCCGCCGACGATCAGCACGTTCTTGTCGCGGAAGCTTTCGCGGTTGCGCACCGCGTAGAACACGCTCTTGCCTTCATAGGCCTCGACGCCGTCGACCGGCGGCTTTTTCGGCTGGAACGAGCCGCCGCCCGCCGCGATCATCACCACCGGCGCCTGGAACACCTTGCCCGCGTCGGTCGTCAGCCGGAACAGCGGCTTTTCGGCCGTGCCGATCGACTCGAAGCCCGCCACCATCTCGCTGAAATGGAAGGTCGGACCGAAGGGCTCGATCTGTTTCATCAGATTGTCGACGAGGCCCTGCCCCGAAACGACCGGGAATCCGGGAATGTCGTAGATCGGCTTCTCGGGATAGAGCCGNGCGCATTGCCCGCCCGGACGGTCCAGAATGTCGATCAGATGCGTCTTGATGTCGAGCAGACCCAGCCGNAACACGGCGAACAGGCCCACCGGCCCCGCGCCGACGATCAGGCACTGGGTTTCGATAGGGGCGGCGGTCTCGGCAGCGGTCATGACAGGACTCTCGGTCGGATAGACGCGGCTCTCGGTCGCAAAGGCGCCATTCCCATAACGCACGCGTCATATCATGGAAATAACGAATTAATTCCGTGAATACAGATCAGCCCTGCCGCTCCGGCGTCGTCACGACGAGCCCGTTCAGCGCCTCGGTCACCTTGATCTGGCAGGACAGGCGCGAATTCGGCCGCACGTCGCGCGCGAAATCGAGCATGTCCTCCTCCATCGCGGCCGCCTTTCCGACTTTCGCCTCCCATTCCGGGGCGACATAGACATGGCAGGTGGCGCAGGAGCAGGCGCCGCCGCATTCGGCTTCGATGCCGGGGACGCCGTTTTTCATCGCCGTCTCCATCACGGTCGACCCGACCGCGCCCTCGACGGTGCGCGCTTGTCCGTGATGATCGATGAAGGTGATGCTGGGCATAGGTCGGCGGCTCCGGTGCGGCGCGCCGGCGGGCGGTTGGTCCCGGACGCGCGAAAGCCGGCGCAGCGAAGCGCCGGCGGGGTCGCGCCGTATTTAAGAGAGAACGCGCCGCGACGCCAGCCTGCCCGCGCGGCGCGCGCTCAGGCCGGGGCGGCGCGTCGATTCAGCGCGACGCGGCGATGAACTCGCGCGCGGCGTGCACGGCCATGCGCACCTCGCGCAGCGCCACGTCGACCGAGGTTTGCGGGGCGTGGGCGCGCAGCAGGCTTTCCAGCGCCTCGCAGGCCGCGCCGACTCGCGTGGCGCCGACCGCGCGGGCCGATCCTTTCAGCGTATGGGCGAGCCCATGCGCTCCGTGCGCACATCTTTCTTTGGGTCGGGCATGCCCAGTTCGCTGGCGATCCGGCTCGCCTGAATGTCGAAAAGATGCAGCAGCTCGACCTCAAGCCCGTGATCGCCGAGCGACTGACGCGACAGATGCGCCAGGTCGATGGCCGGCTGCCCGTCGAGCGCCGAAGGCCCGGCGGGACGCAGGAAGCGGCCCAGGGAGCCAGCGGAATCGAGCGAGCGGAGGAGCTACCATAGGTGAGAAATCCCTGTTCGACGCGCTTGAACGCGCTTTCGGCGGACACTCGCCGCGACGTGCTGACGAATCCTCACCTGGATCGTCGCAAAACGTCGGCGAGCCGATCATTTCCCCAGCGTCGTTAACGACGTTTGTCGGAAACCGGCGGCATCGTTTTGTTCGGGACGCGCGGCCTGTTATTGTGCAGTGGTTAAAGAAGTGTGTGCGCGTGTCCGCGGAGAGAGGCTCCTTCGCGGACCGGCGAGCGCAGGCGTCCCCGCCCTGCGCCGCGGCCAGCGTCGGGATGAAGGCGGAACCAATGGTCCAGCAGAACAAACTCCAGGATCCGGCGGCTGCGGCGCTGTCCGCGATCGAAGAGGCTCTGAACCTCGGTCCGGAACCGGCCGCCGTCGGCCCCGAAGGCAAATTGGACGCGAAGTCTGACCCAAGGCAGTCCGCCCGGGCCGATCTGCCCCCGGATGGAAAGTCCCGCGCCGCCGACCCCGCCTTCCATCTGTCGCAGAACATCCTCTTGCGAGCGCGCAGCCAGGTCCGGCCGCAGAGTCCCGCGCGGCCACCGTGGCGCCGTCGGCCTCTCCCGCCAACGACGCGGGCTCTCCGCGACGCGCCGCCGCCCAGCGTGTCCCGCCGCGCGCGTCCGCCGCGCCATTGGCGATCGCCGCCGTTCTTTCGATTTTGTGGATCGGCCTCGCGCTCGTCGTCGCCAGCCGGTGGCCGCAATTCGCCGATCGCGACCCCGCCGCTCTTGCGCGTGAGCCGCTCGCCTGGATGACGTTGATCGGCGCGCTGGCGCCGCCGGTGCTCTTCTTCGTCGCCGCGACGCTGTGGCGCCGCATGGCCGAGATGCGTTACGCTGCGCGCCTCCTTTCGAGAACGCCCAACGTTTCGCCGAGCCCGAACAGATCGCCTCCGAGCAGGTCGTGTCTCTGTCCCAGGCGATTCGTCGCGAAGTCTCCTCGATGGGCGACGGCATCGAACGCGCTCTGCGCGCGCGAGCGAGCTTGAGACTCTCGTGCGCTCGGAGGTGTCGAACCTCGAACGCACCTATTCCGACAATGAGCGGCGCATGCGCGCGCTCGTCGACGAACTCGCCAGCGAACGCGAGGCGATCGTCGGCAACGCCGAACGCGTTCGCGCCGCGCTGGCCAACGCGCAAGAATCGATCGCGCGCGATCTCGACGGCGCGGGCGACAAGATCGCCGACCGCGTCAGCGAGGCGGGCGGCCGGGTGACGAACTCTCGGCGCCAAGAGCGAGGAGATTTCGCAGGCGCTCGGGCGCGCCGGCGAGGCCATGATCGGCGAACTTTCGAAACGCGGCGACGTCATGGTCGAGCGTTTGACGACCACCGGCGCCGACGTCTCCCAGCGCCTCGCCGGCGCCAGCGACGTCATGAACAAGGCGCTCGGCGACAGCCTGTCGACGATCGACGCCCGCCTCAAGAGCGCCGCCGACACGCTGATCGGCGATCTCGGCCAACGCGGCGACGACGTCGTCAACCGCATCGACGGCGTCGGCGCGCGCGTCGCCGAGGTGATCGCCGCTCGCGGCGATCTGCTCGCCGTTCGCCTCGCCGAGACCAGCGACCGCCTGCACGACACCGTGCATGTGCGCGGCGCCGAGTTGGATCAGAAGTTGACCGCCACGGTCGAACGCGTCGCCTCCTGATCGGCGAGCGCGCCGGCGCGGCCGAGGCCGTTTTCGACAGCGCCGGAGCGCGGCTCGACCAGATTCTCGCGCGCCGCCAGGACGAGATCCACGCGCGTCTGGAGACCAGCGTCGGCGCCTGGTCGACAAGCTCGCCACCCATGCCGAGGACGTCGATCAGCGTTTCGCCGCGGCCAACGTCGCCACCGTCGGTCTGCTCGATCGCCACGCCGCCGATCTCGGCGGCCGCGTCGAGACGCAGAGCCGCGCATTGGTCGAGCGGCTGACGAAGGACGTCGAGACGCTGCGCGAGCGTCTCGCGGAAACCTCCGACGCCACCGTGGAGCGCCTGTCGACTCACGCGACGGAGATGGAGACGCGCCTCGGCGGCGTCTCCGACGCGACCCTGGCCGCTCTCGCCGGGCAGCTCGCCACGATGGAGAAGCGGCTCGACGAGGCCTCCCGCGGAGCCGTCAACACGATGGAGCGCCACTCCGGCGTCGTCGAGAACCGGCTCGCGAACGTCTCGCAAACGACGCTCGACGCTCTCGCCAATCACGTCGCGCGGCTGGAGGATCGTCTTTCCGGCGCCTCCGGCGGCGCGGTCGACGCGCTGGATCGACTCGCGCGAACGGTGGAGGGGCGCTTCGGCGAGGTCTCCGACGCGACCGTCGCCTCCCTGTCGGGCCATGTCGAACGCCTTGAAAAGCGGCTTGGCGACGTTTCGAAGGCGCGACCGGCGCGTTGGACCGTCACGCCGATCTGGTCTCGACCCGTCTGGCCGACATCTCCGGCGCGACCGTCGGCGCCCTGTCCGCCCACGCGCAGGAGATGGAGCGCCGCCTTGTCGGCGTCTCCGAAGCCACCACCCAGGCGCTCGCCCGCCACACGGACGATCTCGCCTCGCGGCTCGATTCGACCAGCGGCGCGACGCTCGCCGCTCTGCGCGACCACGCCTCCGATTTCGAGAGCCGCATCTCCGGCGTCAGCCGTCTCACGACGGATCTGATCGCCGCCCACGCCAACCAGATGGAGAGCCGCTTCGGCGATCTGTCGCGGCAGACCGCGGACACCATCGGAAAGCAGGCGGCCGAGCGACCGACCGTCTCGGAGCGGCCCGCGCCGAGACGTTGAACGCCTTGTCGGCGCACGCCGTCGATCTCGACGCCCGCCTGGTCGGCGTGAGCGCGGCCACGGTCGAGGCGCTCGAACGTCATACCCGCGAATTCGCCGACCGCCTCGGCGCGGCCAGCGCCGCCTCGACCGGCGCGCTCGCCACCCATGCCGAGGACGTCGCGCGCCGCATCGTCGAGGCGAACGCCAGCACGCTCGACGCGATCAACGCGCACACCGCCGACGTCGAGGCTCGCCTTCTGACCCTGGCCGACGAGACCATCGGCGCGGTGGGCCGCCGCACCGTCGAGTTCACCCAAGCGGTGTCCGGCGCCGGCAAGGACACGCTCGCCGCGCTCGACGAACACGACCGCATCGTGTCGAGCCGCATCGAGGAGGCCAACAAGGCCATCTCCGAGGGCTCGGGCGCCACGCCGTCGAATTGGCCGCCAAGATCGAGAAGACGTCGACCGAGTCGCTCGGCGCGCTTAACGAGCACGCCGCCGACGTCGCCGGCCGCATCGCCGACGTCGCCGAACGCGCCCTGGAGGATCTCGCCAAGACCGGCGAGACCGTCACCGGCGGCATCTCCGGCGCCAGCGCCGCGGCGCTCGCCGCCTTCGGCGCCCACGCGATGGCCTTCGGCGACAAGGTCGCCACCCTTGACGAGCGCATGCGCGCCGCTTCGCAGGACGTCTCCCGTTCGATCGACGGCCATGTCGAGCGCGTGGAGACGCGTTTGCGCGGCGTCGGCCAGGAGACCGTCGGCGCCTCGACGGCCATGTGCAGGCCCTCGCCGGCAAGCTCGAATCCACCTCGCGCGAGGCGGTCGAGGCGATCGGGCGCCACGCCGGCGCTCTTCACGAGCGCTTCGCCGTCACCGCCAGCGAGGCGGTCACCGCGATCGGCATGCATGGCGAGCGCATCAACGAGACGCTCGCCGAACGCCTCGGCGAGTTCGAGCAGCGCGTGGTGCGCGACGGCGGCGAGGTCACCTCGCGTCTGGCCGGCCATGCGCAACGCTTCGCGGACGGCGTCGCCGGCTCGCTTCAGGCCATCGACCTCGCCTTCTCGGTCGGCGGCAAGGCGGTCGAGGACCGTCTGCGCGCGCAAACGCGAGAGGCGGGCGAAGCGCTCGAAGCGCAGCTGCGCCTGTTCGACGAGCGCACCCAGGGCCGCGCCAAGGACGTCGCGGAATCGGTCGAGGGGTTGCTCGGCAGGATCGAGTCCGCGCTCGACGCGCGCGCCAAGACGCTCAACGACACGCTCGCCCAGCGGGCGGTGGAGATCGCCCGCGCGCTGTCCGACGGCGGCCGCCAGGCCACCGGCGAATTCGACGACGTCGCCCGCCGCGTCTCCGACGCGCTCAGCCAGCGTTCGGCTGAGGTCGCAGCGGCCGCCAACGCCGCCGTCGCCGAGATCCGTTCGCTGCTCGACGCCCGCGCCGGCGAACTTCAGGGCGCTCTGGCGGGCGGCGTCGACGCCTTCGAAACGCGCGTCCTCAAGCGCCTCGCGAGTTTCGCCGACGACCTCGACGCCAAAGGCTCCGGCGTGTCCGCGACGCTCAAAGCGCGCGCCGAGGAGATCGACGCCCTGCTCTCCGGCCACCACAGCCGCATCGACGCTGAGCTTGATCGCCAGAGCGGCGCTCTCGACAAGGCGCTCGACGCCCGGCTCGCACGCATCGCGCAGGTTCTGGGCGAGCGCGGCGACGACATCGCCGCCGCGGCGCGGCGCTCGCCACGACGCTCGGCGGCCATGTCGACGCCTTGCACGAGATTGTCGGCGAGCGTGGCCACTCGCTTGCGCAATTGATGTCCGAACACGCCGGCGCCGCCGCAGAGCGTCTGGGCGCCGTCGGCGATCGCGTCGCCGCGATGCTTGGCGAAACGAGCGAGCGCGTCTCGCGCGGCGTCGACGAAAGCGCGGCGGCGGCGGCCGAGCGCATCGCCCGCCGTCAGATCGAGTTGGCGCGCCTCGTGGAGCACAGCGCCGTCCAGCCCGCGACGGCGTCGAAGGCGCCGCCGCTGCGTCGATCGCGTCTCTGGCCGACGCCCAGACGCGCCTGCGCGACGAACATTTGCGCATGCGTGACGAGGTCACGGCGGCCGAGGCGCGCCTGCGCGCCGAAGCAGACCATAACGTCGCGGCGCTCCGCGCCGCGCTCGACGAAGGGGCGGCGTCCGCGCTCGCCTCGCTTGGCGGGGCGCATCAGCGCCTGCGCGGCGATCTCGCCCAGGTTCTCGACGGCCTCGTCGGCGCGAACGCCTCGCTCGACGCCATCGTCAACGGCGCCGGCGCCAATCTGGGCGCCGTCGAAGGCGCGCTCGCCGACCGCATCAAGGAGTTCCGCGACGCGCTCGGCCACATTTCGACGCAGATCCTGACGCTCACCCGCTCCTCCGAGCAGACCGTGCATCAGGCGCATTCCGTGGTCGAAGGCCTCGCCGCGCGCAGCGACGAGATCGCCGCCAAGGTCACGGAGCACAGCGCCGCGCTCGCCGCCGCGGCCGGCGAGATGACCCGCGCGCAAAACCTCGTCGATCGCTCGCTGGAGGAGCGCGGCGTCGCGCTCACCCGCGTCATGGAGGCCGCCGACCATCGCGCCGGCGAACTCGAACGGCTGATTGCCAGCGTTTCGCAAACGGTGGAGACGACCTTCGCGGCCGCCGAGCGCCGTGCGCAGGAGCTGGCCAACAAGCTGGCGCTGTCGGCGCAATCCTCCTCCGGCGCCGTCGTCGGCCAGTTCGCCACGCTGCGCGACGAGGCCGAGCGCGAGCGCGAGCGCACTGCGCAGGCGCTGCACGCCGCCTACCAACAGACCAGCGGCGAGATGCAGAGCCTTTTCGGCGACGCCACCGAACGCTTCCGCGCCGCCGCCGCCGAAATGCGCGGCGTCGCGGGTCAGGTTCAGCGCGAGCCGACGAGATGCGCGCCGAGCGCAACGCTCCGTCACGGTTTTGCCGCGGCAGGCCGCGGAGCAGGCGGCCGCGATGCGCAAAGTCGTCTCCGATCAGGTCAAGGCGCTCAACGCCCTGTCGGAAGTGGTGTCCGGCTCCGGCCGCGCCTACGGAGCCAGCGGCGCCGTCGCGGTTTCGGCGAGCGAGGGCCGTGTGGAATCCGCGCCAAGGCCCGCCGCCCCCGCCCCCGCCCCAGCGCCAGCCCCCGCCCCTGTCCCTGCGCCCGCGCAGAGGCCGGAGCCGATCCGCGCCGCCGATCCCGCCGCCGAACGCCCGGCCGCGACGCGCCCTGTCGCCCGGTCGCTCGAACAGGAGCTGGCCGGGAGCTCGCCCGCGCCCGTCATGACGCGCCGGGCCCTCCGCCGCCGCGACGCCGCGGCGATCCGTCGTCGGTTCGACGTCGCGTGCGACGTCTTCGGCGCCGCAAACGCGCGGGGCTGGTTGTCTGACCTGCTCGCCCGCGCCTCCGCCGACGACGAGCCGGCCCCGGCCTTCCCCACGCCCGGCCAGCTTGAGCCGCTCGATTCGATCTCGCACGACATCGCGCGTCTGGTCGATCATGACGCCGCGCAGGACGCCTGGGATCGTTATCGGCGCGGCGACCGCACCGGCTTCTCGCGCCGGCTCTACACGGCTGCCGGACAGCAAACCTATGACGAAGTCCGCCGTCGCTATCGCTCCGACGTCTCGTTCCGCAACACGGTCGACCGCTACCTGACCGAGTTCGAGCGAATGCTGGAGCAGATCGCGCAGAACGACCGGGATTCCATGGTGACGCGCAGCTACCTCGTCTCGGACACGGGCAAGGTCTACACCCTGCTTGGCCACGCAGCCGCCCGCTTCGAGTGATCGCGGCGCGCCGCGATCACAGGCTCACGAACGACGAAGGCCGGGCGCACAGCCCGGCCTTCGCGCTTTGAGCCCACACACGCCGCGTCGCGGGCTGACCCCTCACCCGCCGCGGCGCGGCGCTCATCCCCATAACGCCGGCTCGGGCGGATAGATCGTCGAGCCCTCGTAGCGCAGCCCCTCGGGGCGGTCGTGCGCGAGCAGCAGCGGCCCGTCGAGATCGACGAAACGCGCGCGCGGGCTCAGCAGCATCGCCGGCGCCATCGCCAGCGACGACGCCACCATGCAGCCGACGAACAGGCCGAACCCCAGCCGCTCCGCCTCCGTCGCCAGCGCCAGCGCCTCGGTGAGGCCGCCGGTCTTGTCGAGCTTGACGTTGATCGCGTCATAGCGATCGCGCAGCGCCTCCAGCCCGTGGCGATCATGCGCGCTTTCGTCGGCGCACACCGGAATCGCGCGCCGAATCCGCGCCAGCGCGCCGTCGCGTCCCGCCGGCAAAGGCTGTTCGACCAGCGCCACGCCGGCCTGCGCGCACGCGTCGAGCCGACGCTCCAGGCTCGCCTCGTCCCACGCCTCGTTGGCGTCGACGACCAGCGTCGCCTCGGGCGCGGCCGCGCGCACGGCGGCGATTCGCGCTTCGTCGCCCTCGCCCGCCAGCTTGACCTTGAGAATCGGCCGATGCGCCGCCTCGCGCGCATGCTGCGCCATCGTCACAGCGTCGCCGACCGAAATCGTGAAGCAGGTCGACGCCGGACGCAGCGCGTGCAGCCCCGCCATCGCGAAGGCCCGCATGTCGAGGCGCTTGGCGTCGAGATCCCACAAGGCGCAATCGAGCGCGTTGCGCGCCGCGCCCGCCGGCAGCAGCGTCTGGAGCGCGGCGCGGTCGGCNCCCGCCTCGATCTGCGCGCGCACGCTCTCGATTTGCGCGACGACGCTGTCGGGGCTCTCGCCGTAGCGCGCATAAGGTGTGCATTCGCCGCGTCCGCGATGCCCGCCCTGCCGGATTTCGGCGACGACCACCACGGCCTCCGTGCGCGCGCCGCGCGAGATCACGAAGGCGCGCGCCAACGGGAAGCGTTCGATCGACAAAGACAGCGCGCGCATCGGACCCCTCGGCGCCCTCGTTGGGCGGCCGGCAGGGCGCGACGATTCGCGCATGAAGTCAACCGTCTGCGGCGACCGCGACGCCGCCGCCCCTCGACGCGCGGCGGCGGCCGTGATGCGATGGATGCGAAACGGCTCGATCGGGAGGATGGCGATGCGCGTCGTCGCGACGGTGACCCTGGCTCTGGCCGCGACCATGCTCGCGGCCGGCCCTCGCAAGGCCAGCTCCTGCGCGATCGCGGCTGGTGGGTGGTGGTGGCCTCGCCGCCGGACCTGCCGCCGGCGCAGGCCGACCGCATGCGCCGCGAGATCGTCGCGCGCCTGAAGCCCTGCGGCTTCGAGCCCTACGGCGATTTCTCGTCGAAATTTTCGGGCTTCCGCCCCGGCCTGATGGTCTATGTGCTGGGCGCCTACGCCACGCGCGCCGAGGCGGAGTATGTGCGCGAGGCGGCGAGCGCCTGCGCGCCCGCCGCCTATCTCAAACAAGGCCGCTACGCCGGCGAATGATCACGTCGGCAGGCGGAAATGCTGGCGCAGCAACGCGACGTTGCGGATGTTCGCCTTGAAGAAGGCGTCGCCGATCACGCCCAGGGCCGGCACGGCGCCGATGACCGTGTCGACGGCGATGTTGCCGACCATCTTCGCGATCAACGCGCGCGGGGCNCCAAGCCGCCACGCCTCGAAAACGATAAACGCCGAGATCGCGTGCGGCGCGATCTGTCCGACGACCGGCACGGCGTCGGCGATCGCGTCCCAGCCGAAGCGGAAGCGCGTGCCGGGAATGCCGAAAGCCGCGTCGAGCAAACGCGCGATCCGATCGAGCCGCGCCAACCGCGCCGCGAAATCGAGCGTGCGCCCGCCAGGGGCGAAACCGAGTGTCTGAGTGAAAGCCGCCATCGTCGTGACCCACCCCAACCGCCGGACCGCTCCGGACCGGGCGCTGATGTGGGGGTGGAGGCCGAGCGCGCAAGGGCGGCCGAGGCTCTATGCTGGCCAACTAGGCCAAAGCGACCTTGCTGCTGACAGATCATGACGAACGCTTGCGCGCCGCGCGGCGCGTCGCGGGCTGCTTGAGCGCGCCCTGGATGCGGACGCGCCCGCGCGCTCCCGAAGCGTTGGCCCCGAAAGGCGGGCCCGCAGGCGGCGCGGCGGCGCAAGGCCAACGCGCGGGATCGCCGCCGCCTCGACATGGCCCCGCCCCGCGGCCTAGTGTCGGCGCGGCCGCCGCCCGCCGGCGACCGATGATTCCCGCGCGACGAGTCGATGAGCCCACTCTCCCCGCCAGCGCCCAGGCCGACGGCGCGACGCTTAGGCTGTCGGGCGACTGGACCGTCAAGACAGCCCATCAAGTCGAGGCTCTCGCCGACGATTTGGCGNACGCGCCGCGATCTGCGCGTTCTCGATCTGTCGGGGTCGAGCGGCTCGACACGGCGGGAGCCTGGCTGATCAGCCGCGCCTGCGCCCATGCCAGGGCGCAGGGCCGCGACATCGCGCTGATCAACGCCTCGCCCGTGCAGGAGACGATGCTCGCCGAAGCGAAATATCGCGACTTCGAGACGCCCGCCTCCGCCCGCCGCAACGGCGTGACGCAATTTCTTGAAGACGTCGGCGAGTCGGTGGTCGAAATCGGCAAGGATTTCGCCGGCGGCGTCGCCTTTCTGGGGCAGGTGATCGTCACTATCGTCAGCGCGATTCTGCGCCCTCGCNGCATTCGCTTCGCGCCGCTGTTCTACCATCTCGAAAGCTTCGGCTTCCGTTCCGTGCCGATCATCACGTTGATTTCGTTTCTCGTCGGCGCGATCGTGACGCAACAGGCGATGTTTCAGTTGCAGAAGTTCGGCGGAACCTATTTCGCGGTCGATCTCGTCGGCATCCTGACCCTTCGCGAACTGGGCGTTCTGCTCACATCGATCATGATCGCCGGACGCTCGGGGTCGGCCATCACCGCCGAAACCGGCTCGATGAAAATGCGCGAGGAGATCGACGCCATGCGCGTGATGGGCTTCTCGCCGATGGAGATGCTGATCGCGCCGCGCATCGTCGCTTTGATGGTGGCGTTGCCGCTTCTCACTTTTCTCGCCGATATGGCGGGAATTTGCGGCGGCTTCGTCGTGTCCATCACCTATGGGCAGATGGCCCCGGAGATCTTCTTCGCCCGGCTGCAAGCCTCGATCTGGATGTCGACCTTTCTGGTCGGGCTGATCAAGGCGCCCTTCATGGCGCTCGTCATCGGCATCATCGCGTCGAACGAAGGGCTGGCGGTGCAGGGTTCGGCCGAGTCGCTTGGTCGGCAGGTGACGGCCTCCGTCGTGAAAGGCATTTTCATGGTGATTCTGGTCGACGGCTTGTTCGCGATGTTCTTCGCCGCGATCAAAGTGTGAGGGCATCGGTGAGCGACGCCGCAGCAAGCGAATCGGTGATCCCTCCGAAAGTGGAGGCGCAGAGCGCGCCCCAGGCGCCTCGCCACCGGACCGGGCGTCGACCTCGTCGTCCCGCGGCCTGCCGCTCGACGCCGAGGGCAAGCCGGTCGCGATCCGGTGCGCGATCTCGTCGTCGGCTTCGGCGACAAGCTGATCATGGACGGCCTCAGCCTCGACGTGCGCGCCGGCGAGGTTCTCGGCTTCGTCGGCGCCTCGGGAGCCGGAAAGTCGGTCCTGACGCGCACGATTCTCGGTCTCGTCAAGAAGCGTGCGGGATCCATCGAGGTTCTCGGCGAGCGGCTCGACGATCTCGACGGCCCCCGTCGCCGCGAGATCGAAAAGCGTTGGGGCGTGTTGTTTCAGCAGGGCGCGCTGTTCTCCGCGCTCACGGTGAAGCAAAACATCCAGGCGCCGATGCGGGAATATCTCGACATCTCGGAAGGTCTGATGGACGAACTGGCGATGCTGAAAATCGCGCTGGTCGGCCTCAAGCCGGACGCCGCGGACAAATTCNCCTCCGAACTGTCCGGCGGCATGATCAAGCGCGCCGCGCTCGCCCGCGCGCTCGCGCTCGACNCCGAAATCGTCTTCCTCGACGAGCCGACCGCCGGCCTCGACCCGATCGGCGCGGGCGAATTCGACCAGCTCATCGCGACTCTGCAAAAAACGCTCGGGCTCACGGTGTTCATGGTGACGCACGACCTCGATTCGCTTTACGCGATTTGCGACCGCGTCGCCGCGCTCGGCGAACGCAAAGTCATCGCCGTCGGCCCCATCGAAACGCTGGCCGAAANNACCGAACCCTGGCTGCAAGCCTACTTTCATGGCGAGCGCGGCGCTCGTCTTCACGGCGCCTATGTTGCCGGAATGCATGGCGCGCGCCTAATGACGGGCCGCGGCCGCTCGCACTTGTCGCGCGGCGCGCAAGGCCCCATAAACGACGCGCTGGCCGAGCGACTCCGGCCGATCTTGCCTGCGCCCGAGCGGCGCGGCTCTAGTCGCCGTCAAAAACTGGCGACGCATCCTCGGCGAGGCGATGGAGACACGTGCGAACTACGCTCTGATCGGCGCCTTCACGCTGGCGGTGATCGCGGCGGGGTTTCTGTTCGTCTACTGGTTCACCGGCGCGGGCAAGTCCGACGACCGCAAGACGTATGAGGTGCGCTTCAACGGATCCGTTTCGGGTTTGTCGCGCGGCTCCTCCGTGCTCTTCAACGGCCTGCGCGTCGGCGAGGTCACGCTGATCGATCTGCGCGAGGAGGACCCTCGCAGGNTGGCCGCCACGATCCAGGTCTCCAAGCGCACCNCCGTCAAGGAGGACACCCGCGGCCGTCTCGAATTTCAGGGCCTGACCGGCGTCGCCTCGATCGCGCTGGCCGGCGGCAGCGCCGCTTCGCCCGAGCGCCCGCCGATCACCGTCGATAAGGACAAGGGCGTCATCTACGCCGACCGTTCCGACTTCCAGAACCTGCTGGAGAGCGTGCAGGGTCTCGCCAGCAAAGCCGACAGCGTGCTCGCCAAGGCTGACGCGCTGTTCGCCGACAACAGCGGGTCGATCAAGAACGCCATCGCCAACGTCGACCGCTTCACCCAGGCGCTGGCCGACAATTCCGACGGAATCAACAAATTTCTCAAAGGCATGGCCGATCTTGGCGAGAAGATCGGGCCGCTCGCGGGCAAGCTCGAAACGCTGGCGTCCAGCCTCGACGGCGTCGTCAAATCGGTCGACCCGCAGAAGGTCGGCCAGATCGTCGCCGACGTGCAGTCCCTCACCGGCTCCTTCACCGCCAACAAGAAAGTGATCGACGCCGCGATCAAGGACTTCGCGCAGGTGATGGCGAGCCTGCCCGACACCTCCCGCAAACTCGACAACCTGCTCGGTCTGGCTTCCGGGACCCTCACCGCGTTCGACGCCAAACAGATCGGCGAGGTCGTCGCCAAGGCCAACAGCGTCATGACCACCGTCGACTCCAACCGCGGCTCGATCGACAAGGCGCTGCGCGACGCCTCCTCGATCACCGCCAAGCTCAACGCCTCCGCCGACAAGCTCGACGGAGTCATGGCGAGCGTGCAGGGCTTCTTCGGTTCGGCGGACGGCAAGGACAAGGCCGGCAATATGATGCGCGACATCGCCGACGCGGCGAAGTCGATCCGCAGGCTGTCAGACAATCTGGACGGCCGCACCAAGGAGATCACCGCCGGCATCAACCGGTTCACCGGCCCCGTCGCGCGCGAATACGAGGCGATGGCGGTCGAAGGCCGGCGCGCCATCGGAGACATCGGCCGCGCCGCCCGCTCGCTCGAAAGCCAGCCCAATCAGGTGATCTTCGGCAAAAAGTCGACGATCCCCGATTATGCGCCGTCGCGCTGACGCGCAGGAGTGCCTGAACGTGACGCGACGCCGCCTTCTCCTGTCAGCCGCCTCCCTCGCCGCCCTGTCGCTCGCCGGCTGCGGCGGACCGCCGCCGCGCACCTTCGACCTCTCGGCCCTGCCCGGCGGCGCGGCGCGGGCGACGGGCGGGCGCGGCCAGCGGTCGTGAGCGCGCCGGTCGCCACCGCCGCGCTCGATTCCGAACGCATTCTGGTGCGCTCCGCGCCCGAGGAGATCGCCTATCTGCCCGGCGCGCAATGGGGCGACCGGTTGCCGCAGCTGATTCAGGCGCGCATGGTGCAAAGCCTTGAGAACGCGCAACTTCTGGCTTCTGTCTCCCGCACCGGACAGGGCGTCGCCGGCGACTGGTCGATGAGCGGCGAGGTGCGTCGCTTCGAAATCGACGCGCCCTCGGGTCAGGCGGTCGTCGAGATCACCGTCAAACTCGCCAACAACGCCGCCGGCCGCATCGTCGGGGCGATGGTGGCGCGCGGCGCCGCGCCCGGCTCCGCCGCCCGCCCCGAAGACGCCGCCGCCGCGCTCGACGCCGCCCTGGCGCAAGCGATGGCGCAGATCGTCGCCTTCGTGCGCGCGCGGGTCTAGGCCGCGCCGGACGAAGCGCCCTCACCCGCCTCGTCGCCCGGCGAAAACCGCCAGGCAGAGCCCCGCCGCCGCCATCGCCGCCATCGCTCCATAGGCGACGGCCGCGCCCATGCTCCACAGCGCGCCGGAGAGCGCCGTCGCGGACATGGTCGTCGCCGCCACGGCCGAGTTGATCCAGCCCTGAGCCTGCGCGCGCGCGTCCTTCGGCGCCAATCCGGCCGCGAGATAGAGCGTGCCGAGATGCGTCGCTCCGTAGCTCGCCAGATGCGACGCCTGCAACACCAGCGCGCCCCATCCCGCAGGCGAGAAGATCGCCGCGATCAGCCACCGCGCGCAGGCCGCGGCGGCTCCGAAAATCAGAAAGGCCCGGGCCCGCTTGGCGACGCCGACGCGGCCGGCGAGCGCGAACAATCCGATCTCGGCCGCCACGCCCGTCGCCCAGATCACGCCGATGAAGCCGTCGCTCGCGCCTTGATCGCGCCAGCCCAGCGACGCGAAGCCATAGAGCGTCGCGTGGCTGCCCTGAATCAACGCCGCCGCCGCGATCACCGCGACAAGCGCCCGCGAAGGCCGNCGCCAGACCGCCGCGCGAGCCAAACAGCCCGCCGGTGCGTCGACGTCTCGATCGGAGGGCGCGACCGCAAGGGCCGTCAGCGCGCCGGCGCCCGTCACCGCGACGAAGATCCAGATGATCGACTCGCCCGGCGCCCGCTCCAGCGCGAAACCGCCGCCCGCCATCGCGATCAGCACCGCCGCCGAGACCCACAATCGCACCCGGCCGTAGTCGACGCGCGCGTCCTTGGCCACCAACGCGAAAGCCAGCGCGTCGCCAAGCGATTGCATCGGCGCGCGCGCCGTCGCGGCCGCCACCGAGGCGACCGCCACCCATGTCGGCGAAGGCGCGGCCGCCATCGCCGCGAATCCGATCGGCGTCGCCAGGGCCGCGGCCACGAAGCCCGAGGCTAGCCGATCGCGCCGATCGATCACCGCGCAAATCGTCGGCGTCAGAAAAATGCTGAAGAAGGTCGGCGCGGCCAGCACAAGGCCGATCGCCTTCGGATCGAGCCCACGCGCCGAAAGCCACAATGGCAGGAAAGCGAGATTGAGCCCGTAAACGGCCCCCGTCGCGAACAAGGCGACCGAAAGTCGTCGCGCCAGAACGAGTGTGTCGGCGCCGTCGCCGGCGCGGGATTGGGAAGACGTCACGTCAGGCGCCTGAAACCGATGCGGACGCCTCTCTACCCCCATTCGCCTCGCTCGTCACCGCCGCCGCGCATAGGCCGCCGTGTAGGGAACCTGCACGTAGCGCAGCGCATGTTCGACCGCCCACACAAGCTCCGTGTCGCGCGCCGGCGCGAAATTCGGAACCGGCCCCTCGCCGAACAGCAGCTCCGACAGGTTGAGCCCGACGCCGACATAGAAATTGCGCTGCGGTTTGATCCCCAATTTGCGCTCGACCGAGTGGAAGCCGCGCGTGTCGTAGGCGAATTGTAACTCCGCATAGCGCAGCGGCGTCGCCTTCAGCCCCTCGAAGCCGGAGCCCTTGATCGCCAGAATGTAGCGCTGGCGATTATAGGCGGGAACGGTGCGGCCGCCGCCGACCTTGGGAATGGAGTTCGCGTCGTCGCCGAATTTCGCGGTGACGCGGTAGTCCATCACCTCGCGCAGCTTCGGAAACGCGCCGCGCAACAAGGCGAGCGCGACGCCGGCGCCGTCGGCGACGGATCCGCGCGAAAAGCCGTAACGGCGCGTATAGGCGTCGCCGGTTTCGACGCCGGCCATGATGCCGAACGCGACGATGGCCGCCGACAGATGCGCGCCGGACAGACCGTCGGTGTTGGCGGCCATGCGTTCGGCCAGCATCTCGGTCAGCACATAGCTCGTCCAGGCGTGCCCGAGCTTGTCCATGCCGCCGTTATGGGTGTTCTTGCCGAAGAACCCTTCTTTGGCCCAATGGAACCGCGCCCCGCCCCACTTCCAGTCGGTCACGCCGACGACGCCGATCGCCGCCGCCGCAAGGCCGATCTCCAGCGGCGTCGCGCGCACATGATCGACGAAGCGCGACGGGCCGTATCGAGAGAAATCGACGCCGCGACCGTCGTTCGGCGGCCGCAGCGCCGGTTTCGCGCCGGGCTTGCGCGCCGTCAGGTCGCGCAGAAAAGCGCTCGTCGACAGATAGGGCGTCGGCCCGCGGACCTCTTGCCCATGCGCCGACGCGCTGGCGAACGCGACCCACGCCGCCGCGACGCTCGCGACGATGCGGGCGTGACGCGACGGTGAGCGGAGGTGACGCATCGGCGGGCGCAAACCTTAACGAAATCTTAACGGGCGAGTCAGGTTTAGGCCAAGGCGCGACCGGCCACAAGGCGACGGCCGACGCCTCGCGTAAACGTGACGGTCGGCCGCGGCGACGCGGCTGCGCGCGCGACGACGTCGCGCGGCGCGCGCCGGACGCCCCGCCCCGCGACGTCCCCGCCTGTCGCATATTTGCGACAGAGCCGCGCGCATCGAAAAAGCATTCGCGACGACTTTACTTATTGGGCTCGCGCGGATACATCGCGCCTCCCGATCACGAGCCTCGGGTCCGGCTTCCAAAACCGGCTGGCGCGCGCCGCTCTGCGGAGTGCGTGTTCCGCTCGCGAACGGATCGAATGTGAAGCTCTGCGGTGGAGCGCCCGGTTCAGGTCCGGGAGGTCGGCGGTTCGAATCCGCTCACGTTCACTGGATAGCTCACGTTGGTAGAGCACAGGATTCAGGTTCCTGGGGTCGCGGGTTCGACTCCGCTCCAAGCCGCTCTGAAAGGAGCACTCGTCTGATAAACGAGCCAAAACATAGGGAAACCGGCGTGTTTCCCCTGCTTCGTCTCTGACATCGGCGCAGGCCGCTGTCCGGATGGGACGCGGCGAACGCCTGCGGCGCCTTGCGCCGCGAGACCGGCCGACCGGCTGAGCCCGGCCGCGCCCGCCTGACCGCGCCTCGCCTCGGCGTCGCGCAGGAAGGCGACGCGCGCCCGCGCGATCCCGTCCGCCCGCTCGCGGCCCGCTCCTTCGGCGTGGGGAGAGACGTCGGTTTCCTCATTCAATTCCGCGAGGGCGACCTCGCTTCAAGCATTCGCGCAGTATTCGCGCGAAGACGTCGGGCCGCGTCCGCGGTTCGGCGAAGGACGACGCGCGCCCATTCCGGGCGCGCCGACCGGCGGCCGACAGCGGCCGTGACGCGCGACGGCGACGTCGCGGAAAGGAGTGTGACGNNATGACCCGTTCCCTGTTCTGGCTGTCCTTCACCGTGAAGGAAGGCGAAATCGCGCTGGCGCGGCGCGACGGCATGATCGTGTCGGCCTTTCGCGCCGGCGAACATCGCCTGTTCGATCCGCTGCGCAAGCTGACGGTCGAGAGCTTCGCCGTGATGCGCGCCGACTTCCCCGTCGACAAGGCGCGGGCCATCGCGCAGCTGCGCCCCGACCTCGCCGCCGATCTGTTCGAGCTCGTGCAGGCCGGCGAGGGCGAGGTCGCGCTCGTCTCGCTCGACGGCGCGCCCCGCGTCGCGCTGAAGCCCTTCGCCTCGGCCGCCTTCTGGAAGGACGGCGCCCGCGTCGAGGTCGAACGCGTCGACACGCGCGCCGATCTGCGCGTCGGGCCGCGCCTGCGCGCGCGTCTCGGCGCCCTCGCGGCGACGCAGGTCAACGCGCTGCTGCGCGACGTCGAGGTCGGCGCGCACGAGGCGGCGTTGCTCTACGTCGACGGCGCGCTCATCGAGCGGCTCGCGCCCGGCCGTCACGCCTTCTGGACGGTCGAGCGCACGGTCAAGGTCGTGACCTTCGATCTGCGTCCCCAGGCGCTCGAAGTCTCGGCGCAGGAGATCCTCACCAAGGATCGCGTCGGCCTGCGGCTGACCTTGACCGCCTTCTGGCGAGTCGTCGACCCCGTCAAGGCGGCCGGCGCGGCGACGGACCTGTCGGTGGCGCTCTACCGCCTCACGCAGTTCGCGCTGCGCGAGGCGGCCGCCTCCCGCACCCTCGACGAGATCCTCGCCGCGCGCGACCGGATCGACGCCGAGGTCCGCGATTTCGTGGCGTCCCGCGCGGACGATCTCGGCGTCGCGGTGACGGAGCTGGGCCTCAAGGACGTGATCCTACCCGGCGACGTGCGCGAGNCGATCAACAAGGTGGTCGAGGCGGAACGCACCGCCAAGGCCAACCTGATCAGGCGGCAGGAAGAGACGGCGGCGACGCGCTCGCTGCTCAACACGGCCAAGCTGATGGAGGAGAACCCTCTGCTGCTGCGCCTGAAGGAGCTCGAGTCGCTCGAAAAGCTGGTGGAGAAGGTCGGCCGCATCGACCTCAACACCGGCGCCGCGCCCTCGCTCGACGCGCTGCTGACGCAGGTCTGGCGGCTCAGGAGCGAGACCCCCGCGTGACGCAACGCCTCCCCCGCCCCGGCGGGGAGGCGCACGCCGCGCATCCTTTGAAGATTCCCGCATTCGCAGACAAGGAGGCCGTCCATGAGCGACGCCATCCAGACGTCCCGCGCGCCCGTCACGGGCCGCGATCTCATCGAATGGGGCTACAAGCCCGCGCCCTGGTTCGCGCAGGCGCTCGCCGCCGCCAACGCCGACGGCGTCGCCGACCCGCGCGCCGTCGTCGCGCGCTTCGTCCCGGCCGAGCCGGTTCGCATCCCGCTGCGCNCCTCGGACGCGCTCGCCTATCGCCTCAACATCCGCGCCGAGAGCGACGACGAACGCGACAACGTCGCGGCCGTCGAGGCGCATATGCGCGTCCTCATGCGCACGCCGACGCTCGTCGCCGGCGCGGTGATGCCCGACGCCTGCCCGTCGAGCCCGACCATCGGCACGATCCCTGTCGGCGGCGTCGTGGCGGCGGAGAACGCCATACATCCCGGCTTTCACTCCGCCGACATCTGCTGCTCGATGGCGGCGACCTTCTTCGCGGAAGGCGACGCGACGCGTCTGCTCGACGCCGGCATGGCGATCAGCCATTTCGGCGCTGGCGGCCGCGCGCCGCAGGCGCGTTGGACGCCGCCCGCGGACGTGATGGAGCGCTTCGAAGCAAACCGCTTCCTGCGCAGCCTCACGGGCCTCGCGGTCGCGCATTTCGGCACGCAAGGCGACGGCAACCATTTCTTCTTCGTCGGCCGCGTCGCCTCGACGGGACATCTCGCGCTCGTCACCCATCACGGCTCGCGCGNNCGCGCCCATCTCTACAAGGCGGGCATGGCGCTCGCCGAGACGACCCGTCTTGCGCTGTCGCCCGAAACGGCGCGGCAAAACGCGTGGATCGTCGCCGACAGCGCCGAGGGCGAGGCCTATTGGGCCGCGCTCCAGATCGTGCGCGCCTGGACCAAGGCCAACCACTTCGCGATCCACGACGCGGTCGCGCAAGCGCTCGGCCTCAAGCGCGTCCATCGCTTCTGGAACGAACACAACTTCGTCTTCCGGCGCTCGGACGGGCTTTTCTATCACGCCAAGGGGGCGACGCCGGCGTTTCGCGACTACGCCGACGACGCCAGCGGCCAGACCCTCATCCCGCTCAACATGGCCGAGCCCGTGTTGATCGCCGAGGGGCTCGACGCGCGAAACGGCCTCGGCTTCGCTCCGCACGGCGCGGGCCGCAACGCCAGCCGCACGGCGACGCTGCGCCGCCACGGCGACCGCCCCGAGGCCGAAATCGTGGCGCAGGAGACCAAAGGGATCGACGCGCGCTTCTTCTGCGGCGTCCCCGACGTCTCCGAACTGCCCTCGGCCTATAAGAGCGCCGCCGCCGTGCGCGCGCAGATCGCCGACTACGGCCTGGCGCGGATCGTCGACCGCATCGAGCCGCTTGGCGCGATCATGGCGGGCGACGTCGCGCGCAACGCGCCCTGGCGTGTCGCCAAAGAGCGCCGCCGCGCCGCCCGCGCGGCTCAGGAGGGCGCCGAGCGTGACGAGGCGTGAGAGAAACAGAGAAAGGCCGGGGAGCGATCCCCGGCCTTTTGTCTGGCGGCTAGGCCTTCATCCGCGTGACGAAAGCGTCGGTCTCGGCGATCAGCCGCGCCTTGATCCCGTCCCTGCCCTCGGCGGCGACGGCGCTCTCCTCAAGCGCGGGAAAACGGAAGCCGAAGCGCGCGTCCGGCGCGGCGCCGCGCTCGGTCCAGTATTCGTCGTAACCGGCATGCTTGGTCTTGCCTTGCNNAGCCGTTCGAGAATGTGGCGCTCGTCGCACACCGCCAGCAGCTCCAGCCCCAGGGCCTTCGCCAGCGCGCGCCGCAAGCACGGTCGCATCCTTCGGCCGCATCCCGTAAAGCAGCCGCGTCGAGTCGATCACCGCCCGCTTGTGGCCGCCGAACGGCCCTTGCAGGCCGCCGATCACCAGCGCCGGTCCGCCCGCAGTGTCGAGATAGGTCAAGGTCAGCCGCGACAGCTTCACGCCTTCGACCGGATTGACGAGGTAAAGAACGATCTCGCCCTCGCGCTGCGTCGAGGCGGCGACGGAGGCGGCGGCCACGACGTGAAACTCGCTACCCTTGCGCNNGCCGGCAAGCGCGCCACGGTCTGGCCGTCGCCCGAGTAGAACGCTCAGAAACGCCGGAGAAAAGGACGCCTCCATCCAGTCGTGATGGCGCAGAAGCGCTTTCAGNCCGCGGCCGCGCTCCCCAACCGACGTCGAGATAGCTGCGCAGGGTTTGGCCAGCCCGCGCGCGGGGAGCGGCGCGCCGTGGCGGCGATGCAATTCCGACAATCTCCGGCGCCAGCGCCACGCCACGACCGGCGCAAACAGCGAACGACCCCAAACCATCCGCATCGCTTTGTCGCGAAACGGACTGGCTGCGGACTCGGCTGCGCGCGTCCCGGCGCCCGCGATCGTCTCGCCGGCGCCGGGGGAACGACATTGGGATGGAAAAGCCCTCGGACATGAAAATCGATCTGAACGTCTCGCGCGTCGCACGGCGTCGGCCGGCGACAAGGACGGCGTTCATAGCAATATCACGAACTCGTGAACAGCACCTTTTCGCTTTCTCCTGGGCTTGTGGAGGCGCGCGCTAACTCTCTGCTTTTACGTATTGAAATCACCATCCGTTCATCACGTTCGCGACGACGCGGGCGGTCGCGCGCCCACAGCCGCGAAGCTGCGTCCGGCCCAACCGTTCCTTAGGAATTGCGGGCGCTGAGTGAGCCTGTTCCGAGGTGAGCCCCAACCCAGGCTTGTGAAATGCACGCGCTGATCGCCAACGATTTCCTCTGCTACGCCCGCGCCGGCAGCCACGGCTGGACCGCGCATTGCGTCGACCTCGATCTCGCCGCTTCCGGCCGCACGCTCGCCGAAGCGCAAGAGCGCCTGCAACGCGCCATCCAGCGCCATATCGAGGCCCTCGCCGAAGCGGACGAACTCGACGACGACGTCGACGACGACCGTCCCGTGGTGTGGACGGTGCCGCACCCGATGTGCTGAGCGGCGATTGGCCAAGCGCAAAATCGTCGCGGAGGCGGCTCGCCCGGCAAAGCCTCGTCTGGCCGTGCGGGGAGCCGCGAAGCGTCGTAACGCCCGCAAACGCGCGAAGCGGCGATAGCGGCGAGATCCCCGCCCCGCCGCCGCGACGCATTCCTCACGTTCCGTCGGAAGCGTCCTGTTCTCGGCCCGCCACGGTCCCGTGCGGGCGCCGGGATCGACGGGCTCAGCCGCCGAACGCCGCCCCTCCCGAAGCGGCGGTCGCCGCGTCGACCGACGCCAAGAGGCCTCGCCAACAAGCGTCGCAAAGAGAGTGACGCAGAATGCCTCGATCCACGCCCTCGCGCGGAGGGCGACGCTGGCAGACGTGGTTCAGCATGGCGGATTGGGACATATTTCGATCCACGCCCTCGCGCGGAGGGCGACGCGGTTGTTGTTCCACCCGTCCCGCCGCTGCCTGTCGTTTCGATCCACGCCCTCGCGCGGAGGGCGACCAAGAGCAGAGTCTTGAGCACCCCCGTCGCGATGTTTCGATCCACGCCCTCGCGCGGAGGGCGACCCGCGCCTGCCGCGAGTTGCACGCGCCACGACGGCACGTTTCGATCCACGCCCTCGCACGGAGGGCGACACGCCGCCCAGCGCCAGCTTCTCGACGGCCTCTGGTTTCGATCCACGCCCTCGCACGGAGGGCGACGCGATCTGTTCCGGCGTCGGCGTGCCGTCGGCGTTGTTTCGATCCACGCCCTCGCACGGAGGGCGACCACCTCACGATCACCAACATCACGCCGCCCGCGATGTTTCGATCCACGCCCTCGCACGGAGGGCGACATGCCCGACGCGGACGGCCCGTTGGGAGCGGTCTGTTTGATCCACGCCCTCGCACGGAGGGCGACTGTCGGCCGCTCTCGGCGTCACGTCGGCCGAATTGTTTCGATCCACGCCCTCGCACGGAGGGCGACCTTCGCGCGCGCAGGACCGCACTGTCCGGCCCCAGTTTCGATCCACGCCCTCGCACGGAGGGCGACCGAGGGCGCGGTGGACGACATCGACGAGTTCGAAATTTCGATCCACGCCCTCGCACGGAGGGCGACATCGTCGGGAGGTTCCCGGCGATGACGACAGCGAGGTTTCGATCCACGCCCTCGCACGGAGGGCGACGCGAACTCACGCCCTGTCCCGCACAGCACGCGCAGGTTTCGATCCACGCCCTCGCACGGAGGGCGACGTCTTCATCAACAATTTCCAGCGCGGCTTGCAGGTTTCGATCCACGCCCTCGCACGGAGGGCGACACGCGCCGACGTCGGCGACATGATCCCAGCGGATCACGTTTCGATCCACGCCCTCGCACGGAGGGCGACCCGGCGCGCTCCGAACCGAGCACGCTCGTCCAGTCGTTTCGATCCACGCCCTCGCACGGAGGGCGACACTCGTTGGCGGCGACGAAGCAGCAGGCGAAATTTGTTTCGATCCACGCCCTCGCGCGGAGGGCGACCGCTCCGCTCGCAGGATTGATAGCCCAAGCACTGTTTCGATCCACGCCCTCGCGCGGAGGGCGACGCGTCTCCTGTTCGAGCGCGGCGCAAGCACACTTCCGTTTCGATCCACGCCCTCGCGCGGAGGGCGACTCGTAGCTCTCGGGGCTGCGTCTCGGCGCACAGTTTCGATCCACGCCCTCGCGCGGAGGGCGACGCTACGTCGTCAAGACGCCGATCATGCAGGACGGCGTTTCGATCCACGCCCTCGCGCGGAGGGCGACGACAGCCATTTGGCCTTCGTCATGCCGCCCTCCTCAGTTTCGATCCACGCCCTCGCGCGGAGGGCGACTAGCGGCGCTGGAATGAATGACCGGGCGTGATGCGTTTCGATCCACGCCCTCGCGCGGAGGGCGACGCCGCGGCCCGTGCGCGGGCGAACGAGGGCCGGGGTTTCGATCCACGCCCTCGCGCGGAGGGCGACCCTCGCCGTGTTCGAGGAGGCGGTCGGCAAGGCCGTGTTTCGATCCACGCCCTCGCGCGGAGGGCGACACCTGACCGCGATGACGTGGGACGATCTGATCGCGGTTTCGATCCACGCCCTCGCGCGGAGGGCGACGACCTGCGTCGAGGAGCAAACTCAGTTGTCGCCGGTTTCGATCCACGCCCTCGCGCGGAGGGCGACCACGACCACTGCGCGAGGCGCCGTCTGGCGGGCGCGTTTCGATCCACGCCTCGCGCGGAGGGCGACGCCCTCCGATGTCCCGCTGTTTCGACCCGTTGTAGTTTCGATCCACGCCCTCGCGCGGAGGGCGACTTTTCAAGTGACGCAGCGATGCGATCTATGCCGTTTCGATCCACGCCCTCGCGCGGAGGGCGACGCGCTCATGGGCATGGTCAACCCGAAGGCCGCCTTCGTTTCGATCCACGCCCTCGCGCGGAGGGCGACCAGTTGTCGGGTCGAAAGCGGAAGACTGTCGCATTGTTTCGATCCACGCCCTCGCGCGGAGGGCGACCGTCGGGGCGTGGTCGATCTGGTCCTTGTATTCCCCGTTTCGATCCACGCCCTCGCGCGGAGGGCGACCGCCGACGACCGGGACGATTCCGCCCTTGTCGGGGTTTCGATTCACGCCCTCGCGCGGAGGGCGACAATCGACGGCTGCGCTCGCCTCGCTGCAATCATGTCGTTTCGATCCACGCCCTCGCGCGGAGGGCGACGGTGCTCATGCGGCCTCCTTGACGGTGCAAACGGTGTTTCGATCCACGCCCTCGCGCGGAGGGCGACGCGTTCCGGCGAGCGCGAGACGCGGCTGGGCTTGGCGTTTCGATCCACGCCCTCGCGCGGAGGGCGACGGCTAGATTGCGAGGCCTCACCATGTCCAAGCGTGTTTCGATCCACGCCCTCGCGCGGAGGGCGACCCGCTCGCCGCGCTTGTCGGCGGCCACGATGGTTTGTTTCGATCCACGCCCTCGCGCGGAGGGCGACGCGGGACCGTCACGCGCCATGTCGGCGTCGGCAAGTTTCGATCCACGCCCTCGCGCGGAGGGCGACCGCTCGAATTCATGTCGACGACGGCGTTAAGCGGTTTCGATCCACGCCCTCGCGCGGAGGGCGACGCTGAGCGGTTTCGGCGGGGGCCGCGGCCAAAGCCGTTTCGATCCACGCCCTCGCGCGGAGGGCGACGATGACCCGACGCCCGGGTCAACGCGCAATACCGGGTTTCGATCCACGCCCTCGCGCGGAGGGCGACAAGAACGCGCCCATGCCGACGTTCGCTAACATGGTTTCGATCCACGCCCTCGCGCGGGGGCGACGCCGGCGGCGCAACCTTGGCGAGATCTATGACGTCGTTTCGATCCACGCCCTCGCGCGGAGGGCGACGTCGTGATGAGGGGGTCAGCCGACCAAAACCCGATGTTTCGATCCACGCCCTCGCGCGGAGGGCGACTGCCGGCCTGCGCCGCGGGCTCGCCGACGATCTGGTTTCGATCCACGCCCTCGCGCGGAGGGCGACGGCTGCGCTTGCTCTCAAGGGCGCGGGCGGGATGTTTCGATCCACGCCCTCGCGCGGAGGGCGACATCGAGATCAGAGAGCGCGCCCTCTTTCGCCGGGGTTTCGATCCACGCCCTCGCGCGGAGGGCGACGTTGGCAAGATCGAAATAGACGGTCTTCTTCTGGTTTCGATCCACGCCCTCGCGCGGAGGGCGACCAGAGGAGCGAAGGTCCAGATCGCGCGCATCAGACGTTTCGATCCACGCCCTCGCGCGGAGGGCGACCGTCGCTGCGTCCCCGCTCCGGCTCAAGATCGACAGTTTCGATCCACGCCCTCGCGCGGAGGGCGACCAGTCGGCGCGCTCGTCGGCGAGCATCTGCGCATGTTTCGATCCACGCCCTCGCGCGGAGGGCGACGGCGAGGAGACGATGACGCGCACCCTTGGATGTTTCGATCCACGCCCTCGCGCGGAGGGCGACGTTTCGGCTCTGACAGCCGCGATGACCTTCGGGCGTTTCGATCCACGCCCTCGCGCGGAGGGCGACCCCGAAGCCCGGATCCTCGCCAGTCCGACGGGTTTCGATCCACGCCCTCGCGCGGAGGGCGACAGGCGATGGACACAAGCGTTTCTCCGTCGTCGCTGTTTCGATCCACGCCCTCGCGCGGAGGGCGACCGCCGGGATAGGCCCCGGCGTCGAGGTGATGGGGTTTCGATCCACGCCCTCGCGCGGAGGGCGACGGCGAGCCATTTGCGGGCGTCAAGGCGCAGGCGCGTTTCGATCCACGCCCTCGCGCGGAGGGCGACGTGCGCATGGCAAAAATCGTGAAAATCCACGCATGTTTCGATCCACGCCCTCGCGCGGAGGGCGGAGGGCGACTTTCAGTTTCGATCCACGCCCTCGCGCGAAGCAATATCATCTTGTAGTTTCGATCCACGCCCTCGCGCGGAGGGCGACGGCCTCAGGATATCGTCCTGATTGCGCTCTCACAATCCGGCCTTCTGCGCGAACCGGAACGGTCGCCGGCGCGCGGACGGCCGTGGATCGCGGCGAACATAGAAAGTCTTGGGCGACGTCATCGACTTGGCCGCGCCGCGAACCTGCCGGGCGCTCTCGACACGCTTCGGGTTCGCGGACGGCCGGCGTCCGCCCCGCGAGATCGCCGCTCAGACGATCAACGGTCCGCCGAGATCGGCCGCGGGTTTGGCGCCGACATGGTCGACGCGTCCGCGCCAGTTCGCGCCGAGAAAATAATAGCGCAAGCTGTCCGTCCTGGGCTCGATGATCCCCTCGAGTCGCGCGCGCAACGCCGTCCATTGCGCCGGATCGACCTCGATCTCGAACACCGAAAATTGCACGCGCTGGCCGAAGTCCCGGCACGCCCGCGCGACCCGGCGCAAGCGGCGCGCGCCGCCCGCCTCGCTCGTGGCGACGTCATAGGTGACGAGAACCATCATCGCCGCTCAACTCCACAGCAAAGGCGGATAGGCGTCGAGGTCGCCGCGCAGACAGCGCGCCAGCATCTGCGCCTGCAAATACGGAAACAGCCCGATCGCCGCCTTCTCCTCCAGAAACGGATGCGTTCTCTCGTCCTTCTTGCGCTCCTGCCAGGCGGCGAGCACGCGCTTGCGCGCCTCGTCCGTCAGCAGGGTCGCGCCGCCCTCGCGGGTCTCGAAATCCCCGGCCCGCAGCTGGCCGCGGTTGATCAGCGCCAGCGCCAGCGCGTCGACGAGCACAGGGCGCATCTCCTCCATCAGATCGAGCGCGAGGCTCGGACGGCCCGGCCGGTCGCGGTGCAGGAAGCCAACCGCCGGATCGAGCCCGACCGCCTCGGCGGCGCTGCGGCAATCATGGGTGAGCAACGTGTAGAGAAACGACAGCAGCGCGTTGACCGGATCGAGCGGCGGCCGGCGCGAGCGGCCGCGCCAGCGCAGCTGCGGTTCGTCCGCGCGGATCGCCAGATCGAACACGGAAAAATAGATCTGCGCCGCCTCGCCTTCCACGCCGCGCAGCACGTCGAGCGGCTCGTCCTTGAACGTGACGCGTCGCAGCAGATGCGCGAGGCGATCGATCGCCGGGCGCAAGCGCGCGGCGTCCTGCGGCGCATGGTCGCCCGCATGATCGCGCAAGGCGCGCATCAGAACATGGCGCTGATTGGCGATCTTGCCGACGAGCATCGAGCGCACGAAGGGCTCCGGCTTTTCCGAAGCGGCGTATTGGGCACGACGCAGCAGCACGTTGCCGGCGACAGGTCCTTCGACGCGCGCCTGAAATCGACCGACCCGGTCGAGCAGAACGATGGTGATCCCCGCCCCGGCGCACGCGCCGATCAGCGCCGGCGAGATCATCACCGGGCCGAACGTCACCACCGACGACAGCATATGAAGCGGCGCGCGNGCCACGCTCCGCCCCTCGACGCTGGCGACGAGGTTCTCGCCGTCCTTGCGCAGCGCCGCGTTTTCGGCGGTCACGTAAACGGTGTTGAGCAGCTTTTTCACGGCGGCCCCTCGCTCGCTGCTTGACCCCCGAGCGCCGCGGCGACGCGGCGACGCCGCCAGCCGGCGACGTCGCGCCCGGCGGCGTCCGGACGGCATTGATCGAGCAGCGAACAGGCGCGACAGCGCCGCCGCTCGACGGTCGGCGGCGGCGTCACGCCCGCCATGAAGATTTCGCGCAGCGCGGCGACGGTCGCGCGCGTCAGCCTGCGCAAATCGTCGTCCATCGCGACGACGACGCGGCGCTTCGTCTCGCCGTAAAACAGAGCGCCTTCGGGAACCGCGACGCCGAACATCTCCTCCAGACACAGCGCCTGCGCGCAGAGCTGCGCCTCGTCGGCGCGATGGGGCTTGGGCTTGCCGCGCTTGAACTCGACCGGATAGGGCCTCTCGCCCTCAGGCCCTGCCCGCATCTCCACGAGATCGGCGACGCCGGCGACGCCGAACGCCGTCGAGGCGAGCGCGAGCGCCGAAAGACGCCGCACGCCCCGCCCCGCCCGCTCTCCCGGCATGTCGGCGCGCTCGTGCATCACCCGCCCTTCCGCGGTGAACCGGTTCTCCTCCCACAGCTGCTCGACATGGATCAACGCCGCCTGCCGCAGGCAGTAGACGCCGTGCTGAATCGCCGAAATCGGGATGGGATGGTCGGCCCCGATCTCGAAGCCGGCCGCCGGGACGCCCGGCGCGCTCACAGCTTTTCGATGATCTCGATTCCAGCCGGCAAGCCGTCGCGGTCGATCGTCACCTCGTAGTCGGCGAAGGCGCGCGGCAGCTTGACGTCCGGCTTGCGCGCGACCCGGACGCGCTCGAACAGTTTCTGCGCCGGCGCATCGCCCAGCTTCGAGCCGTGTTTGAAGACGATCAGACGCTGCGCGTTCATCTCCATGCGCGCAGCCGAGCGATCATGCTCGAACATATTGACCAGCGCCTCGAACAGCAGGTCGAGATCGGCTTGCGAAAATCCCGTGCCCTTGGTCGCGTCGCCGGCGAGATTGGCGGAGACGTAGCCATGACAGCGATAGAGGCCGTAGGGGACGATGTATTTGCGCCCCATCGTGCGCTCTTTCTCCGCGTCCCTCTCGTTGGTCACCGACGAGCGCGTGATGGTGATTTCCTGCGGCGTCACCGGATCGACCGAAAGCGCGNNAAGCCGCACCGGGCCGCGCACCTGTCCAGCGTTGATTTCCGTGGTCATCACCGCGCCGAACGCGCGCACATCGTAGAAATTGTCGCACATCCAGCGCGTCACCGCGCGCGCCTTGTCTTCCTCCTTCGGAAGCCTCTTGGCGTCCGGCTTCAGCTTGAGCGCGTCATAGGCCTTTTGATGCTGAAGATTGAGGATGGCGCGTTCCTGCATGTAGATCGCGTTCGGCGCGACGCCGCCCTGCTTCAGCGCGACATAATTACGGATCTTGCGTTTGAGCGCGACGTCGGTGACGAGGCCCTTTTGCGAATCGAGGTCCTGCCTCGGCATGTTGCCGCTGTCGGGATCGCCGTTCGGATTGCCGTTGACGATGTCGAACAGGTAAACGAATTCGTGGCGGTTCTCGATGGCGGTCACGACGCGCTCTCCTCGTTGTCGGTCTCGGTGATGGCGATCTCGGCGTCCGGCGCCGCTTTGGGGCTCTTGCCCCAACGCTCCTGGTAGTAACCGATCAGGAAAAGCCCNTGCTCTTCCGCCGAGTGCTGATCGGGAAACCCGCGCTCGCCGAAGGGCGCGACGAGGCGGCCGATGTCGCGATCGAGAATCGAGGCCATTTTGCGCGCCTCCTCGCTCGACGCGATCCAGTCGGCGTCGGAATGGCCGTTGCGCAGCCGTTTGACGTGATGCGTGCGCGCCGCCAGAATCAGACTGGGGAACAGGCGCCCCGGCGTCGCTGAGGCGGCGGCGAGAAACTTGTCGGCGACGGTGGCGCTGAGGTTCTCGCCGAGCGCTGCGCGTTGCGCGCGCTCGATGACCGCGAACAACCGGCCGAGGCGACGTGCGTCGTTGGCGTCTTCAGGATCGGAGCGCATCAGATACTCCTTGTCGGGCGTCCCGTCGGGACGCGGAGGCAGCTTTCCGGCGAGGCGCAGGCGCCGCACGATGATCGCCTTGATCAACGCCATGCGCGAGGCGTCGAGGTGATGATCGCCGCGCACGCGCATCAGCAGCAACGACAGCAGCGAGACCGGAAACGCCGCGCCCGTCAGCGCCGCGCGCAGCAGCTCGCCGACGAGAAGCGGCGACGCCGCCTTGGCGTCGAACGTCGCCACGCCGTTGCGGTCCTTCATCGCCGGCGCGGTGCGCAGCGCGAGACGCCGGAACGCGGGAAGCGGTCTGTCGGCGGGCAGGGGTTCGAGCGTCGTGTCGCCAAGCCAATCGCGATAATGTTTGGCGAGCGCGCCGAAATCGTCTTCGTAGAAGAAGCGCACCGCAAGCCGCGCGGCGTTCGGCGCCAGGCCGAGCACATGGAACCGCACGCCGGCCGCGAGCCGCGGTTCGATCTGGTCAAGCGCCTCGCCGCGCGCCATCCGCAGCAGCTTGTCCCGGATTTCGGCTGTCGCGGCCCGATCCTCCTTAACCCGCTCCTGCGTCGCNTCGTCAGCCAGCGTCGCCTTGTCGTCGCCGGAGAGCTGCGCCGGATCGATCATCTGGCGGAACATCTCCTCGGCCATCGCGCGGGCGACGGCGTCTTCCGAATCCGCCCAGAACACCACGCTGGCGTCTCCGAGCTGAAGGCGGCGACCGCTGTCGCGGTCGAGAAATCGGTTGAGCGCCGTGGCGTAGGCGAAGGCCGCATAGGCGCTCACCGGCGCGTTGTCGCCCTGTTCGTGGCCGTAGGAGGCGAAGGCGTCGAGGTTGAAGGAGACGAGCGCCGCGCCCGCCGTCTGCGCGCCCCACACGCCTTTGATCGACGGATGCAGACGCGCGACAGGGCCGCGTTCGCCGGTCACGAGGCAGATAGCAGCCCGCCCGGTCCCTTCGCCGCCCTCCCGCGCGATCAGCGACCGCGCCGCCGGTCGATCATGCAGATAGACCCCNGCCAACCGCTCGCTTTCGAGCGCGAAGACGACGTTCTGATCCTTCATCTCCGCCGGCCATCCCAGCGCGTCGAATCGCTCCGGCGACCAGCCGCTCAGGAAGGCGAGAAGCGCCGCGAAGCCCTCGTCCTCGACGCCCGCGAGCAGACGCTCGTGCCGCTCGACGAAGGCGGCGTGCTCCTGCGCCGTCCGCTTGCCTTCGCCCGCCGTCACGCCGAGCGCATAGGCGGTTTTGTCCCACAACAGATTGGGCGACACAGCCACGGTGCGCTTGACCGGCTGGGGAACCAGCATCGTCCGCGCGACCCGTTTCTTGCCGACCGCATCGCGCAGATCGACGACATGCGCGACCGCGCCGTCGGGACGAAGAGACACGACAAAACCGATCTTCTCCATCGAAAAGCCGAAAGGCGGCGGATCGGGCAAGCGCTCATAGGCGCGCACAAGGGCGGAAAGGACGCTCATCGCAGAATCTCCGGCGCGCCGGGCGCCGGCACGCGCATGACGCCGCTCTCCAATCGGGCGCGGAAAACATCGAAGGGCGCCCCGGCGCGGCGTGGTCGATGTCCCACAGCATCAAGCCAAGATCGCGCGGCGCGCCGAAGCCGAGCGCGGGCGTCTTGTCGCGCGCCTGCGGGATCGGCGCGTCGAGAGCCAGCGGCTCGAAGCGAGCCGGAAACTCGCGCACGCCGAGGCAGGGTTGGTGGAAACACTGGCCCCGCGCTGCGCGGCGATTGAACATGTCGAGATGTTTGCCGACGCTGTCGGCCGGCCCGGCCCGATCGGTCATCACGAAATGCGCCTCGATCAGATAATCGGGCTGGACGAGCACTGTGGCGGCGCGTTGCTGGCGCTCGTCCTCGACGCACAGGCCGAGCCCTTCGATGGAGCCGCGATTCATGCCCGTCGTCGCCTTGTCGGCGGAGATCTTGGCGCCGACTTCGTTGCGTCGGATCGACTGGAAGCGGATCGGCGCAAGAACATGGATCGCGTCGATCACCCAGGCGATCGCCGGCTTCCAATGGATGGCTTCGAGAAGGCCGCGCGCGGCGGACGGCGTCATCACGTCGTAGGAGACGCGCTCCGTCTTCAACTCCGGCCGAGTGAAGCACGCATGGTCGCCGCTCACGCGCAGGCGGATTCCGTAGGCCATGCCTTTCCCTTCGTGATCGGTTCGCCGTCGCGGCGAACGGGCGTCGTTTGCGCTGCGCTTCGGCTACGAGATGAGGCTCATCTCGGAACTCAGAAATTCCCCGTTTTCCCAAACCAGCCCGACCTCCGCGTCATAGAGCCCCTCCCAACGCAACACAGCAAACTGGTCCGCGCGCAGCTCCGGCTCCGCGAAAGCGACGTGGCCCGCGTCGAGCAACAGCCGGCGCGCCTGTGGCGGAACCTGAACGAGATAGGGTTGCAACCCGCGCGCCAGCGCGCCCGACAGGATCGCCTTCACGCCAAGCTCCTCGATCACGCGGCGCGCGGCCGCGTCATAGGGAACGATCACCGGCTCCATGCCGCTCTCGATCATGCGAAATCTCTGCGCCGCGGTGCGGTAGCCGAAATTCGTTCCCTTCAGGATCGACATCTCGAAACAGGAAAGAATGCGCTCGGCGTCGAGCCGCTCGCCCATGCGCCAGTAGACCTCCTCGAAATAGTTCTCGATGGCGTCGAGCGACAGCAGATCGTCATGCGCGCGCATCCGTCTCATATCCGCCACCAATCCGCCGATCTCGGCCGGCGGCGGATGGTCGGGCGCGTCGAAGACCGCGACCAAGCTCGGCCCTGCCGCGNNCTCGCCCTCGCGGTTGCAACGGCCCGCCGCCTGGACGATCTGGTCGAGCCCCGCCCGCGCGCGCCAAACCTTCGGAAAATCGAGATCGACGCCCGCCTCGACGAGACTGGTCGCGACGACCCTGCACGGCGCCCCNGCATTCAGGCGCTCCCGTATCGTGGCGAGCAAGGCGCGGCGATGGGCGGCGCATTGTCGGGTCGAGAGGTGAAGAAGGTCTTCGACGCCCTGCTCCCGCGCGGCGCGAAACAGCGCCAGCGCGTGGCGGCGGCTGTTGACGATGCAGAGCGCCTGCCTCTCGTGCGCAAGCGCCGCCGTCAGCGCCGCGTCGTCGAGCGGCCCGACGTCGCGAATCGTGGCGCGGGCGAGGCGACGCGCGAGGCCTTTCGGATCGGGCGCGAGTTCGCGCCCCTCCAACGCCAGCCCGTCCTTGAGGACGCGCTTGTCGAAGGCGGGCTGCGTCGCGGTGCACAACACCACGGACGCTCGAAAGTCNGTCGTCAGCGCATCGATCATCCTCACAGCGGGCGCCAGCAGTCGGCGCGGCAGCGTCTGCGCCTCGTCGAGAATCACCACGCTGTCGACGATGTTGTGCAGCTTGCGCGCCCGCGACGGACGCGCGGCGAACAGGCTCTCGAACAGTTGCACGTTTGTGGTGACGACGATCGGCGCCGCCCAGTCCTCCATCGCCAGCCGCGCCTTGTCGCGCAGGCTGCGCTCGCCCCGCCGCGCGGGCTGTCTNTGTTCGATCCCCGAATGATGCGCCAGAACCACGGCCTCGCCCAGAACCTTGCGGAAGACGTCCACGGTCTGGTCGATGATCGAGGTGTAGGGAATGGCGTAGATGATCCGCCGCAACCCATGCGCGCGGGCATGGTCGAGCGCGAAACCGAGAGAGGCGAGCGTCTTGCCGCCGCCGGTCGGCACGGTCAAAGTGAAAGGTCCGCGCGGCTCTGCGGCGCGGGCGCGCGCATGGGCGAGAATGTCGCGACGCGTCGCGTTGAGTTCCCATGCTCGGGCATGGCCNGCCATATGGGCGTCGAAACGACGCGTCAACGCAGGCAGAATGTCGGGCAAGCCCGGCCAGACGCGGTCGACCTGCGCTCCTTCGAGGCAAGAGTAATGGCGCTCCGTATCGACGAAATCCGCGTCGACAAGACAGGAGAACAAGAGTCGGCCAAGCGTCGCCACCGCAAAGCGGCGTTTCCGCCGGNNCCGGCTTGACGAGCGCGTCGAGCGCGAAGCCGTCGAAAAAGGCGCAAGCTCCGAGCGCCAGGCGGGATCGAGCGCGTCGACATAGGCCTCGATCCGGCTGTCGAACGAGCCCGGGCCGCCGATCCTGTCCGGCAACCCGGCATGATGACCGAGAACCGCATAAGCGGCGAGTTCGGCCAGCGCGCGATCCGGCCGCGCGGCGCCGGACCATATGAGATGCGCGCCAGCGGTCGAATGGTCGACCGCGGGGCCGCCCTCAAGCCGCTTCTGGAACGCCGTCGTGTATTTGCCGACGTCGTGGAGAAGACCAGCAAGAAAAGCCGCCCTCGCCAGGCCAATGCGGGCGCCGCGCTCCCGAGAGAGCCGGGCGACCGCGACAAGATGCTCGTCCAGCTTTTGCCAGTCGCTCTTGTCCGGTTTCTGTCCCGAATGCCCGAAGAATCGCATCGGCGCCCCTTTGTTCGCCGATTGTTCTCGTAAATTCAGCTTTGGAGAATAGGGGAATTTTCCCTCACGCGAGAGGCGTTCCAGACATCGCGGCCCAATCGTTCGGGCGCGCCCGTCGGCGGCGAGGGCTTAGCCGCCGGCGACGAGCGACGTCTCGACGCCTCCTCAAAACACCTTGAGCCCGTTCAGCAACACAACGGCGATGGCGAGCGGCGCGACGTAGCGGATCAGGAAGAACGCGGCGCGCATCGCCATGCGCTGCATCGGCGTCCCGTCCGTCGCCATCCGCTTTTCGGGTTCGGCGAGGCCGTAGACCCAGCCCACGAACACTGCGATCAGAATGCCGCCGACCGGCAGCAGAATGTTCNNGGTTTCGACGAAGTCGAACAGATCGAACGCCGTCATGCCGAACAGCTTGACGTTCGCCATCACGCCCTGCGACAGCGCCGCCGGCACGCCGAGCAGGCCGATCCCCGCCACCGTCGCCAGCGCCGCCGGCTTGCGCCCCATGCCGAAGCGCTCCGACAGCACCGAGACCGGCATCTCCAGCAGCGACAGGATCGCGCCGACGGAAGCGATCGCGGTGAGCAGGAAGAACAGCGTCATGAAGATCGTGCCGCCCGGCATCGAGGTGAACACCGCCGGGATCGTCATGAACACCAGCGACGGCCCCGCCGCCGGCTCGAAGCCGAAGGCGAACACCGCCGGAAAGATCGCGACGCCCGCCAGCATCGACACAGAAAGATCGGCCAGCGCCACGCGCGTCGCCGTCGCCGGGATGTTCTGGTTGTCGCGGAAATAGCTGCCATAGGTGAGCATCACGCCCATGCCGAGCGACAGCTTGAAGAAGGCGAGGCCGAGCGCGGTGAGCATCACCGCCGGCGTGATCTTCGAGAAATCCGGGGAGAACAGGAAGGAAAGCCCCTGCCCCGCGCCCGACAAGGTGAGGCTGCGCGCGCACAAGGCGATCAGCAGCACGAACAGCAGCGGCATAAGCCGCTTCGTCACCGCCTCGATGCCCTTCGACACGCCGAATGCGATGATCGACCCGCAAAGGCCCAGCACCACCCATTGCCAGAGCAGCGCCTGCCACGGATCGGCGACGAGCTTGCCGAAGATCGCGGCGGCCGCCTTCGGGTCGGTGGTGGCGATCTCGCCGGTCAGCGACTTGGCGATATAGGCGTAAACCCAGCCCGCCACCTCCGAATAGAAGGCCATCACCAGAAACGACGCGCAAAAGCCCATCCAGCCGATGATTGTCCAGAACGGCTTGCCCGGTGCGAGCTTCTCGAAGGCGCTCACCGCGTCAGCGCGCGCCGCGCGGCCGATCATGGTCTCGGCGATCAGCACCGGAACGCCCACCAGCAGCGTCGCGCCGAGATAGACGAGCAGAAAGCCCGCGCCGCCGTTCGAGCCGGTCAGCGTCGGAAATTTCCAGATGTTGCCGAGCCCCACCGCCGAGCCCAGCGTCGCCACCAGCGCGCCGAACACGCTGCTGAAGCCGTCGCGATGCGCCTGCGCCCCGATTGCGTCATAACCTTCAGTCCCGATCGTCACGCAGGCGCCCACGCCTTGCTGTCGCAGGGGCTCCTATCAGCCCCCGCCCCGCCCGCCAATGCGGCGCGAGCGCCCGTCCACGCCTTCCAGCCGTGTCGGGGATGAAAATCGCGGTGGCCGGGCGTCCCGGCTCAAGCATCGACCACGGCAGCGCGGGCGGGCGCTCGGCGCGCCCCGGGCGAGATCGACGCCGCAGGCGCGGAACGCGGCGATCGCCTGATAGTAAAGATCGGACCGCGTCGTCGCCATGTTCGACACCGCGTCGCACATCGCGGTCGTCTCGACCTCAATGCCGACTTCGGAGACGGACTTGATCAACACGCGCGCCGGTCTGGACGAGACCAGATGGGGATGCGCCTCGGCGATCGCGCGCAGTTTCTCGAAGCATAGCGCAAGATCGGCGTCGTGCGAGAGAACGAACCGCACCGTCACGCGATGTTCGGGATCGATGAAGGTTCTGTTTTTGACTGTAGAGGAGATGATGTCCGAGTTCGGAACGATGATGGTGGAGTTCTCTGCGAGCAGAATCTCCGTCGCGCGCACGCTGATGTTGCGCACCTCGCCCTCTTCGCCCTTCACCACCACCGTGTCGCCGACGCGAATGGGACGCTCGGCCAGCACGATCAGGCCGGCGACGAAGTTCGACACGACCTGTTGCAGGCCGAAGCCGACGCCCACCGAAAGCGCGCCGGCGACCAGCGTGACGTTCTGGATCTGCACGCCGGCCTGCACCAGCGCCAGCGCCAGCGCGCCGACGAACCCCGCATAGCCCGCCACCGTCGTCAGCGAATGGCGCACGCCCGGATTCCAGGCGGTGCGCGGCAGCAACTGGCGATTGAGCCATGAGACGAACAGGCGCGTCGCGACAAGCCCGACCGTGAAAACCGCGATCGCCACGCCCGCCGCGCCGAACCAACCGCGCAAATCGCTGATCCGAAGGCCGAACAACACGTCGTCGAACGGGTCGATCTGCCCGAACTCGATGCCCCAAGGGCTGAACAACACGAGGACGGTGAGAACGACGGTGGCGACCCGCAACGCGCCCGCGACGATCGTGCCGAGAAGATCGACCGTCGTAGGCTTGAGGCCGAACAACAAGGCGATGCGTCGGTTCGCCCGCGTGCCCGGCGCGATCGCGTCGTAGAAGATCGTGTCGATCGCGGCGTAAGTCAGGATCGCCAGACACAAGATCACCGCGGTCGCAAGAGCCCGCCCGACGATAAAGCCGGCGAAGGCGATGAAGCCGAACAGCAGCGCGACGACGACGGTCGACGCGATCAGCCAGAGAATCGGCGCAACAACTCCAGCGGCGCCTTGAACACGCCATGCGCAGGTTCTTCCGCGGGCCGCCGGCGCGAAGGCGAGCAGCGTTCCTCCCGCCGCCAGCACCGCGAGCGCGGTGAGGCCGGTGACGGTCATCGTCATCGCCACATGCGCCGACACCATGTTGATCGCGCCCAGAACAGTGAGGCCGACGACATAGATCGCCAGCGTCACGTTGAGAACGCGCGAGGCCAACCGCGCTCCGGAGTCCGTCGTCTCGACGATGCGATACTCGGGCGCCGTCGGCGAGAACGCCGCGCTTCCTGCGGCCACGCCGACGCCCAGCACCGCGAGCGACCCCGCCACGCCCTCCAGAAAAGAATCGACTTCGTCGGGCGCCAGATCCCAATTGGTCACGGACACCCACATCAACGCCGCCACGGCGACGAAGGGAACGGCGCGCATCGCGAAGACGATCGCCGCATGGATCACAAGATCGGTCTTGAATGGGCCTGCGCCGGCNGCCTGACGCGCCGGCAACGAGCGCCGCCGTCTGGCGAGCCAGGCATGCGCAGCGCCGAGAAGCCCCGTAAAGGCGGTGGCGATCGCGCCAAGCGCGAGCAGCCGTGGCCAGCCTTTTCTGACTTCGACGCCGTCATGCAGCTTTGTCAGCTCGCGCCCGGCTCGGCTCTTGAAGTCCGGCAGGCTTTCGCGAAACACGTCGCGCCAAAACGCCGGATTCACAAAACTGCTGTGACGTTCGAAAATGCGCGTGTTGAAGAGATCGCGCCGATCATCGGTCAGATCGTCCCACAACTGGTCGGCCTGCACCTGAAGCGCGCGGGCGGTGCGGTGATAGGAGTCGATTTCGTTGACGAGGCCCTGCATCGCCTTGCGCTGCGCGGCCACGGCGGCGGCCTCCGCCGGCGCGCCGGCCGCCGGCGCGGGGCCAAGCTCCGAGAGACGGGCCTGCGCCGCGCTCAGGCGCTGTTGAAGGACGCCCGTCAGATCGCGCAGCTCGTCGCGCGTCGGCGACAGGCTGTCGCGCAACGCCAGCAAGCCGTCGAAACTGCTCTGCTCCTCTTCCTGACGCTTCTCGACGCGATCGAGCGCGCCGCGCGCCTCCTCGATCTTTTGCAGCTCGGCCGCCGACACAGCCTCCGCGCGTGCGCCGCACACCGCCGCTGCGCACAACCAGATCGCCGCCGCGAGCGCGACGAAACCCAGCGGAGTCGCCCCTGCGCGCCGCATCCAGACGATGAACAGCCGCACGCGCCGACCGGTGTCGGGACGCCGGACAAGATTAAGGTCCGTTTCATCGACTCGCATGCGGATGCAATTGGGCAAGACTCGCTTGCGCGCCGAAACGCGCGACCGCGAGGGCGGGACAGACGAAATTTCGCTTGGCGAGAGTGTAAAGTCGAGCGGGCGCAGGCCTGCGGACACCAATCGCTCGCCCGTCCAAGCGCTGCGGTTTGGCGAAGGAACGACGAAATGCGACGGCTTGTTCGGGATCGCGAATGGTGGGCGCACTAGGGCTCGAACCTAGGACCCGCTGATTAAGAGTCAGCTGCTCTACCAACTGAGCTATGCGCCCATTCGCGGCGCGGCGGAGGCTTACCCCGCCGCGAGCGAGCGGGAAGTAGCAAAGCCCCCGCCCCTGTCCACCCCTTTGCGACCGCAGGGTGTAGAAAATCAGCCGCCTGGAGCCGACCAGCCTCGCCCCGCTCCACGCCCGGCCGGACGCAGGGTGACACGCACCGGATTCGGCACATGTTCCAGAGTCGCGCCCGTAGCCGCGTCGACGCCCATGCCGACGACTCCGCCCGCGATGATGTTTCCGGCGAACCCCGCCGCGCCGGAGCCGGCGATCTGGGTGCGGACCTGGACCTCCTGCGTCGCATAGCCGGGCTTGGAGATGACGACCGAAAATTCGTCNCTGCGGCCGACCTGAAGCGTGCAAGGCGTCGTGCAGCTCTGGTTCAGCGAGGTGCGCACATAGGCGCCNGACGGCTCCGACTGGATTTGCATCTGGTCCGTCGTTCCGCGCGTCACGGTCGCGCAGCCCGCCAACCCCATCGCGGCCGCCGTCACAAACACTATGCGCATCAATGCCTCCGTTTTTGAAGGCTATGATTTTGGTCCAGAGTTTTGGAAACGAAAAGAGGGAGGCGCGGGCCTCCCCAAATCTTTGGCGCATTGCGCCGAACCGGGCCTCGTCTTGCCTAGACGCCGGCGTCCATCTGCACGGCGCGCTTGCGGCCACGATTGGCCTGAAGCTTGTTCAGCGCCGAGATATAGGCGCGCGCCGAGGAGACGAGCGTGTCGTTATGGGCGCCCTTGCCGGTGACGCTGCGGCCCTCCTTGTCGGAGAGGCGCACGGCGACCTCCGCTTGGGCGTCGGTTCCCTCGGTGACCGCCTGCACCTGATACAGCCCNAGCGTCGCATCGTGCGGGATGATCGCCTTGATCGCGTTGAAGATCGCGTCGACGGGCCCGTTGCCGGTCGTCTGCACCGTCTCGTGCCGGCCCTCGACGTCGAGCGTCAGCGTCGCGGACTGATGCCCCATCGTTCCGGCGATCACGGTGAGCGACATCACCTTGACGCGCTCTTGCGCATGGACGATCTCGTCGTCGACCAGCGCCTCGATGTCCTCGTCATAGACATGCTTCTTGACGTCGGCCAGCGCCTTGAAACGCGTGAACGCCTCGTTCAAGGCGTTGTCGCCCGCNTCATAGCCCATCTCTTTCAGCTTCTCCTTGAAGGCGTGTCGCCCGGAGTGCTTGCCCATCACCAGAGATGTTTTCTGAACGCCGACGGATTCGGGCGTCATGATCTCGTAGGTCTGCGCGTTCTTGAGCATGCCGTCCTGGTGGATGCCGCTCTCATGCGCGAAGGCGTTCCGCCCGACGATGGCCTTGTTGTATTGCACCGGGAAGCTCGAAACCGCCGAGACCAGCTTGGAGGCGCGCGTCAGCATGTGCGGCTTGACGTTGCATTCATAGGGCAGCTTGTCGGCGCGCACCCGCATGGCCATGACGATTTCTTCGAGCGCCGCGTTGCCGGCGCGTTCGCCGATGCCGTTGATCGTGCATTCGATCTGACGGGCGCCGCCCTCCAACCCCGCAAGCGTGTTGGCCACGGCCATTCCGAGATCGTTGTGGCAATGCACGGAGAAGATCGCTTTGTCCGAGTTCGGCACCCGCTCGCGCACGGTGCGGAACATCTGCGCATATTCGGCCGGGACGGTGTAGCCGACGGTGTCGGGCAGATTGATGGTGGTCGCGCCGGCGCGGATCGCCGCTTCGACGCAGCGGCACAGGAAATCGATCTCGGTGCGCGTGGCGTCCTCGGCCGACCACTCCACGTCCTCGACATGGCCGCGGGCGCGCGTCACCTGCGCGGTCACCAGTTCGAGCACCTGCTCCGGCGTCTTCTGCAACTTGTGCTTCATATGGACCGGCGAGGTCGAGATGAAGGTGTGGATACGCGGACGCCGGGCATGCTTCACGGCCGCCGCGCAGCGGTCGATGTCGTTGGGCGCGGCGCGCGACAGGCCGCACACGGTCGCGCTTTTCACCCGGCGCGCGATTTCNGAAACGGACTCGAAATCGCCTTCCGAAGCGATCGGAAAACCCGCCTCGATCACGTCGACGCCCATCGTGTCGAGCAGATGCGCGACCTCCAGCTTCTCCTCGAAAGTCATCGACGCGCCCGGCGATTGCTCGCCGTCGCGCAAGGTCGTGTCGAAAATGATGACCCGGTTCTGGTTGGTCATGGTCTGGGCGGTCATGAAGATTGTCCGATGGCGGGCCGGGCGCGATGCGCGGCGAAAATGACGGAGGGTCCGGTGGGACGGTTCGCGAAAATATCGTGCTCCCCTGAGGGCCCAGGCGATCGGCCCGGCCGGCTCTCAGGGGCGGCTAAGGAGAAGGAGCGCGCGCGTCCACGCGCGCCGCGCGAGCGCCTGCGATCCGCGCTGCGGCGCGGTCGTCGTCTGGCTCTGACGCAGGGCGAAGCTCGCCACGGTGATCCTCTCGCAAAACGCGAATGCGCAAGACTTACCCGGGGACGCGGCGAAGGGCAAGCGGGCCGCGCGGGCCCAATAGGGTCGCGCCGCCGCATTGACGCGCGCCCCGCCCGGCCGCTCACTCGCCCGGAATGATTCGCTTGCTATGGAGCCTTCGATGCGCCGAGCCTTGTTCGCCTCCTTCGCCGCCCTTGCGCTTTCCGGCTGCAACGCCGCCGCGCCCGCCCCTGAGGCGGCCGCCTCGCCGCCGGCCCGCTCCGCCGCGCTCGGCGTCACGCCCGAGGGCTTCAAGCTGCCCGAAGGGTCCGGTTGCGCGGCGGACGTCGCGCGCTGGAAGGCGATTCAGGACAACGACCTCGCCACCGGCCATGTCGGCCAATCCGTCTACGACCGTATCGGCGTCGAGATCAAAGCCGCTCAGGATGCATGCGCCGCGGGCCGCGACGCCGAGGCGCGCGGCCTGGTGGCGGCCTCGCGCAAGCGGCACGGCTACCCTGCGAGCGATCGCGCGGATCGGCGAGGCGCCAGCCTCCGTCCGCGCGCGCGTGGCTTATTTCACGAGCCGCACGTTGCCGACGCCCGTCGCGACGCTGGTGAAGGCCGCGTTGAGCGTCGCCAGGTCCGTCGCCAGATGGAAGTTCGGCGGCGTCGTCGCGCAATCGGTCAGCAATTTGGTCGCGCGCGCCGTCTGGGTCGCGTCCAAGCCGTGATTGAACAGGATGGTGTGAATCGTGATCCCGGCCGCCTTCGCGTTGGCGCAGGCCGCGCGCGTCTTGCCGTCTAGGAACGTGGCGAGATCGTCGAAATTCGTCACGTTGTTGGCGTAGCGCATGCGCGTCGCGCCCAGATAGCCGTAAGCGGAATAGTCCGACTTGCCCTCGCTCGCGTCGCCGCCATTGGTGGCCAGACCATTGACGCCGTCGGTCATCAGAACGATGACCTTCTTGTTGNNCCGGCGGTCCCACGCCTGGCCATCAGCGTAAGGCGCGAGCGGCGACAGCGTGCGCCAGGCCCACATGATCCCCTCAGAGATCACGGTGCCGCCATTGTACCAATAGCCGCTGTCGGCGATCTTGGCGCGAACGGTCGCCAGATTGTTGGTGAGCCGGAGAACGGCGTCGGGGCAGGACGCGTTGGGACCGACCGTATTGGGCCAGGTCTCCTTCACCACCGCGGCGGTGGTTCCGTCATACTTGAACAACGGCCGCAGCAACGAGTCCGTCGGCCAGGGCGACGTCCAGTTCCAGCCTCCCGGCAACGTGCCGTCGCTCAGATAATTGTTGTGGAAGCCCCCGACGGCCGACGAATAGACGCCGGGCGCGCGCGCGCCGCCGGTCGCCGGGTCGATATCCGGCTCGTCCGGCCAAAAATACGGCACGAACAGCGTGTTCGGGTCGCTGGGATCGGGCGGCGTCTCCTTGACGTCTAAATCATCCACCGTCGGCGCGGACCAACCCCAGCTGTCCTTGACGAACTGGATCTCGACCTTCGACGGCCTGGCCTCGACGCATCCCTTCCACTTAGCCACAGCGCCGCCGGCGGTCTTGATGCGCCCGAACAGNCCATGGACGGCGACGACGCTGTTGGCGAGCCAATCGCAGCCGGCCGTATCCTGCGGCGACGCCGGGTTCACCCAGATCGGCGCGAAACCGTCGGGAATCATATAGGTCTTGCCTGTGGAGGGAGATGTCTGCTTGCTCAGGTTCAACGGCGGCGTCGTGCGGGCCGTCATGTCCGCGCGCGCCTCGCTGACGCCGAACACGGCGCGTGCGATACGACGAAATGGATTGAGGATCTCGATCAGATCGATCGCCGATCCTCCGACGTCGCCCGAGCTGCTGGAGCCGGACGGCGGGATCGGGTTTCCGCCCGGCCCCCAGGCGGGCGTGCAGCCCGCTCCCATCGTCAGCCATTGCCAACGCAGCATGTCGCCGTTCCAGATGCCGAGCGGATAGTCGGTCGGCATGTCGATCACAGAGGGGCTGTCAAGACCAGGGTTCACGGCCGCCACATAGGGCACGACGCTCACCTTGACCTTCGGACTGGTCATCACCTTGTTGACGAAATTCGTCGCGGCTGTCCGCAGGTCCGACATCGACGCGGCCATCGAGCCGGTGTTGTCGAGCGCGAGCGCGACTTCATATGTCGTCGGCCCGCCGGCGGCGACCGCGGTCGCGCGCGCAGAGATCGGCCAGGACTTGAAACCCAGGAACCCACCGAAATTGAGAGGCACGTCGATGCGCGCCTCGATCACGAAGGACGTCGAACCGGTTGCGTCGACAGGCTCCGACTCCACCACCGTGACCGGATAGGCCGTGTAGTTCGCGGCGACNGATCTGCGCCGCCATCTGTTGGCCGGCGTTAGTCCCGCCGCGCCGCCGGCGCCCGCCACCCCAAGCGCCGCCGAGTCGGTCGCGCTCTGAAGGGCGACCTTGGCGGCGGCAAGACGCGCATAGTCCACTCCGGCGCCCACAAGCGTGAAGATCGCCAGAAGCCCGATCGAAAACATCAGAGCGATCGACCCACGGGAATCGCGCCGGAATCGGCCCGCCGCGAGCCGCGCCTTGGCCAGGGATGAACGTAGCGATTTTTGCATTGCAGTGCCCAACGATCAGATTGCCTGTTACACCTAGCGGGACTTCTCCTAACAACCGGCTAAATTATTCGTTAGCTTGCTGCGAACGCGAATGAGGGAGAGCCGTTTCGTCGGGCCGCGCGCGAACGCCTTGCCAGGGCGACCGCTAACGCGCCAGCGTGCGTTCCAGATATGCGGCCAGAAAAGGCGGCGTGCGGGCGGGATCGAGNCCGTCCAGGCGGCGAACGACATGGATGCGAGCCAGTTCGCGGTCCGTCTGTCCTTCCAGCGCGGCGTGAATGCGCTCGACCGCCTCGCTTGCGCCGAAGGCCATCCGCATCGGCTTCATGCAGGCGACGACGCCTTCGCCCTGCACGATGGTCCAGCCGGCCTCGCTGACGACCTCCCGGGCGGTCACGCCCGTCTCCTCCTCCAGCTCCCGAAGCACGCTGGAATCGAGGTCGACGCGGTCGCCGACCACATCCTCTGGGTCCGGCGTGCCNGCCGGGCAGTAGATTTTGCCCGCGTTGGCGGTGTGGNNGCCCATCTCGCCGAGCAGGAACGCGCCGTCGGCGGAGCGCAGCGCCGCCATCGCGAAGCAATTGGCGACCCCGGCNGGACGTCCCGCCTCCCGCCAGCACAGGAACGGCGCGTAGCGCGTTTCGAAATATTCGGCCCGGAAGGTTCCGTCGACGACGCCCCAGCGATGCGCCATGAGCACGCGACCGTCGAACATTTTCGGCTTTTCAGCCAGCAAGGTCGCCCAACGCGCCGCGATCCAGCCGCGCTCGCGCTCGGCCCAGTCCCATCGGAACGGCGTCAGGCGCCCTTCCAGCCGGGCCGCCTGCGTGATTTCGAATCCGCTCACGCCTCCAGCGTCCCCTGCATCACCATCACCGCCGCGCCGCCGATCGTCGCGGAGACGAGCCGCTCGCTCTCGACGCTCAATCCGAGCGTGATCAGGCTCGGCCGCGCCATCTCGAAGCCTTGCTCGATCACCGCGGAATGCTCGCCGTCCGGCGGCTCTTCAAACCGCATCAGCGCCCCCGCGAAGGCCGCGACCGCCGAACCGGTCGCCGGGTCTTCGCCGATCCCAAGGTGGGCNGCGAACATCCTGGCGTGGAAATCCGACCCCGGACGCTCGCCGCCGCGCGCGTAGACGAAGGCGTTGGCGTGATCGGGCGGCTGGATCGCGCTCCACGCCGAAGGATTTGGCCGCGCNCGCCGCACGGCGTCGAGCGAGGCGAGCGGGACGAACGTGAAGCCGACGCCGGCCGAGAACACCGTGGGAAGGTGCCGGTCAAACCCGATGTCCGCGGCGTCGAGGGACAGAGCCGCCGCGATGGCCTCGCGCGAGGGCCCTGGCGCGATCTCCTCCGGCAGCCGCGGCAGCGTGAAGCTCGCCCGCGCCNNGCCTTTCGCGTGGCGGGCCACGCACACGACGTCGCCGACCTGCTCCTCCAGCACGATCTGCAGGTCTTGCGCGCGGACCATCTCCGGCGCGCGCAAAGTCGCCAGAAGCACTGCGGTCCCGATCGTTGGATGTCCTGCGAAAGGCAATTCACGCCCCGGCGTGAAAATGCGGATCGCGGCGGTGTTCACCGGATCGCGCGGCTCGCGCACGAACACCGTCTCCGACAGGTTGAACTCGCGCGCGATGGCCTGCATCCGCGCGTCGTCGAGGCCCTCGCTGTCGAGCACGACGGCGAGCGGGTTTCCGGTCAGCGCCGTGTCGGTGAAGACGTCGAGAACATGATAGCGACGGCGCATGGCGGGCTCCTGAGCGGCGGCGCGCACCATGACGGCGCCGAAGCCGCCGCGCAACCGCCCGCCCTCGCCGCGCGCGCGCCGACCCAGATCAGGCCCATGCCGGCCGCCGCCAGCGCCCACCCCGCCATCACAGCGGCGTTCGGCCGCTCGCCCAGAACCAGGACGCTCAGCAGCCCGACCAGCGCGAGCGTCAGCACCGTAAAGGTAAACGATGAACAGAGGCAATTTCGACAAGGCGTAAAGCCACAACGCCATGCCGAGCGCATAGAGCGTCAATCCCCGAACACCATCGGATTGACGATGGTCGCGACGCCTTCGCGCCCGTCTGCGCCGAGCTTGAGCAGAATCTGCCCGAACGCGGCGCAGCAAGAGGAGGCGACGAGCGCGCCGAGCAGCGTCGGGCTCATCCGGCCGCCCGCGGCGCCAGACGCGACAATTCGCAGGCGACGCGATAGCGCGCGCGCGACAGCTTGGTCACCAGATCAACCGGCAGCGGCCGCAGCGCGATCTTGCGCACCCGCCACAAAAGGTCGCCGGCCTCGTCGAGCTTGCGCAGATCGACGACCCGCGTCGCCCGCGCCGCCTCCGACAGGCGCGCCGCGCCGGCCTCGTTGGCGTAAAGGATGGTGTTGTAGCGATACCACGGCGACACGCGCGATTGCTGCGCGAGCGCCGGGCGGATCGCGTCATAGGCGCCATATCCGCGCTGCGCGAACGCGGCCGCCCAGGCGGAGGGACGGCGCTCGTTGACATGGCCCTCGCCGCCCTGCCCCGGCTGCGCGGCCGAGAACATCACCACGTCGGAAAGCCCGCACATGCTGTCGACGAATTCCTCGCTCGACGCCGGCGGCAGATGCTCGGCGACCTCCAGCGACTGCGCCAGATCGAAGCGACGCGGCGTCGAGAAGCCCCGCGACAGGTCGGCGGCGACGAAGTTCTCGGCCGGAATCAGCAGCCGCGCGCGCGACACGTAATCGCCGTCGACGCCCGACACGTCGCTGACGCCGAGACGACGCCACTCGTCGAGCCAGGCGCCTTCGCCGCATCCCACGTCCACGACGCTCGCCGGACGGGCCGCGTCCAGCGCCAACGGCAGNAGAAGCCGCGCCGAGGCGCGCGCGGTCTGGTTCACCCAATCGTAAAAGCGGTCGTCATACAGGCGGGACATGCGCAAACTCCAGGATGCGGCGTCGCCGCCGCCCGATCGGCGTGAGACTAGTCCGGGCTTATTGACAAAATCCCAACGACAGCGCCCCTGCGTCAGCGCCGCGCCACGGAGCGGAAATCGCGCGGCGGATCGCCGGCTTAACCGGGACGTAACGCGGCGTCGGCGAAAATGGCGCGATGTCTCTCGCCTCCTCGCCCGTCGCCGCCCGTCCGCTCGCCCCGCCTGTCGCCGGCGTCGAGCGCGCGCTTTCCTCGCCGCCACGCTGTTGGGCGCTTCGACATTCTGGTTCGCCCCGCGCCTGCCGATGGTCGATTTGCCGCAGCATGTCGGCCAGGTCGCCCTGTGGCGCGACCTCATCCTCGGCGCGAGCCCCTTCGCCGGCGACGTCTGGGTCAATCTGTTCACGCCCTACCTGATCGGCTACGGCCTCGCCTTGCCGCTCGCCTTCGTGATCGAGCCAGGCGAGGCGCTGCGCGTCGTCATGACGCTCGCTTTCCTGGCCTNNGTCGCAGCGGCGCGAGGACTGAGACGCGAGCTGGGCGCCGACCCACGCGCCGATTGGCTGTTTCTGCTCGGCTTTTTCGGCGTCGGCTGGAGTTGGGGCTTCTACACGTTCCTCGTCGCCGCGCCTGTCACGCTGGTCGCGATCCGGCTGGCGACGCGATTCGACGCGCTCCCGAGCCTGCGCCGCGGCCTCGCTCTGGTCGCCTGTGGGCTCGTTCTGCTGTTCTGCCACGGCTTGCAATTCGTGTTCGCCGTGATCGTCGGCGCCGCGATCGTGCTTGAGCGCGCTCTGCGCGAGGCGAGCGTCTCGGGTCCGCGCGCCGGGCTCGCCACGGCTCTGCGCCGTTGCGGGCCTTCCGTGGCTTTGACGGGCGCCTTCGTCGCCTTCATGGCTCTGCGCGCTTTTCGTGGGTCCGGAGGACTCAAGCCCGGTGATGTTTGGGCCTCCGATCTGGNNGCGCGCCCCGCCAATGCGCTGATCCATGTTTGGAGCGCTCAGGCGCAGCTCGCTTTCGTCATCGTCGCCGTCGTCGCGTTGCTGGCGCCGCTGCGCATGAATCTTGCTCCCGCCCGTGGGCCGGGGCTGGCTATGTTCGTCACGGTCGTCGCCATCCAGCTGTTTTGCGTCTCCGCGGCGATGAACACCGGCTTTNTGTACGAGCGCTTCGGCCTCTACCTCGCGCCGTTCTGGGCGCTTTGCCTGAAACCGACGCAGAGCGCGCGCTCGCCCCGCGAGGCGCATGTCGCGCTGATCCTGTGCGCCTGCGCAGGCCTTGCGATGCACGCCTGGCGCATCGCCTCTTTCGCGCGCGAGGACCGCGATTTCGACCGCATTCTCGCCGCCGTCGAACCTGGCGAGCGCGCGCTTGGCCTCGTCTATCAGCCCGCCAACGGCGACGTCGGCAACCCCTTCGTCTACTTGCATTGGCCGGTCTGGGCGCAGGCCGCCCGCGGCGCCTTCGTCGACTTCAATTTCGCTTACTTCCATCCGCAAGTGGTGCGCTTCCGCCCCGGCAAGACGCCCGCCGTCCTGCAAAGCGAGAATTGGGAGCCGGAAACGTTGGATTGGGCGGGCTGGCGCGCCGGCTCCTACGACGTTTTCATCGCGCGCGGATCGCAGCGCCAGAAGAACGGCTTTCTGCTGGCGCGCGCGCCCTGCCCGCTGGAGACGGTCGCGACCGCGGGCGACTGGACGCTCTATCGCAACCGCGGGTGCAAACGATAAGCGCCGAAACAAGGCGGCGACACGCCCGGCGTTGACTGATTTGTCGGGCCCCGCGCATAGCCGGGCTCGACGAACCGCGACCACGATGAAAGCGCGGCGCGGGCGGCGTGCTTCAAACCGAAAGCGCGTCCGGCCGCGAGCGACCGGACGCGCTTTCGGGCCGACGGTGAAACGCGGCGGGTCAGGCGACCCGGCGACCGCCGCCGATCTCTTCGCCGGCGGAGCCGCAGCGCTCTTGCGTCGAGAAGCCTTGACGCTCGGCCACGACGTAGAGCGGGCGGCGCTTCACTTCGCCGTGGATGCGCCCGACATAAAGCCCTACGACGCCCGTCATCAGCATGTTCATGCCTCCGAGCAAAGACACGATCAGCACCGTCGAGGTCCAGCCCGACACCAATTCGTCGCCGCGCGCCCACTGCGCCAGAACATAGAGCCCATAGAGCCCCGAGAGCGCGGAGACGCCGAGGCCGGTGGCGACCACAAGCTTCAGCGGGGCGTCCGAAAANCCGATCAAAGCGTTGAGCGCGAGCCGCGCCATGCGCTTGAAGTTGTATTTGGTGACGCCCGCCTCGCGCGCCGCCCGTTCGAACTCGATCGCCGTCTGCTTGAAGCCGAGCCAGGCGAACATGCCGCGCACGAAGCGATCCTGCTCCGGCATGGCGCGAAACGCCTCAAGAACCTTCCGGTCGATCAGGCGGAAATCGCCGACATTGCGCGGGATGTCGACGTCCGACATGCGCGACAACAGCCTGTANAAGGCGTCCGCCGTCCATAACTTGAAGCGGCTTTCGCCCTCGCGCGAGATGCGCCGCGCGTAAACGACGTCGAAGCCCTCGCGCCACTTCGCCACCATGTCGAGCACGACCTCGGGCGGATCCTGCAAATCCGCGTCCATCACGACGATGGCCTCGCCGCGCGCGGCGTCCATGCCCGCGGTGATCGCCGGTTGATGGCCGAAATTGCGCGACAGGCCGATGAAGCGATAGCGCGGATCGCGCTGTGCCTTGAAGCGCAGGAAAATCGCCGAGCTGTCGCGCGAGCCGTCGTCGACGAAAATCGCCTCCGCCGGTCCGTCGAGCGCGTCGAGCAGGCGGTCGATGCGCTGCAACAGCACCGGCAGCACCGCCTCTTCGTTGAAGATCGGCAGCACAAGGCTGTAACGCACGTCGGGAAACGATGGAGTCGTTGGACATCGAGGCAGCTCTCGGCACGGCGCCGCGAGCCTAGCCTCGTGGGGTTAACGCGCCGTTCACGGATCGCCGACGCGCTCAGCCGACGCCTCGGCGGCGAAGGCCGCGGCCATCGCGTCCTGCGCCTCGATCAGCGCCAACTCGCGCCGTCCCAGCGCCGACGTCGCCGCCAGCACGGCCGCCGCGCCGGCCGCCGCCCGCGCCAATGCGTCCGGCGCGGCGCGCCTTCCAGAAACGCTGCCAGAAACAAAGCCGAAAACAGATCGCCGGCCCCTTCGAAGCGCCGGTCGAGCCGGCGCGTTCGGACGCGCCAGAACCCTTCCGAATCGAGCGCCAGCGCGTCGAGCGCGTCCAGGGGCGTCTGCCGGTCGAACGAGGTGCAGACCACGACCCGGCGCGCCGGCCCGCGCAGCGCTCTCATAGCGGCGCGCGCGGACGCCAGATCGCTGACTCCGACGTCCGTCAACGTCTCCAGCTCGAACAGATTGGGCGTCAGAATGTCGGCCTGCGGCGCCGCCCGCTCGCGAAGAAGGGCCACGACGTTCGCCTGCGCGTAGATGCGCCCGTCGTCGCCGAACACCGGATCGCACAACCACAGCGCGCCCGCCGCCTTCGCCCGCAGCGCGGCGCCGAGCGTCGCCTCGCCCGCCTGCGCCGAATGCAGATAACCGGTGAGGACGCCGTCGCATTGCGCCAGCGCGCCGACGGCGTCGAGCCCCTCGACAAGCGCCGAGATCGTCGACGCCTCGACGGGCGCGCTNTTGGCCTGTCCGTAGCCGGGATGGTTGGACAGCAGCACCGTCGGCGCCGCCCAGGTCTCGCAGCCCACGCGCTGCAAGGCGAAGACGGCGGCGCTGTTGCCGACATGGCCGAACACGACCTGCGATTGCAGCGTCAGGATATTCATCGCGGATCGTCCCGGCCCCTGCCGCCCTCCGCGCGATTCGCGACGGAGGGCGCGACTTACTTGATCGTCTCGTTCGCCTTCTTCGCGAAGCGCGGATCGAACGTCTTCGCCAGATCGACCTTGGCGTCCTTCAGCTCTGGGTCGAACTTGACGAGCATGTCGGCCGCCGATTGCATCGCCGCCGGATCGATCACGCCCGTCACCGAATAGGACGGTTTCGACTTTTCGACAGCGAGTTCGTAAAGCGCCTTGTCGCCGAGCAGATATTGCTCCGGCACAACCGCCGCGACCTCCGCCGGCGTGGCCTTCTGCAACCACCGCAGCGCCGTCACGAAAGCGTCGACCAGCGCCTGCGTCGTGTTCGGGTTCTTCTCGATGAAGTCCTGCTTCATATAGAGCACGGCGGCCGGATTGGCGCCGCCGAACAGCGCCCGCGTGCCCTCCTCCGTGCGCGTGTCGACGACCGCGCGGATCAGCCCCTCGCGCTCCAGCATCGAGATCACCGGCTCCAGATGCGAGATCGCCTCGATCTCGCCCTTCTTGATCGCCGCCACCGCCGAGGCGGCCGAGCCGACGCCGATGAAGCTCGCGTCCTGCGGCGTCAGTCCGGCCTTGGCGAGCACGAAATTGACCAGCATGTTGGTCGAGGAGCCCGGCGCGGTGACGCCGATCTTCTTGCCCTTGAGGTCGGCGGGGCCGTTATACGCGACGTCCTTCTTGACGCCGAGAACGATGGGGAAGCGGCCAAGCTCCACCACCGCGCGAATGTCCTGCCCCTTGGCCTGCATGCGGATCGTGTGCTCATAGGCGCCCGTCACCACATCGGCCGAGCCGCCGATCAGCGCCTGCAACGATTTCGCGCCGCCCGCGAAATCCGAAATCTCGACGTCGAGGCCGCGATCNCTGAAGAAGCCCTTCTTCTCCGCCACCGTCAGCGGCAGATAATAAAGCAGCGCCTTGCCGCCGACGCCGAGNCGGATCTTGGTCTTTTCGAGCGTCTGCGCGAAAGCGCCGCTTGTCGCCAGCGCGACGAAGGCGGCGGCGGCGACGAGTTTCGTGAATGCCTTCATGGGGCTCCTCCCTATCCTTTGTCGGCCCGCCTCTCACCGCTGCGCGGCGTGCGGGCTCCATGCGAGCAGGCGACGCTCCGCCAGCGTCACCAGAAAATCCACGACGAGCACGAACGCCGCGAGCACGGCCATGCCGGCGAACACGCCCGTCACGTCGAACACGCCTTCCGCCTCATGGATCAGATAACCCAGCCCCGCCGAGGAGCCCAGATATTCGCCCACCACCGCGCCCACCATCGCAAAGCCGACGGAGGAATGCAGCGACGAGAACATCCACGACATCGCCGACGGCCAATAGACGTGGCGAAACAGCTGCGCGCGGTTCATGCCCAGCATCCGCGCGTTGGCGATCACCACCGGGCTCGTCTCCTTCACGCCTTGATAGACGTTGAAGAACACGATGAAGAACACCAGCGTCACGCCCAGCGCCACTTTCGACCAGATGCCGAGCCCGAACCACAGCATGAAGATCGGCGCCAGAACGACGCGCGGCAGCGCGTTGGCGGCCTTGATGTAGGGATCGAGCACCGCCGCCGCGAGCGGCGCCATCGCGAGCGCGAAGCCGAACGCCACGCCCGCCGCCGCGCCGATCACGAAGGCGAGCGCGGTCTCCTGCGTGGTGATCCACAAATGCTTCCATATCTCGCCCGTCGCGAACATCTTCCACACCCGCGCGGCGACCTCGTCCGGCGTCGAGAAGAAGAACCGCACGGTCTTGGGATCGCCAAACAGCGTCGTCGTCGTCGCGATCCGCCACAGCGCGATCAGCGCCAGCGCGATGCCGATCTGCCAGGCGAGCAAGGTGGCGCGGGAGAAGGCGCGCGCGCTCACGCCGCGCTCTCCTCTGCGTCGCGGGGTTGCGCGGCGCGCCCGNTAGGTCTTCAGCACCTCGTCGCGCAAATCGGCCCAGATCGCCTTTTGCAGCCGTGANAAGCGCGGCGTCAGCCGGATTTCGTTGAGATCGCGCGGGCGCGGCAGATCGACGACATGCGTGCTCACCAGCGTCGCCGCAGGCCCCGCCGACATCACCACGACGCGGTCGGCGAGCGCGATCGCCTCTTCGAGGTCGTGGGTGACGAACATCACCGCCTTGCGGTCCTTCGACCACAGATCGAGCAGCAGATCGCCCATCAAGGCGCGCGTCTGCGCGTCGAGCGGGCCGAACGGCTCGTCCATCAGAAGGATCTTCGGGTCGCGGATCAGCATCTGCGCCATCGCCACGCGCTTGCGCTGGCCGCCCGACAATTGATGCGGATAGCGCGCCTCGAAACCCGCGAGCCCGACCTGCGCGAGCCAGGCGCGCCCGCGCGCCAGCGCCTCCTTGCGCGCGACGCCGCCCACCTCCAGCGCCACAGCGACATTGTCGAGCGCGCTTTTCCACGGCATCAGCGCGTCGGCCTGAAACAGATAGCCCGCCTCGCGCGTCACGCCCGCGACGCGCCGCCCATACACAAGCGCCTCGCCCGCCGCCGGCGCCAGCAGCCCCGCCGTCACGTTCAGCAAGGTCGACTTGCCGCAGCCCGTCGGCCCGACGATGGCGACGAACTCGTGATCCGCGACGCGCAGATCGACCCGCCCGACGGCGCGAAAGGCGCGCGCCCTCGCCGAAGGCGACGCCGACGCCCTCCAGGCTCACCGCGGCCGTTTCGCTGCCCATTCCGCCTTCTTCCTTAAAGCGCGCCCCGCGCGCAGGGGCTGAACCTATCCTGAACGCCGAAGCCTTGGCGACGAAAAATAATCCCGTTTCCGCGCAGGGTTTCGCCTTGATTCCGTCGCGACTCCTCACGAATTTTTGTGCGCCCGACATAGTCCGGACAGGCGCGCGATCCCGACGCGCGCCGCCTGCGCCGGGCTTTGGAGATGACCAAATGATCGCCAAACGTCTCGCCGCCGCCGCTCTCGCCCTTTCGCTGGTCTCCGGCGCGGCCTTCGCGCAGACCGCCCAGCCCGCGACGCCGGCCAAGCCGGCCGTCCCCGTCCCCGCCGTGACCGCTCCGAAGGCGACCGCTCCGGCCGTGACCTCTCCCGCCCCGGCCGCCACGCCCAAAGCCGCGACGCCGGCCGCCAAGAAGACGAATCTGAACACCGCCGGCGCCGACGAACTCGACAAGCTACCCCAGATTGGCCCGGCCCGCGCCAAGGCCATCGTCGAGGCGCGCGCCAAGGGCAAGTTCAAAAACTGGGACGATTTCGTCGCCCGCAATGTAGTTCCGAAGAACGCCGAAGACGCGATCAGGATCTCGTCTCGTTCTGACCTTCTGAGCGCCGCCCGTATGCGTCGGAGAGGAGCCCAGCGCCCTCTCCGACAGCCCCGCGTATTTCCGTGCCTCTTTCGCGCAAGATTCGCGCAAGAGAAGTCACGGAGATCGACGATGGATTTCGACGCGGCGGTTGGGGCGCATGTCGCCTGGAAGATCGCGTTCCGGACGGCGGTGAACAAGCGGCGCGGCATCGACGCGCCGATGATCGGACTTGATGATCAATGCCCCTTTGGCCAATGGCTGCATGGGGAAGCCAAACGGCGCTACGGTTCGCTCGACGTCTACAGACAATGCGTCGAGACGCACGCTCGCTTCCATCGTGAGGCGGCGCGTGTCGCTGAAATGATCAACAAAGGGGATTTCGCCGGAGCCGAAGCCGGCTCTCCTCCGGCTCGACCTTTGGAGAAGCGTCGACGATGGCGGTCACGAACATCAACAAGTTCAAGCGGGCGGTGTGAACGCCCCGGTGCGTTCTGCGGCGAGTTCGACGGTGACCGCGACAGGACAATGGTCGCTCGCCTTGGGCCGCGCCCAACCCACGCGCGGATAGCGGAGCGCGCCGTCGAGCCGCGGCACGCGGTGCGGCTGCCCTTGNCGCAGGATCGACGGAGCGCCTGCNGGCGTGCGCGCCGCAAGAGCCGGCGAGAGCAGCACATAGTCGAGCTGCACATAGACGTCTTCGGACGTGAAATAATGCGTCCACCGTTCGGTCGGCGGCAGCCGCCGCACGGGATCGACGGAAAAGCCATCCTCCAGCAGCGCCGCCAAAGCCCTCCGCCGACGGGAACCCCGTCGATCNTCCTCGTAGTCGTTCAGATCGCCGCAGATCGCCCAATCCGCCGCGCGTGCGGCGGAGGCGCCGCCGAAGCGGCGCTCGACGATGCGGCGCACCGCCTGCGCCTCAGCCTGGCGCAGCGCACGCGTATCGAGCCGCCCGTCGCCTCCGCGCGTCAGCGGTTGCATGGATTTGAAGTGACAGTTGAACACCGTCAGCGGGCCGAATGGCGTGGCCACTTCGACCTCGACGCAATCGCGCGGAAATATCTTGCGCCCCCGCGTCGCCGCCAGCGGTTCGAGCGCGCCCCAATCGAGCGCCGCCCCGTCGAGGAAATCGAGCGTCAACGCCGCGTTCGAGACGATCTCGACCGGATATCGCGACAGCACCCCGACGTCGATGCCGCGCGTGTCGTTGCCGGCCACGACACGGCGATGGTCGTAGAACCATGCCGACGCGACGCGTTCCTTCTGTTCGCGGTCGAGCCCTTTCGTGGCCTGCGCGAAACGCTGACGCAGCACCGGCCGCAGATAGTTTTCGTAAAACAGATCCAGCGCGATCTGATCGTCGATCTCCTGCACGCATATGACGTCGGCCTCGGTCTCCGCGAGAGCGAGCGCGGTGATCTGGCGCATGTCGTCTGATGCGGTGGCCTCGAAAGACTTGCGCACGATGTCGTATTCCTGCGCGTCTTCGATCGCGTAGGCTCCGACGACGCGGCCTGCGCGCGCCGCCTTCCCCACGAAGTCGAAGCGCGCATAGAGATTTTCAACGTTGAATGTGGCGATCCGCAAAGGCATGGAGAGGCTCGTGAGGCTTCGGCGCCACACTAGCACGCGATCTGCGCGCCGCCTCCGCGGTTTTCCGCGCAATTCCGCGAGCGCTCCAGAACGCCGCCCGAAAATGCCCCGGACGGGAAACATTTTCGCCATGTTTGACCGTCACCCGCCTCCTGCGACGCCGCAGCGCGCCTTCGAAAGGCCCGCGGCGATCGCGCTGCGCGGCTGACGGCCGTCGCTCGCCGATTTGACGCAACACGGGAACACCAGATGCTCAAGAAGTCCTTCGTCGCCCTCGCCGCCTCGTCGCCTTTGGCGGCGCCGCGGTCGCCGCCGACCTGCCGACCAAGAAGTCCGCCCCGGTTTACGTGCCTGTCGTGCAGGCCTTCACCTGGACCGGCGCCTATTTCGGCGTGAACGCCGGCGGCGTCTTCACCCAGAACAAGGCCAACCTGTTCGGCCAGGGCGTGGGCACGATCAACGCCATCGCCCTCGGCGCCGTCCCCGCCCATGGCAAGCTCGACAAGTCGGGCTTCATCGGCGGCGCTCAGGCCGGCTTCAACTGGCAGACCGGCATGTTCGTGACCGGCGTCGAGGCCGACATCAATTACGTCGGCGCCAAGAAGTCGACCTCCTACGCCAGCGCCCTGCGCCCGGTGACGACGCTGTCGAGCGATCTGAACTGGCTCGGCACCGCGCGCCTGCGCGCCGGCGTCGCCTTCGACCGCCTGCTCGTTTACGGCACCGGCGGTCTGGCCTTCGGTCAGGTCAAGAACCGCGCCGACATCTACGCCTTCAACGGCGGCCCGCTCGCCTATTGGGGCTCCAAGAACGACGTGCGCGCCGGCTGGACGCTCGGCGCCGGCGCCGAATACGCCATCACCAACAACCTGACGGTGAAGGGCGAGTACNTCTATTACAACCTCGGCAAGAAGACGATCGCCGTGAACCCGACCTCGGGCGCCGGCGCCAACTTCGGCGCGAAGTTCAAGAACGACGGCCATATCGTGCGCGCCGGCCTGAACTGGAAGTTCTGAGCCGCGGCTGAGGTCTGACCTACGCGCCCGCCGGTCCACCGGCGGGCGTTTTGCGTCGACGCCGAAGCTCCGCTTTTTCGCGCCGCGGCCCGCGCGCCGCCATTGCCTCGCCGCGGTTGCGCGATCAAGGTGCGTTCCCTGCAACGACGTGAACGCACGCATGTTCGAGCAATATGTCGGCCCGGTCGTCGATTTCGTGCGCGACCATCGCGATTGGGCGCCCTACATCGTGGCCGCGTTGGCCTTCGCCGAATCCCTCGCCTTCCTGTCTCTGCTTGTGCCTGCCTGGGGCGTCCTCGTCGCCTGCGGCGCGATGATCGGCGCAGGATGGCTGCCGTTTTGGCCGCTGCTGATCGGCGCCGTCGGCGCGGCGCTCGGCGACTGGATCTCCTACTGGGTCGGCTACGTCTTCAGGNATCGCGTCCACCATATGTGGCCGCTGTCCAAGCATCCCGAGATGCTCGCCAGGGGCGAGGCGTTTTTCCACGGCTGGNGGGCGCTCGGCGTCGTCGTCGGCCGCTTCTTCGNNCCGCTGCGCGCCACCGTGCCGTTGATGGCGGGCGTTTTCGAAATGCCGCAATGGCTGTTCCAGCTCGCCAACTGGTCGAGCGCCTTTCTCTGGGCCGGCGTCCTGCTGGCGCCGNGCGCCTTCGGCGGCGATCTGTGGCGAATGGTGTCGGGCTGGTTCTCGTGACGCTCAGGGCTCGGGCAGCGCGAAGTCCCTTATGAAAGCCCACACAACCTCCGCCGCTTCGAAATCGCGATTGCGGCGCCCGAGCTTTTTCTCTTCGAGCGGCGTCGCTTCCTTCGTCGGAATCTGGTGTCCGCCTCCGTTGACGCGGTAAAACCTCATGCGGGCTCCCTCGCGACATTCCGACCAATCCAGCACGATCACGCTGGTGTGGTCATCCTGGTTGAGATGGGGCAAGCGTTGGAGGGTCTGCTTCGCGCATCCATTGTTGCGTCGCCAATATTCCAGCGTTTCTGGAACAGAGGCGAGACGCCCCCGCTCGGCCAGAAATCCATCGTAGAACTGCACGAAATCATTGGACCCGCCAATTCCCACGAGCGGCAGGGCGCGCGCCGGGCGACAGTCCTCGATCTGTGCGTCGGTCATGCCGCTGATGATCGGCGCGATCGCCGCGATTTTCCGCCCCGGAACGCAGGCCAGCGCATAGGTCATCAACGCGCCGCGCGANAACCCCGCGACATAGATCCGTCGGGGATCGGCGACGCCTTTGGCGACGAGATCGTCGACGATCCCTAACACGAAGCCGATATCGTCGGCGGGCGCGCCGTCGACCTGCGGCACAGCCGCGTTGATCGGTTTGCCGTAGTTCCACCTGCCCTCAAGCGCGGTGGGATAGACGACTGCGAANTCCTCGCGGTTCGCGACCGCGTCGAAGCCCGACCAGTTCGCGAAGCTCTCGCCGGCGCCGCCCAAGCCGTGCAGCGCGACGACCAGAGCGGCCTTGCGTCCGACAAGCGAATCGGGCCGGCGCAACAGCGCTGTTCGTTCGACGCCTTGACGCCGATAAGACAGGCGCTGCTCTTCCGCCGCGGCGAACGAACCAAAAAAGCCAAACAAGCCGCTATCGCAATGGTTGCCCGCATCGCTTCGTCCAGGTCGAAAGACATATCCGCAACGGCCGTCGAACCGGCAAGAGTTTAGCGGCGAATTCATAGATCTCAAAGAGCGCGAATAACTATAGCGACAGCGCCGGCCGGTCCAGTCCCGCCTCCGCCGACGCCTTTACTCCAATCCGCGCCGCGGCCGCGACCGTTCGCTGGACGACCCTGCGGCCTGCCCCCGGCGCCGCAAAAAGCGCGGCGCTCATTCGCGGGCCCGCCAGAAGATCGCTTCGCCCCACCAGCCGCGCCAGCGCGACCGTATCGGTCTGTTGAATGATTTCGACGACTTTGCCATTGCGGAAGCGATAGCGCTCCCAAACATCGAAACCNGATCGCCCTCCGCCGCCGCGATTGCGCAGCACCAGCCGGCGGCGCACCAACGCCCGGTCGCCATCGACCATCAAGTCGAGAACGTCGCTGGAGATGCGCTCCACCTCGACGATGAACGCGCGGCGGAAGTCCCGCAGCGCGTCTTTTCCCACCAGCCGCCCGCAATAGGGCTTCAGCGCCGTCGGGCCGACGGTTTCCACGATGATGTCGTCGTCCAGATACTGATCGGTCTCCTCGCGGCGGTCGGCCTGACGCGCCGCAAGGATCGCGCGAAGACGCGCCTCGATCTCAGCGGGCGTCAAACCCACATTGACATGCGGCGCGTCCACCGACGCCCGAAATCAGTTCTTGGCCTTGTCGACCAGCTTGTTCTTGCCGATCCACGGCATCATCGCGCGCAGCTTCTCGCCGACTTCCTCGATCTGGTGCGAGGCGGCCTTGGCGCGGGTCGCCTTGAACGAGGTCTGGTTGACCTTGTTCTCCAGCATCCAGTCGCGCGTGAACTTGCCGGACTGAATGTCCTCCAGAACGCGCTTCATCTCGGCCTTGGTGGCGGGCGTGATGATGCGCGGACCGGTGACATGCTCGCCATATTCGGCCGTGTTGGAGATCGAGTAGTTCATGTTGGCGATGCCGCCCTCATAGATGAGGTCGACGATCAGCTTCACTTCGTGCAGGCACTCGAAATAGGCCATCTCCGGCGCGTAGCCGGCTTCCACCAGCGTCTCGAAACCGGCGCGGATCGCNTCGACGAGGCCGCCGCACAGCACGACCTGTTCGCCGAACAGATCGGTCTCGCACTCTTCCTTGAAGGTGGTCTCGATGATGCCGGCGCGGCCGCCGCCGATGGCGGAGGCGTAGGACAGGCCCAGATCATGCGCGTTGCCGGTGGCGTCCTGCGCGATGGCGATCAGGCAGGGCACGCCGCCGCCGCGCTTGTATTCGGAGCGCACCGTGTGGCCGGGGCCCTTCGGGGCGACCATCAGCACGTCGATGTCCTTGCGCGGCTCGATCAGGTTGAAATGCACGTTGAGGCCGTGCGCGAACAGCAGCGCGGCGCCCGCCTTCATGTTGGGCGCAAGCGACTCGCGATAGATGTCGGCCTGAAGCTCGTCGGGGGTGAGCATCATCACCACGTCGGCCCACTTCGCCGCGTCGGCGACGGACATCACCTTGAGGCCCTCGCCCTCGGCCTTCTTGGCGGTCGGCGAGCCCTCGCGCAGAGCCACGACCACGTCCTTGACGCCCGAATCGCGCATGTTCAACACATGGGCGTGACCCTGCGAGCCATAGCCGACGACGGCCACCTTCTTGCCCTTGATCAGATTGATGTCGGCGTCACGGTCGTAATAAACACGCATCGGGCTGGTTTCCTCAGGAGAAGGGGGCGGGCTGCGGCCGCCGGAAATGTCGCGAAGGGGTTCTAATCGCCCCGCCCTCCCCACGTCAAAGGAAACGAACGGCGCATTGCGCCGGATCGGACGGCAAATGCGCCGATCCACGCCTCCCCGACGCCTCCCCAACGCTCAGCCCGCCTCCTTGGGCGGAGCCAACGAGGTCCACCCGGCTTTGCGGGCGCCCAGGGCCGCCTCCGACGGTCGCGGCGCCCGCCTTACTGCGCGCGGCGAAGGCGCCGGGGGCCTGCGCCGGATCATGGCCGAGAACGCGGCGCCCTCCGGGAACGGCGGCTCGTAGGGCTCCAGCCTCCCGCGCTCGTAAAGCTCGGGCAAGGTGTAGGCGTGGTTCAGCGCGCCGGCGCGATAGGCCAGATCGGGAAAATATCCCGGCAGCAGTATGCGCCAGTTCCACGACAAGCCGGGCGAGAGCGCCCGCAGCATCCGAAAAATCTCGGTCGTGCAATTGGTCGTCAACGTGTTGTAGAAGCGCGGCTTCTCGGCCAGAGACGCGCCGTCTTCGAGATAGGAGAGCAGCAGCGGCCGCGCCCGCTCCGCCGTCATCCGCGTGCGGAACAGATACGGATCGTCCTTGCGCCAATGGCGCAGCGTGAACAGATCGCGCTCTTCGGCGGCGACGTAGAGAATTTGGTCGACCTTGAACAGGCCGGTCAGCATTCCGTATTCGGCGCCGGGCCCGTGCCGCACCTCTATAGAGAAAGCGAGCCGCTGGCCGTCCTCGAATCCGAAGCTGACGATAAGATGCGCGATCGCCGGCCCCATCCAGTAGATCGCGTAGAGATCGACGTCCTTCAATTGCGACAGGCGATAGCTGCGACTTTCCCAGCGTTCGGTGAAGTCGCTCTCGCTGCGCCAGTCGAAATTGCGCACATTGTCGACGCGCAGCACGTCGCCGTCACGCCGGAAAGAGACGACGCGCGCCAGCTCCGGCGCCCAGACGCGATTGCCGTCGGGCTCGATTTGCGCCCACCACACGGTCGCGCAGGCGAAGGCGCCAAGGAAGCCGAACAGCGCCGGTCGCAGCTTTGGCGCGAACAGGCCGAAGACCGCGCCGCCGGCCAGAAGCGCCGCGACGATCTGCACGACGACCGTCGCCGCGCCGAACACGGGATGGAAGCGCAACGCTCCCGCCATCCATGCGGCGCAGCCCAAGATCGCCAGCGCCCCGGCGCCCTTCAAGCCAAGCTTCAAAACTCTGACCACGCCGCCGCCTCGATGCATCGCGACCGCCTCAGGCTCGCCGAGGCGAGCGCGCGCGTCAAATCGGATCCGGCCCGCGCGAGATCGCGGCCACCCCGGTGCGGGACACCTCGACGAGGCCGATCGGCCGCATCGCNTCGACGAAATCGTCGATCTTGCGGGCCGCCCCGGTCAATTCGAAGATGAAGCTCTCCAGCGTCGCGTCGATGACCCGCGCCCGGAAGGCGTCCGCCAGACGCAGCGCCTCGACGGGATGGTCGCCCTTGCCGGCGACCTTCACCATCGCCAGTTCGCGTTCGATCGGCCGCGCCGAGAGCGTCAGGTCGGTGACCTTGTGGATCGGAACCAGCCGTTCGGCNTGGTGGCTGATCTGCTCGATGGCCGAGGGCGTGCCCGTCGTCACGATGGTGATGCGCGAGCGATGGCTCTCATGCGCGACTTCGGCGACCGTCAGGCTCTCGATGTTGTAGCCGCGGCCCGAAAANAGCCCGACGACGCGCGCCAGCACGCCCGGTTCGTTGTCGACGAGCACGGAGAGCGTATGCGTCTCGGTTCTGCCCGGAGCGGCGGCCGAGGAATAGGGAGAGAGGGAGGCGGCGGGAGCGGACATCGGATCGCCTTTCAGGAAAGAGAGGGGTTCGCCAGAACCCAATCGCGGAACAACGCAAGATCGATATTGCCGCCCGACAGCACGAGCCCGACGCGCTTGCCCTTGAGCCGGTCGCGCTCAAGCAGCGCGGCGGCGAGCGGCGCGGCGCCTGCGCCTTCGGCGAGATTGTGCGTATCGGTCCAGTAGGCGCGGATGGCGGCGCCGATGGCCTCGTCGTCCACCAGCGCGACATGCGACACGCCCTTGCGCACGATCTCGAACGCCTGCGGATCGACGCTGCGCGTGGCCACGCCGTCGGCCCGAGTGTCAGCATGGTCGAGGTCGAGCGGACGGCCGGCCTCCAGCGCGCGTTTCATGCACGGCGCGCCCGTGGCCTGCACGCCGACGATCTCGGTCTTCAGCCCGAGCAGATCGCGCGCCATAATGCAGCCGCTGACGCCCGAGCCCATGCCGATCGGCACGTAAATCACGTCGAGATCGGGCGCGTCCGTCAGCATTTCGAGCGCGTAGGTCGAAACGCCCATGACCAGATCGCGATGGAACGGCGGCACGCCGTCAAGGCCGCGCTCGCGCGCGATCCGTTCGGCCGTCGCGCGAGCGGCCTGGAAATCCTCGCCGTCCTCGATCAGTTCGGCGCCGAGCCCGCGCATCGCCGCGTTCTTCTCGACCGAATTGCCGTGCGGCGCGACGATGGTGACCGGCAGGCCCAAGCGCCGGCCGGCGAAAGCGAGGCTCTGGCCGTGATTGCCGCGCGTCGCCGAGACGAGCCCCTTCGAGCCCGCCTTGGCGCGCGCGGCGCCATGCACCAACCCGCCGCGCACCTTGAANGCGCCGGTCGGATTGTGGTTCTCGTGCTTGACGAGAACCCGCGCGCCGACGCGCGCGTCGATGAGCGGCCAGTTCAGCAGCGGCGACGGCGCGAAGACGCTCCGCACCATGTCATGCGCCGACTGCAGGTCGTCGAGCGAGAACATCGTCACACCAGCTGTCGGCCCTTCTCGTCGATGACCTTGCCGATGTCGTCCTCGAAGGTCGGCAGGATCATCTCGTTATGCGCCTTGCCCGACGGGATCATCGGCAGGCAGTTCTCCTTCTGATCGACGATGCAGTCGAAGATCACCGCCTTCGGGCAGTTGATCATTTCGAGGATCGCCTCGTCGAGCTTGGCCGGGTCCGAGCAGCGGATGCCGTGCGCGCCATAGGCCTCGGCCAGCTTCACGAAGTCTGGCAAAGACCCNGAATAGCTGTTGGAGTAGCGCCCGCCATGCAGCAACTCCTGCCACTGGCGCACCATGCCCATATACTGGTTGTTGAGGATGAAGATCTTGACCGGCGCGCGGAACTGCATCGCCGTCGACATTTCCTGAATGTTCATCAGGATCGAGGCTTCGCCAGCGATGTCGATGACCAGCGCCTTGGGATGGGCGAGCTGCACGCCGATCGCCGCCGGCAGGCCATAGCCCATCGTGCCGAGTCCGCCCGACGTCATCCAGCGATTGGGCTCGTCGAAGCGATAGTGCTGGGCGGCCCACATCTGATGCTGGCCGACTTCCGTCGTGATGTAGGTGTCGCGTCCCTTGGTCGTTTCATAGAGCCTCTGAATGGCGTATTGCGGCTTGATCACCTCGCTCGAATTGCGGAANTCGAAAGAGTTGACCGCGCGCCACTCCCGNATCGTCTCCCACCACGATTTCAAGGCGCCGGCGTCGGCATGTTTTCCCTCAGAGCGCCAGAGGCGGACCATGTCTTCGAGCACATGCGCGACGTCGCCGACGATGCCGAGATCGACCGGCACGTTCTTGTTGATCGAGGACGGGTCGATGTCGATATGGATCTTCTTCGAGCCGGGAGAAAATGCGTCGAGACGCCCGGTGATGCGATCGTCGAAGCGCGCGCCGACGGCGATCATCAGATCGCAATCATGCATCGCATGGTTCGCTTCGTAGGAACCGTGCATACCCAGCATGCCGAGCCAGTTTTTGCCCGAGGCGGGATAGGCGCCCAGTCCCATCAGCGTCGAGGTGATCGGGAAATTCGTCAGCGCGACGAGTTCGCGCAGCAAGGCCGACGCCTCCGGCCCCGAATTGATTACGCCGCCCCCGGTGTAGAACACCGGCTTGCGCGCGCGANNCATCATCTCGACCGCCTGCCGGATTTTCGGCAGATCGCCCTTCAGCTTGGGTCGATAGGTCTTGTGTTGGATCTGACGCGGAAAGGAATAGGTTCCCGTGGCGAACTGCACGTCCTTCGGCACGTCGATCACGACCGGGCCGGGGCGGCCGGACCGCGCGACATAAAACGCCTCGTGCAGGATACGCGGCAGATCGTCGACGCTCTTCACGAGATAGTTGTGCTTCGAGCACGAGCGCGTGATGCCGACCGTGTCGCATTCCTGGAACGCGTCCGATCCGATCAGATGCGTCGGCACCTGCCCGGTGATGCACACCAGCGGAATTGAGTCGAGCAAGGCGTCGGTGAGCGCCGTCACCGCGTTGGTGGCGCCGGGGCCGGAGGTCACCAGCAGACAGCCGACCTTGCCGGTCGAGCGCGCATAGCCCTCCGCCGCATGACCCGCCCCCTGCTCGTGGCGCACCAGCACGTGCTTGACGTAATTCTGTTGGAAGATCGCGTCATAGATCGGCAGAACCGCGCCGCCGGGATAGCCGAAGATGGTGTCGACGCCCTGGTCTTTGAGCGCCTCCACGATCATCTGGGCGCCGGTCATGGTCTGCGACATGGTTGCGTCTCCGTCGTCTGGACGGGCCGTCGGCTTGGCCGAGGGCGGGTCGGTTGCGGTGTTGGGGGTCTAGTGAGCTGGGAACGGCGAGAAGGCAATAAAAAGGCCCGCAGGGCCGGAATGCGCCAAAAGCGGGATGCGGGGTCAGCCCCGTCCCGTTCCTGGCGCAAAAATTACGAGAAGCGCGCGCATATGCGGCCCTGATCGTGGAAGTCTGCGCGAAGCTACCGGCGGGCGCCGCGCGCGTCAAGCGGGTGCGCTTGGCCTGCCGCGGGTTGGCGGCCCAGCAAAGCGCGGATAGGGTCGCGCCCCGACGAGGACGCGCATGACCACGAACGCCAGACGCCTCTCCGCGCGCGCCCTGCTGCTGGGCGAGCGCATCGATCCGACCGGGCTGGAACGTCCCGATGTGATCTCGACGACGCCGCTCGCCTTCCGGGTCGGCGAGCAGGGCTATGTCGCGCTCTTCCGCTTCGGCGTCGCCGTGATGGCCGGCCTGACGCCTTTGCAGGAGGAGGACGTGCTGGGTCAGCTCGATCTGCGCGTCTCGGGCAAGCGCGTGCGCCATGACGACGAGACCGCGACGATCGAACTGTCGCCGGACTTCGAGGACAAAGCCGGCCCCGGCGGCCCGATCCAGCTGAAGGACCTGTCGCCCGCCCGCTTCCTTGTCGTCGCCGACGCGCTCGCCAAGACCGTCTCGCTCGCCCGCGACGAACGCGAGGTGAACGCCGTGTTCGACATCGTCGAGCCGGTCGCCGCCCATCTCGCCGCGCGTGGCCGCCCGCCCGGCCGGCGACGCGAGATGTTGCGCCTGATCGGTCAGGCGCTGCTGGTGCAGCACCGCGTCTCGGGCCGCATCGCCATCGACGAGAAACCGGACGCGCTGTGGGACAGCCCCGACCTCGAACGTCTCTACGCCCGTCTTGAGGACGAATACGAATTGAAGGAACGCGCCGGCACGCTCAAGCGCAAGCTCGACGTCATCGTCGAGACCGCGCGCGCCATGACCGACGTCATCGACGCCGACCGCGCGACCCGGCTTGAAGCGACCATCGTGCTGCTGATCGTGGCGGAGATTTGCCTCACGCTCTATCAGATATGGAGGGGCGCCGGCCACTAGGGCGCGCTTGAAACGGCTTCCTCGCGCGTTACGGTTAAGAACGCGGTCGAACAGGCGCCGACGCCTCCACCGCTCCCCGATTCCGTCAGGAGCCGCAGCATGGAGACGACGCTCACCCTGCTCGATCTCGCCGGCGCCGTCGCCTTGCTGTTGTGGGGCGTCCATATGGTGCAAAGCGGCGTCCAGCGCGCTTTCGGCGCGCAGCTGCGCCGCGTCTTGGCCGGCGCTCTGAAAACACGGATCCGCGCTTTGCTCGTGGGCCTTTGCGTCACGGCGATCCTTCAAAGCAGCACGGCGACCGGGCTGATGATCGCCTCTTTCGCCGCCGCCGGCATGGTCGCCCTCGTCCCGGCCCTTGCGGTCATGCTCGGGGCCAATATCGGCACGACGCTGATCGTTCAGGCCCTGTCCTTCGACGTCACGCGTTTCGCTCCGATCCTGCTGCTTGTCGGCGTCGTGATGTTTCGCGCTGGCGGCGCGCGCGCCCGAGATCTCGGCCGCGCGGCTCTTGGCTTGGGCCTCATGTTGCTGGCGCTGGCCAGACTGGTCGAGATCGTCGCGCCGTTCTCCGCCGCTCCTGCCCTTCGCGTGTTGATCGACGCGATCGCCGCCGACCGCCTCGTCTCGGTCGCCTTCGGCGTCGTCGTCGCCTGGGCGGCGCATTCGAGCGTCGCGGTGGTCCTGTTGGTGACCTCGTTCGCCGCCAAGGGCGTCGTGCCGCTCGACGCCGCGTTCGCCCTGATCATCGGCGCCAATATCGGCACGGCGCTCAATCCGCTTCTGGCGACGGCCAGGACGGCGGCCGTTGACGGGCGCCGCGTCGCCCTCGGCGCGCTGTTCACGCGTCTTGTCGGGGCGATGGTCGCCCTGCCCCTCGCGCCCTGGCTGGCGCGCGCCCTGATCGCCGTCGAGCCGGACGCGGCGCGGGCCGCGGCGGACTTTCACACCGCGTTCAATCTCGCCGTGGCGGCGGCCTTTCTGCCGGCGTTGACGCCGTTTTCGCGCGCCCTCCAACGCCTGACGCCGCAACCGTCCGGCGCCGCCGACGCGACGCGCCCGCAATATCTCGACCAAGCCGCGATCCGGACGCCGTCCGTCGCGCTCGGCCATGCGACGCGCGAGGCGCTGCGGATGGTCGACGCGCTCGATGAGATGATCGTGAGCGTTCACGACGCTATGAGAACGAATGACCGCGACGCGCTGACGCGCGCGCGCCGCCTTGATGACCTGCTCGACGCGATCGATCGCGCGTTGCGAGACTATCTCAGCAGGATCGACCCCGACGGGCTCGCCGACGACGAGCGCCGGCGGCTCGACGCGATACTCGCCTTCGCCTTCAACCTCGAAAGCGCTGGCGACGTGCTTGAGCGCAACATCGGCGCAAGCCTCGCCAAACGCTTCAAGCGCGACCCCGCCTNNTTCGCCGGCGACGCGCGCGCCGATCGAGGACGCGCTCGACGCCGTGCGCGGAATCTGCGACTGGCCGCTTCGGTGTTCACCACCGGCGACGCAGGCGCCGCGCGCGACCTCGCCGATCAGAAGCCCGCGTTCCGCCGACGCGAGGCCGAGCAACGCCGCGTTCATCTCGCGCGCCTGCGCGACGGCGCGCCGCCGGGCGACGCCGTCGCCGTCGATTTGCTGCGCGACGTCAAACGCCTCAACGGCTATCTTGTCGCCGCCGCCGCTTACCCCGTTCTCGAAGCCGCCGGCGTTCTCGCTGCGAGCCGGCTGATCGACCAGGACGAGGCGATGGCCTGAAGAGAGGCGACGAGCCGCAGCTCCCGCGCTGGCGGTGCGCGAGCGCTGCGAAATCAGCCACCCAGATCGACGCCGAAAGAATTTGCCGCCCCTTACGCTTGAGGCGTAAGACTCTTGGCGACGCCTTCGGCTCGCCGACGACGCAAGAACGACCATATGGGGGTGGCATGTCGATCCAGGGAACCGGAATCCCATCATCGCGCGCGGGATCGACTTTCATATGGATCGTCGTGGCGCTGATCGGCGCGGGCGCGTTGGGCTTCGTCGCGCTCAACCGCGGCGAGACGATCAACTCGGTCTGGCTGGTGACGGCGGCCGTCTGCATCTACCTCGCCGCCTATCGCTTCTACGGCCTGTTCATCGGCCGCGCCGTGATGCAGGTCGATCCCAACCGCATGACGCCGGCCCACCGTCACAATGACGGCCTCGATTTCGTTCCCACCAACAAATACGTCGTCTTCGGCCATCACTTCGCGGCCATCGCCGGCGCCGGCCCGCTGGTCGGCCCCGTCCTCGCCGCGCAGATGGGCTATTTGCCCGGCACGCTGTGGATTCTCGTCGGCGTCGTCTTCGCCGGCGCGGTGCAGGACTCGATGGTCCTGTTCTTCTCCACCCGCCGCGACGGCCGCTCGCTCGGCGACATCGTGCGCACCGAGATGGGGCCGGGCGCCGGCGCCATCGCGCTCGTGGGCGTGTTGATGATCATGATCATCATTCTCGCGGTGCTCGCGCTGGTCGTCGTCAAGGCGTTGGCGGGCAGCCCGTGGGGATCCTTCACAGTGATGGCGACGATTCCGATCGCGCTGTTGATGGGCCTCTATTCGCGATTCCTGCGCCCCGGCAAGATCGGCGAGATGAGCGTCATCGGCTTCGTGTTGCTGATGCTGTCGCTCGTCTATGGCCAGTCGATCGCCGAAAGCCCCGCGATCGCGCCTTTCTTCACCTACAAGGGCGAGACGTTGGCGCTGATGCTGATCGGCTACGGCTTCGTCGCCTCGGTTCTTCCGGTTTGGCTGCTGCTCGCGCCGCGCGACTATCTGTCGACCTTCCTCAAGATCGGCGCCATCGTCGGTCTGGCGATCGGCATCCTCATCGTCATGCCGCCGATGAAAATGGCCGCCGTGACGCGCTTCGTCGACGGCACCGGCCCGGCCTTCTCGGGCACGCTGTTCCCCTTCCTGTTCATCACCATCGCCTGCGGCGCGGTGTCGGGCTTCCACGCGCTGATCTCCTCCGGCACCACGCCGAAGATGATCGAGAACGAGACGCAGATTCCCTTCATCGGCTATGGCGGCATGCTGATGGAGAGCTTCGTGGCGATCATGGCGCTGATCGCGGCGAGCGTCATCGAGCCGGGCGTCTATTTCGCGATGAACAGCCCGCCCGGCCTGATCGGCACGGAGGCCGTGAAGGCCGCTGAGGTGATCGGCTCCTGGGGCTTCACCGTCACGCCCGACATGCTGACCGAGATGGCCAAGAATGTCGGCGAGACGACCATCCTGTCGCGCGCCGGCGGCGCGCCGACGCTGGCCGTCGGCATGGCGGAGATCTTCTCGAACGTCATCGGCGGCAAGGCGATGATGGGCTTCTGGTATCACTTCGCGATCCTGTTCGAAGCCCTCTTCATCCTCACCGCCGTCGACGCCGGCACCCGCGCCTGCCGCTTCATGGTGCAGGACATGCTGGGCGCGGTGGTTCCGTCCTTCCGCGACACGTCGAGCTGGGTCAATAACGTGGTGGCGACCGCCATCGCCGTGACGATGTGGGGCTATATCCTCTACACCGGCGTCGTCGATCCGCTGGGCGGCATCAACACGCTGTGGCCGCTGTTCGGCATCGCCAACCAGATGCTCGCCGGCATCGCGCTGATGACCTGCACCGTGCTGCTCTTCAAGATGAAGCGCCAGCGCTACGCCTGGGTCACCGCCATGCCCGCGCTCTGGCTGCTGATCTGCACGCTGACCGCCGGCATGCAGAAGGTCTTCCACGACAACCCGGCCATCGGCTTCCTCGCGCACGCCCGTCGCTTCGGCGCGGCCGTCGCCGAGAACAAGGTGCTGGCCCCGGCCAAGACGATGGAGCAAATGCGCCAGATCGTGTTCAACGACTATGTCGACGCGACGCTCGCCTTCGGCTTCATCTGCGTCGTCGTGTCGATCCTCGTCTTCGCGATCCTGTCGGTCCGCAAGGCCCTTCAGACCGACCGCCCGACCGTCAACGAGGTCGGCGGCGACGGCGTCGGCGCAGGTCTCGCGCATGCGTGACGCGACGACGCCCAAGGCGCCCGCGTCGCCCCCGACGGCGCTTGGCGCGCTTGCCTGGCAGGCGCCCCCAAGGGGCGTCTCCAGACCTTCGTGTCGCGCCTGTGCGAGACCGGCCGTCTGATGGTCGGCGTGCCCGACTACGACGTCTATCTCGCGCATATGCGCGCGACCCATCCCGACAAGCCCGCAATGAGCTACGCCGAATTCTTCGACAACCGCCAGAAAGCGCGCTACGGCGGCGGCATGTCGCGCTGCTGCTGACCGCGATAAGCCACGCTCGACCGCCTTGACGGCGCGGGAGCGTGGCGACGGCCAAATTCGGCCCCAGAGATCGGATTGCGAACGCGACAAGCCCCCGGCGCCGCTTTGTGGCGGCTGCAGGACTCTCTTCGATGCGCGCGGCGGCTACGCTGAGGCTGTGCGGCGGACCGAGCGAGCGCGCCCTCCGCAGGCGCCGCCCGGTGCGGCGGCGTTCGTCGCTATCCTGGAGATCGGCCCCGTCGCCAAGACGCGCAAGGCACGCACGCAAGACGCACAAGGCACGCACGGCAAGACGCACAAAGCGCGAACGGCGGCCCGAAGGCCGCCGTCCACCAAATCATGCGCGGTCTCGCTCGACGCCCGCCTCAGCGGATCGAAAACTCGATACGACGATTTTGAGCGCGCCCGGCGTCGGTGTCGTTGGTCGCGACGGGGTTCTCCTCGCCCATGCCCACCGCCGTCAGGCGCGAGGCCGCCACGCCTTTGCGCACAAGCGCGTCACGGATCGATTCGGCGCGACGCAAGGACAACGCTTTGTTCGAATCCGGGCGCCGACGGAATCGGTGTAGCCCGTCACCTGCGCGCCATGATCCGGGCAGCGGTTCATCACCCAGACGAACTGGTCGAGAAGCGGCCCTGCCGCAGCCGGAACAGTGGCGCTGCCGACCTTGAAGCGAACGGCGTCGCCGAGCACGATCGCCCGCATCGCCGCGCTGCACTGCTGCTGCGAGGTCTCCCCGACATAGGAGAGGCCGGTCGCTTTCGCGGCCGCGCGGGCGGCCGGGGTTGCCTTCGCCTCGGCCGCGCGCTGCGCCTCTTCGTCGGCGACGGCGGCAGGCGCGGCCGCGGCCGTCTTGGCCGTTGCGGCGGCCAAAGCGGCTTTCAACCGGTCGACCTCGGACTGCGCTCCCGACAGTTGCGCCAGAGCGTCGCGTTCGCGCGCCTGCGCCGCGTCAGCTGCCGCCTTGGCGTCAGCCGCGGCCTTCTCCGCCGCTATTTTCGCGTCGAGCGTCGCCTTGTCGGCGGCCGCTTTGGCCTGGTCGAGTTGGGCGACACCGGCTTTCTGCGCCTCCGCGGCGCGCCGCTGCGCCTCCTGCTGAGCGACGGAGAGCTGGCTGAGCGCCTCCTGCGCCCGCTTGTCAGACGCCGAGGCGGCCTCACGCGCGACGGCGAGGTCGCCGGCCAGTTTTTCGGCGGCCGTTTTCGCGTCGGCGACCGCCTTCGCGGCGGCGGCCTTTTCGGCCTCGGCGGCAGCCCTGACGTCCGCGGCGATTTTTCCGCAGCCGCTTTCGCCTCGGCCGCGGCCTTGTCCGCGGCGGCCTTGGCCTGCGCGGACAAATCCTCGCGCTGCGCGGCGAGGGCCTTCGCGGCCTCCGCTTTGGCCTGCTCGACCGCTTTGGCGGCCTCGGCTTTCGCGGCGTCGATCTGTTTGGCGGCGTCGGTTTGCTTCGCGGCCTCGGCGGCGGCGAGCGCCGTCGCGGCGACAAGCTTTTCGTTCAGCCCTTTCGCCTGCGCCTGGGCTTCCGAGAGCTGCGCCAGCGCCGCCTGATTGGCCTTCTGAGACTCGGCCGCGAGTCTCTCCGCCGCCGCGCGCCTTGGCTTCGATGTCGGCGCGTTGCGCCTCGATCGCCTTGGCGGCTTCGGCCTTCGCCGCCTCGACCTTGGCGGCCGCGTCCTTGCGGGCGGCTTCGAGATCGGCGGCGACCTTGTCGGCCTGCGCCTTCGCGGCCTGAGCGGCGGCCTGCGCCTCCGCGACGCCCTTCTCGGCGAGCGCTTTGGCGTCCGCGGCGGCTTTGTCGGCCGCGGCCTTGCGCGGCCAGCTGCGCCGCCTTTGCGTCAGCCTCCTTGGCCGCTTGCGCTTTCGCGGCTTCGATTTGCTTGGCGGCCTCGGCCTTCGCCGCCTCGATCTGGCGGGTCGCCTCGGCGGCCGCCAGCGCGCTCGCGGCGGCGAGCTTCTCGGTCTGCGCCTTGGCTTGCGACTGCGCGTCCGAGAGCTGAGCGAGCGCCGCGCGGCTGCTGGCCTGCGCCTCGCCGGCGACCCTGTCGGCCTCGGCCTTCGCCTTGGCGGCGATCTCGGCGCGCTGAGCCTCCAGCGCCTTCGCGGCCTCCGCGCGCGCCGCTTCGGCTCGGGCGACGCCCTCCTTTCGGGCGGCGTCGAGCCGGCGGCGAGCTTGTCGGCTTGCGCCTTTGCTTGCGCTTGCGCCTCGGAGAGCTGCGCCAGCGCGGCGCGGCTGGCGGCCTGGGCGTCGGCCGCGGCCTTGTCCGCCGCGGCTTTCGCCTGCGCGACGAGCTGCGCCGCCTTGGCGTCTGCGTCCTTGGCGGCCTGCGCTTTGGCCGCTTCGACCTGGCGCGCCGCGTCCGCCTGGGCCGCCGCCAGCTGCGCCTTCAGCGTCGCCGCCTGACCTTGCGCCTCCGAGGCTGCGCCAACGCGCCTTGCGCGGCGCCCTTCGCCTGATCCGCGGCGCCTTGGGCGAGCAGCGCGGCCTGCCCCGCGCCGGACCGCGCGGCTTCGACGGCCGCCTTGGCTTTGGCTTCGAGTTCCGCGCGCTGATTGGCCAACGCCCGTTCCGCTTCGGCGGTCGCGGCCGCCGCTTGCTTCTCGGCGTCCGCCTGCGCGGAGGCGAGCGCTTTTCAGAGCGGCGATCTGCTGCTCGGCCTCCGAGCTGCGCCAACGCGCCTTGCGCGGCGCCCTTCGCCTGATCGGCGGCGCCCTGGGCCACTTGCGCCGACCGTCCTGCGCTCGCCCGCGCGGCCTCCACGGCGGCCTTCGCCTTGGCTTCGAGTTCTGCGCGCTGATCGGCCAGGGCCTTTTCGGCCTGCGCGCCGGCCGCCGCGGCTTGCGCGGCCGCTTCGCGCCGGGCGGCGTCAAGCTGCGCCAGCGCGTCGCGGGCGCTCGCCTCGGCTGCGGCCGCGGCGGCGCGCGCCTGCTGGGTCGCGGCGTCGGCCGCGCCCTTGGTCTGGTCGACGAGAGACAAAGCGCGCTGATGCGCCTGCGCCTGCTCCGAAGAGATTTGCGCCAGCGCCTCGCGGGCTCGGGCGTCCGCCGCGGCGACCTGACGCGCGGCGGCGGCTTTGGCCGCCTCGGCCTGAGTCTGCGCCGCGGCGATCTGGGCGGCCGCCTCGTCCTTGGCTTTCTGGGCGTCGGCCTGCGCTGCGGCCAGCTTCGCCTGGACGGCGTTCAAGCGGACGTCGGCGGCGTTGGCCGCGTCCGCGGCGGCCTTGGCCTGTTCGCGGGCGGCGCGGATCTGTTCGTCGGCCTTCGCCTGCGCGGCGGCGATCGCCTGCTGAGCGGCGCCCGCGCCGGCCTGCGCGGCCGCGGCGCTTTGTTGCGCGGCGAGATCGGCCTCGAACTTGGCGCGCTGCTGGGCGACGGCGGCCGCGTCGACAGGAGCGCTCGCCACGCGTCCGACCGGCGCGACAGGCGCGCCCCGGGTCGCCGCCGCCGCTCCTCCCGTCGTCTCCATCAACCGCGCGGCGCCCACCGCGCCACGTCGCCTTCCGCGACGCGGCGCACGGAGGGCGCGGCGCGCAGATCGGCGATCAGCTTCGCGCGCGCCTCGCCCTGCGCGGCCGCGGGCCCGACGACCACGTCGCGGCCGGCGACGCCGACCTCGCTTGGATCCGCGCCGTTCTTGGCGACGACGTCGTTGACGGATCGTTTGAACAAGGCCTCCCAGGGCCCGGCGGAGACGAGGTTCGAGAGAAACCAGATGATCGCGGCCGACGCCGCGCCGACGCGCCACAGCGGCGAGGGCGAAATCCGCGTTTTCCAAAGCGCGGCGCCCACCAGGCCGCCGGCGACGAAGGCGACCGCGGTCGCGATCGCTGATTCGATCCAAAGCCCCGTCAGCCCGAACGGCCAGCCGAACAAGGCCAGCGCCAGCAAAGCCGCCAGCGTGGCCAGCGCGGCGAGTTTCCACCACGCCCAGCGCTCTTCGGCTTTATCGTTGCGCGCAAGCCACGCGGTGAAGGCGCCTCCCGCGAAAGCGGCGATCAGCCAGCCGGCATACTGGTTCAATGCTTCGAACATGAGCGCGACCCTTCCGCGATCCGGCGCGACAATAGAACGGTGACGAAATCATTTGCCCGGGCGGGGCTGCCGCACGGCGTTAACGGGCGTAAAGCCGGCCCGCGCCGGGATCAAGAGGCCCGGCCCGCGCCCAATCGTCTTTCCCGCCGGCGGGGCCGCGAGCGACGCCGCGCGCGGCGCGCCGAACATGCATGGGGCATGCGCAGGACATGAGAAAGCCCGGCCTTTCGGCCGGGCTTAGCTGCGAAAATCGGTGTCTGAGCGCCCCGCCCGCTCGCGTGGCGGGGGCGAGGACGTGGCGTCAGAGCGTCACCGCGACATACCGGGTTTCGCCCTGGGCGTTGCCGACCAGCAGCAGCACGCTGCGCTTGCCCGCCTTTTTGGCGGCGTCGACCTTGGCGGCGACGTCGGCGGGGCTCGCCACCGTCTCCTGATTGACCTCCAGAATGACGTCGCCCGCCTGCACGCGCTTTTCGCCAGCCGGCGATCGGCGNTCGACGCGCAGCACGACGACGCCCTTGGCGTCGCTCTTGAGGTTGAAGCGCTTCTGGAGATCGGCGCTGATCGCCGACAGTTCGAGGCCGAGGCTCTTGGCCGTCGCGGTCGCCTCCGGCTTGGCCTTGTCGCCGCCGCCCTTGCCGTTCGCGGCCTGCTTCTCGCCGTCTTCCAGACGCCCGAGCTTCACCGACTTGGTCAGCTCCTGCCCCTTGCGCAGGATCACCACCGGCACGTCCTGCCCGACCGCCGTGTTGGCGACGAGCTTGGGCAGATCGCGCGACTGTTTGATGTCCTGGCCGTTGAACTTGAGGATGACGTCGCCCGCCTCAAGGCCCGCCGCCTTCGAGGGGCCCTTGTCGTCGACGCCGGCCACCAGCGCGCCGCGCGCGCCGCCCTGAAGCCCGAGCGAGGCGGCGATGTCGTCGTCGACGTTCTGGATGCGCACGCCGAGCCAGCCGCGCCGCGTCTCGCCGAACTGGCGCAGCTGCTCGACGACCGGGCCGATCGTGTTGGTCGGCGTCGCGAAACCGATGCCCACCGAGCCGCCGGTCGGCGAGTAGATCGCCGTGTTCACGCCGACCACTTCGCCGTCCATGTTGAACAGCGGGCCGCCGGAGTTGCCTTTGTTGATGGAGGCGTCGGTCTGGATGAAGTTGTCGTAGGGGCCGGAATCGATGTTGCGGTTGCGCGCCGAGACGATGCCGGCGGTCACCGTGCCGCCGAGCCCGAACGGATTGCCGACCGCCATCACCCAGTCGCCGACCCGCAGCTTGTCGCTGTCGGCCAGCTTCACCGCCTTGAGCGGCTTGTCGCTNTTGACCTTGAGCACGGCGATGTCGACCTTCGAGTCGCGCCCCACCACTTCGGCGCGCAGCTTGCGGCCGTCGGTGAAGATGACGTCGATCTCGTTAGCGTTGGCGATCACATGATTGTTGGTGAGCACGATTCCCGACGCGTCGACGACGAAGCCGGAGCCGAGCGAGTTGGCCTTGCGCATGCGCGGCGTGTTCGGGAAGGCCGGGCCCATGCCCTCCATGCCGCCGTTGGGCCCGCCCTGCCCGCGGCGCTTGAAGAACTCCTCGAACAGATCGTCGAACGGCGTGCCCTGCGGCAACCCGAGGCCGGGGCTGGCCTTGTCCTCGACGGTCTGGGTGGCGGAGATGTTGACCACCGCGTCCATCACCGCCTCGGCGAGCGGCGCCAGCGATTCCGGCGCGGAGCGCGCGAGGGCCGGCGTCGGGGCCAGAATCGGGGCGAGCGGCAGGGCGCCCGCGCCCATGCCGACCGCCAGAGCGGCGACGGCGACCATGCGGGTCAGACGGCGGGAGGGCGTGCGAAGCATCGAAAACTCCTGATGGTCGGCGGCGACGCGCCGCGCGAGGCCTCTGGGCTGGGCATGGCGGCGAGGCTTGCGAGAAATTGGGGCTGAAAAGCGTGGGCGCAAGCGCGAACCGCCGTTCCGCCCGATTTTTCTCCCCGCCGCCGCGCCGCGCGCCGCCTTGCGCCGGGCGGACGTCGACGGCGTGGCGACTCCGGCCGCGATTCCGGCTAGAGACCTCCGGCGCGGCCGCCGCCGCCCCGCTTTCACGACTCCCGCCACGCGACGGAGCCAGGATGGACGCCTATCTCGACCTGCTGCGCCGCGCCTATCGCGACGGAACGCCCAAGACCGACCGCACCGGCGTCGGCACGCGCTCGCTGTTCGGCCACCAGATGCGATTCGATCTGGCGAAGGGCTTCCCGCTCGTCACGACCAAGCGGGTGCACCTCAAATCGATCGTGCATGAGNCGCTTTGGTTTCTCAAAGGCGACACCAACATCGGCTATCTCAAGGCCAACGGCGTCAGCATCTGGGACGAATGGGCGGACGAGAACGGCGATCTCGGCCCGGTCTACGGCAAGCAATGGCGGTCCTGGGCGGGGCCGGACGGCCGCGTCGTCGACCAGATCGCCTGGGTTCAGGACGAGATTCGCCGCAACCCCGATTCGCGCCGTCTGGTGGTGACCGCCTGGAACCCCGCCGAGCTCGACCGCATGGCGCTCGCGCCCTGCCACTGCCTGTTCCAGTTCTACGTCGCCGACGGCAAGCTCTCCTGCCAGCTCTATCAGCGCTCGGCCGACATTNTTCTCGGCGTGCCCTTCAACATCGCCAGCTACGCGCTGCTGACCGCGATGATGGCGCAGGCGACCGGCNTACGCCCCGGCGACTTCGTGCATTCCTTCGGCGACGCGCATCTCTACGCCAACCATATCGAGCAAGCCGAGACCCTCGCGCGCGATCCGCGAGCGGCGCCGCGGCTGCGTTTCGCGCAGCCCGTCGGCTCGATCTTCGATTTCGCATATGAGGACGTGATCGTCGAAGGCTATGACCCGTGGCCGGCGATCAAGGCGCCGGTGGCGGTGTGAGGAGGAACAGCAATGAGCCGCATCGCCATCCGCGAGGCCGCGCGCGGCGATCTGCCGCTGATCTTTTCGCTGATCGCGGAGATCGCCGAATATGAGAAACTGTCTCACGCGGTCGACGCCACGCCCGAGATGATCGAGGAAGCGCTGTTCGGCGACCGCCCGGCCGCGTTTTGCGACATCGCCGCGCTCGACGGCGTCGACGTCGGCTTCGCCCTTTGGTTCCACAATTTTTCGACGTTTCGGGGCAAGCGCGGAATCTATCTCGAAGACCTGTTCGTGCGCCCCGCCGNNCGCGCGCATGGCGTCGGAAAGGCCTTGCTCGCCAATCTCGCCAAACGCTGTGTCGCGATGGGGCTGGCGCGGCTGGAATGGTCCGTGCTCGACTGGAACCAGACGGCCATCGACTTCTACAAGGCGCATGGCGCCGAATTGATGGATGGATGGACAACCTGTCGGGTCTCCGATCAGGGCCTGTGGCGGCTGGCGGAGGCGCGGCCGGGGCGCGAGGCGTGACCGCCCGCATCGTCCATGTCGTCGCGATGACGCGCGCCGGCGTGATCGGCGCGCAAGGCGCGATGCCGTGGCGTATGTCCAGCGATCTCAAGCATTTCAAAGCCGCCACGATGGGTAAGCCGATGGTGATGGGCCGCAAGACCTTCGCCTCGATCGGCAAGCCGCTTCCGGGCGCGACAGCATCGTGGCGACGCGCGATCCGGCCTTCGCCGCGCCCGGCGTGTTCGTGGCGCGCGACCTGAGCGAAGCGATGGCCCTGGCGCAATCCCGCGCCATCGCCCTGGGGACCGACGAAATCGCCGTGATCGGAGGCGGCGAGATTTTCCGCCAGACGATGGACATGGCCGACGAGCTGCTCGTCACCGAAACCGATCTCGACCGCGACGGCGACGCGTTTTATCCGGCGATCGCCCCGAGGTCTGGCGCGAAGCCTCGCGCGTCGCCCACCCCGCGGCCCGCGCGACGACGCAAGCTTCGAGGTGGTGCGCTATCGGCGTCGAGATTGAGCGATTATTTTTAAAAATTTTTAACAGTCATTCATTTGATTGATTCCTATTGATTGGCGGCGGCGGCGGCCAATGTGTGAAGCAAGACAATGGCGGTCTTGTCCGACGCATCGGTCTGCGGCGTTTGCCGCGGGCCCGTCGTCCCTGTAAACCCGCCGTCGAACAGCGCGCAGGACGAGCCGCCCGGCTCGCGGCGCGCGCCGGGTGAAGAGGATCGGATGCCCTGGAGCAATCAGAACGGCGGCGGCGGCGGACCGTGGAAGCCGTCCAACAATCAAGGCCCGTGGGGCGGCGGCGGCGGCAATGGCGGCGGCCCCAGAATTTTGAGGAGATGCTGCGCCGCGGCCAGCGTCGCCTTCAGGAATACATGCCAGGCGGCCCCGGCTCCGGGCCGGGCGTCAAAGGCGTCGCCGCCCTCGCCTTGGTAGGCGCGCTCGCATGGCTGCTTTCGGGCTTCTACACGGTCCAGCCCAACGAGGTCGGCATCAATCAGCGCTTCGGCGCCTATGTCGGCAAGACCGGCCCCGGCCTGAATTACAATTGGCCCTACCCCGTCGGCTCCGTCACCAAGCTGAAGGTCACCGACCGCAACTCCATCGACATCGGCTCGCGCGTCGGCGTCGACCGCGCACGCGCCTCCGTCGAACAGGACGTGCCCGAGGAAAGCTTGATGCTCACCGGCGACGAGAACATCGCCGACGTGAAATTCCGGGTCGTCTGGCAGATCGACCCGGTGAATCCCGAAGCCTTTTTGTTCAACCTGCGTTCGCCGCAGGAGACCGTGAAGGCGGTCGCCGAANGCGCGATGCGCGAAATCGTCGGCCGCACGCCGATCCAGCGCATCCTCACGCAGGAGCGTAAGGTGATCGAGCCTGAGGCGCGCGATCTCATCCAGCGCGTGCTCACCGCCTACAAGGCGGGCGTTCAGATCGTCGAGGTGCAGCTCCTGTCGGTCGATCCGCCGGCCCAGGTGATTTCCGCCTTCCGCGACGTCACCGCCGCGCAGCAGGACATGCAGCGCCTGCGCAACGAAGCGGAGGCTTACGCCAACCGCGTCGTGCCGGAGGCGCGCGGCGAGGCGGCCCGCATCGAGCGCGCGGCCGAAGCCTATCGCCAACAGACGATCGCCGAGGCCAAAGGCCAGGCCTCCCGCTTTGAGCAAGTCCTCGCCGAATACGCCAAGGCGCCCGAGGTGACGCGCGAACGCTTATATTTGGAGATGATGGAGAAAGTGCTGGGCCGTTCCGAAAAGACGATCGTCGCCACCCCGCCGGGGTCCGTGGTGCCCTATCTTCCGCTGCCCGGCCTCGACGCCGCGCGTCACGCTCAGCCGACGGGAGCGCAGANNAATGAACTCAATTTTGGCCTCGGCGCGCTGATCGCGCTCGCGCTCGGCGGGACCTTCGTCGCAGCCAACTCGCTCTTCGTCGTCGACCAGACCGAAAGCGCCATCACGCTGCGCTTCGGCAGCCCTGTCGCCGGCCGCGGGGTCGTCCAGAACGCTCCCGGCCTGCACTGGAAGCTGCCCTTCATCGAGAGCGTGGTGCGGATCGACAATCGCATCCTCGATCTCGAATCGCCGCGCCAGGAAGTGCTCGCCGCCGACAACCAGCGTCTGGAAGTCGACGCCTTCGTTCGCTACCGCGTCAACGACCCGTTGAAATTCTACCAGACGGTCGGCAGCGTCGCGCGCGCCAACAACCAGCTCGCCACGGTGCTGAACTCGGCGTTACGCCGCGTCCTCGGCGAGGCGACGCAGGCCGCCGTGGTGCGCGATTCGCGTTCCGCTCTGACGGAGACGATCACCCGCCAGGTCGCCGACGCGGCCAAGGCGATTGGCGTCGAAATCGTCGACGTGCGCATCNCGTCGCGCCGATCTTCCGCGCGAAATCTCCGAAGGCGTCTACCGCCGGATGCAGACCGAGCGACAGCGCGAAGCCGCCGAATTCCGCGCCCAGGGCGGCGAGCAGGCCGCCCGCGTCACCGCCAAGGCCGACGCCGACGCGACCGTGACGCGCGCCGAGGCGACGCAAAGGCCGATCAGATTCGCGGCGCCGGCGAAGCGGAACGAAACCGCATCTTCGCTGAGGCCTTCTCGAAGGACACGTCCTTCTTCACCTTCTGGCGCTCGATGCAAAGCTACGAGGCGGCCTTGAAGCCCGGGAAACGCGCTTCGTCCTGTCGCCGCAGTCGGAATTCTTTCGTTACATGCGCGATCCGAAGGGCGTCCTCCCCGCTCAGTGAGCGCGGTCGAGGCGGGAGCGGCGCGCGGGGCTGCGCGGGCGCCGTCAAAAAGATGCGCGCGGGGATCCCGCGCGCAAAATCTCGTTTCAAGCGTTTCGGAGGGCGCGCGCTAAGCCTCGGCGCCCTTCGCCGTGCGGATCAGGCGATGCACTTACGATAAACCTGCCACGTGGCATGGCCCAGGAACGGCAACAGAACCGGCATGGCCAAGAAGAACGTCGTCAGGCAAACGCCGAGCAGGAAGGCGATCAGCGCCGCCCAGGAGATCATCACCTTCGGATTGGCGTGAACGGTCTTCACGCTGGCGATCATCGCGGTGACGAAATCGACTTCGCGATCCATCAGCATCGGGCACGAGATCGCGGTGATCGCGAAGACGAAAAATGCGATCGCGGCGCCGGTGACGTTGCCGACGACGAAAAAGATCGCCCCGCTCGGCGTGTCGAAGATCAAGCGCGGCAACTCGGCCATCGTCGGCACTTTGAGGCCGAAGAACATCACATACAAAAACACCGCGAAGTCGAACCAGATGATCAAGGTGAAGGTGGTCACCAGGGCCATCCATCCCAGTTCGCGCCCACGTTCGTTGAAAATCGAGCCGAGCACGACGCTCCAGCTCAGCGGCTCCTTGCGTTCGAGCCGGCGCGACACCTCGTAGGTCCCCGCCGCCACGAAGGGCGCGATCAGCGCGAATCCGGTCGCGATCGGATAGATCACGTAATGCAGCGAGGTCGCATAGAACAGCGCCAGCAGCATCCACCCGCCCGCGGCGTAGAGAAAGCCGAAGAACAGGCCGTACATCGGCGCGGCCTTGAAGTCGCTCCAGCCCTTGGCGAGCGCGTCGCTCAGATCGTCCTGCGTGATCGCATTGATCGCGATGGGAGGGCGGCCCTCTCCCGTCTGGACGATGTCTGCCGGGCGCGGCGCGCCCGCGGTCGCGGTCATCATAATGTCTCCTCCGGGAGCGAGCGGAGCGCGCGTTCTGCGACGCGTCGTCCCAAGGCTCCTCCGAAATATTGGAAAGGTAGGGTCCGGGCCATCTCGTCTTTTGTCAAGCGCGCCGCGTCCCGACCCTCTTTCGTCGCGCGCCTCTGGAAAAACGCGCCAGGACCGCTATATTGATCGCGTCACGGCGGAGCGATCCGTCGCGACTATGGCGATAAACGATCAGCGTAATAAGCCTTTCGGACCCGGGGCGGTACTGGCGCCTCCACCGGAGCCCGTTTCGCGAAGCGGGCTCCGGCGGGGGCGAAATAGGATCGACGAGGGTGTAAAGGTTGGTTTTTGCCCGGCATGATACCACCGTTATCGGGTCAACCTTATAGTTGCCAACGACAACTATGCTCCGGTGGCCGTCGCCGCGTAATGCGGTGAAGGTGCTGGGTTCAAGCCCTTGGGGTAGCACTCTAAGGCGGGGCTCGGAGGCGCCTGGCAACAGAAGCCTCCACTTTTGTTTCTCCGTTCCTTGCTTCGATGTCCATCCTGCGCCGCGCCGGCGTCGAAACGACGAGTTGGCGTCAAACGCTTTCATTTCGCCGCGCGCCGACGCATTGTGACGTGATTCCGCCACGCGCCGTCGCGCGGGCGCAAACCAACGGCCGAATTCATGGGCGAAGATCTCATCCGCTATGATCTCCTGGTGCAGGAGGCGCTGCGCGGCGTCGTGCGGCGCGTATTGTCCAACGCGGCGCGCGACGGCCTGCCGGGCGCGCATTATTTTCACGTCGAATTTCTCACCGCGGCGCCGGGCGTCCGACTGTCCGATCGCATGCGCGAACGCTTTCCCGACCGCATGACGATCATCCTTCAGCATCACTTCTGGGATCTGGAGGTGACGGAGGAGGCTGTGGAGGTCGGCCTGTCCTTTGGCGGCGTCGGCGAGCGCGTGCGCGTGCCCTTCTCCGCGGTGACCGGCTTCTTCGACGAATCGGTGCAGTTTGGGCTGCGCTTCGAGGTCGACGACGCCGGCGCCAAACCGTCCGCGCTCGTCGAGGACGACGGCCCCGCCAAGCTCGAACCGGTCAAGGCCGGTCGCGCGAAAATCGACCCCGGCAAATCCGCCGCCAGAAGCGAGGCCAAAGCCGAGATGACCGCCGCGAAGGACGCCGGCGCCAAGGACGTCGGCGCCAAGGACGTCAGCGCTAAGGATGCGACGCCGGACGCCGACGACGCGCCGCCCGCAGACGATTCCGGCGAAGGCGGGGCGAAGGTTCTGTCGTTCAACGCTTTCCGCAAAAAGACCTGACGTGACCGGCGAGGTCGTCAACCTGCGTCGCGCCCGCAAGGCGAAAGAGCGCGCCGACGCAGCCGCCCAGGCGGCTGCGAACCGCGTCGCTTTCGGCCTCTCGAAATCCGAAAAGCGGCTTCGCGACGCGCAGGACGCCCTCGCGCGCCGTCGTCACGAAGGCCACAAGCGTGACGCGGCCGCGCCTGCCGGGCCGTCGACGCCGGAAAACGCGTGAGCGCCGACGACGGCCGCTCGCTTCGCAAGCGCTCGCTCGCGATCGCCGGCCACCGCACCTCCGTCTCGCTCGAACAAGCTTTTTGGGACGCCCTGAGAGCGCTCGCCGCCCGTCGCGGCCTCTCCGTCGCCGCTTTGGTGACGCAGATCGACGCCGGCCGCGGCGACGCANATCTCTCCTCCGCGCTCCGGGTCGCGCTTCTGCGCGACGCGCAGGCCGCTCNNGGCGCGAAAGCGACGCCGGCGACGGCGCCTCGGGCGCGGCGCTCTGACGGCGGAGATAAGAAGCCCGAGACAGGAGGGCCTCGCTGGGAAAACCAGACGACGCGCGCCGCCGCTGCGGCGCTGCGATCCATCGCGTCGCATGCGCTATCGCAGCCGCGACAGATCGCCTTCCCCGGTCAGCGGCGCCTCGCCGGACAGCGGGGCCTGCGTCGCCGGCGCGCGCAAAGGCGACGTTTGGATCGCGGCCGGCGCACGGCCCTGAATCGGCCCCTCGGCCGCCGCTCCCTCGATCGCCCTCTGCATCTCGCGACGCGCCTCATCGGCCCTCCGCGCCGCCTCGCGCCTTGCCTCTTCGGCTGCGCGCAAGTCTTCAAGACGACGCGCCTCCGCCGCGCGCCTTGCCTGTTCCGCCTCGAAATCGGCCAGCTCGCGCTCGCGCCGCCGCAANAACTCCCAGGCTTTNTGGCGCCGCGCGAAGGCCGCGCGCTCCGCGATGTCCGCGTCGAGCGCCTCCACACGCTCCAGCTCCAGCGTCAGACTGCGCGCCGACAACCCGTTGAGCAAAGCGCCCGCGTCGATCTCCCGGGCCGGCGCTCCCGACAGGAGCCCGCGCCAGACCATGTCGAAGGACGGCGGCGCGCCGCTCCACCGCGGCGGCGCGACCTTGGCGGCGATCGCGGCGCGCGTTTCGACGGAGAGCGCCCGCAGATCGAGCGAGACGCTCGCCGAGACGCGCTCCTCGGACGCGTCAAGCGCGATCGGGCCGGCGCGCAACACTCCTGTCGCGACCGTCAGCGGGGCTTCAGCCGGCCCTTCAAAGCGACGCTCGCCGGCGTCGAGGCGCACCGTCAGCGCACGCTCCAACGCGCCCTTTTCGAGCGGGATCGTCTGCGCGTCGGCGCCTTTGATCGCCGCCGCGACCGCGCCCGGCGCCGCGCGACGCAGGATCAATCCGCTCACGCCGGCCGCTCCTTCGCCGCCGAGCCCTGCGACCATCGCGGCGGGGTTGCGTCCCGAGCCGGCCACGTCGAGAACCGCGTCGATCCGCGCTGCGCCGGGCGCGGCGTCGAGCGCAGCGCCATGCGCGGCGAACTTTCCTGAAAACCCTGCCTCAAGCCCGTCGCGCCGCCAGGCGAGGTCGGCCGTCAACGCNGCCGCCCGCGAGCGGAGCGCGCAGCCGTCGAGACGAACGACCCCGGCNGCAAGCGCGAGCGTCGCGCGCGCCGGCCCGCTCTCGCCGAAAGGCCCCATGTCGAGACGGCCCAACTCAAGCCTCGCGGACACGTCCGGCGCCTCGGCCGACAGACCCGGCGCGAAGGCGCGATCGCTCCACGGCCCTTTCACGACCGCGTCGGGAGGCGGGGTTCCCAGCGCCAGCGCGGCCACATCCGCCAGCCCCAGCCGTTCCATCGCCAGCCTGCCTTCGACGAGCGGTCGCGCCCGATCGCCGGACGCGACATGAATCTGGGCCGAGCCGGAAACCCGCGTGCCGAACGCCCACCCTCTGATTTCGCTCAACGCGAGTCCGTCAGCCGTCGTCGCCGCCGCGGCGCCAGANTCAGCGCCGCCGCGCGCGTAGCCGTTTGGCGCCAGCACGCCGAGCGCCGTGAGCGTCGGCGCGACGTTTTCGGCGTCCAGAGAGAGNCGTCCCCAGCGCCTGCGGCGCCCCGCCAGCACCCCGGCGACCAGAAACCCTCCTTCGTAAGAGAGTTTGGCGCCCGGCGCTTCGGCGAGCGCCCGCGCGGTCGCCAGACCGCCGGGCTGCGCGGAGAGGTCCGCCACGATCCGCGCCGGCCCGAGCCGCGGCGGCCCGCGCGTGTCGATCCCGATCTGGCGCAACAGGGCGACAACGTCGTCCTGCGCGAGCTCAAGATGGGCGGCCACGCCGCCGCCTTGGGCCTGCGCCTGCGCGGAGGCGCGCGTGCCGGCGAACTGGCCTGTCGCCGCCGCCGCCCGGAGCGCGAAATCCGGCCCCGCTTCGGCCGACACCGTCAACCTGGCNGGGCGATAACCGCGCCGCGCGCGCCCTGAGCGCCGCGCTGGCCCTGCCGGCGCCAGTCGCTCGATCAGCGCGGCGAGATCGCCCAGCCGCTCCGCGTCGAGGTCAAGCGTGAAGCGGCCGCCTTCGGAGTCGAGCGCGCCCTGTGCCGTGAGATTGGCGCCGCCGAGCCGCTCCAGCGACAGCCGCTCCAGCTCCGCATGGCCGCCCTCGCGACGAACAGCGAGCCGTATGCGCCCGGCGTCGAGCGCGCCTTCTCCGAACCGCGCCACGCGCACAGCGCGCGCGTCGAGGGTCAGNGAGAAATCATGATCGGGCGCAGCGCCGATCAAAGCCGACATGTCGGGCGCGCCGTCTATGTCGAGCGCCTCCGACGTCAGATCGGCGAACAGCCTGCCGCGCTCGCCGGCGACCGGCGCGAAATAAATCACGTCGCCTTTGAGCGGCGTTCGGTCGAGTTTCAGCTCCGCTTCGCGCAACGAAAGCGAAACGGCCGAAATCTCCGCGGCGGCTTTGGCCGATATCGCCCCGAACGGCGCGCTCACGCCGGGCGGAGCCAAATCGCCGAGCCAGGCGCGCAGCCGGCGCGCGTCGGCGGCGGCGACGTCGATTCGCCCGCGAAACCGCGCTGCGGCGCCAGGATCGACGCGACCGTCGGCCACGACGCGCGTGCGCCCTGGCAGGCTCGCCTCGATCCGCACGGCGGGCGCCTCGCCGGGCCGGCGCGCGAGCGACAGCCTGACCTCTGGAATCGTCTCGCCGCCAAGCGTGACGACGCCGGGCGACAGATCGAGCGTCGCCGGAAAAGCGGCGAGCGCGCCCGCCGCGCCGCCCAAAGTCTGGCTCAGCGCCTCGGCCGCCGCCAGCGCCTGGCGCGGGCTCGCCGCCTCGCCGTCGACGCCGAGCGCCCTGTCGAGATCGAGTTGACGCGCGGCCAACGTCAATCGCGCGCCGGCGGCGTCGAAACCAGCCCGTCCGTTGAGCGCCACCGGGCGCTCCTCGCCGCCGAGCCTGACGTCGAGCGGATCGACCGTCGCGCCCGCCGTGTCCGCCTTCAACGCGCCGGCCGCCCGCCAGGCGACGGCTTCGCGGCCCTGCGGCGACAAGACGCCTTCCGCCGCCGCCTGACCTTCGAAGCCGAGCGCGCCTGACAACGTCGCCACGCCGTCGAACTCNGCGCGCGGGGTGGTCGCGCTCGGCTCGATCGCCAGCTTCAGCCGCATCTTGCCCGACTGGATTTCGCCCGTCGTCAGCCGGAACCCGACGCCTGGCGCGCCGACGCGCCCTGAGCCNTTGAACGGTCCGCGGAGGCCGTCCGCCGAGCCGCTGAGATTGATCGGCGCGAGTCTGAGGCGCTCCGCCCCGTCAGGCCCATTCACGACGAGGGCGCCGTCGACGACTTGCAAGGCTTCGACCGTCGCCGCGACGCTTGCGCCCGTCGAGCCGACGATGCGCCCGGCCGCGTCGAGAGCGAGCGTCACGATCGGCTTGTCGAGCCGCGCCTCGACGAACCGCCATTCGCCGCGCGTCAGCGAGGGCGCCGACAATTCGAACTGCGCCGCCCCCGTCGTGACGCGCGGGCGNCCGCCTTCGCCTGCGCCGACCGCGACGCCGCGCGCCGAAAGCCGCGGCGAGGGCAGAAGGCGCACCTCGATCGGCGCCTCAAGACGCACCGGCGCGCCGAGCGCCTGGGACAGCCGCGCCTCGATCGCGCCGCGATGGGCGCTCCAGTCGACGAAATGCGGCCCGACCAGCGCCGCGATCAACGCGAGGACGATGGCGGCCGCGAGCCCTGTCAGGATCAGCCGCACGCGCTTGCGTCCCTCCCGTAACGAGGCGAATCAGACGATCTTGCCAGGGTTCATGATCCCCTGCGGGTCGATCGCCGCCTTGACCGCCCGCATCATGGCGAGCGTTCCGGGCGGAAATTCGAGCGCCAGATATCCCATTTTGCCCTGCCCGACGCCATGCTCGCCCGTGCACGTGCCCCCNATCTCGATCGCCCGCTCGACGAGCTTGCGCACGAAGGTCTTCACGCGCCCGACCTCCTCCGCGTCGGCGGGATCGAACAGCGGCAGCGAGTGAAAATTGCCGTCGCCGACGTGGCCCACGATCGGCGCGACCAGCCCCAAAGCCTCTATGTCCGCGGCCGTTTGCTCGACGCAATCGGCGAGCCGCGAAATCGGCACGCAGACATCGGTCGAAATCCCCTTAGCGCCCGGGCGCAGCGCCACCGCCGCCCAATAGGCGTCGTGGCGCGCCTGCCAGAGCTTCGTGCGTTCCTCAGGGTTGGTCGCCCAAGTGAATGGGCCGCCNCCGAAGCTCTCGGCGATCTCGCCGAAGCGCTCGGACTGCTCCGTCACGCTCGCTTCGGTTCCGTGGAACTCAAGAAACAGCGTCGGCGTCTCTGCCAGCGAGAGCTTGGAATAGGCGTTGACGGCGCGCACCTGCACGGCGTCGAGCAATTCGATGCGCGCCACCGGCAGGCCGGTCTGGATCGTCATGATCACCGCGTCGCAGGCCGCCCGCACGCTCGGGAACGGGCACCCGCCCGCCACCGCCTCCGGCAGGCCGGCGAGCTTCAGCGTCAGCTCGGTGATGACGCCGAGCGTCCCCTCCGCGCCGACGAAAAGCCGCGTCAGATCGTATCCGGCCGAGGATTTGCGCGCGCGGCCGCCGGTGCGGATCACCTCGCCGCTCGCCGTCACCACGGTGAGGCCGAGCACCGCATCCTTCATGGTGCCGTAGCGCACCGCGTTGGTGCCTGACGCGCGGGTCGAGGCCATGCCGCCGAGCGAGGCGTCGGCGCCTGGGTCGATCGGGAAGAACAGCCCGCTGTCGCGCAGATGCGCGTTGAGCGCCTTGCGGGTGACGCCGGGCTCGATCACGCAGTCGAGATCTTCGGCGTTGACCGCCTTGATCGCGGCCATCTGCGACAGGTCGATGCAGACGCCGCCGAACGGCGCGTTGATCTGGCCTTCGAGCGACGTGCCGGTCCCGAAGGCGACGACGGCCGCGCCGGCCTGCGCGCAGGCCGCGACGATCTCGGCGACCTCATCGGTCGTCTGCGCGAACACCACCGCGTCNGGGGGCTGGTTGGGNGCGCCGGTGACGGTGTTGGCGTGCTGCTCGCGCGTCGACGCCGATGTCGAGAAGCGGTTCCCGAACCGCGCGGCCAGCCGCTCCAGCAGCGCCGCGGTCGCCTCCGGCGCGGGCTTGCGGAAACCCGCCCCGTTTTGTGTCGCGCCGTCCGCCTGCATGCCGCGCTTCTCCACTTCCCGGCGCGTCGCGCCCCGCTATACTGTCGCCCCGCACCCCGACACGTTGACCCTGGGAGCCCGGCCCTGCAACCGAAATCCGAGCCGCAGATCCTGTTCTTCGCGCCCTTCGTCTCCTCGCCGATGCGGATCGAGCCGAGCTGGATCGACTATAACGGCCATCTCAACATGGCCTATTATTCGGTGTTGTTCGACCGCGCCATCGACGAGATTTGGGCCGCGGTCGGTCTCGGGCCGGACTATCGCGTCGAGCGCGAGATGACCACCTTCGCGGCGCAGTCGAACGTCGCGTTTCTGCGCGAGGTCAACCTGCTCGACACGGTGCGGATCACCGCGCAGCTTCTCGACCACGACGAGAAGCGCATGCACATCTGGGCCGAGATGCGCCATGCAGACGAGGGGTGGCTCGCGGCCACGAACGAGTCGATGCATCTGCATGTCGACCTCACGACCCGCCGCGTCGCCCCGATGCCCCCGAAGTGCTCGCCAACTTCGCCGCCATGCGCGCCGCCCACGGCTGGCTGCGCCGTCCGGCCGGGGTGGGCGCCTCGATCTCGATGCGCCCGCAGCCGCGCGAGGAGCGCGCCAAAGGCTCAATTGACCCGAGCCGGCGAAGAACTTCAGCCTCGCCTCGCGTTTCCGCCCCATCGCGGGTCCGCCATGCCCTATGCGCGACGCCAAACGCGTCGCGCACGACACGCAATGCATGTCGGACCGTCCGTCCGATCTCATGCCGCCCGGCCGTTCGCAACGCTCGCCCGCCCCGAAGCGCTGGCGTCGCCTCTATCCCTTGAACACGTCCGGCCGCGCCAGAAACGCCTCTTCCTCGGGCGTCGTCATGCGCCCCAAGGCCGCGTTGCGATGCGGGAAACGTCCGAATTGAGCGATGATGTCGCGATGCGCTATCGCGAAGCGCAAGGTGTTTTCCGGATGGCGCCAGCGCGCCAACGCCACCATCAGCTCCTGATCGGCGAGGTCCTCCGAATGCATGAACGGCAGATGGAGGAAGGGGCGAAGCTCCGTTTCGACCTCCAGGTCGAAGCCCCGCGCCAGCACGTCGCGCGCGACCGCCCGGCCCGCNGCGTCTCCTGCGAAGGCGCGCGCCTCGCCGCGATAGAGGTTGCGCGGGAATTGATCGAGCAGCAACGTCAACGCGAGCGCNCCTTCGGCGACGTCGCGCCACGCCTCCCAGCGGCCCGACAGCGCCTCCTGCGTCGCCGCCTCGAACCGCACGCGGATCGCCGCGTCGAATTCGTCGTCCTTGGCGAACCACTTGTCCGCTCCCGCCTCGCGCCAGAAAGCGACGACGTCGTTCGGCGTGGTCATGGGCTTCTCCTTCAGGATCGGCGCGAAAAGCTGAGCGCGGCGTCGGCGACGGACTTCGCGCCGAACAGGACGAACACCGCTCCCACGACACGCGTGATGACGTCCGCGTGACGCAGAAACAGGCGCCGCGCCGCCGGCAGGCCCGCGACCGCGATCAGCACGACGTCGGCGGCGAGAAAGCCGAGAAAAGCGGCGCCCATCATCGCCGGCGCGTCGGCGAAGGCGAGCTGGCCGGCGAAACCAGCCGTCAGCGCCGTGAACATCGCCGCAGCCACCGGATAGGCTTTCGGATTGGTGAGCCCGAAGGCCACCCCCGCCGCGAGCGGGCGGCGCGCGCCCACGGGCTCGGCCCGGTCCGCCCCGCCGCTTCGCAACGCGCGCCAACCCAGAACGATCAGATAGGCGCCGCACACGAGCCCCAGCGCCTCGAACAGCAACGGGCCGATCTGACTCACGCCCACAATCTAAGCGAGCGCCGCCGCGCCCCACACGACGTCGCCGACGAGATGTCCGCCGACGAATCGGGCGCCCGCGCCGCGCCCCTGCGCGGCCGTCAGCGCGAACAGCGCCAGAAAGGCCGGCCCGGGCGAGACCACATAGAGAAATCCGGCCGCGAACGTCGCGGCGAGGAGCGCGAAAGACATATCAAAGCCTCGCAAGGCTGCGCGGAGCACGAATCCGGGGCGCGACGACGCCGGACGCCAAGCATAGCTCCTCGCCGCCCGTCCGTCACAAGGCGGAGCGGACTTGCGTCGCGCGCGCGAGCGGCCACATGATGAACCGCGCCCGCGCCGCCCGCGGCCGCTCGCGGCGACATGCAGGCGAAAAGGACCGAGGTGACCCATGCCCCAGACGCACCGACCGAGAGGCCTGGCCCTCATTTTCGCGCTCGCGACGGCGGCGACGGCGTTCGCCGGCGCGGCGTCGGCCGACGAGGCCAAATTGCCGCCTATGCCCAAACCTCTGGAGGAGATGGCGACCACCAAGGCCAGCGTCTCCCCGAGACCGCCTCGATGGAGGCCTGGGGCCGCGCCAATCCCGATTGCCTTGAATGGACGGACAACTGCCAGGTCTGCGTCGGCGGCGACAAGCCGGGTTGCTCGACGGTGGGAACGGCCTGCGTGCGCGCCGCGCCCGCCTGCCGCAAGACGAAGACGGCGACCCAACCCAATCCTGCGCCGACTCCGACGCCGCGTCCCGCCACGACGGACGCCCCCGCGCCCGCCCCGGCTCCGCCGTCCGACGCCGCCAAACCGTGATCATGCCCTGATCGAGCCTCGACCACGCGTCGAGTTGGAAAACAGTTCAGTTAACGCCGGTTAACCATGCTTCCTGAGGCTGCGTTAACCTTGACGGAATTACGCTCTCGGCGTTGCGTTCGGGAGTTCCCGTCATGTTTTCGCAGACCCTGCGGCGCGCCGGCGTTTTGGCGTTCTCGCTCGTTTCTTTGTCCGTCGCCGCGACCGGCGCGCGCGTTGAGCGCCGAACGGTCTTATAGAGATCTCGAAATCGCCAAAAAATTCGAGCGTGACGACGCCGACGCGCCAGGCGCGGCGGCCAAGCGCGCTCGCGCGGACCATCAGAGCGCCACGAGCGCGCAGCCCCGCGCCGCCCGCGCCTCCGCGTCGCAGGGCGCCGCCTCCGCCGCGCCCAATGGCGGCGCGCCGCGCCATCTCGATTTTTCGCGGGTCGGCCGGTCTACTTTCGCGGCGCCGGCGCGTGGGCGCGCCGCTTCCGGCGAAACCGCCCCCTCCGCCCCGGCGCAGCCCCGCTTCGCCGCGCCGGCGACCGCCTCGCCGGCGGTCGGGGCGGCGGATCGGTCTACGGCGCGCTGCCGCCTCGCGCGCGCGACGCCGACCGCACCGCCACCGGATCGCTTTATGAGGGCCTGACCAAGTCGGATTCGCCGTATGGCTGGCTCGTCACCGTCAACGCCAAGGGCGTGATGTCGCCCAAATATACGGGCGCGGCGAGCTACGGATTCGTCGGTTATCCCACCCTGTCCTTCCGCCGCCCCGGCGCGCCGGAAAATGGTCGTCGCCCGACGATTCGATCTCTCGGCCTTTACGAGAACCAGCGTCTGGTGATCGGCCCTTCGCTCGCCTATCGCGGCGGCCGATATTCGAAGGACGCGCCGGGCTGTCGGGAATTCACAAGCCGCGCTGGTCTCTCGAAGGCGGCGTCTTCGCCGACGTCTGGCTCGCGCCGGACCGCCTGCGCCTGCGCGCCGAGCTGCGCCGCGGCATGCGCAACCGCGACGGCGTCAACGGATCGCTCGGAGCCGACTACGTCCATCGCGTCGGTCAGTTCACTTTCGCGTTGGGCCCGCGCCTGAAGTTCGGCAACGACACTTTCATGCGCAACCAGTTCGGCGTGACCGTGAACGACCAGATGGCGAATCCGCGCTACGCCGCCTATCAGCCCAAGGCTGACCTCTACGCCGTCGGAGCCTATGGCTCGGCCACCTACAAGCAGAACGAGCATTGGAGCTACACCGTCCACGCCGGCTATGACAGGCTGCGCGGCGAGGCGGCGCGCAGCCCGATCGTGCGCTCCTCGTCCGGCTCACGCGATCAGTGGACCATCGGGGCGATCATCTCCTACACCTTCGGGGTCGGCGTGCGCTGACCGACCGAGCGCGGGACGAACCGGCGCCTCGCCCGGCGACGACGGGCGGGGCGCGCAAGGGCGGCCGATATGGCGGCCATGCGGCAGGCGGCTCAGGTCAAAATGTCGACCAGCCATTGAGGATAGATCGTCACGCCGGCCATCGCCGCGCCGCCCATCGTGACCCCGAAGGCGCCGAAAATCCAGGACAGGCCCACCAGCCACCAGGATTCGGCGAGGATGGCGATCGCCGCCAGCGCCAGCGCCAGCGAACACATCGCCTCGGCGACGTCGAACTGATCGTCCCGCTTGTTCAGCCCTTCGAGCTTGTCCTCCAGCGCCTTGGCCTGCTCCTGATAGGACTTCTCGCGTTCGACATAAGCGGCGATGGCCTTCTCCGCGCGCTGCCGCTCGGTCGCGACGACGCTGGGGTCGACGCCCGGCGTCGCCGCGATCAGCCGGTTAGTCGACAGCGCCGCCTCGACCAAGTCATGCTTAAGCCGGGCGGCCTGATATTGGTTCCATTTGTCGACGATGTCGGCCTTCGTCGATTCGAGCGCCTGCGCGACATTCCCGGATTTCACCCCTTGCAGGGCCAGAAACACCGAGATGGCGACCACGGTGATCGCCACCGTATTGGTCAGTTGCCTGTCTGCGCGGTCGTTTTCCGGCGTTTCGATCTCCATGCGCGCCTCCGCGGATTTCCCAAACGGCAAGGCAGCGCGCCGGCCGCCACGCTGTCAATCCGCCACGGCGGCGCCGCTCGCCTTTTCCCCGGCCGAGCGAACGCCTAGATTGCCTTGGCAACCTGCGCGCCGCGCCGCCGCCGGGAGGAAAGATGTCCGCGCTGGCTTTCGCGCCGCACGCCCCGTTCGCCGATCACGCGACCCTCGACATCGCCGCGGCCGCGGCGTTTTCGCCGTCGTCGTCGCGGTGATCGCCCTGCGGGGTGCTGCGCGCTCGCAGGCTGCTGGAGGCCGAGCGTCCGCGCAGCCGCGCCCTGCCGACCTCCGGTCCGCGAACTGTTCTTGACCGCGCCCTCGACGCGGCCTTCGCCAGCCGCCCGGGCGATCATGCGCCCGAAAGCGCCGCGCTGTTGATCTCGCGCGGGCGCGACGCGTTCGCTGTCCGTGCGCTCAGCGCCGCTGCGGCCGGGCGCACGCTCGATTTGATGTATTACGCTTGGCGCGACGATACCCTTGGGCGCCTGCTCTCCGCCGAATTGTGGCGCGCCGCCGAACGCGGGGTCCGCGTGCGCCTCNTCGTCGACGACGTCAACGCCGAAGGCGCCGACGCCGGGCTCGCCGCGCTCGACGGCCACAAGAACATCGAAGTGCGCGTCCACAATCCGCTATGGATTCGCTCCGGCGCGGCGCGCGTCGCCGAGATGCTGCTGCGTTTCGCGCGCATCAACCACCGCATGCACAACAAGGCCTGGATCGCCGACGGCCGCCTCGCGGTGGTGGGCGGGCGCAACATCGAGGACCGCTATTTCGACGCCGCCGAGGAGGTCAATTTTCGCGATCTCGATATGCTGGTGCTCGGCCCGGCCGTCGGCGACGCGGAACGGATTTTCGACCAGTACTGGAACCATGAGACGGCCTGGCCGGTGGCGGCTCTGTCGCAAGACGGCGAGGACGCGATCGCCGCCGCGCTGGCGCGCATCCTCGCCGCGCGCGACGAGCCGAAGGCGCAGGCCTACGCCGCCGCCGCCGCGCGCACGCCGGATCTTGCGGCGTTTCTGTCGTCTCAGGGCCCGCTGCGTTGGGCCCAACGTCTGGAGATCGCGTCCGATCCCNCGGCCAAATGGCGCGCCGGCCGCTCGCGCCGCCAATGGATCGTGACCCGGCTGTGGGCTGGATGCGCANCGTCAAAGCGCGAGACGCTCGTCGTCTCGCCCTACTTCGTTCCGCGCCGTCGCTTCACGGGCCTGCTGCGCGCTTTGGCCGGCAGGGGCGTGCGCGTCGAGGTCGTCACCAATTCGCTCGCCGCCAACGACGTCGCGGCTGTGCATGGGNGATATATGCGCTACCGCCGCAAATTGCTGCGCGGGGGCGTCGCCCTTTACGAAGTGCGCGCGGACAATGATCACGACGACGCGCGCAGCGTCTTCGGCTCGTCCAGCGCCAGCCTTCACACCAAGGCGGCGCTGTTCGACCGCACGCGCGGATTCGTCGGCTCCTTCAACATGGACCCGCGCTCGGCGCGGGTGAATTCGGAGATGGGCGTTTNNTTCGAGGACGAGGCCCTCGCCGCCGACCTGCGCGCTGAGATCGAGCGTCTCAAGAGCCCTGCGCTCAGCTATCGCGTGAGGCTCGACGGCTTCAATCTGCGCTGGATCGACGACGCCGCCGCCCCGCCCATCGTCTACGAAGACGAACCGAACTCCACCTTCAAGCAGCGCATGATCGCGCGTGCGGTGGGGTGGCTGCCGATCGAACAGGAATTGTGACACGGCCTCGCCCGAATCGGCCGCTTTGGAGATCGCGATGCACGCCTTCATCGCCAAACGCCGCATCCGCGCCCTGTTCGACGCGATCAACCGCGGCGACGCGNCGCCGGTGCTCGACGCTTTCGCGCCGCGCTTCGAGCATTATTTCGTCGGCGACCACGCGCTCGGCGGCGCGCGCCGCAGCCTCGCGGCGACGCGCGCCTGGTATGAGCGCCTTTATCGGCTGCTGCCCGACATTCATTTCGATCTCGTCGACGTCGCCGTCGCCGGCCCGCCCTGGGCGGCGATCGCCTTCGCGCGCTGGCGCGAAAGCAATTCCGGCCGCGACGGCGTGCGCGTCAGCGCCGAGGGCGTCCATGTCGTGCGCCTCGCCTGGGGGCGCATGACCTTTCTCGGCATCTACCCCGACACGACGCGCCTTCTCGGCACGCTCGACCGCCTCGCCGCCCAGGGCTTCGACGAGGCGCACGCGCCGCCGATCATGGACTGACGTTCAGCCGGCCGCCTGCAAAAGCTCTCCAGCACCATCTTGCGCCCGGCCTTGTCGAAATCGACGGTCAGCTTGTTGCCGTCGACGATGGCGACGCTGCCCGGCCCGAATTTCAGGTGAAACACCCGCGCGCCGACCGAAAAGCCCGATGTCGCCGACGACTTGGCCACCAGCTCGCCCTCGATGGTCATCGGCCCGCGCCGCGCCGCCGGCGTCCCGCGCGCCGGCCCGCGCTCCTGCGCCCGCCGCCATCCCGGCGTCGCGTAGCTCGACCCCGCGAAGGACTCCATCCGGTCGAAGCGCGACGCCGCATGGCTTGAGAAGCTCGCGCCCTTCGCCTCGACGACCTCGACATGCTTGGCCGGCAGATCGTCGACGAAACGCGAGGGAATCGTCGTCTGCCACATCCCGTGGATGCGACGGTTGGTGGCGAAGAAAATCTTCGCCCGCAGCTTGGCGCGCGTGATGCCGACATAAGCCAGCCGCCGCTCTTCTTCGAGCCCGGCGCGGCCGTTCTCGTCGAGCGAGCGCTGATGCGGAAACAGCCCCTCCTCCCAACCGGGGAGAAACACCTGTTCGAACTCCAGCCCCTTGGCCGCGTGCAAGGTCATGATCGAGACCTTCTCGCCGCTCTCGGCGGTCTCGGCCTCCATCACCAGCGACACATGTTCGAGGAAGCCCGCCAGATCGGGGAACTCCTCCATCGAGCGGATCAGCTCCTTCAGGTTTTCGAGCCGCCCGGCCGCCTCCGCGCTGCGGTCCTTCTGCCACATGTCGGTGTAGCCGGATTCCTCAAGGATCGTCTCGGCGAGCTCGTGATGCGGCGTCGCCTCGATCATCGACGACCAGCGCGCGAACTGCGCCAGCAAGTCGCGCAGCGTCCCGCGCGGCTTGGGCTTCAGCTCCTCCGTCTCGACGATCATCCGCGCCGCCTGCGTCAACGGAACGCCGGCGCGCCGCGCGTGATCGTGCAACGTCTGCACCGTCGCGTCGCCGAGCCCGCGCTTGGGCGTATTGACGATGCGCTCGAAGGCGAGGTCGTCGGCGGGCTGCGCGACGACGCGCAGATAGGCCAGCGCGTCGCGGATCTCCATGCGTTCGTAGAAACGCGGGCCGCCGATGACGCGATAGGGCAATCCCAGCGTCAGGAAGCGCTCTTCGAACTCGCGCATCTGGAACGAGGCGCGCACCAGGATCGCCACTTCGTCGAGCGATCGTCCCTTGCGTTGCAGTTGCTCGATGTCCTCGCCGACGACGCGCGCCTCCTCCTCNGAGTCCCACACGCCCGCCACCTCGACCTTGTCGCCCATCTCGCCGTCGGTGAAGAGCGTCTTGCCGAGCCGGTCCTGATTGCGCGCGATCAGATGCGAGGCGGCCGCGAGAATATGGCCCGTCGAACGGTAATTGCGTTCGAGCCGGATGACCTTCGCGCCCGGAAAATCATGTTCGAAGCGCAGGATGTTGTCGACCTCGGCGCCGCGCCAGCCATAGATCGACTGATCGTCGTCGCCGACGCAGCACACGTTCTTCTGTTCGTTGGCGAGCAGGCGCAGCCACAGATATTGCGCGACGTTGGTGTCTTGATACTCGTCGACCAGCATGTAGCGGAAGCGCCGCCGCCACTGCGCCAGCACGTCGTCGTTCTCTCGCAACAGCCGCAGCCCTTCGAGCAGAAGATCGCCGAAATCCGTCGCGTTCAGCACCTTCAGGCGCTGCTGGTAAAGCTGATACAGATCGCCCGCGCGGCCGTTGGCGAAGGCCGACGCCTCGCCCGCGCCGATCTTGTCCGGCGTCAGTCCGCGATTTTTCCAGCCATCGATCAGGATCGCGAGCTGGCGCGCCGGCCAGCGCTTCTCGTCGATGTTCTCGGCCTGGATGATCTGCTTCATCAGGCGGACCTGATCGTCCGCATCGAGAATGGTGAAGTCGGATTTGAGCCCGACCAGCTCGGCGTGACGACGCAGGATCTTCGCGCCGATGGAGTGGAAGGTGCCAAGCCACGGCATGCCCTCGCCCGCCGGCCCCACCAGCGCGGCGATGCGGTGCTTCATCTCGCGCGCCGCCTTGTTGGTGAAGGTGACGGCGAGAATCTCATGCGCCCGCGCCCGCCCCGTCGCCAGAATATGCGCGATGCGCGAGGTGAGAACCCGCGTCTTGCCGGTGCCCGCGCCCGCCAGCACCAGCACCGGCCCGTCGAGCGCCTCGACCGCCTCGCGCTGCTCCGGGTTCATCGCCGCNCAAGGCGGCCCGCCCCGCGCCGCAAGCGCCCGAGCCGCGATGCCGCCGGAGGCGGGCGCGGGGCGTCGTCGAAGGGTCGTCGCGATGGGACAAAAGCGGCCTCGGGGGCGAAGCGGAACAAACGGCGAATAAGCCGGCGATGTAAGCCGCTCCGCCGCCAATGTCGAGGGACGGGAGAAAACACCTGATTTCGACCGCCCGAAGCCCCTCGCGTGTAGGCGAACGACTATAGACAAGCATCATACTGGGCTCAATGCTCGGCGGAGAAGCAAGAGCCAAGAGGAGAAGGCGATGAAGCATGCGCTATTCTATGTGGTGACCGCCGCGTCCTTGGCCATCCCTGCTGCGCATTCGGCGAAAGCCGAGAGCGTTTCCGACGCCATCCAGCGAACCGCGGCCGCATCCGCCTGCGCCCGCGTCGAGTGGAAGAATCGCGGCGTCGCGCCGCGAGCCTATATGCGCGGCGTCGCTTTGGTGTTCGCGCGCTCCGCCTGCAATCTCAATCGCGAGGATGTCCGCATCGTCGCCGCCGGCGCCGATCAGGGCCCGCAAGCGCAAACAAGCGACGGCCTGCGCTGGGCCGAGGCGGAGTTTCAAAACGCCGGCTTGCCGCCCGCCGCCGGCGGCGTCGACGCCCTTCGCCAGTCTTACGTGCTCCTGCTCGGACTCGGCATGATGGAGTCATCCGGCCAGCATTGCGTCGGGCGTGACAGATCCGCGAACTTCTCCAGCGCGGACACGGCCGAGGCCGGGCTGTTCCAGACATCCTGGGGCGCGCGCGTCAAGGCGACGCCGGCTGGAAAATCTCTTCGCCTCCTATCGGCGCGACGAACGCGCCTGCCATCTCGACGTCTTCTCGCGCGGCGTGCGATGCGGCGCGTGGGATGCGCGGACATGGGGTCAAGGCGACGGCGCGACATGGCAGCGGCTGTCGAAATCCTGCCCCGCCTTCGCCACCGAATACGGGGCCGTCGTGATGCGGCGCAGCGGCGCGAAGGGCGAGTTCGGCCCGTTGCGAAAGCACAAGGTCGAAATTCGCAGCGAGTGCGACGCCATGCTTCGGCAGGTTCAGGCGATCATCGAAAAGCCGGCCGCCTGCGACGCCCTGAAATAGGCCACGCCGACCGGCCCGCGCGACCTGAGCAAAGCGGGCGGCTTCCGGCCGCCCGCGCCCGTGCTACGCGGCCGAAATGCTCGAAGGTCTCCCCAACGACGCCACCTGGCTCTGCCGTCTCNCCTGCGACGAGGACACCGCGCGCGCCGTCGCCGACGTCGTCGTCGAGATGTTCGACCCGACGCAGGCCGCCGCCTCCGCGTTCGACCTCAATCCCAACGCGCCCGGCTGGTCGAGCCCGGACTGGCTGGTCGAGGTCTATTTCTCCGACGAGCCGGATCAGGACTATGTGCGCGATCTCATCGTCGCCGCCGCCGGCGAGGAGGCCGCGCGAAAACTCGAATTCGCCCGTATCGACAAGAAGGATTGGGTCGCCAATTCGCTGCACGGCCTCGCCCCTGTCCGCGCCGGCCGCGTGCTCATCCACGGCGCCCATGACCGCGACAAGCCGCGCGCCAACGACGTCGGGCTGGAGATCGAGGCCGCGCTCGCCTTCGGCACCGGCCATCACGGCACGACGCTGGGCTGTCTCATGATGTTCGACGACGTGCTCAAGCGCCGCCGCCCGCGCCGCATCCTCGACGTCGGCACCGGCACCGGCGTGCTGGCGCTCGCCGCCGCGCGGCTGCTGCGCCGCCCGGTCGCGGCGGGCGACATCGACCCCGAATCGGTGCGCTCCGCCCGCGCCAACGCGATCCGCAACGGCGCGACGCCCTGGCTGCATCCGGTTCTGGCGACCGGCGTCGGCCATCCGGCGCTGCGCGACGGTGGCCCCTATGACCTAATTTTCGCGAACATTCTGGCCAAGCCGCTGAAATCGCTCGCCGTCGGCGTCACCCGCCTGGCCTCGCGCGACGGCNGGTTGATTCTGTCGGGCTTGTTGAAGAGCGACGCGCCGGGCGTGCTGGCGGTTTACGCCGCCCAGCGCTTCCGCCTCGCCGCCCGCAAGGACATCGACGGCTGGACGACGCTGCTGCTCAGGCGCGGCGGCGCGGCGCGCGGCCGACGCTGTAGGGCTCAGTGTAAGGATCGCGACGTCGTCGCCTCAGGACTGCGCGGCGGCGGCGTGGTCGACGTCCTCGTCGCATCCTTCCTCCATCCCGGAGGCCTGAATCGCGGCGACGTCGACATGATGCACGCGCTCGTCGAGGGACTGCGTCAGCCACGCGCGAAGGGAATGGTCCTGCGCGTCCTCGGCGACGTCGCGCGCCGCCTCGGCGCCGTGTGAAAAGAGAGGTGCGGACATGGGTTTTCTCCGGAAAGAGGAACCCTGGTCGTTTCGTTCCCATGACTGGAGCGACGCCTCGCCGCCCCGAATGACGGATTCCTATCTCGCACTTGCGAAAAACCGTGACCAAATGCGCGGCGCGGCCGGATGAGATATGCACCAAATGCATATCTCCGCGAGCCATTGCGCGCCGGCCCCAAGCCAGCATGTCCCCTGAATCGTAAAATGCAAGAAATCTGACGGCGCTTCACCCGCCGCCAAGCCTACGCGATGCCGCTTTCATGACAGAGGCGCATGGCGGCGCACGCCGCGCGGCGGCCTCGAAGCCGTCTGACTCCATGCGTTGCACGCCGGCGGGCGCCCGCCTATCGTCCGGCCATGACGCATGTCCCCTTCCAGACTTTCGCCGACGCCTCCTCTCCTAAGACCGTCGCGCCGCGACTGGCCGCCTTGCGGGCCGAACTCGCGCGCCGCGGCCTTGACGGCTTCGTCGTTCCCCGGTCCGACGAGCACCAGAACGAATATTGCCCGCCCTCGGCCGAGCGCCTCGCCTGGCTGACGAGCTTCACCGGCTCGGCCGGCATGGCGGTGGCGACCGCCACGCGCGCCGCTTTGTTCGTCGACGGCCGCTACACCGTTCAGGCCCCCGCCCAGACCGACACGGGCGCCGTCGAGATCCGCCATCTCATCGACGAGCCGCCGGAGAAATGGCTTGAGACGCAGGTGAAGCCCGGCCAGCGGATCGGCTACGATCCGATGCTGCTGACGCGCGATCAGGCCCGCAAGCTGCGCGCCGGCGTCGAGGCGGCCGGCGCCGCCTTCGTCGCGCTCGACTCCAACCCGCTCGACGCGGTGTGGACCGATCGCCCCGCCCNNGCCGCTGGCGCCGTCACGCTGCGCGCCGACGCGCTCGCCGGCGAGCCCGCGGCCGCCAAGATCGCGCGGCTGCAAGCCGCTCTCGGCAAGGCCGACGCGCTGGCGATCAGCGATCCTCACACCGTCGCCTGGCTGTTCAACATCCGCGGCGGCGACGTCGCGCATACGCCTTTGCCGCTCTCCTTCGCGCTGACGCCGCGCGAGGGTCGCCCGACGCTCTATGTCGACGCGCGAAAGCTCTCCAACAGCGTGCGCGACGCGCTCGCCGCGAGCCTCGACATCGCCGAGCCGCGCCAGCTCGAAGCCGATCTTGCGGCCCTCGGCCGCGCCGGCAAGCTGGTGCGCTTCGACGCCCAGACCGCACCTGAGAAACTCGCGACCATCGTCGAGACGGCCGGCGGCCGCATCGAGGTCGGCGCCGATCCCGCCGCCTTGATGCGCGCGCGCAAGAACGCCGCCGAGATCGCCGGCATGCGCGCCGCCCATCTGCGCGACGGCGTCGCGATGACGCGCTTTCTCGCCTGGTTCGACCGCGAGGCCNCANAGGGCGCGCTCACCGAGATCGACGCCGTGCGCGCGCTGGAGCAGTTCCGCCGCGACACCGGCGCGCTGCGCGACGTGTCGTTCNCCTCCATCGCCGGCGCCAACGCCCACGCCGCCATCCCGCATTATCGCGTCACCGAGGCGAGCGACGCGCCGATCGCTCCGGGCGTTTTCCTGATCGATTCCGGCGCGCAATACGAGGACGGCACCACCGACGTCACCCGCACCATCGCCGTCGGGACGCCGACGCCCGAGATGCGCGACCGCGTCACCCGCGTCCTGCAAGGCATGATCGCGATTTCGCGCGCGGTGTTCCCGGCCGGAACCAGCGGCGCGCAGATCGACGCCTTCGCCCGCCGCCCGTTGTGGGAGGCCGGCCTCGATTTCGATCATGGCGTCGGCCACGGCGTCGCCTATCTTTCGGTGCACGAAGGCCCGCAGCGCATCGCCAAGACCGGCGTCACCCCGCTCGCCGCCGGCATGATCCTGTCGAACGAACCCGGCTACTACAAAGCCGGCCATTGGGGCGTGCGCATCGAAAACCTGATCGTCGTCGAGCCGCGCCGCGTCGAGGGCGGCGAACGCGAGATGCTCGGCTTCGAGACGCTGACGCTTGCGCCCATCGACCTGCGCTTTCTCGATCCCGGTCTGCTGACCCGCTTCGAGGTGGCCTGGCTCGACGACTATCACGCGCGCGTGCGCGAGGCGCTCGCGCCCCATCTCGACGACGAGACGCGCTGCTGGCTGGAGCGAGCGACCCGGCGCGTTTCGAACGTCTGAGCGCCCCTGGCCGCCGGCGCGCCGCGCCTCAGGCCGCGCCGACGTCGCTGGCGCGATAACCCTGCGCATAGAGAAGCGCCGTCAGATCGCTCCAGTCGATCCGCGCCGCGGCCGCCGCCGCCACCGCGGGCTTGGCGTGGAAGGCGACGCCGAGCCCCGCCTCGCCGATCATCGCCAGATCGTTGGCGCCGTCGCCGACCGCCATCACCGCGCGAGGATCGACGTTGAGACGCGCGCGCAGTTCGCGCAGGGCGTCGAGCTTCGCCTGCTGGCCCAGAATCGGCTCCGCCACCGTGCCCGCGAAACGCCCGTCGACGACGTCGAGCCGATTGGAGCGGTGCTCGTGAAAGCCGAGCCGCTGCGCGATCACGCCGGTGAAGGCGGTGAAACCGCCCGACACCAGCGCCGTGTAGGCGCCATGTCGACGCATCACCTTGAGCAGCGTCGCCCCGCCGCCCGTCAGCGTGACGCGGCGCGCGATCACATCCGCGACGACCGCCTCCGGCAGGCCCTTGAGCAGCCCCACGCGCTCGCGCAGCGCCGGCTCGAAATCGATTTCGCCCCGCATCGCCCGTTCGGTGATCGCCGCGACGCGCTCGCGCAGCCCGACCTCGGCGGCCAGCTCGTCGATGCATTCCTGCCCGATCATGGTGGAGTCCATGTCGGCCAGAAACAGCGTCTTGCGGCGATGCGCGCGCGGCTGGACGATGACATCGATCTGCGCCGGCGCTATGGCGAGGCGTGCGGCCTCCGCGACTCCGCGCGGCTCGATCCCTTCGCCGGCGAAGTGCAGATCGACGGCGACGCCGGGCGCGAGCCAATCCGGCGCGCCGACGTCCGGCAGCAGGGCGGCGACGCGGGCGGCGTGCGCGTCCTCGATGAAAGGATGATCGGGATGGGCGACCAGCGTCGCGACATGCGTGAGGTGCGGGTGGGGTGTCGCGGTCATCTCGAACAACTCGAAAGGGCGAGGGCTTGAGGCTTCTCATCGCAGGCCCGACGGCGAGCGGCAAGACGGCGCTGGCGGTTCGTCTCGCCAAGCGGCTCGGCGGCGTGGTGATCAACGCCGATTCGATGCAGGTCTATCGCGATCTCGCGATCCTGACCGCGCGTCCGACGCCGCAGGAGCAGGACGGCGCGCCGCATCTGCTGTTCGGCGAGGTCGACGCGGCCGAGAATTTTTCGGTCGGCCGCTGGCTGGCCGCGCTCGCCCGCNTGCTGGCGCGTTTCGAGGCGGAGGGAACCCCGGTCGTGCTGTGCGGCGGCACCGGGCTTTACTTCACCGCCGCGACGCAAGGCGTCTCCGACATTCCCNCCGTGCCCGACGCCACGCGCGCGGCCGTCCGCGCCGAGNCTGGCGGGCCTGCCCCACATGAAATCTACGCCCGCCTGCGCGCGCTCGATCCGCTCACCGCGGCCCGGCTGAAGCCCTCCGATCCGCAACGCCTGACGCGCGCGCTGGAGGTGTTCCGCGCCGCCGGCCGTCCCCTCGCCGCCTTTCAGGACGCCCGTCGGCCGCCCGCGCTCGCGCCCGGCACGTGGCGCGGCGTCTTTCTCGGGGTGGACCGCGAGGCGCTTTATGGCCGCATCGACCGGCGATTCGACGCGATGATCGCCGCCGGCGCGCTCGACGAGGTGCGCGCGCTGGCCGCCCGCCGCCTCGATCCCGCGCTGCCGGCGATGCGCGCGCATGGCGTGCCGGGCCTGCTCGCCTATCTCGCCGGCGAGACGACGCTGGAGGCCGCCGTCGCGCGCGGCAAGGCCGACACGCGCCACTACGCCAAGCGGCAATTCACCTGGGCGCGCCACCAATTGCCCGGCTTCGTCTGGACGCACGACGCCGACGAGGCCGAGGCGGCCCTGTTGGGGTGAGCCTCAGGGCCGCGCGGGAACAGCCAGCCCGCGCTGCGCCGCAGGCCGCGCCAGCCCGCGCGCCAGCCAGTCCGGCACATGACGCAGCGACGCGTAATCAACCAGCGCGCCGGCGTCGTAGAAGCCGATCAGATTGCGCACCCAGCCCAGCGTCGCGACGTCGGCGATGGTGTAGTCGNNGCCCATGATCCAGTCGCGCTCCGCCAGCCGCCGCTCCAGCACGCCGAGCAGCCGCTTGGCCTCGGCGACATAGCGCTCGCGCGGGCGCTTGTCCTCGAAATCGCGCCCNGCGAATTTATGGAAGAAGCCGGCNTGCCCGAACATCGGCCCGATCGACGCCATCTGGAANAACACCCATTGCAGCGTCTCGTAGCGCCGCGCCGGATCGGTCGGCATGAGCTTGCCGGTCTTCTCCGCCAGATAGACGAGGATCGCGCCCGACTCCCACAGGGCCAACGGCTTGCCGTCCGGCCCGTGCGGATCGAGGATCGCCGGTATCTTGCCGTTCGGATTGAGCGACGAAAACTCGGGCGTATGCGTCTCGTCGGCGCCGATGTCGATGTAGTGCGGCTCGTAGGCGAGCCCGACCTCCTCCAGCATGATCGAGACCTTCACGCCGTTCGGCGTCGGCGTCGAATACAGCTGCAACACGTCGGGGCGCAGCGCCGGCCAGCGTCGCGTGATCGGGAAGGCGGAAAGATCGCTCATGGTCACCTCGCGCCGGCGACCTTGAACCCTGCGGCGCAACGCCGCAACCGCGCGTCAAACATGCCTGAGCAGCACGATCGCGACGACGCCCACGCCCACCACCGCGATCAGCGGCAGCCGCGTCGCCGCCAGCGCCGCGATCAGCGAGGCGAGCGTCTCCCGCCACCCCGTCGTCAGCATCGAGGGCGCCACCACCGACACCAGCACGGCGGCCGGAATCGCGTCGAGCGCGGCCTTCATGCGCGGCGACAGGTTCAGCCGCGCCGGCGTCAGGAACCCAGCGACGCGCGTCGCATAGGTCGCCGCCATCATCGCCAGCAGCGCCAGCACGACCTGAAGATCGACGCTCATGCCGGCGCCCTCCCGCGCCGGGCGTCGCGGCGGCCGCCGCCAGCATGCCCGCAAGCGCCCCCGCCAGCACATGCCAGGGNGAACCGAGCGCGACATAGGCCAGCGCCGCCGCGGCCGCCGCCGCGCCGACGACGACCGCCGTCGAACGTCCCTTCCAGAAGCCGGCGACAAGGCCGATGAACAGCGCCGTGAAGGCGAAATCTGCTCCCAACGCCTTGGGATCGCCGAGCAGCGACCCNGCCGCCGCGCCGAGCGCCGAAAAGGCGACCCAGCACAGATAGAACGGCGCGACCTCGCCGAACCAGAACGCCGCCGTCACCGGGCGCCGCGTTCCCCGCCGCTCGGCCATCGCCCAGATTTCATCCGCCATGAAGAACACGGCGAGCGGCCACAGCCGCCCCCATCGTGTTTTCGGACGCAGCGACAGCCCCATCAGGGCGTGGCGCGCGTTGATCAGCAGCGTCGAGACGAACAGCGCGAAGATCGGCGGCGGCGAGGCCCACAGCTCTGTCCCCGCAAATTGCGCCCCGCCCGCGAACACGAGCGCCGAGGCGAGCGCCGTCTCCGCGACGCTCAACCCCTTGGTCGCGCAGATCGCGCCGTAAACGAGCGCGATCGGGATGCAGGCCAGCGTCGACGGCGCGATGTCGAGAAAGCCGTCGCGCGCCTCGGACCATGGCGAGGGCGGGAACGCAGGAATGGTGTTCGTTCATGCCGCGCTTCTGCCATGCGGCGCGCGCCCCATCTTGACGAAAATTGCCCTCATGCGCGCGCCAACCGCCGGAAGGCGCCTGGCGTCACGCCCATCCGCGCCTTGAAGGCGCGCGTGAAATGCGCCTGATCGGCGAAGCCGCAGGCCGCCGCGACCGAAGCCGGCGCCTCGCCCTGTTTCAGCCGCCGCCGCGCCATCCGCACCCGCGCGTCGATCAGATAGGCGTGCGGCGTCAGACCGGTCTCGCGGCGAAAGGCGCGCAGCAGATGAAATCGGGACAGACCGGCTAGGCGGGCCAATTCCGCCAGGTCGGGCGAGGCCTGCGGCGCGTCGTCGAGCGCGGCGCGCACCCGCGCGATGCGCGTCGTCGCCGAGGCGAGGGGCTGCGTCGCGACGTCGGCGTGGCGCGCCAGCGCCAGCCCGGCGGCGGCGATCAGCAACTCGTCGGCGAAGGCGTTTTCGGCGCCCTGCTCCAGCGCCGCATGGGCGTGCGAAAACAGCGAGATCACTTCGGCGTCGCGCGCCAGCATCGGCGAGAAGAACGGCGCCGCGGCGCGCCCTCGCCCGGCCACGTCCTCGGCGAGCGCGCGCATCCAGGCGGCGTCGGGATAGATCATGCGATAGGAGAACGACGCCTCGTGCGCGCCGCCGTCATGCGGCTCGCCCGGATTGATAAGGCACAGATCGCCAGCCCCCGCCCGCACCAGTTCGCCGCGCTGGCGATAAGCGTTGCAACCCGCCGTGACGACCCCGAACACATAGGTGTCGTGCGTATGGGTGGGAAAGCGATGCGTGAAATAGGTCGCGCTGAGACAATCGAGATCGTCATGCCGCGCCGCGCGGAANAAGCGAGCCCGATCGCGCGGATCGTGCTCGACGGCGTCGAGAAGCTGCGATTGCGTCAGGCTGCGCATGGCGCGACTATAGCGCCGGCGACCGGCCCGGCTTGAACGAAATTGCGCGCCGCGCCTGATCGCGCGCGAGCGCATGCCTCACGACGCCGCGCCCACGCGCGCCAGCCAGGCCTCCTCGTCGATCACCTCGATCCCCAGCTCCGCGGCCTTGGCGAGCTTGGATCCGGCGTTCGGGCCGGCCACCACGAGGTCGGTCTTCTTCGAAACCGAGCCGGACACTTTGGCGCCGAGCCTTTCGGCCATCGCCTTCGCCTCGTCGCGCGTCATCCGTTCGAGCGACCCGGTGAACACGACGGTCTTGCCCGCGACGGGGCTCTCGGCCGCGACCGCCTCCATCTCTTGCGGGCTCACCTCCGCGAGCAGCGCGGCGACGACTTCTTGATTGTGCGGCTCGCCGAAGAAAGCGACCACCGCCTGCGCCACCGTGGCGCCGACGCCGTCGATGGCGGTCAGCTCCTCCGCAGCGTTCGACGCCGTCGCGGCCGCGCGCAGCGACTCGAAGCTATGGAAGTGCCGCGCCAGCCTGCGCGCGTTGGTTTCGCCCACGCGTCGCACGCCGAGCGCGTAGATGAAGCGGTTGAGCGCGATGCTGCGCCGCGCCTCGATCGCCGCGAACAGATTGCGCGTCGACGTCTCCCCGAAACCGTCGCGATCCTTGATCTTCCTGAGCGAGGCGCGGTCGCGCGCCTCCAGCGTGAAGATGTCGGCCGGCGTGCGGATCAGCCCGGCCTCGAANAACTCCTCGATCTGCTTGTCGCCAAGGCCCTCGATGTCCATCGCCAGCCGCGAGCAGAAATGCTTCAGCCGCTCGACCGCCTGCGCCGGGCAATACAGTCCGCCCGAGCAGCGCCACACCACGTCGGCGCCCTTCTCGTCCTCCTCGCGCGCCGCCGCCGAGCCGCACACGGGGCAGGTCTTCGGAAAGACGTAGGGCGTCGCGCCCTCTCCGCGCTCGGCGACGCCGACGATCTGCGGGATCACGTCGCCGGCGCGCTGCACGATCACCCGGTCGCCGACGCGCACGTCCTTTCGCGCGATTTCGTCTTCATTGTGCAGCGTCGCGTTCGACACCACGACGCCGCCCACCGTCACCGGCCGCAGCCGCGCCACCGGCGTCAGCGCGCCCGTGCGCCCGACCTGAACGTCGATCCCCAATAGCTCCGTCGTGGCCTGCTGCGCGGGAAACTTGTGCGCCGTCGCCCAGCGCGGCGCGCGCGACACGAAGCCCAGGCGCTGCTGCAAGGCGAGATCGTCGACCTTGTAGACGACGCCGTCGATGTCGTAGCCGAGCCGCGCGCGGTCGGCTTCAAGGCCGCGATAGATCGCAAGCATTTCGTCGACGGAGCGGCACAGCGCCGTGCGCGGATTGACCGGCAATCCATAGCCGCGAAACGCATCGAGCATCCCGCTCTGCGTCGTCGCGGGCATGGCCGATGCCTCGCCCCAGCCATAGGCGAAGAAATGCAAAGGCCGTGACGCGGTGATCGCCGCGTCGAGCTGGCGCAGCGACCCTGCGGCCGCGTTGCGCGGATTGGCGAACAGCTTCTCGCCGGCCGCCTCCTGCCGCGCGTTCATCGCCGCGAAGTCGGCGTTGGTCATGTAGACCTCGCCGCGCGCTTTCAGAAGCGCCGGCGGATCGCCGACGAGACGCTGCGGGATCGACGCCACGACCCGCGCGTTGGCGGTGACGTCCTCGCCCTCGAATCCGTCGCCGCGCGTCGCCGCGCGCGTCAGTTCGCCGTTCTCGTAACGCAGCGACAAGGACAGCCCGTCGATCTTCGGCTCGGCGGTGAACGCCAGCGGCGCTTCCTCGCCAAGCCCGAGAAAGCGCCGCACCCGCGCGACGAACTCGCCGACCTCCGCGTCGGAAAACACGTTGCCGAGCGACAGCATCGGCACGACGTGGCGGATCTTGGCGAATTTCTCCGACGCCGGCGCGCCGACCTTGTCGGCGACGGAACCCTCCTTCGCGAGCGCGGGAAACGCCGCCTCCAGCGCGAGATAGCGACGCTTCAGCGCGTCATACTCGCCGTCCGCGATCAGCGGCGCGTCGTTCTGGTGATAAGCGAGATCGTGCCGCGCCAACTCTTCGCCGAGGCGCTTATGCTCTGCGCGCGCGGCGCGTATCGAGGAGGAAGCGCGGAATCGGACAAGGGCGACGCACTCGCGGACGAAAGGCGAGCGCATGCTAGCCAACCGTCGCGCCAAACCCAAGCGCCGCAGATCAAACCCAAGCGCCTCAGGTTAGAACGAAGCGCCTCAGGTCAGACCCAAGCGCCGCAGGTCAAACGAAGCGCCGCCGGCCAAAGACGATACGCCGCGCGCCTGCCCAGCATCGGTGACCGTCTCGGCGCCGTCAGTCCGTTCCCGCCTTCCTCAGGATCAGAACATGCAAATCGCCGCGCGGTCGAAAATTCGTCCGCCGCCATTCGAATTGCGTCGGCGAAATCTTGCGGACGCCCGGGGCGCANAGGCTGACGAGATTGTCCGGCGACCCCTTGTCGACCACCAGGCGGAAGTCGCGGATCGGCTTCGCCCAGTTCGCGCCTGTGCTCAGCACGTAGGAGATGCGATCCTCCGCAAGCGGCGCGAAATCCTGCCCGGCGCCGCGCCGGATGCGCTCGACCGTCGCGATGAAATCGGCGTCGAGACAGTAACGGCGGATGGCGCGCGCAGCGTCGCCGCTCTTGCGCCACTCGGGCGAGGCGATGGCGGTTCCGGTCGAGCCGCCGACGCTGGGCTTGTAGGCATGTTCGATGACCGTTTCGCCGGGCGCGAAAACCTGCTCCCAGAACCAGGTCGTCTTGAGCCGCCAGCGCGGGCCGAGATGCGTCTCCCAGCCCTTGCCCGCGTCATATTCTTCTTTNTCGGCGAAGCCTTGCTTGAGCGCCTGCGCCTTGCGCTCCGGCGAGAGCCGGTCGAGCGCCTCGCCGGTCTCGCGCAGATGCGGATTGAGCGGCACGCCCCACTCCCGCAAGAGCGCCGTGCGCTCGACGCCTTTGGCGAAAACCCTCTGTTCGACGCGCGCTTTCACCGCGACGCCGTTGGCCTGCGTGCGGAAATCGAGAAAATTGTCGGGCGCCTCGGTCGGGATCGCGACGTTTTCTTCCGGCCCCGACACGTCGATGTCGGGCGTCGGAAAAGCGACCAGTGTCGTCACCGGCGCGCGGGTCGGATTGAGAAAGCGATAGCGGACGCGAATTTCCGCCTTCGAAATGAAAAGGTCTTCGCTGTCCATCGCGATGACCTCGTTGCGGGTGAGCGTCAGACCGCCCGTCGCGAGCNNTTCGGCGGAGGAGTCGTTTGCGAGCGCGGGCGCGGCCGCGACGACGCAGGCGGACAGAACAAGGGCGCGGATCGGGTTCGGCATGGGCGGGATCTCCGGCGCCCCGCCAGTGAAGCGCAACCGCCCCGTCCCGTCGAGCGCGCCCGTGGACGCAGCTACCGCGCCCCCTCGATCAGCCGCGCCGCCGCGGCGCGCGCCTCGTCGGTGATGGTCGCGCCCGCCAGCATCCGCGCGATCTCCTCGCGCCGCGCCGCGTCGGTGAGCGGCTCGACCCGGGTCGCCACCGCCGCCGTCTTCTTCGTCGATCGGACCGCGTCCGCCTTGTTGGCGGCNGTCGCCCTTGAGATTCGCAGATGCGCGTCGGCGCGGGCCGCCACCTGCGGCGCATGCGTGACCGCCAGCACCTGCACGCCGCGCGCGAGCCGCGCCAGCCTTTGCCCGATGGCGTCCGCCACCGCGCCTCCGACGCCCGTGTCGATCTCGTCGAACACCAGCGTCGGCGCCGAACCGCGTTCGGCCAGCGCCACTTTCAGCGCGAGCATGAAGCGCGCCAGCTCGCCGCCCGAGGCGATTTTCATCATCGGGCCGGGCCGCGACCCCGGATTCNNTGTCTCGACCCAGAACTCGACGCGGTCGATCCCCTCCGCCGCCGGTTGCGCCGCGTCGGACGCGATCATCGTCATGAAGCGCGCGCGTTCGAGCTTGAGCGGNGGCGAGCCCTTCATCACCGCGGCGTCGAGCGCCTTCGCGGCCTTGACGCGCGCCGCGGAAAGCGCCGCCGCGGCCTTGTCGTAATCGCCCCTGGCGGCGATCGCGTCGCGGCCCAGTTGCGCCAGCCGCGCCTCGCCGGCGTCGAGCGCGGCGAGATCGGCGCCGTAACGCTCGGCCAGCGCCGGCAGCGCGTCGACCGGCGTCGCATATTTGCGCGACGCGCCGCGCAGCGCGAACAGCCGCTCCTCCACGCGCTCCAGCTCGGCCGGATCGAAATCGGCCGCCGCCAGCGCCTCCTCCAGCGCCTGCCGCGCGCCTTCCAGCGCGTCGAGCGCCGCGTCGAGCGCGCGCGAGGGCGGCTCGATCAGCTCGGGCGCCTGCGGGCGCCGCCGCTCCAGCCGACGCAAGGTCGAGGACAAGCCCGCGATCGGCGAGCCCTCGCCCGCCAGCTCCTCATGCGCCTCGCGCAAATCGCCGGCGACCTTCTCGGCCTGCTGCATCGCGCTGCGGCGGGTCGCCAGCGCCTCCTCCTCGCCCGCCTCCGGCGCGAGCTTCGACAATTCCTCATGCGCGTGGCGAAGATAGTCCGCCTCCGCACGCGCCCGCGCGACGCGCGCGGCCTCCTCTGCCTGCTCCGCTTCGAGCCCGCGCCAGCGCCGGAAGGCGGCGCCGACCGCCCCGGCCTCACCGAGGAGCCCGCCATAGGCGTCGAGAAGGCTGCGATGCGCGCTCGCGTCGACCAGCGCCCGGTCGGCGTGCTGTCCGTGGATTTCGACCAGCCGCGCCCCNAGCGCGCGCAAGGTCTGGACGCTCACGGTGGTGTCGTTGACGAAGGCGCGCGTGCGCCCGTCGGCGGCNTGCACGCGCCGCAGGATGAGATCGCCCTCGACCTCAAGCCCCTGCTCCGCCGCGGCCCGGCGCGCGGGATGGTCGAGCGCCAGATCGAACGCGGCCGTCACCTGCCCCTGCGCCGCGCCCGCCCGCACCAGACCGCCGTCGCCGCGCCCGCCCAGCGCCAGCGCGAAAGCGTCGAGCAGAATGGATTTGCCGGCGCCGGTTTCGCCCGTCAGCACGGAAAGCCCGGCCTCGAAAGCGAGGTCGAGCCTTTCGATCAGGACGATGTCGCGGATCGCGAGCTGCGCCAGCATGCGGCGTCTCTCAGAGCCCTCGGCTCGATTCGGGCGCGCCTGCGCCGCTTAGCCCAACCCGACGCGCTTGAACGCCTTCGAGATCCACGAGCCCGTGTCCTCGCGCGGCTCCAACCCGCCGCTCTTGAGCAGCGAGAACGCGTCCTGTACCACTGGCTGTCTGGATAGTTGTGCCCGAGCACGGCCGCCGCCGTCTGCGCCTCGTTGGTGATGCCGAGGCCCATATACGCCTCGGTCAGACGCATCAGCGCCTCTTCCGTATGACGCGTCGTCTGATAGGCGCCGATCACATTGCGAAAGCGGTTGATCGCCGCCGTATAATTCCGACGCGTCAGGTAGAAGCGCCCCACCGACATTTCCTTGCCGGCGAGCTGGTCGCGCAAACCTGGATTTGTAGCTGGAATCGTTGACGTATTCCGACTTAGGATAGCGATCGACGAGCGACACGAAAAGCGCCAACCCTTCTCCGCGCGCTCCTGATCGCGGGTGATGTCGGGCGCCATCTGATAATACGACATCGCCGCCAGATAGAGAGCGTAAGGCGCGTCCTTGTCGTTCGGAAAGCGATTGTAATAGCGGTTCGCCGAGCCGATCGCGTCGTCGTATTTCCCGGATTTGAACTCCGCATAGGTCTGCATCATCATGGCCTTTTTCGACCATTCCGAATTGGGATGCTGACGGTCGATCTGCGCGAAGCGCTTGGCCGCGACCTCGCCGTCGCCGCTCTCCAGCCGCGCCAGCCCCTGATTGTAGAGCGTCTCGGCCGGCGTATCCTTCAGGATCTTCGTTTCGTATTTCTCGCCCGAAAACGGGTTCAGCGCCTCGACCGTCGAGCAGCCCGCCAGCCCCAAACCAAGGAGAGCGGCGACGCCGAGGCGGAACGCGGCGCGGGGAGCGAAGATCGGGAAGGTCATACGGTTCGACTCACCTATCTTGAGCATCGGCGCTTGCGCGACGGCGACATCTGCGGCGCGCCGAAAACGGCCAGTGCGGCGCGCCGAAAAACAGCCTGCGCGGCAACCGGTTGACGCGCGTCGGAACGGCGCGCCGGAGCCGCCGAAGGGCCTTCTACAGGATTCCGCCCGCGGACGCTATGGCGACGGCGCCACGCGCGCTGGACAACCCCGACCCCGACGGCGCCGAAAGCCGCGCCCACGTCGCCGACGCGGTAAACATGATTCGGGGCGAAACAAAGGGCGGCCGCAGGGATATCGCAACCCCGGCGCCGCCCGTCCGCGACCGACCGATGATTCGCTCCGCCTCAGCGCAGCTCCGGCTCGAAGGCCGCATGCGACCCGACAAGCGAAATCGCGTGCCTCGCCGGCGCGCGCGCCGGCGCGCCCTCGACGATCTCATAGGCGCTGGGATCGGCGAACAGGGCCTTGAGCACGTTGTGGTTCATCCGGTGGCCGGCGCAATAAGAGGCGTAAACGCCCACCAGCGGCCCGCCCGCCAGCGACAGATCGCCCACCGCGTCGAGCATCTTGTGACGCACGAACTCGTCGGCGTAGCGCAGACCTTCGGGATTGAGGATGCGCTCATTGTCGAGCGCCACGGAATTCTCCAGCGACGAGCCGAGCGCGAAACCACGCTTCCAAAGCTCCTCGACCTGCGACACGAAGCCGAAGGTGCGGGCGCGCGAAATGTCGCGGCGGAACCGGCCCGGCTCCAGCATCATCTCGAATTTCTGACGGCCGATCAGCGGCGTCGGGAAGTCGATCTCGACCTCCAGCTTGAAGCCCTCGCGCGCCGGGCGCAGCCGNGAATAAGCGCGGCCGGATTCGACGCGCACCGGCTTGAGCACACGCACGTAGCGACGGCGCGCCTGCTGCGAGATCAGGCCGGCCTGATCGATCGCCTCGACGAACGCATGGGCGGAGCCGTCCATGATCGGGGTTTCCGGTCCGTCGATCTCGATGATCGCGTTGTCGACGCCCAGCCCNGCCAGCGCGGCCAGAAGATGTTCTATGGTCGCGACGGAGGCGTCGCCCGCGCCGATCACGGTGCACAGCTCGGTCATCGAGACGTTGCGCCAGTCGGCCTCGATCATGGCGTCCGAACTATCCGCGCCGATCCGCTGGAAGACGATGCCGGTGTTCGCCGGCGCCGGGTTGATCGTCAGCGAAGCAGGCGCGTTCGAATGCACGCCACGGCCTTTCACCACCGCCCGATCGGCCAGGGTCGTCTGTCTGCCAAGAAACATCCGCAAGATCCCAGATTGACGGGAGCGAAGTCCAGCATTCCGCGGAGCTTCACGTCGTTCCGTCTGCGCAGGGCCGAGAGCCCTATCCCCGTGAGACCCGGAGAGCTTTCGCTCTCCCCGCCGATCCGCGCCTTGTTCTGGCCCGTGAGCGGCGACTCCGAAGGACGAGGCCAAGCCCGTCTCCTTCCGGCGAGTCGAGGTGAAAATACTCTTGCCGAGGTCGCTCGCAAAATCACGGTTTCTTACGCAATGTTACATCCATAGGCAAAAATTTTTTTTGTTTTCAAATAAATAGGGAGCCCAAGAGGGCTCCCGAGATTGCTTCGTCACAGCGCCGCGCCCCTTCGCGGAGACCGCCTGTCCAGACTCAGGACGACTGCCGGCGCAGAAACGCCGGAATGTCGAGGTGATCCTCGTCGCGATGCGCCCGCGGCGTCTCGCGGCCGGTGGCGTCAAGACGCCCCTGCGGCGACTGGGACGGACGTTTCGCATATTCGGCGTGCACCGAGGACGGAGCGGCCGAGACCGGACGCGGGGGCGCAGGCGGCGCGGCGTGCTCGGCGTCGCCGCGCGACATGCCCCAGTTCGACAGCCGGTCGAGCAACGTGCGCCGCTTGGCCTCGACGGGATTGGCCTGCGGGGCCGGAACCTGGGCGACAGGCTGCGCGATCCTCTGACCGGGAAGCGTCAGCTGTTCGATGGTCGGCATCCGCGCCGGACGCATCGGCTGCTCGACCGGAGCCGCGCGCGGCGCCGGCTGGTAGGTCTCGTCTTGCGCCTCGTAGACGTGCGGGCGGTATAGGCCGCTTCGCTCGCCTGCGGCGCGTAGCTCTCGATCTCCGTCTCGGGCTCGGCGTAGATCGGCTGCGCGGCCGGCGCGTAGGTCGCGGACTGCGCCGCCGGGGGCGCATAGGCCTGCGCGGGTTGCGCATAGGCCTGCGCGGGTTGCGCAGGCCTGCGCGGCGGCGATCGCGGCGTGCGTCGCCGGCGCGGCGTGGCTTTGCGGCGCGGGGTCGGAGCGGACGCCGGAGCGGGTTGGGCCGCGACCGGAGCCGGTTGCGTCTTGNGTCTCGACCGGCTGCTGCTGCGCGCGCGCCAGCGCGGCGGCCTCCTGACGAGCCTGCGCCTGCGCGCGCAGGCGGGCCGCCGTCTCGGCGATGCGCTGCTCGGTGGCGTTCAGCTCGCCCATGTCGGCGGGCCGGTCGATGCCCGTGGCCACGACCGAGACGCGGATCACGCCTTCGAGCTTCTCGTCGAACGTCGCGCCGAGGATGATGTTGGCGTCCTCGTCGACCTCCTGACGGATGCGCGAGGCGGCCTCGTCGACCTCGTAGAGGGTCAGATCATGGCCGCCGGTGATCGAGATCAGCAGGCCCTTGGCGCCCTTCATCGACGTCTCGTCGAGCAGCGGATTGGCGATCGCCGCCTCCGCCGCCATGATCGCGCGACGGTCGCCCGAGGCTTCGCCCGTGCCCATCATCGCCTTGCCCATCTCGCGCATGATCGCGCGCACGTCGGCGAAGTCGAGATTGATCAGGCCTTCCTTGACCATCAGGTCGGTGATGCAGGCGACGCCCGAATAGAGCACCTGATCGGCCATCGAGAAGGCGTCGGCGAAGGTGGTGCGCTCGTTGGCGACGCGGAACAGGTTCTGGTTCGGAATGACGATCAGCGTGTCGACGGACTTCTGAAGCTCGCCGATCCCAGACTCCGCGATCCGCATGCGGCGCTGGCCCTCGAACTGGAAGGGCTTGGTGACGACGCCGACGGTGAGGATGCCCATGTCGCGCGCCATCCGCGCGATGACGGGCGCGGCGCCCGTGCCGGTGCCGCCGCCCATGCCGGCGGTGACGAACACCATGTGCACGCCGGCCAGATGATCGCGCAGCTCCTCAAGCGCCTCCTCGGCCGCCGCGCGGCCGATTTCNGGCTGCGCGCCGGCGCCGAGACCTTCGGTCGCCTGCAAGCCCATCTGCACGATGCGTTCCGCGCGCGAGGAGGTGAGCGCCTGCGCGTCGGTGTTGGCGCAGATGAAATCGACGCCGACCAGGCCCGAGGCGATCATGTTGTTGACCGCGTTGCCGCCGGCGCCGCCGACGCCGCACACCATGATCCGGGGCTTCAACTCCCGAAGCTCGGGCGCGTGGAGATTGATCGTCATCTTCTGCCTCTTCGACATAGGGCGCGCGCCTGGCGGCCTTGGGGATTCACAACTTCTTTCTGAATCGCGGCGTGAGCGAAAGAGTCCAAACCGCGATCACGACTCAAAACTTTCCTTCAGCCAACGGCCGACCTTGGCGACGTAGCCGTCTCCGACCGCCCGTTGCATTCGATGCCGCGAGGGCTCGAAATGTTCGGCGCCGGCGATCTGCGGATAGACCAGCAGACCCACGGCCGCCGCGAAGCCCGGCCCCGCCGCGGTGTCCGGCAACCCGGCCGCCGCGAAAGGCCTGCCGAGACGCGCGCCATGCGACAGCGTCGCGCGCGCGAGCCCAGANACGCCCGCCAATTGGCTCGCTCCGCCGCTCAGCACCAACCGGCGCGCGACCACCGCGCCATAGCCCGCGGCGGTCAAACGATCGCGCGCGAGTTCGAGGATTTCTTCGACGCGCGGGCGGATGATCCGGGTCAGATGCGCCTTGGGCAGATAGGTCGGCCGCTGGCCCTCTTCGCCCGCATGCACCACGACGACGGTCTCGCGCTCGTCGGCCGGCGACGACACGCAGGCGCCATGTTGATCNTTCAGCCGCTCGGCGTCCGACAGCGCCAGCGTCAACCCGCGCGCGACGTCCATCGAAACATGCGCGCCGCCCACCGCGACCGCGTCGCAATGCACCAACCGGCCACGCTCGAACACCGCCATCGACGTCGTCCCGGCGCCCATGTCGATCACCGCCGCGCCCAGCTCCATCTCGTCTTCGACCAGACAGGCCAGGCCCGACGCGTAGGGCGTCGCCGCCATCGCCTCGATGGTCAGGTGGCAGCGCTCGACCGCCAGCATCAGATTGCGCGCCGCCGCCGCCTCCGCGGAGACGATATGAAGGTCGGCNGCGCGCTCGTTTCCGATCATGCCGATCGGCGGACGCGCCGTCGGCGCGCCGTCCAGCGCGAAGCCCGTCGGCAACGAATGCAGCGCCGAGCGCCCGTCGCGCGCCGAGGCGATCGCGGCCTCGTCGAGCGCGTAGTCGACGTCGGACGCCTGCACCGCGCGCCCGCCCACCAGAGCGCCGGCCGACAGCCTGTGCGAGGCGATCCGCCCGCCCGTGAGATTGACGATCACGCCTTCGGCGCGCACGCCCGCCATGCGCTCGGCGGCGTCGACCGCGCACCGGATCGCGGCTTCCGCGGCCTCCATGTCGACGACGCGGCCGGATTTCACGCCGCGCGAGGGCTGACGCCCGATGCCGATGATCTTGACGCGATGCGTGCGCCCCTCGGCGGCGTCTTCCGGGGCGACCGGCGTCAGCTTGGCGATCAGGCAGACGACCTTCGAGGCCCCGACGTCGAGCACGCAGACATGCGCGGAGCGTCGCGTCGAGAGCGGCCGCATGCGCGGCGTGTAGGTGGCGCCGTTCACGACTCGCCCCCTTCTTCGCAGGCGCTTTGCGCGCCTGCCATGCGGCTTGCGCTTCGGAGGTGAGGCGGGCAGTGACGCGCCCGGGAATACGCATGTCCACTGACACAATGTCCTTCTGAAGAAGGCGGGAGTCGCGATCGAGCTGAGCCAGTTTGCCAAGCGCTTCGAGCGCGCCGGATTCAGGCAGCTTGACGTCCATTCCGTTTTCGAGGCGCAACGTCCAGCGCCGTCCCGACACCAACAGGCCCGCGCGCACGGGAACCCGCAGCTCCCGCGCGACCGCCAGCAATCGGGCGTATTCCTCGGCTTTCACGTTGGCCTTGTCGCCGACGACGAACGGCAGCTCGACGAAGGCCGGATCGAACTTGCGGTCGATCACCGTGCCGTCGCGCGCAACGATGCTCAGCTCGCCGGCGTTCTGCCACACCGCGAAAGGCTCGCGCTCCTTGACCGTGATGACCAGACGGTCCGGATAGAGCTTCGCCACTTCGGCGTCGCGCACGAGAGGCAGCTTCATCAGCCGTTCGCGCGTTTCGGCCGGATTGAGAAATGGCAAAGAATCGCGATCGCTGAGGCCGGAGGCGCGCAACGCGTCGCCCTCGTCCAGCTCCTTCTGACCCGTGAAGGTGATGGTGCGCACGCCGAAGCCGACCATGCGCGCCGCCATGTCGCGGAAACGTCCGTGCTCGCGAGCCATGATGTCATGGCCGCCGCCGATCCAGAATCCTGCCGCGCCCGCGATCAGCAGCACGACGCCGCCCAGCATCGCGCCGGTGTCGAAGCGCGACAATGCGGTGCGCGCCAGGCGCGCCGCCGGCCCGCGCCTCTCCGGCCCGAAGGGCGGCCGCGCCNNGCGCCTTCGTCCCGGGCGCCGAGCCCGAAGCGGTCGATCACCGACCGCAAGAGGCGTCCTCGACCAGCCATGACACCAACTCGCCAAACGAAATGCCGGCATAAGCGGCCATCTCGGGCGCAAGCGACGTCTCGGTCATGCCGGGCTGCGTGTTGACTTCGAGGCAGACGAGTTCGTCCTTGACGTCGTCGTATCGGAAGTCGGCGCGGCTGACGCCTCGGCACCCGAGCGCCTGATGCGCCCTGAGCGCCAACTCTTGAATCCGATGGTAAATATTTGGTTGAAGTTTCGCCGGCAGGGTGTGGATGGACCCACCTTTCGAGTACTTTGCGTCGTAGCCGTAGAAGGCTTCCGACACCGCCTCGATCTCGATCACGTCGAGCGCGCGCTCGCCCATCACGGCGCAGGTCAGCTCCTTGCCGGCGACGTATTTCTCCGCCAGCAGCCGATCGCCGTAGCGCCAGTCCGGCGAGGTCGCNTCCTGGGGCGGATGCGAGCGCCCTTCCTTGACGATCACGACGCCGAAGGAGGAGCCCTCGCACACCGGCTTGAGGACGTAGGGCGGCTCCATCACATGCGCGNNCGCGGCCTCCTGCCGCGAAACCACCTTGCCGAACGGAACCGGCACGCCCGAGGCGGCGAGCACCATTTTCGCCTTGTCCTTGTCCATCGCCAGAGACGAGGCGAGCACGCCGGAATGCGTGTAGGGGACGCCGAGAATTTCGAGCAAACCCTGGATGGTCCCGTCCTCGCCGAACGGCCCGTGCAAGGCGTTGAAAGCGACGTCCGGCTTCAGTCGCGAAAGCACCTCGGCGATGTCGCGGCCGACGTCGACGCGCGAGACGCGATAGCCCATCGCTTCGAGCGCCACGGCGCAGCCCGCGCCGGAATTCAGCGACACAGGCCGCTCCGACGACCACCCGCCCATCAGAACGGCGACATGCTTCGACATCCACCCCGACTCCGGCGACGCCAACCCGACGAAAGCGCCTTTCGCTGGAAGAATGGGGCAGAACGGTTAAAGGGGCGTTAACCTTGCTGAACGGTGAAGCCGGCGCGCCCGCCGCGAGCGCCCGCCGCCGCGCCCTGAGCACATCTTGACAAGCCGACGAGCGAGCGAAATAAAATTAATATTTGCGAGTCACTTAGAGCGCCCCCGTGAAAGTCGAAGACATATTAACATGCTTCGAAGACGCCTCCGGCGAGGAGGAATTGTGGAATAAATTCGCGCGCGTCGCCAATGATGAATTTGGCGTGACGAGCATTCTTTATGGTTTCACCCACAATAAATTCACGGCGGTCAGATTAGGAATTACAAAATCGATTTATATGCGGCACAATCACCCGGACGGATACGTAAACGCGTTTGAATCGGGCGCCTTTCTCGATTGCGATCCTTGCGCGACCCGGCTTTTCGAGACGGGTGGCAGCCTCGTGTGCGATGTCTACGCCGACAACACGCGCGAAAGCCGCATGCGTCAGGAGATCGGCCGCGGCTACAACATGGACGTCGGCGTCACGCTCGGCCTCACCTTCGCGGGCGGCTTGGGCATCGCCGGAGCCGGCCTGTCCGCCGGCAGCCAACGCCCGAAGGAATTTCACGATCTGTGGGCGGCCAGGCGCCGCGATATCGAGGCGTTGTTCTGCGCCTTCGACGCGCGCCTGCGGCCGAGCATGGTCGCCAGCCGCATGAAGCTGTCGCCGCGCGAACGCGACGTCATCGCCTACGCCGCCGGCGGCTTGACCGGCAAAGAGATCGCCTTTCGCCTGGGCATCAAGCCCAAATCCGTGTTCAACACGATGGAGCGCGCCCGCGACGCCCTGGAGGCCTCCACGACCTTCGAGGCCATCGCCAAGGCCTACGCCTACAATCTCATTTAGGGCTGCGCGCGCAGCGAATGGTGGAATTTTCCCTCATTGCGCGAAAGCGGAAAATTCAGCCTAATGTCCGTGCTCGCTATCAATGCTGGGGGCAGCAAAGAAGGCGTCAGATCCGGCGGAGCGCCGTCGCAAGATGGTCATCCGCATCGCGGAACTGACGTTGGCAAGTAAAACGCCGACCGGGAAGTTCGCTTCCGGGTCGGCGTTTTTGCCTGCCTGACAGACGCGACGCCGCGGGCCGAGACGGCTGCGACCGCGCCCTCGCCCTCGCCCGCGCCTTCCCCTCTTGATTCACTCAGCGAAAAGAATCTCCTAGTGATCTGACATCAAACGATATTTTCACCCACATTCTCACGCGCATGTTGAATCGGCTTGTCAACGCCGTCGTTTCATCCCCTTGGTCCGTAAACGAAATCCCACGCGCCGGATGTCGCCGCGCAAGCAGGGTTGAATCGATGCATGAAGGCGCACGCCAACAAAGCAATCCGTCGACGCGACGCCGGAACCTGCCTCGCGCCGTTTGAATCAGTTGTTCAAGAAGCGACGCCGACGCGTTTGATTTCCCACTGCAATTCGACGCCGGACGTCGCCTTGACGCGCCGCCGCACCTCTTCGCCCAGCCCCTCGACGTCGGCGGCCGTCGCATCGCCCAGGTTGAGCAGGAAGTTGCAGTGCTTTTCGGAAACCTGAGCGCCGCCGACCTTCAGGCCGCGACAGCCCGCCGCGTCGATCAGCCTCCAGGCGGAATGTCCGGGCGGATTCTTGAACGTCGACCCGCCGGTCTTGGCGCGCGTCTCCTGGTCGCGCTCGCGATGCTCCTGCACCTTGGCCATCGTCTCGCGAATCCGCTCGGCGTCTCCTGGCGCGCCGCGAAAGGTCGCCTGCGTGAAGATCAGATCCGCCGGCGCGCCCGAGTTGCGATAGGCGAACGCCATGTCCTGCGGCGACAAGGTGACGATCGCGCCGTCGCGTCGCACCGCGCGCGCCGACACAAATCGGTCGCGCGTCTCGCCTTCGATGTCGGGATTGGTGTTGGAGCGCGTGCCCGCGTTCATCCGCAACGCGCCGCCGACGCAGCCCGGAATGCCGAAATAGAACTCAAGCCCCGACAGCCCGGCCGCCGCGGCCGCGTTGGCGAGCTTCTTGTCCGGGCAGGCGGCGCCGGCGCGGATCAGATCGCCCTCGACAACCGCGTCTCCAAAACCCTTCGGCGACAGCCGGATCACCACGCCCGGCACGCCGCCGTCGCGCACGATCATGTTCGAGCCGACGCCCATCGCCATGACCGGAACGTCGGCCGGCAGCGCCTTCAGGAAGGCGGCGAGGTCATCCTCGTCCGCCGGCGTGAACAGCAATTGCGCCGGCCCGCCGACGCGAAACCACGTGTAGGGCGCCAGAACCACATTGGCTTCCAGCCGCCCGCGCAAGCCNGGCGCGCGCGCGACGATGTCGGCGCTGTTGTCGGGAAAACTCACTTGTCGCCCTCCGCAAGCTGCTGCGGCAGCGCATAAGCCCATTGCGTGATGTTGCCGGCGCCGAGCAACACGACATAGTCGCCCGGCCCCGCCCGCTCGCGGATCATCCGCGGCAAATCCTCCGGCGTCGGCAGCGCGACCGCGTGGCGGTGCCCATGCGCGCGGATGGCGGCGACCAGGCCCGGCTTGTCGACGCCCTCGATCGGCGCCTCGCCCGCCGCATAGACGTCGGCGACGATCACGTCGTCGGCGTCGTTGAAGCAGGAGGCGAACTCCTGAAATAGCGATTGCAGGCGCGTGTAGCGATGCGGCTGCACCACCGCGATCACCTTGTTGCGCGTCGAGGCGCGCGCCGCCCGCAGCACAGCGGCGACCTCGACCGGGTGATGCCCGTAATCGTCGAAGATCGTCGCGCCGTTCCATTCGCCGGTCTTGGTGAAGCGCCGTTTGACGCCGCCGAAGCTCGCGAGCGCCGTGCGGATCGCCTGCGCGCTCATGCCCAGCTCGTGCGCCACCGCCACCGCCGCCGTGGCGTTGAGCGCGTTGTGATGGCCGGGCATCGGCAGAACCAGCGCGTCGATGCGCGTCTCCTGGCCGGACTTGCGGTCGCGCAGAACGACGTCGAACTTCGACTGCCCGCCCGCCAGGTCGATATTGACGATCCTCGCGTCGGCCTGCGGATTCTCCCCATAGGTGACGACGCGCCGATCCTCGATTTTTCCGACCAACTCCTGAACGGTCGGATGATCGAGGCACATCACCGCGAAGCCGTAGAACGGCAAATTCTCGATCAGCGAGAAGAACGCCTGCTTGATCGCGTCGAACGTCTTGAAATGATCGAGATGTTCCGGGTCGATATTGGTGACGACCGCGACGTTGGCCGGTAATTTCAGGAACGTGCCGTCGGATTCGTCGGCCTCCACGACCATCCAGTCGCCGGACCCGACGCGGGCGTTTGTGCCGTAGGCGTTGATGATCCCGCCGTTGACGACGGTCGGATCGAACCCGCCGGCGTCGAGCAGCGTCGCCACCAGAGAGGTCGTGGTGGTCTTGCCATGCGTGCCCGCGATGGCCACGGCCTTTTTCAGCCGCATCAGCTCGGCCAGCATCTCGGCGCGGCGCACCACCGGAATGCGCTGGTCGCGCGCCGCCATCAGCTCGGGATTGTCGCGCTTGATCGCCGTCGACACGACCACGACCGCGGCCTCGCCGACATTCTCCGCCTTGTGCCCGACGAACACCGTCGCGCCCTTATCGCGCAGCCGCTTCACATTGGCGTTGTCGGCGGCGTCGGAGCCCTGAACCGGGTAGCCCAGATTGAGCAACACCTCGGCGATGCCGGACATGCCGATGCCGCCGATGCCGACAAAATGGATCGGGCCGAGATTCTTCGGCAAATTCATCGAACTAGGCTCCAGAATTGATTATTTGCGCGCAACCTGCTCGACCAGATCGGCCAAACGCTCCGCCGCGTCAAGCACCGCGACGGCCCGCGCCGCGTCGCCGCGCATCTTCAGGGTTTCGGGATCGGCCAAAGCGTCGCGCAGCTCCTGCGCCAGCCGCTCCGGGGTGAACTGCGTCTGGGCGATCACCGTCGCCGCCCCGCCCGCTCCAGTTCGACGGCGTTCTTGGCCTGATCGGCGTCGAGCGCATGCGGAAAAGGCACCAGCACGCAGGCCCGCCCGATCGCCGCCAGCTCCGCCACCGTCGAGGCGCCCGACCGCGCGATCACCAGATGCGCGGCCGCCATCCGCGCCGGAAGGTCCGCGAAGAAGGGTTGAATGTCGGCGGGAAAACCAAGCCTGGCGTAGGCGTCGCGCACGCGCGCCTCGTCCTCGCCGCGCGCCTGCTGCGTCAAGGCGAGGCGCGCGCGCTCCTGCGCGCTCAGCATCGCGACGGCCTCCGGCACGACGTCCGACATCACCCGCGCGCCTTGCGAGCCGCCGGTGACGACGACGCGCAGCCGGTCGCTTTCGGGATAAGGCGCGTCGGCCGCCGCCAGCACCGGCGCGCGCAGCGGATTCCCGACATGTCGCAGCTTCGGGCGGATCGCCTCCGGCACGCCGTCGAGCGTGCGGAAGCCGGTGGCGATCAGGTCGACCGCGCCGGACAGGAACTTGTTCGCGCGGCCGATCACCGCGTTTTGCTCGTGCAGGATAGAGGGCACGCGCGCGCCCTGGCGGCCAGCATCGGTGGCACGGTCGGATAACCGCCGAAGCCCACGATCGCGTGAGGCTTGACGTCGCTGATGACGCTGCGCGCCTTCAGCCCGCCCCACAGCAGCGTCAGACCGGCCTTCACCTTTGCGATCGGCGAGCCGCCGGAGGGCGTCGCCGCCGGGACTTCGTAGATCTTGCGCGCCGGAAAGCTCGCGCCGTATTTCATCACCCGCTCGTCGGTGACGAGATCGACGACGTGGCCGCGCCGCGTCAACGCCTCGGCGAGCGCCTGCGCCGGAAACAGATGCCCGCCGGTTCCCCGGCGGACAGCATGATCGTCAAACCCATCTCGATCCTCCGGGACGTCAATCGTCCAGCGCGCGACCATATTCGGCCATGCCGACGCTCGGCGCCGCCGCGTCAGCGCGATCAGGAAGCCGACCAGCAAGGCGAGCGAGATCAGGGATGAGCCGCCATAGGAGATAAACGGCAGCGTCATGCCCTTGGCCGGCATCATTTGCAGGTTGACCATCATGTTGATGCAGCTTTGCAGCCCGAACAGCATCACCAGACCGCCCGCCGCGTAGCGGCAGAATGGATCGTCGTCGCGACGCGCCAGCGCCAGCCCGCGCAGCACGACGGCGCAGAACAGCGTCGCCAGCGCGATGCAGGCGATCACGCCGAACTCCTCGCCCAGAACGGCGAAGATGAAGTCCGTATGCGAATCCGGCAGCATCCGCTTGACCTGCCCCTCTCCGGGCCCGACGCCGAACCAGCCGCCCTCGACGAGGCTCTTCATCGCCGTGTCGACCTGAAAGGTGTCGCCCGCGCCCGCGCCGCCGCCGTCCATGAAGCGTTGGATGCGTCCGCGCACATGCGGCAGGAAGCTGTAGGCCGCGAACACGCCGATCAGGCCGCCGCCGAAGATTCCGGCCACCCAAAGCCAATGCAGGCCCGCCATGAAGAACAGCCCGCCCCACACGATGGCGATCAGCATGGTCTGCCCGAAATCGGGTTGCAGGATCAGCGGAACCACCGTCATCGGCAGCAGCAAGATCGCCAGCGTCGTGCCGGGAAAGCCCTTGCGCTTGGCGCCTTCCGCGAAAGCCCAGGCCGCCAGGATCACGAAGGCGGGCTTCACGAACTCAGAAGGCTGAATGCCGAAGATCCAGCGGCGCGCGCCNCTGACCTCGACGCCATGCACGAGCGCCAGCAGGATCAGCGCCATCGACAAGGCGTAGACGAACAGCGCCGTTCGCCGCACCAGCCGCGGGCTCAGGAACGACGTCGCCCCCATCAAGGCCAAAGCCGGCGCCAGATACAGAAACTGCCGGTGAACGAAATGGAACGTCGGCAGATTGATGCGCTCCGCCACGGCCGGGCTCGCCGCCATGATCAGCACGAGGCCGGACACCACCAGCGACACCACGCCCGCCAGCAGCCAGCGATCGACCGTCCACCACCAGGACGACAGCGGCGAGCGTATTGCGCGAGAGGCCATGAAACTCTCCCTCAGCCCAGGTCGGAACGATTGTGGTCGATCACGGCGCGCGCCAGATCGCGGAACGCGTTTCCGCGCGCTTCGAAATTCGCGAATTGGTCGTATGAGGCGCAGGCCGGCGACAGCAACACGACCTGTTCGCCCTGCCCTTCCGCCGCCCGCGCGTCCGCCGCCGCCTTCGCGACCGCGACGTCGAGCGTTCCGCAACGCTCATAAGCGACTTTTCCGTCGAGCGTGGCCGCGAAAGCGTCGCTCGACGCGCCGATCAGATAGGCCTTCGCGACGCGCGGAAAATAGGCCTCCAGCGACGCGACGCCGCCTTCCTTCGCCTTGCCGCCGATGATCCAGCGGATGTTGCGCGGAAAGGCCGCAAGCGCCTTCTCGGCCGCGTCGGCGTTGGTCGCTTTCGAATCGTTGATGAACAGCGTCGCGCCGAGACGGCCGACCTGCTCCATGCGATGCGGCAGGCCGGGGAAAGAGCGCAGCGCCGCCTGCGCGGCCGCTCCGTCGACGATCAGATCGTCGAGCGCCGCCAGCGCCGCGCAGACGTTCTGCGCGTTGTGCGCGCCGCGCAGCGAGTCGACGCCCGTCAGGTCGGCGACCTCGACGCGCACGCCCTCGCGCACGCGATACACCTTCGGCCATTCGCCGACGAACCCGTTCGTGACTTCGCCGCCCGCGACGCTGATCTCCAGCGTCGGAACGCCGGCTGCGCAGAGCCGCGCCGCGATGGCCCGGCAATGCTCGTCGTCGACGCCGATCACGGCGCGCCGCGAGGCTGTGACGAGACGCTCCTTGATCGCGGCGTAATTCGCCATCGTGCCGTGCCGGTCGATATGGTCGGGCGCGAGGTTCAGCAACACGCCGACGGACGGGTCGAGGCTCGGCGCGAGATCGATCTGGAAGGTCGAGCATTCGACCACATGCACGCGGCCTTCGGACGGCGGATCGGCTGANAGGATCGGGACGCCGATATTGCCGCCCATCGCGACTTCGGCGCCGAGCGCCCTGGCCATATGCGCGATCAGCGCCGTCGTCGTCGACTTGCCGTTCGTGCCGGTGATCGCGATGAACGGCGCGTCTGGCGCGCGCGCGNNCCGCTCCCGACAGAACAGCTCGACGTCGCCGATGATCTGCGCGCCGGCGGCCTTCGCGAGGCCGACCGTCCAATGCGGTTCGGGATGCGTCAGCGGCGCGCCCGGCGTCAAGATCAGCGCCGAGACGCCGCTCCAGTCGAACGTCCGCAGATCGACGACGGCGACGCCCTGCGCGGCCGCCTTCGCGCGTTGCGCCTCGGCGTCGTCCCACGCCACGACCTCGGCCCCGCCCGCGATCAGCGCCTGCGCCGTCGGCAGGCCGGAGCCGCCGAGCCCGAACAGCGCGACGCGCTTGCCCTTGAAAGTGGAGACCGGAGTCATCACCGCACCTTCAGCGTGGCGAGACCGACCATCGCCAGCACGAAGGCGATGATCCAGAACCGGATCACGACTTGCGGCTCGGCCCAGCCTTTCGCCTCGAAATGATGGTGGATCGGCGCCATGCGAAACACGCGCTTGCCGGTCATCTTGAACGAAGCGACCTGCACGATCACGCTGAGCGCCTCCATCACGAACAGCCCGCCGACGATGGCGAGCACCACTTCGTGTTTGATGGCCACCGCGATCGCGCCGAGCATGCCGCCGAGCGCCAGCGAGCCGGTGTCGCCCATGAAGATCGCCGCCGGCGGCGCGTTGAACCACAGAAAGCCGATGCCCGCGCCGATCACCGCGCCGCACAGCACCGTCAACTCGCCCGTTCCCGGCACGAAGTTGACGCCCAGATAAGCCGAATAGATCGCGTTTCCGACCAGATACGAAATCAGCGCGAAGGTTCCCGACGCGATCATCACCGGCACGATGGCGAGCCCGTCGAGGCCGTCGGTGAGATTGACCGCGTTGCCTGCCGCCGTAATCACGAAGGCCCCGAAAATCAGGAAGAACCAGCCCATGTTCAACACGAAGCCGTTGACGAAGGGCACCGCCAGCGACGTCGGCGTCGGGCCGTTGCCGATGCGCGTCAGCGCGAAGCAGGCCAGCCCCGCGATCAGCATTTCGAGGCCGAGCCGCGCCTTCCCGGAAAACCCTTTATGCGACTGCTTCGTCACCTTCAGCAGGTCGTCGTAGAAGCCGATCAGCCCGAAACCGACGGTCACCAGCAGCACCACCCAGACATAGCCGTTGCGCAGATTGCCCCACAGAAGCGTGGAGGCGATCAGGCCCGACAAGATCATCAGCCCGCCCATCGTCGGCGTGCCCTTCTTGACGAGATGCGACTGGGGGCCGTCCGAGCGGATCGGCTGCCCCTTGCCCTGCTTGAGCCGCAACGAATCGATGATCGCCGGTCCGAACAGAAACACGAAGGCGAGCGCCGTCACCGTCGCGCCGAGCGTGCGGAAGGTGATGTAGCGAAAGAGATTGAATCCGCCGGCATGTCCGACGAATTCGGCGAGCCAAAGCAACATTCCTCAACCCTCGGCTGGGGAGGCTGCCTCCCGTGACGACGTTGCAGCGCGGCGACGAGCACGCCCATCCTGCTGCCGTTCGAACCCTTGACCATGACGACGTCGCCGGGACGGACCGCCTCGGCGAGCGCCGCCTCGATATCGCCGGATCGCTCGCCCCAGGCGCCGCGCTTCGGCTCGGGCACGGCCTCGAACAGGCGCTTGGACAGCGGACCTGCGGCGAAAACAAGGTCGACCTTCGCATCCGCCAGATCGGGCGCCAGGCCGGCGTGCAGATCGCCCNNCTCCGCGCCAAGCTCCAGCATGTCGCCGATGACCGCGATTCGCCGTCCGCCCGCGTCGGGCTCCGTCTGGCCGAGCAGCGCAAGCGCTGCCCGCATCGAGGTCGGATTGGCGTTATAGGCTTCGTCGATCAGCGTGAATTGGCCGTCGCCGACGGCGAGCCTCGCGCGCGCCGCGGCCCTGGCGGGCGTCACCTGCGCCATCGCGGCGCCGGCGCGGTCGAGATCGCATCCGCACAGCCGCGCCGCCAGCAGCACCGCCAGCGAATTCATAGCCGCGTGGCGTCCCGGCGAGCCGAGTTGGTAGACATGCGGCGCGCCCAGCACGATCGCCGAAACCCGCGAGCCCTCGCCCAAGGGCTCGTAGGAGATCAGCCGCGCGTCGGCCTCCTCATGCTCGCCGAAGGTGACGATATGCTTCACCGGCGACGCCTCGGCCGCCGCGCGCAGCCGTTCGTAGGTCGGCACGTCGCGCGGCAGCACCGCAGCGCCGCCATGCGCGACGCCCGAGAAAATCTCCGCCTTGGCGTCGGCGATGGCTTCGAGCGAACCCATATGCTCCAGATGCGCCGGCGCGATGGTCGTGATCACCGCCACATGCGGGCGCACCATGTTGACGAGCGACGTGATCTCGCCGGGATGGTTCATGCCGATCTCGAAAACGCCGAATTTCGACGTCGCCGGAAACCGCGCCAGCGTCAGCGGCACGCCCCAGTGGTTGTTATAGGAAGCCGCCGAGGCGTGGGTCTTGCCGAACGCGCCGAGCACCACACGCAGCGCCTCCTTGACGCTGGTTTTGCCGACAGAGCCGGTGACCGCGACGACGCGCGCCTTGGAGCGCGCCCGCGCGGCGCGGCCGAGCGCCGTCAACCCAGCCAGGGTGTCGCGCACGATGTAAAGCGGCCCGGCGTCCTTGAGTTCGGGCGCATGCGCCTCGTCGACGACGGCGGCCGCCGCGCCCTTGTCGAGCGCCGCGCGCACGAACTCATGGCCGTCCTTCGAGTCGCCTTTGATCGCGACATAGAGGTCGCCCGGTTCGAGCGTGCGCGTGTCGATCGAGATCCTTCGATCCGCAGCGGCATCATGCCGCCGCGAAACCGCGCCTCAAGCGGCGAGACGAGACCGAGCNCCGCTCCACAGCGGCGCCTCTTCGAGTCCGGGGCGGTCANNTGTCGAGGCTCCCTTCAGCGCCGCGGCGACTTCGTCCTTGTCCGAGAAGGGCAGAGTGACGGCGCCGACGATCTGTCCTTCCTCGTGGCCCTTGCCGGCCACCATCAGCACGTCGCCAGGCTGAAGCATCGCCACGGCGGCGCGGATCGCCGCGCGCCGGTCGCCGATNCTCGCGCGCGCCCGGGCGCCGACGAGAATCGCCGCGCGGATCGCGGCCGCGTTCTCGCTGCGCGGATTGTCGTCGGTGACGATGGTCACGTCGGCGAGCCGCGTCGCGATCTCGCCCATGATCGGCCGCTTGCCCGGGTCGCGGTCGCCACCGCAGCCGAACACGCAGATCAATCGGCCGCTCGCATAGGGCCGCAGCGCCGCCAGCGCCTTCTCCAGCGCGTCCGGCTTGTGCGAATAGTCGATCAGCGCCAGCGCCCCGTTNCTTTCGCCGACCCGCTCCAGCCGCCCCGGCGCGCCGACGAGCTTTTCGAGCGCGGGAAACACCACCTCCGCCGACGTGCCGCACACCAGCGCGAGACCGGCGGCGACCAGCGCGTTCTGCGCCTGAAAATCGCCCGGCAAGGGCAGCCGCACGTCGTGGCGCTGGCCCGCATGGTCGAGCGTCAATCGCGTCACGAAGCCCTCGCGCCGCGCGCCGATCAGCTTAATTCCGGTTCCGCGGCGTCCAACCGTGAACACCTCCAGACCGCGCGCCTGCGCCGCCGCGACGACCTCGCTTGCGCGCTCGCCGTCGGCCTCGATCACCGCCGGCTGGCCGGGCTCCAGCAAATCGCGGAACAGCCGCAACTTGGCGGCGAGATANGAGTCGAAATCGGAATGGTAGTCGAGATGGTCGCGCGACAGGTTGGTGAAGGCGCCGGCGGCCAGCCTGACGCCGTCGAGACGACGCTGGTCGAGCCCGTGCGAGGACGCCTCCATCGCCAGATGCGTCACGCCCTCGCCCGCCAGCTGCTCCAGCATGCGATGCAGCGTCACCGGGTCGGGCGTCGTCAGCGAGCCGTAAACCGCGCCCGACGGCGCCACCACGCCGAGCGTTCCGAGCGAGGCCGCCGTCTTGCGGTCGGCGAGCCAGATCTGGCGCAGGAAAGCCGCGACCGACGTCTTGCCGCTGGTGCCCGTCACCGCCGCCACGGTCGCCGGCTGACCCGGATGCATCCTCCCCGCCGCCACCGCGAGCGCGGCGCGGACATTGTCGACCACGATCCAGTCGCCGACGCCATGCGGCGCGGGTTTCTCCGACACCACCGCGACGGCGCCCTTCTGCAAAGCCTGCGGCCCGAACGACGCGCCGTCGACCTTGACGCCCGGAACCGCNGAAAACGCCAGGCCACGCCCGGCGACACGGCTGTCCGAGGTGACGCCCTCGACGGCNGCGCGCGGCGAGGGCCGCCGGAACGTCGGCCAAACCGGCGAGCAGCGCGCCGAGCGAAAGGGGTTGCGCGCGTTTCATCGAATGCTCCCGGTGCGGTCGGCCGCGGAGCCCCCGACGCCGTATTTCGCCAGCAGCGGGAACGGCCGGCTCGGCAGATCGAGCCGTGGCGGCACGCCGAGAATGGGCATCACCCGCGCCAGCGCGAGCCCGGTGACGGAGCCGGCGTTCCAGGCCGCCGTCGCATAGCCATGCGTCTCGGGATTCTGCGGCTCGTCGAAGACGACGAGATAGAGATATTTGGGTTTGTCGGCCGGCGTGATCGCCATGAAGGTCGTGAACAGGCGGTTCTTCGAATAGCGCCCGCCGATCACCTTTTCCGCCGTTCCGGTCTTGCCGCCCGCGAAATAGCCCGGCACGTCGGCCTTCTTCGCAGAGCCCTTCTCGGCGTTGTTGCGCATCACGAAGCGCAGCGACTCCGACACGTCGGGTCTCACCACCCGCGGCCCCTGCGCCGGCGGGTTGCTTTCGTCGCGCTTGAGGAAGGTCGGCTTGGTCAGATAACCGCCGTTCGACAGCGCCGCGACCGCCATCATCGCTTGCAACGGCGCGACCGCGAGGCCGTGACCGAAGGCGATCGTCATCGTGTTCAGCNNTTCGCCCCAGTTCTTGGGCACGATCGGCGCGGCGTTCTCCGGCAGCTCCGTGACCATGCGGTCGAGCTGCCCCATGCGCCGCAAAACTCCTTGTGGCCGTTGACGCCGACCATCAAGGCCATGCGCGCCGTGCCGATGTTGGAGGAATGCTGGAACACCTCGTTGACCGTCAGGACGCGGTTGGTGCCGTGATAGTCGTGGATGGTGAAGCGCCCGAAATGCAGCGCTCCGCGCGCGTCGATCGGCGAATTGATGTTGACCTTGTTGTACTCGATCGCCATCGCCGTCGTCAGCGCCTTGAACGTCGAGCCCATCTCGTAGACGCCGACCGCAAGGCGGTTGATGTTGTTGGGGTTGAGCGCGTCGGTGGGCACGTTCGGGTCGAAATCGGGCAACGAGGCGAGCGCGATCACTTCGCCTGTCGTCACATCCATGATCGCGCCGGCGCCGGCCTTGGCCTGCACTGGCCATGCCCTGCACGATTTCCTCGCGCAGCGCATGCGTCGCGCGCAGATCGATCGACAGGCTGATCGGCTTCATCTCGCCGGCGGGCACGTTGAAGCCCGCCCCATGCAGCGCCGCGAGACCCTGCCCGTCGATATATTTCTCGATTCCGGCGATGCCGACATTGTCGATGTTGGTCGCGCCCAGCACATGCGCGGCGAGCGGGCCGTTGGGATAGAAGCGACGGTTTTCGGTGAGGAAGCCGACGCCCGGCAGGCCGAGGCGATGCACCTCCTCGCGCTGCTTCGGCGTGACGCCGCGCTTGATCCACACGAAGCCCGCGCCCTTGCGCGTCACGTTCAGCTCGTCGCGCAGCTTCTTCGCGTTGATGTCGGGCAGCACCGCGGTCAGCAGCTCGACCGCCTCGTCCTTGTCGATGACGCGGCCCGGTTCGACGAAGACGGAGGTCGTCTTGACGTCGGTCGCCAGCAATTCGCCGTTGCGGTCAAGAATGTCGGGCCGGGCGCCGGAGGTCATTTCGGCCGCGGTGTGCTTGAAGCTCTGCGGCCCGTCGGGCTTCATGCCGATCTGAACGAGGCGCGCGGCGATGGCGCCGTAGACGCACACGAACGCGGCGCCGACGATCACGATGCGGGAGGAGCCCGCGGTCAGCCGCAGCCGCCACATCTGCCGCCAGGCGCGCTTCAACGCGGATTCCCGCCGCGGAGAGCCGGCGGCGCCGGGTCGACGAAGGGGGAGGCGAGGTGTCGAAGGAAGACGTCATCGTCGGTCAGTCTCGGCGACGCGGGGCGACAGGCGGCGTCGGCGGCGTCGCCGGCGCTTTGAAGGTCGGCGTGACGTCGGCCGCCGCCACGTCGGCGGGCGTCGCGGTCGGCTCGGCCAGTCCCAGCATTTCGAGCTTGCGGCCGATCGTGTCGAATTGCGCCGCGCGCTCGGGAATGTCGGACACGCGCCCGATCTGCTCATGCGCCAGCGGCGCCAGATCGAGCATCGCCGACGACAGCGACTGAATCCGCTCCGGCCGCGCGAGCCGCGCCCATTCCGCTTTCAGCGCCGCGACCTCGTCGCGCCCTTGGCGATCTGATGGCGGATCTTGGTCAACCGTTCGCCATGCCAGATCGTCTCGTATTTGATCGTATACGCGTAGATCGCCGACCCCACGATGGAGGCGATGGCGCACAAATGCACGACGCGCCAGAACATCAGCGCGCTCCTTTCGGGCGAGAGACGGCGACACGGACGGGGTGGCGCGGCGCGGGCGCGGTCAGCGCGGCGAGCGCGGCGTCGCGCGGGCGCGCCGGAGCCGCCGTGCGCGTCGCGAACCGCAGCTTAGCCGACCGCGCGCGCGGATTGGCCTGGATTTCGGCTTCGCTTGGAACGACCGGCTGCCTCGGCGCAAGCTCGAAGGTCGGCGGCTCCGGGATCGGCTCGCCCGGCAGAAGCCGCGAGCGCGCCGCGCCGCGCCCCGAGCGAAGCGCGAANAACTGCTTCACGATGCGGTCTTCGAGAGAATGAAAGGTGACGACGGCGAGACGCCCGCCCGCCGCCAGCGCGCGCTCCGCCGCCTCCAGCGCGCTCAGCAATTCGCCCAGTTCGTCGTTCACCGCGATGCGCAGCGCCTGAAACACCCGCGTCGCAGGATGGATGTCGCGGCTTTTCGACGGCGCGACGCGCGCGATCATCCCGGCGAGCCTGNNCGTCGTCGTCGTGAAGGGCGTCTGCGCGCGGTCCATCGCGATGGCGCGCGCGATGCGGCGGGAAGCGCGCTCCTCGCCGTAGAAATAAAACAGGTCCGCGAGCGTCTCCTCGTCCGCGGTGTTGACCAGATCGGCGGCGCTGCGCCCCTCTTTCGACATGCGCATGTCGAGCGGGCCTTCGAAGCGGAAGGAGAAGCCGCGCTCCGCCTCGTCGAACTGCATCGACGACACGCCGATGTCGAGAACCACGCCGTCGAGCGCGGCGTGACCGAGCGCCCGCGCCTCGACGTCGAGCCGGGAGAAGCGCGCCTCGCTGAGAACCAGCCGCCCCTCGGACGCCGCGACCAGCCCGTAGCCTGCCGCGATCGCCGAAGGATCGCGGTCGAGCCCGATGACGCGCGCGCTCGGGGTCGCGAGGATCGCGCGCGTATAGCCGCCCGCCCCGAAAGTGCCGTCGAGATAGACGCCGCCCTCGCGCACGGCGAGCGCCGCCACCGCCTCGTCGCGGAGCACGGGAACGTGACGGACCGGTCCGCCAGCGGCGAGCGGCTGAGACTCGCCGCGGTCCTTGGTCATTCCCGTGCTCCTGACTTTGGCGCAGGCCCGGCCTGCGCGACGCGCGAACGGGATGTGGCCTCTCCGAAGCTGCGCGACGACGGCCTCTCGATCGTTCGACTCGCCGTCCGCCCCCGCCGCCCGCAAGCGCCGCCGGCGCGCCCCGCCCGCCTTCGAAGGCCGGTTGGGTTTGCGCAAGCGCGACGCCGGAGAAAGTGATTCGCGTGGGCATGAAGCGAATGGTTGGTGGCGCCGGCGAACCGGCGTGAGTCAGAACGGGACGCGAGACGTGCGAAGCCGATTAGCCTTCCTTAAGATTAAGGAAGGCTTAAGCGGTTTACGCGGCGCGCCGGCGCGAGAAGGTCCAGTCGGCCTGTAAGCCGGGTTCTGTATGGCCTCGGGGTCGCCCCCGAAACGTGGCGGCCATTCCTCTGGGACGACGCTTGCGCGACGCCTCTAGCGACCAACCCGGACGGCGATCCGGAGACAGGATCCGGGGCTTTCGCCCCTGCCGTCCCTATTCGGTCTTGCTCCCGGCGGCTTGCCATGCCACGCCCATTGCTGGACGTGCGGTGCGCTCTTACCGCACCCTTTCACCCTGACCCGGACGCTCGCGCGCCGGGCGGTTTGCTTTCTGTGGCGCTTTCCCTGGGTCGCCCCCGCCGGACGTTATCCGGCGCCGTGTCTCCGTGGAGCCCGGACTTTCCTCTCCCGCGAGGGAGCGGCCGCCCGGCCGACTGGCCGCAGGGGATAACCCGTCGCGCGCCTCCTCGCAACCGCGTCCGTAAAATCGCGGCGAACGCGGGAACCCGACGCGCCGCCCGACGTTGCCGCTTGCAGGGTCATGACGGACTCCGTCGTGTTTCGCCGCGCGGCGTCGAATCTGAGACGCGCGAGAACGGGTGTGTAGGGAGCCGTTGCGGACGTGGACAGGCGCGCGGCGCCATGATTTCATCATCCCGCGTTCATCTGAGGGATGAGAGAATTTACGGGTGTAGTTCGAGTGAGGCGTCGACGCGTGGCCCGTATCGACGTCGCCATCAGGAGGAAGTGATGACGAAGACGTTGATGATGACCGCCGCTCGCCTCGGCGCTGGCGCTTGGCGGCTGCTACACGCCAGGCGAGCGTGCGGCTGGCGGCGCTCTGATCGGCGGCGCGGCTGGCGCGCTGGTCGGCGCCGCGGCCTCGGGCGGCCGCGCGGGCGGCACCCTGGCCGGCGCTGCGATCGGCGCTGCGGGCGGCGCGATCGTCGGCGCTGGCACCGCGCCGGCTCGCGGCTGCGCGCGCTATGGCTACGATTACTACGGCAACTACGTCTGCGTCGCCTACTACTGAGATCGACCGATAGGCCGCGGACTGCGCACGGTGAGCTTTTCCCCGACAGCCGCNTCGTTGACGCGGTTCGGGCCTCTCCCAACCACGGCGAGCGCGTCGGGGCGGCCCTCGACGCGCTCGTTTTGCATTACACCGGCATGCCGCGATGCGCAGACGCGATCGATCGGCTGTGCGATCCGGCCGCGGAGGTTTCCGCCCACTACGTGATCGAGGAGACCGGCGTGATCTGGCAACTTGTGCCGGAATCCCGCCGCGCATGGCATGCCGGGCGCGNNCGCTGGGCGGACGGCGTCGATCTCAACTCCCGCTCGATTGGCGTCGAGATCTGCAATGCCGGCCACGACGGCGGTCTGCCGACCTATCCTCGTCGACAGATCGACCGCGTTGTCGCGCTCGTAGCCGACATCATGTCCCGCCGCGGCCTCTCCNCCGCGCGTGTCCTCGCCCATTCCGACATCGCGCCGGACCGCAAGGAGGATCCCGGCGAGCGCTTTCCGTGGGGCCGGTTGGCGGCCGCCGGCCTGTGTCTGCGCGTGACGCCGGAGCCCGCCCGCGCCGACCTGNCCATTGACCCCTCACAGACAAGCGAGCTTCGCGCCGTCCTCGCCGCCATCGGATACCCCACGCCGCCCGGCGAGGAATGGGGCGACGCCGAGGGCTGCGTGCTGAGGGCGTTTCAGCGCCGCTGGCGGCGGGCGAAGGTCGACGGCGCGCCGGACATGTCCTCGCTCGTCACCGCCCGCCGCCTGCTGCGCGCCGTGCGGCGCGCCGCCGACCAGAGGCCGTGACGACCGCGCGACCCCGCTGAAAATCGCGCGTCGCCCGCCCAAACTTCGCGCATGCGCCATGCGGGGGCGCCCACCATTTGCGCGTTGTCGCGGGCAACTTTCCAGGTATCGGAACGTTGATCGCGAAAGCGCACGACACCCCGGAGCCGACCATGCGAATCCGACTTGGATTCGATATCGCTTACACCTGCCCGCAACCGACGCCGACCTTGTTCAAGCTGAACGTGGAGGCGGCGCGTGTGCGCGATCTGATCGGCGAGGAGAACATCGTCGTCGACAACGGTCTCGCACTGACGCCCTATATGGACGCCTTCGGCAATCGTTGCCTTCGCGGCGTTTCGCAGCCGGGCCGCACGCGCATCCATCTCGACGCGCTGATCGAGGACGACGGCGCCCACGACGCGCAAAATCATGCCGCCCGCGAGACGCCGCTCGCCGATCTGCCGCCTGAGACCCTGCAATTCCTGCAACCTTCGCGCTATTGCGAAAGCGATGCGCTGTCGCAATTCGCCTGGAGCCAGTTCGGAACCACGGCGCCGGGCTGGGAGCGCGCGCAGTCGATCGTCGATTTCGCCAACAACCAGATCGCCTTCGGCTACCCCAACGCCAATATCTGGCGCACCGCCCAGAGCGCCTTGAACGACCGCGTCGGCGTCTGCCGCGACTACGCCCATTTGGCGGTCGCCTTGCTGCGCGCCATGAACATCCCGGCCCGCTATTGCAACGGCTACATGGGCGACATCGGCGTGCCGGCCGATCCCGCGCCGATGGATTTCAACGCCTGGTGCGAAGCCTATCTGGACGGCGCCTGGTACTNNTTCGACGCGCGCCACAATACGCCGCGCATCGGCCGGGTGGTGATCTGCCGCGGCATGGACGCGGCCGACTGCGCCATGATCCACACCTTCGGCCCCCACCTGCTCGAAAGCTTCCATGTCGTCACGGAGGAGGCCGATCCCGCGGCGGCTTGACCCGCGCCGGCTCCCCGACGCGCGCAGCCGCGCCGCCGCCGACGGGATCGGCTGCGACGCGCGAACACAGCAGCGACATCGCGACGCCCAAACGAAAAGCCCCCGGTCATGGCCGGGGCTTCGCGTTTCAGCCTGTGCGGTCGCCGCGGCGACCGGGTCGGGCTCAGCATTTGCGCACCAGCGGCAGCGCGCCGCCGGTCACCCGCGGCTCGTCCCAACGATACGTAAGGCCGAGCGACACCAGATCGAGGCGCGTTTTGGTGTCGGCGAGGAAGTTCATGCCCGAATAGGTCGGCGCGCCGGGGATGATCGCGATGCGCCCCTTCTTGGCGAAGACATGCGCATAGCTCGCGTCGAACGACAGCTTGTTGTTGAGCTGGTAGCTCACGCCGAGCGTCGTCCACACGCGATCGCTGTCGGGCAAGCGCGGCGTGCGCTCGGTGTTGGTGATCGGCGACTTCTCGTAACCGAGACCGGCGCGCACCGTCNNCAGCGGTCGTCGACCTTACTCGCCGCCGATCGAGGTGAACCACGAGTTCTTGTAGCGGAAGGCCAGCGTGGTCGCGAGGCGGCCGGCCAGCGGCGGAGCGGTGAAGTAAACCGGGAAGGAGCCAGCACGNCTCCAATGGGTCCACTCATAGCCGGCGAGGAAGGTGAAGCGGTCGGTCACGCGCTGGCGCAGACCCACCGTCACCTGATCGGGCAGCTTGATGTTGGTCTTGATCGGCTGGTTCAGATAGGGCGTGACCAGCGAGCCTTCGAGATGCGGCGTCATCTGCGAACGGTAGCCGACGCCGATCGTGGTGCCGGCGAGCGGAGTCAGCGTCGCGCCGGCCGTCCAGCCGAGCGACCAGTCGTCGCCCTGAAGCGTGCCGAAGCCGGCGTTGGGCAGCAGCGCCGTCGGGGCGAGCGCNGCCGCGGCGCCCGACGGGGCCGACGACGACAGCTTCACCTTGAAATACATCGCGCGCAGGCCGACGCCGACCGAAATCATGTCGTTCAGCTTGAACGCCACGGTCGGGGTCACGTCGGTCGAGAACACCTTGGAGGTGCGGGCGTAGAGCTGGCCGGCCCAGTTCGTCGGCGACTTGGTCACCAGACCATAGGGNGCGCTGACGTTGAGGCCGACCCACACCCGGTCGCTCAGCTGGTAGGAGGAGGCCGAAGCGGCCGACACGGCGCTAGGCGCGGCGTCCCCGAGCCGCCCGCCGAGGCGNGTCGAGCCGCGCGCGACGCGCGTCATGAACAGCGAGGTGGCCGCGCTCGGGGTGATGTTGGCGTAGGGCATGAAGCCCGTGCCCGTCCAGCTCGACTGGACGCCCTCGAACTGCGTCATGATCGCGGGGTTCCAGAACATGGCGGACAGACCGCCGCCGCCCGCCGCGGCGCCCGCGAAGGACTGGCCCAGTCCCTGGGCGCTCTGCTCGCGCAGAGCGAAGGCGCCGCCAGCGCCGCCTGCGCGCCGGTCAGAATTCCGGCGACGGCCGCGCCGCCCATCAGAGCGTTCCTCATCCCCTTCCGCATGTCTTTCTCTCTCTATTTGTTTCGTGCGGCGACCCTGGCGCGGGCGATTCTCGACCACGCGCTGATAGTTCGAAACTAAACAATCCGTAAGGATCGGCATACCGCCATCGTCGGCGAACGCCCTGCCCCGCCACGATTCCGCCCCGACCGTGACGATTTCGCAACAGATTGTTGGGGGCTCACGCATTTGTTATGGGCTTGGGACATAATAAGGACGTGCGCTCGCCGGAGGCTGGCGGCGAAGGCGCGAACCTCGGGCTCGCATCGGCATGAAAATCACCGGCCGCTTCGTCTGGACCGGAGTCGCGTTCGCGCTCGCCGCCGCCTTCCTCTACCGGCCTGATTGGATCGAAAGAGTGTCCCCCGCCGCCGGCGGCTGGGCGCGGAGCGTTCGTGCTTCTTTGCCGCAAGGTTTGGCTAAATCGATTGGCCTGGAGGGGCCTGGCCCGACGTCCAAGAACGAGTCTGCCGGCGGCGGATCGCGCGCCCCGGTCTCGGTCATCCTCGCCGAGGTCCAGAAGCGGGCGACCGAAGTGCGCCTCGACGCCATCGGCTCGGTCCAGCCGGCGGCCTCGGTTTCGGTTCGCCCGCGCGTCGACACTCAGGTCGTCGAGGTGCCGGTCAAAGACGGGGCGACCGTCAAGGCCGGCGAAGTGCTGATCCGCCTTGATTCACGCCAGATCGACGCGCAGGTGAAACAGGCGGAGGCGCAGATCGCCAAGGACAAGGCCGCCCTGGAGCAAGCCGAGCGCGACGCCGCGCGCGCCGCCGATCTTCTGGCGCGCGGCTCCGGCGCGCAACTGGTCGCCGACAATGCGCGCACCGCGGTGCAGACCGCGCGCGCCGTCGTCGCCGCAGACCAGGCCGCGCTCGACAATCTGCGTGTGCAGCAAAGCTACTACACCATCGTCGCTCCTNTCGCGGGGCGCGTCGGCGCCATCGCTTTGAAGCCGGGCGCGGTCGCGCGTCAGGGCGAGGCCGCCAACGCGATCGCCGTCATCAACCAGATGTCTCCGATCTATGTGACCTTCACCGCGCCGCAGAGCCGTCTGGCGNGGCTGCGCGATTCGATGGCCGCAGGCGCCGCGCAGACCTTCGCCAGGCCGCAGGGCGCCGCCGGAGCGGTCGAGGGCCGCATCGCCTTCATCGACAACGCCATCGACCCCAATACTGGCTCGATCACCGTTCGCGCGCTGTTCGAAAATCGCGACGAAGCCTTGTGGCCAGGGCAGTTCTGCAACGTCAGGGTGGTGTTGCGCACCGAACAGGACGCCGTCGTGCTTCCACGCGAAGCGGTGATGACAGGCCAAAGCGGCCCCTACGCCTTCGTGGCCGACGGGGAGATCGCGCGCATGCGGCCGATCAGGATCGCACGCATGCAAGACGACGTCGCCGTCGTCGCCTCTGGGGTTCAGCCGGGCGAGAAGGTCGTCGTCGAAGGCCAGTCGATGCTGACGCCCGACGCGCGCATCGTCGTGCGCAACGCCGCCGGCGCTCAAACGCCCGAAGCGGTCAAATCGCCCGGCGCCAGCAAAGCTCCCGACGGCGCCAAACCCAACACCAACGGCTGACGCGGCTCCGCCGTCGGAACTGATCGACCGGACTGCGTGACCCGACTGAATAGACAGGCCCCTTGGGGCCGCAGCGCCCCAGCCCCTGCCGAGAACGCTCGATGAACCTGCCCGAGCTGTGCATCCGACGCCCTGTGATGACGACGCTTTTGATGGTGTCGTTCGTCATCTTTGGCTTCTTCGCCTATCAGAAATTGCCCGTAGCGGCCCTGCCGCGCGTCGACTTTCCGACGATCCAGGTGTCCGCCAGCCTTCCGGGCGCAAGTCCGGAGACGATGGCGGCCTCCGTGGCCGCGCCGCTCGAACGATCCTTTTCGAGCATTTCCGGCGTCTCCCTGATGACGTCGAGTTCGACGCAGGGATCGACCAACATCACCCTGCAATTCGATCTCGACCGCGCCATCGACGGCGCCGCGCTCGACGTGCAGGCGCAGATCCNNTCGACCTTGCGCCGTCTGCCGGCGGAGTTGCCCGCGCCGCCGAGCTTCCGCAAGGTCAACCCGGCGGACAGCCCCGTGCTGTTGCTGACGCTCGCCTCGAAGACGTTGCCGCTCTCCGTTGTGAACGACTACGCCGAGCAGGTGTTCGCCCAACAGATTTCGCAGATTCCCGGCGTCGCGCAGGTCAACATTTTCGGCCAGCAGAAATACGCCGTGCGCATCGCCGTCGATCCCGACAAAGCCTCCGCGCGCGGCCTCGCGCTGAGCGACGTTCGCGCCGCCGTCGCCGGCGCGAACTCCAACGCGCCCGTCGGCGCCTTGCAGGGCAAGAACCAGCAGGTCACGATTCAGGCGTCCGGCCAGCTCGAAAAGGCCGCCGACTACCGCCCGCTCGTCGTCGCCTGGCGCAACGGCGCGCCGATCCGCCTCGACGAGATCGCCGCGGTGCGCGACGGCGTTGAAAACGAAACCATCGCGGCCTGGTTCACCCGGNACCGCGCCATCGTCCTCGCCATCTTCCGCCAATCCGACGCCAACACCGTCGAGGTCGTCGACGCGGTGAAGGAGAAGATGCCAAGCTATCAATCCCAGTTGCCCGCCGCGGTCGAGGCCCGCGTTCTGGTCGACCGCTCGCAGTCCATCCGCGACNCCGTGCGCGACGTGCAAAAGACGCTGTTCGAGGCGATGGTTCTCGTCGTCCTCGTCATTTTCCTGTTTCTGAAGAGCGTCGCCGCGACCCTGATCCCGGCGCTTGCGCTGCCGGTGTCTTTGATCGGCACCTTCGCCTTCATGTATNCAGCCGGCTACTCGATCGATAACATCTCGCTCCTGGCGATGACGCTGGCGGTCGGCTTCGTCGTCGACGACGCCATCGTCATGCTCGAAAATATCGTGCGCCATATCGAGAACGGCGAGCAGCCCTTCGAGGCCGCCCTGCGGGGGTCGAGGGAGATCGGCTTCACCATTTTGTCGATCACGGTCTCGCTCGTCGCGGTCTTCATCCCGGTCTTGTTCATGGGCGGCGTCGTGGGGCGCGTCTTCCGCGAATTCGCGATGGTGATCTCGATTTCCATTCTGGTCTCGGGCTTCGTCTCGCTGACGCTGACGCCGATGCTGTGCGCGCGTTTGCTGCATCCCATCGACCATAACGAGAAACACAATTTCATCCTGCGCTTCGCCGACTGGATCATCGACGGCGTCATCAGCGCCTATGACAGGAGCCTCGGCCTGGTTCTGAAAGCGCGCGTCTTCGTTCTGGCGCTGACCTTCCTCACTTTGTGGGTGACGGTGCAGATGTACGCCGCGATTCCGAAAGGCTTCTTCCCGCAGGAGGATGTCGGATTGCTCGTCGGCTCGACGGAGGCGGCCCCCGACATTTCGTTCACGGCGATTTCGCAGCTTCAGCAGCAGGTTTCGCGCATCGTGCGCGACGATCCGGCGGTCGAGTATCTCACCTCGAACGTCGGCTTCGGCGGCTCCAACCGTGGCCAGATGTTCGTTNCAGCCAAGCCGAAGGACCATCGCGATTCGATTCAAACCATCATGCAGCGGCTGCGCCAGAAGACGGCGGTCGTGCCGGGCATGAGCACGGTGTTCAACCCTGTCCAGAACTTCAACCTGCAAGGCGGCCGGCCCGCCCGCGCGATGTATCAATACACTATGCAGTCAGGAGACCTTGAGGCGNCGTACGGCTCGGCGCCGAAAATGGAGCAGGTGATGCGCGCCCTCCCGGGTCTGCGCGACGTCAACTCAGACCTTCAGATCCGCAATCCCCAGCTTCAGGTCGACATCGATCGCGAGAAGGCCGCCACGCTCGGCCTCACGACCGACCAGATCCGTCAGGCGCTGTTCAACGCCTACGGCACCCGACAGATATCGACCATTTTCACGCAAGCGGCCGATTACGCCGTCATCCTTGAGGCGACCGGCGATTTCCAGAACGATCCAGCCGCCGTCGGGCGCCTTNACATCCGGCCCTCAACGNGCTCCAACCAGCTCGTTCCGCTGGAGGAGGTCGCCAAGCTCAGCCGAAAGGTTGGCCCCCTCAGCATCAATCGTCAGTCGCAGCAACCCGCGGTGACGCTGTCTTTCAACCTCGCGCCGAACGTGTCGCTCGGCGACGCCGTGAACGCGATCCGCGCCGCCGAGCGGCAGGTCAATCTGCCGGCCTCCGTCGTGACGAACTTCACCGGAACCGCCGCCCTGTTCCAGGACGCGTTGAAGGGACAAGGGGCGCTGCTGGCCGCGGCGGTGCTGACCATTTATATCCTGCTCGGCGTGCTCTACGAGAGCTTCATTCATCCGATCACGATTCTGTCCGGCCTGCCCTCCGCGGGCCTCGGGGCGCTGCTTGCGCTGAATCTCTACGGGCTTGAATTGTCGGTGATCGCCATCATCGGCATCTTGATGCTAATCGGAATCGTCAAGAAANACGCGATCATGATGGTCGACTTCGCCATTGAGCGAAGAAAGAGCGGCGTCGACGCGCTGACGGCGATCCACGAGGCGGCGGTCGTTCGATTTCGTCCGATCATCATGACCACCTTGGCCGCGATTTTCGGAACGCTGCCGATCGCGCTCGGCGAAGGCGCCGGCGCGAGCNTGCGCCAGCCCCTCGGGGTGGCGGTGGTCGGAGGCCTGATCGTCAGTCAGGTGCTCACGCTCTACATCACGCCCGTGATTTATTTTTATCTCGACAAGGTCGACGCCTGGGTGTCCGGACGCGGCGCGGCCACGCCGGAGGCTGTCGACGATCCGACGGAGGCGCGGTCAAGCGAGCTTCTGCCGGCGCCGATCAGCGCGCCGTCGGCCGGCTCGCCGCCCCGCGCCGCGCAATAGCGTTCGAACAGACGAAACCGAACAACGAGTTACGCGTCGCGCCAGCCGAGCGGTCGCGCCGCCCACGAAATACTTAACCAATCCTTGCCTTGGGGATGTATTTTCCGTGGCCGCAGGGTAATATGGGCGTGAGGCCTCGTTTCAACCCCAGCGGCACCCTGTGGCGTATCTGCATGTCGTCGAACCAACCGATTGCGACGAAGGCCGCTTCGTCTTATGAACGACGTCGCGCGACCTGACGCGCCCGCACCCGAGAAACTTTCGCCCAAAGCGATCGCCTGCGGCGTCGTGTTCGGCGTGGCCGCGGCCTTTGTGTTCGCCCCTGACCTGTCGGCCGTGATCGCCGGCGACGACGCCGGCATCCATTCGTTCTTCGTCAACGAGGCCGCGCGCCGCCGCACGCCGCCGAACCAGATCTTCAGGCCCCAACAGCCGGCGCCGCGGGCCGCCGCCGCGGCCCGGCGGCCGACTTCGTCATCGGCCTATGCGCGAGGCCCCGCGCCCGATCTCGTGCGCGCTTACGCGCCCTTCGACCTTCGCGCGCCGCAAACCTTCGGCGCCCCGCCTTCGACGCGATCCAGCGCGCCACCGCGGGCAAACGCGCCGCCGCCCGGCGCGCGCGGCCCGTCGCGACGGCGCGTCCGCTTTCGCTCGCCGCGCCTGTTTCCGCCAATTGGCCGGCGCCCGCCGTCGTGTCGAGCTTCGAGCCGATGGGCAAACGCGCGGTCTGCGTCCGGCTCTGCGACGGCTACCACTTCCCGCTGGGCGCCGTGAACGGCGCCGGCGACGCGCGCGCCCAGGCCGGCATGTGTCAGAGCCTGTGCCCCGGCGCGCCGGCTCGGGTCTACGTCATGCAGCCTGGCTCGGAGAAGATCGAGGACGCCATGTCGCTCGACGGACGGCGTTACGATCGATTGCCGGTCGCCTTCCGCCACGCCAACACGCGCGACGACACATGCTCCTGTCGCCCTGTCGGCGCCGATGTCGGCTCGCCTTTGATGTCCCTGCTCGACGATCTGACCTTGCGGCGGGGCGACGCCATCGTGACTGCGAAGGGCGTGCGCGTTTTCCGCGGGGCCACGCGCTGGCCGTTGCGCCATCGCGATTTCGTGCGCGTCGGCGAGACGAAGCTATCGCCAGGCGCCCGCGCCGCGCTGGCGACGATCGACCGTCTCAACGCCCGTGCGCAACGCGCCCGCGCCGCCGCGCGCGACGCCGCCGCAGCCCGCGTCGAAGGCGGCTCGGGCGTTCTCTGAGCGCCTGCGCCAACGAAGCCGCTCCCGCACTCCGCCGAACGGAAGGCGGGAGCCAGGCTGCGCCGACCTTCAGCCCAGAAGCGGAAAAGTTGCAGCCCGAGCGCCAACGGCATGAAATCGACGCCGAACAGATCGGTCAGCCAGATCGCCGCGATATGGATCGGCATCAACGCCGGCGGATAGATGAAGATCGCAAGGATCACGATGAGCAGGACAGGCTGCGCATAGTCCAGCAGCTTGCGTTCGAGTTGCGGCGACATCACCGCCGCCAACGCGCCGAATCCGTCGAATCCTGGCAGCGGCAGCAGGTTGAACACCAGCGACATCGCCTGCAAATAGCCAGCATCGCCAGCCCCGCCCAGAAATGGTTCTCCATGCCGGCGATGGCGCGTTGGTGGAGGCCAAGCATGAACGGCAGACAAAGCGTCAACAGGAACGCCAACGTCATCGCCGGCCCGGCGAGCGACACCAGACTCTCCCAGGCGCGGCTTCTGAGCTTCGATCGGTCGATATAGACGGCCGCGCCCGGCAGGCCGATGCCCCCATCGCCAGAAACAGCACAGGCAGCACGATGGAGAACATCGGCTGCGTATAGCCGAGCGGATCGAGCGACAGATAGCCGCGCTCCTTCACGCCGACGTCGCCTCCAAGATACGCCACATAGGCGTGGCCGAACTCATGCAGGCACAACGACACGATCCAGCCCGACATCACGAAAACGAAGATCGACACGCCGCCGGAGGCGATTCCGGAGTAAAGCGCGAAGCCGGAGGCCAGAAACGCCGCGGCGATGGGGATGAAACGCGGACTGACGACGACCGCGCGCCCCGGCGGCGGCGCCCGTCCGCGCTCGGGAAAACGATGGATGTTGCTCATGAAACCCGCTGCGTTCGGCCGCGGCGCCCGCCCCGCGACGCGCGAGTTATGGCGCAAACCGGCGCGATAGTGTAGCTACGTCGCGATCCGCCGGGACAGTCTCAGGGAGGATTTGATGAAGAAAGTACCGGACGCGACAAGCGCCCTCGCCGGGCTCTTGCGCGACGACATGACGATCATGGCCGGCGGCTTCGGCCTGTGCGGCATCCCCGAGACGCTGATCAAGGCCGTCCAGCTTTCCGGCGTGAAGGGGTTGACGATCATCTCCAACAACGCCGGCGTCGACGGGATCGGCCTCGGCATTTTGCTGGAGACGCGTCAGGTCAAGAAGATGATTTCGTCCTATGTCGGCGAGAACAAGACCTTCGCCCAGCAATATCTCGCCGGCGAGCTTGAGATCGAGTTCAACCCGCAGGGCACGCTGGCCGAGCGTTGCCGCGCCGGCGGCGCCGGCATTCCGGCCTTCTTCACAAAGACCGGCGTCGGCACGCTCGTCGCCGAAGGCAAGNAGACGCGCGTCTTCGACGGCGAGACCTATGTGATGGAGCGCGGCCTGTTCGCCGATCTGGCGCTGGTTCACGCCTGGATGGGCGACCACGAGGGCAATCTCGCCTACCGGATGACGGCGCGCAATTTCAACCCGATGATGGCGACGGCCGCCAAGGTCACCGTCGCCGAGGTCGAGCATCTGGTGCGCCCCGGCGACATCAACCCCGACCACATCATCACGCCGGGCGTTTACGTGAAGCGCATGATTCACGTCCCCGACGCCGTCAAGCACATCGAACAGCGCACCACGCGCAAGCGCCACGCTGCGCCCGCCGGAGNNCGGGGAGGAAATCTGATGGCCTGGACCCGCGAACAGATGGCCGCCCGCGCCGCCAAGGAGCTGCGTGACGGCTTTTACGTCAATCTCGGCATCGGCATTCCGACGCTGGTCGCCAACTACATTCCCGAAGGCATGTCGGTTNCAGCCCAGTCCGAGAACGGCATGCTCGGCATGGGCCCCTTCNCCTATGCGGGCGAGGAGGACGCCGATCTGATCAACGCCGGCAAGCAGACGATCACGACGCTGCCGACGTCGAGCTTCTTCTCCAGCGCCGACAGCTTCGCGATGATCCGCGGCGGCCATATCGACCTGTCGATTCTGGGCGCGATGCAGGTGGCCGAGAACGGCGATCTCGCCAACTGGATGATCCCCGGCAAGATGGTGAAGGGGATGGGCGGCGCGATGGATCTCGTCGCCGGCGTCAAGAAGGTCGTCATCGTCATGGAGCATACGGCCAAGGACGAGCCCAAGCTCCTGCGCACGTGCAACCTGCCGCTGACCGGGGCGGGCGTCGTCGACATGATCATCACAGACCTCGCCGTTTTCGTCATCGACGACAAGGGCATGCGCCTGATCGAACTCGCCGACGGCGTCACGCTCGATGAAGTCAAGGCCAAGACGCAGGCCCATTATACGGTTGCGCTCAGCGAGCGCGCCCTCCTCGCGCGGACGCTGCGGCGCCCGCGCGCTACGCGTTCGATAGTTCGGCCCGCCGATGGCCATTTTCGACCACATCGCGCGGTTCTGGCCGCGCCTGATCGCGGCGGCGGCTGCGCTGTCGCTGCTCGTCGCGGCCGTCGTCGGCATACGCGTCGTGCGTCATGCGCAGGACCGCGCCGCTTTCATCGCCGCGGTCGAGCGGGAGACCGGCCTACGGCTCGACGGCGTCGGCGATCTTGAACCCGCCTTCTGGCCCTCGCCTGGCCTGCGCGCGCCGTATTTCGNNGTTGGGCCCGGCGGCCTCCTGCGCGGCGCCGAAATCGACGCCGTCACCGTGCATCTCGACCTGCCTCAACTTCTTCTCGGCCGCGTCCGCGTCGCGGCCGTGACGCTGGTCTCCGCGCGGCTCGCCGTCGATCTGGCGCGACCGGTCTCTGCGCGCCTTCGCGCCGCCGCCGCGCGCGACGAACGCAGGCTCGACACCTTGCGGCTACGCGACGTCACGCTGGTCTTCAGCGACGGCGCGACGGCTCCGTTGCGCATCGTCAGCGGCGAAGCGCATTGGCGCGACGGCGACGCGNCCCTTCGCCTTTCCGGCGCGCTGCGCTGGCGCGACGTTGACGCCGACGTCGCCTTGTGGGCGCAACGCCCGGCCGAATTGTGGAATGGTCGCCCCAGCGTCTTGCTCGCCCGCATCGTCTCCGAGCCGCTTTCGGTCGAAGCGCAGGGCGNNACTATGTCGAGGGCCTCGGCTTTCGAGGACACGTCGACGCGCGCGCGCGACTTGCGCAAGCTGGCCGAACTAGGCTTGTTCGACGCGCCGCAATTGCGCGGCGTCGGCGCGGGAGCCGTCAACGCCGAGGCGGCGCTCACCAACCGCGGCCTCTCCTTCGCGAACGCGTCGATCCGTCTCGACGACGCGACCTTCGAAGGCTCTTTCAGCCTTCGTCACGACGATGGCCGCCCCTCGCTGGTCGCCACGCTCGCCTCGCCCGACCTCGACGTCTCCGCATGGATCGCCGCCGCGCCGAAGCTGTTCGGCCGCGACGACGCCGACCGGCCTGCCTGGAGCGTGGAGCCGATAGATTGCGCCGCGCGGNCGGCCGATCTGGATTTGCGTATCTCGGCGTCGCGCCTTCGCCTGCCGCCCTATGAGGCGAACGACGTCGCGGTGCTCATGCGAAGGNGCGGCCGACTGGCTNCGACCGTCAGCGAGGCGACGGGGTATGGCGGCGCCGCGCGCGGTCGCCTGCGCGTCGCGCCCGCCGCCGACGGCGTCGAGACGAAAGGCGCTCTGACGCTCAGCGACGTCGATCTCGGCCTGCTCCCGCAGCGCTCGGGCGGCCGACGCAGACTGAGCGGCGTTCTCTCAGGCCAGATGTCGTTTGAATCGCAAGGCGCGACGCCCAGAGCGCTCGCCGCCGCCCTCGACGGGCGCCTGACCGCGCGTTTGACGCATGGAGAAATCGGCGGCCTCGACCTTGAACACGCCGTGCTGCGGCCCGGCCGACGCTTTCCCGTGATCGTCGGCGCCGATGCCGCGCGCACGACGCTCGACGAGGCCACGCTCAATCTTCGCTCGGTCGCCGGAGCGATCCTGCTCGACGACGCCAGGCTACGCGGTCCCGCAGTCGACGCGGTGGCGCGCGGCGGCTTCGATCTGCCCGCCCTCGCCGGCTCGATCCGGCTGGAGGCCAAGGCCGCCGGGGCCCTCGATCCGCAACAGGCGCCGCCCGTTTTCTACCTTGGCGGCTCGCTGTTCGATCCGCAGATCTTGCCCGATCCTCTCGCTCCTGAGCAGAACGCGCCCCAGCCCGTCACCGGATTTCCGCCTTGGGCGAAATAGGGGTCACGTCACCACGACGAGCGCGTGAACGACGGGCTTNTTACCCCACGCCTCGTGCACCGCGCCGCGCACCGCCCGCTCCAGCAACGTCGAAAGCGCGTCGGCGTCGCGCCGTTTGGCTTTCGGGCTGTGCTCCAGCGCGTTGAACACCGCGCTGTCGATGACGTCGGCGAGCTGCTTGCCGTCACGCCCTGTCTCGGGCAGCCCGAACGAGACGACGTCCGGCACGCCGACGAGATCGCCCTTCGCGTTGACCACCGCCGCGACCGAAACGACGCCGGCGAAGCCGAGCTTGACGCGCTCGCGAATCGCCGCGTCGTCGCGCGCGAGCGTCGCGCCGTCTTTCATCCAGCGGCCCTTGGCGACAGGATCGAGCAGGATCGGCCCGTCGGGCGCAAACCGCACCATGTCGCCGTTGCGCACGCGCGGGGCCGCCGGGACGCCGACCGACAAGGCCAACGCGCGATGCTCGACCAGGTGCAGCGCCTCGCCATGCGCCGGAACCGCGATCGCGGGCCGCGTCCACTCATACATCTTCGCCACTTCGCCGCGGCGCGGATGGCCCGACACATGCACCAGATGCGTCCGGTCGGTGATCACCTCGATCTCCTGATCGACTAACGCGTTGATGATGCGGTTCACAGCNCTTTCGTTGCCGGGAATGGTGCGCGAGGAGAAGATCACGCGATCCCCGGCGACNAGCTTGAGGTCGGGATGTTCGTCGACCGCGATGCGCGCCATCGCCGCGCGTGGTTCGCCCTGGCTGCCGGTGGCCAGCACGACGACCTTGTCGCGCGCCATGCGGTCGAGCGCGTCGTTCGAAGCGAATTCGCCCACGCCGTCGAGATAGCCGCATTCGCGCGCGGCGTCGACGATGCGGTCCATCGCGCGGCCGAGGCAAACCACCCGGCGCCCCGCCGCCTGGGCCGCGATCGCGACGGAGCGCAGCCGCGCCACGTTCGACGCGAAAGTCGTGACGACGACGCGTTTGGGCGCCTCCGCGATCAGGCTGGCGAGCGTTTTGGCGACGTCGGCCTCCGACGGACTCTCGCCGTCGCGCAGCACATTGGTCGAATCGCACACAAGCGCCAGACAGCCCTCGTCGCCGAGCGCCTTCATCTGAGCCGGATCGGTCGGCGCGCCGACGATCGGATCGGGATCCAGTTTCCAGTCGCCCGTATGCAACGCCATGCCGAGCGGCGTGCGGATCGCCAGCGCGGAACCTTCGGGGATCGAATGCGCCACCGGCACATATTCGACGCTGAACGGCCCCGCCTGGATCGGCTCGCCGTAACGCGCCAGGCGCAACGGCACGTCCGGCGCCCCGGGCTCCGCCAGCCGCCGCGTTTCGGCGACATGCATGGCGAAACGCGTCATGTAGACGGGCGCGCCGATGCGTGGCCACAGATCGGCGAGCGCGCCGATATGATCCTCATGCGCGTGCGTGATGAACACCGCGACGATGTCCTTGCGGATTTTCTCCACGAACGACAGGTCCGGCATGATCAGATCGACGCCAGGCGTCTCTGCGGAGCCGAACGAAACGCCGAGATCGACCACGATCCACTGACGCTTGCGCGGCGGGCCAAAACCGTAGAGCGCGCAGTTCATGCCGATCTCGCCGACGCCGCCGAGCGGCGCGAAGACGAAATCCCGATCTGGCTGGCTCATGTTCATCCACTCCCTGCCCGCGGTCGAACGCCGGTTTCAATCCGAGGCCCGCCTCCCCACGGTCGCTCCGGCGGCGGCCGTCGTCGTCTCATTCGCTAGAAGCGGCCAGCGTCTCGAAAGCCGCGCGCCGCCTGCCCCAAAAGGCGCATTCACATGCCGGGCAAAAACATCGCCGGCGTCGATGCGAAGGGTTTCGGAGCCCACCGCCAGCACAAGCCGCCCCTGCGCGTCGACGCCCTCGAACCGGCCTTCGATTTCGCCCGAATCGCGCCCCACGCGGATCATGTCGCCAATCCCCGCCGCCCTCGTCAGCCATGCCTCGCGGATCGCTGCGAAACCGAGGTCGCGCCATTGCGCCAGCCGTGTCGCCATCGCGTCCGACAGCGCCGTGAACGTCGCCGCGGCNGGTCACATCCGACGCGCGGCCGAAAGCTCGCTCGCCCCATAGCGCGTCCCGTCAGGATGGGCGACGACGTTGACGCCGACGCCCACAACCACGCCGAGACGTCCGTCGGGAAGCTGCGTCCCTTCGATGAGAACGCCTGCGACCTTGCGACCGCCAAGCAACAGATCGTTGGGCCATTTCAACGCAAACGCGCCGGCGCCGCAAATCGCGAGCGCCGCGTCATGCACGGCGAGCGCGGCGACGAAACCGATCTGCGGCGACTGCGCGNNATCGGCGCGGGGTCGATCGCCGAGGCTTGCGTAGAGATTTCCGGGCTTCGGGGACCAGCTGCGCCCCATCCTCCCNCGTCCATCGACCTGTTCGCCGGCGACCGTCCAAAGCCGATCGGCGCCGTCGCGGAGCGCTTGCTTGGCGAGATCGTTGGTCGAACCGCAACGGTCGACCCAGTTCAGGCGATAGCCGAACCGGAGCGCGCCCGCCCCCAACTCGATCCGACCGGCGCTCTCCACGCGATCAGAAAAGGTCTTCGCCGCCGCCAGAGCGGCCTTGTCGAGCCCCCGGCCAGAAGCTGAAAAGCAGGACGAGAGCGCTGGTGATCAGGAACACCCACAAGGCCGACGGCGTGCGCGGCGCGAACGTCTCCACAGGCTCGTCGAAATACATGATCTTGACGATGCGCAGATAATAGAAGGCGGAGATCACGCTGAGCAAAACGCCGACGACCGCGAGGCCATAAAGCTTCGCTTCGACGGCGGCGGAGAAGACATACCACTTGGCGAAAAAGCCCGCGAGCGGCGGCACGCCGGCCAGCGAGAACATCAGCATCGCCAGAAGGAAAGCCATGCCGCGATCGTGCCGCGCCAGGCCGGCGGCCGTANNGATGTCCTCGACCTGCGTTTCGCCGCGCCGCATCTGGATGATCGCCGCGAACACGCCGAGCGTCATCAACACATAGATCGCCATATAGATCATGACGCCCTGCATGCCGGCCACGGTTCCCGCCGCGACGCCGACCAGAGCGAAGCCCATATGGCCGATCGACGAATAGGCCATCAGGCGTTTGATGTTGCGCTGCCCGATCGCCGCCAGCGACCCCAGCGCCATCGACGCGATGGCGAGGAAGCCGACAATCTGACGCCACTGGTCGAGCGCGCTCGGCAACGCCACGTAGACGACCCGCAGCAGCATCGCCATAGCCGCGACCTTCGCCGAGGTTGCGAAGAAAGTCGTCACCGGCGTCGGCGAGCCCTCGTAGACGTCGGGCGTCCACATGTGGAAGGGCGCCGCCGAGATCTTGAACGCAGCGCCCGCCAGAACGAAGGCCAGTCCGAACGTCAGGCCCAGGGTGGGATGCACCCTTGACGCCTCGGCGATCGCCGCGAAATTCACCGCGCCCGCGGTGCCGCACAGCAGCGACGCGCCGTAAAGCAGCATGCCCGACGACAAGGCGCCCAGAACGAAATATTTCAGTCCCGCTTCTGTCGCCCGCACATCATCGCGATTGAAAGCCGCCAGCACATAGAGCGCCAGGCTCATGGTTTCGAGACCGAGATACAGCGCGATCAGATCATTGGCGGACGCGAGCATGAACATGCCCAGCGTCGCCAGCAGGATCAGGATCGGAAACTCGAACTTGTCCATCCGCGCGCGACGCAGGAAATCCTGCGACATCACAAGCGTTCCGACAGAACCGATCAGGATCAACGTCTTCATGAAGCGGCCGAGACCGTCGTTCACGAAGGCGTCCGCATAGGCCAGCCCGTTATGCGTCTGGCCGAAGATGACGAAGAAGCCCGCCAGCGCGAGCGCGGCGATCGCCAGCTCGGTCGCCAGCCCGTCCGTCGGCCGGTTGCGCAGGGCGCCGTAAAGCAGGATGCCCAGAATGGAGAGCGCGAGCACGACCTCCGGCAGGCTGTGATAAAGGGCGGCGGAGAACGAGGTCATGATCCGTGCCTCAAATCGCGCCGAGCATCGCCGTCTTCACGGCGGCGGCCTTGGCTACGCTGGCGAGGAGAGTCTGAACCGAGGCGGCGCAGGCGTCGAGAATCGGCTGCGGATGCACGCCGTAATAGATCACCAGCGCCACCAGCGGCGCGAGAATCGCGATCTCGCGCGCGTCGAGATCCTGAAGCGTTGCGAGCGAGGGCTTGACCAACTCCCCGAACACCACGCGGCGATAGAGATAGAGCGCATAGGCGGCCGACAAAATCACGCCCAGCGTCGCCGCGAGCGCAACNCCGCTCGACGCCTTGAAGCCGCCCAGAAGCGTGAGGAATTCGCCCACGAAGCCGGAAGTGCCGGGCAGGCCCACATTGGCCATCGTGAACACCATGAACATCACGGCGTAGACGGGCATTCGCCGCACGATGCCGCCATAAGCGGCGATTTCGCGCGTATGCAGCCGGTCGTAAACGACGCCCACGCACAGGAACAGCGCGCCCGACACCAGCCCATGCGAGATCATCTGGAAGATCGCGCCTTGCACGCCCTGCGGGTTCATCGAAAAGATGCCCATCGTCACGAAGCCCATATGCGCGACTGACGAATAGGCGATCAGCTTCTTCATGTCCTCCTGAACCAGCGCCACCAGCGAGGTGTAGACGATGGCGATGAGCGACAGCGTGAACACCAGCGGCGCGAAATAGACGGAGGCGTCGGGGAACATCGGCAGCGAGAAGCGGATGAAGCCGTAACCGCCCATCTTCAGCAAAATGCCGGCCAGGATCACCGAGCCCGCGGTCGGCGCCTCGACATGCGCGTCGGGAAGCCATGTGTGCACCGGCCACATCGGCATCTTCACCGCGAAAGAGGCGAAGAAAGCCAGCCACAGCCATTTCTGCATGTCGGGCGCGAAGGGATGCTTGAGAAGCGCCGCCACGTCCGTCGTGCCGACCTGCCAGTACATCGCCATGATGGCGATGAGCATCAGCAAGGAGCCGAGCAGCGTGTAGAGGAAGAACTTGAAGCTCGCATAGATGCGACGCTTGCCGCCCCACACGCCGATGATCAGGAACATCGGGATCAGGCCGGCTTCGAAGAAGATGTAGAACAGCACCAGATCGAGCGCCACGAACACGCCGATCATCAGCGATTCCAGCACCAGAAAGGCGATGAAATACTCCTTCACGCGCTTGTCGATCGTCACCCACGAGGCCGCGATGCAGAACGGCATCAGGAATGTCGTCAGCAGCACGAAGGGCATAGACACGCCGTCCACGCCGAGCTTGTAGCGGATCGTGCTCGACAGCCACGGCTTGTCTTCAAGCAGCTGGAAGCCCGCCTGCGACGGGTCGAAATAATAGACCCAGGCGATGACCGAGACGACGAAAGTGACGATCGTCGTCGTCAGCGCCGCCCAGCGCACATTCGCGTTGGTGGCCTCGTCCTCGCCCTTGAGGAGCGCGACGAAGACCGCGCCGACGAGCGGCAGGACGATCAAGCCCGTCAGAATGCCGAAGCCGAACATCAGCGCGCGCCCCGAGAAGATACCAAGTCAGGAAGCCGGCGACGCCGAGAAGCATCGCGAAGGCGTAGTGGTAGACATAGCCGGTCTGGAGCCGCACGACGCGCGCGGTGAGCGCGACGACGCCCGACGACAGGCCGTCCGGCCCGAAGCGATCNNGATGACGTTGCGGTCGACGCCCCAGAACAGCCGCCCCAGCCAGAAGGCGGGACGAACGAAGATCAGGTCGNNCTGCTCGTCGAAGTACCACTTGTTGAGCAGGAACTTGTAGAGCCAGGGATTGGCCGCGACGACGCGCGACGGCAGGTCAGTGCGCACGAGGTAGGCGTAGATCGCGCCCAGAGTGCCCACCGACATCATGATGAACGGAACCCACGCCACCCAGGACGGGATGTTGTGCATGTCGTGCATCACCGTGTTGCCCGGACCATGCGCCAGCGCGCCGCGCCAGAACTCGTCCATGCTCGTGCCGATGAACAGGTGGCGGAACGCCACGCCCGCAAACAGCGCGCCGCCCGTCAGGATCGCCAGCGGCCACAGCATCACCGAAGGCGATTCATGCGGATCGAGCGGGCCGTGATGGGCGTGGTCGTCATGCGCGTCATCGGCGTGCGCGTCGGCTGAGCGCGCGTGATCGGCCTGCGCGTCGTGCCCATGCGCCGCATGCGCGCCGTGGCCGTGATCGTCATGCGCGACCGCCTGCGCGTGCGCGTCGCCATGCCCGTGCGCGCTAGCCCAGCGCGGCTCGCCGTGGAAGGTCATGAAGATGAGCCGCCAAGAATAGAACGCCGTGAACAGCGCCGCCACGACCGTCAGGCCGAACGCATAGATGGCGCTCGCCTTTATCGTCCCGGCCGCGTAGGCGGCTTCGATGATCGCGTCCTTCGAGAAATACCCCGCGGTCATCGGAAAGCCGGTCAGAGCGAGCGTCCCGATCACCATCATCAGATAGGTTTTCGGGATCTTGTCCTTGAGCCCGCCCATGTTGCGCATGTCCTGCTCATGATGCATCGCATGGATGACGGAGCCGGCGCCGAGGAACAGCAGCGCCTTGAAGAACGCATGCGTGAACAGGTGGAACACGCCGAGCGCATATCCGCCGACGCCAAGCCCGACGAACATGTAACCGAGCTGCGAACAGGTCGAATAGGCGATCACCCGCTTGATGTCGTTTTGCACCAGACCGACGGTCGCGGCGAAAAANGCCGTCGTCGCACCGACGACCGTCACGAAGGCGAGCGCGTTCGGCGACAATTCGAACAGGGGCGACAGGCGCGCCACCATGAACACGCCCGCGGTCACCATCGTGGCGGCGTGGATCAGCGCGGAGACCGGCGTCGGGCCTTCCATCGCGTCGGGCAGCCAGGTGTGCAGCAGGAACTGCGCCGACTTGCCCATTGCGCCCATGAACAGCAGCAGGCAGGCGATCGTCCAGGCGTCGACATTCATGCCGAACACATGCACGCCCTTCCCCGCCCAGGACGGGGCCGCCGCGAACACGGCGTCGAAGGTCACCGATTGCGTCAGCACGAAGGTCAGGAAGATGCCGAGCGAAAAGCCGAAATCGCCGACGCGGTTGACCACGAAGGCTTTGATCGCCGCCGCGTTTGCGGAGGGCTTCTGATACCAAAAACCGATCAGCAGATAGGACGCCAGACCGACGCCTTCCCAGCCGAAGAACATCTGCACCAGATTATCCGCCGTCACCAACATCAGCATGGCGAAGGTGAACAGAGACAGGTAGGCGAAGAAACGCGGCCGGGCCGGATCTTCGTGCATGTAGCCGATCGAGTAGAGATGAACGAGAGCCGAAACAGTCGTCACCACCACCAGCATCACCACGGTCAGCGTGTCGATGCGCAGCGACCACTGAATGTCGAGTCCGCCCGATTGCATCCACGTGCCGATCGGCGCGACGCGGAAGACTTCGCCCGACAAACCGACCTGCGTGAAAGCGACCCATGACAACAAAGCCGATGCGAACAGCAGCGTTGTGGTGACGAGCCCGAGGCGCGCGCCCAATGCGGTCGCCGAANNCAGCCCGGCGACGAGGAAACCCAGCAAGGGCAGGAAGACGATGAGGCCATACATGATTGCGTCCTCAGCCCTTCATCACGTTGATGTCTTCAACCGCGATCGAGCCGCGATTGCGATAGAACGCCACAAGGATCGCCAGTCCGATCGCCGCCTCCGCCGCAGCGACCGTCAGGATGAACAGACCGAAGATCTGTCCGGTGAGGTCGCCGAGATAGGAGGAGAACGCCACCAGATTGATGTTGACCGAGAGAAGGATGGTTTCGATCGACATCAGGATGACGATGACGTTCTTGCGGTTCAGAAAGATGCCCGCCACGCCCAGCGTGAACATGATGGCGGCGACCGTGAGGTAGTGGCCCAGTGCGATGGTCATGACGTCCTCACAGCCCCTTGCCGCTTTCGACCTTCACGAGCGTCACGGCGGCGTGACGGTCGCGCTGGTTCTGTTCGGCGATGTTCTGGCGGCGAACGCCCGTCTTGTGCTGAAGCGTCAGCGTGATCGCGCCGACCATCGCCGTCAGCAGGACGAAGCCCGCGGCCTGGAAGAAATAGAAATAATGGGTGTAGAGCACGAGGCCGATCGCCTCGGTGTTCGACNNCGCCCCTGCCGGAACCGCCGCCATCGCGCGATGCTCGGGGAAGGCCCAGCCGCCCACCACCATGATCAGTTCGATCACCAGGATCACGCCGATCAGCCCACCGATCGGCAAATATTGCAGGAAGCCCTGCTTCAATTCGGCGAAATCGACGTCGAGCATCATCACGACGAACAGGAACAGCACCGCCACCGCGCCGACATAGACGATGATCAGCAGCATCGCCAGAAACTCGGCGCCGAGCAGCAGAAACAGCCCAGCCGCGTTGACGAAGGCGAGGATCAGGAACAGCACCGAATGCACGGGGTTGCGCGCGGCGATGACCATCAGGCCGGACGCCACCAGCACCGCCGAGAAGAGATAGAAGAAGAAGGCGATCATCGAAGCGACCTCAGCGATAGGGCGCGTCGAGCGCGATGTTGCGGGCCGCTCGCGCTCCCAGCGCGAGCCGTTATCGAGCAGCTTCTGCTTGTCGTAGAACAGCCTCGCGGGTCTCGGTGGCGAACTCGTAGTTCGGCCCTCGACGATCGCCTCGACCGGACAGGCCTCCTGACAGAAGCCGCAATAGATGCATTTGGTCATGTCGATGTCGTAGCGCGTCGTGCGGCGCGTCCCGTCGTTGCGGCGCGGCCCCGCCTCGATGGTGATCGCCTGCGCCGGACAGATCGCCTCGCACAGCTTGCAGGCGATGCAGCGCTCTTCGCCGTTGGGATAGCGCCGCAGCGCATGCTCGCCACGCATGCGCGGCGACGTCGGGTTGCGCTCGTGCGGATAGTTCAACGTCGCCTTCGGCTTGAACATGTAGCGCATCGACAGCGCGAACGCGACGAGGAAGTCCTTGAGGAAGAGTTGCTTGACGGCGTAACCGAGTTGCATGGCCCCCTCCTCAACGCAGGATCTGGAGAACGCCGGCGACGATCACGACGCTGGCGAGCGAAATCGGAAGGAACACTTTCCAGCCCAGCCGCATCAGCTGGTCATAGCGGTAGCGCGGCACGAAGGCTTTCACCATCGAGAAGCAGAACACCACGAACCACGCCTTCAGCAGGAACCACACCACCCCGGCACCCAGGTGAACGGCGCGAACGGCAGCGGCGGCAGCCACCCGCCCATGAACAGCAGCGCCGTCAGCGACGACATCGTCAGCACCGCCACAAGCTCGGTCAGGAACTGCAACAGGAACAGCGAGGCGCCGTATTCGACGGTGTAGCCGGCCACGAGTTCGGATTCGGCCTCGGCCAGATCGAACGGCGGGCGGTTCGTCTCGGCCAGCGCCGAAACGAAGAAGATGATGAACATCGGGAACAGCGGCAGCCAGTACCAGCCGAGGAACCCCCACTTGGTGTTCTGCGCCTCGACGATCTCGGTCATGTTCAGCGAGCCGGCGCATAGCAGCACCGTCACGATCACGAAGCCGATCGACACCTCGTAGGACACCATCTGCGCCGCCGCGCGCAGCGCCGACAGGAACGGGTATTTTGAGTTGGAGGCCCAGCCGGCCATGATGATGCCGTAGACGCCCAGCGACGACACCGCCAGCAGGTAGAGGATGCCGACATTGATGTCGGCCACGACCCATCCCTTGTTGACCGGAATCACCGCCCACGCCGCGATCGCGAGGATCACCGACACCAGCGGCGCCAGGATGAACACCACCTTGTTCGCGCTCGCCGGAATCACCGGCTCCTTCAGAATGAACTTCAGGAAGTCGGCGAAAGGCTGCATCGTGCCCCACGGCCCGACGACGTTCGGGCCGCGGCGCAGATGCACCGCGCCCCAGATCTTGCGTTCGGCGTAGATCAGCACCGCGGTTGAGAGCAGCAGCGCGACAAGGAACGCCAGCGCCCGCGCCGTGTCGATCACGAACTCCCAGAGGCCATATTCAATCTGCATCGGCATGGCTTACTCCGCGGCCTGGCGCTGAACGCCGCGCGCGAGGGCCGAACACTCGGCCATCGTCGCGGAGGCGCGGGCGATCGGATTGGTCAGGTAATAATCGACGACGGCGTCGGCGAAGGGAGCGGCGCCCGTCTCGCCGGCGGCGACCGGCGCGGAAAGCGCGCCGGCGTCGGCGGTCGCGATCCGGTCGATCTGCGCCAGATGCGGGGCGACGGCGAACAGCTTCGCGCGCAACGCCTGCAACGTGTCGAACGGAAGCTTGTGGCCGACGACGTCCGAAAGCGCCCGCAGGATCGCCCAGTCCTCGCGCGCGTCGCCGGGCGGAAAGCCCGCCCGCTCGGTCATCTGCGGCCGGCCTTCCATATTGACGTAGATCGCCGATTTCTCGGTGTAGGCCGCGCCCGGCAGGATCACGTCGGCGCGATGCGCGCCGCGGTCGCCATGCGTGCCGATATAGACCACGAATGGCCCGGCCGGGACGTCTATCTCGTCGGCGCCCAGATTGAACAGCACGTCGAGCGCGCCCGGCTGAAGCATGTCGCCGGTCGCCTTGCCGCCCTCGCCGGGAACGAAGCCGACGTCGAGCAGCCCGACCAGGCCCGCTTCCGTATGCATCACGTTGAAGCCGTTCCACGCGCCGCCGACCGCGCCAAGCGCCTTGGCCAGCTTGAGCGCGCCGGCATAGACGGCCGCGCCGTCCTCGCGGTTCAGCGCGCCCTGCCCCAGGACCACCATCGGCGTCTTGCCGACGGGCTCCTTCGTTTCGGCGACAAGACGCGCCAGCGTCTCGGGCCCCGCTCCAAGCTGCGCCGCCGGATAGGTCAGATCATGCGCGACGCCGATGTTCGACGCCTTGAAGCCGCCCTTCAGCCAACGCCGCCGAATGCGCGCGTTCAGCACCGGCGCCNNGCGCGGATTGGAGCCCACGATCACCAGCGAGTCCGCCTGATCGATCCCCGCGATCGTCGAATTGAACAAATAGCTCGCGCGGCCGTTCTTCGGATGCAGCGGAGAACCAGGATAGCGGCAATCGAGATTCGGCGAGCCCAGGCTCTCCATCAGGCCCTTCAGGGCGAAACCTTCCTCGACCGAGGCGAGCCGCCCGGCGAGCGCGCCGATGCGCNNGCCGGAGACGCCCTTCAGCCTGGCGGCGACGGCGGCGAACGCCTCGCTCCAGGAGGCGGGCGTAAGCTTTCCGTTCTTGCGCACATAGGGACGATCGAGGCGTTGCGTGCGCAAGCCGTCGACCACATGGCGGGTTTTGTCGCCGATCCATTCCTCGTTGATCGCGTCGTTCAGACGCGGGAGGATGCGCATCACCTCGCGCCCGCGCGCGTCGACCCGGATCGCCGAGCCCATCGCGTCCATCACGTCGACAGATTGCGTCTTGCGATATTCCCACGGCCGGGCCCGGTTCGAACCCGGCTTGTGCAGCAAGGCTCCGACCGGGCAAAGGTCGGCGACGTTGCCTTGCATCTCGGACGTCATCGCCGCCGCGAGATAGGTGGTGATTTCGGTGTCCTCGCCGCGATTGATCGCGCCCATGTCCGCGGTGCCGGCGACCTCCGCGGTGAAGCGGACGCAACGCGTGCAGTGGATGCAGCGGTTCATGGAGGTCCGCACCAGCGGGCCGATATATTTATCTTCGACCGCGCGCTTGTTCTCCTGGAACCGCGAGGAGTCGACGCCGTAGGCCATCGCCTGATCTTGCAGATCGCATTCCCCGCCCTGATCGCAGATCGGGCAATCGAGCGGATGGTTGATGAGCAGGAACTCCATCACCCCTTCACGCGCCTTCTTCACCATCGGCGACTTGGTGAGGACGACCGGCGGTTCGCCGTTCGGGCCGGGGCGCAGATCGCGCACCGACATCGCGCAGGAGGCCGTCGGCTTCGGCGGCCCNCCNTTAACTTCGACCAGACACATACGGCAGTTGCCGGCGATCGACAGCCGTTCGTGATAGCAGAATCGCGGAACCTCGACGCCCGCCGCCTCGCACGCCTGCAACAGCGTGTATTCGGGCGGCACATCCACCTCAAGGTCGTCGACGATGATCTTGCTCATTTCGCCTATCCGCTTGTCCTGCCTGAGGAGCGCCGTTCGCCCGCCCCTCGCCTCAGCGCCGCGCCGTCGCGCTTTTCGGCCTGCGCCTTCACCTCGTTCAGCGACGCCTCGGACTGCTTGACGTCCGCCTCGCTGAGCGGCACCGCGCAGACCTTGTCGCCGTCGACGATGTAGCGTTGCTCCGTCACCCGCGTGCCTGCCTCGATCGCTTCGGTTCCAAGCACGACGCGCACCTGACGGCCCGGAACCTGCGGCCCGCACGCTTCCGCGAGCTTGGCGTTGGTCGTCGGCAAAGCGCGCTGGATCACCACCGCGGCGTCCGTCTGCGACGGCGAGGAGCCGCGCGCCGCGCGCGCTGCATCAGGATGCGCCGCACGGTCGCCGGCGCCGCAGCGATCTCGACCGTGGGGATCGGCCCCGTGGTCACGACCGGCGGAGGCGCCGCGACCACCGGAGGCGGCGGCGCGGGCGGCCCGAGTCCGCATCCCCCAGCGTCAGGGCGAGACCGGCCGCGCCGGTCAGAGTCAGTGCGCGAATCGTGACCATGCCTCTCACTCCGCCGCTAGGCGCACCGGGTCGGAATGCGGGTTCGCCGCATACTCGTCGATGCGCTTTTCAATCTCATGCCGGAAGTGCCGGATGAGCCCCTGCACCGGCCACGCCGCCGCGTCGCCGAGCGCGCAGATCGTGTGCCCTTCGATCTCGGTGGAGACTTCGAGCAGCATGTCGATTTCGCGTTTTTGCGCACGCCCTTCGGCCATGCGGTTGAGCACGCGCCACATCCAGCCGGTGCCCTCGCGGCAGGGCGTGCACTGGCCGCGTTTCTCGTGCTTGTAGAAATACGAGATGCGCGCGATCGTGCGCACGATGTCGGTGGACTTGTCGAGCACGATCACCGCCGCCGTGCCCAGACCCGAGCGCAGGTTTCGCAGCGTGTCGAAATCCATCGGCGCGTCGATGATCTGATGCGCCGGCACGCAGGGCACCGACGAGCCGCCGGGGATCACCGCCAGCAGATTTTCCCAGCCNCCGCGAATGCCGCCGCAATGCTTGTCGATCAGTTCGCGGAACGGGATCGACATCGCCTCTTCGACATTGCACGGCGTGTTGACATGGCCCGACACGCAGAACAGCTTCGTGCCGGCGTTGTTCTTCGCCCCGAAGGAGGAGAACCACGCCGCGCCGCGCCGCAGGATCGTCGGCGCGACCGCGATCGANTCGACGTTGTTGACGGTGGTCGGGCAGCCATACAGGCCCATATTGGCCGGGAACGGCGGCTTCAGCCGCGGCATGCCCTTCTTGCCCTCGAGCGACTCCAGCAACGCCGTCTCTTCGCCGCAGATATAGGCGCCGGCGCCGTGATGGACATAGAGGTCGAACGGCCATCCATTCACATTGTCTTTGCCGATCAGCCGCGCGGCGTAGGCCTCGTCGACCGCCGCTTGAAGCCGCTCGCGCTCAAGGATGTACTCNCCGCGCACATAGATATAGCAGGCATGCGCGCCCATCGCGAAGGAGGCGATCAGGCAGCCCTCGATGAGAAGATGCGGATCGTTCCGCATGATCTCGCGATCCTTGCAGGTGCCGGGCTCCGACTCGTCGGCGTTGACGACGAGATAGGAGGGCCGCGCCGGATCGGGCTTGGGCATGAACGACCATTTCAGACCGGTCGGAAAGCCCGCGCCGCCGCGACCGCGCAGGCCCGACGCCTTCATTTCGTTGATGACCCAGTCCTTGCCGCGCTCGATCAGCAGCTTGGTGCCGTCCCACGCGCCGCGCATCTTCGCGGCTTCGAGGCCCGGCGAATGGAAGCCGTAGAGATTGGTGAAGATGCGATCCTGGTCCTTCAGCATGATCGCCTCACTTCACTTTGTCGGGGCGGGAGGGGCCGCCGGTCGAAGACGCGATTTCGCCCTTGTCGACCCGTTTGGAGAACTCGGTTTCNNGCCGCCCTTGGCCAGCACGGCGGCTTGCGCGCGCCAATCCTCGCGGTCGATGCGCCCGGGGAAGGAAAGGTAGGTGCCAACCCAACGCACTTCCTCCCGCGACCACGCCGCGATCTGGTCGAAGTGGAACACGCCAAGTTCGTTGAGGCGCGCCTCGTTGACCTTGCCGATGCCCTTGATCCGCTTCAGATCGTCGGCGACGCCGCCGCGCGGCGAGCCGAGCCCGGCCGGACGGCGGCCGACGGCGTTGGCTTTCTCCTCGGGCGTCGCGTCCTTGGACAAGGTCGCGAGCTTGTCGCGGATCGCCTGCTCCTCGGCGGCCGCCCTGGCTTCGCGCGCGGCGGCCTCAGGATCGGCGGCCGGAGCCGACGCTGAGACGGGCGTCGCGGCGGCCGGCGCAGCGACGGAGGCGGCGGGAGCGGCGACGGCGGGCGCCGGCGAAGAAGCAGGCGCGGCCGCGGGAGCCGACGGCGCTGCGGGCGCGGGCGCTGCGGGCGCAGCCTTGTTCTGGTCGTCCTCGAAGCGCTTGCGCCAGGCGCCGACTCGCGATCCGTCGTAGAGGCTGGGATCGGTGAGCGTGTCGGCCTTGCCCGGCGTCGGCTCGGACGAGACGCGGCCGATCTGCGACCCGGTCTTGACCGGCGCGCCGGCGGCCAGATCGTCGAGCAGCCTGTTGAAGTTCTCTTCCGTCAGGTCTTCGTAATAGTCATTGTTGATCTGCACCATCGGCGCGTTGCAGCAGGCGCCGAGACACTCGACCTCCAGCCACGAAAACTTGCCGTCGGCCGAAACATGCTGTTGCGGCCCGAAACGTTTTTCAAGAATCGCGCGCAGCTGCGGCGCGCCCTTCACATGGCAGGGCGGCGTGCCGCACAGCTGGATGAAATGGCGCCCGACCGGCGCCAGATTGAACATCGTGTAGAAGGTCGCCACCTCCAGCACGCGCAGCTTGTTCATGCCCAGCATGTCGGCGATCCGCTCGATCGCCGCCTTGGGCACCCAGTAATCATGCTGCTCCTGCGCCCGCCACAACAGCGGGATCACGGCCGACGCCTGCTTGCCCTGCGGATATTTGGCGATCAGCTTCTGCGCCCACGCCAGATTCTCGGGCGTGAACTCGAAGCTTGCGGGTTGGTCATCGGCCAATCTGCGGACGGACATGAGCTTCTCGTCAGTTAAGTTTTTCGCACGTGGCGGTCCCGCCGCCGCGGCACAGATAGGCCGACGTCGCTTTCTGAAGCAGGACGTAGGGGCCCCCTTCGGCGAAGGCCGCCTTGATGTCGTATCCGTCCTGCAACAGCTGCACGAGCTGCGCATTGATCACCGGACGACCGCGCGATCCGGCGTCGGACGCCGTCGACTGCGCGAAGGCCGGCGAGGCCGCCAGCGCTGCGATCACGAGCGCGACGCGGATCATCGATCGACCTCCCCGAACACGACGTCGATCGAGCCGATGATCGCGGCGATGTCTGCCAGCATGTGCCCGCGCGACAGAAAGTCCATCGCCGAAAGATGGACATAGCCCGGCGGGCGGATCTTGCAGCGATACGGCTTGTTGGTCCCGTCGGACACCAGATACACGCCAAGTTCGCCCTTCGGCGCCTCGACCGCCGCATAGACCTCGCCGGGCGGCAGCTTGAAGCCCTCGGTGAAGAGCTTGAAGTGCTGGATGAGCGCCTCCATCGAGGTCTTCATCTCTTCGCGCGCCGGCGGCGACACCTTGCCGTCGGTCGACCGCGCCGGACCGACGCGATCCTTGCCGAGCAGACGCTCGACGCATTGCTTCATGATGCGCACCGACTGCCGCATCTCATGCATGCGGATCACCTGGCGATCGTAATTGTCGCCATGCGTTCCGACCGGAATGTCGAACTCAAGCTGGTCGTAGCACTCGTAGGGCTGCGACTTGCGCAGATCCCAGGCGACGCCGGTCGAGCGCAGCATCGCGCTGGTGAAGCCCCACTTCCAGGCGTCTTCCTGAGTCACCACGGCGATGCCGACGTTACGCTGCTTGAAGATGCGATTGTCCATGAACAGATCGTCGAGATCGTCGCAGACCTTGAGGAAGGGATCGCACCAGTCGCCGATGTCCTGCACGAGTCGCTCGGGCAGATCGCGCGCGACGCCGCCGGGCCGGAAATAATTCATGTGCATGCGCGAGCCGCAGGCGCGCTCGCAAAACACCATCAGCTTTTCGCGCTCTTCGAAGCCCCACAGCGGCGGCGTCAACGCGCCGCAATCCATCGCCTGCGTCGTCAGGTTCAGCAGATGCGACAGGATGCGCCCGATTTCCGAATACAGAACGCGGATCAGCTGCCCGCGAATCGGCACGTCGATGCCGCCGAGCTTCTCGATCGCCAGAACGAAGGGATGCTCCTGATTCGGCGGCGCGCAGTAATCGAGCCGGTCGAAATAGGCGATGCTCTGGAGATAGGTGCGCGCCTCGATCAGCTTCTCGGTGCCGCGATGCAACAGCCCGATATGCGGATCGACGCGCTCGATCACCTCGCCGTCGAGCTCCAGCAACAAGCGCAGCACGCCATGCGCCGCCGGATGCTGCGGGCCGAAATTGATCGCGAAATTGCGAAGGTTTTGCTGCTCGGTCATGGCTTACTTCGCCTTCGCCTTTTCGTCGCCGGGAAGCGGATAGTCGACGCCCTCCCAAGGAGAGGAAGTCGAACTGGCGATATTCTTGAGTGAGCTTCACGGGCTCGTATTTCACCCGCTTTTCCTGATCGTCGTAGCGAACCTCGACATAGCCCGTCATCGGGAAGTCCTTGCGCAGCGGATGGCCCTCGAAGCCGTAGTCCGTCAGCAGGCGACGCAGATCCGGATGGCCCGAAAACAAGACCCCGACCATGTCGTAGGCCTCGCGCTCGAACCAATTGGCGCCGGGGAAAATCGGCGTGATCGAGGGAACCGGAGTGGCCTCGTCGGTGCGCAGCTTCAGGCGGATGCGATCGTTCCGCGTCGGCGAAAGCAGGTGATAAACGACTTCAAGCCGCTCATCGCGCTCGGGATAGTCGACGCCGCACACGTCGATGATGGTGATGAAGCGGCACTTTTCGTCGTCCCGCAAAAGGTGACGACGTCGACGATTCTGTCCCGCGCGACGCGCAGCGTCAGCCGCCCGAGGCCAGCGTCGTCTCCAGCACCGCGTCCGGCAGCGCGGCCCCGACATGGTCGCCCAACGCCTTGAGGGCATCAACAGCTTTGAGGGCCTTGAGCTTGTCCGTCATCGCCTGTCCGTCACGCCTCTGCGCCCCGCCCGGCCCGTTCCGGAGCGAGGGTTTTCTTTAGGTCGCGCGCCGCGTCGAGGCGACGCGCGAAAGTCACGTTCAGCGCTCGATCGTGCCCGTGCGCCGAATCTTTTTGCAACAGCAACACGCCATAGAGCAGCGCCTCCGCCGTCGGAGGACAGCCCGGCACGTAGACATCGACCGGAACGATCCGGTCGCAGCCGCGCACGACGCTGTAGCTGTAATGATAATAGCCGCCGCCATTGGCGCAGGAGCCCATCGAGATGACGTAACGCGGCTCCGGCATCTGGTCGTAGACCTTGCGCAGGGCAGGCGCCATCTTGTTGGTCAGCGTTCCCGCCACGATCATCACGTCGGATTGGCGTGGCGAGGCGCGCGGCGCAAACCGTAGCGTTCGACGTCGTAGCGCGGCATCGACAGCTGCATCATCTCGACGGCGCAGCACGCCAGACCGAACGTCATCCACATTAGCGAGCCGGTGCGCGCCCATTGGATCAGATCGTCCGTCGTGGTGACCAGAAACCCTTTATCGGCCAGCTGATCGCTCATCTGCACGAAGAAGGGATCCGTCGAGCCGACCGGCCGGCCATTCTGATCGACGAGCCCGCGCGGCGCGGGCGACAAGCGCCTTGTCAGCGGTCAATCCCATTCGAGCGCGCCTTTCTTCCACTCATAGACGAAGCCGATCGTCAGCACGCCAAGGAAGAACATCATCGACCAGAACGCGCCTGAGCCGGCGAACTCCTTGAACGCGATCGCCCACGGAAAAAGGAAAGCCACTTCAAGGTCGAAAACGATGAACAGCAGCGACACGAGATAAAAACGAACGTCGAACTTCATGCGCGCGTCATCGAAAGCGTTGAAGCCGCACTCATAGGCCGACAGCTTTTCGGCGTCCGGCTTTTTGTAGGCGACGAGGAACGGCGCGATCATCAGGACCAGCGCGATGAGCGACCCGATGCCGAGGAAAATGACCAGCGGCAGGTAGTTGGCGATTAGGCTCGGCATGACGTGAGGCGTCTCCGTCAAGAATGAATTGTGGCTTAGCCCACCCCCGGCCCTACGCAAGGCGAAACGGGCCACGAGCATGTCCGACCTACGACGCAAATCCGCCACAGACCCGCATTGCAGGTCAAAACGACGACGCCGCGCACAAGGCGCGGCGAGCGTTAGTTTAACTTGAGAAAATGGCGAGAGTGACGGGACTCGAACCCGCGACCTTCGGCGTGACAGGCCGACGCTCTAACCAACTGAGCTACACCCCGCGGCTGACCGTTTCCGATCAGCGAGGAAGGCTCGTTTAGGCCGCCTTCCTGACCGTGTCAAGCGCGTTCGACACGCTCAAACCGTTCTTTTCCCAGCCGCCAGCGCGCCACCTCGGACCGCGTCAAAACGCGGATCGAATTGGCCGGCGCGGCCTGGGCGACGGTGAGCACCTCGCGGCTCACGCCCATCCTTTGGGTGTAGTCGGACAGCGCCCGCAACAGGGATTCCGGCGTCGGGATGCTCTGATAGCCCGGCTGCGACGCCGCCGGGTCCTTCCCACGAATNCGAAACGACGAGGTGCGATGAACGCCCACCCGGCTCTGCGGCGGAACCACCCGTGTTTTGCCGCCCATGATCGCATATACGCAGGCCGACATGCATTCGGCCGACAGGAACGTCGCGTCCTGCGCCATCCCCTGCCCTTCGCGCGCCTGCGCGACCACAACCGCGGAGCCGGCCCGGCGGAACACGGTCCCGAGCTTCATCGCGCCGATGACGTTGCCGCCCGGCGAATTGATGAAAACGACGTTGCGCAGCCGGTCTGAGCCGACGGCGCCGCGCAGGAAAGCGATGAACTCCTCCGCCGAGCCGCGATCGATCTCCCCTTCCGCCGAAATCACCTGCGGGCATCGCGCGCCGCATTTGCCGCTGACCGACACCAGTTTGAAGGTCAACGCCGCCGCCGGTACCGTCGCCGCGACAAGCCATGTCGCAGCGACGAACGCCCCGACGCCAAGCGCGGCGGAAAGCCGCAGGACACGCCGCGGCGACGCCGTCGCGGCCTTTCGGGCGCGAGACAGGGGGTGTCGGGAGATCTCGAAAATTCGCTCATCCTGATTCGACCTGTTCCGCGCGGCGTTGGCCTGAGCGCCCTCAAAATATATGCGTCGTCGAAAGTCCCGCGCAGGCGCACGATGGTGGGCGGTGACGGACTCGAACCGCCGACCAACGCTGTGTAAAAGCGCCGCTCTACCAACTGAGCTAACCGCCCGACGCGCGTCGCTGCGAACGCGACTATGGACGCGCGCCGACGCATCATCAAGCCGCGCCGCCCGGCAAAGGGCGCGGGCGAAAAAGCCGCCGGAGAACCTCCGGCGGCTCGCATGCGGCGTCTGCGCGAAGATTACTTCTTTTCGCCGTTCAGGGCGCTTTTCAGATCGCGCTCGGCNTTGAACTTGGCGTTGCGCGAGGCCGCGATCGGCATCTGCTCGCCCGTGGCGGGGTTACGGCCCATCGTGGCGGCGCGCTCGGCGACGGAAAACGTCCCGAAGCCCACCAGCCGCACCTCGTCGCCCCCGCGNAGCGCCTTCACCACGCCTTCAAGCATCGCGTCGACGGCGGCCGCGGCGGCCACCTTGGTCAGGTCCGCTTCCTTGGCGACGTGATCGACGAGTTCGAGCTTGTTCATGTCAGTTCCTTTCAAGGGTGAATCGTCATGCGAAGAAGGGCGATCGCCCGAATTCGACGCAGGGGTGAGGGCTTATCGCGGCGAATTTGCGTCCGCTCGCGGAAATGTCGGATTTTTGATCGCTTTCCCCAACAGACGACGTTTGTCGCGCCTCAAACGCGTCTCCCACGCCTGGGCGAGGCGACAGCGCGCCCGCGACCGCGAATTCGCCGGTCTCGGCCCACGTCCCAACGCCCCCTCACGACAGGCCGCGGCGCTGGTCAACCCGACGCCGCGGCCTCCTTGCAGTCTCGATCCTTAATGGGCGACCATTCCGGCCTTGTCGTCCTCGACCTTCCGGGCGCCGCCGCGTCGTGAGGCGGCTCGACCCATTCGATCGCCTCCGGCATGCGCACGAGCGTGCGAAAGCACCTCCTCCATGCGCGCCACCGGGACGATCTCCAGACCGTTCTTCACCGACGCGGGAATGTCGGCGAGATCNCTGGCGTTCTCTTCCGGAATCAGCACCTTCTTGAGGCCGCCGCGCAACGCCGCGAGCAGCTTCTCCTTAAGGCCGCCGATCGGCAACACGCGACCGCGCAGCGTCACTTCGCCCGTCATCGCGATGTCGCGCTTGACCGGAATTCCGGTCAGCACAGACACGATGGCCGTCGCCATCGCGATGCCCGCGGAAGGGCCATCCTTCGGCGTCGCGCCTTCCGGCACGTGGACGTGAATGTCGCGACGATCGAACATCGGCGGCTCTATGCCGTAGGCGATCGCGCGCGAGCGGACGTAGGACGCCGCAGCCGAGATCGATTCCTTCATCACGTCCTTCAGATTGCCCGTCACGGTCATGCGACCCTTGCCGGGCATCATCACGCCTTCGATGGTCAGCAACTCGCCGCCCACCTCGGTCCACGCCAGGCCCGTCACCACGCCGACCTGATCCTCCGTCTCCGCCATGCCGTAGCGGAAGCGCGGCACGCCGAGGAAATCGGGCAGATTCGATTCGGTGACGACGACCTTGGTCTTCGTCTTCTCGCCGGCCAGAAGAATCTTCTTCACCGCCTTACGCGCGAGATTCGACAGCTCGCGGTCGAGGTTGCGCACGCCCGCTTCGCGCGTGTAGCGCTGAATCAGCATCGTCAGCGCCGCCGGCTCGATCTCGAACTCGGACGCGTCGAGGCCATGCTTCTTCATCGCGTTCGGCAGCAGATGCTTGCGCGCGATCTCGACCTTCTCCTCCTCGGTGTAGCCGGCGATGCGAATGATCTCCATGCGGTCCATCAGCGGCGCAGGGATGTTCAGCGTGTTCGCCGTCGTCACGAACATCACGTTCGAGAGGTCGTAATCGACTTCGAGGTAATGGTCGTTGAAGGACGAGTTCTGTTCCGGGTCGAGCACCTCCAGCAGAGCCGCGGACGGATCGCCGCGGAAGTCCATGCCCATCTTGTCGATCTCGTCGAGCAGGAAGAGCGGGTTGGATGTCTTCGCCTTCTTCATCGACTGGATGATCTTGCCGGGCATCGAGCCGATATAGGTGCGCCGATGGCCGCGNATCTCGGCCTCGTCACGCACGCCGCCCAGCGACATGCGCACGAATTCGCGCCCCGTCGCCTTGGCGATGGACTTGCCGAGCGAGGTCTTGCCGACGCCAGGCGGGCCGACGAGGCACAGGATCGGGCCGGTCAGCTTGTTGGCGCGCGACTGAACCGCAAGATATTCGACGATGCGCTCCTTCACCTTGTCGAGGCCGTAATGCTCCTCGTCGAGCAGGTCCTGCGCCGCCTTGAGGTCGCGCTTGACCTTCGAGCGCTTGCCCCACGGAATGCCGAGCAACCAGTCGAGATAGTTGCGAACGACGGTCGCCTCCGCCGACATCGGCGACATCTGGCGCAGCTTCTTCAGCTCCGCCATCGCCTTGTCGTTGGCCTCCTTCGAGAGCTTGGTGTCCTTGATGCGCTGCTCCAGCTCGGCCAGCTCGTCCTTGCCGTCCTCGCCGTCGCCCAGCTCCTTCTGGATCGCCTTCATCTGCTCGTTGAGATAGTATTCGCGCTGCGTCTTCTCCATCTGGCGCTTGACGCGCGTGCGGATGCGCTTCTCGACTTGAAGGACGGAGATTTCGCTCTCCATCAGGCTGAGGCACTTCTCAAGCCGGGCCGGAACGCTGGCGGCTTCCAGCAACGCCTGCTTGTCCGCGATCTTCACGGACAGATTGGCGGCGACGGTGTCGGCGAGCTTGGCGAAATCCTCGATCTGCGCGATCGTCGCGACGACCTCGGCCGCGCCCTTCTTGGACAGCTTGACGTAATTCTCGAACTCGCTGACCACCGAGCGCGCGAGCGCCTCGACCTCGACCTTGTCCGCCGCCTCGTCGGCGAGCGCCTCGGCCTCGGCCTCGTAATACTCATCCGTGCGCACATAGTTGCGCACCTTCGCGCGCGACACGCCCTCCACCAGCACCTTGACGGTGCCGTCGGGCAGCTTGAGGNNAAGCAACACGGTGGCGAGCGCGCCGTGGTCGAAGATCGCGTCGGGCGCCGGATCGTCGTCGGTGGCGTTCTTCTGGGTCGCGAGCAGAATCAGACGGTCCTGCTTCATCACCTCTTCGAGCGCGCGAATCGACTTTTCGCGCCCCACGAACAACGGCGCGATCATGTGCGGAAANACGACGATGTCGCGCAGCGGAGGACCGCGTAGGTCTCGACCTGGCCGGGCGTCGGGGTCGGGCGCTTGTTGGTCATGCGGAATATCCTGCTCCTGTCGCTCGCCCGGCCCTGCGAACAGCGGTCGGGAGAGAGACGCCGTGCGCGCCCTCCTCGTTCGGGCATGGCCCGCGACGAGACCCTATCGGACGATAGCCCTGTAGGGGATACAGACGCTCGAACGTCTCTGCCGGTCAGCCCTTGACGGCGCCGCCGGCGGGTGGGACGGGGCGCGTGCGCCCCGGTTTCACTTCGTCAGATGGTCCCCGCGCCGGCGCAATTCAAGGCGCGCCGTCGCGGACATGAAAAGGCCGGCGGAAGCTCTCCGCCGGCCCTGAATTCAGCGTCAGGCGCTTGCGCCGGCCTTTTCTTGCGCCCTGTCGGCGTAGATATAGAGCGGCCTCGCTTTGCCGTCGACGACCTCGGGTCCGATCACCACCTGCTCGACGCCGTCGAGCCCCGGCAGCTCGAACATCGTGTCGAGGAGGATGCCCTCCATGATGGAGCGCAGACCGCGCNNGCCGGTGCGCCGCTCGATCGCCTTCTTGGCGACGATATCGAGCGCCTCGTCCTGGAAGGTGAGGCCGGTGTTCTCCATCTCGAACAGCCGCTGATACTGCTTCACCAGCGCGTTCTTCGGCTCGGTGAGGATCTTCTTGAGAGCCGCCTCGTCGAGATCCTCCAGCGTCGCGATCACCGGCAGGCGGCCGACGAATTCGGGGATCAGGCCGAATTTGAGCAAGTCCTCCGGTTCGACCTGACGCAACACCTCGCCGGTGCGCCGGTCGTCGGGCGCCTGAACCTTCGCCGCGAAGCCGATCGACGTGCCCTTGCCGCGCTGCGAGATCACTTTTTCGAGACCGGCGAAAGCGCCGCCGCAGATGAACAGGATGTTGGTCGTGTCGACCTGCAGGAATTCCTGCTGGGGATGCTTGCGCCCGCCCTGCGGCGGCACGGAGGCGACCGTTCCCTCCATGATCTTCAGCAGCGCCTGCTGCACGCCTTCGCCCGACACGTCGCGGGTGATCGACGGATTGTCGGACTTGCGGCTGATCTTGTCGATCTCGTCGATATAGACGATGCCGCGCTGCGCCCGCTCGACATTGTAGTCGGAGGCCTGGAGCAGCTTCAGAATGATGTTTTCGACGTCCTCGCCGACATAGCCGGCTTCGGTCAGCGTCGTCGCGTCGGCCATCGTGAACGGCACGTCGAGGATCCGCGCCAGCGTCTGCGCCAGCAGCGTCTTGCCGGAGCCGGTCGGGCCGATCAGCAGGATGTTCGACTTCGCCAGCTCGACGTCGTTGTGCTTCTGCGCGTGGTTGAGGCGCTTGTAGTGGTTATGCACCGCCACCGACAGCACGCGCTTGGCCTGGAACTGGCCGATCACGTAATCGTCCAGAACCTTGCAAATCTCCCGCGGCGTCGGGATCCCGCTCTTGTCGCGAACCAAAGACGTCTTGTTCTCTTCACGGATGATGTCCATGCAGAGTTCGACGCATTCGTCGCAAATGAAGACGGTCGGGCCGGCGATCAGTTTGCGAACTTCATGCTGGCTCTTGCCGCAAAAGGAACAGTACAGCGTATTCTTGGATTCGCCGCCGCCGACCTTGCTCATTGCGTTCTCCTGGGGCGCGCCGCCCGCGCATGCGGGGCCCGAAGTTAACTATATCGGCGCGGACCCTAAAATTCGGTAGCCCGCCGCCGGGAAATCAAGGTCACCTTGACCTTTTCGCTTTCGCGGTCTCGACCTCGGGCCGCGACCGCGCAGTCCACGCCGATCGGCTCAGCCCTTGGCCGCTTCGTCGGCCTCCGGCCGCTTGTCCTGCACATGATCGACCAAACCGAAGGCCTTCGCCTCCTCCGCCGACATGAAGTGGTCGCGGTCCAGCGTCTGTTCGATTTTTTCGTAGGGCTGGCCGGTGTGTTTCACATAAATTTCGTTCAGGCGACGTTTCACCCGAATGATGTCCTCGGCATGGCGCTGGATGTCGGACGCCTGACCCTGGAAGCCGCCGGAGGGCTGGTGCACCATGATCCGCGCGTTAGGCAGGGCGTAGCGCATGCCCGCCTCGCCGGCAGCCAACAGCAACGAGCCCATCGAGGCCGCCTGGCCGAGGCACAGCGTCGTCACCTTCGGGCGGATGAACTGCATCGTGTCGTAAATGCCAAGCCCCGACGTCACCACCCCGCCCGGAGAGTTGATGTACATCGCAATCTCCTTCTTGGGGTTCTCCGCCTCAAGAAAGAGAAGCTGGGCGATGACCAACGAGGCCATGTTGTCCTCGACCGGACCGGTCACGAACACGATGCGTTCGCGCAGCAGCCTGGAATAGATGTCGAAGGAGCGCTCGCCCCGGCTCGACTGCTCGACCACGATCGGCACGAGCATGTTGTTGTAGAGTTCGATCGGGTCGCGCATCAGCCTCACCAGAATGAATCAGGAACACGGTTCCTTCTCAGCCAACATAATGGCGCGACGTCGCTTCGGAAAGGGTTCAGGCCGAACGCCGTTCCCGTTTCGTGCTTTCCGGCCGATCCGAGTTCCCCGTTTGCGCCGGCGAAACGGCCTGCATGGAATCGCGCGGCCCCAGCTTTCGCAGCGAATGGTTACCGGACTGACTCCTTGCCCTGCGTCGACGCATGGTGTTCGAGGGTGATGCGCTTCGGACGCGAAACCTTCGAAAAAGAAAACCGGCGCGTCATCCTGGCGCGCCGGCTGCGACTGTCCGCGTTTGCCGCGGCCTGGAAAGGCCTCGCGCCGTCCCGGACCGCTCGAATGGCGCATTACGCCGTCTTGGAGTCGTCCTCGTCCTCGATCTTGAACAATTCGTCCTTGGAGACCTCGACATCCTTGATCTTGGCCTTGCCAAGGATCGAGTCGACGACCTTCTCCTCGAAGATCGGCGCGCGCAGCTCCGCCAGCGCTTGCGGGTTCTTCTGGTAGAAGTCCCACACCTGCCGCTCCTGGCCTGGGAACTGACGGGCCTTCTCGACGAGAGCCTGCGTCACTTCCTCGTCCTTGATCTCGACCTTCTCCTTTTCGCCGACGGCGGCGAGCAGAAGGCCCAGACGCACGCGGCGCTCGGCGATTTTGCGGTAGTCCGCCTTGGCCGCGTCCTCGGTCGTGCCCTCGTCTTCGAACGACTTGCCGGTCTGCTTGCGCTCGGCTTCGACCTGGCCCCAGATCTGGCCAAACTCCTGCTCGACCAGGCCTTGCGGCAACGGGAAGGAGTAACGCTTGTCGAGCGCGTCGAGCAGGTGACGCTTGGCCTTGTCGCGCGAGGCCGAGTCATAGCCCTTCTGCATGTTGCCGCGGATTGCGTCGCGCAACTTGCCGATTTCGTCGAAGCCGAAATTCTTGGCGAATTCATCGNNTTCGAAACCGACCTCGCCGGGCGCGTTGACCGATTTCACGACGACGTCGAACTGCGCGGTCTTGCCCGCCAGATGGGCGGCGCCATACGCCTCGGGGAAGGTCGCGGTGACGACCTTCTCCTCGCCCTTCTTCACGCCGAGAAGCTGGTCCTCGAAGCCCGGAATGAAGGTGTCGGAGCCGATCACCACGTCGATGTTCGTGCCCGCNCCGCCCTCGAAGGCGACGCCGTCGATTTTTCCGACGAAATCGATGGTGACCTTGTCGCCCTTGACGGCCGCGTCGTCCTTCTCGGAGAAAGCGCGGTTCTGGTCGGCCATGCGGTTCAAAGTCTTCTCGACCTCGTCGTCGGACGCTTTNGTACTGGGACGCTCAAGCTCGATGTCGTCGAAAGCGCCGACCTCGATCTCCGGGAGAGTCTCAAGAGAAACCGTGTAGGCGAGGTCGCCCTGCGCCTCGAAGGCCTTCTCGACCTCCTCCTTGTTGTCCGACAGCGCGATCTGCGGCTGCATGGCCAGCCGCAACTTGTTGTCGCCGATGATCTTCTGGTTGACCTCGTTGACGGCGTTTTCGACGACGTCGGCCATCACGTTCTTGCCATACAGACGCTTGAGATGGCCGAGCGGCGCCTTGCCGGGGCGGAAGCCGTTCAGGCGCACCTTGCCCTGAAGGTCGGTCAGCTCCTTTTCAAGGCGCGCATGAAGGTCGGCGGCCGGAAGAACGACCTTGTATTCGCGCTTCAGTCCTTCGGAGAGCGTCTGGGTGACCTGCATGTCTCTATCGCCTTCTCGCATTCGCCCGCGCGCGGAGCGCGCTTTGTTCGTGATGGTCGCGCGCGTGGACGCGCGGGATGACTCGTTTCGCACGCTGTTCGGGCCGGCCGAGCGAACCGCTGGTGCGGGCGGAGGGACTTGAACCCCCATGCCTTGCGGCGGTGGAACCTAAATCCACTGCGTCTGCCAGTTCCGCCACGCCCGCGCCCTTAGGGCGGGAGACGCGCAAGCGCCTCCCTCTCCCGCGTCGGGTGGCGCTCTCTAGCATCGGGCGCCGGGGATGCAGCAAAAATTTCGCGGGAAAGGGGGCCGTCGCGCCCTAAGCTCCCCAGCCCTTCAGGACGCCCATGCCGATTGATTCGCCCCTCGCCGCCCCGACGCGCCGCGCCCTCCTCGCCGGCGCCGCCGCGCTCACCGCGACGCCCGTCCGCGCCCAGACCGCGCCGCTGCGCCTCGACCCACGTCCCGTAACGCTGCGCCTTCCGACAGGCGACATCCCGGGGCTGTCCTTCGCGGATGGCCCCGCCCCGCTGATTCTGCGCTGCAAACAGGGCGAGCCGCTCGCTTTCGATCTCGGCGCCGCGCCGGACGGTCCCCTGTCCCTGCACTGGATGGGGATGCGCATCGCCAACGCCGCCGACGGCGCGCCGCCGCTCGCCGGTCCCGTCGCTGCGGCGGGCGGGCGCGCCGCGATCCGCTTATCGCCGCCCGATCCGGGCTTCTATTGGGCGCGTCCCTCGGGTCCGCACGCCGGCAAGCTTCTCGCCAAAGGACTGTTCGCCGGCCTGATCGTCGAGGAGCCGGTGCCCNCGCCGGTGGACCACGAACTGGTGGCGGTGGTGAAGGACTGGATCGCCGCGCCCGACGCCCGCCCTTTCGGCGACGACACGCTGCCCGCCCAAAACGACGACGGCGCCGGCCGGATCGGCGATGTCGTCACCGTCAACGGTGCGCCCGGCGCGCTGGCGCTGGTCGCCCGGCCCAACGCGCGGGTGCGGCTGCGCCTCCTCAACGCCTGCAATTCGCGCCTGCTGGTGGCGACCTTCGCCGCCGCGCGCGTGCAGGTCATCGCCATCGACGGCCAGCCCTGCGACCCCTTCGCCCCGGTGCGCGACACCATACCCATCGGCCCCGGCGCGCGCTTCGAGNCGATGCTCGACATGCCGGGAACTCCCGGCGAAGCGAGCGCGATCCTGCGCGGCGCCTCGCCGCCCGGGCGCGAGCCGCCGCCCGATTCGCCGCTTCTGGCGATCCGCGTCGAAGGCGCCCCGCTCCCCGAACGCGCGCCCTTCGAGGGCCTGCCGCTCAATCCGGCCTTGCCGCCCGCGGTGCGTCTGCAAGACGCCAGACGCGCCGACCTCGTTCTGTCGGGAGGCGAGAACCCATCGCCAGAACAGGCGCAGGCGGAGGCGATGGGCTATCGCGGCGGCGCGAACACGCATCCGGTCCACCGCAAGCGGCCGGAATGGAGGCTCTCGCCGCCCGGCGGCGACAAGCCGCTGTTCACGGTGAAGCGCGGCGCGCCCGTCAGTCTCGGATTCGTCAACAACACCTCCTATCCGCAGACGACGCATGTGCGAGGTCATGTCATGCGCCTTCTGCATCCGCTCGATGACGGTTGGGAGCCCTATTGGCGCGATTCGGTGATCACCCCGCCGGGAAAGACGAGCCGGGTCGCCTTCATCGCCGACAATCCCGGCAAATGGCTGATCGAGAACGCCGACCCGGGCCGCGCGNGCGGCGGGCTGTCGACATGGTTCGAAGTGACGTGAACGCCGCGCCGCGGCTAAAACGGGTCGCAAGGCCGGCGCGACGCCGACGCCGCGCCGGCCCGACAGGCTGGTATGAAAATGCTCGGATTGTCTTATGTCGACGCCGTCGCCGCCGTCGTCTATGTGGCGAGTTGGATTGGATACCATCTGCTTCTCGAACACGAGAAAGCGGCCAATGACGGCGTCAACTTCATCATGAAGCAGCAGCGCCGCGAATGGATGCGCCGCATGGGCGCGCGCGAAAGCCGCATCATCGACGCCCAGATCACCGCCTCGTTGCAGAACGGCTCTGCCTTCTTCGCCTCCGCCTCGATGATCGCCCTTGGCGCCACCATCGGCATGTTGCGCGCCACCGACGACGCGATGCGGGTGTTCGAATCCTTGCCCTTCGGCGCGACGCCGTCGCGCGCGGTGTGGGNNCTGAAGCTCGTCGGCCTCGCCATCATGTTCGGCTACACGTTCTTCAAATTCGCCTGGTCCTATCGGCTGTTTAACTACAGCGCGATTCTGATCGGGGCGACGCCCGAAGCCGACGATCCCGACGCAGAATTGCGCGACCGCGCGGTCAACCGCGCCGCGAAAATGAACATCGCCGCCGGCCGGCATTTCGCCCGCGGACAACGCGCGCTGTTCTTCGCGGTCGCGTATCTGGGCTGGTTCGTCAGCCCGTGGCTGCTGATCGCCACGACGCTGTTCGTTGTGATGGCGATGTCGCGCCGACAGTTTTCCTCGGACGCGCGCGACGCGCTGCGCGACTGAACTCAGGGAGCCGGAAACAGCGCTGGCGCGCCCGGTGACCCAGTAGGCGACGAGCCCGATCCACTCGCGCGTCCCGAGATCGAGAATGGCGAGGCCGCCGACCGCCTCCCGAGGGATGTACCATCGCTTGAACGAGGTGCGGTAATCCACCGGCGCCGCGATAACCTCGAAGCCAGCCTTTCGGAAGATGCCGACCGAACGCGGCATGTGATGGGCCGAGGTCACCAGCAGCCAGCGTTCGCCCGGCTTCGGCTTGACGAGCGCGGCGGTGTTGACCGCATTTTCGACCGTATTGCGCGACTGCCCTTCGAATGTGACGCGCTCGACCGGGTAGCCGATCGACGCCCAAAGGTCGCGCGTCGCCTCCGCCTCCGATTTCTCTTGTCCGGTCAGCGACGACGTGCCTCCCGTGAAGACGAGACGGGCGTTGGGAAAACGCCGCGCCAACGCGATCCCTTCCGTCAGCCGTTCGGAGCCGTCGTTCATGGCGACCTGCCACACCCCGGGCGACCTCCATCTCGCCNNGATGGTGCCGCCGAGCACGATGACGCCGTGCGGCGGGGACTGCGTCGAGGCGACATAGGCAGGAAACCGCCGCTCCAGCGCGCCCACCAGAAATGCGCCGAAGGGCCCCGAGCCGAACAGCAGAAAGGCCGCCGCGCCAAGCCCGGCGAGGCGGCGGCCGAGCCGCGCGAAGCGAGGAACCAACGCCAGCCCGGTCCCCAAAACCATAGCGCCGACGATCAACGTCGAGGGCGCGGTGAAGAACCAAAGGATTTTCGACAAATAAAAGAACATTATGTCTCGTCCCAACGCGGCGCGGTCTCAGGGTCGACCATCCGGCCGCCCTTGCGCGCCAGCGCGAACAATCGACCCATCTCGTCGGCCGACAACTCAAAATCAAAAACGTGAAGATTTGCCGCCACGTGGGCCGGCGAGCGCGAGCGCGGAATCGCGACGACGCCTGGTTGTTGGACATGCCACCGTAGCAACACCTGCGCCGGCGTGCGCCCATGCGCCTTCGCGATCGTCGCCACGACGTCGTCGTCGAGCAGCGCGCCGCGTCCAAGCGGACAATAGGAGACGAAGGCCGCCCCGACGGCGCGGCACTCGGCCAGCAGCGCGCTCTGGTCGAGCATAGGATGATACTCGCATTGATTGACGACCAGCGGCGCGCCNGCGCGCGCCGCAGCGCGCAACAGGCGGGGCGGAAAGTTCGATACGCCGATATGCCGCGCCAGCCCGAGCGCTTTGGCCTCGTTGAGGGCGTCGACGGTCTCCTCCAGAATCATCGCCGGGTCGGGCCAATGGATCAGCAGCAAATCGACCTGGGACAGCTTCAGCCGGTCGAGGCTCGCACGCGCGCTGGCGAGAAGCGCGTCGCGCCGCCACTGCGTGCGCCACACTTTGGTCGTCACCCAGATCTCGCCGCGTTTGACGCCGCCGCGGGCGATTGCGCGGCCGAGGGCCTCCTCGTTGTCGCACATCGCCGCGGTGTCGATATGGCGATAGCCGGCTTCGAGGGCCGCCAGCACGGCCCGCTCGGCCTCCTCGCCTGCGAGCCTCCACGTTCCGAGGCCGATCGCCGGGATTTGCGCGCCATGCGCGTCGACCGTGGGAGCGAACGCCATCGCCGGCCCTCTCGACTAGGTGACCGGCAGCGTCAGCGCGCGCGTCGCCGCCGGCCGACGCATGAACGCGGCGTACCATCGCTCGACGTTCGGGCGCGGCTCGCGCGCGATCGGCATGTTGAGCCAGCGATGCGCTTGCGTGCCGACGGCGAACTCGGCGAGGCCGAACGCCGAGCCGCCCAGCCATTCCGACCGCGCAAGCGCCGCGTCGAGAATGACGNNCTTTTCGGTGGCCGCGCGCGAGGCCTCGACGGCGTCCAGGTCGCGCGCTTCGGGCGCGGTGCGCACCAGGTTCATAAACGCCGGCGAAATCGCCTTGTTGAAGCTCGTCTGTTGCCAGTCCATCCAACGGTCGCCCGAGGCGCGTCGCCGGATCGGCCGGCCAGAACCTCTCTCCGCATGTTTGGCGCACAAATAGCGCACGATGGCGTTGGATTCCCACAGCGTCAGATCGCCGTCCCGGATCGTCGGCACAAGAGCGTTCGGGTTCATCGCGCGATACGCGTCGGTGCCGACGACGCCATGCTCCCGCCCCGCCTCGATGCGCTGATAGGGCGCGCCGATCTCCTCAAGGCACCACACCACCTTCTGCACGTTCAGCGAGTTCAGCCGTCCCCAAAGCGTGATCATGGCGCCCTCCGTCACGAGAGTTTACGCAGCTCGGGGCCGACGCCACCGCCCTGTCGCGCAGGGCTCCCGCGCTTTACTGGCAGATACGGCCGGCCCCCGACGCTCCATGCGCTTCGATGTCGAGATGGAGATGGTCGCGATGCGCCTCGTCGGCGCCAGGCCCGAGCACGGTCGTGAAGTAACCGCACGCCGCGCGGCGCGCGCCCGTCAGAAACGCAGAGCGCTCTGGCGCGGCGACCGTCGTCGTCGTCGCGTCGGCGAAGTGAAACGATACGAGGTCGAGCGCGAGGCCCTTGCCATGCGCCGACAGCTTTCCGCCCGGCGCCCGGTTGCGCGCGCGGCATTCGAAACCGGCCGCCGTCACGCCGTTCAGCGCGACGCCGGCCGTACTTTGGCGAGGCGCCGCGATCTCGCCCAGATACGAGGCCAGCGCGCGCGCGGTCGCGCAGGCGACAAGGGGATCGCCATGAATTGCGATCCGCCCTCGCGCGACGGCNGCCGATTTGAGTCGCACCGGCGTCTCCACGACGCAGCCCGCTTCGCCGGCCGGCGGCGCATCCGCCTTTGCNGCCTCGACGCCCGCCGCGGCGAGTTCCGCGAGGCAGGCGTCGCTCTGCGATCGGGCGCTCTGGGGCGAGGCCGCGTCGGCGGACGACGGCGCGAAGGACTTCGCGGGCTCCCCGCCGGCTTCCCGACAGGCGCGTCCGGGCGCACGNGGTGGCGACGGCGCGATTATGGACGGCGCCCCGGGCTCGGAGACCCGCGCCGGCGGGGCCATTTTCCCGAGCCCGGCGCCGCCATGCTCCGGCGCCGGCGTCTCGCGTGCGAGCCCAGGCGGGCGCCGCGGGGAACAGGGGCGACCTGCGCCGCCGCCCCGAAGGCCGTCAGACAGACGGCGCTCGCCAGAATTCCGGATCGCAACGAGGTCATCCGCGGCCCTCCTGAAAACAGGACGCCGCGGCGGCGCTGAAGTTCCCATCCGCGAGAAACGGCGACGCGGTTCGCGTCGTCGTCGCGATCCGGCCGCCTCGACGCGCGGCCCCTCACATGCTCTTGGCGAAGCCGCGCCCGATCAGCATGCGGCGGATTTCGCTGGTGCCGGCGCCGATCTCGTAGAGCTTGGCGTCGCGCAACAAGCGGCCCGTGGGATAGTCGTTGATGTAGCCGTTGCCGCCGAGCAACTGGATCGCGTCGAGCGCGACCTTCGTCGCCATTTCGGCCGCGATCAGGATCGCCCCGGCCGCGTCCTGCCGCGTCGTCTCGTGCCGGTCGCAGGCTTTGGCGACGGCGTAGACATAGGCGCGGCACGAGTTCATCCGCACATACATGTCGGCGATCTTGCCCTGAACGAGNCGAAACTCGCCGATCGCCTGGCCGAACTGCTTGCGCTCATGAACATAGGGCATGACCACGTCCATCGCCGCCTGCATGATGCCGAGCGGACCGGCCGCGAGCACCGCGCGCTCATAGTCGAGGCCCGACATCAACACGTTGACGCCCTTGCCGACGACGCCGAGCACGTTCTCCTCGGGCACCTCGCAATCCTGAAACACAAGCTCGCCGGTGTCGGAGCCGCGCATGCCGAGTTTGTCGAGCTTCTGCGCGGTCGAGAAACCTTTGAACCCCTTTTCAATAATGAAGGCGGTGATGCCGCGCGGCCCGGCGTTGACGTCGGTTTTGGCGTAGACGATCAGGGTCTCGGCGATGGGACCGTTGGTGATCCACATCTTGTTGCCGTTGAGGATGTAGCGGTCGCCCTTCTTCTCNGCGCGCGTCTTCATCGACACGACGTCCGAGCCCGCGCCGGGCTCCGACATGGCGAGCGCGCCGACATGCTCGCCGGAGATCAGCTTGGGGAGATATTTGTGTTTCTGAGCGTCCGAGCCGTTGCGGCGCAACTGGTTGACGCACAGGTTCGAATGCGCCCCATAGGACAGGCCGACGGACGCGGAGGCGCGCGACACCTCCTCCATCGCGATCACATGCTCCAGATAGCCGAGGCCCGTGCCGCCATACTCCTCCTCGACCGTGATCCCGTGCAGGCCGAGCGCGCCCATCTTGGGCCACAGATCGCGCGGAAACTGGTTGGTCTTGTCGATCTCCTCGGCGCGCGGCGCGATCTCGGCTTGCGAGAAATCGCGCGCGGTCTCGCGGATCATGTCGGCTGTGTCGCCAAGGTCGAAATTGAAGGCCGGCGCGGCGTTCAGGATCATCAGGGTCGCTTCCTCGTGTTCGCTTTCGATTGGCGGGCATGATAACCGATGCCGCCGCCTGCAAAAGCGCCCGGAACGACTTTGGCCCGATTCCTCGCCGCATCCCGTTTCGCCGCCTCCGCGCCTTTACGGGAGGAGGTGTCGGCGACCTTCGCGCTCGCCTGGCCGATGGTGCTGACCAACCTCGCCCAGGTCGGCATGACGACGACCGACCTGATGTTCATGGGTCGGCTGGGTCCGCAGGCGCTGGCCGCCGGCGTGCTCGGCCTCAACCTCTATTTCCCCTTTTTCGTCTTCGCGATCGGCTATCTGACCGCCATCGCGCCGATGGCCTCGCGCGCGCTGGGCGCGAAATCGCATGCCGTGCGTGAAGTCCGCGGCGCGACCCGTCAGGGGCTATGGGCGACAGCGGCGCTTTCGGCGCTGTCGCTGCCGGTCCTCGCCAATGGCGAGGCGGTCCTTCTCGCCCTCGGTCAGGACGCCGCGCTCGCCCCGGAAGCCGGCGCCTATCTGCGCATGCTGATGTGGTCGCTGCCGCTGCAAATGGCCTTCGTGACCTTGCGCTCGTTTNTCTCGGCGCTGGAGAAGCCCGGGGCTGCGCTGATCGCTATTCTTGTCGGCTTCGTCGTCAATATCGTCGCCAACTGGGCGCTGATCTCCGGCCATATGGGCGCGCCCGCGATGGGTGTTCCCGGTTCCGGGCTGGCGACCACGATCGCCTCGGCCTTCATGCTCGCGGTGCTCGCCGCCGCCGCCTTCATCGACCGTCGCGCCCGCCGTTTCCATGTGCTCGGCAAACTTTGGGAGCCCGACCGCGCGGCGTTTCTCGCGCTGCTGCGGCTCGGCGCGCCGATCGGCCTCACCATGCTGTTCGAGTCGGCCGCCTTCAACGCCGCCGTCTTCATCATGGGCCGGATCGGCGAGGCGACGCTCGCCGCGCACGCCATCGCCATCCAGATCGCCGCCATCACCTTCATGCTTTCCGTCGGCTTCTCGCAGGCGGCGAGCGTGCGCGTCGGGCGCTNNTTCGGCGCCGATGACTGGCCGGCCTTGCGGCGCGCGGGCTGGGTCGCCTTCGTTCTCGGCGTCGGCGCGATGACGCTTTGCGGCGTCGCGATGGCGCTCGCCCCGCGCGCGATGGTGGCGCTGTTCGTGGACGCGGAGGCGCCGGTCAACGCCGAAGTGGTTCGCCTGGCGNCCCAATTTCTTTTGATCGCCGCTCTTTTTCAGATTCTCGACGCCACCCAATCCGTCGGCGCCGGCATGTTGCGCGGGCTCCACGACACGCGATGGCCGATGATCTACATGCTGGTTGGCCATTGGGGCGTCGGCCTGCCGCTCGGCGCGTGGCTGGCTCTGGGGCTCGGTCTGGGCGGGCTCGGGGTCTGGATCGGCTTCGTCGCGGCGCTTGCTCTGATCGCCGGCCTTATGATGTCGCGTTGGCGCGTGCTGTCGCGCCAGCGCTGAGCCGGTGCGAACGGCCCGCGACGAGGCGTGGATTGGTCGAAGAGCGGATCGGTCTCGACCGGCGCACTTGCGCGCCGCGGCGGCTGGGTCGATAGCCACGCACATGCACGCCGCGCCCGATTCGCCGAATGTCTTTCTCGACCGCGCCCCGCCCGGCGCGCAGGCCTGCCTGAGCGTCGATCTTGGCGCCGTCGCGCGCAATTGGCGGCTGCTCGCCGCCCGCGCCGCCGGCGCTGAGTGCGGCGCGGCGGTGAAAGCGGACGCCTATGGCCTCGGGCTCGCCGCCGTCGCGCCCGCGCTGGCGGCCGCCGGTTGCCGGACCTTTTTCGTCGCCCATCGGGCCGAGGCGCAAACGCTCGGTCCTCTGGCGCCGCGCGCGCGGATTTACTTGCTGAACGGCCTGCCGCCCGAAGGCGCCGGAGACCTGCGCGCCGCGGGCGTTCGCCCGGTCCTCGCCGGGCTCGACCAGCTTGCGCGGTGGCGCGATCTCGGCGGCGGCCCCTGCGCGCTTCAGGTGGACACGGGCATGAACCGCCTCGGCCTGCGCTGGGACGCGACGATGCCGGAGGCGGCCGACCTTCATGCGCTCGGCGTCGAGCTGTTGATGAGCCACTTCGTCGCCTCCGAGGAGCGCGACGGCCCGCTTAACGCCCTTCAAATCGAACGTTTCGCCGCTTGGCGCGCCCGCTATCCGGATATGCCCGCGAGCATCGCCAATTCCTCCGCGCATTTTTTCGACGCGCCTCCGGCCTATGCGCTGACCCGCCCTGGCTACGCGCTTTACGGCGGCAACCCGACGCCCGGCGCAGCCAATCCCATGCGCGACGTGGTGCGTCTCGCCGCGCCGATTCTGACCATGAGCGACGTCCCGCCCGGCGAGACCTGCGGCTACAACGCGCGCTGGACCGCCCGTCGCCCCACCCGCATCGCCTGCGTCGGCGTCGGCTACGCAGACGCTNATCCGCGCCTGCGGCGGCTTGACGACCGCCCGGGCGCCTTCGTGGTCATCGATGGGCGCCGCCATCCCCTTGTCGGCCGCGTTTCGATGGACCTGACGCTGATCGACGTCACCGACGCGCCGGACGCGCGGGTCGGAACGCAGGTCGTGCTGATCGGCGAGNGAATCGGCGTCGACGAGGTCGGCGGATGGGCCGGAACCAACGGCTACGAAGTGCTCACGCGCCTCGGCCCGCGCTATGCGCGGACGTATCGCGGGGCTTGACGGCGTCGCGTTTTCCGCAGAATGTTCTGCAAATGTTCTCAGGAGAGTCGCGATGTCCAAGGCCGCCCCGCTCGCCGGCTCCTGCCATTGCGGCGCCGTAGCCTTTGAATTCGACGGCCCTGTCGCCGGCGCCATGAGCCCAACTGCTCGTGGTGCCGCCGCCACGGTTCGCTGCTCCATTTCGTGCCCGCGAACCAATTCCGCCAAATCTCGGGCGCAGACGCCCTGACCAGTTACAAATTCCACAATAAGAAGATTGACCATCTGTTCTGCGCCACGTGCGGCGTTGAATCCTTCGCACGAGGCGAGCGCCCGTCGGGGCAGGAAATGGTGGCGGTGAATCTTCGCTGCGTCCCCGTGATCGATTTAGACGCGCTCGCCATCAAGAAGGTGGACGGCGCCTCGTTCTGAGAGACGCCGATCCATGCCCGCGCACGCTCCTCTTTCGTCTGCCAGAACTGCGGCGCGGTTTCGAACCGCTGGCAAGGCCGCTGCGAGTCTTGCGGCGAATGGAACAGCATCGTCGAGGAGGCGGCCGAAAGCGGCGTCGGCGCGGCCGCTTTGCGCGGCGCGCGCAAGGGGCGCGTGCTGGCGCTCGAAAGCCTGTCCGGCGCGTCGGCGCCGGCCCCGCGTGTCATCTGCGGCGTCGGCGAACTCGACCGGGTGACCGGCGGCGGCTTCGTGCCCGGATCTGTCATTTTGCTTGGCGGCGAGCCCGGCATCGGCAAATCGACGCTTCTGATTCAGGCCTGCGCGGCGCTGGCGTCGCGCAGCGAGCGGGTGGTGTATGTGTCGGGCGAGGAGGCGATCGATCAGGTTCGCCTGCGCGCGGTGCGGCTCGGCCTGGCGCAAACGCCCGTGNGGCTCGCCGCAGAAACCGCCGTCGGCGACATCGTCGCCACGCTCGGCGTCGGTCGTCGGCCGGCTCTCGTCGTCATCGATTCGATCCAGACGATGTGGACCGACACGGTTGAGTCGACGCCGGGAACCGTGACCCAGGTCCGCGCCTGCGCCCACGCCCTGATTCGATACGCCAAGACGACCGGCGCGACCGTGATCCTCGTCGGCCATGTCACCAAGGATGGCCAGATCGCCGGGCCGCGCGTCGTCGAGCACATGGTCGACGCGGTGATCAACTTCGAGGCGGACGGCGGTCATCACTTCCGCATCCTGCGCGCATCGAAAAACCGCTTCGGCCCGACCGATGAAATCGGCGTCTTCGAAATGACCGGCGCCGGTCTGACCGAGGTGCCGAACNCCTCCGCGCTCTTTCTTGCGGGGCGCGACTCGGCCGCCCCCGGCGCTGCGGTTCTCGCCAGCATGGAGGGCACGCGCCCTTTGCTGGTCGAGGTCCAGGCGCTGGTCGNNCCCTCCGCGCTCGGCATGCCGCGCCGTTCCGTCGTTGGATGGGACGCAAGCCGCCTTGCGATGGTGATCGCGGTGCTTGAGGCTCACGCCGGCGTCCGGCTCGGACAGCACGACGTCTATCTCAGCGTCGCCGGCGGGATGCGGATCAACGAGCCGGCTTGCGACCTCGCCGCCGCCGCCTNNCTCGTCTCCTCGCTCACCGGCGCGGTTCTGCCGANNAAGACTGCGTTTTTTGGCGAACTCGCCTTGTCGGGCGCGGTCCGCCCGGTGGCCCATGCCGGCCTGCGGCTCAAGGAGGCCGGAAAGCTCGGATTCGCCGAGGCGATCGCCNCCCGCCCCGCCCGCGACGACGGCGAAACGACGGCGTTGGCGCTGCGTCCCGTCGCCCATGTCGGCGAACTGGTCGCCGACATCGCCGCCCGCGCCNCCGCGCCGTGGACGCGAGCGCCGCGCGCCGGAGGAACGCGCGCCGGAGCCGGCGTGACGACGCCCCGTGGAAGCGCGGGCCAGCGAAGGAGACGGGTTGAAGAGCCGCCCGGCGTTTTCGCGGCATGCGGCGCGGCTCGGCTTTCCGGGGCTTCTGCGCAGTTTCGTCCGCGCGCCGCGCCCTTCCGGCCGCCTCCGGGCGGTCCGGCGCGCCTGGCCCAGTCCGGCCCAGCCGTTAGGGTTAACTGATCATTACCGGCTTTCCGCGCGGGACGCGCTTCTGTATAAGCGCCGGGCGGCGGGCTGACGCCCGGTTTCATCGATCAGGCGAGGCCCGTATGCCTTCTTATGTCGATCTCGGCGTGCTCGCCGTGATCTTTGTCTCGGCGCTTCTTGCGATGGTGCGCGGGTTCACCCGCGAGGTGTTGGCCATCGCCTCCTGGGGCGCGGCCGCCCTCGCCGCGCTTTATCTGCACAAAATGCTTGAGCCGCATCTGATCGGCTATCCCTATATGGACAAGGACAACGTCCGTCCGCTGGCGGCGATGGGCATCATTTTTTGGNTGACGCTGATCCTGGTTTCGATCATCACCGTGAAAGTGTCTGACCTCGTGCTCGACTCCAAGATCGGCGCGCTCGACCGTTCGCTCGGCTTTATCTTCGGCGCGGCGCGCGGCTTTTTGCTGTGCGTGATCGCCTTCATGTTCTTCCAGTGGCTGGTGCAGGGCAAAGAGCCCGAAATGTCGAAAAACGCCCGGATGCGGCCTGTGCTGATCGAGACCGGCGAGAAGCTGGTCGCGATGCTTCCGGATATGAGTTTCCTCAACAAGCTGATGAAGCAGCGCGCGCCCGCCTCCTCCGACGAGGCCNCCGCCGACGCCCCCGACNACGCCCGAGCCCAAACCGGAAACCAAGCCCGCTCCCGCCCCGCAAAGCGCACCGATGCGCCTGGCGTGACGCCGCCTCGCGTCAACGCCGGGGCGGCGACGCCAGCCTCCACCGCCGGCGATCGCAAAGCGTTGGATGCGCTCGTCAACCGGGTCGGTCAGCAGCCCGCGCGCTGAGGCGCGGGGCGGCCCCGTGAATCTCGCCGCTGACAAAGCGACGCCGAGCGACTATGTGAAACGTTTATGAAGCTGCGGCCGTCTCCCCGCGCGGCCGCCGCAAGCCTGAGAGGCCGACATGGCGCCCGACGCTTCTTCCCCGCCCCCACGGCGCGGCCGGCGACCCGCAACTTTGGTTCGATCCCGACGAGGATCGGCTGCGCGAGGAATGCGGGGTCTTCGGCATATTCGGCCATCCCGACGCCGCCGCGATCGTCGCACTCGGCCTGCACGCTCTCCAGCATCGTGGTCAGGAAGCGGCCGGCATCGTCTCCTTCGACGGCGCGCGCTTCCATTCCGAGCGGCGCCTCGGCCTTGTCGGCGACCATTTTTCGCGCGCCAGCACCATCGAGAAGCTGCCTGGCGGCTGCGCCATCGGCCACGTCCGCTATTCGACGACGGGCGAGACGATCCTGCGCAACGTGCAGCCTCTGTTCGCCGAGCTGAGCGGCGGCGGCTTCGCGGTCGCTCACAACGGCAACCTGACCAACGGTCTGACCTTGCGTCGCAAGATCATCGCCGAGGGCGGCATCTACCAGTCGACCTCGGACACCGAGGTGATGCTTCAACTCGTGGCGCGCAGCCGCAAGGGCAAGCTGATCGACCGCGTGGTCGAGGCACTGCGACAGATCGAGNGGGCTTACGCCTTCGTTTGCCTGTCGAACAAGAAGTTGATCGGCGCGCGCGATCCGCTCGGCATCCGCCCGCTTGTGCTCGGCGAGCTCGAAGGCCGCTTCATCCTCGCCTCCGAAACCTGCGCGCTCGACATCATCGGCGCCAAATTCGTGCGCGACATCGAGAATGGCGAGATCGTCGTCATCTCCGAGGACGGCGTGGAGAGCCACAAGCCTTTCCCGCCGCAGCCGGTGCGCCCGTGCATTTTCGAATACATCTATTTTTCGCGCCCTGATTCCATCGTTCAGGGCCGCAGCGTCTATCAGGTGCGCAAGAATATGGGCGCCTGGCTGTCGCGCGAGTCGNGGGTGGCCGCCGACGTCGTCGTTCCTGTGCCCGATTCCGGCGTGCCTGCGGCGCTCGGCTACGCGCAGGACTCCGGCATTCCCTTCGAGCTGGGCATCATCCGCAACCACTATGTCGGACGCACCTTCATCCAGCCGACGCAATCGATCCGCGAGATCGGCGTGCGCATGAAACATTCCGCCAACCGTGCGGTGATCGAGGGCAAGCGCATAGTGCTCGTTGACGATTCCATCGTGCGCGGCACGACCTCGGTCAAGATCGTGCAGATGATGCGCGACGCCGGAGCGAAAGAAGTGCACTTCCGCATTTCTTCGCCGCCGATCCGCTTCCCTGATTTCTATGGCATCGACACGCCCGAACGCGACAAGCTGCTCGCCGCCCGCATGGATATGGAGGCGATGCGCGCCTTCATTGGCTGCGACACGCTCGCCTTCCTGTCCGTCGACGGCGTCTACAAATCGGTGGGCTTCGAACAGCGCGACCCGGCGCGTCCGCAATTCACCGATCATTGCTTCACCGGCGACTATCCGACCGCGCTCACCGACATGATCGGCGAGGGCCGCAAACAGCAGCTTTCGCTGCTCGCCGAGGCCGGTTGATCGCCGGAGTCGAGCGCATGTCGACGCAAGGCGGACCCTGGCGCTACGAGAACATCGCCTTCGTGGCCGCCAACACGCCGGCGGCGCAGGAGTCGCGCGCCAAGCTGGCGGCGCGCTATGGCGAGGCCCCGCTGCGTCAGGCCGACGTGATCGTCGCGCTTGGCGGCGACGGCCTCATGCTTCAGACGCTGCACGACGCCATCGACAGCGGCACGCCGATCTACGGCATGAACCGCGGCTCGGTCGGCTTTTTGATGAACGAATATCGCGAAACCGGCCTTCGCCGCCGTCTGGAGGCCGCTCACGCCTCGGTCATTCATCCGTTGAGGATGCGCGCGGTCGATTCGCAGGGCTTCGTCGTCGAGGCGCTGGCGATCAACGAAGTCTCGATGTTGCGGCAGTCCTACCAGGCGGCAAAGCTGCGCATTTCGGTGGACGGTCAGGAGCGCCTTCCCGAGCTCATAGCCGACGGCGTGCTCGTCGCCACGCCCGCCGGATCGACCGCCTATAACCTCTCCGCCAACGGACCCATCCTGCCGCTCGAAGCGCCGCTTCTTGCGCTGACGCCGCTATCGCCCTTCCGTCCCCGGCGATGGCGCGGCGCTCTGTTGCCCGACAAAGCGGCTGTGGCGATCGAGGTGATGGAGCCGGACAAACGGCCCGTTTCGGCCGTCGCCGACCACACCGAGGTCAAACGCGTGCTGCGCGTCGAAGCGTCGATGGACCTGGACCGCAAGCTTGTGCTGCTGCACGATCCCGGCCACTCGCTCGAAGAGCGGATTTTGCGAGAGCAATTCGGCTACTGATCGCCGCCGCCCCTTAGGCGGCTCGGCGGCCCAGCAGCGGCAGCAATTGCAACAACCCCTTGCGCGCCGGCCGCGCCGTCGCGTCGTGAACGGCGACCGTCGCGGGGTCGATCGCGACGTCCGGCGCCTCCATGTCCCGCGCCGCGTTCTCCTCGTCGCGCAGATCGATCGCAGGCGCCGCGTCGGCCTTGTCGTCGCGCGCTGCGAAGAAGAAGGCGTCTCCGTGAATCGCGGCGGCTGCGTCGTATACGGCCGCCATCGGCGCGGCCACCTCGGGCGCGACCCCGCCTCGTCAACGACGTCGAAATCCGCGAAGACGAGAGGCGCGGCGTCGTCGAGCGTCGCCGCAGCGTCCAGCTCCAGCCGCATCGCTTCGATTTCGGCGGCGCGTTCGAGCGCGCGCCTCCTCTTCCGCCTCGGCTTGCGCGGCGCGCAGCGTCTCGTCGCGCGCGGCCTCCAGCGCCGCCTCCGCTTCGAACCGGCGCAACAGCCCCATCGCCTTGCCCATCGCCTCGCCGCCCGCCGCCTCGCAGGCGTCGACCACCGCGCTGACGATCGTCAGCGACAGCCGACCATCCGGCGCGCCGACGAATCCGCGGCTTGCGGCGACCGCCGCGCGCAGGGCCGGCGACAAGGCCGACGGCAGGCCTGCGCGCTCGCACAACGCGGCGAAGCCCGCCGATTGCGGGTCGCGCATCAGCCCCTGCACGCGCGCGGTCGCGACGTCGGCGAGGTCGGCCAGCGCTGACGCGAAAAACGCGCGATCGCCCGACAGCAGGGCGCGCAGCAGCAGGCCTGGCGTCAAATGGCCGGCGCGGCGCAAATGCCGGGCGAGATCGAGCGTCGCGCCGTTGGCTTGAGCCGCCACGATCGTCGCCGATTTGTCGCGCGATTCGCGCGCGAGGCGTTCGGCGCGCTCCGCCGATAGCCACCCCGCGCGNACCACGAACTCCGACAGCGCGCGCGCCGCCGCCACGGCCAGCTCGTGGCGCAACCCATGCGGCAAGTCGCGACGCGCCAGGAGCGCCTCGCGCAGTTCGGCGTCGGCTCCGAAGCGTTCGATCAACCGCGCCATCGCCGCGGGCGCGATCCTGGCGCCGGGATTGATCGACATCGCCACGCAGGCCTCGCGCCCGCCCACGGCCGCCAACGCGTCGCACACGGGCTCCGACAATTCGGCGCGAATCGCCGCCGCCGCCTGCGCATAGGGGTCGGCCACGGCGACGCAATCGACGAGATCGGCGTCGCGCAGCGCGGGCGATCGCGACAGCACGATCGCGGCGACCTCGGGCTGATCGTTGGCGAGCGCCACGATGATGTGGCGCGGCGCTTGCTCGGCCCCNGCGAACGCCTCGGCGAGCGCACGCCGAACCACCGGCGAGGGGTCGTCGAGCGCCGCCGTCAGGGCGATCTCCGCTCCNCGCAACTCCTGGGCGTCAAGATCGCCATAGAGATAGGCGAGCGCCAGCGCCGACGCCGCCTCGGCCCGCCTGCCTGTCTCGGGCGATTGAAACCACGACAGGAAGGGGCTGACCGCCTGGGACACCGACATGGGCACGCTCGCGAAAGAGACTTGATCCGTTCCCGCGGAACGAACCACGCCCACATTCCGCGAACATGGTAAATGGACGGCTAACATCGTTCATACGCGATGAAATTCAGGCGCGGCTTGCGTTTTGACATGCCAGCGGCGAGTGTCCGGCTGCGACTGCGCGGTCGCGACGTCGGGACGTCGCGGCCCGGCCCGGCGGAGGTTTTACGCATGCGTTCGCTGTTGTTCGTTCCAGGCGACAGCCCGAAGAAGCTCGACAAAGGCTTCGCCTGCGGCGTCGATTGCCTTCTCATCGATTTGNAGGACTCTGTGGCCTCCGGCGCGAAGGACGAGGCGCGCCGAACCGCGGCCAACTTCCTCGCCTCGGCTCGGTCGGGAGAAACGCGCCCGCGGCTCTATGTTCGCGTCAACGCGCTCGATTCCGGAATGCTCGACGCCGATCTCGACGCGGTGATGACCCAGCGTCCGGACGGGATCATGTTGCCCAAATGCGCCTCGGGCGCGCATGTCCAGCACCTCGGCGCCAAACTCGCGGTGCGCGAGGCCGAAAATCTGTTTCCGGACGGGTCGACCGAGATCATCGCGATCGCGACCGAAACCGGCGCGTCGATCTTCGGCATGGGCAGCTATGTCGGCGCCAGTCGGCGTCTGGTCGGGCTGACATGGNGCGCCGAAGATCTCTCCGCCGATCTCGGGGCCGAGACGAATCGTCTCGACGACGGCGGCTACACGCCGCCCTATCAGCTCGCCCGCTCGTTGACCTTGTTCGCGGCGGCCGCCGCCGAAACGCAACCGATCGACACGGTCTATCCGAATTTCCGCGACGCGGCCGGATTTCGAACCGAATGCTTGGCCGCCCGCCGCGACGGCTTCACCGCGAAAATGGCGATCCACCCCGATCAGGTCGCCGTCATCAACGACGTGTTCAGGCCCTCGGACCGGGAGATCGCCCGCGCCCGCGCCATCGTGGAGGCGTTCGCCGCCCGGCCGGACGCGGGCGTGCTGGGCGTCGACGGCGAAATGCTCGACCGCCCGCATCTGCGCCGCGCCGAGCGCCTGCTGGCGCGCCTCTAGAGCCCGTCTCGGAGGGCGCTCCCGCTCCTAAGCGGGGCGCGGCATCTCGAAGATCTCGCCGATCGTCGCGTAGTCCAGATAGCCCGCGCGCATGACCGGATTCAGGGCGCGCGTGTCGACGCGCCCGTCCTTGATCGCCGCGTCGTCGATATGCACGCAAACCACCTCCCCGAGCGCCAGATAGCCGTCGAGCGCTTCGCCCCCGGCGCGCTTCAGGCGCACGATCTCGACGAGCTTGCACTCCAAAGCGGCGCGCGACGCGGCGACTCGCGGCGGGCGCACCCTCCGTGAGGCCGCCATCTGGATTCCCAACGCATCCGGCTCGCCGATGTCGCGCGCGAAGCTGGCGGACGTCGCGTTCATCTGCTCCTTTTGACTGAAGTCGCAGAGGCTCCAGACGAATTCGCCGACCTCCTCAAGATTGGCGATGGTGTCTTTGCGTCCTTCGCTGGCGAAGGCCAGGATCGCGGGGCGAGTGTGCGCTTGGTTGAAAAANCTGTAGGGCGCGAGATTGACGACGCCCCGTCGCGAGACCGTGCTGATCCATCCGATCGGCCGCGGGGCGACGATGGCCTTGAGCGGATCGTGCGGCAGCAACGACCGGTCCCGATCCTCGACGTCGTACTCCATCTCCGCGCCCTCTTAAAACCGCGTCACGATTGTTTCGAGCGCCGGCCGTGGCCGGTCCTCCAGACGCTCCGCGCGCGAGCCGATATGCACGAAGCCCACGACCGTCTCGTCGTCGGCGACGCCGAGACGCGAAAGCGCCGCGCGATCATAGGCGAACCAGTTGGTCACCCATGCGGCTCCATAGCCCATCGCCTCGGCGCCGATCAGCAGGTTTTGGCAACAGGCGGCGGCCGACAGAAGTTGCTCGACCTGCGGAATTTTGGGATGCGGCGCGGCTGTCGAGACCACGGCGACCACCAAAGGCGCGCTGGTCATGCGTCGACGCTCGGCCTCGATCTGCTCCAGGGACGCGTCGGGGCGCTGGGCGTGGGCGACCTCGACCAAAATCCGCCCCGCCCGCTCCCGGCCCTCCCCCTCGAACACGATGAACCGCCACGGCGCCAGCTTGCCGTGATCGGGCACGCGGGCTGCGATGGTGAGCAATGTGGTCAGCTCCTGCGCCGTCGGGCCGGGNGCGGCGAGCGCGGCCGGCGGGGTGGAGCGTCGGGTCAGAAGGCGCAGCACGTCGTTCATGGACAGTTCACTCGGAGATGTGCAAGTGGAAGATTGGCCGGGGAGTAAGCGGCGCCGGGCGTCGCAGCGGTCGTGTGGGAGCGTTCGATTGAACCGGTTCGCATTGTTCGCGCTTGGGTCCGCGCGTCAAGGACGGCCCGCCTCGACGCTCCGCCGTCCCGTCTGACCGGTTCGCCGCGATGACCTCGATCGACGCCTCGACGGTTTTGGCGCCTCCTGCCTCGCGGTCGCTCGGCTGGAGCGCGCGCGAACGGTTAGCGNCGCATCTCGCGCTTGTTCTTNTCGCGGCGGCGGCGACCGCGCTGTGGCTATGGTCCGGCTCCGTCGTTCCGTGGGACTCCAAGAACGAGTTCTTTCCGAATTTCCGGTTCCTCGCGGATTCGCTCGCCCGGGGCGAATGGCCGACCTGGAACCCCTATCATTTCTCGGGCTTTCCGGCGGTCGCCGATCCGCAATCGCTGCTGTTCGCGCCTGCGATGCTGGCCTTCGCCTGGCTCGCGCCCGGCGCGTCGATGCAAGCGTTCGACGCCGCCGTGATGGCGCATTTGCTCGCCGGCGGCTTCGCCGTTCTGGCGCTGTTTCGCAACCGTGGCTGGGCGCCGGCCGGCGCCGTGCTGGCGGCGATGGTCTTCATGCTCGGGGGCTCGGCCTCGGCGCGCCTCCAGCATACCGGCATGATCTTGTCCTACGGGCTCTTCCCGGTGGCGCTCGCCTGCCTGGAGAACGCGCTCGACCGGCGCTCGATCGGCTGGGCGGCGACGTTCGGCGTCGTCGCCGCCGTCATGGCGCTCGGTCGCGATCAGGTCGCCTATCTGTTTTGCGTCACCTTGGTCGGCGTGGTGATCTGGCGCGCCGTCGACTCGCCGACGCCCCTTCGCTGGACGCGCGAGCGCGTTCCGGCTCTGCTGACGGCGGCTCTCGTCGGCGCCGCGACGCTGGCGATTCCGACCTTGCTGACGTTGCAACTGCTCGGCCAATCGAACAGGCCAGGAATCGCCTACGGCGTCGCCGTCACCGGATCGCTGGCACCTGTCAATTTGGCGACCCTGTTCGCGCCCAATGTCTTCGGTTCGTTGAATTGGGACTACGCCTATTGGGGCCCCGGCTATGAAACCAGCGCCCAGCCGGACTGGACGGACCGTTGCGTGAACTACGTCTATATTGGCGCCGTCCCCTTCGTGCTGATCGCCTGGTTCGGTCTGGCGGGCCGCCGGCTTGTCGATCGCGGCGCCCGCCCCTTCGCCTTTCTCGCCGCGCTGATGCTGCTCTACGCCCTCGGCCGCGCGACGCCGCTGTTCCAGATCCTGTTCGACCGTATGCCGGGCGTCTCGCTCTATCGCCGTCCCGCCGACGCGACCTTCGCGCTCAACTTCGCGCTGGCGATGTGTTCGGGCTATTTGTTGCACATCTATCTGAAACTCGGCTTGCCCCGGATCGACCTGCGCCGCGCCCGCCACAAAGGCGTCGCGGCGGCGACCGGTCTGGTTTTCCTGGCGCTTGTCGTCGGCGCTCTGTGGTTCTCCGCCGAACAAGGCAAATTTGTCGCGGCTGCGGGTCACATGGCGCTGGCGCTGGCGACCCTTGCAGGCGTCGCCGCCGTTCTGCGTCACGCCGAGGCGCTGAGGCGCCGGCCGCTGGCGGCGATCGTCTTGGTCGCCTTCGCCGGCGTCGACNCCGTCGCGCGCGACGCCGCCTCCTCGATGAACGCCGAGCCGATCCAGCGCTATTCCGTCTATGCCACGCCGACCGCCGCCGAGGAGGGCGCCCTGGCCGCCTTGCGCGCGGACCTCGCCCGACGCGGCGAGGAAGGCGCTCAGCCGCGCGTCGAAATCCTCGGGCTGCCCGGCCCCTGGATGAACGCGTCGATGACGCTCGGGCTCGAGGACACGATCGGCTACAACCCGCTGCGCCTGGCCGATTATGAGCGCGTGATCGGCCCTGGCCAAAACGCCGGCGACGTCAATCTGCGCCGTTTTCCCGAGACGTTCCGCGGCTATCGCGCCCCGCTCGCCAAGCTGTTGGGGCTGGAATATCTCGTTCTCGATCGCCCGCTGTCGGAACTTCCGCCGCAGGCGCCCCGTCCGAAATCCTTCGTCGAACTGTTCGCCAGCGAGAAAATCCACGTTTATCGTTTCGCGCCCGCCGCTCCCCGCGCCGTGGTCGTCGGCCATGTCCGCCCGCTCGACGTCGAGGCGGCCGTCTCAGAACATCAATTGCCGAGCTTCGACCGCGCCAAAGAGGCGCTCGTCGATTCCGAAAGACTCGCGCAGCTTTCGCCGACCCTGCGCGACGCGCCCGAAGGCGCTCCCGGCGGCGTCGCTCAGATCGTGGCGCGCGCCAATGACCGCGTGTTGATCGACGTCGACGCCNCCTCCGGCGGTCTGTTGGTGCTGCATGATGTCGACTATCCGGGCTGGGTGGCCCGCGTCGACGGCGTCGAGCGGCCGATTTTGCGCGCGAACCTGCTGTTTCGCGGGGTCGAGTTGCCGCCCGGCGCGCGCCGCGTCGAGTTCCTATTCAGGCCGTTTTCTCTCGCCAATCTCGCCAATGCGGCGCAAAACATGATCAGGCGCGGCGACCGCGAGTGAGGCGCGCGCCGTGCGAGGGCGAAGGCGGAGGAATCGAGGCGAATGACGGGTCGTGGCGTAGGAAAGCCTTGCGGGCGGCGCTGGCGGCCGCGGCCGTGGCGCGTCTGGCGCTGACGCCTGTGGCGGTCAGCGCGCAGACCACGCCTTCGGCCTCCTCGCCGGCGACGCCGCCCGGCGGCGCCACGCGGCGAGGCCCCGCCCCGCCGATCGAGATCGCGCGCGGCGTGCTCTATCTCTCTGCCAGCATCGCCGGACAAAATCAGCCGCTGCGCCAAGGCCTCGTATGGCGCGTCTATCGCGAACGCGCGCAGGACGACGGCTCACGCCCGCTGGTCGCCGAATCGCGCGAGGCCGCCCCAGCGATCTCAGTTCCTGACGGCATTTACGTCGTTCATGCGAGTTACGGCCTCGCCAGCGCGATGAAACGCGTCACCGTCGCCGGCGCGCCGGTGACCGATCGCCTCGTTGGCCNNGCCGGCGCGCTGCGCCTGACGCCCACCCTCGGCGGCGCGCCGATCGCGAAGGAACGCGCCAGCATCTCGGTTNTCGTGCCGGACCGCGGCAATTCGGAAGCCAAGCTGATTGTCGAGGGCGCGCGGCCCGGCGACGTCTTGCGGCTGCCCGAGGGCCAATATCACATCGTGTCGACTTATCTCGACGCCATCGCCCCGTCCACGCAGACCAAGCAAAGCGCCGACGCCGCGCCCGACAAGCTCTCGACCAATTCAGTCGTGACGGCCGATCTACGCGTGCCCTCAGGCAAGTTGATCGACGCGACTCTGAAGCACCGCGCGGCGACGATGACGCTGAAACTCGTCAACGCGGTCGGCGGCGACGCTTTGCCGAACACCGTTTTCACCGTGCTGACGCCGGGCGGCGACGTCATCCGCGAGCTGCGCGGCGCCTTCCCGTCTTTGGTGTTGGCCGAGGGCGAATATGTCGCCGTCGCCCGCAACGACNGAAAAACCTATCAGACGACCTTCCGCGTCACTCCGGCGCTCGACCGCGACGTCGAAATCGTCGCAAAATGAACGACGCCCTTGCGGGCCTGCGATGGCGCGACGCGCGCAGCGGCGCGGCGTAAGGGTTCGGGAAAAGAGCGCGTGTCCGCCCGCCCGGCGCGAAGCGTGATCGCCACAGGAATTCGCGATGCAGACCTTTTTCGTCGAAATCAAATGCGCGCTCGGCAAGACCTATCAGGTGGCCAGCGCCCTCGCCGAGGCGGAGATCGCCAGCGAGATCTACTCCATCGCCGGCGACTTCGACATCCTCGCCAAATTCTATGTCGACCGTGACGTCGACATCGGCCACTTCGTCGGCGAGAACGTGCAGATCATCCCCGGCATCGTCGACACCAAGACGGTGATCACCTTCAAGGCGTTCTGAAACGCATGGTCGCGCCGAGCGGCCGAAGCGGCGCGGCGTCAGGCTCGTCGCAGACGCCCCCAGCGCCGCTTTCGAGCCGTCTTCCGCCGCCCCTGAACAAGGGCTGACGCTTCCGTCAGCCTCGGCGCGGCCGAGACCTCACCGGGTCGGCCGCGCTGGACGAATCGCCGCGAAGGCGAAGTCGCGCCCCACGCCCCGCTTCATCGCCAGCTCCACCCAAACCATCGCGTAAGCTTCGAGCAGGCGCGCATTGGCGAGCGGCCCCATGTCGAACGCCTCGAAGCCGATTTCGCCGGCGAGCCGCAAGGCGAGCTTGCGCGCATCCTCGTCGTCGCCCGCCGCCATCATCGCCGGCCTGTCGGCGTAGGCGCCGGCGTCGCCCATCGCGGCGAAACCCGTCTGATTGAAACATTTCACGACGCGCGCGCCAGGAGCCAGAGCCGCGAGCATCTGCGCGCCCGAACCTTCCGGCGGGAAGTCGAGTTCGAGCCCGTTCGGCCCCATGCCCAGCGGGTTCGTCGCGTCGATGACGACCTTGCCCCCNAGCGATCCGCAGCTCGTCAGCGCTTGCGCAGTGACCGGCCACGGCGTCGCGAGGATGATGGCGTCGGACTGCGACGCCGCCTGCGCGTTGGTCGCCTCGTCGGCGCGCCCCGGCGCACGCACGCCAAAAACGACGTCGTGGCCCGCCCGCGCCAACGCCGCTCCCAGCGCGCCGCCGACAGAGCCCCGCCCGATGATCGCGATCTTCATCCGTCCGTCCTCCTTGCCGTTCCTTGGCGAGCGATGTAAGCCGCGCGCATTCTTTGAAAAGCGAAATCTCTTCATGTCTGATTTCGATTTCGTCGAACTGCGCTCCCTCGACTTCGCGCTGCTGCTGCTGTTTCGCGAGACGCTGCGCGTCGGAAAGCTCACGCGCGCGGCCGAACGGCTCGGACTGACGCCCTCCGCCGCGAGCCACGGCCTCGGCCGGCTGCGGCGCGCCTTCGACGACGAGCTTTTCCTGCGCCGGCCCCACGGCATGGAGCCCACCGACCGCGCGCGACGGCTCGCGCCGATGATCGAGTCGATCCTCGCGCAAACGCAGGAGGCCTTGTCGGGCGAACGCGCCTTCGACGTCGCCCGCCTGCGCCGCGACGTCACGCTTGTGGCGAGCGACATGACGCTCGCCATCCTCGCCGCGCCGCTGCTGGCATGCGTGCGCCGCGACGCGCCCGGCTTGCGCGTCGCCTTCCGCGCGCCGCTGCAAGGCGGCGCCGCCCGCGAGCTGCGCGAAGGAGCCGTCGATATGCAGGTCGGGCCCGCCCTGCGCGGCGACGACCTCCTCGTGCGCCCGCTCTACGCCGAGACTTTCCGCGTTCTCGCACGTCGGCGGCGCAGATCGCTTTCGTTGAAAAACTATCTCGCCGCCGATCACTTGCTGGTGGCGATGGACGGCTCGTTTCACGGCGTCGTCGACGAGGCTTTGCGACGCCGTGGCCTCGCGCGCCGCGTCGTGGCCAGCGTGCCGAACTTTCTCGCCGCTCTCGCCATGATCGCCGAAAGCGACATGCTGCTGACCGCGCCGGCCCGTCTCGCGCAGGCTCATGCGCGGGCGTTCGGACTATCGACCTGCGAGCCGCCGCTCGACGTCGGCGCCTACGACGTCTCGATCACGCGCGCCCGCCGCCGCCGCGCCGATCCTGCCCTCGATTGGCTGTGCGACCAGATCGTCGCCATCCTCGCGGACACGCCGACGCCGTCGCGGCGCGCGTGACCCTCTGGCGCCGCCACAGAAGCGCTCGGAAATTCCTCGCGCCACGCGCAAACGAAAGCGCGAGACGCGGCCATGACGCAATCGCGCAAGGCCGGCGCCCTATGGGTCGTTTTGCTCGCCGTCAGGGCGCCGCGCCGGACTTCACGCCCGCGCGACGAGATCCGGCGGCGTCGCCTCCTTGGCGAGCAAGGCCAGCGCCTCTTCGAGCTTCATCACCGTCTGATCCTGCGAGCCGAGCCGGCGCAGCGAGACGAGCCCCTCGGCCGCCTCCTTCTTGCCCACCACCAGCAGCGCCGGAACCTTGGCGTGCGAATGCTCGCGCACCTTGTAAGTGATCTTCTCGTTGCGCAGGTCCGCGCGCGCNGCAGCCCCATCGCCNATCGCCTTTTCGGTGACGCGATGGGCGTAGTCGTCCGCCTCGTTGGTGATCGTCGCCACCACGATCTGTTCGGGCGCGAGCCAGAGCGGGAAGTGACCGGCGTAATTCTCGATCAGAATGCCGAGGAATCGCTCCATCGAGCCGCAGATCGCGCGATGCACCATCACGGGNCGCTTCTTCGAGCCGTCTGCGGCGACGTAAAACGCGTCGAACCGCTCGGGCAGGTTGAAGTCGACCTGCGTCGTGCCGCACTGCCAGTCGCGGCCGATCGCGTCGCGCAGCGTGTATTCGAACTTCGGCCCGTAGAACGCGCCTTCGCCCTCGTTGATGCCGGTCTTGATGCGCCCGCCCGACTGCGCCTCGATCTTGTCGAGCACGCGCTTCATGATGTCCTCGGCGAGATCCCACGAGGCGTCGTCGCCGACGCGCTTCTCCGGCCGCGTCGACAGCTTGACGACGATCTGCTCGAACCCGAAATGCGAATACACCGAGAGGATGAGATCGTTGATCATCATGCACTCGGCTTCGAGCTGCTCCTCGGTGCAGAAGATATGCGCGTCGTCCTGCGTGAAGCCGCGCACGCGCATGAGGCCATGCAGCGCGCCCGAAGGCTCGTAGCGATGCACCGCGCCGAACTCCGCGAGGCGGATCGGCAGATCGCGATAGCTCTTGAGGCCATGCTTGAAGATCTGCACATGGCCGGGGCAGTTCATCGGCTTCAGCGCGAACAGCCGCTGATCGGCCTCGGANTCGTTCGGCTTGAGGAAGGCTGTGGCGGATTTCACCGCGAACATATTGTCCGAATACCAGCCCCAGTGACCGGAGGTCTCNCACAGCGACTTGTCGAGAATCTGCGGCGCGTTGACCTCGTCGTAATCGGCTTCGAGGCGACGGCGCATATAGGCCGTCAGCTGCTGGAACATTCGCCAGCCCTTCGGGTGCCAGAACACGACGCCCGGCCCCTCCTCCTGGAAATGGAACAGGTCCATCTCGCGGCCGAGTTTGCGGTGGTCGCGCTTCTCCGCCTCCTCGATCTGGTGCAGATAGGCGTCAAGCTCCTCCTGCTTGGCGAAGGCGGTGCCGTAGATGCGGCTGAGCATCGGCTTGGTCGAATCGCCGCGCCAATAGGCGCCGGCCACCTTCATCAGCTTGAAGGCGTTCCCGATCTTGCCGACAGAAGTCATGTGCGGGCCGCGGCACAGATCGAGCCAGTCGCCCTGCTTGTAGATCTTGAGCGACTGATCTTCGGGAATCGCGTCGACCAGCTCGACCTTGAACGCCTCGCCCTTTTTCTCGAAGAACGACTTCGCCTCGTCGCGCGACCACACCTCCTTGGTGAAGGGTTTGTCGCGCGCGATGATCTCGCGCATCTTCTTCTCGATCGCGGCGAAATCGTCGAGCGTGAACGGCTCGTTCCTCGCGAAGTCGTAGTAGAAACCGTTTTCGATCACCGGGCCGATGGTCACCTGCGTGCCCGGCCACAGCGTCTGCACCGCCTCGGCCAGCACATGCGCGGCGTCGTGCCGGATCAGCCCNAGCGCGCGCGGGTCGTCGCGGTTGACGAATTCGATTTTCGCGTCGCGCTCGATCGGATCGGCGAGATCGCTCAGCACACCGTCGAGCGTCATCGCGACGGTGCGTTTGGCGAGCGAGGGCGAAATCGACCTGGCGACGTCGAGGCCGGTCGTTCCGGGCGCGAACTGACGAGAGGCGCCGTCGGGGAAGGTCACCGAGATCATGCAATTGCTCCTGTGGGCTCACTCGCCGAAACGAGCCGGCGTAAGCTGATGCGAGGTTTGAAAGACCGCGCCTGAATACGCGCGCCCGGGTCGCCTCGCAATGCCTGACGAACGAAAGGGCGCGCCCGGCAAGCGCGCCCTTCCGTTCATGGAGCGCGGATCGTGATGAGCTGCGCCTTACAGGCTGGCCATCTGGCTGATCTGTTCGCGGATGTCGGGCGCCGCGCGCCGCGCCGCTTCGCGCCCGAGCGCGATCGCCTCCTCGGCGCGATGGAACTCGAAAAGCCCGATGCGGCCGACCTTGACCGACAGCATCACGTCGGGCGGATCTCCGGCGAGCCGCGAGCGGGTGATGCGGTCCTGGGTGATGTTGAAGGCGTCGACCATCACGGTCGCCATGCCGAGCGAGCCGCCGCCGCCGGCGATCATCCGCCCGCGCGCGGAGGTCGGCTCGTCGCCGCCCTGCAACCGGACGTGGTCCTGAATGACGGTGCCCCGCCCCACGGAATCCGCGTTCAGATTGACCGCGATGACGAGATCGGCGCCGAGCGCCCGGCAGGCGGTGATCGGCACCGGATTGGTGAGCGCGCCGTCGAACAGCCAGCGCCCGTCCATCCGCACCGGCTCGAACACGCCGGGAAGCGCGTAGGAGGCGCGCATCGCGGTGACGAGGTCGCCCCTGCTCAGCCAGATTTCGTGCCCCGTGCCGACTTCCGTCGCCACCGCGGCGAAGCGCCGCGGCAAATTCTCGATCTTCATGCCGCCCAGCGACTGGGCGAGCCGCGCCTCCAGCCGCTTGCCGCCGAACAGGCCGCCGCCGAGCGAGACGTCGAGCATGCCGAACATCCGCCGCAGCGTCGTCGAGCGTGCGAACTCCTCCATTTCCGCGAGCTTTCCGGCCGCGAAGGCGCCGCCGACCACCGATCCGATCGAGGAGCCGCACACGATGTCGGGCGCAAGACCCGCCTCTTCGAGTTCGGCCAGAACGCCGATATGGGCCCAGCCCTCGCCACGCCCGAGCCGAGCGCCAGCCCAATGCTGCGCTTCGGCCGCGGCGCGCCTCCAGCGCCGCCATCGTCGTGCGCCTTGTCCGCGGGCGCCTTGCGCAACAACGTAAGTCCGAACATGGCCGCTCCTTCCGCGGCCCCGCTCCGGTTCGGCGGGTGCGAGCTTTCACCATGAACGCGCAAACATGTCCGCAGGCTTAACGGGCGTCCTATGTGAAACGCAGGCGCGCTCCGGATGGAGTCGCGGTCACCAAACGATAAAAGCAGCTTCGCCGCCCCGTATGACATGCGCCTCCGTCGCCGCCGACCTCGACGCGAACGAGAATCGCGTCCTGATCGCAGTCGGTTCGGATGTCGACCACCTTCTGCTGCTGCCCCGAATCGTCGCCCTTGCGCCATAGCTTGCCGCGCGAGCGCGACCAGTAGTGAACGATCCCCGTTTCGAGCGTCAGCCGAAGCGCCTCGGCGTTCATCCACGCGAGCATCAGCACGTCGCCCGACGTCGCGTCGACGGCGATGGCCGCGATCAAGCCGTTGCGGTCGAAGCGCGGCGTGAACAGCGCGCCCTCCTCCAGCTCGGTCTTGTCGCCGGGGGCGGGAACGGGGCGGCCATGACGGGTCTCGACGGTTCGGCGCGCGCGGGGTCGCGCGGCTGCTTCCGGCGACCTATATAAAGGCGCGCGGCGGCGCGCCATCCCGCCGCGGGAGCCGCCATGCTCGACGACATGTATAACCGCCGCATCCTCGAACTCGCCGCCGACATCCCTCGGCAGGGCCGATTGGCGGCCCCGACGCGACGGCGACCGCCCATTCCAAACTGTGCGGCTCGACGGTGACCGTCGATCTCAAAGTGGAGGACGGAGTGGTTTGCGACTTCGCCCATGACGTGAAGGCGTGCGCTCTGGGCCAGGCCTCCTCGTCGATCATGGCGCGCAACGTCGTCGGCTCGTCCGCCCAGGAGCTGCGCGATCTGCGCGAGGCCGTCCGCAAGATGTTGAAGGAGAACGGCGCTCCGCCCTCCGGAAAATGGGACGACGTGAAGGTGCTGGAGCCGGTGCGCGACTATAAGGCGCGCCACGCCTCGACGCTGCTCACCTTCGACGCCGTCGTCGACGCTCTCGACCAGATCGAGGCGCGCCGCTCTGAACAGCGCCGCATGGAGCGCATGTGAACGACGACACGCCCGCCCCCGCACGCTCGCCCAGAAGGCCGCGCATGGCGCGATTCGGGCCTATCAGCTGTCGCTGTCGGCGCTGATCGGGCGCCAATGCCGGCATCTGCCGACCTGTTCGGAATTCACGGACGAAGCGATTCGCCGTCACGGCCTGTGGGCCGGCGGCTGGATAGGGCTGGCGCGCATTTGCCGGTGCCACCCTTGGGGCACGGCCGGCTACGACCCGGCCCAAAGCGCTCCTCCGCGCGGCTCGCCCGCGCGCCCGTGGCGCTACGGCCGATGGCGCGGCCCGCTGGTGTGCGACCAAGTCGACCGGAATTCCGTCTAACTTCGCGCCATCAACTCGATCGCCAACGCCAGCACCCGCGAGCGCGCCGGCTCCGGCATGCCCAACACCGCCGTGACATAGGCGCGCGCGGCGTCGCACATGCGCTCGTCCGCCAGAGGCGGATCGGCCGTCTTGCCGTCGAGCAGCGTCGCCACCTCGGCGTCGCCCATCCCTTTGTCGCGTAACGCCTTTTCAAGTAGCGCAAAATCCTCGTCGGTGGGCGCGTCGCGCTCGATCCGTTTGTCGGCGCCGTCCAGAATGGCGTCGAGGCTGGCCTGCGCGACGCCCGCCAGCAAAGCCCGATGGGAGGCCGAGAAGGCCATGAAGGCGTCGGTCGCCCCGCCATAGACGAAATCGACGCATAATTTCGCGTCGGCGTCGCGCAGGGCCGCGAGCATCGCGCCTTGCGCTTCGAACACCCTGGACATGAGCGGCGCATCCGCCTTGGCGGCCAGCACGCCACGCGTCTCGCGCAGGTTCTTCAGCGCGTCCGCGACGAACCGATCCGGCGTCGCGGCTCCCTTGTCGGCGATCGCGCGCGTCGCGAATCCGTCCCGGATCTGAGCCGAATCGGCAGGAAAGCGCTGCGCCAACAGGTCGAGGAAGGGCGCGTAGTCCTTCGCCGCGGCGAGGCGCTGATCGATCAGTTTGCGCGCCTCGGCCTGCTCGCCAGGCGGCGGCGCCATCTCGGCCGGCCCTGTCGGCAAAGGATCCGGCGCGGCGTGGCGACGGATGAAAACATCCTGCCACCACAACACGCCACCGACCGCGAGGGCCGCCAGGACGCCCGCCAGCAGATTGCTCCGGCGCGATCGCGCGCGAGCGGCGAGGCGGTCGGAACGCGCGACGTCCCCCTGATCGGGCGCCTCCGTCTCGGGCGCGCCCGGCGGCCTGTCGCTCATCGCTGCGATCCCCGCTGTTCATGCCCGGCGATCCCTAAGCAGACATGCTGAAACGCCGCCGCGGCCAGAACAAGGCGGCTCGACGAATCGCCGAGGCGTGGGGGACGAAACGGCCTCCGCGCCGACCCGCCGCGACGCAGACAGGCTTAGCCTGCGATGTAGTCCTTCAGCGCGGCCTGTTCGGCCTCCATTTCCTGGAGGCGGTGATTGACGATGTCGCCGATCGAAAGAATGCCGATGAGACGCCCTCCCGACGTGACCGGCATGTGCCGGAACCGCCGCGCCGACATTTCTTCGAGCACGGAGATGATGGTCTTGTCTTCGCTCGTGGTGACGACCTTCTGCGTCATGTGCCCGCTGGCGGGATCGTTGAGCGCGGCGGCCCCCTTCGACGCCACGGCGCGCACCACGTCGCGTTCCGACAGGATGCCCGCGATTGCGCCGTCGGAATGGGTGATGACCAGCGCGCCGATTCTCTTTTCGGCGAGCGTCTTCGCCGCCTCCTGCAAAGTGACGTCGGGAGCCGCCGTCGCCACCACGCGGCCTTTCTTCGTCAGAATGAGGCTAACGGTCATGCTCTTCTCCCTTTAGCCGGCCCGCGACCCCGCCGCGCCGCCTCGCTTCGCTTGGAATCGAAAGATGCGTCCGTTCGCCGCCCCCGCAAGTCTAGGCGCGATCCGTCTTTCGGCGTCGTTCGAACGCCCCGACGCATAGAAAACCGGCCACATAGCCGCCAAGATGCGCGCGCCATCCGATGGAGCCGGGATCGTCGGCCAACGCCGCGCTCGCCGCGATCGCGGCCGCGCCCGCGACGAAGGCCGCCCAGCCATGCGCGCGCCGCCCGCTTTCAGCCAACGGCGAAAGCCGCGTCGCGCCGCCCGGCTCGCTCCTCATCCGCGCCCAGGCGCCGATCGACGCGCAAACGCAAGCCGACGCGCCCGCCAGGGGAGAAAGGCCNACGTCGAGCGCGCTCGCCTGCGCCGCCGCGCCTGCGACCGCGCCGGTCGTCATAAACCCCGCGAAGCGCGCGCCCGTCATGCGCCGCGCCGCCGGAGCCGCGCACAAGGCGATCAAACCGGCGTTGCTGAGCGCATGCGCCCAGCTCAAATGCACGCCGACATAGGTGATCAGGCTCCAGGGCGCGACATGGTCTCCGAGCCAGAACGCCGCCGCCCGCCCTGCTTCGGGCGATTCGCGCAGCGCCCATCCCAGCCGCGCCGCGATGGTCTCCGGCGCCATCGCCGCCCAAAGGCGCGCCGGCACGAACGCCGCCTCGCGCAGCGCGAGCAGCTGAGTCTGCGGATCGAGCGCGACGCGCGCGCCATGCGCCAGGATCAGCGCGAGAGCGATGAGCGTGGCAGGGCTTGCGAAAAGGCTCCATGCGCCGGGTCCCGGGCTGGTGGGAGCGTCGCTGTCCATCGTGATCCTCGCTCGCGACGCCGCCAGGGCGCGATCGTCCCGTGATCGACGCAGCCGAAGACGTCGCGTGCGCGAACGCAAAGAGGAGAGCAGCGGCTCTCCCTCCGCGGCTCTCCCTCTTCGGGACGGCGTCTTGCGCCAAGGGCCTTCGCCTTAACCTCTCGACGCCAGGAGCAGCGGCGTTGTCGAGAGGCGAAACGGCTCTTCCCAAGAGCCGCGGCGTGGACGCTCGCTTGGCGCGATTGCAGTCGCTTCGTCTGTTTTCGCCCGATTTCGCCGCAGGAGCAGGCGGTGAAACCCTGCGATGAGGTCGCTTTGAGCGAGGAGCAGAACGCTCGCGGCGACGTCTCGTCAGTGATGAAAGGATGCCGCGAAACCCGGCGTTTCGCAATCGCAACGCCTTGTTAAGCTTAACGTCGGCCGCGCCTGTCGCGTCGCCTGCGCTTAACCATTTCGGCAGACGCCGCGCCCGGATGGTTTCCGACATGATAAGAGCGATGGTTAAGACTTTCTTACTTCCGCGCGACGGAAGCCGCGGCGAGATCAGCGATGAAACGAAGCGCGTCGAGAGAATTGTTCGATGCTGGAGCGCGGTGAGGCGCGGACGCGCCGCGCCCTCCGGCGCGTCCTTCGATCCCTCGGCGGTGCGGGACGCCATGCGCCAGGGCTTTTATCTGGAGTGCGCCGACGTCGAGACCGCGCGCTTCAGTTGGGTCGGCGCCGACCTTGTGCGCGCTCACCTCGACACGGCGCGGCGGCGCCTTTCTCGACGTCTGGGGCCCCGACGCGACGGAGGACGCGGCGCGGCTGATCGACATCGCGCGCCGCCCCTGCCCCGTCGTCGCCGGCGCATGGGGCTGGACCGGAGCGGCGCGGCGCGCGTGCTGGAGACGCTGCTTCTGCCTCTTCTGCCCAATCCGCTCGCCCCCGGCAGCGCCCGTCTGATCGGCGTCTTCGCCGGAGCCGATCCCGCCGCGCCGATCGCGCGCCTGGACGGGATGGCGACCTTCCGCATTCTCGATGACTCGCCGACGCCGTGGCGCAATCTCGATTTCATGGCGCGCCGGCGCCGCGACGGATGGGCGGCGCGTTACGCCGAACTCGCCGCGCGCGCGCAGGCCGAACTTGGCGTGCGCGCCGTCTGCGCCGCTTCGGCCGAGCCGACGCAGCCCCTTTCGCAGCGTGAGGGCGGAATGCTGCGTTTTGCCCAACATTTGACCATTCTGCAAGGCGGCCGCGCAAACCCGGTCGCGCTTGTGTAACTGGGGTTTAACGATCACGAACTAGCATTGTGACTTATCGCGGTCCTCCCAATTGGCACGCTCAATGGTCGCTCTGCCTAACCTTGCCCAAAAGCCCTTGGAGCGCCGGCGCCACCAACGCGTGCCGGTCATTCTGCGCGGACGGCNNATGCTGCCGGACCGAAGCGAGTACCCATGTCAAACCATTGACATGTCGCCAGGCGGCGTGTGCGTCCACGCGCCCGTCAAAGGCGAGGTGGGCGACCGGATCGTCATTTATCTCGATCAGGTCGGCCGCGTCGAAGGCGTGATCTCGCGGCTGATCGACACTGGTTTCGCGCTGGCCATGACCGTGCCGGCGCTGAAGCGGGAAAAGCTCGCCGACCAGCTCACCTGGCTGACCAACCGTCAGTCTCTGGGCATGCGCGAGGATCGTCGTCACGAACGTATCGAGCCCGTCCACAAGCGCAGCACGCTGCATGTCGGCAAACGCGAAATTCCGGTCAAGCTCATCGACATCTCGCTTTCGGGCGCGGCGATGAACTGCGATTTCAAGGCAGCGATCGGCACGCCGGTCGTGATCGGCGCGACGCCGGCCAAGATCGTCCGCGTCTTCGAAGGCGGCGTCGCCGTCGAGTTCGAACGCGAGTTCGACCCGGAAAGCTTCTCCGACAAGGCCAAGCTTTAGGGTCACGACGCCGGCCCGACCGCTTCTCCGTCTCGACGACGCCGCCCCTTCAGGGCGGCGTTTTCGTTTGCGCGCCGACCGTGAGGAAATTAACCGCTTTCTTTACCTTTCGTTGACCATTCGCCCTCCGCGCCGTTAACGTCCTGTTAAGGGTTGCGGCGAGTAGGCGGCGTCAATGCAGCGTTGGGCGAACATGTTTATGGCGGCGGCGACGGCCATGCTCGCCTTGGCCTGCGCGCCGGCCCTCGCCCAGCATTCCGCCGACAGGTCGGGCAGCTTGCCTGCGCGCGCCGCCGCCCTGACGTCCGACCGCGACGCCGCGCATGTCCCGGCTCGTCCCGACACTTTGCGCTCTCTTTCTGCGGGTCCGGCGTCTCTGCCGCCGATCGGATGGGTTGAATTCTGCGCGCGCGCGGAGCACGACGCCGATTGCAAGGNNTCCCCGACCTTCCCGCCGCGACCATTCACGCCGACTCGCGCGCGCCGATTGCTGGCTCGCGTCAACCGCAACGTCAACGCCGCGGTCGCGCCGATGTCGGATATGGACAATTACGGCGTCGAGGAACTGTGGGCCTATCCCGATAACGGCCGCGGCGACTGCGAGGATTACGTCCTTCTCAAACGCAGATTGCTGATCGAAGCCGGCTTGCCGCGTCAGGCGTTGCTCATCACCGTCGTGCGCGAGCCCAACGGCGACGGTCACGCCGTCCTGACCGCGGTGACGGACCGCGGCGATCTGATTCTCGACAACAAGCGCGACGAAATCCGCGTCTGGAGCGCCTCCGGTTACGATTTCGTCAAACGCCAATCGGCCGAAAATCCCAATAGTTGGGTTGATCTGCGCACGGGCGCGGCCCTGGTGGCGCGCCGCTAGAATCGATCTCGCGCTCGACAAGCGCGAGCGCCTCTGTCATCCCCGACCGACACAAGGGAGGGGCGACATGACGGGACGCATGACGCTGGCCGTGTTCGGCGTCGCGTTCACAGTGACGGCGGCTCTTGCCGGGGCGGGAGTTTGGCTCGCCGCGCGAGCCGGGCGACCCCGGCGGGATCGAGCACGCCCTGATCGGCGACGCCATGCTCAGCTATCCCGCCGCCTATGCGCGCAATCATGTCGCCGCCGGCGCCGGGCGTCTCGACAGGCTGGATCTCGCCGCCAGTTTCCCCGATTTCAAACCCGCCGCGGAGNACGCGGGGCGTGCTCACCGAGGCGGAGCCGCCGAACGCACCGCGCGCACCGTCTTCGTGACCATCACCCCGGACGACCGTTCGCTGGAGCCCACCGAACGACCGGCGCGCCTCTACGCGCCGCTGCTTGATCCGATCGGCTTCGCCAAACCGGCGGGTCTCGTCCTGCGTCGCTTCCAGCAGGGATCGCCCTACGAGGGCGAAGAGCTGTATATGACGCCGCCCGAGGGTCGGGCGTTCTGGGCGCGTTGCCCGACTCCCGAGGCGCGCGGCGCGCGCGAGCCTTGCCTCACGGAGTTGCGCGTCGACGGCGTCAATCTCACCGTGCGTTTTTCGCCGCGCCTGCTGCCGGACTGGGAGCGGTTGCGCGAGGGCGTGACCCATCTCGTGGCCGGCATGCNNGGCGCTGACCGCCGCCGGGAACGTCACATCTCTTCGAGATCGAAATCGAGGATCGCCATCTGCAAGGTCCACGACTTTCCCGCCTTGTCGTCGGCCGAAATGACGCCGAGAAAATCGTCGCCGTTGTTGGTTTCGACGGAATCGGTTTTGCGGGCGCGGGCCACCAGCTTCAGCTTCTCGTTTTCGAACAGCTTGCGCAGATAGTCCTGAAGCACCTCGCGCCCGACGGGGATTTTCATTTCGAAAGCGAAAGAGCGGTCGCCGTCCTCGTCGTCCACTTCGATCGAACCGATGCTGCGCTCGCCGTAATTGACCACGGCGCGTTCGATGTTTTTCGGATCGAGCGCCACCCGCATGTCCGGCGCGCTGAAGCTCTTGCGCAGGAACTCCTGAAGTTGCTTGAGCTCGGTTTTCGTCACTTTGGGCCTCCGCGCGTTGCAGGCGCCTATGCCAGAAAGGCCGCGGCGCCGCAACTTCGACGCGCGCGGCTCGCGACGACGATCTCCGGGAGCGCCGTTGGGGGCCCGCGCGAGGAGCGCCAGCGCGCGAGGAGCGCCAGAGTGACGCGACATCGCGTCCCGCCCGGCAGACTTGACCGGGCTCGCGGGTCGCCCTCACTCTATCGAGAAGGATGAGACCGGACGCAAGCAGCCGGCGGGGTTCGTGCGCGCCAGCGCGGCCCCGAATGGCGACGGAGGATCAGCATGGCCGACACCGCAGACGCCGCCCGGCGCTTGACGACGACCAGGTCGACGGAGCGCGCTCCATCACCAAAGCCGCCGCCGCGCCCGAGCGCAACGGCGCCGACGCCAAGAAAGACAGCGCCGCGCATCGTTTGGCGGAGATGCGTCGCGATCCGGAGGCGATTCGGCGCACCTTCGAGACGAGTCAGTTCCCTTATGAAAGCCGTCTGACGGAGAAAGAATATTTGAACCGCGTGCGCCCGCTTCAGATCGAACTTCTGAAGGCGCAAAACTGGATCAAGGAAAGCGGCGAGAAGGTCGTCATCCTGTTTGAGGGCCGCGACGCCGCCGGAAAAGGCGGCACGATCAAGCGCTTCATGGAGCATCTTAATCCGCGCGGCGCGCGTGTCGTTGCGCTTGAAAAGCCGTCCGAGCGCGAGAAGATGCAATGGTTCTTCCAGCGCTATATCGAATACCTGCCCTCCGGCGGCGAAATCGTCCTGTTCGACCGATCCTGGTACAATCGCGCCGGCGTCGAGCGCGTGATGGGCTTTTGCACGCCGAACGAATATCTCGAATTCATGCGTCAGACGCCGGTGCTCGAACAAATGTTCGTGCGCTCCGGCGTGCGGCTGTTCAAATTCTGGTTCTCTGTGACCCGCGAGGAGCAGTTGCGTCGCTTCAAATCGCGCGAGCATGATCCGCTCAAACAATGGAAATTGTCGCCCATCGACCGCGCCTCTCTCGACAAATGGGACGACTACACCGAAGCGAAAGAGGCGATGTTCTTTTACACCGACACCGCCGACGCGCCCTGGGTGATCGTCAAGTCCGACGACAAGAAGCGCGCCCGCATCAACGCGATGCAGCATTTCCTGTCGCAACTGCCCTACCCCAACAAGGATCACCACGTCGTCACCGGCGCCGATCCTCTCATCGTCGGCTCGGCGCTTCACGTGATCGGCGGATCGCGCCATATCCTTGGCGCCTCGTTGCATCCTGAAAGCCGTAAAGTGAAGGAGAAGGGCTGACTCCCTTCTCAAGGCGCGAACGCGCTCAAAACATCGCGTCGACCAACTTTCGCCCGGTCGCGACGGCGCCATGCGCCGTCCTGAAATGTCGCGACGAGCACGCCTCGCCGCAGAAGCCGAGCGCGCCGTCCCAGTCCGTCCCGAACAGAGCGTCGCGTTGATCCGGCCGCATCCCGACCGGGTTGAAGCTGTAGGCGCCATGCGTCCAGCGATCCTGCCCCCACCGCGTCACCTGCGCGGCGACGGGCGCCGGAAAACGCGCCCCGAACATCGCGCGCAGCGCCTCATGCGCCGAGGCGACGGTGGCGCGGTCGTCGAGCTCTTCGATCTCCCGCGCCTCGTCGGCGGCGTTGAAGCCGACCAGAACCGGCGCCTTCAGGACGCGCGCCAGCGACACCCATTCCGCCCACACGCCCGCGCGCGGCCCCAACCACTCGAACCAGTCGACGTCGCGCGGCCACGCGATTTTCTCGAAGCGCAGCCAGGTCTTGTTGAGGAGCCCCATTTGCAGGCTCTCGATGGCCTTGGCGCGTCGATCGGCCAACGGCCGGGCGAAGCGCAGATCGCCCGCCTTCAGCACGCCCAGCGGAACGCTGACGAGGATCCGATCCGCCGCGACGACCTCGCCGCCCGCGAGCGTGACGCGCCCCGGCGCGACCTCCGCGACCGGCTTGCCGAGACGGATGTCGAGCCCCTTCGCGATGTGCGCCGCGATCTGGCCGTAGCCGGCCGGAAAGATCGCGTCGTCGCCGTCGAACTCCTCGCTGTCGTCGCCATACCAGGCCGACAGGGCCGAGGCCGCGCCGCCATATTCCTGCTCAAGCGTCGCGTTGATCACGTGCCGAACCAGCCGCTGATCGGCCGGCGTCGTAGCCTTCCAGTCCGCGCTCTCCATCACCGCGCGCGCGACCGAGACATCGGCGTCGCGCCGCTGCGCCGCCTTCAGGGCGCGGGCGACGATCGCCTCCGCCCGGCTCAGATCGGGTTCAATCGTCTTGCCGTCCGGTCCGAGCATCTGATCGGCGTCGAAATCCGTCGCGACGAAGCGCGCCCCGGCCGCGCGCGCCAGCTCGGTCACCGGATTGCCCGAGACCCCGTGAATCCAGCTCGCGCCGAGGTCCATCGGCAGATCGGGCCACGCGGTCGAGGTATGGACCCGCCCGCCGATGCGCTCGCGCGCCTCCAGCACCATCGGCGCGATCCCCTTCGCCTTCAGCGCCTGCGCCGCCGCGAGCCCGGCGAGCCCNGCTCCGATCACCACGACCCTTGCGGTCTGCGCACGCGCCTTAGCGATGAAAGGAAGCGACAGCGACGCGCCCATCAGCGTGCGGCGGGAGACCATGTTCGACGATCCCTTGAGAAAGGGGACGAGGGCGCGGGCGGACAGAGGCGACGTCAGACCGGAGTCGACATCTCCAGCTTCTCGGCCAGCAGCTGATCCATCGCCCGGCTCGGCTCCGCGCAACCGGAATTGCCGACGATNCGCGCCGGCACGCCCGCCACGGTGACGTTGGGCGGCACCGGCGCCAGCACCACCGAGCCCGCCGCCACGCGCGCGCAACGGCCGACCTCGAAATTGCCGAGGATCTTGGCGCCCGCGCCGATCAGCACGCCGTGCCGGATTTTGGGATGACGGTCGCCATGCTCCTTGCCGGTGCCNCCGAGCGTGACGCCTTGAAGGATCGACACATTGTCCTCGATCACCGCCGTCTCGCCGACGACGATGCCGGAGGCGTGGTCGAAGAACACGCCCTTGCCGATCCGGGCGGCCGGGTTGACGTCGACCTGAAACACCGCCGAGGCGCGGCTTTGCAGGTAAAACGCGAAGTCGCGCCGCCCGCGCTCCAGCAGCCAATGCGCCAGGCGATGCGCCTGCAAGGCGTGGAAACCCTTGAAATACAGCAGCGGCTCGATCAGCCGCCGACAAGCGGGATCGCGGTCGGCGACCGCCAGAAGATCGGCCCGAAACCCCTCCCCGATCGACGGGTCGTGACCAATCGCCTCATGGAACGTCTGGCGGATCAGGCCGGACGGCATGTCGGAATGGTCGAGCCGCGACGACACCCGATGCGCCACCGCCGCCTCGAAACTCTCCTGATTGAGCACGTTCGCGATCAGAAAGCCGGCCAGCTCCGGCTCCTTGCGCGCCGCCTCCTCCGCCTCGGCGCGCAGCCGGTTCATCACCGCATCGCCGGGCAGGCTCAGGATTCGCGCGCTGGGAACGACGGACATGCTTGGCTCCTGGCATCACGACGCGCGGCTCTTCGCCGTTGCGGGCTCACCTTAGCATGGGTAGTGCTGACCTTCACGACAACCCGACCGCCGCACGCCCGAGGCCCCATGCGCACGATCCGCGCTCCAGAAACCGACAAGCTCCGCCTCGACGTCGAAGGCCCGGTCGCCCGTCTCGTCATCGACAACGCGCCGCGCCGCAACGCGCTCGATCAGGCGATGTGGCGCGCCATCCCCGTCCTCGCCCGCGCGGCGGACGACGACCCCGATATCCGCGTCGTCATCCTCACCGCCGCGCCGGGCCTGCCCTTCTGCTCGGGCGCCGACATTTCGGAATTCTCGACCGTTCGCGCCACCGCGCAGGGCGGACGCGCCTACGAGGCCGCCAACGCCGCCGCCTTCGACGCCCTCGCCGCCTGCGGCAAGCCGGTCATCGCGGCGATTTCGGGCTTTTGCCTCGGCGGCGGCATGGGGCTGGCGGCCGCCTGCGACATGCGCGTCGCCTCCGCCGACGCCCAGTTCGGCATTCCCGCCGGGCGCCTCGGCGTCGGTTATCCGCCCTCCTCGATGGCCTATGTCGTCGCAGCCGTCGGCCCCGCCGCCGCGCGGGATCTGTTTTTCACCGCTCGCCGCTTCGGCGCCGCCGACGCCAAGGCGCTCGGCTTCCTCGACCGACTGACCGAAACGCATTCGGCCCTGCGCGAGGCAGAGGAGCTGGCCGGCGAGATCGCCGCCAACGCGCCTCTGACGCTGCGCGCCGCCAAGGCCGCCATCGCCCGCGTCGCGGGCCTTCCGGCCGCCCCCGACGCCGCCGCCTGCGAGCGCCTCGCCGCCGCCTGCTTCGACAGCGCCGACTACGCCGAGGGCCGCGCCGCCTTTCTCGAAAAACGCAAACCGGAGTTCCGGGGCCGCTGATGACCGAAACGCTCTCCCTCTCGCCTCACCGCATGCTGCGCGACCGCACCCGTCCGGGCCACAATCGCGTCGGCTATCTCGAACTGTTCTTCGACCTGTTTTTCGTCTTCGCGGTGACGCAGATTTCGCACCGCTTGCTGAAAGACGTGTCGCTCGCCAACGCCGCCGAGACGCTGTTTCTGTTTCTCGCGATGTGGTGGGCGTGGATTTACACCGCCTGGGTCTTCAACTGGCTCGAACCGCAAAGCGTGCGCGTGCGGCTGATGACCTTCGTGCTGGCGCTCGCTTGCCTGATCATGGCGGTGTCGATTCCCGACGCTTTCGCCGAGCGCGGCATGGCCTTCGCGTTGCCCTATGCGGCCGCGCAGGTCGGGCGCTCGGCGTTCACCTGCTACGCCATGCCCGCGCGCTCGCGGCTGCGCGATAACTTCGTGCGCATCACGCTATGGTTCGTCGCCTCCGCGCCGCTATGGATCGGCGGCGCGCTGCTCGACGGCTTCGGCCGCTACGCGCTGTGGGGCGCGGCGCTGGCGATCGAGATCGCCGGCCCGGTCGCGCGTTTCTACGTGCCCGGCCTCGGCTCCAGCGATCTCACCGACTGGAACATCGACGGCGAGCATATGGCCGAGCGCTGCGCGCTGTTCCTCATCATCGCGCTCGGCGAATCGCTGCTCGTCACCGGCGCGACCTTCGAGAAACTGCCCTGGACCGGCCCGCATTGGTTGACGCTGATCGCCGCCTTCGCCGCGACGCTGGCGATGTGGTGGATTTATTTCGACAAGGGCTCCGAGCGTGGCGCCCACCACATCGCCCATTCCGCCGATCCCGGCCGCATCGGCCGGCGCGTCTACACCTATTTCCACGCCCTGATCGTGGCCGGCGTCATCGTCTCGGCGGTCGGCGACGAGCTGGCGCTCGCCCACCCGGTCGGCCATCTCGAACTTTCGGCGATGGCGGTCTTCGCCGGCAGCAGCCTGCTGTTCCTGATCGGCTGCGGCCTCTTCAAGCGCGAATTCGCCGGCAACTTCCCGGTCTCGCACATCGTCGGAATCGTGCTGACGCTGGCGGCGACCTGGGCCGCGTGGAGCCTGCATTGGGAGCCCTACCAGCTCGCGCTCTGCGGCGCAGGCGCCCTTGTCGTCACCGCGATCTGGGAGTGGCGCTCGCTGTCGACCGGCCTGCCGGAAGACAAGCGCAAGGCGCATCAGGCGCACGCGCACGGCGAGTGAGACGCCCGCGCCGCCTCAGCGCGGCGCGAGGAAATCGAGCACCACGCTCGCGAACACGTCGTTCTTGTCGCCCGCCACCATGTGGCGCGCGCCCGCGACGTCGACCATGCGCGCCTGCGGACAGATGGCGAGGAAATGCCGCGCCTCCGCCTCGCCGACAAGCTCGCTCGATCGCCCGCGCGCCAGCAAGGTCGGCGCGGCGAGCTTCGGCGCGATGCGTTCCAGCTCCGCCTGCGCGTCGCCCGCGCGCGTCACGACCGACTTCGGCCCGTCGAGAAAAGCCGGATCCCAATGCCAGTAGAAGCGCCCGTCCGCGTGCTGGCGCAGATTTTTGCGCAAGCCCTCCGACGAGGACGGGCGCGGGCGATGCGGCAGATAGCGCGCGACCGCCTCCGCCGCCTCCTCGATGGTGGCGAATCCTCGCCGACATGCTCGCGCNATGAAACCCGTGATGGTCGCCACCCCGCCACGGTCGAGCCTTGGCGTCACGTCGACCAGCACCAGCGCCGAGAAGCAGCGCGGCGAGGCGCCGAGCGCCAGCATCGCGGCGATGCCGCCGAGCGAGGCGCCGATGGCGGCGGGCGCGACGCCCTCGTCCGCCTCGATCTGCCGGGCGAGCGCGNNCGCGTCGGCGCCGAAGTCGAAAAAGGTGTAGGCGCGGTCGGCGACCCAGGCGCTGTCGCCATGCCCGCGTTGATCGACGCAGATCGCGACGAACCCATGATCGGCGAGCCGCGCGGCGGTCGCGTCCCAGGCGTGGCGCGTCTGCCCGCCGCCATGCAGCAGCAGCGCGACGCCCTTGCGATCGCTCTCCGGCGCATAGCGCGACGCCGAAAGCCGATGTCCCGAGACGCCGCGATACTCGACGTGATGCGCGCGAGGACGCGCGTGCCGCTCGCCGCTCACGCGCGGTCCTCCAGAAAGGCCAGCACCGCGGCCTTGTAATGCTTGTCGCCGACCGCCGTGTTGTGGTCGCGATCCGGGATTTCGAAGGCGCGCCCCTCAGGCAGCATCGCCNNGCCAGCGCGCGCGTCGCCGGCGATATGGTCCTTCGTGCCGATGGCGACCAGCGCCGGCCGCCGGATACGCCCGACCTCCTCGACGCTGAGCGTCTGGCGCGTGCCGCGAATGCAGGCCGCAAGCGCGACGAGATCGTTCTTTCCCTGCTCTGCGAAGGCGCGGAACATGCGGTCGGTCGGATCGGTGAGATCGTCGAGCGAGGCCGCCTCCATCGCATCCGCGATGCCCGCCGGCAGGCCGACGCCCTCGACGAGATGCGACCCCAATCCGCCGAACACCACGGAGCGCACGCGGTCGGGATGGGCGAGCGTCAGGAAGGCCGAGATGCGCGCGCCCATCGAATAGCCCATCACGTCGGCCCGCTCGATCTTCAGATGGTCGAGCAGGCGCACCGCGTCTTCGGCCATGATGCGCGTGTCATAGGCGGCCGGATCGTGCGGCTTGCCGCTCTTGCCGTGGCCGCGATTGTCGAAGCCGATGGCGCGCCGCCCGGCGTGGGTCAGCGTCCGCGTCCAGCCGGANAAGCCCCAATTGGTGGCGTAGCTCGACGCGAAGCCGTGGATCAGAAGCATCGGCTCGCCGCGATCCTGCGTCGTCGCCGGATGGTCGACATAGGCGATTTCAACGTCGTCGGAGCGGAAATGATGCATGTCGGACCCGCCTTTCGACGAGTCCGGTAGCGCAAGCGCCGGATGCGGGCAATATCGCGCTCGCCCGGCGCCGTCGAAACGCGCGACCTCAGGTCACCTTCTTCAACTTGCCGATGCCCAGCACGTCGAGCGCGAGCTTCTCATAGAAGGTCTCGCTGGCGCCGCGCCGCAGCTTGTGGAGGAAATATTTCTCGAAGCCGATCTTGGCCGCGTGCACCCACTTGCCCGAGGCCGCCCAGTTGACGTTGCGCGGCGGGATTTGCGGCTGCGCCACGAAGGCGACGCCCGAATCGCCGAAATCGGCGAGACAGACGGCGTTCCACGTCGCCTCGTGCTGGTTGGGCTCGCCCTTGAGCGCATGCGCGATGTTGCGCGCCGTCGCCGTCACCATCGACTCGATCATGAAGCCGGTCTTGGGCACGCCGCACGGCACCGCCGTCTTGCCCTGCGGCGCGATCGCCACGCACACGCCGACCGCGTAGATGTTCCTGAAGGTCGGATTGGCCTGATGCTTGTCGATCAGCACGAAACCGCGCGGATTGACCAGCCCTTCGACGCCGATCAACGGCTTCACGCCGCGAAAAGCCGGCAGCATCATCCCGTATTTGAAAGGCAGATCGTGCGTCGCCTTGAGCGAGCCGTCGTCGTTCAGCTCCTCGACATGCGCCATGCCGGCGTCGAACGCCTTCACGCGGGCGTTGGTGATCCATTTGATGTGATGGTTGCGCATCTCGGATTCGAGAATGCCCTTGGTGTCGCCCACGCCGTCGAGGCCGAGATGGCCGATATAGGGCTCGGCCGTGACGAAGGTCATCGGAACGCGGTCGCGGACTTTCTTGCGCCGCAGCGCCGCGTCGAGAATGAAGGTGAATTCGTAGGCCGGACCGAAGCAGGACGCGCCCTGCGCCGCGCCGGTGATGATCGGGCCGGGATCGGCGCAGAACGCCTCGAACGCCTTGGCCGACGTCTCCGCATGGTCGACATGGCAGATCGACTGGGTGTTGGCGGCGGGGCCGAACCCTTCGATCTCGTCGAAGGCGGCNTCCGGGCCGGTGGCGATGACCAGATAGTCGTAGGAGACGCTTGTTCCGTCGGCGAGGTCGATCCGATTCTCCTTGGGATCAAGCTTGGTGGCGGCCGAGGCGCGCAACGCGATGTTTCTTCGCGCGAACACGGGCGCGAGGTCGACCTCGATCTCCTTGCGCCGGCTCCAGCCCACCGCGACCCACGGATTCGAGGGCACGAAGTGATAGACCGGCTCCTTCGTCACCACGGTGATGCGGTGCTCCTTGCCGAGCGAATCCCGCAACTCATAGGCCATGATGACGCCGCCCAATCCGGCGCCCAGAACCACGATTTCGGCCATCCAACGCTCCTCGTCTCCACCCGCGCCGCGGTCTTTCGCCACGGCTCAGCGCTTTGTATATCATAATATCATAATATTCAAATATACAAATGGAGGAGACGGCGCGTCGATCGGCGCTACACATTCGGCGTCGGCGCCGCTAAGGTCCGCGTCGAATTTGGAACAGGAGCCGAAGGCGATGGCCGAGCACGCGATGGCGCATTTTCACAACGGCGTGGGTGCGTCGGAAGTCCGCGTCGCCGTTAAGGAATTTATGTGCGTTGGCGCGCCGCCGCCGTTCGACCACCCACACATCTTCATTGATCTCGGCGCCGATGGCGACCGCGTCTGCGGCTATTGCTCGACTCGGTTCGTCTACGATCCGACGCTGCCCGGCGTCTGCCTCCCCGCCGAATGCCTGTGGGACGGCGCGAGCGCCGCCGCCTGAGCGGCGCTGACGGACGAGGCGGAGCATGAGCGCGCAGCGCGGAACTGCCCTGGTCGCCGGCGCAGGAGTCGGCGGCCTTGCGGCGGCGATTTGTCTGGCCGGCGCTGGTNTTGCGGTCAATATTCACGAGCGCTCGCCGGCTCTTGAGGAGTTCGGCGCGGGCTTGCAGCTTTCTCCCAACGCCACCCGCATCCTCGCCCGGCTCGGCGCGCTCGACAGCCTCAAAGGTCTTGCGCTCGAACCCCGCGCCACCGTCATTCGCCGCGCCCGCGACGGCGCCGAGATGACACGCATTGAGCTGGGCGAAACCGCCCGGCGACGTTGGGGCGCTCCTNATCTGGTCGCCCATCGCGCCGATCTCCTGCGCGCCCTTCTCGACCGCGTCGCGCTGGAGCCGTCGATCACGCTCAATCTCGATTCGACCGTGCGCGGCTTTTCGCCGGTGGCGGAAGGCGGCTTGCGCGTCGGCCTGCAACGCGGCCTGCTGCGGCTGGAGACTAGGGCGGACATGCTCATCGGCGCCGACGGGCTGCGCTCGTCGGTGCGCGAACGCCTTGGTCTGGGCGGTCCCAAGGACGTCGTGTTCACCGGCGACGTCGCATGGCGCGCGCTGATCCCGGCCCATCGCCTGCCCGATGCGCTGCGCCGCCCAGAGACCTCGCTCTGGCTCGGCCCGCGCGGCCATCTCGTGCATTATCCGCTGCGCGACGGCTCGGTCGTCAACGTGGTTCTCGTCGTCGAGGACGCCCGGCGCGACGCGCTCGGCGAGGACGGCTGGAACCATCCCGGCGATCCCAGCGTGCTCGGCTTCGAGGTCAAGGACTGGGCGCCGAGGTCGCGCAGCNTCGTCGCCGCGGCGCCCGAGTGGCGCGGCTGGCCGCTGTTCGACCGGCCGCCGATTCCGGAATGGTCGGCCGGCCCCGTCGCCCTGCTCGGCGACGCCGCGCACCCGATGGCGCCCTATCTCGCGCAGGGCGCCGCGCAGGCCATCGAGGACGCCGCCGCGCTGGGCGACGCCTTGTCCGGTCGAGACGATCTGGCGCAGGCGCTCGCCGTCTACAGCCGCGCTCGGGCGCCCGCGCGGGCCNGCGTCCAGACCGAGGCGCGCCGTCAGCACTCGACCTATCACATGCGCGGTCCGGCGGCCTTCGCCCGCGATCTGGCGATCCGCGCGATGGGCGGCGAACGTTTGGCGCGACGCTATGATTGGCTTTACGGAGCGTGAACCCGACGCGCCGAGTTGCCTGCCCGGCCTGTCGCCGCTAGATCAGCGGCGCGCGCCCCTGGCGAAACTGGTAGACGCACCAGACTTAAAATTTGGAGCCGCAAGGCGTGCCGGTTCGACTCCGGCAGGGGCACCAAATTTCATGCATGCCGCGACGCCGTGGCGCGCGTGATCGGCTGACGCCGCTCCGAGAGCGTGTGACACGACGCGCGTTTCGCGGTTCCCGCCGTATGCGCGAGCGCGTCCGCAGCGCCGAACGCCGGCGTTCGCATAAGCGCGACCGACGCGAACGGCTTCGACATCCAGCGGTCGCCCCTGCGCGCGCGATCAAAAGCCGCCCTGCGATTGGCGAGACTTTCGTCACCGCCAAGAGCGGACGCCTTTGAATGGCGATGCGCAAGCGGCTCCGGCGCGGCGTCTAACCTCGCGTTCCTTTAGCGATCGGCGGCTGGAAGGCGTAACCGAGATCCCAAGGAAAATAGATCCACGTGTCTTGCGACACCTCGGTGATGAACGTGTCCACGAGCGGACGCCCGGCCGGCTTGGCGTAGACGGTTGCGAAATGCGCCTTCGGCAGCATGTCGCGCACCTCGCGCGCCGTGCGGCCGGTGTCGACAAGGTCGTCGACCACGAGCACGCCCTCGCCCTTCCCGTCCAGAATCGCGGCGCAGACCGGCTTCAGCACCTGCAGCCCGCCCTGCTGGTCATAGTCATGATAGCTGGCGATCGAAACGCTTTCGACGACCCTCACGCCAAGTTCGCGGGCGACGATGGCGGCCGGCACCAGCCCGCCGCGCGTGATGCAGACGATCGCCGTGAAGGGACCGGCCGCGGCCAGCCGCCATGCGAGGGCCCGCGAGTCGCGATGGAACTGGTCCCATGAGACCGGAAAAATCTTCTGAGGATCGGCGTCAGCCATCATTGTCCCCGTTGCTCGGCGCGCAGCGTGTTAGCAGCGTCGCGACCCGCGCGCGAGAGGCTAGAGCGCCGCCAGCATCGCCCGCGTCGCGGCGGCCGCCGCCTCGACCTGACCGAGGTCTTTGCCGCGCACGACGATTTCGTTCTTGAAGCCGCCGCCCTCTTTGAACGCCGGATAGGAGCCGATCGACACCTGCGGATAGGCCCTCGCTATCGCGGCGAGTCCCGCCGCGTAATCGCCCTCAGGCCTGCCGGCGGTCTCGATCGTCGTGGCCTGAATTTTCGCGCCGGCGCGCAACTTCGGGCCGACCTCGTCCATCATCGCCTGCATGATCGCAGGCACGCCCGCCATGACGATCACGTTGCCGATCCAGAAGCCCGGCGCTTTCGAGACCCTGTTGGTCACGAGCCCNGCGCCGTGGGGAATGCGCGCCATACGCCGCCGCGCCGCGTTCAGATCGGCCTCNGGAAACCGCTCCAACAGCAAAGCGACGGCGCGCGGATCCTCGGAGATGCCGACGCCGAACGCCTTGGCGACGCAATCGGCGGTGATGTCGTCATGGGTGGGGCCGATTCCGCCTGTCGAAAACACATAGTCGTAGCGCGTCCGCAACGCGTTCAGGGCGTCGACGATCGCCGCCTCGTCGTCAGAGACGACGCGCGCCTCTTTCAGCTCGATCCCAAGCGCCGTGAGATACTCGGCGATGTAGCCGATATTCTTGTCCTTGGTGCGTCCGGAGAGGATTTCGTCGCCCACCACGAGAACGGCGGCGGTCACGGCGTTCGTCATTCAGACCTCTCTTAATTCGAAGACGTGATTGGCGCGTGTGCGCGCCAGCGCCCTGTACCCGATCGCCGCCAGCCGCGGCGCCAACGACGCGCTCGCCGGCGTCGTCGCGTCGACGATCAGCGTCGCAGGGCGCATCCGTTTCGGCGCGGTTGCGAAAAACGCGTCGAGAATGAGATCGTCTGCCCCGCCCGCGTCGATCTTCAGCGCGTCGATTTTCTCGATTCTTTCCTGACGGCAAAGAGCCGCGAGCGTCGTCGCCGGAACACGGCGCCGCTCCTGCGCTCCGTCCCCGCCCAACATGCGAATCGAAGCGCGCGCCTTGTCGCGCGGATCGACGAACAGCTCAGCATCNCCTTCCCGGTCGGCCAGCGCGCATTCCGCCACGCGAATGGCGCATGACGCATTGACGCGAACATGAAACGCGAGCCGCGCGCAGATCTCGGCCTGCGGCTCGACAGCCACGACCAGCCCACGCGGCCGCTGCGCCGCGACGAACAGGCTGAAGGCGCCGACATTGGCGCCGACGTCGACGAAGACGCCATCGCAGGGCAAACGCGCGTCGAGAATTCCGCGCTCCACCGGGTCGACGTATTGCGGGGTGTAAAGAAGGCGCTTTTCGCTGGAGTTGTCGGCGGCCGTCAGACGCATCCGCATTCCGAAGGTCTCGACGTCGAGCGCGGCCGGGCCGGCGATCTTCTGGGCGACCTTGCGCAACGCGAAGGCCCTCCGGCTCCCCGCCCAGCCCATCCCGCAGGCGCGCGTGGCCGCGATCAGGCGCGCCAGATGCGCGGACGGCGCATAGCGGCCGAATTCGGCCTCGATCGGCGCGCGGGACGGAACGGCTGGAGCCATATCCGACGCTACCACGCCGCCGCGCCCGGCGGCCAGCTTGCGCGAGGGCGTCAAACGCCTAGATTGCAAGCGAAGGCCGCACGCCAGCCGGCCGCCGCATAGATGGAACTCCATGACACTCGCCGAGGCCGAGGGCGACGCGCGTCGCCGCGCGGGACAGATCAAACTTCATGGCGCGGAAGCTTTCGAGGCGATGCGCAAGGTTGGACGCCTGACCGCGCAGGCGCTCGATCTCCTGTGCGACAAGGTCCAGCCTGGCGTCGCGACCAACACGCTCGACGCCCTGATCTACGAATTCGCCCGCGACCACGGCGCCTTTCCCGCGCCGTTGTTTTATCGCGGCTATCCGAAAGCGACCTGCACCTCGATCAACCATGTGGTTTGCCACGGCATTCCCGACGACAAGCCCCTGCGGGNNGGCGACATCGTCAATATCGACGTGACGCTGGTCCTCGACGGTTGGCATGGCGATTCGAGCCGGATGTATTGCGTCGGCGAGATCTCTCGCAAGGCTTCGCGCCTGATAGACGTGACCTACGAATCGCTCCAGCGCGGGATCGCCGCGGTCAAACCCGGCGCGACGACCGGCGACATCGGCCACGCCATCCAGACCTATGCGGAAGGCGAGCGTTGCTCGGTCGTGCGCGATTTCTGCGGGCACGGCCTCGGCCGCCTTTTCCACGACGAACCCAACATTCTGCACTATGGGGAGCCAGGCGACGGCCCGCCGCTTAAAGCCGGCATGCTCTTCACCATTGAGCCGATGATCAATCTGGGCCGGCCGGCGGTGAAAATTCTCTCCGACGGCTGGACGGCCGTGACGCGTGATCGCGAACTGTCGGCGCAGTTCGAACACACCGTCGGGGTGACCGAGACAGGGTGCGAGATTTTCACCCTCTCGCCTGCCGGATTGAACAAACCGCCCTACGCCGTCTGAGATGGGCGCCCCTCCTGGCGAAGACGATCCGCATTGGCTCGGCCACCGCGAACGCCTCAAGGCGCGTTTTCGCGAGGCCGGCGGCGACGCTTTGCCCGATTACGAACTGCTGGAGCTGGCGCTGTTTCGCGCCGTGCCGCGCCGCGACGTCAAACCTCTCGCCAAGGCTCTGATCAAGCGCTTCGGCAGCTTCGCGGAGGTGCTCGGCGCGCCGCGCGAGCGGCTTCTGGAGATCAAGGGCGTCGGCGAATCGGTCGCATTCGACCTGGCGCTGATCGCCGCCTCGGCCCGGCGCATGGCGCGCGGCGCTGTCGCGCAACGGGAATCGCTGGGCTCCTGGGCGGCCGTGATCGAGTGCTGCCGCGCCGCGATGGCTTTCTCCGACCGCGAGGAATTCCGCGTCCTGTTTCTCGACAAGCGCAACGGCCTGATCGCCGACGAGGTGCAGGGCCGCGGCACCATCGACCATGTCCCCGTCTATTCCCGCGAGATCATGCGCCGCGCGCTTGAACTCAGCGCCGCCGCCGTCGTTTTGGTGCACAACCATCCCTCCGGCGATCCGACGCCTTCCGCCGCCGACGTCNAAATGACACGTGAGATCGTCGCGCTCGGTCAGGCGATGAACGTGCAGGTTCACGACCACATCATCGTCGGGCGCAACGGCCACGCCAGCCTGAAAGGGATGGCGCTGATGTGAACGCCGTTTCGCGCGTCCGAGAGGCTTCCCAAACGTCAATATCCTCGCGAAGAAAGCCATGAAACCAGACACATGCGGTTCACCACGCGCAACAAATTGTTAAACTGCGTGCCGCTAAGTTGATCTCGCGAAGGAGTCGTTTTGGCCTGCCATGACCGTCAACCAGGGTGAAAGACAGGCGAACCGATCGCCCAAGCGCGATTCAATCGCATGCGCCGCCGGCGCCGCGGCGATCTGCGTCGGCGCAACCGCCCTTTCCGTCGCCGCGCTCGGCGCGACAGCCTCCTCCTTCGCCCTCGTCGCCGCGCCGCTCGCCGCGGCCGCGCTGGCCTTCGGCGTATCGGCGCGACGCATGGCGGCGCGCGACGCCGCTCTTCGCCTCGATCCGCTGACGGGCTTGCCCGGACGCATGGAGTTTCGCGAAGAGCTTGAGCGTCGCATCGCGGCGACCGACCCCGGCTGCGACGCGCTGACGGTGATGAACGTGAACCTGCGCCGTTTGCGCGAGGTCAACGAGAATTTCGGGCACGAAGCGGGCGACGCCATCCTTCTGGCGATGCGGGAGCGTCTGACGAAACTCTCGCCGCCAGGAAGTTTTCTCGCCCGTGTCGGCGGCGACGAGTTCGCGGCCATTCTGCCGAGCCTCACCGTCGCGCAGCGCGACCGCCTCGCCTCCGCCATCGCCGATTCGATGTGCCACGCGCCGGACGCGCCGGACATCTTGACGGTTCAGGTGATGGTCGGCCTCGCCTCATGCGAGCGCGGCGGCGCGTCGCATGTCGCCGCCCGCGAGCTGCTTCGTCGCGCCGACGTCGCGCTTTCGCAGGGCAAGGCCCACAACACGCCGGTCACCGTCTACACCGACAAGCTCAGCGACGAGTTGAAGTCCAAGAAGCAGCTGGAAGACGACCTGCGCCAGGCGCTCGCGCAGGGCAAACTGCACGTGAACTACCAGCCTCTCTTCGCCATCGACGGCGTGACGCTGGTCGGCGCCGAGACTCTGGTGCGTTGGATCCACCCCACGCTCGGATCCATCGCGCCGCCGGTGTTCGTAGGCCTCGCGGAGGAGCGCGGCCTGATGGATCAGCTGGGCGAATTCGTGCTGCGCCGCGCCTGCCTTGACGCGCGCTCTTGGCCCTCGCACTTGTTCGTGGCCGTCAACGTGTCTCCGTTGCAGTTCCGCAAGGATAGCTTTCTGGACGACGTGGCGCGCATTCTTGACGAAACCGGCCTCCCCGCACCGCCTCGAATTGGGCTGACCGAAACCGCGGTCGTCGCGGACGAGGCGAAGGCGGAGGATATGATCATCGAGTTGCGCGCGCGCGGCGTCCGCATGGCGCTCGACGATTTCGGCACCGGCTATTCCAGCCTGATCTATCTGCGCCGTTTCGCCTTCGACAAGATCAAGATCGACCGCTCGTTCCTTGAGGCGCTGGAGCCCTCGGGCGAAAGCGCGATCATCGTGGAATCGATGGTGCATCTGGGTCGCTCTCTCGGCCTCACCGTCACCGCCGAGGGCATCGAGACGCCCGAGCAGCACCGCTTTCTTCAAGGCGTGGGCTGCCACGAATTGCAGGGCTACCTGTTCTCGCGCCCGCTCCCCTTGACGCCTTCGAAAAGCTTCTCGACGACAGCGGATCGCGTCCAGTCTCGCAGCGTCAGGTCGCCTGAGCGCGCCGCCTTATGAATCCTGCGTGGCGTCGACATGGTCGACGTCGAACATGGTCTCCGCCTCGGGCCAGTCGATCTCCACCCGTCGCGCGCCCGCCCCNTCCACCAGCGCCCGCGCGCCCTTGTCGCCGAGCAGGCCCGCCGCCCGGTCGAACAGCCCACGCCCTAGAAGCGCCGGATTGCCGAGCCCGGAGCGACCGCGCGGCGCGGCGGCCAACGCCTCTGGCTGCGCGCGGAAGCCGGCGATCAGCGCGTCTATAAGCGCGGCGCTCACCTTCGGCATGTCGGCGAGCAGAATCACCGCGCCCGCGCAGCGCGCCGGCACAGCCGCAAGCCCGACCCTCAAAGAGGTTGAGATACCCTCGGCGTAGTCCGGATTCTCAACAAAAATGAGATCGAGTCCGGCCAGCGCCGCCCGAACCCGCGCGCCTTCATGCCCGGTGACGACGATCGCCGGCCGCGCCGCGCTGGCGAGCGCCGCCTCCACCGCCGCTCGCGCCATCGGCCGCCCGCGCCAGGGCGCGAGAAGTTTTGAGGGCTCCCGGCCGCCCGACGCGATCCAACGCGTGGCCCGCCCGGCCGCCAGGATGATCGCGGCGACGTCAGCCATGCGCGTCGCCCCCGCCGTCNNGCCCTCGCGAGGTTGCGGGCGGGCTCCGATCTCCTTCAGCAAGCCGCCGACGCCCATGCGACGAATGTCGTCCGGCGTGACCGGAAGATCGGCCAGAATACGGCGCAACACCCAGTCGAAACCGTTCTCTCGCGGTGAGCGCGCGCAACCCGGCGCGCCGATCACGGGTTTGGAGCCAAGTCGACCCAGCATCAGCAGGTTGCCCGGATCGACCGGCATGCCGAGGCGCAAAACCTCTCCCCCTGCGCGCTCAAGCGCACGCGGCAGAACGTCGCGCCTGTCGGCGATGGCCGACGCCCCGAAGATCACCAACAGATCGCAACTGGCCGACAGCGCGGCGATCGCCTCGGCGACGGCCTCGGCCTCGTGACGCGTCCGCCGTTCGGCGACGACGCGCGCGCCGGTCGGCGCGAGTCGATCTGCGAGAACCCGGGTGGTTTTGGCGACGATGGAAGGCTTGAAGCCATCGGTGAGCGTCGCCGCCACGCCGACCGACATGGCGCGATACGGCGCGACCCTCAGAGCGCCCAGCGCCGCCCGGGCCGCAGCCTCGACGACCTGCCTCGGCGCGGCGAACGGGATGATCTTGACCGTCGCCGCCATCTCGCCTGCGGCGACAGACGCATAGTTCGGAAGCGTCGCGAGCGTCGCCGCCTCGTCGACAGCGTTGACCGCGTCGACCGCCGCAGCGTCCATGACCAGCACCCCGGCATGGGTCGCAAACACATTGCAGCGCCCCGTGAACGGCGACTCAACCCGCAAGCCCTGGCCGAGCGCGGCTTCGGCGATGCGGAGCGCCGCCTCGTCCTCTCCCAGATCGTCCGGGTCGAGACGCGCGACGATCGTCCGAGCGACGCCCGCCGCTTCCAGGGCCGCGGCGATGTCCTGCGTGACCTCGACGCCCTTGCGCCACCGCAGCGCGCCCGCCGCGACGGGNTGGGCCAGGCGCGCGCCGACGGCGTCGCGCGGCGCGACAGGGCCGAATTTCATCGCTCGGTCCTCATGTCGATGGCCGCGGCGGCTTCTTGCGCTGCGCCTCGATGATTTGCGCGAGCACAGACGTCGCGATCTCCGCCGGGCTGACAGATCCGATGTCGAGCCCGATCGGCGCTTTGATGCGCCCGATCTGCTCCGTCGTGAACCCCGCCGCGGCGAGCCGCTCGACGCGCTTGCCATGCGTCTTTCGCGATCCCAGCGCGCCGATATAGAAGCAACCGGCCGAAAGCGCCGCCGAAAGCGCCGGATCATCGATCTTGGGGTCATGCGTGATCGCGGCGACGGCCGTGTGACGATCGAGGCCGCCAAGCTCCGCGATGGCGTCCTGCGGCCACTTCGCGAGCACCCTTGCGTCCGGGAACCGTTCCGGCGACGCAAATGCGCCGCGCGGATCGACGATGGCGACGTCATGCCCGCACAGCGCCGCCATCGGCGCAAGCGCCTGCGCCACGTGGACCGCCCCGACGATGATCAGACGCGTCGGCGGCGCCTGAACGTTGAGGAAGACCTTGCGGCCGTCCTGCTCGACCATCGCGCTTCGCCCGGAGCGCAGCGCCGCTGCGGCCTCTTCGCCAAGCGCGTCGCCGGAGAAATCGTCCTCGCTCAGCAGGCGCTGCGCGCCCGACGCCAGATCGGTGACGAGAACGCCGCCCCGCCGCGCCGCGCGCAACGCGTTGAGACGCGAGAGAAGCGCAAGTTTCATGGCCGCCTTTCAGTCGATCCGCTCGACATAAACGCTGATGCGCCCGCCGCAGGACAGGCCCGCCCGCCACGCGGTTTCATCGGCGACGCCGAATTCCAGCGTCGTCGCCGCGCCGGTTTCGATCACCTCCAGCGCCTGCGCGACGACGTCGCCCTCGACGCAGCCGCCCGACACGGAGCCAAGGAACAGCCCGTCCTCGTCGATGACGAGATGACTGCCGATCGGCCGCGGCGCCGAGCCCCAGGTCTCCACCACCGTCGCCAGCGCCACGCCCTTGCCTTGCTCGCGCCAGAGCTGCGCCGTGCTGAGAATATCGTCGTCGTTCGCGCGCATGAGCGTCTCCTCACGCCGATGTCTTCAATGTAGCGCCGCGCGGCCGCGCCAGCGCGCCGGCCCTGTCGTCGCGNNCGACAGCGCCTCGACCAGATCGCGCATGGACGCCAGATTATGGATCGCGCGCATTCTGTCGACATGCGGCAGCAGCGCGCGCNNGCCCAGCGCCTTGGGCTCGTAGCGATCGAAGCGCAGCAGCGGATTGAGCCAGATCAGCCGACGACAGGATTTCGCCAGCCGCTCGGCCTCGCGCGCCAGCACGTCGACGTCGTCGCGCTCCAGCCCGTCGGTGATCAACAGCACGGTGGCGCCCTGCCCCAGAACGCGACGGCCCCATCGCTTGTTGAACGCGCGCAGCGATGCGCCGATGCGCGTCCCGCCCGACCAGTCGCGCACGTCGCGCGAACACATCGCCAGCGCCTCGTCGACGTCGCGCAGCCGCAGCGCCCGCGTCACCTCGGTCAGCCGCGTGCCGAACAGAAACGTCCGCACGCGTCGCCGCTTCTCGGTGAGCGCGTGCAGGAAATGCAGGAAAATCCGCGAATAGTCGCTCATCGACCCGGAGATGTCGCAGATCGCCACCAGCGGCGGCGGCCGCGTCTCGCGCACGCGCCGCGCCAGTTCGATCGATTGGCCGCCGCCGCGCAGCGACCGCCGCATCGTGCGACGCGCGTCGACGACGCCGCGCGCCGCCGGCCGCCAGCGCCGCGTCGCGCGCAGATCGTCGGGCATCGCCAGCGTCGCGATGAGCTTGCGCGCCTGCGCCGTCTCCTCGGCGCTCATCTGCGCGAAATCCTTGCGTTGCAGCATTTCCTGCGCCGACATGGTGAGACGCATGTCGACGACCTGCTCGGCCTTTTTCGGCTCCGGCGGCTTGGCGCCGAAGGCGTCGGCGACGCGCGCCGCCCCTGCCGGCGGCGGCTTCGATCGCGGGCTTTGCTCCTGCGCCATCGGACTCATCAGCGCGATCAGCTTTTCGAGGAAGCCGCGCTTCTTCCAGAAGATGTCGAACGCCTGCCGAAAGATCGGCGCCTGATCGCGCCGCTTGACGAACACCGCCTGCAAGGTCGCNGAAAAATCGGCGCGCGTTCCCAGGCCGACCGCCTGCGCCGCCTCCACGGCGTCGAGCACGGCGCCCGGCCCCACCGGCAAGCCGGCGGCGCGCAGCGCCCGCGCGAAATGAAGGATGTTCTCCGCGAGCTTGCCTGCGCCGGCGCCGGGCGCGTTCACGGCCTCGCCTTCATGTCGGCCTCGACCTGCGCCACGATCTCGCGCGCCTTGGCGCCTGANATGGCGGCGATGTCGTCCTGATATTTCAGCAGCACGCCGAGCGTGTCGTCGACCAGCGCGGGATCGAGCGCGACCGCGTCCAGCTCCGTCAGCGCGCTGGCCCAGTCCAGCGTCTCGGCCACGCCCGGCGATTTGAACAGATCGAGCCCGCGCAACGCCTGCACGAAACGCACCAGCGCCTCGGTCAACTTTGGCCCGGCCTGCGGCGCCTTCGCCGCGAGAATTGCGATTTCGCGCGCAAGATCGGGATAATCCACCCAATGATACAGACAGCGCCGCTTCAGAGCGTCGTGAATCTCGCGCGTGCGGTTCGACGTGACGATGACGATCGGCGCCTGCTGCGCCTTCACCACGCCAAGTTCCGGCACCGTGATCTGGAAGTCCGACAGCGCCTCCAGCAAAAAGGCCTCGAACGCCTCGTCGGTTCGGTCGGCNTCGTCGATCAGCAACACCGGCGCGCCGCCCGCCTGCGGCCGCATCGCCTGCAACAGCGGCCGCTCGATCAGAAAGCGCTCGGAGAACACGTCATGTTCGAGCCGCTCGCGGTCGGTCTCGCCGGACGCCTCCGCGAGCCGGATCTCCATCATCTGGCGAGGAAAATTCCATTCATAAACGGCCGTGGCGACGTCGAGTCCCTCATAGCATTGCAAGCGGATCAGTCGCCGCCCCAGGGCGCTCGCCAGCGCCTTGGCGATCTCGGTCTTGCCCACGCCCGCCTCGCCTTCGAGCAGCAGCGGGCGNCCGAGCCTCAGCGCCAGAAAGATCACGATGGCGAGGGCGCGGTCGGCGACGTAGCGCTCGCCCGACAGCAGTTTCTCGACGTCTTCGACGGTGGCGGGAAGCGCGGTCACGAAGCACCCTTTGCCGGAACTGGCGAGACAATAGCGCCGGCGCGGCCGCCCGCCACCACTTCGCTTTTCCGCGCTTCATCGGGCGGCGACAGCCTCGATCTCCAGCAGCCACGCCGGATCGAAAATGCCCGCGATGATCACGGTCAGCGCCACGCGCCGTCCGCCCAGCGCCGCCTCGCGCGCCTTGCGGTTCTCCTCGGCGAAACGCCTGTCCGACAGGAAGATCGTCACCTTGACGAGATCGTCCGGCCCCATCTCCGCCGCCCGCAATTGCGCGAACACGTTCGCCCATGCCTGACGCGCCTGCGCGGGAAAATCGCCGGCCACGGTTCCGTCGGCTCCGACCGGAATCTGACCGCTGACGAACAGCAACGCGCGCGCCCCGTCCAGGCGCATCGCTTACGCATACCCGCCTTCAGGCTTGGGCCCGTCGGAGGCGTCGACCGCGGCTTTCTTCATCGTGTCTCCGCAAAGAAGCGCGGCCGGACGGCAAGTCCGACCGCGTTCCTCATGCGCGCGGATGGCCGGCGACCGAACTCACCTCGCCGCCGCGACCGCGCGTTTGGTCATCACGCCGATCAGATGCGCGCGATACTCGGCGTCCGCGTGAATGTCGGCGTTCAAGCCGTCGGCCGACGCCTTCAGCCCCGCGACGGAAGCCTCGCTCCAGGCCTTGTCGAGCGCGGCTTCCGCTTCTTTCCAGCGAAACACGCCCGACGAACCGGCGCCGGTCACCGCCACGCGCGCGCCCTGCGCCGTCTTGGCGACGAACACGCCGACCAGCGCGAAGCGAGAAGCCGGATTGCGGAACTTCACGTAAGCGGACGTCTCGGCGCGCGGAAACGTCACCTTGGTGATGATCTCGCCGTCCGCGAGCGCCGTTTCGAACAATCCCTTGAAAAAGTCGCCCGCGACGATCTGGCGCTTGTTGGTGACGATGGTCGCCCCGAGCGCCAGACAGGCGGCGGGATAATCCGCCGCCGGGTCGTTATTGGCGATCGAGCCGCCGATCGTGCCCTTGTGGCGCACCGCCGGATCGCCGATCAGCTTGGCCGCTCGCTCAAACCGGGAATCGCCTTGGCGACCTCCGCGTCGGCCGCCACCGTCGCGTGCGGCGTCATCGCGCCGACGCTCACGGCTTCCGCCGTGACCTGCACGCCCTTCAGGTCGCCGAGCTTGCCGAGATCGATGAGCTTGGACGGCGCGTTGAGGCGCAGCTTCATCGCCGGAAGCAGCGTCTGCCCGCCCGCAAGCAACTTCGCGTCGGCCTCGCCCGCCAGCGCGTTGGCCGCCGCCTCGACGCTATGCGCGCGCTCATAGGTGAAAGGATACATGGCTCTCTCCCGGATCAGGCGGCGGACGAAGCCCGCGCGGATTGCGCGGCGCGCCACACNGACCTTGGGGTCGCGGGCATGGCCACGTTTTCGTGGCCCACCGCGTCGGTGATGGCGTTGATGACGGCCGGCGGCGCGGCGATCGCGCCCGCCTCGCCGCATCCCTTGATGCCGAGCGGATTGGACGGGCAACGTGTCTCGGTCGTCTCGACATGATAGGATGGCAGGTCGCCGGCGCGCGGCATCTGATAATCCATATAGCTCGCCGAAAGCAGCTGCCCGTCGCTGTTATAGACGACGCCCTCGTGCAGGGCCTGGCCGACGCCCTGCGCGATGCCGCCATGCACCTGCCCCTCGACGATCATCGGATTGATGAGCACGCCGAAATCGTCGACCGCCGTCCATTTCGCGATGGCGACGCCGCCGGTGTCGGGATCGACCTCGACCTCGCAGATATGCACGCCGGCGGGGAAGGTGAAGTTGGTGGGATCCCAGAACGCGCTCTCCTTCAGGCCCGGCTCCAGCNNCTGCCCGTTGAACTTGTGCGCGATATAGGCCTGCAAGGCGACCGAACCGAAATCGATCGCCTTGTCGGTGCCCTTCACCGTGAACTGGCCGTTCTTGAATTCGATGTCGCCCTCGCCGGCCTCCAGCACATGCGCGGCGACTTTCTTCGCCTTGGCTTCGATCTTGTCGAGCGCCTTGACGATGGCCGACATGCCGACCGCGCCGGAGCGCGAGCCATAGGTGCCCATGCCCATCTGCACCTTGTCGGTGTCGCCGTGGACGATGGAGACGTTGTCGATCGGAATGCCGAGGCGCTGCGACACGAGTTGCGCGAACGTCGTCTCGTGGCCCTGCCCGTGGCTATGCGACCCGGTCAGGATTTCGACCGTTCCGATCGGATTGACCCGCACCTCCGCCGACTCCCACAGCCCGACGCCCGCCCCGAGCGAGCCCACGGCCGCCGAAGGCGCGATCCCGCACGCCTCGATATAGGCCGAATATCCCAGACCGCGCAGCTTGCCGCGCCTGGCGCTTTCGGCGCGGCGCGCGGCGAACCCTTCNACGTCGGCGGCCGCCATCGCCTTGTTCAGCGAGGCTTCGTAGTCGCCCGCGTCGTAGCACATGATCACCGGAGTCTGGTGCGGGAAGCTGCGCACGAAATTCTTCCGGCGGAACTCGGCCGGGTCCATCTTGATTTCGCGCGCCGCGATTTCGCACAGACGCTCGATCACGAAAGTCGCCTCAGGCCGCCCAGCGCCGCGATAGGCGTCGACCGGCGCGGTGGTCGTGTAAACCGCGTCGACCTCGGCGTAGATCGCCGGAATGTCGTATTGTCCCGACAGCAACGGCGCATAGAGATAGGTCGGCACCGACGACGAGAAGGTCGACAGATAGGCGCCNAGATTGGCCGTCGTATGCACGCGCAGGCCNAGAATCTTGCCGCCCGCGTCGAGCGCCATCTCGGCGTGGGTGACATGGTCGCGGCCATGCGCGTCGGCGAGGAAGGCTTCGGTGCGGTCCGCCGTCCACTTCACCGGCCGCCCGACCTTCCTGGCCGCCCACACGCACACCGTCTCTTCGGCGTAGATGAAAATCTTCGAGCCGAAGCCGCCGCCCACGTCCGGCGCGATCACGCGCAGCTTGTGTTCGGGCGCGATGCCGATGAAGGCCGACAGCACCAGCCGCGCGACATGCGGGTTCTGACTCGTCGTCCACAAGGTGTAGCCGTCCGTCCCGTCGTCGAATTCGCCGACAGCCGCGCGCGGCTCCATCGCGTTCGGGGCGAGACGATTGTTGACCAGATCGAGCTTGGTGACGTGGGCCGCGCGCGAAAACGCCGCGTCCGCCGCGCCCTTGTCGCCCAGATGCCAATTAAAGACGGTGTTGTCCGGCGCGACGTCGTGAACGACGGTCTTGGACGTCGTCGCCGTCTTCAGATCGACCACGGCGGGCAGGACGTCGTAATCGACGACGATTTTCTCGGCGCCGTCGCGCGCCTGCGCGAGCGTCTCGGCGATGACGACGGCGACATGATCGCCGACATAGCGCACCTTGCCCTGCGCCAGAGCGGGATGCGCGCCTGCCTTCATCGGCGAGCCGTCTTTCGAATGGATCATCCAGCCGCAGATCAGCCCGCCGATCTTGTCGGCGGCGAGATCGTCTCCGGTGAACACGGCGACCACGCCCGGCGCGGCGAGCGCCTGCGACGCGTCGATCGACCGGATCGCGGCATGCGCGTGCGGCGAGCGCAGGAAGAAGGCGTGCGCCTGGCCGGGACGATTGATGTCGTCCACATACTTGCCCTTGCCGGTGACGAAGCGATGATCTTCCTTGCGCTTGACGGAAGCGCCGACGCCCGTCGCGGAAGCGGAATTGGCGGTCGCGGTCATGTCACCTCCCAGAGAATCCTCAACGCCTGCGCGGCTCTTGCGGCCGTTGCGCGCGGCTCGATCAAGCGGTTTTCAGGCAGTCTTCATGTCCTTCGCGCCCTGCGCGATCGACTTGACGATGTTGTGGTAGCCCGTGCAGCGGCAGATATTGCCGTCGAGCCCTCGCGGNATCGTGTGCTCGTCGAGATCGTGGCCCTTGCGGTTCACCAGATCGACCGCGGTCATGATCATGCCCGGCGTGCAGAAGCCGCATTGCAGCCCGTGATTATCGCGGAACGCCGATTGCATCGGATGCAGCTGGTCGCCCTTGGCGAGCCCCTCGATGGTCGTCACCGTCGCGCCGTCGCAGGTGGCGGCGAGCGTGGTGCAGGATTTGATCGCCTTGCCGTCGACATGCACCACGCAGGCGCCGCATTGGCTGGTGTCGCAGCCGACATGCGTTCCGGTCAGGCGCAGGTTTTCGCGCAAGAACTGCACCAGCAACGTGCGCGGATCGACGGTCCCCTTCACGGGCTTGCCGTTCACCGTCATCGAAATCGAAATCATCGGTTCCTCCACGCAGGACCGCTGAGGCGCGCCGCCATTCGCCGGGCGGTCGCTTGGCTCCGTTCAGCCGCGCGCCTTATGGCGCTTCGGCGGTCGATTTTGAGTTTCGCTTAGAATGTCCAAGAGTGTGAATCGCGCTCAAACGCGGTGTCAAGCAGGCTCGGCCTGAGGCGTCACCGCCTCGCCGGTCACCGCCTTCGCGAAATTCGCGAAGAACTGGTCCGCCATTTTCTTGGCGACGCCGTCGATCAGTCTGGAGCCCAGCTGCGCGATTTTACCGCCCACGTTGGCCTCGACGTCATGCGTCATCGTCGTGCCCCCGCCCTCTCTGTCGGAAAGCCCGACTTTCGCGCCGCCCTTGGCGAAGCCGGCGATGCCGCCCGAGCCCTCGCCCACGATTCGGTAGCCGTTCGGCGGATCGAGATCGAGCAACTCGACCTTGCCCTTGAAGGTGGCGCCGACAGGGCCGACCTTGACCTTCACGACCGCCTCAAGCGAGGTGTCGGAGGTCTTCTCCAGCGACTGGCATCCTGGAATGCACGCCTTGAGGGTCTCGGCGTCGTTCAGCTTGGCCCAAACGGTCTGCTTGTCCGCCGGGAGGACGACCTCTCCCCGCATCGTCATCGCCATTGCGACGCCTCCTCCCATGTCTTCCGGTCAGAATACAGACGCGCCCGCCCGACGCAATGCGCGTCGCCTCGACCCTTCGTTCACCTTTGCCCCTCGCCCCCTCGACGCCTGCGCGGCCTATGCTTCGATCGACGCAGGAGTTTCGGACCCAGGAGCTTCGGACGCAGGAGTTTCGGACTCGGGAGTTTCGGACTCGGGAGTTTCGCATGTCGTTTCAGGCTTGGCTCGCCTTCGCGGCGGCTACTTTTGTTTTGCTCGTCATCCCCGGCCCGACGATTTTGCTCGTCGTCTCCTATGCGCTTGGGCGCGGGATGCGCGCGGCGCTGCCGATGGCGGCCGGCGTCGCCCTCGGCGATTTCACGGCGATGACGCTGTCTTTGGTCGGCCTGNGGGCTGTGCTGTCGGCCTCCGCGACCCTTTTCGCCGCTCTGCGCTGGGCAGGCGCGGCCTATATCGTTTGGATGGGCTGGAAGTTGTGGCGCGCCGGCGGCGCTGCGCGTGGANGGCCCNGCGACGACGACGTCCCTCCGTGGCGGATGTTGGCGCATGCCTGGCTGGTGACGGCGCTCAATCCGAAGAGCATCGTGTTTNTCGTGGCCTTCGTGCCGCAATTCATGGACCCGCGGGCCGATTGGCTGACCCAGATGATCGTCATGGAGGCGACTTTCCTGACGCTCGCCTTCCTCAACGCCTTCGCCTACGCGACGCTCGCCTCGCGCGCCCGCGCGATGACGCGCGATCCCCGCGCGGTGACCGTTTTCAATCGCGCCGGCGGCGCGGCGTTGATGGGCCTTGGCGCCTACGCGGCCGTCACGACGGCGCGCTCATGACGCTGCTCACCCCGGCTCAGCGCGCCACGCTCGCCGATGAAGCCGCGCCTGGCGCCGCGATGGCGATGCGCATCGTCGTCGAGGCCGCGCGTCTGCTCGGCGCGCCGAGCCTTGTCCCGATCGTCTCCTCCCATGTCGACGGCTGCCTCTATCACGGCGATTCGGGAACATTGTTCGCCGAGCGTCTGGTTGAGGGCGCCGCCCGCGTCGCCGTGCCGACCACGCTGAACGTCGGCGCGCTCGATCTGCTGCGCGCGCGCACGGTGCGGCTTCAGGAGCCCGCCCGCTCGATGGCGCGTCGCCTGATGCGCGCCTACGAGGCGATGGGGTGCCGCCCGACATGGACCTGCGCGCCCTATCAGGCCGGGCACCGTCCCGATCCGGGCGATCAAGTCGCCTGGGGCGAATCGAACGCCGTCGTCTTCTGCAACTCCGTTCTCGGCGCGCGCACCAACCGCTACGGCGACTTTCTTGACGTCGCTTGCGCGATCTCGNGCTGCGCGCCTTTGACGGGGCTTCACCTCGATCAAAATCGCGTGGCGACGATCCTCGTCGATCTGAATCATCTGTCGCCGCAGCTTCGCGGCGCCGACGTGCTCTATCCCGCGCTGGGCTCCTGGCTCGGCAAAGCCGTCGGCGCCGAGGTCGCCGCGCTCGACGGACTCGCCGGCCACGCCACCGAAGATCGCTTGAAGGCGCTTGGCGCCGCCGCCGCTTCGTCCGGCGCGGTGGCGCTGTTCCATGTGGTCGGCGTCACGCCGGAGGCGTCGACGCGCGACACGGCGTTCACCGGCGCGCCGCCGCGCGCCGTCATGCGCNCCTCGCTCGCCGATCTCGTCGCCGCCCGCGACGCCCTTTCGACAGCCGCCGGCGACGGCGCGCTCGACGCCGTGGCGATCGGCAGCCCGCATCTTTCGCGCGCCGAATGCGCGGCGCTGGAGCGCGCCCTTGCGGGTCGCCGCGTCGCTCTTCCCTTCTACGCCTGCCTCGGGCGCCATGTCATGACAGCGCTCGACGCCGATGGCGGCCGAGCCCGACTGGAGGACGCGGGCGTCACGCTGGTCGCCGACACATGCGTCGTCGTCACCCCGATTCTAAAGGGGTCGTCCGGCGTGCTGATGACGAATTCCGGCAAATTCGCCCACTACGCCCCGGGCGCGACCCGGCATCAGACCGTGTTCGGTTCGCTGGAGGATTGCGTGGAAAGCGCAGTGGCCGGCCGCGTTCTGCGCGACGAAAGCGTCTGGCGATGACCCTCTTGATCGAGGGCGCGCCCGGCCGCGCCGAACTGCTTAAGCTCGACGCGCCGATCAGCTTTGGGGCGGCGTCGATCCGACGACCGGCGTCGTCATCGACGTGCGTCACCCCAACTTGGCCGAAGCCTCGCCGGGCGTATGCTCGCGCTTCCGGGCGCGATCGGCTCGTCGTCGTCCTCTTCTGTCCTTCTGGGCTGACGCGAGTGGGAAAGGCGCCGGCCGCGATCCTGATGGTCGAGCCGGACGCGATCTTGTTGCTGGGCCTTGTGGTGGCTCGCGAAATGGGCTGGACGGCGCCCCGCCGCACGCATAGCGGCGGCCGACTTTGCCAGCCTCCGACCCGGCTGCTATGCCTTCGACGGACACGCCAGATTTCGGCTGGAGAGCGCAAATGAGTGAGAGCGCGGGCGGCGGCGAGCGGTTTCGCGTCAAGGTTGAGNGGCCTGAAGGCGCGCCCGTCATTCTGATGTCGCATGCGCTGGGATGCGACCTGACCATGTGGGACGCGGTCGCTCCGATCCTCGCTCGCTCCTATCGCGTCGTGCGCTACGACTCCCGGGGACATGGCGGCAGCGTCGTCGTCGCGCGCCCGACCTCCATCGCCGAGCTCGCCGACGACGCGCTCGCCATCCTCGACGATCTCGGCGTGGAGCGAGCGCATTTCGTCGGCCTGTCGATGGGCGGCATGGTGGGCCAATGGCTGCTGCGCCACGCGCCCGAGCGACTTGACCGCGTCGTCCTGTGCAACACGGCGGCGTCGATGGGTCCGCCCGATCTGTGGAACGCGCGCATCCGCGCCGCGCGCGCCGGCATGTCCGGCCTGACGGCGGGCGTCATGGAGCGCTGGTTCACGCCGCATTTCCATGCGACGCAGCCTGAAGCGCTCGCGCGCGTCGTTGCGACCTTCGAGGCGACCGACCCGGCGGGCTACGCGTCCTGCGCGGCCGCCATTCGGGACATGGATCAGCGCTGGGGATTGCGCGACGCCGTCGGCGAAACGACCGTGATCGTGGGAGCGAACGACCCTGGCGTCACGCCGGCGATGGGCAAGGCCGTCGCCGACGCGGTTCCCGGCGCGCGCTTCGTCACGCTCGACGCCGCGCATCTGTCCGCCGTGGAGCGGCCGCAGGACTTCGCCGCGGCCGTTCTGGCCGCTCTCGCCGAACCGCCCCGCAAGGCGCGGCGCGGCGCGGCGCCCGCAAATCCGCGACCGCCAGCAAGGGTCTGGCGCGGCTCAAGCCCGCCGCGGCGGCGCGTGCGGCCGCCTCGCGCGCGCGCCGCCGCCCGGCCCGGCGGCCGCCGCCCTGAAGCCGCCCGCGCCGCTCGGCGCCTCGGCCGCAAAAAGCGGCCTCCAAGACGGCGTCGACGACCGCTAAGGCCCGCGAGACGGCGTCCGGCTCCAAAACGAAGAAAGCGAAAGAACGAGGGCGTCGGCGCCCGCGCCAGCGCGCGTCGAAGCGATCACGACGTCGAAAAGCGAAAGCGCGGCGTCGCGATCGGGCCCGCCAAAGCCGGTCCGACGAAGGCGCGCCGAAGCGCGCATTCCGCGCCGAGAACCGGAAAGGCGCCCTCCCAAGCGGCGGGCGCCGGAAAATCAGCCACGACGACCGCTCTTACGGCGAAAGCCTCTAGGACGAAGGCAAAGGCGGCGCAGCCGGCGCGAGCCGCGCGGCCGGCGGAAAGGCGTCCCCGAAAGAAATCGGGGCCGCGGTCAAAGCCGCCTCGCGCAAGACGAACCCGAAAGCCCGCCCTCGCCCGCCGCGTGGCGAACGCTGAACGCCGCCGCCGCCGAACGCCCCGCTCGCGCACGTCCCGTCTTTCCGGCGGAAATTTGCTCTCGTCGATGTGAAAACGTTCGCGTTTCAGATTGCCGCCCTCGCGCCGGCTTGCTAGCGTGACGGTATGGCGGGCGGCAGCTTTGTCGCCTCGGCGTCAGAAACCGGGACAGACCCGGTCGCGTCGGCACGGGGCTTGCTTCGTCGCGCTGACAGGGGGAGTTGCGTCAGCGAATGGAAGACTTTGTCCAACAATTGATCAACGGCCTCACGCTGGGCTCGATCTATGGCCTGATCGCCATCGGCTACACGATGGTTTTCGGCATCATCGGCATGGTCAACTTCGCCCACGGCGACGTGTTCATGCTTTCCGCCTTCGTGGCGCTCATTTTCTATCTCGCGCTGAGCCAGATCGTCGGTTTGCCGATGCAGGGAGCCGGCCTGCTTGTCGCCTTCGTGCTGATCGTCGTCGGATCGATGGCGGTGACGTCGTTGTGGAACTGGACCATCGAGCGCGTCGCCTATCGGCCGCTGCGCGGCTCGTTCCGGCTCGCGCCGCTCATTTCGGCGATCGGCATGTCGATCTTCCTGTCGAATTTCGTGCAGGTCGTGCAAGGCCCGCGCAACAAGCCGATCCCGCCGCAGATCGAAGGCGGCGTCTGCATCGCCGGCGAGGCGCCGAACTGCTTTCTGCGCGGCCCTGAGGGCGGCGTCGGCATCAATTTTCCTTACGCCTATCTCCTCATCATCACTGTGACGGCGGTGCTCCTGATCGGCTTCTGGTATCTCGTGCAGCGCACCCGCNTCGGCCGCGCCCAGCGCGCGGTGGAGCAGGATCGGAAGATGGCGTCTTTGCTTGGCATTGACGTCGACCGCACCATTTCGATCACCTTCGTGATCGGCGCGTCGCTCGCCGCCATCGCGGGCGTGCTCTACATGATCCGCTACGGCGTCATCAATTTCGCGGACGGCTTCGTGCCCGGCGTGAAGGCGTTCACGGCGGCGGTTTTGGGCGGCATCGGCTCCTTGCCCGGCGCAGTGGTCGGCGGCTTGCTGATCGGCCTCATCGAGACCATGTGGTCGCATTATTTTTCGTCCGACTACAAGGATGTCGCGGCCTTTTCGATCCTCGCGATCACGCTCATCTTCATGCCCTCCGGCCTTCTCGGCCGCCCTGAANGTCGAGAAGGTGTGACCATGACGAACGCTTCCGGCGCCAAACCGGCGGAGACCCGCGCGTCTTCGCCCATCATGCGCGACGCCCTGTTCGCCGCCCTTATCGGCGCGGGCCTGGCCTTTCCGGTCCTTGTTCTGAAAACCGAGCAGGACATGTCCAACCGCCTTGTGCTGATTCAGCGCTGGTGGTGGATTCCGCTCTGCGCGGGCCTCGCCTTCGTCGCTGTGTTCCTGCGCGGCCTCCACGCCGCGAGACAGGAACGCGCATTGGTGGAGAATCGCGCCGATCTGATCGCGCCCTCCGAGCCCGAGGCGAAGATCGCCGAGGCGCACCCCAAGGGCGTCCAATGGTCCAAGATCATAGGTCCCTTGGGAATAGGTTTCCTGGTCGCCTTCCCCTTCATCGCGATCGCCGCGGCCGGATCGGGCGGCGCTTTGAAATGGATCGACAATTACGGCGTCCAGATCATGATCTACGTGATGTTGGGCTGGGGCCTCAACATCGTCGTCGGCCTCGCCGGCCTGCTGGACCTGGGTTACGTCGCGTTTTACGCTGTCGGCGCCTATTCCTACGCGCTTCTGTCCACCCATTTCGGCTTGTCGTTCTGGATCTGCCTGCCGATGGCCGGCATCCTGGCGGCCTTTTGGGGGATGATGCTGGGCTTCCCTGTGTTGCGGCTGCGCGGCGACTACCTCGCCATCGTGACGTTGGCGTTCGGCGAGATCATCCGCGTCGTGCTGATCAACTGGACGGATNTTTCGAACGGCAACGCCGGCATTTCGAGCATCCCGAAAGTGACGTTCTTCGGAATTCCGTTCAATGCGAGCGATTCCGGCTTCGCCGCGCGCTTCGGTCTGGAATTCTCTCCTCTGCACATCAAAATGTTTNTATTCTATCTGATCTTAGCGCTGGCGCTGCTGACCAATTTCGCGACGCTGCGGCTTCGTAAGATGCCGATAGGTCGCGCGTGGNAAACCTTGCGCGAGGATGAGATCGCTTGTCGCTCGCTGGGCATGAACACGACCAACACCAAGCTCACCGCCTTCGCGCTGGGCGCGATGTTCGAGGGCTTCGCGGGGTCGTTCTTCGCGGTTCGCCAGGGCTTCGTCAGCCCGGAGAGCTTCACCTTTCTGNGGTCCGCGATCATCCTTGCGGTCGTCGTTCTCGGCGGCATGGGGTCTCAGATCGGCGTCGCCATCGCGGCGACCTTGATGATCGGCGGCACCGAAATCCTGCGCGGCTGAGTGGACGAAGCAGATTTTCGGCCCCGATTTCGATCCTGCCCTCTATCGCATGCTGATTTTCGGTTTCGCGATGGTGGTGATGATGATCTGGAAGCCGCGCGGCCTCATCTCCTCGCGCACGCCCTCCGCCTTCCTTAAGGAGCGCAAATCCGTGTCCAGCGATCTCGTCGGGGAGGGCCACGGCTGATGCGCTGGCAAGTCGATCCCCTCGTCGTCGAACATCTGACGATGCGTTTCGGCGGCCTCGTCGCCGTCAACAACCTGTCCTTTCAGGTCGGGCGCGGCGACATCACTGCGTTGATCGGCCCGAACGGCGCCGGCAAGACGACGGTGTTCAACTGCGTGACTGGCTTTTACAAGCCGACCGAAGGCCGGCTCGCTCTGGCGCGCTCCGGCCGCGCCACCGCCGCGGACGTCGCCGCGCTGACGGCGTCGCCTGTGCGCAATCAGCGCTTCCCTGAAGGCGATCTTTATCTGCTCGAACGTATGCCGGACTTCGAAATTTCGGAGAAGGCGAAGGTCGCGCGCACGTTTCAGAACATCCGCCTGTTCCAGGGCATGACGGTTCTGGAGAATCTGCTGGTCGCCCAGCACAATGAAGCGATGCGCGAGTCGAATTGGACCATCGGCGGCCTTCTCGGCTCCCGCCGCTACCGCGACGCGCAGGCCAAATCGATCGAGTTCGCAAAGATGTGGCTCGAAAAGATCAACCTGATCGACAAAGCCGACGATCCTGCCGGCGAACTCGCCTATGGCGACCAGCGTCGGCTCGAAATCGCGCGTGCGATGTGCACCAATCCCGTCTTGTTGTGCCTCGACGAGCCGGCGGCGGGCCTTAATCCGAAGGTCGCTGGGCTGAACACGTTGCTGCGATCGATCCGATCCGATTTCGACACGTCGGTCCTTTTGATCGAACATGACATGTCGGTGGTCATGCAGATTTCCGATCATGTCGTCGTGCTCGACTACGGCACGAAGATCGCCGACGGGACGCCCGAAGAGGTTAAATCCGATCNNCCAAGGTCATCGCAGCCTATCTCGGTGTCGACGATTCCGAAGTGGCCGCCGTCGAGGAGGAGCTGTCGTGACCGCCCCGCACAAGCGTCCTCCGCTCCGGCCGCCGGTGCCTCGCTGCTTTCGCTGCGCGGCGTGGAGACCTATTATGGCAAGATCCAGGCTCTCAAGGGCATCGACATCGACGTTCGTGAAGGCGAAATCGTTACGCTGATCGGCGCCAACGGCGCCGGCAAGTCGACGACGATGATGACGGTGTTCGGCGCGCCGCGCCCGCGGCGCGGCGGANTTCGCTTCGACGGCCATGACATCACACGCATGGCGCCCCATCACATCGCGCGCCTCAACATCGCCCAATCGCCGGAAGGTCGTCGCATCTTCCCGCGCATGACGGTCTACGAAAACCTTCAGATGGGCGCGTCGATCAACAACTTCGCCTATTTTGATCAGGACCTCGAACGCGTCTTCGCGATGTTCCCGCGTCTGAAGGAGCGCATGCATCAACGCGGCGGCACGCTGTCGGGCGGCGAGCAGCAAATGCTTGCGATCGCGCGCGCCTTGATGAGCAGACCCCGTCTTCTGATGCTCGACGAGCCCTCTCTCGGCCTTGCCCCGCTGGTGGTCAAGTCGATCTTCGAGGTGATTAAGGAGCCAACCNGCAAGGACGGACTGACCGTCTTTCTCGTGGAGCAGAACGCGTTTCACGCGCTCAAACTCGCCCATCGCGCTTACGTTCTCGTCAACGGCGCCGTCACCATGTCGGGTTCGGGCGCGGAGCTTCTGGCCAAACCCGAAGTGCGCGCCGCCTATCTGGAAGGAGGCCACTGATGAGCGCCGTTCCTTGGAGCGACACCGGCCTGTGGCCCTTCGTCCTGTTGACCTTCATCCTCGGCGGCGCGACCGCTTGGGCGACGGGTCGCGCGGTGGCGGGCACCTGGCGGCCGATCAAGCAGGTCTTCGTCTATACGGTTGTGGTCGCCGCGGCGGTTCGATTCTTATCCTATGCGCTGTTCGATGGCGATTTCTTCCTGTCGCTCGCCAATCCGATCGGTGGGCTGGCGCGTTGGGCGCTGGCCTATGTGATTCTCTCCGTCTTCGCCGCGATGGCCTACCGGGTGCGGCGAGACGCTCAAATGGCGCGCCAATACTCTTGGTTGGCCGCAAGCTCCCCGTGAGGCCCGGGCTTGGTAGGGACGCTTGACGGAGAGAGGGTGACAGACCGTCCGAAAAGGAGGATGGTCCGTGTCACGGCGCGCCGCCGACCACCGGGCGGAGCGTCTTAACGACAGAAGAGCCGCAAGGCTTCGAACAGGCGAACGAGCAGAACGGCTCGACGGATGAATGGGCCGACGGGCCATGTTTTCATAGGGAGAGACTGAATGAAGAAGACGTTCATGACCGGCCTGATTCTGGCGGCCGGCCTTGCTTACGCCGGCGCCGCTCAGGCGCAGATCAAGATCGGCGTCGCCGGTCCGATCACCGGCCCCAACGCCGCCTTCGGCGCTCGAAACCGTCNNAACGGCGTCGAACAGGCGATCGCCGACATCAACGCGGCCGGCGGCATTCTCGGCCAGAAGGTCGAGCTGCTGAAGGGCGACGACGTGTCCGATCCCAAGCAGGGCGTTTCGGTCGCCAACAAATTCGTCGGCGACGGCGTCAAGTTTGTGGTCGGCAACTTCAACTCGTCGGTGTCGATCCCGTCCTCGGACGTCTACGCCGACAACAACATCCTTCAGATCACCCCGGCCTCGACGAACCCGACCCTGACCGACAAGGGCAAGTGGAACGTGTTCCGCACCTGCGGCCGCGACGATCAGCAAGGCGCCGTCGCCGGCAAGTATCTGGCCGAAAACGCCAAGGGCAAGAAGGTCGCCGTCGTTCACGACAAGACCACCTACGGCAAGGGCCTCGCCGACGAGACGAAGAAGGCGATGAACGCCCTCGGCGTCAAGGAAGTGCTCTATGAAGGCGTGAACACCGGCGAGAAGGACTTCTCCGCGCTGGTCGCCAAGATCAAGTCCTCGGGCGCCGACTTCGTGTATTGGGGCGGTCTGCACACCGAAGGCGGCCTGATCGTGCGCCAGATGCGCGACCAGGGCGTCAAGGCCGTGATGATGTCGGGCGACGGCATCACCTCCGACGAGTTCGCCTCGATCGGCGGCCCCGGCGTCGAAGGCACGCTGATGACCTTCCCGCCGAACCCGATGAAGCGTCCGGAGGCGGCTGAGGTCGTCAAGAAGTTCGAAGCCAAGAACTTCAAGCCGGAAGCCTACACCCTCTACAGCTACGCGGCTGTTCAGATCTACAAGCAGGCGATCGAGCAGGCCAAGACGACCGACACCAAGAAGGTCGCCGAAGTCATGCACGCCGGCAAGCCGTTCAAGACCGTCATCGGCGACATCGCTTATGACGCCAAGGGCGACATCACCCGTCCCGACTACGTGATGTACACCTGGAAGAAGGGCGCCGACGGCAAGATCACCTACGTCCAGAACTGATCTGCGACATAGCGTCAAACTGAAGAAGGCCCGCCGAAGACGGCGGGCCTTTTCGTGCGCGGGCGTGTTTTGCGAGACGTCGCGGGTTGCGCCTCGCGAGCGTTGGGTCGACCGGCGTCGACGACGGAAAGTCGACGCCGATCCGCGATGACAGGCGCTCGCGCCTTACTCCGCGGCGGCGACGCGGTAGCGCGTCGGATCGTAGTTCAACACCGGGCCGAGCCAGCGCTCGACCTCGTTGACGGTCATGCCTTTGCGGGCCGCGTAATCCTCGACCTGGTCACGCTCGACCTTGGCGACGCCGAAGTAGTAGGCGTCGGGGTGAGCGAAATAGAGGCCAGACACAGAGGAGCCGGGCGTCATCGCGAAACTCTCCGTCAGGGCGACGCCGGCCGCACGTTCGGCGTCGAGCAGACGGAAGAGGGTCGCCTTCTCGGTATGGTCGGGTTGGGCCGGATAGCCCGGCGCGGGGCGGATGCCGCGATACTCTTCGGCGATCCGTTGCGCGTTGGTGAGGTTCTCGTCGGGCGCATATCCCCAGAACTCCCGCCTCACGCGCTCATGCAGACGTTCGGCGAACGCCTCCGCGAGACGGTCGGCGAGCGCCTTCACCATGATCGAGCCATAATCGTCGTTAGCGCGCTCGTAGCGGCGTGCGACCTCCTCTTCCTCGGGCCCCGCGGTGACGACGAAGGCGCCGATATAGTCGGCCTTGCCGGTCGCCTTCGGCGCGACGAAATCCGCCAAGGCGAGATTGGGCTTGCCGTCACGCCGGGTCAGTTGCTGGCGCAAGGTGAAGAACGTCGCCAACGGCGTTTCGCGCGTCTCGTCGGCGTAGAGCGCGATGTCGTCGCCGACGGCGTTGGCGGGCCAGAACCCGATCACGGCGCGCGGTCGAAACCATTTCTCGTCGACGATGCGCTTCAGCATCGCCAGGGCGTCGGCGAACAGGCTGCGCGCCGCTTCGCCTTGCTTCTCGTCGTCGAGAATCGCGGGATAGCGTCCCTTGAGCCCNCAGGTCTGGAAAAACGGCGTCCAGTCGATGCTTTCGACCAGCTCGGCGAGATCGTAATCCTCGAAGCTGCGCACGCCCAANAAGCGCGGCTTGGGCGGCGTATAGTCCGCCCAATCGATCGCGAGCGCGTTGGCGCGCGCACGTTCGAGCGTCACGCGCTGCTTGTCGCTTTCCGCGCGCGCATGAGCCTCCGCGACCTTCGCATATTCCGCCCGCAGACCCGCGATATAGTCGGCCTTGCCCTCTTTCGACAAAAGCGACGACACCACCCCNACGGCGCGGCTGGCGTCAGTGACGTAAACCGCTTGGCCGCGCGCGTAATTTGGATGGATTTTGACCGCGGTATGCACGCGGCTCGTCGTCGCCCCGCCGATCATCAGCGGTAGGTCGAATCCTTCCCGCTCCATCTCGGCGGCGACGAAACACATCTCGTCGAGCGAGGGTGTGATCAGACCAGAAAGGCCGATGACGTCCGCCTTCTCCGCCCGCGCGGTTTCGAGAATCTTGGCGGCAGGAACCATCACGCCGAGATCCACAACTTCGAAATTGTTGCAGGCGAGCACGACGCCGACGATGTTCTTGCCGATGTCGTGCACGTCGCCCTTCACCGTCGCCATCAACACCTTGCCGGCGCTCTGGCGCTGACCGGATTTTTCGGCCTCCATGAACGGCATCAGATAGGCGACGGCCTGCTTCATCACGCGCGCCGACTTCACCACCTGCGGCAAGAACATTTTTCCGGCGCCGAACAGATCGCCCACGACGTTCATGCCCGACATCAGCGGCCCCTCGATCACATCGAGCGGTCGCTTGGCCTGCGCGCGCGCCTCCTCGACGTCGGCGTCGATGAATTCCGTGACGCCGTTGACCAGCGCATGTTCGAGCCGCTTGTCGACAGGCAGCGCCCGCCAGGTCAAATCCTTCGCGCGCGCCTCCGCCGCCGCCCTTGAACTTTCAGCGAGCGCCAGCAGCCGTTCGGTCGAATCCTTGCGCCGGTTCAGAACGACGTCTTCACAGGCTTCGCGCAGCTCCGGATCGATTTTTCGNTAAACGGCGAGCTGACCCGCATTGACGATGCCCATGTCCATCCCNGCGCAGATCGCGTGATAGAGAAACACCGAATGCATCGCTTCGCGGACCGGCTCGTTTCCACGAAACGAGAAGCTGAGGTTGGAGACGCCCCCAGACACATGCGCATGAGGCAGCTGCCCNCGGATGGCGCGCGTCGCCTCGATGAAGTCGACGCCGTAATTGTCGTGCTCCTCGATGCCCGTCGCGACCGCAAAGACGTTGGGATCGAAAATGATGTCTTCCGGCGGAAAGCCGACCTTCTCGGTCAACACCTTGTAGGCGCGGGCGCAAATCTCGATCTTGCGTTCCTGCGTGTCCGCTTGCCCATGCTCGTCGAACGCCATCACCACGACCGCCGCGCCGTGTCGGCGAACGATTCTGGCCTCGTGAATGAACTTCTCCTCGCCTTCCTTCAGCGAGATCGAATTGACGACGCCCTTGCCCTGAAGGCACTTGAGGCCCGCCTCGATGATTTCGAACTTCGAGGAATCGACCATCACCGGCACACGCGCGATGTCGGGCTCGGAGGCGACGAGATTGAGGAAATCGACCATCGCCTTTTGCGAATCGAGCAACCCCTCGTCCATGTTGACGTCGATGATCTGCGCGCCGGCCTCGACCTGATCGAGCGCCACCGCGAGCGCGCCGGCGGTGTCGCCGTTCTTGATCAGCTTGCGGAACTTCGCCGACCCGGTGACGTTGGTGCGCTCGCCGACATTCACGAAAGCGATGTCGCTCGTCAGCGTGAACGGCTCAAGCCCGGATAGCTTCAACTGCGGCGCGATCGTCGGAACGACGCGCGGCGCCACGCCCTTCACCCGCTCCGCGATCGCGCGAATATGATCAGGCGTCGTGCCGCAACAGCCGCCGAGAATGTTGACGAGGCCGCTATCGGCGAATTCGCCCACGAGAGACGCCATGAATTCCGGGCTCTCGTCGTAGAGACCGAACTCGTTAGGCAACCCGGCGTTCGGATAGGCGCACACCAAGGTGTCGCACACGCGCGACAAATCGGCGACATGCTGGCGCATCTCCTTCGCGCCGAGCGCGCAATTGAGCCCGAACGAGAAGGGCTTGACGTGCCGCAGCGAATGCCAGAACGCCACCGATGTCTGCCCCGAAAGCGTGCGTCCCGACAGATCGGTGATCGTGCCCGAGATCATCACCGGCAGTTTCACGCCGGTTTCGAACACCTCGTCGATGGCGAACAGCGCCGCCTTGGCGTTGAGCGTATCGAAAATCGTTTCGACGATCAGCAAGTCGGCGCCGCCCGCGATCAAGCCGCGCGCGGCTTCCGCATAAGCGAGGCGCAAATCGTCGAACGACACCGCTCGGTAGCCCGGATCGTTGACATCGGGCGAGATCGACGCGGTCCGGTTCGTCGGGCCGAGCGCCCCGGCGACGAAACGCGGGCGACCGTCCTCCTTCTCGGCGATGTCGGCCGCCTCCCGCGCGAGGCGCGCGCTGGCTTCGTTCAGTTCGTAGGCGAGCGCCTGCATGCCGTAGTCGGCTTGGGCGATGGTGGTCGAGGAGAAGGTGTTGGTCTCGGCGATGTCCGCGCCGGCGCGGAAATAGCGTAGATGGATGTCGCGGATCGCATCCGGCGCGGTCAACGACAGCAAGTCGTTGTTGCCGCGCAGATCGCTCGGCCAGCTCCTGAACCGCTCGCCTCGGAAGTCATCCTCCGTCAGGCTGAGCTTCTGGATCATGGTGCCCATCGCGCCGTCAAGGATCAGAATGCGCTGGCGCGCGGCGGCGGCGAGAAGGAGCGGTGTGTCGCGTTTCGTCATGATCAAGCGACCTTTTCCGGGGCGGTCGAAGCCGGCCGCATGCCGATGAGATGGCAGACGGCGTACGAGATCCGCCTTGTTCATCGTATAGAAATGGAGATCCTCGACGCCGTGGTCGATCAGATCCAGCACCTGCTCGGCGCATACGGCCGCCGCGACGAGGCGGCGCGTCGCCAGATCGTCGTCGAGCCCGTCGAAACGTTGCGCCAGCCAGTCCGGCACGCTCGCCCCGGTGCGTCTGGCGAAGCTCGCTGTCTGTTTGAAGTTCTGCACAGGCACGACGCCGGGCACGATCGGGATGGAGATCCCGGCCGCCGACGCGAGGTCGCGGTACCGATAATAGAGCGAATTGTCGAAGAAGAATTGCGTCACCGCCCGGCTCGCTCCGGCGTCGACCTTACGCCGCAACAGCTCGATGTCGTGCAGAAGGTCGGGGCTCTGGGGATGCCGCTCGGGATAAGCGGAGACGGTGATCTCGAAATCGCCGATCTTCTTGAGCCCGGCGATAAGTTCGGGCGTCGATTGGTATCCTTGCGGATGCGGGGCGTAAGGCGCGTCGATTCCGGTCGGCGGATCGCCGCGCAAGGCCACGATGTGGCGAACGCCTGCGTCGAGATAGGCCCGCGCGACGTCGTCGATTTCGCCGCGGCTCGCGCCCACGCAGGTCAAATGCGCCGCCGGCCTGATCGTCGTCTCGCTCACCAGACGCGACACCGTCGCATGCGTGCGCTCGCGCGTGGTGCCGCCCGCGCCATAAGTCACCGAGACGAAATGCGGCCGCAAAGGCGCAAGCCGCCGCACCGCCTCCCACAGCGAGGTCTCCATCTCCGCCGTCTTCGGCGGAAAGAACTCGAACGAAACTCTCAGATCGCGCGACGAATGACGGCTGAGGCGTTGCGGCGCTCGACTCGCTAAACTGGCGTTCATCACGCAATCTCCTTCCGCAGCGCGGCGGCGGGAAGCTCATCCCCGACGATACGGCGGTCCTTGCCCATCCAGATTGAAACGGCGAGTTTCTTTCCTTCGCCCCGTTTCGGCGCGACTTCGCGAAATTCAGCGTCGAGCCCGCCCGCCTGAAGGACGGCGCAGAATTCGTCGCGGCCGAAACCAAGACGACGATGCGCGTGCTCTTCGCGCAGCCCTTCGTTTTCGTGCGGCGACAGATCGACGATCACCAACCGCCCNCCNGGCGCGAGCGCCCGCATCGCTTCGCGTAGCGCCCTCCCNGGCTCGTCAAGAAAATGCAGCACCTGATGCAGGATCACCAGGTCGTAGGCTCCCCCTCGNACCGGCAACGCATAAAGATCGCCCTGTCGCAATTGCACATGCCGCAGGCTGGCCCGTTCCATCGCCGCGCGCGCCACCGCCAACATCGCCGGGCTTTGGTCGACGCCGACCGCGCGACCCGCCCGCCCCGCGAATAATTCGAGCATCCGCCCCGCGCCGGCGCCGAGATCGAGCAAGGCGCCGATGCGCCCGGGCCCGATCATCTCGCTCAGCGCCGCCTCGACTCGATCATCGGGCACATGCAGCCCGCGCAATCGATCCCAGTCGCCCGCATGCGCGGCGAAATAGCGCGCCGCAGCCGCGGCACGCGCCGCCCGCGTCTCGGCCAACCGCGCCCGGTCCGCCGCGAGCGCGGGGTCCGCCGGGTCGAGCCGCTCCAGCGCCGCCCGTGCGAGCCCCGCCACGCTCGCCCGTTCGGCGAGGCGGAAGAACGCCCAAGCCCCCTCGCGATGGCGCTCGACGAGTCCCGCTTCGACGAGCAAACGCAAGTGCCGCGACACCCGCGGCTGCGACTGGCCGAGAATCGCCACCAGCNNCGAAACCGTAAGCTCCGCCTCGCTCAGCAGAGCGAGAAGGCGCAGCCGCGTTTCCTCCCCNGCCGCTTCGAGAGCGGCGAGCACGGCTGAAAAGGGAGCTTCGGGTTGATCGCGTAACGACATATAAAGATATGTTTATACGCGCAGATCATTCCGCGCAAGGGCCTTCCGCGTGTGCGTCGAATCGTGCTTTGGGCTTTGTAGGAGGAAAGCGATGGCGCTCCTCGCGTTGCTGTGCGGAAGTCTTCGCCGCCGATCGCTGAACGCGACGGCGCTTGAAGCCTGGCTCNGCCGCGCCCCGACAGGCGTCGACGTGATCGCCTTGTCCGTCGCCGACCTCCCCTTGTTCAATCCCGATCTCGAAGACCCCGCGCAGGCGCATCTCCTGCCGTCAGCGGTCGCGCGTTTGCGTCGCCAGGTCGCGTCGGCCGACGCGCTGGTGATCGCTTCGCCGGAATATGCGCATGGCGTTTCGAGCGTCGCCAAGACCGCGCTCGATTGGTTGGTTGGCGACGGCGCCTGCGCAGGCAAGCCGACCGCCCTTGTCAACACCTCGCCGCGCGCCGCCCACGCCCAGGCCCAACTTCGAGAAGTCCTTGCGACGATGGCCTTTCGCGTGATCGAGCCCGCGACCCTCGTTCTGCCTCTGCTCGGCCGTTCTTGGACGGCGGACGATCTTCTGGGCGACCGGGAGATGACCGCCTCGATCGACGGCGCGATCGCGGCTCTTTGCGCCGAAATCGCCCGTTAGAGTCTAATGGACGTCGGCGGCCGACGACCGGACGTTCGCGATCCGCCCGCGCCACGACGGATCGCCCGCCCGCTCGCGCTCGATCCAGCAGGTCAAATCGTCGACGGCCGCGCCAAGGTCGCCCCACCCGTTCGCCTGCACGGTGATCAGCACGCGACGCGAGTCCGGCGTGACGGCGCTGCGCGCGTCCTGTCGCCAGTTCCAGCGCCGGCAAAGCACATGATTGGCGTCGGCGTACTGACCTCGCCCTCCTTCGGGGTCGTTTGGGTCATCGCCGGGCGCGGCGCCCATGTCGAGAAAGCTGTCGCCTGGCCGCGAGAAACGAAACGCGAGATCGCCCGCGGTCCGATCGAGATCGTCCGCCCCGAGGCAAAAACCATGCGTCAGCGAGACCGCGTTATAAATGTCGACGAGCGGATTGATCGAAGGCAAGGCCTCGCCCGCCTGCACTCGCTTGATCAATCGCTCGACCGACGAGCGATAGCTCGTNTTNTTGATGCCGAAGCCTTTGTGCGCCGCCCGCCAGGCGGCGACGCCGAGGATCGACGACAATTCCGCTCCCTCCCACCGCGCGCGCGCCTCCGCCTCGCGCCGCGCGATCTCCGCCGCCAGCGACGCGCTGCGCGCTGGCGAGATCGCCTCAAGGTCGACCGTGACGGCGGCGACNCGAAAATCGGGAAACCGCGCGACGAGATCCTGAATCGAAAGTTTGCGTGTCGTCATGCTTGGCTCTATCGCGTGGAGATCGGCCAAAGCGCAACCCCGGCGAGACGCCATGAGCCAACCGCCCGAATACGGACCCCGCCCCGGCGAAATCCAGGCGCCGTCGCCAGCGCGTTTCGACGACGGCGTCTATTTCATCGGCCGCTGCCGCACGCCGTGGTCGCGTCGTGAGGATTGCCCTAAAAATGTCGGTCTATCGGACGTCGCCTGCGCGCTCGAGATCGACGCGGATTTCGCCGCCGGCTTGGCCCGCATCGAGGAGCGCGCGTGGATATGGGCGCTCTATTGGATGCATCATTCACCGCGCGACGTGATCGTGCAGAAGCCCCGCCATTCTCCCGACCCGGAACCCAAAGGCGTCTTCGCCCTGCGCTCTCCTGCGCGCCCCAACCCGATCGCGCTTTCTGCGCTGCGCCTTTACGGCGTGGAACGCCGGCCCGACGGCTCCGCCCTGCTGCGCGTCAGCGGCCTGATTGCGTCGACCGCACGCCGCTGATCGACGTGAAACCCGTTTCCCCGCCGATGCCCGCCCCTTCGAAAAGGATAGCGCATGAGCGCGACCTGCCCGCCCGAATTCCGCACCCTGCGCGATCTGTTCCGCTATGCGATCACGCGCTTCGAAGAAGCGGAGCTGGTGTTTGGACACGGGACGGACAACGCGCTCGACGAGGCCGCGTTCATGGTTCTGGAAGGGCTCAAACTGCCTGTCGACCGGCTCGACGTGTTTCTCGACGCCCGGTTGACTCAATCGGAGAAAGACCGGCTCGCCGGCCTCGTCGAGGCGCGCGTCTCGACGCGCAAACCCGCCGCCTATCTGCTCAACCGAACTTACATTCAGGGCGTGCCGTTCTATGTCGACGAACGCGCGATCGTGCCGCGCAGCTTCATCGGCGAATTGCTGATGACGGGCCTAGCCGATCCCGAGCGCGGTCTCGTGGACGATCCCGACTCTGTTGGAAACCTGTTGGATTTATGCACGGGCGGCGGCTCGCTGGCCATTCTTGCGGCGCGCGTCTTCCTCAACGCGCGCATCGACGCGGTCGATCTTTCCGCCGACGCGCTCGCCGTCGCGGCGCGCAATGTCGAGGAACATGGGCTCGAAGATCGCGTCACGCTCTATCTTGGAGACCTTTTCGCGCCGCTGCCGCAAGGCCGTCGTTACGACCTGATCCTGACGAACCCGCCTTACGTGACCCAAAGCGCCGTGGACGCTTTCCCGCCCGAATACCGGGCCGAGCCGACGATGGCCCATTTGGGCGGCGAAGATGGGCTCGAACTCGTCGCTAAAATTCTGGATCAGGCGCCGGCGCGTCTAGCGCCGGGCGGCGGCCTGATCTGCGAGATCGGGATGGGGCGCGAGGCCTTGGAGGCTCTCCGCCCGGACTTGCCGTTTCTTTGGCTCGACACGGCGACCAGCGCCGGCGAGGTGTTCTGGCTTTCCGCTGACGATTTTCCGACCGCGCCGTCCGCCAAAGCCAGAAAAGTCGAACGCCGCCGCTCTTAGGGCGACACGGTGGGCAGCTGCACTGTTTTCTCGCGCGCGCGGCGAATGTAGCAGACATATCCCGAGAAGCTTGTTTGCGCCTCGTCGCGCGTGGTCACGTCGACCGCGCCGTCGAACACATGCGTATGGCCGATTTGCTGAGAGCTGCGTCGGAACGTGACGCGTGGGCGAAATCGCGCCCACACTCCCCAGATCACACTGACGAGGGCGAGGCTGATCACGAGGCTGGAGGTGAGGATGGAAGACATAGGGGGCTCCGTGTCTGTTGGAAACATATGACAGCCACAAAGAAGCCCGCAACAGGACAAAAACGGAACATTAACCAGTTAACCACTTATTCACTCTATCCACAGGCTCAGAGCCAATCTGCTGTAGGAAAAGGGCCGGAATGTAAGACATTCCCAACCGCGCCGGGTAAGCGCTCGGCTTGAGACCACGCATATGATCCCGACTCACCCGCAGGACGTGGCGGAAATGGCGGCGCTCCACGCGCTGCTGCGCAAATCGGCGGAACGCGCGCAGGCGCTGGCGGTCGCGCTGGCGCGGATGGCGGGATGTCGCGACGAAAGCGAAGTCGCCGAATTCGTCGCCGAAGCTCTGTCGCCCTATTGGCGGCGCGCCGCGCAGGGTCGTCGCGCGATGGAGCCCGCGGCGACGCGCGACGAGGCTCCCCGGACGCCCGACGTCCGCAGGAGTTGGTCGTCGACATTCTGCGCGGCTCGACGGCGAGGCGACGATCCCGCAATTGCTCAACGTTCTCGACGACGCCGGCCACCAGATTTCCGCCAATCATCTGTCGGTGCTGCTGACGCGCCTCGCGCAAAGCGGCGTCATCGAGCGCATCGGGCGCGGCCGTTACCGCGCGCGCTGAAGCCGCGCGCGGCGCCGCCAGGTCGAGAACCGGCGTCGGCGCGAAACGCGCGTCGCCGCCGCGGGCCCTGCACGTCTCGATGGCGATCCGGTTGTCGGCCAAGCGCAGCGCGGCGACGCCCTGAGCCGATCCGATCCCTGTCGGCCAACGCCAGCCGCCGTCGACGGCCTGGGTGGAAGGAGCGACGCGCAGCGTCGCCGCGCCCTGCCCGCTTGCCGCGGCGAGCGTCCGGCGATGCTTGTCGGCGCCGTCCAGCCGCCAAGATCGCCGCCTCGTCCGGGATTCGCTCCGGCGATCAAAACGCGCGTCCCGGCGTCGGGCTGCGATCCCGACCAAGCAGTCGCGGACGCGCCGCCCGCCGCCGCCGGCGCGGCGCAAGGTCCACGCTGCGACGGCGTAAGCGGGACGCGCCTATGGGATCGGCTTCAACTCGTCTTTCAAACGCCGACCTCCGCCGAAGTCGATGTCGTCGATCAGCCAGCGCCCTTCGATCAGCTTCATCTTGAAGACGCGCTTCACCTTGCTGTCGAAATTCGTGAAGGTCGCCTCCACCGTCGCGCTGTCGCCTGTTTCGGCGCGCGTGACGACGTTCAGATTGTCGATCTTGAAGTCTTGGCCGTCGATCAGGAAATCGGCGTCGGGCAGGCACACGTCCTTGCCCCGGCACGCCGCGTGCAGCCGCACGATCTCGCGACGCACGCGCGGCGTATAGTAACTCTTCTTCAGTTGATCCGGCCCCATGCCGCGTGTCTTTTCGGCCGCTTGATACTCTCCGTAAAGCGCGCGCACCGCATCGGCCGCGCCGCCGGCCGCATAACCGAACGGGGCCGTGAGCAAAGAGAGCCCAACGACGAGAAGTCCCACCCGCATTCTCATGGCGCTCCCCGATCCACATGGGCGAGCCGCATTTTCAGCCGGGTTTCGCGGTTCGGTCAACGCCGCGCCAGGGCCGGAGCGCGAAACGAAAAAGGCGGGCCGCGCGGCCCGCCTTCGCGTTCGTTCAGACCGAAACGGTCAGCGCGAGAACTTCTTGTATTTGAGGCGGTGCGGGATCACCGAGTCGATGCCGAGGCGACGCTTCTTGTCTTCCTCGTAATCCTGGAAGTTGCCTTCGAACCACTCGACATGGCTGTCGCCCTCGAAGGCGAGCATGTGCGTGGCGATGCGGTCGAGGAAGAAGCGATCGTGGCTGATGATCACGGCGCAGCCCGCGAAGTCCTGCAAGGCTTCTTCAAGCGCGCGCAGCGTGTCGACGTCGAGATCGTTGGTCGGCTCGTCGAGCAGCAGCACGTTGGCGCCGCTCTTGAGCATCTTGGCCAGATGCACGCGATTGCGCTCGCCGCCCGAGNNCATGCCCACCTTCTTCTGCTGGTCGGCGCCCTTGAAGTTGAAGGCGGAGGCGTAAGCGCGCGAATTGATCTCGCGCTTGCCGAGATAGATCATCTCGTTGCCGCCGGAGATTTCCTCCCACACCGTCTTCTTGTCGTCGAGCGCGTCGCGGCTCTGATCGACATAGCCGAGCTTGACGCTCTCGCCGATCTCGATCGCGCCGCCGTCGGGCGTCTCCTGCCCGGTGATCATGCGAAACAGCGTCGTCTTGCCCGCGCCGTTGGGCCCGATCACGCCGACGATGCCGCCCGGCGGCAGCTTGAACGACAGATCCTCGATCAANAGCTTGTCGCCGAACGCCTTGTTGAGATGGCTGAACTCGATGACGTTCTGGCCGAGCCGTTCGGCGACCGGAATGACGATCTGCGCGGTGGTCGGCGCCTTGTCGTTCTGCTTGGCGACGAGTTCGTCGTAACGCGCGATGCGATCCTTCGACTTCTTCTGACGCGCCTTCGGCGAGGCGGCCATCCACTCGCTCTCGCGTTCGAGCTGCTTCTGGCGGGCGACGTCCTCGCTCTTNTCCTGTTGCAGGCGCTTCTGCTTCTGGCTGAGCCAGGAGGTGTAATTTCCCTCATAGGGAATGCCGCGGCCGCGATCCAGTTCGAGAATCCAGCCCGTCACGTTGTCCAGAAAATACCGGTCATGGGTGACGATCAGGATCGCGCCGGGATACTCGCGCAGATGGCCTTCGAGCCAGTTCACCGTCTCGGCGTCGAGATGGTTGGTCGGCTCGTCGAGAAGCAGCATCTCGGGCTTTTCGAGAAGCAACCGGCACAGCGCCACGCGGCGGCGCTCGCCGCCCGACAGCTTGGTCACGTCGGCGTCGTCCGGCGGGCAGCCGAGCGCGTCCATCGCCTGTTCGACCTGACTGTCGAGGTCCCAGAGATTCTTGGCGTCGATCTCGTCCTGAAGCTGCGCCATCTCCTCGGCGGTCTCGTCCGAGTAGTTCATCGCCAGCTCGTTATAGCGGTCGAGCAGGTCCTTCTGCGCCTTGACGCCGAGCATCACGTTGCCGCGCACGTCGAGTTCAGGGTCGAGATGGGGCTCCTGCGGCAGATAGCCGACCTTGGCGCCCTCGGCGATGAAGCCCTCGCCGGTGAACTCCGTGTCGATGCCGGCCATGATGCGCAGCAGCGTCGATTTGCCCGAGCCGTTGACGCCGAGCACGCCGATCTTGGCGTCCGGGTAGAAAGACAGGTGGATGTTGTCCAGCACCTTCTTGCCGCCGGGATAGGTCTTGGTCAGACCCTGCATGTGATAGATGAATTGCCGAGCCATCGGCGCGCCGTCCGTCGTTCGAGGAAGAGGGATTTGGCGCGTCTTTAGCCTATCGGGCGCGCGCTGGTCCAGCGCGCGCGGCCCGCAAATCCGGGGCGGCGGCCGCGAACCGTGATTTCGCCATGCTTGCGTGGAGGCTGCGCAACGCCGTTGACTCGCGCCGCCGGCGGCGCGAGGAACCCGCAACCGCGTCGTCGCCTTCCGCTCGCAGCTCGCCGTCCGAGGACTTTCCCGTGAACGAACAGCCCACCCGCCCGTCGCCTGTCGTGACGGCTCTCGCGCCGCGCGCGATCTTCGCGGCCGACGCGCCGACCCTCGATCAGACCGACCAGGCGGCCGCGTTGTTCGCCGAGNCGGTGGTTCACGCGAAATCCGAGACGCCGTTCGCCCTCGCCGTCCTTGGCCCGGCCGGCTCCGGCAAGTCGAGCTTTCTAGGTTCGACGCTGGCGCGCGCCGAATCTGTGGCTCAGGCCGCCCGCGCGACTGCGTCCTCTCCCTTCGTCGCGCGCGCCTTGATCACGACCGTCGATCTGTCCCGACTTCCCGCTTCGCCCGGCGCCGCCGACGTCGCCGCGGCGCTCTCCCGCGCGTTGCAAAGAGACTTTCGCAAGGCCGGAGGCCTTTGGGCCAAGGCGGCGGCCGACGCCGGCGCTGCCGGCGGCGACCCACAGGCTGAGGCGCGCGCCGCCTCCGAGGCCTATGACGACGCGCAAGCGCTATGAGGCGGAATCCCGAGAATGGAACGGCAGCGCGGCCTGCGCGCGCGCCTTTCGGACGCGTTGCTGTTCGACACGCCGGGCTCGAAGGTCGATTCCTACGCGCGCGGCGCGCGCTCTCGCATAGACGCGACCTTGCGCAGGTTCGGTTACGCCGACCCGGACTCGACGACTTCCTACAAGCAGCTCGTCGGCGAGGTCGCCGAACTCGGCGGCGGCGCCAAGGCTGCGCCGAGCCTGCTTCGGGCGATTTGGGGCTTTCCGAACCAGCGCGCTTTGCTGGTATGGGCTCTGATCTTTGGTCTGATCTGGCTTGCGCTCGGCGCGGCGGCCNGATCGCAAGCGAGCTGGGGCCCGACGCTGCGCGAACAAGGCGNNCCGCCGGAGGCCGTCGCCGCCTTCTTGCTCAAGCGCCGTTGGCTTTCGACGTTGAACGACGTCGCCTTCTGGCTCGCCGCGCTGATGGTGGGCCTGAATTTCTGGCGCGCCTGGCGCTTCACGCAGCCGCTGACCCACGGCGCGGCGCTGCTTCGAGCCGACGTCGCCGAACGCGGGGCCGCCCTCGACGCTCAGATTGCGGCGCTGTCCAAGCGCGTCGATGGTCTTCGCGGCGAAGCCGAAGCGGCGAGACGGGCGTCCGAGGACGCGTCGCTTCGACTGGTGAGGGCGCAAGCCTCGCGCGCCTCGCTCGCCGATCTCGCCGCGATCGATCCCGACGAGCGCTTCCTGGAGGCGCTGNCCCCGTTCGCTCGCCGCCCAGGAGAGGCGACGCGTCTCGTCGTCGGCCTCGACGGCCTCGATCTGCTTCCCGCCGNNAGGGCGGTCGGCGCGATTTCGGCGGCGCGCCGCCTTCTCGACGCGCCCGGGATCGCGATGATCGTCGCGCTCGATCCCGATCGTCTCGCCGCGGCGCTCGGGCGCGACCTGTCCGAGCGCCGCGCCGCGTTCGAACGGTTGTTTCAGGCCTCCTGGCGTCTGGAGCCCGGCTCTGCGGCAGAACAGGAGAAGGCGTTCGCCGCGCTTCTCGGCGCCCCCTCCTGCGAGCCGGTGGCCGCCCCCGACGGCGCGCGCTCGATCCTCGACGAACCGCTGACGNACCATCGAGCAAGAGCGCTCAATCGCGTCGCTCCGCTCGCCGGCGGCCAGCCGCGCGCGCTCAAACGCCTGCTCAATCTCTATCGGCTGGGGCGCCTCGCGAGCGGCGCGCGTCCGGCTTTGGCGCTGATGTTGGCCAGCGAATTGGGCGGCGGCTGGGCCGATCCGCTCGCGGTGAACGCAGCCATCGCCGAAGGGCGCGACGAGAGCATGGCCGACGCGCGCCTCGTCTCGGCCGTGCGCGCGGCGCGCGCCGCCGCCCTCAGGTAGCCTCAGCGCCGCGGAGTTGATCGCCGCGCGACGCCTCGCCCGGCGCTTCGCGGCGCTCGACTCCTGAAGATTTGGCAGACATGCAGGCCGCTCCGCTCGAACTGCAACCCGCGCCCTCCGGAGACGGGCGGCGCTTGGCGTTCGCGGCGGCGATCTCGATCGCCCTGCATGGCGGCGTTCTGGCGGCGTTCACCGCCGCCCCGCGGCCGATCGCCCTTTCCGACGGGGCGATCGAGGTCGAGCTTGTGGTCGAAGCGGCGCGCGATCCGTCGGCCTCGTTGGAGGGCGCGGCCGCCCCCGAAGCGACCGAACCGGTGGCCTCTGCGCCGCCGCGGAGCGACTCCCGTCTCCCGCCTGAGGCGCCCGCAGTCGCGGCGGGAGACGCTCCCTACGAAACTGCGGCGGCGCCGAACCAGGCTCCTGCCGACGCCGACCCGCCCATCCGGACGGAGTCGGACGCGACGGCCGTGGCCGCGGCGGACGCCGGCGCGAACGCCGAGCTGTCGGCGCTTCCATCGTCTGCGCCGCCCCCGCCCCCACTTTCGGCGACGCCGCAACTCGTCTCGTCGGCGCCCGCCGTCGAGCCGCTCGTCGCGCCCGAAAAAGCGCATCCGCCCCGCGCCGTCGACGACCGAGGCGGCCCCCGGGTCCAGGATTTCCGGGCCTCGCGGGAGACGGTCGTCCGTCGAGCGCAGGAGGCGACCGCGCGAGCGCGCGACAAAGCGCGCCTCGACGCGACGAGACAGGCTCGTCTCGACGAGGAGCGGCGCGCGCGCCGCGAAGCGCGCGAAGAGGCGCAGGACGAGGCCCGCCAACAGTCTCTGCGCGATGCGCGAGCGCGCGCCGCCGCTCGGCGAGACGAGACCCGGCGGGAGGCCGAAAACCAAGCCCGGCGCGAGGCGCGGAGCAGGCGCGCCGAAAGGCACGCCAAGAGGCGGGGAACAGGCGCAGGAACAGGCGCGCGAACGCGAGAAAGCAGCGCGTCGAGAGACGCATCGCGTCGCGAGCGCTCGAAGCGGCGACGCGGCGCCGCGCCCTTCCGGCGCCGATATCGGCGCGTTCCGATCCGCAGTGGCCGCCCGCGTGGCGGCGATGAAGCGCTATCCGGCCGGGGCGCGCAGCCGTGGCGAGACGGGTCGCCCCGTCATCGCCTTTTCGGTGTCGCCGGCGGGCGCCCTCGGCGGCGTAAGCCTGGCGCGCTCCAGCGGGCACGGCGAACTCGACGCCGAAGCGCTCTCCATGGTGCGACGCGCGGCGCCTTTTCCGCGCCCGCCGCTCGGCGCGCCGCGCAGTTTTCTATCGGCGTCAGTTTCGATCTGCGCTGACGAGCGCCATCGCGTCGACCGAACGGCGCCTGTAATCTGCGAAAACGCGGCCGTCGCCGCCGCGCCCGAGAGATGTTCAGGAAGGCAAGATGACCCTGATCCCTCGAAATGGACGCCGCATCCCCATCGCGACGCGCTGCTCGGCGAGGTCCATGCACGCCCCTTCCGCCCGTTGACGACGCCGGCGCGCATCTTGCGCTTCGCCTTCCTCGCCAACGCGGAGGAGGCGGCGGCGGCGCGCGCCCGCGTCGGCGAGCTGTGCCTGGCCTCGGGCGCGCCCGGCCCCGCGCCCGATGCGAAGCACCACCGCGCGCCGATGCAGGCGGACGGCGGCGCGATGATCGATTTCGCCTACGAGCAGCATGGCGAATTCATCACATACACCATCGTGTTGCCCGGCCCCGCCAAACCATTCGATCCTCCCGCGGGCGCCTTGGCGCGCACGCTGCCCGATTTCGGCGCCCCGGGCCGCCACGTCGTCTCGGTCGATCTATGCCTTCTGCCCGCGACCGGCGTCGACGTCGCAGAGTGCTTCGACCGCGCCAGTCTCGCGGTGTCGCGCGTGCGCGGCGACGCCGCCGTCGTCGCCACGGATTTCCGCGCCGACGCAGCCGGTTTCGTGCGTTGGCTGGTGCTCAATAGCAGCCTGGACGACAACGCCGCCGGCGCGATGTGCGTGCGCATGCTGGAAGTCGAGACCTACCGCACGATGGCGCTTCTGGGACTGCCGGAGGCCATGCGCTTGTCGCCGCGCACCGCGCGCATCGAACGCGAACTGGCGGAGGTGTCTTCGGAGATTTCGAGATCGGAGGGGCTGAAAACCGATTCGAACCTGCTTGACCGCCTCACCCACCTCGCCGCCGATCTGGAGATGGACGTGGCGTCGAGCGCCTATCGCTTCGGCGCGACGCGCGCCTATAACGAACTCGTGCCCCAACGCCTGCAAGCGGCTGGGGAAGAGAGTTACGCGCTCTACCCCACCATCACCAGTTTTCTCGATCGCCGCGTCGCGCCGGCGATGCGCACCTGCCGCATCATCGAGGAGCGTCAGGCCAAGCTGTCCGAGAAGCTGACGCGCGCGACCAATCTCTTGCGCACCCGCGTCGACGTCGAGATCGAGGCGCAGAACTCGAAGCTGCTCTCCGCGATGAACGAACGCGCCTCGATGCAGCTGCGCCTGCAACAGACGGTCGAGGGCCTCTCCGTCGCCGCCATCAGCTACTACGTGGTCAGCCTGCTCGGCTATGTCTACAAGGCGATGAAGAGCGCCGGGCTGCATGTCGATCCCGACATCGCGATGGGCCTGTCGGCGCCGCTGGTGCTGCTGGGCATGTGGTGGGTGGTGCGCCGCATCCGCATGAGCCACGCCGAGCATTGACGTCGAGCGACGCCGCCGCTCACCGGCGCGCCGCGCGCACGCCGCGCCACGCCGCCAGCGCTTCGACATGCGGCTTCACGTCATGGGCGCGCACGATCGCCGCGCCGGCGGCGGCGGCGGCCAGATGCGCGCCGAGCGTCGCGAACAAGCGCGCCTGCGGACCGCCATCGACGAATTGCGCCAGGAATGACTTCCGCGACAGACCCGCAAGCCAGGGCAAGCCGTAATCGGCGAGCTCCGGCATCCGCGCCACCGCCTCGCAATTCTGTCGCGGCGTTTTGGCGAAGCCGACGCCAGGGTCGAGAATGATGCGCGTGCGCGCGATTCCNGCCTTGTCCGCCCGACGCAGCGTCTCGTCGAAATATCGGCGCATGTCCGAGACGATGTCGCGCTCATCGTCCTTCTCGCGGCCGTTGTGCATCGCGATCAGCACCGCCCCGCTCTCGGCGACGACGTCGGCCATCGCCGGGTCGGCCTGCAAGGCCCATTGATCGTTGACGATGACGCAGCCGAGCCGGGTCGCCCGCCGCGCGATCTCCGCTTTGCTGGTGTCGATGGAGACGGCGACCTCGCCGACCGCGTCGAGGATCGCCGGCAAATGCCGATCGAGGCGGCCCCATTCGTCCTCTAGCGACAGCGGCGCGTGGCCCGGCCGCGTCGATTCGGCGCCGACGTCGATAATCGCCGCGCCCTCCGCAGTCATCGCCAGCGCCGCCGCGCGCCGCTGCAAGCTCGACATGNNACGGCCGCCGTCCGAGAATGAGTCAGGCGTCACATTGAGCACGCCCATCACCAACGTCGCCCGTGCGCCGCGATGGGCCTGAGCGATCGCGACCTCCATGCCGTCGCGGCGGCGTCTGAACGCCTCGATCATCCTGTTTCCGCGGATCATTGCTTTTCCCGTCGCACCTCGACGCCGACGGCGCCCTCGATCACGGCGAGTTTCTCGACGACGACGCGGACGGCGCGAGCGCGCTTGTGGCCGAGCGCGGCGCGGGCCACGTCGTCGGCGAGAGTTTCGACCAGGTCGTGGTGCCCATGCGCGGCGAGCGCTCGGATATGGTCGATGATCACGTCGTAGGTGAAGACGTCGGCGAAAGACGTCTCGCCCTCGACAGGAGCCAGATCCACCTCGACGGTGAAGCGTGCAGGCTGCTTGCGCTTGCGCTCGCGGTCGTAAACGCCGATCGACATGTCGACGACGAGATCGCGTAGAAAGACGCGTTCAAGCGTCTTGCGCGTGGCCGCCGCGTCGCCGCCGTCGTGAAACAGCGCGGCGACCGAGCGCAGTTTGTCGGGCGACAGCGCGCCCTCGGCGCGCAAAGCTTCGTCGAACAGGATCCAACGCGGTTTGAAGGCCATCAGCCGGGGAGCGTCCGGCGCTTCGAGACCGCCGCCAAACCCGAACGCCAGCCCCTGCGCCCGGCATCGCGTCGCGAAAGCGCTCAGCGCCGTCATGCTCCAGGAATCCGTGAGGCGGCCCGAATGGCCGGGTTCTGGCGTCGCCGCGGCGAAGCCGCGCGCGCGCAAACCGGTCCACATCGCCGCGTCTTCGGCCGAGGCGAGCGGAATGCGCGCCACATGGCCGACATGCGCTCCACGCGCGCTCGGAACGGCGAAGTCGGGCGCGACGGCCAACCATGTCACGCCGCACGCGCCGAGCATGCGCGCCTCGTCGTCGTCGCGAGCCTCCGCGATGATCGCGACATTGGGCCAGCCAGTCGCCGCCGCGCGCGCTATGTCGGCGGCGCCGGCCGGAAGGGCGATGAGGCGGGCGCCGTTGACGACGGCCGTTTCGGCCTCGCCAACACTGCGCACAGCCGCCGCCAGCCCTGTCGTCATCCATGTCGCCATGCGGCCATCCCCGAATCGAGCGTCGCTCCATATAGTCGGCGCAGACGATGGATGTCTGCATGGGGCGTCCCTCGTTTTGCCGTTACGGAAGACGTCGCCCCAAAAAGGGCGCCTGAAGCGCCCTTTTCGTTCAACCCTGCTTGGAACCGCGGCTCACTTCTTTTGCCGTCCGGACCGAAGCTGGCGATATAGGCCCACAGGTCTTTCGCTTCCGCCTCGTCCTTGATGCCGGCGAACACCATCTTGGTGCCGGGGATCTTGGCCTTCGGATCCTTGATGTATTCGAGGAAGGTGGCCTGATTCCAGGTGATGCCGGAGTTCTTGTTGGCGTCGGAGTAGTTGAAGCCCGCGACGGTGCCGGACTTGCGGCCGTCGAGGCCGTTCTGCTCGGGTCCGACCAGATTCTTGGCGCCTTCGCCGATCGCATGGCACGCGCGGCAATTCTTCTTGAAGGAGGCCTCGCCCTTGGCGGCGTCCTGCGCGAAGGTCATGCCGGCGGAGGCGACGAGCGCGACGGCGGCGGCGGCGATGGTGGTGACAAGCTTCATGCACAGTCCTCCTGAATTAGAGCCGACGACTATAGAGGCGACACGTGACGTGACTAGAGGCCTTGCGAGCCTCGTGGCCTTTGACGCTGCCGTCTGATCTGTCGAGACGCGGCTCACCCTGCCTTGCGGATCATGAACCGCCGGTGACCGGCGTTCTCTTCGGTCGTTTCCAGAACATCTCCGGTTTCACGTAAGAGATTGGGAATATCGATCGCCGCCAGAGGATCGGTGCATATCACGCAAAGCCGCTGGCCCGGCGCAAGAACCTTGAGCGCCTTGCGCGTCTTAAGCGCGGGAAGCGGGCATTTCAGCCCCGCCAGATCGAGAAGCTTGTCTTCCTGCGTCTCCGCCAATGCGCGGCCCTCCTTTGGCGCCCGTCCTCGACCAGGGCTCCTCTCCACTCTTACGTCGCCCGCCTCCCGCCGGCCAGCGTGGAGGCGGCGCGCCCCGCCTGGACAAGACGGCTCGACGCCGCGGGCGGACCCACGGCGCCCCTCGGCTTTTGAGAGACGGCGCCGAGACGGCCCTTGCGCCGCGTCGCGACGTGTGGCGTAGAGCGGGTTAAGCCGCCGCGGGACGAACGCCGCCGGCGTTTGGGGCGAAGGGATGAAAGCCATCGGATTGGCGGGATATAGCGGGGCAGGCAAGACGACGCTGATTAAGCGCTTGCTGCCGGCTCTGATCGCGCGCGGCCTGTCCGTCTCGACGCTGAAGCACGCGCACCACCGCTTCGATGTCGACCATCCGGGCAAGGATTCGTTCGAGCATCGCCGCGCTGGCGCGCGCGAGGTGCTCGTCGCCTCGCGTGAGCGCTGGGCGTTGATGCATGAGTTGCGCGGCGCGCCGGAGCCGAGCCTGCACGAGCCGCTCGCTTTGATGGCTCCGGTCGATCTCGTCGTCATCGAGGGATTCAAGCGCGACGGGCATCCCAAGATCGAGGTTCACAGGATGGAGAACGGCAAGCCCCTACTCCATCCCGACGACGCCGCCGTCGCCGCGATCGCGACCGACTCGCCAGGCCCCTTCCGCGGCGCGGACGGCGCGCCGCTGCCCAGCGCCCGGCTCGATGACGCGGAAGCCGTGGCCGATCTCGCGCTGCGTTTCGCGGAGCCTGTCGACGCCGTGTTGGCGCGTCTGCGCCGCCGCGGGGCAGGCGTCATGACCCAACTCACCGCCGATGCGCTCGCCTTCGGCAAGGCTCTGATGAGCCTCGACGCGGCGCAAGCGGCGATTTTCGCGCGGATCGCCCCATTGCCGCGCGTTGAAGCGATCCCGCTCGACCAGGCGGACGGCCGCGTGCTCGCGGCCGATCTGGTCGCCCCTTCGACCTTCNCGCCATTCGCGAATTCCGCGGTCGACGGCTACGCCGTGCGCTTCGACGATCTGCCGCGAACGGGCGAAGCGATTTTTGCGGTCTCCGGCCGCATCGCCGCCGGCCGCGCGCTCGAAGGCGAGGCGCGTCCCGGCGCGGCGCTGCGCGTTTTCACCGGAGCGCCGACGCCCGAAGGCTTCGACACCGTGTTCATGCAGGAGGACGTGCGCGACAACGGCGACGGCTCCGTCATCCTGCCGCCCGGCCTCTCCCGCTTCGCCAACCGACGCCCGGCGGGAGAGGACGTCGCGCGCGGCGCCGTGGCGATCNCGGCCGGAACGCGACTACGCCCTCAGGAGATCGCGCTCGCCGCGGCTCTTGGCTTCGACGTGCTGCGCGTGCGCGCCCGCCCGCGCGTCGGCGTCTTCTCGACCGGCGACGAGCTTGCGGGACAGGGCGCCNCTCTGCGCGCCGGCGCGATTCACGACGCCAATCGGCCAGCGCTGCTGGCGCTGGTCGCCCGCTCCGGCGCGCAGGCGGTCGACCTCGGCGCCCTGCCCGACGATCCCGCCCGCATCGCGCCGGCTTTGGCGCTGGCCGCTCGGCGATGCGATCTTCTGCTGACCTCCGGCGGCGTCTCGATGGGCGAGGAGGATCATGTCAGAACCGCGGTCGAAGCCGCCGGCGCGCTGGTGTTCTGGCGCGTTGCGATCAAGCCTGGCCGCCCCGTCGCGATGGGCCTGGTCGAGGGCGCGGCGCTGATGGGGCTTCCCGGCAACCCCGCGGCGGTCTTCGTCACCTTTTTCGCTCTGGCCCGCCCGATGATCGCCGCTCTGGCGGGCGAGACATGGCGCGCGCCGAAGCCGACGCCCGTCGCCAGCGGCTTCGCCTACAAGAAGNAAAGGGGGCGGCGGGAATTCGTCCGCGCCTCTCTGGTCAGGCGCGAAGGCGGCTGGGTCGCGGAAAAATTTCCTGGCGAAGGCGCAGGTCTCATCACCTCGCTGACGCGCAGCGACGGCCTCGTCGCGCTGCCTGAGGAGATGACGCGGCTATCGGAGGGCGAGCTCGTCGATTTTATGCCCTACGAGTCGCTCTTTGAGCCGAGACCATCGTCATCCGATGCGCGCCGGATCAGGCCCGCAGCCGCGATGGCGCGATCCGGCGCCTACGCGCCTCCCGTAGACAGCGCTGCGCAGATCCGGTTCGCCTCCTCAAGCTCCTCCGGCGTGTTGGCGTTGAANAACGGATCGACCGGCGTCCTGGTCCAGGTGACCGTCGCCAGCGTGTGAGGGGCGGTGAATCGGTCGATCTTGCGGATATCCTCGACGACCAAGGCGCGCCGCAGCCGNGCCTGCAGATCGACCGGCCACAAGCCGATCACCGGATGACTATGCCCCCGAAGCCGCGCAGGCGAGCCGCGCCCCTGCGCGATCCGCTCCGCATGCAATCGCGCCACGAGATCGCCGGGAAGAAACGGCGAATCAGCCGCGACGCTGACGACCCAGGCGACGCCAGGTCGATGCGCCGCGCACCAGTCCAGCCCCGCAAGCACGCCCGCGAGCGGCCCGGCGAATCCCTGCACGTCGTCGGCGACGACCGTCAGACCGAAACCGGAGAACCGGGTCGGATCGCCATTGGCGTTCAGGATGAGCCCCGCGCATTGCCCCGCCATGGCGTCGACGACGCGCCGCAGGATGGGGACGCCGCCGACCTGCGCCATCGCCTTGTCGCCGCCGCCCATTCGCCGCGCCAGACCGCCCGCCAGCAGCAATCCCAGCGTCGCCTCAGTCATCGCGCTCTCCGCCCTTGCGGCGATGGCGCGCCGACTCGTCCTCGACATAAGCGAGGTCCTGATCGAAGACGATGCGCTCCTCGCCCGACAGCGCCAGAAACCGCTTGCCCTTGGCGCGCCCGATCAGCGTCATGCCGAGCGTCTTCGCCAGCTCGACGCCCCACGCCGTGAAGCCCGACCGCGAAACCAGAATCGGGATTCCCATGCGCGCCGTCTTGATCACCATTTCGGAGGTCAGCCGCCCGGTCGTGTANAAGATCTTGTCGCCGCCCGGCACGCCCTGCGTGAACATCCAGCCCGCGATCTTGTCGACGGCGTTATGACGTCCGACATCCTCCATATAGACGAGCGGTTTGTCCTCGCGGCACAGCACGCAGCCATGAATCGCGCCCGCTTCGAGATAGAGCGAGGGCGTGGTGTTGATCGCCTGCGTCAGTCGATAGAGCCACGACGTGCGCAAGGTCGCCGGCGGCAGCCTGACCTCGTCGAGCGCCTCCATCAGATCGCCGAAGGCGGTGCCCTGCGCGCACCCTGACGTCAGCGTCTTCTTGCGCAGCTTGTCCTCGAAGTCGGTGACGACGGGCGTGCGCACGACGACGACCTCAAGATCGTCGTCATACTCGACCTCGTCGACGACGTCGGTCGGCTTCAGCATCGCCTGGTTGAGCAAATAACCGAGCGCCAGTTCCTTGGGGTGGTCGCCGATCGTCATCATCGTGACGATCTCGCGCGCGTTGAGATAGAGCGTCAGGGCGCGCTCCACGACGACAGGAACCTCGACGCGCGCGCCGGTATGGTCGACGCCGGCGACGCGGCGCGTCAGGCGCGGGTCGGCGGGATCGGGTTGAACGAGCGGCGCGGCGCTGGTCACATCCTGGGTCATATCGACCATCTGACGCCGCGCAGCGCAAATCAACTCTTCACCGCCCCNGCCGTCAGCCCCGACACCATATAGCGACGGAACGCGTAATACACCGCCGCCGGCGGCAGCGCGCACAGCAGGCCCGTCGTCATCAGCAGCTCCCACGGCGAATCGTCGGCCGCCAGAAAATTGCCGAGCGCCACCGGAAGCGTGAAGGACTTGTCGTTCGACAAGAGCAGGAAGGCGTAAAGATACTCGTTCCACGCCAGAAGCAGCGCATAGATGCCGACCGCCACCAGCGACGGCCCCATCAGCGGCAGATACACCAGCCGGAACAGCTGCATCGGCGTCGCCCCGTCGATCACCGCCGCCTCGTCGAGCCCNAGCGGCAACTTGTCCGACGCCTGTTTCAGCACCCAGATCGCATAAGGCGAGGCGATCGCCACCATGCCGAGGATCAGCGCCCAGCGCGATCCGAGCAGCCCGTAAAGCCCCATCACCCGATACATCGGCACCGCGAGAAAGGCGGCCGGAATGAAATAGGTGAACAGCGCCATGTTGAGCACCGCCCGCCCNCCGGCNGCCCTCAGACGCGAGATCGAGAACGCCGCGAAGGTCGCCACCAGCAAGGTCAGCGCGCCCGTCGCGACCGCCACCAGCACGGAGTTGCCGAACTGAAGCCAGAAATTGGCGAGGTGATGATTGTCCTGGTTGAGCACGATGCTGAAATTGCGCAGCGTCGGATTGCTCGGCCAGATGTTGCCTGCGAACACCGACTGTTTGTCGGACAGCGCGAACAGCAGCATGTTGTAGATCGGCAGCAGCGTCCAGATCACGATCGGAATCGCGATCAGCAGCAGCTTGGCGTCGCCGGCGATGGAGCGGTCGTCGTCGTTCATCGCGAAAGCCGTTTCATCATGAAATACACCAGCGGCAGGATCAGCGGCAGCGCCGCCACGATCGTCGCCATCGAAAGATCCACCTCGGCCAATCGCAGATAGCGAATGCCGAGCGTGGCGAGCACATGCGTCAGATCGGCCGGGCCGCCGCCCGTCAGCAGATAGACGGAGTTGAAATCGCCCAGCGACCAGATCGTCGAGAGCAGCAGACAGGTCAGATAAAGCTGCGAGATCGACGGCCAGGTGACGAAGCGGAATTGCTGCCACTTGCTGGCGCCGTCCACCGCGGCGGCTTCATACAGATCCTTGGAGATCGCCAGTCGCCCCGACATCAGGATCAGCGTCCAAAACGGCAGCGACTTCCAGATATGCACCAGCATCGCGAAAGTGAGCGCGAGCTTGGGGTCGTTGAGCCAGTTCGGCCCGTCTTCGGCGGTGAGTCGGAACCATGTCTGATTGATGACGCCCCATTCCGGATTGAGCATGAAGCGCACTGACAAAATCGTCGGAATCGACGGCACCGCCCAGGGCAGGATGAACAGCACCGACAGCGCCTTGATCCACCAGCGCGGGATCGTGAAGAAGCCCGACAGCAAAAGCGCGATGACCATCTTCACGTTGATGCCGACGAACAGGAAGATCAGCGTGTTGACGACGGCGCGCGCGAAAATCGGATCGTCCGCGAGCTTCTTGTAGCTCGCCGGCTCATGCGCCAGCCAGAAGGCGTAGAGCACCGGATAGACGACGAACAACGCGAACACGAGCAGATAGGGCAAGACGAGGATGACGCCCCATTTCTGCGTGGCCGTCCAGCTGCGCGGGCTCGGCGCGGCGTCGAGGGCAGTGCTGGCGCCCGTCATGCGGCGTCTCCTGTGGGCTCGGGGGCCGCGCCTTGGCGCGACAGCCGGAACGCCCCGGCGCGTGCGCCGGGGCCGCAAGCGTCCTGCCCGCCTCAGTCCATCGAACTGGCGACGTCCTTGATGCGCGCGATCATCTCGTCGACCGCCTTCTCGGGCGACAGCTTGTCGTTGATGATGCGGTTGGCGGCCTTGGCCCACACATTCTCGTTGTTGAGGATCGTGAACTTCCAGTTCTTGGTGAACTCGAAGGTCGAGGTGCCAGCCTTGAACTGGTTATAGACAGCCTTGCGATGCGGATCGGCCTGCCAGAACGGGCTTTCCGCGCCCGCCTTGGTGACCGGGAACCAGCGTCCGAGCGATCCCTCGACATAGGGGCGCAGATTGTCCTCTTCGAGCAGGAACGCCACGAACTCCTTGCCGCGCTTCTTGTTCGGCGCGTTGTTGAAGACGAGCCCGGTCTTGATCGCCGCGCGATAGGCCATCGGCTTGCCGTCGGGGCGATTGGGGAAACCCGACGTCGCGATGTTTTCCTCGTAATTCTTCTTCGCCTTGGCGCGATCCTCCGCCGACAGCGACTCGTTGTTGGCGTCGTCGAGCCACTTGGCCGCGATCGAGATCGTCGCGTTATGGGTCAGCACCGTCGTCTTGTTGTGGAAGGCGACGTTGTTGTCCGGGTCTTTCCAGCTCGTTGAGGAAGGCGGCGTGCAGCCGCGCGTANNGATGTCGGCGTAGTCGCCGATCGCCCCGGTCAGGCCCTTTTTGGCCGCGTCGTCAAGCGTCAGCTTGCCCTCGTCGTCGACCATCTTGACGCCGTACGCGTCGATGAAGGTGAGCATCGAATAGAAGGAGTCGGTCGAGTCGACGCCCAGCGGCTGCCCGATGCCGAAGATGCGCTGGCTGGTCGCCTTGCGATAGGCGGGCTGCACCTTGTCGCACCAGAACGACCAATAGTCCTTCCAGCCGGTCGGGATGTCGGCCTCCTTGAAGCCGGCCTGCCCCAGCATATCCTTCCAGTACTGGATATGCATCGTCTGCTGCTTGATCGGGAAGGAGTAATAAGCCCGCTTGTTTTCCTTCTTGTTGTAAAGATAGGTCGTCTCGATGGTGTTCTTCGAGAAGCGGTCCTTGATCGGCGCGATGACGTCGGAGATGTCTTCGAGGCGGCCTTCATAGGCCCATTTCGCGCCGGTCTGGAAATCGTAGGTGTCGGAATAGGCGACGTCGGGCACCGTGCCGGAATCGAGCGCGGCGACCGTCTTGGGGATCATGTCCTGCACGGCGTATTGCGACAGCTCGACCTTGACGCCCGACTTCGCCTCGAACTTGCGGATCGCGGCGTAAAGCGCGTCGTCCTCGGACTTGTAGAATCCCTTCACCCACCAGACGTTGAGCTTTTCCTGAGCGCTGGCCGGAACCGCCCAGATCAAGGCGGCCGCGATCGCGGAGGCGGCGACGCCGCCGATGCGAAGTTTCATCGTTATCCTCCCAGGGATGGCGCCGCGCTGTTCGCGCGCGGTTAGCAGGATGATGGCGCGCCCGAGCGCCGGCGCCAAGAGGAACTTAGAACGATTTAATCGCCGTCGCTCGAACGAGCGCCGGCCCTCTGCAAGGCCAGGGCGACGCATGCCGGGCCAGCAATTGAGCGGCGCCGCGTCAGGCGGTCAGGCGATAGGCGTAGTTGACGTAGATGCCCGCGCGCGCGACCTCGCGCGCCCGGAAACCAGTGCGTTCGGCGAGAACATGCGGGGACTTGCCCGTCAGAAATAGCGTATGGAATCTCGTATATTCGACGACGTAATCATAGCACGGCGACGAATGCGCCATGACGCCGTCGTCGGTCAGCATGGTCTTGAATTCGAGGAACTGAGCGACGGGTTCGCGGAAATGCTCGATCACGTTGTTCGAGAAGATGCCGTTGAACCTGGCNGGNAGATCTCCCTTGTTCTTGACGATCACGCCTTCCGTCCTTGGCGCCGAGGGCTCATATCCCCAGACGTCGAAACCGTCTTTCCTTAAAGTCGGGATCGTCTCGTTCCACGTTCCGCACCCNCAGTTGAGATACAGCTTCCCGGCGCCAGGGTCCAGAGAACGAAACGTATTCAATTCATCGACAGTGCTGTTACTCTCAGTATAGCGCGAATAAAGCAAATCATAATCAAGCTGTNNGACGAACGTCTCATCCAGGTCTAGATATTTCTGTGGCCCGAACACCGCTTCGCATTTCGGGCATTGATAACGTTCTAGCCGGCCGCCGCCGAATTGGCATTGTGATGTGAGGACTCGAAATCCGCTTCGGCCATCCCGATGATCGCATACGATGCAGCGCAATTCGATCTTACCGAGAAGCGTGTCGTAAGCGCGATCCAGCGCTTGCCAGAAGGCGCGGACGGAGTAGTGCTCGACAAGTTTCAGCGGGCTTCGATGTCGGCGACGCGTTGTTCGAGGTCCATTCCGGCTGCCCTTTCCGCTATCCTGACCGACGCGACGCGCCGATCAGACGTCAACATGGCGTCGCCCCTCGCGGAGACGTAGCACTCGTCTATCGTCTGAACGGGCAACATAGACGCCGCCTCAGCGCGAAGGAAATGCCGTCCGATTGAGACGCGCCGCTGGAAAGAAGGCGCACGACATCCTCCGACCGTCGGCGAAGAGACGCGCCGTGGGCGCCTCAGGCGCACCGAAGCTACGCCGCTATGGCCCGGATCGGGAAACGAATCAGTGACATCTCAATAGAATTGGTCGGGTGAGAGGATTCGAACCTCCGACCCCTCGTCCCGAACGAGGTGCGCTACCAGACTGCGCTACACTCCGACTGCGCCTCGGCGTGGCCGGGCGACGGGGCTCGTATAGCGACCCGCGCCTTCCGCCGCAACCCCCTTCCGCTGTTGCGCGCGACGAGCGTCGCCACTATGGTCCGCGCCGCGTTGGGGCGTCGCCAAGCGGTAAGGCAGCGGATTTTGATTCCGCCATACGGAGGTTCGAATCCTCCCGCCCCAGCCACGCGCCGCCTGGCTCAGCCTGGCCGCGCCATCGCATAGGCGATCCCCGCATACTGGCAACCCGCTGCGACGGCGACGAAAGCGTGCCAAATCGCGTTCTGGTATTTGAGATCATGCCAGCGATAGAAGGCGACNCCGATCGTGTAGAGCGCGCCGCCGACCAGTATCAAAACGAGCGTCGGAGCGGGCAACGCGGCCAGCAACGGCTTGACCGCGACCACGCCGACCCAACCCATCGCCAGATAGAGCGCCAGCGACGCCCGGTCGTATCGCCCCGGCGCCGCCAGCTTCAGCGCGATGCCGACGATGGCCGCGCTCCAGACGACCGCGATGAGCGTCCAAGCCCAGACGCGATCCTCCATCTGCGACAAAGCCGCTGTGTAAGTGCCCGCGATCAGAAGATAGATCGACGCATGATCGAATCGTCGCAACAACCATTTCAGCGGCGAGGGCGGCGTCATGTTGTAGGCGCAAGAAAAGCCGAACAACATGAAGAAGCTCGTCGCGTAGATCGCCGCCGCNGACGCCGTCGCTGGGCCGCTCCAACAGGTCGATACGCATGAACATCACGGAAAAGCGATCGCGCCCGCGATGATCGCGGCGGCGTGCACGAAGGCGTCGGCGATGGCNTCGCCGTTCGAATAACGGCGCTTGAGCAGGCGCGGATGGTTCTCCGGCAGAGTCATGGCGGCTCCGAGAGATCTGACGGCCGGCGCGCGACCGCCTGAAACCGGTTATAGCAGATTTTCGCCCCGCTCGCGCCTGCGCCGGCCGACCCTATGGCGGCGAAGAGGACGCCCCCTCCCCGCCGCAACCGGGCTGCGATTGACGTCAGGTCGCGCGTTCCGCGCGGCTTGGCTCCGACGCCGCCGATGATGCGTATGGCCAAGGTGGACGCGTCGCACCGAGTTGCGACGGAAACCAGGGAGCCCGGATCGGCCAAACTCCGGCGTCGCGCATTTTCACAGAACGATTCTGGACGCCGACGATCCGTCTTGTATCCTGCCCGCCAAAATGGACCGCGCACGTGGACGCAGCGCGGTCGGAGGATCGTCTTCAGCAAGGGGCGCGCCATGTCGCTTTTCAACATTCTCGTGCATCTCGATTCCACGCCGCGCTGCTCGGTGCGGGTGGCGACGGCCGTCGCGCTCGCGACGCGCCACGGCGCGAGACTGGCCGGCCTGTTCGCCGAGACCGCGCCGGCGCAGCGCGTCGGCCTGGTGGCCTCCTGGCCGAGCGCCGACTACACGCAGCATATGGAGGCGGCCCGAGCCGCCTTCGCCACGGCCTCCGCCTCGCTCGGCGACAAGGCGCGCTTCATCGATCTCAACCGCGGCGGCGAACACGAGGTCCTGGCGCGCTCGACCGACGTCGCTCGCGCCTTCGATCTCGTTATCTTGGGCCAGAGCGAGCCGCACAGCCGCACGCCCGCCGACCTCGCCGAGCAAATCATCGTTGAAAGCGGCCGCCCCGTGCTGATGATGCCCAACGCCGGCGAATACCCGCATATCGGCCAACGTCCGCTGTTCGCCTGGAGACGCGCCCGCAGCNCCGCCCGCGCCTTGTTCGACGCCCTTCCGCTGATCGAGAAAGGCGCGCAGGCGACCGTCGTGCAGGTCGATAAGCATGGAGACGGTCACAACGAGTTCAATGATCTGATCGTCGAGAATCTCGCTGCGCACGGGCTCAAGGCCCAGTTCCGACACGTCGTGACGGAAGACGTGAAGGTGATGGATACGCTGCTTAACGAAGCCGCCGACCATTCAAGCGACCTCCTGGTCGCCGGCGCCTTCGATCACGCTGGTTTTCCTTCATTGAGCCGCGGTTCGGGCACGCGCTATCTTCTCAAGCACATGACGCAGCCTGTCTTGTTCTCGCATTGAGACATGGCGTCGGCGAGAAGATCCGCGTGCGATCTTCTCGCCGAAAACACGGCAAGCCCGCGACGAGCGGGCCTGCCAAGCGTCGCCTCGGAGCGCCGCGGGCGCCCGAGCGATCGAAACGGCGCTGCTTACGCCTTGCCGCGACGATACATGCCGAGCAGCGTGAAAGCGGCTGCGACTCCGAAAAGGGCCTTGGACATCAGGCTGACGCCATAAGGCACGATCGTTACGAACTCCGGGTTCCACACCGGCAGAACGACGAAAAAGTTGACCGCCCAGATCGCGATCAGCGTCGCGAACACGGCGAAGGCCTTCGCCGGCGACGCGACCTTCGACAAGAACCAGCGCACGCCGACAGCAAGGGCGACGCCAAGCGCCAGCGCGATGGTCATATGGGCCGTCACGCCGAGCGCGACCGCATAGAGTCGCCGGCCATTGACGGGAACAGCGTGGCCGTGACGCCGCGCGCCACGCCGGCGGCGTTGTGCTGAGTGACCGCGATCCACGCGACTTCGGCGAGCCCGCCGAAGAAGCCCGCCGCCAGACCCGCCTGGATGTCGGCGGAGGTGACGGTCTTGGTCGAGGTTTGTGTGGCGACTGCGTTCATTCCTGCTCTCCTTACATAAGTCGAAACAAGCCTTTCGGAAGCCGGCAAACTCTACGCCTTACGCCCTGCCCGCATTGGGCTGCGTCAATTTCCATGCGTCGAAAGTATCACATTCGAACGCCGCGCGAAGGCCGAAATCAAGGCGCCGCGCACGCATTCTGATCGCGCCGCGTCGCCGCCCGGCCCCGCGCGGCGGCCTCAGGTCAAGCGCAGCGCGGCTGCGCGGCGGTGCCCNTCCATCCCNTCGGTGGCCGATTGCCGGGCGGCCGGCGGCGCCACCGCGGCGACTCCGGCCGGCTCCAGCCTTTGATGCGTGCAAACCTTGACGTAGGAGCCGACCCACAACCCGCCGNNGTAGCGCGCCGCCGCCATCGTCGGCAGCGTATGATTGGTGCCGCAGCATTTGTCGGAATAGACCACGCTCGCCAGCGGCCCGACGAACAGCGAACCATAGTTGCGCAACCGCCTCGCGGTCGCCTGCGGGTCGGCCGTATGCACCTGCAAGTGCTCCGGCGCGATGAAGTCCGAATAAGCGATCATCGCCTCCTCGTCGGCGCAAACGACGATTTCGCCGTAGTCTCGCCACGCCGGCCCGGCGACGTCCGCCGTCGGCAAAGTGGCGAGTTGCTTCTCGACCTCGCGCAGCGTCGCGTCCGCGAGCNNGCGATCCGTCGTGATCAGACCAACGCGCGTGCGCACGTCGTGTTCGGCCTGCGCCAACAGGTCGGTCGCGATCGTCGCCGCGTCGGCGCTCGCGTCGGCGACGACGAAAATCTCGCTAGGACCCGCAAGCTGATCGATGCCGACCGCTCCGAACGCCTGACGCTTCGCTTCGTTGACGAAAGCGTTTCCNGGCCCGACGATTTTGTCGACCGCGGGCACGCTTTGCGTGCCGAACGCCATCGCCGCGATCGCTTGCGCGCCNCCGATCCGGAAGATGCGATCCGCGCCGGAGAGATGGCACCCCGCGACCATGGCGGAATGCGCGCCGGGCGGCAGGCATGCGATCACCTCGTCGCAGCCGGCCACTTTCGCCGGAACCAGCGTCATCACCGGCGCCGACAGGATGGGATATCGACCGCCCGGCACATAGGCGCCGATTCTTTCAATCGGTATGACGCGATGGCCCAGATGCACGCCCGGGCGAATCTCGACCTCAAGCGGCGATAGGGTCGCAAGCTGCGCCCGGGCGAAATCCTTGACGTTCGCAATGGCGAATTCTGTGTCCTCGCGCGTCTGCGCCGCAAGCGCCTCGACCGCCGCGCGCCGCTCGGCCGCGCTCACCTCGAAGCGCTCAAGCTCGGATTTGTCGAAGTTGCGCGCGTAACGACGCACGGCCGCGTCGCCCTCCGCACGCACATGCGCCAAAATCTCCTTCACTATGGTCTCGACGCCTCCGATGTCCGACGCCGCGTCGCGNGTCGGCGCCTTTAGATAGGCGATGGTTTCCGGGTGTTTGAAAGAAGACGCCATGCCCATTCCTCCCCAAGCCCGCGCGCCGCGCAAGGCCGCGCGCGTGATCAATGCCCGCGCGCGATCCAGGGCTCGCGCGCGTGATCAATGCTCGCCGGACCGCGTCGGCGCCGACCAGGCGACTATCGTCGACGATTATCCTCGCCCGCGCCTGCTTTGCGAGGGCAAGCGGAGAAAGGTTTTCGCGACGCAAGCTGCGCGGATTGCTGCGCCGCGACAATCTCGCGATGCGGCGCCGGCCGCCGGGCGTCACGGTGATTGGCCTTGCCAAACAGGGATCGACCGGCTTTCATTCGCCCCGACGTGAGCGTCGATCAGTCGCAGGTCGCAAAAGCGGCGAGACGAAACGTTCGGGAGGATTCATATGCAAATGAAATCGTCGAAGGCTTCGTCGTTTGTTGGATCCTTGATCATCGCCGGCGTCGCGTTCTGCGCGCAAACGGCGACGGCGCGCGACCTGACGGTCGTGTCGTGGGGCGGAAACTATCAGGACGCGCAGAAANAAATCTATTTCGAACCCTTCTCCAAAATCCTCGGCAAGCCCGTGCTTGACGAAAGTTGGGACGGCGGCATCGGCGTTTTGACCGCCAAANTGAAAGCCGGCTCACCCAACTGGGACGCCGTGCAGGTCGAATCTGAAAGCCNNGCGCTCGGCTGCGCCGACGGTCTTNTCGAGAAAATGGATTGGTCCAAGCTTGGCGGCAAGGACGCTTACATTCCCGCCGCCGTCAACGATTGCGGCGTCGGCGCCATCGTTTGGTCGACCGCCATCGGCTATGACGCAGACAAGCTCAAGGATGGCCCGAAGTCCTGGGCTGATNTTTGGGACGTCAAGAAGTTCCCCGGCAAGCGCGGCTTGCGCAAAGGTCCGAAATACTCGCTGGAGTTCGCCCTGATGGCGGACGGCGTCGCGCCCGCCGACGTCTATAATGTTCTCAAGACGCCCGCCGGCGTCGACCGCGCGTTTAAGAAGCTCGACGAGATTCGCCCGAACATGGTCTGGTGGGAGTCCGGCGCGCAGCCGCTGCAACTGCTCTCCTCGGGCGAGGTCGTGATGACCTCCGCCTATAACGGGCGCATCTCCGGCATCAACAAGACGGAGNAAAAGAATTTCAAAGTCGTATGGCCTGGCTCGATCTACGCGATCGACAGCTGGGTGATCCTGAAAGGAGCGGAGAACAAGGCCGCGGCGATGGACTTCATCGCCTTCACCTCGAAGCCGGAGAACCAGTCGAAGCTCNCCCAATATGTCGCATACGGCTTGCCGAATAAGGAGGCCGCCAAGGCCGTGCCCGCCGATCTCGCGTCGGATCTGCCGACCTCCNCGGCGAATCTCNGAAAGGCGATTCCGCTGAACGCGGAGTTCTGGATCGACAACGCCGAGGCGCTGACCAAGCGCTTCAACGCCTGGCTCGCGAAGTAACACGCGGATCGGATCTGCACGAAGCACCGGCCGGCGCGCCCGGCGCGCCGGCGCTATTCGCCGACGACCGCGCTGCACGCGTTTTCGAAACGATCGCTCAGGGCAACCGCGTGACCGACCAATACATCCGCTTCGATCGCGTGACCAAATCCTATGGCGCGCTGACGGTCATCAAAGATCTCGACCTCGACATCGCCAAAGGCGAATTCGTCAGCCTGCTCGGACCTTCGGGCTCCGGCAAGACGACGCTTTTGATGATGCTCGCCGGCTTCGAGGGGCCGACCTCCGGCGCGGTCTCCGTCGGCGGCCAGCGCGTCGACCAACTGCCGCCGCACAAGCGCAACATGGGCGTCGTGTTCCAGAATTACGCGCTGTTTCCGCACATGTCGGTGGCCGACAACGTCGCCTTTCCGCTCGAAATGCGCGGCGTCGGCAAGGCCGAGCGCGAGGCGCGAGTCGAGAAAGCGCTCGACATGGTGCAGCTGAAAGCGCTGAAGGCGCGCAAGCCCTCGCAGCTTTCGGGCGGCCAGCAGCAGCGCGTCGCGCTCGCCCGCGCGCTGGTCTTCGAGCCCGGCGTCGTGCTGATGGACGAGCCGCTCGGCGCGCTCGACAAGCAGCTTCGCGAACAGATGCAGCTCGACATTCGCGCGTTGCATCATCGACTGGGCCTCACCATCGTCTTCGTCACGCACGATCAGTCCGAAGCCCTCACGATGTCGGATCGCATCGCCGTGTTCAATCATGGCCGCATCGAGCAGATTGGATCGCCCACCGACATCTACGATCGTCCCGCGACGCGTTTCGTCGCCGAATTCATCGGCGAAACGAACGTGCTCGACGGCCTCGTCGAAAAGATCGAAGGCGCGCGCGCCGTGGTCGCCACGACGCAAGGCGTGCGGCTGATCGTTGACGCCGCGCCTGACATGCGGCCGGGCGACAAGGCGACGGTCTCCCTTCGTCCGGAAAAGATACACCTCGGCAAGGAGGCCAACCTCGCCGACGGCGCGAGCTTTGCGACGAAAGTCGTCGACGCCGTCTATCACGGCGACCATTTCCGCGTGCAGTTGGATGACGCCGCCTGCGGCCTGATCGTCAAATCCGACCGGCGCCAGGGCATGTGGGCCCCGGGGCAGGAGACGCGGGCGAGTTTCGCGCCGTCCGATTGCTGGGTGGTGCGCGCATGAGCGGCGCCCCGTTTCGCCTCCGCTTGCGCGCGGTGACCCTCGTCGCGCCGTTGTTCCTGTTTCTCTGCCTGTTTNTCGTATGGCCGCTGGCCTCCATGATGAAACAGGCGGTGTCTGACCCAGCCGTCGCCGACGCGCTGCCTAAAGTCGCGGTCGCCGCCGCCGGCTGGGACCGCAAATCCGCTCCGACGCCTGACATGAAAAGTGCGCTGGTCGAGGATCTGCGCGCCCTCACCAACGACGAGACCCTCGGGGACGTCACGCGGCGGCTCAACAGCGCGCAGTCGGGCTTCCGCACCTTGATGGGCAAAACCGCGCGCGCTGCCAGATCCGGAGAGAGCGTCGATCTCGACGCCCTCGACGAGCGCTGGAAGGACAACGCCTATTGGACCGCGCTTGTCGCCGCCGCGACGTCGCCTTACACAGACCGGAATCTTCTCGCGGCGCTTGATCTGCAACGCGACGCAGCCGGCTCCATCGAGACGCTTTCGCCCGAGGCGTCAGCCAACCGCGCCATCATCGGCCGCACCTTCGTCATCTCTGGCGCCGTGACGGCGCTGTGCGTCGCCATCGGCCTGCCCTACGCGATGATCGCCGCCTCGGTCGTCGGCTGGCGCCGCCAGGCCATGCTCGGCGCCGTGCTTCTGCCGCTTTGGACGTCGCTGCTCGTGCGCACAGCCGCGTGGTACATCCTGCTGCAAGACAACGGCGTCGTGAACGCGGCGTTGCAATGGCTGCGTCTCGTCGACTCGCCCCTGCCTTTGATCTTCAATCGCCTCGGCGTCGTCATCGCCATGACGCATGTGCTTTTGCCGTTCATGGTGTTGCCGATCTTCAGCGTCTTGATCGCCATCCCCAAGACCCTGATGCCGGCGGCCGCCTCGCTCGGCGCGTCTCCCNTGCGCGCCTTCTGGCGCGTTTTGTTGCCGCTCAGCCTGCGCGGCGTCGTCTCCGGCGCGCTGCTCGTCTTCATGGCGGCGATTGGCTATTATATCACGCCCGCTTTGATCGGCGGCCCGAAAGATCAGATGATCTCCTCGGTGATCGCCTTCTACGCCGCCGGCGCGGCGAACTGGGGCATGGCCGGCGCGCTCGGGATCGTGCTGCTGGCTGCGACGATCCTGCTCTATGCGATTTACAATCGGCTTTCGGGCCCGCAAACGGTGAGGCCGTAAGCGATGCTCAAGGCAAGGGTCTGTTCGGCGTCGCGGCGGTGCTGTTTCTGCTCGCTCCCTTGATCGTCATCCTGCCGCTCGCCTTCACGTCGAGCATTNTTCTCAACTATCCGGTGCCGAGCTGGTCGACGCGCTGGTTCGAAGAGNCGATGACGTCGGACGCCTGGCGTCGCTCCATCGTCAACAGCTTGATCATAGGCTCCGGCACGACGGTGTTGGCGACGATTCTCGGCACGCTCGGGGCGGTCGGCTTGCGCGATCGCATGGCGCCGTTTTCGTCGGTCTTCCGCACGATGTTCCTGTTGCCGATGGTCGTGCCCGCCGTCGTGCTGGGCGTGGGCATGCAACTTCTTTTCGTTCGGCTCGGCCTAGCCAACACCTATCTCGGCGTCATCGTCGCGCACACGGTGGTCGCCATCCCCTTCGTCTTCGTCAATGTCGCGGCCTCGCTGGAGGGCATCGACCGCCGCGTCGAGCGCGCCGCGCTCAGCCTGGGGGCCTCACCGCCGACGGTGTTTCGGCGCGTCACCTTGCCTTTGCTGGCGCCCGGCGTCGTCTCTGGCGCCGTCTTCGCCTTCGCGACGTCGCTCGACGAGGTGGTGCTGACCTTGTTCGTCGCCGGACCCAACCAGCGCACGTTGGCCCGGCAAATGTTTTCCTCGATCCGCGAAAATATCAGCCCTGCCATCGCTTCCGCCGCGTTCTTGTTTATTGTCGGGACGATTATGATCGCCGGCCTCGCGATGCTCGCGCGCTGGCGTCTCGCCCGCGCGACGAACTGACCCGCAGGAGCGCCCATGCGCCGTATCGATCTCAACGCCGACATGGGCGAAAGCTACGGCCCCTGGCGTATGGGCGAGGACGCTGGCTTGATGGAGGTGATCACCTCCGCCAACATCGCCTGCGGCGGCCACGCCAGCGATCCGGAAACCATGTTCGCGACGCTGAGCCTGGCGAAGGCCCGGACCGTCGCGATCGGCGCGCATCCCGGTTACGCCGACCGCGAGNGCTTCGGCCGCCGCGTCATTCCGATGAGCATGGCGGAAATCGAGCGCATGGTCGCTGCGCAGATCGGCGCCCTGATGGGCGTCGCAGCGCTCGCAGGCGTCGCCGTGCGCTACGTCAAGGCGCACGGCGCGCTCGCGAATTTCGCCGCCGACGACCGTGGCGTCGCCGACGCCGTCGCACGAGCCGCAAGGGCTGTGGACCCTTCTCTCGCCCTGCTTGCGATCTCCGGCACCGAAATCGAGCCTGCCGGACGCGCCGCAGGATTGCGTGTGATTTCCGAAATTTTCGCCGACCGCGCCTATCTCGCCAATGGCCGCCTCATGCCGCGCTCTCGCGCCGGCTCGGTGCTGCATGACCCTGCGCAAATCGCGGCGCGTATGGTCGACGCGGTGTCGTCGGGAATGATGCCGACCGAGGGCGGACCGATCAAACTCAACGCCGAGTCCATCTGCGTTCACGGCGACACGCCCGGCGCTCTGGTCGCCGCGCGAAGCGTGCGCGCGGCGCTGGAGGCGGCGGGCGTCACGCTCGCCCCCTTCGCCTCGTGAGCGGGCGGACGCGGACGGGCTGGCCGCGCCCGCGCGCCGTCGCCGATCATGCGGTTCTGATGGAGTTCGGAGAGGTCATCGCGGCCGACGTCGTCGCGGCGGTCGCCGCGCTCGACCGCCGCCTCGCCGCCCATCCCTTTCCCGGTTTCATCGAGGCGATCCCGGCCTTCGCCAGCCTGATGGTCTGCTTCGACCCGCTCGTCGCCGATCATGACAGCGTGATCGCCGCGCTTGACGCGCTTCTCGCTCAACCCCACGACGCCGCAGACGACGCCTGTCGCGAAGTTGAGATCGAGGTCTGCTACGATGGCGACGATCTCGCGCCCGATCTCGACGCGCTCGCCGCGATGCAGGGGCTCGACGCGCAGGCCGCCGTCGCCGCGCATCTGCGCGGCGAGTATCGCGTGGTGATGTATGGCTTCGCCCCGGGCTTCGCCTATATGTCCGGCGCGCCCTCCGAGATCGCCGCGCCGCGAAAAGCTCAGGCGATCCGCAATGTCCCCGCCGGCACGGTGATCGTCGCCGCCGGCATGTGCATCGTCACGACCATCGTCATGCCGACCGGCTGGTGGCGGATCGGGCGCTCGCCGACGGCGATCCTGCGTCCGCACGACCCGCGCCCTTTCCTTTTCGAAGCCGGCGACCGCGTCCGCTTCCGCCGCATCACGCGCGAGGAGTTCGCNGGCGCGGGACGCCGAACGCAAGAGCGAAGGTGGGGAGGCGGCGCATGAGCCTCGCACGCTTGCGCGTTTTGTTCGCGGGGCCGCATGTCAGCGTTCAAGATTCCGGTCGCCCGAAATTCATGCGCTACGGCGTCACCGCGGCGGGGCCGATGGACCGCGCAAGCTTCGCCCTCGCCAACGCAGCCTTGGGCAATGAGGCGGGCGCGGCGGGCGTCGAGATTTCGCTTGGCGGCCTGACGCTCGAATGCCTCGAAGGAGCGGTCGCCGTCGCTGTGGTCGGCGGGNGGTTCCGCGTCGCGCTCGATGGCCAGCCGCTGCCTTCGTGGGCGCTGGCGCGGCTCGAGCCCGGCCAGCGCCTCGCCATCCGACCCGGTCCTTGGNGAAGCTGGACCTATCTCGCCTTCGGCGGGCGGCTTCGCGCCCGCCAATGGCTCGGCTCGTCCGCCACGCATGCGCTCTCCAATCTCGGCGGCGGCGCCGTCGTCGCCGGCCAGACGCTTGAGATCGAGCAGCGGGCGTCCCGCGACGTCGCATCCGCCAATCTCGGCGCGCCGGACGGGCCGAGCCTAGCGCCGTTGCGCATCGTCCTGGGCCCGCAGGACCGTTATTTCGACGACGCCGCCATCGCCCGTTTGCTCGCCGAGCCGTTCCTTCTCACGGACGCCTATGATCGCATGGGCGTGCGTTTGTCCGGTCCCGACCTGACTCCGGCCGCCACGCTCGACATGCCCTCGGAGGCGCTGTTGCGCGGCTCTTTACAGGTCGCCGGCGACGGCGTCGCCTCGGTTATGTTGGCCGACCACGGCACGACCGGCGGCTATCCCAAGATCGCCACCATGATCGGCCCCGACGTCGATCATCTGACGCAGCGCCGGTCCGGCGACGAAATTCGCTTCGCCGCTGTGACGCCGCGACAGGCCGTCGCCGCGGCGCGTGAGGCCGCGGAGATGCGCCGCCGCTCGGCGCGTCTGTCGGCCGCCGACCTTGCCGCCGCCTTGTTGTCGCAAAATCTGATCGGCGGCGTCGTCAGCGGCGAGATGTGACCGCTCGCCTGACATCCCTCGGCCGCGCCCACGCTGTGAAAATCCGATCGCCGGACTTCAATCGCTCTGCTCTCGGATGACGTCGGATACGCTGTCGCAGCCCGATCCGCGCCGGCGCCGCAACGTCACGTCATATACCAAAAGACATCAAGAATTTAAAATATCGAGCGCGCTCAGGCGCGGCCGTTCGACGGCTCCAGCGGCGCGCCGCCGCCCAAAATCCTGCGAAAAAGGCCGCAAAACCGCAATGCCGGCGGCATCGATCGCGATCGTAAACACGCCGTAAGGATTTTGGGCGGGCGGGATAACCAGCGCTTCAAATGTCTGTGTTCGATTGGTTCTGCGTTCGCCGCCGCGAGCGCTCGCTGTCCCCATCTGGTGCATGTTCATGACCAAAGCCTTCAACACATCAGAGAACGGCAACGTCGCCGTCATCTTCGCCCTGGCGCTGGTTCCGATCATGGCGATGCTTGGCGCGGCGGTCGACTACAGCGCCGCCTCCACGGCCAAACTCAATTTGCAGAACGCCGTCGACGTCGCCGTTCTTGCGGCGGCGAAGGAGCCGGACACGACGAAGCGCAATGCGCTCGGACAGGCGTTCATGGCGAGCAATCTTCGCCAAAGCGCCGTCGTCTCCTCCTTCGTGACGAACGCCGACGGCACTGTCACCGGCACGGCGTCATGGAATTTTCCCACGTCCTTCTCGGGGTTCGTCGGGATGTCGAGCATCGCGCTCGGCGCCAAGGTGACGGTGGACGGCATCGCGCAACCGCCCTCGGCTCTACTTCAAGGCGATCTCCGCGCAGGGATGGTATTGGAAAAGATCGACCTGATCGTTCAGAACGCCGGCACCACGACGGAGACGACCCTGGCCAGCTACGTCTATCAGATGACGAGCAAGAACACGTCCGGCGGAACGCTGGTGGCGAGCTACAACGACGGCACGGGCGCGATGGTCGCCGGCCCGCTCGACAAGACCATCACGCTTCAGAAGAATTATCAGAATCTCTATCTGAAGATGACGGTCTACGAGGACGGCTGCGGGCCGGGCTACGTCGTCGCGCACGACTCGACGGACAGCAATTTCAAATGCGCGGTGGCCGGGTCCGCCTATGTCTCGAACGGCTATACGAAATACGAGAAGTCGAAAACCGGGCCGGTGATCTACACCACCAACCCGAAGGATCCGGCGTCCGCCGCCTCCTCGCACAATCTCTTCGTGCAGGACATGACCGGCAAGGTGACGCCCAACGGCAAAACCATCAAGACGATCACTGTCAACGTCGGCGGCGTCGCCAAGACCGTGACGATGGTCATGATGCCCAACAACACGAAGCCGTCGATCTTCGACATCCTGCCCTGTCCTTCCCCGCCGACGGCCTCGTCGAGCAGTGGGAGGACACGCTGGAACGGCTCCGGCGATCCGCCGGGCGGCTGGTCGATCCAGGACTTCACCTTCTCGGTCAAGTCGCAGACCTGCGCGGAAAACGTCAACTACGACGGCTCGGGCGCGGTCACGGCCAACGGCGTCGCCTCCAGCGCCAACCGGAAGATCTACCTGCGCGACTGACGCGCAGGCGCGAAGCGGAACTGCAAGGCGGCGGCGATGGTCACTCCATCACCGCCGCTTTCAATATGCACACCATCGTCGCGCGCGCCGGCTTGCCGGACCGGTTGCGGATGACATGCGGCCGGTCGCAGCGATAGCGCAGCGTCTCGCCCGCCCCNGCCGTTTCGACGACGCCGCCGACCTCAACCTCAAGCTCGCCCTCCAGCACCGACAGGCACTCGACCGAACCGCGCTGATGCGGGTCGCTTTCNAGCTGACCGCCGGCGTCGGCGGCGAAGTCANNCCATTGCAGCCATTCGACGGTCTTGATCCAGCCGATGATCGCCAGCCGACACTTGCCGTCGTCGGAGACCAGAAGCGGCGTGTCCCCGCGCGACGATTTCTCGATGAACGGCTCGTCCTCGGCGGCCTGCAAAACCTTCTCGATCGAGACGTCCAGCGCCTGGCTCAACCGCCAGATCGTCGCCAGCGTCGGGTTGGTCTCGTTGCGCTCGATCTGGCTGATGATCGACTTGGCGACGCCCGATTGCTCCGACAGCNNCGACAAAGACAGATTATAGGCCTTGCGCAGACGCTGCACGGTGCGCCCGAGNCGCCCCGACAGCGCCACCGCGCCGGCGTCCATCGCCTTCTGCCGGTCTTTTCCCTCGACGCCCATCTCGCCCTCGCCCCTCGTTCCGCATAACTTCCGAATTCGGATGTAATAGCGAACGACGCGGCGTTTCAAGGGGCCACGTGGGCGCACCCGCGCGCGCGCCCAGCGTCCTGTTTTGCGCCTCACAAGGAGCGTTGCGGCCCCGCCTCGCGCGCCTTGCGCGAGATCACCCCGAGCCGGCGCTCGCGCAAGATCACGAAAAGCCCCGCCGCGGTGACGATCGCCGCCCCGAGCAGGATGCGGCCCGACGGCACGACCCCGAACACCGCGAGCGACAGCGTCGCGGCGAAGATCATCGCGGTGTAGTCGAAACAGGCGATGATCGAGGCGTCGGCGAAGCGATAGCTCTGCGTCATGAAAATCTGGCCGAAGCCGCCCAGAACCCCGATGCAGGCCAGCCAGACGAAGCCGCTCCAGTCCGGCGCGACCCAGCGCTGCGCGATCATCGCCTCGGCCAGCGGCCAATCGGGCCGCCACAGCGCCGCCAGCGTCAGCGCCAGCGCGCCCATGATCGTCGTCGTCAGCGAGAAATAGAAGACGATGGCGCCGGTCTGCTCCGAGCCGACCAGCCGCCGCGTCTGGATCGTCGCGAAGGCGGCCGCCACCGCCCCGGTCAGCGCCGCCCCGACACCTAACCGCGATCCCGCGTCGCCGTCGCCGAGATGGTCGGACAGCATCACGATCACCCCCGCGAAGCCGACGGCGACCGCCATCCAGCGATAGATCCGCACATGTTCGCCCAAAACNAACGCCGCCAGCGCGACCGTGATCAGCGGCGCCGCATAGCCGATCGCCGTGGCGTCGGCCAGCGGCAGCATCGCCAGCGACAGGAAGCTCGAAAACATGCCGGCGCTGCCGATCAGACTGCGCAGCAAATGGCCGCCTGGCCGCCGCGTCTGCAAAGCGCCGGGAAACTCTCCGCGCGCCGCCAGCCAGATCACCAGCAGCGCCATCGCGAACAGCGACCGGAAAAACACGATTTGCGCGATCGAATATGCGCCCGATTGCAGCTTCACCGACGTCGACATCAAACTGAAGGCGAAGGCGGAGGCGAGCTTNAGGCCGATCCCCTTCAGCATCGGCTCAGAACGCCCCGGGGAACAGGCCCCCGTCGATCAGGAAATTCTGCCCCGTGATGTAGCCGGCCTGCGCGCTCGCGAGAAAGGCGCAGAGNCGACCGAACTCCGCGGGTCTNCCAAACCGCTTTGCGGGGATCGCGGCGCGGCGCTGCGCCGTCATCTCCTCGACCGGCGCGCCCCGCATCTCGGCCATGCGCGCCGTGGCGCTGCGGAGCCGGTCGGTCTCGAACTGGCCGGGCAGAATGTTGTTGATGGTGACGTTGGCTTGCGCCGCCTCGCGCGCGGGGCCGGCGAGGAAGGCGGTCAGCCCGGCGCGCGCGCCCGACGACACGTCGAGGCCGGGGATCGGCGCCTTCACCGACCCCGAGGTGATGTTGACGATCCGCCCGAAGCGTCGCGCGATCATGCCGTCGATGACGCCCTGAATCAGCGCGATGGGCGTCGCCATGTTCGCCAGCACGCCGCGTTCGATGTCGGCCTGGGAAATGTCGCGGAACGGCTTGGGCGGCGGCCCGTCGGCGTTGGTGACGAGAATGTCGACGGTTTCGATCGACCGGAGCAGGCGCGCGCGTCCCTCCGGCGTCGTCACGTCGGCGGCGACCGCGATCACGCTCGCGCCGGTTGAGCTGGCGATCTCGCGCGCCGTCGCCTCAAGCCTGGCTTCGTCGCGTCCGTTGAGCACGACGACGCAGCCCGCCTCCGCCAGCGCCTGCGCGCAAGCCCGCCCCAACCCACGGCTTGACCCGCATACGATTGCGCCGCGACCTGCGATTCCGAGATCCATGCCGCTCCCCATTTCTCCGAAAATGGGCCACGCCGCGTGGCTCCGATCAACCCCGCCGGGCGCAGCCCACCTGCGCGAAGGCCGCACGATCGTCTCTCGACAAGGAACAGCCAACCTAGAAGGCGTCCGCTTGCGGGAGTTCGCGGGGCCGCTTACAGTGTCTGAAACGTTTCAGAAAACTCCACGGCGGCCCCGACGCCGCCTTTTCAGAGGACAGGCGTCATGAGACTCGCGCATGCGTTCTCCACGGGAAAGGCGACATCCGGGTCGAGGAGCGCGAGGTCGGGGCGGTCGGCCCGAGACAAGTCCTTGTAAAAATGGGCGCGGCCGGCATCTGCGGTTCGGACATTCACTACTTTTGGGACGGCGGCATCGGCACGATCCGCCCCACCCATCCGATGATCCTCGGTCACGAGGTCGCAGGCGTCGTCGAGCAGATCGGCGCGGCGGTGACCCGCGTCAAGCCCGGCGACAAGGTTGCGGTCAATCCCAGCCAGCCTTGCGGCCGCTGCCATTTCTGTCTGCTTGGCCAGCAGCAACATTGCATGGAGATGCAGTTCTTCGGCTCGGCGATGCGCACGCCTCATTGCGACGGCGGCTTTCGCGACCGGATGGTCGTCTCCGATTATCAATGCGAGCCCGTCGGCGACGTCACGCTCGCCGAAGCGGCTTGCTGCGAGCCGCTCTCGGTGGGCTTGCACGCCGTCAACAACGCCGGCCCGCTGCTCGGCAAACGCGTTCTGGTGATGGGAGCGGGCCCGATCGGCGCGCTGCTGGTCGGCGCGGCGAGCCTCGCCGGCGCCGCCGAGATCGTCGCGGTCGACCTCGCCGACGCGCCTCTGGCCGCCGCCCGCAAGATGGGCGCGACCGGCGTCGTCAACGGCGCGAGCGATCCCGACGCGCTCGCCGGCCGTTACGCCACGGACAAAGGCTGGTTCGACGTCGGCTTCGAATGTTCCGGCGCCGCCGTCGCGCTCGGCCAGATGTTCCCGGTCGTCAAACCGCGCGGAACCATCGTCGCCGTCGGCGTGTCGAGCGGCCAGCACATCCCCTTCAACATGCTGGTCGGCAAGGAGATCAACCTGCGCGGCACGCACCGATTCCATGCCGAATTTCCGCTCGCCGCGACGATGATCGGCGCGCGCCGCATCGATGTGCGTCCGGTGATCACCTCGACATTGCCGATGGAGCGCATTCGCGAGGCCTTCGACGTCGTGCGCGACCGCTCCAGAGAGCTGAAGGTGCAGTTGAGCTTCGCCGCCTGAGCCGCGCCAGCCGGCGCGCCTAAGCGAAAAGCCCAGCCGCCGCGCCGCCGGCATCCGTTCGATGTCGTCGAGCGTCGGCTCGCGAGCGGGGCCGCCGCCGGCGCGAGCGTGGACGCGACCTTGTCGAACGCCGCGCGCTGCGTCGGCGACAAACCTCCTCGCGCGCGGAGGCGGAGCGCGGCGGCGCGGGCGCCGCCTGCGCCGCACGCGCCTCGATCATCGCCGGCTCGCGCGGCGGCGCCTCGAATTCGCGCGCGAAGGCCGGCCCACGGTCTTCGCCCGCCAGCGCATAGGCGGCCGAGCCCTCGCGCTCGACCGCCCGGCAAAGCGCCTCGTCGACGCGCCGCGCGCAATTGAAAGGCGATCTCCATCAGCCGTTCGCCGACGCCGCGCGCGTGCTCCTGCGCGACCTCGAACTGCGCCGGAGCGGACGCGCGTTCGAGCCTGTGAATGGCTTCGAGAATTTTTGCGTGTCGCCTGCGCGCACTCGACGCGCGAACTCGGCCAGAAACCAGCGCCCGCGCGCGGTCTCCATCACCGCTTCCTCGATGCGGTCGTAATCGTCGGGCGTCAAACCGGCGGGCGGAGGGATCATGCGTCGTCCTCGAATCGTCGTCGTGACAGTGACGCGAAACGAGTCCCGAAGCGAGACGTTTCAACCCGCCGGCTTGGCCGGCCGAGGCGGCGCCGGGCGCGGCGGCAACGATTTCAGAAAGTCCGCCATCGCCGCTCGGTCCGCCTCGCTCGGCTGCGCTGTGTTCTTGACGACCGCGGCCATCGAGCCGCCGACCGAATCATAGTCCGGCGTGAACCCACTCTTCAGAAGCTCGGCGATCTCGGCGGCCGACCATTTTCCGATGCCGGACGGGTCGGGCGTGATGTTGGGAACGACGCCCTTGCCTTCCAGATCCGGCGCGCCTGCGAAGCGCCGCGCAGGCTCGATGCCGCCCAGCGCGTTGCGGCCGGAGTGGCACTCGGCGCAGTGGCCCAGCCCTTCGACCAGATAGCGCCCGCGATTCCAGCTCTCGCTCTTGCCCGGGTCGGGAGCGAACGGCGCGCCGTCGAAGAAAAGCAGCTTCCATAGTCCCAGCGCGCGACGCTGATTGAAAGGAAAGCCGACCTCATGCGCCGGCGCCTTGCCCGGAACCTCCGGCAGCGTGCGCAGATAGGCCATCAGGTCGCGCACGTCCTCGATCTTGGCCAGATGGTAGGACGTATAGGGAAAGGCGGGGAAATAGTGCTCACCCCGNGGCGACACGCCCGAGATCATCGCGTTGGCGAGGTCGATCACGCGCCACCGCCCGATGCCGTCGTCCTTATCGGGCGAGATATTGGGCGCGACGAAAGCGCCGAAGGGCGACGCAAGCTTCAATCCGCCGCCCAGATTGCCGCGGTCGTCTTGCCCCGGCGTCATGTGGCATGAGGCGCAGCCGCCGGCGGCGAACACCAGTTTGCCGCGCGCGGCGTCGCCGCCTTTCTCAAGAGCCTCCGCCTGCGCGGGATCGAAGGCGGGCCTCGGCGCCGAAAGCGTCCACGCCGCCGCCGCGCCGATCAGCGCGAGCCCGAAAGCGAGTTTCAACCAGCCCTTCATTCTCGCCGCCTCCGGCCGCGACGCCCTCTTTCGCCGCAAACGGCGAGAGAGGGCGTGTCACATCCGCGTGAAAGGCCCTTCGGGCCGGCGCCTCAGCTCTTCTTGGCGCGATAGGTCTCGTGACAGCCGCCGCAATTTTGAGCAGATCCGGAATCGTCGCCTTGAACGAGGCTTCGTCCTTGATCTTCTCCTGAGCCGCCTTGGTGTCCGCGCCGAACTTGGCGAATTTCGCGTCGAAATCGGCTTTGGCCGTCCAAACGGCGGGCAGCGCGGCGGTGTCGCCGTTCTGCGATCCGGCCGGGAACAGCGAGGGGCCCTTCTCGGCCACCATCGCATATTGCTTGAGCGCGTCCTGAACCTTGCCGAGATCGAACTTCTCCTCGCCCTTCAGCATCTTGCCGAGAATGGCGGTCTGCCCGCCGGTGGCCTTCATGGCCTCCTGGCGCGCCTTGATGACGTCAGCCTGCGCCAACGCCGCGGTCGCGGCCAGAACGGACGCCAGCGACAGCGCGATCATGGACGGTTTCATGCGATGCTCCTCCTCGAACACGGGATCTTCGCCCGGTTGCCCATCCCTACCATGACACGGCTTGCAAACGCACAAGCGGCGAATTGCATCGTCGCAATTCAGCCTCGTAGCGCCTTGAAAACCGTCTGCGGCGTCGCCGGCATGTCGACCAGCGCGCGCGATCCGGCGCGACGCAGGGCGTCATGCAGCGCGTTCATGATCGCGGGGCAGGATCCGATCGACCCCGCTTCGCCCGCGCCCTTCAGCCCCAGCGGATTGGTGGTGGAGGGCACGTTGCGCGTCTCGAAGTGAAAATTCGGAACGTCCTCGGCCCGCGGCACGCCGTAATCCATCAGGCTCGCGGTCACGGCNTGGCCGTCGGCGGCGTAATGCGCCCTTTCGGTCAGCGCCTGGCCGATTCCTTGCACGACGCCGCCATGAACCTGACCCGCCAGCAACAGCGGATTCAAGGTCACGCCGAAATCGTCGACGATGGTGTAGCGCCCAATCGCCACGGCCCCGGTGTCGGCGTCGATCTCCGCNTCGCAAACATGCGTGCCGTTTGGATAGGTCGCTTCGGGCGGCGTGTAGGAGTCGACGGCCGTGCGCTTCTCCTCGTTCGCCGCCGGCAGCATCGCCAACGCCTCATAGGAGATGCGCCTGTCTGTTCCGACGACGCGAATTCCCCCTTCCGCTATTTCGAGATCGGCGACNGCCGGCTTCCAGCGCCTCGGCCGCCAGATCTTTCAATTGCTCCGCCAGCTTTTCGGAGGCCTTCGACAGCATCGCCGAGCCGACTGGAATCGAACGCGAACCGCCGGTGCCGTTCCCCGTCGCCACCGGGCCGTGTCCCCNTGCACGACGCGAACCCGCGCCGGCTCGACGTCGAGATAGTGCGCGACGACTTGCGCATAGGCCGTCTCGTGGCCCTGCCCGTTCGATTGCGTGCCCACGAGCACCGTGAAGCCGCCGTCTTTCTCAAGCCTGATCTGGCCCTCCTCGCCCTCGCCCCACGCGGTGCATTCGATATAGCTCGCGAAGCCAAAACCGGCGATTTTGCCGCGCGCCTTGGCGTCTGCGGCGCGCCCGGCGAATCCCGCTTGATCCGCCCGCGCGAGCGCCGCGCGCAGATGGCCTTCGAAGTCGCCGACGTCNGCCGTTCGCTTGGTCGGCGTGCGGTAAGGCATCTGCGTCGGCGTGACGAAGTTCTTCGCGCGCAACTCCTCCGGCGCGATCCCTGTTTCAAACGCGCATTGATCGACGAGACGCTCCAGCACGTAAGCGGCTTCCGGGCGGCCGGCGCCGCGATAGGCGTCGACGGGCGTCGTGTGCGTGTAGACGCCGCGAACGCGAGCATGGAACGCGCGCAGATCGTAAGGCCCCGTCGCCATCGTCGCGCCGAGATAATGGATGTAAGGCCCATACTGCGAGGGATAGGCGCCGAGNTCCCCGATCAGATCGATCGCCAGGGCGAGGAACCGCCCGTCTCCGTCGAGCGCCATCCGCGCGACCGTGACGTTGTCGCGACCATGCGCGTCGGCGAGAAAATGCTCGCTTCGCTCGGCGATCCAGCGGACCGGCCGCCCAAGGCGTCTGGCTGCGTCGAGCACCAGCGGATATTCGCGATACATGAACGTCTTCGTGCCGAAACCGCCGCCGACGTCGTTCGTCACGACGCGGAACGCCGCGGCGTCCGTTTTGAAGATATGCTCCGCCAGCGTGTCGCGCAGACCATGAACTCCNTGGCTGGAGCACGTCAGAGTGTAACGCTCGCGCGCGGCGTCGTAGTCGCCGATCGCGCCGCGCGTCTCCATATAGTTCGAAACAAGTCGATTGTTGACGAGCCGCAGCTCCACAATCTTCGCCGCGGCGGCGAAGGACGCCGCGACCGCCTCCGCGTCGCCGATTTCTGCGTCATAGGCGAGATTTCCCGGCGCATCGTTCCACACCAGCGGCGCTCCGGGCTCCATCGCGCCGATAAGATCGACCGCCGGCTCCAGCGCCTCCCAGTCGATTTCGATCGTCTCGACCGCCGCGCGCGCCGCCGCCTCCGACTGCGCGACGACCATCGCCACGGCGTCGCCGACATGGCGCGCCGTATCCTTCGCCAGCAAAGGCTGCCCAGGATAGGGNGTCATCGACTTGTCGGCGTTGCTCACCTGCCCTTGGCAGGGCACGTCGCCGAGATGAGCGAAATCCGCCGCCGTCAACACAGCCAGGACGCCTGGCGCGGCTCGCGCCTCCGAAACGTCGCGGATCGCGAAGCGCGCATGCGCGTGCGGGCTGCGCAAAAACACCGCCTGCGCGGCGCCGGGCGCGTCGACGTCGGCGACGTAACAGCCCCGNCCAGTCGTCAGGCGCGCGTCCTCGACCCGCTTCACCGCCTGGCCGAGGCCGAATTTCTTCGGCGTCATCGCCGCCTCCCTCGCATGCGTCGTCGCCGCCAAGATAGCGCGCGGCCGCCTCCACGCCACCCCCGCCTCTTCCATCGCGGCCGGAGCCTCCCCATATCGCGCCGCATGGACGCTCTCTTCACCGACTACGACGCGCGGCGCGACGACGCCGCGCATGAGCCGCGCGCGGCCTCATCGGCCTTCGCCGACGACGCGCTGCTGGACGCCTATTCGCGCACCGTCTCCGACGTGGTCGACCGCGTCGGCCCGGCCGTCGTGCGCATCGACGTGCGCCGCGGCCAGGCGCGCGGCGGCCTGGGCTCGGGCGTGATCATCTCGCCCGACGGCTTCATCCTCACCAACAGCCATGTCGTGCAGAACGCCCGCCGCGCCGAGGCGACGCTGCTCGACGGGCGCGTCCTCAACGCGCGCATCCTTGGCGACGACCCAGACGCCGACCTCGCTTTGCTGCGCGTCGACGAGGCCGCGACATTGCCTTTCGCGCCGCTGGGCGACTCCTCCACCCTCAAGCGCGGCCAGATCGCCATCGCGATCGGCAATCCGCTCGGCTTCGACGCCACGGTCACGGCCGGCGTCGTCTCGGCGCTCGGGCGCTCGCTGCGCGCCTCGACAGGGCGCATGATCGAGGACGTCATTCAGACCGACGCCTCATTGAATCCCGGCAACTCCGGCGGTCCGCTGGTGTCGACGCGCGGCGAGGTGATCGGCGTCAACACCGCGATCATTCAGGGCGCGCAGGGCATCTGTTTTGCGGTCGCAGCCAACACGGCGAGCGCGGTGCTCGGCGAAATCGTCCGTCACGGGCGTGTCCGGCGCGCCTCGATCGGCGTCGGCGTCGCGCCGTGGAATTTGCCGCGCCGCATCGCCCTGCGTCTGGGCCTCCAACAGAAGACCGGCGCGATGATCACTGCGGTGGATCCGAAGAGCCCCGCTGACGAAGCTGGCCTGCTGACGGGCGACGTGCTGCTGGGCATCGACGGGCGCATGGTCGAGACGCCGTCCGATCTCGTGCGCGCTCTCGATGCGGAGATGATAGGCCGCGTCGTGCCCCTCGACACCCTGCGTCGCTCCGAGCGCCGCCGCGTCTGGATCGGCCCGACGGAGAAAATGACCGATGCGCGCTGGAAAAGCTTACGCTATCGGTTTTGATGGCGACCGCGCCATGCTATCCAGACGCGTCCCTGTTAGGAGCCCGCGATGCGTCTTCGCCCCTCGCCGCCCTGCTGCTGCTCGCCTCGGCGGCGCTGCTGACCGGATGCGATCGCTGCGGCGACTGGAATTTCTCCGCCTGTCAAAGATACAGCCGCGCTGATCGCGACGCCGCCGCGCGAGTCCTTCGACGCCCCGCGGCGGGATCAGCTGCGGTTCAGTCGACGCGCGTTGTCGCGCACCTTGGCGCTGGCGGGCTTCATAGCCGCGTCCGTGATGTCCAGCATCCCGGCCATGACGTCGCTGGGGCTGCGCACGCCCCGAGCGCGGCCTTTATCCAAAATGCGCCCCACGCCATGCTCGCCGCCATCGCGCCCTGCGCGAAAGCGTCGACCTTCTCGGCCACCATCCGATTACGTTCCTGAAGATCGGAATAGCTCGGCGCGGGCGACATCAGCGCCGGCATCCGCGCGGAAACGGTGTGGGCGGCGTTGACGCCGTCCTGAACCATTCGGGCGCCGAGGCGTCCCACTCGTTTCGTCACACGACCCATTGACTGATCCTTAAGGCCGCAGAAGCGCAAGCACTGATATTACCGCGCCAAATCCTGAATGTTCCATGAGTCGAACGGACGATGCGAAGCGCGGCGCGCCCGTTCCGTTCGCCGCGCCCTATCCCGAATTGAACATCGTTTACGAAAATATCAATCCCTTGGCGGCGGCCATGCGCCCGCTGGCCTCGCCCGAGCGGCGACCGCCGGCGAAATCGCCAGCCGATTTTGCGCCGAATCGGCGGAGCGCGGCGGCGGGGACGTCGCCTGGGCTCCCTAGAAATCGAGCCGCGCGCGAGGCAGGGCCCCACGCTCGCGGGTCCCGTGCGCGGCGCGCCGCCAAGCAGACGAGACGACGGCCGCCTGTGGCGTGACGAAGGCGCGATTAGGCGGCGGGCCGCAGCGCCGAGCGCGCGGCGAGCGCCGACGCCCCTGACCTTGCCGCCAGGAGATGCTTTCGAGCCGTCCGTCGCCGCGCTCGACGACGGCCGAACAACTCTCCACCCAGTCGCCGCAATTGAGATAGAGAACGCCGTCGATGATTTTCTCCGCAGGCTTGTGGATGTGGCCGCACAGCACGACGTCGACGCCGCGTCGCGCGGCGTCGGCGGCGACCGCGCCCTCGAAGGCGCAGACATAACTGACGGCGCGCTTCACTTTCTCCTTGCTCCATGCGGAGAACGACCAATAGGGCAATCCGAGCCGACGCCGCGCGCGCGAAATCTGCACGCTGAGCCAGATCGCCAAATCGTAGGCCCAATCTCCGAGCAGCGCGAGCCACCGGATGTTCGTGACCACGGCGTCGAACTTGTCGCCGTGATGGATGAGCATCGTTCGCCCGTCGGCCAGGCGATGCGTGGTCTCCTCGCGAATTTCGACGCCGCCGAATTGCTGCCCGGCGTAGTCGCGCAGAAATTCGTCGTGATTGCCGGGCACGTAGATCAGCCGTGCGCCCTTGCGCACCTTTCGCAGCAGCTTCTGCACGACGTCGTTGTGCGCCTGCGGCCAGTGCCAGGTCGATTTCAGCCGCCACCCGTCGACGATGTCGCCGACGAGATAGATCGTCTCGGCGTCGTGATGGGCGAGAAAATCCAGCAACGCCTCCGCGTTGCAAGCGCGCGTGCCCAGATGCACGTCGGACAGGAACATCGCGCGGAGTTTGGTCGCGCGCCGATCGTCCTCGCCGCCTTGCGCGGTCCGATGCGCGATCCCATGCGCGATCCTTTGAGACGGATTGGCCATCACGCGTCGGCTCCCTGGCTCCAAATGCCCGCAGCCTCGATGCGCGTCGCGCGTTTCAGGAATATGACAGGCGTCGCACGCCTGTCGCGCGGCCGTCATGCGCCCTCGCTACCCAACGCGAAACCACTTCGGAGTAGGGCATGACGGAGGTCTTTGCTGCGGCGGCGAGCCTGTTGGCGAGCTATGCCGAGGCGCTGGGGCCGCTCGGCGGCGCCAGCCTCGCTCTGGCTTCGGCGCTCATGGCGCTGCATCTGACGAGTTTGGCTCTCGCCTTCGCGGAGACGAGGCGCGCGCCGACGCCTCCGACGACGGCGCAAACGCAACCCGTCACCGTGGTGCGCGTGCTGTGCGGCGTCGAGCCGACCACGCCAGCGACGCTGCTGGGCACGCTCGCCTTCGAGTATCCGGACGTGCGGCCGATCTTCTGCGTGGCGCGCGCCGACGATCCTGTCGCGCCCTATGTCCGTCGTGCGATGGCCGTCCGCCCCGAAGCCGGCGCGCGGTTTCTGATCGGCGAGGATCGCGTCGGCGCGAATCCGAAACTGAACAACATGCAAAGGNCCTGGCGCGCGGCCGACACCGATCTCGTGCTTTTTCTCGACAGCAATCTCGACGCCCCAAGCGACTATGTCGCCCGCGCCGTCGCCGCGCTCGGCCAGGACGCCGCCGCCGTTTCCGCCCCGCCCCTCGGTCTGTCGCCGGAAAACTTCGCGGCTGAAATCGAGGCCGCCTTCCTCAACACCCACGCCGCGCGCTGGCAATACGCCGCGCACGGCCTGGGCCTGGGCTTCGCGCAGGGCAAGACGCTGCTTCTCGCTAGAAGTCGCCTCCCGCTCGGCGACCTCTCCGCTTTGGCGCGCGAGCCCGCCGAAGACGCTGCGCTGACCCGTCTGGCCNCCGCCGCCGGCNGGGATGTCGCCCTGCTCGCCCCGCCCGCCGGCCAGCGCCTCGGTCGCCGCGCGCTTTCCGAGGTGTGGAGCCGGCAGTTGCGTTGGGCGCGCCTGCGCCGCGCCGTCTTCCCGGGTCTATACGCANTTGGGCTGGCGGCCGGAGCGATCCCCGCCATCGCCGCCGCGGCGACGGCCGGCGCGGCGCTCGGCCTTGTTTGGCTCGCGCCGGCTTTCGCGATGCTGTGGTGGNGGGCGGAGATCGCCTTCGCCCGGCTGCGTGGTTGGCCTGCGGCCCCCGCCGCGCTGGTGGCGCGCGACCTGGCCCTTCCGGCGCTCTGGCTCGCCGGCTGGCGGGGCGGCGCGGTGACCTGGCGCGGCGCCGCGATCCCCTCGCGGAGACGGGACCCCGGGCTCGCGGCCCGGCGTCGCCGCGCACGCGCCCTGAGCCCGCTCCCGCGTCCCTCGTCGCCCGTCTAGGTAGCCATCCCGTGGCGTTTGCGGCACTGTGCCCGCCGAACCGCGGCCGCCGCCGCGCCGCTCGCCCGGATGGAACCGCAGGACATGACTGACAAGATCGCCGTCGCCCCCGCGCTGCGCCGCTTCATCGCGGAGGAGGCGCTCCCAGGAACCGGCGTGGACGAAGCCGCGTTCTTCGAGGCTCTCGCCGATCTGGTCGCGCGATTTTCGCCCCGGTGCCGCGCCCTGCTCAAGACCCGCGACGAGCTTCAGGCCAAAATCGACGCCTGGCATCTCGCCCACCCCGGCCCGGTCGATCAGGCCGCCTACGAGGCGTTCCTGAAGGAGATCGGCTATCTGCGCGACGACCCGCCGCTGTTTCAGGTCGCCCCGACGAAGGTCGATCCCGAGATCGGCGCCATCGCCGGCCCGCAGCTGGTCGTTCCGNCCTCCAACGCCCGTTACGCGCTGAACGCCGCGAACGCGCGCTGGGGCAGCCTCTACGACGCGCTCTACGGCGCCGACGCTCTGCCGCGTACGGGCGAGCAGAAAGCGGGATACGATCCCGAACGCGGCGCTCAGGTCGTCGCCGCGGCGCGCGAGTGGTTGGACCGATTGGTGCCGCTGTCGGACGGCGACCGCTCCTGGGTAGACGCCGACGCGTTCTCGGTCATGCACGGGATGTTGGTCGTGCACCTGCCGGACGGCGAGGTCGAGTCCCTGCGCGACCATTCGCAATTCGTCGGCTATCGCGGCTCGAACAAGGACCCGGAAGCCCTTCTGCTCAAGCACAATGGGCTGCACCTGGAGGTGGTGATCGACCACGAGCACGCGATCGGCAAAACCGACCGCGCCGGCGTCGCCGACGTGCTGATCGAATCGGCGATCTCCACGATCGTCGACCTCGAAGATTCCGTCGCCGCCGTCGACGCGGACGACAAGGTCGACGTCTATCGCGCCTGGCTTGGCCTGATGAAAGGCACGCTCACCGCGGACTTCGAAAAGAACGGAGGGACGGTGACGCGCTCCCTCGCGCCTGATCGCGAATATCGCAACGCCTACGGACGTCCGCTCACCCTGCCCGGCCGCAGCCTCATGCTGGTGCGCAATGTCGGTCTGCATATGACGACCGACGCCGTAAAGGACGCCGACGGCGCCGACGTCCCCGAGAACATTCTCGATCTGATGGTGACGAGCCTGATCGCCATCCACGACCTCAAGAAGCCCGACCGCAAGAACAGCCGCGCGGGCTCGGTCTACATCGTGCGCCCGAAGATGCATGGCCCCGACGAAGTCGCCTTCGCCAACGATCTTNTCGACGCCGTCGAGGACAAGCTGGGTCTCGCTCGCCATACGCTCAAGATGGGCGTGATGGACGAGGAGCGACGCACCTCGGTGAATTTGCGCGCCTGCATCGCGGCCGCCAAGGATCGCCTGTGCTTCATCAACACCGGCTTCCTCGACCGCACCGGCGACGAGATCCACACCTCGATGGCCGCCGGCCCGATGGTGCGCAAGGAGGCGATGAAGGACACCGTCTGGATCAAGGCCTACGAGGACAACAACGTCGACGCGGGCCTCGCCGCCGGCATGCCCGGCAAGGCGCAGATCGGCAAAGGCATGTGGGCCGCGCCCGACCGCATGGCGGACATGCTCAAGATCAAGATCGGGCACCCGCAGGCCGGCGCCTCGACCGCCTGGGTGCCCTCCCCGACCGCCGCCACGCTTCATGCGCTGCACTATCACTTCGTCAACGTCGCCGAGCGCCAGAGGGAGTTGGCTGGCCGCAATCGCCGCCCCGTCTCCGACATTCTCACTCTGCCGCTTATGGACAGGAAGCCGCCGCCCAACGCGATTCAGGAGGAGNCCGACAACAACTGTCAGGGTATCCTTGGCTACGTCGTGCGCTGGATCGATCAGGGCGTCGGTTGCTCCAAGGTGCCCGACATTCACGACGTCGCCTTGATGGAGGATCGCGCCACGCTGCGTATTTCCAGTCAGCACATCGCCAACTGGTTGCGACATGGCGTCACGTCTCGGACGCAGGTGATGGAGACGCTCAAGCGCATGGCCGCCGTCGTCGATCGGCAGAACGCCGGCGATCCCGCCTATCGCCCGATGGCGCCAGGCTTCGACGGCCCCGCTTTCGCGGCCGCCTGCGACCTGATCTTCGAAGGCGCGAGCCAGCCCAACGGCTACACCGAATTCATCCTCACCCGTCGTCGCCGCGAGGCGAAAACGCGGCCCTGAACGCGGCCCGCGCGCACTGACGCCGCGACCAAGGCGGCCCTCGCGCGCCGTGCCCGGCGCGCGAGGGCGCGCGCTTTTGTCCCGACGCCTGAAAAAGCGGCGCCCTGGGAATGGAACTCCCTCGTCAGAACAACGCCTTGCCGACGACCGGAGGCGCCGTGACGACCTTTCCCGCTGGCTTTCGAAGTCAACAAATGCTTAACGGCGTTTGTGTCATGTTCGCGCGCTCCGCCGCGCGCGGCGTGGCGGCGAGGACGGCCTGGAGCCGTCATGATCGATTTCGAGAGCATGTTTGATGACCGAACCTTCCGCCCAAGCGACTGCCGCCGACATCGACCCCGCCGCTGCGGCGGCCGCGACGCCGCGCCGTCGCAAAACCGACGACCCGATCGAGGGCCTGCGCCATCTTGTTCTCGAAAAGCTGAAATATGTCGTCGGCAAGGATAAGAACGCCGCCAGCGACCGCGATTGGTTCATCGCCGTGGCCCTTGCGGCCCGCGACCGCATCGTCAACAGCTGGATGGACACGACGCGGCGCAACTACGCGCAGGGCCGACGCCGCGTCTATTACCTCTCGCTTGAGTTTCTGATCGGCCGGATGCTGATCGATTCCNTGACCAATCTCGACATGCTCGAAGACATGCGCGAGGCGTTGAGCGGTCTCGACGTCGACCTCGACCGCCTGCGCAACGTCGAACCCGACGCCGCGCTCGGCAATGGCGGCCTTGGCCGTCTCGCCGCATGCTTCATGGAGAGCATGTCGACGCTCGGCATCGCCGCGCACGGCTACGGCATCCGTTATGACCACGGCCTGTTCCGCCAGGGTCTGAAAGATGGCTGGCAAACAGAATTTCCCGAGGATTGGTTGAGCTTCGGCAACCCGTGGGAGTTCGAACGTCCGGAGGTTCTCTATCCGATCGGCTTCGGCGGCTCCGTCGAGGCGGTCGCGCGTCCGGGCGGCTTCGCGCAGGTCTGGCGTCCCTCCGAGCGGATCGACGCCATCGCCTATGACGTGCCGATCGTCGGCTGGCGCGGCCAACATGTGAACACCCTGCGCCTTTGGGCCGCGCGCGCGCCCGACCCCTTGTCGCTCGACGCCTTCAATCAGGGCGACTACATGGGCGCGCTCGCCGACCAGGTCCGCGCGCAGGCGATTTCGAAGGTGCTTTATCCCTCGGATTCGACGCCTGCCGGGCAGGAGCTGCGCCTGCGGCAGGAATATNTTTTCGCCTCCGCCTCGCTTCAGGATCTCATCCGCCGCCATCTCAAACAGCACGGCTCCATCGAATCTCTGGCCGACCATGTCGCGATCCAGCTCAACGACACCCATCCCTCCATCGGCGTCGCCGAACTGATGCGTCTTCTGGTCGACGTGCATGGCGTCGAGTGGGCCAAGGCCTGGGAGATCACGCAGGCGACGTTCAGCTACACCAACCACACGTTGCTGCCCGAGGCGCTGGAAACCTGGCCGGTGCATCTGATGGAGCGCCTGCTGCCGCGCTGCATGCAGATCATCTACCTGATCAACGCGCTGCATCTCGACAAGCTGCGCGAGCAAGGCGTTCATGACGCCGGCATGCTCTCGGCCGTGTCCTTGATCGACGAGCATGGCGGTCGCGCGGTGCGCATGGGTCCGCTCGCCTTCCTCGGCTCGCACAAGGTCAACGGCGTCTCCGCGCTGCATTCGGAATTGATGAAACAGACCGTCTTCCACGATCTGCATCGCCTCTATCCCGACCGCATCACCAACAAGACTAACGGCGTCACCTTCCGACGCTGGCTTTTCGAGGCCAACCCGCCGCTCACCAAACTGCTGGTCGACGTCGTCGGGCCAAAGGTTCTCGACGACGAGGCTGCGCTCGCGGACCTCGCGCCGCTCGCCACCGATCTCGATCTCCAGAAGCGGTTCATGGCCCAGCGCCTCATCGCCAAGGAGAAGCTCGCCAAGATCATCGCCGATCAGACGATGATCAAGGTCGACCCGGCCGCCCTGTTCGACGTGCAGATCAAGCGCATTCACGAATACAAGCGCCAACTCCTCAATATTCTTGAGGCGATCGCATTGTATAACGACATTCGTGCGCAGCCAACGCGCGAATTCGTGCCGCGCGTGAAGATTTTCGCAGGAAAAGCGGCGGCGAGTTACCACAACGCGAAGTTGGTCATCAAGCTGATCAACGACGTCGCGAGGGCCGTCAACAACGACCCGACGGTGCGCGGCCTGCTCAAGGTCGTCTTCATGCCGAACTACAACGTATCGCTCGCCGAAAACATCATCCCGGCGGCCGACCTCTCCGAGCAGATTTCGACCGCCGGCATGGAGGCGTCGGGCACCGGCAACATGAAGCTGGCGCTCAATGGCGCGCTGACGATCGGCACGCTCGACGGCGCCAATGTCGAGATTCTGGAACATGTCGGGCGCGACAACATCTTCATCTTCGGCCTCACCGCCGAGGAGGTGCTGGCCCGCCGCCAGCGCGCCGGCGTGAGCGAGGAGGCGGTGGCCAATTCGCCGCAATTGCAGGAGGTGTTGAACTCCGTCGCATCCGGCGTCTTTTCGCCCGACGACCCGTCGCGCTATCGCGGCCTCGTCGACATGCTTCGCCATCACGATCATTTCATGGTGACGTCGGACTTCGACGCCTACTGCGCCGCTCAGCGCGCCATCGACACCNGCTGGCGCGACCGCAAGGCGTGGTGGCGCTCGGCCATTCTCAACACCGCGAACACCGGCTGGTTCTCGTCCGACCGCACGATCTCGGAATATGCGCAGGAGATATGGCGCGTCGAAACGGCGCGCCCGCGCGCCTGACGCCGACATGCGGCAATTGCGAGCGGCCACGGCATAACGCGCGACGCGCCTCCTGGCTTGGGCTAAGCTCCCGTCCGAATGAATCGGGCGGGCGCTTGCCGGCCCAGGAGAGCGGACGTGCAAAACGCGGGCGAATGGACGACGGGCGCCGAGGCTGGCGCAGCCAAGGCCGAGTCAAACGACGCCGCAAAGCCAGAAATCGCCGCCGCTGACGCGCAAGCGAACCCGCCGGAGCCCGCTCACGCCGAGCCCGCCGAGCTTTGGCGCGCCAGCGCGGAGGACGCCGCCGCGCTCGCCGCGGCCCGTCACCCCGACCCTTTCGCCGTTCTGGGGCCCCATCGCACGCAAGACGGCTGGGTCCTGCGCGCATTTCATCCGGACGCGACGCGCGTCGCCGCGATCGCGCCGCAGGGCGAGCCGATCGCACAACTCGAACCCCGTGGCCTCGGGCTATTCGAGGCGCGAATCGATCATGCGCCGGGTCGCTATCGCCTGCGTTGCGCCAATGCGAGCGGCGAATGGATCGCGCAGGACCCTTACGCCTTTCCGCCCGTCCTTGGCGCGCTTGACGATCATCTTCTCGTCGAGGGCGCGCATCGTGGCNTCTATCGCCGTCTCGGCGCCCATCCGATGCGCTTCGAAGGCGTCGACGGCGTGCATTTCGCCGTCTGGNCGCCGCAGGCGCGCCGCGTCTCCGTGGTCGGCGATTTCAACCGCTGGGACGGCCGCCTGCATCAGATGCGCAAGCGCATCGACTCCGGCCTGTGGGAGATTTTCGCCCCCGGCGTCGGTCCCGGCGTGGCCTATAAATACGAGATCGTCGGCCCCGAAGGCGACCTTCAGCCCTTGAAGGCCGACCCGTTTGGCTTCGCCGCCGAGATGCGCNCCTCGACCGCCTCGCTCGTCGCCGCCCCGCCGACCCATGTCTGGGGCGACGACATCCACATGGAGTGGCGCCGCAGCCGCGACGCCCGCCGCGCCCCGATGTCGATCTACGAGGTTCATCTGGGCTCTTGGCGCCGAGGCCCGGAGGGCCGCTTTCTCACCTATGACGAGCTTGCCGACCAGNCCATTCCCTATGTCGCCGATCTCGGCTTCACCCATATCGAGCTGCTGCCGATCTCCGAACACCCCTTCGATCCGTCCTGGGGTTATCAGCCGATCGGTCTCTTCGCGCCGACCTCGCGTTTCGGCGAACCCGAAGGTCTGATGCGTTTCGTCGACCGCGCCCATCAGGCCGGCGTCTCCGTCATCCTCGATTGGGTGCCGGCGCATTTCCCCACCGACATTCATGGCCTCGCCCGTTTCGACGGCCGCCCGCTTTACGAGCATGCCGATCCGCGCCGCGGCTTCCACCCCGACTGGAACACCGCGATCTATGATTTCGGCCGCAAGGAGGTGCTCAACGTCCTCGCCGCCAACGCGCTCTACTGGTTCGATCGCTTCCACGTCGACGGCCTGCGCGTCGACGCCGTCGCCTCGATGCTCTACCTCGATTATTCGCGCCGCGACGGCGAATGGCTGCCCAATCCCGACGGCTCCAACGAGAACTGGGACGCGGTGCGCTTCCTGCAAACCATCAACGCGCTGGTCTATGAGGAGCATCCCGGCGTCACCATGATCGCCGAGGAATCGACCGCCTGGCCTGGAGTCTCGCACCCCACCAGCAAGAACGGTCTGGGCTTCGGCTTCAAATGGGCGATGGGCTGGATGAACGACAGCCTGCGCTACATGGCCGAGGACCCCGTCAACCGCAAATATCATCATGACAAGATGACCTTTGCGATGATGTATATGTACAGCGAAAACTATGTTCTGCCGATCTCTCACGACGAGGTCGTGCACGGCAAGCGCTCGCTGCTCNGAAAAATGCCCGGCGACGATTGGCGGAAATTCGCCAACCTGCGCGCCTACCTCGCGTTCATGTGGGCGCATCCGGGCAAGAAGCTGCTGTTCATGGGACAGGAGTTCGCGCAACGCACGGAATGGAGCGAGGCGCGCGGGCTCGACTGGAACCTCTTCGACTACGAGACCCATCGCGGCGTTCACGCGCTTGTGCGCGATCTCAACCGCTTCTATCGCGACGTTCCCGCGATGCATGCGCGCGACTGCGAGCCGGACGGATTCCGCTGGAGCGTCGTCGACGACGGCGACAACTCCGTCTTCGCCTTCTTGAGGTTCGGGGCGCACGGAGATCGCCCTGTCGCCGCAGTTTTCAACATGACGCCGGTGCCGCGCGAAGACTACGAGATCGGCCTGCCCNACGCAGGGCGATGGCGCGAGGCGTTGAATTCCGACGCGGCTTGCTATGGCGGCTCGAATACCGGGAACTTCGGCTGGATCAATGCGCGCCCGGCCGAAGGGCGCGAATTTCCAGCCGTCGCGCAAGTGAGGTTGCCCCCGCTCGCCGGCATGTTTTTCGAGTTCGATCCAGATTGACCGCAAGAATGACGGGCGCGGGCTGAGGCGATCTCCTCGGCGACGCGCTCGGGAGGAGAATGAAATGCCTGAGGCCCCGCTCGCCCGTCACGCAATGGCCTATGTGCTTGCCGGAGGACGCGGCAGCCGCTTGATGGAGCTGACCGACCGGCGCGCCAAACCCGCCGTTTATTTCGGCGGCAAATCGCGCATCATCGATTTTGCGCTGTCCAACGCGATGAATTCCGGCATCCGCCGCTTCGGCGTCGCCACGCAATACAAGGCCCACAGCCTCATTCGCCATCTTCAGCGCGGCTGGAGCTTTTTCCGCACCGAGCGCAACGAAAGCTTCGACATCCTTCCGGCGAGTCAACGCGTCTCGGAAGACCTTTGGTATCTCGGCACCGCAGACGCCGTCTACCAGAACATCGACATCATCGAATCTTATGACCCGAAATACCTGATCATTCTCGCAGGCGATCACATCTATAAGATGGACTACGAGAAGATGCTTCAGCAGCATGTCGAGCAGAACGCGCACGTCACGGTGGGGTGCATCGAGGTGCCGCGCGAGGAGGCCAAGGGCTTCGGCGTCATGCATGTCGACGCATCCGACCGCATCGTCGATTTCGTCGAGAAGCCAAGCGACNCCNCCGCCATGCCCGACGACCCCAACCGGTCGCTCGCCTCGATGGGCATCTATGTGTTCGAAACCAGCTTCCTGCTCGACCAGCTGCGCCGCGACGCCGCGACGCCGGGGTCGAGCCGCGATTTCGGCAAGGACATCATCCCCTACCTGGTCAAGAACGGCAAAGCCGTCGCTCATCGTTTCACCAAATCCTGCGTGCGATCGGCCCACGAAACAGAGGCCTATTGGCGCGACGTGGGGACGGTCGAGGCCTATTGGGCCGCCAATATCGATCTGACCGACGTCACGCCCAGCCTTGATCTGTACGATCGCGAATGGCCGATCTGGACCTATGGCGAGATCACGCCGCCGGCCAAATTTGTGCATGACGACGAGAAGCGTCGCGGTCACGCCATCTCGTCGCTGGTGTCGGGCGGCTGCATCATCTCGGGCGCGAGCTTGCGCCGTTCGCTTCTCTTCACAGGCGTGCGCGTCAACTCCTTCGCCAGCGTCGAGAATGCGGTGATCTTGCCCTATGTCGACGTCGGTCGATCGGCGCGGCTACGCAATGTGGTGATCGATCGCGGCGTCAAAATCCCCGAGGGGCTCGTCGTCGGCGAGGATCCCGTAGAGGATGCGCGCCGCTTCCGCTACAGCCCCGAAAAGGGCGTCAGCCTGATCACCCAGTCGATGATCGACCGGCTCTCCTGAGCGCGGCGCATGGCATCTTCACCCCGCCGCCGCATGCGTGTCCTCGCCCTCGCCTCCGAAATCTACCCGCTGGTCAAGACCGGCGGGCTCGCCGACGTCGCCGGCGCTCTGCCTCTCGCTCTGGCGAAGGAGAAGGTCGAGATGCGCACCCTCATCCCCGGTTATCCGGCGGTGATGGCCAAGATCGAGGCGGCGCGCGCCGTGCATCGCTATGAGGAGTTTTACGGCGGTCCGGCGCGCCTGCTGCGCGCCAAGGCCGGCGCCTTGCAGCTCTACGTCATCGACGCAGCGCATCTTTTCAATCGGCCTGGCGCGATCTATCAGGGCCCCGACGGCGCGGATTGGCCCGACAACGCGGTGCGATACGCAGCGCTCGCGCGCGCCGGCGCCGACATCGTGCGCGGCTACGACGTCAATTATCGACCCGACGTCGTGCATGCGCATGACTGGCAGGCCGGGCTCGTCGCCGCCTTCATCCGCTTCGACGGCGCGCCGGAGCGTCCCGGCGTCGTGGCGACCATCCACAACCTCGCCTTTCAGGGCCGATACCCGCGCGAGACGCTCGGCGCGCTCGGCCTTCCGCCCGAGGCTTTTGCGGTCGACGGCGTCGAATATTACGGCGGCGTCGGCTTCCTCAAGGCGGCGCTGCACTTCGCCGACCGCGTCACCACCGTGTCGCCGACCTACGCGCAGGAAATCCGCACAGCGGAGGGCGGGATGGGCCTCGACGGCCTGCTGCGCGCGCGCGGCGACGCGGTCAGCGGCGTCCTCAACGGCGTCGACGTCGACGTCTGGGACCCGGCCACCGATCCGCTCCTGCCCGCGCATTTCTCCGCCGACGCGATGAAGGGCCGCGCCGCTTGCCGCAAGGCCCTGCAAGAGGCGATGCGGCTCGCGCCCGATCCCGACGCACTGCTCGTCGGCGTCGTCTCGCGCCTGACCTGGCAAAAGGGGCTCGACCTGCTGCCCGACGCCGTCGGCAAGCTCGGCCGCGACAACATCCAGTTCGCGATGCTGGGCGCGGGCGATTCCGATCTGGAACATCGCTTCCGGGCGCTGGCGTCGGAATATGCCGGCCGCATCGGCCTGCGCGTGGGCTATGACGAGGCGCTGGCGCGGCTCATTCAGGCGGGCTCCGACGCGCTGCTCGTGCCCTCGCGCTTCGAGCCCTGCGGTCTCACCCAGCTCTGCGCGCTGCGCTACGGCTCTGTGCCCATCGTCGCGCGCGTCGGCGGCCTCGCCGACACCATCGTCGACGCCAACGAGATGGCGCTCGCCGCGGGCGTCGCCACCGGCCTCCAGTTCGCGCCCGGATCGAGCGAGCGCCTCGCGGAGGCGCTCTCGCGCGCCGCCAGCCTCAAACGCGACGCCGGCCTGTGGCGAACCATGCAGGCCAACGGCATGGCGACAGACGTCTCCTGGACGCGCCCGGCCCGCCGCTATCTCCAAATCTATCGCGACGCCATGCGCGACGCGCGCGGCGGCGATTGACGCCGGCTCGCGCGCCAGCACACTTAAAGCTCAATATGGCCGTGACCGGCCGGGGAGTCGTATCCGATGACTGTGAAGACCGTCGCCACCAAACCCTATCTCGATCAGGCGCCCGGCACCTCCGGCCTGCGCAAGAAGGTGCCGCATTTCCAGCAGCCCAACTATGTCGAGAACTTCGTGCAGTCGATCTTCGACTCGCTCGAAGGCTTCGCCGGTCAGGCCCTCGTGGTCGGCGGCGACGGGCGCTATTTCAACCGCGAGGCGATCCAGAAGGTCCTCAAGATCGCCGCCGCCGCCGGCTTCGGCCGCGCCATCGTCGGCAAGGGCGGCATTCTGTCGACGCCCGCCGCCTCCGCGCTGATCCGCNGCCCGCAGGCCTTCGGCGGAATCATTCTCTCCGCCAGCCACAACCCCGGCGGCCCCGACGGAGACTTCGGCGTCAAATACAACATCGGCAACGGCGGCCCCGCGCCCGAGAAGATCACCGACAAGATCCTCGCCGCCACCAAGGCGATCGCCGCCTACAGGATCGAGGACGCCGCCGACGTCGATCTCGACGCGCTCGGCGAGACCCGGCTCGGCGCCATGACCGTCGAAATCGTCGATCCGGTGACGAACTATCAGGCGCTGATGGAGACGCTGTTCGACTTCGCCGCCATCCGCGCGATGTTCGCCAACGGCTTCCGCATGAAGTTCGACGCCATGTCGGCCGTCACCGGCCCCTATGCGAAGGCGATCATCGAAGGCGCGCTGGGCGCGGCGCCGGGCACGGTCATCAACTTCGAGCCGCTGCCCGATTTCGGCGGCCACCACCCCGATCCCAATCTCGTCCACGCCAAGCACATTTACGACCTCGCGATGAGCGCGGACGGGCCGGACCTGTGCGCCGCCTCCGACGGCGACGGCGACCGCAACCTGATCATCGGCAAGGGCCGCTTCGTCACGCCGTCGGATTGCNTGGCGCTGATCGCCGCCAACGCGCATCTCGCCCCCGGCTACAAGGCCGGTATATCCGGCGTCGCGCGCTCCATGCCCACCAGCGGCGCCGCCGACCGCGTCGCGAAGAAGATGGGCGTGAACATCTTCGAGACGCCGACCGGCTGGAAGTTCTTCGGCAACCTGCTCGACGCCGGCCTCGTCACCATCTGCGGCGAGGAGTCGGCCGGCACCGGCTCGAACCATGTGCGCGAGAAGGATGGCCTGTGGGCCGTCCTGATGTGGCTGAACATCCTCGCCGCCCGCAAGCAGAGCGTCGACGCCATCGTGCGCGAGCACTGGAAGACCTACGGCCGCAACTATTACGCGCGCCACGATTTCGAAGAGGTCGAGAAGGCCGGCGCCGACGCGTTGATGGCGGAGCTGCGCGGCAAGCTCGCCGCGCTCAAGGGCCAGACGCTCGGCGCGCTCACCGTGGCGGACGCCGACGATTTCGCCTATCACGATCCCGTCGACGGCTCGAACTCGGCCAAACAGGGCGTGCGCATCCTCTTCGCGGACGGCTCGCGCATCGTCTATCGCCTGTCGGGCACCGGCACCGCCGGGGCGACGCTGCGCGTCTATATCGAGCGTTACGAGCCCGATCCCGCCAAGCAGGATCGCGACACCTCCGAGGCGCTCGCCGATCTCATCGCCCTCTCGCGCGACGTCGCCGGCGTCGAACGCCACACCGGGCGCAAAGAGCCGAGCGTGATCACGTGAAGTCCGGCCTTCGCCCGGGCGATCCCGAACCGCTCGGCCTCACGCTCGCCGCCGACGGCGCGAACATCGCCGTTGCGTCATGCGCGGACGCGATCGACCTCTTGCTGTATGAGAGTGAGGAGGACGCGCCGACGCGCGTCTATCGCCTGCCGAGCCGGCTTGGAAACGTCTGGCACGGCTTCGTCGAAGGCGTCCGCGAGGGCGCCCGTTATGCGCTTCGCGCGCACGGCCCGTTTGATCCGAAGCGAGGACAACGCTTCGACGCCTCGAAACGTCTGCTCGATCCCTACGCCTTGCAGATCGACCGCCCGTTTCGGCACGGCGCCGAGGCCCCGCTCGGCGTCGCCATCGCTCCCGAGCCGATCTACGCGCCGCGACCGCTGCGGCCCTGGACCGAGCTGACCATCTACGAGTTGCATCCGCGCGGCTTCACCGCCCGCATGGAGGCCGTGCCGGCCGAGCTTCGCGGCACGCTGCGCGGCCTCGCTCACCCCGCCGCCCTGCGCCATCTCACCGATCTCGGCGTCACCGCGGTCGAGNCGATGCCCTGCGCGGCCTGGATCGACGAACGCCATCTGCCGGCGCTCGGGCTGGAGAACGCCTGGGGCTACAATCCCGTCGCGCTGATGGCGCCCGATCCTCGGCTCGCCCCCGGCGGCTGGGCCGACGTCGCCGCCGCGACGCAGGCGCTCGCCAAGGTCGGGATCGAGACCATTCTCGACGTCGTCTTCAACCACACCGGCGAGAGCGACGAACTCGGCCCCACCCNNCAGCTGCGCGGCCTCGACAATCAGCTCTACTACCGCCTGCGCGCCGACGATCCGTCCCGCTATGCCAACGACGCGGGCTGCGGCAACACGCTCGCGCTCGAACGCCCCGTCCCGATGCGCCTCGCGCTCGACGCGCTGCGCGCCTGGGCGATCTATGGCGGCGTCTCGGGCTTCCGCTTCGATCTGGCCGCCACGCTCGCGCGCCGCGACGACGGCTTCGACGCCGCCGCCCCCTTCCTCGCCGCGATCCGGCAAGACCCGATCTTGCGCGGCCTCAGAATGATCGCCGAGCCTTGGGATCTTGGCTTGGGCGGCTATCGTCTGGGCGGGTTTCCCGAAGGTTGGGGCGAGTGGAACGATAAATATCGCGACGCCGCGCGCCGCTTCTGGCGCGGCGATTCCGGCCTGGTCGGCGAGATGGCGACGCGTCTCGCCGGCTCGCAGGACGTCTTCGCCGGCAAGACGCCGGCGCGCTCGATCAATTACGTCGTCGCCCATGACGGCTTCACGCTCGCCGATCTCGTCGCCTACGAGCGCAAGCGCAACGACGCGAACGGCGAGGACAACCGCGACGGGACCGACGACAACCTGTCCTGGAGCAACGGCGCCGAAGGCGACACCGACGACGCGACGATCCTCGCCGCCCGCAAGCGCGATCAGGCCGCCCTGCTCGCCACGCTGATCTTCTCGCGCGGCACGCCGATGCTGGCGATGGGCGCCGAGCTTGGCCGCTCCCAGGCCGGCAACAACAACGCCTATGCGCAACCCTCCTTGTCGGAGATCGACTGGTCGTGCGCCGACGACGATCTGCGCGCGCTGACGCGGCGCTGCCTGGCGCTGCGGCGCGAGCATCCCGCCTTGCGCGCCGACGCCTTCCTCGCCGGAGCGCCGCCGCCCGGCTGCGAGACGCCGGACGTCGTCTGGCTGCGCCCGACGNGCGCGGCGATGGGCGGCGACGATTGGGGCCGCGCCCGCGCGCTGATCGTCGCGCTGACCACGCCCAGTGAGGACGGCGCCGACCGCGTCGTGCTCGCGCTCAATCCGACCCGCGAGGCGATGACGCTGACGCCCCCGCCGCCGCGCGTCGGCCACGTCTGGACGCGCGCCTTGGACTCCAGCGGCGACGGCGCGGCGCTTGAGGCGCTGCCCGCGCGCAGCGTCGTGCTGCTGACGGAGCAAACCGATCCCGATCCGCGCCGACGCGACGGCGTCGACGACGCGTTGCTGGACAGGCTCGCCCAGGCGGCCGGCGTCAGTTCCGACTGGTGGGACATTTCGGGACATCGCCATGAGACGCCCGCCGAGACGAAGCGCGCGGTTTTGGCGGCGCTCGGATTCGACGCCTCCGGCGCCGGCGNNCGCGCGCGTGACGGGCTGCGCCGCCTCGCCGACGAATTCGATCGACGCGGCTTGCCCCATGCGCTCGCCGCCCGCGGCGGCCAGCCCGTCGCGCTGCGCGTTCCCGGCGCGCGCCCGCCGCGTCTGTTCGCCCTGCGCGCCGGCGAGACGAGGCCGATCGCGCCGATCTCCTGCGAGCCGACGCGCTGGCGCGCGCGCGACGGCGAGGAGATAAACGGCCTTCGCCTCCTCTTGCCGCCGCAAGAAAACGGCGAGACCGAGCTCGTGCGCGACGACGCCGACGCACGTTGCACGCTGCTCGTCGCGGGCCCATGCTGGCTGCCGCCGCGCGAACGGCTTGGCGGCCTCGCCGNNCGCGTCTACGCGCTTCGCCGCGACGGCGATCAGGGCGTCGGCGATCTGACGACGCTCGCGCAATTGATGGAGGGCGCGGGGCGCGCCGGGCTCGACGCCGTCGGCGTCAATCCGTTGCACGCGCTGTTTCCGCTCGACCCCCAGCGCGCCAGCCCCTACTCGCCTTCGGACCGCCGCCGCCTCGATCCGCTTTATGTCGATCTCGCTCGGCTCGGTGAGNGAATTCGGACTGGATCTGCGGCTCGACGCGATCGAATCGGATCCGAGGTCGACTATCCGAGGATTCGCGCCGCTCGCCGCGCCGGCTTCGCCCGCGCTTTCGCCGCGTTGCGCCCCAGGTTGGCCTCCGACGACCCGCTTGGCGTGGCCTTTCGCGCTTTCGTCGAGGAGGGCGGCGAGGCGCTGGCGCGCTTCGCTCTGCATCAGGCGCTCACCCGCGATCATGGCGGCGACTGGCGGCGTTGGCCCGCCCCGCTGCGAGACGCCGAGCCGGCCGCGCTGGCGCAGGCGCGGCTGCGGCTGCGCGGCGACGTCGAGGCCGCCCTGTTCGAGCAATGGGCGGCCGACCGTCAGCTCGCGGCCGCGGCCCGCGCCGGCCGCGACGCCGGCCTTTCGCTCGGGCTCTATCGCGACCTCGCCGTCGGCGCAGCGCCGGACGGGGCCGAAGCCTGGATGAACCGCTCGCTGTTGCTCCCCGGATTGTCGATCGGCGCGCCGCCCGACCCGCTCGGCCCGCTCGGTCAGGTCTGGGGTCTGCCGCCGCCCGACCCCACGNCTTGCGAGCGGGAGGCGGGCCGCTCCTTTCGGNCGCTGATCGCCGACAACATGCGCCACGCCGGCGCGCTGCGGATCGACCACGCTCTGGGTCTTGCGCGCCTCTTTGTCGTTCCGGAAGGCGCGAGCGGCGCGCAGGGCTGCTACCTGGCTCAGCCGCAAGCCATTCTTTTCGCCCGCCTTGCGCTCGAAAGCGNNCGCGCGGGCTGTCTTGTCGTCGGCGAAGACTTGGGCACCGCGCCCAACGGCTTCCATGAAACGCTGGAGAGCGCGGCGGTGCTGTCCTACCGCGTCGCCTGGTTCGAGCGTGACGGCGCGCGCTTTCGCCCGCCAGGCTCCTATCCGCGCCTGGCCGCAGCCTGCGTCGCTACCCACGATCTGCCCACGCTCGCAGGCTGGTGGGCCGGCGACGACATCGCCGAGCGCCACGCCCTCGGCCTTCTCGACGACGCGCAGGCGCATGGCGAGCGCGGCGCCCGCGCCGTCGAGAAGCGCGCCTTCGTGGACGCCCTGCGCGACGCCGGCGCGCTCGACGGCCCGCTCGATCTGGCCGGCCCCTACGACATCCGCCTCGCCGAGGCGGCCCACGCATTCGTCGCCGCGACCCCGGCCTTGCTGGCGCTCGGCCAGGCGGACGACTGCGTGGGCGAGACCGTGGCGGTCAACCTGCCGGGGACCGACCGCGAGCGCGCGAACTGGCGGCGCCGTCTGTCGGCGGACCTGTCGGCGATTCTCGCCTCGCCCGCGCTGGCGGCGCTGCGTCGCGCCTGACCCGAACGAAAAGGCCCGACCGAATGAACGGCCGGGCCCCGAACTCTCGCACGTCGCGCGTTCAGCACGCCTTGCGCAGCTTCACCGCGTTCTGGAGATAGGTCAGCGCCTCTCCCGGCAAATGCGGCGTATGCAGGCCGTCGCCTTCCTTCTCGGCGCGCGCGACATACTCGCGCAAGGCCGGCTGGAAGCTGGGATGCGCGCAGTTCTCGATGATCAGCCGCGAACGTTTGCGCGGCGACATTCCGCGCAAATCGGCCAGGCCCCGCTCGGTGACGATCACGCCGACGTCGTGCTCGGTGTGATCGACGTGGCGCACCATCGGCGAGATGCACGACAGCGCGCCGTTCTTGGCGGTCGAGTTCGACATGAAGATCGACAGGAATGCGTTGCGCGCGAAATCGCCGGAGCCGCCGATGCCGTTCATGATCTTCGAGGTTCCGACATGCGTCGAGTTGACGTTGCCGTAAATGTCGGCCTCGATCATGCCGTTCATCGAGATGACGCCGAGGCGACGGATCACCTCCGGGTGGTTCGAAATTTCCTGCGGCCGCATCACAACGCGGCTGCGGTAGAAGTCGATGTTGTCGATGAAATCCTGAAGCGCATCGGGGCTGAGCGACAGCGCCGTCGCCGACGCGCTCAGCAACTTGCCGGACTTCAANACCAGCATGCCGTCCTGCAACACCTCGGTGTAGGCGGTGAGATTTTCGAATTCGCTCGCGCCAAGCCCGCTCATCACCGCGTTTGCGATGTTGCCGACGCCCGACTGCAACGGCAGCAAATCCTTCGGCATGCGGCCCTTGGAGACTTCGTGCGTCAGAAACTCGATGATGTGGCCGGCGATCGCGCGCGAATTGGCGTCGGGCGGCGTGAAGGCGGAGTTGCGATCGGGCGAATTGGTTTCGACGATCGCCACGATCTTGGATGGATCGCACAACAGGCGCGGCACGCCGATGCGGTCGTTCGGATGGAGGATCGGGATCGGCGTGCGATACGGCGGCAAATGGGTCCCGTAGTAAACGTCATGCATCCCGTCGAGCCGCAGATCCTGCCAGGAGTTGACTTCGAGGATGATCTTGTCGGCGAGGTCCAGCCAGCTCTTGTTGTTGCCGATCGACGTGGTGGGGACGAGAGAACCGTCCTCCTCGATCGCCGCCACTTCGACAAGCGCCACGTCGAGCTTGCCGAAGAAGCCGAACCAGACATGCTGGGCGACATGCGAGAGATGGACGTCGATATATTCCATCCTCCCTCGNTTGATTTTCTGACGGCTCATCGGGTCGGATTGGTAAGGCAACCGCAGCTCGACGCCTTCCGCCTTGGCGAGCGCCCCGTCGGCNTCGGGAGCGGTCGAGGCGCCCGTCCATACGCCGATTTTGAAAGGGCGCCCCTCGGCGTGCTCGTCTTCGATACGCTTGGCCAACGCCACCGGCACGGCCTTCGGATATCCCGATCCGGTGAAACCGCTCATGCCGATATGCTCGCCGTCATGAATCAACGCGGCGGCCTGTTCGGCGGACATGATCTTGGAGCGAAGGGCGGCGGAACGCACGCGGGTCATGGCAGTCTCTCACGAGGGGGCGAGGCCCTACGGCGCCGCTTGAAAGCGACGCATATAGGAATCGTGTAAAAAACCGCGACCGTCATAGCGGAAAATATTGCGACGCAGCATGTGTCTTTGCATAGCAGCATCGACTGCCTGAATCTTGTTCAAACGATGAAGGCCGCCTCGACGGCGGCCTTCAGAATGCTGATTTTAAGCGCTTAGCGACCTCTTACGGATCGAGCCCGTCATCCGCCTTGGCGTTCGGGCTGCCCTTGGGCTTGTAGCCGGCGGAGAACGCCTGGGCGTCGCCGCTATTGCCCAATCCGTCACGCTGATAAATGTCGTCGCGGAACTGAACGATGCCGTCGGGAGTCGCCCAAGCGGTGACGTAGACCCAATAAACCGGCACCGGCTGCGCCAGCTTCACGTCGATGCGCTGCCCGGAATTGATCGCCTCGTCGATTTTGGCGCGGTCCCAGCCGGGATTGTCCTTCAGAAGCCATGCGACATAATCGCGCACGTTCTGGACGCGCATGCACCCCGATGAAACGAAGCGATAGTCGTCGCCGAAAATGCCCTTCGAGGGCGTGTCGTGCATATAGACGCCATAGGGATTGGCGATGTTGATGCGCACGAAGCCGAGCGAGTTCAAATCGCCGCCCGGATCCTGTCGGAACATATAGTTCGTCGCCTCCATCGAATTCCAGTTGATGGCGGACGGGGCCACTTCCTGACCGGCTTTGTTGATGACCCGGATCTTGTTGTCCGTCAGGTAATTCGGGTCGGCCTGCATCTTCGGAATCAGATCCTTGCGGATGATCGAGGCCGGAACGGTCCAGAACGGGTTGAAATTGATGTCGAGCACCTTGGCCTGCATCACCGGCGACTGGCGGTCGATCTTGCCGACGCCGGCCATGTGATGCGTCGAAACATGGCCGTTGTCGACGGTCTCGACCGTCGCGGCCGGGATGTTGGCGGTGACGTAGCGCGCGCCGAGATTGCCGGAATAGGAGCGCAGCCGCACCAGATTGGTTTCAAGCTGGCGCAAGCGAATGGCGATCGGCACGTTCAGCGCGGCGATCGTCTGCTGCGAGGCGACGCCCGTCGGCGCGATGCCGTGGCGCGCCTGAAACCGCTTCACGCCCGCCTCGACATAGGAATCGAAAACCGGCGCGTCGCCGGCGGCGCTGTCGAGGTCGCCGCCCACGATCAGGCGCTGACGCAGGGCCGACACCGCGGCCGATTTCGAGCCGAGCTTCAGCGTCCCGCCGGTCGGCACCTTGCCCCATCCNCCGCTCTGCGCGATCTGCTGATACTGCGCGATCGCCTGCTCGGTCGCCTGCACGGTGGCCGGCGACAGAATCGGCGTGGTCGAGCGAGGCACAGCCAGCGTGCGCGACGCCTCGTAGTTCTGCCCCCATTCGGCCTGCCCGAACGTGTCGACCGGCGCGGCCCAGGCCGACGACGTCACGCCCTGCGCGGCGAAGGCGCCAAACCCGGCGATGGAGGTCAACAACGCGCGCCGGCTGATGACGGCGCGCCGTCCGATTTCCACACCCTTGCTCGATTCGATCACGTCGTGCTCCAAACCCGTTCTGCGCTGTGGCGACGCGGCGCGCTGGGCGCAGCCGTGTCCCGAAAAGTCCACGGCGGCCAGGTTCCTTTCGGAGCATGCCGCCGCCTTGCGCCGCCGTCCCAGACGATCATGCCTGCCGGACCGGGGCGACCGCCCGCGAAGATGGGCGGACATGGTTGAAAAGCCCGAACATGGGGGCGAATTTGTGACTCCTCGTCGCAGCGCCGTCTGCGCCCGCGCAAGCCGGAACACCAAAAACGCAAAACCGGCGCCCGTTTTCGTGAAAAACGGCCTGCGTTTCAGAGCCGATACTTGATCTGGTCGGTCCAGAACCGCTCAAGACGGTTGAGCGCCTGGTTGAGCCGACGAAACTCCTCGCCGGACACGCCGCCGATCTGCTCGACCGTCGAGACATGCTTCTCGTAGAGGGAGGCGACGACGTGATGAACGTCCTTGCCCTTTTCCGTCAACGAAATGCGCACCGAACGGCGGTCGATTCGCGAGCGAGCGTGGTGGAGATAACCCATCTCGACCAGCTTCTTGACGTTGTAGGAGACGTTTGAGCCAAGATAATAGCCGCGCGTGCGCAGCTCNCCGGCGGTCAGCTCCTTGTCGCCGATGTTGTAGAGCAACAAAGCCTGGACCGCGTTGACGTCCGAACGGCCCCGGCGGTCGAACTCGTCCTTGATGACGTCGAGCAGGCGTCGATGCAGGCGCTCGACCAGCGTCAGCGCCTCAAGATAGGCCGGACGAACCTCGGCGATGCGCTCGGCTCGCGCAACGGTGTTTTCGGATTTCGCAGCGGTCTGCATGGTGTGAACCCTGTGATCTGGTTTGACGCTCGCGCCGGCTCTTCGTCCGGTCTGCATGGTCGTCACACTAGGCCACAGGTCGTGAAAACCCGTTTAAATATCAGAATGAACACGACATTTACCCGCTGATGTGAATCACGGGTGAATCCGGAAGGTTGATTTTTCGCTGCCTTCAATCGTCGTCCTGCTCGCGCGCCGCCATAATGTTGAGCAGAAAAACACCGCCACCAGAGCGGTGTTCAGCCCTAAAGAGACGGTTGGCCCCAGCCCGAGCTTGAGCTGCGGCAGCACCGCCGCCGCGACGATCTCCGACAACGCGGTGAACAGCCACACGACGCCGCCCCAGGGCGCGATCAGCCAAAGCCCGATCGCGGCGATGAAATCGAGAGTGGCGAAGAACACGACGCCTGTCTGACGCGCGAGCGTCATCTCCAGAAAGCCCGAAGAGGTCGGCCCGCCCTCTCCCGGTCCGAGTATTTGCCCCCAATAGTGCAAGCCCAACCCGATCCACGCCAGCGCCGTCAGCCGCATGAACCACACCAGCGCACGCCCCCAGCGTCGCCCCTCTTCGTCCGCGTCAGGACGGGCGCCCACGACGATCGCCGGAACGGGTAGCGCCTCGGGAAGGCGTGTGCGCGTCTTCGGAGACGTCGCGGCGTTCACGGCGCGTCGCCCCGCAGACGCAGCTCGTCGACGCCCAGCGGCGCGAAGTATGCGTCGATGGCCGCGTCGGTCACATCCTGCGAACTGGCCGGCGCCCAGCGCGGCGCGTTGTCCTTGTCGATGATCAGCGCCCGCACGCCCTCATAGAAATCATGGCCCCGCGCCACGCGCGAGACGATGCGATACTCGATACGCATCGCCTCGGCGAAATCGACCCTCGCCCCGACCTCGCATTGACGAAGGGCGATGGCCATGCTGGTCGGCGATTTGGTCCGCATCGCAGAAGCGCATTTCGCGGCGAAGGACGAACCGGCCGCCGCCGCGTCGAGCGCGGCGAGGATGGCGACGGCCCGGGCGTGGTCGAAACAGGCGTCGATGGTCGACCGGTCGTGCGCGGAGAGCGTCGGCGCAAGCGTGACGCGTTCGGCCGCCATCGCCGCGTCCGGATGGGCGCCCTGCGCGAGCGCGGCGAGAAACGCCTCATGTCGGTCGCTCGGAACATAGGCGTCCGCCAGACCGATCGAGACGGCGTCTCCCGCCTTCACGCGATCCCCNGTCACGCCGAGCCAGACGCCGATCTTGCCCGGCAGCCTCGGCAGGAAATAGGTCGCTCCGACATCCGGAAAGAACCCGATGCCGACCTCGGGCATGGCGTAGAGATAGCGGTCGCCGGCGATACGGTGGGTTCCATGCTCGCTGACGCCGACGCCGCCGCCCATGCAAATGCCGTCGACCAACGCGACATAGGGCTTGGGATAGGACTTGATGCGCTGATTAAGGCGATACTCCTCGGCCCAGAAGGCGAGCGGCGTCGCCAGATCGCCGGCCTTGCCGGCGTCGTGCAGCTTGCGGATGTCGCCGCCCGCGCAGAACGCCTTTCCGCCCGCCCCGCGGATCACGACGGACTTTACGGCGTGATCGGCCTCGAATGCGTCGAGCGCTTCGTCGATCAAGCGCACCATGTCGAGCGTCAGCGCATTCAGCGCCGCAGGGCGATTCAGCGTCATCACGCCGACGGCGCCGCGCTTCTGGACGAGGAGTTCGGGTTCAGTCGTCATGACCTATGACTTCGCCCGCCCGGCGCCCTCAGTCAATCTCAGGCCGGCTTGTCCGGACCCGTCGCTTCGAAATTCCGAGCGAAGGCGTTCGACTGATTGACGAGCGCCGTCGAAAGAGCCCTCTCGGACAAACCGCACAAGGCGCCCAGAAGCAACGCGATCGATCCGTTTGAACGAAACGCGGCGGCCTGCACGCCGCCGATCGAAAAGGTCAAGAATCCGGTCCACAGAATCAGCCCGATGAGGGACGTGAGCGCGGTAACGAACGCGACGCGCATGAAAGGACGCAGCATATCCGCCTGCGGCGAAGCGAGCTGGGTGAAGCTGAGCGTCTCGTTCCGCATCGCGAACGACGCCCACGCCCCGACGGAAGAGCCTGCGATCAGCAGAAAGAACGCACGCTTTTGCGCCCAGAAGGCGGCGTCGCCGAAAAATGCGGAGAAACCTGCGAACGGCGCAGGCGCGAGCAGCGTGAGGTTATGAGCGGCGAGGGCGAGCAGCGCGGCGGCCAGACACCAGACGCCCAGAGACGCCATATGCCTGTTCTTCACGGCCGGCGCGACGCGCCTCACATATTGTTCCCTCAGATCGCGCAACGCCAGCGCGCCAAGCTCCGGCGTCCGCCGCGCAAACCAATTTCGGCGACTCCGCTAAGCTTTTCGACGAATTCGCCATGCAGCGCGATAGCGGCGGCGTGACTGGCCGCGACGCGCGAGGAGCGCCGCCACCATCGCCGGCGACGCTCCAACTCCTGCGTCAAAACCGTATCGAAGACGCTCGAAGCCACGCCGATCGCCGTGAAGAGCGCGTTTGTGGTCGTGCTGGTTTGCGGCGCGCTCTCGTCGACGGCGTCGACGACGGTGATCTTCAACTCCTTGATCTGCGCCTCGCCTGCGTCCTCGCGCCGTTGCAGCGTGATTTCGAAAGGGCGTCGATCAACGAGATCGCATGCCTCGATATAGCGCCCATAAGCCACCACGGCGGCGTTGCTCGCCGCCTCGACCGCGCCGGGAGAAGAGCGCGCGCTCGATAGAGCGCGCTTGGCGTCCTCCGTCAATTTTTCGACGAGTATGCGGCCTCGTTTGATTTTCGCCGCAGCCTTTTGCTTTCCGATCTCGGAGCCGTCCTGCGCCGCCGCTTCTCTTTGCGCGACAAGCCTGAAAATGTCGCTGATCGCGTTTGCGTAGCGACTCTCCTCGGCAGTAAGCGGCGCGGCGCCCGCGCCCTGATCGGCCTCCAGGGAGAACGCGCCTTCAGGCGCGCCGCCGGGCGTGACGACAAGGGCGAGAGGCACGCGTCACCTCCATTTGTTGAAGTCGCAATCGGCCCGCCCGCATCCAAGGGATCGGGGCTTCGCCGGATCGGCTCCGCCCACGGAGACATTCGGGTCGCCGCCGACCGTCATCCGGATGAGCGGATCGCCGCCCAATTTCATACTGCTTATTGAAGCGTATTTGTTATAGAGAATATCGTTCAACTCTCCGATGATACGCTTATCGAATTCCGTTTTTTCAACTTTCTGAGACAACACGAAATGAAGTTGCGATAGCGCGCTCGTCATCATCTCCCCGTCGGGTTTATTTCAAAATAGCAAGTCGACGGTCGGCAGCCAGTCGGCATTTGCTTACAGATGCTGAAGGGCGCGTGACCTGGCGCGCCGCCGGTTACGCCGGGCGCGCGCGGTCGCCGCTTCTTTGAGCGATGACCGCGCCCGACTCGCATGCTAGGGAGCGCGCGAACACGGATCGAACTCATGTCAGCGCAAGCGCCTTTCTCCTCGGCCTCACCCATCGCCCCCGCCGCAACCGCAAGGCCGAGTGGGCGCGCCGCCTGGTGCGCGAGCATGTGTTGACCGCCAACGACCTGATCTGGCCGCTTTTCCTTGTCGCCGGGGAGAAAGCCCGCATCCCGGTGGCCTCGATGCCCGGCGTCGAGCGCCTTTCCGTCGACGAGGCCGTGCGCGACGCCGAGAAAGCGGTGAAGCTCGGCATTCCCGCGCTCGCCTTTTTCCCCAACACCGACGCCGGCCTGAAGGATGAGATGGGCACGGAGGCGATGAATCCGGACAATCTGGTGTGCCGCGCCTGCCGCGCCATCAAGAAAGAGTTTCCCGACCTCGGCCTCGTCACCGACGTCGCGCTCGATCCCTATACGAGCCACGGCCATGACGGCCTGATGCGCGGCGACGACATTCTCAACGACGAAACCGTCGCCCAGCTCGTCGCCCAGTCGCTCAATCAGGCCCGCGCCGGCTCGGACGTGATCGCCNCCTCGGACATGATGGACGGCCGCGTCGCCGCGATCCGCGCCGGTCTCGACGCCGAGGGCTTCCAGCACGTCCAGATCATGGCCTACGCGGCCAAATACGCCTCCGCCTTTNACGGGCCGTTTCGCGAGGCGGTCGGCTCCGGCGGCGTTCTGAAGGGGGATAAACGCACCTATCAGATGGACCCCGCCAACGGCGACGAGGCGCTGCGCGAGGTCGCGCTCGACATCGAGGAGGGCGCCGACATGGTGATGGTCAAGCCCGGCATGCCCTATCTCGATATCTGCCGGCGCGTGAAGGAGACCTTTTCGGTCCCGACCTTCGCCTATCAGGTGTCCGGCGAATATGCGATGATCGCAGCCGCAGCGGGCAACGGCTGGCTCGACGGCGACAAGGCGATGATGGAGTCGCTGATCGCCTTCAAGCGCGCCGGCTGCGACGGCGTGCTGACTTATTTCGCCNCGCGCGCCGCCGAAAAGATCGCGCAGGGCTGGGGCCGCGGCTAAACGCGCCCGACGGCGCTCTGCGGCAACAGGCCGACGAGCCGCCCCGCCGGGTCGACGGCGAGCAACGGCCGCCTCCAGCCGCCAGCGCGGCGGCCGCCNTGATCGAGCGGCGTCGCCTGGGCGATCAGCCGCGGCGGATCGAGAGGCAGGTCGGCGATCGGCCGCCCGCGCCAGTCGCCGGTCAGGATCGCGCCCAACGCCGCGCGCGTCAGCACGCCGAGCGGGCGCCCTTCGAGATCGATCACCGGAAAGACCTCCTGCGACGAGCGCAACAAATCTTCGTAGCCCGGCGCCAGCGCCTGTTCATGCGCCAACGCGGTCACGCCGCGCTGCATCGCGTCGGCGACGACCAGACGCGCCCGGCTGGCCATCAGCGTCTCGGCCTTCGCCTCCTGCGCGGCGGCGAGCCAGATGAACAACGCCAGCACGAACAGCATCGGCTGGCCCATGAAGCCGATGAGCATCATCGCGAAGGCNGAGCCCTGCCCGATCCGCGCCGCGATCGTCGTGGCGCGCGCGNNCGGCCATCGCATCGCCAGCAAGGCCCGCAACACCCGCCCGCCATCCATCGGAAAGGCGGGGATCAGATTGAAGAGCACCAGAATGATGTTGACCTGGATCAGCCGCTCGACCATCGCCACGCCGGGGTCTTCGAGCGCGCCGTAATGGGCCGGATCCGGNGCGCCGTTGAGCGCCAGCAGCGCCAGCGCGATCGCCACGTTGACCGCCGGCCCGGCGAGCGCGACGACCAGCTCCTGTTTCGGGTCGGAGGGAATGCGTTCGAGCCGCGCGACGCCGCCGATCGGCAGCAGCGTCACGTCCGGCGTCGCGATCCCATAGCGCCGGGCCGCGAAAACATGCCCGAACTCATGCGCCAGGACGCACAGAAACAGCAGCGACACGAAAATGGTCGCGTCGAGCGCCGCGGGCGCGCCGCCGTCGTCCCAGTTGGCGTAGGCGATCCAGGCGAGATAGAGCAGGAAGGTGACGTGGATGCGCACCGCCGTTCCTGCGATGCGTCCGATGGTGATCGACCAGCCCATGCTCTGCTCCCGGTTCCGCGATGACATGGAGGCGCGCGCGCCCAAGGTCAATGTCGCCGCCGCGGCGGCGGCGCTGACCGCGGGCCTGGCGCTGGCGGGCTGCGCCGGCGCGGCCGACGTCGAGGAGGCGCGTCTGTGCCGCCTTGTCGCCGCGACGCTCGGCCCGGTCGGGACGCGTCGAGGTGCTGGGGCAGNNAGCGCACGCCGCCTCGACGACGGCGTCGATCTCGCGCGCGTCGACGTCGTGCTGCACGCTCCCGACGCGACGACGCGCCGCGATTTCGTCGTCTGCCGCTTCGCCGGGCGCGCCGCCGGCGAGCCCGTCCTCGTCGCGGCGACCACCGAACGCGGCCCGATGTCGGCGACCGCGTTGCACCTGTTGCGGCGGTTCTGGCTCGACAACCCGGCTTCCGCGCTCGAAGACCCGGCCCTTCGGCNNCGCGCCGACGCGCCGGCCGTCCCGCGCCCGCTCGCCCTCGCGCTTCAGCATCTCGCCAACGCCCTGCCCGCGAGCGCCGTCGCCGGGTTGCTCGCCGGCGCCTATGCGCTCATTTACGGGCTGGTCGGGCGCATCAACCTCGCCTTCGGAGAAACCGCCGCCGCCGCCGGCTACGCCGCCTTCTACGGTCTCGCTTTTCTGCGTGCGCCCGCCGCCGCCTTCCTCGCCGCGCTCGCCCTGGCGCTGACGACGGCCACCGCCTACGGCGTCGCCGCCGCCCGCCTCGTCTTTTTGCCGCTGCGACGCGCCTCGGGCCTGCAAACCCTCGTCGCCACGGTCGGACTCGCCACCTTCCTGCAGGAGTTTCTGCGTCTGTCGCAGGGATCGGCCTCCNGCTTCGCGCCGCCGNTTCCCGCCGCTCCGCTGCCGCTGGCGCGCGCCGGCGCGTTCGTCGCCACCGCCAGCCCCGCCGCCGTGGTCAGCGTCGGCCTTGCGCTCGCCGCCGCCGTCGCCGTGCTCGTCGCGCNNTGCGGCGCGCGTTTCGGGCGCGAATGGCGCGCCGCCGCGCAGGACCCTCTCGCCGCGCAGTTGTTCGGGGTGTCGCCGACGGCGATCTTCCTGAAGGCGTTCGCGATCGCCTCCGGCCTCGCCGGCCTCTCGGGCTTTCTGGTCACGCTGCAATTCGGCCAGCTCGGCGCGAACGCCGCCACGACGCTCGGGCTTTCGGCGCTGACCGGCGCGGTGCTGGGCGGCGTCGGCTCGGTCGGCGGCGCGATGCTGGGCGGCGCGCTGGTCGGCGCCTTCGGCGCGCTCTGGTCGGCGCTGTTCCCCATCGCCTATCGCGACGTCGCGGTCTATGCGATTTTGGCGTTGACGCTGGCGCTGCGTCCGCAGGGCCTGTTCGGCGACGTCGACGAAGCCTTCGGCGCCGCCGCGCGCCGCAAGACCGTCCCCAGGACGGACCACAAGACAGTCCCCGTTGAGGCCGTTGATGACGATCACCCGGCAGGATCTCGACGACGCCCGCGCGCTTGTCGCCGGCGCCGTGCTGCGCACCCCCGCCTTCCCGGCTCCCGCCTTGTCGGACCTGACGGGCGCGCAGGTCGTCGTCAAATACGAGAACATGCAGGCGACCGGCGCCAAGGACCGCGGCGCGGTCGTCAAGCTCGCCTCGCTGGACGCCGATCAGCGCAAACGCGGCGTCGTCGCGATGTCGGCGGGCAACCACGCGCAGGCTGTCGCCTTGCACGCGCGCCGCATGGGCGTTCCGGCGACCATCGTCATGCCGCGCCCGACGCCGATCGTGAAGCGCGAGAACACCGAGCGCCACGGCGCGCGCGTCATCCTCGAAGGCGAGGTCCTGGCCGATTGCGAACCGGTCGTGCGCCGGCTGGTGGAGGAAGGGCTGACCCTTGTCCATCCCTATGACGACGAGCGCGTGATCGCCGGTCAGGCCACCGCCGCGATGGAGTTTCTGGAGGACGCGCCCGACCTCGACATGCTGGTGGTGCCGGTCGGCGGCGGCGGCCTGATCGCCGGCGCGGCGCTGGCGGTCCGACATATGCGCCCCGGCCTGCCGGTCATCGGCGCGGAGGCGCAGCTTTACCCTTCTTTCTGGAACGCGCTCAACAAGTCGGCGCTGCCGATCGGCGGCCCGACGCTCGCCGAGGGCATCGCGGTGAAGAACGTCGGCGCGCTGACGCTTGCGATCGTGCGCGAGCATGTCGAGCGCCTCATCCTGGTGTCGGAATCGTCTCTGGAGCGCGCCGTCAACGCCTTCGCCACGCTTCAACGCACGATGGCCGAGGGCGCCGGCGCGGCCGGGCTCGCGGCCTTGCTCACCGAACCGGCGCTCTTCAAGGGCAAGAAGGTCGGGCTCATCCTGTCGGGCGGCAACATCGACGCGCGGCTGCTCGCCGCGATCATGGTGCGCGAGCTGGAGCGCGGCGGCCGCGTCGCCCACATCCGCGTGACCGCGCAGGACCGCCCCGGCCTGCTGGGAACCATCACCTCCTGCATCGGCGAGAACGGCGGCAACATCATCGAGGTGTCGCATCGCCGCATGATGCTGGACGTGCCGGCCAAGGCGATCTCCGTCGACATCGCGATGGAGACCCGCAGCCGCGAGCACGTCCAGCAAATCCTGNCANCGCTCGCCTCGCATGGATTGGCCACCCGTCGGCTCGGACTGGCCGGCGAGAGCGATCCCGGCTGGAGCTGAAGACGCTTTTTCGCGCCGCTGACGGGTCGCGCCGCTGCGTCGCGGCGGCGAGACCCCATATTCGCGGCGTCGGCGGGATGGCGTCGCCGCATTTCCTTCGGAGGCTCTCCCATGACCCACTCCAACGGTTTCGACCGCCCCGCGGTGTCGGGCGGCCTGTTCCCCGTCGTCTCGCTGCCGCCCGAGGCGCTCGATGGCGTGCGCACGCGCCGCATGATGGCGGTCTGCGTCGACTTCGCGATGGTCAGCCTGATCGTCGCCGCGATCTGGGTGCTCGGCGGCGTTCTGACCCTTGGTCTCGCCTGGCTGCTGTTGGTGGCGATTCCGCCGTTGTTCCCGATCGTCGCCTTCTTCTACAACGGCTTCGGCTCGTCCGGCGCCAAGATGGGCACCTTTGGCATGCGCATGTTCGATCTCGCGGTCCGCGACCCGCAGACCGGCGGCCGCGTCTCGTTCATCAACGCGGCGATTCACGGCGTCCTGTTCTACGTGAGCTGGCTGTTCCCGCCGGTGCTGCTCTACTCGCTGGCTGCGCCCGACAAGCGCTGCCTGCACGACATCTTCTCCGGCGTCGTCATCACCCGCCGGTGAAGCCTGCCGCCTGACGACGCGCGCCCGCCCGGTCCCCCGGGCGGGCGTCGTCGTTTGCGATTGCGCGACAGGACGGCAACGGCCATTCTGATCGCCCGGATCCGACGCACGACGGTCAGCCTTTCGCCAGCCGCCGGGCGAACGAGGGAAAGCGACCTCGCAATATCTCATATGGCGCGGGAAGACGCAGGCGGTCGGCCAAGCGAAGCGGAGGCTCGACGAGAATGACCAGAGAGCCGCGCGAGGCGCCGCAATTCTATCTGACCGCGCCCTCGCCCTGTCCCTATCTGCCGGGCCGCGAGGAGCGCAAGATTTTCACCCATCTCGTCGGGCGACGCGCCGGCGAACTCAACGACATGCTCAGCCAGTCCGGCTTTCGCCGCTCGCAGACCATCGCCTATCGCCCCGCTTGCGAGGCCTGCAAGGCGTGCGTCTCGGTGCGGGTGCGGGTCGCCGATTTCGCGCCGACCCGCGCGCAACGCCGTGTCGCGAGCGCAAACGCCGACCTGATTGGAGAAATGCGCCCCAATCAGGCGACGAGCGAACAATACGCCCTGTTTCGCGACTATCTCGACGCCCGGCACGCTGACGGCGGAATGGCCGACATGGCGATGCTCGACTACGCGATGATGGTCGAAGACAGCCATGTCGAGACCATGCTGGTGGAGTATCGCCGCCGTGGCCTCGACTCGAGATTGCTGAATCGCGGCGAGGGCGACCTCCTGGCGTGTTGCGTCGCCGACGTGCTTCCCGACGGTTTGTCGATGGTCTACTCCTTCTATGAGCCAGCGCTCGTCCGCCGCTCGCTCGGCTCCTTCATGATTCTCGATCACATCGCCANNAGGCGCGCGCTCGGATTGCCCTATGTCTATCTCGGCTATTGGGTCGAGGGGTCGAGAAAAATGGATTACAAGGCGCAGTATCGACCGCAGGAGCGCCTGCGCCACGACGGTTGGGCGCTTGCGGAATGACGCCAAGGTGGCGTCGATGACGGGAAGCGATGGAGAAGCGCTCGCTGCGTCTCATTCTGGATGTCGGCGGCGTGCTTGTCGATCACGACGACGCCGTTCTCGCGGAGCGTGTGACGCGTTTGCTCGGAGCGCCCAAGAGCGGCGCCANNTCCTCACCGCTTTCCGCGAAAGCGGCCTCGGCGGCCGGCGGCGCCCAGAAGATGTACGTCGAGCTTGCGCGCCGTCTCGGCGCCGTAGCCGACGTCGCCGCCTTCCGTAACGTCTGGTCGAGTCATTTCGCCCCGAAGGCCGAGATGATCGCTTTCGCGCGCGATTACGCCCGGCGCGCCCCTTTGGTGCTCTGCTCCAACACCGACCCCGTTCATTGGGCCTTTGTTTGCGAGCACTTCGCGCTGGACCTGCTTGGGCAGGCCGTCCTGTCGCATGAATGCGGTTTGTTGAAGCCCGATCCCGAAATTTATNCTTCTGGCCGCCGGGCGCATGGCGTCGCCGCGCGCGACTGCATTTTCGTCGACGACAATCCCGCCTACGTCGAGGGCGCGCGCGCGGTCGGGATGCGGGGCCATCTTTCGAAGGGCTTGACGGATTGGCGGCGGCGTTGAACACAGGGATGTGACGACGCCACATTCTCGCCGCAACGTCAGCTAGGGTGCGCGCGTCCGCGCCTCGCGCCCCACGCAGCGAGGCGTCGTCAAGCAGGAGGGAGAATGACAGTCGGCGTCCGCGGCCTCCTGCTGAGCGCCATAGTTGCCTTGGCGCTTCCTTTCGGCGCCGCTCATGCCGACGATCAGCCCCATCGCTCCACCAATCGTCCGGTCGAAGTCGAACAGCAATCGGAGCCCGAACAGGCCGCTCCCGAGCCGCCGGCCAAGCCGCGCGCGGAGCGTGCGAGCCGGCGGTCCCGAGCGAGGCGCGCGCGGAAGCCAAAGGCGCGCGCCGATCGCCAATCGCGATCCTCCAAGCGTCGCCGCGACGAAGCGGCGCCCGAAGAGTCCGCGGCGATCGCCGCCACCGAGGCTCCGACCTCCGATACCATGACGCCGCTCACGGTGAAGACGCACGGCGCTTATGGCGACGCTCTTTCCGCGCAATTGACGCTCCGCGATCTGGCCCGCAAGGAGCGGCGCATGAAACCGGTGATGGCCGCGCCGGTTTCGTTGCGCGATCGCCCGGCTCCCGCTCTTCCCGGCGACAAGCACGAGGTCGACGAGGTCGGCGAGGAGCCCGAGGTCGCCTCGCCGAAAGCGCCGCGCGCCCCGGACGCTCCGACGACGAAAGAAGAGGCCGCGTATCTGATCAAGCAAACGCCGCGCGTTATGATGCACTGTTTCCCGGCGTCGCTGCGCAGCGTGCTGACGCGGATGTCGAAACATTTCGGCTCGCCGGTGATCGTCACCTCCGGATTTCGGACCGGGGCCGGCGCCACTCGCAGCATCGCTATTGCAAGGCCGCGGACATCCAGATCGCCGGCGTTCGCCCAAGCCAGATCGTCGGCTACGCGCAGTTGCAGGACGAGGTCGGCGGCATAGGCACCTATCGGCACACCCGATCGGTTCACGTCGACGTGCGCGAGCAAAAGATCAGCCAGTACGGCAATCGCGGGCGAGGCCACTTCCGCCTGGCGAAAAACCAGTTCGGGACAAACTGACCGACCGACGTCGCAGACCGACAACCTTTGACCGTCTCGACTTGCGATCGAACGCGCCGCGCGCGGACGCCGGAGCTTCGAGATCAGAGAGCGCCGCGGCGGCCGCGGCGCCTCGCGCGCCGCGCCTCAAGCGAACCGGTTCGACTTCGGAAAGCCCTTCGGCGGCAGCCGCCCGGCGTCGGCGCGGTTGCCGATCCAGTCGCGCAATTCGGCATGGGCCACCGTATANGTGCGCCCCGCCGCGTCGAGCCAGGTGAGGCCCTCCTTCAGCGTGAAGGTCTTGGCGTCGCTCACCCCGCCATCGACATAGCGTTGCAGCCGCACGCCNCTGCCGCGCGGCATCTCCGGCGTCTGGTTGAGCGGATAGACCAGCAGCTTTCGGTTCTCGCCGATGATCGCGACGTGATCGCCCTCGACGCGCGGCGCGAGCTTCAACTCGGCGTCCGGGTCGACGTTCAGGATCGCGCGGCCCTTACGCGTGCCGGCGACCATCTCGTCCTCGCCGACCACGAAGCCGCGCCCCTGCGTCGACACCACGAGGCGCTTGGCGCCCGCGCTGTAGGGGAACATCAGCGCCACGTCCGCGCCCTCGTCGATGTCGACCATCAACCGCACCGGCTCGCCGAAGCCGCGCCCGCCGGGCAGCTTCGAGGCGTCGAGCGTGAACGCCTTGCCGTTGGTCGCCAGCACCAGGATCTTCGCCGTCGTCTCAGCCAGAACCGACGCCTTCAGCCGGTCGTCGCCCTTGAACGACAGCGTCGACAGATCGGCGACATGGCCCTTCAGCGCGCGGATCCAGCCCTTCTCCGACAGGACCACCGTGATCGGCTCGCGCTCGACCAGCATGTCGTCGAGTTCGGTCGTCGAGATCGTCGGCGCGTCGGCCAGCGAGGTGCGACGCGCGCCGATCTTCGTCTTCGGCCCGAAGCGCTTCTTGAGATCGCCGATCTCCCAGGCGATCTGTTTCCATTGCTTGGCGTCCGAGCCCAGCAGCGCCTCGATGTCGGCCTTCTCCTTCTTCAGCNNCTCGTGCTCGCGCCGCAGCCCNATCTCTTCGAGCTTGCGCAGCGAGCGCAGCCGCGTGTCGAGGATGTAGTTGGCCTGAACGTCGGTGAGCTTGAAGACGCGCTTCAATTCGTCCTTCGGCTCGTCTTCCTCGCGGATGATGCGGATCACCTCGTCGAGATTGAGATAGGCGACGATCATGCCCGACAGCACTTCGAGGCGATGCTCGATCTGTCCGAGGCGATGCTTCGAGCGACGCGTCAGCACGACGCGGCGATGGTCGAGCCATTGCCGCAAGGCTTCGGCGAGGTCGACGACCTTCGGGACGACGCCGTCGACCAGCACGTTCATGTTGAGGGGCACGCGCACCTCAAGCTCGGAGGCGCGAAACAGCGTCTCCATCATCGTCGCGGCGTCGACATTGCGCGAGCGCGGTTCGAAGACGATGCGCACGTCCTCCGCCGACTCGTCGCGCATGTCGGCGACGAGCGGCAGCTTCTTCTCGTTGAACTGCTCGGCGAGCTTCTCCATCAGGCGCGACTTCTGCACGCCGTANGGAATCTCGGTGACGACCGCGACCCACGCGCCGCGCGTCCCCTCCTCGACATGCCAGCGCGCCCGCAGGCGGAAACCGCCGCGCCCGGTGCGATAGGCCTCGGCGATGTTCTCGCGCGTCTCGATCAGCACGCCGCCGGTCGGGAAATCCGGGCCCGGCACATATTTCAAAAGGTCGTCGACGCTGGCCTTGGGCTTGTCGATCAGATGCAGCGCCGCGTCGCACAGCTCGGCGAGGTTGTGCGGCGGGATCGAGGTCGCCATGCCGACCGCGATGCCCTGCGAGCCGTTGGCGAGCAGGTTGGGNATCGCCGCCGGCAGCACCACCGGCTCTTTGGTGTCGCCCGAATAATTCTCGCGGAAGTCGATGGCGTCTTCGTCGATGCCTTCGAGCAGGAGCCGCGCGAATTCGGTCATCCGCGCCTCGGTGTAGCGGTAGGCCGCCGCCGAGTCGCCGTCGATATTGCCGAAATTGCCCTGCCCNTCGACCAGCGGGTAGCGCGACGAAAANTCCTGCGCCAGCCGCACCAGCGCGTCGTAAATCGCCTGATCGCCGTGCGGATGGAACGAGCCCATCACGTCGCCGACGATCTTGGCGCTTTTCTTGAACGCCGACGACGGGTCGAGCTTGAGGATTTGCATCCCGTAGAGGATGCGCCGATGCACGGGCTTCAGCCCGTCGCGCNNGTCGGGCAGCGCGCGGCCCATGATGGTCGACAGCGCATAGGCGAGGTAACGCTCTTCGAGAGCCTCGCGCAAAGGCGTCGCCAGCACGGAGGGACCGGGCGAATCGGGCGGGGGTGACGTGTTTTGCCATAGAGGCCGGGTAGCCGACCGGCCCCCGCGCTTCAAGCGCCGTCGCCCGCGGAAAAATCCCGCTTCCGCGTCTTTCCTCCGCGCGGAAACCTTGTGGCGTTTTTGCACTAGCGAAGGAGCGCCCGCCCCCTAAACAGTCCGGGCTTCGCCCGTTCTGCGAAGCGTCACGCCATTTTCCGGACGCTTTTTCACCATGACCTTCTCAAACGCCATCCTCTCGCCGGCCTTTTTCTCGGCGTTGCGCTCGTGGCGATCGGCCTTCTGAGTCTGCCCTTCGCCTCCGAAAGCGCCGACGCGGCGTCAGGCCCTCTCGCCCGGCCCGAATGCCCGATGGCCAGCGTTTCGCTCGACGGCGGCTACGGCCTCTCCAGGACGGACTATCGCCCAGCCTGCCCTTGAGCGCCGCCGCGCGCGACGAAGACCGCCCGCGCCGCCGGCTCAGGCGCGCCGCGGGGGCGAACACGTCCCGCTCAAGAAAATATCCGGTCAGGCGCAGCCCCGCCTCGACCTCGCCCGGCGTAGGCTCCCGCCCTCGCCGCCTGCCAGGAACGCCGGCAGCGCCAGAAGCCGATCAGCCCAAGGCGCCGCGGCGCGGCTGACCGCGCGCCCCGATTTCGGCGATACGTAAATCAGATCCTCGCGCGCGCCCGTGGCGGCGCATCTGCCGAGATCAAGCCCGAATCCAAGCGCCTCCAGCGTCGCCAGTTCGATCCGCGCGATCAGCGCCGCGCATGGCGCGGCGAGGCGAGATGGTCCGCCGCGACCTCGGCGGCGGCGTAAAGCGCCGGCTGCGGATCGCGCTCGGGCAATAGCCGCAGCAAGGCGCACAACCAATTCAGCGGCCATCGTCGCCGCGTCGCCGAGTGTGGTTTCAGGGCGCACCCTCAGCGGTTCGACGACGAACGCGCCCAGATGTTCGTCAGTCGGGCGCGCCAGCGCAGCGCCAACCGGTTTCCCGGTTGCAGCGCCGCCGCCTGCCTGCGCGAGCGCCCGTCGCGCACCACGCCAAGGTGGCGCCCATGCCGCGCCGTAAGCGCTTCGAGAATGACCGACGCTTCGCCGTGGCGGCGCAGGCCCAGCACGATCCCTTCGTCGCTCCACTCCATGCGCCGCTCTAGCAGGCGTCCGCGATCGACGCCAGCCGGCCCGCGCTGATCGAATTGAGGCATATCAAGGCGCTCGACCTCGCGCGGCGCGAACCACGAGACGCGGAAGGGTCAACTTGACGGCTGCCTCCGCGCGCTCAGTTTGCCTATCGGCAAGGCGCTTCGCTTCGCCCGCCCGTCACAGGACAGGCAGGCGGCTCAGGGAGCGCCCAAAGACGCGGCGCGCCGACAAGAGCCCGTTGCGGGAGGGAGACCGCTGTGAAGTCGGACAAATTCGATCCGTCGGCGTATTTTCACAAGGTCGTCGATTGCCAATGGGCCTGTCCGGCCCACACGCCTGTCCCCGACTACATCCGCATGATCGCCGCCGGCCGCTACGCCGACGCTTATATGGTGAACTGGGAGTCGAACGTCTTTCCAGGCGTTCTCGGCCGCACCTGCGACCGCCCCTGCGAACCGGCCTGCCGGCGCGGCCGCGTCGAGAAGGAGCCGGTCGCCATCTGCCGCCTCAAGCGTGTCGCCGCCGACTACAAGGATGACGTCACGCCGCGCATGCCCAAGCGCCCGGCGAAGACGAACGGCAAGCGCGTCGTCTGCGTCGGCGCCGGCCCCGCTNTTCTCACAGTCGCTCGCGACCTCGCCCGCCTCGGCTACGAGGTCACCGTCTTCGACGCCGAAACCAAGGCCGGCGGCGCGATCCGCACCCAGATTCCGAGGTTCCGCCTTCCCGAGGAGGTCATCGACGAGGAGGTCGATTACGTCTTCGATCTCGGCGTCAAATTCGAACGCGGAAAGCGTGTCGACAGTCTACGCGCGTTGATGGCCGGCGGCTGGGACGCGATCTTCGTCGGCTCCGGCGCCGCGCGGCCGCGAGCCGACATCCCTGGCCGCAAGGAGGCGGCGGCGCATATCCATATTGGCATCGAGTGGCTCGCCAACGTCGCCTTCGGCCATGTCACCAAGGTCGCCAAGCGCGTCATCGTGCTGGGCGGCGGCAATACGGCGATGGACTGCTGTCGCTCCGCCCGCCGCATGGGCGGCGAGGACGTCAAGGTGATCGTGCGCTCCGGCTTCGAGGAGATGAAGGCCTCGCCCTGGGAGAAGGAGGACGCCATGCATGAAGGCGTCCAGATCATGAATTTCATGCCGCCCAAGGCCTTCTTGCACGAAGACGGCAAGCTGACCGGCATGGTGTTCGAGAAAGTTCGCGCCGAATACGACGCCAAGGGCCGCCGCACGCTGATCCCGACCGGCGAGCCCGACGTCACCATCCCTTGCGACGAGGTGCTGGTCGCCGTCGGTCAGGAGAACGCCTTCCCTGNNATCGAGCGAGACGTCGGCATGGCGTTCGACAAATGGGATATGCCGGTTCTCGATCCCGTCACCTTCCAGTCGACGATTCCGACCGTTNTTNTCGGCGGCGACGCCGCCTTTGGCCCCAAGAACATCATCACCGCGGTGGCGCACGGCCATGAGGCCGCGATATCGATCGACCTCGCGTGCAACGGCCGCGACGTCAAACAACGACCGCCGCCAGGCTGGAGCCTCGTCAGTCAAAAGATGGGCATCCACGAATGGACCTATGACAACGCGATCTCGCCGATCGCGCGCCTCAAGGTCCCCACCCTGGACAACGCCAAGGCGCTCAGCGCCATGACGCTTGAGGTCGGTTTCGGCTACGACGAGAAGAAGGCGTTCGACGAAGCGCAGCGCTGCCTGAACTGCGACGTCCAGACCATCTTCGCGCCGCCGCTGTGCATCGAATGCGACGCCTGCGTCGACATTTGTCCGATGGATTGCATCACATTCACCGCCAATGGCGAGGAACAGGAGNCGCGCGCCCGTCTCAAGGCCCCGGCGACCAATCTCGAACAGGCTCTCTATATCGGCGGCGCGCTGAAAACCGGGCGCGTCATGGTCAAGGACGAGGACGTCTGCCTGCATTGCGGGCTCTGCGCCGAACGCTGCCCGACCGGCGCGTGGGACATGCAGAAATTCTTCCTCACACTCCCGAAGGCGGGCGCGTCATGTCGATCGTAAGCGTCAACGATTTCGTCGTTCGCTTCGCCAATATCAACGGCTCGGGCTCGGCCTCCGCGAACGCCATGTTCGCCAAAGGCGTGATGCGCATGGGCGTGCCGGTGGCGACGCGCAACATCTTCCCCTCCAACATTCAGGGTCTGCCGACCTGGTTCGAGGTCCGCGTCTGCGAGGCCGGCTGGCAAGGCGCGCGCGGCGGCGCGGATCTCGTCGTCGCCATGAATCCGCAGACCTTCGATAAGGACATGGCCTCGATCGAAGCGGGCGGATACCTGTTCTACGACAGCCCCGCTATGTCCCGCCGGAGCGCTTCCGCAGGACATCACCGTCATCGGCGTGCCGTTGACGGAGTTGTGCAACGCGGAATACTCGATCCCGCGCGAACGCCAGCTCTTCAAAAACATCATCTATATCGGCGCGCTTTGCGCGCTGCTCGACATGGAGCGCAAGGTGTTCGAGGAGCTGCTCGCCGAGCAGTTCAAGGGCAAGGACAAGCTCGTCGCCGCCAATCACAGGCGCTGCGCTTCGGCTATGACTGGGCCAAGGCGCATCTGACCTGCCCGATCGGCTCACCGTGCGCCGCTGCGACGGCATCGGCGACAAGATTTATGTCGAAGGCAACTCCGCCGCCGCGCTCGGCGCGGTGTGCGGCGGCGCCACCGTGCTCGCCTGGTATCCGCTGACGCCCTCCACCTCGCTGGCGGAAGCCTATGCGGTGCAAGAAGCTGCGCGCCGAGCCCAACACCGGCGCCAACCGCTACGCCATCGTGCAAGCCGAGGACGAGTTGGCCTCCATCGGCGTAGTGATCGGCGCCGGCTGGAACGGCGCACGCGCGTTCACAGCCACGTCCGGCCCCGGCATTTCGCTGATGCAGGAGTTTTTGGGCCTCGCCTATTTCGCCGAAATTCCTGCGGTGATCTTCAACGTCCAACGCGGCGGCCCCTCGACCGGAATGCCCACGCGCACGCAGCAGTCCGACGTGATGGCCTGCGCCTACGCCTCGCATGGCGACACCAAACATGTCCTGATCTTCCGCGCGACGCGCGCGAGGCGTTCGAAATGGGCGCGCAGGCCTTCGATCTCTCCGATCGTTTGCAGACGCCCGTCTTCGTCATGCTCGACCTCGACATCGGCATGAATTCGGCGCTGGTCGAGCCGTTCAAGCTCGATCCGTCTCATCGCCTCGACCGCGGAAAGGTCATGACGGCGCAGGAGCGGAGGCCGGCAAGGAGTTCGGCCGCTACCTCGACGTCGACAAGGACGGCGTCACCTACCGCACCTATCCGGGCGCCCACCCTCGAAGGGCGGCTATTTCACCCGCGGCTCGACGCGCGACGAGTATGCGCGCTACACGGAAGAAGGGCCGCCCTACGTCCGCAACATGGAAAAATTGCTGCGCAAGTTCGAGACCGCCAAACGCTACGTTCCGGCGCCGGTGACGCACAAGGCCGCGCGGCCCACGCGCCTTGGCGTGATCATGTATGGTTCGACCGGCCCGGCGATGGACGAGGCCGCCGCGTTGCTCGCCAAGGATGGCGTGCATGTCGACGTGATGCGTGCGCGGCTTCCCGTTCTGCGACGAGGTCGTGGATTTCGTGAACGCGCATGACCGCGTCTTCGTTCTCGAACAGAACCGCGACGCGCAGCTGCGCAGCCTGATGCTGATCGAGCATGGCCTCGACCCCGCCAAGCTGATCTCCGTCCTGCACTATGACGGTTCGCCGATCACCGCCCGCTTCATCGTCAAGGCCATCGCCGAGCGCGCCCACGCCTCTGGCGAGGTTCGCCGTCTCGACGACGACGGCGGCGAGCGCTCGGTCTCATTTCCTTCTTCGCGGGACCGCGCCGGCGCGCCCGACCAGGCCAAGGCTCTGTCATGACCTATCTCGCCAAGCCCAAGTTTCATCATCCCGGCCTTCAGGCCAACGCGCTCGGCCTCACCCATCGCGACTACGAAGGGTCGATCTCGACATTGTGCGCGGGCTGCGGACACGATTCGATCTCGTCGGCGATCATGCAGGCCTGTTACGAATTGAACCTGCCGCCCCATCGCATCGCCAAGCTGTCGGGCATCGGCTGCTCGTCGAAGACCNTGACCTACTTCCTCGGCGCCGCGCATGGCTTCAATTCGGTGCACGGCCGCATGCCATCAGTGCTGACCGGCGCCAACCTCGCCAATCGCGACCTGATTTATCTCGGCGTCTCGGGCGACGGCGACTCGGCCTCGATCGGCTTCGGCCAATTCGCCCATTCTATCCGCCGCGGCGTCAACATGACGTATATCGTCGCCAATAACGGCGTCTACGGCCTCACCAAGGGCCAGTTTTCCGCGACCGCCGACAAGGGCGCGAAGCTCAAGAAGGGCGCGGTCAACAAGGATGCGCCGATCGACCTTGCGNCCATGTCGCTCCAGCTTGGCGCGACCTTCGTCGCGCGCTCCTTCTCGGGCGACAAGNGTTCAGCCGTGCCCTTGATCAAGGCCGCGCTCGAACATCGCGGGCCCTCGTTCATCGACGTGCTGTCGCCCTGCGTGGCGTTCAACAACCATGACGGCTCGACCAAGAGCTACGACTATGTCCGCGCCCACAACGAAGCGCTGAACCAGNCCGATTTCGTGCCAGCGCGCGAACCGATCACGGCCAATTACGCCCCCGGCGCCACAGTGCGGGTCAAGCTCCATGACGGCTCGTGGGTGACCTTGCGTAAGATCGGCGCCGATTACGACGTGTCCGATCGCGTCGCGGCGATGAACTTCCTTTACGCGCACGATGTCGTCGGCCAGATCCCGACCGGCCTCATCTACGTCGACGAGCGCCCCGACGACATGCACGCGCATTTGGGCACATGCGCCACGCCGCTCAATCAGCTGGGCGACGCCGAGCGGTGCNCCGATCAAGCCGCCCTCGACCGCATCAACGCGGCGCTGCGCTAAACCCCGAAGCGCGAACCGACCGGCGATTCGGCGTCGACCTGGAGCGTCATCCCACCAAGTCGTAGACTTGGTGGGATGACGCGTTGAAACAATCGAGTGGCGCGATTTTTCGATCCAAGAGGATCGGAAAGCGCTCTAGAGGGCCGACGCGGCCGATGATTGCGACGTCGCGCCGAAGCGCCGCTTCATCCGCTGAAAACGTAATGCGTCGATGCGCTGGCGCTGCGCGCGATCGCCCAATAGCGGTCGGGAGCGTCCAGGCGCGCCGAGAAGGGGCAAACCAGCAAGCGCTGCGCCAGAGACCGCGCCGCCTCGCTGGATCGCGCCAAGGCGAAACCGAGCCCGAGTCGGGACGCCTCCAGGCACGCCGCTTCGGTGGGCGCGGCCACGNNACCTGCTGCGCGACGAAACGCGGCGCGTCGTCCAGATCGCGCCACGCCGCCCAGACGCCACGCGACCAGGGGCCGGCCAGCAACGTCGCGGCCTCGACCACGGGCCCTCGCGACGGAAACGATAGTCGGGCGCGCAGACCGCCACGATGGAATCGCGCCCGACCTCCACGCACCCGTCGACCGGCGCCCCTCGGCGCGGATGATCTCGATGTCGGCGGAATCTCCTCGAAGGTTTCCGCCACCACGCGCGCCCGGTGCGNNGCGAGGCGAGATTGGCTCGGCCAGCGTCGGGGCGATGACGGAGCGCCCGAACGCCTTGGGCGCGAGAATGGTGACATATCCCGTCGGGCGCGGCTCGAACGGCGCCACGGCCTCCTCGATCCACGTGAAGGCCGGCGCCAGGCGGGCGGCCAGCCGAGCGCCCGCCTCGCTCAGCCGCACGCGGTTGCCGTCCCGCGTCAAAAGGCGACGCTCCAGAGTGTCTTCGAGCCGTTTGACGTTCTGGCTGACGGCCGAAGTCGTGACGTTCTTCCCGCGCGCCGCCNNGGACACGCTGGAATGCCGGGCCACCGCTTCGAAAGCGCGAAGCCAGTTGAGGGGGAACGCGAACCATCGCCAATGGTTCGGGCGCAAACGCCTGGAGCGCAAGGCGCCCGATGCTTAGAATTTATACCTGCCGCCGCGCAGCGCGCGGCGGACGCGGCGCCGGCCGGGAGAATGGTGGGCCCTGCAGGACTCGAACCTGCAACCAATCCGTTATGAGCGGACGGCTCTAACCATTGAGCTAAGGGCCCGAAGTCAAAACCAGACTTGCCGAGACTTAGCGTTGCGTTTGATCCGGCGCAACGGTGGGGCGATACGTCGGCGTGGCGGCGCGGTCAGCCCAAACGCCGGCCAAGATCATCACAGGCGTCATGAATAGACCCACCGTAAGCGCCACGCCCCGCGCGCGCCGAATCCGACGAAGCAAACCGGACGCGCCTGTCGGCGGACGTGAAATCTGTGTGGACACGCTCATCGCTCCACGATGCCCGCCGATCGTGGAGAATCCGTTTCGCTGCGCGTCGCTTGACGGGGCCGGCGGGGCGTCGCAAGAGCGTCCCCATGTTCGCGGCCATCCCGTTTCCGCAGATCGATCCCGTTCTGGTGTCGATCGGCCCGTTGNGCGATCGCTGGTATGCGCTCGCCTATGTCGTCGGCCTCCTCTCAGGCTGGGGACTGGCGCGCGCTCTTGCGCGCCGCGACGCCTTGTGGGGCGTCCGACCGCGGCCGTCGCCGGAATCGCTTGATGATTTGCTGGTCTACGCGGCGCTCGGCGTCGTGCTTGGGGGTCGGCTCGGCTACGTCCTGTTCTATAACCCCTATTTCTTTNTCCAGAATCCTGGAGAGATTGTTCAGGTCTGGAAGGGCGGCATGTCCTTTCATGGCGGCCTCGTCGGCGCGATGCTGGGTGTCTGGTTGTTCGCCCGCAAATACGGGCTCCCGGCGCTCTCCGTCGCCGACCTCGCGAGCGCGGTCGCCCCGATCGGGCTGCTGCTCGGCCGCATCGCCAACTTCATCGCCGGAGCTGTGGGGCGCCCGACCGACGTTCCCTGGGGCGTGGTTTTCCCGGGCGCGGGCGATTTTCCGCGCCACCCCAGCCAGCTCTACGAGGCTGCGCTCGAAGGCGCCGCGCTCTTCGTCATTCTCTGGCTGGCGATTCGCGCCGGCGCCTTGCGGCGGCCTGGCCTCGTGACCGGCCTGTTCGCCGCCGGCTATGCGCTGGCGCGCATCGCTTCGGAGTTCTTTCGCGAACCTGATCCGCAGCTTGGCTTCCTTTTCGGCGGCGCCACGATGGGCATGCTCTTGTCACTGCCGCTGCTAGCCGTCGGCATGGCGATGATCGCGCGCGCTTGGCGGGCGCGATCATGACGCCNNGCTCGACACGCTGCGGGAGATCATCGCGCAGGACGGCCCGATCTCGCTCGAACGCTTGATGGCGCTGGCGCTCGGCCACCCTCGGCATGGCTACTATATGACGCGCGATCCCTTCGGCGCCACGGGCGACTTCGTCACCGCTCCCGAAGTTAGCCAGATGTTCGGAGAACTTCTCGGCCTGTGGNNGCGGCCGAGGTCTGGCGCATGATGGGCGCGCCCTCCAGAATCGTCTTGATGGAGNCGGGTCCCGGCCGCGGGACGCTGATGGCGGACGCCTTGCGCGCCGCCGCCGCGATGCCCGGCTTCCGCGACGCCGTCGACCTGGTGATGGTCGAGACGAGCCCTGTGCTGCGCGAGGCGCAACGCCGCGCGCTCGCGCCCTCCGGCGTGCGGGCGCGTTGGAGCGACACGCTCGACGAGGCGCCGGACNGGCCCCTCATCGTGCTCGCCAACGAATTTTTCGACGCCCTGCCCGCTCGCCACTATGTCCGCGCCGCCGACGGCTGGCGCGAGCGCATGATCGGGCTTGGTCCCGACGGCGGTCTCGCCTTCGGCCTTGCGCCCGAAATCGAGCCGTCGCTGCGCGCCGAAGCCCCGCAAGGGGCGATCCTAGAAGTGTCGCCGGTGTCGCTGCGCGTCATGGGCCATCTCGCCGCGCGCGTCGCGCGTGACGGCGGCGCCGCCCTCATCGTCGATTATGGCCATGTCCGCACCGGCGTCGGGNAGACCTTGCAGGCGCTGCGCGCGCACGCCTATGTCGACCCCTTGCGCGACCTCGGCGAGGCCGACCTCACCGTTCACGTCGATTTCGCCGCCCTTGCGCGCGCCGCGCAGGCCGCCGGCGCCGCCGTCTGGGGGCCGCGCACGCAGGGCGAATTGCTGCGCGACCTCGGAATCGGCGCACGCGCCGACCATCTCGCTCGCCGCATGGACGCCGCCGGCCTGAAACGCCTCGACGCCGACCTCAACCGTCTCGCCGGCTCCGGCCCCGACTCGATGGGCGAGNCGTTCAAGGCGCTCGCCGTGGCCCATCCCGACCTGCCCGCTCCGCCCGCCTTCGCCATGACGCGCATGAAGTGACGAGGACATGATGAGCCTGCCCACCCTCCACAGCGACGCGCTTCGCACGACCGGCGTCGCGCACGCCTTCTTCACCCGCCAGGGCGGCGTCTCGACCGGCGTTTACGCCAGTCTGAACGGCGGCGTCGGCTCGCAGGACGCGCGCGAGAACGTCATGCAGAACCGCGCCCGCATGGCCGCGGCTCTCGGCGTCCCGGCCGAGAACCTGCTTGTTCCCTTCCAGATTCATTCCGCCGACGCGCTGGTCGTCGATCGCGTCTGGGACGTCGCGCATCGCCCCCGCGTCGACGCGCTGGCGACGAAGACGCGCGGCCTCGCACTCGGCGTCACGGGCGCCGATTGCGGCGTCACGCTGTATGTCGACGCCGCCGCGCAGGTGATCGGCGCCTGTCATTCGGGATGGAAAGGCGCGCTCGGCGGCGCGCTGGAGGCGACGCTGGAGGCGATGGAGAAGCTCGGCGCACGGCGCGGCCGCATCGCCTGCGCGCTCGGGCCGACCATCGCCCAGAAGAGCTATGAGGTCAGCCGCGAGTTCCTGCGTCAGTTCGTCGACGCCGAGGCCGGCAACGCGCGCTTCTTCGTCCCCTCGCAAAGGNCCGATCACCACATGTTCGACCTGCCCGGCTACATCGGAATGCGCCTGACGCGCGCCGGCGTCGGCCGCTTCGAGGATCTGGCGCTCGACACCTATTCGGACGAAGCGCGCTTCTACAGCTACCGCCGCGCGACGCACCGCAAGGAAGCCGATTACGGGAGATTGGTGGCCGCGATCGCGCTCATCTGAACCGACGCCGCGCCTGCGCTGCGTCGCCCGACCGTCGCGCCAACCACCGGAGCCGGATCGCGCGAGGGGAGGCGATCAGCGCGAGATGCCGCACCGCGAGGACAACTCATTGCGATAGACGTTGCCGGTCTTGCCGCCGGGAACGAGCCAGTCGTTCCTGCGCCCCAACCGCGCGTATGATTTGAAAACGCCGATGTAACAGGTCGTCTGCTGCGCGGTGTAGCCGCGCTTCCTCGCCAGCCGCGCCGCCACTTCCTCGGGCGTCGCGGCTGAAGCGGGGACGGCGCTCACGGCGAGCAGAGCCAGAAATACTCCGGCCAGCACAGCTTTCATCATGGCGATTCTCCCGAAGTCCGGGAGATTATTGCTAAATAACAAAAATTTTAACAGTAGTTTTCGAGGAAATTACCCCGCCCTGTTCGCGTCGATCATCTCGACGAAGCGGCGGAAGAGGTAATGCGAGTCCTGCGGGCCAGGGCTCGCCTCGGGATGGTGCTGCACAGAGAAGGCCGGGCGGTCCGTCAGCGCGAGGCCGCAATTGGTGCCGTCGAACAGCGACACATGCGTCTCCTTCGCGTTCGCCGGCAGCGTTTCGCCGTCGACCGCGAAGCCGTGATTCATCGACACGATCTCGACCTTGTCGGTGGTGAAGTCCTTCACCGGATGGTTCGCGCCATGATGGCCCTGATGCATCTTCTTGGTCTTCGCGCCGACGGCGAGCGCCATCATCTGATGGCCGAGGCAAATCCCGAAGGTCGGGATCTTGCGCTCCAGCAGCCCCTGAATCACCGGCACGGCGTATTTGCCGGTCTCCGCCGGATCGCCGGGGCCGTTGGAGAGGAACACTCCGTCGGGCTTTTGCGCCAGCACCTCGTCGAGCGTCGCGGTGGCGGGCAGCACGATCACCTCGTTGTCGAGGTCGGCGAGCAGACGAAGAATGTTGCGCTTGACGCCATAGTCGAGCGCGACGACCCGCCGCTTNGGCGCCTCGCGCTTGCCGTAGCCCTCGCCGAGCCGCCAGCTCTTCTGATCCCAATCGTAGCGCTTGGCCGCGGTGACGCCCGGCACCAGATCCATGCCGTCGATGCCCGGCCACCGGGACGCCTCGGCCAGCAGCGCCGCGCGGTCGAACACGCCGTCCGGCGCATGCGCGATCACCGCGTTGGGCATGCCCTTCTCGCGGATCAGCGCGGTCAGCGCGCGGGTGTCGACGCCCGCCAGCCCGATGATCGAGCGCGCCTTGAGCCAGGCGTCGAGATGAGCCTGCGCGCGGTGGTTGGAGGGNTTGGTGACGTCGGCCTTGACGATGGCGCCGATGGCGCCGCGCGTCGCCGCCATGTCGACGGTCTCGATGTCTTCCTCGTTCGTCCCGACATTGCCGATATGGGGGAAGGTGAAGGTGACGATCTGCGCCGCGTAGGAGGGGTCGGTGAGAATTTCCTCATAACCGGTGATGGCGGTGTTGAAACACACCTCGCCGACCGCATGGCCGACCGCGCCGAAGCCGACGCCCTCGATCACGGTTCCGTCGGCCAGGATCAGCAGGCCGGTGGTCTTCGGCGCGGTCCACGCGGCGGGCGAGGCGGCCGGCGCGGCGGCGCCGTTGGCGGTGGTGGTCACGGGTCTATCCCTTGGCAAGCCGCCGGGGCGGCGCTACAGCGGGGGCGCGCGCAGGCGCGCGGCGTGGCCGCGCGGTCAGTGCCCTCAATTTTCGGTCAGGCGCGGACCCTAGAGACGCCCCCGCCGGGCGTCAATGGTCGGCGACCCTCCGCCCGCCTCGCGAACAAGGAAGTTTCCCATGCGCCAGAAATTCACCGAGATGATGAAGGCGGCGATGAAGGCCGGCGACAAGCCGCGTCTGGCCGCCGTGCGTCTGATTCAGGCCAAGCTCAAGGACCTCGACATCGAGGCGCGCGGCGCCGGCAAGACCGTCGGCGACGAGGACATCCTGTCGATGCTCCAGAAAATGGTGAAGCAGCGCCGCGATTCGATCGCCATGTACCAGCAGGGCGGCCGTCAGGATCTGGTCGACGCCGAGCAGGCCGAGATCGACGTGATCAACGAATTCCTGCCCAAGGGGATGGACGAGGCCGAAATCGCCGCCGCCATCAAAGCCGCCGTCGCCGAGACCGGCGCCGCCGGCATGAAGGACATGGGCAAGGTCGTCGCCGCGCTGAAGGCGAAATACGCCGGCCGCATGGATTTCGGCAAGGTCAGCCCCGCCGTCAAGGCCGCTCTGGCCGGCTGAGCCCTTGTGAAGCGTTTCCGCCGGCCCCATGTCACCGGCGGGCCCGCGCCCGTTTTCAGGAGTTGAGCCATGTCGCAGCCCCGCGGCCGCATCTTCGACGAACTTTCGCGCCTCGCCACCGACGCCGTCGCGATGGCGCAAGGCGTCAAGCGCGAGGCCGAAACCGTCGCGCGCACCCAGGCGGAACGATTCCTGTCCGGGATGGACGTCGTCCAGCGCGAGGAGTTCGAGGCTGTGCGCGAGATGGCGCTGAAGGCGCGCGAGGAGAACGACCGCCTCGCCGCCCGCATCGCCGGCTGGAGGAGAAGCTGGACGCGCGCGACGGCGCGCCGCGCGAGCCCTCCGCCAAATTCTGACTCCGACCCTTGGCGGCCAACGTCGCTTTTGGCGTCCGCCCGCCAGGTCGGCGCTATCTTGCTGATTCTGTGGATTCTCCTACGGCGACTCTTTACCGACTCATCGCGATGCGAGACTCTTCTCCCGCCCTGACATGGCGCTTCCAGCGCCGAATCGCGGCGTGTAGCGTCAGTTCCGCAGATGATTCGCCTCGCTCGGCCGTCGCCGCGCCTGGGAGATCGCGTCCTGCGCCGTCAATGCGTCCGCGCAGGGTCGCGAGCCGGAGTCCGGCCGCGCATGAGCCGCAAGGCTCGGGGAGCCGGGTGGGAATGACCTATTTCGAAACTGCGTCCGACCGCGCCGAGCATCCCGTCGACATCGTCGAGCGGCTCGCCTCGCTGAACGAATGGTCGTTCGAGCGTGACGAGGACGACGAAATTTCGATCATCGTCTCCGGCCGCTGGACCGACTACACCGTCGCCTTCACCTGGCTGCCGGACGTCGAGGCGCTGCATATCTCCTGCGCTTTCGACCTGCGCATCGCCGCCTCCCGCCGCGCCGCCGCCGCCGAACTCGCCGCTTTGGTCAACGAACATCTTTGGATCGGCCATTTCGACCTGTGGCCGTCCGAGAACGTCGGCATGTTCCGCCACGCCATGTTGCTGGCCGGCGGCGTCGAGCCTTCGGGTCGCCAGTGCGCCACAATGTTGCAGGCCGCCATCGACGCCTGCGAGCGACATTATCAGGCCTTTCAGTTCGTCGCCTGGTCCGATAAATCCGCGAGGNAGGCGCTGGACGCGGCGCTGTTCGAGACGGCGGGAGAAGCCTGATGCCTATGCCCTCATCCCTTGTGCTTGTCGGCGCCGGCAAGATGGGCGGCGCGATGCTGGAGGGTTGGCTCAAACTCGGCGTTTCCCCGCGTNCGGTCACCGTCGTCGATCCCTACCCGTCGACCGCCATGAAGGCGCTGTGCGAAGCGAAGGGTGTGCGGCTTAACCCGCCGCCTGGCTCGGTCAAGCCGCCGGAGACGCTGGCGCTGGCCATTAAACCGCAGACCTTCAACGCCGCCGCCACCGAAATCGCCCGTATGATCTCCCCGCAGACGCTGGTGGTCTCGATCATGGCCGGCAAGACCATAGCCAACATCAAGCAGCGGTTGCCGGCCAAAGCGGTCGTGCGCGCGATGCCCAACACCCCGGCCGCGGTCGGGCGCGGCGTCACCGCGGTGGCGGCCTGCCCCAACGTCTCGATCGCCCAGCGCGGCGTGGCCCATTCGCTGCTGTCGGCCATTGGCCGCATCGAGTGGGTCGAGGACGAAAATTTGATCGACGCCGTCACCGCCGTGTCGGGATCGGGCCCCGCTTATGTCTTCCTGCTCGCCGAGACTCTGGCCAAGGCCGGCGAGGCCGCCGGCCTGCCCGCCGATCTCGCCCTGCGTCTCGCCCGCTCGACCGTCGAGNGGGCTGGCGAGTTGATGTTTCGCGACAGCGAAACCTCGCCCGCGCTCCTGCGCGAGAACGTCACCTCGCCCGGCGGCACCACCGCCGCCGCGCTTTCTGTTTTAATGGCTCCAGACGGACTTCAGCCGTTGATGAACATGGCCGTCGCAGCCGCGAAACGCCGCTCGGAGGAATTGTCGGGCTGAAGGCTCGCGCGAAGCGGCCTTGCTGCGGCCAAACTGGCCGCCTAGATAGCGACGACGCCGCCTCGCAGCGGCGACAGGAGATGCGCGACATGTCCGCCGCAAAGCCGCCGCCGAAGCGCCCCGCCCCGACCACCGCAAAGCGATTGTCGAGGCGCTGTTGCGTCTGTCCGCAGAGGAGCCGTTTGAGGACATCCGCATCGCCGCGATCTGCCGCGAGGCGGGGATCACGCTGGCGCAGTTTCGAGAATTGTTCCCATCGAAGGGAGCCGTTCTTGGCGCTTTGTCCCGCATGATCGACCGTGAGGTGCTGATCCGACCTGCGAGCGAACTGACGCAGGAAGGCGCCAAGGACCGGCTCTTCGACGTGCTGATGGCGCGCCTGGACGCGATGGCTCCTTATAAGGTCGGTCTCAAGGGCGTGTTTGAATGGGCGCGCCGCGATCCCGGCGCCGCCTACAACCTCAATGTCATGATGCTCAACTCGATGCGCTTCATGATGGAGGCGGCCAATCTCGACCATGACGGCGTGCATGGCGCGGTGAAGCTCCAGGGCCTTGTGGCGCTTTGGACGCGCGTGCTCACGGTCTGGTTCGACGACGACGATCCCGGTCTCGCCCGAACGATGGCCGAGCTTGACCGTCTTCTGGAGCGCGGCGGCCGCGTCGCCGCCAGGCTCGACGACCTTCACCGCCTCGCCTCGCCGCTGCGCAATTTCGCCTCTGCGATTTTCGTCGCCGGGTTACGCGGCCGGCGCAAACGACCTATGGAGCGATATGCGGACGGCGACGATCGGGACGACTTCCGCCGCGATGTCGAGGACGATCACGACGTCGCCCCGCGCGACGAGAGCGCGAAGGGCTCGGCCAGGCCAAAACGCCTGCGCGGCGGATGGCCCGACGAAGAGCCGCCGACCAAATTCGCATGACCCCAGGTTTGCAAGACCCTTGGTTCGCAAGCCCCCGCCGCTGGTTCAATCGAGGAGCGACGTCGCAGGCCGCCGCCGGCGGCCTCGTCGCGCCTCGCTCACACCGGAATCCGCACCGCCGCGCGCAACCCGCCCATAGCGCTCTCCGACAGCGTAATGTCGCCGCCATGCCCGCGCGCGATGTCGCGCGCGATGGCCAGCCCCAGACCTGAGCCAGCCTCGTCGAGATTGCGCGCCTCGTCGAGGCGGAAAAANGGTCGGAACACAAGATCGCGCTTGTCGGGCGGAATGCCCGGCCCGTCATCCTCGACCGCGACTGTGAGATAGCGATCGTCGCTCGTCATCGTGATGGCGAGCTTGTCGCCGTGGCGCTGGGCGTTGCTGACGAGATTGGTGAGGCAGCGCCGGAAAGCGTTGGGACGCACGAGCGCCAAGGTCTCGCCTTCGCAACGAAGCTGGGTGGGATGGCCGTGCCGTTCGGCGTCGGCGCGCAGATCGTCAAGCAACGCGCGCATGTCGACCATCGCCGACGCCTCGCCGAGATCGCCGCGCGCGAAGGCGAGATAGGCCTCCAGCATCGTCTCCATTTCCGCGACGTCCTTTTTGAGATCGTCGGTCTCCTCGCTCTCGCGCATCAAGGCGAGGGACAGCTTGAAGCGGGTGATGATGGTGCGCAGATCGTGGCTGACGCCGTTGAGCATGGTGGTGCGCTGTTCGAGCGTGCGCGCGACGCGGCGCTTCATCTCGATGAAGGCGCGCCCGGCCTGCCGCACCTCGCGCNNGCCGGTCGGGCGGTAATCGACCTCGCGGCCTTTGCCAAAGTCCTCGGCCGCCTCGGCGAGTTTGAGAATTGGGCGGATCTGGTTTCGTAANAANGCGATCGCGACCGCGATCAGAAACAGCGACGCCGTCATCATCCACACGAAGAAGATATGCGAGTTCGAGGCGTAAGCGACGCTGCGCCGGGCCACCACGCGCATCACCGCGTCGTCGGTTGANATGCGAATCTCGATGAAGCTCGATTGCCCGACCGTGTCGAGCCAGAAGGGCCGCGCCAGTCTCGCGAGCTGCGTCGACAGGCTGTTGTTGAGCGGATCGAGCAAAGAGAANAACGGCTTCGGCAGAATCGGCGGCAACGGCTCTCTCGGCAGAAAGGCGACGTCGAAATCGAGCTTNTCGAGCGCGATGCGTTGCACCTCGTCCTTTGCGGTTTCGGGCGGCAGCGTCTCGTAGACGTCGATCAGCGCCGCGATCTCACGGGTCACGGCCGCCGAGAGCCGCGAGGTGGTGAGCCGCCAATGGCGCTCCATGAAAAANTAGGCGACCGCCGATTGCAGCAGCACCATCGGCAGAATGACGATCAAAAGCGAACGCGCGTAGAGGCCCTTCGGAAGCCAGGAGGCCAGGCGCCGCGCCGCCCGTCGCCACAAGACCGCGACGCCTTCCGCCCATGCGGAGAAGGACAAGGCGCGCATCAGCGTTCGACGAGCAAACGATANGCCGAGCCGCGGGCGGTCTGAAGATGGATGGGGTTGGCCGGATCGCGCTCGATCTTGCGACGCAGCCGGTTCACCTGCACGTCGACGGCGCGCTCATTGGCGCTCCCGCCCGCNCCCGGCCAGCGCCTCGCGGGGCACGCTTTCCCCTGCGCGCGGGCGAGCAGGGTCAGCATCTCCCGCTCGCGTTCGGTCAGCCGGACGATCTCCTCGCCCTGACGCAGCTCGCCGCGTTCGAGATGATAGACGAACGGCCCGAACCGCACGCTCGTCGCCTCGGCCGGCGCGGCNTTGGGCTGCGCGCGACGCAGGATCGAGGCGACGCGCAGCAGCAATTCGCGCGTCTCGAACGGCTTGCCGAGATAGTCGTCGACCCCNGCCTCCAGCCCGCGNACGCGGTCGTCGGCCTCGGTTCGCGCCGTCAGCATAAGGATAGGCACGTCGGAGACGTCGCGCAGGGACCGCGCGAGATCNAGGCCGCTTTCGCCCGGCATCATCCAGTCGAGAATGATCAGGTCGAAAGCGAAATTCTTGAGCGTGGCGCGCGCCTCGCCGGCGCTCTCCGCCGTGGTGACGCGATAGCCGTTTTCGGAGAGGAAGCGGGCGAGCAGTTTGCGCAAGCGCCGATCGTCGTCGACGACAAGCAGATGTGCGGCGTCGTCCGCAGGCGCCTCGCTCACTTGGGCTCTCCCATTCCGTCACGCCCCCGCCAGCGGCACGCTGTCCGTCCGCGACAAGGCGCATCGCGGGACCGGGCGACGGCGCGACCGCGATTTGCGGGTTGATCATTCCCCGCAGAAAGCGGGCGACGGCGGCGCGTTCGCCCGGGGAAAAGCCGTCGAGCGCGCGTGACAGGCGGGTTGATTGCACAAGCCTCAGTTCCTGCGTCAACGCATGTCCTTTGGCCGTCAGCCGCAACAGCCGCTGGCGGCGGTCGGCGACGCCAGGGCGCGCTTCGACGAAGCCCGCTTCGATCACGTCGCGCAGCACCCGCGCGAGACTCTGCTTGGTGATGCGTAGAATGTCGAGCAGCCCNGCCACCGTCATCCCCGGCCGGCTGCCGACGAAATGCAGCACCCTATGATGGGCCCTTCCGAACGCGTAGTTCTGCAATCGCTCGTCGGCGTCGCCGACGAAATCCCGATACGCGAAGAACAACAATTCGATCAGCTCGTCGGCGGGGGCGGGCGAACCTGTCGCTGCGCGCCTCGCCTCCGTTCGCGCTTGCTCGGCCATAAGCGCCATTCCTCCTGCGCCGCGGCGAGACCGCAGCCGGCGGATTATGACAGCTATGTTGACATAAATCGACCCGCTTGCTACGAATTTCGGCGTTTTCCCGCGCTTCGTGACGCATTTTTCGGCCGCTTGCCGCGTTCCGCCCTCGGCTCTGGAGCTCAGACTATGTCTATCCTGCCCTTCGACCAACGTGACGGCGTGATCTGGTTGAACGGCCGGCTCGTCCCTTGAAGGNACGCCAAGCTGCATGTGCTGTCGCACGGACTGCACTATGGCGGCTCCGTGTTCGAAGGTGAACGCGCCTATGACGGCGTGATCTTCAAATCGCGCGAGCATTCCGAGCGCTTCCGCAAATCGGCGGAGCTTCTGGACTTCACGATCCCCTATTCGGTCGACGAACTCATGGCCGCCAAGGATCTCGTGATCAAGACCAACGGCGTGCGCGACGTCTATGTGCGCCCTGTGGCCTGGCGCGGCTCCGAGATGATGGCGGTCGCCGCGCAAAACGCCAAAACGCATGTCGCCATCGCGACCTGGGAATGGCCGTCGATGTTCGACATGGCGACCAAGATGAAAGGCATCCGCCTCGACATCGCGGAGTTCCGGCGCCCAGATCCGGCCACCGCGCCCGTCGCCTCGAAAGCCGCCGGCCTCTACATGATCTGCACGATCTCCAAGCACAAGGCCGAGCGCAAGGGCTACGCCGACGCGTTGATGCTGGACTGGCAGGGCCGCGTCGCCGAGGTCACCGGCGCCAACATCTTCTTCACCAAGGATGGCGAACTGCACACTCCGATCGCCGATTGCTTCCTGAACGGCATCACCCGTCAGACCGTGATCGACCTCGCCCTGAAGACCGGTCTTAAGGTCAACGAGCGCCGCATCATGCCGGAGGAGCTGGAGAAGTTCGAAGAGTGCTTCGTGTGCGGCACGGGCGCGGAAGTGACCNCCGTCTCCGAAATCGGGCCCTATCGCTTCGCGCCGGGCGACATCTCGCGCGCGATGATCGAGATTTACGCGGCCGCCGTGAAGCCGCAGCAGCCGGCCTTCTGAGAAAGACGCGACTGCGCGCGCGCTCGATGCCTCCGGCGCGCGCGCCCTTCGGCGACGCCCGCCGATGCTTCAGAACAGACGCGCGCCGTCGGGAACCGGCGCCGATGGCTGAGCCAGAACCACCGCCCCCGACGCGTCCGGAAATCCCAGCGTCAGACATTCGGACATGAAGGGCCCGATCTGACGCGGCGGAAAATTCACGACCGCCGCCACTTGCTTGCCGATCAGCGCCTCGGGAGCGTAGAGCGCGGCGATCTGAGCCGAAGATTTTCTCCGGCCGACAACCGGTCCGAAGTCGATCACCAACTTCAGCGAGGGCTTGCGCGCCTGCGGAAACGGCTCCGCCGACACCACGGTGCCGACGCGTATGTCGACTTTCAGGAAATCGTCGAAAACGATCTGCGGCGAGATTTCGCCGGTCATATCCTTGTGCATGGCGCCTCGCGATGGCCAAGCGGTTGGGCCGAGACGATTGGCGCGCGAGCCTGGCGTGACCGCCTTGGCCGCGACCGGATTTCGCGGCGAACCGGGTTCGACGCGAACCCGTCGGCGAACAGACGCCTCACCGCTCAGCCCAACGCGTCAGAGCCACGTCGTCCTCGTCCTTCGCCGCGACCCATGAGCCCGCCGCGCCGTCGCGCCCGTGCTCCTTTTTCCAGAAGGGCGCGCGGGTCTTCAAAAANTCCATCAGGAACTCGGCGGCCGCGAACGCCGGCGCGCGATGCGCCGCCGTCGTCGCGACGAACACGATCGGGGCTCCGACCGCGATCAATCCGTGNCGGTGGATCACGGTCGCGGCGAAGATCGGCCAGCGCCGCGCCGCCTCGTCGGCGACGCGNCGNATCTCCTCCTCCGCCATGCCGGGATAGTGCTCCAACTCCAGAGCCGCCAGCCGTCCGTGTTCGTCGCGGCACAAGCCCGTGAAGGTGACGAGCGCGCCGACATCGGTCCGCCCGGCCGTCAGTTTCTCCGCTTCGGCGGCCGCGTGGAAGGGCTCATGCTGGACGCGGATCGTCAGCGACGCCACGTCAGCCCCCGGTCATCGGAGGAAAAACGCCGCTTCGCGGGCGCCGGCGAGCGAAGCCTCCGGCTTGGCGTGAACGCGGTCGAGCGCCACGCGGATCAGCCTGGGATTCTCGAAGGCGTAGGCGTAGCCCTCGCCTTGCCCGGCCAGCCAGCTCATGAGATCGCCGACGGTGCGCACGGCGTCGGGCGGCGCGATCTCTTCGTCCGCCTTCCCGATGCGTTCGCGAACCCAAGCGAAATAAACCGCCTTCATATCCCGCCTCCGGCCTCGACGCGCGTCGCGCTCATGTCGCGTGGCGCATCCCGGCCTTCATATAATCCCAGCCCGTGTAAAGCGTGAGCACCGCCGACAGCCAGAGCAATGTGAAGCCGATGCGCAGCGTGCCCGGCAGCACCTCCTCGCCCGCAGGCCCGGCGATCAGAAAGCCGAGCGCCAGAATTTGCGCAGTCGTCTTCCACTTGGCGACCCATGACACCGGCAGCGGCACACGCAATTCGGCCAGAAACTCGCGCAGACCCGACACCAGAATCTCACGACACAGGATCACGATCCCCGCCCATACATGCCAGTTGTAAAGCGTGCCGTTGGCGGTCAGAACGAACAAAACGGCCGACACCAGCAGCTTGTCGGCGATCGGATCGAGCATGCGCCCGAGAGAGGATTGCTGGCCCCACAGCCTTGCGAGGTAACCGTCGAAGAAATCGGTGACGCCCGCCGCCGAAAACACGCCGAGCGCGGCCCAGCGCATCCAGTTCTCGTCCGGGTAGAACAGCAACGCGACCACCACCGGCACGGCGACCACGCGTCCATATGTCAGAAGATTGGGCAAACTCCAGGGTCCGCCCGACGAGGGCGGCCCGACCGGAGAGCCTGGGCCGCCGGCCTGGCCGGACCCGCCCGACATATTCGGCGCAGAGGCGATCATGACTGCCGATGGACCATGCGGGGCGCCCGATCGTCAATAGATCGCGGCGCGCGCGGGATGGAATGATCGCGTCGAAAGCGTGATAAATTCGTGATCACGACGCCCGCTCGTTGAAATAGGCGTAAACCAGCCGCGCGGTCGCCTTGTTGACGCCCGGCGTCTTTTCGAGATCGGCCAGGCTCGCCCGGCCGATCGCCTTGGCGGTGCCGAAAGCGTCGAGCAACGCCCGCTTGCGCGCAGGCCCGATTCCCGCGATCTCGTCGAGCGGGGATTTGACGAATTCCTTCTTGCGCCGCGCCCGGTGCGTGCCGATGGCGAAACGATGCGCCTCGTCGCGCAGCCGTTGCACGAAATACAGCGCCGGATCGCGCGGCGGCAATTTGAACGAGTCGCGGCCGGGAACGTGAAAGGTCTCCATCCCCGCGTCGCGATCCGGCCCCTTGGCGATCGAGGCGACGGGCACATGTCCCGCGCCGGCCTCCGCCATCACNCCGCGCGCGGCCTCAAGCTGCCCCTTGCCGCCGTCGATCAGCACGAGGTCCGGCCAATCCGGGAAAGCCTCCGCCTCCNNCCGCCTGCTCCCCGCCGCCTCGACCGGACGCTCCTTGGCCAGCCGCGAGAAGCGGCGCTTCAGAACCTCGCGCATCATCCCGAAATCGTCGCCCGGCGTCAACCGNTCGCCCTTGATGTTGAAGGTGCGGTAATGCGTCTTCATGAATCCGCCCGCCCCCGCCACGATCATCGCGCCGACCGCGTTCGTGCCCATGATGTGGGAGTTGTCGTAAACCTCGACGCGGCGGATCCTGCCCTCGACGCCGAACGCGAGCGCCAACGCGGCCAGCAGCTTCTCCTGCGTCGCCGTCTCGGCGAGCCGGCGCGACAGCGTCTCGCGGGCGTTGTCGAGCGCATAGGCGACGAGATCGCGCTTCTCGCCGCGCCGCGGCGCCTGCACCTCGACCTTGCGCCCCGCCCGCTCCGACAGCGCCTCGCCGAGCAACGCGGCGGTCTCGACCTCGTGCGAGGTCAGCACCAGACGCGGCGCCGGCCGTTCGCCGTAGAACTGCGCGAGAAAGGCGTCGAGAACCTCCGCCTCGGACAAGGCCCGGTCGGCGCGCGGGAAATAGGCGCGGTTGCCCCAGTTCTGATAGGTGCGGAANAAGAAGCACTCGACGCAGAATTGCCCCGCCTGCTCCACCACCGCGAAAACGTCCGCCTCCTCGACGCTCTGCGGGTTGATCCCCTGTTCGCCCTGAATGGCCGACAGCGCCGCGATGCGGTCGCGCAGCCGCGCGGCGGTCTCGAACTCCATTGCGTCGGCGGCCGCACGCATGTCCTGCGCCATGCGCTCGCGCACCGCCCGGCTCTTGCCGGACAGGAAGTCGCGCGCCTCCTGCACAAGCTCCTGATAATCCTGCGCCGCGATCTCGCCCGTGCACGGCCCCGCGCAGCGCTTGATTTGATACAGCAGGCAGGGCCGTTTGCGCGCCTCGAAATAGCTGTCCGAACAGGTGCGCACCAGAAAGGCGCGTTGCAGCGACGACAGCGTGCGGTTGACCGCCCAGACGCTGGCGAAAGGCCCGAAATAATCGCCCTTGCGGGGNCGCGCGCCGCGATGCTTGGTCAGTTGCGGCGACGCGTGGTCCGCGGAAAGCAGGATATAGGGAAAGCTCTTGTCGTCGCGCATCAGCACGTTGAAGCGCGGGCGCAGCTGTTTGATCAGATTGGTTTCGAGCAGCAGCGCCTCGGTCTCGGTGCGCGTCGAGACGAACACCATCGAGACGGTCGCCGAAATCATCCGCGCGATGCGCTGCGTATGGCCGCCGTCGCGCATGTAGGAGGCGATGCGCTTGCGCACGCTTTTCGCCTTGCCGACATAAAGCACTTCGCCGTCGGCGCCGATCATCCGGTAGACGCCGGGCCCGACCGGCGCATGCTTCCAGTGGGCGCGGATGGCCGCCGCCCCGCGCGCCAGGGAGGCCGGGCTCGCTTCCTCCTCCGGCTCGGGCGAAAGCGACCACGCCGCCTCCTGCGCGTCCCGATCGTCGTCGCCCTCGTCCGGCTCCTGTTGGGGCGCGTCGAGCGGCCCCGAACCCGCTTGCGCGGTCTCGGCTTGCGCGGTCTCGGGCGGCGGGTCGTCGGCGGGCGGCGGCGGGCGGGCGATCATGGCTCTTCAGATAGGCGCAACCGTCGCCCGGCGAAACCCGCTCGCGCGCCGCCTTCCCCGCGACGGGCGCGGCGGACTAGGCTCTGGCCACAATCAGGAGCCCCCGATGCCCGTCCACTTCAGCGACGCCGAAATGTCCGCCCGCAAGGCGCGCCTCCTCGCCGAGATGGCGCGCGAGAAGCTCGACGGGATGCTGCTCTTCGCGCAGGAGAGCANNTACTGGCTCACCGGTTACGACAGTTTCGGCTTCTGTNTTTTCCAGTGCCTTTACGTCGGCGCCGACGGGCGCACGGCGCTGCTCACCCGCTCGGCCGACCTTCGTCAGGCCCAGCACACCTCCAACCTGCGCGACATCCGCGTCTGGAAGGACGCCGTCGATTCCGACCCCGCGGGCGACCTGCGCGCCATGCTGAGCGATCTGCGCGTCAGCGGCCGGCTCGGCGTCGAATATGACAGCTACGGCCTGACCGCCTATCACGGCCGTCAGNCCGACGCCGCTCTTGCCGGTCTGGCGGAGCTGGTCGACGTCTCGCGGCTCGTCCCGCGCCTGCGCTGCACGAAATCGGCGGAGGAAATCGCCTGCGTCCGCGAGGCCGCGCGGCTATCCGACCTCGCCGACAAGGCGGCCATCGATCTGCTGCGCCCCGGCGCCGACGAGGGCGCGATCCTCGCGGCCCAGCACGCCGCCATTTTTGCGGCCGGCGGCGATTATCCCGGCAACGAGTTCATCATCGGCTCGGGCCGGGACGCGCTGCTGTGCCGCTACAAGTCCGGCCGCCGCAAACTCGACGCCAAAGACCAGATCACGCTCGAATTCGCCGGGGCCTGGCGCCACTACCACGCCGCCATCATGCGCACCCATATCGTCGGCGCGCCGCATCCCTTGCATCTGCGCTATCACGCCGCCGCAAAACAGGCGCTGCTCGCCTGCGAGGCCGAATTCCGACCCGGCCGCACCGCCGGCGACGTCTACGCCGCCCACGCCCGCGTGTTCGACGAACACGGGCTGGGGGCGCACCGTCTCAACGCCTGCGGCTACGCGCTCGGCGCCAAGTTCACGCCGTCCTGGATGGACCCGCCGATGTTCTACGAGCGCAACGACTGGGAAATCGCCGAGAATCAGGTCTATTTCGCCCATATGATCCTGATGGACTCCGCCAGCGGGACGGCGCTGTGCCTGGGCCGGACCTATCTCGTCGGCCCCTCCGGCGCGCAGCCTCNNAACGCCGCCGACCTCGACCTCGTGGTCCGCTGAGGCCGCGCCGCCCCGACCGTCCGAAATTGCGGCGCCGCGAAAGGTTGTGACGAAACCGCGACGCTGCTAAATCCGCCCGGTCCCCGGCGGGCCGCCGGGGCCGGCGCGTGACACGGAGTCTGGAGATGGCGGGCGCGATGAAGATCCTCGCGGGCAACTCGAACGGGGCCCTCGCCGAGGCGATCGCCGCCTATCTCGGCGAACCTTTGACCAAATGTCAGGTCCGGCGCTTCGCCGACATGGAGATTTTCGTCGAGATTCAGGAGAATGTGCGCGGCAAGGACGCCTTCATCGTCCAGTCGACCTCCTTCCCGACCAACGATCACCTGATGNGGCTGCTGATCATGACCGACGCGCTGCGGCGCGCCTCGGCGCGGCGCATCACGGCGGTGATGCCCTATTTCGGTTACGCCCGGCAGGACCGCAAACCCGGCCCCCGCACGCCGATCTCGGCCAAGCTCGTCGCCAATCTGATCACCCGCGCCGGCGCCGACCGCGTGCTCACGGTCGATCTGCACGCCGGCCAGATCCAGGGCTTTTTCGACATTCCGGTGGATAACCTTTACGGCGCGCCGGTGATGGTGCGCGACATCAAGNAGCGCATGAACACCTCCGAGGTGATGGTCGTCTCCNCCGACGTCGGCGGCGTGGTGCGCGCCCGCGCCCTCGCCAAACGCATCGACGCCNCCCTCGCCATCGTCGACAAGCGCCGCGAGCGCGCCGGCGAATCGGAAGTGATGAACATCATCGGCGAGGTCGAGGGCAAATGCTGCATCCTCGTCGACGACATCGTCGATTCGGGCGGCACGCTGTGCAACGCCGCCGAGGCGCTGCTGAAGCAGGGCGCCAAGGAGGTCCACGCCTACATCACGCACGGCGTGCTGTCGGGCGGCGCGGTCGCCCGCATCTCCGCCTCCAAGCTCAAGCGGCTCGTGCTGACCGACACCATCCAGCCGACCGAGGCGGTGCGCGTCGCCAAGAACATCCGCGTCATCTCCATCGCCCCGCTGATCGGCGAAGCCATCGCCCGCACGGCGAAGGAGGAGAGCGTGTCGAGCCTGTTCGACTGAGGCGACGACGCCGTCGCTTCGCGGCGGGTGGCGCAGCCGGAAGCGCCGGACGCCTCCGGCGGGCTCGCCTTGACCCACCCCGCCTCTGCCCTTAAAGAACCCCCGCGCTCCGCTCCGACACCCCTGGAGGCGACGGGCGCTTTTCGCATTTGAAAGGACAAACGATGGCCGAGGTGAAGAAACTCGCGGCCACGGTCCGCAGCGGAGCCGGCAAGNGGNCCGCCCGCAGCGTTCGCCGTGAGGGTCGCGTTCCTGCTGTGGTCTATGGCGGCGGTGCCGCGCCCNGGCTGATCTCGCTCGACTACAAGGAAACCAATCAGCTGATTTACGCTGGGCGCTTCCTCACGACGATTTTCGAANCCGACATCGAAGGCCGCAAGGAGCGCGCCATTCCGCGCGACTACCAGNCCGACGTCGTGCGCGACACGCCGCTGCATGTCGACTTCATGCGCCTGCGCGCCGGCTCGACCATCAAGGTCGACGTGCCGGTCCACTTCATCAACGTGGAGACCGCGCCGGGCGTGAAGAAGGGCGGCTCGCTGAACATCGTGCGCCACACCGTCGAAATGCGCGTGCCGGCGGACGCGATCCCCGAGCACATCACGGCCGACATGGCGGGCTTCGACTTCAACGACTCGCTGCACATTTCGGCGATCAAGCTGCCCGAGGGCTGCAAGCCGACGATCACCGACCGCGATTTCACCATCGCCACGATCGCCCCGCCGGCCGGCGGCGCCGAGGCCCCGGCCGCGGCCGCGCCGGCGGCTGCGCCCGCCGCCAGGCTGCGCCCTGCCGCCAAGGCCGCGCCGAAGAAGTGATCGCCGCGTCGCGATGATCGGAAAGGGCGCCGTTCGCGGCGCCTTTTCATGTCCGGCCCTGTTGAGGAGTGACGCGATGCGTCTGTTCGTCGGCCTCGGCAATCCGGGCCGTGAGTATGAAGGCAATCGCCACAATATCGGCTTCATGGCGCTCGACGCCATCGCGCGCGAGTTCCGCGCCCCGCCCTTCCGCCGCCGCTTTCAGGGCGAGGCGACGGAGGCCGAGATCGGCGGCGACAAGGTGCTGCTGCTCAAGCCGCTCACCTATATGAACGAGTCCGGCCGCAGCGTCGGCGAGGCGGCGCGCTTTCTCAAGATCGCGGTCGGCGACATTCTCGTCTTTCACGACGAGNCCGACCTCGCCCCCGGCAAGCTGCGCGTCAAGACCGGCGGCGGCGCGGCCGGCCATAACGGCCTGCGCTCGATGTCCCAGCATCTCACCGCCGATTTCAAGCGCGCCCGCATGGGGATCGGCCATCCCGGCGCGAAGGAGCTGGTGCACGCCTACGTGCTCAACGACTTCGCCAAGGCGGAGCGAGGCTGGGTCGAGACGCTGTGCGACCTGTGCGCGCGCAACGCCGCGCTGCTGGTGAAGAACGACGACGCCGGCTTTCAGAACAAGATCGACCTCGGCATGAAGGCGGCCGGTTTCGGCGAGGTGAAGCGCGTCGGCGAGAAATGACCCCGAGCGCCGCAACGTTTCGCTAAGCGTCACATAGCGAAACCAAGGCTTTCGCGACGCGACGAATTCCGATTTTGGCGAAAATAACCGCGGATTCATTCGTCGTTTGGATGCTGCGGCGATGACCTATGACCGAGCCGACGACGCGTCTCCACACCAAGCGAACCGCCGCGCCGCCTTCGACCAAGCGAGCCTGCGCGCCCACATCGCGCGCTCGCGCGTCGAAGCGGCGGACAAAACCATGCGAGCCCGCGCCGCTCTCGGGCGCGCGCCCACCTCGCGGCGCTGGACGATCCCGAACGCCGTCCCGCTCGTCGTCGCGGCGTCATTCGCCCTCATGCCGCTCGTGTCGAGCCTTGGCGCGGCCGATGTGCTGCGTCATTTCGCCGTCGGTTTCGGCGTTCTTTTGGGGGCTGGTCGTTCACGTCATGACGAGAGGCGCGTTCGGCGCCGGCGTTCTCAAGTTGGGCGCGGCGCTCAGCGTCTGGGTCGGCGGCGGCGAACCGCTGGCGATGTTCGTCGCGACGTCGCTGATTCTGCCTTTGCCGCTGGCGCTCGCCTCGGGCCTATGGAATCGCCACATGCGCGGCGATCCCGACGGCGGATTTTCGATCCCCTATTGGCCGACCATGCTGCTCGCCTTCACGCTGATCGCGCCCAGAACCGACGTCGGGCTCGCGCTCGCCCGCGCCTGGAGCTGACCCCGTCCGTCATGGCCCGCCCCGCACGCCCCATCGCCCCGCCCCGCCGCCCGACCGTCGAGCGCGACGGCAGCGCCTTCGGCTTCGACATAGAGGCGGCTCTGACGCATCTGGCGACGGCGGCGCTGGTTCTCGGTTTCGCCGTCTACGCCTGGCGCACGGGCATGTCGGTCGAGACGCTCGCCAAACGCTGCGGCGGCGCGGCGCTGGCCTATGTCGCCTCGCGCCGGCTGACGACGCTGTTCGGCGACTGGAAGGCGTGGCGCCTGCGTGGCGCGGCGACGCTGTGGCTGCCCTTCGAATGGCAGTTCGCCGTCTCGATCGTGAGTTTCGCGCTGGCGCGTCAGCCGCCGGAGATGGCGCGCAAGGGCCTCGATCTCGAAAACCGCCTGTTCGGCCTGCCGACGCAACTTGTGCTGGCGGCGGCGCTCTACGCGGCCTTCGCGTTCGGCCAGCCCTATCTGCCGAAAAGCTGCGCGCGCTGTTGATGCTCGATACGATGAGCGCAACCTTCGTCTCGGTCAGCCCGCGACCGAAGTGACGGCTTACGCCCCGTGGCACTTCTTGTATTTCTTGCCCGAGCCGCAGGGGCACGGATCGTTGCGGCCCGGCTGCTTGCCCAGCACCACCGGCGCCTGCTTTTTCGCCTCGTCGACGAACCACCAGNNCCGCCCGTCTCCGGATTCTGCGNNGAAGGACGAGCGCTCGCGATGCGCCTTGTCCTCGCCCTCAAAGGTGAAATGCGCGACGAACTCGACGATTCCGGTCTCGTCGCCGGCCTGGCCCTCTTCGGTCGCCAGAATGTCGAGCCCGCTCCATTGCGATGAGGTCGCCCAATGCAAGGTCGACTTCTTGTCGAAGTCCTTGCGCCTCNNCGGCGCCAGGCTCTCGAACAGATAATCGGCGTTCGCCGTCGCAAANGCCGAATAGCGCGAGCGCATCAGCGCCTCGGCGCTCGGCGCCGGCGCGCCGGCGAGGATCGGCCCGCAGCAGGCGCCGAAGCTCTTCGGCGACGCCTCGCGGCGGCGGCAGGGACAGGGGCGGAGGCGTCGAGGATGGTGCTCGCGAGCGTCCGCTTACGAAGGATCTGCGGGCAAATCAACGCGGGCTTGCAATTCCGCCCTCCCTCCCCAAACCTCGCGCCGACCGCCGGGCGCGCCCGGCCCTTCCTTTCCGGCGAGAGTCTCATGGGTTTCAAATGCGGCATCGTCGGCCTGCCGAACGTCGGCAAGTCGACCCTGTTCAACGCGCTGACGCAGACGGCGGCGGCGCAGGCGGCCAATTATCCGTTCTGCACCATCGAACCGAACGTCGGCGACGTCGCCGTGCCCGATCCCCGGCTTGAGACGCTGGCGCGGATCGCCGGCTCGAAGGAGATCATCCCGACGCGCCTCACCTTCGTCGACATCGCGGGTCTGGTGCGCGGCGCCTCGAAGGGCGAGGGCCTCGGCAACCAGTTCCTCGCCAACATTCGCGAATGCGACGCGATCGCGCATGTCGTGCGGTGCTTCGACGACGGCGACGTCACCCATGTCGAGAATCGCGTCGACCCGCTCGGCGACATCGACATCATCGAGACCGAGTTGATGCTCGCCGATCTCGAAAGCCTCGAAAAGCGCGTCGTTTCGCTGGAGAAGCGCGCCAAGGGCGGCGACAAGGAGGCCAAGGAGACGCTTGACCTCGTCAACCGCTGCCTCGCCNCCCTTCGCGAGGGCCGGCCCGCCCGCGTGGCGCAAAACTCGCCCGAAGAGCGCAAGGCCTTCGCCGCTCTGCAATTGCTCTCCTCAAAGCCTGTTCTCTACGTCTGCAACGTCGAGGAGGCCTCGGCCGACAAAGGCAACGCCTATTCCGAGATCGTCAAGAAGCGCGCCGCCGAAGAGGGCGCGATCGCCGTCGTCGTCTCCGCCAAGATCGAATCCGAGATCGCGGTGATGCCGCTGGCCGATCAGGCGGAGTTCCTGGAGGCCGTCGGCCTTGAGGAGCCTGGGCTCAACCGCGTCATCCGCGCCGGCTACGACCTCCTCCACCTCGTGACCTATTTCACCGTCGGCCCCAAGGAAGCCCGCGCCTGGACGATCGAAAAGGGCACCCGCGCGCCCGCCGCCGCAGGGGTGATCCACACCGACTTCGAGAAAGGCTTCATCCGCGCCGAAACCATCGCCTTCGACGACTACGTGTCGAACAAGGGCGAGGCAGGCGCCCGCGACGCAGGGAAATTCCGCTTGGAAGGCAAGGACTATGTGGTCGCCGACGGCGACGTGCTGCATTTCCGTTTCGCCAACTGAGGCGAGGCGCGGGCGAAAAGACGCGTCACGCGAACACGGTCAGTTTCGCGTGCTGCAACAGGATGATCGTCTTGGCGTCGACGATTTCGCCGGCGCCGATCATGGCGTAGGCGCGCGCGAANCGCCGCTCGACGACCTCGATGTCCTCGCCTTCGGCCAACCCGCCGCCNGACCCGATTCGGTCCTGCGCGCCGTAGCGGCCTATGAAATAATGCATCTTTTCGAGGAATGAACCGGGACTTGAATAGGCTTCGCAGACCTTGACGAGATCGCGCACGCGAAAGCCGGTCTCCTCCTCGGCCTCCATCGCGACGCGCGCCGCCGGGTCGGCCTCGTCCAGCAGCCCNGCCGGCGCCTCCCAGATGAAGCCGTCTGCGCCCTCGCGCAACGCCGGCAGCCGGAACTGACGAATCAGAATCACCATGCCGCGCGCAGGATCGCAGGGCAGCACCGTCGCCCCGTCGCCGCGGCCGTAGCTTTCGCGCACGAGCCTGCGCCATACCCCGTCGCGGTGGCGATAGTCGAAGCTTGTCCGCGTCAACCGGCCCCACTGCGCGGACAGCGTTTCGACGCGCATGTCGCGCAGGCGCGGATGGGCTCCCGACGTGTCGTTCATGTCGGCCAAATTAGCCCAGGCGGCGCGGTCGCGCCAACCCGTCGCGCCGAACGCGCGCATCGCCCGAAAGCGCGAAAGGGCCCCGCGCTCGCGCGCGGGAACCCTCCAGGCTGGGGAGCGAATCGTGTGGCGGTCGATCAGGCCTTGGGATTGACTTTGCAGGTGTTGACGCCGAGCAGCGTGTAGGCCGGGCAGAAGTTGACGAGCCCCGTGACGAGGGGAACGAGACCGACCCAGCCCCAATTGGTCGGCACGAGCCACACCAGCGAAATCAGCGCAAGGCCGACGACGATGCGCAGGATGCGGTCGACGCCGCCGACATTCTTGATCATGAACGAACCTCCGCGGGACGACCCCGCGCGGGCCGCCGACGCCTTTCGTCTAGACCGCCCTGCCGCCGCTGTCGGTGACCATGTCACGCAGAACGGTCACGCAGAACGCGCCAACGCGTCGAGGCGGCTCGGATTGAGCACTTCGAGCCGCCCGCGTGCGGAGACGATCAACCCGTCGCGGCGAAAGCCGTCGAGCTGGCGCGACACCACCTCGCGCGCCGTGCCGATCTCGTCGGCGAGCTCCTGATGCGTGACGTCGAAGGCGGCGGCTCCCGCGCGTCGCGCCCTTTGCGCGAGCGCGGCGGCCAGACGCGCCTCGACGCGCACGAAGGCCACGCTCTCCAGCAGCCGCGTCGTCTCGTCGAGCCGCGCCGCGAACATCCGGAAGACAAAGCGACGGAACACGTCCGAGCCGGCGATGGCGCGCTCGAACAGCGGCCGCGGCGCCATCGCCAGCGTCAGCGCCGTCTCGGCGACGGCGGTCGCGGTGTAGGTCGCTTCTCCCAGCAGGCACAGCGTCGTTTGCACGCAGGTCTCGCCCGCCCCGATGCGGTAGAGCAGGATCGAACGCCCCGACGCGCCGGTCACATCGACGCGCACACGTCCNTCCAGCACCAGCGCGAACCCCTGACAGGGCGCGCCCGGCGAGAACAGNGATCGCCCCTCGGGGATCGCGCGACGCGGCAACGCGGCGAACGCCGCCCGCAGATCGCCGTCGAGCCCGTTCAGCGGCGCGTAGCGATCGAGCCAGGACTCCTCATGCGTCCCGTCCTCCGTCGCCCTCGTCATGTTAAATCCCTTTCTCGCGACATCGCCTCTCGCGAACGCTACCCTGCCCGGTGGGAGGATTGGAAATGGCGCGCATATGTTTCGAAGATTTCGCGCCGGGCGACGTCGCAAGCTTCGGCGATCGGCGCGTGTCGCGCGAGGAAATCGTCGACTTCGCGGCCCGTTTCGACCCGCAGCCGTTCCATCTCGACGATGCGGCCGGCCGCGCCTCGCTGCTTGGCGGTCTTTCGGCCTCCGGCTGGCACAGCGCCGCGCTGCTGATGCGCATGATCTGCGACGACTTGCTGCTCGATTCGACCGGTCTCGGAGGCCCCGGCGTCGAAGAATTGCGATGGATGAAGCCGGTTTTCCCCGGCGACGCGCTCAGCGCGCGACGCAGGGTGATCGCGACGCGCCCGCTCGCCTCGAAGCCGGGCGTCGGGATCGTCTCCTTCGAATTCGCGTTGATCAACCAGAGTGGCGACGCCGTGCTGTCGCAGCGCTGCCCGATCCTGTTCGGCCGGCGTGACGCCGCCCCGCCCGCCCCTGGCTCCTATGACCGCCCACCTTCCGCGCGCGTCGATCCGCCGCCGCTTCGGTCCGGCGCGACGCTTGACGACGAGTTGGAGCCCGGCGTGACGCATACGCTCGGCCGCTGGCGTGTCGAGCGTGACGAGGTCGTCGCTTTCGCCCGCCAGTTCGACCCGCAGCGCTTCCATCTCGACGAAGCCGCCGCCGCCGAAAGCCCCTTCGGCAGGCTCGNNGCCTCGGGCTGGCACACCGCCGCGATGTGGATGCGCCGAATGATCGACGCGCGCCGCGCAGGCGCCGCCGCGCGGATCGCGCAGGGCCGCCCCGCCCCGCTCACCGGCCCCTCTCCCGGATTCCGCAATCTCAAATGGCTTCGCCCTGTCTATGTCGGCGACGAATTGACCTACTGGACGCGGTTGGTGGGCCGACGCGCCACCAGCAAGCCCGGCTGGGGCCTCGCCTTCGGGACCAACGGCGCCGTCAATCAGCATGGAGACCCGGTGTTCGAGTTCGCCTCGACGGTCTTCACGCCGATCTGACCCGCCCTAGATATGCGCCGATCCTGAGGGAGAACACGCCGATGCTCATCCGCGCCGCAAGACGTTGGAACATCCCCGAACGCGAGGCGACGTCGCCCGCCCTTCTCGACCGTCGCGCCTTTCTCGGCGCTGGCGCCGCCGCGCTCGCCTCTCCCGCCCTCGCCCAACGCGTCGGCGACGACNCCTCGGTCGCGCTCTATCCCGCCAAGAGCAACCCGCGCTTCGCCGACCTCAAACCGACGCGCCCGGAATTGACGACGCGCTACAACAATTTCATCGAGATCGGCCCGGGCAAATCCACCTACGCGCGCGCCGGCGACCTCAAGATCCGGCCCTGGCGCGTCAGCGTCGAGGGATTGGTCGACCGCCCGCAAGACTTCGAGATTGACGACCTGCTGCGCGCCTTTCCCCTGGAGCAGCGCGTCTACCGGTTGCGTTGCGTCGAAACCTGGGCGGCGGTGATTCCCTGGACCGGCTTCCCTGGCCGAANNCTCGTGCGCCGCGTCGCTCCGAAATCGGACGCGAAATTCGTGCGCTTCGAGAGTTTTCTCGACCCGGAGACGGCGCGCGGCCAGCGTTCGAGAATCTATCCCTGGCCCTATGTCGAGGCGCTCACCCTCGCCGAGGCGACCAACGAACTCGCTTNNTTCGCCTGCGGCGCCTATGGCGCGCCGCTGCCCCGCCAGATGGGCGCGCCGCTGCGGCTCGTCACGCCGTGGAAGCTTNACGGCTTCAAATCGATCAAAAGCGTCCGCAAGATCTCCTTCGTGGCGCAGCGTCCGACGACCTTGTGGGAGAAGCTGCAAGGCGACGAATACGGCTTCTGGGCCAACATCAACCCGAAGGTCGCCCACAAGCGCTGGAGTCAGGCCGACGAGGAGCTGCTGGGGTCCGGCGAACGCACCCCGACAAAGCTCTTCAACGGCTACGAGGCCGAAGTCGCCGGGCTTTACGCCGGGATGACCGGCGACGAGCCAGTATCGTTGAACGCCGCCGCCGCAGCCCAGAAAGCAGGACGCCGCCGCGGCCCAAAGAGGGCCGAACTTGCGTCCGGCCCAGGATCCGGCGTGAACCGGAATGTTTCCAGAGGGAACGACCCGGCGCATGAGATTCCGAGGGAAACGCATGCTCGACGCCGGATCGCCTTCAGCGTCGAATGAAATGCGGGCTTGAACAACAGACATGTCAGCATGGCTGACATGCGCCGAACCGATTTGCCGTCCGCTCCGCACGGTCAGAACTGCCAGCGCTGCGCCTTCGAGACGAGAAAGTCGCGGAACACCTGCACGCGCGCGACCGCTTTCATCTCCTCGGGGTAGACGAGATAGCAATCGAGCNNCGGCATGTCCGATTGCGGCAGCAGCCGCACCAGCCCCGACTCGTCGCGGATGAGGTAGTCCGGCAAAATCGCGATGCCCACGCCAGCCTCCACCGCCCGCAGCAAAGCGGTCATATTATTGACCCGCATCGCGGTGGGCCGAGGCTTTTTCGGCTCACGGCCTATCGTGGGCAACGCGCTGATCGATGCGAAGAGATTCGGCGAGTCGCCGGTGAACGCCAGGATGCGATGGGAATCGAGGTCGTCGAGCGTGCGCGGCTGGCCGTGCCGCTTGAGATAGTCCGCCGAGGCGTAAGCGTGGAAATGCATCGTGAACAGCCGCCGCCGGATCAGGTCCGGCTGCACTGGTTCGCGCATGCGCAACGCCACATCGGCCTCGCGCATGCCCAGATCGGTTTCATCGTCGGTGAGAATGAGTTTGGCNTGGATTTCCGGATAGAGCCCNAGAAACTCGCCGAGCCGCGGCGTCAGCCAGTTGGTGCCGATGCCCAGCGTCGTCGTCACCCGCAATTCGCCATGTGGCTTGTCGCGGCTGTCGGACAGGCGCGTTTTCACCGCCGACAGCTTCAGCATGACGTCGCGCACCGTGCGCAGCAGCATCTCGCCCTGTTCGGTCAGGATGAGGCCGCGCGCATGGCGGTGGAACAGCGGCGTTTCGAGGTCCTGCTCAAGCGCGCTGACCTGCCGGCTCACGGCCGACTGGCTGAGCCCGAGCGTTTCGCCGGCATGGGTGAATGAGCCGGCGTCGGCCGCCGCCTGAAAAATTCTCAGCTTGTCCCAGTCCACTCGTCGCCCTCCCCGGCGGCCGCCGCGCGCTTATTGTCGCCGCGTGCGGGCGCGGTCATCACGATGTGTCGCCTCTAGGCGCCTTGCGCGGCCAACCAGCGCTCCGCGTCGAGCGCGGCCATGCATCCCAATCCCGCCGCCGTGACGGCCTGTCGGTAGACGTCGTCGGCGACGTCGCCGGCGGCGAAAACGCCGGGAATGTTGGTGTTGGTCGTCCCCGGCGCGACTTTGAGATAGCGATTTGGCTTCATGTCGAGCTCGACCGACGAACAGCCGGACGCCGGCTCGTGTCCGATGGCCACGAACAGACCATGCGTGGGCACGTCGCGGACGGCGCCGGTGTTCACATCGCGCAGGCGCACATGGGTGAGGCTGAGCGGAGCGTCCTCGCCCACCGCCTCGACGACCTCGTGGTTCCACACAATCTCGATGTTTTTCGCCGCGAAGAGACGATCCTGGAGGATGCGTTCGGCCCGCAACGTGTCGCGCCGATGCACCAAGATCACCTTCGCGGCGATATGCGACAGATACAGCGCCTCTTCGACAGCGGTGTTGCCGCCGCCCACCACCATGACCTCGCGGCCGCGATAGAAGAAGCCGTCACAGGTCGCGCAGGCCGAGACGCCGTAGCCGCGGAATTTCTCCTCGCTCGGCAGCCCGAGCCAGCGCGCCTTCGCGCCGGTGGCGATGATCAGCGCGTCGCAGGTGTAGAGCCGTCCGCCGTCGCCGACGAGCTTGAACGGGCGTGTCGAAAGATCCGCCTTCACGATGATGTCGGAGATGAGCGTCGCGCCGACATGCGCGGCCTGGGCGCGCATCTTGTCCATCGCTTCTGGACCCATCACGGCAGGCGAGAAGCCCGGATAGTTTTCGACGTCGGTCGTCGTCATCAGCTGGCCGCCCTGCTCCATGCCGGAGATCAGGACGGGCTTCAACATCGCGCGCGCCGCGTAGATCGCCGCCGAATATCCGGCCGGTCCCGAGCCGAGAATCAGCACGCGCGCGTGGAGGGGGCGTTCTCGGTCATTGCAGAGGGGTCCGTCCGACGCTTGGCGAGCCAGTTTGGAAGTGGCGAGCCGGTTTGGAAATCGAAACGCGCGGCGTTCCGGCGTCCTTCCGCACGGGACCGGAGCCATGCGCCGCGCGCAGGGCTCGACTATAGGCGCATGGCTTGCCGGCGCAAGCCGGTTGCGGGGACGATCGGTTGCGAGGCGCCTCAGGCCTGATCGGCGAGGCCGGTCAGCCGCGCTTTGTGGGCCGCGTAGCCCCGCGCCACGGCCGCCGCGATCTCCGCCGTGGCGTCGAGCGGCGACGGCGAGAACGCCTCGAACGCCCCGCGCCAGCGTCGCGCGGCGCCCTGAGCGATCAGGCTTTCGAGCAGCGCCTGTGTTTTTCGCGACCGCCCGCCGGGTTCGTAGACATGCACCGGCGCTCCGGTGGCGACGGCTTCGCCCATCATGTTGACGCTGTCGGCGGTCACCAGCACGGCGTCGGCGAGCGCCAGCATATCGACATAGGGCGCGGCTCCGTCGCCCTCGTCGAAGGCCGCGCGCCCCTGCGCCCCCGCCTCCTCGACCGCCATCCGCAGCCGCGCCGTCAGTCCGGCCGGCGTGCGTCGCGAAGCTGTGACCATCAGGCTCCAGCCCTGCGCCAGCGCCGCGCCCGCCGCCTGCGACAGCGCCTCGAAATCGGCAGGCGTGAAGCGATGCTTGCGGCTGTCGCCGCCCAGCACGAACGCCGCCCGCGGCGCCGGCAGNGCCGCGAGCGCCGGCTTTGGCGCGGCGCGGGCTGCGGCGAGCCGGGCCTGAGTGATCGGATGGGGCGACAACGCCGTCGTCACGACGTTGGGGCCCGTCGATCGGTCATGCGCGCCNCAGATCAGGTCGAACTCGCTGCGCCCGGCCCCCGGCGTTTGCAGAAACACGGCGAAGGTCCGCCCGCGCGAGGCGCGTTTCACGAAGCGTAGATAGGGCGTCGCCAACCGGCCGGAGCCGAAACAGATGTCAGGCCAGGGCGGTTGCGGCCGGTCGCGTGGATCGACCGGGCCGAACGGCGCGAGCGTCTCGAACAGGCGACGCGGCCGCATCGCCCTCATGCGGGGCGTCAATCCCAGCGCCGCCGCGACNCCTTCGCAAATGACCTCGTTGCCGCGCCGGGCGGCGAAGCACCACAGCGTCGTCTCCGGCGCTGGCTGGACGACATCCTCGGGGAAGTGCGCTCATGCCTTGCGATAGGACGCCGCGCCGCCCGCGGCAAGCCGGCCGCGCGGCGGACGACCGGCGTCGATTAACCAAATCTAGACGCAATGCGGCGCCGCGCGCGCCATGTTCATGATTTGAAGGCGCGTCATTTTCAAATCGTGCCCATGCGCGCGCCCGACATCTCCACCCCCGCCCTCGACATTCGCGATCTCGTCAAGAGATCTGATCGCCCCGCTGTGGATGGGCTGAGCCTGCGCGTTCGCCGCGGCGAGCTTTACGCCCTGCTTGGCCCCAACGGCGCCGGCAAGACGACGACCTTGCGAATGATCGCGACGTTGCTCGACCCCGATNCTGGTTCGATCGACGTCGCAGGCGTCGACGCCGCCCGCGATCCGCTCGCCGTGCGCCGCCTCGTCGCCTGGTTGCCCGACGAGCCGCTGCTCTACGATCGGCTGACGCCGCTCGAATATCTCGAATTCATCGCCGGCTTGTGGGGCGTGGCGCCCCAGGCCGCCCTACGGCGCGGCGAGGACCCGCTGCGCCGCTTCGGCCTGTGGGAGCACCGCGGCGAGCGTTGCGAAGGATTTTCGCGCGGGATGCGGCAGAAAACGGCCCTCGCCGGCGCTCTGTTGCGCGATCCTCTGCTGATGATCATGGACGAGCCCNTGACCGGTCTCGACGCCGCCGCCGCCCGCCTCGTCAAGGACATGCTGCGCGCGCGCGTCGCCGAGGGCGCGACGGTCATTCTCACAACCCACATTCTCGACGTCGCGGAGCGCATGGCCGATCGCATCGGCGTGATCGCGCGCGGTCGTCTCGTGGCCGAAGGCACGCTCGACGAGCTCGNNCGCGCTGGCGCCGGCGGCTCGCATGAGACGCTGGAGGCGCTGTTTCTCGATCTTGTCGCCGCCCATTCCGGCTGCGCCGCCGCCCGCCCCGGCGGAGATCGCCGCGTGATCGCGCCGCCCGGCTCGCTGCTCTGGCTCGCCCGGTTCGAGCTGAAGCTGATGCGGCGCGATCTGGCGCGCATCCGCCCGATCGTCGGCGGGCTGCTGCTGTTCGTGTTCGTCGCCATGCATTTCGTCGGCTGGCTGCTGCTGCGTCCGGTCGTGCGCATGGACTTCCCGCCGGTCTTTCTGGCCTTGTGCCTTTCGCTCGCCTTCGCGTTCATTTTCGGATTGATGGTGGCCAAGGCGCTCACCTCCTGCGTGCACGCCATCCACGGCAGACGCGACCTCGATCTTTTGCTGTCGGCGCCGGTTCCCGCCGGCCGCATCGTCGCGGTGCGGCTTGCGACAGTCGCCTTCGGGGTCGCTCTGCCTTTCGTCTTCCTGGTCGGCCCCTTTCTCGACGCGCTCGCGCTTCTTGGCCAACCGGGCTATCTGGCGGGCTATCTCGTCGTCGTCGGCCTGGCGCTGGTCGCCACCCTCATCGGCCTGGGTTTCGCGCTGACGTTGCTGCGCCTTGTCGGCGCGCGTCGGGCGGAGACGACCGCGCAGATCATCGGCGCGATTTTCGGCGCGGCGGCGTTCTTGGTGGCCCAGGCGCGGGTGCTTTTGCCCCCGAGCTGATCCTGGCCGCGATGCGCTGGCTCGGCGCGGAGGCCGACGCCGCCGCCTATCAAGGCGCCGACCCGGTTTGGATGTGGCCCGGCTGGGCGGCGATGGGCGACCCCGGCAAGCTGGCGATCGTGGTGGGCGGCGCGCTCGCGCTGTTCGGGGCGGGCGCGGTCGCGCTTGCGCCCTCGGTGGCGGCCTGGGCGCGCGCCTCCTTCGGCTCGCCCTCAGTCGCGCTGACGCGCCGGCGCGCGCAACAGCGTGGCCTTTCGCCGCGATCCGCGCGCGGCGCGCCTTGTTGGTCAAGGAGGCGCGCCTGCTGCTGCGCAATCCGCTGACGATCTTCCACACCTTGATGAAATCCTCTATCTCGCGCCGATGGCCGTGGTCGCGCTGAAATCCGGCGACGCCGCCCTCAGCGCGGCCGCGGTCAGCGGCCTGGTGGTGGCGATCTCCTTGCAGCTCGGCTCGGCGCTGGCCGGCGCCACCATGCGCGGCGAGCAAGCCACCGACCTTCTCGCCGGCGCGCCGCTGGCGCCGCGTGAAATCCGCGTCGTCAAGCTGGCGGCCGCGCTCGGTCCTGTGCTCGCCGTCGCCGCAGCGGCGAGCCTCTCCGTCGCGCCGACCTCTCCGCGCGCCGCCCTCATCGGGTTCGGCTTCAGCCTGTTGGCGGCGGCCGTCGCCGGCCAGCTTCGCGATCTGGAACGAGGAGCCGCCGCGCCGGGCCGACCTTCGGCGGCGCGAATCCGACCTTTCCCCGATGGCCTTCGTCGAGGTGGCGCTGACGCTTTGCTTCGGCGGCGTGACGTTCTGGGCCATTCGCGGCGATTGGTGGGCGGTGGCCCCCGCCGTCCTGGCCTGCGCCTCTTCCTCGCCATGTCTCCTCGAAACATGTCTCCTCGAAACATGTCTCCTAGCGGTCAGGGCGCGCGGCCCGGCGGGGACCGCGAGCCGCCCCGGCCCGTGGAGAGGCGCCCGAGCGGAGCCGGCCCTGGCCCTCCCCGCCGCCCTCTGAAGCCTCGGCCCGATTCTTCTCCCACAAGGCGCGCGGCCTTGTATAAGGCGAGGATGGATCGAGGCGCGCGCCCTTCGCCGGGCGAGACCGGCGAAGGCGGCCGCCGCCCGGCAGGGCGCGCGGCGTAGACCAGAAGAGGAAGACACGCATGAAGACCGCCGCCCAGCCAGGCCGCCGCGTTCTCGTCACCGGCGGCGCCGGCTTCATCGGCTCGGCCGTGTGCCGTCACCTGGTCGGCGCGGGGCACGAGGTGCTCAATCTCGACAAACTGACCTACGCGGGCAATCTCGCCTCGCTGCGCGCGATCGAGAACCAGCCGAATTACCGTTTCGCGCGGATCGACATCTGCGACCAGCCGAAAGTCTCAGAGGCGTTCGCCGCCTTCCGCCCGACCCATGTCATGCATCTGGCCGCCGAAAGCCATGTCGACCGCTCGATCGTCGGGGCGCGTGAGTTCGTCGACACCAACATCGTGGGAACCTTCGCGATGCTGGAGGCCGCTCGCGGCTATCGCGACGGCCTCGCCGGAGAGGCGCGATCACNNTTCCGTTTTCTGCACGTCTCCACCGACGAGGTTTACGGCTCGCTCGGCGCGGAGGGGCTGTTCGAGGAGGTCACGCCTTACGATCCCTCCTCGCCCTACTCCGCCTCGAAGGCCGCCGCCGACCACCTCGCCTCGGCCTGGGAGCGCACTTACGGCCTGCCGGTGGTGATCTCCAACTGCTCGAACAATTACGGGCCGTTTCACTTCCCCGAAAAGCTGATCCCGCTCGTCATTCTCAACGCGCTGCACGGCAAGCCGTTGCCCGTCTACGGCAAGGGCGAGAACATCCGTGACTGGCTTTACGTCGAGGATCACGCCCGCGCCCTCGACGTCATCGTCTCTCGCGGCCGTCTCGGCGAGAAATACAATGTCGGCGGCCGCAACGAGCGCAAGAACATCGACGTCGTGCGCACGATCTGCGCCATTCTCGACCGCCTGCGGCCGCGCGCGACGCCCCACGCCGATCTGATCGCCTACGTCACCGACCGCCCCGGCCACGACGCCCGTTACGCCATCGACGCCACCAAGCTCGAAACCGAACTGGGCTGGAAAGCGCAGGAGAATTTCGAGACCGGCATTGAGAAGACGGTGCGCNTGGTATCTCGATAACGAATGGTGGTGGCGCCGCTGCGCGACAAGGTTTACGCCGGCGAGCGCCTTGGCCTGATCTCCGGCGGGGGCCTGAGCGATGCGCCTTTGGTCACCGGCCGCGACGGCCAGGTCGTGCGCGCCCTGCTCGCCTCGTCCGGCGGCGACGTCGAGGTGATCGCGCTCGGACGTCCCGAACTCGACCTGTCGAAGCCCGAGACGCTCGACGCGGTCGTGCGCGCCGCCCGGCCCGACGTGATCGTCAACGCCGCCGCCTACACCGCCGTCGACAAGGCGGAGGAGGAGGAGGCGCTCGCCACCACGATCAACGGCGTCGCGGCGGGAGCCTTGGCGCGGATCGCCGACGATCTCGGCGCGCCCATCGTCCAGATATCGACGGACTACGTCTTCGACGGCGCCAAGCCCTCGCCCTATGTCGAGACCGATCCCGTCGCCCCGATCGGCGCCTATGGCCGCGCCAAACTCGCCGGCGAGCNNGCCGTCGCGGCCGCCACGCCGCGCCACGCCATTTTGCGCACCAGCTGGGTCTACGACGCGCAGGGCAAGAATTTTCTCAAGACCATGGTGCGTCTGGCGGAAACGCGCGACGAGCTCGGCGTCGTCGCCGATCAGGTCGGCGCGCCCACCTATGCGCCCGACATCGCCGCCGCGGTGATCGCCGTCGCCCGCAATCTGCGCGACGATCCGCGCCCCGAGCGCTGCGGCGTCTTCCATATGACCGGCGCCGGCGAGACGAGCGGGNCGGGCTTCGCGCGCGAGATCTTCCGCCTGTCGGCGGCGGCCGGCGGCCCGAGCGCGCGCGTGCGCGACATCGCCACGGCGGACTATCCGACGCCGGCCCGCCGCCCCGCCAACTCCCGGCTCAATTGCGACAAGCTCGCCGCCGCCCACGGCGTGCGGCTGCCCGACTGGCGCGACGCGCTGGCGCGATGCATGACCGAACTCACCAACAAGGGCTGACCTCGATGAAAGGCGTCATTCTGGCCGGCGGCAGCGGCACGCGGCTCTATCCGATCACCCTTGCGGTGTCGAAGCAGCTCGCGCCGATCTACGACAAGCCGATGATCTATTATCCGCTCTCGGCGCTGATGATGGCCGGCATCCGCGAAATCCTGATCATCTCGACGCCGCACGATCTGCCCGGCTTCAAGCGCCTGCTCGGCTCCGGCCAGCAATGGGGCCTGAAACTCGCTTACGCCGAACAGCCCTCGCCCGACGGGCTGGCGCAGGCCTTCACCATCGGCGAGGAATTTTTGGCCGGCGAGCGCGCCGCGCTGGTGCTCGGCGACAATATTTTTACGGCGCAGGCTTCCGCAAGCTCGTCAGGGCGGCCCGCGAGCAGGAGACCGGCGCGACCGTCTTCGCCTATCACGTCCCCGACCCCGAGCGGTATGGCGTCGTCGCCTTCGACGGCGAGGGCCGCGCCACCTCGATCGAGGAGAAGCCGGCCAAACCCAAATCGCGCTGGGCGGTGACCGGGCTTTATTTCTACGACCGCGACATCGTCGACATCGCCAAATCGATCCCTCCGCGCGCGGCGAATACGAGATCACCGACGTCAACCGCGTGTATCTCGAACGCGGCGACCTGCATGTGCAGAAGATGGGTCGCGGCTACGCCTGGCTCGACACCGGCACGCCCGACAGCTTCATCGACGCCTCGAATTTCGTGCGCGCCATCGAGAAGCGTCAGGGCCTGCGCATCTGCTGCCCGGAGGAGATCGCCTTCGATCAGGGATTCATCGACGCCGCCCAACTGCGCGAACTCGCGACCGCGCTCGGGAAAAGCGCCTACGGACAATATCTCGCCGGTCTGATCGAGGATCACGACCGCACGCCGCGTTGAGGATCGAAGTCATGAAGATCGAAAACTCGCCATCGACGGCCTTCTTCTCATCGAGCCGAAGAAGATCGGCGACGCGCGCGGCTTCTTCTCGGAGACGTTCCGCGCCGACAAGTTCGAGGCGCTCGCCGGCCCGGTGCGCTTCGTGCAGGACAACCAGTCGCTGTCCGCCAAGGCCGGCACCGTGCGCGGCCTGCACTACCAGAAGCGCCGCGCGGCCAGGGCAAGCTTGTGCGCGTTCTCAAGGGCGCGATTCTCGACGTCGCCGTCGACGCACGCAAGGGATCGCCGACCTACGCTCAGCATGTCGCGGTCGAACTGTCGGAGGCCAACTGGCTCCAGCCTATCTGCCCGAAGGCTTCCTGCACGGCTTCTGCACGCTGACCGACAATGTCGAGGTGCTCTACAAATGCACCGACGTTTACAGCCCCGAACACGACGCCGGCGTGCGCTGGAACGACCCCGCGCTCGGCATCAAATGGCCGGTCGCCGACGCGCTGGTCTCCGACAAGGACCGCATCGCGCCGCTGTTCAAGGACATGTGAGCGCGCGCGGCCTCGGTCTCTGCGCCGACGGCGTCGGAAGGACAAAGGACCAAAGTCCTCGAAACAATACATGCGGATCCGGCGCCGCCGGTTTCGGGCCGCCCGCCGCCGCAGCGGCCATATCCCCTGCAATGCGCGCGCCGCCGTCGGGGCGAGCGCCTGCGATTGACTGGCCCGCGGCCCGAGGGGTTCCCTCCCCGGCCAAACCCGCTATCACCCCTCCCCGAACGACCCCTGAGTCCGGGCGCCTATCCCGGTCTTTCCACGGCCAGCCCTGCGGAAGCCCGTAAGGACGCGCCCGGTTCCCCTTGGTCGCGCCCGACCAAGAGGCCCGCGCCGCGGCCTCTTTTTGTGTGCGCCCGCCGGGGCGCAGCCGAAGGACCACAGATGCCCAAGCGCACAGACATCTCGACGATCATGATCATCGGCGCCGGCCCGATCATCATCGGCCAGGCCTGCGAGTTCGACTATTCCGGCACGCAGGCCTGCAAGGCGCTGCGCGAGGAGGGCTACCGCATCGTCCTCGTCAATTCGAACCCGGCCACGATCATGACCGATCCCGAAATGGCGGATCGCACCTATGTCGAGCCGATCACCCCCGAGGTCGTCGCCAAGATCATCGCCAAGGAGCGCCACGCCGCGCCCGGCGGCTTCGCGCTTTTGCCCACGATGGGCGGCCAGACCGCGCTCAACTGCGCGCTGTCGCTGGAGCGCATGGGCGTGCTCGAAAAATACGACGTCGAGCTGATCGGCGCCACCGCCGCCGCCATCGACAAGGCCGAGGATCGCGAGNCGTTCCGCGAGGCGATGACCAAGATCGGCCTCGACACGCCGCGCTCGCGCCTCGCCAACGCCTCCGACGTCAAGCAGGCCGACAAGGACGAGAAGAAGCGCGCCCTCGCCGAGATCGACGGCAAGCACGCCGACGCCGCCGAGCGCGACAAGGCGCGCGCCACCTTCCTGCGCGAATGGGACGCCAAGGACGCCGACCGCAAGCGCAAATATGTCTCCAAGGGCCTCGTCGAGGCGCTGGAGGCGCTCGACGACATCGGCCTGCCCGCCATCATCCGCCCGTCCTTCACCATGGGCGGCACCGGCGGCGGCATCGCCTACAACAAGGCCGAATTCATCGACATTATTGAACGGGGATTGGACGCCTCGCCGACCACCGAAGTTCTGATCGAGGAGTCGGTGCTGGGCTGGAAGGAGTATGAGATGGAGGTCGTCCGCGACAAGGCGGACAACTGCATCATCGTCTGCTCCATCGAGAACCTCGACCCGATGGGCGTCCACACCGGCGACTCGATCACGCTCGCCCCGGCGCTGACGCTCACCGACAAAGAATTCCAGATCATGCGCGACGCCTCGATCGCCGTGCTGCGCGAGATCGGCGTCGAGACCGGCGGCTCGAACGTCCAGTTCGCGATCAACCCGGCCAATGGCCGCATGATCGTCATCGAGATGAACCCGCGCGTCTCGCGCTCCTCCGCGCTCGCCTCGAAGGCGACCGGCTTCNCCATCGCCAAGGTCGCCGCCAAGCTCGCCGTCGGCTACACGCTCGACGAGATCGCCAACGACATCACCGGCGGCGCGACGCCCGCGAGCTTCGAGCCGAGCATCGACTACATCGTCACCAAGATCCCGCGCTTCGCTTTCGAAAAATTCNCCGGCTCCGAGCCGACGCTGACGACGGCGATGAAATCGGTCGGCGAGGCGATGGCGATCGGGCGCACCTTCAACGAGAGCTTCCAGAAGGCGCTTCGCTCGCTCGAAACCGGCCTCACCGGCTTCGACCCCATCGAGATCGACGGCCTCGGCAAGGGCGACGACAGGAACGTGCTGCGCGCCGCGCTGGCGACGCCCACGCCCGACCGCATCCTGCATGTCGGCCAGGCGCTGCGCCTGGGCATGACGCCGGTCGAGATTCACGAGGCCTGCAAGATCGACATGTGGTTCCTCGAACGCCTCGCCGAGATCATCGCGCTTGAACAGCGCGTGAAGGCGCATGGCCTGCCGCAGGACGCCGCCAACTTCCGCACGCTCAAGGCCAACGGCTTCTCCGACGCCCAGCTCGCCGCGCTCACCGGCAAGAACGAGGGCGACGTGCGCAAAGCCCGCCACGCGCTGAACGTGCGCCCCGTCTTCAAGCGCATCGACACCTGCGCGGCCGAATTCGCCTCGCCCACCGCCTATATGTATTCGACCTACGAGACGCCCTTCGCCGGCGTCCCCGCCAACGAGGCCAAGCCCTCCGACCGCAAGAAGGTCGTCATTCTCGGCGGCGGCCCCAACCGCATCGGCCAGGGCATCGAGTTCGATTATTGCTGCTGCCACGCCTGTTTCGCGCTGCACGACGCGGGTTACGAGACCATCATGGTCAACTGCAACCCGGAGACGGTCTCGACCGATTACGACACGTCGGATCGCCTTTATTTCGAGCCGCTGACCGCCGAGGACGTGCTGGAGATTCTCGACGTCGAGCGCTCCAACGGCGCGCTGCTCGGCGTCATCGTGCAGTTTGGCGGCCAGACGCCGTTGAAGCTCGCCAAGCCGCTTGAGGCGGCCGGCGTCCCGATCCTGGGCACCAGCGTCGACTCCATCGACCTCGCCGAGGACCGCGACCGCTTCAAGCGCCTGCTCGACAAGCTCGGCCTCAAGCAACCCAAGAACGGCATCGCCTATTCGGTCGAGCAGTCGCGCATGGTGGCCGGCGAACTTGGCCTGCCGCTCGTCGTGCGCCCCTCCTACGTGCTCGGCGGCCGCGCGATGGCGATCATCCGCGACGAGTCGGAGTTCGAGAACTATCTGCTCGGCACGCTGCCCTCGCTCATCCCCTCCGAGGTCAAGGCGCGTTATCCCAACGACAAGACCGGCCAGATCAACACCGTTCTCGGAAAGAACCCGCTGCTGTTCGACCGCTATCTGTCGGACGCGGTCGAGGTCGACGTCGACTGCCTGTGCGACGGCGAGAGCGTCTTCATCGCCGGCGTCATGGAGCATATCGAGGAGGCCGGCATTCACTCCGGCGACAGCGCCTGTTCGCTGCCCCCGCGCTCGCTCTCGGACGAGACGCTGGCGCAGCTTGAGGAGCAGACCAAGAAGATGGCGCTGGCCCTCGACGTCGGCGGCCTGATGAACGTGCAATACGCGTTGAAGGACGGCGAGATCTACGTGCTCGAAGTCAATCCGCGCGCCTCGCGCACGGTGCCCTTCGTCGCCAAGGTGGTCGGCAAGCCGATCGCCAAGATCGCCTCGCGGCTGATGGCGGGCGAGTCGCTTGCGAGCTTCGGCCTCAAGCCCAACGCGCTCGATCATGTCGGCGTCAAGGAAGCCGTGTTCCCCTTCGCCCGCTTCCCCGGCGTCGACACCGTGCTCGGCCCGGAGATGCGCTCGACCGGCGAGGTCATCGGCCTCGACCGCTCCTTCGGCGTCGCCTTCGCCAAGAGCCAGCTCGGCGCCGGCGCCAGCGTGCCGACCGGCGGCGCGGTCTTCGTCGCCGTGCGCGACGGCGACAAGGAGCGCATCCTGCCCTCGATCAAGACGCTCAGCGACCTCGGCTTCAAGGTGCTGGCGACCGGCGGAACCGCCCGCTTCCTCGAAAGCCACGGCGTGCCGGCGCAGAAGGTCAACAAAGTGTCGGAAGGCCGCCCGCACATCGTCGACATGATCAAGAACGGCACGGTGCAGCTCGTCTTCAACACCACCGAGGGCGCGCAGGCGCTGGCGGATTCCAAGTCGCTGCGCCGCGCCGCGCTGCTGCACAAGGTTCCGTATTACACGACGCTCGCGGGCGCGATCGCCGCCACGCACGGCGTCCAGTCCTACGCCGCCGGCGATCTTGAGGTGCGGGCGTTGCAGGATTATTTCGGTTGAGAAACAGGATCGGGCGCTTTCTTTCAGGAAGAAAGCGCCCGTTCTCCGCGACGATTGACGCGCCGTCCCGGGCGCTAACGCAAGCATGTCAGCGCCGGCGCGGGCGCCTCTTGAAGGGCGCTCCCCGCCCCTATAGTTTATGATGGAATCCGTTTCGGCGGGCCTCGAAAGAGGCTCGCATTTCTTTGTCAAAACCAGCACGGAACCGAGATCGCTATGGAAAAGCTTCCCATGACCGCGGCCGGCTACGCCGCGCTCGAAGCTGAATTGAAGCGCCGCCAGCAGGAGGAGCGCCCGCGTATCATCGCGGCCATCGCCGAGGCGCGTTCGCATGGCGATTTGTCCGAAAACGCCGAATACCATGCCGCCAAAGAGGCCCAAGGCCACAATGAGGGCCGCATCCACGAGCTTGAGGACAAGCTCGCCCGCGCCGAGATCATCGACCCCTCCAAGCTCTCCGGCAAGGTCATCAAGTTCGGCGCGACGGTGACGCTGATCGACGAGGACACCGAGGAGGAGCGCAAGTTCCAGATCGTCGGCGAGAGCGAGGCGGACGTGAAGTCGGGCAAGGTGTCGATCACCTCCCCCACCGCCCGCGCCCTGATCGGCAAGACCGTCGGCGACTCGGTCGAGGTCAACACGCCGGGCGGCGGCAAGAGCTACGAAATCCTCAAGGTCGCCTTCATCTGAAGCGCCGGCGGCGCGGACGGCGACGCCTCGACGTTGAACGGTCCCGTTGACGAGCGATTCAGATTAGCGTCCGCCAAATCGGGCCGAAAACGCGGCATTAAGGCGTCGCGACGCACCGTCATGCGCAATTGCGGCGGAGGCGGCGATGCGGATTTCACGGATTTTTGGGTTGAGCGGTCGTATTGACCGCAAGACCTATCGTTCGGCCATCGGCATGCTGACGATCGCCGGCGGACTTGAGATGCTGCTCTCAAGCATCCTCATCGGTCTCTCGCCCTTGCTGTGCTGGTCGTTCAAGGGCCTCTTCATGCTGGTCTCGCTGTGGGCAGGCTTCGCGCTGCACGTCAAACGCTTGCGAGACATGGGCCGCTCGCCCGCGCTGCTGATTTTGCCGATCGGTTTGATTGCGCTCGCCGCTCTGACGATGGGGTCCATGATCTACGCGGCCCTCCTCGCGCACAGCGGCGCTGGCGTCATCGCCGGCCTGTTCGGCGGCGGCCTCGTCCTGATCGGCGCCTCGGTGGTCTCGTCCGGCATGTTGCTGTGGATGACGTTCGCCGGCACGTCCGCGAACGCCGTCGGGCTCCTCTCGTTCAACGATTCGGACCACCACGACGGTCCCTCCGAGACGCGCCGGGGGCTTGGGCTCGAAGCCGCGCTGAACCAGGCCTTGAGAGGGCAAGAGTCCAAGCCGGCGCCAGCTTTGTCGACCCTTGTCCGTCCCTCTGGCCTGCCGCGACGTCCCGGAGTCGCGGTCGGCGGTTTCGGCCGCCGCTGACCCGCGTCGCGCGCGGCGCTTGCGTCGCGGCCGCCGCCGCGCTTTGAAGGCGGCGTGTCGCTCGCTCGCCAGTTCTCCGCCTTCTTCTCCGTCGGTCTCGCCGCGACGGCCGCCCACTACGTCGTCCTGATCGCCCTGGTTGAGGCCGCCGCCGTCGCGCCCGCGCGGGCCGCGCTCGCCGGGGCCTTGGTCGGCGCGCTGGTCTCCTACGCCCTCTCCCGCGCCCATGTGTTCGAGACGCGGCGCNAGCCTGGCGAGGCCGGGTGGCGCTTCGCCGTCGTCGCCTGCGTCGGCTTCGCGCTCACCTATGGCGCGATGCGTCTCNTCGTCGATCGCCTCGGCGTCCCCTATTTGCCCGCGCAGATGGCGACGACCGGCGTGGTGATGCTGTGGAGCTTCCTCGCCCACAAACTCTGGACGTTCGCGGATCGTCGCTGACCCGCGGCCGGGGCGCGGCGTTTGCAAGCTTCGGCGAACGAGCCTCCATCTGCGTCGTTCCGCGCGGCGGCGCCAGAAAGGGACAGACGATGCAGAAACCGCAACGATATGGCCTCGCCAAGCCGCGCGGACGGAAAATGGCCTCCGCCGCCGCCGCCTGCGTCCCGATTCTGCTCGCGGCCGCCGCCGGCTTCGCGGCCGCGCCCTATGCGATGCGCCTTGCGAGCGTCTCCGCGCCGCCGCCCGACTGGGTGATGGCTCAGGACCGCGAGCCCTACGCGCCGCAAAAGGTCATCTATCACGTCGACGAGGGCGGGGGCTTTTTCAACCGGCGCTTCAAGCGTCTCCTTCAGGTCGCCGACAACCACGTGCGCGCGGTCGGCCCCGGCCGCATCGACCTGCGCATCGTGCTGCAAGGCGACGGCGTCGACCTGCTCGCCTGGGCGCGCGAGGACGAAGACGCGCGCCGCGCCGTCGACGCGCTGCGCGCAAAGGGCGTGCGGTTCGAAATCTGCCGAAACACGCTGATCCAGCGCCGCATCGACCCCGACGCCAGGTTGCACAAGGTCGCCCGCGCCGACGTGGTGACGGCGGCCGTAGGCGAGATCGGAGCGCTCGAACAANAGGGCTTCGTCTACATCCGTCCCTGACGATCCTTCGCGCGCCGCTCCCGCCTTCAGCGTTGCGGCCGTGGTCCGATCACGGCCAGCGCACCCTCGGCGGCAAACTGGACAGGATGCTCTCGACATTGCCGCCGGTCTTCAGGCCGAAGATGGTGCCGCGGTCGTGCAGCAAGTTGAACTCGACATAGCGCCCGCGCCGCACGAGTTGCTCCTCGACGTCCGCGTCATTGAACGGCAGAGCGAAATTGCGTCGCACCAGCTGCGGATAGATGTCGAGGAAGGCCAGGCCGACATCGCGCGTGAAGGCGAAATCGGCGTCCCACGCCGAGTTGTCGGAATCGGCGGCGCTGTTGAGATGATCGTAGAAAATCCCACCGATCCCNCGGGCTTCGCCGCGATGGGGCAGAAAGAAATAGCGGTCGCACCACTCTTTCAGATGAGCATGGTCGGCGACTTTCGGATGGGCGGCGCAGGCGCTGCGCATCGCGGCGTGGAAATCGCGCGAGTCCTCATGGTCCTGGGTGCGGCGGCGATCCAACACCGGCGTCAGATCGGCTCCGCCGCCGAACCAGCATTTCGTCGTCGCCACCATGCGGGTGTTCATATGCACCGCCGGCACGTTCGGGTTCCACGGATGCACGATGAGGGAAATCCCNGAAGCCCAGAAACGAGGATCTTCGGCCGCGCCGGGAATTTGCGGCGCGAACTCCGGCGAGAACGTCCCGTGCACGGTAGAGCAATGCACGCCCGCTTTTTCGAAGACGCGCCCGGCCAGCATCGCCATCGAGCCCCCGCCGCCGGGCGCGCCGTCGTGATTCGCGCGGGACCAGGACTTGCGCGTGAAACGCCCCGGCTCGGAACGCCCCGCGAAAGGCCCGCGCGCCTCGTCCTCGATCTGGTGGAAAGCGTCGATGATCCGCCCTTGCAGGCTCTCGAACCAGGCGCGAGCGGCGGCCTTGCGGGCGTCGAGAATGGCGGCGTCGGTCATCGTCACACCTTAGGGTCGCGAAGGTCGCGCGCGAGGGCCGGCGCGTGCGGCGTTGATTCGCGCGGAAAGGCGCGCGCCTGCCGCAGCGCTTCGCCCAGCGCCAGGCTCGCGGCGACCGCCACGTTGAGCGAGCGCAGCCCNGGCCGCAACGGCGCCGCCAGCCGCGCGTCGGCGGCGGCGTGGACATGCGCCGGCGCGCCGGCCGATTCGCGCCCGACCATCAGGATGTCGCCGGGCTGGAAAACGAAATCCCAGATCGACGTCGCGCCCGTCGTCGTCAGCAGCGCGAGCCGCCGTCCTTGCGCCCTGCGCCACGTTTCGAAGGCGGCGAAAGAGGCGTGCCGGTCGATGCGCACATGATCGAGATAATCCATGCCCGCGCGGCGAAAGTGACGGTCGCTGGCCGGGAACCCGGCCGGCTCGACGATCGCCGCGTCNGACCCCAGACAAGCGCAGGCGCGCAGCATCGTCCCGCAATTCTGCGGAATGTCAGGTTCGTAGAGGGCGAGCATAAAGTCGGCGGAGCGGTGCATCGGATTTGCGGAGGCCGCCCAGCGCGGCCCGCGACTTATCGCCGCCTTGGCTGCGCAAGCCAAGCCCGAAACGAAGGCCAGCCGGCCGCCGCTGGCCTGGCGGCTCGCGGGAACGAGGCCGCTCGCCGCCGGCCTTCTTGCGACTTTCCGCCCCACCCGCCCCCGCCGCGCGCATGACGCGGGCGATGCGACCTGGGTCGGTATGGACAAGCCACGCTTTAGCTGCCAATAGACCATGCCCAAGAAAGCCCGGTTTGCGCTCCCTCGCGTAAATTCCGGGGCTGGGGGCGTTGCGCTCCGGCTCGGGCTAGTTTTCTGCGGCTTTCGATCGGCCCGCCGGATATTCCGCCCGGCGTCGCCGTTCTTGGCGCGACGAACGGGAGTTTCATTCGTGGCGACGACGACGACGCACGACCCCTCACGCAGGGATGTTCTGTATATCGCCACCGGCGCGATGGCCGCCGTGGGCGCCGGCTCGCTGGCCTGGCCGCTGGTCTATCAGATGTGGCCGGACGCCTCGACGATCGCCGCCGGCGCGCCGATCGAGATCGACATCGGCGCGATTCCCGAAGGCCAGACCGTCAAGACCACCTGGCGCGGCAAGACGATTTTCGTCACCCACCGCACCGCCGCCGACATCGAGGCCGCCAAGAAGGACGACGGCGCGCCGATGCCGGACCCCGCGACCGACGCCTCGCGCGTCAAGAAGGAGCCCTGGCTCGTCGTGATCGGCGTCTGCACCCATCTGGGCTGCATTCCTCTCAACCACGCCGGCGACTATCCGGGCGGCTATTTCTGCNCCTGCCACGGGTCGCATTACGATTCCGCCGCGCGCATCCGCAAGGGCCCCGCGCCGGCCAATCTTCCGGTTCCGCCCTACACCTTCGCGACCGACACGAAGCTCGTGATCGGCGCCGAAGCCTGATCGCCGCCCGCCCTTTATCGGTTTTGAGAAAGTCCGACCGATGCACGGATTGACGACCTACACTCCCAAGAGCGCGATCGCGCGGTGGTTCGAGAGCCGCCTTCCGATCGTCGGCCTCATGTATGACAGCTTCGTGGCCTATCCGACGCCGCGCAACCTCAACTACTGGTGGACCTTCGGCGGCATCCTGTCGATGATGCTGGCCTTCCAGCTGATCACCGGAATCATTCTGGCGATGCACTACACGCCGCATGTGCTGATGGCGTTCAACTCCACCGAACACATCATGCGCGATGTGAACTGGGGCTGGCTGATGCGCTACGGCCACGCCAACGGCGCCTCGATGTTCTTCGTCGCCGTCTACATCCACATGCTGCGCGGCCTGTATTACGGCTCCTACAAGGCGCCCNGCGAAATCCTCTGGATCCTCGGCGTCGTGATCTTCCTGCTGATGATGGCCACGGCCTTCATGGGCTACGTGCTGCCCTGGGGCCAGATGTCCTTCTGGGGCGCGACCGTCATCACCAATCTGTTCTCGGCGATCCCGCTCGTCGGCGACACCATCACCACCTGGCTGTGGGGCGGCTACTCGGTCGACAACCCGACCCTCAACCGCTTCTTCTCGCTGCACTATCTGCTGCCCTTCGTGATCGCCGCCGTCGTCGCGCTGCATATCTGGGCGCTGCATGTGGTGGGCCAGGGCAACCCGGCCGGCGTCGAGGTCAAGAATATCGAGAAGGACACCGTGCCTTTCACGCCCTATGCGACCATGAAGGACGCGTTCGGCATGTCGGCCTTCCTGATCCTGTTCGCCTGGTTCGTCTTCTACGTGCCGAACTTCCTCGGCCATGCGGACAACTACATCCAGGCCAACCCGCAGGTGACGCCCGCCCATATCGTGCCGGAATGGTATTTCCTGCCCTTCTACGCGATCCTGCGCGCGATCNCCTCAAGCTTGGCGGCGNTCATCGCGATGTTCGGCTCCATCGCCGTGCTCGCCTTCCTGCCCTGGCTCGACACCTCGCGGGTGCGCTCGGCCGCCTATCGTCCGATCTACAAGGTCTTCTTCTGGGCCTTCGTGATCTCCTGCGTCGCGCTCGGCTATCTCGGCGCCATGCCGGCCGAAGGCGGTTACATCATCGCCGCGCGTCTGTTCACGGCCTTTTACTTCGCCTTCTTCCTGATCATCATGCCGGCGCTTGGTCTCTTCGAGACTCCGCGCCCGCTCCCTGCGTCCATCGCCGACGATGTGCTCGCCAAGCATCCCGTCGCGCATCCGGCCCCTGCGGCCGAGTGAGGGAGGGCGAGATGATCGAACGCATCANAGGAACTGCGCGCCATGATCGGCAAGCCCAACTCTTACCGCGCTCTCGCGGCGGCGACGATCGTGGCGGCGGCGGCCTTCGCCGCCCCGGCCCAGGCCGCCGACTCGCATGCCGCGCCGACGATCGAACGTCAGTCGTGGTCCTTCGCCGGCCCCTTTGGAACCTACGATCAGCAGCAACTGCGCCGCGGGTTCCAGGTCTATTCGTCGGTTTGCGCCGCGTGCCATCCGATGAACCTGGTGAACTACCGCAATCTCGCCGAGCCCGGCGGGCTCGGCTTCACCGAGGCGGAGGTCAAGGCGCTGGCCGCCGAGGCGACCGTGAAGGACGGAACGCTTGATTCCGACGGCAAGCTCAAGGAGCGCAAGGGCCGCGCCTCCGACCACTTCNCGTCGCCTTATGTGAACGCCGACGCGGCGCGCGAGATTCACAACGGCGCGGTGCCGCCCGATTTCTCGGTGATCGCCAAGGCGCGCACTTATTCGCGCGGCTTCNCCTGGTTCCTGACCGACGCCATCACGCAGTATCAGGAGCATGGCCCCGATTACATCGTCGGCCTCCTCACCGGATATCAGGAGGAGCCGCCGCACGGCGTCACGCTGCTCTCGGGCCAATATTACAACAAGGTGATGCCGGGCAACGTCATCTCGATGGCGCCGCCGCTCTCCGACGGCGCGGTCGACTACACCGACCCCACCGTCCCCAAGACGTTGAAGCAATATGCGACCGACGTCGCCGCCTTCCTGATGTGGGCGGCCGAGCCGAAGCTTGAACAGCGCAAGAGCACCGGCCTGAAGGTGATGATCTTCCTGATCGTGCTGACCTCGCTTTTGTATCTGACCAAAAGANAGATCTGGAGTTCGGTCTACGAACACTGATCGACCCGACGCCGCGTGCGGCTTCGAACATGAAAAGGGCCCCGCGCGGGGCCTTTTTGCGTCGCCGTCGTTCTGACTCAGTGCGAAATCCAGCCTGCACCGCGCCCCAAAGCTTGCCTGCGACACGCACCGGCGCGGAGACGATCAGAATCGCGTCCTCGGGCCCGCAATCGCCGTCGAACTGATAGGCGCGCAGATGCGAGGGCGCTTCGTTGCGCGCGCCGAGCAGCGTGGTCCAGCCCTCGAACAGGCGCCCCTCGCGCGCGTTGAAGTCGTTCAAGCCCCGNTCGCCGGGTCCGTCCGGCGCCGAATATTCGGCGTGTCGCACTGGCAGATAGCCGTTGCGGTCGATCGCGAGCACGAACAGCGGCGTTTCCGGCGAGCGGCGATGATCGTCGAGCGCCTGGGGCAGCGTNGCGGGCGTAAAGGCGCTCGCCAGCGTTGTGTAACGCACCGGTTCGCTGCGCTGCACCGGCTGATAGTCGCTGGTGATCAACTCTTCGAGCGTCACCTCGCCGCGCGCCAGGCCCTCCAGAATCTCGGCGACGTCGGCCGCAGCCTTCTGGGCGCGCGCGATCCACGGCGCGTAGCGCTGGCGGGCCGCGCCTATCGCCGCGTCGATCCGACGCCTGGTGTCCACATCGCCGTCCCCGAACTGCACATGGNNGCCGAGATCGCTCTTGCCGACGACGCGCGCCGGCACCGAACCAAGCTGCGCCAGCCGCAGCCGCCCTTTGCTCCGGGCNCGCACGTCGGCCTCTGTTCGCATCAGCAGCGCGCCGCCGGGCGACAGGTCGAGCACCGTCGCCGGCGTCGCCGAGCCCTCATGCACGAACACCCCCTCCAGCCGCAGCGGCACGCGATCCTTGGCCCGTCGGTCGCCGTTGGCGATGTGGCGCAAATAGACGACCGCGCGTTGCGTCAGCCGGCGCAGCGACAAATGCAGATCGGCNGTTGGTCGCCTCCGCGCCGCGGCAGGAACGGCGCCCTCGCGCGCGGTGGATTTGAGCGTCGCGGCCTTGCCGACGACATAGCCCACGAAGGTTTCGCTTTCCGCAGCGTGAGAGGCCAGATCGCGCGATTGCGTCGCCTGGGCCTCCAGCGCGCCTCGGATCGCTCCGAACACCGGGTCGATTCGGGTCAGCAAGGCTCCGATGCGATTGGTCGCGTCGGTCGACGAGCGCGCGGCGGTTTGCAGATTGGCGGTTTGCGAGGTGACGTCGCCGGAAGCGGCGTGCACCTGCTGGGCGAGCGTCTTCATCTCGCTGGCGATGATCGAAAAACCGCGCCCGGCCGGGCCCGCGCGCGCGGCCTCGATGGAGGCGTTGAGCGCCAGAAGATTGGTGCGCCGCGCGATAGTGGTGATGAGCTGCACGACGCCGGTGATTNNTTTCGACGGCGAGATTCATGCGCTGCGTGGAATCGCCGAGATCGCGCGCGAGCGGCTCGCCTCCTCCGCGAAGAGATCGGCGGAGGCCGCGTTGCGTTCGATGGCGCGCGTCGCCGCGTCGAGACGTTGCATGGTCTCGGTCATCGCCGCGGCGGCGATTTTGGCGGCGGCGGCGAATTCGGCGAGTTCGTCGCCTGCCCGCCCGATCTCGTCGATATGGCCGATCGTCTCGGCGATCTGCCGTTGCGATCGGCGCGTCTTGTGTTCGACGACGCCGATCGCCAGCCCGATGTCCTGATCAAGTTGTTGGATCATCGCGTCGACGCGATGATCCTCCGCATGGACCTCCGCCGTCGCCGGAGGCGCGACGCCGCCGCCTTGGCCGGCCGCGCCTTGAACAGTCGGATGATGCTCACCTCGCGCCCTCTCCCGTCGCGCCACGCAGCCGCGGCCGCGTCGACCGAACCGACGGCCAAGGCCGGCCTCCGCGCCGTCGCGGACGTCCGACACGCGCGTCAGCCTGCCGCAAACGGGTTAGGACATGGTAAAGGGTTGGTTGAGGATGCCCTCGCCCCAAGGACGCGCCGGAGGAGCAAGGCGGATGACCGACATCGTGCTGACGCCCGTGGCGACCGTGCGCGGCGGGCGCGTCGCGCCTGACGACGACGATTGGNGGAGTGTCGAGGCCGAGATCGAGCTTGCGCCGCATCTGCCGGAGGCCGCGCTGCTCGGGCTCGACCAGTTCTCGCACCTCGTCGTGGTGTTTCAGTTCCATCTCCTCGACCCCGCTCAGGTGAAGACCGGCGCGCGCCGCNCGCGCGGCGATCCCGCTTGGCCGGAGGTCGGCGTCTTCGCCCAGCGCGGCAGCCCGCGCCCCAACCGGCTCGGCGTCACCGCCTGCGAGATTGTCGGCGTCGCCGGCCGGAGCGTGNCGGTGCGCGGCCTCGACGCGATCGACGGCACGCCGGTGCTCGACATGAAGCCTGTGATGCGCGAATTCGAACCACGCGGGACGTTGCGTCAGCCCGATTGGGTCGCGNCAGCGATGAAGGACTATTGGTGACACGATGAACGACCTCAAAGCCGCGATCCGCACCATCCCGAACTATCCCAAGCCCGGCGTGATGTTTCGCGACATCACCACGCTTCTCGGCGACGCGCGCGCCTTCCGCCTCGCGGTCGACGCGCTGGTCCAACCTNGGGCTGGCGAGAAGATCGACAAGGTCGTCGGCATGGAGGCGCGCGGCTTCATTCTCGGCGGGGCCGTCGCGCATCAGCTTTCGTCCGGCTTCGTGCCGATCCGCAAGAAGGGCAAACTGCCCCACGCCAAGGTCTCGATCGTTTATTCGCTGGAATATGGCGTCGACGAGATGGAGATGCACGAGGACGCGGTGAAGCCGGGCGAGCGCGTCATTCTCGTCGACGATCTGATCGCCACCGGCGGCACCGCCGAGGGCGCGGTGAAGCTGCTGCGCAAACTCGGCGCGCAGGTCGTCGCCTGCTGCTTCGTGATCGACCTCCCCGAGCTTGGCGGCGCCCNNAAGCTGCGCGCGATGGGCGCGCCGGTGCGCACGCTGGTGAGCTTTGAGGGGCATTGACGCGCGCAGCGCGGCGGCCGCGCCCGCCGCGACGCCAGCGAGGCGCGGGCGAGATGACCGGCGCGATCATCCTCGCATTGCTGCCGCCGGCGTTGATGATCGCGCTCGGCTTCGCCATGCGCCGCGCCAGCTTTCTCGCCGACGCGTTCTGGCCGCAGGCCGAACGGCTTTGCTACTTCGTGCTGCTGCCGGCCCTGTTCCTGCACGGCCTCGCCACGGCCAGGCTCGACGGCGTGCCGGTGTTCGGCCTCGCCGCGACGCTGATCGCGGCCACGCTCGTCGTCGCCGCGCTGACGCTCGCCGCGCGGCCGNCGCTGCCTGTCGACGGCCCCGCCTTCACCTCGCTGTTTCAGGGCGCGATCCGCTTCAACAACTATGTCGGCGTGTCGATGGCGGTCAGCCTGTTCGGCGCCCAGGGCGTCGCGCTCGCGGCGCTGTGCAACGCCGCCATCGTGCCGACCGTCAACGTGCTATGCGTGCTCGTCTTCGCCCGCTTCGGCGCGGTGCGCATGAGCGGGCGCGGCGTGTTGCGCCAGCTCGCGGTCAATCCGTTGATCGTCTCCTGCGTCGCCGGCATCGCGCTGCACGCGATCGGCGCGACGCTGCCCGCCGGAATCGAACCCGCGCTGCGCGCCNTCGGCGCGGCCTCGCTGCCGCTCGGCCTGCTCTGCGTCGGCGCCGCGCTCGATTTCTCCGCGGCGCGGCGTTGGCTGCTGCCGGTCGCCGCCTCCTCGCTGGTCAAATTCGCGCTGCTGCCGCTGGTCGCCGCCTTGATCGCCCGCGCGCTCGGCCTGCGCGGCGACGCGCTGACGACGGCGCTCGTCTTCATGAGCCTGCCGACGGCCTCCTCAGCCTATATCCTCGCCCGCCAGCTCGGCGGCGACGCGCCGCTGATGGCGGGAATAACGGCGACGCAAACAGTCCTCGCCTTCGTCGCCATGCCGACGGCTGTGGCGTTGCTGTTGGCGATCCCGTGAGGCCGCCGCGCGCGCCCCATCCGCGCAAGCAGTGAAAAAGGCCGGGCTCTCGCCCGGCCTCGCTGCCCTGCAAGACGACCCCGTTCACGCCTGATCGGGATGCAGCCATGTTTGCGCGCCGCGATCACCTGCTCGGCAGGCCGGCCCGCCAGCTCGGCGAGATGGTCGAACCGCGCCACATAGGATCCNACGCCCGCAGTCGCCGAACGCAGTTCGATGATCAGGTCGCCGACCTCCGACTCCGGAATTTGCGCCTGCAACACCTCCCAGCCGCCCCAGCCGGGCTTGGCGTCGTAACCGAGAATTTGGCCGCGCCGAGCCGTGACGAGGCCGGTGGCGCGCGACAGATGCTCGGACGGCACGGAGATGTCGACGGCCAGGATCGGCTCCAGCAACACCGGGCGCGCCTTTTCGAGCGCCTCGTGCATGCCGATCTTGGTCGCGGTGCGGAACGCCATGTCGGAAGAATCGACCGTGTGGTAGCTGCCGTCGGTCNNGAGCTCGACGCCGACGTCGACCACCGGGAAGCCGAGCGGCCCGCGCGTCAGGGCGTCTTCGGCGCCGGCCTCGACCGCGCTGAAATACTGCCGCGGCACCGTGCCGCCATGCACGCTTTCGGAGAAGGCGAAGCCCTCCCCACGCNNACGCGGCCGCACCGTGATCGCCACGTCGCCGAACTGGCCGTGGCCGCCCGACTGCTTCTTGTGGCGGCCACGCACCGCGACCTCGTCGCGGATCGTCTCCTGTAGCNNCGACATGCGGCAGAGCGCGTCGACCTGAACCCCGAAGCGCGCGGCGAGCTTNTCGAGCGCGACGCGCAAATGCATCTCGCCCTGCCCGACGATCTTCAATTCGCCCGTCCCCTGATCGTGACGGAAGATCAGCGACGGGTCTTCCTCGGTCAGCTTGGCGAGCGCCGCGCCGACGCGGGCCTCGTCCTTGCGGTCCTTCACCTTCAGCGCGAAACCATAGACGGGTTCGGGCGAGGCCGCGTCGAGGATCGACTTGGGCGCGTTCTTGCCCTCGCTCAGCGCCTCGCCGGTCGAGATCGCGTCGAGCCGTCCGAAGGCGAGCGTGTCGCCCTCCGCCGCCTGCGACTGCTTGGTGACGGCGCCGCCCATCAGACGCGAGACGCCGGAGATGCGGCCTTCGCCGCCCTTCGAGCCGATCACATGCGCGCCGTCCGCGAAGGAGCCGCGCAGCACGCGCGACAGGGACATCTTGCCGCCATGCGTGGTGTGGACGGTGCGGAACACCTGCGCCAGCGCCGCGCCGTCCTCCGAAACGCCGAGCCGCGCGCGCGTCGCCGCGACGCCCGGCGCCTCATGGCGCAGCGCCTTGAGCAGGCGCGTGACGCCGTTGCCGCGATCGGCCGAGCCGATCAGCACCGGCGCGACATAGCCCTGCTGCAACTCCTTGGCGAGATCGTCGAACACCTGATCCTTCGGCGGCTCGATGTCGGAGAGCAGCTCCTCCATCAGCGCGTCGTCGTGATCGGCGAGCTTTTCGAGCATCGAATAGCGCGATTCCTTCTCGCGCGGCAGTTCGCCCGCCGGCACGTCGACGACGACCGAGGGCGCATGCTCGCGGTAGACGAAGGCGCGTTCGAGCGCGAGGTCGATGAAGCCCGTCGCCACGCCGTTCTGCCAGATCGGGATCTGGCGCATCAAAAGCGGCGTGCGCGAGGCCGGCTGCAACAAGGCCAACGTGTCGCGCAGGCGCTGCGTCGCGACGTCGATCTTGTTGAGGAACAGGAAGCGCGGAATGTTGCGGTCTTCGAGTTCGCGCAGGATCACCTGCAGGGCCGGAATCTTGCGCTCGTCCGCCTCACACACCACGATCGCCGCGTCGCAGACCGGGATCGTCTGGCGCATGTCCTGAAGAAATTCGACCGAGCCGGGGCAATCGACGAAGGTGTAGCGGTCGCCCAGATAGTCGCAGGAGGCGACGTTCGCCTCCACCGACATCGCATGCGCCCGCGCTTCCGGACTGGAATCGCCGACCGCCGTGCCGGCGGTCACGCTGCCTTCGCGCGCGATGGTGCCGGTGCGCGCCAGAATGCTTTCGAGAAGGGTCGTCTTGCCGCTCTGGAAGGGGCCGACGATCGCGATCAGACGCGGGCCGGCGATGCGTTTCTCATTGGTTCCCGAGGGCATGTTGTTCCCTTTCTTGAGGCGGCTTGGTCCAGCCGCTTTGCTTGTCGTCGCCGGCCCGGCTCGGCGCGGGGCGGCCATACGGTTCAAATTCGGACGGGGTGCGCGCCATGTCCTTGATTTGAAGCATTCGCGCGGCCTCCCCGCGCAGTTTCGCGTCCCGGCGCGAAAACGCAACCCGCCCGCGCCTCACCGCCAGCGCAACAAGCGCCGCTCCGCCGCCCCGATCAACGCCGCGAAACCGACGCCGATCGCCGCGATCACGACGACGCCGGCCATCGAACCGTCGACCGCCATCAGATTGCCGGCCGCCAGCGTGAAGGCCCCGAGACCCTCCTTGGCGCCGATCATCTCCGCCGCCACGATCAGCACGATGCCGATCGAGGTCGCGATCCGCAGCCCCGACAGGATCGAGGGCGCGGCCGCCGGCAGCGCCACCTTGCGCACGATGTCGGCGGCCGGCGCCCAAAGCTCTGCGCCATGCGGATCAACCCGCGATCCACCGCGTCGACGCCGCCCATCGTCGCGATCACCATCGGGAAGAAGGCGCCGAAGGCGATGGTCGCGATCTTAGACGGTTCGCCAATGCCGAACCACAGGATGAACAGCGGCAGCAGCGCGATCTTGGGAACCGGGAACAGCGCCGAGACGAGCGGCGTCGCCACCATGCGCGCGGCGCTGACGAGCCCCGCCGCCAGCCCCACGAGCACGCCCAGGCTCGCCCCCAGCGCCAACCCCGCCAGAAGCCGCTTCATCGACGCCGCGACATGCGCGCCCATCTGGCCCGAAGCGGTCAGCCGCCACAGCGCCCGCCCGACGTCGTAGGGCGCGGGAAAGAACAGCGAGTCGATCCACCCCGCCGACGCCGCGGCTTGCCATAGCGCCAGCACGACCGCCATCACGACCCAGCCCGCCCACACGCTCGACCGCGCGACGAAACCGCCGCCGCGGAAGGGCAGGGCGGGAAACGTCCGGCCCGCTCAACGCAGCTCTCCACCGTCATTGCGAGCGAAGCGAAGCAATCCATCCCGCAGCGCCGCCGCTCGGATCGCCTCCCCGCGCGCGCGATGACGATGCATCCCGTCACACATCGAGAATCTCCCGATCCGCCGCCGCCGCGTCGGCCCGCAGCTCTTCCCAGATCGCCTGACGCAACACCACGATGGCCGGATCGTCGGCGGAGCGCGCGCCGACCGGCGTGTCGACCTCGAACACGCGGCGCACCCGCCCCGGCCGCCGCGACAGCACGACGATGCGCCGCGCCAGCAGCGCCGCTTCGTCGAGATTATGCGTCACGTAAACGCCTGCGAAGGGCTCGCGCGCCAGAAGCCGCACCAGGTCGGCCATGAACAATTCCCGCGTCTGCGCGTCGAGCGCCGACAAGGGCTCGTCCATCAGCAGAACCGCCGGCTTCACCGCCAGCGCCCGCGCGAGTCCGACGCGCTGCTTCATGCCGCCGGACAGCTGCTTCGGAAAGGCGTCGTGAAACTCCGAAAGTCCTAAGGCGGCGAGCGCCTGCGTCGCCATCTCGCGACGCCGCGCCCGATCGCCGACGCGATGCTCCAACGCGAAACAGACATTGTCGAGCACGCTGCGCCACGGCAGCAGCGCGAAATCCTGAAAGACGTAAGTGATCGGATTGAGCGACGCGGAAGGCGGCGCGCCCACCGTCTCGACCACGCCCGCGTCGGCGCGCTCAAGCCCGCCGAGAATGCGCAGCAAGGTCGACTTGCCGCATCCCGACGGCCCAACCACGGCGACGATCTCGCCGGGGCCCACCTCCAGCGAGATGTCGTCGAGAACGGCGAGCGGCCCGAACCGCTTGCCGACGCCGCGCGCGACCAGTCTCACGCGATCACTTCGGCGCGTTGAAATGGCCCTGCACGAACGACAGGTCCATCGCCGACATCGGATCGACGCCCGCCTCGACGAGGCCCTGCGCCTTCATCCACTCGATCTGCTTGACGATGTCTGCGACGTCGAGCCGCCCCTGCGGATCGACGTAGAAGGCGGAGGCGATGGTTTTCTTCGCGCCGAGATCGGACGGATCGGACGGGTAGACATATTTGGCGATCTGCGTCGCCGCCTGCGTGCTCGCCGCGTCGAACACGCGCTGACCGGAAGCGTCCTTCTTCTGGAACGCCGCGGCGTAGTCGGCGAGGCCCTTCTGATAGGCGCGCACGAAGCGCTGCGTCGCTCGNCGCTTGGCCGTCGCGGTCCTGGTCGCGGTGAACAACCCGCCGAACTGATATTCGTCGAGATCGGCGCACAGCCCAAGNAGCTTCGCCTCGCCCGCCGCGACCAGCGGCTTGGCCAGATGCGGCGCGAGCAGCACGGCGTCGACCTGCCCGCCCTTCAAAGCCGCGATCATGTTGGGCAGCGACTGCAAAGGACGCATGTCGACGCTCTTGAGGTCGAACCCCTCGATGCGCGCGAGCTGGCCGATCTGATAGTGGAAGGACGATCCGACCTGCGTGATCCCCACCACCTTGCCGGCGAGATCCTTCGGCGTCTTCAGGCCCTTCTCATACGCCTGATTGGAGGCGAGGATAGCGTTGCCTTCAAATCCCTTCGCCTCCTTCGCCTGCGCGGCGACGATCTTCACCGCGCCCTTGCCGGCGAGGTTGAAGAAGCCGCCGGTGAAGGCGGTCAGCCCGTAATCGACGTCGCCCGACACCACCGCCACGGCGATCGGCTGCGCCGCCTCGAAGAATTTCAGATCGGGTTCGATGCCCTGCTCGCCGAAATAGCCGCGCTCCACCGCCAGAAACAGCGGGCCGGAGGACACGAAGCGCAACACGCCGACGCTCACCTTGTCGGCGGCGAAGGCCTGCGCCGTCAGCATGAGGCAAGCGGCGGCCGCGGCCAGCGCGCGGCGCGTGAAGGAAGCCGATGTCATGACGTCTCCCGAAGCCGGGGCGCGCCCGGTCGCATGGTTCGCGCCACACTACGAAGACGCGCCGCGCCGGACAACCTGCGCCGTCGCTCGACGACAGGCGCCGAACGAAAAGGGCGGCCCGAAGGCCGCCCGCGCAGTCGCGAAATCATGAGCGTCAGAGGCGATGATGACGCCAATGCATCGGCCCGGCCCAATCGAGCCGCAACTCGCCGACGCCGGCGGCCAGCGCCAGACCGGTCTGTCCTTCGACCGACAAGGGCTGAAGCGTGAAGCCGTGGCGGTCGCCGCCGACAAGCACGTTGGCGCCGAGGCCCGGACCGATCGACGCCGCCGCGGACGCGCCCGCATAGACGCCCGACAGCGCGCCGGCGCCGGCGCGACGCGGGTCGGCCTTGATCACCGCCCACCCATACGCCCTGGTCCGGTGACGCCGATATCGAGGCCGAAGCGGCGCACCGTGCCGACGTAATGCTGCGCGGCGCCGCGAACGGGGTGATAAACGCAGTTCAATCCGCGCTCGGACGTGATCAGCATGCCCACGCCGCTCGAAACATGGCAGCCAGCACGCCCGCGCGCACGGGCGCGGGCCGCGCCTCGGCGCTCATGGAGAGAGTGGTGGCGAGAACGAGCGCGGCGGCGGCGGCGCTCGCGCGGGTCACGGTCGAATTCAAAGCGTCTGTCTCCTGTCGGCTGGATCTGCACGCCCCAAGCGCGACGCGGAGCCGCGTCGCAAGGGCGTCGCCGCGTCGCGGCGTCGAAAACAAACGCCGTTAGCCGCCTGGAGTTCCCCTCGTCCCCCACGAAGACCGCGCGGCTTCGCGCGTGCGCGCAAAAACGCGCGGCGGAAAGCCGCCGCGCGCCTGTTCTCGCGATGCGCCTGCGTTCACACCAGGCTGGCGCAGAAACGCTGGATCTTCTTGCAGGCGTCTTCGAGAATCTCGCTCGACGTCGCGTAGGAGATGCGGAAGTTCGGGCCGAGGCCGAAGGCGCCGCCATGCACCGCCGCCACGCCTTCCGCTTCGAGCAGACCGGACACGAAATCCTCGTCCGAAGCGATGAGCTTGCCTTCCGGCGTCTTCTTGCCGAGCAGATCGGCGACCGACGGATAGACGTAGAAAGCGCCTTCCGGCTTCGGGCACTTGAGACCGCGCGCCTGATTGAGCATCGACACGACAAGGTCGCGGCGCGACTCGAAGGCCTTGCGGAATTTCGGAATGCAGTCCTGAGGCCCGTTCAGCGCCTCGACCGCCGCCCACTGCGCGATGACGCAAGCCCCGGAGGTCTGCTGCCCCTGAAGCATGTCCATCGCCTTCATAAGCCTGTCGGGGCCGGCCCCGTAGCCGATGCGCCATCCGGTCATGGCGTAGGCCTTNGACACGCCGTTGATGGTCAGCGTGCGGTCCATCAGGTTGGGCTCGACCTGCGCCGGCGTCGTGAACACGAAGTCGCCATAGGTGAGATGCTCATACATGTCGTCGGTCATCACCCAGACATGCGGGTGCTTGAGCAGCACGTCGGTGAGCGCCTTCAGCTCGTCGCGCGTATAGGCCGCGCCAGACGGGTTCGACGGCGAGTTGAACAGCACCCACTTGGTGCGCGGCGTGATGGCGCGCTCCAGCGCCTCGGGCTTGAGCTTGAAGTTGTCTTCGAGCTTCGTCTCCACGAACACCGGCTGGCCGCCGCACAGCAGCACCATGTCGGGATAGCTGACCCAATAGGGCGCCGGGATGATCACCTCGTCGCCCTTATTCACGGTCGCCATGAAGGCGTTGAACAGCACATGCTTGCCGCCGGTGCCCACGATGGTCTGCGTCGGCTTGTAGTCGAGGCCGTTCTCGCGCTTGAACTTCTTGGCGATCGCCTCGCGCAGCGGCACGATGCCGGAGACCGGCGGATACTTCGTGTCGCCGCGGCGCATGGCGTCGATGGCCGCCTGCTTGATGTTGTCGGGCGTGTCGAAATCCGGCTCGCCGACCGACAGCGAGATGATGTCGCGTCCCTGCGCTTTCAGATCGCGCGCTTTCTGCGTCACCGCGATGGTCGCGGAGGGCTTCACGCGAGAAAGGGCGTCGGCGAGGAAGGCCATGATCGAAAGCTCCAGAGGGCGTCATCAAAGGGCGCCGCGCGCCGGGGGCCGGTGTCGCGGGGGCGGCGCGACCTTAGGCAAGGCGAGCCGTGGCGGCAACCTGCCGCGGGCGCAGGGCGGTTCTGCGGATGGCGTCGACCGTGCGATTTTTTTGAGGCGCGCGATTTTTTCGGCTGAGGGATGAAACCGATCCCTTGCCCCAGGGTTATTGGAACAACAGGGCGGCTGAGGCCGCTTTCGCGGGCCGGCGGGAAAAAGCCGCCCCGCCCGTCCAACCAGCGAGGAGAGGACGATGTCTTACCGTGACGATCAGTTCGGCTTCGCTCGTGCGAACGTGTCGCGCGTCGCCCGGCGCCAGTTGAGCCTCTCGGCCGCGCTCATCGCCTTGGTCGGCTTCGCGACGCTCGGCGCGGCTCTGTCCGTCGGCGGAGCCTCGGGTCCATCCGCCTCCGCCGCCAGGATCGACCGCGCCGCCCCGGGCGCCGCTTTCGGCGAGATCGAGCGCACCGTTTCTCCGGTGAGCCCGGGCTGATCCGCTGCGGCCTGACTGCGTGACTTGAATTTTTGTGTTGTGAGACCCGTGACTGGGCCGACCTTCGGGTCGGCCTTTTTTTGCGGAGACGGATCGACCCGGCGAAAGCCGGCGCCTCATCCCTTCCCGTAAAACACAAACCCTGCGCCGGCCGCGATCAGCGCGAAGCCGACGGCGTGATTCCACCCCAGTTTCTCCCAAGCCAGAAGGCGGAGAATCCAGCGAAGACGAGAAGCGTGATGACTTCTTGCATCGTCTTCAGTTGCGCCACCGAATAGATCGCCGATCCGTAGCGGTTGGCCGGCACCGCGAGGCAATATTCGAGAAAGGCGATGCCCCAGCTCGCCACGATCGCCTGCCAGATCGGCGCCTCTTTATGTTTGAGGTGGCCATACCAGGCGAAGGTCATGAACAGATTTGAGGCGATCAGGAGCACAGGCGCGCCAAGCGGCGAAGACAGCATCGGGTGGCCTTTGAAACGGAGACGCGACACGGGCATGTAGGGCCGCGCCTCTTTCGCGCAAGCCGCGGTGACTTATATTCGCGGCATGGCCAAAGCTCGAATCCCGCGCGCCCGACCCGCGCCAAGGCGGCGCGTCCCGACCTTCAGCCGCTCGACGCGCATCTCGCCGCGCTGCTGAACCCCGCTTTGTCGCCCGGCGGAGGCTTCGAGGAGCCTCCGCAAGGCGCGTATGACGCCTCGGTCCCGCTCGACGCCAAGACCGCCCGCAAGCTCGGCCTCACGGAGATCGCGACCCCGAACGATCCCGTCCGCCGCGTCCGCGCCGGACGGCCCGACAAGGCGATCAGCGGCGTCGGCGCCACCTCCGAATCCCTCAAGGAGCCGCTGGAGAAGGGCGACCCCAATCTGCGCGACAAGCGCCCTTGGTNNCCCCATCGCCCCGAGCGCCCGGAAAAGTCCGAAGGCGGCCGGCGCTTCGAGATCGTCTCCGACTACGAGCCGAAAGGCGACCAGCCCGCCGCCATCGCCGAACTGGTGCGCCAGGCGCAGGCCGGCGACCGCGATCAGGTGCTGCTCGGCGTCACCGGCTCCGGCAAAACCTTCACGATGGCGCAGGTGATCGCCGCGACGCAGCGCCCCGCGCTCATTCTTGCGCCAAACAAAACGCTGGCGGCTCAGCTTTATGGAGAATTTAAGAGTNTTTTCCCAAACAACGCCGTCGAATATTTCGTCTCTTATTACGACTATTACCAACCAGAGGCATATGTTCCTCGAACCGATACGTATATAGAAAAAGAATCCTCCGTCAACGAGCAGATCGACCGCATGCGCCACGCAGCCACCCGCGCGCTGCTGGAGCGCGACGACGTCATCATCGTCGCCTCGGTCTCCTGCATCTACGGCATCGGCTCGGTCGAGACCTACACGGCGATGACCTTCGGCGTGAAGCTCGGCGAACGCATCGAGCAGAAGCAGCTCCTCGCCGATCTCGTCGCGCTGCAATACAAGCGCGTGCAAGGCGACTTCACGCGCGGCACGTTCCGCGTGCGCGGCGATACGGTCGACCTCTTCCCCGCCCATTACGAGGACCGCGCCTGGCGTATCGGCTTCTTCGGCGACGAGGTCGAGTCGATCAGCGAGTTCGATCCGCTCACCGGCAAGAAGACGCAGGACCTGCAATTCGTGAAGGTCTACGCCAATTCGCACTATGTGACGCCGCGCCCGACCCTCATCCAGTCGATGCAGGCGATCAAGTTCGGCTCGAAGCAGCGCCTTGAGGAGCTTTACGCCCAGGGCCGCCTGCTGGAGGCCCAGCGCCTCGAACAGCGCACCGCCTTCGATCTGGAAATGCTGGATGCGACCGGCTCCTGCGCCGGCATCGAGAACTACTCGCGCTATCTCACCGGCCGCCGCNCCGGCGAGCCGCCGCCGACCCTGTTCGAATATCTGCCCGACCATGCGCTCGTCTTCGCCGACGAGAGCCACGTCACCGTGCCGCAGATCGGCGGCATGTATCGCGGCGACTTCCGCCGCAAGGCGACGCTCGCCGAATATGGCTTCCGCCTGCCCTCCTGCATGGACAACCGGCCGCTGCGCTTCGAGGAATGGGAGGCGATGCGCCCGCAGACCATCCATGTCTCGGCCACGCCCGGCAATTGGGAGATGGAGCAAACCGGCGGCGTCTTCGTCGAGCAGGTCATTCGCCCCACCGGCCTCGTCGATCCCNCCGTCGAGGTGCGCCCCGCCCGCGCCCAGGTCGACGATCTTCTGGGCGAGGTGCGCGAGGCCGCCGCGAAGGGCTATCGCAGCCTCGTCACCACGCTCACCAAGCGCATGGCCGAGGATCTCACCGAGTATCTGCACGAGAACGGCGTCAAGGTGCGTTACATGCACTCCGACATCGACACCATCGAGCGCATCGAGATCATCCGCGATCTGCGTCTGGGCGTGTTCGACGTGCTGGTCGGCATCAACCTGCTGCGCGAGGGCCTCGACATTCCCGAATGCGGCTTCGTCGGCATTTTGGACGCCGACAAGGAAGGCTTTCTGCGCTCCGAAACCTCGCTGGTGCAGACCATCGGCCGCGCCGCCCGCAACGTCGATTCAAAGGTCGTTCTCTACGCCGATCACGTCACCGGCTCGATGGAGCGCGCGATGGCGGAGACCGAACGCCGCCGCGAAAAGCAGCTCGCCTATAACGCCGAACACGGCATCACGCCGCAGACCATCAAGCGCGGCATCGCCGACATTTTGGGCTCGGTCTACGAGCGCGACCACGTCACCGTCGACGCCGGCGCCGTCAAGGACGGCATGACGATCGGCCACAACCTGAAAAAGACCATCGCCGACCTCGAACGCGAAATGCGCGAGGCCGCCGCCAATCTCGAATTCGAAACCGCCGCCCGCCTGCGCGACGAGATCAAGCGCCTGCAAGCCGCCGAACTCGCCGTCGCCGACGATCCGCTGGCGAGCCAGACCGAGATCGAGGACAAGGCGGGCGCCTACCAAGGCGCCCGCAAATACGGCGCCGCCGCCAACCTGCCTCCGAAACCGGAGAAAAGCCGCGCCCGAAAACCCACCGACGCCGACATGGGCCCCCACAACTACGGCGGCGGCGAAGCGACCCCGCTGTCACGCGCGAGAAAGCCGGGGCTGGACGACATGGGACCGGGAACGGACCGCGCCGTGCCGCTTGGGGAAGGCCCTAAGCGCGAGGATCGCCCCGATCCGGGCGTGAAGAACTGGCGCAAGGGGGACGGCGGGGCAGTGAGCGCGTCTTGCGTCATCGAGTGGAACGAAGCGAGACAGCGCCCGCATTTCGTCATTGCGAGGAGCGCAGCGACGAAGCAATCCATTCTTGGGGCGAACCACAAGGTGGATTGCTTCGCTCCGCTCGCAATGACGGCGAGGAGACGCCCGCGACCCGTCATTGCGGGGAGCGCAGCGACGAAGCGATCCACCCTTGCAATACCCGTCTTAAAGCGGCTTGCTTCCCTCCGCTCGCGAACACAGGGATGACAGCGCGATGAAGGCGCCGGCGGTTTACATCATAGCCAGCCGGCGCAACGGCACGCTTTACACCGGCGTGACGTCACATCTCGCGCGTCGAGCGTTCGAGCACCGTGAGGGACTGACGCAAGGCTTCACCGCCCGATATGGGTGCAAGCATCTGGTCTGGTATGAGCGATACGACGCGATGGCCGACGCGATCGCGCGCGAGAAGCAGATCAAGGGCGGCTCGCGCGCCCGCAAGATCGCTTTGATCGAGGCGATGAATCCTGACTGGATCGACCTTTACACGTCGCTCGCGCAATGACCAAAGGATCAAGCCGCCGCGCCGCGCATCCACCCGTCATTGCGAGGAGCGAAGCGACGAAGCAATCCACCTCGCGCGACCGACCCGACGGGATTGCTTCGCTCCGCGCGCAATGACGGCGAAAGCGCGCATCGGCCCGTCATCGCGAGGAGCGAAGCGACGAAGCAATCCACCTCGCGCGACCAAAGCGACTGGATTGCTTCGCTCCGCTCGCAATGACGGCGCACGAGGTCACGGAATCGCCCTCGCCTTCGGCCCCTCGCCAGCCGGAGCGGCGGCGGCGGTGAACGACGGGCTCCCTTGTCCGCGCCCCCGCGCGCGCTACCTTCCCGCGCATGAGCCTCGCTACACGAGCGCTGAGCCCACGAGCTATAAAACCATGAGCCTTGATGCCATCCCCGCCGAGAGCGCCCCCTCGTCCGCGACGACGTCGCGCAGACCTACACGCTTGCCCTGCCCGAGGGCGGCAAGGCTTTCGCCACCTTCCGCATGCGCGGCGACGTGCTGGTGCTCACCCATACCGAGGTGCCGGTGCATTTGGAGGGCCACGGCTACGGCTCGGCGCTGATGCAGGCGATTCTCGACGACGTCCGCGCCCGCGGCGAAAAGATCGTGCCGCTTTGCTCCTTCGCGCTCGCCTATATGCGCCAGCGCCCCGAAACGCAGGATTTGCTGGCGCACGATCTCTAGGCCGCGGCGCGAGCGCCGCAACAAGCCGAAACGCCATGAAAAAGGCCGGGATCGCTCCCGGCCATTCTCGATTGGGTGCGACGCGGCTGGGCGCGTCAGGCCTGCTGGATCGCCGACAGCGCCCAGCCCGAAGGGCCGGAATGCGGCGCACGCATGAAGGTCCACAGTTCGGTCGCCTCGCTGGGGCGGACCGGATCGCCGCCGACGACGCGGCCTGAGGCCTTGTCGAGCGTGACGTCGACGATCGAGAAGCGCATCGCCACCGTCGCATACTCCGCGCCGGGCTCCGACCAGGCCTCCGAGAGGTCGCCCTGCAACAGCTTCGGCGCGCTCACTTTGTTGATCACGCCGCGACGCGCGTTCTCGTCGAGATCGGCGGCGAACTGGTTGGCGATTTCAGGCGTGGTCAACTGCGCCAGCGAAACGCGGTCGCCGCGTCCATAGGACAGTTGCACCTCGCCGAGCATCTCCTCGAAGCGGTTGAAATCGGCCTCGGCGAGCGTCAGCGGCTGNCGTCGGCGCCGGCTGCGCGGCGGGACGCGCGCCGAATCCGGCCGCCGCGCCCGCCCCCATCCCTCGCCCGGCCGCGGGCCGGCCTGACGGAACATCTCCTGGGACCCGAATTGCGGACCGCCAGCCATCGCCGGCTGGTTGCGGCGACGGAACCAGTTGATCGCGAATTTCACGACGATCACCACCAGCGCGACCTGCACGAGCAGGCCCAGAATGGAGAACAGCGAGCCGATGCCGCCCATAAAGCCATTGCCGGTCAACATGCCAAACAGGCCCGCGCCGAGGAAGCCGGCGGCCAGCCCGCCGAGCAGACCGCCGCCAAAGCGCGGACGCTGCGGTTGAGGCATGCCCATCGGCGAGGGTGACGGCGCGTTATAGCCCGGCCCCGGCAGCGGCTGCGCCTGGCGGGGCGCGGTGTTGGTCACCGGCGGCGCCGAATAGCTGTTGGAGCCGCGCGAGCCGATGCTGCGGCCCCGCCCGGANCGCGCGTCGGCGACCGAGCCGGCGGCGATCAGAAGCGCGGCGGCGAGTGCGAGAGTGGTCTTCGTCTTGGACGGCGAGCGGCGCACGGAGCGTCTCCCAAAGGCCGACGAGGGGCGGCCAGCCCAGTCGCGCCGGATTTCGCCGGCGCCTGTCGGGCACCATATGGGGACATCCCGCGCGCCGCCAAGCGAAACGGCGCGAGACCGGCGTCGCCCGTGCGCCGGCGCGGTCGACGCCATTGCGCTAATATTTTGAAACAAATGATGATTTACAATCTCACTCGATTGTTGAGCATTGCAAACAAGTGAATTGCGTCCTGATTCAGACCGGCGGCGCGGTTTGCGCGAAGGAGGGGTCGCGNGCGGCGAAGCCGTCGAGCCAGGCGACGAGCCTCGGATGGCTCTCGCGCCATGTCCCCTGGAAGCGGAAATCGCGATAGCCGAGCGCGCAGGCCAGCGCCACATGCGACAAGCTCGGCGCGCCCTGCGGCGGCCGGTTCTCGAAATAGGCGAGCGCGCGCGCGACCTTCGCCGCCTGATGATCGATCCAGCGCGGCGAAACTTGCGCCGTTTCATGAAACATCGCTTCGTAGCGCATCAACAGGCTCGCCTCGGTGACGCCGTCGGCGATGCACGTCTCGGAATGTTCGCGCGCACGAGCCAAGGGGTCGGCGGGCACGAGCGCGCCGCCCGCCATCGCGTTGAGGTAGTCGCAGATCACCCGGCTGTCGACCAGCACGGTCCCGTCATCGAGCCCNAGGGTCGGCACGCGTCCGATCGGGTTGACGCCAAGCAAAGCATCGTTGGGATTCATGGTGTCGGCCGGCGCCAGCGCGATGCGATCGGTCAGATCGAGCATGGCGGCGACGATGCGCACCTTGCGCACGAAGGGCGAGGTGGGGCTATGGCGAAGGCGCATGGCGGGGGCTGCTCCGGCGATAAGACGCCGGAAGCTTAGCGCGCGACATGCGGGCCGCAAACCGACGACGTAGCGCCGAAGCCGTCTGCGCGGCCACGGACGACGGCCAGCGTCGTCCGTGCGACGCCGACGCCGCGGATTCGCCTGCGCAAGACGGGGGCTCACGCGCCTCGCAGGCCACGCGCGCAAGCCGCCGTCACAACAGTTTCAGATCGACGGCTTTCGGCCCTTTCCCTTTNTTGTCGGGCTCGATCTCGAAGCTGACGCGCCGACCCTCGTCGAGGGTCGCCAGTCCGATCTTCTCGACCGCCGAGATGTGAACGAAAATGTCCTTCCCGCCATCCTCCGGCTTGATGAAGCCGTAGCCTTTNTCAGGATTGAAGAACTTCACGGTTCCGACCTGCGGCATCCGCGTCTCCCACATGCAGGGGTCGCGACGCCCGAAACGGGCGGCGCGCTGGGGTGTCGCGCGGCGAAGCAGGAGCCCGCATCGCAAACGCGAATTCCGAGGCGCGCGACGAAATCGCCGCGCCTCGCGCTGGGTCCGTCCATCCCAAGCGCGACGGGCGCGCTGCGCGCGCCTTCGCCGAAGCCGGGCGATAGGAAACTCGGACAAGACGCGTCCGAATGCAAGCGTGGGATCGAGACGGCGTCTCGGCGCGGCGGCAGAACCGGCTCAGGAGGCCGCGCTCTCCCCGCCAGAACGCGAGCCTCGCCGCGCGCGCCCTCCCCCGCGCCAGCCGCGACGCCAGCGCCGGGAGCAACAGGCGCGCCTCCTGCTCCAGCGTGTAGGGCGGATTGACGACCAGCATCGCGGTGCCGATCAGAGGCGAAGAATCGGCGCGCGGCGAGGAGTCGCGGCGCGTGGACATGTCCGCGCGCCGCGAGGAGGCCGGCGCGCCGACGATCGCCTCCAGCCACAGCACGCGCGTCACCCCCGCGCCGACCACGCGCGTTCCCAGACGACGCGTTTCCGCGACGGACTTGATCGGCGCCCACGCCGCATAGACGCCGCCCGGCCATTTACGCCACGCCGCGACGATCGCCTCCGCCATCCGCTCGATTTCGCCTGGCTCCTCGAAGGGCGGATCGATTAAGACGAGTCCGCGCCGCTCCTTGGGCGGCACATAGGCGTTGAGGCCGGTCCAGCCGTCTATCTCGATCGTCTTCACGCGCGCGTCGCGCCCCATCGCCTGCGCGAGCNNGCGCGCGTCGGCGGGATGCTTTTCGCACAGCAGCAAGCGGTCGCCGCGCCGCGTCAGCGCCTGCGCGATCGCGGGCGAACCCGGATAGGCATGGCCGNNCCGCCGCGCGCGCTCGGCTGCGAGCGCCGCCCGCCACGGCGCGAGCAACCCNTCCGCCTCGCCCGGCAGCGGATCGGCCATGCGCCCGACCCCGTCGCGCCATTCGCCGGTCCGGCGCGCCTCGTCGCCGGACAGATCGTAGCGCCCGATTCCGGCATGAGTGTCGAGATAGAGGAAAGGCGCGTCTTTGCGCGTCAGATAGGCGAGAATGCGCGCCAGCATCGCATGCTTGACGACGTCGGCGAAATTGCCTGCGTGAAACGCGTGTCGATAATTCACGCCGCCCTCAGGGCGCGGGTAGCACGGTGAACTCGCGCCCGCGACAGGCGCCGCGGCCAAGATTGGGGCAGGACTGGTAATCGCGCCCGTCCTTGGTGAAGCACACCCGCACCTCGCTGAGCTGGCCCTTGCGGCAGGACACCGAAATCTGGTCGGCCCTCATCCGCGGATTGACCGCCAGAAAGGCGCGTTCGAGATCGACGACGGTCCAGGTCTGCACCCGGTCCGGCCGCTCGAAGGCGGGCGGAATCTTCACCGCGTCGCGCGCGCGCCGCACCGTCGCGAAATAATCCGTCGGCGACTGCCCCGAGCAGGTTCCGTGCTTGCGCCATTCGTAACGCGCCAGCCCCTCTTCCGGGAAAACGCCNCGCGCGCCCTCCAGCGCGATGCGCGAGCGCCCCNNGGCCATGCCGCATTCTGTCGGGAAGCCGCGGGAATATTGCGGCCACAGCCCATGCACGACGAAACCGTGCTTGCTCTCGATGGAGCATTGCGTGCGCGCCTTCTGCGCGCCGCCGTCGGCGCAGAAGGCCGGCGACCACGACAGCGACAGAAGATAAAAATCGAAATCGCCCGGCGTCGCGCCGCGGCGCTCCTGCGCGGCGGCGGGCGCGCCGATCGCCGAGACGAAGGCCAGCGCCGCGACGGCGACGGCGACGAAAGGTCTGATCGCAGTCATGAGGAAAGCTTCCTTACGGTCCCGCCGCCCTGCACATCGGCGCGAAGGCCGCGTTGTGGTCGTGATGCTGCACGCAGAACTCGACGCCCCACCCATAGCCGGCGAAACCGCCGTCCTCGATGATGTTGTAGATCACCGTGCGCTCGGCCGGACGCCGCGCCCCGCGCGGCAGCGCCGCCTTGGGCGCCTGCTCGTCGGTGGTCGCCAGCGCCGTGCAATAGCGGCGCGGCACGTGGTCCATGCCCCAGCTGCGCAGCCCCGTCTGGCGCACGTGGCGGAAGCCGAGAAGATGGGTGTCCTCGCCCCAATAGGTCGCTTCCTTGCCCGCGAAACGGGCCTTCAGCGCGTCGAGCACGGCCGGGTCGTCGCAGCGCGGAACCGCGCCCTCGAAGGGCTGGTAGCGCTTCTCGGCCGGCGTCAGCGGCCGCGCGGCCGCGCCGGACGCGGCCAGGGCGCCGCCGCCGCCAACGCGACGGCCGCCGCCAGACGCAAGGTAGAGCCTGTGAACATGCCATATCCTCTCCCGGCGCGCAGACCCGCCGGATTCGGCGCGACGATGGCGCGGGCGCCGCGGAAAGCAAGCCGAGGCGGCCCGCCGCAGGCGCCGCCGGGCCTGCGACGCCGGGCCGCGCCGGCGGCCACAAACATCGTGATTTCGTCTTGGAACGATTCTAACGTCCGCGCATTGGGTTCGGAATCGCTTCGCCTCGCGACGTCCCGCCCACGGAGGACCCCATGAAAGACGACTCGAAGAAATGTCCCGTCACCCACCTCACCACCGCCTTCGGCGCGCCGGTGGTCGACAACCAGAACAGCATGACAGCGGGCCCGCGTGGCCCCGTTCTGGTTCAGGACGTCTGGCTGAACGAGAAGCTCGCCAATTTCGTGCGTGAGGTCATCCCCGAGCGGCGCATGCACGCCAAGGGCTCGNGCGCCTTCGGAACCTTCACGGTCACCAAGGACATCACCAAATACACGCGCGCCAAAATTTTCGAGAAGGTCGGCAAGAAGACCGAGATGTTCGCCCGCTTCTCGACGGTGGCCGGCGAGCGCGGCGCCGCCGACGCCGAGCGCGACATTCGCGGCTTCGCGCTCAAATTCTACACCGAGGAAGGCAATTGGGACATGGTCGGCAACAACACGCCGGTCTTCTTCCTGCGCGACGCGAAANAGTTCCCCGACCTCAACAAGGCCGTCAAACGCGACCCGAAAACCAATCTGCGCAGCGCCAAATACAACTGGGATTTCTGGACCCTGCTGCCTGAGGCGCTGCATCAGGTCACGGTCGTCATGAGCGATCGCGGCATTCCCAAGAGCTATCGCCACATGCACGGCTTCAGCCNNTCCCACACCTACAGCTTCATCAACGCCAAGAACGAACGCTTCTGGGTGAAGATGCATTTCCGCACCCAGCAAGGCATTGAGAACCTCACCGACGCCGAGGCCGAGGCGCTCATCGGCAAGGATCGCGAGAGCCATCAGCGCGACCTCTTCGACGCCATCGAGCGCGGCGATTTCCCGAAGTGGAAAATGTATGTGCAGATCATGCCCGAGNCCGACGCCGACGGCTATCGCCTGCACCCCTTCGACCTCACCAAGGTCTGGAAGAAGGATTATCCGCTCATCGAGGTCGGCGAGTTCGAGNCCAACCGCAACCCCGAAAACTACTTCCTCGACGTCGAGCAGGCGGCTTTCTCGCCCGCCAATCTTGTGCCGGGCATCAGCGTCTCGCCCGACAAGATGCTGCAAACGCGCCTGGTCAACTATCCCGACTCCCAGCGCTACCGTATGGGCGTCAACTTCCAGCAGATTCCGGTCAACAAGGCGCGTTGTCCGGTTCACTCCAACCATCGCGACGGCGCGGTGCGCGTCGACGCAAATTACGGCGGCCTGCCCCATTACGAGCCCAACAGCTTCGGCCAGTGGCAGGAGCAGCCGGGCTTCGCCGAGCCGCCGCTGAAGGTCAAGGGCGACGGCAAGTTCTGGAACTTCCGCGAGGACGACTCCAACTATTTCGAGCAGCCCGGCAAGCTGTTCAACCTGATGACCGACGCGCAGAAAAAGGCGCTGTTCGAAAACACCGCCCGCGCGCTCGGCGACGCGCCGGACTTCATCAAGATGCGCCACATCCGCAACTGCGACGCCGCCGATCCCGCTTACGGGGCGGGCGTCGCCAGGNCCTGCGGCATCGACCTGAAAAAGGCGCTCGCCTCGCGCAAGGACGATCCCGCGCTCGGCTCGCCGTCGCCGGTTCCGGTGTGAGCGAGGCGCGCCGCGTCGAACGCGCGCGATGAGGACTGACAAGGCCGGCGTCGCAGGACGCCGGCCTTTCGTTTCGCGCAGGCGGCGCCTTGCGCCCCTGCGCCTCAGCCGTGATTGACGACGATCGTCTTCGACGCGCAGAATTCGTACAGCGCCTCGAAGCCTTTCTCGCGGCCATGCCCGGATTTCTTGACGCCGCCGAACGGCAGCTCGATCCCGCCGCCCGCGCCGTATCCGTTGACGAACACCTGCCCGCAGCGCATCGCCCGCGCCACGCGCATCGAGCGGCGCGCGTCGCCAGTCCACACGCCGGCGACCAGCCCGTAGGGCGTGCCGTTGGCCAGGCGCACCGCCTCCTCCTCGTCCTCGAACGGCGTCGCCGCCAGCACCGGCCCGAACACCTCCTGATTGGCCAGCGCNCGCGAAGGGTCGACCGGCCCGAACATGGTCGGGCGAACGTAAAAGCCGCTGGCGGGGGCGTCGCTGGCCACCGTTCCCTGCGCCATCACCGCGAGCCCTTCGGCGCGCGCGCGGTCGATGAAGCCGTTGACGCGGTCGCGCTGCTTGGGATTGATCATCGCGCCCATGTCGCGGTCGCGCTCGTGATGGTCGGCGACGACTTTCGCGAAGCGCTCGGCGATGGCGGCGGCGAACCGGTCGTAGGCCGAGCGCTGGATCAGCACGCGCGAGCCTGCCGAACAGGTCTGCCCGCCATTTTGCACGATGGCGTTGACGACGACCGGCGCGGCCGCCTCGATGTCTGCGTCGGCGAACAGGAGTTGCGGCGACTTGCCGCCGAGTTCGAGCGTGCATCCGATCGAGTTCTTCGCCGCCGCCGACTGGATCAGCGCGCCCGTGTCGGGGCTGCCGGTGAAGGAGATGAAGTCGACGTCGCGATGGCTCGACAACGCGGCGCCCGCCTCCCCGCCGAGTCCGGTCACGATGTTGAGCGCGCCATCCGGGAAACCGACGTCGCGCGCCAGTTCGCAGATGCGGATCAAAGACAGACAGGCGTCTTCGGCCGGCTTCACCACGCAGGCGTTGCCGCAGGCCAGCGACGCGCCGACCGAGCGCCCGAAAATCTGCGCCGGATAGTTCCACGGCACGATATGGCCGGTGACGCCGTGCGGATCGCGCACGATCGCCACCGTGTAGCCGTTGAGAAACGGGATCGTCTCGCCATGAAGCTTGTCGGCGGCGGTTCCGTAAAACTCGAAATAGCGCGCCGTCGCGACCATGTCGGCGCGGCCCTGTTTGAGCGGCTTGCCGCAATCCCGCGACTCCAGCGCGGCGAGTTCGTCGGCGTTGTCGGCGACCGCCTGCCCGAGCTTGACCAGAAGGCGGCCGCGTTCGGTCGCCGTCAGCTTGCCCCACGCGCCTTCGAAGGCGCCGCGCGCCGCGCTCACCGCGGCGTCGATCTCCGCCGCGCCCGACCGCGGCGTCGAGGCGAAGGCGCGACCGTCCGACGGGCAAACGGCGTCGAGCGTGCGCCCATCCTGCGCCGGCGTCGACTTGCCGCCGATCAGATTGAGATAAGCCTCGTAATTGCGCATCGCGCTCCTCCCTGCGCACGTCAAGGCGGATCGTGCGGCCCCTCCCGCGCTCTGTCCAGTCGCGGCGGACGGAAAGCTCGGCGGCCGAAGGCCATATCCGGCGCGGCGAGGAGCGCCGTTCGTCGCCACCCTTGCGCGCGGGCGCGCGGCCACCCCGGTCGAACGTTTCGGACGGCGCGGCGTTGTCGTTTCATAACCGACGCGCCGTCGCCCCGCGTCGGCTCAGCTGGGGGCGATCATGGGCGCCAGGAGACGAGTCCGATGGATCGCAGAACGCTTCTCGTCGGCCTGATTGGCGCAGCCGGCGCCGCTGCCGTGGCGCCTGCTTTGGCCCAGACCATGCAACCCTCGCCTGCGCCCGCGGCCGGCGGCGCCCCGTTCCGCCGGGCGCCGCAGGCCGGGCGGCGCCTCGGCGCCCACCCCGACGACCCAGTCGACGCCTGCGCCGGCGTCCCAAGCCGCGCCGTCTCCGCCGCCCGCGCGCCGCCGTCGACGGCGGATGCGCCGCCGCCGCCAACGCGAGTAAGCGCGCTTGCGACGGGCGAGGCGTATGGCGCGAGATCGTCGCGCCGCGCTCGTCGCGAGTTAGACCCCATTCGGCGTTAGCGCCGTTTGGCGCCAGGTAGGACTGTGAATGCTTCGTCGTTCGTTCGTTCTAGGTCTCATCGGATGGGGCGTCGTCGTCCCCGCGACGGCGGCGCCGGCCATCGTTCTCGCGCCGGCGCGCCCGCTCTCTCCGTCAAGGGGGAGCCTGAGTTGGAGGTCGCTCGCGGACGCGGCTGGGGCCGCGGCGGCGCTCCCCGCCCGCGCGGACGGGCACGACGGGCGCGTCGTGGATGGGCGCGCCGGAGATGGCGTCGCTGGTGACGCCCGGCGGAGCCCAAGCCAGACCTCTGACATCGACGCGTTCATGTCGGCGTTCACTTCCGCGTGTATGTCCGCGTGTATGTCCGCGTTCATGGGCGCAGCAGACAGAGGCGCCGCCGCGTCCCGACGACGCCTTCGCACGTCTGAATCGCGCGCTTGATAGGCGCGTTTGATTCGTGGGAGCGCGGCGACGGGGTCAGCGGCGCGTCAGCGTGCGCGCGACGGCCTCGTCCCACAAGGCCAGCCGCCGCGCCCGCTCGGACGCCGACATGGCCGGCGCGAACCGCCGATCGAGCCGCCAGCGCTCGGCGAACGCCTCCGGGGCCGGCGCGACGCCCGCCCCGAGCCCGGCCAGATAGGCCGCCCCGACCGCCGTCGTCTCGACCAGCTCCGGCCGGTCGACCGGAGCGGCGAGCAAATCGGCCAGCCGCTGCATGGTCCAGTCCGACGCCGCCATGCCGCCGTCGACGCGCAACGTCGCCTCGCCTGCGCGCTGGCCCAGATCGGCCTTCATCGCGTCGATCAGATCGCGCGTCTGAAAGCAGGCCGCCTCCAGCGCCGCGCGCGCNTCCTTTGGTCCGGTCGCGCGCGTCAACCCATAAAGCGCGCCGCGGCATTCGGCGTCCCAATACGGNGCGCCGAGGCCGACGAAGGCCGGCACCAACACGACGTCCTGCTCGGGATCGGCCTCCTGCGCCAGCGCGTCGCTCTGCGAGGCGGAGCGGATCACGCCGAGCCCGTCGCGCAACCAATGCACCGCCGCGCCGGCGACGAAGATCGCTCCTTCGAGCGCGAAGCTGCGCCGCCCGCGCAATTGCAGCGCCACCGTCGTCAACAACCGATTGCGCGAGGCGACCGCCGTCTCGCCCGTATGCATCAAGGCGAAACAGCCGGTTCCATATGTCGACTTCACCATGCCCGGCTCGAAACACGCCTGCCCCGCCATCGCCGCCTGCTGGTCGCCCGCCACGCCTCGGATGGCGATCGGCGCGCCGAACAGCGCCGGCGTCGTCTCGCCGAAATCGCCTGCGCTGTCGCGAACCTCAGGCGCCATGCCGAGCGGGACGTCGAGCAGGCGATGCAGCTCCTCGTCCCAAGCGCCGGCGTGGATGTCGTAGAGCATCGTGCGCGAGGCGTTGGTGGCGTCGGTGGCGTGCGTGCGCCCGTCCGTGAGCCTCCAGATCAGGAAGGCGTCGATGGTGCCGAAGGCGAGTTCGCCACGCGCCGCGCGCGCCCGCGCGCCCTCGACGTGATCGAGAATCCAGGCGACTTTCGCGCCGGAGAAATAGGGATCGGCGAGCAGCCCGGTCTTGGCGGCGACGATGGCCTCATGGCCGCCCGCCCGCAACGCGGCGCAACGATCGGCCGTGCGCCGGTCTTGCCAGACGAGAGCGCGATGGATCGGACGGCCGCTCGCGCGCTCCCAGACCACGACGGTCTCGCGCTGATTTGTCACGCCGATGGCGGCGATGTCCTGCGCGCGCGCTTCGGCGCGCCGCATCGCCTCGCGACAGGTCGCCACGACGCTCGCCCAGATTTCCTCGGCGTCGTGCTCGACCCAGCCCGAACGCGGAAAATGCTGCGTCAGCTCCTGCTGCGCCGAGGCGCGCATGTTTAACGCGCCGTCGAAAACAATCGCCCGGCTCGACGTGGTGCCCTGATCGATCGCGAGCAGAAGCTCTTTTGCGCCCATGCCTTGTCCCCCTTGGGCGAAAGCTAGGCGAGGCGGGGGCCCGGAACAAGACAACTTGAGCGACCCCGCGTGATCGTCGTTCACCACGCGCTTTCACGTGCGATGCTTTGATTCGACTGCTAGTATAAGGTGCTTCGACAAGATGAAAGCGGCTGGCCGACGTGAAGCGTAAATACCTGTTCTATACTCATGCGCTGGCGGGCGGCGGCGCGGAGCGTGTGATGAGCCTGCTCGCCTCGGGCTTCGTCGAACGCGGCTGCGACGTCATTTTCGTCTGCGATCGCGCCGCCGAGGAGAATCGGGCTATCTCGACCCGCGCGTTCGCCTCGTCGAGCTTCCCAAAGGTCATTTCGCCTCGACGCGCGCGCTCGCGGCCCTGCTGCGCCAGGAGCGCCCCGACGTCGCTCTTTCGGGCATCGGCGTCTCCAACCTCAAGCTGTTCGTCGCGGCCGCCGCGGCCGGGCGGCTGAACCGCGCGGCCCAGAGCCTGCACGGCTATTTCCATTCCGAGCCGCAATTGCTCAGTCGCCTCGGCGCGCTGATGCTGCCGGCGACGAGTCGGTTGTTCGCGCGCACCGTGACCGTCTCGGACGGGCTCGACGCCTATGCTCGGCGCCGTTTCAAGGTTTCGGCCCAGCGCACGCGACGCATCTACAACCCCGTCCTCGCCCGCGCCGCCGAGCCGATCTCCGCCGCGACCCTGGCGCAACGCGCGCCCAATGTTCTGGCCTCCGGCCGATCGCCACCTACAAGAATTTTCCGATGCTCGTGCGCGCCTTCGCGCATGTGACCACGCCGGGGCGCGCCTGACTTTGCTCGGCGAAGGCGCGGACCGCGAGCGCATCGAGGCCGAGGTCGCCCGCCTTCATCTGGGCGACCGCGTCGTCCTGACAGGGTATCAGTCCGAGCCCTGGCGCTTTTACGAGACAGCCCGCTGTTTCGTGTCCTCCGCGGATTCCGAGGCCTTCGGCCTGGTCGTCGCCGAAGCGCTCGCCTTCGGTCTTCCCGTCGTCTCGACCCGCACGGAGGGACCGAGCGAAATTCTTGAAAACGGTCGCCACGGCGTCATGGTGCCGATCGGCGACGAAGATGCGCTGGCGCTCGCCATCGACCGCGTGCTCGCCGACCCCGGCGATCCGGCGCCGCGCCAGGCCCGCGCGGCGGATTTCTCCGTCGCCGCGGCGGTCGCGGCTTACGCGGCCCTGTTCGACGAAATCGAACGCGAGGCGGCGCAAGCCTGACGGGCGCCACGCGCGCCGCGCTCACGCCGCTCGGGCGCGCGCCGCGGCGTCCTGCAATTCGCGATGGCGCTGAAACAGCCGCGCCATCTGCGTCTCGACCGAATAGGGCTGAACCAGCGCGTGCACGCGCATCGGATCGACGCGGCCCGAAAAGACCTCGTCTCGCAATTTCACGAACGCCTCGACCAGCGCGTCCTCGCACGCGTTCTCCGGCTCGCTGCGCTCGACCATATGGCCCGACACGCCTTCGACGATCAGCGGATCATATTGCGGCAGCCGGATCGCCGCGAAAGGCCGCCCGACCGACAGCGTTTCGAGCAGGTAGCACGGCATCCCCTCGAAATAGGAAGTGAGCGCGCCCGCATGCGCCCGCCCCGCCAGCGCTGCGACGCCGTCGGCCGACTGGAAGCCGTGGCGCACCGTGAAGCCCTCGATCGGCTTGAACTCCGCGTAGCGCTCCGGCTCGCTGGTTCCGACATAGTGAAATTCGAGCTTGCCGCCGAGCCGCTCATGCACGCGCTTGAGCGTGCGGAACATCAAGGGCGGATCCTTGAAGGCGTCGAGACGGCCCGCGAAGATCACCTTGAAAACGCCGTCCGACAGATCGAAGCCGCGCGGCGCGAAACGCTGCGTGTCGACCGACACGGTCAGCACTTCGGATTTNGGCCACCGCCCAGGGAACTCCGTCTTCATGCGCTCGATGATGTTGGCGTTGACGCACATCACGCGGTCGGCGAGGCGCAGCGCCAGCTTTTCGTTGGCGGCGTGGACGAACCAGTATTTTTTGATCAGGCTGTCCATCTTCTGCTCTTTCGAGCCCTCGCCATGCACCATCTGCACGCTCTTGAGTCCGAGCAGCTTGGGNATCAGCGCAAATTCGAAGCGTTGCAGATCGGCGCTCGCCGGTCCGGGCCCGAGCGCGCGCCGGATCGCCCCCAGATGGCGCACCGCGCCGCGCGCGAACTGAAACGTCGTCGACGCGCCAATGCTCTTGGCGGCGAGATTGATCTTGTCGCCGCCGATCGCGGCGACCGGCAGAAAGTCGATCTCGCGCCCGTCGACGACGAGCGGCGAGACCTTGCCGGCTCGCGGNTCGCCAAACTCGTCGACGCCCACGAACAGCACGGAGAAATCGTCGGGGTGGCGCGACAGGATCAGCCGCACATGCGTCTCGATGCCGCCGAGCTTGCCGCCGCGCGGGTCCATCGGATGCATCAGGCAAAGTCGCCGTTTCATCGCGAAGCCTCCTCGCCGCCCGACGCGCGGCGCGCGCGCGCGCAGGGTCACGTCCGCGAACACCGCCGCGCAACGCGCGTAGCGCGCGAACATCCGTCGCGGCTCGCTCAGCAGTCTCCACGCCCACTCCATTCCAAGCCGCTGAAGAAGCGCCGGAGCGCGCGCTTTTCGNCCGGCGATGAAGTCGAGCGCCGCGCCGATGCACACGAAGCCGACGCCGCCATGCCGGCGCGCCATGCGCTCGGAGAAAATCTCCTGCTTGGGCGCTCCGAAGGCGACGAAGCACAGCGCCCCCGAGGCGGCGATACGCTCGCCCGCCTGCTCGGCCGCCGGCGACCGGGGATCGAAGCCCATCGGCGGCGCCTCCATGCCGGCCACGATCAGCCCGGGATAGCGTTGCGTCAGAACCTGCGCGGCCTTCTTCAGCGTCGCGTCGGAGGAACCGAAGAAATGCACCGGCGCTCCGATTCGCGCCGCCTGCGCGCAGAGCGGCTCGACGAGATCGGCGCCGGTGGCGCGCTCGACCCCGCCGCGCCCTGCNCGACGCGCCAGCCATGCGATCGGCCAACCATCCGCCGTGACGAAGGTCGCGTTGCGATAGCAGCGCGCGAAATCGGGCTCCGCGCGCAGCTTCACGAGATGATCGAGATTGAGCGTGAACAGGGTGAAGCCGNNACGCGCCGACGCTCTGTCCGCCGCCAGGCTCACGGCCTGNCGCGAGGTGGCGACGTTGATCGGCTGCCCGTCGATCGCGGCGAGCGTCTGCGGTTGGGCGCGTTGCGCCGTGACCGGCGAGGCCGCGTCCTGGGCGCCGTCCGTGAAATGCGAGGTCATGAAATGGGTCGTCATGTCTTGCGTCCGATGGATCGTCTGGTCCGCTGCAAATCCCTCGCCACCGGTTCCGTCCCGTTCTGGCGCAGCCCGCCCCGGCCGCGCCGCCGCGCGATCTGCCGCGCGAGCCATCGCCGCAGCCCGCCATGCAGCGCCAGCAGGGCCACCGGATAGGCCACGGCGCCGATAGCGACGCGCGCCGCCAGTTCGAGCCCCGCCGGATGTAGATTCGACGGCGCCGCCGCCACCAGCCCCGCCATCGCCGCCGTGGCCAAGGCGATCGAGACCATGTCCCGATATGGCGCCGCGAGCCCGAGCCGCGTCGCCAGCGCGAGCGACACGAGCGTCGCCGCCGCCATGCCGGCGCAAACGCCCCATGCCGCCCCAGGCACGCCCGCGCCGCGCATTCCCATCACGCAGCCGATCGTCGTCAGCGCGGCCTCCACCACCGTCACCGCCGTCAGCGTCCAGGTTTTCTCCAGCACGAGAAAGGTCTGGTCGACGAAATGCACGCGCCAGTTGCGCACCGCCCCNGCCAGCGTCGCCGCCGGCAGCACGGCGATGGTCGCCTCGCGATAGGGCGCGGCGACCATGATCTCCACCAGCGGCGCCGCGATCAGGAACAGCCCCGCCGCCATCGGCGCGAGCAAACCGGCCAGCAACGCGCCGTTCATCGACAGATGGCCGAGCGCCTCNCCGCGCGAGCCCTCGCGCATCGCTTTGAGCGCAAGCGGAAACGCCGCGGCGGCGAACAGCATCGCCGCCACCGATGAGAGCCGCAGACCCAGCCCCCAGCCCACCGACAACAATCCGACGTCGGCCATCGTGCCGAGATGTTCGACGATCACCCGCACGCCGTTGGTCGACACCCAGGTGAGCGCGCCCGCCATGATCAGCGGCGCTCCGTAAGCGAGCGCCTTCAGCATGACCGCGCGATCCGCGCCCGTCACGCGCAGCCCGATCCCCATCGGCGGCGCGACGACGACGACGCCGAGCGCCTGCGCGAGCGCGAATCCCAGNAGCGCCGCGTCGGCGGTGGGGCTCCAGCGCGTGAGCGCCAGCCAGGCGAAGACGAGGCCGAGCGCCGGCCCGACCAGCTGCGACAGCGAGTAGAGCAGAATGCGCCCTCCNGCCCGCGCCCGATCGGCGAGATAGGCGGCCAGCGACCGCGTCACGGTGAACGCCATCACCGAAAGCGCCAGCGACCGCGTCATCGGCGCGTCCGTCGCCGCGACCGCGGCCCAGGCGACGCCCGCCTGAATGACGCCCGTGACCAGCAGCACGACGGTTTCGCTCGCCGCGTAGCGACGCCGCTCGTCGACGCCGTGCGCGTCGCCGAGGTAGCGCAGCGTCGCCTGCGTCCACCAGCCCAGGCAGATGAAGAACGCCAGATCCTGCGCCGCCATCGCGATCGCCAGCACGCCATATTCGGCCGCGCCCATCCAATGCGTCCACGCCACCGCGGCGACGAATTGCAGCAGCGGCGCCAGCAATTGCGAGGGCAGATATTGCAGCGTCTGGCGGATCAGCATCAGGCCGCGCTCCGGGCGCCGCGCGCGCGCGACCGTATCGAGCGCGTTGGCGCGATCGCGTTCGGCCTGCGCGTTCCAGCGCGCCAGATTGGCCGCCGCCGCCGCCGTCGCCGCCGCCCGCCAGCCAGGCCGCGCGAACACCTCCGCGACGACGCGCGCCGCGCCCGCCGGATCGGCCGGCGCGATGAAGGTTCCGCTCACCCCNAACGCTTCGCGGAACACCGGCTGATCCGGCGCGATCACCGGCAGGCCGGCATATTGGGCTTCGAGCAGCGGCAGCCCGAGCCCCTCGTCATGGGCGGTCGAGATCAGCGCGTCGCAGCGCTCGACCACCGCGCGCGCCGCATCGACCGAGAGATAGCCGTGCATCGTGACGCCCGGCTGGGTCGCCAGCCAGGCCGCGTCGTCGCCCCAGCCGGGCCGCCCCACCACGTCGAGGCTCGCCCCGCGATGGCCTTGCGCCCGCAGCGCCGCCACGACGGCCGCCGCCGCGCGCAAATTCTTGCGCGGCTCGACCGTGCCGAGCGCCAGCAGCCGCGGTCCGTCGCCGGCGTCGCCGCGCGTCGCGCGGTCGCCGGGCGTCAGCCCGAACACGTTGCGCACCTGCGGGCGATACAGCGTGATCTCCGCGTCCGGCCGGCAGAAGCGTCGCAGCTCCTGGGCGGTGGCTTCCGAATTCACCAGAAAGCGCGGCAGCCGCTTGACCGCCAGCGCGAACGGCTTGGCCATGTAGATCTTGGCGCGCGGATTGAGGTCCTGCGGGCGGGTGATCAGGAAGAGGTCGTGGATATAGGGCAGCACCCGCGCCCCGAAGGCGGTGACCAGCGGGCTCGGCGGAAAACCCGGACACAGGATCGCCGCGGTTCGGTGGCGCGCCGCGAGCCAGGGCAGAAAGAAGGTCTGCCGCAGCGTCATGTCGACGCGTCCGCCGGCCGCCACGCCCAGCACCTTGAGCGGCGCCAGCGCGGCGTCGGAGAACAGATCGAGCGTGATCCGCTCGATGCCGGTGACATGGCGTCCGCAATGGGTGCGGTCGACGATGGCGTCGAGGCGCCGCCCTCCGGGCCGGGCGCGCGGCGGGCGTCGGCGGGATGTGGCGCCATTGCGGGACTCTCCTGAACCATTTCAGATCACGTTCGCCCCTTTTGAGCGCGCGGCCTGAGCATCGTCAGCAGCAATGCAACCAGCATGCCCAAAGTCGTCGTCTTGGCTGACAGGCTGACCGAGGTCGCCGCGACGACGAAGAAGAAGCCGAGCGGCAGGATGGCCGGGAGGGTCGAGGCGCGCACGATCTCGCGGCANAAGAACGCGACGCCGACGAAAACNACGCTCGCCACGATCAGCCCATACGCCAGCACATAGGCGACGAAGAAGCTTTCAAGCCCATATTCGACGCCTTCGAGGCGCTGCAAGCCGCCCATCTTGTCGCCGACGGGCCCGAACATGATCTCCTCCCGCCAGATGCCGGAAAAACCCGAGCATCACCAGCGCGCGCGCGCCGAGCCGTTGTCGTTGACGAAACGCTCCAGCATCTGGTCGAAGAAGCCCGAGGCGTAGAGAGCCGCCAACGCCACCCCGAACAGGGGCGCCAGCGCGATCGCCGCCGCCGTCATCCGCACGTCGACTGTGTCGCCGCGCAGCACGCCGACGAAGCGAACGAAGAACACCCCCGCCATCGCCAGCAAAGCCAGCACCAGCGAGGTCCGCCCGCCGAACGCCACCATCGAGGCGAGCGCCGCCAGCGTGACGACCGGCCGGAGAAATTTCGGCAGATCGCGCCCGCCCCCNACGCTCATGATGATCATATAGGAGCCCATGATCACCGCGTTGGAGAGCGGATGGCCGATCAGAGCGGTCGAACGCCACTCCGTCTCCAGCTCGATGTCGCCCGCCACCAGCGGCGTCGTGCGGAAGCCCAGCAGATATTCGGCCAGGCCAAGAAGCGCGTTGACGAAAAGGAGCGCATGCAAGGCCAGCGCGACGCCGCGCTTGGTGTCGTCGTTCTGCGTCGACAAGGCCAGCAACGTCACGAACGGCAGCAGGAAGCTGTCGATCATCGGCGTGAACGGCTGGCCTTGCACCCGGATCGCGTACCACATCAGGAACGCCCAGGTCAGGAAGAACACCAGCAGCCCCGGAAACAGCGCCGCCGCCCGAACGGCGAAGGTGATCGGACTTGAGAATCGCAACGCCGCCAGCGTCACCGCGATCGTCATCAGCCAGGTGCCCGGATGCACCTTGGCCGGCGCGGAGCCGCCGATCGTGCCGTAGGGCACGCCCCAATGCGCCAGCAGATCCGGAGAAATGGAGAACAAGGCAAGACAGGCCGCGACGATCAGCGCCTGCGCGCTGATGCGCAGCATGGTGTTGGCGCGCGCCGCCAGACGCGGCGGCAGAAAGCGCGCCGCCGCCCCGCGCTCACGCCGCGCTCCGCGCGCCGGGCCGCGGCTGCGCGCCGATCGTCAACACGCCGCCGAACACGCCGCCCGCCCGCTCGATCGCCGCGCGCGCCTGCTCGACCCGCTCGGCCGCGTCGCGCGGACCGATCAACACGAACACGGCGTCGACGCGGGCGAAAGCTGCGCCCGCGTCATGCCGGGTTCGGGGCCGTCATGGATCAGGAGATCGAAGGCGCGACGGGCCTCGCCGAGATTGCGGCGGCGTTCTTCGCGGCTTGGCGCGACGTCGACGGGCGCGGCGACATGCACGCGCTCGGAACCGTCGGCGACCGGCGCGGCGACCCGCAGCGCGCCGTCGACCTCGACCGAACGCGACGCCTCCGAGGCGAGCAGCGCGTCGAGCGCCAGCGAGCCGCGTCCCGCCAGAACCAGAACGCGGTCGCCGCGCGCCGCCGCCGCTCGCGCCAACGCCGTCGCGACGCGTCGGCAGCCCCTCGCGCGGGCGCGAGGAGGCGTCGAACAGGGCCGCCCGACGCAATCCATGCGTCAGACCGACGCCGGCGGCGTCGAGCAGCCGCCACACTTTCACTTCCTCGCGCATCCGCGCCGCTTCGTCCTCGCCCAACGCGTCGGCGAACGGATCCTCCTCGAAGGCGGCGAGGTCGAGCGCCACCGGCGCGGCCGGGACAGGCGGCGTCGTGCGCCGATCGCGCGCCGGCGCCGCGTTCTCGTCTTCTTCCTCGTCGCGCGCCTGCTCCTCTTCGTCGGCCTCCCTCGTCCGCGTTTGGAGCGCGCGGCCGCGACGGCCAGCGGGGCGGGCCTGAACGTCGCGCTCCGCGACGCGCGCCGCCTCGGCCTCCTCCTGAACGTCCTCCTCCTCGACGGCGACGCGGCGGCGCGCCGCCTCCGGCTCGGCCCGCGCCAGCGCGCCGGCGCGCGGCGGCGATGAAGTCGAGCATCAGAGCCAGCGCCACGCCGACGCCCAGACCCGCCACCAGAGCGATGATCAGCGTCGGAATCTTTTTCGGGCTCGCCGGCCCGAGCGGCGTGACGGCCGGCGAAATGATGCGCGCCGACGGACCGCCCGGCGTGTCTTCGGCGATCGTCGCGCTCGCTTTCAGGAAGCGCTCATAGGCCGCCCGGCTGGCGGCGGCGTCGCGTTCGAGCTCGCGCAGCTTGACCATCGCCTTTTCGTCGACCTCGGCGCGGTCTTTTGACCCTCCAAGACGCCCAAGCGCGGCCTGCTCCTGCGCGCGCGGCCAGATAGTCCGTGTGGGCGACCTCCACCAGGCGCGCCGTCTCCGCGCGAATCAGCCGCTGCGTGTCGGCCATCTGCTGTCGCAGTTCGATATAGGCGGGGTGCAGCGGGCCCAGCGTCTTCGAATAGGTGGACTCCTGCCTCTGGATTTCCGCGAGTTGGCCGCGCAGCTTCTCCAGCAGGGTCGACTTGGCCGCCTCCATCAATCCTTCCGGGGTGGCGCCGTCGCGCGCGAGCTTGCGCGTCTGCTCCCACCGCACCTTGGCTTCGGCGGCGCGGGCGCGCGCCTGGGTGATCTGCTGGCCGACCTCGCCGAGATCTGTCTGGTTGATGGATTTTCCGTTGGAGTCGAACAGACCGTTCTGGGCGCGATGGTCGACGATCTTGCGCTCCGCCTCCTCGACCGTGCGCCGCAATTCGTCGAGGCGGGCGCGGATCTGGTCGCCGGTGGCTTTCGCGGCCTGGTCGCGCGCGGCCTGAAGATCGTCGAGATAGGCCTTGGCGAGCGCGTTGGCGAGCCGCGCCGACTTCTCCGGGTCCTGCGTCGAGACGTCGATGTCGAGAACGTAGGTTCGCTCGGACCGGCGCACGGACACGCCCTCGGCCAGCGCTTGAATGGCGCGGCCCGCGAGGTCGACCTCGCCCGGCGTCGGCGCTTTCGGCCCGAGTCCGATCATCTGCATCAGCCGCGTGCGCAAGCCCGGCGTGGTCGGCGCGAATTCCGGATCGCGATCGAGCCGCTCTGCCGTCACCACGCGCCGCAACACCGATTCGGGCTGATCACTTTGATTTGCGAATCGATCAGGGTGAGGTCCGGCGAACTCGGCGGCGGCACGCCGTCCGCGCCGATCGGCGCACGCGCCCGCGCGTCGATGAGGATCGAGGTCGTCGCGACATATTTCGGCTTGGCCACGGCGAGATAGGCGAGCGCCAGACCCAGCGCCAGCGCGGTCGTCAACGCGATCAGCGCCAGGCGCCGGCGCAGCGCCGCCCCGATCTCGGCGAGATCGGCCTCGCCGGGATCGACGTCGGGACTAAGCATCGGCTCGGACATGGTCCGCTCCGGCGCAGTCGCCCGCCTGTGTTCACGCTTGGCCAAAACGCGTTCGTCCCGAACAAACCCACATCGAAGGACACGATTAAGCATCAATCCTTACGAAACATTCACCATGACGCGCCGCGGCGGCTCCCGCCCGCCGATCGGGAAACCGCGCCCGGCGCCGCAGGAAAGCATGCGACAAAATGTCGCATTTCGTGAAACCGCCGATTCCAGCCCCGACGCGGACTCCCCGCCCGCCGTGAGCGCCGTTCACCTTTACAGTTAACCAAATCTTAACTTATGGAGGCTCCGCCGCGCGCCCCTATTTTTCAGTGGCTTCGCGGAGCCTTCGCCGCCTGCGCCCGGTCCGGCCGTCTTTGTTCCGTTTTCGGAACCCTCGGACCGCGGCGCATGGGACAGGTCGAAGGCACGCCTTTTGCCGCGTCGACGGTCGAGACCATCGGAAGCCGACGCACCTGTGCCGTTTCGCTCCGCAAGCGTCCCAAGAGGGAAATAAGCCCGTGCGAGCCCAGTTTTCTCATTTGCGCCACGCCGCCGCCGCTCCGTCTCCCGCGACCGTCCCGGCCGGCTTCGAGCCGCCTCGCCGCCGCGGCTGGGACGCGGCGATGCCCAACAGCAACACCGCCGCGGTCCGCGTCGCGTTCAGCCTGCTGTCGCTGTTGTCGGACGCCGGCGCCATCATCTTGTCGGCTGGCGGCGCGGGGTTGGTCTACCATCAGGCCATCTATGGCGGCGCGGTGGCGGTCGACGCCTATCTCGGACTGGGCGCCATTCTGGCGCTGTTCGTGGTGACGCCGAATCTTCTGTCGCGTCATTATGTGATCGACAACTATCTGTCCCTCAAAGGCCATCTGCGTCGGCTCGTGATGCAGTGGAATCTCGCCGCGATGGGCGCTCTGGCGGTGGCCTTCCTGACCAAGACGTCGGCCGACTTCTCGCGCGGCGCGAGCGTCTTCGTTTATATCTTCGGCTTCGCCAGCCTGGCTTTGGCCCGCGCGGCGCTGGTCCATCTCGTGCGCTCGGGCGGGGCGGCGGGCGCGATGGCGTCGCGGCGCGTCTTTCTGGTCGGCCGCGAGGAGCAGATCGCCGCTTTCAACCGCCGCCACGATTTGAAAGGCATGGGCCTCGACGTCGTCGCCGCCGCCGTGCTTCGCGGCGGCATGGGCACGCTGCCCGACGACCTCGCGCTCGCCGCCGCCTCGGCCCGCATGCTGCGCCCCGACGATGTCTTCATTCTCGCCCCCTGGTCCGACACCGAGACCATCGACGCCACCGTCGACGCCTTCCTGCGGGTGCCCGCCGCGATTCATCTTGGCCCCGAGCGCGTGCTCGAACGCTTCGAGCGCGCCCGCATCGACAAAATCGGCTCCTTGCAGAGCCTGTTCCTCGTCCACCGTCCGCTCAATCCGGCGCAGATCATCGCCAAGCGCGTCATGGACGTCGCGTTGTCGGCGACCTTGCTGGTGCTGCTCGCGCCGGTCTTCGCGGTGGTGGCCGCTCTGGTGAAGCTCGACAGCAAGGGCCCGGTGTTTTTCGCCCAGCGCCGCTATGGCTTCAATCAGCAGCCCTTCCGCGTTCTCAAATTCCGGTCGATGTCGACGATGGACGACGGCAAGGTCGTGCGTCAGGCGACCAAGGGCGACGCCCGCGTCACCCGCGTCGGCCATTGGCTGCGCCGCCTCTCGATCGACGAGCTGCCGCAGCTCTTCAACGTGCTGCGCGGCGACATGTCGCTGGTCGGCCCGCGCCCCCATGCGCTCGCCCACGATCAGGCCTATGAGCGCCGCATCGCGCTCTACGCCCGCCGTCACAACGTCAAGCCTGGCATCACCGGCTGGGCCCAGGTCAGCGGCCTACGCGGCGAGACCGACACCGACGACAAGATGCGCGCCCGCGTCGAGCACGATCTCTTCTATATCGACAACTGGAGCTTCGGCTTCGATCTCAAGATCCTGTTGCTGACGGCCTTCTCGCCGAAGACCTACAGCAACGCCCATTGAGGAGGCGCGCCGGTTCCCGCGCCGGCGCGTTAGAATCGCCGCCACACCGACAGCGTCGCGCCGCTTTCGCGCGCGCCGTCACGCACGAGAACGGTCCGGAACGCCGCCGCGCCAAGCGACCAGAACGGCGTGACGTCATACACCAGGCCAAGCTGCGCCTTGACCCGAACGGCGCCTTCAGGCGCGCCCCGCGCCGTCCGGCGGCGCACGCTTTCCAGCGAGCGCGTCGTGAAGATCTGCGCCAGCGCCAGCAGCGTCCCGGTCGCCCGCAGCCCGAAAGTCTGCTCCGCCACCAGCTCGTCCGCCCGCCCGCCGCGCGTGCGCACGCCGATTTGCGCGTCGAGATAGGCCGGCGAACCGAACGCCGAGAAACTGCGGCCGAGCGCGAGCCGCGCTTCGACGCCGCCGCGATCCTCCCAGCCTGCGAATCTCCCTCCCGGCGCGGCCGGCGTGCGTCCGAGCGCCTGCGCCGAGATCACCCAGCCGCCCGCGCGCCACAAGCGCGCTTGCACGCCGAACTCGCCCGCGCCGACCCCGACGCCGCGAAACCCTTTGCGCCCGTCTTCGTGAATGGCCGCGACGCGCGGCCGCGCGAGCGCGGCCAGCCAGTCCGTCACGCCATATTCGAGATGCGCCTGCGTTTCGAATTTGCGATAGCCAGGCGCGCGCAGCTTTCGCCCGGCCCCGTCGACGAAATCGCGCCCGTCGGAAAATCCTGCGGTCAGGATCGCCACGCCTTCGCCCGCCGCGGGATTGAACGCCCCGGCGGCGGCCGGACCGGCCGCCGAAACGGCGAGCCCCAGACCGAGCGCGCTAAGCCGCAGAACGCATGTCATGACACTCAACCGCTGTCGGATCGAAAGCGGGGGCGCTCCAGCATCGCGGCGAGCGGCGCCGCGCAAGCGCGACGATGGTGCAAGCGCGCGACGTCCACAGCTCGTTGCGGCTTCGACGCGACGGCTCCGAGCAGGCCTCGCGAAGGTTCGACGCGAACGAAGCGCTGCGCCGGCGGATCGACGCGACTAGACTGGCTGCGCCGCGACGCGGCGCCCGATCGCCGCGATCGCTGCGCGCCAGCCGGGCGCGAGGGCGCGGACGGAGCGCGCCGGGATGAGCCGAGATGAATCAGAGATGAGCCAGAGATGAGCCAGAGATGATCGACCCCGCCGCGACCGCCCCGGCGATCCGTCGAGCCCGCGCCCGGTGAGCCGCGCCGCCCGTTTGCTCGATCTGGTGCAGGCCCTGCGCCGCCGACGCGCGCCCGCGCCCGGGCGCGAGCTGGCCGAGGAGCTTGGCGTCAGCCTGCGCACGCTCTACCGCGACGTCGAAACCTTGCGCGCGCAAGGCGCGGCGGTCGAAGGCGAGGCCGGCGTCGGATATGTGCTGCGCCCCGGCTTCACCTTGCCGCCGCTGATGTTCACGCAGGACGAGATCGCGGCTCTGTCGCTCGGGTTGCGTTGGGTCGCCAAGCAGGGCGACGCCGCGCTCGGCGCGGCCGCCCGCGACGCGCTCGCGAAGATCGCCGCCGTGCTGCCGCCCGAACGCGACGACGCCCTCGCGAGCGCGACCCTGATCCCCGTCGCCCCGCGCTTTGACGACGCCGCCGCGCGCCTTCCGGTTCTACGCGCCGCCCTCTCCGCCCGTCGCAAGCTCGAACTCGACTATGTCGACGCCGGCGGCTCGGTCAGCCTGCGCGTCGTCTGGCCAACGGCGATCGGCTTTTTCGACGCGGCGCTGGTGCTGGCGGCCTGGTGCGAGTTGCGCGCCGACTTCCGCCATTTCCGCCTCGACCGCATCCGCGACGCGCGCATGCTCGACGCCCGCATTCCGATGCGCGCGGCCGCCCTGTTGCGCGACTGGCGCAAAAGCGCCGGCCTCGACGCTGCTGACGGAATCTGACGCGCGGTGACCCTATCGCTTGGCTCCCGACCAAAGGAGCCGTCCATGACCCTTCCCCTTCCCTCTCCCCCTCTCTCGTCCTGCTCTATGTCGGCGACGTCGCCCGCAGCCGCGCCTTTTACGAGCCCCTGTTCGGGCCCCCGCTCGAAGGTTCGGACAATTTCGCCATGTTCCAGATGGGCTCCGGCTTCAGGCTCGCGCTTTGGAACGTCGCGCAGGTCGAGCCGCGCGCCACGCTTGCGCCCGGCGGCGGCGAATTATGCGCCGTCGTCGAAGCCGATCAGGTGCGCGCCCTGCATGACGCCTGGGCGGCGCGCGGCGTCGCGATTGCGCAGGCGCCCACGCGCCTGGATTTCGGCTTCACCTTCGTCGCGCTCGACCCGGACGGCCATCGTCTGCGTGTCTTCAACCCCGCGATGTGAAGAAATCGCGACGCGGCGCCGTTACGAAAGCGCCGCCCGCACAAGCTTCGGTTAAGCCTGAGCGCGGCGCGGGCGGCGGCGTTAAGCCTCGCTTTGCATTCCGGCGCGACGCTTCAAGGCGGATGACGTCCTTTGACGGAACGCGCTCATGAACACTCGCGAAATACTATGCGCCGCCGGCGACTGGCTGCATTGCGACGAAGGTCACCCGCCTATCGCGCCGTGCGCGACATTCGCCTCGGCGAGGTGATCTGGTCCGCCGATCTGGAGGATCGCGACGGTCTGCGCCCGCGCCAGCGCGACATCGGCGCCTGTCCCGCCTGCGGCCGCGGCGTCCAGCTTTCCTATCGAGCGGCGGCGTAACGCAGTCTCGCGTCGACAGCGCCTGCGCCGGCCAAGCCCGCGCCGCGGGGTGCGGACGCGCGCATCGCGCGACGTCGCATTTGCCCGCGCCCGCCTTTCATGGTTTGTGTCGCCTCCCCGTCCAGACGACGCGACCGAGACCGACATAGCAATGAACGAGCGGCCCGCTCAGACGCTCCACGAGCGCCTTATCACCGAAATCCGCGACAAGATCGTCTCCGGCGAATGGGCGCCGGGCTACCGTGTACCGTTCGAGACGGACATGGCGGCCGACCACGGCGTCTCGCGCATGACCATGAACAAGGTGCTGACCCAGCTCACGCGCGAGGGTTATCTGGAGCGCCGCCGCAAGCTCGGCACCGTCGTCGCGATGCCGCGCCTGCAATCGGCGACGATGAAAGTCGCCAACGTCTCCGACGAGGTCGCCTCCGCGGGTCACGCCTACAGCTTCAAAACGCTGACGACGCAGTTGCGCAAGGCCTCCGCCGACGACCGGCGGCGCCTGCGCGGCGACGCGGCGATCAAGAAGATCCGCGCCGTCGAGACCTTGCATTTCGCTGACGCCGCGCCGTTTTGCTACGAGCGCCGCATCATCAACGCCACCGCCGTCCCCGCCGCCGAGGGCGCCGATTTCGACGAGACGCCCGTCGGCGCCTGGCTGCTCACCCAGATCNCCTGGAGCGCGGCGCGCCACACCATCCGCGCCGTCACCCCGCCCGCCGAAGTCGCGCGCGCGCTCAAGGTGAGGAAAACGACCGCCTGTCTGGAGATCGAGCGCCTGACCGAGTTTCAGGCGGCCCCGATCACTTTCGCGCTGCTCACCTATCCCGGCGAGCTGCATGAGGTGGTCGCGCGGCTTACGCAATAGCCGCCGCGCGGGCCGAGGCGCGCCGTCAGCTGCGTCGACGACGCGCCTCGCCCGAGAACAGCAGCCGCCACACAAGCCTGGCCGCGACCGCCGCAGTCGCCTCGTCGCGGTCGACCAGCGGGTTGCACTCGGCGATGTCGACCAGACGCAGCTTGCCGCTGGCGCGCGCCAAATCGACCACCGCCTCCAGCGCCTCAAGCGAAATCCCGCCCGGCGACGGCGCCGAAACGCCCGGCGCGATCGCCGCCTGAAGCGCGTCCAGATCGATCGTCAGGTAGAGATCGTCGAAGGTCGCGAGCGCCTGGTCGATCCCCTCNAGCGTCGCCCCGAGCGCAGGCGCGCGGCAATCCTCGTCGAGCCAGTATCGCACGCCCAAAGCGTCGGCGCGTTCGAACAGCGCGGCGGTGTTGGCCTGCGCGCCGATCCCGACGCACAAATAGTGGAAGCCCCTCCCGGCCGCGCGCAAACGCGTCGCGATGTCGAGGAACGGCGTGCCGGAGCTACGTTCGGGCGCATGCCGAAGATCGAAATGCGCGTCGATGTTGAGAATGCCGACGCGTCGCCCATCCCCCGCCTCGCCGAGCCCGTCGATCAGCCCGCAGAACGAGCCGAACGCCACCTCGTGCCCGCCGCCCAGCACCAACGGCGTAAAGCCGCGCCGCACCAGCGCGGCGACCGCGCGCGCGAGCCGCTCCTGCGCCGATTCGAGATCGGCGCCGACGCAACTCACGGATCCGGCGTCGAGGATCGGCGCGACCTCGTGCACCGGCAATCGCGCCAGCCGGCGGCGGATCGCGGCCGGCCCTTCGGCCGCCCCGACCCGCCCCATGTTGCGACGCACGCCCTCGTCGCAGGCGAAGCCAAGCAACGCGAAGCCCGGTCCGACCTCGTCCCGCAAGGGCTTCAGCACGTCCTTGACGCGATGCACAGGCCCGATCTCGTGGCGGTCTCCCGCCAGACCCGCCCGCGCCGCCGGCTCCGAGATCGACGCCCCGCGCCGTCGCCGTCGCGGGCCGCGATGCGGTCAAATGTCGTTGCGTTCATGGTAGCTCTGGAGAAAGGCTTGCAGACGCTCGTCCTGCGGCGAGCGGAAAATCTCCTGCGGNGCGCCGACGGCGACCATCCGCCCCGCCACCATGAAGGCCACCTGATCGGCCACATGCGAGGCGAAGCCCATTTCATGGGTGACGACCACCATCGTCATGCCCTCGGCCGCCAAGGTCTTCATGACCTGAAGCACCTCCCCGACCAGCTCCGGATCGAGCGCCGACGTCGGCTCGTCGAACAACATGATGCGCGGCTGCATCGCGATGGCGCGGGCGATCGCGACGCGTTGCTGCTGGCCGCCCGACAGCCGGATCGGATGATTGCCGGTCTTGTCGGCGAGACCGACCTTGGCGAGCGCCTCGCGCGCCATGTCTTCGGCCTCTGCGCGTTTGATGCCGCGCACGCATTCGAGCGGCTCGGCGACGTTTTGCAACGCCGTCATGTGCGGCCACAGATTGAACTGCTGGAACACCATGCCGATCTTGCGCCGCAACACGCGCAGCGTCGCCGGCGCCATCTTGCGTCCGCCCGGCGTCTCGTATCCGACGAGCCGNCCGTCGATCCGGATCTCNCCGGAATCATATTCTTCGAGAAAGTTGATGCATCGCAGCAGGGTCGACTTTCCCGACCCGGACGGCCCGATCAGGCAGGTCACCTTGCCGGGGGCGATATGCAGCGACACGTCCTTGAGAGCGTGAAACTCGCCGTAATGTTTCGAGACGTTGACGACGTCGGCGTAGGAGACGGGCACGGACATGGCGCGGGCCTATTTCTGGAGAAAGAAAGTGACGCGGCGTTCGAGCATGTGGCCGAAGCGCGAGATCGCCTCGACGAAGAGCCAGAAGAACACCGCCAGCGCGAACGTGGCTTCGACGAACGCGAAGGTCTCCGCGGACATCGTTTGAACCTCGTAGAGAAGTTCGGGCACCGTGATCACCGACAGGATGACCGTTTCCTTGGTCATGATGATCGCGAAATTGATCAGCGCCGGAAGGGTCGAGGCCATCAGCATCGGGATCATGATCCGCCGCACGATGGTCGGCTCGGCGTAGCCCAGCGCGCGCGCCGCCTCGATCTGGCCCTTCGGCACCGATTGCAGGCCGGCGCGGAAAATCTCAGCGAAATAAGGGCTTCCATAAACCGAGAGAGCGAGCAGGCCGCTGCTCAGGCTGCCAAGCTTGAGGCCAAGGAAGGGACCGCCGTAATAGAGCAGGAACACCTGCACGAGAAACGGCGTGCCGCGAATGACCTCGATATAGGCGCGCAGCGAAAGGTGNATCCATCGCGGCGCGTAGCGCAACGCAAGAGCGATCGCGAAACCGAGCGCCATGCCGCACAGCGTGCCCACGAGCCACGTGAACACCGTCATGGAGAAGCCCGTCAGAAGCGCGGGCGCGTATTTCAGGAGGAGAGCGGCTTCCATCAGATCGCGACCTTCTCTTCGACGTAGCGGCCGAGGGCGGCGAGGCAGAGATTGATGGCGAGATAGATGATGGCGGCGCCGGAGTAGATTTCGAGCGGCCGCATCGTCGCCGAGGACAACGACTGGCTCATGCGCGTCACCTCGACGATGCCCACCAGAGACACCAGCGAAGACGCCTTGACCAGCAGGATCAATTCGTTGACCAGAGCCGGCAACGCGATCTTGAACGCCTGCGGCAACATGATCCGCGTCCACACATGCGCCGGCGAGAAGCCGAGAGCGATCGCGGCCTCGCGCTGCCCCGCCGGGATCGCGTTGATCGCGCCGCGCAGATATTCGGCGACATAGGCGGCCGAGCACAGGCCCACCGTGCCCACGGCCGCCACAAGCGCCGGCACGTTGATGCCGATCACCGGCAGCAGATAATAGAACATCAGGAGCTGCACGAGCAGCGGCACGCCGCGGAAGAAGCTGATGTAGATCGCCGCCGCGCGGCTGATGATCGCCGAATGGGCGAGACGCGCGACGCACAGCACGGCGCCGAGCGTCAACCCGCAGGCGACGCCGAGCAACGACACCAGCAGCGTGTAGCGCGCCGCCGACACCAGTTGCGGAAAATTCTCGATGAGCACGTTGAAGGAAAACACGCCAACCTCCCGCCTGCGGGCGGCCCGGGGCCGCCCGCCGCTGCGACTAGCCAAACGGGCGACGGATTATTGCGGCGTCGGGAACTCGCGCGGCAGNCGCGACCGGCGCCCGAGCCACTTCGTCTGGATCTTGGCGAGGCGGCCGTCATCCTTGATCAGGTTGAAGATGCGGTCGATCTCGGCCACCAGGCGGGCGCTGTCGGGACCCTTGCGGGCGGCCCAAGCGAAATAGGCCTTTTCGCCGAAAGGCGGGTTCACGAGCGCGAAGGTGTCGGGACGCAGGGACACGACGTAGCCGTTAAGCGGCGCGCCGTTGGCGACCGCGTCGATGCGGCCGGCCACGAGATCGGCGTAGGCCTCGTCGACCGAGGCGTATTCCTTGATCTTGACGTCCTTGAGTTTGCCGGCGAACGCCTTGAGCTCGTCGAGATCGTGCGATCCCTTCTGCGCGCCCACGGTCTTGCCCGCGATGTCTTCCGGCTTGTTGATGGAGGTGTCCTTGGCGCTCTTCGCGAGGCCGACCGTGGCCTCGGAGATCGGCAGCGTGAAGGCGTAGCGCTCCATGCGCTGCTTGGTGATCGTCACCGGCGCGTTGGTCATGTCGAACTTGCCAACTTCGAGGCCGGGCAGAACCGACGTCCAGGGCAGATCCATATACTCGGCCTTCACGCCCAGCTCCTGCGCGACGATGTCGCCGAGNCCGCGACAGATGCCGCGATATTCGCCCTTCTCCAGCAGATCGAAGGGCGCGTAGTGCATCTCGGTCGCGAAGGTGATTTTGCCGGCGGCCTTGATCTTGTCGAGCTGATCGGCGCACGCGGGAGCCGCCAGCGCGACGACGGCGGCGACGGCGAACACGGCGGCCTTTGCCGCGGATTTGAAAAGCATTGGCGTCTCCTCGACGATGGGTGTTGGTTCTTGCGCACATGCGTTCGCTGAAGGCGCAAACGTCCTTTGGCCTCCCGCCCCTCGCCATCGGCGAAAAACGATCGACACCCGCATCATGTCTATACTTGAAATTTTGTCAATGCCGGGTTTAGCTCTCTGCGCCTCGTCGTCCTTCCGCCGCCGCGATGCGCTGCGCCGCGATGCCGCCGACGCACCTTCGACGACGATCAAGGGAGTTGAACATGAACAAGAATTTCGCGCCGACGGTGGCGCCCAATCCGGCCGTCGCGGCCTTGCCCGCCTATAACGCCGGCCTGTCGATCGCTCAGGCGCGGCGCGTCGGCGGGCGCGACGACGTCGCCGCGCTGGCGAGCAACGAAAATCCCTACGGCCCCTCCCCGGCGGTCGCCGCAGCGCTCTCGCGCCTCAACGTCGCGCGCTACAGCGATCCCTCCTGCACGGCCTTGCGCGCCGCCCTCGGCNGCCAGTTGAACGTCGAGGTCGATCGCATCGTCTGCGGCAACGGCTCCGAAGAGCTGATCGCCGCGCTCAGCCGCGCCTATCTGTCGCCCGGCGACGTCGCGCTCACCGTCGCGCCTTGCTTCGGACTGCATGAAATCGAACCGCTCGCGGCGGGCGCGACGGTCGTCAAGACGCCGATGACGGCCGAATACGGCTTCGACGTCGACAGCCTCGTGGCCGAAATCGCCAAGGGGCCGAAGATCGCCTTCGTCTCGTCGCCCTGGAATCCGGTCGGAGCCGCGCTTGACGCCGCGCGAGCCAAGCGCGTCGTCGACGCCGTGCCGAACGGCACGTTGCTCGTCCTCGACGAGGCCTATTTCGAGNCGATCGACGACAAGCATCCCGACGGCCTGGCCTTCCTGTCCGGGCGCGACGATCTCGCCTGGGTCGTGCTGCGCACCTTCTCCAAGGCCTATGGCCTGGCGGGGCTGCGCGTCGGCTACGGCGTCGCCGCCAACGCCGAAATCGCGCGGCTGATGCGTGCGGCGCTCACGCCCTTCAACGTCAACGCGGCCGCGCAGGCGGCCGCCTGCGCCGCCCTGTCGGACGTCGCCTGGATGAAGGACGCGACCGCGCGCATACGACGCGACCGCGCTATCCTTGAGAAGCGGCTTCAAGCGATGGGTCTGAAGGTGGCGCCCTCTCAGACGAATTTCCTGTTCGTCAACGTCCGGCGCTCCGCCGCCGAGATCGCGCAGGCGCTTCTCGCGCGCGGCGTCATCGTCAAGCCCTGGAAGGAAAAGGGTTATGAAACCTTCCTTCGGGTGACGATCGGCGACGCCGCCGAGAACGAGCGCTTCGCCGACGAGCTTGAGGCGCTGCTGAAAGCTTGATCGACGAGAGCGGCGGGAACGAAAGAGCGGGACGCCGATCGGCGTCCCGCTCTTTGGGGAAGAAAGGCTCCGCGCGGCCGCCCGCGCGGAGCCTGAATTTTGGTTGCCCAGAATCGAGGGCAAACGCAGACCGCACGCGCGCGCATGCTCGATGGCGATGTCGTAGCCGGCGTCCGCGTGGCGATAGACGCCGGAGGCGGGATCGTTCCACAACACGCGCTCCAGGCGACGCGCGGCTTCCGGCGTGCCGTCGGCGCAGATCACGACGCCCGAATGCTGCGAGAAGCCCATGCCGACGCCGCCGCCGTGATGCAGGCTGACCCAGGTCGCGCCCGAGGCGGTGTTGACCAGGGCGTTGAGCAGCGGCCAGTCGGAGACGGCGTCGGATCCATCCTTCATCGCCTCGGTCTCGCGGTTCGGCGAAGCGACCGAACCGGAATCGAGATGATCGCGGCCGATCACGATCGGCGCCTTGNNCTCGCCGCGCGCGACCATGTCGTTGAACATCAGACCTGCGCGATGGCGATCGCCGAGGCCGATCCAGCAGATGCGCGCCGGCAGGCCNTGGAACGCGATCCGCTCGCGCGCCATGTCGAGCCAGTTATGAAGATGCTTGTTCTCGGGGAACAGCTTCTTCATCGCCTCGTCTGTCTTGTAGATGTCCTCCGGGTCGCCCGACAGCGCAGCCCAGCGGAACGGTCCGATGCCCTTGCAGAAGAGCGGGCGGATATAGGCCGGCACGAAGCCGGGGAAGGCGAAGGCGTCCTTGAAGCCTTCCTCCAGCGCCATCTGGCGGATGTTGTTGCCGTAGTCGAGCGTCGGAACGCCGGCGTTCCAGAAGTCGACCATCGCCTCGACCTGCGCGCGCATCGAGGCGCGGGCCGCCTTGTCCACCGTCTGCGGGTCGCTCTCCTGCTTGGCCCGCCATTCGCCGACGCTCCAGCCGATCGGCAGATAGCCGTGCACGGGATCATGCGCCGAAGTCTGGTCGGTGACGATGTCGGGACGCGGACCGCCCGCTTTCATGCGGCGCACCAGCTCCGGNAAGACCTCGGCGGCGTTGCCGATCAACGCGACGGACTTGGCTTCGCCCGCCTTGGTCCAGCGCTCGATCATGGCCAGCGCCTCGTCGAGCGTGTGCGCTTTGGCGTCGCAATAGCGGGTGCGGATGCGGAAGTCGGCGCGGGTCTCGTCGCATTCGACGGCGAGACAGCACGCGCCCGCCATCACCGCGGCGAGCGGCTGCGCGCCCCCNATGCCGCCCAGACCGGCGGTGAGCACCCACTTGCCCTTGAGGTCGCCGCTATAGTGCTGGCGACCGGCTTCGGCGAAGGTCTCGTAAGTGCCCTGCACGATGCCCTGCGACCCGATATAGATCCAGGACCCGGCCGTCATCTGGCCGTACATCATCAGGCCCTTCTTATCGAGGGCGTTGAAATGCTCCCAGGTCGCCCAGTGCGGCACCAGATTGGAGTTCGCGATCAACACGCGCGGCGCGTCGCGATGGGTCTTGACGACGGCGACCGGGCGGCCCGACTGCACGAGCAGCGTCTCGTCCTCCTCAAGATCNCTGAGCGTGGCGACGATGCGGTCGAAATCCTCCCAGGTCCGCGCCGCCCGGCCGATGCCGCCATAGACGACGAGTTCGTGGGGGCTTTCGGCGACGTCGGGATGAAGATTGTTCATCAGCATGCGCAGCGGCGCCTCGGTCATCCAGCTCTTCGCGTTGAAATCGGGGCCGGTGGGCGGCAGCACGGTGCGGGCGTTGTAGCGCGGATTGTCGGTTTGGGTCGTCATTCGTCGTCTCCTCGTTCGTTTCTTGTCTTTCGATGCGGCGCGAGCCGTCGCGGCCTTAGCGCAGCGCCGGCAGGAATTGCGCGCCGACGGCGTCGATCAGCGCGCCGGAGGCGATCAATTCGCCGGCCGCCGCCATGTCGGGCGCCATGTAACGATCTTCCTGAAGCGGGGCGACGCGCGCGCGCACCGCTGCCTTCGCGGCGAGCAGAAGCGGCGACGTCACATGCGGCGCGCGAAACTCGACGCCCTGCGCGCCCATCATCGCCTCGACGCCGAGAATCCAGAACAGATTCTGCGTCATCGGCAACAGCCGGCGCGCGCCGTGGCAGGCCATCGACACATGATCCTCCTGATTGGCGGAGGTCGGCGTTGAATCGATGGAGGCGGGGTGGGCGGCTGCTTGTTCTCGCTCATCAAGGCCGCCGTCNGTGACTTCGGCGATCATCAGGCCGGAGTTGAGGCCGGGCTTGGGCGTCAGGAAGCCTGGCAGCCCGTAGCTCAGCGCCGGATCGACCAGAAGCGCGATGCGACGCTGCGCGATGGCGCCGATCTCTGCGACAGCGAGCGCGATCTGATCGGCCGCCAGCGCGACCGGCTCGGCGTGGAAATTGCCGCCCGAGACGACCTCGCCGCTCGACAGCACCAGCGGATTGTCCGTCACCGCGTTCGCTTCGATCTCCAGCGTGCGCGCGGCCTGGCGCAGCACGTCGAGGCAAGCGCCGTCGACCTGCGGCTGGCAGCGCAGGCAATAGGGGTCCTGCACGCGCTCGTCGTTCTCGACATGGGCGAGGCGGATGCCCGAGCCGTCGAGCAGCGCGCGCAGCGACGCGGCGACGTCGATCTGGCCCTGATGGCCGCGCAGCGTGTGGATCTCGTCGATGAACGGCGCGGTCGAGCCCATCGCGGCGTCCGTCGAAAGCGCGCCCGTCACCAGCGCGCTGGCGAGCGCGCGATGGGCGCGGAACAAGCCGGCCAAGGCCAGCGCCGTCGACACCTGCGTGCCGTTGATGAGCGCCAGCCCCTCCTTCGCCGACAGCGAGATCGGCGCGAGGCCGACGCTGGCCAGCGCCTCGGCGCCCGCCATCCGCACGCCTTTGACGCGCGCCTCGCCATAGCCCAGCATCACCGACGTCATATGCGCGAGCGGAGCGAGATCGCCCGACGCGCCGACCGAGCCCTTTTCGGGAATGATCGGCAGCACGCCATGCTCCAGCATGCCCTCGATCAGCTCGACCAGCGAGCGCCGCACGCCGNNGGCGCCGCGGCCGACCGAGATCAGCTTGAGCGTCAGAATCAGGCGCACGACGTCGTCGGGAAGCGGCTCGCCGACGCCGCAGCAATGCGACAGGATCAGATTGCGCTGGAGCGTCGCGACGTCGGCGCGGTCGATCTTGATGGAGGCGAGCTTGCCGAAGCCGGTGTTGACGCCATAGACGGCGGCGTTGCCCATCACCACCGCGGTGATGCGCGCGGCGGCCGCGTCGATGGCGGCGTGCGAGGCCGCGTCGAGACGCGCGGGCTCGCCGCTCCAGTAGATGGCTTCGAGCATGGAGAGCGGCGTGCGGCCGGGAACGAGCGTAAGCGTCATCTCAGACCTCTTGTCCTTCGAAATAGCGGGTGTGGANGGATTGAAGCCGATCGGGTTGATCAGCTGCGCGGGGTGNCGGACGTTCCAAAGCGCGATGTCGGCGCGCGCGCCGACGCGCAGCGCGCCGACATCGCCGGCGAGCCCCAACGCCCGCGCGGCCGCGCCCGTGGCGCCATGCAGACATTCGCCGACCGTCATGCCGAACAGCGTGGCGCCCATGTTCATCGCCAGCAGCAGCGAGGTCATCGGCGACGTGCCGGGGTTGCAGTCGGTGGCGATCGCCATCGCGCAGCCTGCGGCGCGCAGCGCCTCGACCGGCGGCTTGCGCGTCTCGCGCAACATGTAGAAGGCGCCTGGCAGCAGAACCGCGACGACGCCGGCCTTGGCCATCGCCTGCGCGTCCTGCGCCGTCAGCCATTCGAGATGGTCGGCCGACAGTCCGCCTCGACGCGCCACCAGCGCCGCGCCGCCCTGGTGGGACAATTGCTCGGCGTGCAGCTTGACGGGCAGCCCCAGCTCGTCCGCGACGTCGAAGATCCTGTCCATCTCGGCGGGCGAGAACGCCAGATGCTCGCAGAAGCCGTCGACGGCGTCGACCAGCCCTTCGGCATGGGCCAGACGAAGGCCGGGGATGACCACCTCGTCGATGTAGCGGGCGCGGTCGTCGCGATATTCGGGCGGCAGCGCGTGGGCGGCGAGCCAGCTGGTGCGCACCCGCACCGGCAGTCGCTCGGCGAGNCGNCGCGCGGCGCGCAACATGTTGAGTTCCGGCTCGATCGCCAGGCCATAGCCGGATTTGATCTCGATGGTCCCGACGCCTTCGGCCAGGAGCCGCTTGACGCGCGGCGTCGCTTGATCGACGAGGCTTTCGAGCGAGGCCTCGCGGGTGTCGCGCATCGAGGAGACGATGCCCCCGCCCTGCGCGGCGATCTCGGCGTAGGTCGCGCCCTCAAGGCGCATCTGGAATTCGCGGGCGCGGTCGCCGCCGTGGACGATATGCGTGTGGCAGTCGATCAACGCCGGCGTCGCCAGACGCCCGCCCCCGTCGACGACCTCGCAGCCTTCCGGAGCCTCGATCCGCCGCCCGATCGCCGCGATCCGCCCGTCGACGATCAGAATCTGGCCCGCGGCCACGTCGGCGCGAGCGCTGGTTCCCTCGAACAAGCGAAGGTTCTGGAGCAAACGCGGCGCCTGCGCGTTCCGGCTCATGAGCGTGCCCTCCGATGCGTTTAAATAAGTATAGACATATTGTCGGAGATAAGGAAAGCCCCCGCGCGACCCTTTCACGCGGAGGCGCGCGTCAAAGCCCGCTCAATCGGCTCGGCCGGAACGCCCGGCCCGCCGCGCCGGCCCCGGCCCGCCCGCCATCATCTCGGCGAGCAGATTGGCGGCGCCGGGCCCGAGCGTGAAGCCCTGATGCCCATGTCCGAAATTCGCCCACAACCTTTCATGGCGCGGCAGCGCGCCGATCACCGGCAGCATGTCCGGCATGCAAGGCCGCACGCCCATCCAGGGCTCGGGCTCCACGCTTTCGCCGAAGGTCAGCACTTCGCGCGCNCCGGCGCAGGCCGTGCTGGGCTGGACCGGCGTTTTCGGCGCGTCGAGCAAGGCGGCNTCTGCGCCCGAGGTGATCCGCAGCCCCGCGCTCATCGGGCAATACAGCACCGACGCGGCGACGTCGTAGATCGGACGCCCGGGCGGCCGCGCCATGCGGAAATGTTGATGATAGCCGCGCTTGCCGATCATCGGGACGCGATAGCCCCTCCGCGCCAGAAACTGCGCCGACCACGCGCCGAGCGCGACCACGGCGTGCTCGGCCTCGATGCGGCCATTTTGGGTCGTCGCCGTCCAGCCCGCCCCGGCCTGCGCCAGGGTCTCGGCGTCGCCGATCGCCACGCGCCCGCCACGCTGCGCGAACGGCGCGGCATAGGCTTGCGTCAACGCGCCAGGGTCGACGCAGGTCCAGCTGTCGGTCCAGTGGATCGCCCCGCCCAGCCGGCGCGTCAGCGCGGGCTCGAACTCCGCCAGCGCCGCGCCGTCGAGCGGGCGGAAAGCGATGCCGTATTCCCGCTTCATCCGCTCGGCGCGCTCCACGTCGGCGGCGAAGGCGCGCTCGTCGCGCTGGGCTTCGAGAAACCCGCTCTTGCGGATCAGCCCCTCGGCGCCGGCCGCCGCGATCAGCGGCGCATGATCGGCCGTCGCCGTGCGCGTGAGCGGCGCGTAGGCGCTGGCGGCGCGCCGATGCGCCGCCGGCGCGGAGTTGAGGAAATACGACCATAGCGCGCCAGCGAACGACGGCAGCGCGCGCAGGTGATAGTTCACCGCATTGTCGAGCCCGAGCCCGAACCGCGCCAGACGCAGCGGATCGCGCGGCAGCGCGTAGGGCTCGGCCGCCTCGACCTGGATGATCCCAGCGTTGCCGTAACTGGCCTCCCGCCCCGCCGTCTGACGGTCGAGAAGCGTGACGCTGAAGCCGCGCTGCTGAAGCGCCAACGCGGTCGAAACCCCGACCATGCCGGCGCCGAGAACGATGGCGCTTGCCATTGGACGCGCTCCTTCAGGCCCGCGCATCCTGCGCGATGACGGTGATCTCGATGAGAGCGTCGAGGACAAGATTGGCCAGAACGGTCGTGCGCACCGGCAGCGGGCCGTCGCCGAAGAACGCCTTGTAGGCGGCGTTGAATCCGTCGAAATCCGATTTGTTCACGAGATGGCAGACGCAGGAGACGATGGCGCGACGGTCGAGGCCCTCGCCCTTCAGCGTCTCTTCGATGTTCTCGAAGGTCAGGCGCGTCTGCGTCGCGATGTCGCCGGCGATCTTGCCGTCCGGCCCGAAGCCGGCNTCGCCCGACAGAAACACCAGCGATCCGACGCGGCGGACCAGCGAAAACGGCAACGTGCTCATGGCGTTCTCCTTCGCGACGCCTCGTTCAGCCGGCGCCGGCGACGTCTTTGTATATACATAATATCCGTCCCGCAAGCGTCCTCCCGCCCGATCGCAAGCCCGATCGCGCCTCCGCGCCCAAGCCGAGCCCCGCATCAAATGCGCTGCCGGCGGGCGGACGCGGCGAAGCGCCGCGCGACGTCTCGTCGATCATTGAAGGAACGCGGCGTCGCAAACGCCCAGGCGCCCGGCCGGAACATGGCGGCGTCATAGGGACGGCGTGCGCCTGCGCGCCGCGAAGGCGGTGGCGTCGTCAAATCCGAATTAAGGGGAGGAAATCGCGTCGATACGGGGGTTAGGTGGTAGCGGAGGAGGGATGCGAAAAACGATGTATCATCCTGATTTCGCTTGTTATTGCGCGGTATGATTTCGCGCGAAGCCAACGAATAGGCCAACATTTTCCTGCGCTGCGCCTACCCGCATGCCCCTGTAGAAAGAGGCTACACCACCTTTACCATGTCCTGTGGAAAAGTGTCGCGTTGTGCCCGCTCGCCCTCGCCGAGCGTTCGCGCTACTCTCCGGCTGGGTTCGCAGCCTCATGAACATTCTGGGGCGCGGCCTTGCGCCCACGCTTTGCAGACTTGGCGCTCTCCGCCGCCTTCGGCTTCGCCATGCTGGCTGGTCTCTTTCTCCCTCCATCGGCCGCCAAGGGAATGGGGTCTGGCCCGTTCCACAGCAGCCCAGGGCGTGGCACGCGATAATAGGCGTCGGCGTCCTTCGGAGAGGGCCGCTTGAGCACAGGTGTCTCCTCGAAGCGGCCCATCGCGCCCTTCAAGTAGTCCTCCACCAACTCTGCGCACGACCACTTCCGTCCGAGCCGCTCCGAAACCTCACCGGTCACGCAGCTTCCNCCGAAGGGGTCGAACACCACATCGCCCGGATCGGTCAGCATCCGAATGAAATACTCAGGCAGGTCGGCCGGAAACCGAGCCGGATGCGCTTTGAGCTTCTTGCGCTGGCAGTAGCGCATGTAGGCGCTGTTGCTCTCGGTGTTCGGGATCGCAAGGAGGTTCGGAGGGATCGCCGCGCCGTTGTTGATGCTGAATTTGTCGCTGATCTCGTGACCAGACGGCCGTAGTGCTGCCTTGTAGCCGTTGGTCAGCAGCAACTCCATGCTGGGGCTGTGGGGCTGCAAGACGCGGCGGTTGCTCGCACGGGGCCACTCGCTCTTCGAGAGCCACCATACGGTGTTGATTCCGTCCTTCACGCGAATGCGCCGGATGTTCACCCATTCCGCCGGTGTCGGGAGCTTCGACGGGTTCCACCAATAGAAGTCCTGCGCGAGATGGAAGCCAAACTCTTCGCACAGCATGATGAGCAGCTTGAAGTGATAGAGGCTGCGCGTTGGCTTGCCGGGCATCCACGCGCCGCCAAGGTCAATCACCAAGCTGCCGCTGTCTTTCAAGATGCGACGGAACGCGATAGCGAACGGCCTGAACCAGTCGAGATATTCCTGCTCGCGGACGTTCCCGTATTCCTTTTTCTTCGTCAGCGCGAATGGCGGACTGGTGACGATGAGATCGACCGACCCAGCCTTCATCCCTCGCATCACGTCGAGACTGTCGCCGAGATAGATTGCGCCGAGCTTGGTCTCGTGAAACGGCTTCAAGGTTGCGCGGCTCATTCGGATTCTCCCGCGCCGAGGTCAAGCCTCTTGAGGGCCATCGCGTGCTCCGCCTCTCGGCGGAACGCATCAACAATGTAAGGCGCGCTCGCCGTGATGGCTTGAAGGTCTGCGCGGTCGAGCATGACGACCGAGAGGTTGCTCTCGGCCATGATCTTGTTGGCGTAACGACGGGCCTCGCCGCCGATCTCGCCCGTCGTCACCATCACGATGACGGTGCTTTTGATGAAGTGCGTCAGGCCGACTTCTTTGGCCACGTCATCGAGCGACACACGGGACGTGTTCTTGCACTGAACCTGCCAGCGAGAATAGACGAGCCTCGCCGAGTGGAAGATCAGATCGACCTCCGCGCCGCCGGTAGCGCTCGCACGAAGCCTCGTGGCGACATAGTCCATGCCGATTGTGCGCATCAGCTTGAAGGCGAGCGCCTCCAAGGCAAGCCCGGAGATATAGCGATCATCATCCTCGATCTCCTTGAGGATGTCCCCGAGCGGCTTCTTCAGAAGTTCGAGGAGCTTCGGGTCAACCTGATTCTTCAACTGGTCGAGCAGCGGACCAAGAATTTCGGCCCGCACCTTATCGGTCGGCTGAATACGAAACGACCGCGCGCCNCTGCCTGCCGTGGTCTTCTCGGTCTCGATGTATCCCGCAGCTATCAGCGCATTCAAGACTTCCTTCGGCAGGCTTTTGTCGGGNAAGCGCACGCCATAGGTCGCCTCGGCGAGCCGAGCGATCTCGTTGGCGGGCTGCGGATCGGTGACGCCCGTGTTTGCGAGCGCCAGCAAGAATGCGCGCTGCTGAGCCGTGAACCGCGACAAGGTGGGNAATTCGTCAGGGTCGGTGCCGAGCACTTTTCGGAGCCTGATCGAATTCACCAGCCAGCGCCCGCCTGAGAACACGCCGGCCTTCTCAAGCCAGAGCCGCATCATGCTCGGATGCTTCCCGCCGCGAGGGAAATGAACCCCGCGCTCGCCGAGAGCCAGACGTAGGCTATCGAGCGTGATGGTTTCACCGGCGGACACCATGTCCTGTAGGCACTGCACAAGGGTCATGCCCTTGAGGTTCAACAAAATATGTCGGGCCAATTCCTCATATAGCGCAGCCTCGTCACCGCGCAGACCATAGAGCTTGTCGCCGAGCGACGTGAAGCGCGCCGTATCCCGCTCCAGGATGCCGTAGGCGTTCAAGCCGAGCTTGCAGTTGTTGGCGAGCTTCGCTTGGTTCTTGCTCCGCTCGACTTCCACACCTGACCTCGCAGAATGCTTCGCGAACCATCGGGCGAGAATGGCCGCTTCCAGCGCGCGTGCGTCCCCTTGATGCGCATGAACGATTTCGAGCAACTCCGGCAGGTCGATCTGCGAAGGCGAGAACTCGCTGCCGAACGGCAGGTCGCTGGTGGCGCGCGCAAAGCTCATGGCCGCGCCTGCTGCGCTGCCATTTTTCCGGCCGGCGCGGACGCGGATCAGCAACCGTCTCCTTGTCGATCAGGTCTGTGACGGCGCGGCGAATAACCCATGCGAGCGGCGCGTCATGCCTCTTCGCAATTGCGAGCAAGACCCCGTGGGTCTGGGCGTCCAGATTCACGGTCAGCCGAGCAGTCTTCTGTCTTCCGCGAGGTCGTGCCATGCAGATGTTTATTGCAGCAAAAACTACAACGCAAGTCGCCTTCTGACGCATCCCGGAATCAAGGCGTTAGGTCGTAGCTGAGCGGCCAAGGCACGGCGCGGTGCGTCGAATCGGCAAGAAGCCGGGAGCGGCCAACGCCATCAAGCTGAAATGGTCGCTACGGGATAGGGCGCAGTCCAATCAGACGCCTAAGCGTCCCCCTAGCGCGGTCTCGGGCCGTAGCTGTGAGAGCGTAACGCTGCGATCTCGCGGGGACAAGCTGCGGGATGGAGCGCCGGTCCCACCAAGCCTCGAAGGGCTCCCCTAGCGCATTCTCGGGCCACAGCGATCCGACTCTACGGCGCGCCGCCGGGCACAGCAACATGGTCCGCGCCGCCGTCATTCCGCTCACCATCGCCCTCGCCGACAAGCTCATCGAACGACGGCCCCTCAATGCCAAACGACGCCCGATCCGCGCCGGCGGCGATACGCTGGACAGCGGCCTCGGCGGCCCAACGGGCTTCGAGAAGCTGCTTGAGCCGGGCGCGATTGCGTTCGTGCTGTTCGACGTAGATGAGGGGCATGAGGAAGTCGGGGCTCAGTGGGAAACGCACGGTGGCGGCGTGCGAGCGTCGTCAGGAAGCTTGGATGCTGGCCCCGGTTACTGGCGCTCCAGCGCACTCGCATGGTCGCGACCGAAGTCGTGTAGGTCTTGGATGACCAGCGCCAGCACAATCACCGTAGGCGCGGCGCGCCGCATCGGCAAGGCGGTCGAAAGTCGCCGGGCTCCGTGGCGGACACACGGTGCTGACGCCAAGGCGTCGGCAGGAAGCTTGGATGCTGGCCCGGCGGCTGGCGCTCCGCGGCAGGCACGCGGTGCCGACGCTTTCGCGCCAGCAGGAAGCTTGGATGCTGACGCCAGCGCGGCGAGCGTAAAGCTGTCGCGCTGAATCGGCAAGACGCGGCGGACCATGCTGCGGCGGCCCGCCGCCTATGCTCGTCAGGAGATAGCGCTCCATCTCTTCCGGCGACATGCGCGCCAGCGCGGCCTCGGCGCGCAGCGGATCGTTCTCGATCATGCGGTCGATCTGCGCGAAGCCGGACGCCTCGGAAGCCGCCGCGTGGTCGTCGTCGCCGCCCGCGCCGTCGCCACGCATGTCCGACATGAACTGGCGATAGGCCTTGGAAAGCTGCGCCTTGTCGCTGAGATGCGCGTTGGCCGCGTCGCCGGTCACGCGCTTCACATATTCGTCGAACGCCTGCTTCATCGCGTCGGACTTGATCGCCGCGCCAGTCGTCGCCATGAAGTCGTTCACCGCGCGCCACCACGCTTGGTCTTCGGCCTGCGATTTCATCGACGCGGACAGATCGGCCTTGCGCTTCGCCCATTCCGCCTCGCCGCGCTTCTCGGCGGCCTCGCGGAGCGCCTTGCGGTATTCGGCGGCGGTGATCTCGCCTTCATCGAACTGGCGCTCGGCTTCGGCCTCGTAGGCGTCGATCTTCTTGAGATAATCGTCCACGCCGGCGGGCGCGGCGACGTTGAGAAGCACTTCCGGCTCGCGGCGCAACTCGTCCTCGTCGGCCTGCGCGGCGACGCTGGGCTCGGGCGTCTCCATCACGTCGTCGTCGGACGCGAGCGCGGCGCGCTCTTCCGGCGTCAGCGCGGCGAGGTCGGCGTCGTCGGCGGTGGCGGCGGCGGTCTTGGAAGTCATGGTCTTTCCCCCTGTTTGCAGTTTGGAGATATGGCGAGCGGCGACATGCCGCCCGCCAATTGGTCAGGCCGCGAAGGCGGCGATGGTGCGCGGGCTGACGCGGATGACGACGCGGTCGCCGATGCCGCGCGAATCCGCGAGGGCGCGGAGGCGGTTGGCGGTGCTGCGCGCGCTGTAGGTTCCGGCGTCGCGATCTGTCGGCACGATCTCGATCAGGCGCTTGCCGTCCTTGGCGATTTCGTCCGCCTGCGGCACGGCGTCGGTGGCGCTGCGGGCGACCTTGTAGTCCTTCCACGCCTCGCGCTCGGCGTCCGAGATGGCGCGGCCGGTCTCGAAGGCGACCACCTTTTCGGTGAAGCGCGGCTCGTCGCCGCGGACCACAGGGCAGCGGCGGCTCCGTCGAGCCCATCTGGCGGGTGAGGACAGCACCTTGCCGGCGCGCAGAGCGGGAACTTCGCCGCCGGCCAGCGCCACGCGGTCGAAGGCGAAGGCGCGTCGCCAGCCGTCGCCATACCGGCCGTCGCGCACGGTCAGCGCGCCATTCTCGATTTCGAACGCCGCGCCGGCGACGTTCATCGGCTGACGGCTGATGATCAGCACCGCGCAGCCCAGCGAGCCGGCGACATTCTCGGCGGCCGCGCGAGCGCGCGTCTGGTCGGCGTCCTCGATTTCGTCGAAGATCAGAACGCGCAGCGGCGCGTCGAGCGCGTCGCGCAGATCGGAGAGGCGATGGCTCGTCATCACGGTCGGGCCGACGCCGCCGGGCTGGGGCGCGGCGATGGCCACCGGCAGAGGCGTGGTGACGCCGCGCGAANNGGCCGCCGCCTCGATGGCGCGCGCCATGTGCGCGCTGTGACGCTGATCGGGAATGATGGCGACGCCGACCGGCGCGGCGACCGTCATGCCGAAGAAGCCGCTCGGCGCGCCGGCGCGGCCCGCCGCCAGCGCGACGGCGAGATCAGCGGCGATGCTCGTGCGGCCCGACTTCGCGACGCCTGCGAGGTTGTGAGCGCCCGGCTTGAGAAGCGTCAGCAGCTTGCTCTCGGATTCGGGCGGGAAGCCGTGCTGCGTCCAGCCGGTGATGTGCGCTTTCATGATCGGTCCTTTCTGTTGAGCCTGTGGGTCAGTCGTTTTCTTCGCGCGCGTAAATCGACGGCGACGTGTTCGCCTTGATGCCTCGCGCCAGCTTCAGGTCGAGCAGGACGCCGAACTCCTTGCGGTTCGAGCGCCGGTTGGTCGCCTTGACGGAATCGAGGATGCTGCGCGCCGTGATCGCCTTCTCGGGGAACTTGGCGTTGAAGCGCCGAAGCTCTTCGCGCGCGTTCGCCATCTTGCCGGCGTCGTGGCTCTCGATGGCGTGCGTCATGACGTGCAGCGTCTCGCGCCGCTTCTCCGCCATCTTGGTCTGCACGTTTCGTTGGAAGTTGTTGCGCGCGCGCCGGTCTGCGATCTCGGCCGGATTCAGGCCGATGACCTGCTTCGCGATGTCCTGCGGCGCGACCTTATCAACGATGTCGTCGCCCGCCTTGTCCGTCACGCCCTCTTGCGCATAGCGGATCGCCTTGGAGACGTTGCGGAAGGCGGCGGGAAGCATCTTCTCCGCGCCCCGCTGCACTTCTCCGCGCGCCACGTCCGCCGCGCCGGTGAAGAGCTTCTTGCCAACGTCGAGCGCAGGTCCGCCGGCTTGCTCGATCAGATATTCCCACAGCTTCTCGGCGCTCATCTCGTGTTCGGGATTGCGATAGCCGATGTCGGGCACGCCGATGCGATCCGAAAGATTGACGCCCGTCAGATAGCCGGGCACGCCGTCCATCAGCATCCCGCCGACAGCCCGCCCCATCATCGTATCGGGCATGTTGTTGAGGATGGTCCGCCGCAGCCACTCCTGCGGCTCGTCCTTGTCCTTGTCGTAGAGGCCGAGAAGACCGGCCGCGCCCGCCAGCGCAGGGATGATGTAGCTGGCCATATAGGCCCCTCGCAGGCCAGCCATCATGCCGGTGATGGCGAGCGAGGACAGGAACCGCCCCTGGGCCGCCTTGCGCTCGGCGGGCGTGGCTTCGTTGAACCAGCCGTGGGCGTCCTTCACCATGCGATAGATGATGTTCGCGTGGAAGTTTCGAGCGCGAACGCGGCGCGCCCGGTCGGGCCTCGCATGAACCGCGCCTTCGATGAGGCTTGCGTGTCGAACTGGCTCATCCAAGTGAGGTCGGCGGCCTTCTTCACTGCGGCTTCGTGCGCCAGTCCGGCCTCTCGGGCGACGCGATAGGCGGCCATGAAGGTCACTTCGCGGTTGACGCGCTCGGCATGGTGCAGCGGGAGCGAGGCGGACTGCATGACCTTGTGCCGCCAGGGCGAGTAGTCGAGGCCAGCGTCCGCCACGCCCGCCAGATCGTGCGCGTTCGTGCTCTCGATCACGCCGAGGTCTTTCGCGCGCTGCATCGCGTCGGTTTCTTCCGGCGTCAACCGGCCGGACTTCTCGATGAAACCCCGGCCTCGGAAGACTTCCGAGAACGTGCGCGCGATGGCGGCGGCGGACTTCTTCACGCCGACATTGCCGGTTTCGGCGTCGTAGCCGATGTTGGAGATGCCGCGCTGGATCGGATCGTGAAGGACGACAAGCCCGGTCGAAAGGTTCCAGCCCATCGTCCAGAGGAACGCGGCGGAAGTCGCTTTGTGCGACCACGCAGCCCCCTTCGGATTCAGCACGAAGTCGTGGGCGCGGATCATCTCGTTGACCACGGCTTGCGCCCTGACGGGATCGGCCGCGTTGCGGACTTCCCTCTTGCTCGCGTCGATGTGTCCTTGAAGCTCTTGCCCGTAGCGCAGCCGCGAAGCTGGTGCCCGCTGTGGAACATGTTGTGCGCGAAGGCGCGCAGCGCGTCCGGGTTGAAGCCCTCGCGGCCTTTCCGGTGGATGCGGTTCTTGCGCATCGACAGGTCAGGCAGGCTTTCGAGATAGCGCTGCCAAACTGCATCGCGCACGGTGTCGGGAGCCTTCGCCTCGGCGAGGATGTCGTCCACGTCGGCGACGAACTTCGGGTCGATGTTGCGCTCCAACTCGCCCTTGGCCGACGCCAGCCCTTCCTCGACCGTGTTGCCGGCGGCGCGCTGCTCTTCGGCGAAGCGACGCTGCTCGCCGCGCTTCTCGAACCGGGAGAACGACAGCACCTTGCCCTCGGCGTCGCGCACCGTGACGAAATACTGGCCGAAACGGGACAGCGGGAAATAGGGGCCGTCGAGCCGATTGCTCTCGAACTGCTGGCGCAGGCTCTTGAGGCGCGCGGCCTTGTTGCGGGCCGTTCGGGCCAGCGCCATCGCCAGCGCCTTGTCGGCGGTCTTGATCGCCTCGTCCTTTTCCTTGCCGGTCAAGCCCTCTTCGGCGATGCGCTCCAACTCGTCGGCATGGCGCTGCTGCGCGCGCTCGGAGATGGCGTCGAGGGCGCGGCGCATGTTCGCGACGACCTCCTTCTCCGTCTCGTCGGCGCGTTTGGAATAGGCGTCGCGGACCTCTCGATAGATGTCCTGCGCCTCTTCTGGCAGGGCGTCCCACTTCTCTTTAAGGCGCTCGTGGTCGGCCTTGCGCTGCGCGTCGGTCTCCTTCTTGGCCCAAGCCTTCTGCCACGCCTCGGATTCGCGCGGCGCGCGAGGGTCGCCGCGTCGTCCGGCGTGAAGGTCGGCTTGAACGGTTCGGACGGATCGACCTGCCGCAGCGTGCTTTCGTGCATCAAGTCCATGAGGCTCTTGTTGGCGTCGGCGTTGACCGAGCGAAGGCCGGACTTCCCGATCTCGGTCTTGCGCACCCACTTCGACCAGCGGTCGAGCACCTTGGAATCTTCGTGATTCAGGCGATGGCGCATCTGGTCCATCGCCTGCTTCGTGTCGATGTAGTGGCGCGCGCTCGGCGTCTGGCGAGCAAGCTCAAGGAAGAGCGGCCTGACGGGAACGAGAGCGAGGGACGAGATGCGCCCCACTTCGTCGCGGGCTTCGCGCGCGCCGGCCATCAGCGCGGTCACGGCGTCCGAGGCGTGCTGGATCGTTTCGGCATAGCGCGAGCGCCCGCCGGTGCTGGCCGGCTTGCGGTCTTCGCGCGCTGCGGCGCTCGGGCGCTCGGCGACCGAGTAGCGATGGCCATCGATGGTGCGCACGCCCGGCTTGTCGCGCCACGAACGCAGCGCGGTGAGGGCGAGCGAGCGAAGTTGTTCCGGCGTGACCGCGCCAAGCTGCGCGCCGAATTTGCGCAACGCCCAAGCCTTGACGTGGCCGACGATGCGGTCGGCGATCTCGCGCAGGCCAGGCGCGCGCTCGGCATGCTCGACGGCATAGGCCGCAACTTCCTCGGCCAGATGCCGCTCCGGCGTGCCGGCGTCGCGGGCGCGGTCGAGCGCCGCGCGCCAGAAGGCTTTCCCTCGGTGTCGCTTCGCGACACGGATCGACGCCAGCGCGCACGCGGTCCATCAGGCCCGCCCACGCCTTGGAGCCGACCAGCGGCTCCGCGCCGGCATGGAACGCTTCATGAAGCAGCGCGGCGCGGGCCGTATGCGGCGTGAGATTGCGAGCGACGAGATGAATCTTGCCGTCCGGCGTGGTCACGCCCTGAATCGCGCGGTCCTTGAGGCGCGCGCCAGCCGGAAGCGATTCCTCTGTGTCGTGAAGCGTGACATGTTCGGAATCGATCAGTCGGCTGATCACGTCGCCGTCGCGGCCGGCGGACAGATGGTTCGCCAGCGGTCGGCGCTCATGCCTTCGCCGGGCGCGTCACGGCGCGTCGAGCGGCGCGGCGACGGTTCGCCGGACAGGCGGACTTCGCCGCTGGCCATGTCTGCGTGCGGCACGAAGACTTCGCCGCCGGTGTCCTTCTTCAGGATCACGCCGTCGCCGGTGTGGGCCTTCACTTCGCCGGCGACTTCGCCATCTGCGTAGTGGGCCGTGATTTTGTCGCCGATCAGGAAGCGGTCGGCGTTCTCGGCGGCGCGGTCGATGGCGTCGCGGCGCGCGCGATCCTCTTGCGCGCGGGCGCGGGCGGCGGCGTCGGTTTTCGGCACGGCCTCGAAGCGAGTGCGTCCGGTCTGAACGATCTCGTGCGTGTCAGCGAGCTTCTTCCTGCCGACGAAGCGCTCGGCCAACTCACGCGAGCCGAACCACTTCCCTGCGGCCGGATCGGCGCGAACCATGTCGGGGCGCGTGGCGCGCTCTTTGACCGAAGTTACCGGCCGGGGCGCATAATCGCTGGCGGCGTCCTCGGGCTTGGCCGGCGTCTCGCTGCGCTCGGGCGCGCGTTCGGCGTCCTGCGCTTTCTCCGGCGCGCGGCGGGCCTGTTCCGCGTCGGTGCGAGCGGCAGCCTCGTCGGCCGGCTGGCGGGAACGGATTTCGGCCTCGACCTCGCGGCGCGCGGCCCGGCTATCCTTCGTCCATCCGCCATCGGCTTTCGCTTCGGTGGCGATCTCCTTCACGCGGGCACGCAATTCGGGCTCGGTCAAATCGGCGAGCGCGCGCGGCGCGGCGTCGGCGGCGGGCGTTGCGATGGCCTCGCGCCGGCCTTCCGCCGAACGCTGGCTGGCTTCCCGGTCGCGGCGGACTCGCGCGGCGTCTCGGCGCGCATCGGCTCCAGCGCCTCGCTGCGCGGCGCGCTAGGGTCGGTCGGCATGGTCGCGTCGCGGGCGGAGGGATCGGCGCGCTTGGTCAGCGTGGCATCGCCAGCCCCGTCAGGGCGCGCCACAGGCGGGCGAGATGCGTCGGGGGCGGCGACAGGCGCAGAGGCGGCACTTCCCTCGCCAGCGCGCGGCGCAATGTCCGCGCGCGGCGTTTCCGGCGCGGCGACCGGCTCGGGCTGCGCGCCGTCGATGCGAACCTTCCCATTCGCGATGTCCGCACCGCTGTAGAGGAAGTCTTGGCCGTGCAGGGAGCGGAACATCACGCCTTCGGCGTCCTGCCCGACGATCACGCCTTGGTGCGTGCCAGCCTCGTCGGTGATGGTGACGGCGCGGCCCGCCGGCTTCGCGGCTTCGGTCAGGTGCGGCGCGCCAGCATCGAGCGCCTTGCCGAGCGGCCCTTTCACCACGGGCGGGGCCTCGGGCGCAGCGGCCTGCGTGGCGGGCTGCGTCTCGCGGACCATGTCCTCCGGCGGCGCGGCTTCGGGACGCGCGGCGTCCGCGCGGGCGGCGAGGCGGCGGCCGATCTCGCGACGCGCGACGCCGACGCCGCCCGGAACGAGGCCAGCCAGCGTGCCGGCGGCGAAGTCGCCGACGATGTTCTCGGTCGGGTCGTTCTTCAAGCCGACGCTGGCGTTGGTCGCGGCCGTGACGCCGGCGTTCTGGCCAGCCATGACCGCGCCGCCCTCGACCGCGCCCAGACCGGCTGCGCCGCAGCCGCGCGCGCGGAGCCGGAGCCGGCGAGCCATCGTTGGGCGGGGTGCATGAGGCGTGACGCCATCGCGCCGCCGACGCTGCCGACAATCGCGCCGACGCCCGCGCCGAATTTCGCCGCCTCGTCCTTCGTCGCCTCCAGCGCCTGTTCCGGCGACTTGCCGGCGGCGATCTGGTCTCGGAAAAACTTCGACTGCTGCTCCAGCAGATTCGCGCCCGGCCCTTCGCCGGGAGCGGCAGGCGTCTTGAAGGCGCGCTCGACTTCGCGCTGCGCCTGCTCGGACCCCATGCCCGCCATCTGGACGGAGCCAGCGCCCGCCGCGCCGATGGGGCCAGAGATCGCGCCACCGACCATGATCGGGGCCATCGCGCCGAACATGCCGACGCCATGCAGCAAGAAGCCTTGGACGGACGGTTCCTTGCCGAGCGTCCAGGTCGAGATGTCGCCGAGTTTGCCGCTCGGCGCGAGACCTTCCAGCGCCTTCTTGCCTTCGACCGACAGGAGCTTCTCGTCGATCTTCTCGCCCGCGCCCTTCATCGCGCGGCCGGAGGCGTCGAGCGCCGCCTTGCCGATAGCGCCGCCGACCGCAGAGAGCGCGCCCGCGTTCTTGTCGAAGGACCGCGCCGCCTCTTCGTCGCCGAAGGCATGGGCGAGGCGAGCGAGCGCCTTGTCCGTCACGCGGTCCCAGAAACCGCCCACATTGCGGTCGTAGGCCGCGCCGGCCTGCGCCAGGCCAGACGCGACATCTCCCGCGCCGGACACGACCGACGACCCGAAATGCGCGAGCGTGTCGCCCGCGTAGCGCCGCCAGAAGCCGCCCTGCGCCGCCGGCTCTGGGATGTTGTGCGCCGCCGGATCGACGGGCGCGGCGGCCGGCTGCTGCGGATAGAGGGCGTCGGCGAGGCGGGCGGCGCGCGACTTCACGTCGTTGAGATAGTCGTCGCCGCCGCCGTGCGCGCGGATCGCGTCGTCGAGCGTCGCGCCGCTGTCCATGTGCGCGCGCAGCTTACGCGCGGTCGCTTCAATCGCTTGGGGCGCGTCATAGGGGTTCACGCCGCGCGCCATGTCCTCGTCGGAGACGTTGATCAGGCCGCGCTTCTTCGGGCCGGGGCGCGCGAGCGCGCGGTCGGATCGAAGCCGGAATCGCGGTCGGCCATGCCGAGCAGCGCATCGACCGGGACGCCATACTGATCAGCCGCGCTCTCGAAGCTCGCCAGGATGTCGGCCGGCGGCGTCATGGGCTGCGCCGGCGCGGCGGGCGCGGAGGCGGCGCGCTGGCGGCGGCGACACGCGCGGCGCTGACGGCAAGAAGCTGGTCGGCGGGATCGAAGAAGTCGGCGGCCATGATCGTGTTCCTTCGTGCGGCGCGATCACTCGCGCGGCTTGGTCTTGTTCGGGTCGTTGAGCGGAAGCGCGCTGCCTTGGATCGAGCGGATGAGCGCGCCGAGCGGATCGTCGGGATCGACGCCGACCGTCACCTTCGCGCCGAAGCCGCCAAGGTGGCGGCCGATCTTCTCAAGCGCGCTCGCCTTGTCGTGCAGCTTCACGCGCACGCTGCCGCCATCCTTCGTCACGGTTTGGCTGACCTCGGCGACCACGCCCTGCTGCTCGCGGGTCAGCGTCTCCTTCGGACGGATCACGATGCCGTCCGGCCCCCACTCGAAGAAGTCGCCAGCATTCGCGAAGCCGATGGCCGCAAGCTCCTTGAGCACCATGTCGATGGTGATCTCGGTGCGCTCGGACCGGCGCGCCATCTCGATGGCGATGGCGTCGGCGACGGCAGGTTTGGTCAGGTTCTCGGTCGCGATGGCGCGGGCCGTCTTCGGGCTGTAGCCGGCGCGGATCGCCGCCTGCGTGCCGTTGAGATCGACGAGGTATTCGGCGACGAAGCGCTGCTGGCGCGGCGTCAGGGCGGTCTTAGTGGACACGGTTCTTTTCCTCCGCGATGGCGACCGCTTCATGAAGCTCCAGCACGGCGGCGACCGACTGCGCTTCCTCGGGCGCGAAGTCCGCGAGCCGGATCGCTTCGGCGACGACGGCGGTCGCCAACTTCACGTCGAAGGCGGACGGCTCGGTCTTCGCGATCCAGGCTTTGAGCGGCTGGATCGTCTCCAGCAAATCGCGGGCGCGGGCGGCTTCGGTCGTGCGGGACATGACTTCTCTCCGATCAGGACAGCGCAGCGACAGCGAGCGTCGCGGCGGCGATGAGGTTTTCGGCGGGAGGGTTGGCGGCGAGGGTGGCGACTTCGCGGACCATCTCGGCGAAAGCGTCGGCAACCGACGTGCGGGCGACACCGGCCACGGTCTTCGGGCCATGAGGTTGAGCGGGGCGCGCCGGCTTCATCTTCGACTTCATGATTGTCCCACCTCTTCGATGTGCGACCCGCACCTTGAGAGGCCGCACCACTTCATTCATTTTCCACCCGCACCAGCACCCCCGCCCCTCCTAAAGGAGGTGCGGGAGGTGCTGGAGGTGCAGATAACGGTAAATTCTCCGCACCTTCCGCGCCTTTCCGCACCGCACCTTTTCGAGGTGCGGGAGGTGTGGTCAGGACGTGTCCGGGTTGACTTCGACATAGGGGCGCTCGTCGCCATTCGCGTCTGGCCGGCGGACGACGACGAAGACTTTGTTCTTCATCCAGACCTTCAACAGGCCCCTGATCTTGTCCTTATGGCGGATGTCGGTGGCGTCGAGATCGAGGGCTTCGGCAACGGCCCGTCCCACCCAATCCTTGGCCTGCACGTTCTCGCGCCACTGGCCGGACGCGACGATCCTCTTGACCGCTTCGAGATCGGCGACATCCACATCGTCGAGCGGGTCGGGCCACTTCCATTCGGCGACGACGCCGATCTCGTCGCCGAGCACCGTCATGCTGCCGTTGCCGAGATCGACCGACTTCATCTGAAACCAGTTCGATGATTCCGGCGCGGGCGACATGTTCGCTTTGCCGTTGGTCGTGCGGAAATAGAGACGGCGGTTCTCGACGCCGGACCGGCTCGCCTCGTCCTGCGTCATCTGGTTGAGGGCACGCGCCGAGCGGTTGCGCTGATCATGGCTGACGCGCCGCGACCGTCCTCGACAGTCACTTCCATGCCGCCGGTCTTGCGCGCGTGATGAACCAAATCGACTGCGCAGCTGGCTTCGTCGGCGATCTTCGCCCATTCGCTCACGGCGAGGTCGATGGCCTCGTTCGAGTTCTCGGGAAGGCGGTGCGAGCGAACGAACGGATCGATGATGAGCGCGTCGATCTGATTGGCCGCGATGGTCGCCTTGACCGCATCGACCAAGGGTCGATGAACCTCCATCTCGCCGCGCGTCATCTTGGCGACCACGAGTTCGCAATCCCTGCCGCTGTTCACATACAGATGGCCGGGGCAGTCCTCGCGACGAAGGCCATAGTGCTTCATCGTCGCGGCGACGCGGCGCTCGATCTCTTCGAGCGGGTCTTCCAAATTGACCAACCAGACGTTCAACGCGGAGGCCGGCTTCACGCCATGCAACAGCGGGCGGCCGCAGATCATCGAAACGGCCTCGGCGATGGTCAAAGACGACTTGCCGACGCCGCCGGGCGCGATGGTCGTCGAGACGAAGCGACGGATCAGGTGGCGACCGTAGAGCCATTCGCGCACAGGGATGCTGGCCGGATCGGGCCACGAATACGGCGTCGCCTGGATCAGCGGAGGCTTTGCCGCGCCGCGATTGGGGCTGGCGTCGTTCGCGCGTTCAGCGCCCGCGCGCGGCTCGGCAGAAGCATCGTGCGGCTGATGGTCGTTCGCCGGCTCGGGCGCGCGCTCGCCCCAGCCGAAGTCCTCGGGCGTCCTGCCAAGGCGCTCGCACAGCCAGAACGCGGCGGCCTTCGCGTCGGGCGCGCCGCCATGCTCGATCACGACATCGACGGGCGTCCGACGACCCCTGCGAGCATCGCCCATGTCATGAACGCCAAAATCGACAATGCCGCCCGACGAGCCGAGCTTGAAAGAAATGTCCTCTTCGAGGCTGCGCCCCAGATCGACCGACGAGACGCGATAGTCGCCCGAACCCGGATACCATTTCGCGCGAGGGAAGATGTTCAGGAACCAGCCTGGGTCACACATCGCCGCGTCGTTGACCCCGCGAAAGAAGTCGTTCTCGCGCTTCGGCTTCTTCGCCTTCGGCGCGTCGGGACGCGGCGTCGCTTTGCGATCACGGCCGCCGAAGAAGTCGAGCGGCTCTTTCGCGGGCGCGGCCGGCTTCGCTTCTGGCTGCGCGGCGCGGGCGCGCGCCTCGGCGGCGGATTGATGCTCGGCGGCGCGGGCTTTGAGCGCGGCGATGGTCTGCGGAGCCTCGCGGATGTCGTCCGGCGCGCCCGCGACATGGTCTCCGGTGATCGTGAGATAGCGCTGCTTGCCGTAAATCTCGACATGCGCGGGGTCTGATTTGGTCGCGTGCTCGACCTTGCCGCGCGCGATCAGCCGGATGCCGGTTCCGCTCGGACTGATCTCTGCATAGGTCTCGGCCAGATCGAGGATCGCGCGCGCCCACGGCTCGATCTCGCCAGTGGCTGGATCGCGGCATTTGTCGAGGTCGATGCCGGTGTAGCCGTCGCCCTCGGCGAGGACGAAGCCGACGCCCGCCATCTTGCGCGACATGGCGAAGACGCGCGCCTGATCGAAGGTGCCCCAATCGGCAGGCTTGGAATGGCTCGCGCCGCCGCCGTGGATCGGGCTGACCGGCGGCTTGGTCAGCTTCTTCGTGCCGTCCGCCTTGACGATCTCTTTGTGCCGCCACGCGACCCATTGGGTGTGGGTCCGCAATTCCGCGAGCGCGGCGATGTCCATGTTGGACAGCACGCGCGAAGCGGTGAAGCCGTTCGCGCGGCGAGGCGGCGCTTGCGCGCCGCCCGTTTGGCTGATGTTGGGAGCCGCGCTGTTCATGGCGTTACGCGGCCTTGCTGTCGAAGTAGAAGGCCGGGATGCCGTAGTGGGGATCGCGGCGAGCGTGCGTCACGCAGTCGCGAGTGACAGCACCAACGATCTTCCAGCCCGCCTCCTGATCGGAAACGCCGAGCACGCGGGCGACGATCTCAACCGGGGTGATCGCCTCATAGAACGCGCGGCGCGCGTCTTCTTTCGAGGCCAGTGACCGCAGCGACCAGATCGAACGGGGCCATGAGGTTGCAGTCGCGGTTGCAAAACTTGAGGCGCAGCGTCGGGAGCGCCGAATTCTCTTCCTTGCGCTCGTGGGTGATGATAGAAGCCATCTGCTTGGTCTTTGAATTCCCGCCCCGCCTGCGTCGGAAGCGCACGGCGGGGCTTTCGTTTGGGGGAGAGGGGCGATTTGCTCAGGCGGCGAGCGGCTGAGCGGCCGGCGCTTCGCCGAGCAGGCGCGCGATCTCGGAGGCCGGCACAACGGTGCGGCCGGCGATCTTCACGATGCGGATGGAGCCCGCCTTGCTGAGGCGGTAGATGCTCGCGCGGCTCAAGCTGAGCTTCTGCGCGGCCTCTTCGACCTTGTAGGCGTCGCGCTGGGGGATGTTCGGAGCGGCCTTGTCGGCCGTGGGAGCTTTGATGTTCATCGAACCGCCTCAATGGTTGGGCGGCAGAATCGCCGCCTCGATCTTTGCGGCTCTTCTTGTGTCACCGATTCGGCCGGCGCTTAGGGACGCCGATTCAGTCGCGGCGCGAAATCGTGTCCCTACGCCTTCGCGGGAACGGTCCTCTCGACCGCGCGCTGCATCGCCTTCGCCAACGCGTCCAAGCTGCCGCCTCGGCGGTGCTCGGGCGGCAGCTTTTCCAGCAACGCGGCGACGAAGATCACGAAAGCCGCATCTTCGCCTGTGCTCGATATGCCGGTCCGAAGCCCGAACGCAGAGCAAAGCTTGCGCAGATCGATGATGAACCGTCGCCACGCCGCCCCGCCTTCAAGCACAGGATCGGCTTCAACATCTTCCGCCGCCTCTTTCGCGGCCCATGAGATGCGCTGGCAGGCCGACGCGATCTCAGCAAGCCGAATGGCCGGCGTGGCGCGCGCCTCGCGCATAATTCGTTCTATGTCGGCGCGGACCATCGACTTCGCCGCTGGCGCGAGCGGCGCGTGGTAGGCGGCGTGGAACGCGGCGGCGGCCTTTCCGAGACGGTCCACCCAAGCTGCGGTGTCGTCGGCTTTCGGTGTGGTGGGTTCGCGCCGGGCCTCGACGATGTAGGCATTCACGACCTTCATCGCCTTCGCGATGAAGTCGCGGCCAGCGGCGGCGTCGATTTCGATCTTGCCGGCGATCTGCGAATGGTCATTGCGCGCATCTTTTTCGCCTTCGCAACCGCGCTGGCGTAATCGGCCTTGCCCTTCTTGGCGGCGACGGCATGTTTGCCGCGTTCCATAGGGGCGCGTCCGCCGCAAACTCCAGAGCTTTCGCGCCCTCGGCGGCGGTAGCCAGCAACATGGCGTGAAGCTTGGGCTCGCAGCCTTGGTCAACGCCGCCCATGCGGCGTCCGTCAGCGCCCAGCCGCCGCGCTCCACGCGAAAGACCGCTGACTTGAGCGCCTTCGACTGGCGCGGCCCGTGCTTCGTGCCCATGCGTCACCTTACAGAAAGGGCGAGCGCCTGCGCGCCCGCCCTTCGATTTTTCCAGCGTTGATCAGGCAACCAGCTTGTGTTCACCGGGCATGTGGGAGACGCGGCTCGTCTCGACCACGACAGGGGTCGAGCGCCCCCAGGGCGTAACAAGCGACCAGTGTTCGGTGGAGAGAAGGAGAATGCCGCTCATAGCGTCGTCAACGAGGACGCGCGTTCCCGGCATGTGATCGCTGTGGAAGGAGATCAGGTTGTCCATCGGATCTGCGTCGGCGCATCCGCCGCACCGACCTGCATGACGCCCGCGGGAAGTCATATCCTCGAACCGGGACAACGACAGCGGCGAAGCGGACGTTCTGTGGCGGTGCGGTCTTGGCTACGTCCATAGAATGGGCCGCGACTTCGGCATCGGCATCCTGATCTGCGGCTTCACCGACGCCGCAGCAGCGACCAGCATGCGATTCGCAGCCGAGCGCGCGATGGCGGCGGCGGCCTCCAAGAACTTCGCCGTGCCGCCAATCGATTCCATCGTGTCCAACATGACGTGCCCGCCGATCTCGTCGCACATGCGAATAAGGTCTGGCTTGTCGCGTTGCATCACCAAGGAGGCCGCAGCTTTGCCGCCACCGCGCACCACTCTTCGTTGCTCGGCGGCGTCCACGCCCCACCCTCAAACAGGCACGGCTCGAAATCCATTCGAGCGGCGTCTTCAACGGTCAGGCCGGGAATCGGAGTGTCGGACGGCATCCGATTGTGATCGGAATTGGATCGGAAGTCGGATAATGTTTCGGTCGTCATTTCGCGAACTCCACTTCGCGGGGTGATCGGCCGGGATCGGTGCTCGAACACCGTCCCGGCCACTACGTCAGGCGCGGGATGCGCCTGAATTCTGTTGGGCTTTCGACCCGGCGCGCAGCGCGTCAAGGTAGTCCGCCCACCATTTCATCATCTCGACGCGCTCAGCCCAATGCTGTCCGCGCGCGTAGGCGCGCCGTGCGGCGTCGGCGTCTTGATGCGCCAGCGCGCGCTCGATAGCGTCGGCGCTGAACTTGCCGCTCTCGTTCAAGATCGTGCTGGCCGCCGCACGAAAGCCGTGGCTCGTCATTTCGTCCGACGAATAGCCCATGCGGCGCAGCGCGGCGTTCAAGGTGTTCTCGCTGATTGGCTTCGGCGCGACCTTGCGGCCCTCTCCGCCGCTCATGCCGTAGCCAGCGAAGACAAGCCCTTCGCCCTTGGCGTTCGTGAGAGCGCGGAGCGAACGTAGGACTTCGACGGCCTGCGGCGGGAGCGGAATCCGGTGAGGTCGCCGCATCTTCATCCGAGTGGCCGGAATGTTCCATTCTGCGGCGTCGAGATCGAATTCTCCCCACTCAGCAAGTCGAAGCTCGCCGGGGCGTGGNAAGAGGTAGGCGAGTAACTTGAAAGCGGCGACGACGGCCGGCTGACCACGGTAGCCGTCTATCGCGCGAAGCAGGCCGCCCAGCCCTCGCGGNTCGGTGATGGCGGCGCGGTGGGTGACACGCGGCGACTGGATCGCGCCACGCAGGGCGAATGTCGGATCGGATTCGGCGCGTCCGGTCGCGATGGCGAACCGGAAGACCTCGCCGACGCGGGCGCGAACGCGGCGCGCGGTCTCGATCCGGCCAGACTGCTCTACCTTCCGCAGCAGGTCGAGAAGCTCCGGGGCGGCGAGCGATGCAATCGGGCGCTCGCCGAACGCATTCTCTGCGATGGCGAGGACGCGGGTGATTTGCTCGATGGTGCTCTCGGCTTTGCCCTCGCGGCGCTTTCGGTCGAGAAGTTCTGCGGCGACGGCTGAGAAGGTGTTGGCTTCGGCGTTGGCCTTGGTGAGCTTGTCGATGCGCTTTTGTCGGCTCGGGTCGATGTCGCGGGCCAACAGGCGCTTGGCTTCGTCGCGGGCTTCGCGGGCCTCGGCGAGGCTGATCGCCGGGTAGCCGCCGATGGTCAGCTTCTTCTGCTTGCCGCCATATCTATAAGCGAAACACCACGTTTTCCCGGTGGGCGTGACCCACAGTTGCAGGCCGCCGCTGTCCGAGAGCTTGCGGGTTTTCCTGCTCGCAGACTTGGCGTTTCGGGCTGCGGTGTCGGTCAGCATGTGTTGGCTTCGCAATGTTGGCTTTTCGCCATCTGCCAACAACGAAGCCAACAAATCGGTGCGCTGTCAATCGACGTGGAGAGACGCGACGACACAGAAAAGCCTGGAAACCAGAGGCTTTCCGGGCGCTTGGCGGTCAGGATGAGACCGGCTGAAACGGGATGAAGTGGTGGTTTGGTAGCGGAGGAGGGACTCGAACCCCGACACAAGGATTATGATTCCTCTGCTCTAGCCAGCTGAGCTACTCCGCCACTTGCGACGCGCCCCACCCGAGGCTCGTCGTGGTCTTGGTCCGCGGCGGCGTCGCCGTCGTCGAACGGCGGCGATATAGGCAAGGCCGCCGCGGCCTGTCAACCGCGCAGGATCAATGCGCGCGCGCCGCGCCCCGTCAGCGCCGCGACTTCTTGAAGCGGGCGATGGTGAACAGCCCGAGCGGGTTGAGCGAACGCCGCCCGACCAGCGTCACCTCGGGATGCGCCGCCGCCCAATCGCCGATGATCGACCAGGGAAAATCCGGCCTCCATCCGAGCCGATGCGAATGCGCGCCCATCCAGCGCTCGATCCAGCCGATCGGCCCGCTCTCCTGGCGCACGTGATTGACCAGAATGATCTCGCCGCCCGGTCGCGTCACCCGCGCGATCTCGTCGAGCGTGCGCCGCGGGTCGGGCACGACGGTGATCACATAGGGCGCGACCACCGCGTCGAAACTGTCGTCCTCGAAGGTCAGGGCCATCGCGTCCATCGCGATCAGCGCCTCGACATTGTCGAGCCCAAGCTCTGCGACGCGTTTGCGGGCGATCGCCAGCATCGGCTCCGACAGGTCGACGCCGGTGACGCGCGCGGCGCGCGGAAACATCGGCAGTTCGAGCCCGGTGCCGACGCCCACGTCGAGCAGCTTCAGCGTCTCGCCGGGCCGCGTCAGCGCCTCGACCGCGGCGGCGGCCGCGACGCGGCCGGGCTTCATCACCGCGGTGAACACGGCGTCGTAGATCGGCGCCCACCGCGCATAGGCGGCCTCGACATGGGCGTGTTCGAGGCTCTTGCCTTCGTCGCTCACGCTCACGCCGCTCCCTCCGGGCGCGGCCCTGGCCCGCCGCTCGGCGACGATTCCGCCGACTTGATGAAACCGCCGCCGAGCACGCGGGCGCGCGCTTCGGACGAATCATAGAAGACGCAGGCCTGGCCGGGCGACACGCCCTCCTCGCCGCAGAGCAACTCGACCACCGTCTCCGCGCCCTCGATTCGCAACCGCGCCGGCGCCGGCTCCCGGGTCGAGCGGATGCGCGCGACGATCTCAAGCCCCTGCTCAGGCAGATCGGCGAGTTCGCCCGGCCCGATCCAGTTGACGTCGCGCAGATGCACCCGCCGCGAGGCGAGCGCGGCGCGCGGCCCGACCACGACGCGCGCCTGAGCGGCGTCGAGAGCCACGACGTAGAGCGGCTCGGCCTGCGGCCGTTCGGCGCGGCCGAGCCCGAGGCCGCGGCGTTGGCCGATTGTGTAGTGGATGATGCCGTTGTGGCGCCCCAGAACCCGTCCGTCGAGATGCACGATCTCGCCCGGCCGCGCCGCCTCGGGCTTCAGTTTCTCGATAATGCCGGCGTAGCTTCCCGTCGGCACGAAGCAAATGTCTTGGCTGTCGGCTTTCTGGGCGACGGGCAGCCCGAACGAGGCGGCGAGGTCGCGCACGCTCGATTTAGGCAGTTCGCCGAGCGGAAAGCGCAGCAGCGCCAGTTGTTCGCGCGTGGTCGCGAACAGGAAATAGCTCTGGTCGCGCGCCGAATCGGCCGCCCGGAAAAGCGCCCGCCCNCCGGCCTCGTCCTCGCGCGAGGCGATGTAATGGCCCGTCGCCATCGCGTCGGCCCCGAGGTCGCGCGCCGCCTCGACCAGATCGTGAAACTTGATGTGCTGATTGCAGGCGACGCAGGGAATCGGCGTCTCGCCATGCGCGTAGCTTTCCGCGAAGGGCTCGATCACCTTTTCGCGGAAGCGGCTTTCGTAGTCGAGAACGTAATGCGGGATGCCGATGCGCGCGGCCACGTCGCGGGCGTCGTGAATGTCGCGCCCGGCGCAGCAGGCGCCGCGACGATGTGTCGCCGCGCCGTGATCGTAGAGCTGCATGGTGACGCCGACGACGTCGTAGCCCTGGCGCGCCAGCAGCGCCGCCACGACCGAGGAGTCGACGCCGCCCGACATCGCGACGACGACGCGCGTTTGCGCCGGCGTCTTTCCGGCGACGAGCGGGCCGGCCTCCAGACCGGCGGCGAGGGCGCCGCGAGGGCGGCGCCGGAGGCGAAAGTCCCGGTTGCGGGAATCATCGAGTGGATCGAACGCTGTCGCGGCCCGCGCGCGCCGGGCCGCCAAGCCCCACAAAAACATTCGGTCGCCCGACGCAAGCGTCCGTCTTGGATGTAGGCCTATCGGGGCGATTTCGGGGCGGGCGTTCCGAAACGGGGCGGTTTTGCGCGGAGCGCCCCGCTTTAGTCACCATTTCTCAACACCTGAAGCGATTTCGTTCGAAAAATCCATGCCTTGACTTCAGTAAAAATTAAGCGCGACGCGCCTAGTCTCACCCTCAGTCACAGTGTATGCGTGAGTTCCCGATATGAGTGAACCCCACCGTCCGAGGGTCAAATATGTCATCGGACCCGACGGCAGCCCCCTTACGATCGCGGATCTTCCGCCGTCTTCGACGAAGCGCTGGGTCATTCGACGCAAAGCGGAAGTCGTGGCCGCGGTGCGCGGAGGGCTCCTGTCGCTGGAGGAGGCCTGTTCGCGCTACACGCTGACGGTGGATGAGTTTCTGAGCTGGCAAAGCTCGATCGATCAGCACGGGCTGGCGGGTCTGCGCACAACCCGCATTCAGCAATATCGTCAGTGACGCGGGCCTGAGCCGCGCCAGCGCGCCGCTCGATCCGTTCCAGCACGGCCGTCCCGCCCCCGCGGGGCGGCCGTTCCGTTCCGACGGCTGCGTCTAGGGCATCAGCTGCCCGCCATTGACCTCCAGAACCTGCCCGATCACGTAGCCCGACAGCAGGTCGGAGGCGAGGAAGAGATAGGCGCCCACGCAATCCTCCGGCCGGCCGAGTCGGCCCAGCGGGATCGTCTTGCGCATCGCCTCAAGCTGCTCGGGCGTCGAATAACGGTCGTGGAACGGCGTCTCGATGACGCCCGGCGCCACCGCGTTGACGCGGATGCGGTCGGCGATCGGCTCCTTGGCCTGCCCGCGCGCGAAGGTCGAGACGAAGCCCTTGGCCGCCGCGTAGAGCACCGCGCCGCCGCCGCCGCCATGCCGGGCCGCCACCGACGTCGTGTGGATGATGAAGCCGCCGCCTGCCTGCTTCAGATGCGCGGCGGCGGCGCGGCTGACCGAAAACACCGAGCGCGCGTTGAGCGCCATCACCTCGTCGAAATGCGCGTCGCTGGCGTCCGTCGTCGGCACCCGGCCGAGCATCAGCCCGGCGTTGTTGATCAACCCGTCGAGCCCGCCCAGCGCGGCGACCGCCTCGGCCACCACCCTTGCGCAATCCTCCGGCTTGGCGAGGTCGCCCTGCACGACATGCGGCTCGCCGCCGCGCCGGCCGATGGCGCCGGCGACGTCCCATGCGGCGTCCTCCGAATGGGCGTAGTGGATGGCGACGCGCGCCCCNTGCTCCGCGAACGCCTCCGCCAGCTCCCGCCCGATGCCGGTCGAGGCGCCGGTGATCAGCACGCGTTTTCCGGCCAGATCGGGAATGACGAGCGACGGCGGCTCGGGCGCGATATGCGGCATGGGGCCCTCGTGGTTCATCGCGGCAGGATGAAGCGGCCGGGCCGGGACGGCAAGCCGCGCCGACGCAGGAGCCGCGCGCCGCACTCGGGAACGAAGCTTTCGCGGCCGAATTTCGACGCTATACTTGCGGCCCGAGCGGCTGAATTCTGGAATGCCTGTCGAAATCATCGCCATCGTCCGGGCGCCGTCGCGACCTGGACCGCCTTTCGCTCCGGCCTGACGCCCGACAAGGGGTCGCCGCGTTTCGGGCGCTGCTGTCCGACGCGCCGGCCGAGGCGCTGCGCGCCGACGCCCTCGCCCTGCAAGCCTGTTTCGCCGGCGCGTCGCGGGCGGTCGCCGACCACTACGAGACGATTCTGCGCGACGGGCGGTCCGCCAGGTTCTGCGACGACGTCTCGGTCGCGCTCGCCAATCTGCCGGAACTCGCCGCTTCCCTGCCCGACGCCGTGCAGATGATGGCGCAAGGCTACCGCCCCGACGCCTATGCGCAGGCGCTGGCCGACCGCGCGGTCGCGCAGGGCATGGAGGTTTTCGCGAAGGGCGAGGCGCGCGTCGTCCTGACGCGCTGCGTGCAGGCGATGTTCGAGGCGCTGGATCGCGACGCCGCCTTCGTCGCGGCGGTCGAGCGGGTGAAATGGGCGGAGGTCTATGGGCGGCTCGACTCGATCAGGGCGGATACGGCGGCGACGCGGGCGATGGTGGAGCGGCTCACGGCCGACCTTCAGATCACGCAGAAGGAGAAGGAGGCGCTCGCGGTCGATCTCGCCGTCGTGCGCGAGCGCTTCGGCGCGCAGGAGGGCGCGCTGGCCGGCTTCCTGCGCGCCATCGCCGGGCATGACGTGCCGCCCGATCAGCGCACGGCGACCTTGTTCGACATCGCTTCGCGCTGGCGCGAGGCCGGGCTGCGGCTCGACGCTCTGTCGGCCTCGCCGAACCTGTCGCCGGACATCGCGCGGCTGCGCGGCGACGCCGAAGCGGCGCGCGAGCGCGGCGACGTCGACGCGACGCTGGCGGCCTTGGCGCAGATCGACCGCGTCGAGGCCGAGGCCGACGACCGGCTCGAAGCGCAGGAGCGCCGGGCGCGCGAGCGCGTCGAGGAGATCGCGCAGGAGCGCAGGCTGCGGCGGGAAAGCCGCGTCGCAAGCAAACGCGCCGCCATCGAAACCGCCCTCGCCGCCCTGCGCCACGCCGAGGCGGCGCGAGCCATCTTCGAAGAGATCACGCTGACCGTGCCGCCGGAGCGGCGGTTTGCGGCGCTGCGCGCGGTGCATGAAGCGTATCACGTTCGCGGCCGCGACATGGGCCTCAACGTCGATCTGGAGCGCGCCGTCGAACTGGCGCGGATCGCCTGCCGCGAGGCGGGGACGCAGACGAACGCGGCGCGGCGTTCAACGATCTGGCCGTATCGCTTGGCGTTCTCGGCGAGCGTGAGTGCGGCCACGCGTCTGGAGCAAGCGGTTGACGCGATACGCGACGCGCTGAAGGAATACGGGCGCGAGCGCGTCCCGCTCGCCTGGGCGATGATGCAGACCAATCTCGGCAATGCGTTGCGAGCGCTTGGCGAACGCGAGAGGGACGGCGCTGCTGGAGCAGGCCGTCGCGGCCTATCGCGCCGCGCTGGAGGAGCGCACGCGCGAGCGCGTCCCGCTCGACTGGGCGATGACGCAGACCAATCTCGGCAATGCGCTTTCGCTCCTTGGCGAACGCGAAAGCTCAAACGAGCGTCTGGAGCAGGCCGTCGCGGCCTATCGCGCCGCGCTGGAGGAGGTCAAGCGCGAGCGCGTCCGCTCGACTGGGCGATGACGCAGAACAATCTCGGCGCTGCGTTGCAAACGATTGGCGCACGCGAAAGCTCAAACGAGCGGCTGGAACAGGCGGTCGCGGCCTATAGCGCCGCGCTGGAGGAGCGCACGCGCGAGCGCGTTCCGCTCGAATGGGCGATGACGCAGAACAATCTTGGCGCTGCGTTGCGGGCGCTTGGCGAGCGCGAAAGCTCAAACGAGCGGCTGGAGCAGGCGGTCGCGGCCTTTCGCGCCGCGCTGGAGGAGTTCACACCCGAAGCCGCGCACTACCACCATGCCGGCGCCACGCAAAACCTCGCCGGCGCACAAGCGCTTCTCGATTCGTGGCGCGACGCGTCGGGCTCGCGCTGAGCGCCTCGCTGCGCCTTACTCCGCCTTCCTTTGATAGTCCTTCACATCCGCGAAGGTGATCTTCGGCCAGCGTTCCTCGTCATAGCGCAGGTTCCATGCGCTCGTCGCCATGAAGACCGGGGCGCCGTCGAGGTCGCGGGCCATCGCGCTCGGGGCGTGGTTCAGGAATTTNTCGAGTTCGGCGGCGTCGTCGCTCGACACCCAGCGGCACACCTCGAAACGCGATTGCTCGAAGCTGACAGGCAGGCCGTATTCGGCTTGCAGCCGCTCGGCGAGCACGTCGAGNCGAAGCGCGCCGACGACGCCCACCATCGCGGGCGCGCCGTCGACGGGCAGGAAGAGNCGCACCACGCCTTCCTCGGCCATTTGCTGCAAGGCCTCGCGCAGCTTCTTGGCCTTCATCGCGTCGCCGAGTTTGACGCGCCGCAAAATTTCCGGCGCAAAGCTCGGGACGCCGTGAAAGACGAGATCCTCGCCCTCGGTCAGCGTGTCGCCGATGCGCAGCAGGCCGTGATTGGGGATGCCGACGACGTCGCCCGGAAAGGCCTCGTCGGCGATCGAGCGATCCTGCGCGAAGAAGAATTGCGGCGCGTGCAGGCCGACCATCTTGCCGGTGCGCACGAGCTTGGCGCGCATGCCGCGCGAGAGTTTTCCNGAGACCACGCGCAGGAAGGCGATGCGGTCGCGGTGGTTGGGGTCCATGTTCGCCTGAATCTTGAAGACGAAGCCGGACATTCTGGATTCCGTCGGCTCGACCAGACGCGCCTCGGCGGCCTGCGGGCGCGGCGGCGGGGCGTAGGCGCCGATGGCGTCGATGAGGTCTTTCACGCCGAAATTCTTCAAGGCCGAGCCGAAGAAGACGGGCGTCAGATGGCCTTCGAGGAAGGCGGCGCGGTCGAAGGGCGCGAGGCCNTCGGCGCCGAGCGTCAGCTCGTCGACATAGGCGCCGGCCTCGTGGGCGGGCAGCAGCGCGGCGATCCTGGGATCGTCGGGGCCGGCGGCGACGAAGGTTCCCGCCTCGTCCTCGACGTCGAAGCGGCGCACGGTTTTGGTGGCGAGGTCGTAGGTGCCGGCGAAGTCGCGGCCGCGGCCGATCGGCCAGGTCATCGGCGCGCAATCGAGCGCCAGCGTCTTCTCGATCTCGTCCATCAGGTCGAAGGGATCGCGGCTTTCGCGGTCGAGCTTGTTGACGAAGGTGACGATGGGGATGTCTCTGAGACGGCAAACTTCAAACAGCTTGCGCGTGCGCGCCTCGATGCCCTTGGCGGCGTCGATCACCATCACCGCCGAGTCGACGGCGGTCAGGGTGCGGTAGGTGTCTTCGGAAAAGTCCTCGTGGCCCGGCGTGTCGAGCAGGTTGTAGACGTTGTCGCCATACTCGAACGTCATCACCGAGGTGACGACGGAGATGCCGCGCTCGCGCTCGATGCCCATCCAGTCGGAGCGGGTCTGGCGGCGGTTGGCCTTGGCCTTGACCTCGCCGGCGAGCTGGATCGCGCCGCCGAACAGCAGCAGCTTTTCGGTGAGCGTGGTCTTGCCGGCGTCCGGATGCGAGATGATCGCGAAGGTGCGGCGTCTGGCGACGGGATCGAGGGCGGCCATGTCTGTCTCGGGCGGCGCCGGAGGGCGCGGAAGCTGGTCGGGGGTAGCGCGCCCGCCGCCGGGGCGCAAGCCGCCGCCACCCGGCGCAACCTCGCGCGATCTCGGACGTTGCTTGCGCATCCGCGCTGTGATCCCGTCAAATCAGCCGCAGAACATCACGAAGGAGCCGCCATGACCGAGCGCCACCGCCTCGCCCCGACGCTTGAGGCCGAACTCTCCGCGGAGGACGCCGCCTGGCTGCGCGCCAGCGGCTGGAACGACGCCGCCGTCGCCCCGTCGCCGACGCCGACGGCGCGGCCCGCTACGCCCGCATCGAGGCGGCGATCGCCAAGGCGCTGAAAGGCGCGAGCTTCGCCGAGCGCGGCGAGTCCGCGGAGGGCCGCATGGCGGCCGCGCTCGGCGCACGCCTCGCCGATTGGCGCGAGCGCGACGAAAAAGACGACTGATCCCCCGAAGCGGCGGCGACAAGGCGCGCCTCCGCCAAGGCGTGCGGGCGCGGTTGCCAAGCGCGGCGCATCCGTGTTCACTGGCCTCCGACTTTGGGAGGAGGCGCCGCGTATGACGGAGCGGACCAGCGTGTTCTCGGGTTCGCCCTATGAAGACGTGTTCGGCTATTGCCGCGCCGTGCGCGTCGGCGATCAGATTCATGTCGCCGGCACATGCGCGCCGGCCGGCTTCAGCGCGACCACCTACGACCAGTCGAAAGCCGCGCTCGCCGTGATCGGCGCGGCTTTGTCGGAGCTGGGCTCCGACTTCTCCGACGTCGTCCGCACGGTGGTTTACGTGAAGGACATCGCCGACGAGGCGCAGGTGGCGCGCGCCCATTCCGAAATTTTCGCCAGGATCAGACCCGCCGCGACGATGGTGCAGGTCAGCGCGATGTTGCGCCCGTGGCACCGCGTCGAGATCGAGGCCTATGCTGTCGCCGGAGCGAAGGCGAGCGCCTGAAGCGTCGCATCTTTGGCCGCGCACGCGGCGGGCGCCACGGACGAAGAGCCGGACGCCGCACAGGAGAACGAAACGAAATGAAGAGCGGATCACCGCCTCCGTCGCCGCCCTCGCTCTCGCCGTCGCCTCGCCGGCCTTGGCGCAGAAGACGCTGTCGATCGGCATGGCCGCGCCAGACATCGGCCAGGTCGATCCGCACAAGGCGACGACCACGCAAGACAAGCCGATGACCGGCTGGGCCTTCAATGGCTTGGTGCGCTTCCCGCCTGGTTCGGGCGACTTGTCGAAGCTCGAACCCGATCTCGCAGAAAGCTGGACCAAGAGCGAAGACGGTCTTGTCTGGACTTTCAAGCTGCGCAAAGGCGTCAAGTTCCACCGCGACTATGGCGAATTGACCGCCGACGACGTGGTGTTCTCGCTCAAGCGCGCCGCCGATCCGAAGGCCTCGTCCTTCTCGGCCGATTACGCCTCTTTCGACAAGATCGAGGCCGTCGATCCGCTCACCGTCAAGATTACGCTGAAAACGCCCGTTCCCTCGCTGCTTGGGCTTGTCGCGAACTATCACGGCGGCGAGATCGTCTCGAAAAAGGCCGTGGAGGCGCTGGGTGACGACTTCCGCCTGAAGGCGATCGGCACCGGCCCCTTCATGGTCGACGAATACAAGCCGAAAGAGAGCGTCACTTTCGTCGCCAATCCGAATTATTTCCGTGGCAAACCGAAGATCGACAAGATCCTANTGCGTTTCATCCCCGCCGACGCCGCGCGCGACCTCGCCTTCCAGTCCGGCGAGCTTGACGTCATCTACGGGCGCCAGGATCAGAAGTGGGTCGAGCGTATGAAGGGCCAGACCGACGCGGTGGTCGACGTCGTCCGCCCGGCCGAGCTGGCGATGTTGCACATCAACCAGAGCCAGAAGCCGCTCGACAACCTCAAGGTGCGTCAGGCCATCGCCTACGCCATCGACCCGAAGCAGATCTCGAATTTCGTCGGCGCTCTGGTCGCCACGCCCGGCCGCTCCGTTGTGCCGATCGGCTATCTCGGCTTTGACGACTCGACGCCGATTCCCTGCTGCGACGCCAACAAGGCCAAGCAGCTTCTCTCGGAGGCTGGCTTCCCCGACGGCGTGACCATCAAGGCGGTGCAAACCAACCTGCCCTCGATGCTCTCCACGATGCAGGTCGTTCAGGCGCAGTTGAAGAAGGGCGGCGTCGACCTTCAGCTTGACGTCGTCGATCATCAGACCTTCCACGCCAACATCCGCAAGGACATGAGTCAGGTGAATTACTACTCGGCGGCGCGCTTCCCGGTGGCCGACGTTTATCTGACCCAGTTTTTCCATTCGCGCTCGACGGTGAACACGCCGACGGCCGTCGTCAACACCTCCCATTGCAAGGTCGCCGACGCGGAAATTGACGCCGCCCGCGTCGAGCAAAATCCGCAAAAGCAACTTGAGCTGTGGAAGACCGCGCAAANNAAGATCGTCGAGGATCTGTGCGCGGTGCCGCTGAACGAGCAGCTTCAGGTCTGGGCGCGCAAGAAGGCGGTCGACTACGGTTACCAGTTCGACGCCGCGATGCGGCTTGGCCCGGAAGTCACCGAAGCGACCGACAAGAAGTAAGTCTTCGGCGCGCGCCCGCGCCGCGACGTCGAATGCGAGCCTAAAGTTCGCATTCGTGCCCCAAGCATGCCCCCAGCGCGTGAAACGCACCGCGAGCCTCCGTCTCGCGGCCCGGATTGTCCGTCATGATCCGCTACCTCGTCACACGCCTCGCCGTCGCGCTGCCGACTTTGCTCGCGGTGCTGACGCTCGTCTTCGTGCTGGTGCGCATCGTGCCGGGCGACCCCGCCTTCGTCGTGCTCGGCGATCAGGCGACTCCGGAGGCGTTGGCGNGGCTGCGCGCCCGCATGGGGCTCGATAAGCCCTTGTGGGCGCAATATGTCAGCTTCATGGGCGCCGTCTTCGTGGGCGATTTCGGCCGGTCTCTGGTCACCAATCGCCCGGTGATGACCGACGTGTTGGCGGTGTTGCCGTTCACGATCGAGCTGACGGTCGCCGCGCTCGCGATCGGCGTTTTGTTTGGCGTGCCGCTAGGCGTCTGGGCCGGGCGCCACCGCGACAAGACGCCGGACTGGGTGGCGCGCATCGTCTCTCTGGCGGGTTTGAGCTTTCCCGCCTTTGTGTCGGGCGTTCTGATGCTCGTCGCCTTCGCGGTGGAGCTGCGCTGGTTTCCGGTCATTTCGAAGGGGCGCCGATCACCGAACCGGNTCGAGCGTTTGCGCTCGCTGGCGCTGCCGGCGCTCAATCTCGGTTTGATCATGACCGCCTATGTCACCCGGGTGACGCGCTCGGGCATGATCAAGTCGCTGTCCGAGGATTACGTGCGCACCGCCCGCGCCAAGGGCATGCCGGCGCGCGTCGTGGTGTGGCGTCACGCCTTCCGCAATGTGTTGATCCCCATCGTCACCGTCATCGGCCTCTATCTCGGCGTGCTGATCGGCAATTCGGTTCTGACCGAGATCGTCTTCAATCGCCCCGGTCTGGGCAAGCTGATCGTCGGCGCGCTCGAAAAGCGCGACTACGCGATGCTGCAAGGACTGATGGTGTCCTACGCCTTCCTCATCGTTCTGGTGAACCTCCTGACGGACCTCGCTTATGGCCTCGTCGATCCGCGGGTGAAGGCGACATGAGCGCGCCCGCCGCCCCCTCCCCGCCGCGCCCGCGCGCCGCAACAGCTTCGCCGCGCGCGCGACCGCTCGCCGGCGCTGATGATCGGCGTGATCATGGTGGCGCTATGCGTCGTCATGGCGATCTTCGCGCCCTGGATCGCGCCTTACGATCCGGACGCGCAAGATGTCCTCGCCAAGCTTGAAGGCATGTCGCGCGAGCATTGGCTCGGCGCCGATTCCTTTGGCCGAGACACGCTCTCGCGCATCGTCTGGGGCGCGCGCGTCTCCTTGTTCGTCGGCTTCCTGTCGACGCTGGCGGGCGTCGTCGTCGGCACGCTGATCGGCGTCGTGTCGGGCTATTACGGCGGCTGGTTCGACCGCGTCGTGATGGGCGTCAACGACGTTCTGATGAGCTTTCCGCAGATCATCATGGGCATCATTCTCGTCGCTGTGCTCGGCCCGAGCCTGTTCAACATCATTCTGGCGATCACGGTGACGGCCGTTCCGGGCTTCGTGCGCATCGCGCGCGGCTCGACGTTGGCGATGAAAGAGCGCGATTTCGTCGACGCCTGCCGCGCTCTGGGCTATTCCGACGCGCGCATCATGTTCGCCCATGTGCTGCCCAACATCATGGACGAGGTGGTGGTGATGGCTTCGCTCTGGCTCGCCACGGCGATCCGCAGCGAGACGACGCTCGCCTTCATCGGCCTCGGCGCGCCGCCGCCGACCGCGACCTGGGGCGGCATCGTGCGCGAGGGCTTCGAAAATCTGCTCGACGCGCCGATGCTGCCGGTATGGCCCTCGATCGCCATCCTGATCGTGATGATCGGCCTCAACCTCATCGGCGACGGACTGCGCGACGCCACAGACCCGCGGGCGCCGACANTGATCCCCGACCTCAAGAGCGCCGACAGGGCGCCCCCTCTGGTGGTCGATGGTCTGACCACGGCGCTGCGCATCGACGGCGTCTGGCGCGAGGCGGTGCGCGACGTCTCCTTCGTCGCCCGATCCGGCGAGACGGTGGCGCTTGTCGGCGAGTCGGGCTGCGGCAAGAGCCTCACCGCGATGACCGTGATGGGCCTCCTGCCGGGGGAATCGGCAAGCNGGGCCGCCGGCAAGGTTTTCATCGAGGGCGTCGAGGCGAGCGCGCTCGACGACGCCCAGATGGAGAACTTGCGCGGCGATCGCATCGGCATGATCTTTCAAGAGCCGATGACCTCGCTCAATCCGGTGCTCACGGTCGGCTTCCAGATCGCCGAGCCGCTGATGCGTCACAAGGGGCTCTCANAGCAGGCCGCGCGTCGACGCGCGCAGGAGCTGATGNGGCTGGTGCGCATTCCCGCCGCCGCCGAACGGCTCGACGCCTATCCGCATCAATTCTCCGGCGGCATGCGCCAGCGCGTGATGATCGCGCTCGCCATCGCCTGCCATCCCGGCGTTCTGATCGCCGACGAGCCGACCACCGCGCTCGACGTCACCGTCCAGATGCAGGTGCTCGAACTGTTGCAGAAGCTCCAGCGCGAGCAGGGCCTCGCCATCGTGCTGATCACCCACAATCTCGGCGTGGTGGCGAGCGTGGCCCAGCAGGTCGTCGTCATGTATGGCGGCGACGTGGTGGAGAGCGCGCCGGTGAAGGAGTTTTTCGCCCGCCCGCTGCACCCCTATGCGCGCGCCTTGCTCGCCGCCATGCCGCGCGTCGACAAGCCGACCGACTCGCTGGAGCCGATTCCCGGCCAGGTGCCCCCGCTCGCCGCGATGCCGCAGGGCTGTCGCTTTCAGGGCCGCTGCCCGCTGCGCGAGGACGCCTGCGCGACACGCCCCGACCTCACCGAAATGGCGCCCGGCCACCACATCCGCTGCGTCGTCGTCNGCGCGGGAGAAGCGCTGATGTTGCTCTCCGTCGAAGACGTCGCCAAGACCTTCATGCTCAAGCAAGGTTGGCCGAACACGCGCCTCGTGGAGGTCAAGGCCCTCGACGGCGTCTCCTTCCATGTCGACAAGGGCGAGTCGCTCGGCGTCGTCGGCAGATCGGGCTGCGGCAAGTCGACCGCCGCGCGCGTCGCGCTGCGCCTGATCGGCGCCGACCGCGGCCGCGTCATGTTCGACGGGCGGGACATTTTGCAAGCCTCACCCGCCGAAATGCGCGCGCTGCGCCGCCGCATGCAGATCGTCTTTCAGGACCCCGCCTCCGCGCTCGATCCGCGCCAGCGCGTCGGCGCGGCGCTGACCGAACCGCTCGGCGTGCATGGCCTGGCCAAAGGCAGGGCCGCCCGCGACAAGGCCGCCGCGATTCTCGACGAAGTCGGCCTGCCGCCCTCCGCTCTCGACCGCTATCCGCACGAATTTTCCGGCGGCCAGCGTCAGCGCATCGGCGTCGCCCGCGCCCTCTCGCTGGAGCCGGACGTGATTTTCGCCGACGAGCCGGTCTCCGCGCTCGACGTTTCGGTGCAGGCCCAGATTCTCAAGCTGCTCGCCGAACTCAAGACGCGGCGTCGCCTCGCCTTCGTCTTCATCAGCCACGATCTCGGCGTCGTGCGTTACTTCTGCGAACGCACGGTGGTGATGTATCTCGGCCGCGTCATCGAGACGGGGCCCACGGGCCAGATTTTCGACGCGCCGAAGCATCCTTACACGCAGCTTCTGCGCAAGGCCTCGCCGGTTCCCGATCCGNCTCGCGCCCGCCCCCGACATCCCGCTCGACGGCGAGCCGCCCTCGCCGGTCGCGCCGCCGCCGGGCTGCCATTTCCACCCGCGCTGCCCGCTGGCGACGGAGATTTGCCGCGTCGAGCGCCCGCTCCTGCGCGACATCGCCCCCGCCCGCCGCGTCGCCTGCCATCACGCCGCGTAGGGCGAGGCCGAAGCGCCCCCACCCTCCGCGAGGGACGCCTCGCGCGCTTGCCATCGCGCGCGGGCCGCTTCACAAGGCTGCGGTGAGCGAAGAACCAAGCGCCCGCCTGTTCGCGCGCCTGCGCGGCAAGGCGTTTCATCTCTGGTTTCTGCTGACGCGCCCGATGACGCTCGGCGTGCGCGCCATCGTGCTCGACGCGCAGGATCGCGTCTTTCTCGTGCGCCACACTTATGTGCCCGGCTGGCATCTGCCGGGCGGCGGCGTCGAACATGGCGAAACCATTCCGCAGGCGCTGCNNGCAAGGAAGCTGCGCGAGGAGGCCAACATCGCCCTGACCGGCCCGCCGCGTCTCCTCGCGGTCTATCACGCGACGCAATGGACGCGCCGCGATCACGTCGCGCTCTACGTCGTGCGCGAATTCGTCCAGAGCGGTGTGCGCCTGCCCGACCGCGAAATCGCGGAGGCCGGCTTTNTCGCGCGCGACGCGCTGCCGGAGGGCGTCGCCGCCAGCACCCTGCGCCGCCTCGCCGAGCTCGACGGCGCGCCCATGTCCGAGACCTGGTGAGGCCCCGCGCGAGAATTCTTCACGCCAGCGGCCGCGATCCCGTCGCCCGGATCAAATCGCCCGGCGCGACCTCGAAAACGGCGAGCGGCGTGCCGGCGGCCGCCCACACCGTCGCGAACGCCGTCAGCGCGGGATCGTGAAACGCCGCCATCGGCTTCGTCGACCCGAACGGCGCGACGCCGCCGATGGCGAATCCCGTCGCCTCGCGCACGAACGCCGCGTCCGGGCGCTCCAGCGCCTCGCCGACCGTCGCGGCCGCCTTCGCTTCGTCGACCCGGTTCTTGCCGCTGATCAGCAGCAGATAGGGCTTTCCGGTCTCCCGCCCGCGAAAAATCAGCGACTTGACGATCTGCGCGACGTCGCAGCCGCAGGCCGCCGCCGCCTCCTGCGCTGTGCGCGTCGAGCCCGGCATGATCCGCGGCGCGATGGCGAGCCCCGCGGCGGCGGCGGCCTCGCGCACGCGTGTCGCCGCCTCGGGAAGACCTGGCGCCGATTCGTCCCTCATCCGTCTCTCCTCGCCCTGTCGATCGTGACGGTCTATATACGAGTTCGCCCCTGTGTTCCGTTCGAGGGCCGCGATGAACCAGTCCAGCCCCAAGGATCGCGCCGGCGACGNAGGCTCCGCCCGATTCCGCCGCCCCTCTCGACGACGCCCTGCGCCGCGCCCGGGGCGAGGCCGCCGCGCGCGCCGACGCCGCCTCCGGCCGTCGCGTCGACGACCGCGACCGGTTGAATCATCTGCTTGCGGCGATCCAACCGCTTGTGCGCCGCATCCCCCGCGACGCCGATCTGTTCGACGTGGGCGTCACGCATGGCTTCGGCCGTGACGGCGGCCCCGGACGACCGCGCCTGTTTCTCGATATGATCGGCTTCGTCGAATGCGCTCCCGAGGGCGGCTACCGCCTGGCCCAGTCGAGCCGTCACGGCCGACTGGAGCTTGGCGCAGCCCGCGACCTTGCCGGCGCGACGCGCCTTGTCGCCGACTACATCGCTCGCCGCATCGTCGAGCGCGAGGAGGCGCTGGCGGGCGATCGCACGGTCGAGGACGCCGCGCTGCGCCTTCTCGCCCGCGCCCGCGAAAGCGCCGGCGAGACCGCCGAGGCCGCCGGGAGGACGCCGTCGCCCGCCCGCCTCGAAGAGCACGCTCCGCCGCGCGCCCGCCCCGCGCCGCGCGCAGCGGTCGTTCCCGACGACGAGGAAGACGTCGCCCCGCGCCCGAACGCGACGCGCGCGCTTCGCCGCGGTCCGCGCAAGGCTCGCGCGGTGGCGCTCGGGGTGGCGCGCGCGCCCCGGCGGCGGCGCGCTGGAGCGCGGGCTCGTCTTCGCCGTGCAGTTTCTTGGCGCGGCCGCGTTGACTCTGATCGTGGCGATGGTCGCCTGGTGGGCGTGGCGGGCGGTCGGCTTCGTCAGGTGAGTCCCCGCGGCGCGGCCTCGCTCTGCGATCGGAGACCGCGTCAAGCCGGACGGAAACGCGGCTTCGCCTCTATCTGGCGATCACGATCGGCCCGATGTCGCCGATCTCCAGCGTCCCCGCCTGCAAGCCGCGCGAGTGACCAACGATCTCGACCGCCCCGTCCGGCTTCGGGGTGATGCGGTAGAGGTGGTAGGCGGCGCGGAAGCGTCCGCGCACCAGCGAGGCCGACGGCGCCCCCACGAAGGGAATCGCGCTTCCGCCCGGCCCTTCGAGATAACCGACGCTGGCGCGGTGATTATGCCCGTGCAACACCAGTTCGGCGCCATGCTTGCGCAATATCGCTTCGAAGGCGCGCACGTCGGTGAGGCCGCGCGCGGCCGCCTTCACCGGCGGATGATGCATCATCACGACCCGCGCCAGCCCNCGCGCCTTCGCGGCGTCGAGCGCGGCGCCCAACGCCTCGACCTGCTCCGCCCCGAGCCGACCCGAAGCGATGAANGGCGCCGTCGGCACGCCCGTCGACAAGCCGATCAGCGCGACGCCCTGTCGCACGCGCGTGTAGGGGAAATGCGAGCGCTGCGTCTCCGCCGCGCCGTCGTCGCGGCAATAGGGCGCGAAAGTGCGCGTCAGATGCGCCAGCGTCGAGCGGACATAGGCGTCGTGATTGCCCGGCGCGAAGCTGACCTGCTCCGGNGCGCCCAAGGTTTCGAGCCAGGCGCGCGCCAGAGGAAATTCGGCCTGCAACCCGATGTTGAGAATGTCGCCCGTCATCGCGACGTGGTCGGGCCGATGCGCCAGCATGTCGGTGACGAGGCGCGCCAGCACGTCCATGTCGTGCACGCGGTCGCGCCCGACCTTGAAATTGATGTAGCCGGTGATGCGCTTGCTCAACAACTCGCGCCGCATCACGCGCGGCAGCGGTCCGATATGGGCGTCGGTGAGATGGGCGAGAAGCAGCGTCACATGCGGGTTCTGGCCGCATGCGCGCGACAGGTCAAGCCGCCGCGCGCCTCAACTTGAGGCGCCTTATTCGGGCTCGGACCCCGGCGCGAGCGTCAAGGTCAGCCCGTCAAGGTCGGGCGTCATCAGAATTTGGCAGCACAGCCGCGAATTGGCCTCGACGCCGTAACACTCGTCGAGCCGCTCGATCTCCTCGTCGGAGGGCGGGTGCAGCCTCTGCGTCCAGGCCGGATCGATATAGACGTGGCATCCGCCGCAGGCGCAGGCGCCGCCGCATTCGGCCTTGATGCCGACGCCCCAGTCGCGAATGACCTCCATCGCCCGCCACCCGTCGAGCGCTTCGAGCATATGCGACGCGCCGGCGTGGTCGACGACGCGAAGATGGATCTTCGCCTCCTCGTCGCCCTCCTGCGGCGCGCCCCGATCTGCGACATCCTCGCCTCCTGCGCTGGGAGCGCCCTTGTTCAACAAAAACGGCCCGAGGGCAAACCCCGGGCCGTCAATTGTCGTCGCCTCGAACGGGGCGGCGGGCGCCGCCGCCCGTCGTCGCCTCAGGCCTGGGCGGTTTTGGCGCCGGCGAGCGGGGAATGCGCAGCACCTGGCCGGGATAGATCTTGTCGGGGTGCGACAGCATCGGTTTGTTGGCTTCGAAAATCTTGTTGTAGTCCTTGCCGTGGGCCGCGCCGTATTCGTGCTCGGCGATCTTCCAGAGCGTGTCGCCCTTCTTGACCGTGTAGAAGTTGGAGGCTTCCGCTTCCTTGGTGACAGCGAGCTGGTTGTCGATCTGCGACACGCCCATCGTGTTGCCCATCGCCAGGATGATCTTTTCGGCCTCTTCCTGAGACAGCGCCTTGCCGGTGACGGTGACCTTGTCGCCGTCGACCTTCACGTCGACGCCGGAGACGTCCAGGCCGTGCTTCTCGGCCTCCTTCTTGAGCTGATCGGCAGGCGCCGCCTGCGCCTCGCTGGAGCCGAAAACCTTCTCGCCGACGCCCTTGATGAAGCTCAACAGACCCATTGTCGCCTTCTCCTGATCAATGTCGCTCCGGCGCTGAAAATCCGGCTCCGACGCAATGTCGCCGGCGCGAGGCCGGCGGCTGAAATCCCGGCCCGAGGGCCGCGACGGTTCGACGGTTGGAAAAGAATCGAACCCGTCGGCAGCGAATGTGGGTCGGCGCGCCGCGCATTACCAGCCCGCCGACGCAAAAATCGGCGTGGGGGCGGCGACGCGCCGCGCGAAAACGCCCGGCGGATCGCTCCGCCGGGCGTTCGTCGCCATTTCCGACTCGCGGGGCCGCGCCCGCAGCGGTCTTAGAACTTGTAGTTCACGCCGCCGCGCAGGATGTGATCCTGGAAGCCGGTCTTCACTTTCGGCGCGCCGGCGTCGCCAAAGGTCTTGGAGCCGAGGTCGGCGTAGAGATACTCGCCCTTCACGGTGACGTTGTCGGTCGCCGCATATTCGACGCCGCCGCCGACGGCGTAGCCGTTCAGCCACTTCGTTTCTTTGTAGCCCTGCGCGGCGTTCGGCTGCACCTTGGTGGTCAGCGCGCCGCCGGCGTAACCGCCGGTCACGTAGAACAGGGCGCGGTCGGCGGCGACGCCGACGCGAGCGCGCGCGGTGGCGAGCGTCTTGAGATGCGACTTGCCGTAGCCGCCCACGAGCTGACGGGACTCGACCTCGCCGGTGCGGCTGACGTCGCCCTCGACGCCCATCACGATCGCGCCGTTCTGGACGTTGTAGCCGGCGGTGACGCCGCCGAGCGCGCCATTGGGCTTGCCGAACGTCTTGGAGCCGTCCTTGTTGTGTTTGCCCCAGCCGTAGCCGACATTCGCGCCGACATAGGCGCCCGTCCAGCTGAAGCCGCGACGCACCGGCGCGACGACCGGCGCGGGCGCGGCGTAGCCCTTGCGGCGCGGCAGATCGGCGGCCTGCGCGGCGCTGACCGTGGCGGCGACGGTCGCGAGGCCGGCGGCGAGGACGAGGAACTTACGCATATCAAAACTCCTGATTTTCCTGGGAACGGCCAAAGGCTCCTGCCGCTCCGGGACCGGGCTGAAGGAAACGCCCGGTCAAAAACGCGCCGCAACCGGCGTCGACTTAGTAAATAGAGGATTTGCCCTTGAAGTTTAATCGCATTTGAAATTTTAGCTTAATGAGGCGTTAATGGTGAATGCGCCGCAAATCAAATGCAGATCACAGTTTGTCATGTTTGCGACAACGTGCGGCGCGGACGCGACTTCAAGAAAAATCGCCGATCTATTCTTTGAATAAGAGAGTTTTGAGCGAGGAGCGACGCTGAACATCTAACCGACGACTGCGCCAAAGCGATTCAGTCCGCGCTTGTCAGCCGTCGGATGGTGAATTCGATGCGGTCGCCTGGCAGCTCGCGCCAGAACTCGATCTCGGTCGCATAGGCGGCTTTCGGATAGCGGTGAAGCTGCTCGCGCGCCTTCTCGCGCGCTTCGCCGCGCGGCAGCGTGAAGGTTTCGCGTCGAAAGCCGTCGTCCTTCACCGAGGCGCGGCCCATGCGCGCGCGGGCGCGGCGGGCGAGCGCGTCGGGCTTGAGGGGTGCGACGTCATCGATGTCCCGCCGGTGGAGCCGCAATTTATCGCGCCCGCCGCGCCGATGCGACTCGAATCCTCACGCCTGCTCGGCGGCGCGGTCGAGCAACTGCGCCAGCACCCCGGGGTCCGAGGGAAAGCCGGCGCGGATCCAGGCCGCCTGCGCCGCCTTCAGCGTCGCTCCGAGTCGGCGCCCCGCGGCNACTCCGCGCGCCATCAGATCGTCGCCGCAGAACGGGGCCTGAGGCGCGACGACGTCGGGAAGCGCCGCCAAAGCCGCCGCGAAGCCCGGCCGCCGTTCGGGAGCCGCGTCGAGCCAGGCGAGCGTCAATCCATCCTGCGCCGCACGCCGTCCGACGCGATACAACGCCTCCTTGAGCCCGTCCCCGTCCGGCGCGTCGCGTCCGCGCAGCCGCGCCGCGAATCGCGCCGCCTGGTCGAGCCGGTCATGCTCTTCGTTGGAAAGCCGAAGCCGTTCGCGCAGCCGCGCGGCATCCTCCGCCGTCTCGACCGCCAAGGCGCCGAGCCGCAGCGTCGCGTCGGGCGGGTCTCCCTCGCGCGCCGCCAGNCGCCGCGAACCGCCCGACCCGCGCCGGCGCGCCGAAAGCCGCAGCAGCAACCCCGCCCCCTCGGCCTGCGCCAGCGTCGCCGCCGCCTCCGGGGCGACCAGAAGCTTCACGATCTCCGCGCGCACCCGCTCGCGCGACAGGCTATCGAGCCCTTCACGCGCCGCGATCGCCGCCGCCATCGCCTCCCGGTCGATCGGCCCGCGCGCGAATCGCGCATGGAACCGCAGCAGGCGCAGGATGCGCAGATAGTCCTCGCGGATGCGCTGCGCCGGATCGCCGATGAATCGCACGCGGCGCGCGGCGAGATCGTCGAGCCCGCCGGCGTAATCATGAACGCGCCCGCCGCGGTCGAGCGACAGCGCGTTGATGGTGAAATCGCGCCGCAACGCGTCGGCGCGGAAATCGCGCCCGAATCGCACGATGGCCTTGCGCCCGAACGTCTCGACATCCTCGCGCAGCGTCGTCACCTCGAAGGCGCGGCCCTCGATCACCACCGTCCAGGTGCCATGCTCGACGCCTGTCGGCGCGGCCTTCCAACGCAACGCCTTGACGCGCCGCTCGACCTCGTCCGGCGTCGCGGTGGTGCAGACGTCGACGTCGCTGACCGGCGCGCCGAGCAGCGCGTCGCGCACCGCNCCGCCGACGACGCGCGCCTCCTCGCCGTCGCGGTCGAGCGCGGAGAGCAACGCCGCCAGCGGCGGATCGGCGAGCAGCGCGCGGGCGCCGTCCATCGTCATGGATCGACCCATTGGCCGCCGACGAGCTTGCCGTCCTGCATATGGGCTGGCACATAGCGCCCGCTATGGCGCTCGGCCGTCGCGCCGAAGGACAGCGCCCCCGCCACCGCCGCCGCCAGCCCCGCCAGCGTCAGCGCCGCCAGCCAGCCATGCGACCAGTGCTCGACGGACAAGGGTTGCGCCGCCGCGCGATCAGATAGAGGACATACGCAAGAAACGGGGCGACGAAGAAGGCCGCGACTTCGAAGACGGCGCGCGTCACGCATAAAGCCTTTCCTGCAACAGCCGGATGATGCCGGCCGTGACGCCCCAGATATAGTGACCGTTCCAGGGCATTTCGTAGAAATAGCGATCATGTCCCTGCCAGGGCCGCGACATGCGCTTGTGATTGGCCGGGTTCATCAAGAAGGACAGCGGCGCCTCGAACACGCGCGACACCTCCTGCTCGTTGATCGCATAGGCGAACGGCCCGCGCGCGCTCGCCACCACCGGGGCGATGCGATAGCCGCTGGTCGTGATGTAGGGATCGAGATGGCCCGTCACCGTCAGCGCCGCGCGCGACAGGCCGATCTCCTCCTCCGCCTCGCGCAGCGCCGCGCCGACCGGGCCGTCGTCCTCCGGGTCGATCTTGCCGCCGGGAAACGCCACCTGCCCCGAATGGGAGCGCAGATGCGGCGTCCGCTCAGTCAGGATCAGCCGTGCCTCGCCCTCGCGCTCGACCGCCGCGATCAGCACCGCCGCCGGCCGCGCCCGTTCGAGCAAGCCCGTCTCGATGTCGGTCGGATTGAGCCGATAATCGCCATGCTCGGGCAGCCAGGCCGGATCGAGCGCCCGCGCCGGAACGGCGGGCGCGAGCCGCGCCCTCGCCCGCGCCTCGAAATCGGCGAGCGAATAATCGGTCACGCGTCGTTCCATCAAGCCGCCGCGCTCCCGATCGCAAAGAACGCGCCGCCCGACCACACGCCGATCGTCTCGACGCCGTCGACGACGCGCGTCTGCGCAAGCTCGGCGAGGTCGAACACCAGAGCGCGCTTGACCAGCGCCTCCAGAGCGCCGCGCACATGCACATAGGGCTTGAGCCCTCGGCGGCTGTGTGGACGAAGCGCAGCGGATGTTCGGGGCCGGCCTCCACCCACTCCTCCACATTCGTGCGCAGGAAGATGCGCCGGCGCGCCCTCGCCTTCGACGCGCATCTCGACGGCCAGGAACGGCGCGTCCTCGACGACGATGCCGACCCGCTCGACCGGCGTCACCAGCACGTAGCGCTCCGGGTCCTTGCGCAGAATCGTCGAGAAAAGCTGCACAAGCGCCGGCCGCCCGATCGGCGTGCCGCCGTAAAACCACGTGCCGTCGCGCGCGATGCGCATGTCGATGTCGCCGCAGAACGGCGGATTCCATTTCTCGACCGGCGCCGGGCCGCGTCCCGTCCCCGCCCCGCGCGCGGCCTCGCCGAGCGATTGCAACCGTGTCGGGTCCGCCATCTTTCGCGCCGTTCGCCATATCCAGTCGGTGGAGCCCGGCGGGACGGACGTCGACAACGCCGCCGCAGACTCTAATCTGACGACCAATCTAGGCGGCGGCGCGCCCTGCGCAACCGCGACGCAGGAAGGCGCCGTTTTCTCAATGACCCTCGCCGCACCCGCCGTGACCGCCCCGCCCGACGCCGCGACCCGGCGCGAGGCGGAAGCGACGCTCGCCCGCGTCGCTTCCGCCCGCGCCGCCATCGGCGAGGTGGTGTTCGGTCAGGAGCAGGTCGTCGAACAGACCTTCGTCACGCTTCTGTCGGGCGGCCACGGCCTGCTGGTGGGCGTGCCGGGCCTGGCCAAGACCAAGCTCGTCGAGACGCTGGCGACCGTGCTCGGCCTCGACGGGCGGCGCGTCCAGTTCACGCCGGACCTGATGCCCGCCGACATTCTCGGCTCCGAAATCCTCGACGAGGCGACGCCCGGCCGGCGCGCATTTCGATTCGTGAAAGGTCCTGTCTTCGCCCAGCTTTTGATGGCCGACGAGATCAACCGCGCCAGCCCCCGCACCCAATCGGCGCTGTTGCAGGCGATGCAGGAGAAGCACGTCACCATCGCCGGCGAGCGCTACGACCTGCCCGCCCCCTTCCATGTTCTGGCGACCCAGAACCCGTTGGAGCAGGAGGGCACCTATCCCCTGCCCGAGGCCCAGNCCGACCGCTTTCTGATGCAGATCGACGTCGGTTATCCCGACCGCGCCGCCGAGCGCCGCATCCTCGTCGAGACCACAGGCGAGCGCGAGGCGCGCCCGCGTCAGGCGATGTCGGCGCAGGATCTGATGAACGCCCAGCGCCTCGTGCGCCGTCTCCCGGTCGGCGACAGCGTGGTCGAGGCGATCCTCGATCTCGTGCGCGCCGCCCGCCCCGAAGAGGGAGACCCGGAGACGACGAGGAGCGTGAGCTGGGGCCCGGCCNCGCGCGCCGCGCAGTCTCTGATGCTCGCCGCCCGCGCCCGCGCCCTGGCGGACGGGCGCCTTTCGCCCTCGAAGGACGACGTCGCCGCCCTGGCCGAGCCGGTGCTCAAACATCGCATGGCGCTGAATTTCGCCGCCCGCGCCGAGGGCGAGACGATTTCGGGTTTCGTCGCCGCTGGTCGCCCGGAGGCTTTCCTGATCGACGCGCGCCGCATCGCGGAGAAGCGGCGGCCGCCGNGCGAACGCCACGCCGAGGCCGGGCTTTCGCTCGCACGCCGCCTGCCGCAGCTGGTGGTCGCCGCCCGACGCGTCGCCGCCACCGTCGCGCTCGGCGTTCACGGGCGCCGCCGCGCCGGCGCGGGCGAGAATTTCTGGCAATTCCGCCCGCTCGGCCAGGGCGAGTCGCGCCAGCGCATCGATTGGCGCCGCTCCGCCCGCGACGACCGCCTCACCGTGCGAGAGCGCGAATGGGAATCGGCGCACACCGTCATGTTATGGGCCGACCGCTCGGCCTCGATGGCCTTCCGCTCCAGTCTCGCGCAGGACTCCAAGATCGACCGCGCGCTGGTTCTGGCGCTGGCGGCCGCCGATCTTCTGGTGCGCGGCGGGGAGCGGGTCGGCTTCTGCGGGCTTAGCCGCGCCGTCGCCGCGCGCGACGTCGCCGACCGCCTGACTCAGGCGCTGATCGCGCAGGAGACCGCCGCGCCCGCTCGCCCGCGCCGAGACGCCGCCGGCCGAGCCCTTGCCTGCCCGCGCGCAGGCGCTGATCTTCTCCGACGCGCTGCGCCCGCTCGACGAGTGGGCGCTCGCCGTCGAAACGCTGGCCGCCCGCGCGCCGGCGGTCACCTCGTCGCGATCGCCGATCCGGTCGAGGAGACCTTCNCTTTCTCCGGCCATGTCGAATTTCTCGACGTCGATTCCGAATGGCGGTTGAGGCTCGGCGAGGCGGCGGCGCTGCGCGGCGCCTATCTGGACCGCCTCGCCGCCCATCGCGACGGCCTCGCCGCCATGTGCCGTCGGCATGGCTGGAGCTTCGCCGTTCACCGCACCGACGCGCCTCCCGCTCAGGCGCTGCTCGCCCTGCGCGCGAGGCTGGACGGCGACGCGGCCCGCGAGGCGCGCCGATGACCGGTCTGTCCTTTCTGGCGCCGCTGTCGCTCGCTGGCCTGCTGGCGCTGCCGCTGCTATGGCGCCTTCTGCGCGTGACCNCGCCGCGACCGCGCGAGATCGACTTTCCGCCGCTGATCTTGATGCGGGATCTGGCGCCAAAGGACGAGCAGCCCGCCCGCACGCCGCCCTGGCTGCTGGCCCTACGCCTGCTGGCGGCGACCTTGCTGATCGTCGCCGTCGCCGGCCCGATCTGGAATCCCGATCCGGTCGGCCCCTCCGGCGAGGGGCCGTTGCTGATCCTCGTCGACGACGGCTGGGCGGCGGCTCGTGATTGGGAGCGCCGCGTCGCCTACGCGCAAGCCCGCCTCGCCGGCGCCGGGCGCGACGGCCGCCAGACCGCGCTCGCCCCGCTGTCCGAAGGCGCCCGCCCGATCCAGCTGGCCGACGCCGGCGCGGCGAGCGAACGCCTGCGCGCGCTCGNNCCGCAGCCGCGCAAGCTCGACCGCGCCGCCGCCCTGCCCGCCATCGCCGCCTTCCTCGCCACGCGCCCCGACGCCGAACTGGTCTGGATCAGCGACGCCGTCGCGCAAGGCGCGGGCGACGCCGATCCGAAATCCTTCGCGCAGGCGCTCGCCGCGCTGCCGCACGGCGCCGCCGAGGTCGCGACCTCCGAGCGCCCGGCGCTCGCGCTCGCCGGCGCCGAGAACGCGCCCGCCGCGCTCTCCGTGCGCGTCTTGCGCGCCCATTCCGCCGGCCCCGCCCGCGGCGTCGTGCGCGCCCTCGACCTGCGCGGCGCCGAGATCGCGACGTCGACCTTCGAGTTCGGCGACGCGGCCGAAACCCGCGTCGCCTTCGACCTGCCTCTGNGGCTGCGCAACGACGTCGCGCGCCTCGACGTGGTGGGCGAAGCCAGCGCCGGCGCGGTGGCGCTGATGGACGATCGCTGGAAGCGTCGCCGCGTGCTGGTCGTCGCCGAGACCACCGCCGAGACCGCGCAGCCGCTGCTGTCGGCGGGCTATTATCTGACCCGCGCCCTCGCTCCCTTCGCCGACGCGCGAGAGGTCAAGGGCGCGGCGTCGAGCGCTATTCTGAACGCGCTCGACCAGCGCCCTGCTGTGCTGGCGCTCGCCGACGTCGGCGCGCTGTCGGGCGAGCCGCACGACCGCCTCGTCAAATTCGTCGAGGAGGGCGGCGTCTTGCTGCGCTTCGCCGGCCCGCGATTGGCGGCGGCCTCCGACGACCTCATTCCGGTGCGCCTGCGCCGCGGCGGGCGCTCGTTCGGCGGCGCGCTGTCCTGGGACAAACCCAAGACGCTCGCCNCCTTCGAGCGCGAAAGCNCCTTCTACGGCCTGGCCGTCTCGCCGGAGATCGCCGCCGCGCGGCAGGTTTTGGCCGAGCCCGAGCCCGGTCTCGCGNCAAAGACATGGGCCGCGCTCGCCGACGGCACGCCTCTCGTCACCGCCGAGCGGCGCGGCGCGGGCGTCGTCGCGCTTGTCCACGTCACCGCCGACACCACCTGGTCGAACCTTCCGATCTCCGGGCTTTTCGTCGACATGCTGCGCCGCGTCGTGGCGCAGGGCAAACAGGCCGCCGCCGACGCGGCCGCGGCGCAAGGCGCGGGCGAGGAGAAGCGCGACGCCGCCCTCGCAGCGCCGACCCGCCTGCTCGACGGCTTCGGCGTCTTCGGTCCGCCGCCGCCGACCGCGAAACCCATCGCGGCGGATTTCGCCGGCGAGGCGAGCGCCGACCATCCGCCAGGCTTCTACGGTCCGCCCGACGCGCTCGTCGCCGTCAATGTGATGAGCCCCGGCGACGCGCTCGTCCCGCTCGATCTGTCGCCCTTGCCTGCGACCCGCGCGGCGCTCGCGCGGCCTGATCCGGTCGATCTGCGCGCGCCGCTGCTGCTGCTCGCCTTCGCGCTGCTGGCGTTCGACGCGCTGGCGAGCGCCTGGGCGGCCGGCCTTCGTCGGCCGGGCCGCGCCGCGGCGGCCGCGCTGCTCGTCGCCGCTTTCGCGGCCGCTCTTCATTCGCCGCCTGCGCGCGCGCAGAACACGCAGGCGGCGCAAAGCGGGCAAGACGCGCGCAACCTGCGGGACGCGGAAAACCCGGATGCGCCCGGCCGGTTCGCGCAGTCGCGTCTTTCGTTCCCTCGCCCGCGCGACGCCGCGCGGCCGCGCAGCGACGATCCGGCGCTGACGACGCGGCTCGCCTACGTCGTCACCGGCGACGCCCAGACCGACGACGCCTCCCGTCTCGGCCTTGCGGGCCTCTCGCGCGCGCTGCGCGAGCGCACCGCGCTCGATCCCGGCGAACCCAAGGGCGTCGACCCCGCAAAGGACGATCTGACCTTCTATCCGTTGCTCTACTGGCCGGTGGCCGCGGCGCGCCCGCTGCCGCCCCAGGCCGCCCGCGAGGCGATTTCCGGATATATGAAGAACGGCGGCACGGTGATCTTCGACACGCGCGACGCCCTGACGCGACGCGACGGCGCGCAATCGCCGGAGGCCGCATGGCTTAAACGTCTTCTGCAAGGCGTCGACGTGCCCGAACTGGAGCCGGTGCCCGCCGATCACGTCGTCACCAAGACGTTTTATTTGATCCAGAACTTTCCCGGCCGAACCGTCAACGGCGACACCTGGATCGAAGCCTTGCCGCCCGCCCCCGCGGAAGGCGGCCGCCGTCCGGCCCGCGCCGGCGACAGCGTCTCGCCGATCGTCATCACCTCGAACGACCTCGCCGCGGCATGGGCGGAGACCGGCGACGGCGAACCCGCTTATCCTTTGACGCCGGGCGGCCGGCGCCAGCGCGNNCTGGCGCTGCGCGGCGGCGTCAATCTCGTGATGTACACGCTGACCGGCAACTACAAGGCCGATCAGGTGCATGTCCGCGACTTGCTGAACAGGTTGGAACGATGAACGCGCCGACGCCGTCGCGCCCGCATATGCTTGCGTCATGACCGACTACCGCCTCGCTCTCGCGCCGATGGCGCCGCTTTGGGCGTTGATCGCCCTCGCCGCGCTGGCTCTCGCGGTGCTGGTCTGGAGCGCGCGCCGTCGCCCGCTCGTCGCCGCTCTGCGCGCGCTGGCGCTCGCCTTGGTGCTGTTCGCATTGGCCGATCCCAGCCTGGTGCGCGAGGACAGGAAGGGCCTCGACGACGTCGTCGCGATTGTTCTCGACCGCTCCGCCAGCCAAAGCNTTTCCGACCGCCGCGCCCAAACCGACGCGGCCGCCGCAGAGCTGAAAAAGCGCCTCGAAGCGCTGGGCCAGGTCGAGATCCGCGCCATCGAAGCGAGCGCGACCGACGCCGACGGCACCCGCCTGTTCGACGCGCTGCGCGCCGGCCTCGCCGACGTCCCGCCCGAACGCGTCGGCGCGGTGTTCATGATCACCGACGGCGTCGTCCACGACATCCCCGCCGACGCCGCCGCCTACGGCCNNAAGGCGCCGCTGCACGCGCTGATCACCGGCGCCGCGAACGAATATGACCGCCGCGTCGCGCTCGTCGAGGCGCAGCGTTTCGGCATCGTCGGCAAGGAGACGACGATCCGCGCCCGTATCGTCGAACAGGGCCGATCGACCGGCGCCGCGATGCGCGTGACCCTCAGCCGCGACGGCGAACGCGTCGCTCAGCTCGAAGCGCGCCCCAATGAGGAGCTACGTCTCCCCGTCAAGGTCGAGCATGCCGGCGCCAACGTCGTCGAGATCGACGTGGATCGCGTCGACGGCGAGGTGACGGACGTCAACAACAAGGCCGTCATCACCATCGAAGGCGTGCGCGACCGCCTAAAGGTGCTGCTGGTCTCCGGCGAGCCGCATCCCGGCGAGAGAATGTGGCGCAACCTGCTGATGTCCGACCCGAACGTCGAACTCGTGCACTTCACCATCCTTCGTCCGCCGGAAAAGCAGGACGGCACGCCGATCTCCGAACTGTCCCTGATCGCCTTTCCGACCGCCGACCTGTTTGGCCCGAAGATCAAGGAGTTCGACCTGATCGTCTTCGATCGCTACGCCAACCAGACGATCCTGCCGACGATCTATTTCGACAACATCGCCCGTTATGTGAAAGAAGGCGGCGCGTTCTTCATGGCGGTTGGGCCGGAATATGTCGGCTCCGAAAGCCTGTATCAGACCCCGGTCGGCGCCATCGCGCCCGCCCAGCCGACCGGCCGCATGGTCGAAACGCCCTTTCACGCCCTCGTCACCGCGACCGGCGCCAGACACCCCGTCACCCGCAGCCTTCCGGGCGCCGACGCCAGCCCGCCGCGCTGGAGCGAGTGGCGCAGGCTGATCGAGGCCAAAGCCAGGCCGGACGCCGTCGCATTGATGGCGGGGCCCGCCGACGCGCCGTTGCTGGCTCTTTCGCGCGCCGGAAAGGGCCGGATCGGCGTGCTGCTCAGCGACCAGATGTGGCTTTGGGCGCGCGGCTATCAGGGCGGCGGCCCGCATCTCGATCTGCTGCGGCGCGCCTCGCACTGGCTGATGAAGGAGCCCGAGCTGGAGGAGGAGGCGCTGCGCGCGAGCGCCCGCGGCCGCGAGATCGCGGTCGAGCGCCAGAGCNTCAAGGAGACCGCCGGCGAAGCGACGGTGAAGGGCCCCGACGGCGTCGAGACGCGCGTCGCGCTGGCGCAGGCGGAGCCGGGCCTCTCGCGCGGCCGTCTGAGCGTGGAGCGATACGGCCTCTATCGCGTGACGCAGGGCGACCGCGCCGCGCTCGTCAACGTCGGGCCCGACAATCCGAAGGAGTTTCAGGAGGTCGTCTCGACCACCGAGAAGCTCGACCCCCTCGCCGCCGCGACCGGCGGCACGGTGCGCCGCGTTTCGGACGCGGCGGGAACGATCACGCTGCCGCGCCTCGCGGCGATGCGTCAGGCCCCAATCTATGGCGGAAACGACTACGCCGCTATCCGCCGCACCCAGGCGAGCGTCACCACCGGCGTCGCCTCCGCGCCTTTGGGCCTTGGCCTGTGGGCGCTTGTCGCCTTGCTCGGCGCGGTGGTCGCAGCATGGCTGGTGGAGGGAGAAGGCGGCGCTGAGCGCCCACGCAATCGACCGTTAAGACCACGCGTCCACAATGACGATGCGAAACGTCGACTCGGCTGGAGCGGGACCGCGCTATGACTCGCTACATCGTCGCGCTGCTTTACCTCGGATGGATCGCCGTCGGCCTTGGGGTGATGAGGGCGGCGGCGGGCGCGACCGGCGCCAAGACGCGCGCCGCCCTGAATTCCGCCGCTGTCGCGATGCTTTCCTTCGGGATGGTCTTCATCCTCGCCTTTCCAGCGCCGCTGATCGGCGGCGACGGAGCCATTTCGCTCGCCACGGCTCCGCTCGCGCTTCTGGCATCGCCCTTCATCTTAATGGGCGCGCGCGTGCTGGTGCGCACGTTCGTCGGCGACGACTGACGCCGGCGGCCGTTCGGCTGGCGTGATTTTATAACACCCGCCTTTCGCCTATCTAAGGCGGCATGAGCGAACATCTCCTGCGCACCCGCATCCGCGTCGAGGGCATGGATTGCCCCTCCTGCGCGATGAAAGTCGAAACCGCCGCCCGCCGAAGCCCCGGCGTGCGCGACGTCAGCGTCTCGACGACGACGCAGGTGATGACGCTCGTTCATGACGAGAGCGTCGATCTCGACGCGCTGGCCGGGACGATCCGCGGCCTCGGCTACGGCTTCGCGCCGCGCGACGCGCATGACCATGCGAAGCAGCGCGACGCGCATGACCATGCGAAGGCGGGACATGACCACGCGCCCGGCCCCTGCGCCGGCGGATGCGGACAGGATCGTCACCAACACGATCACGCCGATCATGACGACCACGCCCACGTTCACGCGCCCGGCGAGCGCGGCGACTGTTGCGGCGGAGGCTGCGGCGGCGCGGGCGCGCACGCGCAGGACGGCGACGCGCCGCACGCGCATCGCCATGACGACGAACCCGGCGTCCCGCTGCTGCGAACCGCCAAGGCGCGGCTGACGCTCGCCGCCNGGCGCCGCCGTCGCGCTCGCCTGGGCGCTCGGCTCGGCTTTCCCGTGCAGCGCCCGGCGCTCTTCGTCATCGCGACGTTCGTCGGCCTCGCGCCGATCGCGCGGCGCGCCGCGATGGCGGCGCTCAGCGGCTCGCCCTTCACCATCGAGACGCTGATGACCGTCGCCGCGCTCGGCGCGATGCTGATCGGCGCGCAGGAGGAGGCGGCGGCCGTCGTCTTCCTCTTTCTCGTCGGCGAGATGCTCGAAGGCGTCGCCGCCGGCCGCGCCCGCGCCTCGATCCAGTCCCTCGCCGCCTTGACGCCGCGCACGGCGCTGGTCGAGCGCGACGGCGAGCCCCGCGAGATCGCCGCGCAGGCGCTCGCCGTCGGCGACGTCATGCTGATCCGTCCCGGCGACCGCGCGCCTTCCGACGGGCTGGTGCTCGACGGCGAAAGCGGCATGGACGAAAGCCCGATCACCGGCGAGAGCGTCCCCGTGCGCAAACGGCCGGGCGACGTCGTCTTCGCCGGCGCGATCAACGGCGAGGCGGCGCTGCGCGTGCGCGCCACCGCAGGCGCGCAGGACAACACCATCGCCCGCATCCTGCGCATGGTCGAGGAGGCGCAGGAGCGCAAAGCCCCGACGCAGCGCATGATCGACCGTTTCGCGCGCTGGTATACGCCCGCCGTGATGGTCGTCGCCGCGGTGATCGCGCTCGCGCCGCCGCTCCTCGCCGGCGGCGAGTGGNCGGAATGGATCTACAAGGGCCTCGCCGTGCTGCTGATCGGCTGCCCCTGCGCGCTCGTGATTTCGACGCCCGCCGCCGTCGCCGCCAGCCTGTCGGCGNGCGCGCGGCGCGGCCTGCTGATCAAGGGCGGCGCGGCGCTGGAGACGCTCGGCAAAGTCACCCGCGTCGGCTTCGACAAGACCGGCACGCTCACCGAAGGCAAGCCGCAAGTCGTCGACGTCCTCGCCCTCGCGGCGAGCGAAGCCGAGACGCTGCGCCTCGCCGCCGCCGTCGAGGCCGGATCGAGCCACCCGCTCGCGCAAGCCATCGTCGCGCGCCNNCGCGCCGACGGCCTCGCTTCGCCGACCGCGACGCAGGCCCGCCTTCATGGCGGCGAGGGCGTCAGCGCCCGCGTCGAGAACCGCGATATCTTCGTCGGCTCGCTGGAGGCCGCCCGCGCCCGCGCGACGCTCGCCGCCGACGCGCAGGCGCGGCTCGACGCGCTGCGCGATCAGGGCAAGACCGTCTCCGTCGTGGTCGCCGACGCCGTGGTCATCGGCGCCGTGGCGCTGCGCGACGAGCCCCGCCCCGACGCCGTCGACGGCCTCGCCGCCCTCGCCCGCGCCGGCGTCGGCGCGACCATGCTGACCGGCGACGCGCCCCGCGCCGCCGCCGTCGCCGCGGCGCTCGGCGTCGAGGTCCGCGCGGGCCTCAAGCCGCAGGACAAACAGGCCATCCTCAACGAATGGCGCGGCGCCGGCGAGGTCGTCGCGATGGTCGGCGACGGCGTCAACGACGCGCCCGCGCTCGCCGCCGCCGACGTCGGCGTCGCGATGGGCGGGNGAACCGATGTGGCGCTGGAGACCGCCGACGCCGCGATCCTGCACGCCCGCGTCGGCGACGTCGCGCGCATGATCGCGCTGTCGCGCCGCACGCTCGTCAACATCCGCCAGAACATCGCCGTCGCGCTCGGCCTCAAGGCGGTGTTTCTCGTCACCACCGTCGCCGGCGTCACCGGCCTGTGGCCGGCGATTCTCGCCGACACCGGCGCGACCGTTCTCGTGACGATGAACGCGCTGCGGCTGTTGCGCTGGCGCGCCTGACGGGCGAGCGCGCCGCGCTCAGCCGGCGCGCGCCACCGCGCCGCTGACGCCCTCGAACGCGCCGGGAACCAGCTCGCGCACCAGCATCCGCGCCGGATCGACCGGCCCCGGCATGGTCAGCCGCCCCATCGGCACGCGCTTGAATCCGAACCGCTCGTAATAGGGCGCGTCGCCGACCAGAAACACCAGCCGCCATCCCGCCTGCGCCGCGAGCGCGCAGGACTTCTCGACAAGCGCGCCGCCGATGCCGCGCCCGTGAAAGGCCGGATCGACGATCAGCGGCCCGAGCAGCAGCGCCGGATGGCCGCCAAGCCGGATCGGCGTCATCCGGTTGGCGCCGACGATCAGCGTCGCGACGCGCGCGATCAGGGACAGCGAATAGGCCGGCGTCACGCCCTCGCGCAGTCGATAGGCGGTTCGCGCGAAACGCCCGGGCCCGAAGGCGCGCTCCGCGAGCTTCTCGACGACGGCTTCGTCGGCGGGCGATTCGGGCGACAGGGTCAATATGAGATCGGACATGGCGATTCCATCCGGCGAAGCGTTGGGCGACGCGAAGCGGCCCGCGGCTCAGGCGCGGGCGGCGATCAGCGACGTCCTCGTCGCAACCGGAGATCGGTCGTTCTCATAGGCTCCCCCTCATGGCGCCCCTGTATCACGCCTGCGCCGGCGCGCAAGTCGACGGGTTCGGACGCCGACCGGGCCGGATGCAGACCGGTTCGGATGTCGGGAAGAGAATTTCGACGGCGCGACGCAGCGCGCCTGGTCCCCATGCGCCCCTGCGTCAGGATGGGACGATCGCGGCCCGGCGCACCGGGCGCGATTAGCGAGAATTTTACGCCCTGCGTTCAGCTTTTCCTCACCACGACGGCGTCGCCCGTCGCGTGCGCATCCACGAGGCCGCTTCGCATGTTTCGTCTGATCTCCACCGCCGCGCTCGCGGGCGCGCTCGCCCTCGCCGCCGCCGCGCCGTCGCAGGCCGCCGAAGGCCGCAAGAAATCTCTTCTCACCGGCGTCGCCATCGGCGCGGTCGGCGCGGTCGCCGCCGGCGTCGTCGCCAACAAGCTGACGGGCGGCGGCCAGCCCGCCGCGCCGGTCCTCGACGAGGACGCCCCCGCCCCGCGCAGCACCGGCTCGATTCGCCGCGTCCGCGCCGAAGCCGACGACGAGCAAAGCTGCCGCATGGTTCCCACCAAGCTGTACGCGCGACGGCGAATATGTGAAGACCGAACGCCTCGAAGTCTGCCGCTGAGCCGAGCGCGGACTTCCCAAGAGGGCGCGTTCCCAACGGGGACGCGCCCTTTTGCGTTATTGCGCCGACAGCGCCGCCGCGCCGGTCTCGAACTGCAATCGCGCCAGCCGCGCGTAAAGCCCGTCCGCGGCGACCAGATCGGCATGCGTGCCCTGTTCGACGACGCGCCCCTGATCGAGCACCAGGATGCGGTCGCACGACAGCACGGTCGCCAGCCGATGCGCGATCACCAGCGTCGTGCGCCCCTTCATCACATGCTCCAGCGCCTCCTGCACGGCCGCCTCGTTCTCCGCGTCGAGCGCCGAGGTCGCCTCGTCGAGCAGCAGGATCGGCGCGTTCTTGAGGATCGCGCGGGCGATGGCGATGCGCTGGCGCTGCCCNCCNGACAAGGTGACGCCGCGCTCGCCGACGCGCGTCGCGTAGCCCTCCGGCATGCGCGCGATGAACGCGTCGGCCGCCGCCTGCCGCGCCGCCGCGATCACCTCGGCCTCGCTCGCGCCGGGGCGTCCATAGCGGATGTTGTCGGCCACCGAGCCCGCGAAGATCACCGGGTCTTGCGGAACCAGCGCCAGACGCGCGCGAAGATCGCCGAGCCTCATGCGCTCGACGCGCGCGCCGTCGACGCGGATTTCCCCGGAGCCGGGATCGTAATAGCGCATCAGCAGCTGGAAGATCGTCGACTTGCCGGCCCCCGACGGCCCCACCAGCGCGACGCTCTCGCCGGGCGTCACCGCGAAGCTGAGATCGCGCAGCGCCGACATGTCGGGACGCGTCGGATAGGCGAAGGAAACGCCCTCGAAGGCGATGGCCCCGCGCGCCGGCTGCGGCGAGAGCGCCGGCTCCGCCGGCTCCTGCACGCGCGGCCGCGCGGCGGATTTCGGCGATGCGACCGGCCGCGCCGGCCGCCGCNNCGACACCTCGCTCCACACCTCCGACAAGNNGCCCAGCGCGCCCGCCCCGAACACCGCGTAGAGCACGAATTGCGACAGCTCGCCGCCGGTCATCCTGCCCGCCAGCACGTCATGCGCGCCCAGCCACAACACGCCCACCACCGAGGCGAAGGCGAAGAAGATCGCCACCGCCGTCAGCAGCGCCCGCGCGCTCGCCGCCGAGCGGGCCGCCTCGTAGGCCTCCATCGCCGCNGCCGCGAAATGCGCCGTCGTCGCGTCCTCCGCGCCGAAGGCCTGCATCACCCGCACGGCGCCGAGGTTCTCGCTGGCGTAGGCGGTCGCCTCGGCGAGCTTGTCCTGCGCCCGCCGCGAGCGCCGCCGCACGGAACGGCCCGAAGCCACCAGCGGCAGCACGATCAACGGGATCGCCACGATCACCAAAAGCGACAGCTTCGGGCTCGTCACCACCATCATCGCGACGGCGCCCACGAACATGAACAGATTGCGCAGGGCGATGGACGCCGACGCGCCGAAGGTCGATTTGAGCTGCGTGGCGTCGGCCGTCAGACGGGAAACCAGCTCGCCGGTCTGCGCGGAGTCGTAGAAAGCTGCGTCAAGATGCGCGAGACGGTCGAACAGGTCGGCGCGCAAATCCGCCACCACCTGCTCGCCCAACGTGATGACGAGGTAGTAGCGCGCCGCCGAGGCCAGCGCCAGCACGCCCACCACGATCAGCATCGCGCCGAAATAGGTGTTGATGAAGCCCGCGCTGGTCGGCGCGAAACCGAGATCGATCATGCGCCGCAGCGCCATCGGCACCGTCAGCGTCGCGATCGCCGCGACGGTCAGCGCGGCCAGCGCCAGCGCGATGCGGCCGCGATGACGCCGCGCATAGGGCAGAAGCGGCTTGAGGGCCTTCAGCGAGGTCCTGGGGCGCGGCCCGGCCTCGGCGGAATCGGCCCCGGCGAGGGGCGGGCGGGCGCGTCGGCGGACGAGGTGGGTGCGGACATGGGCGCTCTATAGCGTGGATGCGCCGGCGCCTCCACCTCGGCGCTCCGCCGGCCGTCCGGCGCGGCGCGGGGCTTGCGAGGCCCCCGCTCTCCTGTATGAGCGGGCCTTCCCTTCCCAAGGGCCCCATTTCCCGCGTGGCTTTCGGCTGCGCGCAGCGTCCCTGACGGACGACCGCCGAAGGACAGTTTCGATGAAGGCCGACATCCACCCGAACTACCACATGATCAAGGTCGTGATGACCGACGGCAGCGAGTTCATGACCCGTTCGACCTATGGTCAGGACGGCGCCACGCTGAACCTCGACATCGACCCGAAGACCCATCCGGCCTGGACCGGCGGCAACGCCCAGCTGCTCGACCGCGGCGGCCGCCTGTCGCGCTTCAACAACCGCTTCGGCAATCTCGGCCTCGGCAAGAAGTAAGCGCCTACTCTCCGTCAGAAACAAAACCCCGGCCCTCGGCCGGGGTTTTTCGTTGCGACGCCCCTTGGACGCCCCCTGACGCCCCTTGTCAGCCGTCGCAGCCCCCAGCGCGCGCAGCGCCTCGGCGCGCACGCCCACGACCGAGAGCGAGCGCGACGCGACGCCGTTGCGCCACACGACCACCGCCTCCGGCCGGGCCCAGTCGGGCCGCAGCGCCATCGCGCTCCGCGCGCGCGCCGAGAGCGGCGAGCGCCGGGCGCGCCGCGCACAGGCACAGGGCCGGGCCGCCGCCATCCTGCACGCAGGCCCCCACCGCGCCCGCCAGCGACGACATCTCGGCGTCGAGCTGCATGACCAGGGTCAGATCGTCTTGCGAGGCCGCCTCGACCGCCACGGCCTGCGCGAGCGCGCCGGACGATCCGCCCCACCCCGAGCCCAAGGCCACGCAGAACGCGCAGCCCAACAACGCCGCGCCGGCGAGACGACGGCCGCGCGGGAGCGCGCTGCGCATCGCGTCGCTCACGCCGGCGAGAAGGCGCGACGCAGCTCCTGGAGCTGGCGCTCGACCGCCGTCGCGCCAGGCAGGAGGGTCACAACCTGCGTCTCGCCATAGAGGAGCCCGTCGAGACGAATCACGCGCTCCTGCAATCGCAGCGACTGGCCGATCAACTCGACCAGCCGCGCCGGCAAAGCGTCGAACGCCTCGGAGGCCGCGCTTGTCCCTTGGCGGGACAATTTGACCTTGTGCTTGTCCGTGGCGGCCTGCGCCCGCGACATCTCGCCTTGGTTGACCGCGCGTTGGAGCAGCAGCCAGGACGCGATCTGCATCAGCCGCGTCGTCAGGCGCATGCTTTCGGTGGCGTAGGTGAGCGCCGCGGCGCGCGGCAAAGCCCGCGATTCGGCGCGCCCCAACCCGTCGAGATAGCCAGCCGCCTCCTCGACCAGCCCCATCCCTTCCTGAAACAAGCGGTCGAAGCTCTGCGAACGCGCCATGCGTTCCGCGAAAGACACGGTGTTGTCGTCGAAAATCGGATGACCCTGGCTCGCCATGATGGTTCGCTTTCCCGCTTTGGCGGCGCTCCGTCTGAAAACGGGACGCGCGTTGAAAATCACGGGACCGGTCGCAAGACTACGGCCAACACGCCGGACGACGATATTTACGATTTGTCATGGTTAAAATCCACGCTCGCCCACAGGCGCGCGGGAGCGTTTCGTATCGAAAGGAGCGCCGCGTCGCCCAAAAAGAGCCGCCCGAAGGCGGCTCAAGTGGTCAAACAGGGAGGCGTCAAACGGAGCGGACAGGAACCGCTCCCATCCAGATCACTGGATGCCCTATCTTTAGCGGCGAAAGGTTAACGCCTCGTTAAGCTTGACAAATTCCCAACGGGAAGGGTTACGGGCGGCGCCCCTTTCGCCTCATGGTTTGAAAAAGCGTCCGCCGCCGCCCGCGAGGCCTGCTTGGCCGCCCGCGCCGCCTCCAGCCGCGCGATCTCCTCGCGCAGCAACGCCACGCGCTCCGTCAGCTCCTCGACGGAGAGCCGGTCGAGCGGCTGGCCGATCTCGTGGCTTGGTTTGCGCACGGGAGCGAGCGGATCGTCGTCAATCAAGGCCATGCCCGATCTCCTGTCTGCCTGCGTCCAACGCGGCCGATCGCCCGGCCTGCGCCAGGCGGCCCGCGTCTCACAGCTCCTTGGCCATCTGTCGCAGACGGAACTTCTGGATTTTGCCGGTCGACGTTTTCGGCACTTCGGCGAACACCACCGTGCGCGGCACCTTGTAGCGCGCGAGCCGCTCGCGGCACCACTCCAGAATCTCCTCTTGCGTGACCTCCGCGCCTTGCTTCAGCTCGACGAAGGCGCAGGGCGTCTCGCCCCACTTATCGTCAGGCCGCGCCACCACGGCCACGGCCACCACCGCCGGATGCTTGTAAAGCGCGTCCTCGACCTCGATCGACGAGATGTTCTCGCCGCCCGAAATGATGATGTCCTTCGAGCGATCCTTGAGCTGGATGTAGCCGTCAGGATGCTTGACGCCGAGATCGCCGGAATGGAACCAGCCGCCGGCGAACGCCTCCTGCGTCGATTTCGGGTTTTTCAGATAGCCTTTCATCACGACGTTGCCGCGCATCATCACCTCGCCCAGCGTCTCGCCGTCGGCGGGCACGGGCTGCATGGTGGCCGGGTCGATCACGTCGAGCGCTTCGAGCGCCGTGTAGCGCACGCCCTGACGCGCCTTCTTCTGCGCCTGCTCGTCGGCGGGCAGGCCGTCCCAATCGCCGTTCCACTGATTGATCACCGACGGGCCATAGGTCTCGGTCAGGCCGTAGACATGGGTGACGTTGAAGCCCGCCGCCTTCATCGCGGCGAGCACCGCCTCCGGCGGCGGCGCGGCGGCGGTGAAGAACTCGATCGTGCGGTCGAAGGTCTTCTTCTCGGCGTCGGGCGCGTTCAACAGCGCCGACATCACGATCGGCGCGCCGCACAGCGTCGTCACGCCATGCTCGGCCATCAGNCCGTAGATCAAGCCGGCGCGCACCTGACGCAGACACACCTGCGTGCCCATCGCCGCGACAACGGTCCACGGGAAGCACCAGCCGTTGCAGTGGAACATCGGCAGCGTCCACAGATAGACGGGCCCCTGCCGCATGTCGCCGACGACGATGTTGCCGAGCGCCAGCAGATAGGCGCCGCGATGGTGGTAGACGACGCCCTTGGGGTCGCCGGTCGTGCCGGAAGTGTAGTTGAGCGAGATCGCGTCCCATTCGTCGTCGGGCATTTTCCACGCATAGTCGGGATCGCCGGACTTGAGAAAGTCTTCGTATTCGACAGAGCCGATCCGCTCGCCCTGNCCTGCGTATTCCGGATCGTCGTAGTCGATCACCAGCGGCTTGCGCACGGACAGCTTCAACGCCGAGTGGATCAGATCGCTGTATTCGCGGTCGACGATGATCGCCTTGGTCTCGGCATGGTCGAGCGTGAAGCCGAGAATGGCGGCGTCCAGACGGGTGTTGAGGGTGTTCAGCACCGCCCCGCTCATCGGCACGCCGTAATGGCACTCCACCATGCCCGGCGTGTTCGTCATCATCGCCGAAACGGCGTCGCCCTTCTTGATTCCGGCCTTCTCCAGCGCCGAGGCGAGGCGCCGGCAGCGTGCGTAAAGCTCGGCGTAGCTGCGTCGCAAAGGCCCATGCACGACGGCCACGCGATCCGGAAACACGTTCGCGGCGCGCTCCAGAAACGGCAGAGGCGTCAGAGGCTGGTGGTTGGCTTGGGTTTTCGGCAGGTCTTTGTCAAAATGCTCGTCATGGCCGGCTCCGCAGCGGTGCGGCGACCATAGCGCGCGACGACGCCGCGGCGGAAGTTCGGCTTTGTGCTGACGGCCGCGCCCCGCCTCAGCGCGGGCGCGCCGGCGCGAAGGCGAAACCGCGATAACCGAAATAATTGGCGATCATGCCGACGCCCGACCCCATCGCCACGCCGAGCGGCGCGGCCAGCGCGGCGGCGAGCCCGGCGCCCGTCAACGCCGCCACGGCGAGGAGATAGGTCGCCATGCTCAGCGCCGCGCCGGTCGCCGACACCGCGACATATCGTCCGAACTCGGCCGGCAAAGCGCGCCCGCTCGGCGCGAAGGCGAAGCGGCGATTGACCACGAAGGTCGTCAGCAGCGCCGCCGCGATGGCCGGCGCGCGCCGCCGCCGGGCCGGCGCCAAGCGCCGTCAGCCCCGCCGTCAGACCGGCGTCGACCAGGAAGCCGAACACGCCGGCGACGACGAAGCCAGTCGCCTCGCGCGGCGCTGGCGGCCGCCGGACCGGAGGCTCCGCGCGACCCGCCCCACAGATCGGCCGGCCGCCATCCCTCCAGAGCACGCGCCGTCGTCATCGCGAAGAACGCCAGCTCGGCCGCCAGCCCGAGATGCACGCCCGTGACGAGCGCGACGTTGCGGGTGAAGAAGGGCGTCACATAGACCGCCGCCAGAATGGTCTTCCCAGGACGGAAGCCTTTCTCGACGCCATGAGCGACGGCGAAGGCGAGCGCGGGGCCCAGGACCACCATGTCGTAGTCGAGCACATAGGGCGTCGTGATCAGCGCCCCGACCATCAATTGGGCGGCCTTGAGCCGCTGGTCCGCGCGCGAACGCCAAACCAAGGCCACCGAAATCGCCGCGGCCGCCGCGACCAGCCCGTGGACCGCATAGGCCAACTCGATCGAGCCCCCGTTCAGCCGCACGGCCGCGAACACGCTCTGGATTTTCTGGAAGCCCGTCGAGCCCTGCTCCAGCAGTTCGTGGCGCGACCAGCCCAGCATCCAGATGAAGCCGCGCCACGGCGCCAGCCCCACGCCNGCCACCGTCGCCCCGCCGTGGCCAGCACCGTCAGCGCCGCGCCGGCGACGGCGNCGCCAATGCCCGCCCGCGACGAGGGCGAGNGGAATCAGCAGCCCAAATTGCGGCTTGTAGGCGAGCAGCCCCAGGCACGCCCCCGCCAGCCACGGCCGCCGCGTCAACGACAACATGCCGAAGCCGAACAATCCCGCGGTGAGAAAGCCGTTATGGCCATGCGCGATGTTGACGAGCACCGCCGGAAAGGCGGCGGCGGCCAGCGTCGTCATGCCGCGCGCCGCGGTCTCCGTCGGCGTGATGCGCAGGATCGCGGCGAGATAGAGCGGGAACGTGGACGCCTGCCACAGCAGCAGCGCCAGCCAATAGGGAAACAGCGCGAAGAAGGCGGCGACCGCCAGCAGCATCGGCGGATAGCCCCAGGCGAAGAAGCCCGACGTCTCGGTGAACTCCTCCTGTTGGCGACGCATATGGGCGTCGTTGTCGAAGGCTTTCTCCGGAACCCCGTCGAGCGTCCACTTGCCTGCGACCCAGATCTCGGAAAANTCCGTTCCGATCGGCCGGTCGAACCGGTCGACCTTGCCGTCGGAGGTCAGAAACAGCGCGCCGAGGGCGATGACGCCCACAGCCAGCATCATCCGGCAGAAAAGCAAGGTGCGGTCGCGGGTGATCCAGGCGCCCGTGCGCAGAAGAGTCAGCATGGCGCCAGCTTGCCCGCCGCCGCTGAAGATTCCGTTGCCGCCCGCCGCCGCTGTCGCCGCCCGGCGACCCAGATGAGGATTGGCGTCGCCTCGCCCGTGCGCGAACCCGAAATCGACGTCGGAAGCGGCGAACGTCTGCACGCTTTCGCGCCGTCGCAAAGACGCGCGTCGCGATCCCGGATTTCGCCGCGACGACGCCGGTCCGCCGACGGTCGCGCTGTCCCGCGCCTCGCCCCAGCGACGCGCCAGACGGCCATGTTCCGACTTTCAAGGAGATTTGCATGGCCACGGCGCATGTCTTCATTGCAACCAGCCTCGACGGTTTCATCGCGCGCCGGGACGGCGCCATCGACTGGCTTCTGGCGCGCGACGATCCCGGCGAAGATCACGGCTATCGCGATTTCATCGCGACCATCGACGGTCTCGTCATGGGGCGCGGCAGCTTCGAGTCCGTCGCGGGCATGGACNCCATGCCCTACGACAAGCCGGTGTGGGTGCTGTCGAAAGCGCTCGCAGGTTCGCCGGCGCCGGAACGGCTCAAAGATCGCGTCCGTTTTCTGGACGTTTCGCCGCGCGAGGCGATGGCGTTGGCCGAACGCGACGGGTGGCGGCGGGTCTATGTGGACGGCGGCCGCGTTGTGCAATCATTCCTGCGCGAAGGACTGATCTCCGATCTCGTGATCACCTTCGTCCCGGTCCTGATCGGTGACGGGCGCCGGCTGTTCGGGCAGACAGGCGCCGACATTGCGCTGAACCATATCGGCGCTGTCTTCTTTCCCTCCGGCCTCGTGCAATCCCGTTACCGGATCGACGCCTGAGGCGGGCGCGCGGCGCGCGCGTTCGCGGCCCTGAAATGCTCTCCTGCAAAGGTCAATGACGGTCGCGCCGTCGGATCGACGATCGCCAACGACGGCTGCGCCCGCAGTCCTGACCTAAATCCAGCCCAGTCCCCGCGCCCCGTCCCAGATCAGTTTCGCGCCGACGCCAAGCGTCAGCCACAGGATGATCGCGTAGAACTTCGCCGCCGAGACGCGCCGGACCAGCCAGACGCCCGCCAGCGCCGAGGCCACCGCCACCGGCGCCAGCGCCGCCGAGATCGTCAGATTGTCGGCCGTGAACTGCCCGAGCAGAAAATACGGCGCGACCTTGATCGCGTTGGCGAAGGCGAANAACATCGTGTTGAGGCCGGCGTAGAGCCGCGGCGGCAAGCGCTGGGGCAGCAGATAGACCTGCACCGGCGGCGAACCGGAATGGCTGATGAACGAGGTGAAGCCGCCGACCGCCCCCAGAACAGCCCGNGCCGCCACCGCGCCCCGCCGCCCCTCCCGAGCGGGATGGGGCGGAGCGAACAGCGACCTGCCCGCGAAGACGAAAGCGATCAGCCCCACCGCCAGCGTCACCGCCGCCGGCTGGATGCGCTGCGCCAGCGCGTAGCCGAGCCCGACGCCCGCCGCCGCGCCCGGCAGCAGGATCGCCAGCAGCCGCCCGTCCCAATCCCTGCGATAGGCGATCACCGACACGACGTCCTGCGCCAGCAGCAAGGGCAGCATGATCGCCGCCGCCTGCGCCGGCGGCAGAACCAGCGACAGCAACGGCATCGACAGCACGCTCAAACCGGCGAAGCCGCCTTTCGACAGCCCCATCAGCACGACCGCCGCGAGACTGGCGGCCAGAAACCAGAAATCGGCGCTCATGCCCGCCCGCGCGACAAAACGCGGCGCCGCCGCCGCATTGGACGAAGGGTTGAGCGCGCAGCCATTGCCTGCGCCCCGCCCGCCGCGCGAGAAAGAGCGTCCTTAAAGGGCGACGAACGCCCGCGCACGGGATCGACGAGACGGTCCGAAATATCCAGGAGGCGCTCCCAATGGCCAGTCGCTACCATGACGTCTACGCGCAGTGGCGCAAGGATCCGATGGCCTTCTGGGGCGAGGCGGCCGGCAAGGTCGACTGGATCAAGGCCCCGCAAAAGGTCTTCGACGAATCCGCCGGCGTCTACGGCCGCTGGTTTCCCGACGCGACCTGCAACACCTGCTACAACGCGCTCGACCGCCACGTGAAGGCCGGCAAGGGCGCCCAGACCGCCATCGTCTACGACAGCCCCGTCACCGGCGTGAAGCGCAAGATCAGCTACGCCGAGGCGCTCGACGACGTCGCCGCCCTTGCGCAGGTGCTCAAGGATCAAGGCGTGCAGAAGGGCGATCGCGTCATCGTCTACATGCCGATGATTCCCGAGGCGGTCGTCGCCATGCTCGCCTGCGCCCGCATCGGCGCGGTGCACTCGGTGGTGTTCGGCGGTTTCGCGGCGAAGGAGCTGGCCACCCGCATCGACGACGCCAAGCCCAAGGCCGTGCTCGCCGCCTCCTGCGGCATCGAGCCGGGCCGCGTGGTGCAATACAAGCCTCTGCTCGATCAGGCGATCGACCTCTCCGAGGCGGCCGCGCGCNCCTCCGCCGTGATCATGCTCCAGCGTGAGCAGGCCAAGGCGTCGATGATCGAGGGCCGCGATCACGACTGGGCGGCGCTCGTCGCCGACGCCAAGGCGAAGGGCCGCAAGGCCGACTGCGTCGAACTCGCCGCCACCGACCCGCTTTACGTGCTCTACACCTCCGGCACCACGGGCGTCCCCAAAGGGGTCGTGCGCGACAATGGCGGCCACATGGTCGCGCTGCTGTGGACGATGGAGAATCTTTACGGCGTCAAGCCCGGCGAAACCTTCTGGGCGGCCTCGGACGTCGGCTGGGTCGTGGGCCATTCCTACATCTGCTACGGCCCGTTGCTCTACGGGGCGACGACGGTCGTCTATGAAGGCAAGCCCGTCGGCACGCCTGATCCCGGCGCCTTCTGGCGGATGATTCAGGACTACAAGATCGCCGCGCTGTTCACGNCGCTGACTGCGCTGCGCGCGATCAAGAAGGAGGATCCGAACGCGGAGTTCCTCAAGAAATACGACGTCTCTACGCTGCGCACGCTGTTTCTCGCCGGCGAGCGCGCCGACCCCGACACCGTGGCCTGGGCCGAAAACATCCTCAAGGTTCCGGTCATCGACCATTGGTGGCAGACGGAGACCGGCTGGTCGATCGTCGGCAACCCGATCGGCCTTGGCATGCTGCCGGTCAAGCACGGCTCGCCCACCGTCGCGATGCCGGGCTACGACGTCCAGATCGTCGACGAGGCGGCCAAGCCCGTGCCGGCGAACCAGATGGGCTCCATCGTCGTCAAGCTGCCGCTCCCTCCAGGCTGCCTGCCCACCTTGTGGCGACAGGACGGGCGCATGAAGGAAAGCTACCTCGCCGACTTCCCCGGCTACTACAAGACCGCGGACGCCGGCTATGTCGACGACGACGGCTATCTCTACATCATGGGCCGCACCGACGACATCATCAACGTCGCCGGCCACCGCCTGTCGACCGGCGGCATGGAGGAGGTGCTGGCCTCCCATCCCGACGTCGCCGAATGCGCCGTGATCGGCGTCAAGGACGCGCTCAAGGGCGAGCAGCCCTGTGGATTCATCGTCCTGAAGGCGGGCGTGACGAAATCGCCTATGGAGATCGAGAAAGAAATTGTTAAGCTTGTGCGCGAGAAGATCGGTCCGGTGGCTGCGTTCAAGATCGCGGTCACCGTCGGTCGCCTCNCCAAGACTCGTTCGGGCAAGATCCTGCGCGGCACCATGAAANAAATCGCCGACCACGATCCCTGGACGACGCCCGCGACGATTGATGACCCCGCGATCCTGGAGGAGATCGAGGCGGCCCTCAAGCACCACGGATTGTGACGATCGCATGTTTTCCGGTTTGCTTTTGATTTCCGACGCCCCGCTCCGCCGCCGCGCCCCGCGCCGCGGCGAAGCGCCAAACTCCAGTTCGCCTTCGCCCGGATCGGCATGGCTCTGGACCGACGTCGCGGCGCTCAGGAGGACGCCCCCAAGGCGCCGGCTCCGTCGAGGCGCCCTCAGCGGTCGACGCGCTTCTGGGTCGGCTCTGCCATTCAGGCGAAATCTGAACGGGGTGTGCCTTACGGGGCGTGCCTGACCCGGCTAGACCTCTCCGGCCCGGCGGCGGGCTGAGCGAGTCTGAACGGACGAAGCGTCACACGAAAAAGGCGACGTCGGCGCCCTTCCGCCTGACGGTCGCCGCGTCGCGCATCCGCAAGCCGCGCATCCGCAAGCCGCGAGCGCCCTCCCCGTCATCGGCGGCCGCGACGCGGCGCGAAGGCCACGTCGGCTCGGCGCGCCGGCGGATCTGGGAGCCGTCTCCGCCAAAGCCCCCGCCTTCGCGCGGCCCGGCCAAGCGCCGTGATCCCGCGCCGCTAGATTTCCCGCAAAACCACAAGGCCGCCCGGTCGGACGCGATCCTGCGCCGTGTCCGAAATCCTCACGCCCGCGCGCCCTTCGCCTCGACGCTCAGACCGCCGGCTGTTGCTGCGTCGCGCAGTGGATGCCGCCGCCGACCTCGCCGATGGCGTCGACGTCGAGCGTCACCACCTCGCGCCCCGGATAGAGCCGCGCCAGCGTCGCGCGCGCCTCGCGGTCGGCGTCCTTGTCGCCGAACTGCGCGGCGATGACGGCGCCGTTGCAGACATAGTAGTTCACATAGCTGGCGACGAAATCGGCCGCCCGCACGCGCGGCTTCAGCGGCTCGGGCAGCCGCTCCAGCGCGAGCGTGCGCCCGGCCGCGTCGGTCGCGCGCGCCAGAATGTCGCGCGTCTCGATCGCCGAGCGCGACCACGGATCGGACGGATCGACCTCGTCGGGCGTCTGNATGACGACGACGCCCGGCCGCACGAAGCGCGCCAGCGCGTCGATATGGTAGTCGGTGATGTCCTCGCCTTTCACGCCCGGCGCCCAGATCATCTTGCGCGCGCCATAGGCCTCCAGCAGCCGCGCCTCGACCACGGCCTTAGGCTCGCGGTTGCGGTTGGCGTTGATCCAGCAGCTTTCATGCGCGATCAGCGTGCCCTCGCCGTCGGTCTCGACGCCGCCCGCCTCGCCGGCGAGCGCGCGCTCGAACACCGGAACGCCGAGCCGCTCGGCGACCCGCAGCGCGATCGCCCCGTCGGCGCGATGCGTCTGCTTGCCGCCCCATCCGTTGAAGCGGATATGCGACACGGCCAGCCCGCCCTTGCCGTCGACGACGAACAGCGGCCCCGAGTCGCGGCACCAAAGATCGTCGGTGGGGATCTCCCAGATCTCCACCCCGGCGGCGAGCCTGCGCCGCGCGGCCGCGACATGGGCGCGATCCATCAGCATCACGACCGGCTCGAAATCGGCGATCGCGTTGGCCACGCGCGCCACCGCGCCCTGAAGGTCGTAGAGAAAATCAGCGTCGTCATGGACGCGCCGATTGACCGGCCATTGCATGAAGGTGCGGGTATGGCGCGCGGATTCCTCGGGCGCATGCCATCCGGCGGGCGCCGCCGCGCGCCGCCGGCCCCGAGAGCGGCGAGCGCGCCGACGCCCGCCTTCAGAACGTTGCGACGGATCATGCGCGCCTCCCACACGACGTCCACGGCCCTCGACCGCCGAAAGAGTGAGCCCTCAACCCTTCTGCTTCAAGCCTTTGAGCGAACCGAACACCGATTCGGCGTCGTATTCCTCCTCCTCCTCGCGCACCCGCGACGGCGCGTCGCCGAACACGTCGCGCAGGCTGCCCGAAGCCGGTTCGCGTTGGGTGGTGACTTCGGCCGGGATCAGCGTCTCGGTCGGGTCGATCACCTGATGCGGACGCTCCTTGGCGGCCTTGGCCACCTCGAAATCGAGATCGATCTGCGAGCACAGGCCGAGCGTCACCGGGTCCATCGGCTGCAATTGGGCGGAGTTCCAATGCGTGCGGTCGCGGATCGCCTGCAAGGTCGTCTTGGTGGTGCCGACCAGACGCATGATCTGCGCGTCCTTCAGCCGNGGATGGTTGCGCACCAGCCACAAAATCGCGTTGGGACGGTCCTGCCGGCGCGAAAGCGGCGTGTAACGCGGCCCGCGCGCGCGCTTGATCTCGGGCACGCGCACCTTCGAAACTGCGGCTGCAATTCGNTGCGACGAATTCTTCTCGCCGCGCGCGATCTCCTCGCGCGTGAGCTGGCCGGAGGTGATCGGATCGTGCCCCTTGATGCCGGCGGCGACCTCGCCGTCGGCGATGCCCTTCACTTCGAGCGGATGCAGTTTGCAGAAGGCGGCGATCTGGTCGAAGGTCAGCGACGTGTTTTCGACCAGCCACACGGCGGTGGCCTTCGGCATCAGCGGGGCGTTCGACATCGTATTCTCCACACGGCCTCGCGAGACGCGCGCGCCGGTCCGGCGGCCGGGGCTTTCGCCCAGACCGAGGCCGATGGCCTCATACGCACGCGTCCATTGGGGGATGGCGGGAATATAGGCGCTGGCCCGCCCCGACGCAATCGAAACGAGGGCGCCGGCGCGGCCCCGCGCGCGCCCTCCTCGCCCGCCGTCGTCGCGACCGGGTCAGGTCAGGCGCGTCGCCCTCGGATCCCGCGCCTGGGGCGAACGAGCCTCGCGCGCCGCGCGATTCACCCTGGACAGGCTGGAGTGCGGCTCGCCTCTCGCCTTTCGCGCCGCCGCATGGCAAAGTCTCGCTTCTGTGATCGGAAAACCCGGCGGCGGTGGGCTTGATCGAACAAGCGCTTTATTTTGCGCTCGGCGTCTGCGTCGCGGGCCTGATCGCGCTCAGCCTGGCGCCGGCCGTGTGGGCGCGCGCGCTGCGGCTGACGCGCCGCCGCGTCGAATTGATGACGCCGATGGACGCGCGAAGCGGCCGCCGATCGCGACCATGTCCGCGCCGAGGCGGCGCTCGCCGTGCGCCGCGCCGAGCAGGCGCTCGCCGGCGAACGCGCGAGGCGGGCCGGCGATCTCGCCGAGATCGGCCGCAAACAGGCCGCTCTGGCGGCCCTGCAAGATCGTTTCGACGCCCTTGTCGCCGACCTCGCCGACCGTGAGTCGCATCTCGCCCGCGCCGAGGCCGACGCGCGCGAGGCGATCGGCGCGCAGGGCGCCTATGCCCAAATCGCTTACGCCGCCGAGGGTCTGCGCGACCGCAAGGAGGCTGAACGCGACGCGATCGCCCGCGCCCTCGACGACATGGCCGCGCTCGCAGAAAGCCGGCGCATCGCCGCCGCCGCGCTGGAGACGCGCCTGACCAGCGACGCCGTCGCGCTCGAAGCGGTCAACGACGCCGCACGCCGGCTGCGCGAGGCGCTGACGGAGCGCAGCCGCGAGACCGCCGCTCTCGCCGACGAACGCGCCTTCCTGAAAGAGGCTGGCGCGCGCCGAGACGGGCCGCCAGCAGCTCGCCGCCCGTTACGCCGCGCTCGCCGAGCGGTTGACCCAATCCGAGGGCGATCTCGTGGCCGCCCGGGACGCCACCCGGCGGGTCGAAGGGCTTCTGCTGCGCGCCAGGGAGACCTCCGAACGCGCCGCCGCGCAGGCCGAAGAGGCGCAGGCCGGTCTCGACGCGGCTCACGCGCGGTTGCGAGACCAATCGGATCTGACGCAGGAGCGCGAACGCCTCCTGTCCGACCGCCTTGAGGAGGCCCGCGCCGAGGCCGCGGCCCTGCGCGGCGCGCTGGAGGAGGCGCGCCGCGCCCGCGCCATCGCCCCGATTGAGCCGGCCTCCGGCGCGGGGACGCCGAATTGCGCGCCCTGATCGTTCGGGTCGGCGACGCCGTGCTCGCCGGGGCTCGCCCGGCGCAGGCGCAGGCCCGGCCGCCGATCAGCCGCCGCGCGCCCCTCGCCCCGCCGACGAAAACGCCGCCCGCCCGCGTCCGCCCCGCCGTCCGCGCCGGGGCGCGGCTCCGCCGACCGCCGCCCATAGCGGCGACGCAGGCTGACCCGGAGCGCTTCTGCGCGATGCTGTCGCCCGCCGCGCCGAACGCCGCCATGTCAGCACGCTTCCTCTGTAGGAAAGTCTCCTTATGCGCTCACTTCTCGCCCCGGTCTCGCTTTCGCCGTCGCGCTGACGCTGGCCGCGCCGGCGCGCGCCGCCGACGCGATGCAGGATCTGACCGCCCTGTATCGCCTCACCATCAGCAACGATCTCTGCGACTTCCCGCTCAGCCCCGCGCAGTCCGACGAGCTGACCCGGCGCACCGAAGAGCTGGAGAGCCAGCTGTCGCTCTCCGACGACGCCTCGACCAAGCTCTACGAGCAGATCGAGGCGCAGATGACCAAGCAGGTGGACGCCGGCCTGTGCAAACCTTCGGGCGACTGGGCGCGTGAATATGCGCGCCAAACGGAGGCGTTGACGACGCCGAAATGACGGCGCGAAACGCTGCGGGACGACGGGAGCGCGCACGGCGCGGCGGCCCGAGTGATCGCGCGCCGCAAAGCTCAGGCCTCGCGCCGCGGGCGACCGCGACTTCAAAACGCCGTCGCCCGGCGCATGGCCGGGCGACAAGATCGTAAAGCGCGATTGAGCGCGTCCTGGCGCGCTATCGAGAGGCTGCATGCGGAGGCGGCGCAACGCGCGACGCCCCGTTTCGAAGCCGACTTTCAAGCACGGCGCGGCGTCGCGAAAGAGCGCCGCCGCTAGAAGGATGCTTCGCGGACCTGGCGGGCGCTGCCCGCCGACGCTCCGGCGGCGATCACACGCTTTCGCGTTTAAGCTTGGCGATTTCGTCTTTGATTTGGAGCTTGCGTCGCTTCAGATCGGCGACCTTCCGATCGTCGCAGGCCGGATGATTGAATTCTTCTTCGATTTCTCTTTTCAAGGCCTCGCGACGACGTTCGAGTTCGGCGATATGGCTCTGGACCGTCATGGCCGCTCCATCGGGCTGTGGACGATTTCGTCAGTCTGTCACAAATCGTGGCTCCGGCAAGGCGCCTTGCGCGGGATCGCGAATCAAATCTTGGTCGAATGCGACGGCTTTGATCGGGCGCGACGAGATCGTCCGCGACGGTGCGTTCGTCTTGCGCGGGATCGGTCGCGCGCGCATACTCCGCGCCGATTGATCGCCCCTCGGGCGCAAACGGAACGCACAGGGATGCAGGGCTCCGACGGTCGTGGATCGAACGTGACCGGTTCGAACGAAGTGGCGCGCGAGGACGGCGCGCGGCATCTTGTCATTCGCGCCGATTTTCATCCGCGCATCGGCGTGCGCGATCCGGCGCCGGTCGACGAGGCGAGTTTCGTCACCCCGATTCCGTTGCCTGTCGAGCCCGTCGCGGCGCAGCTGAGCCGGCCGCCTCGCCGGCGGGCTGTCGGCCCTGCGCGAAGCCGCCAAAGCGGAGATGGAGCGCCTGCGCGTCGAACATCGCGATCTTGACGACGCCATCACGGCGCTCGGCCGCGCGGTCGGCGATCAATTGCAGCTTCAGCGTCTCAAGCGTCGCAAGCTCGCGCTGCGCGACCGCATTCGCCAGCTCGAAGACCAGCTCACGCCCGACATCATCGCCTGAACGCGCGCCCTCGTCCGGCGTTCGCGAAAGACCGCCTTGACGCGCGCCGCGCGCGGGAGACAGGTGCGCCTTCCGCGTCCGCCCGTCTCGCGCCAGGAGGCTCCTTGTCCGCTCCGCTCGTCGCCGTCATCATGGGCAGCCAGTCCGACTGGGCGACCATGCGCCACGCCGCCGACACGCTCTCCACGCTGGGCGTGCCGCATGAGGCGCTGATCGTCTCCGCGCACCGCACGCCCGACCGCCTCGTCGCCTTCGCCCAGGGCGCGAAGGCCAAGGGCTACAAAGTGGTGATCGCCGGCGCCGGCGGCGCGGCGCATCTTCCCGGCATGACCGCCGCGATGACGCCGCTGCCGGTGTTCGGCGTTCCGGTCGAATCANAGGCCTTGTCCGGACAGGATNCGCTGCTCTCCATCGTCCAGATGCCGGCCGGAATTCCCGTGGGCACGCTCGCCATCGGCCGCGCCGGCGCGATCAACGCGGCCTTGATGGCCGCCGCCGTGCTCGCGCTCAACGACGAGGGCCTCGCCGCCCGTCTCGATCTGTGGCGCAAGGCCCAGACGGACGCGGTCGCGNATCGTCCCAAGGGACGATGCATGACAGGCTTCGTTCCGCTCAAACCCGGCGCCACGGTGGGCTTTCTCGGCGGCGGACAGCTCGGCCGCATGATGGCGCTCGCCGCCGCGCGGCTCGGCCTTAAGGCGCATATTTACGCCCCCGAGGGCGACAACCCCGCCTTCGACGTCGCCGCCGCGCNNGCCCTCGCCGCCTATGACGACGAGGCGGCGCTGTCGCGTTTCGCCGCGCAGGTCGACGTCGTGACCTACGAATTCGAAAACGTGCCCGCGCGCACGGCGCAGGTGATCGGCGCCAGACATCCGGTTCTGCCCGGCCCACGCGCCCTCGCCACCTCTCAGGATCGCCTGGTCGAGAAGGATTTTCTGCGCGGCCTCGGGGTCGAGACCGCCCCTATCGCGCCGNTCGACGACGCCGCCGGCCTCGCCGACGCGGTCGCCGCGCTCGGCCGTCCGTCGATCCTCAAGACGCGGCGTTTGGGCTATGACGGCAAGGGTCAGACGACGGTGCGCCCCGGCGCCGATCTCGCCGCGCTCCTGCGCGACCTCGGCGGCGCGCCGTGCATCCTTGAAGGCTTCGTGCCCTTTGAAAAGGAAGTCTCCGTCATCGCCGCGCGTGGTCATGACGGGCAATTCGCCGCCTATGATCTGTGCGAAAACGTCCACGAACATCATATTCTCGCCCGCACCGTCGCGCCCGCAGACGCCTCGCCGCGCGCAAAGGCGCGCGCGGTCGAGATCGCCCGCGCCATCGCCGAGGCGCTCGATTACGTGGGCGTGCTCGCCGTCGAGCTTTTCTCGTGCGCGNAGGGCGCGCAAGAGCGCTTGCTCGTCAACGAGATCGCTCCCCGCGTCCACAATTCCGGCCACTGGACGCTGGACGGCGCGGTCACGTCGCAGTTCGAGCAACATGTCCGCGCCGTGGCCGGCTGGCCGCTCGGCTCGACGAAACGTCACGGCGAGCGCGTGGAGATGACGAATCTGATCGGCGATCAGATCGACCGCTGGCCGGCCCTGCTCGCGGAACCTGGAGCGATGCCGCAATTCTACGGCAAGGCCGAAGCGCGCCCCGGCCGCAAGATGGGCCACGTGACGCGCATCGTGCCCTCGTCCTAGGCGATCGCCGCGGCCGCTCCGGCGCCGACGGCCGCGCCGGCGCGGATAGAGGCGACGGCGCGGGCGCGCCATAGGCGTCGAGCACGGCGTCGAGATCGTCGAGCGCGACGCCTGTCACCGCGCTCAACGTCGCATATTGATGCGCTTCGCGCGCCGAGGTGGCGACGAAATCCACCTGCGTCGCACTTTTCAGACGCTCGCGATCGACAGGCTCGTCCGGCTCCGCCCAAACGCCGAGCACGATGCGCGCCCCGGGCGCGCGCACCCGCACGCGTCGTGCGGCGAAACGCATCGCCGGCTCGGAAGAAACGTCGAGGAAGGACAGGATGATCATCCGCACGCCGTCGACCGGCAACTGCGCGATGCCCATTCCGCGCAGAACCTCGGCGGGGAAATGCCGCGCCTTGAGGCCCGAGCGCGTGAGCGCGTCCGCCAGCGGCGCCGCGGCCGCCTCGTCGAGCGGCGTGCGCCCGCCCACGACCAGAATCGGCGTCTCGCCGCGCCANCGATCGTCGATGTCCTGCGCCTTGAGCCGCACCAGACCNGCGCGCCCGACCGTCGCCGCCGTCCTTTCNCGTCTGCGCCGCGGCGGGCGCGGGTCGGCCGCCTCGGCCGCGATTTCGGCGACCACCTCCCGCCGAGGCCGCGGCGACGCGTCGCCCGCCGTCTCCGCAGCGGCCGGCGTCGCCGGGATTTCGAGCGCGATCCCGTCGAACAGCTCCTCGACCGAAGCGCGCACGCGCGCGCGCGCCGGATCGAGCATCGCGCGGTCGAGATCGTGTTGGGCCAGACGCAGGCCGGCTATGGCGACGTCGTCGTAATAGTCGAGCAGACCGCCCTTGGCCGAGAAGCTCTCGATCTGCGCCGACGTCTCGACCGGATCGCCCACCAGCATGCGCTGATAGAACAGTTCGGCCTGCGTGAGCGCCGGCTGATCGCCGAGCAAGGTGTCGAGGAAACGCAGACCCTCGATATGTTTTCCGAGCACGACCAGACAAACGGTGAGCGGCGTCGCCATGATCAGACCGATCGGTCCCCACAACCACGTCCAGAACGTCGCCGCGATCACCACCGCGACCGGCGACAGACCAGTGCTGCGCCCCATCAACAGCGGCTCCAGCACATGCCCGACCAACGGCTCGATGACGGCGAACAACAAGACGACGTGCAGCGCCTTCGTCCAACCCGGATCGACCGCGACCGCGAGCACGAGCGGCAAGGCCGCCGAAACGATCGCCCCGATATAGGGCACGAAGCGCATCACCGCGGCGAGCACGCCCCATAACAGGGCGTTGGGAATCCCGATCAACCACAATCCGACGCCGATCACCGCGCCGAAAACCGAATTCAACGCGAGTTGCATCGCAAACAGGCGCGAAAGCCGCTTCACGGCGTCGTCGATCGCCGCCGTCGTGCGTGGGATGTCGCGTCCGCCCACCAGCTTCACGAAGCGGTTTCGCAAATCCTCGCGTTGCGCGAGGATGAAGGCGACGAAGATCACGATGATGGCCGTCGTCGCCAACGGATGCAGCAACGGCGAAATCAGCGCGCTCAACGACTCCAGCGGACCTTTCACGTCGACGAAACCGACAGGCAGCGGCTTCTCCTGCGACGCCGACAGAGCGCCCGCTCCGGTCGCCGGGCGCGCGCCCGGCGTCGCGGCCGGCGCAGCAGGCGCGGCGCCGGTTTGGCCGGCCGCGGCCGCGGCTGTCCCCGGGGCCTCGCCGCCGCCCGGCGTCTGCACGTTGAATTCCTTGACGAGCCCCTGAACGAAACCGACCGCGCCTTGAATCGCGCCCTTGCCGGCGCCGCGGCCGCGCAGCTCCGTCATCTTCTCGCGCAACGTCGACTGGTAGGACGGAAGTTGCGAGGCGAGCTGCGTCACCTGGTTGACGAACACATAGCCGAGCAGGCCGAGCCCCGCGAAGGCCGACAGCACCACCACAGGCACCGCCACGCCCTTGGGCAGGCGCAGTTTGGTGAGCTTGGTGACGACCGGCGCCAGCACGAACGACAAAAACGCCGCAAGCGTGAGCGGCATCAGAATGTCGCGCAGCGCCCATAGCGCAAAGACGATCATGCCGACGATGGCCATGCCGGCCGCCATGCCGACGATCCGCATGAAGCTGCTGCGTTCGACCCGATAATCCAGCGCCCGGTTCGGCATCGCTTCTCCTCCAACCCCGGCCTTCGTCGCGCACGCGGCTCCCGCCGGATCGCGCGCGAACCGGTCGCAGGCGGACAACGCCCCTCCCGCCGCGCGTTCCGATCTCCTCGCTTATTTTCGCCCGACCTTCGCCCCATTCCGACCGTCGCTCCGAGGCCGCGCCACGGCAAAGCGCGATCTCGCTCTCTGGCCCCTTGCGGGACGACGGGCGCGCCTCCATGTTAATGTCCGTAACATGAAGCCGGGGTGGCCCGGCGGATCCTCAGGAGCAGTGGTCATGTCCTCTCAAGACGCCGGTTCCGCGCCGCATGCGCACACGCACGGCTGGGGCGCGGCTTCCGCCGGACGCTGGACGCCCATCGAATTGATGGCGATGGTGCTGNGCTTCGTCGTCTTCTGGCCGATCGGGCTGGCGATCCTCGGCTGGAAAATCTGGCAGCGCCGCACCGGCTACCGGGGCGATCTGCGCAGCTTCGCCGACGAAAGGTTGGATCATATGAAGACGGCTTTCCCCTTCGCCTGCGGCGCGCGCCGCGGCATGTCGCAAGTGCGCCAGGATTGGGCCCAGAAGCGCTGGGGCGCGTTCCAGGCGGGCGGCTTCGGTCCGGCGCCGACCGGCAACCAGGCCTTCGACGCGTGGCGATCGGCCGAGCTGGCGCGCATCGAGGAGGAGCGCCGCAAGCTCGACGAGGCGCAGCGTGAGTTCTCCGACTACCTCGCCCATTTGCGTCAGGCTCGCGACAAGGAGGAGTTCGACCGCTTCGTGAGCGAACGCGACGCCGCCCGCTCGCGCGGCGAGGCCGGCTGGCGCCCCTTCCCCGACGCCGGCGAGCGCGCCAACTAAGCCGGCGCAGACACGCCCCGCGTTCCCGCGATAGAACAGGCGCGCCCGCCGATTCCCGGCCGGCGCGCCTTTTCGCGTCCGCGCCGACGCGTGCGGACGGACGGACGTGATCGGAAAGCTGAAAGGCCTCGTCGATTCCTTCACCGAGGAGACGGTCATCGTCGACGTGCACGGCGTGGGCTACGTCGTCGCCTGCTCCGCCCGCACGCTCGCCCGCCTGAGCCGCGGCGAGGCTGTGGCGCTGTCCATCGAGACGCAGGTGCGCGAGGACGCCATCCGCCTCTTCGGCTTCCTCAGCGACGCCGAGCGCGACTGGTTTCGCCTGTTGCAGGGCGTGCAAGGGNTGGGCTCCAAGGTCGCCCTGTCGATCCTCGGGGTGCTGCCGGCGCCCGATCTGGCCAACGCCATCGCCTTGCAGGACAAGGCCGCGATCGGCCGCGCCTCCGGCGTCGGCCCCAAATTGGCGGCCCGCATCGTCGCCGAACTGAAAGACAAGGCGCCGCTTTACGCCGCCGTCACGCCCGACGCCGCCCGCCTCGCCGGCGAGGATGAGGCGAAAACCGCGCCCAAACCCGTCCAGGACGCGATTTCGGCGCTGATTAATCTCGGCTACGCGCGTCCGCAAGCCGCCGCCGCCGCCGCCGCCGCGGTCAGGGGCTTGGCGNAGAACGCCGAAACGCCGGCGCTCATTCGCCGCGCGTTGAAAGAGTTGGCGCAGGACGGATAATTTAATTTGTAAAATCGCCTCGGATCGGCGATTTAAATTCATCCATCTTTACTCAGGATGATTCGCGGCCATGAAAATTAATTTCGCGGAAATGTCGGCGGCCGAATTGCAGTCTGTCATCGAGGAGGCCCAGAAAGCCCTTCAGGCGCGCAAGCTCGCGGACAAGGCTGTCGCCAAGCGTAAACTGGCGGAACAGGCCAAGGAGTTCGGTTTCTCGATTGAGGAATTGTTCGGCGCCGGCAAACGCGGCCGCGCCGCCGTAGAGACGCCCGACACGCCCCAGATCGACGGACGCGCTCAGGTCGCCCCCAAATACGCCCATCCCCGACCCCTCCCTGACGTGGACCGGGCGCGGCCGTTCGCCGAAATGGGTGATCGGCTGGAGGCGCAGGGCGTCTCGCGCGACGAGATGGTGATCGACAGGGGCTGAGAGCCGCAAGCGGCGCGCCGCCTCCCCGCGCGCCGCGATATCGCCGCGGCGCGCGGCGTGTTAGAGGCGACTCACGCTCCCCTTCGGCCGCCCGAGTCCCGCGCCCTCGTGACCACACCGCCCCGCAAATTGCTCGATCCCGAAAGGCGCGAGGACGATGAAGCGTCCTTGCGCCCGCTCGCTCTGGTCGATTTCACCGGCCAGGAGGCGGCGCGCAAAAACCTCGCCGTCTTCATCGAGTCCGCCAGAGCCCGCGGCGAAGCGCTCGACCATGTGCTGTTCATCGGCCCGCCTGGGCTGGGAAAAACCACGCTGGCGCAAATCGTCGCGCGTGAATTGGGAGTGAATTTCCGCTCGACCTCCGGCCCGGTGATCGCCAAAGCGGGCGACCTCGCCGCCCAGCTCACCAATCTCGAAGAGCGTGACGTCTTATTCATCGACGAAATTCATCGCCTGAACCCGGCGGTGGAGGAAATTCTCTATCCCGCGATGGAGGATTTCCAGCTTGATCTGATCATCGGCGAAGGTCCGNCCGCGCGCTCCGTCAAAATCGATCTCGCGAAGTTTACTTTGGTCGGCGCGACCACCCGCGCGGGGCTGCTGACGACGCCCTTGCGCGACCGGTTCGGCATTCCGATACGTTTGAATTTCTATACGGTCGAAGAATTGNAAAAAATCGTGGCGCGCGGCGCCCGCGTGCTCGGCTTCGACATGAGCGCCGACGGCGCCGAGGAGGTGGCGCGCCGCGCCCGCGGCACGCCGCGCATCGCCGGTCGGCTTTTGCGCCGGGTGCGCGACTTCGCCGTCGTCGACGGCGACGCGACGGTCACCCGCGCCGTCGCCGACAAGGCCCTGACCCTGCTCGACGTCGATTCCATCGGTCTCGACGTGATGGATCGGCGCTATCTGACGATGATCGCCCTCAACTATGGCGGCGGCCCGGTCGGCGTCGAGACCATCGCCGCCGCGCTGTCCGAGCCGCGCGACGCCATCGAGGACATCATCGAGCCCTACCTGTTGCAGCAAGGCTTTCTCCAGCGCACGCCGCGCGGCCGCATGCTGACGCCGCAGGCCTTCCGGCACCTTGGCTTGGAGGCGCCCGGTCAGCCAGGAGCGCAATTCGGCCTGTTCGCCGGCGACCCCGAGGACTGAGCGCCGCCGCGCTCAACGCACCGGCGCGGGATATTGCAACCCGCCCTTGCTCCACAACGCGTTCAGCCCGCGCTCCATTTTCATTTTCGAGCCCTTGCCGAGATGGCGCTCGAAGCTCTCGCCGTAATTGCCGAGCTTCTTGATGATGCGATAGGCCCAGTCCTTGGTCAGGCCGAGCTGCTCGCCGAAAGCGCCTTCGACGCCGAGCAGGCGACGCACGTCGGGATTGGTCGATTTCAGCATCTCGTCGACATTGGCCTGCGTGACGCCCAGCCCNTCGGCGCCGAGCATCGCCATCAGCGTCCAGCGCACGATCATGAACCATTGCTCGTCGCCGCGTTTCACNCAGGCGCCGAGCGGCTCCTTGGAGATGATGTCGGGCAGCACGACATAGTCGTCCGGCTTCGAGAGCTTGAAGCGCGAGGTGNNTAGAAACTGCGAGGCGTCGGTCGAATAGGCGTCGCACCGCCCGCCTTCCAGCGCCTGGATGATCGGATCGAGTTCGGCGTAGGCCACCGTCTCGAATTTGAGCCCGTTGCTGCGCGCGAAATCCGACACGTTCAGCTCCGACGTCGTGCCCTGCGGCACGCAGATCGTCGCNCCGTTCATGTCCTTGATCGACTTCGCCGCGCCCTTGCGCGCCAGAAAGCCCTGACCGTCGTAATAATTGACCGCCGCCGCCATCACGCCGAGCGAGGCGTCGCGCGATATCGTCCAGGTGGTGGTGCGCACCAGAAGGTCGATCTGCCCGGTCGCCAGAATCGTGAAACGGTCCTTGCTGGTGAGAGGCAAAAACTTGGTCTTGTCGGGATCGTCGAAGATCGCCGCCGAGACGGCGCGGCAGTAATCGGTGTCGAAGCCTTCCCAAACACCCTTGTCGTTGGGCAGCGAGAAGCCGGGAATGCCCTGGCTGGTGCCGCAATTCAGTTCGCCGCGCGCCCTGACCTTCTCCAACGTGGTCTGCGCCGACGCCGCGCCGGAGAACGTCGCCGCCGCAGCGGCGACCGCGCCCAGCCACAAGCCCTCCCTCATGCCGACCTCCCTCAAGCCTTCGCCCAAGCACAGTTTCACGCCTCCGCGGCCCTGTCATCCGCGACCTCGTTTCGCCGCGATGCCGCGCTATCTGCGCTTGCATGAGCACACGCACCGAAACTGACGCGCTCGGGCCCGTCGAGGTCNCCGCGCACCGCTATTGGGGCGCGCAGACCCAGCGCGCCCGCGCCAACTTCCCCATCGGCGAGGAGCGCATGCCGCGCCCCTTGATCGACGCGCTGNCTCTCGTCAAGGCCGCCGCCGCCGAGGTGAATGGAGAGCTCGGGCTGTTGGCGCCCGACCGCGCCGCCGCGATCGCCCAGGCCGCCCGCGATCTGCGCGATCCCAGCCACGCCGACGAGTTCCCGCTCGTCGTCTGGCAGACCGGGTCCGGCACCCAGACCAACATGAACGTCAACGAGGTCGTCGCCGGCCTCGCCAACGAGCGGCTGACCGGCGCGCGCGGCGGCAAGACGCCGGTTCATCCCAACGATCACGTCAATCTCGGCCAATCCTCCAACGACGTGTTTCCCGCANTGCATGTCGCCCTCGCCCGCCAGATCGCCGGCGCGCTGCTGCCCGCGCTGGACGCGCTCGCCGACGCTCTCGAAGCCAAGGCCGAGGCGTTCGCGGGGATCGTCAAGATCGGCCGCACCCATTTGCAGGACGCCACGCCGCTCACTCTGGGGCAGGAAATCTCCGGCTGGGCCGCCCAGACCGGACTCGCCGGGGCGCGCCTGTCGCAAAGTCTGGCGCAGCTTTATCCGCTGGCGCTTGGCGGCTCCGCGGTCGGCACGGGCCTCAACGCCCATCCCGAATTCGGCGCCCGCGTCGCCGCGCGCCTCGCCGCGCAGACCGGCCTGCCCTTCCGCTCAGCCGACAACAAATTTGAGGCGCTCGCCTCCCACGACGCGATCGTCTTCGTGCACGGCGCGATGACCGCGGCGGCGGTCGGCCTGTTCAAGATCGCCAACGACGTCAGGTTGCTCGGCTCGGGCCCGCGCGCGGGGCTCGGCGAGTTGCGCCTGCCCGACAATGAGCCAGGCTCCTCGGCGATGCCCGGAAAGGTCAATCCCACCCAGGCCGAGGCCTTGACGATGGCCTGCGCCCGCGTCGTCGGCAACCAGACGACCGTCGCCTTCGCCGGGTCGCAGGGCCATTTGCAACTCAACGCCTTCAAGCCGGTGATCGCCGACGCCGCGCTGCAATCGGCGCGCCTTCTGGCCGATGCGGCGACCAGCTTTCGCGAACGCTGCGTCGAAGGCCTCGAACCCGACCGCGCCCGCATCGGCGAACTGGTCGCGCGTTCTCTGATGCTGGTGACGGCGCTCGCGCCGAAAATCGGCTACGACGCGGCCGCCGCCATCGCCAAGGCGGCGCATGACAACGGCACGACGCTGCGCGAGGCGGCGCTCGCCTCAGGTCTCGTCGACGAGCCAACCTACGACGCGCTGGTGCGCCCGGAGAAAATGACTTGATGGTCAGAAAACGCCGCTGACGATCGCCGCCAGAAACACGAACGCCACAAGCATCGCCAAATAATCGAGACGAAGCGCTTGCGCCATGCAGGTTCTCCCAAGGCTCTCTTTGGGGCTCTCTTTTACTAGGCTAGCGCTTGGGCGGGATTGCGCAAGTGCGTCATCTTGCGCCGAAACCTGACCTTGCGTCATTGTGGCGAAGCGGGCGGCCGAAGGGCCCGAGAAACGTCGAGAGGAGGATCGGCGCATGCGACTCTTTTGCTGTGTTTGCGCGCCGCGTTGCCGGCCGCGGCGCTTTGGCGGCCGCGCCGGCCAAGGCCGATCCGCAATGCGAATGTCGTCGACCCGGCGGCGGCGGCGTCCAGCTCGGCGAACGCGCCTGCCTGCGCGCCCGGACGGCGGCTGGCGCGTCGCTTTGTGCGGGATGGCGCTCAACAACACCTCCTGGCGCTTCACGCAGGAGACCTGCGCGCCGACCGCGCGCGGCGGCCCTGCCGAAACGCCCGAAGCGTCGAAAATCCTGCGCCTTTCGCCGCGGATGCTTTAGAACCGCCTGATGAACGACGAACACGGCCGCGCGAACGGCGAGGGACGGGCGCCCGGCCGGCCCCCGAGAGCTGCCGGCGACGCGGCGGCTATCATCACGGCCGCCTCNGCGAGGCGCTGATCGAGGCCGCGCGCCGCCTGGCCGCCGAACGCGGGATCGCGGGCGTCAGCCTCGCCGAAATCGCCAAGCGGGTGGGCGTCACCGCGGCCGCGCCCTATCGCCATTTCGCCGACCGCGAGGCCNTCATGGGCGAGCTCGCCCGGCGCGGCTTCGCGCAATTCGCCGACGAACTGCTCGCCGCCTGGGACGGCGGCGCGCCCGATCCGATCGCGGCGGCGCGGCGCATGGGCGAGGCCTATCTCGGCTTCGCGCGGCGCGAGCCAGGACTTTACGCCTCGATGTTCGGGCAGGCGACGACGCTCGACCAGGCCGCCTCAGGCGCCGCCGCCGACCGCGCGCTCGAAGCGCTGCGGCGCGCCGCGGCGGCGATGCTCTCCCGCTCGGGCGCGCCGCAGGCGGACGCCCGCGCTCTTGCGATGCGAATCTGGTCTCTGGCGCACGGCGTGGCGATGCTGACGATCTCCGGCCATCTCGCCCCCGGCCGCGCCGGCTGCGACCCGATGGACGTGCTTGGGCCCGGCGTGCGCGCGCTCGTGGAGGGCGCCGCGCGCGAAGCCGCTCCGCCCGCCCGGCCTCAGCCCAAAGGGCCTTGGGGGCGCACCGGCTAGCCCGCCCCGTTCAGCGTCCCCGCGACGGTCTCGATGCGCGCGGAGGTCTCCTCCAGCGCCTCGGCCAGGCTGGTCAGACGTTTGTCGAGACGCGCCCGCGCCTCTCCCGCCGCCTTGCGCAACGCCGCGATCTCCTGCTCCTGGGAGGCGAATCGACGGCGCGCCTCGTGCAGCTCGTCGGCGATGGTGACCGCCGCCATGACGATCAGCCGTTGATCGCCGATTTCGCCGAAACCGGCGCGCATCTCCGCGATTTTGGCGTCGACCTGACGCGCCAGCTCCTCCAGATGCGGCTCTTCGCCGTCGGCGCAGGCCATCCGGTAGGCCCGGCCCGCGATCGTCACCGAGACATGCGCCATCTGTCCCCCCGCCCGATCACCGCGATTCCGCGGCCGCGATCACGGCGCGGATCGTCTCTCCGGCCCGCTCAAGCCGCTTGGAGACCTGCGCCTGCGCCGCCGCGAGCCCGCGCTCGCGCGCCGTCATGGCGTCGAGATCGGCGGCGAGCCGGGCGCGATCGTCCTCCATGACCGCCAACTCCTCGACCAGATCCGCGCGTTGCGCGTCGAGCGCGGCGCGGCGTTGCGCGGCCGCCTCCAGCGCGTCGAGCGAGTCGGCGAGGCGGCGCAACGCCTGCTCCAGCCGGGCCTCCGGGGATGCGTTCGGGTCGGCGTGGTCCAGCGCGGCGCTCCGAAGCTCGGGAATCTTGCGAGATCAAGACGATCCCTCGAAGTCTTTACGTCGCGGGCGCGCGGGCCGTCAAACCGCGCGCCGCTCGCTGGGCCCCGCGCCCGCCCGCGGCTCGGCCTGCGAGGACGCCGGTCGGCGCGGGCAAAGCGCGTCACGACTCGCCTTTCGCTCGCTAACGTCCGGTGCTATCAAGCCGCCTTTCCGCGTGGAGACAGTTGAAAATGACGTTCGCACATCTCGACGACGCGGCGCGCAAGGACATGGCCAACGCCATCCGCGCTTTGTCGATGGACGCCGTCGAGAAAGCGAAATCCGGCCATCCCGGCCTGCCGATGGGCGCCGCCGACATCGTCACCGCGCTGTTCGCCGGTCCGATCAAATACGACGCCTCCCAACCCAACTGGCCTGACCGCGACCGTTTCGTGCTGTCCGCCGGCCACGGCTCCATGCTGCTGTATTCGCTGCTGCATCTGTTGGGCGTCCCCGGCGTCGGGCGCGACGATCTGCGCAACTTCCGCCAGCTCGGCTCCAACACGCCCGGCCATCCCGAATATGGCCACACGCCAGGCGTCGAGACCACGACCGGTCCGCTCGGCCAAGGTCTCGCCACGGCCGTCGGCATGGCGCTGGCGGAGCGCATGCTCGCCGCGGAGTTCGGCGACGATCTGGTCGATCATCGCACCTATGTGCTCGCCTCCGACGGCGACCTGATGGAGGGCGTCTCGCAGGAGGCGATCGCCATCGCCGGCCATCTGAAGCTCAATAAGCTGATCGTTCTTTTCGACGACAACGGCATCACCATCGACGGCCCGATTTCGGTCGCCGATTCGGTCGATCAGCCGAAGCGTTTCGAGGCGGCGGGCTGGCGCGCGACGCGCGTCGACGGTCACGATCAGCGCGCCGTCGCCAAAGCGCTCGACGAAGCCCGCGCCGGCGACCGTCCGACCTTGATCGCCTGCAAGACGGTGATCGGCTTCGGCGCGCCGACCCGCGCCGGCAAATCANAAGCGCATGGCGAGCCGCTCGGCGCCGACGAGATCNAAGGGGCGCGCGAGACGCTCGGCTGGAGCCATGCTGCGTTCGAGATTCCCGACCATGTCGCGGCCGCCTGGGCGACGGCCGGCCGGCGCGCCGCCGCCGCCCGCCTCGATTGGGAGGCTCGCCTCGCCGCGGCGCCGGCCGAGCGCCGCGCGGAGTTCGAGCGCCGGCTGCGCGGCGATCTTCCCAAGAACCTCGCGGAGGTCGTGGCCGCCGCCCGCGCCCGGCTGGTCGCGGAGGCGCCGGAGATGGCGACCCGCAAATCCTCCGAGGCCGCGATCAAAGTCCTGGCCCCGGCCGTGCCGGAGCTGGTCACCGGCTCCGCCGACCTGACCGGCTCCAACAACACCAAGGTGGAGTCCACGCCCTCGCTCTCGCCCGCCTCCTTCAAGGGCCGCTTCGTCCATTGGGGCATCCGCGAGCACGGCATGGCGGCCGCGCTCAACGGCATGGCGTTGCACGGCGGCTTCATTCCCTCGGGCGCGACCTTTCTCGTCTTCGCGGACTATTGCCGCCCCGCGCTGCGCCTCGCCGCGCTGATGCGCCAACGCGTCGTGCATGTGATGACGCATGATTCCATCGGCCTCGGCGAGGACGGGCCGACCCATCAGCCGGTCGAACATCTCGCCTCGCTGCGCTGCATCCCCAACATGCTGACGATGCGCCCGGCCGACGCGGTCGAAGCGCTCGAATGCTGGCAGATGGCGCTGGAGAACCGCACCGGGCCAAGCGTTCTGGCGCTGACCCGCCAGAACCTGCCGGCGCTTCGCCGCGTCGACTCCGGCGAAAACCTGTCGGCGCGCGGCGCCTACGAGATCGCGCCGGCCCAAGGCGAGGCGCAGGTCAGCCTGTTCGCCTCCGGCTCCGAAGTCTCCGTCGCGCTCGCCGCGCAGAAGCTTCTGGCCGACAAGGGCGTCGCCGCCCGCGTGGTCTCCGTCCCCTCGATCGAACGCTTTCTGGCGCAGGACGCCGCTTACAAGGCGCGGGTGCTGGGCGCCGCCNCGGTCAGGATCGGCGTCGAGGCGGCGATCCGCATGGGTTGGGACGCCGTCATCGGTTCGGACGGCGGTTTCGTCGGCATGACCGACTTCGGCGCTTCGGGCCCCGCCAAGGCGTTGTTCGAGCATTTCGGCGTGACGCCGCAAAAGTCGCCGCGCTGGCGCAGGAGATGCTGGCGCGCTGAGCCCGATCAAGGCGCGCGGCTCCGCCCGGCGCCACAACGGTTTTGGATGCGGCGTCCGATCGCCGCGAGATCAGGAGAAGATCNNATGACGGTGAAGGTCGCCATCAACGGCTTCGGACGCATCGGCCGCAACGTGCTGCGCGCGATCGTCGAGTCGGGCCGCAAGGACATTCAGGTCGTCGCCATCAACGATCTCGGCCCCGTCGAGACCAACGCCCATCTGATGCGCTACGACTCCGTGCATGGCCGCTTCCCCGGCAAGGTCACGGTCTCCGGCGACACGATCGACGTCGGGACCGGCCCGATCAAGGTCACCGCGATCCGCAACCCCGCCGAGCTGCCGCACNAAGGAGCGGGCGTCGACATCGCGATGGAGTGCACCGGCATCTTCACCGCGCGCGACAAGGCGGCCGCCCATCTTCAGGCCGGCGCCAAGCGCGTGCTGATCTCGGCCNCCGGCGAGGGCGCCGACCTGACGGTCGTCTACGGCGTCAACCACGACAAGCTGACCAAGGATCACCTCGTCGTCTCGAACGCCTCCTGCACGACGAACTGCCTGTCGCCCTTCGCCAAGGTTCTTCACGAGGCCATCGGCATCGAGAAGGGCATGATGACGACGATCCATTCCTACACCGGCGATCAGCCCACGCTCGACACGATGCACAAGGATNCCTATCGCGCCCGCGCCGCGGCGCTGTCGATGATCCCGACCTCGACCGGCGCCGCCAAGGCCGTCGGCCTCGTGCTGCCCGACCTCAACGGCAAGCTCGACGGCTTCGCGATGCGCGTGCCGACCCCGAACGTCTCGGTCGTCGACCTCAAGTTCATCGCCAAGCGCAAGACCACCAAGGACGAGATCAACGCCGCGATCAAGGCGGCCGCCGACGGCCCGCTGAAGGGCATTCTCGGCTACACCAACGACAAGAACGTCTCGGTCGACTTCAACCACGACCCGCACTCCTCGATCTTCCACATGGATCAGACCAAGGTGATGGACGGCACGCTCGTCTCGGTTCTGTCCTGGCACGATAACGAGTGGGGCTTCTCAAACCGCATGTCCGACACCGCGGTCGCGATGGCCAAGCTGATCTGAGCCGCCGCCGCGCCGGCGCGGTTTCGACCGCGGCCCGGCGCGCCGTCGCTCGCTGCGACGCGCCCCGCCCCCGATACGCCGGGGGCGGGGCGTTTTCGTCTCGCCCCGCCCGCCGCGCCGGCGCGGTTGCCGCCGCGCGTCTCGCCCGTCAAATGGCGCCGCCGCCCGCGCTCCGGCGGGCGATGTCTCCTGCGGAGCGCCCCGTTGCGCGTGCTGATCCTCCTCGCCGTCGCGCTCGCGCCGACAGCCGCCTTCGCCTTCGAGGACGCCGCGACCGGCTTCGCGTTTCGCGCGCCGCCCGGCTTCGTCGAGACGCCGACGAGCCGCATGCGTTTCGACGCCGGCGTCGGCGTCGACTCCGCCTCCGGTTTTCCGCCGCTGGCGGGAACCAGCAAGCACCTGTGCGAGGCCGGCTTCAAGGCGGCGGCGCAGAACGCCCGCCTGACCCAGCGCCAGATCAACGCCCGCGCCGCCGATCGCCGACGCCTTGAGCGCGTCAAGACGATCCTCGGCGCCGCCTTCGATGTTCTGGCCATCCGCGCCGACGGCGCCGGCGACGTGCTGGGCGCCGAAATCGAGGCGAAGCCGAAAGTCGGCCCCGGCCACGAGGACGCGCGTCTATCTGGCCATCTTCGAGACGCCGAAGGGGCGCACGACGCTGGTCTGCGCCACCGCCAGACAGGCTTGGGACAAGGCGCTGCCGATTTTCCGCGACATCCGCGCCGGCATCACCCTGCCCAGATGACGCAGCCGGCGGCTTGCCGGGCGCGCCAGCCCCGCGCCGCGCGCATCCAAGCCTTACGCGCCGCCCGCTCGCGCCGCCGTGATCGCTGCGCTATGACGTCGCATCACACCGATGCGAGCCGCCATGACCGCGCCCCCGGCCCCGACCGCCGTTCCCGCCGCCGCAGCCCAGCGCCTCGCGCTGCCGATCCTCGTCGGCCTCTCGGGCTCGCACATGCTCAACGACATGATCCAGTCGTTGCTGCCCTCGACCTATCCGATCCTGCAACGCGATCTCGGGCTCACCTTCGGGCAGATCGGCTTCATCACCTTCGCCTTTCAGGTCACCGCCAGCCTGTTGCAGCCGATGGTCGGCGTGGCGACCGACAAGCGCCCGCGTCCCTATTCGCTCGTGCTCGGCATGTGCTCCTCGCTGCTCGGCCTGTTGCTGCTGTCGCAGGCGCATGTGTTCGGGCTGGTGCTGCTGGCCGCCTCGCTGATCGGCGTCGGCTCGTCGATCTTCCACCCCGAANGCTCGCGCGTCGCGCGCGCCGCCTCGGGCGGGCGCTTCGGCTTCGCGCAGAGTTTCTTTCAGGTCGGCGGCAACACCGGGCAGGCGATCGGCCCGTTGCTCGCCGCGCTGATCATCGTGCCCTACGGGCAGGGCTCGATCGCGCTCTTCGCGGTCGTGGCCTTTCTCGGCATGGCGGTGCTGACCTGGGTCGGGCGCTGGTATGCGGCGCATCTGGGCGCGCGCAAGACGGCTTTGAACCCGCCGCCGCTGTCGCGCCGGCAATGGCTCGCCATCGCCATCTTGCTCGCGCTGGTGTTCTCCAAGAACGCCTATATGGCGAGCCTGCAAACCTTCTACAGCTTTTACCTGATCAAGCGCTTCGGCCTGAGCATCGCGCAGTCGCAGATCTATCTTTTCGTGTTCATGGCATCGGTCGCCGCCGGCACGCTGATCGGCGGCCCGATCGGCGACCGCATCGGCCGCCTGTCGGTGATCTGGGTGTCGATCCTGGGCGTTCTGCCCTTCTCGCTGGCGGTGCCTTACGTCGATTTCGCCGGCACCGTGGCGCTCACCGCGATCATCGGCTTCGTGATGGCCTCGTCCTTCTCGGCCATCGTCGTCTACGCGCAGGGGCTGGCGCCGGGGCGCGTGGGCATGATCGGCGGCCTGTTCTTCGGCTTCGCCTTCGGCACCGGCGGGCTGGCGGCTGCGTCGCTTGGCCTTGTTGCGGATCGCTACGGACTTGATTTCGTCTACGCCGTCTGTTCCTTCCTGCCGGCGATCGGCCTGTTGTTGTTGTTCCTGCCGAAGTTCGACGCTTCGCGCGCGCAGCCCAAGGCGGCCTGATCCGGCGCATACACCCGGCGCATATAAGGAGAATCCCATGTCGTTCCGCACGCTCGATCAGCTCGCCCCCAAGGGCAAACGCGTTCTCGTGCGCGTCGATCTCAACGTGCCGATGGAGAACGGCAAGGTCTCCGACACGACCCGCATCGACCGCGTGCTGCCCACCATCAAGGACATCGCCGACAAGGGCGGCAAAGTGATTCTGCTCGCCCATTTCGGCCGTCCGAAGAACGGGCCCGACGAGGCCAACTCCCTGCGGCCTGTCGCCGCGGCGGTGGCCGACCGTCTCGGCCGCCCGGTCGCCTTCGCGCCCGATTGCATCGGCGATAAGGCCGCCGCCGCCGTCGCCGCGATGAAGGACGGCGACGTCCTGCTGCTGGAGAACACCCGCTTCTACAAGGGCGAGGAGAAGAACGATCCCGCCATCGTCGCGGGCCTCGCCGCGCTCGGCGACGTCTATGTCAACGACGCCTTCTCCGCAGCCCACCGCGCCCACGCCTCGACCGAGGGCCTCGCCCACAAGCTGCCCGCCTATGCCGGCCGCTCGATGCAGGCCGAGCTTGAGGCGCTCGACGCCGCTCTCGGCAACCCGAAGAAGCCCGTCGTCGCCATCGTCGGCGGCGCCAAGGTCTCGACCAAGCTCGACCTGCTCGGCAACCTCGTGAAGAAGGTCGACATCCTCGTCATCGGCGGCGGCATGGCCAACACCTTCCTGGCCGCGCGCGGCGTCAACGTCGGCAAGTCGCTGTGCGAGCACGACCTCGCCGACACCGCCCGCGAGATCGAGGCGAAGGCCAAGGCCGCCGGCTGCGAGATCGTGCTGCCGGTTGACGCCATGCTCGCCAAGGAGTTCAAGGCCGGCGCCGCCCACCGCATCGACGACGTCGCCCATGTCCATGCCGACGAGATGATCCTCGACGTCGGCCCGAAGACGGTGGCTGTCGTCGAGGCCNAGCTCGCCGGCGCCAAGACGCTGGTGTGGAACGGCCCCTTCGGCGCCTTCGAGATCGCGCCCTTCGACACCGGCACGGTGGCGGTCGCCCATAAGGCGGCGGCGCTGGTCAAAGCCGGCAAGCTCGTCGCCATCGCCGGCGGCGGCGACACCGTCTCGGCGATGAATCATGCCGGCGTCGCCGACGATCTCACCTACATCTCGACCGCCGGCGGCGCCTTCCTCGAATGGATGGAGGGCAAGCCCNTGCCGGGCGTGGAGGCGCTGAAGCCGTAAGGCGCGGCGCGCGCGCCCGTCGAAGGCCCGCGCTCCGGCGCGGGCTTTCGTTCGCGGGTCAGCGCGCCAGCGCGCCGTCGAGCCCGAACAGGCTCTCGAACACGGCCGGCGTCTCCGCCTCTGTGATCTCACGCGTCTCGACGCCGCCGTCGCGAACGCGCTTCAGCGTCCGCCCGATCAGAATGTCGCGTCCAAACGGATGATGGCGGATCAGCAAACGCGTGCGCACGAAAATCGCGTCGGGATGCGTCGCGTTGAGATGGTTGGCCGGCGCGAAGTCGACCCACTCCTGCGGATGCAAATAAAAACCGTATTGATCCGCCCAGCCCTCGGGCGTCTTCGCCGACAGCACGAACTCNCCGTTCGCCTCGCGGCGCAGGCGATACAGATCGTCGTCCTGCGCGATCTCCGCGTCGAGCCGGTCGAGGCGCAACGGCGCGCGCGGCCCATAGCTGCCAAAGCCGAGATCGACCAGCCAGTCGGCCTCGTCGACGCGCGCGATCAACGCCATATGCGTGCGCGGGCGGCGCGCCGGATAAAACATCGGCCGCGCCGCGACCATCGTGAAGGGCGTTCCCGTCGCCTCCAGCGCCATCGCGAACAGGCCGTTCACCTCGTAGCAATAGCCGCCGCGCCGGCGCCGCACGATCTTGTCGGCGATGTCGCCCGGATCGAGCGACACGCCCTTGCCCGCCTGCACGTCGAGATTCTCGAACGGGACGGCGAANAGCTGCGCCCGCATCATCGCTTTGAGACTCGCCGTGTCGAGCGGACCGGCGTTGGCCGGGAAGGGATGGGAGATGCGCGCGCAATAGGCGCAAAGATCGAAGGCGGCTGACATCGGGCGTTCCCCGCAAACGGAGCCCCTCGGCCCCCGGCCGCCGACGTAGCGCGTGCGGGCGCGCGCCTGTATGGTCAGTTTTGCAATCAAATGACCATACAGATGACGCCCCTCACGCTGCGCGACCGCATCGCCGCCGCCCTGCGCCAGACTCTGGCGAGCGGCGCCCATCTGCCGGGCGAACGCTTCCTGTCGGCCCGCGAGCTGGCGCGGCGGGAGGGCGTCAGCCTGCCGACCGCCGCCGAGGCGCTGCGGCTGATGGAGCTGGAGGGCCGCCTCGTCGCCCGGCCCCGCTCGGGCTTCTTCGTGCGCCGCCCGCCCGCGCCGGAGCCGGCCCCCGCCTCGTCGACGCCGACGCCCGTCCCCGTCGACATGGCCTCGCTCGCCCGCGCTTTGTTCGTCCCCGGCCCGGCCGAGACGGCGCCGCTGGGCGCCGCGCTGCCGGACCCCGCCTGGCTGCCGCACGCCGCGCTGCGGCGCGCCCTGCGCGGGGCGCAGGCCCGCCTTGGCGCGCGCGAACACGGCTACAGCACGCCGCCCGGCCATGCCGGCCTGCGCCGCCAGATCGCCCGCCGCGCCAACGCATGGNGCGCCGCCTTCGGGCCCGACGACGTCGTCATCGTCAACGGCGCGACGCAGGCGCTGGCGCTGGCGCTGCGCTGCGTCTGCGCCCCCGGCGACGTCGTCGCCATCGAGCGGCCTTGCTATTTCGGGGTTCTGCTGCTGCTCGAAAGCCTCGGGCTTCGCGCCGTCTGCGTCGCCGTCGACCCCNGCCTGGGCCTCGACCTCGACGATCTCGCCCGCCTTCTGCGCACGACCCAGATCGCGNCCGTGGTCGCGACGCCGACCGTCCAGAACCCACTTGGCGCCGTCATGCCGCCGCAGCGCAAGCGCGCGCTGGTCGAGATGCTGGAGGCCGCCGGCGTGCCGCTGATCGAGGACGACGTCTATGGCGACCTCGCCGGCGAAGAGACCCGGCCACCCGCCTGCAAGGCCTATGAGCGCGACGGCGGCGTGATCTATTGCTCCTCGATCTCCAAGACGCTCGCGCCGGGCTGGCGGCTCGGCTGGATCGCCGCCGGCCGCCGCCACGACGCGATCCTGCGCGCCCGCCTCGCGCAGGATTGGGCCGGCGCGCCGCTGCCGGAGGCCGCCCTCGCCGACTTTCTCGCCGGCGGCGACTACGACCGTCACCTCGCCCGCCTCAAGCCGCGCGTCGCCCGCGCGCGCGCCGCCGTCGCCTCCCGCGTCGAGGAGACTTTTCCCGCCGGCGTCCGGTTGACGCGGCCCGAGGCCGGCTATCTGCTCTGGGTCGAGCTTCCCGCTCCGCTGGACGCGATGGAGGTCTGGCGGCGCGCCCGCGCGGCGGGCGTCGGCGTCAGCCCCGGCCCGATGTTCTGCCCCGAGCGCGGTTTGACGTCGCATCTGCGCCTCAATTGCGCGCAGGAGCCCACGCCCGCCCTGCTCGCCGCCGTGTCGCGGCTCGGGGCGATTTGCCGCGACCCGACGCGGGAGTGAGCGGCGACGCGCTTTCTGCGTCGCGCCTGCTCCAAATCAGGGCGAAGGCGCCAGCGCGCGTCTAAACCATGCGTCGAAAGGGCGAGCCCGCGCCGTCGCCGCGCGCTGGCCTTCTCCGTTGCCGCGCGTTAAACCGCGAACGCGAATTTCGACATGACAGGAGACGCGCCACATGGCCCGCATCACGCTCCGCCAGCTTCTCGACCACGCCGCCGAACATAGCTATGGCGTGCCGGCCTTCAACATCAACAACATGGAGCAGGCGCTCGCCATCATGGCGGCGGCCAGCGCGCTCGACGCCNCCGTCATCATCCAGGCCTCGCGCGGCGCCCGCCAATACGCCAACGACATCATGCTCAAACACATGATGGACGCGCTCACCGAGATTTATCCGCAGATTCCGATCTGCGTGCATCTCGACCACGGCAACGGCCCGGCCACCTGCATGACCGCGATTCAGGCCGGCTTCACCTCGGTGATGATGGACGGCTCGCTCAAGGAGGACGGCAAGACGCCGGCCGACTGGGCGTATAACGTCGGCGTCACCAAGACCGTCACCGGCTTCTCTCATCTGGGCGGCATCTCGGTCGAGGGCGAGCTCGGCGTGCTTGGCTCGCTGGAGACCGGCGAGGGCGAGAAGGAGGACGGCCACGGCTTCGAGGGCAAGCTCAGCCATGACCAACTTCTCACCAATCCCGACGAGGCGGTGAAGTTCGTCAAGGAGACCAAGGTCGACGCGCTGGCGATCGCGATGGGCACCTCGCACGGCGCCTACAAGTTCACCCGCAAGCCCGACGGCAAGGTGCTGGCGATGCACGTGATCGAGGAGATTCACCGCAAGCTCCCCAACGTCCATCTCGTCATGCACGGCTCCTCCTCGGTGCCGCAGGACCTTCAGGACATCATCAACGAGTTCGGCGGCAAGATGCCCCAGACCTGGGGCGTGCCGGTCGAGGAGATTCAGCGCGGCATCAAGAACGGCGTGCGCAAGATCAACATCGACACCGACAACCGCATGGCGATGACCGGTCAGATCCGCAAGGTCTTCGCGCAGTCGCCCGGCGAGTTCGACCCGCGCAAATATCTCAAGCCCGCGCAGGACGCGATGACCAAGCTCTGCAAGCAGCGCCTTGAGGAGTTCGGCACGGCCGGCCAGGCGAGCAAGATCAAGCGCGTGCTGACGCTCGCCGAAATGGCCAAGCGTTACCAGAGCGGCGAGCTGGACCCGAAGTTCGGCTGAGCGCAAGCCGTCGGTCGGAAACGCAAAGGCGGGGCTTCGGCCCCGCTTTTGCGCGGCGGGTCTCGTCATCGGCTTTGAAGCTCCACGACGGCGCGCCGGCCCGGCCGGAGGTCGGACCGATTGTTCACGGGCGCCGCGGATGCGCGCTCGCCCTCGCCCGGCCCCGCCGAAATCCGCGGTCATGATGTCCCGCCGCGTCGACCGATCGCTCCCGGCTGCGACGATTCGCGGCGCGGCGCGCTTGTCGTCTTCAAAGCGAACGATCCGGGCCAATGCATGTTTCGCAGCCTCTATCTGTAATTTATGATCAGCAGGCGCGACGACGCAGACAGAGCGCGAAAGTCTCGTCCGACGCGCGCCACGATCCGCAGGAGCATCCATGCGTATAGCTCGCTTAGCCTTGCCTCTTCTTGCTTTGCCGCTCGCCGGCTGCGCCGGCTCCGGGCTCGATTCGGGCGTTCTGGTCTACGAGCAGACGACGCGCCCCGGCGCGCGTCTGCGCCTTGGCGACTACCGCACCTCCTCCTATGCGCGCGGCTGCGCCACGACGGGTCTGCCGGCGATCACGGTCACCCGCCAGCCCGCGCATGGTCAGGTCACTTTCGCCGCCGGCCCCGCCCGCTACGTGCCCGATCAGCTCGGCCGCCCGGAAGGCCCTGCGCGCGCGGCGCGCAGACCGCGCTGATCGTCTATTATCGCTCTTCGCCGCGCTATCGCGGGGTAGAAGCGCTGGCCTACCGCGTGCGCTACCCCAACGGCGAGACCCTCGAAATCCGCAAGAGCATCGAGGTGCGGTGACGCCCCTCGCCTTGCCGGCGCCGCAAAGCGCGGGCTAAGCAAGGGCATGTCCGAAACCGCTCCCGATCCGCGCCTCATGCTCGTCACGCCGCCGCTGGCCGACGAGTCGCTGCGCGCTCCGCTCGCCGCCCTGACGGCGGGCGGCGCCGTCGCCTCCGTCCTGCTCGATTTCGCCCCCGCCGACGACCGCGCCTTGCAGCGCCTTGCGCGCAGCTACGCGGCGGGCGTGCAGCAGGCCGGCGCCGCCGCGCTGGCGCCGGCCGCGCTCGACACGCGGCTCGTCGGCCGCGCCGGGCTCGACGGCGTGCATGTCGCCGGGCTCGACGGCCTCGCCGCCGCGCTCGCCGCCATGCGCCCCGACCGCGTCGTCGGCGTCGGCGGACTGACGCTGCGCGACGACGCCATGACGGCGGGCGAAAGCGAGCCCGATTATCTTCTGTTCGGGGAGCCGTCCGCCGACGGCTTCGTGCGTCCGCTCGACTGGCGGGTCGAACGCGTCGGCTGGTGGGCGGAGATTTTCAACGTGCCCTGCGCCGCCTATGTCGCCGCCCGCGACGAGATCGCCNCCCTCGCGCAGGCCGGCGCCGATTTCCTGTGTTTCGGCCACTGGCTGTTCGCCGAGGCGGACGCGCCCGCGCTCCTGGCCGAGGCGCAAGCCGCCCTCGACGCCAAGACCGCCCTCGACGCCAGGACCGCCTCCGACGCCAAGGCCGCGCGCGCCGGCAAGGCGACGCGCGACGGCGGGAGCAAAACGCGAAAGGGAGCGACGCGTGAGCCTCGGGGCGCGGCTCGTCGCCATCGCCGCGCTGGCGCTTCTGGCTGGCCCGGCGTCGGCGCAGAAGACGAGTCCCGCTTTCGCGCCTCCGGCGCTGCGTCCGAGCCTTTCGACGCCCGACGCCGGCGTGACGCTCGCCACAGGCCCTGCGCCGGTCGCCGACGGGCCTGACGCCGCCTTCGCCGCCTATCAGCGCGGCTATCACCGCACCGCCTACGCCGAGGCCCTCAAACGCCTGCGCGCCGACCCCGCCGACGCGGCCGCGATGGCCCTGATCGGCCAGCTCTATCTCGACGGCGTCGCCGTCAAGCCGAATGACGAGGAGGCGGCGCGCTGGTTCGCGCTGGCCGCCGAGCGCGGCGACGCCCCGGCCCGGTTCGCGCTGGGCGTGATGCGTCTCGACGGCAAGGGCGGCCCCAAGGACGTCGACGCCGCCAAGGCGCTGTTCGAGCGGCTCGCGCCCTCCGGGCACGCCGGCGCGCGTACAATCTCGGCGTCATCGCGCTCAGCGCCGATCCGCCGGGCTTCGAGGCCGCCGCCGACTATTTCCGCCGCGCCGCCGACGCCGGCGACGCCGCCGCCGCCTATTCGCTTGGCGTGCTCACCCGCGCCGGCGAAGGCGTCGAGAAGTCCGACGTCGAGGCGGCGCGCTGGATGAAGCAGGCCGCCGACGCCCGCAACGTCGCCGGCGAGCTGGAATATGCGCTGATGCTGTTCAACGGCGTCGGCGTCGCGAAGGACGAGCCCGGCGCCGCCAAACTTCTCGTGCGCGCCGCCAATCGCGACAACCCCGTCGCCCAAAACCGTCTCGCCCGCCTGCTGGCGGCGGGCCGCGGCGCGCCCAAGAATCTCGTCGAGGCGATGAAATGGCACATTCTCGCCCGCAGCGCCGGCGCGCAGGACGAGTGGCTCGACGACCAGCTCGCGACCCTGTCGCAGGAGCAGCGCGCCAAGGCCGACGAGGCCGTGCGCCGCTATCTGGGCCGCTGACCGGTCACGCCCGGCTTTGAACGCGCCGACTTTCGCATTAGAAGGCGCGTGACCTTTTCCCCGCACCGAGACCCGCCCGATGATCCGCTCCGCTTTGATGACCGTGATGACAGCCGCCGCCATCAAGGCCGGACGCGGCCTCAAGCGCGACTTCGGCGAGGTCGAGAATCTTCAGGTGTCGATGAAGGGGCCCGGCGATTTCGTCTCCGCCGCCGACCGCAAGGCCGAAAAGACGCTGTTCGAGGAATTGTCCAAGGCGCGCCCCGGCTATGGCTTCGTGATGGAGGAATCCGGCGTCGTCGAGGGCTCCGACAAGAGCCATCGCTGGATCGTCGACCCGCTCGACGGCACCACCAACTTTCTGCACGCCATCCCGGTCTTCGCGATCTCCATCGGCCTCGAACGCGACGGCCAGATCGTCGCCGGGCTGATCTACAATCCCGCCACCGAAGACATGTACGTCGCCGAAAAGGGTCAGGGCGCCTGGAACAACGATCGCCGCCTGCGCGTCTCGGCGCGCCGCGACATGGCGATGGCGCTGATCGGCTGCGGCGTCCCCCATCTCGGCAAGGCCGCCGGCCATCCCCGCTTCAAGGCCGAGCTGGCGGCGGTGATGGCGCGCGCCCAGAACCTGCGCCGCATGGGCGCGGCCTCGCTCGACATGGCCTATGTCGCCGCCGGCCGGCTCGACGCCTATTGGGAGCGCGGCATCAACAACTGGGACATGGCGGCCGGCGCGATCCTCGTGCGCGAGGCCGGCGGCTTCGTCACCGACGCCGACGGCGGCCCCGACTATCTCGACGCCGGAACCGTGTGCTGCGGCTGCGAGCCGATTCACAAGGAGCTGCTGGCGATCCTCAGGGTGGCGAAATAAGGCCGTCGAAGTGACGCAGGCCCGCGCCTTTGGCGCGTCGCCCCGGATCGGTTACGCTGCGCCCCGCTGAATCGCGGAGGGGCGGCATGGCGAGCGAAACCGAGGCGACGCGGCTCACGCCGCCGTCGGTCTTCTTGTTGCGCATGGCGCTGTTTCTGGCGTTGGTCGGCTTCGTCGCGCTGATCCTGCATCGCCAGATATGGACCGCGTTCCTCGCCAATCCCGGCCTCAACGCGCTGATTTTCGGCATTCTGTTCCTGGGCGCGATCTACGCCTTCCAGCAGGTCGTGCGGCTTTTCCCGGAGGTGCGGTGGGTCAACGACCTGACCGGCGCCAAGGCCTCCAGCAAGCCGACCTCGCCGACCCTTCTCGCCCCCGTCGCCGCGATCTTGCGCGACAATGGCGGCGCCCGCTCGATCTCGACGACGACCATGCGCGCGATCCTCGACTCGGTCGGCATGCGCCTCGACGAGGCGCGCGAGATTTCGCGCTATCTCACCGGGCTTCTCGTGTTTCTGGGCCTGCTCGGCACCTTCTGGGGCTTGCTGGAGACGGTCGCCTCGATCGGCGACGTCATCAAGTCGATGAGCGGCGGCTCGGACGCAGCCGTGCTGTTCGAAGACCTCAAGAACGGCCTCGCCAAGCCGATCTCCGGCATGTCGATCTCCTTCACATCCTCGCTGTTCGGCCTCGCCGGCTCGCTGATTCTCGGCTTTCTCGACCTTCAGGCCGGGCAGGCGCAGAACCGCTTCTACAACGAGCTTGAGGACAATCTCGCCCGCTTCGCCGCCGATCNNCGACCAGCCAGCGCGCTCTCCGAGCTGGAGGCGGCGCTGCGGCGCTTCACCGCCCGCGAGGCGACCAACGGCGCGCAGGCCACCACCGCGATGGCCAATCTCGCCGAGGGCGTGTCGAGCCTCGTCACCCATATGCGCGGCGAACAGCAGCTCATCCGCGATTGGGTCGAGGCGCAGGCCGCCCAGACCCGCGAGGTGCGCGCCCTGCTCGAAAAGCTCGCGCGCGATCGCGACTTTCGATGAGCGCGCCGTCATGAGGACGCCGTCATGAGCCTCGCCTCGCGCGGCCGCCGACGCGGCGAACAGACCAATTACTGGCCGGGCTTCGTCGACGCGTTGTCGACGATGCTGCTGGTCATGATCTTCCTCGTCTCGGTGTTCATGCTCGCGCAGTTCTTTCTGTCGCGAGAGGTCAGCGGCAAGGACAAGGCGCTCACCCGCCTCAACCAGCAGATTGAGGAGCTGACGCAGCTTCTCGCGCTGGAGCGCTCCGGCAAGGCCGACGCCCAGTCGAGCCTCGCCGCGCTCACCGCGACGCTTTCGGCCAGCGAGCAGGAGAAGGCCCGCCTGCAAGGGCTTCTCGCCTCCGGCTCGTCGGCCGCCGGCGCCGCCGAGGGCCGCGCCTCGGCCGCCGATCAGGCCTTGCAGGCCGAAAAGCTGATCTCGGCGAAGGCGCTCGCGCAGGTCGACATCCTCAACCAGCAGATCGCCGCGATGCGCCGCCAGCTCGCCGCTCTGGAGGAGGCGCTCAACGCCTCCGAGTCGCGCGACAAGGAGAGTCAGGCCCGCATCGCCGATCTCGGCTCGCGCCTCAACGTCGCCCTCGCCCAGAAGGTGCAGGAGNCCAACCGCTACCGCTCCGACTTCTTCGGTCGCTTGCGCCAGATTCTCGGCGCCCGCCCCGGCGTGCGCGTCGTCGGCGACCGCTTCGTCTTCGAGTCGGAGGTGCTGTTCGACGCCGGCCAGTCCGTCGTCACCGACGCCGGCAAGGCCGAGATGGACAAGCTCGCCAGCGCCGTTGTCGAACTCGACAAGGAAATCCCGCCGGAGATCCCCTGGATTCTGCGCGTCGACGGCCACACCGACAGACGCCCGCTCTCGGGCGGGCGCACCAACTGGNGGCTGTCGGCGCAACGCGCCATCGCCGTCGTGCAATATCTCATCCAGCGCGGCGTGCCCGCGACGCGCCTCGCCGCCGCCGGCTTCGGCGAATTCCAGCCGCTTGATCCGGGCGACGGCGAAGAGGCCTATCGCAAGAACCGCCGCATCGAATTGAAGCTCACCGAGCGATGAGGCTGCGCGCGGCGCGCGACGAAGATCGCCCGGCGCTGCTGGCGCTATGGGTCGCTGCCTGGCGCGCGACCTTTCCCGACATCGATTTCGACGCGCGGCTCGGCTGGTTCGAAACCCATCTCGACGACTGGCGCGCGCGGCGCCGTTCTGACCNNCTCGCGCAGGACGCGCAGGGCGTCGCCGGCTTCTCGCTGTTCGACGCGGCGACCGGCGAGATGGACCAGCTCTGCGTCGCGCCCCGCGCGCAAGGAAGCGGCGTCGCGCGCCTGCTGCTCGACGCGCTGAAGGCGCGCGCGCCGCGCGTGACGCTCACCGTCAACACGCAAAACGCCCGCGCCCGCCGCTTCTACGAGCGCGAGGGATTCTTCGTCGCCGGCGAAAGCGTCAACCCGCGCTCAGGTCTGCCGATCCTGGCGATGGAGTGGACGCCGCCGCCGCCGGACGCGCCGACCTCATAGGCCTCGCGCCACGCCGAAAAGACGCGCCAGCATCGGCTCCAGCAGCGCGACCAGNCCAGGCTGCATGTACCGNTAACGATCCGGCACGACGAGCGCGACGACGCGCCTGGATTTCAACGCGCGCGCATGGCCGCGCCGCAGCCGCGCCAAAGGNCGCTTCTCCATCACGACGATCACATCGGCGTCTTCGATCTGCTCGTCGCTGAGGCGCAGGTCCGCGTCCGCGCTCAATCCCGCAAAATCCGCTTCGATGTCCGGCAGCCGCGCGGCCAGATCGGCCGCGGTCGGGCTGCGCCGCCGCGCCTTGCCGCACACGAACAACGCCCGGATCATGCGGCCTCGCCGAGCGTCCTCACGCGAGCGCCGCAATGCGCCGCGCCGCTCAATCCCAGAACGCCGGCAGCGTCGGCTCCAGCAATCCGCCGACGCGCACCGGCGCGACNCTGGTGGCGAGCCCCTTCGGGCCGATCTCGACCGCCAGCCCCGACAAGGTCGCCGGCCCCGCCGCCGGCTCGAAGCGCGCGCCCGGCGTCGATTCCAGGAACCGCCGGATCGGCTCCTCCTTCTCCATGCCGATCACCGAGTCGTAACAGCCCGTCATGCCCGCATCGGTCATGAAGGCGGTGCCGCCCGGCATGATGCGATGATCGGCGGTCGGAACATGGGTATGGGTGCCCACCACCAGCGAGGCGCGCCCGTCGAGATAGGCGCCGAGCGCCTGCTTCTCGCTGGTCGCCTCGCAATGCATGTCGACGATCGCCGCGTCGCAGACCTCGCCGAGCAGCGCCGCCGCCAGCTCGCGGTCGGCGGCGGCGAANGGATCGTCCGACAGGCCCATGAAGATGCGCCCGATCAGATTGACGACGAGAACGCGATGGCCCGCCCGCGTCTCGATCAGNCGTCGCCCGCGCCCCGGCGCGCCCTTGGCGTAATTGGCGGGACGCACCAGCCGCGGCTCGCGCGTGATGTGGATCAGCGCCTCGCGCTGGTCCCAGCTATGATTGCCGAGCGTGATCGCGTCGGCGCCGGCCTCGAAAAACTCCTCGCAGATCGCTTCGGTGATTCCGAAGCCGCCGGCCGCGTTCTCGCCGTTCACCACCACGCAATCGAGCGCGTAGCGCTGGCGCAGACGCGGCAGCTCGCTCGCAATCGCGGCGCGCCCNGCGCGCCCCACCACATCGCCCACGAACAACAAGCGCATCACGAATTCTCTCGCGTAAAGACCAGCGTTTCGGTTTCGGTGACGATCATATCCAGCTTTTCGTCGGTGCTTTCCACCGGAACGCGCGCCTGCGCCTGCGCCGCGAAGGCGACGCCGCAAGCCAGAACGCGACGCGACGCGCGCAAGCGGGCCAGCGTGCGGTCGTAAAAGCCGCCGCCATAACCCACCCGCGCGCCATCGCGGTCAAAGGCGGCGAGCGGGACGAACAGCAAGGCGGGCGTCGCCAGCGCCGCCTCGGCCGAAGGCTCGCGCACGCCGAAACGCGCCTGTGCGAGCGCCTGCCCCGGCGCCCAACGCCGGAAGATCAGCGCCTGCCCCTTGCCCTGCATGACCGGCAGACACAAAGGCCGCCCCGCCGCATGCAGAGCTTGGGCGAGCGGATCGAGATCGGGCTCCGAGCGCATCGCGACGAACAGCGAAACCGCCTCGCCCGGCGCCAGAGCGGCGGCGAGACGCCGCCCCTCGACGACGAGACGCGCCGCCAGCCGCGCCCGCGTCGCCGCGTCGAGCCCATCGCGCGCCGCAAGCCCGGCGCGACGCGCCAGCGCCTTGGCGGCGCAAACGTCCTCGGAAGGAGAAGAGGTCATGCCGCGAGAAACGTCGCCCGACGCGCCGCGTCAAGCCGCCGCGCGACGGCCTTGGCCTTCGACGCCGCGCGAAGCGCCATGTCTGGCGGGGATAGCGAGAAGCGAGCCATGTCTCGCAGGGATAGCGAAGGGCCGAACCGGACCAGCCGCCTCCCGCGCCGACCGGCGCGGCGCGCAGCGGGCTTTCGGCGCAAAGCGCGGAAAGCCATCGAGCGGAGCGAGCCAAGGTCGCGGACGCGACCGCCGGCGCCTGAGGCCAAACAAAAGCCGCGAAGCGGCTCCGCGCCCACCGGCGCGGCGCGCAGCGGGCTTTCGGCGCGAAGCGCGGAAAGCCGTCGAGCGGAGCGAGCCAAGCGGGCGGACGCCCGCGCCGGCGCCTGAGGCCAAACAAAAGCCGCGAAGCGGCTCCGCGCCGACCGGCGCGGCGCGCAGCGGGCTTTCGGCGCGAAGCGCGGAAAGCCGTCGAGCGAAGCGAGCCAAGGTCGCGGACGCGACCGCCGGCGCCTGAGGCCAAAAAAAGCCGCGAAGCGGCTCCGCGCCGACCGGCGCGGCGCGCAGCGGGCTTTCGGCGCGAAGCGCGGAAAGCCGTCGAGCAAGCGAGCCAAGGTCGCGGACGCGACCGCCGGCGCCTGAGGCGCCAAGAATAAAATGCGGAGCCACGATGGCCGTGGGACATCGATCCCAGTACCTACAACGTAGGTGGGCGCCGTGTGCTCAAGTCCACGGACGAGAACAGGGACAGCTCCCGTTTGGATCGATAAGGCCCCGGAAATAAGCGTCCTACACGCCCGCAGCCCCGCCCTGCCAATATAGTCCCTGCCCGCGCGATGCGCCAGTGCGCGGAATCGGGTGTCGCGACGTGTCGCGAGAGAGCACCCTTGAGTCTCCGAACGCTTGAATCAGAGAACAATTTTTGCACCAGCCCAGCGAGCCCGCCATTCTCTATTTTGGAACGCCGGTCATCCTCGTCTCGACGCGCAATCGGGATGGAGACGCCAACATCGCGCCTATATCCTCCGTCTTCTGGCTTGGATGGCGCTGCGTCATCGCGATGAGCCCGACGTCGAAAACGTCTGAAAATTTGCTGCGCGAGCGCGAGTGCGTGGTCAACATTCCGTGCGCGGACATGGTCGACGCCGTGGACCGACTCGCCCTGACGACGGGATCGGACCCCGTGCCGGAAAACAAGGCTCGACGCGGCTATGTCCATCACGCCGACAAATTCGCGCTCGCCGGCCTTACGCCTGCTGCCTCTGAGACGGTCCTAGCGCCGCGCGTCCGCGAGTGTCAGGTCCAACTCGAATGTAAACTTGTTTCGACGCGGCGCCTTGGCGAAGGCGAACCGGACATGGCGCTGGGAGCCTGCGTGTTCGAACTGCGCGTGACGCGGGTATGGATTGACACGGCGATATTGGCGGACGGACAAACCAATCGCGTCGATCCGGACAAGTGGCGCCCATTGATGATGAGCTTCCAGAAGTTCTATGGCCTGGGTCCGCAGGCCGCGCCCTCGCGTCTCGCCTCGATTCCCGAGCACATGTATCGCGGCCCCGATATCGACCGCGCGCGCAGAGAACCGACGCGCGCGGACTGAAGTCACCCGATTTCGCCGCCCATCTCGTCTTCGATATGGGCGCGGATGATCTCGTCGAAATTCGCCTCGGCCTTGAAGCCGAGCGCCGTCGCGCGCGCGGCCGTGAACTGCGTCGGCCATCCCGCGACGATCTTGGCGATGGCCGGATCGGGGACGCGCTTGACATGCGCGACGGCCTTGTCGCCGGCGACGCGGCGCAGCGCCTCGATCTGGTCGCGCACCGTGACGCCGACGCCCGGCATCGTGAGCGCCCGGCGCGGGCCGATCTGGGCGCTGTCCATCGTCGCGGCGTGGATCAGGAAGCCGACCGCCGCGCGCGGGCTCGCCAGCCAGTGCAACACGTCGTCGCCGACCGGCAGCGTCGCGTCCTGCCCCTTCAGCGGCTCGCGGATGATGTTGGAGAAGAAGCCCGAGGCGGCCGCGTTCGGTTTGCCGGGGCGAACGACGATGGTCGGCAGGCGCAGCGCGATCCCGTCGAAATAGCCCTTGCGCGTGTAGTCGGAGAGCAGAAGTTCGGTGATCGCCTTCTGCGCGCCGTAGCTCGTCAACGGCTGATGGAAGAAGTCGTCGCCGATGGTCTCGGGAAAGGGTGCGCCGAACACCGCGATCGACGAGGTGGCGACGACGCGCGGCGTATAGGCGCCGCCGCTCGCGACATGGGCCTTGCGGATCGCTTCGTAGAGATGGCGCGCGCCGTCGAGATTGATGGCGTAGCCCTTTTCGAAATTCGATTCCGCTTCGCCCGACACCGTGGCGGCCAGATGCAGGATGACGTCGGGCGCATCCGCGACGAGCCGCGCCCCGTCGCCNGGATCGGTGAGATCGTCGGCGCGCGCCTCGACCGCGAAGGGCGCGGCGGCGAGCAGCGGCGCGGGCGCGGCGAGATCGCTCATCGTCAGCACGGCGATCGCCCGCTCGCCGAGCCGCCCGTCGCGCGCCAGCCGCTCGCAGAGCTTGCGCCCGACCATTCCGGCCGCTCCCGTGACGAGAACCCGCAACCCCTTGCTCATGCCCATTCTCCGAACGCGACCCTGTCCAGCGCCGTCATAGTCGCCTCTCGCCGCAGCGCGAAACGGAAAAATGCTGCGCCGCATTCCTGCTGCATTTCCGGGGCAAAACCCGCCCCGGCCGCCGAGCGGCCATTTCCGCCGCGGGCGAAAAGGCCTTGAGAGCCCTGTCCCGCGCCATGAGCGCGATCTCCCGAGCCGGAAGGGCCTGGAGGCCGCTCCCTACGCGCCGCGCGCGATCGATCGGATCGGCGCGACGCGGTTCGTCAACACGGGATCATCATGTCCAAACTTTCGCGGGCGGCGTCCGTCGCCGCCGCTCTGGCCCTGTGCGGCCTGGCCTTCCCTCCGCCGGTTACGCCGCCTGGACCGGAAAAGCCTCCTACTACAATCTCAAGAGCAAAACCGCCTCCGGCGGCCGCGTCGGCCATATGACGGCCGCGCATCGCACGCTTCCCTTCGGCTCGAAGCTGCGCGTCACCAACCTCGCCAACCATCGCAGCGTCGTCGTCACGGTCAACGACCGCGGCCCGTTCGTCGGCGGACGCATCATCGACGTCTCGCAGGGCGCCGCCCACGCGCTCGGCATGGTCAAGTCCGGCGTCGCGCGGGTGCGCGTCGAGCGCATCGCCAGCCTCTGAGTCTGCCGCGCTCGAACCCCGACGGCGGCCCCAGTGCCGCCGCTTCTTCGCGCGGCGCGCGCCGCTCAGGCGGGCGACGCCGCGCTCTTCACAAGGCGAAGCCGCCGTCGGCCAGATGAATTTGGCCCGTGGTGTAGCTCGCCTCGTCGCTCGCCAGATAGACCGCCAGCATCGCGACCTCCTCGGCCTTGCCGATGCGTCCGATCGGCTGGCGGTCGATGAAGGCCTGACGAACCGTCTCGATCGGCTCGCCCGACTGCCGCGCCAGCGTGGCGATGCGCTGATCGAGCGACGGGCTTTCGATGGTGCCGGGGCAGATCGCGTTGCAGCGCACGCCCTTGCGGATGAAATCGGCCGCGACGGCCTTCGTGAGGCCAATCACCGCGGCCTTGCTCGCCCCGTAGACGTAGCGGTTGGGAATGCCGCGCACCGAGCTTGCGCCCGACGCCATGTTGACGATCGAGCCTTTGCCTTTGGCCAGCATGCCGGGCAGGAAGGCGCGAATCATCCGGTGCATCGACTTGACGTTGAGGTCGAAGGAGAAATCCCAATCCTCCTCGCTCGTCGTCAGCGCCGTGCCGTGATGCACGAAGCCCGCGCAGTTGAACAGGATGTCGATGGGGCCGAGCGCCTGGGCGAGCGCCTCGACCTGCGGCGTCGATCGCACGTCGAGCGCGCGCAGATCGCCTGTCAGACCGGCGAGTTTCGCGGCGTCGATATCCGTGGCCACCACATGCGCGCCCTCGGCCGCGAAGGCGGCCGCCGTCGCCCGTCCGATGCCAGCCCCCGCCGCGGTGATCACAGCCGTCTTTCCGGCCAACCGTCCCGCCATTCCCCACTCTCCCCGATTGCGTTGGCGACGCCGCCCGTTTTCAGGGTCGGCCGCCGATCTAACCCGCCAGCTCGGCCGCGACGTCGCGTGCGTGCTCGGCGAGCGTCTTCTTCTGTCTGCCCTGGGCGTCGAAATTGTCCGGCGCGAGCCAGCGATCGAAGGCGGCTTTGCGCGCCGGCCATTCGTGATCCATCATCGCGAACCATGCGGTGTCGCGATTGCGCCCNTTCGAGATCATGTGCTGGCGAAACAGCCCNTCGAAGGCGAAGCCGAAGCGTTCGGCGGCGGCGCGCGAGGCGGCGTTGTCGTTGTTGCACTTCCACTCGAAGCGCCGGTATTTCAGATCGTCGAAGATCATGCGCGCTTGCAGATAAATCGCTTCGGTCGCGCCAGGCGTCTTCTGCAATTTTGGCGTGAAGAAGATGTGCCCCGTCTCGACGCATCCGTTGGCGACGTCGATGCGCAGCAGCGTGACGACTCCCAGCGCNCTCCCGCTCCTCTGGTCGACCACGGCGAAGGCGAGCGGATCGTCGAGCCGCGCGCGTTCGGCGATCCAGGCCCGAAACGCCGTCTCGTTCGGCCAGGGGCCGTAACTCATATAGGTCCACAGCCCGTCATGGCCGTCGACGCCGCGCCACGGCTGCGCGCCGTGGCGGGCGTCGTCGAGCGGCTCCAGCCGCACATGACGGCCCTCGATCCTGTCGCGCCGGGGCGGCCCAGCGCGCCTGCGGCGCGATCATTTGCACATCTCCTGCCCGAACCCGTTGCGCTGACGCTTCGGCCGAGACTGGACGCCGCGTCGCTCCTTTGCAACCGCGCCGGCCGAAGGTCAGACCCGCGCCCCGGCGCGATGCGCTCGGGCTGCCGACGCCGCCGGTTCCGCGTCGTCTTGACGCGGCGCGGGGCTCGCCAATAAAAGAACGACTGTTCGTTTTGTTTGAAGCGGCGTTCCCGCATGCCCAAACTGTCGCAGACCGCTCAGGCCCAACGTCGCGCCCGCATCCTCGACGCGGCGGAGCGCTGTTTCGTGCGCTCGGGCTTTCACGGCGCCACCATGCAGGACATCTGCCGTCAGGCCGGGGTCAGCGCCGGCGCGCTCTATCTCTACTTTCGCTCCAAGGAGGAGTTGATCGAGGGCCTCTCGCAGCGCGACCGCGCCCAGGTCCGCGAGGAGTTCGCGCGCGCCTCCGCGCAAGGCGATCTGGTCGAGGGCCTCGCCCGCGTGTTGCAAAGCTCGGCCATCGACAAACCGATCGACAAGGTGCGCCTGCTCATCGAGATGGGCGCGCAAGCCGGCCGCAGCGCCGCCGTCTCACGGACCTTGCGCGAATGCGACGCCGACATTCGCGGCGCGCTGGAGGAGACCCTCGCCGCCGCCGCCGTGCGCGCAGATTCGCCCGACCATCCCGATCGCCGATCTCGCCGCCATGATGATGATGGTGGTCGACGGGTTGTTCTGGCGGCGCGCCGCCGATCCGGATTTCGACGCGGTCGCGATGGGCCCGCACATTCTGCGGATGTTCGCCGCCGTGATGGGCGTCGAGACGGAGCAAGCCTCCCGCCTCGTCGCCGCTTTCTCCGCGCCGCCGCGCGCGCCCACCCTCGAAACCGAGCCGCCCGATGACGCCGCAGGCCGCCGCCCTCGCTTTCTTTCTCGCGATCGCCCCGGCGCTCGCCGCAGACGCGCCCTCGACCGGCCGCGCCGAACGCGCGCCCTCGNTCACCACGACGCGCGTCGTGCGCGCCGAAATGGTGGAGACCGTCAGCGTCACCGGCACGCTGGTGGCGCGCGAGGACATCGTCGTCGCCCCGCAGATCGAGGGCNTGCGCATCGTCGAGATTCTCGCCGAGGAGGGGGACCGCGTCGCCAAGGGTCAGGTCCTCGCGCGTCTCGCCCGCGAGACGCTCGACGCCCAGGCCGCCCAGTCCGACGCCCAGCTCGCCCGCGCCGACGCCGCGATCGCGCAAGCCCGCTCGCAGATCGCGCAAGCGCAGGCCGCGCTCGCCGCCTCCGCCCCCGCCCTCGACCGCGCCAAGGCTCTGTCGCGCACCGGCGCCGGCACCGACGCCAATCTCGAAGCCCGCGCCGCCGAGCAGGCCGCCAACCTCGCCAGGCTCGAAGCCGCGCGGCAGGGCCTGACCTCCGCCCAAGCGGAACGCAAGGCGCTGGAGGCGGCGCGCGCCGAGCTGGATGTGCGTCTTGAGCGCGCCGAGGTGAAAGCGCCGGCCGCCGGTCTGGTTTCGCGCCGCTCGGCCCGCCTTGGCGCCATCGCCACCGCCGCGAGCGCCGACGGGTTGTTCCGCATCATCGAGGACGGCGACGTCGAGCTGGCCGCCGAAGCCCCGATTTCCGCCTCGCCCGGANTGCGCGTCGGCCAGCCCGCGCGCGTGCGCGACGCGGCAGGCCGCGCCTGGCCGGGGCGGGTGCGCCTGGTGTCGCCGGAGATCGACCGGTTGTCGCGCATGGGCGCGCTGCGCGTCGCCGTCGCCGCGCCCGAACAGCTGCGCGTCGGCGGCTTCGCGCGCGGCGAGATCGAGACGGACCGCAAGATCGCCCTGTCGCTTCCCGCCTCCGCCGTCATCCAGACCCAGGACAAGGCCACTGTCGACCTGATCCGCGACGGCAAGGTCGAGAAGGCGTCCGTGCGCGCCGGCATCGTCGTCGACGGCCGCGTCGAGATCGTCGAGGGCCTGGCCGAGGGCGACGTCGTCGCCGCCCGCGCCGGCGCCTTCCTGAACGCCGGCGACCACGTCCAGATCCGCGACGATCCCGCCCTCGCGCGGGCCGGCGCGAGCGCGCCCGACGGAGAGGCCCGATGAGCTTCGACCTCTCCACCTGGGCGATCCGCAAGCCCTTTCCGAGCCTCGTGCTCTTCGCGGTGCTGACCCTACTCGGCGTCTATTCCTATGTGACGCTGCCGATCACCCGCATGCCCAACGTCGACGTTCCGATCGTTTCGGTGACGATCACTCAGGGCGGCGCCGCGCCGGCCGAGCTTGAGACGCAGGTGACGAAGAAGGTCGAGGACGCCGTCTCGGGCCTCACCGGCGTCAAGCACATCATCTCCTCCGTCACCGACGGCGTTTCGACGACGACGATCGAATTCCGGATCGAGACCAACACCGACCGCGCGGTCAACGACGTCAGGNACGCCGTCGCGCGCATCCGCGCGGATCTGCCCAGGGCCATCGACGAGCCGATCATGCGGCGCATCGACATCGAGGGCGGCGCCATCCTCACCTACGCCGTCTCCGCCAAGACGCGCAGCGCGGAGGAGATCTCCTGGCGCATCGACGACGTCTTCATCCGCGAGCAATCGGCCAAGGGCGTCGCCAGCGTCACCCGGGTCGGCGGCGTCGAGCGGGAAATCCGCGTCGAGCTGAACCCCGACCGCCTCGCCGCGCTCGGGCTCACCGCCGCCGACGTCAACCGCACCCTGCGCGCCACCAACGTCAATCTGGCCGGCGGCCGCGGCGAGATCGGCGCGCAGGAGCAGTCGATCCGCACCATCGCCGGCGCCGTCGACGTCGACGAGCTGGCGGCGACCGAAATCGCGATTCCGGGCGGGCGCAAGGTCCGCCTCTCCGATCTCGGCGCCGTGACGGACGGCGTCGCGGAACCGCGGCAGTTCGCGCGGCTCGACGGCGAGCCCGTCGTGGCTTTCGCGATTTTCCGCGCCAAAGGCGCCTCGGACGCCTCCGTCTTTGAAGAGATGGAGCGGCGCGTCGAAACCTGCGCCGCGACANATCCGGATTTCGAGATCGCCCTCATCGCCGACACGGTCAACTACACCGTCGGCAACTTCACCTCCGCGATGCAGACGCTGATCGAAGGCGCCGCGCTGGCGGTTCTGGTGGTGTTTTTGTTCTTGCGCGACTGGCGCGCCACCATCGTCGCGGCGCTGGCGCTGCCTCTGTCGGCGATCCCCACCTTCTTCGCCGTGCAGATGATGGGCTTTTCGCTCAACCTCGTCAGCCTGCTCGGCATCACGCTTGCGACCGGCGTGCTCGTCGACGACGCCATCGTCGAGATCGAGAACATCGTGCGCCATATGCGCATGGGCAAGTCGCCCTACCGCGCCGCGATGGACGCCGCGCGCGAGATCGGCCTCGCCGTCATCGCCATTTCGACGACGATCATGGCGGTGTTCGCGCCGGTCAGCTTCATGGGCGGCGTCGCCGGGCAGTATTTCAAGCAGTTCGGGCTCACCGTCGCAATGGCGGTGTTCTTTTCGCTTCTGGTGGCGCGCCTGATCACGCCGATGCTGGCGGCCTATTTCATGCGCCTGACGGCCGCCCATGAGGACGCCGGCGAAGGCCGCGTCATCCGCGCCTACACCCGGCTTGTCTCCTGGACCGTGCGCTGGCGCTGGATCACGCTCGCCGCCGGCCTCGCGCTGTTCTGGGTGTCGATGCAGGGCATGGCCTATCTGCCTAAAGGCTTCATCNCCCCGATGGACGAGGGACGGATGCTGTTCGCGGTCGAGCTTCCGCCCGGCTCGCGCCTTGAGGACACCCGTCGCGTCACCGACGACGTCGCCCGCCGTCTTAAGCGCGCGCCCGAGATCCAGAGCGTTTTCGTCAATGGCGGCTACATGCTGGGCTCTGGCGGCAGCGAAGTGCGCAAGGCCGTGATGACGATCATGCTGACGCACAAATCGACCCGCAGCCGCAACCAGAAGGCGATGGAGGCGGCCGTCACCNGCGGGCTCGCCGCCACGCCCGACATCCGCTTCTGGTTCGTGCAGCCCAACGGCCAGCGCCAGTTCGCGCTGCTTGTGGCGGGCGAGGATCAGGCGGAGGTGACGCGCGTCGCCCGCGCCGTGCACAGCCAGATGCGCGACGTGCCGCTGATCGAGAATCCGACCACCTCGGCCGCGCTCGACCGGCCGGAGCTGCAAATCCGCCCGCGCAACGAGCTGGCCGCCGAGCTGGGCGTCACCACCGACGCCCTGTCGGAGACGATCCGCGTCGCCACCATCGGCGACCTCGGCCCCAATCTGGCCAAGTTCAACACGCCCGAGCGGCTGATCCCGATCCGCGTCGAGATCGCCGAGCGTTGGCGCGGCGACCTGCAAACGCTGCAAACCTTGAAAGTGCCCACCGCCAGAGGAGCCGCCGTGCCTCTGACGACCGTCGCGGACGTCGCTTTCGGCGCCGGTCCCGCCTCGATCGAACGTTACGACCGAACGCGCCGCGTCGCGCTCGAAGCCGATCTGGTCGGCTCGGCCGCGCTGGGCGAGGCGGTCTCCGCGGTGCTGGCGCTGCCGGCGGCGCGGGCTCTGCCGCCCGGCGTCGAGATCCGCCAGTCGGGCGACGCCGAGATCATGGGCGAGGTTTTCGCCGGCTTCGCGACCGCGATGGCGGCCGGCCTGACGATGGTGTTCGGCGTGCTGGTGCTGCTCTTCGCCAGCGTGTTGCAGCCCGTCACCATCCTGTTCTCGGTGCCGCTGGCGCTCGGCGGCGTGGTCGTGGCGCTGCTGCTGACCAAGATGGCCTTCTCGATGTCGGTGGTGATCGGCTTCCTGATGCTGGTGGGCATCGTCACCAAGAACGCCATCATGCTGGTCGACTTCGCGGTCGAGCGCATGGCGCAAGGCATGGACAGGACCGCCGCCATCGTCGACGCCGGCGCCAAACGCGCCCGGCCGATCGTCATGACCTCGATCGCGATGGGCGCCGGCATGATCCCCGCCGCCCTCGCGCATGGCGACGGCGGCGAATTCCGCGCGCCGATGGCGATCGCCGTGATCGGCGGCCTGATCGCCTCGACCTTCCTGTCGCTGCTGTTCGTGCCGGCGGTGTTCACGATCATGGATTCGCTGGGCCGCCTGTTCGGACGCGTCTTCAACCGCTTCGTCGGCCCCGTCGACGATCCGCAGGCGGACGACGCGAGCGGGTCTGCGCCTGCCGCGCAGGAGCCGCGACGCGCCCGCCTCGCCGACGCGGCCGAGTAAGAAGCGGCGTCCAAATCGCCTCCGGATCGTCTCCATGTCGGATCGGGCGTGGGGGCGTGTCGGGGATTGGGCCGGCATGGTAAGCTCGGCGTCCGCGAGATCGCCTCGACGCGATCCTCGCAAGCCCAGGAGAGCGCCGCCATGACCACCTTACGTTACGCCGGTCAGACCGAAACGCTGGCCCTTATGCGCCTCGCCCCCGTGATCCCCGTGCTCGTCGTCGACAGCCGCGCCGAAGGCGTCGCCGTTGCGCGCGCGCTCGTCGCCGGGGGCTGCGCGCCATCGAAATCACGCTGCGCACCTCCGNCCGCGCTCGACGCGATCAGGGCGGTGGCGCAAGAGGTCGAAGGCGCGATCGTCGGAGCCGGAACGGTGCTCGACGAAACCGGCCTTTCCGCCGCCCTCGCGGCCGGAGCGCGCTTCATTGTGACCCCCGGCGCGACCGCGCGCCTCGCCCGTGCTCTGGCCGAGCAGAACGTTCCCGTTCTGCCGGGCGTCGCCACCGTCGGCGAAGCGATGGCGTTGCGCGAGCTCGGTTTTCGCCAGATGAAGTTTNTTCCCGCCGAGGCGAGCGGGNGCGCCAAGGCTGTGGCGGCCATCGGCGGGCCGCTGCCTGACCTCGTCTTCTGCCCGACCGGCGGCGTCGACGCCGCCAAGGCGCCCGCTTATCTGGCCCTGAAGAACGTCGCCTGCGTCGGCGGCTCCTGGATGTGCCCGCGCGGCGCCGCGCCCGCCGAGGTCGAGCGACTTGCGCGCGAGGCGGCGGCGCTGACGGGCTGAGCGCCGGCTGCGACGTCGCGAGGCCTTCCCGAACCGGGCATGTTGCGCTAGGGTGACACTTGCAAGAAAAGCGAAGCAGGCGCGAATCCACGCCACGTTAAGGATTTTGCGCAACAGTTTCGTCACCAAACACGGATCGCGACGGCGCGCCGTCGCCAGCATGGCGTTTTCCCCGGCGCGGCCGCCCCGCCCGCGCGAACGAGGCGAGAATCTTGCGTCAAACAGTGTCAAACATCGCTTTCGCCGTCGCCCGATCACGCTTCGTCCGGCGTCTGGGGCGTTTCGCGCCCCTCGTCCCGTCTGCGCGCGCGCCTTTGCGCCGCCGCCGCCGTCGGCCTCGCCGCGACCTTCGCGCCGAGCGCGACCCAGAACGCCGTCGCCAACGGCGACACCCGCACGCTCACATTCTACCACACCCACACCGGCGAATCGCTTCAGATCACGTATCTTTNNCGGGCGGGTCGCGATTCCGGCGCTCTTCAGACGCTGAACCGTTTCCTGCGCGACTGGCGCAACGACCAGCAGACGCGGATGGACCCACGCCTGTTCGACGTCTTGTGGGAGGTGCAACGCGCCGCCGGCTCGCGCGACGCGATCAAGGTGCTCTCCGCCTACCGCTCGCCCTCGACCAACGCGATGCTGCGTCGCTCCTCGCGCGGCGTCGCCGAGCATTCCCAGCACATTCGCGGCAAGGCGATCGACATTCATCTCGACGACGTCGGCCTCTCGCGCATCCGCGAAGCCGGCATGCGCCTTCAGAAAGGCGGCGTCGGCTATTATCCCAGCGCCAGCTTCGTGCATCTCGACACTGGTTCCGTGCGCCACTGGCCGCGCATGAGCTACGAGCAGCTTTCCCGCCTCTTCNCCGACGGCAAGACGGTGCATGTGCCCTCGAACGGCCAGCCATTGTCGGGTTATGAGCAGGCCCTCGCCGAGATCGAGGCCGGCGGCGGCTCGGCCGGCTCGGCCTATGTGACGGGTCAGAAATCCAAGGGCTTGTTCGCCTTCCTGTTCGGCGGCGGCGAAGACGAGTCGGCCGAAATTTCGGAAGCCACCGCCGGCCGAATCGTGCGCGGCAAGCCGGGTCGCGGCGGTCGCGGTCAGCCTGCCGACACCCGCGTCGCGCTGGCCTCGACGGGCGNNAGGACGCGGGTTCGAAATCCTTCTTCTCCGGCCTGTTCGGATCGCGCGCCCGCGCAGCAAACGCAGGTCGCCGCGCTCGATCCGCGCGCCGAGGCGGNNCCGCCCGCAGGGCCGAAGCCAAACGGCAGGCGGAAGAAGCTAGGGTCGAAGCCCGCCGTCAGGCGGACGAGGCCAAAGCCGAATCCCGCCGCCAGGCCGATGAGCTCAAGCGCCAGACCGAGGACGCCAAACGTCAGGCCGACGAGGCGCGCCGCCAGACCGAGATCGCCCGTCGCCAGACCGAGGACGCCAAGGCCGACGCCAAACGGCAAGCCGAGGACGCCGCCAAGGAGGCGCAGGACAAGCCGCTTGACGCCAAAGACAAGGCGCTGGAGGCCAAGCTGATCGTCGNAGGCCAGACTGGAGGCCGCCCGCCAGAAGCTGGGCGAGCGCCTCGCCAACGCGCCCGCGCCGCCCCGCCGTCCGAGCGAATCGATGATCGCGTCGTTGTCCTACGCCGACGTGCCTCTGCCGCCCTCGCGACCTGTCGGAATTGTGGCGAGCGGGCCCACCCNNTCGCCGGCAAGAAGCTCGGCCTTGGGAGACGACGCCCTGCCCGCGCTGATCACCGAGGGCGCCGGCGCGCCGGGTCTTGGCGGACGCGCGATGGCCTATGCGCCCGAGCCGGTGCGTCNNGCCCGGCTCCCGCCGCGGTGGTGCGCCCGGACGTCGCGGCGCCGGTCCAGGCCAANNTCTGACTCCCCGCGCATCGATCGCGCCGTCTTCCGCGCGCTCACCGCCGAAACGCCGAACGCCCGCGCCGCCAACCGCGCGACGTTCGCGCCCACGGTCACGCCGCTGCGCGCGCGCGCGCGCGCCGCGGCCCGTCTCGGCGACGGCGGCGGCGTCGCGACGAATTTCGGCGCGTCGCCGACGGGCGATCTGTCGACCTCGCAATTCTCCGGCCAAGCCGTCGCGGCGCTGCCGCGCGCCACCCAGTTCGGCGATCTGCCGCTCAGGCTGCGATCGGCGCAGGAGGACAATCCGCAGGAATGACGCCCGCGACGCGATGCGACCAGAGCAGGCGAACCAACTAAAGCCGCCCGAATCGGGCGGCTTTTTATTGAACGAAGGCGCCGCCGCGACGGGCGCGGCGCGGCTCAGGCCATTCCGAGCGCCGATAGGTAGAGATCGAGAATCTCCTCCTCCTCGCGCCGCTTGTCCCGATCCTGTTTGCGGATCGAGACGATCTTGCGCATCACCTTGACGTCGTAGCCGGTGGCTTTCGCCTCGCCGCACGTCCTTGATGTCGTCGGCGATCGCCTTCTTTTCTTCTTCGAGCTTCTCGATGCGCTCGATGAAGGCGCGCAGATGTCCGGCGTCGACGTCGCTCATAGGTGATCCTGAAACTGGCCTCGCAAGGCGTGGGTGATGACGCCCCTTCCCGCTCCCGTCAAGCGCAGGCGCGACGTCTGTTGTGGGCGCGGCTGCCATAGTGGCGAACCGCCGCGACCTCCGGCGACCGCAGCGCCGGCTCCAGCGCGTCCGCCAATCGGTCGGCCCATCGCTCGGCGTCGGCGCGCGTCGCGATCAAATCCTGGCGAACCTCGACCAACGCGTTGGCCAGCCCGAGACGGGTGGCCGTCGCGTCGATCGTGTCGCCTTCAAGCGCGCCGTCATAGGGTTGATTGTCGCCGGTCGGCACGCCCTGCGCGCGGAATGCGGCGATCAGCGGACGCGCCAGACGGTCGTCGAGATCCCACAAGAAACCGATCTCCCACGGGCGGGCGACGCCGCGCATCGAGGGCGTGAAGCTGTGCAGCGCCACGATCGCCGGCGGCGGACCGGCCGCCGTCATCGCCGCCNNGCGCGCCAGGATCGCGGCGCGATACGGNCCGAAGAAGCGCGCCAGCCGTCGCTCGATCTCCTCGCGGTCGACGCGCGCGTTGCCTGGCACGATCGCGCCGTCATACAGCCGGCGCACCAGCGTCGGATCGTCCTCGCCGCGATTGGGGTCGATGAGAATGCGCGAGAAGGTCGACAAAATCGCCGGGGCGCCGAAGCGCGCCGCCATCCGCCGGGTCATGTCCGCCGCCCCGATGTCCCAGGCGATATGGCGCGAGCGCTCCTGCGGCGACAGCCCGAGATCGCCATAATCGGGCGGCAAGGCGTTGGTGGCGTGATCGCAGACGAACAGCACGCCCGCCTCCGACGCGCCCTCGATCTCGACGAATGCGGAAAATCGGCCATCGACCTTGGGTTCCATTCCGCGAAACCGCGCGCGCTTACCATGCGCCCGACGCTCCGGCAACGCGGCGGGCGTGACAGGAGGCGGCGGTGGGACTACCGATGGTGGCGCCGAGTCGCGCCGCGTCGCGCGCCGTCCCCTCGATCCGGGAGCCTGCCTGCGTATGTCGTCGTGGCCCTTCGCTCTCCGCCCCGCCCTCGTCGCGGCGCTGGCCGTCGCCATTCTCGCGGGCGCGACGACGGCGGGCCCGCGCGCGCCGATTTCCGCCTGTGCAACAACACAGCGACACGCGTTTCGGTGGCGCTCGCCTACACCAACGCCAAGACCTGGATCTCCGAGNGGTGGTGGAACATCAAGCCGGCCTCCTGCGAGACGCTGCTGCGCGGCGCGCTCGTCGCCCAGCACNACTACGTCTACGCGATGGACGAACGCGGCGGCGAGTGGAAGGACAAGGCCTTCATGTGCACCCGCGACCGCGAGTTTCGCGTCGAGGGCCGCGAGGATTGCTACGCCCGCGGCTTCGACCGCACCGGCTTTNTCGAGGTCGACACCGGCAAGGACGCCAAGAACTGGACCGTCCAGCCACCGATCCCGACCGCCCCGCGCTCACTCGCCCGTGAGCGCCCGTCATCGTCAGAGTTCAGAGGACTGTCATGAGACGCATCCGCCGCGTGAAAATCATCGCCACGCTGGGCCCGGCCTCCGCCGACCCGGCCGTCGTGCGGCAACTGTTCGAGGCCGGCGCCGACGTCTTTCGCATCAACATGAGCCATGCCGACGGCGACGCGCTGGCCGCGCGCGTCGCGATGCTGCGCGAGCTTGAGCGCGAGCATAATCGACCGATCGGCGTCCTGGTCGATCTGCAAGGGCCCAAGCTGCGCGTCGGAAAGTTCGAGGCCGGCAAGGCGCAGCTCGACAAAGGCGCGACCTTCGCGCTCGACGCCGAGACCGCGCTCGGCGACGCGCGCCGCGTGCATCTTCCGCATCCCGAAATCCTCACCGCGCTGCGCGCCGGCCACGCGATCCTCATCGACGACGGCCGCATTCGCCTTCGCGTCGTCGAGGCCGCGCCCGACCGCGCCGTCTGCGAGGTCGAGGTCGGCGGGACGATCTCGGATCGCAAGGGCGTCTCGTTGCCCGACACGCTGATCCCGGTCTCGGCGATGACGCCCAAGGATCGCGCCGACCTTCAAGCCGCTTTGCCCGAAGGCGTCGACTGGATCGCGCTGTCCTTCGTGCAGCGTCCCGAGGACGTTCTGGAGGTGAAGAAGATCGCCAACGGCCGCGCCCTCGTTTTGGCCAAGATCGAGAAGCCGCAGGCGATCGAGCGCCTCGACGAGATCATCGACGCCGCCGACGCGCTGATGGTGGCGCGCGGCGATCTCGGCGTCGAAATGCGCGTCGAGCAGGTTCCGGGCTTGCAGAAGCGCATCATCCGCAAGTGCCGGCGCCTCGGCAAGCCGGTGGTGGTGGCCACCCAGATGCTGGAATCGATGGTCACCGCGCCCACGCCGACCCGCGCCGAGGTCTCCGACGTCGCCACCGCCGTTTTCGAAGGCGCCGACGCGGTGATGCTGTCGGCCGAGAGCGCGGCCGGGCAATATCCGGTCGAGGCGGTGACGATGATGAGCCGCATCGCCGCCGAGGTCGAGCGCGACAGCGTCTACCGCTCGATCGTCGACGCACAGCGCGGCCGCTCCGACATCCCTGCCCAGGACGAGGCCGACGCGGTGGCCCTGGCCGCCCGCCAGATCGCGGAGACGATGGAGTGCAAGGCGATCTGCGCCTGGACGGCGTCCGGCGCCTCAGCCTTCCTGATCGCGCGGGAACGTCCGGCCGCGCCGATCCTGGCGCTGACGCCGTTCCGCGAGGCTGCGCGCCGCGTCACGCTCGCCTGGGGCGTGCATCCGATCGTCACCAAGGACGCCAGCGACGTCGACGACATGGTGCGCCGCGCCTGCAAACTGGCCAGCCGCGAGGAGTTCGCCAAGGAGGGCGACCGCATCATCGTCGTCGCCGGCATGCCCTTCGGCACCCCCGGCGCGACCAACATGGTGCGCATCGCCCATCTCGGCGACGAGCGCTAACCCTCCGCCTGCCGCGCCATCGCCACGAGCGCCTGCGGCAGGCTGCGCGCCTCGCGCTCCAGAAAAGCGAGCAGCGCCGATTCCGGCGCGCTCAACGCGCCGTTGCGTCGGATGCGCTCGACGATCCACGCCGCCTTTTCGCCCGACAGCGCCTCGGCCTCCGCCATCGCCGCGTCGCGCGCCGCGTTGNNTCGGCGCGATAGGCGGCCTCCACCATCGCGCTCAGCCTGTGGCGCGACAGATCGCCCGTGACAGCGCTCGGCGAGGCCTCGCGCGCCCGCGTGAAGATCGAGCCGAAAAGCCCGAGCGCGTCCGCCTTGTGCGGCGTCTCCCACATCTCGAACGCGCTCGCGCGAAGGCGGCGCGCGGCCGGTCGCGCCGATCAGGTGATTGCCGACGGCGCTGGCGAAAAACCCGTCCCAGGCCGGCGTGTTGGCGGCGCCGGCGGTCGCGTCGGCGATGTCGAACAGCGCTTCCGCCTCGGCGCGGCTGACGGCGAGNCCGCCCCTCTTCCCCGCGCCCCAGACCACGCGCTGAATCAGCTTCAGCCCGGCNTCGCCGATCGCGCCCGGCGTCAGCCTTTCGCCCGACGCGGTCACGCCGTCATCGTAGACCACCGCCTGTTTGAGGCGCCGCAGCACGAAGGCGGAGAACTCGACAGGAACCTCGTCGGCCTTTTCGACGATGGCGACCAGCGCCTCCAGCACGGTGTCGCTGCGCAGCACGCCGCGCTCGCCCAGCGCCTCCATCACCTTGCGCGCCTTTTCGAGCGGAAAATAGCCCTGCGGAGGCGTTTCGCGCAGCGCCACCTCGACCGCCGCCTCGACGAACAGCCGCGACCATTCGTCGGAATGCGTTTTGCGCCGCTTGTCGGCCTCGTAGAGGAGCACGAAAGCGTCGCCGATCGCCGCGCGCTCGCCGTAGAGCGCCCGGCGCGCCGCCAGAACGTCCGCGTCGGCGACGACGCCGTCCCGCATCGCCGCGTCGAGCAGCACATCGAGAGATTGACCCATAAGACTCCTCCCACTGGGCCAACCTCGCCAAAATGCTTTAAAACAAGCTCAAGAGACAACGTTTTCGACGAAACGCGCTCAGCGGGCCTGCGCGCGCGCCGCCACTCCGCGATCGCCGCCGCGACGCGTTCCGGCGCGGCGTGGTGCGGCGAATGGCCGACGCCCGCCAGATCGACGCGGCGCGCGTCGGGGATCAACCGCATCGCGCCGTCGGTGTGGATATGGGTGTAGACGACGCCGTCATGATCGCCCGCCACGATCACCGTCGGCGCGGCGATCTGCGTCAGCCGCGGCCCCTGCTCGCGCACGAACGGCNNGAGCCGCGCCACGTCGAGAGCGTTGGCGCGAAAGGCGGAGGGGCGCAGCACCAGCGCCACGCCGGTCGCCGCGATGAAATCGGGCGGCAGCGGCTGCGGCGCGAACACGCTCGCCGCCCCGCCGCGCAACGCCAGCCATCCGAACGGCAGCGCCATCGTCTCGGTGAAGACGCGCCCCACGACCGGCGTCGCGGCGAGATCGTAATACCACGACACGCCGCCGGGCCATTCCAGCGCCACCGGCGCCAGCAACGCCAGCCCCGCCACGAAGTCGGCATGGTCGAGCGCCAGCGCCGCCGCCACCGTCGCCCCGAAGCTGTGGCCGACCACGGTCGCGCGCCGCACGCCGAGCTCCTCCAGCGCCGCGCGCAGAATCGCCGCCTGCCGCGCCGGCGAGGCTTGCGCCGGATCGTCCGGCCGCACGCTCCAGCCATGCCCCGGCCGGTCGGGCGCGAAGACGCGGAAGCCGGCTTGCGTCAGCGGCCCGGCGAGCGCCGTCGTCATGTCGGCGCCGTTGCCGCTCGCGCCGTGGATCAGCACCACGTCGCCGCGTGGCGGCCCTGGGGCTCGGCGACGCGCNACATGCACGCGCTGCCCGTCGACGTCGACGAAGCGCCCTTGCGGCGGCCAGCGCGCCTCGATCGCGCGCTCCCGCCTGCGTCGCCACGAAACCCGCCGCCGCCAGCCCCGCCAGCGCGACCAACGCCAGTCCGATCACTCTAAAGCTCCCGCCCTTCGCGCTCGGCGCTCAACCGGGCCACGACCTTTCTGGCCGGTTCAAGATAGGCGTTAAGCGCCAGCGCCGCCTTCAGCGCGCGCAGCCCNTCCGGCTTGCGCTCGACGCGCAGCAGCAGAAAGCCCAGACCGCTCAGCGCCCCGATATGGCGTGGCTCCAGCGCCAGCGCCCGGCCGAAATCGGCGACCGCGCCGGAGACGTCGTCGCGCGCCGCCCGCAAGGCCGCCCGCCGCGTCCACGCCTCCGCCCAGCCCGGCTCCAGCGTCAGGATGCGGTCGAGCAGATCTCGGCCAGCAACGCCTCGTCATGCGCGAGCGCCGCCAGCGCGCGACATCAAAAGATTGGCCGTGTCGGAGGACGAGCGCGCCAGCAGCCGCTCGATCCGCATCGTCACGCCCTGCGCCTCGGCCTCGTCCTTCGCCTCGGCGAGCCGCGCGTAGAGATGGTCGGCTGCTGGGCGGGCGTCGCCGCCGGCTTGCGGGCCGGCGCCTGCGGCGCCGGTTCGGCGCGCGGCGTCGGGTCAGGCCGCGCGCGTCGCCGCCCGGTCGGCGCCTCGTAACCGGGGTCGCCCGGCGCGGCGTCGTCGGGCCGCGCGAAAGGCTGGTCCCAGCTGCGCCGCGTCGGTCCGGTGATCTGCGCCGCCGCCGGCGCGAGAGTCGCGGCGAGCAAGGCCAGCGCGACGGCGCCGCGCAGCAAACCGCGCGCCCCTTCGACGCCGGGGCGACGAAGCGACGACCGACCGGACGTCGGGCGACCAGACCTCGGGCGACCGGACATCGAACGAAAAGAGCGAGGAACGCGCGAAAGACATGGCGGCGAGGCTATCCCCGCCGCCATGTCGGTCAAAATTCTGGAAAGAGTGAGGCGGACGCCTCAGCCCTGCCGCGCCTTGAAGCGCTTCTGCGTCTTGTTGATGATGTAGACGCGGCCCTTGCGGCGCACGAGNCGGTTGTCGCGGTGGCGCGCGCGCAGCGACTTGAGCGAGTTGCGGACTTTCATCGGACTGACCCTGTGGCGTGGCGACGGAGGCCCGCCGCGGAAAAAGTTGGCGCGTCTATGCCCGAAATCGCCGCGCCGATCAACCCGATTCGGCCAAGATTCAGCGCGTCGTCGAGGCCGCGGTCTGGCCGAACAGCACCTTTTTCTCGTCCTCGCTCATCGTGCGCCCGGAAGGCCGCAGCGCNCTCGCCCTCTCATAGGCGCGGATCGTCGCCGGACGCGCCGCGATGGCCTCGAACCAGCGCTTGAGATGCGGGAAGTCCTCAAGCTTCTGGCCCTGCCGCTCGTGCGGGACGATCCAGGGATAGCAGGCCATGTCGGCGATCGAATAATCGTCGGCGAGAAACTCATGCGTCGCCAGGCGCCGGTCGAGCACGCCGTAAAGGCGGTTCGTCTCCTTGACGTAGCGCTCGATCGCGTAAGGAATTTTNTCCGGCGCGTAGACGGCGAAGTGATGGTTTTGCCCCGCCATCGGCCCGAGCCCGCCCATCTGCCAGAACAGCCATTCCGTCGTCGCGACCCGCTTGCGCGGGTCTTTCGACAGGAATTTCCCCGTCTTATCGCTGAGATAAAGCAGGATCGCGCCCGACTCGAACACCGGGATCGGCGCGCCACCATCCAAAGGGGCCCGATCCACGATCGCCGGCATCCGGTTGTTCGGCGCGATTTTCAGAAAGTCGGGCTTGAACTGGTCGCCCGCCCCGATGTTCACCGGCCTGATCGCGTAGCCGAGGCCGGCTTCTTCCAGAAACAGCGTGATTTTGTGCCCGTTCGGGGTCGGCCAGTAATAGAGTTCGATCATCGCTGCCTCCTTGCGGCGCGCTGCGCAGCGCGGCCGTGCTGTCGGACGGCCCGCCCTCCAGCCCCATCGCCGCGCGCAGGCGCTGCGAATAGCCGTAAATGTCGTCCGTCAGGCTCAGCCGCCCATCCTCGTCGACCTTGGCGGTGAAATAGGTCAGGTGGATCGGCAGCGGCTCCGACAGATGGATCGTGCGTTCGCGCGCCCCCACCATCTTCTTGAGCGCGCCCTCGCTGAAGCGCCCGCCCAGCACCGCCTCCGCCAGCCGGAAAGGCTGGTCGACGCGCACGCAACCGTGGCTGTAGGCGCGGCGCGTCTGCGCGAACAGCCCGCGCGAGGGCGTGTCGTGCAGATAGACGGCGTGGTCGTTCGGGAACATGAATTTGACGTGGCCGAGCGCGTTGCGCNNTCCCGGAGGCTGCCGCACGCTCGGCTTGCCGTTGCGCCATTGCACCTCGTAGCCGCGCCGCGCGTAATAATCGGGGTCGGCGGCGAGATTGGGCATCGCCTCCTTCTCCAGAATGGAGGGCGGCATCGTCCANGCCGGATTGACCACCAGATAGCGCATCAGATCCGAAAACACCGGCGTCGGCGAGTCGGGTTTGCCGACCACCACGCGCGTCGTCAGCGTCGTGCGCTCGCCCTCTTTCAGCGTCAGCGCGTAATCGGGAATGTTGACCTCGATATGCGCCGCGCCCAGGTCGCGCGGCAACCAGCGCCAGCGCTCCATATTGGCGAGGATCTCGCGTTCGAGCCGCGACGGCTCGCCGCCCGACAGCGCCGCCACGGTGCGCGGGGTCAGATGACCGGAGGCCGGCAGTCCGTTGTCGCGCTGGAAATCCTTCACCGCGCTGGCGACGCGCAGATCGTAGATCAACGGGTCGCCAGGCGCGCCCGAATCCTGGGGCCCGAGCCCGAGCCGCGAGCGGATCAGCGGCGCCCGCGCGCGCATGCCGACCTTGAGGGTCGGCCCGAGCGGGATGCGCGGCTGCGCCTCTTTCGGCTGCTCGCGCCGCATCTCGGCGAGTTTGTCGCGCAACGCCAGGTAGCCGGGATGCGGCGGATTGAAGTCGCGCAGCCACGTNCCGGCTTCTTCGGCGGCGGCGGCGACGCTCACCCGCGCCAAAGCAGCTTGCGCGGCGACCTGCGGCGGCTTGGCCGTGATCAGCGCCGACACCCGCCACGGCTCGACGCGGCCGCCCGCCGCTTGCCGCGCATAGGCGACCACGGCTTCCGACAAGCGGATTTCGGTTTCGACCGTCGGGTCGCCGAGCGCGGCAAGCCCGGCCGCGCCGAGATTGAGCCCGTCCTCGTCGGCGCGCCGCAGCCTTTCGAAGGCGCCGCGCGCCGCCGCCGTCCACCGCCCGCCCACGATCCAGAATGGCTCGTCGCCGCGCGTCGCATAGACCTGCGCCAGCTCCTCGCGCGCCTTGCGCAGGGCGAGCCCNGCGCGCCCGCGTAAGGACGGGTCCGCGACCCGGGCGTCGAGCGCCGCCCGCAGCAACGCCTTCGGAGCGACCGCGACCGGTTCGCCCGCTGTGGAGTCGTCGGCCGTCGCCTTCGGTTCGGACGGCTCGTCCTTGGAAAGAACCGGCGCCGCCACCGCCGGCGACCGCGTGGCTCCCGCGGCNGGCTCAGACGCCACGGCGGGCTCCCGCTCTCGGTGACCGGCGCGACCACCCAGTCCGGCNGCGGAGGGCGCCGAGGGTAGGATGAAGGGGCGCGACGCGGCGTCGCCCGCGAGCGCCGCCAGGATAGTCGGCGCGGCGACAGGAGAGAAGAGCGCCGCGGGCGTTCGGATTTGTCCTTCGGACGGGCTGGCCGCGCCGAGATCGGCGGCGTGGAAGATCGCTGCGTCCAAGCCGTCGGGCTCGATGGCGAACAGAGGCGGCGCGTCGGCGCGCAGATCGCGCGCGGAGAACGCCGCATGATCGAGCGGCGCGATTCCCGGACCGTCGAGTCCCAACGCGTCGGCGCCGCGGGCGGACGTTGCCGCGCAGAAAGTCAGAACGATCGCGACGGCGAGCGCGCCTCCCAAGGCTGGGCGGACGTCGAATGCGCCCCGACGACGCGCCGCGGGCGGCGCGAGAATCGACGAGGCCGCGAGCGAGCGCAACCGCGAGGCCATGCCTGACTCCCCAATCGAAACGGCGCGATCCGCTCGGGCTCGCGCCGGCGGACCGCGCCTGAGGCAGCCCCCGCTCGCCCCGGCCCGATCAGTTGTGCGTCGGCGGCGGCGCGCGATCAACGCCGCGCCGGCCATCCTCCCCGCAATTCATCCTTGCGTGGCGCGCGCGCCACAGATCGCCGGACGCGTCCGGCCCGCCAGCCGGGCGGCTCGTCGCGCGATCTGGCGGGCGTCGGCGGAGCCGTCAGGCGGCGTCTTCCGCCTCGCCCAACCCCAGCTCCTTCATCTTGCGGTAAAGCGTCGAGCGGCCGATTCCGAGCTTGCGCGCCACCTCGGACATCTGTCCGCGATAATGCGCGATGGCGAAGCGGATGGTCTCCGCCTCCATCTCCTCGATCTTGCGCACGTCGCCTTTGTCGTCGAGCAGACGCATCACGTTGGGATCGCGCAGCACCACCNNGCGCGCCGGCGCGCGTTCGACCTCGCGGGCGGGCGCCGGCGCGAGCGGCACGCGCACGTCGAAGCCGTCGACCTGCTGGGCGATCTGCGGAAACTCCGCGACCGTCAGCTCGTCGCCGTCGGCCAGAACGACGGCGCGGAACACGGTGTTTTCGAGTTGGCGGACATTGCCCGGCCAATCATATTTAGTCAGCAGCGCGATCGCCTCCGCCGAGAGTCCGCGCAGACGCTTGCCTTCCTCGGCGGCGAATCGCGCCACGAAGCGGCGGGCCAGCTCGGCGACGTCGTCGCGGCGCTGGCGCAGCGCCGGCAAGGTGATCGGAAACACGTTCAGGCGATAATAGAGATCTTCGCGGAAACGGCCTTGCTTGACGAGTTCGATGAGGTTGCGGTTGGTCGCCGAGATCAGCCGGATGTCGACCTTCACCGGACGTCGCGCGCCGACCGGATCGACCTCGCCCTCCTGAAGCGCGCGCAACAATTTCACCTGCATGTCGAGCGGCAGCCGNCCGACCTCGTCGAGGAACAGCGTGCCGCCATTCGCCTCGACGAATTTGCCCGCATGCTTTTCGGCGGCGCCGGTGAACGCGCCCTTCTCGTGTCCGAACAGGATCGACTCGACCAGATTTTCCGGCAGCGCCCCGCAATTGACGGTCACGAACGGCTTGCCGCGCCGCTCCGAGGCGCCCTGGATGGCGCGCGCGATCAACTCCTTGCCGACGCCGGACTCGCCTTCGATCAGCACCGGTATCGCGGACTTGGCGGCGCGTTCGCCGAGGCGGATGACCCGCTCCATCGTCTCCGAACGGGTGACGATGTCTTTGAAGCCGAGCGTGCCGGTCGCCTTCTTCGAGAGGCGGCGGACCTCGTCTTCGAGCGCGTCGACGCGCAACGCGTTCTTGATCGACACCGACAGGCGCTCGGCGCCGACTGGCTTGACCACGAAGTCGACCGCGCCCGCGCGCATCGCCGAGATCACGGCCTCGATCGAGCCATGCGCCGTCTGCACGATCGCCGGCACTCTCTTGCCGCGTTCGCGCAAGCGCCCGAGCACGCCCATCCCGTCGAGATCGGGCATCACCAGATCGAGGATCAGCAAATGGATAGGCGGCTTGTCGGCGGCGTCGAGACGCGCGAGCGCGGCCTCTCCNCCGTCGACGGTCTCGACGTCATAGCCGAAGCGGCGCGTGGTCGCCTCCAGGAGGCGGCGCTGCACGGGGTCGTCGTCGACGATCAAGAGTCTGGCGGTCATCGGCCCTCGGAGCCTTCTCAGTTCGAGGGCAGACTCTCCGATCAGGGTAAACGGCCCCTTAAGCCGGCGCCAAAATGGCGCAATCCCCGATTTCCGGGCTGCGCGGCGTCGAGGGTTCCGCGCTCGCGCGCTTCGCTAGAACGAAGGGCGAATCGTTTCGGCTTCAGACGCCACTTCGAGGACGGCTCATGACCTTCCCGTCCAGCCCGACCTCGGCGCCTTGCCGGAGTGGACTCTCGCCGATCTCTACGCCGGAATGGACGATCCCGCCTTCGCTGCGGACATAAGGCGCGCGCTCGCCGACGCCCGCGCCTTTGCGCAGAGCTGGCGCGGCCGACTCGCCGATCTGNCTCGCAGCCCCGACGCCGCGACCCGTCTTTTCGAAGCGATTCGCGAATACGAGGCGCTCGACGACCGGATGGGGCGCCTTATGTCCTACGCCGGCCTGCTCTACGCCGGCGACACAACCGATCCTGCGCGTTCGAAATTTTACGGCGACGCGCAGGAGCGCATCACCGACGCCTCTTCCGACCTTCTGTTTTTCACGTTGGAGCTGAATCGTCTCGACGACGCCGCGCTCGCCGCCGCGGCCGCGCTCGCCCCGCTCGCCCAATACCGGCCTTGGCTGGAAGACGTGCGTCGCGAAAAGCCGCATCAGCTCGACGACAGGCTTGAACAACTCTTTCACGAAAAATCGGTGACCGGCGCGTCGGCCTGGAACCGCCTGTTCGACGAGACCCTCGCCGCGCTGCGCTTCGACGTCGCGGGCGAGAGTCTCCCGCTTGAGGCGACCCTCTCGAAAATGCAGGATGAAAACGAGTCGCTGCGCAAAGCCGCCTCAGGTNCGATCGCCAAGACCCTCGGCGAAAATCTGCGCGTTTTCACGCTGATCGCCAACACGCTGGCCAAGGACAAGGAGATCGCCGATCGCTGGCGCGGTTTCGCCGACGTCGCCTCCGCCCGCCATCTCGCCAACCGCGTCGAGCCCGAGACCATCGACGCGCTCGTGGAGGCGGTGCAGGGCGCCTATCCGCGTCTGTCGCATCGCTATTACAAGCTGAAGGCGAAATGGTTCGGCAAGCCGGCGCTCGACCATTGGGACCGCAACGCGCCGTTGCCGCAGACGCCCGCGCGCCTCTACGCCTGGGAGGACGCGCGCGCGCTGGTTCTCGACGCCTATGCCGGCTTCGCGCCGCGCATGGCCGACATCGCCCGCGACTTCTTCGACAAGCGCTGGATCGACGCGCCCGCGCGCCCCGGCAAGGCGCCGGGCGCCTTCGCTCATCCCACCGTGCCCTCGGCGCATCCCTATGTGCTGCTCAACTATCTCGGCAAGCCGCGCGACGTGATGACGCTCGCCCATGAAGCGGGCCACGGCGTGCATCAGGTGCTGGCCGCGCCTAACGGCGCGCTGATGGCGCCGACGCCGCTGACCCTGGCCGAAACCGCCTCGGTTTTCGGCGAGATGTTGACCTTCCGCAAACTCCTCGCGCAGACGCCCGCCGGCCCGCAGCGCCGCGCCCTGCTGGCCTCGAAGGTCGAGGACATGCTCAACACCGTGGTGCGCCAGATCGCCTTCTACTCCTTCGAGCGCAAGCTGCATCTGGAGCGCAGAAACGGCGAACTCACCGCCCAGCGCATCGGCGAATTGTGGATGAGCGTGCAGGCCGAAAGCCTCGGCCCGTCGATCGTCCTGCATCCGGGATACGAGACCTACTGGGCCTATATCCCCCACTTCGTCCATTCGCCCTTCTACGTCTACGCTTACGCCTTCGGCGATTGCCTCGTGAATTCGCTTTACGGCCTCTACCAGAAAGCCGACACGCCGGCCGCGCGCGACGATTTCGTCGAGCGCTATTTCGCGCTTCTGGCGGCCGGCGGCTCGAAGCCTTACGACGCGTTGCTCAAGCCCTTCGGCCTCGACGCGCGAGACCCCGGCTTCTGGTCGCTCGGCCTGGGCATGATCGAGGGCCTGATCGACGAGCTGGAGGATGGAGGCCGGCGCGTAACGGCGATGCGCGAGACCGACCTCTACGCCCCCGTCAAAGCCTTCCTCGAAGCGCAAGGCTACGAGGTGAAGGCCGAGATCGAGGGTTGCGACGTCGTCGCGCTGCGCGGCGACGAGCCGCCGGTCGTCGTCGAGCTGAAACGCGCGGTCTCGCTCAAGCTTCTGCTGCAAGGCGTCGACCGTCAGGCGATGACGGATGCGGTCTATCTCGCCGTCGCCCCGCCCAAGCGTCGCGATCTCTCCGACGTCAAATCGCTCTGCCGTCGCCTTGGTCTGGGCCTGCTGCTGGTGGGCCCGCGCGCCGTCGAGGCGGCGCTCGATCCCGCGCCCTACCGGCCGCGCAAAGACGCGCGCCGCGCCGGCCTTATGCTGCGCGAGTTCCAACGCCGCGTCGGCGACCCCAACCAGGGCGGCGCCGCGCGCCAGCNNCCGACCATGACCGCCTATCGGCAGGACGCGCTGCGCTGCCTGCGCCACCTCTCCCAGAACGGCGGCGAGGCGCGCNCTCGCGCTTTGCGCGCGCAAACCGGCGTCGAGCGCGCCGGCGCGATCCTGCGCGACGATCATTACGGCTGGTTCGCCCGCAAGGAGCGCGGCCTCTACGCGCTGACGCCGAAAGGAGAGAGCGCCTTGACGCAGTTCGCGAACACATTGTCCACGCTGTGATCTCGCGGCTCGGCCGCGCCCGCCTCCGCGACCGCGCGCCGTCAGCCCGCCATATACTCGATTCTACACGCTTATCGATATGCAATTCTTACGACGACGCTGACTTCAAGGTGACGGCCGCCAGTCCGTTGTGGAAGGCGTGGCTTACGCTTACGCCGCAACCGGGCGCTAATACATCGCCTTCTCGCCTCTGTTAAGGTCCAGGTCTCTGCGAACCCGCCCGCTGTCGAACTCGACGAGCCAGCACGACGTGCCAGCCGTCGTCTCGCGATTCACCGACGCGGAAGGATGCGTCGCCGCCCACGTGAACGATCTGGTTCAGGCGCAGTCGGGCGGCTTCACGGTCGGGACTTACGTCTACGACGCCAAGTCGAAACTAGCCAAGCGCATCGTCTCGTGAAGTCGCCCCCGGTATGCCCGGACACGTCCCACCCTTAAGCGCCATGTCGATGACTGGTTCTTAGCCGAAGGTGGAGATTTTGACGGGTCCGCCGCATCTGCGTCGATGATCGGTCGCTGAGTAGCTGGCGGTGATCGCCGAGGCGACCGAACCCGGCGCGACGGTCCGTCTCGTGGCGCATTGCCACGGAGCCCCGCCCAATCAACTAGACACATGGCGGCGTCTGGCCGAACAGGGCGCGTTCGCGGCCACGCCGGCTGCCGAAGAAGTCGGTCCAGCGTACGCTTTCCGCGCTCAGCAGGAGCAAATCGGCGAATTGCGGCGTCTGCTCGGCAAGAAGGCGTTGGAGGTCAAAAGCGTCAAAGGTGCGCTTGAGATCGCCTGCCGTCAAAAAGTCGATGTTGCGGTCGCTGTCTGCGTAACAGCCTGACCGCCCCCAAAGCGCAGAGGCCGACCTCCGCCGCCGGATGACGGGCTGGTCGCCGAGATCACGTCCATCATCGCCGACATGCCGACCTCTATGGCTACTNATGGCTACGCTCGCGTCCAGGCGGTGCTGCGCTGCAAGGCCCGCGCCGAAGGGCGAGCGTCGGTCAACCGCAGGCGCGCCGATCACGTCATGAAGGCGCACGATAGTTTGCCGCCCTTTCGCGCCGGCTCCCGTTCCGAGCGCCGTCACGATGGCAGGATCGCCGTCGCGCAGTCCAATCTGCGCTGGTGTTCGGACGGCTTGGAGATCGCCTGCGACGATGGCGAAAAGATTCGCTTCGCCTTCGCGCTGGATTGCTGCGACCGGGAAATGCTGGGCTATGTCGCCGCCACCGAGGGCGTCAAGGGCGAGGATGTGCGCGACCTCATGGTTGTCGCTGTCGAACAACGCTTCGGCTCCGTCAATCGCCTGCCCATGTCCATTGACAGGTCCATTGAATGGTTGTCGGACGACGGCTGCTGCACCATCGCCAAGGACACGCGCAGCGTCTCCGCCGAGATCGGCTTCCTGCCGATCGCCACGCCTGGCGAAACTCCGCGATCCAACGGCATGGCGGAGGCTTTCGCGCGGACTTTCAAGCGCGACGATGTCGAGGTGAATCCCACACCCGACGCACAGACCGTCATCCGCCCGCTCCCGGTGTGGTTCGACCACGACAACGAGCTTCGCCTCCACCATGCGCTCGGATAGCGCTCCCAGCGCGAGTTCATAGCCGAAAGATCGGCCAACAACGTGGAGAAGATGTCCGGAAATTGGGGAGCGACAGCACGCCCCGCATCATTTTATCTAGATCAATCGACGAGCCTTCTCACGGTCCGCTCGAACGATCGCCCGGTCGTCCTCGCTCGCGGCCTGTTGAAGCGCAGGCGCTCGGCGAATTCCTCCGTGACGGCGCGCGCATCGACGGTGTTGCGCACGACGCGCGGCGTCAGGATGATGATCAGCTCCGTCTTGCCGGTGAGATCGTTCTTCGACTTGAAGGCGTTGCCGAGCAGCGGAATGTCGCCAAGCACCGGCGTCTGCGAGCGCGACACGTTGTTCTTGCTCTGGATCAGGCCCCCGAGAGTGATCGACTCTCGATCGTTGACGAGCACCGAGGTCTTGATCCGGCGCTGCTGGATCGTCGGCGAGTCGATCCCGGAACTGATCGTGGCGGTGACGCTCGACACCTCCTGCTCGATGTCGAGCATGACCAGACCGCTGTCGTTGATGCGCGGCGTGATCGACAGGATGACGCCGGTGTCCTTGTAGGTCACGGAATTGACGATCGGCGCGCCGACTCCGAGCACGCTTTGCGCCGATTGCGTGGTGATCGGCACCTGATCGCCGACCTGAAGCGTCGCGGTTCGGTTGTCCATCACCATGAGCGAGGGCGAGGACAGCACGTTGACGTCGGTCACCTCCTGCAAGGCGTCGATGGTGACCTGCGCATTGGCGAGTTTGAGCGCATAGGAAAAGCCGGGGAAGAGCGAAGAAACCGCGCCGCTCACCTGATCGGAGAACGTCGCCGACGAGGCCTTGCGGCCGAGGAACCATTTGACGCCGAATTTAAGCTGGTCGTTGAGCGTCACCTCGGCGATGGTCGCCTCGATCAGCACCTGGTTCGACATCACGTCGAGAGAGCGCACGACGCGCATCAACCGGCGATAGTCTTCGGGCGACGCCATGATCAGGATCGCATTGTTGGCGTCGTCGGCGCTGATGCGCATCCGCGTTTCCTCGCCGAGGGCGGCGGGCGGCGCGGTCGCGTCCCCCTTGCGAAAAACTCGCCTGTTGCGCCGAGCGGCCGGCGGACGCGCCGGTCGGTGAACCGGTCGCGCCGCCGCCCATGCCTGAAGGGAGCGAGCCGAAAGGGAAACGCCAGGAGAGGAGTTTGGCGTCGTGCGAAAGGCGGCGTTGGAGACGCCGACCGCCTGTTGCCGCGGCGCGATCTGGCGGGACGCCGCGCTCGCGCTGGTTTCGGCGGCGAACATCGAGTTCAGCGCCGCCGCAAGGTCCTTGGCGGGGCGATTTTGCACGACATAGCTATAGAATTGCTTCTCGCTTCCCGCCGCCTGCGCCTCCAGCCTGCGGATCAGGGCTTCCGCGCGCGCGAGATATTTGGGTTGCGGCGAGATGACGAGGATGGATCTGAGCCGCCTGTTCGGCACGAAGCGGATCATGCCGTTCATCGCGCCGCCGTCTTCCGAGCCGAACGCCTTGCGCAGATCGTCGGCGAGGCTCTCGGGCTCGGCCGAACGAACCGGCACAAGGGCCATCGACATGCCGCGCATTGTGTCGACGTCGAAGACGCGGATGGCCTCGCGCATGGATGCGATATCTTGGGGAGATCCAGCGAGCGTCAGAATTCCGCGGCCGTCGTCTGCGCCGACGACGCCGCCTTTGGGCGCGATCGGCTCCAGCACACGCCGCATTTCGCTGGCGGAGACATGGCGCAACTGAACCACGTTGGCGCCGTCGCCGATCATGCCGGAGCCGGGCTCGGTGGTGGTCAACCTCATCCCGGCCGCGACCGCCTGGTCGGCGGACATCACCTTGTAGACGCCGCCGGTTTCCACGACTCTTGCGTTGACGGTTTGCAACGCGGAGCGAAACAGATCGAGAGCCCGCGACTTTTCAACGGGCTCTGGAGTTTGGATCGTGACACGCCCGTCGATCTTGCCGTCGACCACGTATTCGACGCCCATGATGTCGCCGAGCACCACCTTCGTAGCTTGCTGGACCGGAACGTTCACGAAATTCAAAGTGACGCCGTCCGCAGCAGGAGGCGCGGCGTGACTTCGAGAACGGCCGGCATTGGAGCCAATGAATCGGCCCGAGCCGAGGACCCGCGCTGTTTGCGTCGACGCGCCCGCTGTCGCGACAGGCTCGATATTGCGCTGGGCTGGCCGGGAGCCCTTCGTGGCTGGGACGAGGGCCCATTCCTCTAGGACGACAAGGTCGCTCCCAGCGGTCTGACAGCCGCCCACGCTCACAACGAGCGCGAAGACCGCCAGCAGCCGCGCCTTCTCCACGAACGAATGAGCGAGACGGTCGAGCCAACGACGCATTCAGACAACATCCCCACTCTTCGAGGCGGCGCGCATCACCTCGGCCCCGAGCAATCGCACGTCCTCGTAGAGCGCCCTCTGACAGGACAACCTTTGCTTCATCATGCGTATGACGCCCCTTGTTCACAAGATTTCCAGGAGACGTCCATATGAACAAACATAGGTTTTGCACATAAAGATTTTCGTTGATAATGTTTTCGCCTGAATCGATCGGCCCGTCTGTAGATTAACTGCAAGCATCTGTCCCAACTGTAAGTTTGCAAGGGCGTGACGTCGCCTCAGACTCGTCGCCCGAGCGTTTCGCAAAGCCCAGAAAGAGCAACTCGATTCAGGATTTCCCTATGCCGGCGATTTTCTCGGAAATGGCTGCGCTCTGGAAGCGCGAACTCCGCGCGCTTGCGCCGGAGTCGCCATATCTGACGCTGTTGCGTGGTCTTCGGCCTCTGAGATGCCTTGTCCGGTGGGAAGCCGATGGTTTCGGCGACCCTTTTGGAGAAAGGGCGGGCATTGGCGCGCTCCCAAATGGCGTGTAGCGCGCTCTCACGCGAGGCGATTCAAAGCTTTGCCTCGGGCCAGGCTCGATCCCGCGCCGTGAAAATCGGCCTGGAGGTGAAAGGTGCGAACTGCTTTAGACGTCGGCTCGACGTTCCGGAACAAGCGGTTCGGGATTTGCAAACGATCCTCGTGGCGGAAATCGAGCGCAAAACGCCATTCAATCCGAAGCGGGTCTATTCCGGACATCGCATCCTTGATCGCCGCGACGGGCGGGCAAGCGTCGAGCACCTCATCGTCAAAAAGGATTTTGTCGATGTCCTCTTGGCCGACGCGCGGCTTGCCCCTTCAGACTTGGATTTTCTGAGCGTAGCCGAAGAGCGAGCCGATCAAGACGGCTTCTATCTGCGCATAAGCGAAAGGAGCGAACGAACCCCGCGGCGGATTCTTACGGCTCTTGCGATGACGGCGCTGGGTCTTGGCGCGATTTACGCGGCGCTGATTTACCTAGACCAAAGCGTCAGGGTCGCGGCGTTGGACGAGGCGATCATGCAGATACGTCCCCGCCTTTCCGAAGCCAAGGCACGCGAAGAGAAGGCCGCGGAAGCCCGAAAACAAGATGAAAATTTCCAGTCCCTTCGCCGCCGCGCGCTTCACCGACGTCTGGGCGGAACTGACCAAACACCTTCCCGACGATTGCTGGGTGAACGAATTGCGGGTCACGTCGGGCGCGAATGGTGAACAGCTGATCAGCATTTCGGGGTTCGCAGACTCGCCGGCTCAACTCGTCCGGTTGTTGGAGGAGGTGGGAACGTTTTCGAACACCCTATTGGGCGCGGCCGTCACTTTTGATCCCGTCGAACGCAAGCAGCGTTTCAGTTTGCAAACCGTCTTCCATCGGCGAGGAAACCCATGAGTCCGCGGCTTCGCGCATCTTGGCGCGCCGCGATCTTCGTCGGCGCGCATATCATCGTCCTTTTCGTTGCGTACGTTCTGGTCGCCTTGCCGCTCGTCGATATCTTCAAGACGCGCGACGAGGAGATCGACGCAAAGCGCAGCTCCTCGCCAGTTCGCGCGAAGCCTTGCCCGTCTGAATGCTCGCGCAGGCGTGGCGCCGCCGATGCGCGATCGCTCCTCGATTTTCACGCAAGCCAATGATGGCGTCGGCGCAGCCATGCTTCAGTCGAAACTTAAAGCTTTGGCGGACGCCCAAGGCGTCATGATCGTTTCGCAACGTGCGACGGACAGTCGTCCGTTCGGCGGCATGACGATGCGACGCGCGCGGATCGAGCTGTCCGGCGCAACCAGGGATGTCGCGAACGTGGTGCGCGCCATCGAGACATCGCAAGCTCCGGCCTTGTTCATAGCGGGAGCGACGGTGCGCGTATCGACCTCGGCAGCGCCTGCAAACGGCCAGGCGGAGCCCCTGCTCGATGCGCAAATCGACGTCGAGGCGCCCTTTCAAACCGCAGGGGAGCCATTGTGAAGGCACGCTCTCCCTTCTTTCGGGCGTGCGTCGTCGCCCTTGTCTGCGTAAACGGGGTTTTCGCGTATCTGATCTGGTCGTTCCTTGACGAACGGGCCGCTCGCCAGACCGCCTTCGCCCCACTGTCGCCCGCCGCGCAAGGCGCTTCTGAAGGGTCGAGCGCCGCTTCAACGGCGTCTTCGCCAATCGCTGAGGTCGAAGACATCGCTGCGCGACCGTTGTTTTCCCGCGAAAGGATCGCATGGGCGCCGCCCGCGCACCCTTGGCGCAAACCCCGTCTGCGCTCACGACGACTCTGGCCGCGACAATCATCGGCATCGTGGCGACATCCCAACTGCAAACCGTTTTCATACTCACGCCCTCCGCTCCGCAAGGGCATGGGTGGAGAGCGGCGCGATGATCGACGGTTGGAAAGTGGTTCGGGTGACGCCGAAATCGGCCACGCTCGCGAAGGAAGGCGCTCTGCAAACCTTGCATCTTTTTCCGACGAGCGGTAATGCGAGAGCGATCGCGCGGCGGCTTCAGCAAGGCATGAGCGCGGTGGACTTCTTGCCCGCAAAGAGCGAATCCCAACGCGAACGGTCACGCCGCCATTCCCGNAACCCTCCAGAGCGATCGGCCAAGGGTACTGGTCCGATAACCGTCTCGCGCGCGACACGGCCGCCATCGTTCGTCAGGGCTTCGACGTGAATCGTATAGGCCGCGCCGAAACCGGAGGAGAGAGCGGCTCGCGCCTCCACACCGAGCAAGGCCCGCAGGCGAGGCGTAGCCAGGTTCGGATCAAGGGCGACGCCGGCTCCGTAGACTGTCACATGCGGCTTGATCGCGGCATAGAGCGAGGGNGAGACGCCAAGAACCTGATCAAGCTCCTGAACAGCCTGAAGCGGCCCTTTGCGAGGCCCGAACGGGCGCCCGTCAAGTCGGTAGTTTCGCTCAAGCGAACTGACGCCATCCGTCCGAAAATCCACGAGCGCTTCTGTGACGTTCAGCGCTTCCGACGGCGATGCGCCCACGCCGACCAACAGACGGCGCAATAGGTCTGGAGATGCGACGTTCAGATCGATCTTGCCGCTTTCGCTTTCAATCGAGACCGCGATCAGGCCTCCAGGGGCGACGCAGAAAGAAGGCGAGGATGTGAANGCGAGGGCGCTGGCGTCGCCGGACGAGCGACTCACCAAATCCAACAACGCAAGCGCGACGCCGGCGTCAGCAAGCGCTTCCGCTCGTGTGGCGGCTGCGATGTTGGCGCCGACATGCAGCCGGAATCGGGCGCTGGTCAGGAACGTCTGGATGAGAAGCGCTAANAGGCCTACAGCCCAGATCGTCAAAACGAGCGCGAAGCCGTCACGCCGGAGGCGGCGGGGCTTCCTCATCGTCAGCGCCCGTCTCCCGAGCGCTGGAGCTGACCTCCCGCTCCGCTCCCGTCCGGTCCTTGAGAATAGATTTCGTAGGGCCCGCTTTGCCCGGGAGATCGATAGCCATAGGCGCGGCCCCAGGGATCATTCGGCGGGGCGCTTCCCTTGAGATAAGGGCCGTTCCAGCCGGGAGCGTCCGAGGGGCGCTGCGTCAAGGCTTTCAGGCCCTCGCTGGAGGAGGGATAGCGACCATTGTCAAGATAGTAAATATCAAGAGCGCTGGCGATGTTCTCGATCTGCAAACGAGCGGTCTTGAATTTTGATTCATTGAGAAAATTCAGAACACGAGGCCCAACCAGGCTCATGATCATTCCGATGATCGCCAAGACGACCAGTATTTCGACGATCGAAAAGCCACGACTGCGCGCAAAATGACGGCGCGCTCTTTTGACATGACAAAATTTTCTATATTTATTGATCATCTCTATATATCCATCGTAACATGTCACAGACAACCCTCGCGCTTCGATCTTCTATTCGTAGAAGACTTGTGTTTTCTATCAAATACACCCGCGAAGGTCGAGATCGTGGGGCATGAATGAGCCACTTCGCAATGCGACGCCCACCATGATTGACGGCAATGGCGACGACAAAGGCATGGCGGGAGCCGAAAGCCTCGACGATCCGCGTTCGGCGGCTTTCGCTTCGGCGTTCGGCGCGCGGTTGGTCGACGCGGGTCTTGTCGACGAGGCGGCGTCGCAGCGCGCTCAACGCGCGGCGCAGGCCGCGCATGAGCGCTTCGATCACGTGCTCACAAAGCTTGGGCTGATCCCGGAACAGGATCTGACCGCGCAACTGGCGGCGCATCTGGGCATGTCGCTTTTCGCCGCCGTCGACGCCCCCGCCGATCCGATGATCGCAAGCGGCGTCGACCATGCCTTTCTTCAACGCCATCGCATCGCGATTCTGAAGCTTGACGAACGCCTTCTGACCCTCGCTGTTTGTGATCCCTTTGATCGGGACGGTCCACGCGCGCTTGGCTATCTCCTCGATCGCGCGGTCGAAATCAGATTGATCGCACCAGCCGACTACGAACGCTTCGCAACGTCGCTTCAGGCGCGCGAAATGTTGGACAGTGCGAGCCGCGACGCGAATCATCGCGAAGAGGCGGCGAACGAAAAGGATCTTCAGCGCCTTCGCGAGCTGGCGAATGAAGCCCCGGTCATCAGGCTCGTCAATCAGATCCTGTCCAAGGCGGTGGAGTTGGGCGCCTCAGACATCCACTTCGAGCCTCGGGCGGATTCAACGCTTGTGCGCTATCGCGTCGACGGGCTTCTGCGTATCGCGCAGACGGTCGCTTTCTCCCAACAGGCGGCGGTCGCGTCACGCGTCAAGATCATGGCGAAACTCGATATCGCCGAGCGTCGGCTGCCGCAGGACGGACGCATCAAGCTTGCCGTGCGAGGCGTCGACATCGACTTCCGCATTTCAACGATTCCGACAGTGTTCGGCGAAAGCGTGGTCATACGCATTCTCGACCGGCGCGCCGTCTCCNTTGACTTCGCCCATCTCGGCTTTCAGGCGCCAGTCATCGCCGGCTTGCGACGCTTGCTGAAGCAGCCCGACGGGATCGTTCTGGTGACGGGCCCCACCGGCAGCGGCAAGACGACGACGCTCTACGCCGCCTTGAAGGAAATCAACCGGTCCGACGTGAAGATTTTCACGGTGGAGGATCCGATTGAGTTCCAGCTTCAAGGCGTCAACCAGGTCCAGGTTCAAGAGACGATTGGTCTCGATTTCCCTGCCGCGTTGCGGTCGATTCTGCGGCAAGATCCCGATATCGTGATGATTGGCGAGATACGTGACGCGCCGACGGCGAAGATCGCCATTCAAGCGTCGCTGACCGGGCATCTGGTTCTTTCCACCTTGCACACCAACAGCGCCGCCGCCTCCATCACCCGGCTGCTTGACATGGGGATCGAAACTTACCTGCTGGCGTCGACGCTGAAGGGCGTTCTGGCGCAGCGCCTCGTGCGGCGCTTGTGCCGCAATTGCTCTCGGCCCGACGAAGAGTCGCAGTCGTGGATCGAGCGTGTCCCCGCATTTTGTCGCGCCGGCCCGGCGGATTTTCGCCGTGCGGTCGGCTGCGAGCGCTGCGACGGAACGGGATATNCGGGGCGCGCGACGATCGCGGAATTGCTTCCGGTCGACCGATCGATTCAGGACATGATCCATGCGCGCGCGTCGGACGCCGAGATTGAAAGGCGCGCAAGGGCTGGTGGCATGCGCATTCTGTCGGAAGATGGGTTGTCCAAGGCATGGCGCGGCGAAACGAGCGTTGCGGAAGTGCTTTCGATCGTTCGAGCGGACTAGTGCGCCTCTATCGCTACAAAGCCTTTGATGACGCAGGCGCTCTGGTCGAAGGAGAGGTCGAGGCGTCGAACGCTGAACAGGCTCAAGACCGGATTTGGGCGCAGGGCCTGACGCCGTTCGAAACGCGCGCGGCCTTCAGGCGAGGCGCAACGAAATCAAGGCGGACGCTTTTGTCTCGCCGTGTCGGCGACAAGGAGATCGCCGCTTTCACCCGAGAATTCGCGACGCTCGCCAAAGCCGACCTGCCCCTCGACGACAGTTTGCGCCTTCTTCAGGATCAAGCCTCCAACCCCGCCATGCGCATGATCGTCGCGGAATTGCTGTCGCAGGTGCTCGACGGCGCCCCCTGTCTTCGGGCCTGCGGCGGTTCCCGAACGTGTTCTCGGTTGAATATGTCGCCGTCGTCGAAGCGGAAATGTCCGCCGCTACGGGCCGCGTGCTCAGCGAGATGGCTGACCTTCTCGACAAGCGCCTGGAGTTGCAGGGCAAGCTGCGCAGCGCGCTGATCTATCAAGCGTTCTGATCGTCATGGCTCTCGTCTGCGTGGGAATCGTGCTGTCCGTTCTCGTGCCGAGCGTCGCGCCGATTTTTCCGAAAGCGGAAAACCTTTGCCCGCAGGGCTCGAAAGCATGTTGTTTCTTCAACATCATGCGGGCGAAATTCTGGGCGGCGCAGCGATTCTCTGCGTGCTTCTCGGTCTCGCCGCGCGCAACCTGCGTCATGCGCCAGGCGCGCGGCAGGCCTTGGCGCGCCTGAGACTGAAGCTTCCCATGATTGGAGCGCTCCTCGCCAAACGCGACATCGCACGCTTCGCGCGCACCCTCGGAAGCCTTCGCAGCGCGGGCGTCCCGATTTTGTCGGCTCTGGCTTCGGCACGCGGCGTCGTGGCCAATCCCGCCATCGCCGCCGATCTTGGCCGCACGATCGACGCCGTGCGCGACGGCGCGCCGCTCGCCTTGTCCTTACGCGACGTCGTCGCCATGCCGCCGCTCGCCGTGCGGATGGTGATGGTGGGCGAGGAAGCGGGCCGAACCGAACAGATGTTGCTGCGTCTGGCGACCATGTTCGACGCCCAGACCCAGCGCGCCATCGATCGGGCGATGAGCCTTCTCACCCCTGTCCTGACGATCGTCATCGCCGTCATCGTCGGGGCGCTGATCATGTCGGTGATGAACGCCATCCTCGGCATCAACGAGTTGGCGGCGCGATGAAACAGCGATTGCATCGTCAACGGGGCTTCACTCTGGTGGAGACGCTGGCGATTTTGGCGGTTCTGGCGCTTGTCGCAGCCGTCTCGACTCCGTTGCTGCGCCCTCCTTCGGACGGTCTCGTCCTTCGGCGCGCGGCGCATGAGATGGCGGCGGCTTTGCGGGCGACCCGCGCCCGCGCGATCCTGCGCAATGAAGAAGCGGACTTTGCGATCGACCTCGCCCGCAACGTCTATTCCGCGTCCAGTCTGTCCGAGACGAGCTTGCCTGCCGGAACCACGCTGTCGCTCGTCGTCGCGAAATTGGAACGCGCCGCGGTCGAGGCGGCCCGCGACCCAAGGCAGGCGGTGCGTTTCTATCCCGATGGAACGTCCTCGGGCGCGGCGATCGAACTGAAGCTCCGTCGCGCCGCCGCCGCGGTGAACGTCAATTGGCTGACCGGACAGGCGTCGGCATCGCCATGATCAAACGCTTGCGCTCACAGCGAGGATTTCTGCTGGTCGAGGCGCTCGCCGCCTTCGCGATCCTTTCGCTCGCCATGAGCGCGCTGTTCGCGGCGACGTCGCAAGCCGTGAAGACCGATCAGCGCGCGGAGTTCGAGCGATCGCCGCCCGCGTCGCCCGCGCCCAGCTCGACCGCCTCGATATCGAGATTCCGCTGGGCGAAGGACGTCTGACGGGCGTCTCGCAGGAGGGATTGTCCTGGACGCTGATCCAGACGCCCTACCCGTCGCCGCAACCATCGCGCGCATTCTGGGCGACGATCGAGGTTCGCGATGGGCAGCGAGTCCTGACCGTCACGACCTTGAAGCTGGCGCGCCGGCCGTCGGAGGCGAACTGATGGGCGCGCGCCGGCGCATTCATGGGATGCGCGGGTTCACGACGATCGAACTGCTGGCGACGCTCGCCATTCTCGCGCTGCTGACCGCCGGGGTCCTCGCAGGGCTCGGCATTGGTCGCCAAAGCTGGCGGGCCTCGCGTGAGAGGCAATCGCGCGGGGAACTGGAGGCGGGAATGCGCGCGATCCGAGACGTCCTGGCCCGCGCCGCGCCGATCGTCCAGACGCGGCCGGCGAGCGCCGCGCTGGCGCTCTTCGACGCAACGCCTGACGCCGTCGATTTTGTCGCCCTCAACGAACCGGGCGCGCAGTGGGGCGGGTTTCTCCGTGTTCGAATCGAGTCGACTGCCGGCAAGCTGACGATGACGAGCGGCGTCTATCGTCCGGCCGCGGCGCTCGCGGATGCGTCCGCGACGCGGACGGCGCTTATCCTCGACGGCGTGACTGAGTTCCGATTGCGGTATTTTGGGNCAGGCGGGGAAAACGCAAACGGACGTTGGTTTGACGAATGGCGTGGCGTGGAGCGCTCGCCGGAACTGGTGGCCATCCGCATCGGCCGGAAAGTGAGCGGACGCGCCGAGACCGCGGAGGATGTGGTCGCGCTTCGTCAGAACTGACTGATCTGCGCCAACCAGACGATCCAGAGTCCGCAGGCTAGGTGCGGCCCAAAGGGAATGGAAGTCTCGCGCGTGATCGTCACGCCCTGCCAGCGCAGGAACGCCAGGCTGGCGAAAGCCGACAATGTCGCGAGAAGAAGCCAAGGGCCGAGATAAATCGGATCAACCCACAGCGCGCCTGCGCCGACCAACTTGACGTCGCCCCAACCAAGGCCCGCGCGGCGTCGCAGACGCGCGTAACTCCATCGGACGAGGGCTAAAGCGGCCATTGTGAAAAATGCGCCGGTAAGACGCACAAGAGCCTCTCGAATATCTATTTGCAATAACGCGATCGCACCTATTGCCGCTAACGCTACGACATGACAAAGCGGGATTATTCTATAAAGAGCATCAAGAGAAAANACCCCTATTAAAACGGCCAGAATATATAAAGTCAGCGCCAATTGCGCCATTCCCGGAGCCGCCGCCAAGCAGGTTACATATATGCCTCCACACGCAAAACACCAGATCTGCGGCGCAAGCGAGTTTTTCCCGCAATGGCCCCGATAAATAACTTCCGCATCGCGACGCATCGTCTGTTCACTGTCTCATACCGGGGCTTTTTGAGATCGACCGATCAATCCCAGGAGAGTTCGACACATCAGCGTGGCGCTGCTGCGCAACTCGGGTGACGGATGCATTTTCCCTTTCCCGGGCTGACTCTTGCCTCGCGCTGCGTGACCGGCGTTCCGAGAGGGTGAAGCGGATAGGCGCCGCGACACGGATGTGAAGCTCGGCGATCTGGCGCTTGAAATCGTGTGAGACGATCCTCGCGCCGAGAGACTTGAAACGGCGCATTCTTGTCTCGACGCGGCGTCGGAGAAGGCGGGTTGGCGGCCGCGTGCCGGTCGCCGCGGCGAACCAAGCAATCTGCGGATCGGACCAGATCTCCACCGATCCCCGCCGCTTTCGCGCCGCGTTAGAGGAGCGCCGATTGGCGTTACGGAAGCGGAGCGCGCCCTGTCGACTCATCCGACCCGGCCAACAAACGGGACTAGCGGAGGGAATCCCGAGTTGCTTTGTGCAACCAAGCCTAGTGCCTGCGCCAGTTCCAGGCCAGCCCGTTTTCGCTCTGGGTCCACTGGCCAGGAAAGCCGAGGTCGAGTTTCGGCGCGGCGGTGATCGAAAATGTCTCGCCGAAGCGCTTCCACACGACATCCCACGCCACCGCGCCGGCCGCGTTGGTCATCTTCAGCGGACGCATCAGATGGTCGGTGTGGACGTAATAGGTGACGGGCGAGGCTGTGTTGACGGCGTCGATGACGGCGACCGGCGTGTCACGTAGCGAGTGGCATGTGTCTTGTCCGGAGCAATGGATGTTTATTTTTAATCGAAATGTAATGCATTTAAACCAAAGCAAGGCGCGCTATTGGGTACGCCGCAACCTCGCTATATTTTCCAATAGTTCCACCTTTGAAATGATCGGAACGCCCTCTAACCACGAAACGCACTCACCATCATTTATGCAGTCCAGCAAATCGCTGGCTTTATCAATTTGTCCAATCATCGCAGCAGCATAAGACCCAAGCAGCGCGGCGACGGAAACAAGCCAATTGCTTCTTGATACATATTTAGAGATGCTTATGCATTCTTCCGCAAGATTTAGAGCCGTATGAAATCGACCAGAAGCAATGCAGCATTCCAGCGCAACATAATAAGGACCGTCCATGCCATCGTGCACTTCAGAAACAGAAACATATTCTTGAAATATTTGAAGAGCTACAGCGGGACCTAGTTCGAAACGTGCAGCGCTCAAAAAATGAGCGAAAAGCCTACTTGAATCGACAGTAGTTAGGCATGCTTTTCCAGACGCTGCATTTATAGCGGCAAGAACGCTGCGCCTTCTGTCGTCAAAGCTAACTTCTCGATCATTTATTATACTCATGATTTCCGCATAACATCTATTTGACACGATTCCCCGCATTTTTGCGACACACAACCCATCATGCAAGTCCCCATACTGCCACCCCAAATGTGAGACATATCAGAGTCGTAACGGGCATCAAGGCAGAGAAGGGTGCAGGCCTGCGCTTCCTTCGAGCAATCTGGTGTTTGAACCCAACACTGATTTTGTTCGGGCTTTAATGGGCGCGGAGAAAAGGCCCCTAATAAGAGGAGAACCATATGACATGCCAATTCGATCTACAAACGCGAGCGGATTCCCTCCGACATACGCATATAGCCCCGGCCCATCGACAAACCTAAGCGGGTCAGGCTTGGTATACCTTCCCGTCGTCGGATCGTAGTGCCTATGCCAGTTCCAGGCCAGCCCGTTTTCGGCCTGGGTCCACTGGCCGGGAAGCCGAGGTCGAATTTGGGCGCGGCGGTGATCGAAAATGTCTCGCCGAAGGGCTTCCACACGACATCCCACGCCACAGCGCCGGCCGCGTTGGTCATCTTCAGCGGACGCATCAAATGGTCGGTGTGGACGTAATAGGTGACGGGCGTCGCGGTGTTGACGGCGTCGATGACGGCGACCGGCATGTCGCCCAGCCAAATATATTCGCGCGTCGTCACGCCGGCCGGTGTCGTCTCGGCGATGACATGGCCGTCGGGATCGTAGAGATAATGCGTTGTCACCGCGGGCGTGACGTTCGAGACCGTGCGCTTGGCCAGCTTCGACTCGGCGTCGTAGACGTAACTCCCGACCGCGAAGCTGCCCGACTGCGCCTGAACGAGGCGGCCTTCGGCGTCGTAGGTCGAGGTCCAGGTGACGCCCGCCTTGGCGTCCGTCGTGATCGCGCCGGCCGCGTCGTAACCGAAGGTCCGCAGCGTCGTCGTCCCCTGCGTGACGCTCGACAGCCGGTTCGAGGCCGCCGGCGTCGTGTAGGTCTTGGTCGTCCCGCCCGAGACCTACGAGGCGCGATTGCCGACCGCGTCGTAGCTCCAGCTCATCGCCCCGTATTTGCCGGTCGCCGAGGTCAGACCGATTAAGTTAATATCCTTTCGTCAAATTCAATCTCTTCAAAATTCTCTGTAAATGACATTCTAATCATCAGGCCTAAAAGGGAAGCGAATATAAAAACGTGCGGCACGCGAGTCAATCCAAATCTTCCCTTCAAATACAATCCTGCTAAATATCGTTTTGCGAAAAGGTGGCCTCGGTGTGCGGCTTCCTGATAAGGGCCTCTCCTTCAATCTTACAATTGCCGTCGCTTTCGAAACACATTATACCAAGCCTATACATACACGGTAGATATTTAACCTCAACGCCGCGCCTATACCACATTTTCGCTAAATCAAAACGACCTATTTCAGATAAAATCCTGCCTACCATGTAATATCCGAATGGCCTCTCCGGGGCAGAGAAAAACTCAAACCATTCCTTTGACCTTAAATAATCCTTCTTGATATGCTCCCCTCTGTAGTAGATATCCCCAAGAACCCATTTGCTTATAATCGACCCTCGCGACGAAAGAGTTTCGAACCAGAAATAGCCTCCAACGGCTGCTTATTTATCTTTTCTTGCGCAGCACGAAGAGCTTCAGATTTGGCTCTAGGTTCCAATCCGCGATCTTGTTTAGATGCATAGGCAATATTTTCATACCATACCTATCGCTTGTCGATCGGGCAAGAGGTTGTCGGCAACTCTCTCACAGGAGGCTTCGGAGGTTCAATGGGAAATCTTTTCCCGCAAATTATAATATAACAAATTTGAGCCCATTTACGTATGCCGGGTCCGGCTCCTGACCTTCCGAATCCACATAACCGAGAGGATTTCCCCACATACGCATAGATGCTCGGCCCATCGACAAACCTAAGCGGGTCAGGCTTGGTATACCTTCCCGTCGTCGGATCGTAATGCCTGTGCCAGTTCCAGGCCAGCCCGTTTTCGCTCTGGGTCCACTGGCCAGGAAAGCCGAGGTCGAGTTTGGGCGCGGCGGTGATGGAGAAGGTCTCGCCGAAGGGCTTCCACACGACATCCCACGCCACAGCGCCGGCCGCGTTGGTCATCTTCAGCGGACGCATCAGATGATCGGTGTGGACGGAATAGGTGACGGGCGTCGCGGTGTTGACCGCGTCGATCACCGCCACCGGCATGTCGCCGAGCCAGAGATACTCGCGCGTCGTCACGCCCGCCGGCGTCGTCTCGGCGACGACATGGCCGTCGGGATCGTAGAGGTAATGCGTCGTCACCGCCGGCGTGACGGTGGAGACCGTGCGCTTGGCCAGCTTCGACGCGGCGTCGTAGACGTAACTCCCGACCGTGAAGGTTCCGGACTGCGCCTGAACCAGACGGCCCTCGGCGTCGTAGGTCGAGGTCCAGGTGACGCCCGCCTTGGCGTCCGTCGTGATCGCGCCGGCCGCGTCGTAGCCGAAGGTCCGCAGCGTCGTCGTCCCCGGCGTGACGCTCGACAGCCGGTTCGAGGTCGCGGGCGTCGTGAAGGTCTTGGTCGTCCCGCCCGAGACCTCCGATGCGCGATTGCCGACCGCGTCGTAGGTCCAGCTCATCGCCCCGTATTTGCCGGCGGCCGAGGTCAGACGACGCGTCGCGCTGTAGCCGAAGGTCTCGGTGCGGGTGGAATCGAGGCTGTCGACGATCTTGTCGAGCGTGTCGCCCGTCCAGGTCAGGCCCTTGTTGAGGACGCCGGTCCCGGAGGACGGCAGCACCTTCACCGCCGAGATGCGGTAATCCTTGTCGACGTCGAACGTCGCGGTCAGACCGTTGGCGAAGGCGAGTTCAAACGCTCAGCATAATAGATCATTTCTCATCCATAAATACGTGTGAAAGCAACTCTACACAGTCGCCGCAAATAAACGCATTAACTCCAGCGGCTAATTTTTTGAAGATGCTTGAGCGCAAAATGAACATACGCGCGCTCTGTTGGATTCTTTTTCATCTTTAATAGGTTTTTATTAGAAATTCCCTCAGCACATCTCTGTATTGCCGCGATAGCTCCATTTGCTGCGATTGGCTTTCCAGCGAGCAGGCCAATTATTCTAATTGCGATCGCGCAATCAAGCGCGACCAAGTATTCTTTGGCAAAAAGAGATTCGGAAAACCCCCTAATTGCAGAACGAAGAATAATTTCAAGGCCATTGCTTTCCGGCTCATCGCATATCCCTCAACGTTGCCCGATTATTCCAGGTCCAAATATTGTAGGCAAGCCAGTGGATAAGCACGTATCAAGTGCTTTTTCGCAATGTGCTATGCTTGGGACGTCATTTGTAAAAAAGCTGTCTAAGCATTGATGGCCCGCATTTTCGCAAGACTGTATTGCGCACTGCCGGGCTGGGGGCGTGACTTTCATAACTGGACTGTAATTCATAGACAATCCAGATGGGTCGCCTTTGCTCACGGGCTGTCCCTTAACGTACGCATACAATCCCGGCGCGTCCACAAACCGCAGGGGATCAGGCTTGGTATACCTTCCCGTCGTCGGATCGTAGTGCCTATGCCAGTTCCAGGCCAGCCCGTTTTCGGCCTGGGTCCACTGGCCAGGAAAGCCGAGGTCCAACTTCGGCGCGGCGGTGATCGGAGATGTCTCGCCGAAGGGCTTCCACACCGCGTCCCAGGCCACCGCGCCGGCCGCGTTGGTCATCTTCAGCGGACGCATCAGATGGTCGGTGTGGACGGAATAGGTGACGGGCGAGGCGGTGTTGACCGCGTCGATCACCGCCACCGGCATGTCGCCCAGCCAAATATATTCGCGCGTCGTCACGCCCGCCGGCGTCGTCTCGGCGATCACATGGCCGTCGGGATCGTAGAGGTAATGCGTCGTCACCGCCGGCGTGACGTTCGAGACCGTGCGCTTGGCCAGCTTCGACTCGGCGTCGTAGACGTAACTCCCGACCGTGAAGGTTCCGGACTGCGCCTGAACCAGACGGCCCTCGGCGTCATAGGTCGAGGTCCAGGTGACGCCCGCCTTGGCGTCTGTCGTGATCGCGCCGGCGGCGTCGTAGCCGAAGGTCCGCAGCGTCGTCGTCCCCTGCGTGACGCTCGACAGCCGGTTCGAGGTCGCGGGCGTTGTGTAGGTCTTGGTCGTCCCGCCCGAGACCTCCGAGGCGCGATTGCCGACCGCGTCGTAGGTCCAGCTCATCGCGCCGTATTTGCCGGCGGCCGAGGTCAGACGACGCGTCGCGCTGTAGCCGAAGGTCTCGGTGCGGGTGGAATCGAGGCTGTCGACGATCTTGTCGAGCGTGTCGCCCGTCCAGGTCAGGCCCTTGTTGAGGACGCCGGTCCCGGAGGAGGGCAGCACCTTCACCGCCGAGATGCGGTAATCCTTGTCGACGTCGAACGTCGCGGTCAGACCGTTGGCGAAGACTGAATTTAATGCGACGAGGCATTTTTCCCGATGACAGACTCCGCAAAAGAAAGTGCCTCATAAAATACGCTCTTATTATATCTGAGCGCAATGATGGATATTTTTGACCTGACGGCGGAAGGACAATTTCTAAAAATGTAGTCAACAATAACAAGCGCAACATGTTCGCTTTTATTTTTCAAAGACCGCGCTACATTAACGACAATATAGCTTTTTGCGCTTTGTTGATTTTAAAAATAAGATAAAGATAGCAGCACACCACCTACTTCTTCCGCATTTCCGCTTATAGCCTCCTCAGTTAGAATTCGACCAAGAAAACGAATATCCACATCTGGGGCATTCGGATTTTTAGGAAACTATATTTTTGGTCACAGCTTTACCTCGCCTATATATAAGCATGCGCATTTTCTTAAAAACCTAGGCTTGGCATCACTATCGGAACGCCTCTAAATTCAAATCTAAACGCCCGCGAAACAGGGCTCTCTCCGGTTTGGATACAGGAGGATCCACGTCACATCCAGGAGGCGGAGGTCACAATCATCATCAAACTCCTTCTGTCGCCTCTTAAGAATATTATCATAGATATTAATCAAAGTTCTGTGGCCTCTAATTGTTTCGCGCAATTTTTCACCGGGCCCAAGCCGCTCCGGCATACCTAATAGATCGTCATCTAATTCCTTATATCTGTCTTCCGTCTCCTTCTTTAGATCGTCTATAGTGTTCCTAAGGGCAATACAATACGGAGAGTCCCATTTATGCTTCGCAAGCCCATCTTTGTCGACATGCGTAAGTGGACTGCTCACCACATACACACGCATCAAGGATGCGCCCTCGGCAGGCCTCAACTCTCGACATGGAGAAGCCCAGGAGTTTACAGCACGGGCGCACAGCGGCATTTAAACAAGATATCATATTTACTTGCCAGAGCTTGATAATTTTCGTAATTCAATATCTGGATACGTATCAACAATGTTTACATGCACCTCAAGCAGAGAGGCCATGCACTCCCCAATCAGTCTATTTAACATTGTCGCCCTTTCATGCGGGCATCTATTTTTTATGTAAGAAGCCACAGCGTCCAAACTGGCATTTATATTAATAATCATCCCGTCCAGGCGAATTGCTTCATCTCTGTTCATGACACCCTCCGGGCGGCAACATCACTGAAATAACTTATCCCATTCTGGAAAGCCGGAATTGCCCCCAGACATGCATGCTCGTTGGCATCGCCAAAATCTAAATCCAAAATCTCCCGTTGGCAACGAAAGGTCAGAGCAAATCCGGATGCAGTCATTTTTCTTATCACAAATTTGAGACCCGGGGACTTTCTTGAAGGGTAAGGTATTGAGGGCTCAACTGTCAGGGACAAGCCTGATGGGTCAATCTTAGTAAGCGGATTCCCTCCGACATACGCATACAGCCCCGGCCCATCGACAAACCTAAGCGGGTCAGGCTTGGTATACCTTCCCGTCGTCGGATCGTAGTGCCTGTGCCAGTTCCAGGCCAGCCCGTTTTCGGACTGGGTCCACTGGCCAGGAAAGCCGAGGTCCAACTTCGGCGCGGCGGTGATCGAAAATGTCTCGCCGAAGGGCTTCCACACGACATCCCACGCCACCGCGCCGGCCGCGTTGGTCATCTTCAGCGGCCGCATCAGATGATCGGTGTGGACATAGTAGGTGACGGGCGTCGCGGTGTTGACCGCGTCGATGACGGCGACCGGCATGTCGCCGACCCAAATATATTAGCGCGTCGTCACGCCGGCCGGCGTCGTCTCGGCGATGACATGGCCGTCGGGATCGTAAAGGTAATGCGTCGTCACCGCCGGCGTGACGTTCGAGACCGTGCGCTTGGCCAGCTTCGACTCGGCGTCGTAGACGTAACTCCCGACCGTGAAGCTGCCCGACTGCGCCTGAACGAGACGGCCTTGGGCGTCGTAGGTCGAGGTCCAGGTGACGCCCGCCTTGGAGTCGGTCGTGATCGCGCCGGCCGCGTGGTAGCAGAAATTTAACGGCGCAGATAGATATATATCACAGAGCACTTCCGGAGGAAATCATAAAAGACGTCATCAGCGCGTTCCCACCATCCGATTCATTAAAAAAATACTTACAACCGACATGCTAAAACGGGCGGACATAAATTCCTCCCCACTTCTTGATTTGCTGCGCCAATGATCTGGGAATGACACCATGAAGCACTCTAAATTCAAAGAAATTCTACCTGAAGGCAAGAACTCAAATATCACAATTCGCCTATCAGACTCGCCCCTCGCTTTTGTATAATAAAGTGTGAGAAGGCAATCACTGAACTGCCCTGATTTTTGTAAGCCACAATATTACCTTGAGATGAAGAGATCAAATGATCTTTGTTTAGCCCAAGCTCGGCCAAGACGGCGAATTCATTTGAATTGCTAAGGCATATCAAAATATTCTTGATTGCACCAATTACATCCAAAAGCGCCCCCTTAAATTAATTCTGAGCCAAAACTACCTTTGACGTCGTTAAGCTCGGGTAAAATTCCAAATGCCCACAGCATGCAATTTTTCAGCCAGCCCAGATCGGATGAGAGTATTTATAACAAAAATTGGCAAAGGATCGAGCATCGGCATTTCCATCGACCGTAGACAACAAACCACTCCATTTGTATAAAGCACTTATCGGAGCATATATGACCAAGAAACAGGCATTACTATTTATTGCCCATCGAGTTCGGAGGCGCGCTATCGGAACACGATACAACAGACTCGCCAATATACATCAATATCGGCGCCACATGAATCAACATGCCTTTGGCAGCCACGTCGTTATCTATTAATATGTGTTTCAAAAATTCCAGTCATCAAATAGTTGACCAATGCCAAATTCGACAGGCATCTTTCTAATATCATGCTTTTCATGGGAAAATATCTCCCAATACATATCACGCTCGACAACGACGGCTCCTCCCTCCGTCGCGATTTCTAAATTATCAAGTATTGTGTTAATTACGGAGCGCAATTCTGATATTTTTATCTTACATTCCATTTTCGCACTCCTCGAGTTGTTTCTTAAAATTGTCAATTTGACGCTTAAGAGAATTTACCCTTGAGTTGTATATTTTTCCAGACAGATAACCATTATATGTCCCAAGCGCTTCCGCCAAGAAACCTCGATTATCCATGCTGAGTGGCTCTCTCACATATTGGTCTAACTTGCGCTCGTGCTCTTGAAGGATATCCCTTAGACCTTTACATGGGTCTTTTTGCTTTTGCGGTGGATTGCAATGTTCATTTATTTGGCCTGGCGCGTTCGGATACGTATGGTTTTTATGGAACTTGATAGATAGGCTCCGACGGCTACACCGCCAGCAATCGGTATAACAAGCGGGATTCGCAATGCAAGTTATTATAGGTGCGAGAAATTGAGCAAATCGTCCTCCCGAGTCTATCAGAGCTGTCGGCCGTTGCCTCGCGTAACCAAACAATCCCGGCCCATCGACAAACCTAAGCGGATCAGGCTTGGTATACCTTCCCGTCGTCGGATCATAGTGCCTGTGCCAGTTCCAGGCCAGCCCGTTTTCGGCCTGGGTCCATTGACCAGGAAAGCCGAGGTCGAGTTTCGGCGCGGCGGTGATCGAAAATGTCTCGCCGAAGGGCTTCCACACCGCGTCCCAGGCCACCGCGCCGGCCGCGTTGGTCATCTTCAGCGGCCGCATCAGATGGTCGGTGTGGACGTAATAGGTGACGGGCGTCGCGGTGTTGACCGCGTCGATCACCGCCACCGGCATGTCGCCGAGCCAGAGATACTCGCGCGTCGTCACGCCGGCCGGCGTCGTCTCGGCGATGACATGGCCGTCGGGATCGTAGAGGTAATGCGTCGTCACCGCCGGCGTGACGGTGGAGACCGTGCGCTTGGCCAGCTTCGACGCGGCGTCGTAGACGTAACTCCCGACCGTGAAGCTGCCCGACTGCGCCTGAACCAGACGGCCCTCGGCGTCGTAGGTCGAAGTCCAGGTGACGCCCGCCTTGGCGTCCGTCGTGATCGCGCCGGCCGCGTCGTAACCGAAGCTACGCAGCGTCGTCGTTCCCTGCGTGACGCTAGACAGCCGGTTCGAGGTCGCGGGCGTCGTGAACGTCTTGGTCGTCCCGCCCGAGACCTCCGAGGCGCGGGCGCCGACCGCGTCGTAGCTCCAGCTCATCGCCCCGTATTTGCCGCCGGCCGAGGTCAGACGACGCGTCGCGCTGTAGCCGAAGGTCTCGGTGCGGGTGGAGCTTTATCTACGTATTATGTTCCACCGATTCTGATATTATGTAAAAGTCCCCGCCAGTTATACTCACGCTACATGTCGATATATAATCAGAAGGAGGCTTTTTCTCCAGAACATATTGAACGAGCTGCTCTCATACGAGCCAAAATGCTTTCGACAAAATTCCATCAAGCTATCCTCGCTGTATGGCGATATTAATATCGAATCTATAATATTTTGCATGTTGTTAGACGAAAACAAACTCAATATCACACCTTCAAACGTAATACACAAGACGCCTCTACTAGGCATTTCTAATGTCGCTCTATACTATCTTCTTGAAACAAAATTGACCTAACAGACGCATCGTGCGCGGCCACTACTTGATTGATATCTGTGTATTTGCGAGCGCTCTGCATGTGCTTTCCTTTTAATCGACAGTCAGCCCCGGGTATTTAGAGCGCTTTCCGCCAATCCATCGATGAATTTCAACCGGGGAGCCTCTGTGACCGTTTAAATCTACATCGAATTCTGCCATTCCATCTGGCCCGAAGTATCTATATGTATTCTTTGTTACCCATAGCCCAGAGTTTGGCCCGTGAGCGGAGTTCCAACCAGAATAACAGGAGAGCCATCGGGCAAAGATGGGGGACCTAATGGTTCCCATTCCAAAGGAGGCGGATTGAGATTATTCGGGCTGCCATTGTTGGGCGACGGGGAATAGGGCGAGGGCGGCACTGGCGGTTGCGGACCTCCTGGATCGCTGGCGCATATATTCGGTCCGTTTGGTTCTTTGGGCGGCTCGGGGCTTTCGGGCGGCGGCGGATCATAAGGCCCCATGCTCGGGTTATCGAGCCCGCGGCGATCCGTATAGGTGGTCGGGTGCGATTTTACATAGGAATACATTGCCGGGCCGGCTATGAACCTAAGCGGATCAGGCCTGGTATACCTCCCCGTCGTCGGATCGTAATGCCTGCGCCAGTTCCAGGCCAGCCCGTTTTCGCTCTGGGTCCACTGGCCAGGAAAGCCGAGGTCGAGTTTGGGCGCGGCGGTGATGGAGAAGGTCTCGCCGAAGGGCTTCCACACGACATCCCAGGCCACCGCGCCGGCCGCGTTGGTCATCTTCAGCGGCCGCATCAGATGGTCGGTGTGGACGTAATAGGTGACGGGCGAGGCGGTGTTGACCGCGTCGATCACCGCCACCGGCATGTCGCCGAGCCAGAGATACTCGCGCGTCGTCACGCCTGCCGGCGTCGTCTCGGCGATGACATGGCCGTCGGGATCGTAGAGGTAATGCGCCGTCACCGCCGGCGTGACGTTCGAGACCGTGCGCTTGGCCAGCTTCGACTCGGCGTCGTAGACGTAACTCCCGACCGTGAAGCTGCCCGACTGCGCCTGAACCAGACGGCCCTCGGCGTCGTAGGTCGAAGTCCAGGTGACGCCCGCCTTGACGTCCGTCGTGATCGCGCCGGCCGCGTCGTAGCCGAAGGTCCGCAGCGTCGTCGTCCCCGGCGTGACGCTCGACAGCCGGTTCGAGGTCGCGGACGTCGCGAAGGTCTTGGTCGTCCCGCCCGAGACCTCCGAGGCGCGGTTGCCGACCGCGTCGTAGGCGCATGCAATACACAGTAATTATAAACACAAACTCCCCATTGACTGCAAATATCATCGCTTATTAATGCGCTATGCTCGTCGTCATGCACAATAAGATGACCTATAAATTTTATTATATTTTTACGGATATTCTTGAAATAACCTCGTCGGCCACGTAGACTACGATATTACTTATGACCCTGTGAACAAAAACATCTCCGTCGCGACGGAAATTGTCAAAGAGATACGATTGCACTTGCGCCAATTCCACGTCTGATCCGTGTATATCATATTCGGCGCTTAACACCCCGTTTTCCCGAACGGCAATTGCGTATTGCGCGCCAAAAATAGATCTGAATCGCCGTCAAACGCCATTGAAAACACAATAAAACAGTTAGCTTTTGCGCCAGATTTTTGTCTGGAACAATAATTCGAACATTGCACGGTTTGACTTCGAAGGCTTCCTCTACATCTAAAAGCGTCAGAAGCAACGGTTTTGCAGTCAAGGCTACGCACTGTTCAATTATTTTAATAAAAGAATCCAGAGCGGTATTTTGCATTACAGACACCCCATAACCCGGTCACACAGTAATAGAGGCAGTGATTTTCCTCTCAAACAACTGCGCCGTCTCCCCAAGCATTTCCTTGGCATAATTTGAATCCCATACTTTCAAAATTTCCTCCAAACAAACTAAGACAAATCTGTTCATCTGATTGAAATAGTTGATCGCAGTCAACATTGCACTGCTGAGCCTTGCTCGGCGAACTTGGAATTGGGGTATAAGGCCCAAAAGCAGCCAATCCCTTTAGATCAACCAGCACATTTGGCCGTTGGCTCGCATATCCATACAGCCCCGGCCCATCGACGAACCTAAGCGGGTCAGGCTTGGTATACCTTCCCGTCGTCGGATCGTAATGCCTGTGCCAGTTCCAGGCCAGCCCGTTTTCGCTCTGGGTCCACTGGCCAGGAAAGCCGAGGTCGAGTTTGGGCGCGGCGGTGATGGAGAAGGTCTCGCCGAAGGGCTTCCACACGACATCCCACGCCACAGCGCCGGCCGCGTTGGTCATCTTCAGCGGACGCATCAGATGGTCGGTGTGGACGTAATAGGTGACGGGCGTCGCGGTGTTGACGGCGTCGATCACCGCCACCGGCATGTCGCCCAGCCAAATATATTCGCGCGTCGTCACGCCCGCCGGCGTCGTCTCGGCGATGACATGGCCGTCCGGGTCGTAGAGGTAATGCGTCGTCACCGCGGGCGTGACGTTCGAGACCGTGCGCTTGGCCAGCTTCGACTCGGCGTCGTAGACGTAACTCCCGACCGTGAAGCTGCCCGACTGCGCCTGAACCAGACGGCCCTCGGCGTCGTAGGTCGAAGTCCAGGTGACGCCCGCCTTGGCGTCCGTCGTGATCGCGCCGGCCGCGTCGTAGCCGAAGGTCCGCAGCGTCGTCGTCCCCGGCGTGAAGCTCGACAGCCGGTTCGAGGTCGCGGACGTCGCGAAGGTCTTGGTCGTCCCGCCCGAGACCTACGAGGCGCGGTTGCCGACCGCGTCGTAGCTCCAGTTCGAGGTCGCGGACGTCGCGAAGGTCTTGGTCGTCCCGCCCGAGACCTACGAGGCGCGGTTGCCGACCGCGTCGTAGCTCCGCTCATCGCCCCGTATTTGCCGGCCGCGGAGGTGAGGCGGCGCGTCGCGCTGTAGCCGAAGGTCTCGGTGCGGGTGGAATCGAGGCTGTCGACGATCTTGTCGAGCGTGTCGCCCGTCCAAGCCACGACGCATCTACGTTAGTCTATCAACAGAAATCCTATTCCATAAAAATCTTTATTAGACAATTCTGATACGCAAAAAAATTTTTGCCACTAAAGTCAATTAGCGCAATCTCCCCATCCAAAGCACCTTCTGACGTCGTTTTAGAGTCCATAATTACAAGCTTATCCTTTCTATCCATTCTGATTTGAATCAAGATTTTGTTTGTCAAAATCGACTGAAAGGCAAAATCTGGAAGGATCTCTCCAAAAGAATAAATTATTATCATTGCATTCTTACCATCGCTATATATTTTGGCATAGTGACATTCTGGGTTTGGCACAATCACCTGACCAACGTCAGTTTGGGCGTCTAGGAAAATAAAATCTAAACGCCCTTTAGGTAGCAAGGTCATGGACTGTGGGTCCCAAAATGGGCCGCTCTCTCGGAAATTATGACAAATTCCGCTCCCGAAGTTGATATTTCTTTTATTAATTTCATTGTTTACATCCCCTTCTTCCCCATCGACCTAATTACGGGCGTTTTAGGCCTCTAACAACGCCTCCTTGTATTCTAGAACATCCTAAACAATGAGGATAGAATGCGTCAGGATCTCCTATCGCTTTTGGCGGCTGGTGATCGCCGACGAAATTGCCTGTTTTCGTGCCCGGATCTTTTGTGCCACAAGTATGGCATCCGTAATCATTTCCTTGCTCATTAACCTGATCTTGTTGTTCTTTGGTCGGAGCAGCAGGACCATTGTCAGTGGGAACGCCCGGCCCAGCATAAGGGCCTATTCCAGGGAGCCCGTCAGGTCGATTTTCATATTGCGGGGCGCCAAGGGATTTGGCGTGCCCGGTAGAGGTGCGTATTTCGGCGCTGCGACGCATTCCGGAGGTTTGGGCGGCTGGAATAACGGCTTAAACGGCGAAAAGCACGCGCTTGGAAATTTTCTACAGATCTCCCACAGCGGTCTGATGAGCATCCCGAGAAAACGCCCGTCGGGATCGATGAGGACATTTGGTCTTAATCCTGCGTATCCATACAGCCCCGGCCCATCGACAAACCCGAGCGGGTCAGGCTTGGTATACCTTCCCGTCGTCGGATCGTAGTGCCTATGCCAGTTCCAGGCCAGCCCGTTTTCGGCCTGGGTCCACTGGCCAGGAAAGCCGAGGTCCAGTTTGGGCAAGGCGGTGATCGAGAACGTCTCGCCGAAGGGCTTCCACACGACATCCCACGCCACCGCCCGCGCCGCGTTGGTCATCTTCAGCGGCCGCATCAAATGGTCGGTGTGGACGAAATAGGTGACGGGCGTCGCGGTGTTGACGGCGTCGATGACGGCGACCGGCATGTCGCCGAGCCAGAGATACTCGCGCGTCGTCACGCCCGCCGGCGTCGTCTCGGCGATGACATGGCCGTCCGGGTCGTAGAGGTAATGCGTCGTCACCGCGGGCGTGACGTTCGAGACCGTGCGCTTGGCCAGCTTCGACTCGGCGTCGTAGACGTAACTCCCGACCGTGAAGGTTCCGGACTGCGCCTGAACCAGACGGCCCTCGGCGTCATAGGTCGAAGTCCAGGTGACGCCCGCCTTGGCGTCCGTCGTGATCGCGCCGGCCGCGTCGTAGCCGAAGGTCCGCAGCGTCGTCGTCCCCTGCGTGACGCTCGACAGCCGATTCGAGGTCGCGGGCGTCGTGAAGGTCTTGGTCGTCCCGCCCGAGACCTCCGATGCGCGATTGCCGACCGCGTCGTAGGTCCAGCTCATCGCCCCGTATTTGCCGCTCGCCGAGGTCAGACGACGCGTCGCGCTGTAGCTGAAGGTCTCGGTGCGGGTGGAATCGAGGCTGTCGACGATCTTGTCGAGCGTGTCGCCCGTCCAGGTCAGGCCCTTGTTGAGGACGCCGGTCCCGGAGGACGGCAGCACCTTCACCGCCGAGATGCGGTAATCCTTGTCGACGTCGAACGTCGCGGTCAGACCGTTGGCGAAGGCGAGGCTCCTGACCCCGCCCCAGGGATGCCAGGCGACCGGATTGGCGATGTCGATCCAGGGCGACGAACCGTCCTTGCGCGTCGCGATCTGACGGACGCGACCCATCGCGTCGCGGTTCCACACCACGGTGCGCCCCGAGGGATAGACCGCTTGCGTGATCTGGCCGGAGGCGTCGCGGCCCCACCAGGTACAGTTCCGGCGCNNGGCCGCGATGGTCCGCCATTCGCCCCACATCCGCCCCTGCGCGTCGTAGCGACGACGCGTCACGCCGGATTGGTCGACGATCGTCGTCAAGCGCCCGATCGGATAGGAGCCGCTCGCCGCCTCGTCCCAGGTCAGCGTCACGTTTTCGCCCGCGCGGCCGACATAGTTTTTGGCCAGCGGCCGGCCGGAATTGTCGTAGGTGAAATTGGCGACGATCCCGCGCGGGTCGGTGCGCTGGACGATCAGGCCGCGCGCGTCGCGCACATAGGTGGTGGTCCCCGCGTCGGGCGAGACCTCGCGAATGATCTCGCCGAAGCCGTTGCGCACATAAGTCGTGGTGATCGTGCGCGGGTCCTTGTAGGCGACGACGTCGTCTTTGCCGTCGCGCGTCAGGGTGACGACGGCGTTCTCCTCGTCCTTTTGCGTGATCAGGCGGTTGAGCGCGTCGAAACCATTGGTGAAAACCTTCGAGCGCGGATCGGTGACCGCGACGAGATTGCTCGTCCGGTCGTAGCCGTATTGATACGTCTTCAGCGCTTCGGTTCCCGCGCCGATCATTTTGATCAGCCGACCAAGCTCGTCGTAAACATAGGTCTTGGCGTAGGCGACCGAAGCGTCGGGCCGCTTGATCGTCACGGACGTCGCGTTCCCCATCGCGTCGCGGACATAGCTCGTCGTTTCGCCCATCGCGCTGGTGATCGTGATCAGGCGACGCGCGCCGTCATAGGCGAAGCTTCGCCACGCCCCGTTCGGCTCGGTGATCTTCGTGACTTCGCCGATGGCGTCATAGGCGAGCGTCGTCGTCTGCGGCGAACCGGCGGCGTTGGAGGTCACGGTCAAGACCCGCCCCTGTCCGTCATAGGTCATGGCCGTGACGATCCCGTTGGGATCGGTGATCGAGGTCGGCTGTCCGCGCGAATTGACGGCGGTGACGCTCGTGACGCGGCCAAGCGGATCGGTGACGGTCTTCAGATTGCCGCCGGCGTCGTAGGCGTAGACGACCCGATCCGCCGTTCCCGCCAAAGGCCCGTCGACCGACGCGAGCAGCCCGGCCGCGTCATAGGCGTAGCTCCAGCTCCGGGTCTGACCATTGGTCGAATAGGGAACGGTCGTCGTCGTCGTGTCGGTGATCGTCGCCGACGTCATGCGACCCGCCGCATCCCAGCTATAGGTCGTGGTGCGCCCAGACTCGACGACGGTCAGCGGTTTTCTGAGCGCGGCGTTCCAGGTGTAGGTCGTCGTCGCCGCCGAGGCCGTGCCGTAGCCGCGGGTGACGCTGGTCGGCAAGCCGGTGGCGGAGTCGTTCACATACGTGGTGACGCGTCCTTCCGCGTCTGTGAATTGCGAGAGGAAGCCTGCCGCGTCGTATTGGCTCGTCGAGTTCGACAGCGGACAGTTCGCCGAGACCTGGCCCTGAACCGAGGTGAGAAGCCGAGATCCGCGCGCCGTTGTGGCGTAGGTGTAAACCGTCGCCTTCGACAAGGGATTGGTGGCCGTCACCTTGGAGTTGGCGTCGTCGTAAGAGAACGTCCAGGTGTCGTTGGAGCCCGCGTGCGACGTTGATATCCCACGCCCCTGCGCGTCATAGGCGAAGGTGGCGTAGCGCACGCCGCGCGCGTCGGTGACGCCGGTGAGCAGCGTGTCGTCGTTGGCGTCCTCGTAATGATAGGTCGTGGTCTCGCTGGTCGAGCCGTTCGGAATGGTCACGCTCTTGAGAACGGCCCGTTCGTATCCGATCGCCGGCGGCACGGGATCGGGCGCGTAGTAGGGCGCCAGATAGGCCTCCGTCCGCGGTTCGTATGTGTAACTGGCGATCGTCGACCCATTGAAAATGACGCTCGCGACATGCCCGTGATCGCCATACGAAAAGGTCAGGGTGCGTCCGTAATTGTCCGAGACGCTCGACAGTTTATTATTAAGTATGCTGTACGCGTCGAAATACGTCAGAGCATATGTCAGGCCGCCGGGATGGCGTATCGATAAAAGCTTGCCCCATCCCTCCGTCTTATTCTCGTAGACATGGACCGCCCCATCGGGCGTCGTCAGTTCGGCTGGTTCGAGGCGTTGAGAACCAGCGTTTCGGTCGCCAGATTTGCGNCCGGCCGAGAAGCTTTGCGTCGCCGGATCGTAGCTGGCCAGGACATAGGACGACCCGGTTTGCACGAAAGAACGTTCCCCGCCGTCCGGCAAGTTGAAAGACAACAGGGCGCCGTTGACATAGACGCTTCCATCGAAATTGGAGCGCCATTTCGTGTCGAACAGAACCTTGTTCGCGAAATTTTGCTGATAGTAGCGGAAGCTGGCGTAGTTGCGCGTCAGAACCATCGGGTTCTGACCATTCGTCGCGAAGTCCGTGACGGTTTCGACCTTTGCNCCTGAAGGCAGAAGAACAGGGTTTCCCGCAGGACATTGCTTCGGATTATCTTGCGGTTTCACGCAACCCGATGACGTTTTCGTGAAACCCGGGGCGCATCCAATAAGAATGGAATAGCCCCCACGCCAGCCGATCTCAAAGCCGTTTGGCTCGACGAACACATAATTTCGGGCCATTCCGCCTCCTGGCCCGCCCTCGCAGCCGCGAGGAATGATGTTCTTTCCATAGGTGAGAATCGCTTGAAGCTGGGCGACGCCGCAAGGATCTCCCCCTGGAGAGCCGGCTCCNCCGTAGACGTAACTTTCGTAGATCGCCCCCGCCCTCGCCTGCGAAACGCCGAACCCGGACCATCCAGCCAGAACGAATATGGAAAATGCAAACAAACAACGAAGCATCGCAATCTCCAGAAGACCAGAATCGCCGCATCAAGAATTGCTGGAAAATCCAGTAACGAGCGCGACTCGACGGCATCATGACTTCACAATCAATGAGGGAATATTCCACTACGCCAAAATCTTCCGCGCGATCCCGTAGGCCGCGTGGCGGATTGCGCTCAACAGCTTGGACGAGGAAAAAAGCGACAGGCTGGTTCAATCACTGCCGATAAGACGGAATTCCGGAAAACGGTCGCGCCGCAGAGACGGTGGCGGGCCCTCAAAATGCAGCTTCGCCGTCGTCGAAATCCTCGCCAATCGCTCCGCGCTCGCCGCCGAACGCCTGGAGACCAGACGCGACGACGAGACATATGCTGCGCCACACGCCCTCAAGGTCGATGACGGCCCGCGGAGCCAGCCTCCCGGACAGGCGTGGCCCTGGCTCTTGAGGGCCTTGGCGCGCCGATACAACGCTGGTCCGACGGTCAGTCGCAGGACGGCCATTTGCTCCAAGCGCGCCTGATTGAGCGCTCCGGTCGCGCGACGACGCGGAGCCGTCGATGGGAGCCAAATGTCGCGCTCTCTCCGACGCCAAATCGCTCTGCCGTCGCCTCGGTCTGCGCCTGCTGCTGGTGGGGTCGCGCGACGACGTCGAGCCGGCGCTCGATCCCCGCCCTCTCGCCCGCGCAAGGACGCGCGCCGCGCCGGCCCGATGCTGCGCGAGTTTCACCGCCGCGTCGGCGACCCCGACCAGGGCGGCGCCGCGCCCCGCGGCCCGACCATGACCGCCTACCGCCAGGACGCGCTGCGCTGCCTGCGCCGCCTCGCCCAGATCGGCGGCGAGGCGCGCCTCGCGCTTCTGCGCGCGCAAACTGGCGTCGAGCGCGCCGGCGCGACGATCGTTGCGGTTGGTTCGCCCGCAAGGAGCGCCGCCTCTATGCGCTGACGCCCAAGGGCGAAAAGCGCTCACCGAACTCGCGACGGCGCTGGCCGGGTTGTGAGCGGTCAAACGCCGCCGACGCCAACGAGCGCGGTCGGAATGGTTCTATTTTCCAGCTCCATGATTCAGAACATCATTTTACTTTTACAGGTCGACTATTCGTAAAATTCGCGCCGTTGTGAAATGATGATATGATCAACACTCCTGCATTCGGACCGAGACACGCAGATGCCGATTATCGCAATAATTACCATCTTCAGTGTGACTCTGTTGGCGCACGCGGCCAAGACGGGCCGTTTCAGTCCTTGGGGTTACATCATCCTATTCGCGCCGGGCCTGGGCGGGATCGTCTACCTGCTGTTTGAGGTTTTGCCTGAGTTTTTCGGCTCCTATCGCGGTCAGAAGCTGGGCGCCGACGTGAAGCGCANNAGCTCGCCGGACCGCAACTATCACGCCCTTCGCGACGAGATGGCCATCGCGCCCACGATCGCCAATCGCGCGGCGCTCGCCCGCGAATGTCTGGCGACGCGACGCTTTGACGAGGCGCTCGTGCACTACCGCGTTCTTAAGGCCAGCGACTCTTACGCAGAGCCGCAATACTGGATCGGCGCGGCGCGGGCCCTTCAGGGCCTCGAAACGCCGGCGCCGGCGCTGCGCGAACTGGACGAATTGAAACAGCGCTGGCCGGACTATCATTCGCAGGAAGGCCATCTCCTCTATGCTCGCTTGCTGGAGGCGAGCGGGCGTCATGACGAGGCGCTGGCCGAATACGAGGCGCTTGCGAACTACTACGCCGGCGCAGAGCCGCGCGCGCGCCGCGCCGATCTGCTGCTGCGCCTTGGCCGCCCGACCTCCGCCCGCNCGCGACGCCGGCTCTTGCTGGCGACGTTGCATCGCAGCCCCTCCCATGTTCAGCGCGCTCAACGCGAATGGATCGACATGGCGAAGAAGGTGATGGCCGCCACCTGAGACGCCCTTGCCGCACGGCAGGCCTCGCCTGGATCGCCGCGCGCGCACATTGGAGCGCATGACCGACGATCCTCACGACGACGAGCGCAACCGCCTGTCGGCCCGCGCCAGCCGCTACGCCAAGGTCGGCGCGCGCATGGGCGGCGTCGCCGCCCGCATGGCCGGCGCGCGGCTGGCCGGCGGCGGCGCCGGCAACGCGGCCGCCCTCGCCGCCGCTCTTGGCGGCCTCAAGGGGCCGCTGATGAAGGTCGCGCAATTGCTGTCGACCATCCCCGATCTGCTGCCGCCCGAATACGCCGCCGAATTGCAGAAGCTGCAAAGCGAGGCGCCGCCGATGGGCGCGGCCTTCGTCAAGCGCCGCATGATGGCCGAGCTTGGCCCAAACTGGCGCGAGAAATTCGACGCCTTCGACCTGCACCCCGCCGGCGCCGCCTCGCTCGGCCAGGTCCACCGCGCCGACGATCTCGCCGGCCGCCCGCTCGCCTGCAAGCTGCAGTATCCCGACATGGCATCCGCCGTGGAGGCGGATTTGCGCCGCNTCGACCTGCTGTTCGCCATCCATCGCCGCATGGACGGCGCCATCGACGCCGCCGAGATCAAGAAGGAGATCGCCGCGCGCGTGCGCGAGCTGGACTACCGCCGCGAGGCGCGTCATGCGGCGCTTTATCGCGACATGCTCGCCGACACGGCCGAGGTCCGCGTCCCCGGCGTGCGCGCCGAGNCGACGACCAAACGCCTGCTGACGATGGACTGGCTGTCGGGCGAAAAGGTGCTGGCCTTCCGCGACGCTCCGCAGCATGAGCGCGACACGATCGGCGCGGCGCTGTTTCGCGCCTGGTGGCGCCCATTCATCCGCTACGGCGTCATCCACGGCGACNCCCATCTTGGCAATTACAGCGTGTTTCGCGACGACGACGGCCAGAATTCCGGCAAGGCCGCCGGCGTCAATCTCTACGATTTCGGCTGCGTGCGGATTTTCCCGCCGCGCTTCGTCGAGGGCGTCGTCGAGCTTTATCGCGGCCTGCTGACCGACGACCGCGCCCGCGTCGTCGCCGCCTATCGCAACTGGGGCTTCCGCGGACTCACCGACGAGCTTGTCGACGTCATGAACGTGTGGGCGCGCTTCATCTACGCGCCCATTCTCGACGACCGCGTCCGCACCGTCGCGGACGGCGTCGCCCCCGGCGACTACGGCCGCAAGGAGGCCTACCGCGTCCACATGGCCCTGAAGCAGAAGGGCCCGGTCGCCGTTCCGCAGGAGTTCGTCTTCATGGACCGCGCCGCCATCGGCCTCGGCGCGGTGTTCTTGCATCTTGGCGCGACGTTGAATTTCCACGCGATCTTCAACGAAGCGCTGGACGGTTTTTCGGTCGACGCCCTGGCCGCGCGGCAAGCCGCCGCGCTCGCCCGCGTCGGATTGTCGGCGCCGAGCTGAGGCGAAGGGCCGATCCGCCGTTCCTGCGCGAAAATTCCGCCGCCGCGACGCCCGCCCCGTTGACCTTTGGCGCGCCGCTTGCCCCTATGCGCTCCTGGCGGGCGTGCGTTGCGCCCGATCCCGTTCGACCCGACAGGCGCGACCGCGCCGAAAATTGACGCAAGGAGACGCACGAGTGGCCGGCTGCACGTCGCGCATGACGCGCCCGAGATGGACTATCCCGAGCACGAAAGAACCTACGCGGCCTTCGTGGAGATGACCAAATGGGGCACGATCTTCATGGTCGTGCTGCTCATCCTCATGGCCGTCTTCCTGCTCTGACGTCGGGCGGCGCGCGCCGCCAATCGCCTGAGGCGGCCCGCTCGCCACGCCGGCCGAAGTCCGCCTCTCGCCCTCATTCCCGGAGCCTTGAATGCGTATCGCCGTCCTGTCCGAAACGGACCCGAATGAGCGCCGCGTCGCCGCGACGCCCGAAACCGTCAAGAAATATGCGGGCCTCGGCGGCGAAGTCGTGGTGACGCGCGGCGCCGGGACGGGCGCGGGCGTCCCCGACGCCGACTTCGAGGCGGCGGGCGCGAAGCTGGCCGGCTCCAACGCCGAGACCGTCGCCGGCGCCGACGTCGTGCTCGCCATCCGCCGCCCCGACGGTCTCTCGGGGCTCAAGCGCGGCGCTCTGGTGATCGCCTCGATGGATCCTTACGGCCGCGACGCCGAGCTGAAGGCCCTCGCCGAGGCCGGCGCCAGCGCCTTCGCGATGGAGTTCATGCCGCGCATCACCCGCGCGCAGGTGATGGACATTCTGTCCTCGCAGGCCAACCTCGCCGGTTACCGCGCCGTCGTCGACGGCGCCGCCGAATATGGCCGCGCCATTCCGATGATGATGACGGCCGCCGGCACCGTGCCGGCCGCCAAGATCTTCATCATGGGCGTCGGCGTCGCCGGCTTGCAGGCGATCGCCACCGCGCGCCGCCTCGGCGCGGTGGTGACGGCGACCGACGTGCGGCCAGCCACCAAGGAGCAGGTCGAGTCGCTCGGCGCCAAGTTCCTCGCCGTCGAGGACGAGGAGTTCAAGCAAGCCCAGACCGCCGGCGGCTACGCCAAGGAGATGTCGAAGGAATATCAGGCCAAGCAGGCCGCGCTCACAGCCTCCCACATCGCCAAGCAGGACATCGTCGTCACCACCGCGCTGATCCCCGGCCGCCCGGCCCCGAAGTTGATCACCGCCGAAATGGTGCGCTCGATGAAACCCGGCTCGGTGATCGTGGATCTGGCGGTCGAGCGCGGCGGCAACTGCGAATTGGCGAAGGCGAACGAGACCGTCGTCTCCGACAACGGCGTCAAGATCGTCGGCTACGTCAATGTCGGCGCGCGGCTGCCGGCCACCGCCTCGGCCCTTTTCGCGCGCAATCTCTATGCTTTCGTCGAGACTCTCGTCGACAAGAAGGAGAAGAAGCTCGCGGTCAACTGGGACGACGAACTCGTCAAGGCGACGCTTCTCACCCGCGACGGCGCCGTGGTGCACCCCAACTTCCAGCCCAAGGGCTGATCCCGACCGGTCCGACGGCGCAGCGCTCGGGCGCGCGCCAGCGAAAGGCATGACACATGGCTGACAGCCGCCTTCTTCTCGAACAGGCCCGCGCCGCCGCCGAACTGGCGAAGCAGGCCGCCAACCAAATGACCGACGCGGCCTCCCGCCTCGCCGAAACGGCGAGCGNGCGCGGTCGGCGACGCGGCCGGCGCGGCCGCGCACGCCGCCACCGGCGGCGCGGTCGATCCCTTCGTCTTCCGCCTCGCGATCTTCGCGTTGGCGGTGTTCGTCGGCTATTACGTCGTCTGGTCGGTGACCCCGGCGCTGCACACGCCGCTGATGTCGGTCACCAACGCGATCTCCTCCGTCATCGTCGTCGGCGCGCTGCTCGCCGTCGGCGTGGACGCCGCGACCGCCGGCGGCGGCTGGGCGCAGGGTTTCGGCTTTCTCGCGCTGATCCTCGCCGCCGTGAACATCTTCGGCGGCTTCCTCGTCACCGAGCGCATGCTCGCCATGCAGAAGAAGGGCTGAAGCCATGTCGGCGAATTTCGCGGCCCTCCTCTATCTGGTTTCGGGCGTCCTGTTCATTCTGGCGNNCTGCGCGGCCTGTCGCATCCCACGACCTCGCGTCAGGGCAATCTCTACGGCATGATCGGCATGGCGATCGCCATCGTCACGACCCTGCTGCTGGGAGCCAACGGCGGTTTCCTCGGCTGGGCTCTGACGCTGATCGGCCTGGGAATCGGCGGCGGCGTCGGCGCCTGGCGCGCCCGCACCGTCAAGATGACGGACATGCCCCAGCTCGTGGCCTTCTTCCACGCGCTGGTCGGTCTCGCCGCGGTGCTGGTGGCCGCCGCCGCGCTTTATGCGCCGCAGGCTTTCGGCATCGGCACGCCAGGCCACATTCACGGCTCCAGCCTGCTCGAAGGCGGGCTCGGCGCCGCCATCGGCGCGCTCACCTTCACCGGCTCGGTGATCGCCTTCGCCAAGCTCGACGGCCGCATGTCCGGCAAGCCGATCATGCTGCCGGCGCGCCATCTCATCAATGTCGGCCTCGGCGCGGCGCTCGTGCTGTTCATGATCGGCTTCATGCAGACCGAGAGCCATCTTCTGTTCTGGGTGATCATTCTGATCTCTCTGGCGCTCGGCGTGCTTCTGATCATCCCGATCGGCGGCGCCGACATGCCGGTCGTGGTCTCGATGCTCAACTCCTATTCGGGCTGGGCGGCCGCCGGCATCGGCTTCACCCTCGGCAATCTGGCGCTGATCATCACCGGCGCGCTGGTCGGCTCCTCGGGCGCGATCCTGTCCTACATCATGTGCAAGGGCATGAACCGTTCCTTCATCTCGGTCATCCTCGGCGGTTTCGGCGGCGAGGTGGCGNGGCCGGCGGGCGGCGCGCAAGAAGCCCGCCCGGTCAAGCAGGGCTCGGCCGACGACGCCGCCTTCATCATGAAGAACGCGTCCAAGGTCATCATCGTGCCCGGCTACGGCATGGCGGTGGCGCAGGCCCAGCACGCGCTGCGCGAAATGGCCGACGAGCTGAAGAAGGAGGGCGTCGAGGTCAAATACGCCATCCATCCCGTCGCCGGCCGCATGCCCGGCCACATGAACGTGCTGCTGGCGGAGGCCAACGTGCCCTATGACGAGGTGTTCGAGCTGGAGGACATCAACTCCGAATTCGGCCAGGCCGACGTCGCTTTCGTCATCGGCGCCAACGACGTCACCAACCCGGCGGCCAAGACCGATCCGCAATCGCCGATCTTCGGCATGCCGATCCTCGACGTCGAAAAGGCCAAGACCGTGCTCTTCATCAAACGCGGCATGGGCTCGGGCTATGCGGGCGTGGAGAACGAGCTGTTCTTCCGCGACAACACGCTGATGCTGTTCGGCGACGCCAAGAAGGTGGTCGAAAGCGTGTTGAAGGCGATGGCGCACTAAGCCGCAAATCCGGTCCGCAGGACCGAATTTGCGGATGGCCTGGAATGCGAACGCGCCGCCGCCCCGCCGGCCGGCGCCCGCTCGACGAACGCCGCCGCGCGCAAGCCGGCGGCGTTCGCGTCACACCCGCGCCGGCGAAGGGCGCAAGTGCAATGCGCGCCCGCCGCGCGCCCGGAACCCATGCATGAGCGACGTCGACGCAGCGCCTGACGATTCCGCCCCGCGCAAGCCCGCCGGTCGACGCGTCGCGCGCGTCGCGCTGGCGCTCGCCGGTGTCGCCGCGCTGCTCTATGCGGGCGCCGTCGCCCTGCTGGCGACGCAACAGCGCGACATCCTGTATCGTCCCTCCGGTCCGGCGCTGGCGCCCGCGGAGGCCGGATTCGAAGGGGCCGAGCGCATCCGCCTGCGCAGCATCGACGGCGAAACCCTGAGCGCCTGGTTCAAACCCGCCGCCGAAGGTCGCGGGCTGCTGCTCTATTTTCATGGCGACTCCGGCTCCCTCGCCTACCGCGCGCAACGCTTCGTCCGGCTGACGCAGCGCGGCGAAGGGCTTCTGGCGGTCGAATATCGCGGTTATCCCGCCTCGACCGGCGCGCCGAGCGAGGAGGGCCTGCTGCGCGACGCCGACGCCGCGCTCTCGGAGGCGGTGTCGCGCGGCTACGAGCCGAGCCGGATCGTCGTCGTCGGCGAAAGTCTGGGCGCGGCGGTCGCGATCGCGCTCGCCGCCAAACGTCAGGTCGCCGGGCTGGTGCTCGAATCGGCCTTCCTGTCGATGCGCGACGAGGCCGCGCGCCGCTTCNCCTGGNCGCCGACCTGGCTGGTGCTGCGCGACTCCTGGCGCTCCGACCAGCGCATCCCGCGCGTGCGCGCGCCGCTGCTCCAGATTCACGGCCTCAACGACGAAATGATCCCGCTGGAGGCCGGCCAGCGCCTGCATGCGCTCGCCCGCGAACCGAAGACCTGGCGCGTCGCGGCTCTCTCCGGCCATCAGGCGTTGGAGGAAGCGACGCCGCAGTTTCTGGACTTCGTGGAGTCGCGCGTCGCGGCGCGATGACTGGCGTCTACTTAACTTTGTCAGAACACGCGCCTTGTCCGCGAGCGGGAAGCGAGTATTGCTGAAAGAAGCGCGGCGCGAACGCCGCCCCGACAGCAAGGTTTCCCATGTCCACGCCCTCCCCACCGCCGAGCCCTCCAGCGACCGGAACGTCGCGCGTGCGCGTTGGAAGACATGGGCGCTGCGCGCGCTCGCCGCGCTCGTCCTGCTCTATCTCGGCCTGTTCGCCACGCTGGCGATCACCCAGCGCAGCGCCATGTATCAGCGCGGCGGCCCCGATCTGGCGCCCGCGCAGGCGGGGCTCCCGCAAGGCGAGCGGCTGACGCTGACCACGCAGGACGGCGAACGGCTGGCGGCCTGGCATGTCGCGCCGCAGGCTNCGCAACGCATGGTCTTTGTCTATTTCCACGGCAATGGCGGCACGCTGGCGCTGCGCGCCGAGCGCTTCCGCGCCATGACCGCGCGCGGCGACGGGCTGCTGGCTGTCGAGTATCGCGGCTATCCCGGCTCGACCGGATCGCCCTCCGAACAAGGCCTTCTGCTCGACGCCGACGCGCTGCTCGCCGAGGCGCGGCGGCGCGGCTACGAGCCGGCGCGCATCGTTCTGGTCGGCGAGAGCCTTGGAACCGGCGTCGCCGTGGCGCTCGCCGCCCGGGACCGTTTCGCCGGCATGGCGCTCGATTCAGCCTATGATTCGATGCTGCATCTGGTGTCGGCGGCGTATCCGCTGTTTCCCGTGCCGCTGGCCTTGCAGGACACGTGGCGCTCGGATCTGCGCATAGGAGCCTCGCGCACGCCGCTGTTGATGATTCACGGCACGGCCGACGCCGACATTCCGATCGGCTTCGCGCAGCGCCTGTTCGCGCTTGCGCCCGAGCCCAAGCGCTTCATCGCCGTGCCCGGCCAACGCCACCTCGCGCTGGAGCCGGCGATGCAGGAGATGCTGAACTGGGTCGATCTGCTGCGCGCGCCATAAAACGCCGTTCCGCCGAGTCGCAGACTTGGCGGATGAAGACGACGCGCCGAAACAATGGATAAAGCGGTTTCGATCGAAATGGATCGGGAACCGCTCAGTCGTTTCTCAGCGTCCGACGCGGCCGGCGCCGTCGCGCGCGAGCGCGTTGTTGGGATCGACGACCAAGGCGCGCTGATAGCTCTCCGAAGCCTTGGTGCGGTTGCCCTGCCGCTCATAGGCCAGGCCAAGCCCGGCCCAGGCGTCGCCCTGCTTGTTGTCGACATTGAGCGTCGCGTTGAAATCCTCGATCGCAGGCGCGTATTTGCCGAGTTGGATCAGGCTTTGACCGCGCGCCAGATAGGGCGCGGCGGCGAAGGGATCGCGGTCGATCGCGTTGTCGAAATCGGTCACGGCTTTGGCGTGGTCGCCGAGCTTCTGATGCACCAGCCCGCGGGCGTGAAAAGCCTGCGCGGATTCCGGATTGACGCGGATCGCCTGCTGGAGATCGGCCAGCGCCAGATCGAGCGAGCCCTGAGCACGCAGAAGATTGCCGCGCGCCAGATAGGCGGACCCGCTGTTCGGCGCGATTTCGATGGCTTTGGAGAAGTCGGCGTAAGCCTGCTCGTTGCGCCCCATCTGACGGTAGGCCAGGCCGCGATTGACATAGGCCGGCGCCGAGCCGTCGATCTGGATCGCCTTGGTGAAATCGGCGACCGCATCCTGGAAGCGCCCGGCCTTGGCGTAGGCTGAGCCGCGCGTGTTGTAGGCGGTGGCGTCGTTTGGATTTTTGCGGATGACCTCGCTCAGCGAGGCGACGTTGGCCGACATCGCCGCCGGATCGGTGGTCTCGATCTCGGCGACGCCGGCGCCGACCTGCCGGCCGGACAACCCGCCGACCGTGTCGCACCCCGCAACCGTGAAGGCCAAGAGCGCGGCGGCGAGGAGGGGTCCCACGCGCGAATCGGAGACGCCGGGGGCGATCAGGCTCAAACGACGAGCGGACATTCCGGGCGACCTCGCGGGCGAACGTGGTAAGGGCGACTTACGACAATACGCCGAAACGTGAAGAAACTTTTACCGCCGGCGCGATTTGCGGTCTGCGCGTCGCGAAGCGAAGCCACAAAGCGCGAAAGCGAAACCCCAAAAGCGCGAAAGCGAAACCCCAAAAGCGCGGAAGCGAAGCCCCAAAGCGCCAAAGGCCCGCAGCGGCTGCGGGCCTCGAATCTCTCAGCCCCACGCGCCGGAGTTAGCGCGCGGCGGGCTTCGCCTTGACCGGCAGCAGACCTTCGCGCTGCAATTTCTTGCGGGCGAGCTTGCGGGCGCGGCGCACAGCCTCGGCCTGCTCGCGGGCGCGCTTCTCGGACGGCTTCTCGTAATGACCGCGCAGCTTCATCTCGCGGAAGATGCCTTCGCGCTGCATCTTCTTNTTGAGGGCCTTGAGGGCCTGATCGACGTTATTGTCGCGGACGAGAACTTGCACGCGGTTGGATCCTGTCGGTTGGGGCGGCCGGGGCGGCCCGTCGAAGGGGAAGGAGACGAGGCCGTCTGGCCCCGATCATGGCGGCTGCGTTACCAGAGTTGGTCGGGCCTGTCCAGTTCCGGGAAACCGTTCGCCCCCGCAGGAATCGGCCTAAAGCCGACGCAACGCGATGGGTTTGCCGCCGGTCGCCGGATCTTTCGACCAGGACTTTCCGTCCGGACCGACCAGGAACACCAGGGAGTGGCCCTTATTGGCGTAGAGGGTCAGCCGCCCCCGACCNAGCGCCCAGCCGACGGGATCGAAGATCAGCAAGCCCTGATCGCGGCAGGCCGGCGCCAGGAACGCGCGCGAGGAGCCTTTCGGCCCGCGCCCTCCACGATCTTCGAGCGTCACCATGCATCCGGTGTCTTTGCCGTCGTCGCGCAGGATCGCATAGCGGCCCGGCACGCTCGCGCGCGAGGGGCGAGGGCGAGCGACGGCGTCGCCTGCGCGGTGACGATTCGCCCCTCGCTCGCCCAGCGGCGCGGCGCGCCGCCCTGGGAGGAGNAGTCGATAGATCTCGCCCTGCGGACCGGTCGCCTCCAGCGCGCCCCGCCTTTCGGCNGAGAATTCGAGCAAAGGCCCGCCGTCGGCCGCCAGCAACCGCAGCGCGCCGCCCTCGACCGCGGTCCAGCCGGCCGCGCTCGCCAGAATCGGAAGCGCCCTGCGGCAACCCGCCGGCGCCCCGAGCGCATGTCGGCCCGGCGCGGTCTCCTCGTTGCGCAGCGTCAGCCGGCAAGCGCGATTCGCGTCGACGNNCGAGAGATCCCACAAGCCGGCGCCAACGTTCTCCGCCCGCGCCGCGGCTGGCGCCGGACCGAACGTCGAAACGCCCAGCAAGGCGACGACGGCGAGCGCCGCGCGCAGGCCCGAAGTCCGAAGCTCGTGAAAAGGCATGGGAGTTCCCGTCAAAGAAATTCGCGTTGCGCGCCGACGCGCGGGCGACCCGCGCCGGCGGCGGCCTCACCAATCACGCCCGACCTTCGCGCGCAACTGCGCGCACGCCGAAACCAGCCCCTCGCCTCACCTCGCCGTCTCCGGCGTCGGCGTCAGNGGCCCGTCGCCGGCGAAGAAGGAGACGAGATTGTCGACGACGAGCTGGCCCATCGCCCGCCGCGTCGCGACCGAGGCGGAGCCCACATGCGGCAGCAGCACGACGTTGTCCATGCCGATCAGTTCGCTCGGCGCGCAGGGCTCGGTTTCGAAGACGTCGAGGCCCGCCGCCGAGATCGCGCCGCGTTTCAAGGCGTCGACCAGCGCCGCCTCGTCGACCACCGAGCCGCGCGCGACGTTAATCAACACCCCTTTGGGGCCCAGCGCGTCGAGCACGGCGGCGTCGACCAGCTTGTGCGTCGCCGGCCCGCCCGGCGTGATCACCATCAGAATGTCGACCGCCTTCGCCATTTCGATCAACGAGTCGAAATAGGGATACGCGACGTCGGCCTGCCGGTTGCGGCCGTGATAGACGACCTTGAGCCCGCAAGCCTCCGCGCGGCGCGCGATCGCCTTGCCGATGCGCCCGAGCCCGAGCACGCCCATCGTCTTGCCGCGCAGCGAATCCGTCAGCGGAAAGGCGCCGCCCATCCACTTGCCCTCGCGCAGATAGCGATCCGCTTGCGGCAACCGGCGCACCGTGCATAGCAGGAGCCCGAGCGCGGTGTCGGCGACCTCCTCGTTGAGCACGTCCGGCGTGTTGGTGACGAAGACGCCATGTCGGCCCGCCCAGGCGGCGTCGACATGGTCGTAGCCCACGCCGAAGCTCGACACGATCTTGAGCGCGGGAAAGCGCGCCATGAACGCGGCGTCGATCGGTTGATGGCCGGGGCCGACGGCCATCCCGACGATTTTGGGCGCGAGTCGGGCGAGTTCGGCCTCGCGATCGGGCGCCTCNCACAGCTTGTGCAAAGCGAACGCCGCATCGAGCGTTCGACGACGAGCGGCAGCATCGGCGCCGGCATCAGAATGTCGGGCTTGAGAATGTCGGGCTTGAGAACGGCGGATGTGGCGTGCGGCATGGTCTGAGCTCCTCCGTCGCGGGTTCGCCGGAATCGCCGCGAGCCGCGCCGACGCCGCGTCTGAAACGATTTGCCCGCCTCACGCTCCTCCTCTAGCATGAGCGGGCCGCCGCCCGCAAGCGCCTTCGCGCGTTCGTATGAGGAAGGCGCGTCAAAACAAGGGCCGCGGCCGAGCGTCGACGGACCGCGCGAGGGAGAACGGCCATGGCGTCCGTGTCGATACGGAACGTGAAGAAGGCGTATGGCGCGACCCAGGTCATTCACGGCGTGAACGTCGAGATCGAGGATGGCGAATTCGTCGTTCTGGTCGGCCCTTCGGGATGCGGCAAGTCCACGCTTCTGCGCATGCTGGCGGGTCTGGAGAGCATCACCGGCGGCCAGATCGCGATCGGCTCGAAGGTCGTCAACGACATCCCGCCCAAAGAGCGCGACATCGCGATGGTGTTTCAGCAATACGCGCTCTATCCGCATATGACGGTCGCCGACAACATGGCCTTCTCGCTTAAGCTGCGCAGCGCGCCCNAAAGCGAGATCGACGCGCGGGTCAAAACGNCCTCGCGCATCCTCGGGCTCGACAAGCTGCTTGACCGTTATCCCCGCGCTCTTTCCGGCGGCCAGCGCCAGCGCGTCGCGATGGGCCGCGCCATCGTGCGCGATCCGCAGGTGTTCCTGTTCGACGAGCCGCTGTCCAATCTCGACGCCAAGCTGCGCGTCTCGATGCGCGGCGAGATCAAGGNNCTGCACCAGCGCCTCAAGACGACGACCGTCTACGTCACCCATGACCAGATCGAGGCGATGACGATGGCCGACAAGATCGTCGTGATGCACGACGGCGTCGTCGAACAGATCGGCGCGCCGCTGCATCTCTACGACCATCCCGACAACGAGTTCGTCGCCGGCTTCATCGGCTCGCCGGCGATGAATTTCCTCGACGGCCGCGTCGAGAGCGAGGGCGGGCGCACGCTGTTTCGCTCCGCGCACGGCTTCGTGCTGCCCGTCGCCGCGCCCGCCGCAGCGATCGGCAAGGAGGTGCGGCTGGGCGTGCGGCCTGAGCACATCCGCATCGACCCCGCCGGAGCGCCGCTGAAAGTCGCGGTGATCGAGCCGACCGGGTCGGAGACTCAGGTCAACCTCAAGCACGGCGATCACGAAATCGTCTGCCTGTTTCGCGAGCGTATCGCCGTCGCGCCGGATCAGACTCTGCCGATCGTGGCGACGCTGACCCATCTGTTCGACCCGAAGACCGGCGCCCGCATCGCCGCGTGAGGGGTCGCGCCAGCTTCAGCCGCGCGGCGGCTGCGAGGTGCCGCGCACCACCAGCGTCGGCGCGATGGCGCGGCGCTGCTGCGGTCGACGCGGATCGCGCAGACGCTGAAACAAGACGTCGCCCGCCACCGGCCCCGGCGCGACCGAGTGGCGCAACGACGTCAGGCCCGGATGCCATTGCGAGGCCTCCAGCGTGTCGTCATAGCCCACCAGCGAGAAGTCTTGTCCGGGCTTCAGCCCGCGCCGATAGAGCCCCAGCATCGCGCCGAAGGCCGTCACGTCGTTGAAGCAGGCGGCCGCCGTCGGCGGGTCCGGCAGCGCCAAGGCCGCGTCGATGGCGTCGAGCCCCGTCTGGCGTCGCCCCCAGCCGGAAAAGAACAGACTGTCGTCGACCGCAAGGCCATGCGCGCTCAGCGCCGCGCGATGGGCGCGCCGGCGGTTGTCGCTGGTCGAGGCGCCCTCGACGCCGCCGAANAACGCGATGCGGCGATGCCCGAGCGCGACCAGATGCTCGACCGCCAGCCGCGCGCCGGCCTCGTCCTCCGAGCCGACGAAATCGAGCCCGCTGCCCACCACCTCGCGCGACAGCTGCACGATCGGCGTGCCGGTGTCGGTGAGCGCGCGCAGATGCTCCAGCGTCGTGCCGACCGCCGGACACAGCACCAGCCCGTCGGGGCGATACTCGCGAAACGTCGCCAAGAGCCGCTGCTGGCGCTCGAAATCCTCGTCATAGGTGCCCAGCAGCATGGTGCGCCCCTCGGCCATCGCCGCCCGCTCGACGCCTTTCAGCAGATCTGCGAAATAGGGGTTGGTGATGTCGTGCACGCACACCGCGATCATATGCGAGCGCGCCGTGCGCAGGCTCGCCGCGCTGCGGTTGTAGACATAGCCGGTTTCGCGCGCCCGCGTCTGAACCCGCTCGCGCGTGGCGCGCGCCACCGCCTCGCTGCCGCGCAACGCCAGCGACACCGTCGCCGTCGACACGCCGGTTTCGAACGCGATCTGTTGCAACGTCACAGGTTGCGCGACGCCCGTCGCGCTGCGGCGTTCCTTGTTCACCCCAACTCCCCGCAGCAGCGTCCCGACCCCTGCGCGAACGACCGCGCCGACGCAGGGAATAGACAATTTTCGCCGCGTCCCAGCAACCCCGCCGACGATCTATCGCGATTCGACGCGACGAAACAGGAGAGGCGACGCGCAGAAACAACAGAAGCGGAGGCGATCGCGCCGTCCCCGCCGCGCCGGCGCGCGTCGTCCGCGCCCGCCCCGGCCCGCACGGCGCGGCCGGACGGACGATCCGCCGCCCCGCCGGGCATGACCGCGAGTCGCGCGCAGCGAAGCGGCTCACGCCCCTGCGTCGGCGGCGCGTGGCGACGCTCCGCCGCCGTCAGCGCGCGCCGCATCGCCCGCGGCAGGGTGGCGGCCAAGGCCTTCCGCCGCTTCGCGTCGGAGACGACGACATCCTTCAGCGCGGCGAGGCCCGCCAGCGGCGACAGGTCGCTCACCGACGTCCTGTCGAGCCAAAGCGTCTTCAGCGCGGCGAGGCCCGACAGCGGCGACAGGTCGGTCACGGACGTTCCGTCGAGCCGAAGCGTCTTCAGCGCGGCGAGGCCCGACAGCGGCGACAAGTCGGTCACCGACGTTCCGCTGAGCCGAAGCGTCTTCAGCGCGGCGAGGCCCGACAGCGGCGACAAGTCGGTCACCGACGTTCCGTCGAGCGAAAGCGTCTCCAGCGCGGCGAGGCCCGACAGCGGCGACAGGTCGCTCACCGACGTTCCATCGAGCGAAAGCGTCTCCAGCGCGGCGAGGCCGGACAGCGGTGACAGGTCGGTCACCAACGTTCCATCGAGCCAAAGCGTCTCCAGCGCGGCGAGGCCCGACAGCGGCGACAGCTCGCTCACAGGCGTTCTATAGAGCCGAAGCGATTTCAGCGCGGCGAGGCCCGCCAGCGGTGACAGGTCGTTCACCGGCGTTCTATCGAGCCAAAGCGTCTCCAGCGCGGCGAGGCCCGACAGCGGCGACAGGTCGCTCACCGACGTTCCGCTGAGCGAAAGCGTCTCCAGCGCGGCGAAGCCCGCCAGCAACGACAGGTCGCTCACCGACGTCCTGTCGAGCCAAAGCGTTTTCAGCGCGGCGAGGCCCGACAGCGGCGACAGGTCGTTCACCGGCGTTCCATCGAGCCAAAGCGTCTCCAGCGCGGCGAGGCCCGCCAGCGGCGACAGGTCGCTCACCGACGTTCCGCTGAGCGAAAGCCAATTCAGCGCCGCGAGGCCCGACAGCGGCGACAGGTCGCTCACCGACGTTCCATCGAGCGAAAGCGTCTCCAGCGCGGCGAGGCCCGCCAGCGGCGACAGGTCGCGCAGCGCCTCTTCGCCAGTAAAATCCAACTCCACGATCCACGGCGTCCACGCCTCCGGCGGCGCCCGCCGGTCGAGGATCATCGCCTTCGCCCTGTCGAGATCGAAATCGGCGGGTCGCGTCAGCGCCCCGCGCGCCGCCAGCGCGAGGCGATCGGCCGGGTCGAGCTGCGCCCTCCAGCCGCGTCGTCCTGTCGATCACGGCTTCGCGCAGCCGCGCAAATCCGCGTTTCGCAGCGACACGCCGCGCGCGTCGATCCCCGCCAGCGACACGCCGCGAAAATCCCGCCCCTCGAAAGCGCGCCGGGTCGCCCCGCGCCGCCTTCGCGAGGGCGGCGAGCGAGCGGTCCCGGACCGAACAGACAGCGTCGATGCGCTCGACGTCGACCGCGCCGAGCCGATCCGGCGCGTCGGCGATCGTCAGCGCCGGAAACGGCGCGAACAGGGATCGTCGCCGCTCACGGCTTGGCCGCCTTGCGCCTGGACGCGCCGCGCCGCGCCGCGACCGGCTCTCGCGCGTCGGCCAAGGCCGGCGGCGCGCCCTGCGAGGCGAGCCTGGAGGCCTCGCCGCCCTGCGGCAGGCGTCGCAGGTCGACCGCGACGGCGCCATGCGCGAGGGTCAGCTCCTGCCTCGCGGCGTCGTAACACCCGCCCGCCTCGGCCGCTTCGAGGGCGCTCTCGGCCGCCCAGCCGGCGACGCGGTCCTTGAGCAGATCGAAGGCGTCCCCCGTCTGCGGGCGTCGCCGCCGCGCAGGCCGTCGCCGAGCCGCTCCGTGAGCGTCTCGTCATGGCTGACGACGCGAAGCCCGCCTTTGGGAAGAACCAGCCGGACCTGCGCGCCATAGGTTTGCGCTCCTGCCTGCGGGCGCAGCGAGCCCCAGATCCCGTCGAGGAAAAGCCCCTTCAGAACGCCCTCCGCCGACAGCCGATCGCCATGCGCGACGTCGCCGAACTCCCAGCCCCCGCCACGTAACGCAGCCGGTGGACCTCATGGACGGTTTCGCGGCTGAGCGCGTGCGAGGCCTGCGCGCTGGCGGCGGCCTGCGCCTGCGCCCCTCCGTCGAGGCCCTGCGCGCCCGCCTTGCCGCCCGCCTTGGCTCCGGCCGAACACGCTCGCGTCGCCTTGTAGGCCCGCGTCTCCTTGAACCGGCCCTCCTGAAGCTTCTGCTCAAGCGAGACGTTGGGCGCGTAGTCGCACTCCGCCTCCTCGATCAGCAAGATCGCGAAGCCGGCTCCGACCCGGTAGCTGCGTCCGGAGGCCGCCGTCAGCAGCCGGTCGCCGAACGCGACCGAGCCGCGCAGCGCGACGGCGCCGTCGGGATCGCGCGGCGCGTTGCCGGCGTCGAAGGCGATCCGGGCGAACCGTCTGTCGAAAGGGGCCGGAATTCGCAACTGGATGGGATCGTCCGATTCGCCCGCCATCGCCGCCTCCCGCGCCTCTTCTTCGGAGATGGCGGCGCGTTCGCGCTTCCACAAGTCGCGCCGGTGGAAATCCTCGGGTTGACACCGGTCAAGGTCCGCCGTCTCCATGCGCGGCATGGACCTCGCCATGACCGCCGCCCGCCCCTCTCCGCCCTCGCGCTCGCCGAANAATCGGTGCCGCGTTACACGAGCTACCCGACCGCGCCGCATTTTTCGCCGGCGGTCGATNCGACGACGGCGGAGGAATGGGCCGCCGATCTCGACCCGACCACGAGCCTGTCGCTCTACGTTCATCAGCCCTATTGCGCGCATATCTGCGCCTATTGCGGCTGCAACGCCAGGNCGGCGCGCCGCGCCGAACCGCTCGACGCCTGGACGGCGACCGCGATCAAGGAGATCCGCGCGCTCGCCGGTTTCACCCGCGCCCGCCGCGTCCGGCATATCCATTGGGGCGGCGGCACGCCGAGTCTGATCGGCCCCGAGCGCTTCGACCGCGTGCTTGAGGCCCTGCGCGAGGCCTTCGACCTCGCCGACGTCGTCGAGCACGCCATCGAGCTCGATCCGCGCACCGTCACGCCGGCCTTCATCGCCGCGCTCGCGCGCCAGGGCGTCACCCGCGCCAGCCTCGGCGTGCAGGACATGAACCTGCATGTTCAGGAGGCGATCGGCCGCGTGCAGCCCTACGACACCGTCGCCGACGTGGTCGCGCGCCTGCGCGAGGGCGGCGTCGAGGCCATCAATCTCGACCTCATGTATGGCCTGCCCAAGCAAAGCCTCGACGACGTGCGCGAGACCGCCCGCCTCGCCGCCGGACTGCGGCCCTCGCGTCTCGCGATTTTCGGCTACGCGCATGTGCCCTGGTTCAAGACGCATCAGCGGCTGATCGACGCGGCCGCCCTGCCCGGCGCGGCCGAGCGGCTTGCGCAGGCGCAGGCCGCGCAGGAGACCTTGCAGGCGCATGGCTACGTCGCCATCGGCCTCGATCATTTCGCCCTGCCCGACGATGACATGGCGATCGCCATGAGCGAAGGCCGCCTGCGCCGCAATTTTCAGGGCTACACCACCGACGAGGCGCAGGCGTTGATTGGCGTCGGCCCCTCCTCCATCGGCCGCCTGCCGCAGGGCTTCCTTCAGAACGCCCCCGACGTCGGCGGCTGGACGCGCAAGGTCGAGGCCGGGCGCATGCCCGTGGTCAAGGGCGTCGCCGTCACCGACGAGGACCGCGTGCGCTCCGATCTGATCGAACGGCTGATGTGCGATTTCGCGGTCGACTACGGGCGTTACGCCGAGCGCTTCGCCGGCGCGCGCGACGGCTTCGACGAGGCCCAGGCCGATCTCGACGCCCTCGCCGCCGAGGGCCTGCTCGCCCATGACGCAGCCGCCCGCCGCGTCGTCATGTCGGAGCGCGGCCGCCCCTTCGTGCGGCTGGCGGCGGCGGCGTTCGACGCGCGGCTGCGCCNNGCCTCGACCGCCCGCCACTCGGCCGCGGTGTGACCAAGCCCCGGCGACGAGTCACGCCGTGATCTCCACCCGCACGCCGTCGGGCATGGCGATCACGGCCTCGTAGAAGCCGTCCCCGGTCACGCGCGCGGGCGAGACCAGCCGCCCGTCCGCGGCGCAGCGCCGCGCCAGCCGGTCGACCGCCTCCCGCGAGCCGAGCGACACCGCGACATGGTCCCACCCCACGCGTTCGCGCGCCGCTTCCTCCTCCGTGCACGCTGAAAGCCACGGGCCGGTCATCAGCTCGATCTGGCCGCAGCCCGCCAAAGTGACGAAGCGCGACACGAAGCCTTCGCGTCGCGCGCTGCGATAGGGCTCGCCGACCTGCGCGCCGAAATAGTCGCGCCAGAACCGCGCCGCGTCGAGATCGCGCGTCCACAGCGCCACATGCGCGAGACTGGCCATCGGCGTCTCCCCTAACCGCGCTGGCGCTCGGCGCGCTCGCGCGCCAGCAGATAAAGGCCGCTCGCAACGACGATGCCGACGCCGACCAGCGTCGATGCGCCAGGAACGTCGCCGAATATCAGCCAGCCGGACGCGATCATGAAGACGATCTGCGCATAGGTGAAGGGAGCCAGCGTCGCCGCCGGNGCGCGCCGATGGGCGAGGATGACCAGCCAATGGCCGAACGCGCCGAAAACGGCCACCGCCGCCATCGCGACGGCGACGGCGACGCTGCCCGGCCAGCGCCATACCGACGGCATGAACGGAGCGACCGCCAACACGCCGACGAAGGTGGAATGCAACAGCGCCGTGCGCGGCGAATCCGCCCGCGCCAGCGCCCGCGTCGCGATCATGTAGAAGGCGTAGGAAACCGCGCCCGCGAAGGACAGCGCGGCGGCCGGCCTGAAACCCTCGACGCCCGGCCGCGTCACCGCAAGAACGCCGAGAAACCCGATCAGGATCGCCGCCAGCCGGCGCGGCCCGACCCATTCGCCCAGCAACGGCCCCGACGCCAGCGCGACGATCAACGGCATCGANAAGATGATCGCCGTCGTCTCGGCGAGCNNCTGCATCGTCTGCAAGGCGATGAAGTTCGAGATCGTCGCCCCGAACAAAAAGAACGAGCGCAGCAACTGCATCAACGGCCGGTTCGACCGGATCATGCCGCGCCACTGGCTCGGCGCCGCCGTCAGAAAACACAGCGCGAAGGCGCCGACATAGCGCACCCACACCATCTGCAACGCCGGCGCGCCCTGCCGCATCGCCCATTTCACGCTGGTGTCGAGCAAGGTGAAGGTCGCCAGCGCGCCGCACATCAGGCCGATTCCGACAAGCGCGTCACGCGGGCGCGCCGCGGCGGGGATTGGCTCGGCGGCATGATTTCTCNNCGGTCCTCCCCGTCGCGGCCGCACGATCGGGAACGCGGAAGTTAACCGCATGGTCGCGCCCGGGACAAAGCGCCGCGCCGCACGAACGCCATGCTTTCGACGCATGGCGGAGCGAGGTCTCGGCTTCCCTGCGGGCCCGCGCGCTTGCGTCTCAGGCTGGCGCCTTCAACGCCTTTTTCATCCGCAACGCGCTCTGACCATCCTCGTAATAATCCGCAAGAACGTCGAAACGCGCGTAGCCGAGGCGTTCGTAGAGCGCCACCGCGCCGGAATTGTCCGCGCGCACCTCCAATGTCAGGCTCGTGCGGCCGCGCGCCGCCGCCCCGCGTTCGACCGCCAGCATCAACGCTTTGCCGAGACCGCGCCCGGACATGTCCGGATCGACGGCGATGGAGTAGAGGCTGGCCACCAAGGAGCGCGCGCGCAAACCGACCAGCGCGTAGCCTGCGAAAGCGCCGTCGCTCAGCGCGCTCAACATCAGGGCGTTCGGCGCGACGATATAACGGCGCAAACTGCGTCGCGACAGCCTGTCTCCCGGGAAAGCGCGGTTTTCGAGCGACTCGACGGCGTCGAGATCGTCGAGCGTGGAAGCGCGGATCACGGTCTTGCTCACGCGGCTACTCCGGCCAGGGCGACGCCGAGCCATGCCGGCGCGGCGCGCTCGCGTCAACCCGTGGCCGCCGGCGCGATCTCACGCCGCCATCAGGCCGAGTTCCTCGATTTTAGACACCATGATCTCTTTGTCGAACGGCTTGAGCATGATGTCGTCGGCCCCGCAATGGCGCGCGCGCGCCGTTTGCGCGACGTCGATCTCGCTCATCACGACGATCACCCGCGGCTGGTCGCCGCCCGGCATCCGGCGCAGCTTCCTTNNGACGAAGGCCGCGCCGTCCATGCCCGACATGCGCCCGTCGACGAAAATCGCATCCGGCATGAGGAAGGCGCAGGCGTCGAGCCCCTGGGCGCCGCTCTCCGCCTCCGCGGTCTGAAACCGCAGCCCTTCGAGAATGCGGCGCGCGACCTTCCGGATGACCGGCGAATCGTCGATGATCAGGATCTGTTTCATAGGCGTCTATCCAAGGTCTCGGTTGCGCAAGGCGGTTCGCGCCCGGGGCGGAGTCGCGCCGAGGGTCACGTCAGGCGGCCGGCGGCGGCGCCGGCCTCTCCCCAGCATCGGCCATAGGTTCGAACAAACGGTTGACGTCGAGGATAGGCAGCACGTCTTGACCGAGCCTGTAGGTCGCGGCGGTCAGGGCCACCCGGCGCGGATCGCCATGCGCGAGCCCTTCGAGCCGCGCCTCGGCGGGCAGATCGGCGACCTCCTCGACGTCGTCGACGATCACCGCGTAGCTCTCCGTCTCCGTTTCGATCGTCACCGCCAGCGGCTTGTCGATCGGCGCCGACGCGGACGGATCGAGCAGGCGCGCCAGATGCACCACCGCCAGCGTCTTTCCGCGCAGATTATGCAGCCCCGCGATCGCCGGCGCCGTCAGCGGCACCCGCGTCAGCGCGTCGACGCGAAACACCGCTCCGGCCCGCGTCACCGGCAGGCCGAAGCGTTCGCCCGCGACGAGAACGACCAGCGCCTGGCTCATGCCGCCTCTCCCTGCATCTGCGCGCCGCGCCCCAGCGTCGCCGCCGCGATCGCCGCGACAAGGCCGGAACGGTCGAATTTCCCNACCACCGCGGCCATGCCGGCCTCCTGCGCACGCCGGCGCGCGGCGGGCGTGGCGTGGGCGTCGAGGCCGACGATCGGCGGCGCACGGCCCTCCAGCGCGTCGCGCAACACGCGGGCGAAGGCGTAGCCGTCATCGCCGCCGAGATCGGCGTCGAGCGCGATGGCGCCGATCGCGTCGGGCTCGGTCAAGGCCGCCGCCGCCTCGTCGGCGTTGACGGCGACGATCACCCGATGCCCTGCCGAACGCAGCACCGCGCCGAGCAATTCGCGGAAGAACGGCGAATCGTCGACCAGCAGCACCGCGCCCTCGCGCCCCGCCGCGACCTCTCGCGTCCGCCCGCGATCCATGAACCATCCGACGTCGCAAACCTCGACGACGCGCCCCTTGACCGTCGCCGCTCCGAGCGCGCCGGGCCGATCCGACGGCGCTTCGACGTCGAGCGGCGTGTCGAGCACGTCGAGGATCTCCTCGACAACGAGCCCGACCAGATGCGCGCCTTCGCCGAACACCACAAGCGGCTTGAACGGCGTCGGCTGCCCGGCCGCGGCGCCGGCCAGACGNATCGCCTGCGCGTCGAGGATCGGCGTCAAGCGCCCCGCCACCCGCGCCACGGCGCCTTCTTCGACGAAACGCAGGTCGCCCGCGGTCAGCTTGTCGAGCCGCGCCACCAGCGCCGCCTTGGTCGCCATGACCCTCCCGTCGAGCGTGCGGAACACCACCGCCGGCGCAGGCGCGAACGGATCGCCCTCGTCCTCGCTCTCGACGCGAAAGGCGTCGGCCTTCTCCACCCCGACCGCGCGCGCCAGCCCGGACGCGTCGAGAATCAGCAAGGCCGAGCCGTCGCCCATCACGGTCACGCCGGAATAGATGCCGAGGCGGCCGATTTTCGGGGGCAACGGCTTGACGACGATCTCGATCACTTCGACCACGTCGTCGACCAGCACCGCGAAGGTCGCGCCCGCCAGCCTCAGCAAAACCGCATGNCGTGGCCGGGGGCGTTCGCTTTCCGGCGGCCCGATCCGCAGAATGTCGCGCAGATCGCGGGCCGGCAGCACGCCGCGCCCGCACACCACGACAGGCGCGCCCTGGGTCACTTCGAGCCGCGCGCCGTTCTCGTCGGTTTCATGGGCTTCGAGCACGCCGTCGCGCGGCAAGGCGAAGCGCTCGCCCCCGCTCGCCACGATGATCGCCGGCGCGATCGCCAGCGTCAGCGGGATTTTCAGGATGAAGCTCGCGCCCCGCCCGGGCGTCGAGGCGAGCGCGACCGAGCCNCCGATCGACTCGATGTTCTCGCGCACCACGTCGAGTCCGACGCCGCGCCCTGAGATGTTGGTGACGGTCTCCGCCGTGGAGAACCCCGGCGCGAAGATGAAGCGCGCGGCCTCCGCGTCGCTCATGCAGGCGATGGCCGCCTCCCGCGCCAGCCCTTTGGCGGCCGCCTTGGCGCGAATCGAGGCGACGTCCACGCCGCGGCCGTCGTCGGAGACCTCGATGACGATGGCGCCCGCGTCCTGATAGGCGCGCACGCTGATCAGCCCCGTCTCGGGCTTTCCNGCCGCGCGCCGCTTGTCCGGACTTTCGATCCCGTGGCTGACGGCGTTGCGGATCAGATGGGTGAGCGGATCGCGCACGACGGCGATGAGCTGGCGGTCCAGCTCCGTGTCGGCGCCCGTTGCGACGACCTCGATCTTCTTGCCGAGTTCGGCCGAAAGGTCGCGCACCACCCGCGGCAAGTTGGAGAACAGCCGCCCGATCGGCTGCATGCGCGCCTTCATCACGCCATGTTGAAGGTCGGTCGTGACCGAGGAGAGGCGTTGCAGAGGCTGTTCGAGATCGTCTCCGGCGACGCGCCGCCCTGANTCGACGAGCTGGTTGCGCGCCAGCACCAGCNNCGAGACCAGCGCCATGAGCCGTTCGAGCGTGCCGACGGAGACGCGGACGGTTTCGCTGCGCCGTTCGNNGGCAGCAGCGTCGCGGCGGCCTGCGAAGAGGCCGCGGAGTCTGCGGCTCGTTCTTGTCNNGGCGTTGTCGGCTGCGTCCCACACCTCGTTGTCGGGCTGGCGCAGCTTGACGCCGTTGGCGCGGCTGACGAGGTCGGCGATGATCTGAGAATCGTCTCCGGGNGGCTCCGCCCCGCCCTTTTCGATCCCTCCGACGATCTGCTTGATGCGGTCGACCGCGCGCAAGACCAGATTGACGGCGTCGGGCGTCGGCGGCGCGCCGTCGCGCAACCGCCCGATCAGCGTCTCGGCGGCGTGGGCCACCGCTTCGAGCCGCGGCAGGTCGAGAAAGCCGCAGGTGCCTTTGATCGAGTGAACGAGGCGATAGATGTTGGCGATGATGCGCGTGTCGCCGGGGTCGCGCTCGAAACGCACGAGCTGGGCCGTGACGGCCTCGATATGCTCGCCCGTCTCGACCAGAAAATCCTTGAGAAGCTCGTCCATGAACGCCCGGCCGACTGGGCGCGCAGCCGCCCGCGCGCCAGCCTTGCAGGGTTTGGGTTAATGGAGCGTTGAGGCGGCCGCGCTCAGGCGGCGGGCGCCTCAGGCGTGGCGACGTCGGCGGCCTTCGGCGTCGCCTTCAGCGTCACCGCGCCCTCTTCCTTGATCACCTCGACCTCCATCGCGCTCGCGCGCGCCACCAGGCCGGCGTAATAGGACTGGATGCCGTGCGCGTCGACGGTTCCNGATTCCGGGCGCCCCGCCAGCATGCCCGTCACATGTTGCGAGAGCCGGAAATAGGCGCCGCTCGAACGCGCCGACAGCGTCACCTCGGCGCCGGCCCCTCGNATAGCCGCCTCGACGACGCCGCCGCGCGGNATCGCGGAGGCTGCGATCTGGCACAGATTGAGCAGCAGCTTGACCTTGTTCTTGGCGAGCAGGATGCGCGGGCCGGTCCACACGATCTTGGTCTTGTCGTCCTCGATCAGGCCGCGCGCCACCTTCTCGGCGTCGCCGGTGTCGATCTCGGCGCTGGCCGAGCCCGCCGCGCCATAGGCGAGGCGGCAGAATTGCAGGCGGGCGGAGGCGGAGGTCGCCGACCGCTTGACCAGGTCGAGCGCGAAATTGCGCATCTCCGGGTCCTTCTCCTCCTCCAGCATTTCGAGCCCGTTCACGATCGCGCCGACAGGGCTGATCACGTCGTGGCAGACCTTCGAGCAAAGCAGCGCCGCCAGATCGAGCGGTTCGAGCGCAAGCAGCGCGGGCAGGGTCAGGGTCGGGGCCGGAGCTTCGGACATGGGCGTCTCGCGCTGAATCGAGGAGGGATCGCGACGGCCGCGAATCGCGCCGCCCCGCGACGACGCGCGGCGCTCCCTGATACAAGCGCGATTCCGGCTTGAAAAGCGCGCCGAGGCGCTTCATCCTTCGCCCGGCCCCGATCGCGCCGCGAAGCCGCCGCGATGCGCGCCGAAGCTGGCGGGGATGGGGCGATATGGGGGCGAGAAGCATGAAGACGCGTCGTGAGACGATCACGGGTCTGGCGGGCGCGGCCGCCGCGGGCGCAAGCGCCCTTCTGGGCGCGCCGGCCGCACGGGCGCAATCGGCCCGCCCGCGCGCCTTTCGGGCGCCGAGATCGTGCGCGCCGGCCACNAGTTTTTCGGCGCTGTCTCGCGCAATCTCGCCGAACTGGCTCAGGAGGCGGCCTCGCGCTGGGGCCAGCCCAACGCCTACATCCTGGGACAGGAAGCCTCCGGCGCCTTTCTCGGCGGACTGCGCTATGGCGAAGGCACGANNTACACCCGCAACGCCGGCGACCAGCGCGTCTATTGGCAAGGCCCCTCGCTCGGCTTCGACNTGGGCGCTGACGGCGACCGCACCATGATGCTGGTCTATAATCTGCCCTCGGTCGACGCGATCCATCAGCGTTTCGTCGGCGTCGACGGCTCCGCCTATCTGGTCGGCGGCCTCGGCTTCACAGCGCTGACCTTCGCCAACATGGTCGTCGCCCCGATCCGCTCGNGGGTGGGCGCGCGGCTCGGCCTCAATCTCGGCTATCTGAAATTCACGCCGCGCCCGACCTGGAATCCGTTCTGACGCCGTAGGCGGCGAGAAAGACCTCGACCGCGCGCGCGACGTTGGCCTCGATCTCCTCGCGCGTCAGCGTCTCGACCACGCCGAACAACAGCCGCGACAGCAGCCCCGACTTGCACAGGTCGAGAAACTGCGTCGCCGCGGCGCCCGGATCCGCGACCGCGAGCCGGCCGCGCGCGGTTTCGGCCGCCAGATAGCCCGCCAGCTTCTCCGCCCCATGCGCCGGCCCCGCCTCGTAGAAGGCGCGCCCGATCTGCGGGAATTTGGCGGTCACGCCGATGATGGTGCGCAGCTGCGCGATCGACGCCGGCGCGCTCATCACGTCGAGCAAGGTCACGCCGAAGCCGCGCAGCGTCTGCGCCGGCTCCTGCTCGGTCGACAGTTTTGCGAAGCGCTCGCCCTGGCGCGCCTTGCCCTCGCGCACCAGCGCCTCGAACAGCGCCTCCTTGCTGGGGAAATAGACGTAGAGCGTGCCCTTGGAGACGCCCGCCCCGCGCGCCACGTCGTTCATGCTCGCGCCGTCGAAGCCGTGAGCGAGGAACACCGCGCGCGCGCCCTCCAGAATCTGGCGGCGCTTGGCGCTGTCGACCGGCTCCTCCGCCACGGTCGCGGGCGCGGAAGTGGCCAAGGGCGCGGGATTGGTCAAGGGAGCGGGCGCGGAAAGGGTCGGCTTCGCGTCTGTGGTCGTGTCCATGTCGGCCGATCGGGCTGCCCGCGCGATAGCCCGCACAGGCGTCAGCAGGAAAATTATGACCGAACGGTTCGGTCAGGCTTGAATTAGGCGCGTCGCCCCGCTAGGTCAAGAGCGATTGACCGAACGGTTCGGTCGCCCTTGTCGCGATTTCGGCCAGTCGGGACGTTTCGTCGCGGCGTGGAGGGCGCGCATCGGGACGACCCGCCGCAACGGCCGCAAGCAATGGCGCGCCCACGGTTCGACGCCCCGCGTCTCGACATGCGGCCTCGTCGAATCCGCGTTCCGCGCACAGGATGGAGTTCGCCTCCTATGAAAGAGGGTCGCCTTGACGCAGGCGGGTCGCGCCCTGTGACGAGCCCCGCGGCGAGCGAGGCGAGGGACGCCCGCGTCGCGACGCAGGCTGAGGCCTCGCCGCCCCTCACCTCGCCCCCGCTCGACCGCGCCATGCCGGCCGAGCCGACGCCCTCGCGCGTCGCGCCGACCTCGACGGCGCGCGGCGCGCGCGTGCTGCGCCGCCTCGTCATCCTGCTCACGCTGCTCGGCGCGCTCGCCGCCGGGNGATGGTATGCGTTCGACTGGTGGCGCGTGGGTCGTTTCATCGTCTCGACCGACGACGCTTACGTTCAGGCCGACACCGCCGTGATCTCCGCCAAGGTTTCGGGCTATGTCGCCGAGGTCGCGGTCGCCGACAACCAGCAGGTCAAGACCGGCGACGCTGCTGNNCGCATCGACGACGGCGATTACCGTCTCGCCGTTCAGGCCGCCGCCGACAAGCTCGCCACGCAGGACGCCACCATCGCCCGCATCGGCGCGCAGATCGAGGCGCAGAAGGCCGCCGTCGCGCAGGCGCAGGCGCAAATCGCCTCGGCGCAGGCCGACAAGACCCGCACTGACCTCGCCTTCCAGCGCGCAGCGACGCTGACGAAGCAGAATTTCGCCTCGCAGGCGCAATATGATCAGGCCCTCGCCGATCAGAAGCGCGCCGCCGCCGCGCTCGACGCCGCCGGCGCCCAGCGCGACTCGGCCGTGCAGGCCGGCGGCGTGCTCGAAGCGCAGCAACGCGAGGCCCAACGCGCCCGCGCCGAACTGGAGACCGCCAAGGCCAAAGCCGAGCGCGATCTCTCCTTCACCACCCTCGCCGCGCCCTTCGACGGCGTCGTCGGCGCCCGCGCCGCCCAGCCCGGACAGCTCGTCCAACCCGGCCAAAGGCTGATGGCGCTGGTGCCGCTCGACTCCGTCTATGTCGCCGCCAACTTCAAGGAGACCCAGCTCGCGCGCCTGCGCCCCGGCCAGAAGGTCGAGATCGAGGTCGACGCCTTCGGCGGCCGCAAGATCGAAGGCGAGGTCGCCAGCCTCGCCCCCGCCTCGGGCGCGCAGTTCTCGCTGCTGCCCNCCGACAACGCCACCGGCAACTTCACCAAGATCGTGCAGCGCGTGCCGGTGCGCATCGCGATTCCGGCCGAAATCGCCCGCAAGGGCGAACTGCGCCCCGGCCTGTCCGTGACCGCCAGCGTCGACACCCGCGCCGCCGCCCGACGCTGAAGGCGACCCGCGATGGATGAGAGATCATGACCACGCTCGCCGCGACCGCCGCGCCGCGCGCCCCGCGCATGATCGCGGGCGTTCCGGCGCGCCGGCTCGTCACCTTCGTCGCGATGGTGTTCGGCATGTTCATGGCGATCCTGGACATCCAGATCGTCTCGGCCTCGCTCGCCGAAATTCAGGCCGGGCTCTCCGCCTCCGCCGACGAGGTCGCCTGGGTGCAGACGAGCTATCTGATCGCCGAAGTGATCATGATTCCGCTCTCCGGCTATCTGTCGCGCGCCCTGTCGACGCGCGTGACGTTCGCGATCTCCGCCGGCGGCTTCACCCTCGCCAGCGTCATGTGCGCGATGTCCTCGACGATCAACGAGATGATCGTCTGGCGCGCCCTGCAAGGCTTCATCGGCGGCGGCATGATTCCGACCGTCTTCGCCTCCTCCTTCGTGATTTTCCCGCGCGACAAGCAGCCTTTGATCGCGCCCATCGTCGGCCTGNGTGGTGACGCTCGCCCCACCATCGGCCCGACCGTCGGCGGCTATCTCACCGATCTGTTTTCCTGGCACTGGCTATTTCTGGTCAACCTCATCCCCGGCGTCTGCGTGACGATCGCCGCCTGGGCGCTGATCGATTTCGACGAACCCGACTTCTCGCTTCTCAAGCATTTCGACTGGACGCATCTCATCTCGATGGCGGTGTTTCTCGGCGCGCTCGAATATGTGCTGGAGGAAGGCNCCTCCAAGGACTGGCTGGCCGACGACCGCATCGTCTCGNCCGCCGTCGCCTGCGCGCTCGGCGCCTTGGTGTTTTTCTGGCGCTCCTTCGCCTCGACGCATCCCATCGTCGACCTGCGCGCCTTCGCCAACCGCAATTTCGCGACCGGCACGATCTTCACCTTCGTGATGGGCATCGGCCTTTACGGGCTGACCTATCTTTATCCCGTCTATCTCGCCCGCGTGCGCGCTNACTCCGCGCTTCAGATCGGCGAGACGATGTTCGTCACCGGCGTCTGCATGTTCTTCTCGGCGCCGGTCGTCGGCAAGCTGATGACGCGCGTCGATCCGCGCTGGATGATCGCGGTCGGCTTCTTCGGCTTCGGGCTCGGCACCTGGCAGGCGCACTACATCACCAGAGACTGGGATNTCCACGAGCTTTTGATCCCGCAAATCCTGCGCGGATCGTCGCTGATGCTGTGCATGGTGCCGATCAACAATCTCGCCCTCGGCACGCTGCCCAACCAGCAACTGAAAAACGCCTCGGCGCTCTACAATCTGATGCGCAATCTTGGCGGCGCGGTTGGATTGGCGCTCATCAACACCGTGATGAACAATCGCTGGGACCTGCACCTGCAACGCCTGCACGACTCGGTGNGCTGGACGCGCCCGAAGGCGCTCGAAACCCTCGACACGCTCACGCAAGCCTTCACGCCGCGCCTGGGATCGGACGCGGGCTCGNCCGCGCTCAAACAGTTGTCCCTGATGGTGCGTCAGCAAGCCTTCGTCATGGCCATCGGCGACGTCTTCTTCGCGCTGACGATGCTGTTCGTCGTGCTGATCCTGCTGACGCCTTTGATGCGCCGCCCCGCGCGGCCGGGCGCGGGCGGCGACGCGCACTGACGCGGCGCGCTCGAACCGGCGCGCATCACCCGCCCTTCAGGCCGGGCTCCAGACCATGCGCGCGAACGCAAGCGTTCAGCGCCGCCGCAGCGGATAGGGCGTCAGCGCGCTCGGCCGCGCCTTGGCGAGGTCGCCGGAGCGGTCGCCGAAATACAGCGCGCCGTCGCGGATCGACGCGAGGTCATATTCGCCCATCACGCTCATCAGCGAGGGAACGAAGCCGCAACCCGTATCGACCAGATCGCGCGCGACGCCGACGGCGAGCGTGCAGCCCATCTGCGCGAACATCGCGACGCCCTGCGGGCTCAGCGCGGTCAGCCGACGATCCAGCGCCGGAAAGATCCCTCGCGCACGTCCGGGCCGACCGGCGAGACGCCGCCGAGCCGATAGACCCCCGCGACGTCGATCTGGAACAAGGGCGTCGCGCCCTGCGCGTCGGCGAAGGCGCGGTAGCGCACCCGCCAGCGCTTGGCGTCGATGCGGAAATCGCGCGTCGCGAAGATCGGCCCCTGCGCCTCCGGCGCGACGCTGCGCCAGCGCCCGGCGATCGAGGCCGGCGCCGGTTCGGCGCAGGCGGCCGACGCCATAAGCAGACACGCCGCCGAAATCACGGCGGCGACCGCCGCGCGCCCCGGACCGGGGCGGTTGAGATTGGCCGACATCACGACGCTCCCTTCGAATCCGCGCAGCATCGCCTGGATCGCCGTCGCGATGGAAGTGAATTGAGTTCGGCTTTTTCCATCTCATGAATTCCGCACGGCCCGACCCAATCTCCTCCTCATGCGTGGCGTGCTCGCGTCCGGCGCGCTGGATGGTTCGTTCGGGAGCGAGGCGACACGTGCGCCATGCCGCGCCGAAACTCTGGCCCGCGACAGCCTGACCGGCGTCGCGCGGCGCGGACACCTCACCTTGCGCGGCCTCGTCCTGTTCGACCTGCCGTTCTCGACGCCATAATTCCCCTACCGGCCGATCTGGAGCGAAGGCGCCGAGCGCGATCCCGGCGGGCTGAGGCTGCGCGCTCTGATCCGCGAGGCGAACGCCGCGCCGGCCTGAGCCGGCCCCGCCTCACAGCAGCGAGTCCATCCCCGCGTCAGGCCGATGCGCTTGGGCGCGGCGCGCGCCGCCAGCAGCGTGCCGGCGACATAGGGCGCGGCCGAGGCTCCCGCGTCGTGGCGGATCGTCAGCCGCTCGTCGGCGGCGCCGAAAATCGCCTCGCAGGAGAGCACGAAGGAGGGCATGCGCACCGAATGCACCTGCACCGGCCGCGGCGCGCCGACCGCGNNCGCGCGCGTCTCGCGCAGGCCGGTCAGCGCGTCGACGGGCTTGGCCGTGCCGGGAAGCCGCGCCTGCGCCAGCAGCTCGCCCAGCTCGCGCCCNGTGCCGGAGGGAACGTCGGGCTTGGCGGCGCTCGCGTAGTCGATCACCTCGACGTCGGCGACATATTTGGCCGCCTCCAGCGCGAAGCGCTTCAGCAATGTCGCGGTGATCGAGAAATTGCCGGCCGCCACGACGCCCCTGCGCGCCGTCCGCGCGGCGGCGTCGATCTCGTCGTAATCGGCGCCCGACAGGCCGGAGGTTCCCACCACGACATGCCGGCCATGCTCCAGCGCCGAGAGCGTATGCGCCTTCACGACATGCGGTTTGGTGTAGTCGATCAGCACGTCGAAAGGCGTCTGCATCGCCTCGCGCAGCGAACCGGAGACGATGACGCCNGTTGGCGGCCGCCCCGCCGCCTCGCCCGCGTCCTGCCCCGCATGCGAGCGCGACACGGCGGCCGCGAGCCGCAAATCGTCGCGCCCCGCGAGCGCGGCGACCAGAGCCCGCCCGACCCATCCCGTCGAGCCGGCGACGCAGAGCGAAATCATGGCGATCTCCCGATTTGGCGCCCCGGCGGGCGGGCATGGTTCACACCGCCTTAACCGGAAGCGTCTAATTTCGTCGTCATGGCGCGTTGCGTAAAGCCATATTGGATCGCCGCGTTATTGGCGACGCTGGCGGGCTGCTCGACCTTCGAGCGGCCCCAGCGCNCCCAATGGCGGAGCCAGGAAGAGGCCGCCTGCATGGCGCAGAAGCGGGTGCGCGCCAGCGCGCATCAGCAGCCCGTCGGCGCCGTCGCGGGCCGCGGAATTTGCGGCATGGACTCAGGCTTCAAGGTCACCGCTTTTTCCGACGGCGCCGTGACGCTGGCGCAGGCGATCACGCTGAATTGCCCCGCCATCGCCGAAGTCGAGACCTGGATCGCGCAAAGCGTCCAGCCGGCCGCGCAGGCGCGTTTCGGCCAGCCGGTCGTCGGCCTGGTGCAGACCGGCGGCTATTCCTGCCGCGGCATGGTGGGCTCAAGCGCCGGTAAATTGTCGGAGCACGCCTTCGGCAACGCGATCGACATCGGCGGCTTCCGCCTCGCCGACGGACGCGTGATCACCGTCAAGAAGAGCTGGCGCTCGCCCGACGAGCAGGAACGCGCCTTTCTGCGCGACACGCTCGCCGACGGCTGCGAGGAGTTCACCACCGCGCTGGGACCGGGCGCGCCGGCCCATCACGATCATTTCCACCTCGATCTGCGCAATCACGGCGCCACCTCGCAGGGCCCGAAGCGCTATTGCAATCCGANNAACCGCCGCCCGAGCGCGCCTTTGCCGACCTTGAAGGATCGCGACCAGATCCCCGACGCCGCCGAGATCGAGCAGGACGCCAACGCCGCGCCCGAGATCGACGCGCCCGCCTCCGGCGGCCCGGTCTCGGCGCTGGCGCTGAGCGCGCCGCCGCCCGCGCCGATGCGCGCCGCGCACGCCCTCGCCCCGCGCCCGCCCGCCGCGGTCGGCGCCCAACGCGGCGACGAGGACGACTCTGCGCCGGCGGAGCCCGACGCCGATCAGGAGCCGACCGGCTCTATCCGCTCCGCCGCCCGGACGAAGGCGCGGCGAACCATGCGAAGCGAGCGCCCGTGACCGCGCCGGCGCTCGGCGGACGTCTGCAAGAGGGCGTCCACACCCTCGATCTGCGCGTCTATTACGAGGACACCGATTTCTCCGGACTCGTCTATCACGCCAGCTATCTGCGCTTTCTCGAACGCGGCCGCACGGAATGGCTGCGCGCGCTCGGCGTGGGCCAACGCGACTTGCACGAAGGCGCCGAGCAGGCCGCCTTCGTCGTGCGGCGCATGGAGATCGACTGGCTTCGCCCGGCCCGCATGGACGACGTGATTCGCGTGGAGACGCGCGCGACGGCCTTGTCGGGCGCCTCCGCCACGCTCGCGCAGCGCGTTCTGCGCGACGACGTGAGTCTCGTGGAGGCGCAGGTCCGGATCGCCGTCGTCGCCGGCGGACGCCCGCGTCGTCTGCCCGAGGCCGCGCGCGCCCGCATCGCCGCGACGACGCCCTCGGCGACGCGCGATTCCGCAAGCGTCTCGCGATGAACCCCGCGCCTTCGCGGTCGTCGCCGCCTCGGTTCTGGGGCTCGCCTCCGCCGGCGCGCAGGCGCAGGCCCTGCGCGCCAGCCCGGCCGAACAGCCCGCCCTGCGCGAGGCGGCGCGCGCCCAGCTCGCCGAGGCGCTTGAGCTTTACGACGCGCGCCGTCTCGTCCGCCTGCCCGCCGGCGGCTTCGATCACCCGCCGGGGCGAGCGAGGACGAGCGCCGTCGCGCCCGCCAGCTCCTGCTCTCGGCCGCCTACGCCGGCTCGGCCGAAGCGCGCGACTACGCCGCGCGCATGCTTCAGGCGGGCGTCGGCGGCCCGGCAGACCCAAGTCGCGCGCGCCGCCTCTATGAAGAGGCCGGCGGCCGCTCCGCGCGCTGGCGCCTCGCCGGCATGCTGGAGCGCGGCGAGGGCGGCCCGCGCGACCTGGCCTCGGCGCGCGGCCTCTACAAGCTCGCCTCCTCGCAAGGTCGCTCGACGCGCGCTTCGATTTCGCGCGAATGGCGCGAAGGGGTCTGGGCGGCAAGGTCGACGCCGCCGCCGCCTTGGCCGCCCTCGACGCGATGGGCGACGTCTGTCACGCCGACGCCGCCGCCGAACTCGCCGACATGCTCGACCGCGGCGAAGGCGGACGACGCGACTCGCCCTTGGCGGCCGACCGCTTCTTGCGCGCCCTGGAGTGCCGCAGCCGCTTTTACGCGCCGCCGCGGGTGACCGCCCGCTGGGGCTCCATCAGCGCGCAAACCCGCGTCGAGATCGGCAAAATGCTGCGCGAACGCGGCCTGCCCGACGCGCCGCTTGACGGCTCCGCGCCGCCCAAGGGCTGGGAGGAGCGCTATCTGTCGGCCCGCAAAGGCTGATCCGGTTCGCTCCACAGCCCACTTTGACCGCGCCGGCGCCCGGCCCTAGAAGGCCCTCCCCTCATCCCCGTGAGTCGAGGAGCCTTCATGGCCACGTCCGTTCTTCCGCCGATCAACCGCCGCATCGCCGCCGAACTCGGCGTCGCCGAGGGACAGGTCAACGCCGCGGTCGAATTGCTCGACGGCGGCGCGACGGTTCCCTTCATCGCCCGCTATCGCAAGGAGGCGACCGGCAGCCTCGACGACGCGCAACTGCGCACGCTCGACGAGCGCCTGCGCTATCTGCGCGAACTGGAGGAGCGCCGCGACGCCATCCTCAAATCCGTCAAGGAGCAGGGAAAGCTCGACGACGCGCTCGAAAAGCGCATCCTCGAAGCCGACTCCAAGGCCCGGCTTGAGGACATTTACCTGCCCTTCAAGCCCAAGCGCCGCACCAAGGCGATGATCGCGCGCGAGCACGGGCTTGAGCCGCTCGCCGACCTGTTGCTCGCCGATCCGGGCCGCGACCCCAAGGTCGAGGCGACCGCCTTCCTTAAGGGCGAGGACGTCAAGACGCCCGAGGCGGCGCTCGAAGGCGCGCGCGCCATTCTGGTCGAGCGCTTTTCCGAGGACGCCGATCTCGTCGGCCGCCTGCGCGAGGATNTTTGGAAGGCCGGCAAGCTGGTTTCGAAACTGCGCGAGGGCAAGGCCGAGGCCGGCGCGAAGTTTTCCGATTATTTCGATTTCTCCGAGCCCCTCGCGAAACTGCCCTCCCACCGCATCCTCGCGCTGTTCCGCGGCGAGCGCGAGGAGGCGCTCGACCTGCAACTCGTCTCCGATCCCAACGCCGAGCCCGGCTCGCGCATTCCCGGCCCCTATGAGCGCGCCATAGCGGCGCGCTTTGGCGTCGCCGACCGCGGCCGCCCGGCCGACGCCTGGCTGATGGAGACGGTGCGCTGGGCCTGGCGCACGAAGATCGAGGTGCATCTGGGCGTCGATTTGCGCATGCGGCTGTGGACCTTCGCGGAGGAGGAGGGCGTGAAAGTCTTCGCCGCCAATCTGCGCGATCTTCTGCTCGCCGCCCCCGCCGGCGCGCGCGCCACGCTCGGCCTCGATCCGGGCTTCCGCACCGGGGTCAAGGTCGCCGTCGTCGACGCCACCGGCAAGGTGGTCGACACCGGCGCGATCTTCCCGCACGAGCCGCAGCGCAAATGGGCCGAGTCGCTGGCGATCCTCGCCGCGCTCTGCGCCCGCCACAAGGTCGAGCTGGTCGCCATCGGCAACGGCACCGCCTCGCGCGAGACCGACAAGCTCGCCGCCGAGCTCGATCGCCAAATATCCGCGCTCAAGCTGACCAAGGTGATGGTCAGCGAGGCCGGCGCCTCGGTCTATTCGGCCTCCGAAGTCGCATCGAAGGAGCTGCCGAGCCTCGACGTCACCGTGCGCGGCGCGGTCTCCATCGCGCGGCGCCTGCAAGACCCGCTCGCCGAACTCGTGAAGGTCGAGCCCAAGGCGATCGGCGTCGGGCAATATCAGCACGACCTCGCCCCGCATAAGCTCGACCGCTCGCTCGACGCCGTGGTCGAGGATTGCGTCAACGCCGTCGGCGTCGACGTCAACACCGCCTCCGCCAAGCTGCTGGCGCGCGTCTCCGGCGTCGGCGAGACGCTGGCGCAATCCATCGTCGCCCATCGCGACGCCAACGGCCCTTCCGCANCCCGCGCCGCGCTGAAGGAGGTGCCGCGCCTGGGCGCCAAGGCCTTCGAATTGTCGGCCGGCTTCCTGCGCATTCAGAACGGCGACGATCCGCTCGACCGCTCCGGCGTCCACCCCGAGGCCTATCCCGTGGTGCGCCGCATTCTGGAACGCACCAAGAGCGACATCGTCGCCCTGATCGGCGATTCCGCCACCCTGCGCGGGCTCAGGCCCGCCGATTTCACGGACGAGAAATTCGGCGCGCCGACCGTCGTCGACATTCTCAAGGAGCTTGAAAAGCCCGGCCGCGACCCGCGCCCCGCCTTCAAGACCGCGCAGTTTCAGGACGGCGTCGAAACGCTCGACGATCTCAAGCCGGGCATGATTCTAGAGGGCGTCGTCACCAACGTCGCCGCCTTCGGCGCCTTCGTCGACATCGGCGTGCATCAGGACGGGCTGGTGCACGTCTCGGCGCTCGCCAACACCTTCGTCAAAGACCCGCGCGACGTCGTGAAGCCCGGCCAGATCGTCAAGGTCAAGGTGATGGAGGTCGACAAGCCGCGCAAACGCATCGCGCTATCGATGCGCATGGACGATCAGCCGGGGGCCAAGACCTCCGGCCCAAGGGAAGGCGGACGCGACGGCCCACGCCCGAGCCAGAACCAGCAACGCTTCATGAAGCAGCCCGAGCGCCCCGCGCAGGGCGGCGGCGCTATGGGAGGCGCGTTGGCCGAAGCGATGCGCCGCGCGGCGGAGAAGGGCAAGGGGCGCTGAGCGCGGGCCGGGCGAGGCCGGCGGACTGCGTTGACCTTGGCGCCGCTAACCGCCTGTTAACCCTGACGACCGCTTAACTGGACGGGAAAAACCCGGTAAAGCCGGGCCTCGCGGCCCGGCGCCCGGAAATTGACCGATTCCGCGCGCAGACGGAGCGCCACGTTTCGCCCGGCGTCGTCGGGATCACGCCGGCCGCCCCTCCGCACAGGCGCGCCACGACCAGGCAAGACAAGGATCGCCAGCCCATGACCCCAGCCGAGCTTGTCGCCGGCGCGCCCGCCGAAATCTCCATCTGGACGATGTTCTGGAACGCCCATTTCGTCGTCAAGGTGGTGATGATGGGCCTGATCGTCGCATCGATCTGGAGCTGGGCGATCATCTTCAACAAGACCCTGATGCTCTCGAAGATGCGTCGCGCCATCGACGAGTTCGAGGAGGCCTTCTGGTCCGGCAACTCGCTGGAGGAGCTCTATCGCAGCCTCGTCGAGAAGCCCACGACCGGCGCCGCATCGCTGTTCGTGGCCGCCATGCGCGAATGGAAACGATCTTTCGAGACCTCGCGCGGCGCCTTCATGGGCCTGCATGCGCGCATCGAGAAGGTGCTCGACGTCTCCATCGCCCGCGAGGTCGAGCGGCTCGAAAACCATCTCCTCGTGCTCGCCACCACCGCCTCGGCCGGCCCCTTCGTCGGCCTGTTCGGCACGGTGTGGGGCATCATGACCTCCTTCCGCTCCATCGCCGCCTCGAAGAACACCTCGCTCGCCGTCGTCGCGCCGGGCATCGCGGAGGCGCTGTTCGCCACCGCCATCGGCCTGTTCGCGGCCATCCCGGCGCTGATCGCCTACAACAAGCTTTCCGGCGAAGTCGCCAAGGTGCAGGCCCGGCTAGAGACGTTCGCGGACGAATTCTCCTCCATCCTGTCGCGCCAGATCGACAGCCACGCGGCGTCGAACCGCGACCGCGCCGCGTGACGGCCGCAGCGTTGAGGGTCTCGCTATGGGCATGAGCGTCGGAGCGACCGGATCGAAGGGCGGGCGACGTCGTCGCCGCGGCGCGCCGCGCTACAGCGCGATGGCCGACATCAACATGACGCCGTTCATCGACGTCATGCTGGTGCTGCTCATCATCTTCATGGTCGCCGCGCCCCTGCTGGCGACCGGCGTGCCGATCGACCTGCCGCAGACCAAGGCGGCCCCGCTCAACATCGAGAAGAAGCCGATCGCCATCGCCATCGACGACAAGGGCGAGCTGTTCCTGATGGATCAGCCGGTCAAGGTCGACGAGCTGATCGCCAAGATCCAGCCGCTCGCCGCCGGCCCCGACGAGCGCATCTACATCCGCGCGCGCGCCGTGAACTACGGCCGTGTGGCCGAAATCATGGCCCTCGTCACCGGCGCCGGCTACAAGAAGGTCGCGCTGGTCACCGAACCCGAGAAGAAATGAGCGCCGTCGCCGAGGTCGAGCCCGCCAAACGCGGGGTCTTCGCGGATCGCCGCGTCGACTGGGGCTTCGTGGCCTCGGCCTTGATGCATATCGTCGGCATCGCGGTGGCGGGAATCTGGTTTTCGGACGCGCGCAGCTTCGAGGAGGCGCAGGAGGCGATCCCCATCGAGGTCGTCACTCAGGCCGACCTCAATCAGGTGACGCAAGGCGAGAAGGAGGCGCCCGCCGCCCCAAGCCCGCCGTCAAGGCCGAGCGCGAGGCGCCGCGCGTCGTCAAGCCCGAAAAGCCGGTCGAAAAGCCCGAGGAGCGCGACGTCCCGACGCCGCCCCGCCGCCGATCCGCCAGGCCGAGCCGCAGGAGACCCCGGTCCCCACGCCGCCGCCCGCGCCCCGCGCGTGGCGATGGCGACGCCCGAACCGCCGCCGCGTCCCCAGCCCGCGCCGATCCCCGCGCCGCCGACGCCGCCCCATCGTCCCGCCCCGAGCCCGAGCCGAAGGACGCCGAGGCGATCCCCGCGCCGGAGCCGCCGCGTCGCCCGGTCGAGCCGCCGCGCAAACCCGTCGAGCCGCGCCGCGAGGCGCGCGTCGAGACGCGCAGCGACGACATGCCGACGCCGCCCCGCGTCCGCGCGTCGAGGCGAAGGCCTTGCCCAAACCGGAGGCGCGCCCCGAGGCCAGACCCGACCAGCCGCCAAGCTGATCGAGGCCAAGCGCGCCGAGGAGCGCGCGCGTCCCGACGAGACCCAGCCTTCGCGCTTCAACGCCGCCGACGTGCGCGCCGCGATCTCGCGCGAGCGTCCCCAGCAGCGCGCCGCCGCCGCCCCGCAACCGGCCCAGACCGCCGCGCTTGGCTCGCCGACGGCGCGCGCCGAACGCATGTCGCCCTCGATGTGGGGACAGCTCGACGGCTATTTGCAGGAGCAGTATCGCGGCTGCTGGAACAAGTTCGGCTTCGACGGCCAGACCTACATTCCCCAGATCCGCGTGCTGTTCAATCCGGACGGCTCGCTGGCGGCAGAACCGGTTCTGGTCAACGCGCCCGGCGACGCCGCCGAGCGCTCGCTCGCCGACAGCGCCATGCGCGCGGTGCGCCGCTGCGACCCGATCAAGATCCCTCCTCAATACGCGCCCTATCATGCGCAATGGAAAGCCCGCACCCTGCGCTTCGACCCGCAGGAGATGTGACGCCCCGCCCGGCTTTCGCCGGAATTGCGCCCTACCCGAACCTCGCCCCATCCGCTCGTCCGCCAAGGTCCGCACGATGTTCGTTTTCAACCGCCGCCGCGCTCTCGCTCTCATGGGCGGTTTCGCCGCCGCGCCGATTCTGCCTGTCGCCTCCGCGTTTTCGCAGGAGAAATACATCGACCTGACGATTCGCGGCGGCCAGTTCAAACCGGTCTCGATCGCCTTGACCCCCTTCGTCGGCGAGGCCGAGGGCGGCGCGAAGACCTCGCAGATCATCAACGGCGATTTTCGCCGCTCGGTGTTTCTCAATCCGGTCGACCCGAAGAGCTTCCCCGAAGAAATCGCCAATCCCGACCAGCCGCCGCAGATGGAGCTATGGCGCGCCGCCGCGACGCAATTCGTCGTCACAGGACGCGTCGCCAAAGGCCCCGACGGGCGCAGCCGCACCGAATTCAGGCTGTGGGACGTGGCGACTGGTCAGCAGGCGGCCGGCCAGCAATACGTGACCGACCCCAACAACGCGCGCCGCGTCGCCCACATCGTCGCCGACGCGATTTTCACGCGCATCACCGGCGAAAAGGGCCTGTTCGACAGCCGCGTCGTCTTCATCGACGAAACCGGCCCGAAGGACCAGCGCCGCAAACGCCTCGCCATCATGGACCAGGACGGGGCGAACGTGCGCTACCTGACCAAGGGCGACAATCTGGTTCTGACGCCGCGTTTCTCGCCCTCCTCGCAGGAGGTCACCTTCATGTCCTTCGGCGAGGGCGACCCGCGCGTTTTCCTGCTCAACATCGACTCCGGCCAGCGCGAGGTCGTCGGCAATTTTCCGGGCATGACCTTCGCGCCGCGCTTTTCGCCCGACGGCCAGCGCGTGATCCTGTCGCTGCAACAGGGCGGCTCGTCGAATCTTTACGCGATGGATTTGCGCTCGCGCGCCACCACCCGCCTGTCGGACACCCAGGCGATCGACACCTCGCCCTGCTACTCGCCCGACGGCGCGCAGATCGTGTTCGAATCCGACCGCGGCGGCCAGCAGCAGATTTACGTGATGGGCGCCTCCGGCGGCGCGGCCAAGCGCATCTCCTTCGGCGAGGGCCGCTATTCGACGCCGGTCTGGTCGCCGCGCGGCGACATGATCGCCTTCACCAAACAGAAGGGCTCCACCTTCGCGATCGGCGTCATGAAGCCGGACGGTTCGGGCGAGCGCATCCTCACCGAAGGCTTCCACAACGAAGGCCCGACCTTCGCGCCCAACGGTCTTTACGTGATGTTCTTCCGCGAGGCGCAGGGCGGGCCGGGCGGCAAGATCTTCATGGCCGACATTTTCGGCAAGGGCGAATTCCCGGTGCCGACGCCCAACTACGCCAGCGATCCGGCCTGGGGGCCGTTGCTGGGATAAGTTTCGCCTGAACGGCGCGCGGCGCGAATCTGAACGCGCCGTTCAACTCCCGTTCAACCGCGCTCCACGACTCTCGCCCCGCACGATCCGCCCGGATCGGGCGCGTCGTGCGGCCGGGCGAACCAGAGAGTTGTTTCCCGGTCCAACCTGAACTGGAGAAACGCAGATGACCATGCAGATGAACCGCCGCCGCGCTCCTCGCCGGCGCAGCCGTCGCCGCCGCCGCCACCCCGGCCGCCGCCGCCGGCCTCGCCGCCGCGCAGGGCGACACCGCGGTCGGCAAGCTGTGGGCGCAGGCGCAGGCGTTGCGCGGCAAGATGGATCGCTACGCCGCCGAGATCGCCGACGCCGAGCGCCAGGGCGGCATCCCCGGCTGGATGCGTCTGTCGGGCGAGGCCAACGAGCCGGCGAGGCGCGCTATCAGACGCTCGTCAAGCTGCTCAAGGCGCCCCCGCCAACGCGCAGGACATGCGCCTGATCGCCCGCGCCGCGCAGGAGAACGACATCGCCAACGGCCCGCGCGGCTGGGCGGTGGCGCAGGCCGCCGACGCGCTCGATCAGCTCGCCCGCGCCCGCGCCTGACGCGGCGACTGAGGCCTTTTCGCCTCACTCGGAAAAAGGCGGCGCGCTTCGGCGCGCCGTCGCTTTCGACGCGCCTCGCCGCATAGGCGCCGCAAACCACCTTTTTCTCGCTTGCGTCGTCGCCTTCGACGCAGGTCGACAGGAGGGCGGCGGCGGCGCGCGGCGCGAAAATGGCTGCGATGCGCGCGTGCTGCGATTGCGGCGGAGGCCGCGCTGTGATTGACGACGCAAGAGGCGCGGCGCGATCGCGTCTGCGCGCTTTGATTGAGAAGGACGATGGCGTTGACGATCGGATGGAAGGGCAAAGCGGCGCGTATGGCGCTGGCGACGACGGTGGCGCTCGCTCTGGCGGCTTGCGCCCGCAGCAATCCCGACGAGGCGGGAACCGGCGGCGGTCTCGGCGCGGGCGGAGTGACGCCGGGCAGCGCGCAGGACTTCGCGCGCAATGTCGGCGACCGGGTTTTCTTCGAATCGGACTCCTCGGAGCTGACGGCGACCGCGCAGTCCACGCTCGACAAGCAATCGGCCTGGCTGACGCGCTATCCCAACGTCTCCTTCCTGATCGAAGGCCACGCCGACGAGCGCGGCACGCGCGAATACAACTTCGCGCTCGGCGCGCGCCGCGCCGAGGCCGTGAAANACTATCTCTCCGCCAAGGGCGTCGCCGTCGGCCGCTTCCGCACCACCAGCTTCGGCAAGGAGCGCCCGGTCGCCGTCTGCGACGACATCTCCTGCTGGTCTCAGAACCGGCGCGCCGTCACCGTCGTCAAGGGACCGAGCCGTGAATTGTTTCCGTCTCGGCGCCGGCGCGCTCGCGCTGGCGCTTTTCGCGACGCCGGCAGCCGCGCAGCTGTTCGGGCGCCCGCCCGCGGACGTGCCGCAGCAAATGGCGCAGGCTCCCGACATAGCCGGCGTCGGCGTGCGCGTCGAGCGGCTCGAAGGCCAGATTCGCAATCTGACCGGCCAGATCGAGCAGCTGCAAAACCGCAACCGCCAGCTTGAGGACCAGCCAAGCGGTTCCAGCAAGACGTCGAGTTCCGGTTCCAGGAGGCGGCCGGCGGAAAGAAGCCAGCGCCTGCCGCGGCGCCGGCCCCGGCCGTCGCTCCGCGATCGAGGCCGCGCCGCTCGCCGGCTCCGCCGCCGTCGCCGCCGCGCCGATCTCCGCTCAGAACCCGACCGCGACGTCGCCCGCCCCGTCGCCCGCCTCCCCGCCGTCAAGGTCGATCCCGGCACGCTGGGCCCATTCGCCGGCAAGCCGGCCGCCGCGCCGGCCCGCCCCGGCCGCGGCGACGCCTTCGATCCGGCCGCCAATCCCGCCGCCCTGGCGCGCCGCGCCAGCTTGGTCAGAGCGTCCCCTCCGCCCCGCTTCCGCCGGCGCGCGGCGCCGCGACGGCCTCCGTTTCGTCGATCATCGAGGAGCAGGACGCCAACGCCCCGATGGACCTGGCCAATCCCCGTCCGCCCGCCGCGGCCGGCGCCGGAGAGCCGCAGGTCATCGCCGCCCCGCGGCGGCGAGCGCCAGCGTGGCGACGACCGATCCGGTGCGCGCCGAATATGATTACGCGCTGATCGCCTTTCGCAACGGCCAGTGCGACACCGCCGACGCGCTGCTGCGCCAGTTCGTGCAGAAGCACCCCACCGACAAGCTGCTCGCCGACGCGATTTATTATCGCGGCGAGACCTTGCTCCAGCGCGGCCGCCACGCCGACGCCGCCGAGCAATATCTCAAGGTGACCACCGATTTCGGCCAGTCCGCCCGCGCCCCGGACGCGATGCTGAAGCTCGGATTGTCGTTGCGGCAAATGGGCGCGAAGGAGCAGGCCTGCGCCACCTTCGCGGAAATCGCCCGCAAGCATCCGCGCGCCTCCAGCGCGATCAAGGGGCCGAGCGGGAGATGAAGCGCGCCTCGTGCTGAGCGCGACCGCCGCGGGTCCTCCCGGCGAGGCCGAGTTCGACGCCGCCTTCGCGCCCTGGGCTCGGGAGACCATTCTGCTGGCGGTCTCCGGCGGCCCCGATTCGACCGCCCTCGCCGCCGCAGCCGTCGCCTGGCGCGAGCGCACGCCTGGCCCGCCATTGGCGGCCGCCATCGTCGACCACGGCCTGCGCGCCGGGTCGGGGGCCGAAGCCGACGCCGCGGCGGCGCGTTGCGGCGCGCTCGGCCTGCCCGTTCGACGCCTGGTCTGGACGGGCGAAAAGCCCGCCGCGGCGCTTCAGGAGCGCGCCCGCGCGGCGCGTTATGCGTTGCTGGCGCAAGCCGCGCGCGACCTCGGCGCCGGGGTGGTGATGACGGCCCACCACGCCGACGATCAGGTCGAGACGATCCTGTTTCGCCTGCTGCGCGGCTCCGGCCCGGCCGGCCTCGCCGGCATGGCCGCGCGCACGGCCCGCGACGGCGTGGAGATCGCCCGCCCCTTTCTGGTTTTTCCCAAATCGCGCCTGCTCGCTTATCTCGCCGAGCGCGGCCTCGACGCCGCCAGCGACCCCTCGAACGACGATCCGCGCTTCGCCCGCGTGCGGCTGCGGGCCTTGATCCCCGCTCTGGCGCGCGAGGGCGCCAGCCCGGCGCTTTTCGCCCGATTCGCGCGGCGCGCCCGCCGCGCCGAGCTGGCTCTGGAGGCCGCCGCCGCGGCTACGCGCCGCGACCTTGCGCGCCCCGACGGCGTCGACGCGGCGGCGCTCTTCGCCGCGCCGGAGGAGATTCGCTTGCGCGTGCTGCGCGCGATGATCGTCGAGGCGGGCGGCGGCGAGCCCCGCCTGGACCGGTTGGAGGCGCTGGAGGCGCGCCTCGCCGCCGCCTGGCGGGCCGGCGCGGGCGCCCGCATGACCCTGGCGACGACCTTGCTTGAGTTGCGAGACGGCCGCCTCGCCCTTCGCGCGGCGCCGCCCCGGCGCGGCCCTCATGCGAAAGCGGTCCTTGAAAAGCCCGATTGACTTGGCATTCCTCGGCCTCGCGCCTAAATACGCTGGAACGCCAAGCATGCGCCGCGGCCAGTCTGTCGCGGCGCTGGGCAGTGCGCCCGTCAGGATGCCGAATGAACCCGAATTTTCGTAATTTCACGCTCTGGGTGATCATCTTCCTTCTGGTGCTGGCGCTCGTCACCCAGTTCAGCGGACAGAGCCAACGCGGCCCCTCCGCGCGGGAGACGCCCTATAGCCAGCTCCTGAGCGAGATTGATCAGGGCCGGGTCAAGAGCATCACGATCTCGGGCCGGGACGTCACCGGCCTCGACGAAAAGGGCCAAAGTTTCTTCGCCTATCTTCCGGGCGACCCGTCGAGCCTGACCGACAAGGCCGTCGCCAAGGGCGTCAGCGTCTCGGCCAAGCCCCCGCAGGAAGGCAATTCGCTGCTGGTGACCTTGCTCGTCAACGCTCTCCCGCTCGTCGCCTTCCTCGGCGTCTGGATTTTCCTGTCCAGACAGATGCAGNGCGCCGGCGGCAAGGCGATGGGCTTCGGCAAGTCGAAAGCCAAGCTCCTCACCGAGGCGCATGGCAGGGTGACCTTTGAGGACGTCGCCGGCATCGACGAGGCCAAGGAGGACCTCCAGGAGATCGTCGAATTCCTGAAGGACCCGCAGAAGTTTCAGCGTCTCGGCGGCCGCATTCCGCGCGGCGTGCTGCTGGTCGGCCCGCCCGGCACCGGCAAGACCCTGACTGCCCGCGCGGTGGCGGGCGAGGCCAACGTGCCCTTCTTCACGATTTCGGGCTCCGACTTCGTCGAGATGTTCGTCGGCGTCGGCGCGAGCCGCGTGCGCGACATGTTCGAGCAGGCCAAGAAGAACGCGCCCTGCATCATCTTCATCGACGAGATCGACGCGGTCGGCCGCCATCGCGGCGCGGGCCTGNGCGGCGGCAACGACGAGCGCGAGCAGACGCTCAACCAGTTGCTCGTCGAGATGGACGGCTTCGAGCAGAACGAGGGCATCATCATCATCGCGGCGACCAACCGCCCCGACGTGCTCGACCCCGCGCTGCTGCGCNCTGGCCGCTTCGACCGCCAGATCGTCATCCCCAACCCGGACGTCAACGGCCGCGAAAAGATCCTGCGCGTGCATGTGCGCAAGGTTCCCCTCGCCCCCGACGTCAACCTCAAGACCATCGCGCGCGGCACGCCGNGCTTCTCCGGCGCCGACCTGATGAACCTCGTCAACGATNCGGCCCTGCTGGCGGCCCGGCGCGGCAAGCGCATCGTCACCCAGCAGGAGTTCGAGGACGCCAAGGACAAGGTTCTGATGGGCGCCGAGCGCCGGTCGATGGCGATGAGCGAGGAGGAGAAGAAGCTCACCGCTTATCACGAGGCCGGTCACGCCATCGTCGGCCTGTCGGTGCCCGCCGGCGTCCCCGTCCACAAGGCGACCATCATCCCGCGCGGCCGCGCGCTGNGTCTCGTCCAGTTCCTGCCCGAGTCCGACCGCTACTCGATGAAATACAAGGAGTTCACCTCCCAGCTCGCGGTCGCGATGGGCGGCCGCGTCGCCGAAGNNCTGACCTTCGGCAAGGAGAACATCACCTCCGGCGCCTCCTCCGACATCCAGCAGGCGACCAAAATGGCGCGCGCGATGGTCACGCGCTACGGCTTCTCCGACGAGCTGGGCACGGTCGCCTATGGCGACAACAATGACGAGGTCTTCCTCGGCATGTCGGTGCAGCGTCAGCAAAACGTCTCCGAGGCGACCGCGCAGAAGATCGATCAGGAAGTCCGCAAACTCGTCGACCAGGGCTATCAGGCCGCCCGTCAGATCCTCACCGACAAGCGCGACGCCTTCGAGCGGCTCGCCCAGGCGTTGCTGGAATACGAGACGCTGACCGGCGACGAGATTCTCGCTGTGATGGAAGGCCGCCCCGTGCGTCGCGAACCCGGCGACGAACCGCCGCCCTCGCGCGGGCCGGCCGTGCCGACCGCCGGTCGCGGCGTCATCGGCCCGACCGAAAGCGGCACGGAGCCGACCGTCCAGCTTTGAGCGCGCCCGCCGCGTCGCCGCCGTCGAGCCCCCGCCGCGCGCGGGGTTTCGCATCCGATCGACGGCGCCGGCGCGTTCACCCTGCGCTCTTTCGCGTCTTGCAAGCGGCGCCGGCGCATGATTGTCGTGCGTCCACGCGCCCTGTCCGGTTTTGGAAATCTTGGGGAGTTTCGTTCGATGGCCCGCAAATACTTTGGCACGGACGGAATCCGCGGCCCGGCCAATTGCGTCATCACGCCGGATCTGGCGCTGCGCGTCGGGCAGGCGGCGGGCGTCGTCTTCCGCCGCGGCGAGCATCGCCACCGCGTCGTCATCGGCAAGGACACGCGCCTGTCGGGCTACATGATCGAGACGGCGCTGTGCGCGGGCTTCACCTCGACCGGCATGGACGTGATGATGCTGGGCCCGGTGCCGACGCCCGCCGTCGCCATGCTGACGCGCTCGATGCGCGCCGATCTCGGCGTCATGATTTCGGCCTCCCATAACGCCTACGAGGACAACGGCATCAAGCTGTTCGGCCCCGACGGCTACAAGCTTTCCGACGACGTCGAGGAGGAGATCGAAGCGCTGATCGAATCCGATCTCGTCTCCAAGCTTTCGGGCTCCAACGATATCGGCCGCGCCTGGCGCGTCGACGACGTGCGCGCCCGTTATATCGAATTCGCCAAACGCACCCTCNCCCGCAACATCTCCTTCGAGGGGATGCGCATCGTCATCGATTGCGCCAACGGCGCGGCCTACAAGGTCGCCCCGGAGGCGCTTTGGGAGCTTGGCGCCGAGGTGATCCCGCTCGGCGTCNACCCCGACGGCTTCAACATCAATCGCGACGTCGGCTCCACCGCGCCCGACGCCCTCATCGACAAGGTGCGCCAGCTGCGCGCCGACATCGGCATCGCGCTGGATGGCGACGCCGACCGCGTCCTCATCGTCGACGAGAAGGGCCACAAGGTCGACGGCGACCAGCTGATGGCGGTGATCGCCGAGAGCTGGGCGCATTCCGGCCGCCTCACCAAGCCGGGCGTCGTCGCCACCGTGATGTCCAATCTGGGGCTGGAGCGCTTTCTCGGCGGGCTCGGCCTCGATCTCGTGCGCACGGCCGTCGGCGACCGCTATGTTCTCGAACATATGCGCGAGCACGGCTACAATCTCGGCGGCGAGCAGTCCGGCCACATGATCCTGTCGGATTTTTCGACCACCGGCGACGGTCTCGTGGCGGCGCTGCAAGTGCTCTCCGTCGTGCGCGAGCAGGACAGGCCGGTCAGCGAGGTCTGCCGCCGCTTCGAGCCGGCGCCGCAAATTCTCAAAAACGTGCGCTACGACGCCGGCCGCCCGATCACCCAGGCCCGCGTCACCGCGGTCGTGGAGGAGGCGCGCGCCAGCCTCGGCGCGCGCGGCCGGCTGCTGGTGCGCCCTTCCGGAACGGAACCGGTGATTCGCGTGATGGGCGAGGGCGAGGACGCGGCGCTGGTGGAAAAGGCGGTGGACGCGGTCTGCGCGGCGCTGCGCGCGAGCGCTTAGGCCGCCGGGAAGTCGCGTTGCGGCAACAGCTTATTGCGCAACAAAGCCCGCGTTTACCTTGGCCGTTAAGGTTAAGTGTCCTTTAACCCGTTCTTGCGAGTGTTTCCTCGTCTAAGGCGGCAGGTTTTCAAAGCGCCTGCCTCAACGAAGGAACACTCGCTATGGGCAGCCTCAAAGCGCTCACCCTGGCAGGCGGCGTCGCGATCGCGGCGGCCACGGCTGCGCATGCGGCCGATCTGCCTGCTCCTCCCCGATGCCCGCGCCGGTCGTCACGCCGATCCTTGAAACGTCGGGCTGGTATCTGCGCGGCGACGTCGGGATCGGCTCCAACAAGAATCGAAGCTGCGCACGACGCCCTATCCCGAGGTCACCGACTATTGCGATGGGGGAGGATGTTACACCGGCTCGACCGGCAGCTNACGGCTTCAATAACCCCACGCTGTCGCACTCCACCTTCATCGATCTCGGCATCGGCTATCAAGNNCTCAATCAGTGGCTGCGCGCGGACGCGACCGTCGAGTGGCGCGGCGGCGCCCACCTGTCGGCTGTCGATCAGCAACTTCGGTCGGACACCTACAATAGCTACTTTAATCCCTACGACTCCGGTCCGCGCACGTCCGTCCTGCGGAATTTCTACCGCGGCAACGTCTCGTCGATCGTTGGCATGGTCAACGGCTACATCGACCTCGGCACCTTCTGGGGCGTGACGCCCTATATCGGCGCCGGCGTCGGCATCGCGCAGAACCGCCTTTCCGGGCTGACCGATCAGGGTTTCTACGGCTACTCCGTTCAGGGGTCGGCCTACGACAACTCGGGCAATCCCCGTCCTTACGGAAATGCGATGCCCACTGGCGGCTTCTTCAGCGACGGCAAGAAGACCAGCTTCGCCTGGGCGCTTATGGCGGGCCTGAGCTACAACGTGTCCTCCAACCTCAAGCTTGAGGTCGGCTATCGCTACATGAACCTGGGCAAGGTCACGTCGGGCGCCTCGCATTGCTTCAACGGCAGCGGCGCGAGCGGCGGCTTCGATAGCTGCCAGTGGAAGGTCTCCTCCAGCAAGCTCGAGTCGCATGACGTGCGCATCGGCATGCGCTGGATGCTCGGCCAGGCGGACGCCCCGGCCCCGGTCGCCTACTTCCCGACCGCTCCGCTGCGCAGCAAGTTCTGAGCCGGGCCGACCGCCCACTCGCCGACAAAACGACCGGCGCGGATCACCCGATCCGCGCCGGTTTCATTTGGCACGAAAGAAAATCGTCAGGCCGGCGTTAAGGTTAACCCAGCTTCAAGACTCTTGGTTCACGATTGCTTTCGAAGGGCGCCCGAGCGGCGGCCGCGTGAGTCGCAAGAGGGTGTGAGCATGACGACGGCGAAGCTTTTCGAGAAAACGGGAGCCGCCTCCGCACGGGCCGCGGTCGGGATCGCCCTCGGCGCGGCGATGAGCCTGTGCCTCGGGGCCGCGAGCGCCCGCGCAGCCGATCTGTCGCCGCCCGTGCAGGCGCCGGCCCCGCCGCCGAGCCGCTCGTCGAATGGGGCTCGGGCTGGTATCTGCGCGGCGACATGAACGTCTCCGACTACAAGCTCGATCCGCTGATGCGCCTGCCCGGCGTCGTCGACGGCGGCGGCAAACGCCGCACCGGCTTCGGCGGCGATCTCGGCATGGGCTACCAGTTCAACGACACCTTCCGCGCCGACGCCACGATCGGTTTGGGCGCGGCGGTCAAGCAGAAGCTGTCGACCAGCTACGGTTGCATCAACACCAGCACCGGCATTCACAACCTGTGCACCGAGACCGCCACGACGACGATCTCGCGCTATCCGATGCTGGCCAACGCCTATATCGACCTCGGCGCCGTCGGCGGACTGCGCCCCTATGTCGGCGCCGGCGCGGGCGTCGCGCTGATCCGCGAGAAGTGGGACCGCAAGGCCAAGTTCGAAGACGGCTCGCCGATGCAATACAGCAACGCGCCGGCGATCTATGGCCTGTCGCCGAACACCGGCTCGAAGACCCGCACCAACTTCGCCTTCGCGCTGATGGGCGGCGTCGCCTACGACCTCGCCGACGGCGTGACGCTCGACATCGGCTATCGTTATCTCGACATGGGCCAAGTCAAGGTGCCCAACGCCGGAAGCAATGTGGGCGGCAAGCTGCGCGAGCATCAAGCCCGCATCGGCCTGCGCTACCGCATCGACTGACGCCCCGCGCGAGACGACGCTGTTCAAGAAGGCCGGCCCCGCGCCGGCCTTTTCGCGTCGCGCGCGGCTGCGACCTTGGCGGCTGCGACGCAAAGTCCCGCCGCGACGCCGCTTGACTCGCGTCCGCGCTGCGCCTACCCCCATCAGCGGGACACCTCCCCCAACGGGAGGCGCCCATCTGAGAGGATGGCACATGACTGCGAATAAGCCTGCGGCTGCTCCCGCCTGCGCGAATTTTTCGTCCGGCCCCTGCGCGAAGCGCCCGGCTGGACCCCAAGCCCTTCATGACGCGCCGCTCGGGCGCTCGCACCGCGCCAAGGTCGGCAAGGCGAAGCTGAAGCTCGCCATCGACCTCACCCGCGAGGTGCTCGAAGTCCCCGCCGACTATCGCATCGGCATCGTCGCCGGTTCGGACACGGGCGCCGTCGAGATGGCGCTGTGGTCGCTGCTGGGCGCGCGCGGCGTCACCATGCTGGCCTGGGAGAGCTTCGGCGAAGGTTGGGTCACCGACGTCGTCAAGCAGCTCAAGCTGAAGGATGCGAAGGTCCTCAAAGCCGGCTACGGCGAGATCNCCGATCTCAAGGCGGTGAATTTCGACGACGACGTCGTCTTCACCTGGAACGGCACCACCTCGGGCGTGCGCGNNCCTGACGGCGACTGGATTCCCGCCGACCGCAAGGGCTTGACGATCTGCGACGCGACCTCGGCCGCCTTCGCTCAAGCCCTTCCCTTCGACAAGCTCGACGTCGTCACCTACTCCTGGCAGAAGGCGCTGGGCGGCGAGGCCGCGCATGGCGTGCTCATCCTCTCGCCCCGCGCGGTCGAGCGGCGAGCTACACNNCCCGCCTGGCCGATGCCGAAGCTCTTCCGCATGACCAAGGGCGGCAAGCTGATCGAGGGCATCTTCCAGGGCGAGACCATCAACACGCCCTCCATGCTCTGCGTCGAGGACTACATCGACGCGCTGCAATGGGGCAAAGGCCTCGGCGGCCTCAAGGGCCTGATCGCCCGCGCCGACGCCAACGCGAAGGCGATTTCGGACTGGGTCGCCAAGACCGATTGGGTCGACTTCCTCGCGAAAGACCCGGCGATCCGCTCCAACACCTCGGTTTGCCTCAAGGTGGTCGACGAGAAGGTCGCCGCCCTGCCCGCCGACGCGCAGGCCGCCTTCGCCAAGGCGCTCGCCTCCACGCTGGAGAAGGAAAAGGCCGCCTACGACATCGGCGCCTATCGCGACGCCCCTCCCGGCCTGCGCATCTGGTGCGGCGCCACCGTCGAGACCAAGGACGTCGAGACGCTGACGCACTGGCTCGACTGGGCGTTTGCGACCGAAAAGGCGAAGCTCTCCGCGTAACGCTCCAGCGTCATGCCCGGCCTTGAGCCGGGCATCCACGCGCCGGGGCCGCGCATCTCGACTGACGAGGAAGCGCGGCGCGGCGTGGATGGCCGGGACAAGCCCGGCCATGACGGTCGCAGTATTCCTTTCATCAAACCCAACTGCGTGACCAGCCGCATTGGCCGCACGCGCGATCCCGAAGGATCAGTCCCCATGACCAAACCCCGCGTTCTCATCTCCGACGCCCTGTCGCCCGCCGCCGTCGCCATCTTCAAGGAGCGCGGCGTCGAGGTCGATTTCCAGCCCGCTCTCGGCAAGGACAAGGAGAAGCTCGCCGCCATCATCGGCGATTATGACGGCCTCGCCATCCGCTCGGCCACCAAGGTGACGCCGAAGATTCTCGAAAACGCCAAGCGCCTGAAGGTGATCGGCCGCGCCGGCATCGGCGTCGACAACGTCGACATCCCCGCCGCGACCGGCAAGGGCGTGATCGTGATGAACACGCCCTTCGGCAACTCGATCACCACCGCCGAGCACGCCATCGCCATGATGTTCGCGGTCGCGCGCGAGATTCCCGCCGCCGACGCCTCCACCCAGGCCGGCAAGTGGGAGAAGAACCGCTTCATGGGCGTCGAGCTGACCGGCAAGACGCTGGGCGTCATCGGCTGCGGCAACATCGGCTCGATCGTCGCCGACCGCGCGCTCGGCCTCAAGATGCGCGTCATCGCCTTCGATCCCTTCCTCAGCCCCGAGCGCGCCAAGGAGATCGGCGTCGAGAAGGTCGAGCTTGAGNGGCTGCTGGCGCGCGCCGACATCATCACCCTGCACACGCCGATGACGGCGCAGACCAAGAACATCCTGTCGGCCGAAAACCTCGCCAAGACCAAGAAGGGCGTGCGCATCGTCAACTGCGCGCGCGGCGGACTGGTCGACGAGGCGGCGCTGCGCAAGCTGATCGACGAGGGCCACGTCGCCGGCGCCGGCTTCGACGTCTTCATCGAGGAGCCGNCCACGGCGAACCCGCTGTTCGGCTCGCCGAAGGTGGTCGCGACGCCCCATCTCGGCGCGTCGACCACCGAGGCGCAGGAGAACGTCGCCCTTCAGGTCGCCGAACAGATGTCGGACTACCTCACCCGCGGCGCGATCTCCAACGCGGTCAACTTTCCCTCGATCACGGCGGAAGAAGCGCCCAAGCTCAAGCCCTATATCGAACTCGCCGAAAAGCTCGGCTCCTTCGCCGGTCAGATCACCGAGACGGGCATCAAGCAGGTGACGATCGCCTATCAGGGCGACGTCGCCAAGCTGAAGATCAAGGCGCTGACCTCCTCGGCGATCGCCGGCCTGCTTCGCCCGATGCTCGCCGACGTCAACGTCGTCTCCGCGCCGATCGTCGCCAAGGAGCGCGGCGTGATCATCGAGGAGACGACTCGCGAGGGCCGCTCCGACTATGACTCGACGATCACCCTGACGATCACCACCGAGAACATGACGCGCTCGGTCGTGGGCACCGTCTTCGCCGACGGCAAGCCGCGCATCGTCGAGATCAAGGGCATCAAGGTCGACGCCGAATTCGCGCCCTCGATGATCTACGTGACCAACGAGGACAAGCCGGGCTTCATCGGCCGCTTCGCCAGCCTGCTCGGCGAGGCCGGCGTCAACATCGCCACCTTCGCCCTCGGCCGCGACGCGGTCGGCGGCGGCGCCATCGCGCTGGTGGAGATCGACGGCGCGGCGCCGGCCGGCCTGATCGACAAGATCAAGGCCATCCCCGGCGTCAAGCGCGCCAAGGCGCTGGGCTTCTGAGCGTTCGCGAAAAACAGGGACCGCGCTGCTGGCGCGGTCCCGAAAATTGCACGTGAGAGACCGCTTCTTACACAAACATCAAACGTTGCCTTCGAGCAGGATTAGATTCGAAGAGTAAAGACGCCTGTTATCAGAGTTAAATTCATACTTAACATCGCATAATAAATCATGCAAGTCGATCAGCTTGAAAGATTGCGGCCTATATAAAGAGTCACCCGACCCCTGTATCGGCTCTTTTTCCATTTCAAATGCTAACAGCAAATGCCTCGCTGGGTTATTTACCTTGAATGATTTTGACGGAGAGAGATAGAAAGACCGCATTGTTGTCATTCCAGTTCCGCGAGAAAATATCTTACACTCCAAATATGTAGGCCTTCCTAAATCATCGTAGATCAAGATATCTGGATACCCAGTCGCCTGCCCATGGCCATCCGCTGAAGTCGGCCGCGTCGCCTTAAGCGATGCAGCATCAAGACCGCGCAAAACAAATCCCTCTATATCATTTCCGACTTCATTTGGTCGCGATCGTCGAATTGGAGACTTTTTAACTTCCTCAGCAACCAACCCGATTGCAATTTTCAACTTCTCAAATAGGGCCTCGTCATCTGCATTTTCCGANTCAAATTTAATGACCTCCCGTTCCGAAAGCGCCTTTATAATGACGTTAAATGGTATGCCTCTGATCGGCTTCAGCATTTGAGCCAAAGCGCTTTCCAAAATCGTAAGTCTTTCGCTATCATTCATCGAACGATCACCTTCGACGCAGCATTACGATACGGTTAGTGTTGGTGCCGGAGAGGTTGTTGGAGATGCCCCAGCAGTTTGCTGTCTTCGTGAATTCTTGCTGGTTGACAATCACGGCGAGCCGCTCAAANGGTAATCTCTCCGCCACCTGCCATACGAGCCGTTCGAGTAACACGCTGCCCTTGCGAACTTCGCCAACTTCGAACGCGACGTGCCCGCCGGGCCGCACAACTCGAGCCAATTCGCCCAGAGTATCATAAACCATTGCCTGCCAGGCGCTCTCGCTGCGGTGATGCGCAATTGCCACCATCTCTGAATCAATTCCNGCGAACCAACAACGCAGCCAGTTGTCAGCGCTGTAGGTGACGATATCGAGAAACGGTGGGGAAGTAACAACGAGATCAACCGAGTTGTCAGCCATCCCNCGNGCGCGCCAAGCTGGACCAACGTGTAGGCCAGAACTCACGTCAGAGGGAGGCGCTCCATCGCGGAGCAGCGATTTCGATTTNTTNATGATCAAGCCAGAGACGTCCCGCTCTGGTGGGCTAGCGCCCAACTTCTCATTGATCTTAAGCTGCGCTTTAACCGACACCGCCTGATTTGGAGGCATCGAACGCCCGGAGAANAAGCCGGGCGAGTGCCCCGAAAGCCGGTTGATTGCAACCATACGGATCCAGTCGGCTGCTGGATCGTCGCCCTGCGCCCCCAGCCAAGTTCGAAGCGCCTCCAAACGCCTCAAAGTCGCCGGGTGATAAAAAGCGAATAAGTCCCGTCGCGTTATCTTGCCCCTCGACCAATCTATTCTCTTAAGTGCGGAGCGAATATCCTCAAGCGCTATCGGCGACAGTCGCGGACGGGTAAGAAAAATAGAGAGCGGATTAATGTCATTACCATAGGCAGCTCGCCCCATAAGCGCGGCTTGCACCAAAGTCGTACCGNNTCCCATGAAGGGATCAAATACAGTGCCGCCAATATCCGTCAGTCGCTGTATGAAAAACTCCGGCAATTGAGCCTTAAAGCAAGCGCGATAGCTAATTTCATGCAAAGCGTGCGCTTGCCTCTGCCCAGATGTCCAGAATTCATTGACGAGATAAGGGATGCCCTCATCGACGAATTCAACCGTCGCAGAGCCCAGCGCTCTGAACGTCCGCACTTCATCGAGAAAAACCTCGCGCCTTTGAGCGCTGGCAAACGGCTTACTGTTCGGCCTCTCTTTGAAAAGGCTGAGTTGGGCAGAGTCGCGTCGCCGAAATGAAGCGTGCAGCATTTCGACAAACTATCGAACCATGGCCATTTGCGCAAAGCGATGTTGCGCCCGCCCACAGTTTTGCCGTCTACCCCGCCTTCCTTTCCGACAGGAGGATGCCGCCCAGCACCAGCGCCAGCGCCGTCGCGTGATAGAGGCCGAAGGGCTCGCGCAGGATCAGCACCGCGAGCAGCGCGCCGAACACCGGCGTCAGATTGTAGAACAGCCCCGCCCGCGCCGGGCCGATCAGCGCCACCCCGCGCATCCACAGCAACTGCGCCAGAAAGGACGGCCCCACCGCGATATAGGCGAGGATCGCCCAACCCTTCGCGCTCGGCCAGAAGGCGTCTCCGCGCACGATCTCAAGGATCGCCAGCGGCAGCGACAGCGCGAAGGCCGAAAGCGACATCGCCGCGAACAGGGCGAGCGGCGAGATTTTCGGCGCGGTGCGCAGCCCCAGCGAATAGACGGCGAACAGCGCGCAGGCGATCAGGCAATAGACGTCGCCGCGATTGAACTGCAAAGCCGACAGATGCGTCAGATCGCCATGCGTGGCGATGATCGCCACGCCGAGCGTCGTGACCGCCAGCCCCGCCCATTGCAGCGCACGAAATCGCGACGCGAACCAGATCGCCGCCAACACCATCACGAAGACCGGCGTCGAGCCNTGGATGATCGCCAGATTGACGCCGCTCGTGTAGCGCGCGCCGACATAGAACAGCGCGTTGAAGGTGGTGAAGCCAAGCGTCCCCATCGCCACGAGCTTCGGCCAGGCCGGCCCGATCTTGGGGAAGTCGCGCGCCACCTCAACCCGCGCGAACCCCGCGATCATCGCGAAGGCGAAGAACCAGCGCAGACACACCAGCACGAGCGGCGACATCTCGCCGACCGCCGCCCGGCCCGCCACGACGTTGCCGCCCCAGATCAGCGTCGTCAGCGTCAGGACCAGCCACGCTTGCCGATTGACCCAGCCGTAAAGCCGCTTCAAAGCTCCACCGGCCTCGCCTCCTGCGCGCGAGCCCCGGAGAAGCTCCAATGGCGTCGCATGTTGGACTGCGTTTGCTCGTCGTCGAAGGCAATCTGCGCGAGGCGCGCGAGGCCCACAAGGCGGGCTGGGGACAGACCNCCTCTGAGTCCTACGCGCAGGTCCTCGCCGATCTCGCCCCCGACGCGACCTGCGATCTGTGTTTTCCAGCCGATCCCGGCGCCAATCTGCCGGACGCCGGCGGGCTCGGCGGTTATGACGGCGTCGTGCTGACCGGCTCCGCCCTCAACATCTATGACGGCCATCCCGGCACGCGCGCGCAGATCGACTTCGCCCGCGCGGTCTTCGCGTCCGGCACGCCGTTTNTCGGGTCGTGTTGGGGCTTGCAGGTGGCCGCCGCGGCGGCCGGCGGCGAAGTCGTGCGCAACCCGAAGGGTCGCGAGGCGGGGATCGCCCGCGCGCTGACCGCGACGCCCGCTGGCGCGACGCATCCTTNNCTCGCCGGCCGCGGGCCGACATGGGACGCGCCGTGCCACCATCTCGACGTCGTGGCGCTCGCCCCGCCGGGCGCGACCGTGCTGGCGGCCAACGACAAGGCGCCGATGCAGGCCGCCGAGATCGCTTACGACGGCGGCCGCTTCTGGGGCGTTCAATATCATCCCGAGTTCAGCCTCGCCGAACTCGCGACTATCCTGCGCCGCGTCGCGCCGGGAATGGTCGCCGAAGGGCTGTTCGCCGACTCTGACGCCGCGACGCGCTATTGCGACGCCCTCGCCGCGCTCGACGCCGATCCCGCCCGCGCCGATTTCGCGTTTCAGCTTGGCGTCCAGCCCGAACTGCTCGACGCGCACGCGCGCACGACCGAAATCCGCAACTTTATCGAAAGCTATGTGAGACCCGCGAAGTCGCGGCGGGGACGGGCCTAGCGTTCGTCGTCGCGCCTGCGAAGCATATCTTTAAAGTCTTGACGCTAAGTTTGCGGGAGAAATGCTCGCAGGATTTATCGTATGGCCAATTATGCCTTCTGGATCGACTGGTTTCGCGCAGAATCGGCGAAGCTGCGCCGTAAGCCCTCAGCGAGCCCCAAGAGCGGGACGCTTTATGACGCCGATCGCATCAGACGGGCGGTCAAAAGCCGCGCCGGCGCGACGACGGTTCGGAATTTCGATCTCGTCAGATCGGCGTCCCCCGCCCAGCGAATGATTGACTGGATTAAAACGCTGCCGACGGACGTCGCACGCCGCCGCCGAGCATTTGAACTGGGATCAGGCCGGCGAAGTCATACTCTGGCTTGTGGATCAGCCGACCACGGACGCCGCGACGGCGGTGAAGCTCTTCCTCAGAGCGGAGCCGGCCTTCTACGTCGAATTCAAAGCCGAGGATCCAGATTACGAATACGAAGAGTTTGCGGAGCGAATCATACTGACCTTCGCGGCCAACTGGACAGCCGGCCGATATACGCACGGCGGCGTCGGATATGATCCGAGCGAAGTCTCGCCCTATGGATCGAGCGACATTTTTTCATCAACGAATTGAATGAAACACTTGCAAAGCACCACGCGAACGGCATCTATCCGCTTCCGCCCTTGCCCAAATTGAAGGGACCATTCAAAGGGCCGAAGCCGAAAGACTTCGGATGCTATCTAGACACGCTGCAACGTGAAGACTTCTTCTTTATACGCTTCCTATTTGTCGGTTTGGGGACCTGGCTCATGAATGATGAGTTCAGCGATGCGGATTTCGATGAGTGGATACGCAAGAACGATTTGAGCCACGAATAAACCGCCGAGCTCGTCTGGTTCCCTCACCCCTACCCCGCCAGCTTTTTCGCCCCGCGATGCTGGGCATGACAGATCGCCACGGCGAGCGCGTCGGCGGCGTCGGCCGAGGTCGCGTCGCATTTGGGCAGCAGCACCTTCACCATCATCGCGATCTGCGCCTTCTCGGCATGGCCGGTTCCGGTGACCGTCTTCTTGACGAGATTGGCCGAGTATTCCGCCACCGACAGCCCCGCCCGCGCCGGGACCAGCAGCGCCACGCCGCGCGCCTGCCCGAGCTTCAGCGCCGATTGCGGATCACGGTTGACGAAGGTCTCCTCGACCGCCGCCTCATGCGGCCCATAGGCGGCGATGACGTCGGCGAGTCCTTCGTAGAGCTGGGCGAGACGCTCGGCGAGCGGCCGCTCGCGGTCCGAACGCACCCGTCCGCAGGCCACGAAGATCAGCCGCGAGCCGACGCAGTCGATCACGCCCCAGCCGGTGTTCTGGAGGCCCGGATCGACGCCGAGAATGCGAATCGAAGGAATTTGCGCCACGCGCTTATCTGCCAGCCCGCGCCCAGGCTTGCCAGCCCCGCAGGATCGGCGAGACTGCGCCCCGCCGCGCGGCCAGCGCCGCGCGGAGCCCCGCGGGCGGGCGCTGCCCGGCTGGAGCCGCTTATGCACGACATTCTGGTATTGATCGATCCGCGCGAAACCCGCGAGCCTGTCGCCGACTTCGCGCTCGGGCTCGCGGCGCGATTCTCGGCCAACGCGACGGTGACCGCGGCCACCGCCTCCGAATTGCCCGCCGGCTACATGCTGGAGGGCGGCCGCGCGCTCATCGACGAATTGCAGGCGCGCGCCCGCACGGCGATGAACGCGGTGCTGGAGCGCTTCGTTGACGACGCCCGCGGCCGCGGCGTCATCGCCGAGACGGCTCCTCTCGAAGGGNCGGCCCCCGATCTTCAACGCTCGCTCGCCGAGCTTGCGCGGCATTTCGACCTATCGGTGGTCGCTCAACCCGAAAAGGGCGACGGGCGCATGGGCCTTGTGGAGGCGCTGCTGTTCGACTCCGGCCGCCCCGTCGTGATGGTGCCCTCGATCTATCGCGGGCCGGTGCGGCTCGACACCATTCTCGTCGCCTGGGACGGCGGCAAGGAGGCCGCGCGCGCCATCGCCGGCGCCATGCCGATCCTCAAGCAGGCGCGAAACGTCCAGCTCGTCACCGTCGTCGAGCCCAAGATGCGCGACGCCGTCGACCTGCCTGGCTTCAACATCACCCGCCACCTCGCCCGCAAAGGCGTCCAGGCCGAGCTCAAGCGCATCGCCAGCGATCTCGATCCGGGCAATTCGCTGCTCTCCCACGCCGCCGACATCGGCGCCGACATGCTGGTGATGGGCGCCTATGGCCATTCGCGCTGGCGCGAGATGCTGCTCGGCGGCGCGACGCGTCAGATTCTTCAGTCGATGACTTTGCCGGCCTTCCTCGCGCATTAGCGCGGCTTGCGGCCTGAGGCGTCGACGCCGCGCCGTCCGCCTGCGTCGGGCGGCGCGACGGTCGCGCAAGGCCCCGGAGAGGAGCGTGGCTCGCGAAGGCGCGCCGGTCGACGCCCGATCGGCGAAACGAGCGCGGCGCCGCGAATGGGTCGGCGCGCGCGGCTCTCACCAGCCCTTCGCCGCCTCGGCCAGGGTGCTGTCTCCCGCCGGCCCCTTCTCGAAGGTGACCTTGGCGATGCGCTTGTCCGCCATCTCGATCGGGATGTCGATCCAGCCCCGCGCCCGGATCAACTCAAGATTATAGGCGACGTCGGCCTCGTCCTTGCGCAGCCCGATCAGATAGACGTTCGGGGTCACCGGCACGGCGACGGCGGCCAGCCGGTCGCCATAAGGGTTTTCCTCCTTGCGCATCTCGGGCACGCCGACCCGCCCGATCTGATAGGTCGGATCGTCGAACTGGAACCTCAGATCCATTTTGTGGGAAGCTGGACCGCCATCGGCGTTCTTGCTCATCGCCAGCGAGACCGCGAGCTTGACCTCCGGCACGGACACGTCCGCGCGCCAGACGCCGTTTTCGGCGCGCCAGTTGACGACGCCGGAATAGGTCTTGTGCGGCTCGGACCCCTCGCTCTGGATCAGGAAGGCGGCGCGCGCGGGGGCCAATTGCGCCGGCGCGACGGGCGCGGGCGGCGGCGCGGGCGACGCGCTGGGGCGCCGGACGGACGGATGGGTTGCGCCGGCGCCTGCACGGTGGGCACCGGAGNNAGGAGGAGCGACATCGACGCGATCGGCGATCTTGCCGCCCGCGTCGACGGGTTGGGCCGGGGCGTCGACCGCCGTCTTTGGCCGCGGCAACTCCTGCGGCTTGTCGCGCAGCAGCCACGCGGCGTAACCGATGGCGCCGATCACCAGAGCGAGCGTGGCCCCGCCACGACATGCCGCAGATGCGAGGGCGCTCNNTGGCGGGGGCAGCGGCGCCGCCGGGCGCGCCGGCCGGTTGCGCTGATCGCCTTCAAGCTCGGGCGCGCCCGCGCCGATGTCCTCCGGCGCGTCGCGATCGGCCGCGAAAGACGCGAATGGATCGCCCCGGTCCGGCGCGGCCGTGTCATCGATACGGATCGCGATCGGCGGCGCCGCGCTCGAATCGCGCAACGGTTCGTCGGCGACGACGATGTCCGGCGCGGCCGGCGGCGCCGGCGGTTCCGGCTTGTGCGGGGCCGAAGCCGGCGGCTTCACCGCCACAGCGNNGGGCCCGTCGACGCGGAACGGGGGCTCGCCCGCGCCGGCGCGCGCTGCGCCCTGCTCCGGCCCGCCGCCCGCCTGCGCCGCCCGCATCGCGCGCTCGATCTCTTCGCGACGGCGCGCGACGGCCTGCTCCGCGGCGATCCGCTCGCGCGCCTCGCGCGCTTTCTTCTCGGCGGCGAGCCGCGCCTCCTGCTCGGCATGTTCGCGCGCGGCGCGCTCGGCGGCGCGGCGAGCCTCCGCCTCCTCCTCGGCGCGCTGCGCCTGGCGCGCCTCTTCCCGGCGCCTTTCCTCTCGCCGTTCCGCCTCGGCCCGTTCGGCCTCGCGCCGCAGCGCTTCCTGGCGCGCCTCCTCGGCCTGCGCGGCGCGCGCCTGTTCGGCGGCCGCCCTGGCCTGCTCGGCCGCGCGCGCGTCCTCCTCCGCTTTCGCTTTGGCCTGCGCGGCGGCCTGCGCCACCTGCGCCTGTGCGGCGCGCGCCGCCGCCGCGCGCGCGCTCCTCCTCGGACGCCCCGGCCGCGTCNNGGCCTCGGCTTCGAGCCGCGCGATGGCGGCGTCGAGCGCGTCGTTCTCGCGCTGGATGTCGGGCTCGGGGATGGGCGGCGTCATCGCCCGCAGCTGCGCCAGCAGCGCGCCGCGCGCACGTTCGTAGATCGCCCGCCGCGCTTGCGGCGTCGAGGTCTTCAGGCCGGCGACGGCCCTCGCCAGGAGCGGATAATATTCGGCCATGTCGTCTAACTGACGGCGGAATATGGCGAGGTCAATGCCGCGCGCGGAAAACGCCCCGTGAAAAATGCGCGCGCGCGGCGTCATCCCCGTCAATCGGCGAAAGGATCATGCACCAGGATGGTGTCGTCGCGCTCGGGGCTGGTCGACAGCAGCGCGACCGGAACGCCGGTCAGCTCCTCGACATGGCGGACATATTTGATCGCCTGCGCCGGCAGATCGGCCCAGGAACGGGCGCCGGCGGTCGAGCCCTTCCAGCCCTCGATCTCCTCGTAGATCGGCTTCACGCGCGCCTGCGCCGCCTGCGAGGCCGGCAAATAGTCGATGCGCTGGCCGTCGAGATCGTAGGCGACGCAGATTTTGATGGTGTCGAAGCCGTCGAGAATGTCGAGCTTGGTGAAGGCGAGGCCGTCGATGCCGCTGGTCTTGGCGGTCTGGCGCACCAGCACCGCGTCGAACCAGCCGCAGCGTCTGGGCCGACCCGTCACCGTGCCGAATTCGCGCCCGCGCTCGCCAATCTTCTGCCCCGTCGCGTCGAACAACTCGCTCGGAAAAGGCCCCTCGCCGACGCGCGTCGTATAGGCCTTGGCGATGCCCAGCACATAACCCGTCGCGCGCNNGCCGAGACCCGAACCGGTCGCGGCGTTCGAGGCGACGGTGTTGGAGGAGGTCACGAAGGGATAGGTGCCGTGGTCGATGTCGAGCAACGCGCCCTGCGCGCCCTCGAACAGGATGCGCTTGCCGGCGCGACGATGCTCGTCGAGCAGCGCCCAGGTGCGATCCATGAAAGGAAGGATCGAGGGCGCGATGTCGGTCAGCTCTTTCAGAACGGCGGCCGGGTCGATCTCGGCGAGGCCCATGCCGCGACGCAGCGCGTTGTGATGGGCGAGCAGGCGCTCGATCTTGCCCGGCAGCGAGGCGGGCTCGGCGAGGTCCATGACGCGGATCGCGCGGCGGCCGACCTTGTCCTCGTAGGCGGGGCCGATGCCGCGCCCGGTGGTGCCGATCTTGCCCGCGCCGGCGGCGGCCTCGCGCGCCTTGTCGAGGTCGCGGTGGAGCGAGAGAATCAGCGGCGCGTTCTCGGCGACGCGCAGATTGTCGCGGCTGATGGCGACGCCCTGGCCGCGCAGCTTCGCGATCTCGTCGCGCAGATGNATAGGGTCGACGACGACGCCGTTGCCGATGATCGACAGCTTTCCGGCGCGCACGATGCCCGAGGGCAACAGCGACAGCTTGTAGGTGACGCCGTCGATGACGAGCGTGTGGCCGGCGTTATGGCCGCCCTGAAACCGCGCCACGACGTCGGCGTGCAGCGACAGCCAGTCGACGATCTTGCCCTTGCCCTCGTCGCCCCACTGGGCGCCGACCACCACCACATTCGCCATCTGAGTTCTCGCGTCGACGTGACCGTGCCGTTATCGCCCCGTGGTCAGACGCAAAAGCCCCGACGCAAGGCCGGGGCTCTTGCGGAGGGTTTTAGGGAGACCGCGGGCGGGGGCAAGATGCCCGCCCGCGGCTCCGCCGCCAGACGCCCGGCGAGTGCGGCGCGCCCGGCTCGCCCTCGCGGCCGCTTACTTCGGCGCAGCGGCGATCACGACGACGCCGTCGGCCATCGCCGGCATCCAGATCTCGCCTTTTTCGGCGTCGAGCGCGAAATCGGCGGGGCCGATCAGCGGCCGGCCGAAATCCAGCGGCTTGGCCGANTCCCCGTCGGGCGCCAACACCAAGGCCACGCCCGGGCGCGGCGGATCGAACGCCACCCAATCGCTGACGAGAATGCGCCCGTCGGCGAGCAGCGCCAGGCCGTCGAGGACGCCGTGCGGACCTTTTTCGAGCTTCTTCAGCGTCGGCGCGTCGGGGCGGGTCATGTCGATCTCGAACAGGTCGCCGCCCTCGAATTTCGCGCCGGAGCCGACGACGAGAAGCCGCTTCCTGGCGCCGTCCCAAACGACGCCGTTCGCGCCGGGGACAGCGCTCGCCAGCGTCGTGAAGACGCCGCTCGTCACGTCGACGCGCGAGACCAGGCCACGAAACGTGTCGGTGACGACGAGCGCCCCTCCATCGTCGTCAGATCGTTGAGGAAGGTCGCCCGCCCTCGGGCGCGCGNNCGCCTCGAAGACCTGCTTGCGGCTGGTCAGATCGAATCCGACGATGCGATCGATGTCGGCGACATAGNNGCGCCCGCCCAACGACGCCATGCCCTTGGGGGCGTCGAGTTTGGCGCCGTCCGCGGGAAAAGCCTTGAGCGCGACGACGCGTCCCTCNGCCGTCGAGCCGGAGATGAAGCCGTCGCCATCCTTCGCCAGCGGATCGAACTTCTCGCCGATGTTGGAGACGAAGCGCCGCGCGCCGACGATCAGCACGCTTTCGGGATGCTTGAAGCCGGCGACGACGCGCGGCGTCTCCGCCAGCGCCGGCGTCGAGGCGGCCAGAACGAGGGCGATCCAGGCGGTCTTGAAGGTGAAGGTCTTGGGCTTCAACGTGAAGGTCTTGGGTTTCAACGTGAAGGTCCTGGTTTTCAACGTGAAGGTCTTGGGTTTCATGGCGGGCGAACTCCAAAGAGAGACGCGCCATCTAGCGAGCCCCCGCCCGCCCCGGGCGCCCGAACGCGCAGCTTTGAACCCGTTCCGGTCAAACCGGCTTTGCCGCCCCTTCTCTTCGCGTCTAGCCTCCGCGGATGAACATCGCTCTCGATCTGAAAAAGGCGCTCGCCGCGCGGTTGCTGGAAGGCCTCGTCGACTTTCGGCGCGAAGGCGTGGACGGAGTGGCTCCGCACGCTCCGGGGCTGTTCTCCTATTGCGCGGTCGCGCGCGAAAGGTTGAGGGCGGCCCGCCTCGCGAAGCCTGTGGTGGGCGTCGTTCTGTCGGGCGCCAAGGAGATATGGATCGGCGATCGCGCGGAGCGCTTCACGCCAGGCGCGATGTTCGTCTTGCCGGGCGGCGTCGATCTGCACATCGTCAACGAACCCGGCGAGCGCACGCCCTACCAATCCCTGGTGATCGAGGTCACGCCGGACGAGACGCCCGATCTCGGCCCGCCGCCTCGCCTGTCGCCGCAGGCGTGCCATGCCGTGCCCCTGACGCCCGGCNTGGTGGAGGCGGCGGTGCACGCCGCCCGCGCCATTTCCGCTGGCCCCGGCGCGGCGACCGTGCGCTCAGCGCGGTTGGCGGAGCTGGTCGCGCTGTTGCATTCGTCGCCGGCGNGCGCGTCCCTCTTCGACCTGTCGACGCAGGAGCAGGTGGCGCGTCGTCTGCGCGGCGCGCTCGACCGCAACTGGACGGCCGCCGAAACCGCCCGCCGAATGGCGACGTCGGAATCGACGCTGCGCCGGCGCCTCGCCGCGGAAGGGGCGTCCTTCGCCGCCATCCTGCGACGCGAACGAATGCACGCCGCGCGGCGCTTGATCGCCAACGGCGCGAGCGCGNCGGAGGCCGCCGGCGCCGTCGGCTATGTCTCTCGTGCGCATTTCGCGCGCGCGTTTCGGGCCGAGTTCGGCGTCAACCCGGCTCGCGCCTGAGAGGCGGCGGGCGAGCGCCCCGCGCGACGAGGCGGCCCCGCCTTTCCAACGGCGCGCCGGCGGCCTATAAGCGCGCCGAAATTCACATCATCGCCGCGACGCAACCGAGACGGCGAGCGAGCCCTGGGGTGAGGCATGGCTGGCCATAGCCAATTCAAGAACATCATGCACAAGAAGGGCAAGCAGGACGCGATCCGCTCCAAGCTCTTCTCCAAGCTCGCCCGAGAGATCACCGTCGCGGCCAAGATGGGCCTGCCCGATCCGGCCATGAACGCGCGGCTGCGCTCGGCGATCATCGCGGCGCGGGCGGAAAACATGCCCAAGGACAACATCGAGCGGGCGATCAAGAAGGCGTCCGGCGCCGACGGCGAGAATTACGACGAGGTGCGCTACGAGGGCTATGCGCCCGGCGGCGTCGCGGTCATCGTCGAGGCGCTGACGGACAATCGCAACCGCACCGCGGGCGAGGTGCGCTCGGCCTTCACCAAGGCCGGCGGCGCGCTCGCGGAGACGGGCGCGGTGTCCTTCATGTTCGACAAGATCGGCGAGATCGAGTTCGACGCCAAGGCGGCGAGCGAGGACGCGATGATGGAGGCCGCCATCGAGGCCGGCGCCGACGACGTGTCCTCCTCCGAAGACGGCCATGTCGTGACGACGTCTCTGGAATCCTTCGCCGAAGTGCAGAAGGCGCTGGAGGCGAAGTTCGGCGAGCCGCGCAAGGCCAAGCTCGTCTGGCGCCCGCAAAACACCATCAACGTGGACGACGAATCCGGCGAGAAAATTCTCAAGCTGGTCGGCGTCCTCGAAGAAAACGACGACGTCCAGAACGTCTACGCCAATTTCGAGGTCTCCGACGCTCTTGTCGCCCGGATGGGCGGCTGATCGCACGGCCTGGCGCCGCGCCGCCGCGCGGCGTCGGATCGCGGAACGTCAGGCCGGCGTCAGTTCGGGTCGCATCGCGCCGTGACGTCGGCGACCAATTCGCCGCGGCTCATCACCTTTTCATTGTAATAGGTTCTCCCGGACAGCCGGGAGATTTCGCCGCGGATCGACACGTCGGCCTTGCGGCGATGGCGCCCTGCCGCTCGGCGCGCCCGGCTCGCGCGAGATTTCATATTGCTCGCCGCGGTCATATTGCGCGCCCGATGCGGCGATGTGGACGATCCGCCAGAAATTGTCGATGCGCGAAACGTTGATGGCGGCGACAGGATCGCGCCCTTCGCGGCTCAGCGGCGCGCAGATGAGCCTGATGTCCGCCGTGGCGTTGGTTTGCGCCTGGGTCTGGGCGCGGCCTGACGACGGCGCTCCGCCGAGCCCCGTTGGTTCGGAGCCGCGCGGCGCGTCGAGCGCGACGATCTCGATGCCCAACTCGCGCGCTTTGGAGAAACTCAGCCACGTCATGTCGGAGGGCTGCGGCGCGGTGATGTATTGAATGGCCTTGTAGCTGACGCCGATCTTGTTGAGATAGGCGCCGACCAGCGCGTTGCCCGACGACGTCACCTCGCCGCCGCGGGTTGAGGCGGCGTGGAAGCCGATCTTCGAGGTTTCGCCTCCGCCGCGCGTCACGCCGCCGAGCCAGGCCAAAGCGCAAGCGGAGGCGCATGTTCCGCCGGACGGAACCGTCGTCAAATAGCCCTTCAGCCGAATATGCTCGCCCATCGCGATGCCGGCCAACAGATTGCCGCCGGGGCTGACCAGAGACACGACCGCTTTGTCCGCGGTCGCCACGCGCGTGAACCGTTCGCCGTCTCCGGGTTCGAACGCGCCCGAGACTGTGTAGATGGTGACGTCAGCCTTGGCCAGCGTCCCGATCTCGATGGCCTGCGCCTGAGCGATCGTCGCGAGCGAAAAAGCTGACGTCGCAAGAAGAACACGCATGGCCACGGCCTCGTTACGCAAGATGACGAAGCCGGATCATTCTGAATTCCGAGATCGAAATCAACCGTCGCGCCCGCCCTCTCGCCTCAAAACCTTCGAGCGATCGACGAAAACGGCGAAGACTTCGACGGGTTGGAAGGACTTCGCCGGTGCGCCGCTCAGCCCTGCGCGTGCTTCGACGGCGCCGGCAGGCTCTTGGACGGCGCCGGCAGGCTCTTCGGCGGAGCCGGCAGGCTCTTCGGCGGCGCCGGCAGCGCTTCAAGTCTTGCGACGCCCTCGCGCACCGCTTTCTGCACTTTCTCGAAGGCGCGCACCTCGATCTGGCGAACGCGCTCGCGCGACACGCCGAACTCTTCGGACAGCTCCTCCAGAGTGACCGGATCGTCGGCGAGCCGGCGCGCCTCGAAAATGCGTCGCTCGCGCTCGTTGAGCACGCCGAGCGCCTGACGCAGCGCCGCATGGCGGTTATGCGCCTCCTCCTGATCGGCGATGACCGTCTCCTGCGACTCGACGTCGTCGGCGAGCCAGTCCTGCCATTCGCCGCCGCCGTCGCCGTCGTCGCGCAGCGGCGCGTTGAGCGAGGCGTCGCCCGACATGCGACGGTTCATATCGACGACGTCTTGTTCCGGCACGCCGAGACGGCGCGCGATGGTGGCGACCTGATCGGGCCGCAGATCGCCGTCCTCCAGCGCGGAAATCTGGCTCTTGGCCTTGCGCAGGTTGAAGAACAGCTTCTTCTGGCTCGCCGTGGTGCCCATCTTCACCAGCGACCACGAACGCAGGATGTATTCCTGGATCGAGGCGCGGATCCACCACATCGCATAGGTCGCCAGACGAAAGCCCTTGTCCGGCTCGAAGCGTTTGACCGCCTGCATCAGCCCGACATTGCCCTCGGAGATGACCTCGCCGATCGGCAGGCCATAGCCGCGATAGCCCATCGCGATCTTGGCGACGAGGCGCAAATGCGAGGTGATCAGCTTCTGCGCCGCCTCGCGGTCTCCATGCTCGCGCCAGCGCTTGGCGAGCATGTATTCGTCCTGCGGCTCCAGCATCGGAAATTTGCGGATTTCCGTCAGATAGCGCTGCAAGCCGCTTTCAGCGGCGATGATGGGCAGAGCAGCGGCCATGAACACCTCCAACGCCCCCGAATGCGGCGGGCCGCGCGGTCGCGATTCGCCAACCTGCGCATGATTCATCCGTAGAAACGCCCAACGATGGTCGAAGACAAGTGTGGCGTCTCCGCGACCGTCGCGCCCCGGCCGCGTTCCGCCGCGACCGGCTGGAGCTATGTGCAATATTTCTAAAAAATGTCTATTTAAGACTATTTTTGAAATTTTTAAATAAATAGGGCACGCCGCGCGCACGGCCGCAAAAGGCGATTGGCGGGCGCCTCGACGAAGCGATGAAGCGCCGACGCCGCGACGAGCGCCGCCGCGATCGCGCCGACCGTCAGCGCCCAGCCCGGCAGGCCGAGCCGCGCCAGGGCGCCGGCCGCGCGGAACACGAGGCCGAACACGAAGACATGGACGAGGTAGAGCGCGTAGGATTCCTCGCCCAGCCGAACCAGCGGCCGCGCCGCCAACGCGTCGGCGAGCGGCCCCGTGAGACGCGACGCGGTGACGATGACCGCCAGAAACAAGGCGACCAGCCAGACGTCCGGCGCGCGCCAAACCAGTCCCGCCGCCACGCCTGCGCAGGCGGCTGCGAACGACGCCGTCGCCGCCGCGCTTGGCCGCGGCGGCCAGATCAGCCGCGCCAGCATCCCCATCGCGAATTCAGGAAAACGCGCGGCAGCGCCGACAACGTGCGTTGGGTGAGGTCATACTGCGGCGCGAGCCATATGNAAGCCAGCCAGGAGCAACGCCAGCGTCGCCCCCGCCCGCGCCCGCGTCAGCCTCAACGCGGCCCAGGCCATCGGAATGAACGCCAGATAAGCCGCCCATTCCGCGCTGATCGACCAGGCCGGGATGTTCCACGACAGCGTCGTGTCGACGCCCCAAGCGTTGATCAGCAGGATATGGGTGGCGAGCGAATAGAGGCTGTAGCGCTCCGCGTTGATCGGCTGTCCCGCCGCCCGCGCCGCCGCGACGACGACCACGAACAGCGCCAGCATCGCCAGATGCGCCGGATAGATGCGCGCCAGCCGCGCTTGCGCGAAGGCCGGCGCGGAAATCGTTCCCGCGCGCAGCTCGCCTTCATGCGCGTGGACGAGGATGAACCCCGAAAGAATGAAAAAGAAGTCGACCGCCAGCCCGCCTCGGGTCGCCATCGCCCAGCGCGGCGCATCGACCGTGAAGTCCGCCAGATGATGCAGAACCACCGCCATCGCCGCGACGAAGCGCAGAGACGTGAGCGCCGGCAACGGCGCTCCGCGGCCCGTCGCGGGACGCTCCGGCGGTCGATCCGCGTCAATCTGGGTCAAAGGCGCACTCCACGCTCCGGCGTCGCCTCGCGCAGCAAGCGCCGGGCCGCGCCGCGCTCACGCGCCCGACCGCAACGCCGCCGCGAGCCGAGCCATGTCCTCGGGCAGCGGGCTTTCGAACGTCAGCTCCCGCCCTGTGACCGGATGGGCGAAGCCGAGCGTCGCCGCATGCAGCGCCTGCCGACCGAGGGCGTCGAGCGCGGCGCGCGCCTGCGGCGAGAGCAATTTCGCCTTGGTGCGAAAACCTGTTCCATATAGAGGATCGCCCATCACGGGATGACCCATATGCGCCATATGCACGCGGATCTGATGCGTGCGCCCGGTCTCCAACGCGCATTCGACCAGCGCGGCGACCGGCTTGTCGGCTCCGTAGACGTCGAGCCTGCGCCAATGCGTGATCGCCTCCTTGCCGCGCCCGGCCGCCAGCGCCGCCTGACGATCGCGATGGCGCGGATGCCGGCCGATGTCGGTGACGATGGCGCCCTGCGGGCGCTCGGGCGCNCCNCACACAAGCGCCCGATATTCGCGCGTGAGCGACAATTCCCTGCCATGATCGGCGAACAATGCGGATAGGCCTTGATGGGCGAGATCCGTCTTGGCGACCACCATCAGGCCAGTCGTGTCCTTGTCGAGCCGATGCACGATCCCCGGCCGCCTCACCCCGCCGACGCCCGACAACGAGTCGCCGCAATGAGCGATCAACGCGTTGACCAGCGTGCCGTCGACGTGGCCGGCGGCGGGATGAACCACCAGCCCCGTCGGCTTGTCGATGACGAGCAGATGGGCGTCCTCATGCACGACGACGAGGGGAATGGCCTGAGCGACGGGCTCCGCCGGCGCGGGCTCCGGCGCGGCGATCTCGACTTTCATGCCGGCCTTCGCCTTGGCGCGCGGATCGCCTGCGACGACACCGTCGACGCGCACATGGCCGGCTGCGAGCAGCGATTGCAGCCGCGCCCGCGAAAGCCCGGCGGCGGCGGCCTCCGGCCGCGCGGCGAGCGCCTTGTCGAGGCGCGCGCCCGCGGCGCTCTCGTCGAGCGCGAAGGCGATGATCGGGGCGGCGGCGTGCGTCATCGCGTCGGGATACAGGCTTACGTCGCCCGCGCCAACATGGGCCCGCGCGCGGAAAGGGCGGGCGCGCGGGAAGGGCGGGCGCGCTTGCCGCGCGCCGGCCTCGCGCCCATCATCGCGGCGACGCATCGCCGGAGCCCGCCCGATGGATTTCGCCCTCCCCAGACCTCGACGACGTCCGCGCCCGCACCCGCGCCTTCGTCGCCGAACATGTCTTGCCGCTTGAAGGCCACGCGGAGAGCTACGACGCTCACGAGAACATCGCCCTGCCCGCCCTGCGCGAGGCGCAGACGAAGGCGCGCGCGGCGGGATTGTGGTCGCCCCAGGCGCCCAGAGAGTTCGGCGGCATGGGCCTGCCGGTGGTCGGTTGGGCCGCGATGTGCGAGGAGGCCAACCGCTCGATCTTCGGTCCCGTCTGCCTCAACTGCGCCGCGCCCGACGACGGCAACATGAACCTGCTCGCCAAGATGGGCACGCCGGCGCAAAAGANNAAATGGCTCCGCCCGATCGTCGAGGGCCATGCGCGCTCGGCTNTTGTGATGACCGAGCCCCATCCCGGCTCGGGCTCGGACCCCGCGATGATGCTCACCCGCGCGGAACGCAAGNGGGATAGATGGGTCGTGCGCGGCCGCAAATGGTTCATCACCGGCGCGGCCGCCGCCGATCACTTCATCTTGATCGCGCGCACCTCGGACGATGCGCGGCGCGGCCTCACCGCCTTCCTTTTCCACCGCGATCAGCCCGGTTGGGAGATCCTGCGCCGCATCGCCATCATGGGGCCGGAAGAGCACGGAGGCCATTGCGAGCTGCAATTCGACGGGCTCGAAATTCCCGACGACGCGGTGCTCGGCGAGGTGGGCNGGGGGCTGCGCGCGACGCAGACGCGTCTGGGTCCGGCGCGGCTGACCCATTGCATGCGCTGGCTCGGCCTTTCCAAGCGCTGCATGGAGGTGGCGCGCGCTTACGCCGAGCAGCGCTCTGGCTTCGGAGTCCGGCTCGCCGATCGCGAATCCGTTCAGATCAAGCTCGGCCGTCTCGCCGCCGCGATCCAGACCGGTCGTCTGCTGGTGATGCATGCGGCCTGGAGGCTCGACCAGGGCGATAAGGCGCAGAAAGAGATTTCGACCGCCAAAGTGCATGTCGCCGACACGCTGCATATGGCCGCCGACGTCGCCATTCAGATCAATGGGGCGCGCGGCTATTCGAAGGACACCGTCCTCGAATGGATCTACCGCTACGCCCGCCAGGCCCGCTTGGTCGACGGCGCGAGCGAAGTCCACGAGATGCTCCTCGCGCGCGCTTACGCCAAAGAGGGCTCGNACTATTGGCGTTGGGGCTGAAGCCGCGCGTCCGCGACGTCGCTGGCCGATCGCGACGTCTCGGGATCATCCACCCGCGCCGCCCGATCGGCCGCCGCCGCGCCTATTTGGTCAATCGCAGCGAATTGACCTGCGCCGCGACGTTCGAGAACGCCGCCTGAAGGCTGGCGCTGTCGGAAGCGCGCAACGCCTGCGACGGCGAGGTCGCGCAATTCTTCAACAAATCGACGATCGTCGCGTTGGTCTCGCGGAAGAGGATGGTGAAGATGGAGATGCCCTTCGCCTTCGCGTTGGTGCAGGCGGTGAGCATGCGGTCGTTCAAAACTGCTCGGCCAGGCCGAAGTTCTGCGACGTCCCCATGCGCCCGTACCAGAAAATTATAGGCGGTGTAGTCAGACAGGAGTTCGACGCGTCCGGAGGGGCGATTGTCCACCAGAGAATTCACGCCGTCGGTCATCAGCACGATGAACTTCTTCGAGCCATAAGCGGCNGCCTGCGCGAACGGCCCGTTCGGCGACACCGTGCGCCACCCNCACATCAGCCCTTCCGAGGAGATGGTTCCCCCGAGNGACCAGTAGTTAAGCGAGTTGATCTTGTTGATCACGTCGGCCTTGCTCGTCGTCAGGCGCAGCAACCGATCCGGGCAGGCGAAATTCGGCCCCTTGGTGTCGGGCGGCGTCTCCTTCAACGTCGGAAGATTGACGCCGTCATATTTCAGGATGTTCGTCAGTCCGTTCACGGGCTCCCAGCCCGGCGGCGCGCCGGTGGCGGGCCAGCTTGCATGGTGATCGTACAGATAGTTGTTGTCGAAGGGTTGGGGATAGACCGCCTGGTCGAGTTCGTCCGGCGCGAAATAGGGTGTGAACAAGGTTTCCGGCACGGCCGGATTGGGCGAATCGTCGGTGACGTCGTAGGGGCGNGCGCGCGCCTCGACGCAGCCTTTCCACGTCGCGCCGGGAATTCGGTTGAACAGATCGAAATTGCTGACGACGGAAGGATTGGTCAGGACGCAGGTCAAGACGACGCTGAATCCGNNTCCGGAACTTCGGCGGTCACCGGAGCCGGGACATAGGGCGGCGACACCGTGTAGAGCGTCGTCGAAATCGGANTCGTGCGTGTTGGCCGTCACGCCCGCCGCCGTCGCTTGCGAAATGTTGAAAAGCGACTGCGCGAAGCGACGCGCGGAGACGGAGCTTGGAATGGATCTCCAGAACGGCGCGCCGCCTTTTCCGTCGTCGAGCGCGCCTTGCTTGTCGGTGCCGGTGGGCGAACCGTAGGGTCGACCGGCGTCGAAGGCGGCGGAGGCGGCGGCGTGGGGCCGGGCGGGGCGGGCGTGGTGACGGGCGAACCGTCGCACGAAGGAATACGCGCGNAGCCAGGCGCCCTTGAAGGTGAGCGCATGGATCGACGACCATCCGTTGACGTCAAGCGCCGCGGGATTGAGGTCGGGCCCCGCATTGACCGCCGCGACGTAAGGCACCACCGACATTTTCAGGTTGGTCGTCTGGGCGGAATAGACCGTGTTGACGAAATTCGTGGCCGCCGCCTTGAGCGCCGGCATGTCGTTGACCATCGAGCCGGTGTTGTCGAGCACCAGCGCGATCTCGACCGGCTTGCCCGCGCCGGCGATCGCTTGGGCTCTGGCGCCGATGGTGAGGCTGTCGACGCCGACCACGCGTATCGCGGACGTCGGCAGCGTGCCCGTCGCCTCGATGGCGACGCCGGGGCCGGTCGCGGTGTCGACGTCGAGCACAGTGGCGACGACGCTTTCAAGAGCGCTGGTCGAGAGATTGGCGTTCAACGCCCCTTCCGCCGCGCTCTGGCGGTCGGCGTAGGTGAATGTGGGGCCAAGCTTGAGCGCCGCGGCCAGAGTCGCTGCGTCGAGCGCCGCCTGAAGCTGGGTCTTCGCTTTGGAGGCGCGGGCGTAGTCGATCGCCGCGCCGACCAGGGCGATGACGGGTATCAAGGCCAAGGCGAAAATCACCGCCACCGCGCCTTTGGCGTCGCGTCCGAAAAAGCGCGCGACGCGGACGAACCGATTCTCGTGACGCCCGACCATCGTCATTCCTTGCTGACAGGGGAAGGCGCGACGCCTCCACGCCCTCGTTAAAAGCTATCGTTTCATACTTGGCGAAAAATGAACGCAAAAGCCCATTTAGCCGTGTTTACAGCCGCGCGTGCGCCGACGCGTCGGCCAATGCGCCCGGGCTTTGCCGCCATTTCCGCGGAACGTCATTTTATCCTGTTGTTTCAAAGAGACATCTCAAATCGTTAAATCGCGCCGGCAAAGCCGCCGCTTAGTATACATATAAACCTATATAACATTTATTTCGTGCGCCGACGGCGCCATGCGCCAGCCGCGGCGCGGCGTTCAGCGCCCCATTGCGTAAAATTCCGCGTTGGGGCGCAGGCTGGCGACGTTCGCGATCCGATTCGACATGCCGAAAAACGCCGCGATCGCCGCGATGTCCCAGGCGTCGGCCTCGCTGAAGCCATGCGCCTTCAACGTTTCGAAATCGTCCTCGCCGATCTCCTGCGCGCAGGTCGAAACCTTGCAGGCGAAATCGAGCATCGCCTTCTGGCGCGCGGTGATGTCGGCCTTGCGATAGTTGATCGCGACCTGATCTGCGATCAGCGGGTCCTTGGCGCGAATGCGAAGGATGGCTCCATGCGCGATGACGCAATATTGGCACTGGTTGGCGTTCGACGTCGCCACCACGATCATTTCGCGTTCGGCCTTGGTGAGCCCGCCGGGCTTATCCATCAACGCGTCGTGATAAGCGAAGAACGCGCGAAATTCTTCCGGGCGATGCGCGAGCGTGAGAAAGACGTTCGGAACGAAGCCGGACTTTTCCTGCACCGCCAGAATGCGGGCGCGCACGTCCTGCGGCAAGTCCTCGATCCGCGGCGTCGGAAAACGGCTGATCGCGGGGCCGGGCGTCGACGCCGTGGTTTCGGGGACCGCCGCCATGTTTTTCGCCTCCGTTGGGGCCCGCTCGCGGCCTCAGGGAAACTATGCGTCCGGCCCTCCGCGGATCAATCGGCGAGCCGGCCTTGCCGGCCCTCGGGAGGCGGGCGTAACTGCGTCGGCGCGTGGCGCGCGACGAAAGCGCGAGGGCTTCGATGATTCTCGTCTGCGGCGAGGCCTTGATCGATCTGTTCGTCGATCTTTCGGGCGCCGACGTTCGGGCGGCCGCGCCGGCGCGCGCCGCGCCAGGAGGATCGCCGATGAACGTCGCCATCGGCCTTCGCCGTCTCGGCGTCGCGTCGGGCTTCTTCGGGGCCCTCTCGAACGACGGCTTCGGCGAGCGCCTCGCCGCGCTTCTGGCGCGCGAGAACGTCGCGCTCGACTTCGCCCCGCGCCTTTCGAGGCGCACGACGCTGTCGGTCGTGGCTCTCGATGAGCGCGGCGCGCCAACCTACAATTTTTACGGCGACGGCGCCGCCGACGTCTCGCTTGACGCCTCGCATCTACCCTCCGCCCTGCCCTGCGCCGTCGTGGCGCTCGCCTTCGGCTCATACACGCTGGCGGTCGATCCCGTCGGGGCGGCCTATCTCGCCCTTGCGCGGCGCGAGGCGGATCGTCGCGTCGTCAGCCTCGACGCCAATCTCCGCCCGGGCGTCACGCCGAAACTCGATGTGTGGCGGGCGCGATTTCATGATTTCGTGGCGTGCGCCTCGATCGTCAAGGCGAGCGACGAGGACATCGCTCTTGGCTATGGCCCCGAGGCGCCCATCGACGGCGTCGCCGCCGATTGGCTTGCGCGCGGCGCCAGCCTCGTGGTGGTCACGCGCGGCGCGCGCGGATCAAGCGCTTACACGCGCAGCCGTCGCGTCGACGCTCCGGCCCGCCGCGTCGCGCTCGTCGATACGGTAGGCGCCGGCGACGCCGCCCACGCCGCGCTGCTGGCGCGCCTGACGCAACGCGGCGCGTTATCGAAGTCAGGCTTGGCGACATTAAGCGAAGCGGCGCTGCGCGACGTGCTCGACTACGCCAACGCCGCCGGCGCGCTCGCCTGCACGCGCGCCGGCGCGGACCCGCCAAGCGCGCAGGAGGTCGCGCGCATGCTTTGAAGCGCCGTGCGCGACGTTGAACGACGCCTCGGGCGCTCGGTCGAAGCAGACGTTCTTGGTCGGCGACGCCGTCGACATGTTGGGCGCGCCGCGACGTTCGGCTCGCTCGCAACGCCCTCAGCGGCGGCGGCGGCGGCCTGGTCCGCACAGACTGTCCGCCCGGGCGGACGCGCGCAAGCGTTCGACGACGACATGAGATCGAGCCTGAAATTCGCGACGCGACGAGAAACAAGGCGCGCGCGGCGCTCGACATGCGCGGCTCGACGGCCATCCGTCGCGTCGCCCGCCGTCGAGCCGACGGCGCGTCGGTCAACGTGGAGAAGGAGCTGAGAGCCCCGGACGGCGTTCGCGACGTGCGGAACGACCGCCAGTCGGCGACGGGCGCCTTGAACCAGGCGCGCCGCCATCCCCCGACCCCGCCGCGCCGGAGCCCAGGCGATCCGCCGGGCGACATCGCCGCCGCCGGCCAGACATCCCCAAAATCGCGCCTTGAGGGGCTGCGCCGTGAAGGAAGGCGCATTCAGCTCGGCCGCCCGTCCGGACCGTCCGTTCATTCGTCGCCGCGCCGACGCCGCCGCGCCTTTCGTCAGCGCTCGCGCATCGCCTCGGCGCTGATTTTGGCGATCGGCGAAATCAGATAGTCGATGACGCGCCGTTTGTCGGTCTTGATCTCGGCGGTCACCGTCATGCCTGGCGTCAGCGCCGCCGCGCGGCCGTAGACGTCGATGGTCGGGCGGTCGAGCGTCAGCGTAACCGGAAACACGAAGGATTGCGGCTGGCCTTGCGCGCTCGCTCCGCCGGCGGCCTGCGGCGCGGCGGCGACGTTGGACTGCCGGCGCTTGGCCTCCTGCTCGTCGATGGCGTCGGCCGCGACCTGGGTGACTTTCGCCGGCGCCGTGCCGAAGCGGGTGAAGGGAAAGGCGTCGACTTTCACTTCCGCCGTCTGACCGACGCGCACGAAACCGATATCGAGATTGGAGACGAAGACCTCGACTTGCAACGCCGCGTCCAGCGGCGCGAGCGTCATCAACTGTTGTCCCGCCGAAACCACTTGCCCGATCGTCGTCACGCCCATTTGCTGCACGACGCCGTCGATGGGCGCGACAAGGCGCGTGCGCGCGAGTTTGGCGTCCGCCTTGGCGACCTCCTGCGAAAAGCCTTCGGCCTTGCGTTCGGCTTCGGCGAGCTTGGCCTCGTTGTCGGCGACGAACTGCGAAATCGCCTTCGCCCGCTGGCTCGCCAGCTCCGAGATGGCCGCGCGGGTCTCGATCATCTGGCCGCGGTCGGATGCGATTTGCGCCTGCGCGCGCTGCAACGCCTCCCGCGCGTCGAACAGGTTGATTTTGGTGCCGACGTTCAGCTTGATCGAGGACTCGCGCACGCCGACGCGGTCCTTGGCGTTGGCGATGGCGAGCGTCTGCTCGTCGATGCTCATCTGCAACTTTTGCAGCGTCGCCTCCCGCTGCTCGACCTGTCGCGACAGATTGACCAGCGTGTCTTCGAGATAGGCGCGATCGGCGGCGTAAACGGCCGCCTCGCGGCGGCGCAGCCGCTCCGGCGTCATCGCGTCGAAGTCCGGATCGCGGCCGGCCGCCTCGCCACGCCCCAATGCGTGCGCCATCGCGATCGACGCGCGGCGGCGGTCGGCTTCCGCGCGCGCCGCGTCATAGGCCTCCTGCGCCGCGGACGCGTTGGCTTTCGCTTCGGCGTCGTCGAGCGCGAGCAGCAGATCGCCGGCCTTCACCTGCGCGCCGTCGCGCGCCGCGATCGTCGTCACCTTGCCCGGTTCGAGCGGCTGGATCACCTTCGAGCGGCCCGACGCCTCGATCTTGCCCCAGGCGCTGGCGTGAATGTCGAGCTGGCCGAAAAACGACCAGATCAACGCCAACCCGAAAAACGCGCAAATGGTCAGCATCACCGTCACCCGCATCGGCGCGGGCGGCGTTTCGAGAATTTCGAGCGCGGCCGGCAAGAACTCCAGATCGCGGCCCGAGATGCGCGGAGTCGCCGGCGCGGCCTTTTGCAGGGGAACGCCGGTTGGAGGCGCGCCGTTTGAGGCGCGCCGCCCGGCGGGCGGACGCGGGCTGAGAGAGGCTGAGGCGCGGCGGCGCGGGACGGGTCTACGACGGTCATGCAGCGCCCTCCCTCACCCTTGCGCCTGTTCGCTTTGCAGCGCCCAAAGCCGCGCGTAAAGCCCGTTCGGCCGCGCCAGCAATTCGGCGTGCGAACCCTGTTCGACGATGCGCCCCTCATGCATGCCGATGATCCGCGTGCAAGGCCTCACCGCGGCGAGGCGATGGGCGATGACGATCACCGTGCGCCCCCGCACGATCGCGCGCATGTTGGCTTGAATGATGCGCTCGCTCTCGTAGTCGAGCGCGGACGTCGCCTCGTCGAGGATCAGGATGCGCGGGTCGCTGGCGAGCNNGCGGGCGATGGCGATGCGTTGACGTTGCCCGCCGGAGAGATTCGCGCCGCGCTCCTCCAGCACTGTGTCGTAACCTTGGGGCGTCTTGGCGATAAACTCGTCGGCTCCTGCGAGCCGCGCCGCATGCAGCACGNNCGCGCGCGGCATCGCCGGGTCGCTCAGGGCGATGTTCTCGTGGATCGAGCGATTGAACAGGACGTTGTCTTGCAACACGACGCCGATCTGGCGGCGAAGCCAGCCAGGGTCCATCTGCGCGACGTCGACGCCGTCCAGAAANACCTGTCCCTCCTGCGGGCTGTAGAGGCGCTGCACAAGGCGCGTCAGCGTCGACTTGCCGGAACCCGACGCACCCACGACGCCGACCACCTCGCCGGCCGCAATCGCCAGAGAAATATTTTTGAGCACGTCGTCGCCGTCGAGACGATAGCGGAAGGAGACGTTCTTGAAGGCGATCGCGCCCTTGGGCGGGGGCAGGTTCAGCAGGCTGGCCGGCGTCGGCTCCGGCGGCGAGTTGAGAATGTCGCCCATGCGCGCCACCGAGACCTGAACCTGCTGGAAGTCCTGCCACAGCTGCGACAGGCGCAGAATCGGTTGCACCGCCTGGCTTTGGATCATGTTGAAGGCGATCAGCTCGCCCACGGTCATATGTCCGGCCATCACCTGCTGTGCGCCGATGTAAAGGATCAGCGCCGCCGTCGCCTTGCTGACGTGCTGAATGAGGTTCTGGCCGACCGCGCCCAGCATCGCCGCGTCGAAGGAGGTGCGCACATAGGCCGCGAGCCGCTCCTCCCATTGCGCCTGCATGATCGGCTCGACGCCCGAGGCCTTGATTGTCTGCGCGCCGACGATCGTCTCCACGAGAAACTGCTGCGATTGGGCCCCGCGGTTGAACTTTTCGGCGATCCGCTCCTTCAGAATCGGCCGGATGGCGGCTGCGATGACGACGTAGACGGGGATCGAGCCCAAGACGACCAGGGTCAAGACCGGCGAATAGAGAAACAGCACGCCGATGAACACGACGACGAAAAACAGATCGAGCAGGGACGTCAGTCCCTGGCCGGTGAGGAAGCTGCGGATCGTCTCCAGTTCGCGCACGCGCGCCACCGTCTGGCCGGCGGGACGCGTCTCGAAATAGGCGAGCGGCAGACGGAACAAGTGATGGAACAGCCGTCGNCCCGGCTCGACGTCGATGCGGTTCGTGGTGTGGCTCAGCGTATAGCTGCGCAGATATTGCAGGATCGCCTCGAAAAGGCCCAGCGTCGCAAGCCCGACCACCAGCACGATGAGGGTCGATGCGCCCTTGTGCACCAGCACCTTGTCGACGACGAGCTGAAANAAGATCGGCGTCACCAGCGCGAACAGCTGAAGGAAGAACGACACCGCCAGCACTTGCGCCAAAGGCTTGCGATAGCGCGCCAGCGACGGCAGGAACCAGGAGAAGCTAAACGATTTTGGGTCGGCGCCCGCCCCGAGGCGTCGCGCGATTTGCACGGCCTGCCCGGTGGTCAGCGCGAAAATCTCCTCGGCCGATCCTTCCTTGACGACTCGGCGCACGGCGTCGACATAGCGNCAACGCCCCTTCGCCGCGCCGCGCGACACCACGGCGAAGCCGCCGTCCTTGCAGCCGACGAGCACCGGCATGGGCAAATTCGCCAGGCTCGCCGCGTCGAGCCTGTCGCGCACCCGCGCCTTGAGATCGAGCAAATGCGCGCCGCGCACCAGATCTTCGGCGCCCGCAGCACGGCCTACGATGGCCAGCCGATGCTTGAGCTGCGCGGGATCGGCGGGGATCCTGAAATAACCCGCCACAAGACACAGCCCGATCAGGCCGGAATCGACGAGAGACGCGTCGGAAACTTCCTGATTCAATCGATCGGCTCGCCGCAAAGTTGCTGTTCGGCGACTCTATCGGAAGAGACGCGCCGATGCACAATCAAAATATCCGCCAAAATATCCGTGCATCGCCCCTCCGGCGGCCGCGAGCCGGCCAGATCGAACGCGCCGGATCGCGCGAAGCGGCGATCCCCTGCGCCGTCTGCGAAGGAAGTAGAACAGGAGCGCCTGCCGACAGGCGGCGAGACGTCCGACGCCGCCACGCGATCGCCAAACGCGCCATGACGCATCGTAAATCGACGTCGTCCTTCATCGACGGCGAATGCGGGACGAACGGTTCGCCCACGACGCCTGAGGCGCGTTGCGCCGCGACCGCCGCCCGGCGCCCATGCACGACGCCTATGCACGACGCCTATGCACGACGCCAGGTTTGTCTTTTAGGAGCGAACCAACGCCCGCCCTGACGCGTTGCCACGCAGAGGGCGACGCTTATCGCGCCGCCGCGCCATCGCCGGAGCTTCCTGAATGGGTCATGCCTCGTCCCGCCCCGTTTTCGCCGCCGAACGCGCGGCGCGGCGCGCCGTCACGCGGGCGCTCGACCGCAGCCTCGCGTTTTACGCCGCCCATCCCGCCGAGATACCCGCGCGCCTCGACGCGCTCGACCGGGAGATGGACATCGAACGCGCGATGGACGTCTATGCGTTGCGCGCCGCCGCGCTGGGCGGAGCCTTGTCGCTCCTGCGCGCGCAGTTGGGTGTTGCTGCCGCTGGCCGCGGCCGCGATGCTCGCGCTTCAGGCCGCGACTGGCGATTCCGCGCTGCGCGTCGTCCTGCGCCGACGCGGGTTCCGCACGGCCGCGGAGATCGAAGCCGAGTCGCACGCGCTGTCGGCTCTGCTCGAACGCGAGGAGGGGCGCGCGCCCGCGCCGTCCCCGACGCGGCGGACAGGCCCCGACGCCGCGCCGATCTGAACCCGCGATTCGCGCGACGCGGCCGCTTGCCCGAGGCGGGAGGTTGATCCCTTCCCCGTCATTGCTAAATCCAGCCGAACGAGGCGCTTCCGCGCGGCGTCAACTCCGGAGCGACCTTTTGGGCCAGAAACGAATCGATTGGGTGCGAGCCTCGACGCTGGTTTCGGTGGTGATCCTCGTCGGCACCGAATTGATCGGCGCGGCCTGGGCCGCGGGATGGGCCATCGGCGGCCTCGCGGGGCTTCCGGCGTCGCACGCCACGGTGATCGAGGCGCTCGGCGTCGCCGCGGGCTTCGCGGGCCTCTACGCCTTTGTGCGCGCCGCGGTCCGCCACGAGCCGATTTTCCACGCCGATTGAACGGACGCTTGCGTCTTCGCGCCGCGACGGTTTGACATGACGCCACGTCGCGCCTACCTCCCGAAGGCGAGACGAGCGGGAAGAAGCGATGGACAGGCGTGACTTTCTCACCGGCGCGGCCGCCGCGGCATGGCTTGCGCAAGCCGGATTTCCAGCCTTCGCCGCGCCGGCTCTGAAACTCGGCGCGCCCGTTCCCTTCTCGCGCGACGCGCTGCTCGCCCTGGCCGCCGAGCGCGCCGCGCGCCTATCAGGCGCCCCGCAACCAGCGCCCGACATCGTCGGAAAGCTCGACTACGACGCCTGGGGCAAGGTCCGCTATCGGCCCGACCGCGCGCTTTTCGCCNGAGGGCCCGGCCGATTTCCGGTCACCTTTNTCCCGCTCGGCATGTTCTTCCGCAAATCGGTGACGATGCACGTCGTCGCCGCCGGTCAGGCCCGCGAGATTCTCTACGATCCCGCCCTGTTCGACATGCCCGACGACAGCCCTGCGAAAATGCTGCCGCAGGACGCCGGGTTCGCCGGCTTCCAGATCCGCGAGCCGCGCGACGGCGCGCTCGACTGGCGCAAGAACGACTGGGTCGCCTTTCTCGGCGCGGCCTATTTCCGCGCCATCGGCGCGCTGCGGCAATATGGCCTGTCCGCCCGCGCCGTGGCGCTGGAGATCGCCGCCGCTGGCAAGCCTGAGGAATTTCCCGACTACACCCAGTTCTGGTTCGAGACGCCGGCAGAGGCCTCCAGCGACATCGTGCTGCACGCCCTGCTCGAAGGCCCCTCGATCACCGGCGCGTCGACCTTCCGCATGACGCGCGCGACCGGCGTGGTGATGGACGTCGCCCATCGCTTCCATCTGCGCCAGCCGATCCAGCGTTTCGGCCTTGCGCCGCTCACCTCGATGTGCTGGTTCTCCGAGACCAAGAAAGCGACCGCGGCGGACTGGCGTCCCNGGGTTCACGATTCCGACGGTCTGGCGCTATGGACCGGCGCGGGCGAGCGCATCTGGCGCCCGCTCAACAACCCGCCCCGCATCACCGTCTCCGCTTTCGGCGACGACAATCCGAAGGGCTTCGGCCTGCTCCAGCGCGACCGCGTCGTCGGCCATTATCTCGACGGCGTGTTCTACGAGCGCCGTCCCTCGCTGTGGATCGAGCCCAAGGGCGCATGGGGCAAGGGCGCCGTGCAGCTCGTCGAAATTCCCACCGACGACGAGATTCACGACAACATCGTCGCGATGTGGGTGCCCGAGCGCGCCGCTCAGGCGGGCGACGTCGTCGATCTGGCTTACGTCATGACCTGGGACGCCGACGAGCCGAGCCCCGGCCCGCTGGCGCGCTGCGTCGCCACGCGCCTCGGCAATGGCGGCCAGCCCGGCCAGCCCCGCCCCAAGGGCGTGCGCAAGTTCGTCGTCGAATTTCTCGGCGGGCCGCTCGAAACGCTGCCGTTCGGCGTCAAGCCGGAGGCGGTGCTGTGGTCCTCGCGCGGCGAGTTCTCCTACATTTTCACCGAAGCGGTGCCCGACGACGTCAACGGCCACTGGCGCGCCCAGTTCGACCTGACGGTGACCGGCGAGGAGCCGGTCGAGCTGCGCTGCTTCCTGCGCGCCGACGGCGCCGCGCTGTCGGAGACCTGGGCCTTCCAGTATCATCCGTTCTGAGCGGGCGGCGCGCGCCCGCTCGCGGACATCAAGCCGGCGCGACCTCTCACGGATGGCGGTTATGCAGCCGCTTTTCCCAGGTCAGCGCGGTGTCGACGATGTGGTCGAGATCGTCGTGCTCGGGCTTCCAACCCAGCGTTCCCGTCGCGCGCCCGTTCGAGGCCACGATCGCCGGCGGATCGCCGGGNCGCCGCCCCACGATTCGGGTTTCGAAATCGACGCCGGAGACTTTTCTGACGACGTCGACGACCTCTTTCACCGAATAGCCGCGGCCATAGCCGCAATTGGCCTTCAGGCAGTCGCCGCCGGCGCGCAGATAGGCGAGCGCGTCGAGATGCGCGCGCGCGAGATCGGACACATGGATGTAGTCGCGCACGCAGGTGCCGTCATGCGTCGGATAATCCGTGCCGTAGACGTCCATGCCCTTGCGCGTGCCCAGCGCCGCCTGACAGGCGACCTTGATCAGATGCGTGGCGTTGGCGGTGGACTGGCCGGTGCGCCCTTTCGGATCGGCGCCTGCGACGTTGAAATAGCGCAGGATGACGTATTTCAAATCGTGCGCTTTCGACGTGTCTTCGAGAATCCACTCCGTCATCAATTTCGAGCGGCCATAGGGCGACACCGGGTTGAGAACGTCGTCCTCCGTCACCGGGTTGGTCTGCACGTCGCCATACACCGCGGCCGTCGACGAGAAGATGAAATGACGCACCTTGTTGCGCACCGCCGACTCGATCAGCCCGCGCGCCTTGACGGTGTTGTTGAGATAGTAGCCGAGCGGGTCCGACACCGAATCCGGCACCACGATCTTGGCCGCGAAATGGATGATCGCGTCGATCGGCTGCTCCGCGCAGATTCGGTCGACCAGCGCGCCGTCGCCCATGTCGCCTTCATAGAAGGCGACGCCTTCCGGCACCGCCCAGCGAAACCCGGTCGACAGATTGTCGAGCACGACCGGAGTCTGCCCGCCGTCGAGCAATGCGAGAACCATGTGGCCGCCGATATAGCCGGCGCCGCCCGTCACCAGAACCGCCATGAAGAAAATCCCTGTTCGGCCGCCCGTCCGCTCCCCGCGACGCGGAAGGCGCATTCCCGGCGCGCGGATGACGCGGCCTTAACCAATGCGTGCGAGAGTCTGCGCCCGACAGGTTGAATAAGCGTCAATGTCCGACGCGCTTCGCCCGTCGCGCGCGGCGACCGCGCCGCCCCCGCCTGACCTCGTTTCCCGGACCATTCCCATGTCGAAACCGATCCGCAAAGCCGTGTTTCCCGTCGCCGGCCTCGGCACCCGCGTGCTGCCCGCGACCAAGACCGTGCCCAAGGAGATGCTGACCGTCGTCGATCGCCCCGTGCTTCAGCACGCGGTCGAGGAGGCGCGCGAGGCCGGCATCGAGCATTTCATCTTCGTCACCGGCCGCAACAAGGCGGTGATCGAGGATCATTTCGACATGGCCTACGAGCTGGAGGACACGCTCAAGCGTCGCGGCAAGGAGAAAGAGCTCGCCGAGTTGCTCGCCGATCTTCCCAAGGCCGGCGCCACCTCCTTCACCCGCCAGCAGGCCCCGCTCGGCCTCGGGCATGCGGTGTGGTGCGCCCGCGACATCGTCGGCAACGAGCCCTTCGCCGTCGTGCTGCCCGACATGATCACCCTGCCCGGCAAGGGCGGCAAGCGCTGCCTCGCCCAATGCGTCGAGGCCTATGAGAAGCATGGCGGCAACATCATCGCCGCCGAGACGGCGCCGAAGGATCAGCTGCATCAATACGGCGTGCTCGCCCCCGGCAAGGATTACGGCGCGACCTTCGAGATCACCGGCATGGTCGAGAAGCCGCCGAAGGGCACGGCGCCCTCCGACCAGATCATCTCCGGCCGCTACATCCTCGAAGCCTCGATCTTCAAGATTCTGGAGAAGGTCGAGAAGGGCGCGGGCGGCGAGATCCAGCTCACCGACGGCATGATCAAGCTTTCCCAGAAGCGCCCCTTCCACGGCGTGCGCTTCGACGGCAAGACCTACGACACCGGCTCCAAGCTCGGTTTCCTCGCCGCCAACGTCGCCTTCGCCCTGTCGCGCCCCGACATCGCGCCGGGCTTCAAGGCCGACCTCAAGAAGATCGTCGGCAAGCTCTGATCCAAACCAATTCCTCGCGCCCGGCGCATCGCCGGGCGCGAGGAAAACGCGACGCGACGCCCCGCGCCAGCCCTATTCGCCGAGCCCGCAAGCCGCCGCGATCTTGTCGGCGAAGCGCGCATACCCCGCGAGCGAAAACGCCGCGTCACGCGGTCGGAGAAGGTCGGGCCGGAGAGCTGCATCTGCTTGGCGCCGGCCATCGCCGCCAGCATCTCTGCGGGCGCCGGAGCGCGCGTTCCTGCCATGTTGTAGGCCTTCATCAGCGCCGGATCCTCGACGAAGGTCAGCCGCGCTTTGGCCGCGCCGATCGTCGACTCCACCTCGCCGAGAAACGGTCCGCCGCCCGGAGCCATCGACGCCAGCCCGCCACGCCGCCGCGGCACGACACCGCAAGACAGAACTCTCCCCGACAGACGATGGCCTGAAAGCCAAGTCGCGCGCCGGCTGGCGGCGGCGCCCCAGCGCTGCGCGGCCGCGGCTGAGACGCCGACCAGAAAAATGGCGCAAGCCGGAAGGACAGCGCGCGTCGACATGGCGAGGCTCCTGCGAAAGGAAGCCCTATCCTCGCTCCAGCACGCACCGCGCGCAATTGCGTCTCAGCGTTGCAGCTTCAGGCCGAGCAGGAACACGTTGGCGGTGTAATCCGAGTTCGCCGCCGTGCTCTTGAGCCGGTCATGCGTGAACGAGCCCTTCACCAGCACCGAGCGCGTCAGCGCGTATTCCGCCCCGAGTCCGACGGACAGCGTCTTTTCTTTCAGATTGTAGCCCTGATAGTCGCGCTCGCCGATCGAGGCCGAGCCGGTCAGCGTCAGATTGCGCAGGAGCGCGTGGCTGATCTGCACGCTCGCCTTGCGATTGACCGACCCCGACGCCCCCGCCACGTTGGATTCGTCGAACGACGTCGCGCCTTTCAGCGTCACCGTCGTCAGCGGCGAGGCGGTCCAGATCAGCGCCGCGTCGAACACCGGGCCGCGCAGCTCCTTCAGGCGCGCGTCCTCGTAGCTGCGTTGCGAATAGCCGGCGCTGACTTCGCCGGTCAGCGTCCGCGAAATTTCGAAGCTCGACCCGACGCGGCCGGTGACGCCGCGCGAGTCGCGCCGATACCCGCTGTCGTCGGTCGACTTGTCGTGCACGCGCTTGTCGACGCTGACCTCGGCGAAGGGTTTGACGCCCGGCGTCGCNTCGTAGCCAAGCCGCGCCGAAGCGCCGGGCGTGGTGAAGCTCTGGTTCGACAGCGCGAGCTTGGCGCCGTCCGACAACGTGCCGTCCTGATAGTCGACGCGGTCGATCGACCCGCGCAGCGTCGCTTCGAGCCGCCCGAATTTGTGCGTCACGCCGGCGCCGACGCCGGTCGAGTAGACAAGCGGCCGGCCGCTGAGCGTCGCGCCGCGCGTGCCGAGCGACGTGATCTCGGGCGAACCCGGGCGCTGGCTGTCGATGCCCGCTTTGGCGTCGAGCAGGATGCTCGTGTCGCGCGTGGCGTCGAGCCTCAGACTCGCCGTGCCCTGAGANTCCGGACGGTCGGCGTCCGGCGTCTTGCTGAACTTCGTATAGCCGCCGCGCAGATTGGCCTTGAACTCATGCGTCGCCCAATCCGACGCCGCGTCGAGCGTCGCGCCCGCCCGTCCAAAGGTCGATCCCTTGGGGTTGCGCACGGCGCCGTTGGGGTTGTCGTTGTAGCCGCCGTCGATCTCGATCGCGGGCCGCAGCACGACGTTGCCGACGCGCACGCCCAGCGGCGCGTAAGGGCTCCTCGGTCTTGGCGCGCCCTCGCGCCGGATAGGGCAGCGTCGCCACGCTCGGCGACGGCGTCTCGGCTCCCGCGCGCATGCCGGATCCGGCGCGCGCCGAGACGCCCGGCGCCGTGCGGTAGGGCACGAGCGGCGGCAGCTTCGCCTTGCCTTGTTTGGCCGGGCGCGTCGTGTTCGGCTTTTTCTGCCGAGGCTTTGTGAGCCCGGCGCGGGTTTCGCCGGCGCTCGACGATCCGGCCGTGGTCGAGCCCGACGGCGTCGCGACCAAGTCCGGCTTCGAGCCCGTCGCATATGGCGCCATCGTCCCGGCGCTGGATTGCGAGGAGAAGCCGCGCAGACCCGTCGTCGGATCGACAAGCGCCGACTGCGCCTCGGCCGCGCCGACGCCAGACAGCGCGAAAAGCGCCGCCGCGAGGGCCGTGCTGCCGGAAAGACGCGAATCGACACCCGAAGCCCCGGGAAATTGAGACGGCGTTAACCATGCGCGCGGCGTGGTTAACAACGGGTTACGCCCCGCCCCTGCGCCGGCGCTGGCGCGCGGCGGCGCGAGGCGCTATGGAGCGCGCCATGACCTTGACCTCAAGCGCCGCGCCCGCCGCCCGCGGCCCCGCCGTCCAGTCCGCCCTGCGCACGCTCGAACTCGAACGCGCCGGCCTCGACGCACTCGCCGCCGCCCTTGACGGCCCTCTCGGCGACGCTCTGTCGGGCGCCGTCGCCGCCATCGCGGCCTCCGAGGGCCGCGTCATCGTCACCGGCATGGGCAAGTCGGGCCACGTGGCTCGAAAAATCGCCGCGACGCTCGCCTCGACCGGCGCGCCAGCCTTCTACGTGCATCCGGGCGAAGCCAGCCACGGCGACCTCGGCATGATTCAGGCGCAAGACGTCGTGCTGGCGCTGTCTTGGTCGGGCGAAACGCCTGAGCTCGCCGATCTGATCACCTATGCGGGCCGGTTCCACATTCCGCTGATCGCGCTCACCTCGCGCGCGGAGTCGGCCCTCGCCCGCGCCGCCGACATTCGTCTGGTGCTTCCGGCGGCGGAGGAGGCCTGCCCCAACGGCCTCGCGCCGACCACCTCGACGACGATGCAGCTTGCGATGGGCGACGCGCTGGCGGTGGCCTTGCTGGAGGCGCGCGGCTTCACCGCGCAGGATTTCCGCGTGTTCCATCCCGGCGGCCGGCTCGGCGCCAAGCTGATACTGGTGCGCGATCTGATGCATCGCGCCGACACGCTGCCGCTCGTGCCGGTCGGCGCGACGATGGCGCAAGCGGTTCTGNAGATTTCGGCGAAAGGCTTCGGCTGCGTCGGCGTCGTCGACGCCAAGGGCGCGCTGGCCGGCATCGTCACCGACGGCGATCTGCGCCGCCATATGCGGCCCGATCTGATGGCCTTGCCGGTCGATGAGGTGATGACCCGCGCCCCGCGCGCCGTCNGCCCCGAAGCGCTGGCGGCGGTCGCGCTCGACATGATGAATGCGCGCAAAATCCTGGCGCTCTTCGTCGTCGACGCGNCAGGGCGCCCCTGCGGCCTCGTCCATATGCACGACCTGCTGCGCGTCGGCGTCGCCTGACGCCGCGGCCGCTGCGGCCAGTCTCCTCGATCTGCGGCTAGGCCGCCTCGACGAGCAACGTGGCGCCGTCGGACGCCACGCCGGTCACCTTGATCCGCGCTCCCGAGGGCAGATCAGGCCCACGCGCGCGCCAGTGCGTGTCGTCGAACCGCACCCGGCCAGGTTCAAGTCCGATCGGCGTCTCCAGAACGCCGGCCCGGCCGATCAGGCTGCGCGCGCGGTCGTTCAGGACAGCAGCGCCGGCCGCCTGTTCGACGCCGCCGTAGAAGCGGCGCCCGAACAACGCGAAAACCACCGAAAGCGCCGCGAACAGAGTCAGGCTGACGCTGAGCGGCGTCGCGACAACGAAGGAGAGCGCGCCGACCGTCAACGCCGCCGCGCCGATCCAGATCAGGAACGCGCCCGGCGCCGCCAGCTCGATCGCGGCCAATACGAGCCCCGCGACCAGCCAGATCCAGGCGGCGTGCGTCTCGAAAATCCTGCGCCCATGATGCGCGCTTCCTTTCTGTTTCCCGGCCCTCGCTCAGGCCCTCGGCGGATCCGTGCGCGGCCCTGTCGAAGGCGGTCGCGCCGAGCCTTGGGACGCGCCCGACGCGTTCGTCCCCAGCGCGCCCTTGGCGATCTCCGCGACGCCCGCCAGCGTGCCGACCAGCGAGGCGGCCTCCATCGGCAGGATCATCACTTTCTGGTTGGGGGCCTGGGCCAGCCCCTCCAGGGCCTTCACATATTTTTCGGCGATGAAATAGTTCAGCGCGGCCGTGTCCCCGCCCGCCACCGCCTTATTCACCATCTCGGTGGCCAACGCTTCGGCCTGCGCCTGGCGTTCGCGCGCCTCGGCGGCGCGGAAGGCCGCCTCCTTGCGGCCCTCGGCCTCCAACACGAGCGACTTCTTGTGGCCTTCGGCGCGCAGGATCTCCGCCTGCGCCTGACCGTCGGCCTCCAGCACCGCGGCGCGCTTTTCGCGTTCGGCCTTCATCTGGCGCGCCATCGCGTCGACCAGATTGCGCGGCGGCACGATGTCCTTGATCTCGATGCGGGTCGCCTTGACGCCCCAGGGCGACACGGCGACGTCCACGACGTTCAGGAGCCGCACGTTGATCTCGTCGCGATGCGACAGGAGCTGGTCGAGATCCATCGACCCCATCACCGTGCGGATGTTGGTCATCACGAGATTGAGCAGGGCGATTTCGGCNTGCGCGACTTCGTAGGAGGCGCGCGCCGCGTCGAGCACCTGGAAGAACACCACGCCGTCGACCGTGACGGTGGCGTTGTCCTTGGTGATCACCTCCTGTGAGGGAACGTCGAGCACCTGCTCCATCATATTGATCTTATGGCCGACGCGATCGATGTAGGGCACGATCAGGCCGAGCCCCGGCGTCAGAGTCTTGTGGAAGCGCCCGAAGCGCTCGACCGTATAGGCGTAGCCCTGCGGCACCTGCCGGATGCCCGCCATCAAGGTGATGATGGCGAACAGCGCGAGCGCGACGGCGAACACGCCGAATCCGCTGATGGGATCCATTTTCTATCCTTTCCTCGTCGCGCCGCCGCGAAGCGGCGTAGCCGCCTGTTCGGAAGCCGCGACCTGCCGCCGCAGGGGACGTCGGCTCGGGTTGACGCCCGGTGAAGACGGACTCCGGCGCGCTTGCTTACGCTCACGCATGGTAAACGTTCCGTTAACCATAATTCACTAGATTCGAAGAACGAAACACTTCTTCATCGAGAGCGCGACCATGCCGTCGACGAGATCGCAAACCTATGACGATCGCGTCATGCTGCGCCGACCCGGCCCCCGGCTGAGCCTGAGCGGCGTCATTCGCCTCCTTGTCATCTTTTATCTGATGGTGTTCGCCGTCGCCGTGCTGACCCGCCCGGCGACGGCGCAGACCCGCGAAGAAGGCTTCGCCGCCTTCGTCGAGAGCGTCTGGCCGGACGCGCAGGCCCGCGGCGTCTCGCGCCGGACCTTTGACGCCGCTTTCGAAGGGGTGGCCGCCAACCCCGCCCTCCTCAAGGAGAGCCACGCCCAGACCGAATTCACCCGCACCGCCGGCGACTATCTCACCGCCGCCGTCAACCCCGCCCGCGTCGCCGAGGCGCGCCGCCAGGCCGAGCGCTGGGGCGACACGCTCGCGGCGATCGAACGACGAACGGGCGTCGACCGATGGGTGGTGCTGGGCGTCTGGGGCATGGAGTCGAATTTCGGAAGATCGATGGGCGGACAGAATGTGATCCGCTNNCTCGCCACCCTCGCCGCGGCCGGTCGCCGCGGCGATTTGTTTAGGAACGAGCTGATCGACGCCCTCGTCATTCTCCAGGAGGGCCATGTCGGCCCGCGCGAGATGGTCGGCTCCTGGGCGGGCGCGATGGGGCAGACCCAGTTCATGCCCTCTAGCTTCCTGAAAGACGCCGTCGATTTCGACGGCGACGGCCGCAAGGACATCTGGACCTCGATCNCCGACGCGCTCGCCTCCACCGCGCAATTCCTCAAGAACCACGGCTGGGAGACGGGCGTCGACTGGGGCGCGGAGGCTCTGCTGCCCGACGGCTTCGCCCTGAAGGCGTCCGACNCATGCCGAGTTTCGTCCTTTNCAGAATGGACCGCGCGCGGCGTCGCCCGCGCCGACGGCTCGCCCTTGCCCACGCGCGGAACCGCCCGACTGACCCTGCCGATGGGGATCAGGGGCCCGGCCTTCCTGCGCACGCAGAATTTCGAGGTCATCCGCGACTACAACACCTCGACCTCCTACGCCCTCGCCGTCGCCATGCTTGGCGACCGCGCCGCCGGCCGCGCGCCTTCGCCCCTTCCATGGCCGAAGGAGAAGGCGCTCACCGCCGCGCAAGCGCTCGACTTGCAAAAGACGCTCGCGCGTCAGGGCTATGAGGTCGCCAAGTTCGACGGCAAGATCGGCGACAAGGACCGCGCCACGATCGCGTTGTGGCAAGAGCGCCACGGCCTCGTGCCAGACGGCCATCCCACCGCCGCGCTGGTGGCGCGCATCGAAGCGGGACGCTGAACGCGGAGCCCTTCGCATCTGGCCCGACGCCATGTAGACTTGAGTCCATGTCTGGGCTTGCGGCCAAATCGCGCGTCGGCGTCATTCTTCTGTGCGCCCTTCCCGGCGCAGCCGCCTGGTTCGCCGCCTCGGCGCCGGTGCGCGCGGAAGATTTGCGATATCCTCATTTGGAGCGCCTGTTCCAGTCGCGCGAGCGCGCCCCTGACCTCATTCGCCCCGGTCGCGGCGCGCGCGCCTCCGGCGCCGCCCTCGCATCCTGTCGCGCCCGCGCGAGACGCCGAGCCGCAACGACGTCCGCCGGCCTGTGCGCGACTGGGCCCGCCACGAGCGCGGAGCGGGCGGCGTCGCCGCGGCGAACCCGCTTGCGCCCGTCGCCGCGCCCAAGAGCTTCTTCGTCGCGGTGATCGGCGACGCGATGTCCCTGATGCTCGCCGACGCGCTGACCGATTCGCTCGCGCGCGAGCGCCCGCAGGTCGAGGTGCTGCGCAAGGGGCGCGACAACTCCGGCGTCGTGCGCGAGGACTATTTCGACTGGCGCAAGACGGCGCGCGAGATGGCCGCGAGCGCCGAGCGGATCGACTATGTCGTGATCATGATGGGCGCGAACGATCGCCAGCCGATGCGCCGACNNCCGACGGCGGCGTTCTCGACACCTTCAGATCCGTGGCGCGAGGCTTATGGCGCGCGCGTCGCGGAGATCGTCGCGGCCTTCCGCGCCAAGAACGTTCCTGTCGCTTGGGTCGGTCTCCCGATCATGCGCTCGGAGCGCTACGGCGCCGACATGAAGGCCCTCAACGCGATCGCGCGCGTCGCCGCCGAAACCGCCGGCGCCGCTTATATCGATACTTGGGATCGTTTCGCCGACGAGACCGGCGCCTTCGAGGCCGACGGCCCCGACGTGAACGGCCGCGTCACCCGTCTGCGCACCTCGGACGGCATCTACTTCACCCGCGCCGGCGGGTTGAAGCTGGCCCATTTCGTCGAGGGCGACATCGCCCGCCTTGCGGGCGCGCCGCCGGTCGCAGCCCCTGCGCCAGGCCTCGCGCCGTCGCAGCCGCTGATGGTCGCCCCCGACGCCGGTTTTTCCCGCCCGCGCTCGACGCCGCCGAGATCGACGTCGCCGCCGTGATCCGCCGCGAGGCGGGCGGCGCGCAGGGCCGCCGGGGAGGGCTCCGGCGGCGCGCGCGCCTCGCCCGAATTGCCGGGCGTGCCGNCCCCCGAGCCGTTGCCGGCGCCGGTGTTCCCCTCCNGCCCTGCGGCCGGCCCGGTGACGTCTCTCACCCAGCCTCCCCGCGCGCCCGACGGCAAACTCGCGGCCNGCGCCATCCCGCGCCCCGCCGTCACCGATCCGCGGCCCGGCCGCGCCGACGATTTCGCCTGGCCGCGGCGCTGAACCGCGCGCGTGACACTTCCGCGCCCGCCGGCGCTTGCATGAGGCCGCCCATGTCGATCCTGACGCTCAACGAGCCGGAGCCCGCCGCCGCGCCCGCGCTGGGGCGCCGCGGCTTTCTCGGCGGCGTCGCGGCGGCGGGCGNNGTTTCGCTCGCCGTGCGGCCGGTGACGGCGCAGACCATCGTCACCNCGGCTGACGATCTCGTGGCCGGAATGGTCGAGGTCGCCGCCGGCGACGAGCGCGTCGCCGCCTATCGCGCCCATCCGCAGGGCCGCGCCTCCTCGCCCGTCATTTTGGTGGTCTCCGAGATTTTCGGCGTCCACGAGCACGTCAAGGATCTCTGCCGCCGCCTCGCCAAACAGGGCTATTACGCCGTCGCGACCGAGTTCTTCTCCCGCTATGGCGACGTCGCCGCCCAACCCGACGTTCAGGCGGTGATGAAGATCGTCGCCGCCGCGCCGGACGCGCAGGTGATGAAGGATCTCGACGCCACGCTCGATTTCGCCAAGTCTGAGGGCGCGCTGACCGACCGGCTCGCGATCACCGGGTTTTGCTGGGGCGGACGCATCGTCTGGCTTTACGCCGCGCACAATCCGGCCCTCAAGGCGGGCGTCGCCTGGTATGGCCGCGTCACCGGCCCCAAGGACGACAAGCGCCCGGCCCATCCGATCGATCTCGTCGAGAAGATCAAGGCGCCCGTCCTCGGCCTCTACGGCGTCAAGGACGCGGGCATCCCGATCGCCGAGGTCGAGCGGCTGGTCGACGACGTCAACAAGGCCGGCGGAACGGCGCGCCTCGTCGCCTTCNCCGACGCCGGCCACGCCTTCAACGCCGATTATCGCCCGAGTTATCGCGAGAAGCACGCCAAGGAGGGCTGGGCGAAAATGCTCGATTGGTTCAAGGCGAACGGCGTCTAGCGCGCAAGCCTCACAACGGCGCGACGGCGATGCGCTGCCACATCCGGTGGCTCGCGCCCGGCGACACGCGCGCCGCGTGATCGAGCGCGTTGACCGCCTCGACGCAGATCATGCCCATCCATTCGTCGTCGCCGAAATCGGCCATCGCCTTCGATTTCGCGACCCAGGGATTCCACACCACCGTCTGCGCCGAACCGCCCTTGGTGACGACGAGACGCCGCCCCAGCGCCGGATCGACGACGCTGACCGACCCGGACGACAGATAGACGCGATCGGTTTCGCCGACGATCTCGATCGGCCCGGTCTGCATGGCGAGCGGCGCGGGCGCGCCCGGAGCCTTGTCGAGATAGCTTGCCCCGTCGAGCCCCTCGACGTGCACGCGCCGCACGTCGCCGACCGCCAGATAGCTGTGCAGCGCCTCTTCGAAGGCGAATTCCTTGTCGCCTGTGTTCTTCACCTCCAGATCGATCTGTAGATAGTCGCGCGCGAATTCGACGCGCAGCCCCGCCTCGAAGCGGTGCGGAAAGTCCGGCTGCGGCGCGACCATCCGCTCGTCGAGCCGGTAATCGACGACAAGCCGCCCCTCGCGCTCGACCGAGTCGGCGACCGAGGCGAGCCGCCACGTCGCCAGCCGCGCGAAGCCATGCGCGGGCTTCATCGTCCCGCTGGGGCCNCCGCCGAACCACGGGAAGCACACCGGCACGCCGCCGCGGATCGCCGCGCGCCCGTCGAGGATCGCCCGAGACGACATCCAAAGAACCGGCCGCCCGCCTTCCGGCCCCCAGGCGCAGGCATGCGCGCCATGATCGAACACGCGGTAAACGGAATCGCCGCGACGCGCCTCGACGCCGGACATCGGCGTGGTGACAAGGATGCTGGACATGAGCGCGCCTCCGATGGGACCTGCGCGCGACCATAGACCGCTCGCCGCCCCGCGTCAGCGCGCGCGAAATCTCGTCCGCCCGACGTCCGCCGCGGTCAGAACCGCGTCGCCAGAAATTCCGGCCGCGCCTCAGCGCGCGTGCGCGGCGAGACAGGGATGATCAGCCTCGCCGATCAGATCGCCGACATAGCGGCGCACATAGCCCCAGCAGCAGGCCAGCGTGACGTCGGCCTGCGTATAGGCGAGGCCCACAAGCCAGCGATCCGTCGCCCGCAGGCGNCGCTCCAGATGCGCGAAGGCGGCCTTGGCCTGCGCCGCGCAACGCCCGACNCAGGCNGCGTGCCGCGCGCTCTCGGGGCGCTTGCGTTCGAGATCCCAGGCCATCGCCTTTTCGGTTCCCGCCAGCGCGTAGCCGATCAGCGACAGCGCCTGCCCGCGCTGGACCGGATCGTTGGGGAAGAAGGTGACCGGATCGCCCTTCGTCTCAAGCCAGTCGAGAATCAACGAGGAATCGATCAGCGTCGTCCCGTCGGCGAGGATCAGCGTCGGCGCCCGCATCAGCGGATTGATCGCCGCGAATCGCTCCGCCTCGCGGAACGCCGGAATCTGCTCGTGCTCATGCGCCATGCCGAACAGCCGCATCGTCACCGCGACGCGCCGCACGAAGGGCGAGTCCATCATCCCGATCAGGCGCATCGCGGCCTCCCTTGAATCGCTAGCGCTCGGGCCAGGTCCATGACGGCGGATCGTGATCGCGCGCGCGTTTCGCCAAACGATTTTCGAGTTCGATCACGCAAAATCCGTCGCGCTCCAGCGCCTCGACCAGTCCCCGCGCATGGCTGACGAGGATGATCTGCGAGCGTTGCGCCGCCGTCGCGATCAATCGCGCCAGCGGCCGGAGCAGATCGCGATGCAGGCTCGTCTCCGGTTCGTTCAGGACGATCAGCTCTGGCGGGCGCGGCGACAACAGCGCCGCCGCCAGCAGCAGGAAGCGCAAGGTGCCGTCCGACAGCCCNGCCGCCGACAACGGCCGCAGCAGACCCTTCTGCGTCAGAGAGGTTTCGAACAGCCCGTTCGCGTCGACGTCGATGCGGATCGCCGAGCCGGGAAAGGCGTCGGCGACGGCGTGGTCGAGCGCGTCGGCGTCGCCGACCTCGTGGATCGTTTGCAGCGCCGCCGCGAGATCGCCGCCGTCGCCCGCCAACGCCATCGTCCGCGTGCCGACCTGCCGGCGCCGCGCCGGCGCGTCGCGGTCGGTGCGCAATGCGTCGTAGAAGCGCCAGGCCCGCATCCGCTCGCGCAAGCCAAGCAGTTCGGCGCCGTCCCGCCCGTCGGCGGCGAAACCCATCATCGAATCCCAGGGCGCGAGCGTCGGTTCGACGCGTCGCCATTCGCCCTTNTCGGACAGCACGCGCGCCAGCGCNCCGTTGCGCTGCGCATAGGCGCTCTTGCGCGACAGCTGNCGCCCCGCCCACATCGCCTCCGCCTTGATCTCGGGATCGCGGTCGAACGCCGACGGCGTGGGAACCGGTAACCCGAGGTCGATCGCGTAGCCGAAGTCCTCGCAGGAGAAGCCGAGCCGCACGCTGACCGGATTCTTGCGCCGCGTCCCCTCGACGGGGTGGACGCCCTCGCGCACCGAACGCGCCAGCGTCTCCGGCCCCGCCCACAGCGTCGAGGACAACCCGCCCTCCTCCGCCAGCGAGGCGACGACGCGCCCCTGCGCGACGTCGGCCAGAAGCCGCAACGCGCGGTAGAGGCTCGACTTGCCGACCCCGTTCGCGCCCGTGATCGCCGTCCCGCGCGCCAGCCGAACGCGCAGATCGCGCAGCGAACGGTAACCGGCGACGGCGAGCGTCTCGATCATCCCGCGCCGCCCAAAATCCGCGCGCGCCGCGACGCCTCGATATTGCCGCCCGTCAGAACCACCGCGACGCGCAGACCGCCGAGCCGCAACGCGCCGCAGCGCAGCGCCGCGACGCCGAGCGCCGCGCTCGGTTCGACCATGTGCCCCTCGCCCTCCAGCGCCCGCATCGCCTCGACCAGCGCCGCGTCGGACACCGTGACGACGTCCTCGACGAGATCGCGCAAGGGCGGAAAATTCAGCGCCCCGACCGATNNTTCGCGCGCCCCGTCGGCGAGCGTGAAGCCGCCGACATGGGCGACGAGCCGCTTCTGACGGAAGCTCATCTGCGCGTCCGCCGCCGCTTCGGGCTCGACGCCGAAGATCCTGATCGAGGGATCGAGCGCCTTCGCCGCGACGGCGCAGCCCGAGATCAATCCGCCGCCGCCGATCGGCGTCACAAGCGCGTCGTAACGCCCGAGCGCCTCGGCGATTTCGAGCGCGATGGTCCCTTGTCCCGCCATCACGTCGGCATGATCGGCCGGCGGCAGGAACAGCGCGCCACGCTCCTGCGCCGCGGCCTTGGCGAGCGTCGGCCCGTCCTGCGTCGCGCGGTCGAACAGCTGCGCCTGCCCGCCCTCGGCCTTGATGGCGGCGATCTTCGAGGCGTCCGCGTCGGCGGGCATCACCACCAGAACGGTCGCCCCCGTCATCGCCCCCGCCGTCGCGACGCCGAGCCCGTGATTGCCGGAGGAGAAGGCGACGACGCCGCGCGCGCGCCGCCGCGTCNNGAGCCGCGACACGGCGTTATAGGCGCCGCGCAGCTTGAACGCGCCGGTGCGCTGCGCCTGCTCGCATTTCAGAAACAGCGCGACGTCGCGCCCCGCCAGCGCGCTTTCGATGAGCGGCGTGCGCAGCGTGACGCCGTCAAGCCGGCGCGCCGCCGCGCGCACGTCTTCTAGAGTGATCGCATAGTCGCCCATCGAACTCTCCAAACGAAAACGGCGCGTCCGAAGCCGCGCCGTCCCGATCCGTCATTCTGCGTCGCAGCTCACCGCGGCAACACGCTTGAGCCCATCAGGAACTCGTCGACCGAACGCGCCGCCTGCCGGCCCTCGCGAATCGCCCACACCACGAGCGACTGGCCGCGGCGCATGTCGCCGCAGGCGAACACCTTCGACACAGACGACTTATAACGCAGCGTGTCGGCCTGCACGTTGCCGCGCCCGTCGAGCGCGACGCCGAGATCGGCCAGAAGCCCCTCATGCACGGGCGAGACGAAGCCCATCGCCAGCAGCACCAGATCGGCCTTGATCTCGAACTCCGAGCCGGCGATCGGCTTCATACGATCGTCGAGCCGCACCACTTCGAGCGCCTCGACGCGGCCGTTCTCGCCCTTGAACTTCGTCGTCATCACCGCGAAATCGCGCTCCGCGCCTTCCTCGTGCGAGGAGGAGGTGCGCAGCTTCAGCGGCCAATCCGGCCAGGTCAGCGCCTTGTTCTCCTTCTCGGGCGGCTGCGGCATGATNTCGAGCTGACGCACCGACAGCGCGCCCTGACGCACCGAGGTGCCGATGCAGTCCGACCCCGTGTCGCCGCCGCCGATGACGACGACATGCTTGCCGCCCGCCAGAATCGGCGTGACGTTGTTCAGCGGCTCGTCCGAAACGCGACGGTTCTGCTGCGGCAGGAACTCCATCGCGAAATGCACGCCGTCGAGATCGCGGCCTGGCGCGGGCAGATCGCGGCCCTTCTCCGCGCCGCCGGCGAGCAGCACCGCGTCATGCTTGGCCAGCAGCCGTCCGTCGTCNAGGTCGACGCCGACATGGACGTTGAAGTGAAAGACGACGCCCTCGTCCTTCAGCTGTTGCACGCGCCGCTCGACGACCTTCTTGTCGAGCTTGAAGTCCGGGATGCCATAGCGCAGCAGACCGCCGGCGAAGGCGTTCTTCTCGTAGACATGCACCGCGTGGCCGACGCGGCGCAGCTGCTGCGCCGCGGCCAGACCCGCCGGGCCGCCGCCGACCACCGCGACCGTCTTGCCCGTCTCCTTGGTCGGCGCCTCGGGCTTGATCCAGCCCTCGGCCCAGCCGCGATCGACGATCGCGCACTCGACCGTCTTAATGGTGACCGGCGCGTCCTGAATGTTGAGCGTGCAGGACGCTTCGCACGGCGCCGGGCAGACGCGGCCGGTGAATTCCGGGAAATTGTTGGTCGAGTGCAGATTGGCGAGCGCCGTCTCCCACTCGCCGCGATAAACGAGGTCGTTCCAGTCCGGGATCTGGTTATTGACCGGGCAGCCGTTATGGCAGAACGGGATGCCGCAATTCATGCAGCGCGCCGCCTGATCGCGCGTCGTCTCCTCGGAGAGAGGGATGACGAACTCGTTGTAATGGCGCACGCGCTCGGCGGCGGGCCGATACTTGCGATCCTGCCGGTCGAATTCGAGGAAACCTGTGACCTTGCCCATGGGAATATCTCGAACCAAGCGTTTCGGGAGGCCGGGGCTTTCGCCCGCTGCGGCCTGACGAAGGCGGGGCGCGACGCCCGCCGGAATTCAGCGCGCGACGACCGCGGTGCCCGACGCCGACACCATCAGCATGGCGTCGCCCTGCCCTTGCGAGATCGACTCGTAGTCGATGTCGACGCCCACGACCGCGTTGGCGCCCATGTCGCGCGCCTGCTGGATCATCTCGTTGAGCGCGGTCTGGCGGGCGTCGTTGAGCACCTTTCATAGGAGCCCGAACGCCCGCCGATCACATCGCGGATCGAGGCGAAGAAATCCCGGAAGATGCTGGTCCCCAGAATAGCTTCGCCTGTGACGATCCCCTTGTATTCGGCGATGTCGCGACCTTGGAGCGTCGGCGTTGTCGTGACGATCATCGCCCTCACTCCGCCGCCAGATTGGCTTGCTCAAGCTCGCGCAGCGCGCGGCGATACTCGACCGGCATGACCTTCCTGAACTTCGGCAGGTAGGTCTCCCAGTTGTCGAGGATCTTCTGGGCGTGGCGCGAGCCGGTGTATTTGGCGTGGTTGGAGATGAGCTGGCGCAGACGCTCGGCGTCGAACCGGCTCATGTCGCGCATGATGTCGACGCGGCCATGCGTCTGAAGATCGCCGCCGGCGTTGTTGAGGCGCTGGTTGAGCCCNTCCTCCTCCGCCACCGGCTCCAGATCGACCATCGCCATGTTGCAGCGCTTGTCGAACGTGCCGTCCTCGTCGAGCACATAGGCGATGCCGCCCGACATGCCGGCCGCGAAGTTGCGGCCGGTCTGGCCGATGACGACGACGACGCCGCCGGTCATGTATTCGCAACCGTGATCGCCGGTGCCTTCCACGACCGCGATGGCGCCGGAGTTGCGCACCGCGAAGCGCTCGCCCGCGACGCCGCGGAAATACACCTCGCCCGCGATCGCGCCGTAAAGCACCGTGTTGCCGACGATGATCGAGTCGTGCGGCGTGATCTGCGTCGCCTCCCGGGAGGGATAGACGATGATCCTGCCGCCCGACAGGCCCTTGCCGACATAGTCGTTGGCCTCGCCTTCAAGCTCCAGCGTCACGCCCTTGGCGAGCCACGCGCCGAAGCTCTGGCCCGAGGTGCCGGTGAGCTTCACGTGGATCGTGTCGTCAGGCAGGCCGGCATGGCCGTGCCGCTTGGCGATCTCGCCCGACAGCATCGCGCCGGTTGAGCGGTTGGTGTTGTTGATCGCGCTCTCGATCCTCACGGGCGCGCCGCCCTCGATGGCGTCCTTGGCCTTTTCGATCAGCGTGCGGTCAAGCACCGAATCGAGACGGTGGTCTTGCTCCATCGAATGGAAGATCGTGTCGCCGCGCCACGGCGTGGGCTTGTGGAACAGCTTGGAGAAGTCGAGCCCTTTGGCCTTGTAGTGGTCGACCGCCCGACGCTTGTCGAGCATATGCATCTGCCCGACCATCTCGTCGAGACGGCGATAGCCCATCTGCGCCATCAGCTCGCGCACTTCCTCGGCGACGAAGAAGAAGTAGTTGATGACGTGCTCCGGCGCGCCCTGGAAGCGCCGACGCAACACCGGGTCCTGCGTGGCGACGCCGACCGGGCAGGTGTTGAGATGGCACTTGCGCATCATGATGCAGCCCGCCGCGATCAGCGGCGCCGTCGCGAAGCCGAACTCGTCGGCGCCCAGCAGCGCGCCGATCACGACGTCGCGACCCGTGCGCAGACCGCCGTCGACCTGCACGACGATGCGCGAGCGAAGGCCGTTGAGCACCAGCGTCTGATGCGTCTCCGCCAGACCGATCTCCCACGGCGAGCCGGCGTGCTTGATCGAGGTCAACGGCGAGGCGCCGGTGCCGCCTTCGAATCCGGAGATCGTCACATGGTCGGCGCGGCCCTTCGAGACGCCGGCCGCCACCGTGCCGACGCCGACCTCGGAGACGAGCTTGACCGAGATTTGCGCCGTCGGATTGACGTTCTTCAGATCGTAGATGAGCTGCGCCAGATCCTCGATCGAGTAGATGTCGTGATGGGGCGGCGGCGAGATCAGGCCGACGCCCTGCGTCGAGTGGCGCACCTTGGCGATCACCGCGTCGACCTTGTGGCCGGGCGGCTGGCCGCCTTCGCCGGGCTTGGCGCCCTGCGCCATCTTGATCTGGATCATGTCGGCGTTGACGAGATACTCGGTCGTCACGCCGAAGCGGCCGGACGCGACCTGCTTGATCGCCGAGCGCATCGAATCGCCGTTCGCCATCGGCTTGAAGCGATCCGCCTCCTCGCCGCCCTCGCCGGTGTTCGACTTGCCGCCGATCCGGTTCATCGCGATGGCGAGCGTGGTGTGCGCCTCGCGCGAGATCGAGCCGAAGCTCATCGCGCCGGTGGCGAAGCGCTTGACGATCTCCTTGGCCGGATCGACCTCNGAGAGCGGCACGGCGCGGCGCCCGTCCTCCTCCGCGCCGCGGATGCGGAACAGGCCTCGGATCGTCAGCAGGTTCTCGTCCTGCTGGTTCAGCAGCTGCGCGAAGGCGCGATACTTGTCCTGCGAGTTTCCTCGCACCGCATGTTGCAGCAAAGCGACCGTCTGCGGCCCCCAATTGTGCGCCTCGCCGCGGAAGCGGAACGCGTATTCGCCACCCACCTCCAGCGCGTTCTTGAGCACCGGCGAGGCGCCGAAGGCGTCGGCGTGGCGCTGCACGGTCTCGGTGGCGATTTCGTGCAGGCCCGCGCCGCCGATGCGCGACGCGGTGCCGGCGAAATAGCGCGCCACGAAATGGTCCGACAGGCCGATGGCGTCGAAAATCTGCGCGCCGCAATAGGACTGATAGGTCGAGATGCCCATCTTCGACATGACCTTGAGCAGGCCCTTGTCGATCGCCTTAATGTAGCGCTTGACGATCTCCTTGTCGTCGACCTCCTCGGGNAAGTCCGCCTTCATGGCGAGCAGCGTCTCGAAGGCGAGATAGGGGTTGATCGCCTCCGCGCCATAGCCGGCCAGACAGGCGAAATGGTGCACCTCGCGCGCCTCGCCGGTCTCGACGACGAGACCGACGGAAGTGCGCAGACCCTTGCGGATGAGGTGGTGATGCACCGCCGCGGTGGCCAGCAGCGCCGGAATCGGGATCCGGTCGGGCCCGACCATGCGGTCGGAGAGCACGATGATGTTGTAACGCCCGTGCACGGCCGCCTCGGCGCGGTCGCACAGACGCATCAACGCGTCCTCCATGCCGGCGGCGCCGCGCTCCACCGCATAAGTGGTGTCGAGCGTCTTGGTGTCGAANGAGTCCTCGAAATAGCCGATCTGGCGAATCTTTTCGAGATCCTCGTTGGTGAGGATGGGCTGGCGCACCTCAAGCCGCTTGCGCCGCGAATTGCCTTCGAAGTCGAAGATGTTCGGGCGCGGGCCGATGAACGACACCAAGCTCATCACCAGCTCCTCGCGGATCGGATCGATCGGCGGATTGGTGACCTGCGCGAAATTCTGCTTGAAGTAGCTGTAAAGCAGCTTCGAGCGCGACGACAGAACCGAAATCGGCGTGTCGGCGCCCATCGAGCCGACCGCTTCCTGACCGGTGATCGCCATCGGCGCCATCAGGATCGCGGCGTCTTCCTGCGTGTAACCGAACGCCTGCTGGCGATCGAGCAGCGTCACGTCGCGGCGCATCGGGCGCGCCTCGACGGGCTTGAGGTCTTCGAGGAAGATTTGCGTGCGATCGAGCCACTGGCGATAGGGCGCGTCTTGAGCCACCTTCGCCTTGATCTCCTCGTCGGAGACGATGCGGCCTTCCTGGAGATCGACGAGCAGCATCTTGCCCGGCTGCAAGCGCCACTTGCGCACGATCTTCGATTCGGGGATCGGCAGAACCCCNATCTCGGAGGCCATCACCACGAGATCGTCGTCGGTGACGAGGTAGCGCGCCGGCCTCAGCCCGTTGCGGTCGAGCGTGGCGCCGATCTGGCGGCCGTCGGTGAAGGCGACCGCCGCGGGCCCGTCCCACGGCTCCATCAGCGCGGCGTGATATTCGTAGAAAGCGCGCCGATCCTCGTCCATCAGCGGATTGCCGGCCCAGGCTTCCGGGATCAGCACCATCATCGCTTCGGCGAGCGAATAACCGCCCTGAACCAGAAATTCGAGCGCGTTGTCGAAACAGGCCGTGTCGGATTGCCCCTCATAGGAGATCGGCCAAAGCTTGGAGATGTCGGCCCCGAACAGCCGNGAATCGACCGACGCCTGACGCGCAGCCATCCAGTTGACGTTGCCGCGCAGCGTGTTGATCTCGCCGTTGTGGGCGACCATGCGATAGGGATGGGCCAGCCGCCAGGACGGGAAGGTGTTGGTGGCGAAGCGCTGATGCACCAGCGCGATGGCCGATTCGAATCGCGGATCCTTCAAATCGCGATAGAAATCGCCGGCNTGCGAGACCAGCACCATGCCCTTGTAGACGATGGTGCGCGAGGACATCGACACGGTGTAGTGCTCAAGCATCTCCGGGCGTCCGGTCTTGTAGACCTTGCCCGAGATCGCCTTGCGCAAAATGTAGACGCGACGTTCGAAATCGTCGCCCGCCGGCGTCGCCGCGCCGCGGCCGATGAACACCTGCCGCATCACCGGCTCGCTCGCCTTCACGGCCTCGCCCAGATCGCTGTTGTCGACCGGCACGTCGCGCCAGCCCAGCACGATCTGACCTTCCTCGCGGATCGTCTCGTTGACGATGCGCTCGACCTCGGCGCGCGCCTGCACGTCGCGCGGGGCGAAATACTGGCCGATCGCATAGTCGCCGGCCGGCGGCAGCGTGAAGCCCAGCTTGGCGCATTCCTCGCGGAAGAACGCGTCGGGGATCTGCACGAGAATGCCGCAACCGTCGCCGAGCTTGGGGTCGGCCCCGACGGCGCCGCGATGGTCGAGATTGAGGAGAATCTGAAGGCCCTGCGCGACGATCGCATGGCTCTTCTTGTTCTTCAGATGCGCCACGAAGCCGACGCCGCACGCGTCGTGCTCCTTGGAGGGATCGTAGAGGCCCTGGGCGGAAGGAAGGGCGGGATCGATCATGGCGGGTCCGTGCAAATCAGAAGAGGAAACGAAAGGCGAAGGCGCGCGGCGGCGACGTTTCGACGTGAGGGCGCCCGCGCTGGCGTCGTCCGTCCGTCGGTCCCGTTTTCGCCCTGTCATGTTCGCCTCCGCACGCCGCGCAGCTGATTCGATCACGCTTCCTCGGACGTGCGCCCCTGCGGCCGCGTCGCCGCGCCAGCCGACGCCGGCTTCCTCCCTGCGCGGCCACGCGGCGACGAAGGGTCAGTATCGCTGTCCTAAAAGCTTGCGACCATCGCAGTTTTTCCCCGGCGCCAAGGGGCGCGCGGAGGTTGGCGCGCGAACATTGTCCTTTGACTTTCGGCCGCTGCGCGCGCCGTGCCTGAATTCGTCGCCTGGCGCCGGAATTCTCGGCGACTTCGCGCGACGCTTGCGCAAGGCGAGGCGCGGCGACACAAGAGCGCGCGCCTGATCGGCGCGCGAGATCGCGGACGAGACGGAGACGAGACATGGACTTCGCCAGCGACAACGCCACCGGCGCGAGCCGCGTCGTTCTCGACGCCGTCGTCGCCGCCAATGACGGGGCCGAACCCGCCTACGGCGCGGACGCCTACACGCGCCGCGCCGAAGCGCTGCTGCGCGACCTGTTCGAGCGCGACGTTTCGGCGTTTCTCGTCGCCACCGGCACCGCCTCGAACGCTCTCGCGCTCGCGACGTTGACGCCGCCCTGGGGCGCGATTTTCTGTCACGAGGACGCTCATATCGCGAACGACGAATGCGGAGCGCCCGAGATGATGAGCGGCGGCGCCAAGCTGATCGGCGTCGCGGGACAGGCCGGCCGCATCGATCCCTCGGCGCTCGCCGACGCGCTGGCCGCTCATCCGCGCGGCCTCGTCAAGCAAGTCCAGCCCGCCGCTCTGTCGCTCTCTCAGGCGACCGAATGCGGCGCGATCTACACGCCAGCCGAGATCGCCGCTCTCGCCGCCCAGGCGCGGAGCGCGGCGNCGCGCGTGCATATGGACGGGGCGCGCTTCGCCAACGCGCTCGTGCGGCTGGGCTGCGCGCCCGCCGAGATGACGTGGCGCGCCGGCGTCGACGTCCTCTCGCTCGGCGCCACCAAGAACGGCGCGCTCGCCTGCGAGGCGATCGTGGTGTTCGACCCCGACCTCGCCCGCGACCTCGCCTTCCGCCGCAAACGCGCCGGCCACACGCTGTCGAAGAGCCGTCTGCTCGGCGCCCAGATGGTCGCCTGGTTGGAGGACGGTCACTGGCGCGACCTCGCCGCGCGCGCCAACGCCGCCGCGGACCGGCTCGCCGCGGGCCTCGCCGCCGCCGGCGCCCGCCTGCCGTGGCCGACCCAGGCGAACGAGGTGTTCGCGATCCTTCCCCGCAGGGCCGACGCCGCGCTGCGCGCGGGAGCGCGCTTTCACGATTGGGGCGCGCGCGGCCTGCCTGCGCAAGACGCGCCCGGGGACGACGAGCGTTTCGTGCGCCTAGTGTGCTCTTTCGCCACANAGGAGGCGGAGATCGACGCGCTGCTGCGCATCGTAGGCGAGAAATCCGCGAACTGACGCAGACGCGCCCGAGACTCGCCTGAATCGTTCGAAAGAAGGGGATAAAGCGACTCCCACGCCCGATGAGGCCAACCGATGCGCCTGCGCGCTTCTTTCGCCTGTCTCCGCGGCCCCGCCCTGGCCGCGCCGCGCTCGCGCTGACGGCGACCGCGATTGTTTCCCTCGCCCCTCCGCCGGCCGCGGCTCAGCTTTTTCGAGCCTTTCGCCTACCGCTTTCAGTATCCCCCGCAAGACCATGATCAGGATCCCCCGATGCGTCCGCGCGAAGCCGCCGACGCCGCGCGCGCAAGGGTTCGAACCGATCGGCCGCCCGACCTTGAATCGCGAGGTCTACGTCGTCGACGCGGAGGACCGCGCCGGACGTCCCGTGCGCCTCATCATGGACGCCTATGAGGGCGAGATTCTGCGCGTGATGCCGCGCGCCGACGGACGCCGGGGGCGGCTCGACGCGGGGCCGGGCCGCGACCGCGGCGGCGCGCCGACGGTCATCGAGGGCGTCGGCCCCGGCGAGGATACGGCCCTGCGCCCCCGTCCGCGCCGCGAGACGCAAGCCCCCTCAGTCCCGCGCGCCCAAGCGCGAGGCCGCCGCGCCGCCCAATGCGGAGCCGACGACGCCGAGGCCCTCCGCCCGAACCGCGTCCAGGCCCGCCGCTCAACCTGCCCCGAAATCCACGCCCGACGCCGCCGCGTCCGCGATTCCCGCGCCGCCGACTGTGGCGGTCGCGCGCCGACGCCGCCTCTGCCGCCGGTCGTCACGCCGGCTCCCTCGCCCGAATTCACCGAGGCGGCGGGTCCGATTCCCTCCGCCCTTCGCCTCGGGCGCCTATAGCAAGCCGCCGGCTCCCAAAGCCTCCGCCGCGCCCGTCGCCACGATTCCTCCGGTCGCCCCGCTTGACGAGGTCAAGCCGCAGGTCAAGGCGAGCCCCGCCGTGCCGCCGGCTGCGCTCGAATAGGCGGGAACAGCCGGCTTCCCGGCGACGACCCAAGCGTTGACGACCTCATAAGGCGCGGCGACCCGAAAAATGAAGAGGGGCGGCCCAAGCGGCCGCCCCTCTTCATGCGTGTCGCCTATTCGTGATCCTCGCGCGCCACCGTCCTTGCGCGCCATCGTCGCGCGAAGACGCAAGCCGGGCGACGTCCCCGCGCCCGGCCGACCGCGTTTCACGCGGCTTTGGCGTCGCCCTCGACGATCTTGGGCTGCGCCGGCTGGACGCCCTTGCCGATGGCGATGGTGCGCGGCTTCTGCGCTTCGGGGATCTCGCGCACGAGATCGACGTGAAGCAGGCCGTTCTCCAGGCTCGCGCCGGTCACGCTGACATGGTCGGCGAGCTGGAAACGGCGCTCGAAGGCGCGCGCGGCGATGCCCTGATGCAGCATCTCGGTGGTCGCCTCGCTCCGGGCTTCCTTGGCGCCCTTGATCGACAAGGTGTTCTCACGCGATTCGATGGTCAGGTCGGCCTCCCCGAAGCCGGCGACCGCGAGCGTGATTCGATAGGCGTTTTCGCCCGTGCGCTCGATGTTGTAAGGCGGATAGGCCGGCGCGCTCTCCACGCCGCCGAACGAATCGAGCAGCGAGAACAGCCGGTCGAAGCCGACGGTGTTGCGATAGAGCGGGGCGAGATCGTGCTGACGCATTGCATATCCTCCTTAAGAAGCGACATGGTCTTTTCGGGCCGCCGCCAAGGCCGCCGAGAATCGCGCGTTCCTTCGGAACCGCGCAGGGTTGAGATGGTGAGCGGTCGCGACGGCGCAAGACCCGGCGCGATCTGAAATTCACGGGGCGGCGCGGCGCGCCGCAGGAGCAGGACGCCATGAGCGCATCCGCGCGCGGCGCGACGACGCCCGAGGACGAGCCGCCGGCGCGGGCGGCGCGCGAGGACCTGTGCGCCCGCTTTTGTCCCGGCGTCGGAGCGGTGCTGCCGCCGGGCGGTCGCGTCCAGCCCCTGGTCGCCTCCGACGGCGAGCGCCTGCGCGCCGCGTTCTGGCCCGCCCGCGCCNGCGCCGCCCGCGGCACCGTCGCGATTTTGCCGGGCCGCGCCGAATTCATCGAGAAATATGGCGAGGTCGTCGACGAGTTGCTGGAGCGCGGCTTCGCCGTCGCCGCGCTCGATCTGCGCGGTCAGGGCGGTTCGCGCCGCGAATTGTCGGACCCGCGCAAAGGCCATGTCGACGACTTCTCTCTCTACGGGCTCGATCTCGCCGCGCTTGAAGCGGGCCTTTTGCGCCCCATGNCGCCCCGCCCGTGGTATGGTCTCGCCCATTCGATGGGCGCATGCGCGTGCCTGCTGGCCGCGCGCGAGGCGCTCCCCTTCGAGCGGCTGGTCGCCACCGCGCCGCTGGTGCAGGTGTTTGGCCTGGAGGCCGCGCGCTTTCCGCGCCTGCTCGCCGCTTCGCTCGACGCGCTTGGCCTCGGCGGCGCCTATGTGCCGGGCGGGCGAGGCGCGAGCGCGCTGCTGCGGCCCTTCGAGGGCAATCGCCTGACCGCCGATCCGCGCCGTTACGCCCGCAACGCCGCTTTGGCGCGCGCCTGCCCCGACGTCACGCTGGGCGACCCGACGATCGGTTGGGTCGCGGCCTGCTTTCGCGCGGTCGACCTTCTCGCTCGACCGGAGACGCCGCTTCAGGTCGCCGTTCCGACATTGGCTCTGTTGGCGGGAGAGGATCGGGTCGTCTCCTCGCGCAGCGCTGAGACCTTCATGTCGCGCATGAAGGTCGGTCGGGCGCTCACCCTGCCCTGCGCGCGCCACGAGATCCTGATGGAGACCGACGCCGTGCGGGCCCAGTTCTGGGCGGCCTTCGACGCCTTCATACCTGGTTCGGCGGCGCCGGTCTGATCGTCAGCCCCGCAGCCGCGCCAACGCGATCGCGTGCAGCCGCGCGTCGCCGGCCGCGACCACGGCGCCGCCCTGCGCCGCCGAGCCCCCGTCCCAGGCGGTGACGACGCCGCCTGCGCCCTCGATGATCGGAATCAACGGAGCGATGTCGTAACTCTGCAAGCCGGTCTCGACGACGAGGTCGACATGGCCGGCCGCCAGCATGCAATAGGCGTAGCAATCGCCCCCGTAGCGCACCAGCCGGCACCCTTGCGCGACGCGCGCGAACGCGGCCGCGTCGTCTCCGGAAAACAGATGCGGCGAGGTCGTCATCAGCGTCGCCTCGGCGAGAGCCTCGCAAGGCCGCGTCGCAAGCCGCCGCTCGATGGGGCGCCCGTCGCGCCCCGGCCCGCGCCAGTCCGCCCGCGCGCCGTCGCCGAAGAACCGCTCGCGCGTGAACGGCTGGCTCATCATTCCGTAGACGGGCGCGCCCTCCTTGCCCAGGCCGATCAACGTGCCCCACAACGGCAGGCCGCACAAAAAGGCGCGCGTGCCGTCGATCGGGTCGAGCGTCCAAACATAGTCGGCGCCGGCGTCGCGCGCGCCGAACTCCTCGCCGACGACGCCATGCGTGGGAAATTGCGCCGCGATCAGCCGACGCATCGCCGCTTCCGCCGCTTTGTCGGCCTCCGTCACCGGATCGAACGCGCCGCCGACATTTTTGTCGGTGGCGCCCAGCGCGGTGCGGAAGAACGGCAGGCTCGCCTCGGCGGCGGCGTCGGCGAGCTGATGGACGAAGGCGGAGAAATCGACGGCCGACATGGCTGGTCTTTCGGCAGGTGAGTAGGGCGGCGCGGCGCGCCATGCTAGGCGGTAAGCCGTGGCGTGGCGAGGCGCAACCTGCGGCCCCTCGCCACGCCGACGCGCCCGCGCGAAGAACGCCAAGCGAAGCAGGCCAAGCTAAGCAAGCGAAGCAGGCCAAGCTAAGCAAGCGAAGCAGGCCAAGCTGAGCAAGCGAAGCAAGCCGAGCCAAGCAAACCATGCGACGAGGGCGTGAACGAAGGAGGAGCGCCTGGAATGACCTCAGGAACCGACGGCCGGACCGCGCGCCGCTCCGCCGGGGCGATCGCCCTCATGATCGCCGCGCTGATCGGCATCTACATGATCAGCCAGTTTTTCCGGAATTCGATCGGGGTCATCGGCCCCGATCTCGCGCGCGATTTCAACCTGCGCGCCAGCGATCTGTCGTGGTTGTCGTCGATCTTCTTCTTTGCGTTCGCGGCGGCGCAGATTCCCGTCGGCGTCGCCATCGACCGGTTCGGCCCGCGCGCGGTGATGTTGGCGACGGCGGCCGTCACCTTGATCGGGGCCTGCGTCTTCGCCGTCGCGCCCGGCTACGCCGGACTGTTGCTTGGACGCGCCTTGCTCGGCCTTGGCTGTTCGAGTTTTTATATGGGTTCGCTCACCATCTACGCGCGCGAATTCCCGCCCTCGCGCTTTGGTCGGCTCACCGGCATGNCGCTCGGCGCCGGCTCGATCGGCACGCTGGTGGCCACCGCGCCGCTCGCCTGGGCGGCGCAAGCCTGGGGCTGGCGCGGCGCGTTCTGGGCCGTCGCCGCCGTCAGCGCGGCCATGACCATTCTGGTGCTGCTCTNNTCGTGCACGAGTCCTCAGGCCCGCGCCGGCCGCTCGGCGCGGGCCGAATCGCTGGCGCAGAGCCTGGACGGCGTCGGCCGCGCGATCCGCGTGCCGGAATTCTGGACGCTTTTTTATATGCAGCTCACCGTCTATTCGCCCTTCGCCGCCGTGCTCGGCCTGTGGGCGGCGCCCTGGTTGGCGCAGGCGCATGGCGTCGCCGCCGACGGGCGCGGCCGGCTGCTCTTCGTGATGGCGCTGGCCCAGATCGTGGGTCTTTTTTCTNGGGGCGCGCTCGACAGGCCGATGCGCAGCTACAAGCGCCCCGCCTTGATCGCGATCGTGGGATCGATCGCCGTGATGGGCGTCGCCGCTCTGATCGACCTCCCCGGCCNNTGGCTGGGAGCTTATTTCGCCGCTTTCGGCTTCCTCTCCGCCGGCTCGCCCTTGATCACCGCCCACGGCAAGACGCTGTTTCCGGCCGAGTTGACCGCCCGCGGCCTGACCTTGATGAACATCGGAACGGTCGGCGGCGTCTGGGTGCAGCAGTTCCTGACCGGATTGGTGATGGAGCTTTTCCCCTACACGCAAGGCCCGGCCGGCCGAATCTATCCGCCGGACGCCTACAAGGCCGTCTTCGCGGTGATGGCGNGTCGAGCCGCCATTGGCGTCGTCCTCTATCTGCGCGTCGCCGACCGCCACCCCTGCGCCAGCCAAATGACAACGAGAAAAAACAAACAAAATCATAAGCTTGATGTTATTTTTCGGCACGGTGAAGAAAATTTCGCGTTCAGGCGCTTGCGTTTTGTGCGGCGCCAGAGCATATTGTTGCGGTGCGATACGTTGTATCGCCGATGCCCTCCTTGGGCGTTTCCTCCTTGACTTGGCCGCCGACGCGACGCGTTGGCGGCCTTTCTTGCACAGACGAATAGAGCGCCTTCGCTTCGCCCGTGCGCGTCCGCCGCCTATTCCGCGGCCGTTCGGGTCGGCGGCGCGACGTCGAGGGCGCGAAGCCCGGCCGCGCAGGCGCGCGCCAAGGCGGCCGCCGTCGCCGAAAACCCGGCCGTCGGGGTCAAACTGCGCTCGTCCATATAAAGATCGCGGCTGATCTCGATCTGGACGGCGTGGACGCCGGCCTCGGGGCGCCCGTAACGTTCGGTGATGTAGCCGCCCGCATAGGGCTTGTTGCGCGCCACCCGCAGCCCCTCGGCCGCGAAGCTCGCCTCGATCGCCTGCACCAGAGCGCTGTCGGCGCTGGTTCCGAATCGGTCGCCGATGACGACGTCGAGCCGTCGGCCCGCCGCCCGCGTCGTCGCCGCCGACGGCATGGAGTGGCAATCGACCAGGGCGGCGACGCCGAACAGCGATTTCGCGCGCGCCAGCAGCCCGCTCAAAGCCTCGTGATAGGGCGCGTGCAGCCGCGCCACCCGCTCATAGGCCACGCTTAGCGGCAGCCGCCGCGCATAGATCTCCAGCCCCTCGCCGACCACCCGCGGCACCACGCCGAGNCCNCCCGCCACCCGCAACGACCGCGTGTTGGCGTCGGGCGGCATTCGGCCTTCGAACAGCCGCGGATCNAACTCCAGCGGCTCGCGATTGACGTCGAGATAGGCGCGCGGGAACCGCGCCGAGAGCAAGGGCGCTCCCAGCCCCTCCGCAGCCGGCGCGGCGAGCGCGTCGACATGGGCGTCCTCCGAGCGCCGCAGCGTCGCCGGGTCGAGCTGCGATTGCGCGAGAAAGCGCGCGGAATAAAACGCGCCTGAATGCGGCGAGCCGAACACCAGAGGACAAGACGGCCGCCGGGGCCCGCGNATCTCGAAGGGCGGATCCAGCGCCGAGTCGGTCGCGATGTCGCCGCCGGCATCCCTGGTCATGGTCCTCGCCGTCCCCCGTCCGTCGACGGGCGACGCCCCTGCGCGCGCGCCGGCGCTACTGTTGGCGCGTCGACAGCATGCGCCGCCTCCGCGGCGCTGTCCACGGCGACAAGAGGATGGCGAACGTAACGAAATCGCATTGCGCGCGAACCGATCGGCGCTCCGGCGCGCCATATCGGGCGCGTGGTTTTCACTCGATTTTTACTCGCTCTCCGCAAGGTGGCGCAAAGCGCGAGGCTTGCAACGATGAACGCCCCACTCGATTCAGCCAAAATCCTCCTGGCGGAGGACGACAACGACATGCGCCGCTTCCTCGTCAACGCCCTCAAGAACGCGGGCTATGACGTGGCGTCGTTCGACAACGGCCTGTCCGCCTATAATCGGCTGCGCGAGGAGCCGTTCGAGCTTCTCCTCACCGACATCGTGATGCCGGAGATGGACGGCATCNGGCTGGCGCGCCGCGCCACCGAGNCCGACCCCGACATCAAGGTGATGTTCATCACCGGCTTCGCCGCCGTCGCGCTGAACCCCGACAACAACGCGCCGCGCGAAGCCAAGATCCTGTCCAAGCCCTTCCATCTGAAGGATTTGGTCAACGAGGTTCAGCGCCTTCTGGCGGCCTGAAGCGGCGGCGCGCCTTTCGAGCGAAAAGTCGATCAAGGCGCTTGCGCCCGCCGAAAGACGCGGATATATCCGCCCAGCCTTTCGGGCGCGTAGCTCAGCGGGAGAGCACTACGTTGACATCGTAGGGGTCACAGGTTCAATCCCTGTCGCGCCCACCATTTGAAACGGCCCGGTCCTGCGACCGGGCCGTTTCGGGCCGAGCGCTCCAGATCGCCCGCGACGGCCCTCCCCAAAGACAGCGCCCGGCCGAACGGCCAGGCGCCTTGTGCGTGCTGCGCAGCGCGCTGCGAACGAGCCGCCGGCGCGGACCTTCGTCCCGAGCGCGGCGCCGCGACGGCGTCCCGTTCGCCGCGACGTCCGTCAAGCGGACGTCGCTCGCCTCACATCTTGGTCTGTTCCATGATCTTCGCCGCCACCACCCGCGAAATCGGGAAGCCCGCAACGAAGCCGGCGACCACAGCCCAGGGCGCGAGCGTCCAGGCTTTCGCCGCCAGCGCCGGCGTCGCCAGCACCACCAGCAAAAACGCCGGCGAGCACGCCGCCGAGAATGGTGTAGATCAACAGCGTCAGACGGCCCATTGTCGCAATCCTCTTGCCCCGCCGCGCGCCCTGCGCGGAGGGTGCGCGCGTTCTAGCAACTCGCCGCCATCCCCGCCTTGCGGCGAGTCACCGCGCGCGACGAGGCGCCGCGGCGCCCTACCCGCCGCCCACCAGCAGATGGCCGCCGTCGGCGACCAGCAGCGTCCCGGTGATCCACGCNCCCCGCCCGCGCGCGGCCAGCAGCAGCAGCGCCCCGTCGAGGTCCTCGGCCTGTCCGAGCCGACGCAGCGGCAGCCGCTTCGCCATCGCCGTCCCCGCCGGACCGTTGAGGAAATCGGCGTTCAACCGNGTCGCGACATAGCCCGGCGCGAGCGCGTTGACGCGCACCCCGCGCGGCCCCCATTCCAGCGCCAGCGCCCGCGTCAGCTGCGCCAGCGCCGCCTTGCTGACGGCGTAGGCCGCCATGCCGCGTTCGACCATCCCGGCGGTGATCGAGGACGTCATCACGATCGCGCCCTTGCGCTCCTGCGCGATCATCCGCCGCGCCGCGATCTGCGCCGCCATGAACGGCGCGTCGAGATTGAGCGCCATCGTCGCGCGCCATTGCTGCGGCGTCGTCTCGACGGCGCGCGCGGCGAGCGCCGTCCCGGCGTTGGCGACGAGGATCGTCACCGTCCCGAACGCCGCCTCCGCCGCGTCGAATGCGGCCGTCATCGCCGCCTCGTCGGTCGCGTCGGCCTCCACCGCCAGCGCCTGGCCGCCCGACGCCGCGATCTGCGCCGCCAAAACCTCCAGCCGCGCCCGCCGCCGCGCGGCCAGAACCACCCGCGCCCCGTTCGCCGCCAATGTGCGCGCGAACCGCGCGCCGAAGCCCGACGACGCCCCCGTCACCAGCGCCGTCTCGCCGGCGAGACTGAACGCTCCTGCGCCCGCGCGCCCGTCTCCATGAAAATCCTCCCCTTTCCCGCCAGCATGGCCGGCCCGGCGCGCCGAGGCGACGAGGGGTGACATGCGAGCGCGGACCATCCTAAGCTCGCGCCATGAGCGGCGACCATCATCATCACGACCACCATCATCATGATCATGGTCACGACCACGATCACGACCATTCGCACCTCTCGCCGATCGAGCTGCGCGTGCGCGCGCTGGAATCGATTCTGGTCGAAAAGGGCTATGTCGATCCGCAGGCGCTCGACCTGATCGCCGAGACCTACGAGACCAAGATCGGCCCGCGCAACGGCGCGCGCGTGGTGGCCAGGAGCTGGGTCGACCCGGCCTTCCGCGACCGCCTGCTGAAGGACGCGACCGCCGCCATCGCCGAACTCGGCTTCACCGGCCGGCAGGGCGAGCACATGGTCGCGCTGGAGAACACGACCACGCGCCACAACGTCGTCGTGTGCACGCTGTGCTCCTGCTACCCCTGGCCGGTGCTGGGCCTGCCGCCGGTCTGGCATAAGTCCGCGCCCTATCGCTCGCGCGTCGTGATCGATCCGCGCGGCGTCCTCGCCGATTTCGGCCTGACCCTGCCGCCGGAGACGCAGATCAGCGTCTGGGATTCGACGGCGGAGATCCGTTACCTCGTCGTGCCGATGCGCCCCGAGGGCACGCAGGGCTGGAGCGAGGAGCGCCTCGCCGATCTCGTCACCCGCGATTCGATGATCGGAACCGGTCTCGCGCTCACGCCCGCGCAATGGGCGCAAAGTCAGGCCGAACAGNGAGCGCGTCTCGTGAACGGCGCGCAGGACCTCGGCGGGCTCGTCACCTTCGGCCCGGTGCGCTGGGAGAAGAACGAGCCGCCCTTTCACGCGCCCTGGGAAAGGCGCGCGCTCGCCATCACGCTCGCCTGCAACGGCATGGGCGAATGGACCGGCGACCGCAACCGCTTCGAGCGCGAGAGCCTCGACGCGGTGTTCTATCTCACCCGCTCCTATTACGAGATCTGGATCGCGGCGCTGGAGCGAAACCTCGCCCGCAAGGGCTTCGTCGCCGCCGACGAGATCGCCGCCGGGCGCGCGCTGCGCGAAGGCCCGCCCGCCAAGAAGAAGCTGACGGCGGCGCAGGTCNGCGCCGTGCTCGCCGCCGGCTCGCCCTACGACCGCCCCGCGCGCGCCCCCGCCTTGTTCGCGGCCGGCCAGCGCGTGCGCTGCAAGATGCTGAATCCGGCGACCCACACCNGCCTGCCGCGCTACGCGCGGANNCGCGTCGGCGTCGTCGAGACAGTGCGCGGCGTCTTCGCCTTTCCCGACTCCAACGCCCACGACAAGGGCGAAGACCCGCATTGGTGCTACACCGTGCGCTTTCAGGGCCGCGACCTGTGGGGCGACGACGCCGACCCGACGCTGAGCGTCACAATCGACGCATGGGAACCCTATCTGGAGCCCTGCCCGGAGCCCTCCGCATGACCGAGTGCAAATCCGACGCTCCGGCGCAGGCCGCGCGCGCCGCGCTCGCCGCGACGCATCCGATTCCCCATGACGACGAAGGCCCCGTCTTCGCCGAGCCCTGGCAGGCGCGCGCCTTCGCCTTCACGGTCGAGATGCACGCCAAGGGCGCCTTCACCTGGCCGGAATGGGCGGACGCGCTCAGCCGCGTCATCAAACAGGCGCAGGAAGAGGGCGATCCCGATCTCGGCGACACCTATTGGGATCACTGGCTCGTCGCCGTCGAACGCATCGTCGCCGAGAAAAACATCGCCAGCGCGCAGGCGTTGCAGGAGAAGGCGCAGGCCTGGGCGCGCGCCGCCGAGGCCACCCCGCACGGCCAGCCGATCCTGCTCGACGGCCGCGAGGGCTGATCGGCCTCCGAATCCAACGACAGGCGCGACGCTACGCCCCGCCCGCCGCGCTCAGCGCGCCCGTCAGCAGCCCCGCGCCGAGCAGCGCCACCGCGAGCGCCGCGGCGAACTCCAGCGCCCGCAGCGTCAGCGCCACCCGCCCTCGCCGCCGCGTCGCNGCCAAAGCCCGCGCGCCCGTCTTGAACGCGACCGCGAAGACGGCGAGCGCGCTCGTCGTCGCCGCCACGCCGAGCGCCATCGCCGCGACCGCCAACCCGCCCGCCCAGAACACGCCCTGCGCCAGCGCGAACACCAGCACGACGATGGCGCCCGAGCANGGCCGCGCGCCGGCCGCGACCATCGTCGCCGCCGCCTCGCGCCAGCCGAACCGGCCGGCGAGACGCGAGGGATCGGGCATGTGGCCGCACAAGGCGGGCGTCGCCGAAAACGCCCGCGCCGAGGCCGACGCCCCGACGGACGGCGCATAACTCAGCCCCTTCACGGTGGCCCCGCACGCCCCGCACGCCGCCTCTTCGCCGCGCCACGCGGCGACCAGCGCGCGGCCCTTGCGCCACGTGAGCCACAGGCCGAGCGCAAGGATCGTCGCATAGCCGGCCTGTTCGATCAGAGCGGCCGCCTGCGTCAGCCGCGTCGAGGCGCCGCCCAGCAGCGCGGCGCCGATCCCAACGATCGCGAAGGCGAGCGCCCCTTGCAGCGCCGCCGCGCCGAGCGCGATCAGCGCGCCGCGCCGGACCGCCCGTTCGTTGGCGACGACATAGGCGCCGATCACCGCCTTGCCATGCCCGGGCCCGGCGGCGTGAAACACGCCATAGGCGAAGGCGAGCCCAACCAGCGACCACAGCGCCGACGGGCTCTCCTTCACCGCCCGCACGCCGCCGGCGAACTGGCGATGAAACTCCGCCTGCCGGGCCAGAAGCCATGCCGCGACGCCATTGGTGGGCGCGCCGCCTTCGCTCGCGCCGATGGCGAAGGGATGATGCGGCGTCTGCGACGACGCGNNGGCTCGACGAGGATGACGAGAGCAAGCCCGGCGCACAGCGCCAGCGCCGCCAGCCAAACCGCCGCGCCCCGCCGGGCGAAGCCTCGCCCCGCCGCCTCCCGCCACGGTCCAACGGATGTGCGCCGACCGCTCANNAGGACAGGCCACCACGGCGCGGCTGGCGAGCTTGACGCCGATGTCGGCGCTCGGCGCGAGCCCGGTGAAGAAGGATTCCTGCTTCGCCTTGAGATCGTCTCCAAACAGCGGCGGCGGCGCCACCACGCTCACCGAACATCCCTTCGGCGCGCCTTCCAGCGTCACCGCCTGGGCGTCGGGAAAGCTGAACTCGACGAAATAGCTTGGATCGTAAACCTGAAAGGTGAAGGCGCGCCCNGCGCTGGCCGGCTTGTCCAGCGGCAGCGTGAAGCGCAGCGTCACAAGCTTGTCGGGCCCCTGCTCCAGCGTCTCCTCGCGCGGGACGCCGAAGCCGACGGGATGCCCCGCCACCTTCGGAAAGCTGAACCAGCCATACTCTTTCAGATTGTCGATCTGGAGCTTCGCCAGCGGCGCCAGCGCCGCCTTGGTCGCCAACCCGTTTTCGGTCGCCGCGCCCTGAACCTGAAAGGCCGAATACATCTCGTCGAAGGTCCAGACGTGGCGCAGCGCCGTCACCTTTCCGGTCTCGTCGAACACCACCGCCGTGCGCGCGCTCACCCAGACATGCGGATGCGCCCGCGCCGGGACGGCGAAGATCGTCAGAACGAGCGAGAACAGCCAAAAGCGAAGCATCGGCGAACCCCTGAAGCCGCAACACGGCGATTTGACGACGCGCTTGCCCGCCCCGCCAACGCCCGACATGTTAGTGGCGCGGATCGCTTGACGGCGACGAGAAACGTCAGTAGTGCTGACATATTATTTGGTCGCATCCCAATGCCGGGATGGCGATGTCGACAGGCGGCGCAAGACCGCGACGGCCGCACCGCCGGCCGGGAGGAAACCCGATGACCGTTCACGCCCAGACCCCGCTCCTGCCGGTTTCTCTGAACGATAAATACGACCTGTCGAAGTCGCGCGTCTTCCTCACCGGCGCGCAGGCGATCGTGCGCCTTNTGCTGATGCAGAAGGAGATGGACCGCCGCGCCGGCCTCAACACCGCCGGTTTCGTCACCGGCTATCGCGGCTCGCCGGTGGGCGGCCTCGACCAGAATTTCATGCGCGCCAAGAAGCTGCTCGACGCCAACGACGTGTTTTTCGAGCCCGGCCTCAACGAGGAGCTGGCGGCCACCGCGGTCTGGGGCGCGCAGCAGTCCGAGATGCGCGGCGAAGGCAAGTATGACGGCGTGTTTTCGATCTGGTACGGCAAGGGCCCCGGCGTCGACCGCGCCGGCGACGTCTTCCGCCACGCCAATCTCGCCGGCACGTCGAAATTCGGCGGCGTCCTCGCCTTGATGGGCGACGACCACACCGCCGAATCCTCCACGACCGCGCATCAGTCCGAATTCGCCTTCGTCGACAAGGTGATGCCCATCCTCGCCCCCGCCGGCGTGCAGGAGCTGATCGATTACGGCCTGATCGGCTGGGCGATGAGCCGCTTCACCGGCGCCTGGGTCGGCCTGAAGTGCCTCAAGGACACCATCGATNCGACCGCCTCGATCGACGCTCCGCTCGGCCGCGTCACGCCGATCATCCCGGCCGATTTCGTGATGCCGCCGACCGGCCTCAACATCCAGTTGGGCGACACCTTCCTCGGTCAGGAGGCCCGCCTTCAGGACTACAAGCGCGACGCGATGATCGCCTTCGTGCGCGCCAACAAGCTCAACAGGATCGTCACCAGCGGCGGCCCGAACGCGAAGTTCGGGATCGCCGCCGTCGGCAAGAGCTATCTCGACGTGCGCCAGGCGCTCGACGAGCTCGGCGTCGACGAAGCGCGCGCCAACCAGATCGGCCTGCGCCTGTTCAAGGTCGCCTGCCCCTATCCGATGGACCCGCACGAACTCGCCGATTTCGCGCGCGGGCTCGACCTGGTGATGGTGGTCGAGGAGAAGCGCTCGCTGGTCGAGGTGCAGTTCCGCGAAGAGCTTTACGGCTCGCCGCATCAGCCGATCTGCGTCGGCAAGAAGGACGAGCAGGGCCGCGCGCTGTTCCCGATCAAGGCCGCGCTCGACGCCAACGACATCGCCATCGCCATCGGCGAGCGCATCCTGCGTTACGCTCCGAGCGAAGAGATCGAGGCGCGTCTGGCGCGCCTGCGCGAGGCGCAGAAGAAGCTCGCCGAAACGCAGGACGCCGCCGTTCGCGCCCCGCATTTCTGCTCCGGCTGCCCGCACAACACCTCGACCCGCCTGCCCGAGGGCATGCGCGCCTACGCCGGCATCGGCTGCCACATCATGGCGGCGTGGATGGAGCGCTCGACCGACGGCTGGACGCAGATGGGCGGCGAGGGCGCCAACTGGATCGGAGAGGCGCGCTACTCCAAACGCAAGCACATGTTCCAGAATCTCGGCGACGGCACATACAACCATTCCGGCGTGCTGGCGCTGCGCTGGGCCGTCGACGCCAAGGTCAACATCACTTACAAAATTCTCTTCAACGACGCCGTCGCGATGACCGGCGGCCAGCCGCATGAAGGCGGCCTCACCGTCGACGCCATCGCCCGCCAGGTCGCCGCCGAGGGCGTCAAGCAGATCGTCCTCGTCGCCGACGACCCGAACAAATATCCGCTCGGCATCCGCTGGCCGGCCAACATCACCTTCCGCCATCGCGACGAGCTTGAGGCCGTGCAGCGCGAGCCGTCCGAGGTCGAGGGCTGCACCGTGCTGCTCTTCGATCAGACCTGCGCCGCCGAGAAGCGCCGTCGCCGCAAGCGCGGCGCCTATCCTGATCCCGACATGCGCATCATCATCAACGAACTGGTGTGCGAGGGCTGCGGCGATTGCGGCGTCAAGTCGAACTGCGTCTCCGTGCAGCCGCTCGACACCGAGTTCGGCCGCAAGCGCATGATCGACCAGTCGAGCTGCAACAAGGATTACGCCTGCGTCAACGGCTTCTGCCCGTCCTTCGTCATCGCCCACGGCGCCAAGCCGAAGAAGATCGCCCCGCTCGCCAGCGCGTCGGACGCGCCGCCGCCGCCCGAACCGACGATCCCGACCATCGGCGAGACGCCCTACGGCGTCCTTGTCACCGGCATCGGCGGCACCGGCGTCGTCACCATCGGCGCGCTTCTGGGCATGGCCGCGCATCTCGAAGGCAAGGGCTGCGGCATGATCGACATGGCCGGCCTCGCCCAGAAGGGCGGCGCGGTCTATTCGCACGTCAAACTCGCCAACCGCCCCGAGGACATCAACGCGATCCGCGTCGCCGCGCGCGAGGCCGATCTGGTGCTGGGCTGCGACTTCGTCGTCACCGGCACCAAGAAGGTGCTGGCGGCTGTCAAGCCGGGCGTCACCGGCGTGATCGTCAACACGGCCGAGATTTACCCCGGCGACTTCACGCGCAACCCCGACTTCTCGCTGCCCACGCAGCGCATCCGCAAGGCGATTTCCGACGCCGGCGCGCGCGAGCTCGATTTCCTCGACGCCACCAACATCGCCACCGCCCTGCTCGGCAACGCCATCGCCGCCAACATCTTCCTGCTTGGCTTCGCCTATCAGAAAGGCCTCATCCCGCTCTCCTCGCAGGCCCTGCTGAAGGCCATCGAGCTGAACGGCGAGGCGGTGGCGATGAATCAGGCGGCCTTCGGCTGGGGCCGGCGCGCCGCGCACGATCCCGCCAGCGTCGACGCCTTGATCGCGCCCGCCCGCAAGTTCCAGGCGCGTTCGATCGCCACGACGCTCGACGAGATCGTCGCCAAGCGCGTCGCCTTCCTCACCGACTACCAGAACGCCGCCTACGCCGAGCGCTACCGCACCGCCGTCGAGCGCGTCGCCGCCGCCGAGAAGGCCAAGACGCCGGGCAAATCCGGCCTCGCCGAGGCTGCGGCGAAGAACCTGTTCAAGCTGATGGCGATCAAGGACGAATACGAGGTCGCCCGCCTCTATTCCGACGGCTCCTTCCAGCGCCAGCTGGAGGCGACCTTCGACGGCGTCAAGAAGCTCGAATATTCGCTCGCCCCGCCGATCCTCACCAAGATCGACGAGGCGACCGGCGAGCCGAAGAAAATCCGTTTCGGCGCCTGGATGGGCAAGGCCTTCGCCGTGCTCGCCAAGCTCAAGGGCCTGCGCGGCGGCCCGTTCGACTATTTCGGCCGCACCGAGGAACGTCGCATGGAGCGCAAGCTGCGCGACGACTACGAGACGACGCTGGCGGAGATCGCCCAGGGCCTTGCGCCCGACAACCACGCGCTCGCCGTCTCCATCGCCGCGATCCCGGAGAAAATTCGCGGCTTCGGCCACGTCAAGGATCGCAACGTCGCCGCCGCCAAGGCGCAGGAGGCCGCGCTGCTCGCGCGCTGGCGCAAGCCGGCCGCCCCCGCCGTCGTCGCGGCCGAGTGACGGCGATGTGAGGCCTTGGCGAAGCGCTTTCCGCCTGACTAAATCAGGCGGAAGGGATCGCCGCGATGATCGACGCCGCCGAACTGAAAAGCATCGCCGCCTGGGCGCAGGGCTTGTCGGACGCCGAGATCGAGCGCGCCCGGCGCGGCGTGTCGATCAAGACGTTCGGCCGCGGCGCGCATCTGTGTCATCGCGACGACAAGTTCGAACACTGGGCCGGCGTCGTCGACGGGCTGATGAAATTTGGCTCCACGGACGCCGCCGGCCGCGTCGTCTCGTTCGGCGGCCTGCCGCCGGGCATGTGGTTCGGCGAGGGCTCGCTGCTGAAGAACGAGGCGCGCCAATATGACGTCGTCGCGCTGCGCGACACCCGCCTCGCATTGATGAACAAACCGACGTTCGACTGGCTGTGCGACGCATCCGTCGCATTCAACCGCTATCTGGTGCGCCAGTTCAACGAGCGCCTCGGCCTGTTCATCGCGCTGCTCGAACATGCCCGCACGCTCGACGCCACCGCCCGCGTCGCCCGCAACATCGCCTGGCTGATCAATCCCGTGATCGCCCCGCGCGCCGGAGACCGCATCGAGATCAGCCAGGAGGAGTTGGGTCTGCTGTCGGGCGTCTCGCGCCAGGCCGCCAACGCCGCCTTGCGACAGCTCGCCGCCGAGGGTCTCGTCACCGTCGATCACCGCAGCGTGATCGTGCGCGACCGAACCCGCCTCGCCCGCTACGGCGGCGAATGAGATCAAGCCGCAGCCTGCTCGAAAAGCCCCTTACCTTATCCCAAATGATGCCGTCTTGTCTGTCAAGCGGGCGCTTGTCAGCGCGCGGCCATGTTGCGAGGGTATGGCAGCAAAGCGCTCGCAGGATGACGTGCGCGCCAGAATCGCAGTCTGGGAGGCGGCGTCGCAATGACGACGACGGAACATACGACCGGCGCGCCGGCGACGTTGGACACTTTTCCCAAGCTCTACGCCCGCAACGCCGCGATTCGCGGCGGCCGCCCCGCCATGCGCTGCAAGGATCGCGGCATCTGGCAGACCTGGAGCTGGGCCCAGAGCTGGGACACGGTGCGCGCCCTCGCCCACTCCTTCGCGCGTCTGGGCGTGGGCCCCGGCGACAAGGTCGCCATCGTCGGCTCCAATCGCCCGATGCTCTATTGGTCGATCGCCGCCGCGCAGACCCTGCGCGCGGTGCCGGTGCCAGTCTACGCCGACGCCGTCGCCGACGAGATGGGCTACGTGCTCGAAAACGCCGACGTGAAGATCGCCGTCGCGCAGGATCAGGAGCAGGTCGACAAGATCCTCTCCCAGTCCGAGCGGCTGCCGATGCTCGCCCATATCGTCTACGACGAGGAGCGTGGTCTCGGCGGTTACGAACAGCCCAATCTGCACGCCGCCGCCGAGCTGGTCGAGCAAGGCCGCAAGGCGCTCGTCGAACGCGCCGCCGCCGAGCGCATCGACGCGCTGGTCGCCGCCGGCCGCGGCGAGGACGTCTCGATCATCCTCTACACCTCCGGCACGACGGGCCGCTCCAAGGGCGTCGTGATGAGCGCGCGCAACTGCGTCGCCGCCGCCACCGACACCGTCGCCTTCGACAAGCTCGGCGACGCCGACGAAGTGCTCGCCTATCTGCCGCTCGCCTGGGTCGGCGATCACTATCTCAATTACGCGCAGGCCATCGTCGCGGGCTTCTGCATGGCCTGCCCGGAATCGCCCGAGACCGTGCCGCAGGATTTGCGCGAGATCGGCCCGAGCTTCTATTTCGCGCCCCCGCGCGTGTTCGAGTCGCTGCTGACCCGCGTGATGATCCGCATGCAGGACGCCGGCGCCTTCAAGCGCAAAATGTTTCACCACTACATCGCCGTCGCCAAGCAGTGGGGCGAGAAGATTCTCGACGGCGCGAGCGTCCCCGTCGGCGCGCGGCTGTCCTATGCGCTCGGGGATTTTCTGGTCTACGGGCCGCTCAAGAATTCGCTCGGCTTCTCGAAAATCCGCGTCGCCTACACCGCTGGCGAGGCGATCGGCTCCGAGCTGTTCTCCTTCTATCGCTCGCTCGGCGTCAATCTGAAGCAGCTTTACGGCCAGACGGAAGCGTTTCTTTACGTCACCGCGCAGAAGGACGGCGAAGTGCGCTCCGACGCCGTCGGCCCGCCGNCGCCCAACGTCGCCATCCGCATCGCCGACGACGGAGAGGTGCAGTTCAAATCGCCGGGACGTTTCGTCGAATATTATAAGGACGCCGAAAAGACCGCCGAGACGCTGACGCCCGACGGCTTCGTCAAGACCGGCGACGCAGGCTTTTTCGAGCCCGACGGCCAGCTCAAGATCATCGACCGCGCCAAGGACGTCGGCAAGCTCGCCGACGGGGCGCTGTTCGCTCCGAAATATATCGAGAACAAGCTGAAGTTCTTCCCCGACGTGAAGGAGGTCGTCGCCTTCGGCGACAAGCGCGGCTTCGTCACCGCGATGATCAACATCGACCTCGCGTCGGTCGGCTCCTGGGCCGAGCGCAACAACGTCTCTTATGCCTCCTATCAGGAGCTCGCCGGCCATCCGCGCGTCTACGAAATGATCGAGGCGCATGTCGCCGACGTCAACCGCACGCTCGCCCGCGAGCCGATGTTCGCCCGCGGCCAGATCGCCCGCTTTCTCATCCTGCATAAGGAGCTTGACGCCGACGACGGCNGGCTGACCCGCACCCAGAAGGTGCGCCGCGGTTTCATCGCCGAGCGTTACGCGCCGTTGATCGAGGCGCTCTACAACGGCGCGAACAACGCCGACATCCGCACCGAAGTCACCTACGAGGACGGCCGCAAGGGCGTCATCGCCGCCAACGTCAAGATCGTCGACATGCAGCCCGTCAACGACGTGGCCTCCGGAAAGGCCGCCTGACCATGAGCCAGACCGCGCGCACGGACGCGCTCAAAAAGGCGACGTGCTTCTCGCCGTCGAAAACGTCTCGCTCGCCTTCGGCGGCGTGCGCGCCATCAGCGAAGTCTCCTTCGACATCCGCAAAGGCGAGATTCGCGCCATCATCGGCCCGAACGGCGCCGGCAAGACGTCGATGCTCAACGTCATCAACGGCTTTTATCATCCCAACGAAGGCCGCATCCTGTTCGCCGGCGAGGCCNGCGCGCGCATGAAGCCTTACGAGGCGGCCAGCCACGGCGTCGCGCGCACCTTCCAGAACGTCGCCCTGTTCAAGGGCATGACGACGCTCGACAACATCATGGCCGGCCGCACCTTGAAGATGAACAAGGGATTCTTCTGGCAAATGCTGCGCCACGGCCCTGCGCTCAGGGAGGAGATCGAGCATCGCAAGTTCTGCGAGGAGATCATCGACTTCCTCGAAATCGAGCACATCCGCAAGACGCCCGTCGGCAAGCTTCCCTACGGCCTGCAAAAGCGCGTCGAGCTTGGCCGCGCGCTGGCGATGGAGCCGACATTGCTGCTGCTCGACGAGCCGATGGCCGGCATGAACCTCGAAGAAAAAGAGGACATGAGCCGCTTCATCATCGACGTGAACCAGCATTACGGCACCACCATCGCGCTGATCGAGCACGACATCGGCGTCGTCATGGATCTGTCCGACCGCATCGTCGTGCTCGAATACGGCCGCAAGATCGCCGACGGCACGCCGGCCGAGGTCAAGGCCGACCAGAAAGTCATCGACGCCTATCTCGGCGTGTCGCACTAAAGGCGCGGGCGATGGACATCCTTTACAAGTTTCTCGTCGATCCCTTCGTGCAGATGGCGGGCGCGCCCGACCTTCTCGTGCAGGCGCTCTGGGAAGGCACGGTCGCCGGCGTGCTCTACGCGCTGATCGCGCTCGGCTTCGTGCTGATTTTCAAGGCGTCGGGCGTGTTCAACTTCGCGCAGGGCATCATGATGGTGTTCGCCGCGCTGACGCTCGTGGGCCTGCTGGCTGGCTCTCCCNGGCACGGCGTGCCGCTGGCCGCCTTCGTCGCGCTGATCCTGACGCTCGGCGTGATGTATCTGCTCGCCGCCGCCATCGAGCGCGTCGTCTTGCGGCCGCTCGTCAACCAGCCCGACATCATTCTGTTCATGGCGACGTTCGGCCTCACTTATGTTCTGGTCGGCCTCGGCGAGCTGATTTTCGGCGGCGAGCCCAAGCAGATGATCACCACCGAACTCGGCCTGCCCAAGGGCGCGATCGACGTGCCGATGCTGGGCGGCATGGTGACGTTCCAGAAAATCGACATCGCCGCCGCGATCATCGCCTCGATCATGGTCGCCGGCCTCGCCGTGTTCTTCCAGAAGACGCGCATCGGCCGCGCCCTGCGCGCCGTCGCGGACGATCATCAGGCCGCGCTCTCGGTGGGCATCTCGCTGCATCAGATCTGGCGCATCGTGTGGTTCACCGCCGGCGTCGTGGCGCTCGCCACCGGCATCATGTGGGGCGCGCGCTCGGACGTCTCCTTCGCGCTCGAAATCGTCGCGCTGAAAGCCTTGCCGGTGCTCATTCTGGGCGGCTTCACCTCGATCCCCGGCGCCATCGTCGGCGGCCTCATCATCGGAATCGGCGAGAAGATCGGCGAATTCTACTGGGGCCCGGCCTGGGGCGGCGGCATCGAGACCTGGCTCGCCTATTTCATCGCGCTCGCCTTCCTGCTGTTCCGGCCGCAGGGCCTGTTCGGCGAGAAGATCATCGAACGCATCTGACGTCCCGCGCAGCGAGAAACATGTTTTACCGCGAGACGGGTCAGTTCAAGACCACTTACGCCGACGACATGGCGGTGTTTCCGATCCTGCAGGATCGCGTCGGCCTTGGCGTGATCGTCGCGATCGCGGCGATCGGCGTGCCGCTGTTCGCGATGCTGTTCCCGGCGATGGGCGCCTATTTCCTGCAAGTCGTGATGATCCCGTTTCTGGTCTTCACGCTGGCGGCGATCGGCCTCAACATTCTCACCGGCTACACCGGCCTGATGTCGCTCGGCGCGGGCGCCTTCATGGGCGTCGGCGCCTTCGCCTGTTACAAGCTGACGACGATCTTTCCCGGCGTGAACATCATCGTCTGGATCATCGTCTCGGGCGCCTTTTCGACGCTGGTCGGCGTGATTTTCGGCCTGCCGTCGCTGCGCATCAAAGGCTTCTATCTCGCCGTCGCCACGCTCGCCGCGCAGTTCTTTCTGCAATGGTGCTTCGTGCGCGTGCCGTGGCTCTACAACTACAACGCCTCCGGCGCCATCGAGGTGCCCGAGCGCACCCTGTTCGGCCTCGCGGTGACCGGCGCCAACGCCACGCCGATGACGCGTTATTTCGTGGTTCTGGCCATCGTCGCGGCGATGACCTGGGTCGCCTCCAACCTGGTCCACGGCCGCATCGGCCGCTCCTGGATGGCGGTGCGCGACATGGACATCGCCGCCCAGCTGATGGGCATCCAGCTTCTGCCCGCCAAGCTGCTCGCCTTCGCGGTGTCCTCCTTCTATTGCGGCGTCGCCGGCGCGATGATGGTGTTCCTGTGGTACGCCACCGGCGCCGAGCCCGAGGTGTTCTCGATCAAGCAAAGCTTCTTCATCCTGTCGATGATCATCATCGGCGGCCTCGGCAGCCTGCTCGGCTCCTATTTCGGCGCCGCGCTCATCTATATCCTGCCGATTCTTCTCGGCTTCCTCGCCGACGTGACCGGCCTGCCCATCACCAAGGCGACGATCGAGCATCTGCGCGTCATGTTGACCGGCGTGCTGATCATCTTCTTCCTGATCGTCGAACCGCACGGCCNNTGGCGCGGCTATGGGCGATCACGAAGCAGAAGCTGCGGGTCTGGCCGTTCCCCTACTGAACGGCCGACCTCTACCAAATGGGGCCTGGGGGNNCCTCGCGAACAAAAAGCCATCAAGCATACAGGGAGGAAACCGATGCTCCGCAAACTTCTTCTGTCGGCGACGGCCGCCGGCGCCGCGCTTGCGATGGGCCAATCGGCCTATGCGCAGGAGTCGGTCTATGTGCCGCTCTTCACCTACCGCACCGGCGCTTTCGCCGGCTCGGGCATTCCGATCGCCAACGGCATGGCCGACTACCTCAACATGCTCAACGAGCGCGACGGCGGCATCGGCGGCGCCAAGATCGTCGTCGAGGAGTGCGAGACCGGCTACGACACCAAGAAGGGCGTCGAATGCTACGAGCAGGTGAAGGGCAAGAACCCCGTCATCACCAACCCTTATTCCACCGGCATCACGCTCCAGCTCATCCCCAAAGCGTCGGTCGACAAGATTCCGCTGCTGTCGATGGCCTACGGCCTGTCGGCCTCCGCGGTCGGCGACGTCTTCCCGTGGATCTTCAACCCGCCGGATACCTATTGGGACGGCGCCTCGGTCTTCCTCAAGCACGTCGCGGATAAGGAAGGCGGCCTCGACAAGCTCAAGGGCAAGAAGATCGGCCTCGTCCATCTCGACGCGCCCTTCGGCAAGGAGCCGATCGAGCTTCTGGAGAAGCTGTCGAAGGAATACGGCTTCGAGCGAAGCTTTATCCCGTCGCCGCCGCCGNAGATGCAGAACCAGTCCGCGCTGTGGCTGGGCGTGCGCCGCGACCGTCCGGACTGGATTTATCTCCAGGGCTGGGGCGCGATGAACCCGACCGCCATCAAGGAAGCCGCCAAGATCAACTATCCGATGGAGAAGCTGATCGGCGTCTGGTNNGGGCCGGCGGCGACGACGACGCGCGCCGGCGGCGACGCTGCCAAGGGCTACAAGGCGATCGCGGTCAACGCCGCCGGCGCCGACTTCCCCGTCATCAAGGACATCCAGAAGCATCTCATCGACAAGGGCAAGAGCCAGGTCGACAAGGCCAAGGTCGGCGACAACCTTTATAATCGCGGCGTCTTCAACTCGGTGATCATCGCCGAGGCGATCCGCAACGCGCAGAAGCTGACCGGCAAGAAGGCCGTGACCGGCGAGGACGTGCGCCGCGGCATGGAGACGCTGGAGATCACCGAGGCGCGCCTCAAGGAACTCGGCATGGAAGGCTTCGCCGCCCCGCTGAAGCTCTCCTGCGCCGATCATAACGGCCACCACAAGGTCTTCATCGGCGTCTGGGACGGCGCGAAATGGACCAAGGGCTCCGACTGGATCGAGCCGATGAAGGACAAGGTGCGCCCGCTCCTCGAAGCCGCCGCCAAGGACTACGCCGACAAAAACGCCGGCTGGCCCAAGCGCAGCGAGGCCTGCGACGCCAAGTGAGCGCGACGCGCTGAGCCGCGTCGCAGGGAGGCGGCCCCGCCTCCCTCGCCGGCTGCGACGATCTTCTTCCCGCACGCGGGAGGAAGGACCGCCCGACGACGGGCTTCACCTCCTCCAGACGAGACGCCGCCGATGTCGACGCCCGCCGCTCCCGCGCCCAAACCCGACGTGGACGCGATCCTTCAGGTCAACAACATCGAAGTGATCTACGATCACGTCATTCTGGTGTTGAAGGGCGTGTCGCTGACCGTTCCGCGCGGCGGCATCGTCGCCGTGCTCGGCGCCAACGGCGCCGGCAAGACGACGACGCTGAAAGCGGTGTCCAACCTTCTGCGCGCCGAACGCGGCGACGTCACCAAGGGCTCGATCGAATTCGAGAAGGAGCGCGCCGACAAGCTTGAGCCGGCCGATCTCGTGCGCCGCGGCTGCATTCAGGTGATGGAGGGCCGCCATTGCTTCGGCCATCTCACCATCGAGGAGAATCTCCTCACCGGCGCCTTCACCCGCCGCGACGGCCGCGCCGCCGTCGCGCGGGATCTGGAGGCCATTTACGCTTATTTTCCGCGCCTCAAACAGCGCCGCGCCTCGCTCGCCGGCTACACCTCCGGCGGCGAACAGCAAATGTGCGCGATCGGCCGCGCCATGATGTCGAAACCAAAGATGATTTTGCTCGATGAGCCGTCGATGGGGCTCGCGCCGCAGATCGTCGAGGAGATTTTCGAGATCGTGCGCGACCTCAACAGCAAGGAGAACGTCTCCTTTCTGCTGGCCGAGCAGAACACCAACATCGCGCTGCGTTATGCGACCTACGGCTACATCATGGAGAACGGCCGCATCGTGCTCGACGGCGAGGCCAGGGCGTTGCGCGAGAACGAGGACGTCAAGGAGTTTTACCTCGGCGTCGCCGGCGCCGACCGCAAGAGCTTCCGCGACGTGAAGCACTACAAGCGCCGCAAGCGCTGGCTCGCCTGATCGAGCGAGGCGGACGCAGGAGATCGCCCGACCGTTCGGTCGACGTCGGGTCGGATTGATTCACGTCACTTCACGCCTCGCCCGTCTTCGATCTAGAAATCACGACCTCGCACGCCCCGAGACGAAGGCCGCCCATGCCCGCGCATTACGACCGTCTGGAGACCCGCTCGCAGCAATCGCGCGCCGCCGCGGCCTTTCGCACGCTGCGCGCGATTCTCGGCATCGCACGCCATCGCGCGCCGGCGCTGCGTGCGCAGGTCAAGGGCGTCGATCTCGCCAAGCTGAGCAACGCCGCCGCGCTCGCGAAGATTCCGCCGCTGCGCAAATCCGACCTGATGCGCCTGCAANAGGAGACCGCGCCCTTCGGCGGCCTCGCCGCCACCAAGCCCGGCCATCTGCGTCGTCTGCTTGTCTCGCCTGGACCGATCTTCGAGCCCGAAGGCGTCGGCAAGGACTGGTGGNGCGCGNCGCGCGCGCTCTATGCGGCGGGGCTGCGCAAGGGCGACGTCGTCCACAACAGCTTTTCCTATCACCTCACCNCCGGCGCCCACATCATGGAGTCCGGCTGCGCGGCCATCGGCGCGGCGGTGATTCCGGCGNGCGTCGGCCAGACCGAGCAACAGGTCGAGGCGATCGAGGCGTTGCGCCCGAATTTCTACGCCGGCACGCCCGACTTTCTGAAAGTGCTGCTCGACAAGGGCAAGGAGCTAGGCCGCGACGTCTCCTCGATCAAGCGCGCTCTGGTGTCGGGCGCCGCGCTGCCGCCCTCGCTGCGTCAGGAGCTGCTGGAGCGCGGCGTCGTCGTGCGCCAATGCTTCGCCACCGCCGATCTCGGCGTCGTCGCCTATGAGAGCGAGGNNACGAGTCGGCGCCCGCTGCCCGGCATGGTGGTCAACGAGGGCCTGATCGTCGAAATCGTGCGTCCCGGCGCGAGCGAGCCCGTCGCCGAGGGCGAGGTCGGCGAGATCGTCGTCACCCGCCTCAACGCCGATTACCCGCTGCTGCGTTTCGCCACCGGCGACCTCACCAAACAGCTCNCGGCCNCTTCGCCCTGCGGGCGCACCAACATGCGCATCGCCGGCTGGATGGGCCGCGCCGACCAGACGACCAAGGTCAAGGGCATGTTCGTGCATCCCTCCCAGGTCGCCGAGATCGGCAAGCGTCACCCCGAACTCGGCAAGCTCCGCCTGATCGTCACGCGCGACAAGGAGCAGGACGCCATGACCCTGCGCGCCGAGGCGAAGAAGGCGAGCGACGCGCTCAAGGCGGCGGTCGCCGAAAGCCTTCAGGCGCTCACCAAGCTGCGCGGCAAGGTCGAGCTGGTCGAGCCCGGCAAGCTGCCCGACGACGGCAAGGTCATCGCCGACGAGCGCCCGGTCGGCTGAGCGCGAGCCGCCGGTCTCGCCGACGTCGCAGCATCGACATCGCGCCCGCCCGGCCCTATGTCGAAGCGCGCGAAGCCATGACCGGAGAGACGATGACGACGCCCGCCCCGCCGACGCCGCCCGCCGCGACGCCCTGCGCGCGCCCGGCCCGCGCCCCGCCGGCCATCCGCCCGTGAAATTCGGCAAGATCGGCGTGCTGCTGATGAATCTCGGCACGCCCGACGCGACCGATTACCGCTCGATGCGCCGCTACCTGAAGGAGTTCCTCTCCGACCGCCGCGTCATCGAGGAACCGCGCTGGAAGTGGTGGCCGATCCTCAATCTGATCATCCTCCAGACCCGCCCCCAGAAGAAGGGCAAGGACTACGACACGATCTGGAACAAGGAGCGCGACGAGGGTCCGCTGAAGACCATCACCCGCGCCCAGACCGAGAAGCTCGCCGAGCGTCTGGCCGCCGGCGCGCTCGGCGAGGGCGGCAAGGCGGTCGTGGTCGATTGGGCGATGCGCTACGGCAATCCCAGCGTCGCCGAGCGCCTCGCCGCGATGCAGGCGCAAGGCTGCGAGCGCATTCTCGCCGTGCCGCTCTATCCCCAATACGCCGCCGCGACCACCGCCACCGCCTGCGACAAGCTGTTCGAGGCGCTGATGGCGATGCGCTGGCAGCCCACGGTGCGCATCGCCCCGCCCTATCACGACGAACCCGTCTATATCGACGCGCTCGCCGCCTCGCTGCGCGCCGAACTCGGCAAGCTCGACTTCACGCCGGAANAAATCATCTGCTCCTTCCACGGCGTGCCGCAATCCTATCTCGACAAGGGCGACCCCTATCACTGCCATTGCGCCAAGACGCATCGCCTTCTCCGCGAGGCGATGGGCTATTCGGCCGACGACTTCCTGTTGACCTTTCAGTCGCGCTTTGGCCCCGAGGAATGGCTGAAGCCCTACACCGACGAGACGGTGAAGGCGCTCGCCGCTTCGGGCGTCAGGAAGCTCGCGGTGATCACGCCGGGCTTCTCCGCCGATTGCCTTGAAACCATCGAGGAGATCGGCGGCGAGAACCGCGAATATTTCGAGCATGGCGGCGGCACGGATTTCGCCGCCATCCCTTGCCTGAACGATTCGCGACAGGGGATCGACGTCATCGAGGCCATCGTGCGGCGCGAATTGATGGGCTGGGTCTGACGGGGTTGCCGCGCCGGGCTGTTATATTATAACAGTCGCCGCCATGACCGCCGCCCCCGACCCCGCCCAGGCTCGCCCTACGGAGGCGTTCGCCCGGCCCCGCCTCGCCCATGATCATGCCCATCCGCATGATCATGCGCACGGTCATGCGCATGACCCCGCGCTGATCCGCCCGCCGGGCGTCTCGCTGCTGCGCGCTTCGGCGGCGACGCGGCTCGCCGTCGCGGCGGCGCTGTCCTCGCTCGTCTGGCTCGGCGTCTGGTGGGCGATGCGATGAGCTGCGTCGAGCTGCGCGACCTCACCCTCGCCTATGACGGCGCGCCGGTGATCGAGGCCCTGTCGGGTCGCGTCGAGGCGGGCGCTCTGCTCGCCGTCGTCGGCCCCAACGGCGCCGGCAAGTCGAGCCTGATGAAGNGCCTTGATGGGCCGCTCGCGCCGGTCTCCGGCTCCGTCGCGCTCGGCCTGCCGCGCCGCGACGTCGCTTACCTGCCGCAGGCGGCCGACATCGATCTGTCCTTCCCCGTCGACGTCTACGATTTCGTCGCGATGGGCCTGTGGCGGCGCGTCGGGATAGGACGCGGGATCGACGTCGCCGGCCGGGCGGCGGTCGCCTCGGCGCTGTCCGACGTCGGCCTCGAAGGCTTCGAGGCGCGCCCGATCCAGGCGCTGTCCGGCGGCCAGCGCCAGCGCATGCTGTTCGCGCGCATGGCGCTTCAGGACGCCCGCCTGATCCTGCTCGACGAGCCCTTCGCCGCCGTCGACGAGCGCACCGTCGGCGACCTGCTGACGCTGATCGAGGGCTGGCGGGCGCAGGGTCGCACGGTGATCGCCGTGCTGCACGACCTCGCGCTGGTGCGCGCGCGCTTTCCCGACACGCTTCTGCTCGCCCGTCGCGCCGTCGCCTGGGGGCCGACCGACGTCGTGCTGACCGCTCGCAATCTCGCCCGCGCCGGCGAGATGGTCGAGGCGGCGCAGGCCGCCCCCGCTCCGAGACGCCGGCGAAGACCGTTCCGAAAGCCGGCGCATGAGCCTCGACCTCCTCTCCGCCTTCGTCGAATTCGGCTTCATGCGCCGCGCGCTCGTCGGCTGCCTGGCGTTGTCGCTGGCCGGCGCGCCGATCGGAACCTTCCTGCTGCTGCGCCGCATGAGCCTTGTCGGCGACGCGCTCGCCCACGCGATCCTTCCGGGCGCGGCGCTCGGCTATCTCGTCGCCGGCCTGTCGCTCGGCGCGATGACGCTGGGCGGCCTGATCGCCGGCTTCGTCGTCGCGCTGCTCGCCGGCCTCGTCGCCCGCGCCACCACCCTGCGCGAGGACGCGTCGCTCGCCGCCTTCTACCTGCTCTCGCTGGCGCTCGGCGTCGTCATCATCTCGACCAGGGGCTCGAACGTCGATCTTCTGCGCGTGTTGTTCGGCTCCGTGCTCGCCCTCGACGACGCGACGCTGCTGCTGCTGGCCGCCGTCTCCACCGTCACGCTGCTCGTCTTCGCGCTGATCTACCGCCCGCTCACGCTGGAGACCGCCGACCCCGGCTTTCTCGCCTCGGTGAGCCGCGCCGGCGGCGTCGCCCATCTCGCTTTTCTGGCGCTGCTGGTGCTCAACCTCGTCGCCGGCTTCCACGCGCTCGGCACGCTGCTTTCGGTCGGCCTGATGATCCTGCCCGCCGCCGCCGCCCGGCTGTGGACCCGCTCGGTCGGCGCGATGATGGCGAGCGCCGCCGCCATCGGCTTCGCGTCGAGCCTGGCCGGCCTGCTCCTGTCCTACGCGCTGGGCTGGCCGACCGGCCCGGCCATCATCCTGTGCGCGGGCGTCGTCTACGCGCTGTCGCTCGCCTTCGGCCGCGCCGGCGGGCTGGCGCGGCGCTGAGTCCTCTCANAACGTCTGGAGAAACGCCGATGTTGACCCGTCGAGCCTTCGCCTCGTNTCGCCTTGGCCGCCGCCCTCGTGACGCCCGCGCGCGCCGCGGAGACCGCGCCGCTGCGCGTCGTCGCGAGCTTCACCATCCTCGCCGATCTGGCGCGCATGGTCGGCGGCGAACGCGTCGCGGTCGACGCGCTGGTCGGCCCGGACGGCGACGCCCATGTCTTCCAGCCCTCCNCCGCCGACGCCCGAAAGGCCTCCGACGCGGCGCTCGTTCTGGTCAACGGCCTCGGCTTCGACGGCTGGGCGGAGCGTCTCGCCGCCGNNCCGCAGGCAAGCGGGCGCCTCGTCGTCGCCTCGAAGGACGTGACGGCGCGCAAGGGCGAGGACGGCCATGACCGCGACCCGCACGCCTGGCAGTCGGTCGCCAACGTCAAACGCTATGTCGAGACGATCCGCGAGGCGCTCGCCAAGGCCGACCCCGACGCCGCCGCCATCTATGCGACGAACGCCCGCGCCGCGCAGAGCGCCCTCGACGCGCTCGACGCAGACATCCGCGCCGCCGTCGCCGCCCTGCCGCCGCAGCGCCGCGTCATCGTCACCACGCATGACGCCTTCGGCTATTTCGCCGCCGACTACGGCCTGCGCTTTCTCGCGCCGAAAGGCGTGTCCAGCGAGGCCGACGCCTCGCCCCGCGACGTCGCCCGCATCATCCGCCAGATCCGCGCCGAGAAAATCCCCGCCGTCTTTCTGGAGAACGTCACCGACCCGCGCCTGATGAGCAGAATCGCGGAGGAGACCGGCGCAAGGATCGGCGGCAAGCTCTACGCCGACTCCTNNGTCGCCCCCGACGGGCCCGCCCCCACTTACCTCGCCATGATGCGACACAATATAAGGGAGCCGACGAAGGCGCTCGCGCCCTGACGCATCGAGGCGACATGAAGATTCCTGCCACGCCCTTCACCGCGACCGACTGGTCGCAGGTTCCCGAGACCGTCCATCCCGGCGAAACCGGGCAGGCGCGCTGGCGCACCCTGAATTTCGGCGACGTGCGCGTGCGCCGCGTCGACTATTCGCCGGGCTATCTCGCCGACCATTGGTGCGATCGCGGACATGTCTTGTTCGTCATCGACGGCGTGCTCGAAACCGGAGCGAAGGACGGGCGCCGCTTCACGCTGACGGCCGGTCAGAGCTATCAGGTCTCCGATTTCGGCGACGCCGCCCATCGCTCCGCCACGCGCGAGGGCGCGCGTCTGTTCATCGTCGATTGAGCCGCGCGCGCGCGCGCATCACAAGAGGTCATCATGGCTGAGGCCGAAAAATCCCCGTCACAGTTCTCACCGGCTATCTCGGCGCCGGCAAGACGACGCTGCTCAACCGCATCCTCACCGAACCGCACGGCAAGCGCTACGCGGTGATCGTCAACGAGTTCGGCGAGGTCGGCATCGACAACGGCNTGGTCGTCGGCGCCGACGAAGAAATCTTCGAGATGAACAACGGCTGCATCTGCTGCACCGTGCGCGGCGATCTCATCCGCATTCTCGAAGGGCTGATGCGCCGCAAGGGCAAGTTCGACGCCATCGTCGTCGAGACGACCGGCCTCGCCGATCCCGCCCCCGTCGCGCAGACCTTCTTCGTCGATCAGGACGTGCAGGACGCCGCCCGCCTCGACGCGGTGGTGACGGTCGCGGACGCCAAATGGCTGGCCGCCCGCCTCAAGGACGCGCCCGAGGCCAAGAACCAGATCGCCTTCGCCGACGTCATCATCCTCAACAAGACCGATCTCGTGACCNAGGAGGAGCTGGCCGAGGTTCGCGCCCGCATCCGCGCCATCAACCCCTATGCGCGCATCCACGAAACGGTGAAGGCGAACGTTCCGCTCGACGCCGTGCTCGGCAGGAACGCCTTCGATCTCGACCGCATCCTCGAAATCGAACCGGCCTTTCTCGACGACGGCGAGCATGATCATGATCACGACCACGGCCATGATCACGGTCATGATCACGGCGACGGCCATCGCCACCATCACGGCGGGCTCAAACACTTCCACGACGAGCACATGAAGGCGCTTGCGCTGGAGATTCCCGGCGACGTCGATCCGCAGAAGTTCCTGCCCTGGATCAACGACCTGACGCAGAAGCACGGCCCCGCGATCCTGCGCTCGAAGGGCATCCTGTCCTTCCCCGGCGAGCCCAAGCGCTTCGTCTATCAGGGCGTGCACATGATCCTCGACGGCGACCTCCAGCGCGACTGGAAGCCCGACGAGAAGCGCACGTCGAAAATCGTCTTCATCGGCCGCGACCTGCCCGAGCAGGAGATTCGCGACGGCTTCATGGCCTGCAAGGCGTGAGCTGAGACGCGCGACGCGCCGGTCCGGCCGCGACGACAAAGCGAGCGAGACGACAAAAGGGCCGGGCGCGCGCGTCCCGGTCGTTGCGTTTCGGCGACGCCGAAAGAGGTCGTTCTTCTTCCGCCCGTCTTTCGTCGGACCCGCGCCGTCTCTTCGTCGTTGAAGGTCTTGCCGAGCTGGATGCGGCGCATCGCGCGCACGGCCTCCGACGGCGTGTCGCGGAGCCGTCACGAGGAGAGGGATAGGCGGTTTCAACGTTGCGCCGCCTCGGCGCCTTTGTGGCTGAAGCGGTCGGCGTCCTTGCCGGTCTTAGGTCAAGCTGTGGACGCCTGCCCGCAGGTGAGTCGCGCCGAGACCGACGCGCAGCCGGGCTGTTGGGTCGGCACGCTGCGCCTGATGGCTAAGTCAGGCCTCGGCGTCTGATTCTCCGCGCCAGCGCGAGGCTGCCGCCCTACCGCCGCCTTTCGCCGAGCCGCGGCCCTCGCGCCGCATCGCGCTGGCGAGCCGCGCCGGCTTCTCGCGTCCGAAGGGCGTCGAGGCGCTGGCGCGCGCCGTGCGCGCCCTGCCCCGCCCCGTCTTCGTTCAGTCCGCAAGCTCCGTCGCAGCGCTGGCGCCGAACGTCGCGCGCGGTTACATCTCCCCATGACATCGCATGAGTCCGACGCCGCCTCGCTGGCGAACCACGTCGTCCCGATCGCCGCCGACGCACCGGTTGTCGCCGCGACGTTTCTAGGACGCTCTCCCGCCCTGGCGCTCGCCGGCGGCGTGGTTGTGATCGCCGATCCCGCGGGCGAGAGGCGCGTCGCCGCCCATCCGGACGGCGCGGTGCTTTGCGCCGCCGGCGACGGCCTGCGCCTTGTCACCGGCGGCGACGACGGCCGCGTCGTGGCGACCGCGTCCGACGGCGTCGCGCAGGAGATCGCGCGCGAAAAGGCCTGGATCGACGCGCTTGCGGCGCGCGAGGACGGCGCCCTCGCCTGGTCCTGCGGCCGCGCCGTGCGGNCGCGCGACGCCAAAGGCGAAGTCAAATCGCTCGACGTGCCCTCGACGGCGCGTGGGCTCGCCTTCCTGCCGCGCGGCTACCGCCTCGCCGCCTCCCACTACAACGGCGCGACGCTGTGGTTCCCCAACGTCCTCGGCGAACCCGAATCGCTGGTCTGGAAGGGCTCGCATCTCGATTGCGCCGTCTCGCCGGACGGCAAATTCGTCGTCACCTCGATGCAGGAGAACGCGCTGCACGGCTGGCGCCTCGCCGACAAGAAGGACATGCGCATGACGGGCTATCCCGCCAAGACGCGCTCCTTCTCCTGGTCGCATGACGGCCAGTGGCTGGCCACTTCCGGCGCCGAGGCCGCCATCGTGTGGCCCTTCTCCGGCAAGGACGGGCCGATGGGCAAAGCCCCGCGCGAATGCGGCGTGCGCNCCGCGCGCGTCACCAGCGTCGCCTTTCACCCCGGCGCGCTGATCGTCGCCATCGGATATGTCGACGGCTGGATTTTGCTGGTGCGTCTGACCGACGCCTNNCGGCTGCTGGTGCGCGCCCCCAGCGTCGAGAACAAAGCGGGAGCCATCGTCGCGATGGCGTGGGATCGCGCCGGCGAGCGCCTCGTTTTCGGCGCCGACGACGGCGCGGCGGGCGTGCTAACCTTGCCGAGCAAATAGGAGCGACCCCGATGGCGATGATTCTGCGCCGCCTCGCTTTCGCCATCAGCCTCGTCTTCGGCGCCGTCACCTCGCAATTGCCGGAGTTCGCGCAACAATATCGCCAGCGCCTCGGCGGCGCCGTCGACGAACTTCACGCCATCGTCGCCCAGTTCGACCGCGAGGCGCGCGACGAGCGTCTCACGCGCGAGGAAGCGCTCGCCCGGCTCCAGGCCAACGCCGATCCGCTGGTGACCAAACGCGCCGAGGCGATGCGCGAGACCATCGCGCGCGAGGATCGCCTGACCCGTCAGCAGCAATCTTTCGCCCNNGCCGGCCCGATGGCCCGCCTCGGCGTCATGATGAGCGATTACGACGCCGGCATCGCCCGCGCCGCCTGGCGCGCTTTCGAACCGGCCGTGCCTTTGACGAGCGAAGGGATCGTGTCGGGCGTCGTCGGATTCCTTCTAGGCGGCGGCGTGTTGCGGTTGATCATTTGGCCGTTCACGCGGCGTGCGCGCAAGGCGTCGCCGCAACCGGCCTGAGAGAGCGCCGCACGCACGGCGTGACGACGCGGAGCGAAGACATGAACGACATCATTCGCCGACATAGGGCCGGACGGAGCGGTTTTCGATTTCGGCGACAATGACGAGCGCCTTTCCCGCGAGCTTGACGCTCTGTTCGAACGCTACGAGAGCGGACAACTCAAGCCCGCGCGCTACGTCACGGCCTTGCGCGAATTCATCACGCGTCATCCCNGCTATATCGAGGCCGACGCGATGCTTGGCCTCGCTTTGCTCGATCAGGACAAGCCGCGCCAATCGCTGGAGGCCGCGCAGCGCGGCCTGCGGACGGGCGAAAAGGCGATCCCCGCCGATTTTCGCGGCGCGATCGACTGGCGCCGCCCGACGAACCGCGGCTTTCTGCAATGCGCCGACGCCGTCGCGCGCGCCCATGTCGCTCTCGGCGAACATCGCGAGGCGGCGCGGATCCTGGAGAAGATGCTGGCGTGGAATCCCGCCGACCAACAAGGCGCCGCCTACCGCATCGGCTCGCTCTATCTGCGTCTGGGCGAAAAGGACAAGGCCAGGGCCGCCTTCGAAGCGACGCGCGACCATCCCGGCTCCTTCGCCTGGTATGGCCTGGGGCTCCTGCATATCGTCGAAGGCGATTTCGTCGCCGCCGCGACCGCCTTGCGCAAGGCCTTCGTCGCATCGCCCTATCCGGCCGAGCTTGTGCGGCGCCGGCGCGCTCGTCCCTTCGTGGCCGGCGACGCGCGCGAGGACGTCGAGGACGCCATCGACTACGCCGAGACCGAAATCGATCTTTGGGAGACCACCGATCAGGCGATGGCCTTCCTGCGCTGGCTCTATCACCAGCCGCGCGCGATGCTGGAGCGCGCCGCGATCCGGATTTGCGCGAGCGCCGGCATTNGGGAGAAGAGCCTCGACGTCGGCGACGCGCTCGAACGCGAGGAGCAGGCGCTGATCGCCGCGATCGACGACGGCCTGTCGGCGCAGATCGTGCGGCCGCGCGAGGATCGCGAGGGCCGCGTCGCGATGCCCTGGCTCTATATCGCCGACCAGAGCGCCGGCTTGAGGCGCACGGCCCTGCGCCCGCCGACGCCCGCGACGAACCGGCCTGGCGGCGCTTCACCCAGGCCGCGGCGCGCTCCGGCCTGGGCGCGGCCCCGTCAAACCGAAACGGCGCCTCGGGCGCCGTTCGGGGATGCTCACCGCACCAGCACGTTGCGGAACTGCCACGGATCGTCGGCGTCGATGTCTTCGGGAAAGAAGCCCGGCCGGTCGGCGATCGGCGTCCAGTCCGTATAGGCGCCCACCACAGGCCCCAGATAAGGCCGCTGCACCTCAAGGCAGCGCAGGTGGTCCATCTCGTCCGCCTCGACGATGCCGGCCTCCGGGTTTTCGAGCGCCCACACCATGCCGGCCAGCACGGCGGAGGTCACCTGAAGGCCGGTCGCGTTCTGATAGGGCGCGATCGCCCGCGTCTCCTCGATGGAGAGCTGCGAGCCATACCAGTAGGCGTTGAGTTTGTGCCCGTAGAGCAGCACGCCGAGTTCGTCGATCCCGTCGACGATCTCCTCCTCGCCGAGGATATGGTGCTCGCTCTGAACCTTGCCGCCATTGCCGAACATCTCGTGCAGCGACAGCACGGCGTCGTTGGCGGGGTGATAGGCGTAATGGCAGGTCGGCCGGTAGACCGCCTTGCCGCCCTCGCGCACGGTGTAATAGTCGGCGATCGAGATCGCCTCGTTATGGGTGACGAGAAAGCCGTATTGCGGCCCCGGCGTCGGGCACCACGAACGCACGCGCGTATTGGCGCCGGGCTGCAACAGATAGATCGCCGCCTGACAGCCGGTCTCGTGCNNGCGCGCATTGTCGGGCGCCCAGCGCTCATGCGTGCCCCATCCGAGTTCGGCCGGCTGCATGCCCTCCGACACGCCCTCGACCGACCAGGTGTTGACGAACACGCCGCGCGGCTTGGGATGCTTGGCGCGCTGCGTGTCGCGCTCGGCGATGTGGACGCCCTTGACGCCCACTTTGCGCATCGCCGCCGCCCAGTCCTCGCGCGATTTCGGCGCGCCGATGTCGACGCCGGCGTCGGCGGCGATGTTGGTCAGCGCCTGCTTGACGAACCACGACACCATGCCCGGATTGGCGCTGCAGGTCGACACCGCCGTCGGCCCGCCGGGCGCGCGGCGACGCTCCTCCAGCAGGGTCTCGCGCAGCGCGTAATTGGTGCGCGCCTCCGGCCCGGCGCTCTTGTCGAAATAGAACCCCGCCCACGGCTCGATCACCGTGTCGATGTAAAGCGCGCCCTTTTCGCGGGCGAAGCGCAGAATGTCGACCGACGAGGTGTCGACCGACAGATTGACGACGAAGGAACGCCCCGGCCCCGACAGCAGCGGGCCGAGCACATCCTTGTAATTCTCGCGCGTGACCGCCTGATGCAGGAAGCGCACGCCGCGCGCGTCGAGAATGGCTCGGTTTTCGTCCGAGGGGTCGATCACCACCAGCCGCGTCTTGTCATAGGTGAAGTGACGTTCGATCAGNGGCAGCGTGCCGCGCCCGATCGACCCGAAGCCGATCATCACGATGGCGCCGTCGATATGCCCGTGCCGGGGCCACTCGGTCGATGTCGGCTGCGCCATGATCGCAAATCTCCTTCACGCGAAGGCGCGGACAACGCCGCGCGGCGGCTAGAGAAGGGCGCCGGCCGGGTCAACCCCGGCGCGGCGCTGCAGGAAAGCCTGTCCACGCGACGACCGCGCGACAGGCGACGAAGGTTTAAGCGGCGCGCCGCAACGCGCGCTGCACAGGACGCAGCAACGTCGCGCCGGTGGCGCGCACCATGCCNCTCGCGCCCGACAACGCGCCTGCCTCGATCTCGAAGCCGAGGAAGCGCGCGCGATCGACCGCGCCCGGCCAGTCGAGCGCGCACGTGAGGCCCGCCTCGAAGCCGAAGCGGCGATAATAGGGCTCGTCGCCGATCAGCAGCACCGCCTTGTGGCCACGCTGCGCCGCGCGCCACAGCGCCTCGCGCATCAGCGTCGCGCCGACGCCGAGCGAGCGATGCGACGCCGCCACCGCCAGCGGCCCGAGCATCAGCGCGGGAACGCCGCCGGCGTCGACATGCCAGAGCCGCACCGTGCCGACGACCTCCTCGCCATCCAGCGCGACGAGCGAAAGCCCNTGCGCGGCGAGCCGGCCCTTGCGCAGNCGCCTCGCTCGACTTCTTGACTGCTCCGCGCCGAAAGCGGCGTCGAGCAGCTCGCGCGCGCCGACGTCGCCGGGACGCTCCTCGGCGACGACGACGTCATGCGTCGACGCCGTCGGAAACGCCGCGACGGCGTGCTCGAAGGAGACGGAACGCTCGGGGTGGAAGTCGCGAGCCATCGCGGTCATCGGTGCCTCCTTCAGAGCGCTTTTCCGATCCGATAGGATCAAAAAGCGCCCTGGCGGTTTGTTCATCGCATCATTTGTCCGCCAAGTCTGAGACTTGGCGGGATGATGCTGCAGAAGCAGGACGACCCACGCGCTGCCGGAGACCGGAGCCGACGGGACAAGGATGCGGAAGATGGGGGCCGCGGCCCCGGTTCACCCTCCCGCTCAAGCGCGGGAGGGCGTGCCGTCGACCTCAGATGCAGTGCGTCTCAAGCGGCGGGAAGCCGTTGAACGCCACCGCCGAATAGGTGGTGGTGTAGGCGCCCGTGCCCTCGATCAGAACNTTGGCGCCGATCTCCAGCGAGATCGGCATCGGGTAAGGATCCTTCTCGTAAAGCACGTCCACCGAGTCGCAGGTCGGTCCGGCGAGGATCGCCGGCTCGGTCGGGTCGCCGTCGAACTCGGTGCGGATCGGATAGCGGATCGCCTCGTCCATCGTCTCGGCCAGGCCGTTGAACTTGCCGATGTCGAGATAGACCCACCGGGTCTTGTCCTCGTCCGACTTCTTCGAGATGAGGATGACCTCCGCCCGNATGACGCCGGCGTTGCCGACCATGCCGCGGCCCGGCTCGATGATCGTCTCCGGGATGCGGTTGCCGAAATGCTTCGACAGCGACCGGAAGATCGACTCGCCATAGGCCTTCACCTTCGGCACCGACTTCAGATACTTGGCCGGNAAGCCGCCGCCCAGATTGACCATCTGGAGGTGGATGCCCTTCTCGGCCAGCTCCTTGAAGATGCCCGAGGCCGAAGCCAGCGCGCCGTCCCACATCTTCGGGTTGCGCTGCTGCGATCCGACGTGGAAGGACACGCCATAGGCCTGAAGGCCGAGNCGATGGGCGCGCTCCAGCACGCGCGGCGCCATCGAGGGCTCGCAGCCGAACTTGCGCGACAGCGGCCACTCGGCGCCGTCGCCCGACGACAGGATGCGGCAGAACACCTTCGCGCCCGGCGCGGCGCGCGCCACCTTCTCGACCTCGATCTCGGCGTCGACGGCGAACAGCCGGATGCCCAGCCANGCGCGCGCGACGTCGCGCTCCTTCTTGATGGTGTTGCCGAAGGAGATGCGCTCGGGCGTCGCGCCGGCGGCCAGCGCCATCTGGATCTCCTGCACCGAGGCGCAGTCGAACGAGGAGCCGAGCCGCGCCAGCAGGTCGAGCACCTCCGGCTGCGGGTTCGCCTTCACGGCGTAAAACACGCGCGTGTCGGGCAGGGCGTTGGCGAAGGCGGTGTAGTTGTCGCGCACGACGTCGAGGTCGACGACCAGGCACGGGCCCGTGTCGCGACCCTCTCGNCGGCGGCGGCGCAGGAAGTCCATGATGCGATCGGTCATCGGTCGATCCCCGTCCGGGGCGCGCCCCGGACAAACCAAAACGAACGAGTGCGGCGACGCCTTCACTCCCGCGCGCGTTGGAGACGCTTCAGGAATGTCCGCGATCCGCTCCCTCGGCCGTCTTGCGACGACGTCGGGCGATGAGTGCTCGGTTGGACGCGGTTCACGCGAACGACCGGAGAGGTCTTCGCGGGTTGGCGGCCATCGTTTGGATTGGGAGGACCCCGATCCGCACGCCCGGCAAGAAAGACAAGCCTCTCATGTCGCCGGCCTTTGATTGGCCGACTGAGACGAAAAAGCCCGGTCCGTCGTTGCTTTAAGTCGCGTCCCCCGGTTGGGCGGGGTTCGCCGGTTCGCCTCCGGCTGCCGGTCATTCTTGACGATTCACCGGCCTCTTGTCCGATCCGCCGACCGACACGCGACCACAGGCACGTGCGATTTGGGCGAGGGGAGAGATAGGAGCCTCGACCGTCATATGCAAGCGCTTTCGCGTCGCGCCGCCTGCTTTTTTGTCACGCCGTCCACAGCTTCGACTTGCCGGCGGGCCGACGAAGGCCTACCTCCTGCCCGGCCTGCCGGGCCGCGGCGGCCGCCATCCGCCGCCGCGCTTGCGCAAAGCCCTGCATCGAACCCGGAGCGGCTAGCCATGTCTTTGAATCGACGCGATCTTCTTGGCGTCGTCGCCGGCGCGGCCGTGGCCGCCCCGTCCTCGCCTGCGCCGCCGAGAGCACGGCCGCCGCCACGCCCTCGCCAGACGTCGCAAGGCCCGCTTTCCGCGACGAGACGGTTATCGAACGCGCCCGTCAGCTCGCGGCGGCTCCGTTCGACTCGGCCCAGCCTCNNCTTCCGCCGTCTTTCGGCGCGATGAGCTTCGACGAGTGGCGCCAGATTCGGTTCCGCCCGGACAAGGCGTTTTTCCCCGCCGGCGGTCCGTTCCGCATGCAGCTGTTCCACCTCGGTTTCCTGTATCGGCGCCCGGTCATGGTCAATATCGTGCGCCAGGGCGCGCCGGTGCCGACGCCCTATTCCGCGAACCTGTTCGACTTCGGCCGTTTTTCGCCCGATCGCGCGCCGGCCGATCTCGGCTTCGCGGGGCTGCGCCTGCACNAGCCCCTCAACGATCCGCGCGTTTACGACGAGCTGATCTCTNTCCTGGGCGCGAGCTATTTCCGGTTCCTTGGCCGCGGCCAACGCTATGGCCTGTCGGCGCGCGGCCTCGCGGTCAACGTCGGCGCGGCGGAGACCGAGGAGTTTCCCGTCTTCCGCGAGTTTTGGGTCGAGGCGCCGGAGGCGGGAGCGACGCGCGCCACGGTTCACGCCCTGCTCGACGGCCCCTCGGTGACGGGCGCCTATCGANTCGACATCTATCCCGGCGTCGAGACGGCGATCGAGGTCTCCGCCCAGATTTTCGCGCGACGGACCATCGCGCGGCTCGGCGTCGCGCCGCTCACCTCGATGTATTTCTCCGGCGAGAACGATCCGCGCCGCATGAATCGCGATTACCGCACCGAGCTGCACGATTCGGACGGACTGCTGATCGAATCGGGCTCGGGTGAGTGGATCTGGCGCCCGCTCAACAATCCGCAAACGGCCACTTTCTCCAGCTTCGTCGAGACCAACGTCCGCGGCTTCGGCCTCATGCAGCGCGACCGCGTTTTCGAGCATTATCAGGATCTCGACAACGAATATCACCTGCGCCCGTCCTACTGGGTCGAGCCGCGCGAAGGATGGGGCGAGGGCTCCGTCGAGCTGCTCGAAATCCCGACCGAGGACGAGACCAACGACAACATCGTCGCCTATTGGACGCCGCGCGCGCCGCTCGAAGCCGGCGCGTCGCTGCGCGTGGGCTACCGCATCACCGCGCTCGGCGACCGCAGCCTCAACCCCGGCGGCTACGCGCTCAACACCTTCGAGACCGAGCCGCGCGCCCGCGGCTCGTCCGAAACGCCGCCGCCCGGCGCCCATCGCTACATCATCGATTTCGTCGGCGGCGATCTGCCTTATTACCTCGCCGACCCCGGCCAGGTGCAGGTCGCGCCCTCGCTCTCGAACGGCCAGATTCTGCGCAGCTTCCTCACCCCCAACGCCGTCGCCAAGGGATTCCGCGCCGCCGTCGACGTGCAGATTCCGCCCGGCCAGACGGCCAATCTGCGCATCTATTTGAAGGCCGGCCCGCGTGCGCTGACCGAAACCTGGCTCAGCCCGGTGCGTGGCTGACGACCCGTGGCGAGGTCGACGACTTCGCAAGAGCCCTCTGGTGTGAAACTCTCGCCCGAACGTGGCCGCGGGATCTGACGCGATGGCGGCGATTGAGAGCTGGAGGACGCCGCGCCGCTCGCGACGGTGACGCGCCGCGCGCAATTTCTGGCGACCGGCCTTTTCGGCGCCGGCCTCGTGTGCTGGATCGCGGCCAATTGGCAGGACGTTTCGCGTCTAGCCAAGCTCGGCCTCGCCGGCGCCGTTTTCGTCGTTTTCGCACTGGCGACGNCTCGCGCCGCGTTGGCGCGCCGCCCGGCGCTGGGCGCGCTCGTCGCGNCTGGGGCGCTGCTGGCGCTGGTCGGTCGCTCTNACCCCACCGGCGCGGACGCCTGGCTGCTCTTCGCCGCCTGGGCAGGGCTCGGCCTGCCCTTCGCCCTCGCCGCGCGCGCCGACGCCTGCTGGACGCTCTGGGCGGGCGTCCTCGGGCTGGCGCTGGCGATGTGGCGGATGCAGGAGGCGCCGGGCGTCGCCTTAGCCGATTGGGCGCCGCCCAGCGCCCTCGCCGTCCTCGTCGCGGCCGCGTTCGGCCCCTATGTCGCGACGACGCGCGCATGGCTTGGCTCCACGCGCTGGGCCTTCCGCCTCGCCGCCGCCGTCGCGATTGGCTTGATCTTCTCCGCCGGACTGCAAGCGGCGGTCGACGACCGCGCGCCGGCCGCGGCGGCCTTTGTCGCTATCCCCGCGCTCGGCGCGATCTTCGCGGCCTTGTTGCGGCTGCGCCCGCTTGAAGCCGGCCCGGCGGCCCTCGCCGCGCTTGGGTGCGACGCTTTGATCGTCGTCGTGCTGTGGCGCGTGATGACCATCGGACACGCCGACCCCGTCGGCGCAATGCTGGCCGTGGCGCTCGTCGCCGCCGGCCTCGCCGGTCTCGCCGTCGCTGCTGCGCNNGCCGCGCGCGCGCGGGCGCACGACGCGATGAGCGCGAGCGCGCNNCCCCTCCCCGAACAGAGCGAGCCCCCGACCGTCGCCCACGCCTTCGCGCTCGCCGCGCTCAGCTTCGTCGGCGCGGTGCTGGCGATGATCCCCGCGGCGGCGTTCTTCGCGCTCGCCGTAGGATTGCGCGGTCTCGAAGGCCCGGTCGGCATGATCGTCGGCGCGGCCGGCCTCGCCTGCGGCGTCGCGGCGTTGCGCGGCGGCTCGGCGTTCGGCGTCTGCCAGATGATCGGGGCCATCCTCTCCATGCTTGGCCTCGCTCTGATCGCCTTCGCAGCGCCAGGGTGGGGTTCCGCGCGGCGCCTCNCGACGATGGCCGCCTTGTCGGTTCTCGCGGCTGTCTGCGCCGCATTGGTCGGCGGACNNGCTGGCCGCGCGCCTTCTTCGCGGCGATCGNCGATGGGCTTCGCCTTGGCGGCGGCGACCTATCCGGCTTTCCGCCTCNGGGCTGACGGGCGTCGCGCTCGTCGCCGCGCCGGCGCTCGGTCGTCTCGCCGCGGCGACCTCCGCGCCAAGCCTTCGATCGGCCTTTTCGGGCGCGACGGCGATCGCCCTCGCCGCGCTGATCGGCGCGGCCTGGCTTCAGCAATCGCAGGCCGCCACCGGCGTTCTGGCGCTGAAGGCGGGCGCCGATCCCNNGCCGCGCTGCTCTCCGCCGCGCTCGGCGTCGCCGGCCTGCTCGCCGCGCTGCTGCGCGCGCCCGAAGGCCGCGCGCCCGTCGCCCGCCTCCTCGCCCTCGCGCTCGCTCTGGTGCTGCCCTTCGCCCCGATGACCGGCCTCGCGATCTTTATCGCCGCCGCGATGCGGCTCGCCGGCGCGACCGCGCTGACCTACGCGGCGGCTTTCGCCGCGCTGGCGCAGTTCGCGGCCTCCGCTTACGCGCTCGACTGGNACCTCGCGACCAAAGGCCTCGCCTTCATGGCCGTGGGCGCCGGACTGGGCGCGTTGCTGCTGGCGTTCGCCCCGCGCCACGCCGCGGCGACGCACGCGCGCGCCGCCGCCCCGATCGGGCGCGCCGCTCCGGCCTTCGCCCTGCTCGGCCTGATCGGCGTCGCCTTCGCGGTGACGCCCGGCGTGCGCGAGGCGGAGGCGGCCATCGCCGCAGGGCGGGAGGTCTTGCTGCCCCTGCGTCCCCGCGATCCGCGCTCGCTGATGCAGGGCGACTATATAGCGATCGAGGTCGACGCGAGCGGACTGCCCGCCCCTGAAACCGCGCCTGGCCCGACGCTCGCGCGCGCCCGCGTCGATGCGAACGGCGTCGCCNCGCTTCGTCGGCTCGCCGGCGCCGATCCAGCGGGCGAGGACGCGCTGATCGCCGTGCGTCCGCGCCGCGCCGCCGGACGCTGGATGAGCGATGCGGCGACGCGCTGGTTCGTGGGATCGGACGCCTACTTCTTCCCAGAAGGCGAGGGCGCCGCCTATCAGGGCGCACGCTACGGGGTGTTCCGCCTCGCTCCCAGCGGACGAGCGGTCCTCGTCGGCCTCGCCGACGAGAAGCGGCGGCGCTTGCCTTGAGCGCGGGGCGAGCGCGGAAATGAAAACCGCGCGCCCCTGGGGAGCGCGCGGCGGAATTTTCTGGGGTCGGGTGTCGGCGTTTCGGCGCTCAGGCCGGCACGCGCTCGTCGGCTTCGGTGGGCTCGCGCAGAACATAGCCGCGGCCCCACACCGTCTCGATATAGTTCTGGCCCTGCGAGGCGTTGGCGAGCTTCTTGCGAAGCTTGCAGATGAAAACGTCGATGATCTTCAGCTCCGGCTCGTCCATGCCGCCGTAGAGATGATTGAGGAACATCTCTTTGGTGAGCGTCGTGCCCTTGCGCAGGGAGAGCAGCCCNAGCATCTGATATTCTTTGCCGGTCAGATGCACGCGAACGCCGCCGACCTCGACCGTCTTCTGATCGAGATTGACGACGAGATCGCCGGTGGTGATGACGGATTGGGCGTGTCCCTTCGAGCGGCGCACGATGGCGTGGATTCGCGCCACCAGCTCGTCTTTGTGGAACGGCTTGGTGAGATAGTCGTCGGCGCCGAAGCCCAGGCCCTTAACCTTATCCTCGATGCCGGCGAGACCGGACAGAATGAGAATCGGCGTCTTCACCTTGGCGACGCGCAAATTCTTGAGAACTTCGTAACCCGACATGTCGGGNAGGTTCAGATCAAGAAGAATGATGTCGTAATCGTAGAGCTTTCCGAGGTCGATGCCCTCCTCGCCGAGATCCGTCGTGTAGACGTTGAAATTCTCGGATTTGAGCATCAACTCGATGCTTTGCGCCGTCGCGCTGTCGTCTTCGATCAGNAGTACGCGCATGTCGAATCCCCAATCCCCTGCAGCCNNCCGACGGACGCGAATACGCCGCGTGCCGGCCGCGCTGCGCGGCCCGCCTCCGGATTGCAGCCCGGTCCACTCGACTCGAACGGTAACCATCACTGGTTAACAAAACCTAATTCGACCGCACAAGAGTCCTTAAGGGGAACACAAAAATTCCGCTCGCCGCCTGCGGCCTGACGCCGGGATTCCGGGCGGGAACGGACCCGCGCCGACCGCCCGCCGCCCGTGGTCCGGCCCGCGCGGCGCTCGCCGCGCGGGCTCTCCCCGCCTGGCCGACGCGGGATTGAGGTGACGCGGGTAACGCTCTCGAAACTTTGTTCGGTCATGTTCGAGCTGTCTCGCGGAGGCCCCGCGTATCGGGCCTGCATCGCCTAGTCGTATTCGAGTTGCGTTGGAGTCGAGCGTAATGAAGTCGCGGNACACACTGATCCGCTTGAAGCGTTTCCAGGTCGAGGACAAACGCCGACGCGTCGCCCAGATAGAGATGATGATGGCCGAATTCTCCCGCATGTCGGGCGAACTCGACCGCGAAATCGCCGCTGAGGAGAAGCGCGCCGGCATAAGCGACCCACAGCATTTCGCCTATCCCACCTATGCGCGCGCCGCCGCCACGCGGCGCGACAACGTTCTGCGCTCCCGCCAGGAGCTTGAGGGTCAGCTCGCCGACGCGCGCCGCCCTTGAGGACGCGCGCGGNACCTCGCCAAGGCCGAGAGCCTTGAGGGCCGCGAACGCATGGCGGAGGCCCGCGAGCGGGACCATCACGACGCCCATGTCGCGATGGCCGCCGCGCGGATGTGAGCAGGCGGTAGGATCAGCGGAACGAGCGGCGGCCTTCCTGGCCGCCGCTCTTTTTGGGGACGGCGTCTGACGCGGCCGAACGGGGCCGCTGGCGGGTTGCGCCTGGGCGCCGCATCGTGCAGGGATTGCGTCGCGCGCCGGCCCCCGGCTTTCGGACATTGATGCGAATGAAGCGGTTACGCGATTTGATCTGGCCGGCGATCGCCCTCGTCGCCGTCGTCTGGTCGGTGCGCCTCNTCTATCGCAAACTCCTCGCCGAAGTCGCGGTCGATCCGCAGGTCAAGGCGCGGCTTGGGCACGGTCTGTGGTCGGATCTGTCCACCATCCTCGCCGTCATCGTCGAGCGTCTCGCCGAAATTCCACCCCTCGGCTATTTTCTGGCTTTCCTGTCGACGCTCGTCGCCTATTGGGCGCTGGCCTGGCACGACCGCATCGCGCTGCGCTATCTCGGTCGCGACAAGGAGATTTCATGGGCCTATGTGGCGGTGTGCTCCTTCGTCACCTACGCCTTGTCGCATAATATCGGCGCCTCGGTGTTTTCGGGCGGCATGGTGCGCTTTCGCGCCTACACGGCCAAAGGCCTGTCGCCGCAGGAGATCGCCATACTGGTGGCTGTGTGCTCCTTCACCTTCGCCTTCGGCACGATCATGCTGACAGGCGTGATTCTGGTTTACGAGCCGCACATCCTCAAACCTCTCGCCGACCTCTCTCCCTTTCTGGCGCGGCGATCGGACGTCGTGATGTTCGGGCGTCTGGCGGGCTTGGCCTGCCTCAGCTTCGCGGCGCTCTACGTCATCGGGTCGATTTTGCATTTCCGCCCGCTCCAGATCGGCCGGTTCAAGATCGTCTATCCCCGCCCCGACATCGTCGCGCGTCAGCTCCTCGCCGGTCCGCTCGAATTGCTTGGCGCGGCGGGCATCATCTATTTCGCGATGCCCGATCATCACGCCACGACCTATATGCTGGTTCTGGGCGCGTTTCTCCTGTCGTTTTCGGCCGGGCTGCTCAGCCAGGTTCCAGGCGGCGTCGGCGTGATGGAGGCGGTGTTTCTTGCGATCATGCCAGGCGTGCCGCCGACGGCCGTCGTCGCGGCGCTCCTGGTTTGGCGCCTATGCTATCTCATCGCGCCGTTGCTGATGTCGCTTCCGGTGATCGTGGCTTTCGAGCATTCTCAACTCGGCCGCGCGATGGACGCGGCCCCCACGCCCGACGACGTCAACTGAACGGAAAAAGCGCGCTGGGCCGCTTGCGCGCCTGCGCGCCTTTGCGTATAGACGCGGCCTGCGCCCGCTCCCTTCGTCTAGCGGTCAGGACGTCGCCCTCTCACGGCGAAAACAGGGGTTCGAGTCCCCTAGGGAGCGCCAAACTTCATTTTTCGACCAGACTCGTCGGCCTCGGCCTCGGCCGCGTTACGCGATGGCCGCATGCGGGCCGCGGCCTCTCCCTCCTTGCGCGTCACGCCGCCCGATGCGTTGCGAATTCGCGCGGCGGCGCGCAAACGCCGTCGTCGCGCTTGCGGTGCCGCCGCCGGCATGGATGATGCTGCCGCGGCGTGAAGCGCGGCGGGCGCGTCGGCGGCCTGCGCCAGGCGTCGACCCGACGAGGACGGCGGTGCGCATGGCTCGACTGTCGAAATTGTGCGCTTCGACGCCCCGCTTGGCCCCGGGCGTCGCGCTCTGCGTCGCGCTCGCTATCGCCGCGCGGCTGATGCAGGCGCTCGAAGCGCGCCTGCTTGGCGAACCCTATGTCGAGGCGCTGGTTCTGGCGATCTTGCTGGGTGCGCTCGTGCGCAGCCTTTGGGAGCCGGGCGCGCGCGNNGCGGGCGTCGCCTTCTGCGCCCGCCCGCTTCTCGAAACCGCCATCGTCCTGCTCGGCGCCTCGATCAGCTTCGCGATGATCGCCGGGTCCGGTCTGACGCTCATCGCCATCATTCTCGTGACGGTCGCGCTGACGCTTCTTGTCGGATACGGCCTCGCCCGCCTGCTCGGCCTGTCGCCGAAGCTGGCCGCGCTGATCGCATGCGGCAACGCGGTGTGCGGCAACTCCGCCATCGCCGCCGTCGCCCCCGCGATCGGCGCAAGCGGGGACGAGGTCGCCTCGTCGATCTCCTTCACCGCCGTTCTCGGCGTCATCGTCGTGCTCGCGCTGCCGCTGGCGATGCCCCTGTTGCGGCTCAGCGAAACGCAATATGGCGTTCTCGCGGGGCTGACCGTCTACGCCGTCCCCCAGGTGCTCGCCGCCGCCGCGGTCGGCGGAACGACGGCGACGCAGATCGGCACGCTCGTCAAGCTGATGCGCGTGCTCACGCTTGGCCCCATCGTCCTGGGCGCCGCGCTCTTGTTTCGCGAGCGCGACGACGGATCGGACCCGCGCCGCGGCGGCGCGCGTCTGGCGCCCTGGTTCATCCAGGGCTTTCTCGCCCTCGCCGCCCTTCGCTCCTTCGGCCTGGTTCCGCCTCAGGTCGTCTCGGCCTTCGCCAAAGCCTCGGGCGCCATGACGGTCGCCGCGATGGCCGCGCTCGGGCTCGGGGTCGACCTTCACGCGCTGCGTCGCGTCGGCGCGCGCGCGACGGCGGCCGTGACGCTTTCGCTCGCCGCGCTGACCGCGCTGTCGCTCGCCGCGATCTGGATCGGAGGCGTGCGATGAACGGCCGCGACGTCTTGAGCGGGAGCGCGCGCATCGCCTCTTCCAGGCCCTCGCGTGCGGCTCAGGATCGCTCCATTGCATGACCCGGTCGAAATCGGCGTCGGCCTCGGCGGCAATGTCGGCGATCCGGTCGCGGCCATCCGCGCGGCCATCGCCGCCTTGAGCGATCGCGGCGTGATGCGGATCGCCGCGGTGTCGTCGATCTATCGCACCGCCCCCTGGGGCGGCGTGCCGCAGGCCGACTACGCCAACGCCTGCGCGATCGGCGAGACGCGCCTGCCGCCCCACGAATTGCTCGACGCGGTCAAACGCGTCGAGCGCGATCTGGGCCGCGTCGACACGGTGCGGTGGGGCCCCCGCGTCATCGACGTCGATCTGCTTTACTACGGCGATTGGGCGCTGAGCGACGCGCGCTTGACGCTGCCGCACAAGGAGATCCTGCGCCGGGCTTTCGTGCTGACGCCGCTCGCCGAGATCGCGCCCGACCGACTGATCGCCGGCGTAGAGNTCGCCGACGCCGCCCGCGCGCTGGGCGCGGACGGCGTCAGGCCTTGGTCGGACCCGTGATCCCTCACCGCATCGCGAAGCGGCTGGAGAAATCGCTCATGCTCTCGACCACGACGAGCTGGGTGATCTTGCCGTCGAGATAGGCGTTGAGGAAGGCGTTGTAGTTGCGGATGGACACGCAGCCGTTGGAGTCGCCGTTGGGTCCCAGCATGTAGGTATGGGCGAGCAGGCCCGCGCGCCCGTGGATCGCGCCGGCGCCGCCGACCGGATGCAGGCGGATCGCCCGCACNCCGTGGAACAGCGCCTCGCGCTCCTTAAGATTGTAGACATGCGGCGGCGTCACGCCGCGCATGCGGATATGCGCCGAACGAACGTTGTCGCGATGCTGGCCGAGGCCCGAATGCGCTTCGAGCCGCGATCCGTCCGGCAAGATCACCGCCTGCGCGGAGATGTCGTAGATCGCCCGCCCGCCGCCGAAACGAGGGCTCACCGCGTCCGGAGCGGGGCGCGAGGGCGCCTGATCCGGACCGAGCGAAGCGACGCGGCGACGCGCCGAGGCGGCGATGCTGGCTGTCGCCACCGGGCCGACGGGATCGTTGGCGAAGCGCGTCGTCGGCGCATAGGCGAGCGCGCCGGTGGGCTGCTGCGCGCCGCCGAACAGCTTCTGGAANAAGGACGGCTCCGGCGCCTGCGCACGCGCCAGGACGCTGCGCCCGCGCCGTGACAGGATGCGGGCACGCGCCGGCGCCGCCGACTCGACGCGCGTCGCCGTTCGGTCGCCTGGGATCAACCGCTCCAGATGGTCGGTGGTTTCCAAGCGCGGCGCGGCGGCCGGCCGACCGACGCGGAGGCCTGCGCCGCCGCGGCGGCGGTCGCGGTCTGGGCGGCGGATGGCGCGGAGGCGACGTCAGGCGAGGCGGGCCTCGCCGCCGCGCGCGGCGCGGGCGCGGCGAAAGACAGATCGCTCGGCCGCCGCGGCGGGATCGGCGTGAAGGCCTCGGGCGCGACGGCTGCGACCTCCGCCGTCGGCGGCCGCGCGACCGGGGTCGGAATCGCGATCTCCGCCGCCTCGTCCGGAAGCGGCGTCGGCTTGGGCGCCGCCGTGGCGGTGACGGAGGGCCTCGATCGCGCCGCCTCGGCCCCCGCGTCCTGGCGCGGCGTCGCGACGAAGCCGGCGCCGACGCCCAGCGACAGCCTGGGGTCGAACAGGCTCGTCTGCGCCGCGGCCGGCCCCTGCGCCGTCCTCTGCGGCGCGACCGGCGCTTGAACGCTCCCGGCCGCGCCGAACACGCCGCCGAGATCGACATATTGCGAGACGCCGTATCCGGCGCCGGCGGTCAAGGCCGCCAGAGCGCAACCGGCGATGAAATTGCGGAAAACGCGCCCTGACGGGCGCAGGCGCGCGCGCGGCGACGTGCGAAGGATACGCCATACTTACGCTCTCACACAAGGCGCCCGCCGTCGGCTTGCGCATGAACAAGTAAGACCGCGTTTAGGTTAAGCGACGTTTAAAGCGCGGTCTTTTCTATCGGAGCCGGCTTCGCCCGCGAAGCCTCGCCCGCCCGCCATGCCGGGACGCACGCCATGCGCGCCGCGACGATCACCAATTTTTTGCCCTCGGGAGACTTGCGTCCGGCGCGCGCCTCGGACAGGTTTCACGCCACCACGGACCAACGCGCCGCGCGCCCGTCGCCGGCGCGACAAGAAGTCGTTCGACATTGTCTCTCCGGGAGGATCCATGAAAACCAATTTCGCCGCGTCGCTGGCGCTGACCGTTTCCGCGCTCGCCTTGTCCACGCTCGCCCTGTCGAGCGGGGCGCACGCCGCCGGCGCCTCCGACGGCGTCGTCAAGATCGGCATTCTCAACGACCAGTCCGGCGTCTACGCCGATTTCGGCGGCAAATGGTCGTTCGAAGCCGCGAAGATGGCCGTCGAGGATTTCGGCGGCAAGGTGCTCGACGTTCCCGTCGAGGTCGTCACCGCCGACCATCAGAACAAGGCCGACATCGCCGCCAACATCGCGCGCAAATGGTACGACACCGAGAAGGTCGACGCGATCATGGAGCTGACCACCTCCTCGGTGGCGCTCGCGGTTCAGGGCCTGTCGAAGGATCTCAAGAAGATCACCATCACCACCGGCGCGGCGACCTCCGACCTCACCGGCAAGGCCTGCACGCCCTACGGCTTTCACTGGGCCTACAACACCCGCGCCCTCGCGGTCGGCACCGGCGGCGCGCTGGTCAAGCAGGGCCTCAAGAAGTGGTTCTTCCTGACCGCCGACTACGCCTTCGGCCACGCGCTTGAGGCCGACACCTCCACCTTCGTCAAGAAGAACGGCGGCGAAGTCGTCGGCGCGGTGCGCCACCCGCTCGCCACGACGGATTACTCGTCCTTCCTGATTCAGGCGCAGGCCTCCGGCGCGCAGGTCATCGGCCTCGCCAACGCCGGCCTCGACACCGCCAACGCGATCAAGCAGGCCTCCGAATTCGGCATCACCGCCGGCGGCCAGAAGATCGCGGCGCTGCTCTTCACGCTGGCGGAGGTGCACGGCCTCGGCGCCAAGGCGGCGCAGGGCCTGACGCTGACGGAAGGCTATTACTGGAAGCGCGACGCCGACAGCGAGAAGTTCGCCCGCGCCTTCTTCAAGCGCACCAACCGCATGCCCAACATGGTGCAGGCCGGCACCTATTCGGCGGTGACGCACTATCTCAAGGCGATCAAAAAGGCGGGAACCGACGACGCCGACGCCGTCACCAAGGCGATGCGCGAGACGCCGGTCGAGGACTTCTTCGCCAAGAGCGGCAAGGTCGAGGCGAACGGCCTGATGTATCACGACTTCTACCTTCTCGGCGTGAAGAAGGAGGCCGACATCAAGGAGCCGTGGGACTATTTCGACGTGCTCCAGACCATCACCGGCAAGGAAGCTTACGGCGAGGTCGCGGATTCGGGCTGCCCGCTCGTCAAGTAAGTCGAGCCGACAATAAAGGAGGCTGCGCGTTCGCGCGCGGCCTCCGGTCGCGTCTGGCGTCGGAACACGCCGCACTTCCTCGAAACCGCGCGAGCACAGATGGCGCAGACCCACCCCTCCCCTTCCCCGGCGCGCCGCCGGCGGAGGCGGCCGCGCAAACGCCGATCGTCTTGTCCGCGCGAGGCCTCGGCAAGCGCTTCGCCTCCTTTGACGCCGTCAAGGGCGTCGACCTCGACGTGCGCGACGCCCGCGTCCACGCCTTGATCGGGCCCAACGGCGCCGGCAAGACAACCGTCTTCAACCTGCTCACCAAATTCCTCCAGCCGACCTCCGGCCGCATCGAATTCATGGGCCACGACATCACCAAGATGCCGCCCGACAAGGTCGCGCGGCTCGGCCTCGTGCGCTCCTTCCAGATCTCTGCGGTGTTTCCCCACCTCACCGTGCTCGACAATGTCCGCGTCGCGCTGCAACGCCCCGCCGGCCTGTCGCGCCAGTTCTGGCGCCCGCTTTCCGCGCTCGACCGCCTGACGCCGCGCGCGACCGAGCTGGTCGAGCATGTCGGCCTCGGCGACGCGCTCCACACGCTGGCCGCCGATCTCTCCTACGGCCGCAAACGCGTGCTGGAGATCGCCACGACGCTCGCTCTTGAGCCGCGCGTTCTTCTGCTCGACGAACCGCTCGCCGGCATGGGCCAGGAGGACATCCAGCACGTCGCCGGCATCATCAAGGAGGTCGCGCGAACCCGAGCCGTCCTGATGGTCGAGCATAATCTCAACGTCGTCGCCGACATCTGCGACCGGGTCACGGTGCTCCAGCGCGGCGNNAAATTCTCGCCGAGGGCGACTACGCCACGGTCAGCCAGGACGAGCGCGTGCGCGTCGCCTATATGGGCACGGAGACACACTGAGATGGCGCATCTTCTCGAAGTCTCCGGCCTCAACGCCTGGTATGGCGAAAGCCACGTCCTGCACGGCGTCGACATGCATGTCGACGAGGGCGAGATGGTCACCATTCTCGGCCGCAACGGCATGGGCAAGACCACGACGCTGCGCTCGATCATGGGCCTGCTGCGCGAGCGCAAGGGCGAGATCCGATTCGCCGGGCGCGACCTCATGACTCTTCCGCTGCATCACGTCGCCCGCGCCGGCCTCGGCTACGTCCCCGAGGAGCGCGGCATCTTCGCCACGCTCACCGTGCAGGAGAACCTGATGCTGCCCCCGGTGGTGGCGCAGGGCGGCATGACGCTCGACGAGATTTACGAGCTGTTTCCCAATCTCTACGAACGCCGCACCTCCTTCGGCACGCGCCTGTCGGGCGGCGAACAGCAGATGCTGGCGATCGCGCGCATCCTGCGCACCGGCGTCAAGGCGATGCTGCTCGACGAGCCGACCGAGGGGCTCGCCCCCGTCATCGTCCAGCGCATCGGCGAAATGCTCGCCGCGCTGCGCAAACGCGGCATGACCGTCGTTCTGGTCGAACAGAACTTCCGCTTCGCCGCGAAGATCACCGACCGCTTCTATGTGATGGACCACGGCAAGATGATCGCCCATCTGCCGGCCTCCGAGCTTGAGGCCAACATGCCCATGCTGCACGAAGTGCTGGGAGTCTGACGCCATGTCGACGATTTTCGGCGTCCCGCTCCCCGTCCTGTTCAGCCAGATCCTGCTCGGCCTCATCAACGGCTCGTTCTACGCGCTGTTGAGTCTGGGCCTGGCGGTCATCTTCGGACTGTTGCGCGTCATCAACTTCGCGCATGGCGCGCAATATATGGTCGGCGCCTTTCTGGCGCTGCTCGCGCTGAATTATTTCGGGGTCAATTACTGGCTGGCGCTGATCCTCGTGCCGCTCGTGGTCGGCCTGATCGGCGCGGTGGTCGAGCGCACGCTGCTCAGCCGCCTCTACGGGCTCGATCACCTTTACGGCCTGCTCTTCACCTTCGGCATGGCGCTCGTCATCGAAGGCGCCTTCCGCTGGCAGTTCGGCGCTTCCGGCCAGCCCTATAACGGCATCCCCGACATGCTGAAGGGCGGCGTCAATCTCGGCTTCATGTTCCTGCCGCTCTATCGCGGCTGGGTCGTGGTGGTGTCGCTGGCGAGCTGCCTCGCCGTCTGGGCCTTGATCGAGAAAACCAAGCTCGGCTCCTATCTGCGCGCCGCCACCGAGAAGCCGCAACTGGTGCAGGCCTTCGGCGTCAACGTGCCGTTGCTGCTGACTTTCACCTACGGCTTCGGCGCCGCGCTCGCCGCCTTCGCCGGCGTGCTCGCTGGGCCGGTCTATCAGGTCTCGCCCTTGATGGGCTCGCAGCTCATCATCGTCGTCTTCGCGGTGGTGGTGGTCGGCGGCATGGGCTCGATCATGGGCGCCATCGTCACCGGTTACATGCTCGGCGTCGCCGAGGGCCTGACCAAGGTGTTTTACCCCGAGGCCTCCGCCACCGTGATTTTCGTCATCATGGCCATCGTGCTTCTGCTGAAGCCGGCGGGCCTTTTCGGTCGGGAGGNNGCTGATCCCATGTCGAGCCACGCCGCTCCCGTCGTCGCCCGCGAGGCCGTCGAAATCCTGCCGAGCGCCCCGGCGATCCGCGCCGGCTTGCTGATCGCGCTCGCGGTCTTCGGCGTGATCGCGCCTTTCGTGGTCTATCCGCTCTTCCTGATGAAGCTGCTCTGCTTCGCGCTGTTCGCCTGCGCGTTCAATCTGCTCATCGGCTACGCCGGCCTGCTCTCCTTCGGCCACGCCACCTTCTTCGGCGGCGCGGCCTACGTCACCGGCTATGCCGCCAAGGCCTGGGGCCTGACGCCGGAGCTTGCGATTCTCGTCGGCGTCGCCGCCGGCGCCGTTCTCGGCCTGATCGTCGGCTTTCTGGCGATCCGCCGGCAAGGCATCTATTTCTCGATGATCACGCTGGCGCTTGGCCAGATGTTCTACTTCCTGTGCCTGCGCGCGCCCTTCACCGGCGGCGAGGATGGCTTGCAGGGCATCCCGCGCGCCAAAATGTTCGGCGTGCTCGACATCCACGGCGATCTGACGATGTATTACGTCGTCTTCGCCATCTTCCTGATCGGTCTGGCGATCATCTGGCGCTTCATCCATTCGCCCTTCGGCATGGTTCTGAAGGCGATCCGCGAGAACGAGCAGCGCGCGATCTCGCTCGGCTACGCCGTCGACCGCGCCAAGCTCGGCGCCTTCGTGATGTCGGCGGCGCTGGCGGGGCTGGCGGGCGGAACCAAGGCGATCGTCTTCCAGTTCGCCACCCTCACCGACGTCGGCTGGCAGATGTCGGGCGAGGTCATCCTGATGACGCTGCTGGGCGGCATTGGCACCGTTCTCGGCCCGATCCTCGGGGCGGGGCTTGTCGTGACGCTCGAAAACTATCTCGCCGCCACGGAATTTCCGGTGACCATCATCACCGGCCTCGTCTTCATGATCTGCGTGCTGCTGTTCCGGCGCGGCATTCTGGGCGAGTTCTACGCCTCGCGCCTCGGCCGCAAGCTGGGCTTCGAGCATCGCTGACCAACGCCGAACGGAGAAGCCTGCGATGTCCGCGCCTGTCGCCGAAGAGCGGTTCGATTATGTCGTGGTGGGCGCGGGCTCGGCCGGCTGCGTGCTCGCCGACCGCCTCAGCGCCGACGGCAGGCGCCGCGTTCTCGTTCTCGAAGCCGGCGGCCTCGACAACTGGATCTGGTTTCACATTCCCGTCGGCTATCTCTTCGCCATCGGCGACCCGCGCTCCGACTGGCTGATGCGCACCGCCAGGCAGGCGGGGCTGAACGGGCGCGACATCGCTTATCCGCGCGGCAAGGCGATCGGCGGCTCCTCGGCGATCAACGCCATGCTCTATCTGCGCGGGCAGGCGGCCGATTACGACGGCTGGCGCCAGCTCGGCCTGCCCGGCTGGGGCTGGGACGACGTGCTTCCGCTGTTCAAGACGCAGGAGGGCCATGTCGAGGGCGCGAACGAGTTTCACGGCGGCGACGGCCCGCTCAGGTTTCGCGCGCCCNGCGCGAAATGGGAGATTCTCGACAGCTTCCGCGACGCCGCCGAAGGCCTCGGCATCNCCAAGACCGACGATTTCAACCGCGGCGACAATTTCGGCTCCTCCTATTTTCAGGTGACGCAGAAGAACGGCCTGCGCTGCTCGGCCGCCCGCGCCTTCCTCAAGCCTGCGCTCAAGCGCCCCAATCTGACGCTTGAGACCGGCGCGCTGGTCGAGAAGATCGAGATCGAGAACGGCCGCGCCGTCGCCGTGCTCTACCGCAAGGACGGCGTCCTGCGCCGCGCCCGCGCCTCGGCCGAGGTGCTCCTGTCGGCCGGCGCGGTGAAATCGCCCCAGATCCTCGAACTCTCCGGCGTCGGGCGCGGCGACGTGCTGCACCGCCTCGGCGTGCCGGTGGCGCACGAGCTGCCCGGCGTCGGCGAGAATTTGCAAGACCACCTGCAATTGCGCCCGATGTTCAAGGTCGAGGGCGTCAAGACGCTCAACGTCATGTATCAGTCGCTGTTCCAGCGCGCTCTGATGGGGATGGACTTCGTGTTCCGCCGGCGCGGGCCGATGACCATGCCGCCCTCGCAGGTGGGCATGTTCGCCTATTCTTCGCCCGACTACGCGACGCCCAACATCGAGTATCATGTGCAGCCGCTGTCGCTCGATCGCTTCGGCGAGCCGCTGCACGCCTTCGCCGCCTTCACGGCCTCGGTGTGCAATCTGCGCCCGACCAGCCGCGGCTCTGTCCACGCCGCGACGCCCGACCCCGCCGCCGCGCCGACCATCGACCCCAATTATCTCTCCACCGACGAGGACAAGCGCGTCGCCGTCGATTCGCTGCGCCTGACGCGCCGGATCGTCGAACAGCCCGCGCTCGCCCGCTACAAGCCGCAGGAGTTCTTGCCCGGCGCGCATCTCAAGAGCGACGAGGAGCTGGTGCAAGGCGCCGGCGCTTGCGGCACCACGATTTTCCACCCCGTCGGAACCGCCAAGATGGGGACCGACGCCGACCCGATGGCTGTCGTCGACGCGCGGCTGCGCGTGCGCGGCGTGGCGGGCCTGCGCGTCGTCGACGCCTCGATCATGCCGCTGATCACCTCGGGCAACACCAACGCTCCCTCGATGATGATCGGCGAAAAGGGCGCGCGGATGATCCTGGAGGACGCGCGCTAATCCTGGCGGCGGAGCAAGGCCGCAGAAACTTTGCATTAAATCGTCTGGGCTATCCTGAGTATGTAAGGGTAGGTCCATGCGTCACCGAGTATTGAGCGTCACATGCGCGCTGGCGGTCGTCTTGCCGTTCGGCGCGAGCCTTGCGGGCGACGCCGCAGTGCTCGTGGGACCGCGCGTGGTCCATATGCCCGCCGCCGCTCCGTCGATCGAAAAGCCTCCATTCGCCGCCGCCGAGACGCCGGCGCCCGCCTTCGACATTAAGAACCCGCCATACGATCCGCAGAAATCGGCTGTCGCCACGCGACAAGACCCGCTCCGCCGGTCCTCGCGCCCAAACCCCAGCAGGGCGAGGTCAAGCCCCAGCAGGCGGAGGCCAAGCCCCAGCAGGCGGAGGCCAAGCCCCAGCAGGCGGAGGCCAAGCCCCAGCAGGCGGAGGCCAAGCCCCAGCAGGCGGAGGCCAAGCCCCAGCAGGCGGAGGCCAAGCCCCAGCAGGCGGAGGCCAAGCCCCAGCAGGCGGAGGCCAAGCCCCAGCAGGCGGAGGCCAAGCCCCAGCAGGCCGCTATCGCTGCGCCTGCCGGCCCCGACCACGAGCGGCCGGCGAAGGGCGGCCGTGGCGACGCGCCCGCCGCTTCCGAGACCGCCGCCGCGAGCCATCACGTGGCGCCGCCGGCGTCGGGCGCTGCGTCCTTCGCCATGCCGACGCGTCGCAACCCTTCGAAAACCGCGGAAAAGCGGCCCGTCGACCCGGTCAAACCCGCTGTCGCCGTCGTCACGCCGCCGCCCGACGCCAACGCCGACCCCAATGCACGCGCGCCGGTCGATCTCCAGGCGGTCCTGTCGGGCGACGTCGAGGCGAGCGAGCCGCCTCCGCCTCCAGTCCCGCAACCCAGGTTTGGCGCCGACGCCTTCGCCATGCCTGCGCCGCGGGTGCGCGAGATCGCGCCCCAGAAGTCGGCCAAGAAGCGGGCCGAGATCACGCCGCAGCGATTCCAGAGTCGGTGTCAGGCGTCATGGGGCAAGCTCGCAGGCGAAGGGCCGTTCGGCGTCTGCGTCCTCAACTGAAGCGCGCCGCCGTCGCGCGGCCCCGCAATGCTGCATTGCACAAAAACCACTTGCCCGGAATCGACGACGCAGGCATGCTTCGCGCAAGTGAAGGAGTTCGCCATCTTCACGTTCGTGAAGGAATCATCCATGCGTCCGTCGAGCCGCAAGCAGCGTCCCCCCGTTCGTGTGCGCCATGATCCCCGACCCTGATGGAGGCGGTCTTCGCGGCGCAGGGCCTCACCGACGATGTCGACCATCAGGTCGAAATCGCGGCCGGCTGATGGGCGTCGGCCTCGAAGAGGCCCGTAAAGCCGTCGACGAGGGCCTGGCGCTCGCCCGCAAGGAAGCCGAAGAGCGCGAGGCGGCCGAGCGCGCCCGCGTGCGCACCATTCAGGCTCCCTCCCGCTTCGCCTCGCCCGGCGCCCTCGCGCGGCGTCATCGTCGAACGCCGCCCGAGCCGCAATTTCATGACCGTTCCGCGCCCGACCGTGGTGCGTCTCACCCGCGCTGACGCGTCCGCGCGTCCGCCCTCCTGGTGGATCAGCCTGCGCGTCGCCCGCGCGGGATTGACCGGCCCGTCCCGCCTCGCCGACAGTCCGCGCACGCGCAGCGACGCGGGAGGAATGCGCATGGCGATCTCGACCGGCGACCAACCAAGCGGCCCCCATTCCGCCGGCCCCGGCGACGCCGACGCGACGGCGCGGGTGTCCGCACGCGTCTCCAATCTCGCCCACGGCCTGACCCGCTCCGCCCGGCGTTTTCCGAATCACCCGGCGCTCGTTCATGGCGAGCGGATCTGGACCTGGGCGCAGATCGACCGCGCCGCCCATGAGATCGCCGCCGCCCTGCGCGCGCGCGGCCTCGTCAAGGGCGACCGCGTCCTCGTCCATTCGAAGAATTGCGCCGAGATGTTTGCGGCGATGTTCGCGGTCCTGCGCCTCGGCGCCGTGTGGACGCCGACCAATTTCCGCCTCACCNCCGACGAGGTGGTGGCGCTGGCGCAGGATTCGNGCGCCCGCGCGCTGCTCTGCCACGTCGATTTTCCAGAACACGGCGAAGCCGTCGCCGCCGGCGCGCCGAGCCTGCGCTTCGTCTGGACGTTGGGAGGCCCGGCCGCCTTCGGCGAAGCGACGCTCGACGACCGCCGCGCCGCCCATGCCGGCGAGACCGTCGCCGACGCCCGCGTCGAGCGCGACGATCCGTGCTGGTTCTTCTTCACCTCGGGCACGACCGGCCGCTCCAAGGCCGCTGTTCTCACGCATGGCCAGATGGCCTTCATCGTGACCAACCATCTCAGCGATCTGCTCGCGGGGATCACCGAGGCCGACGCCGGCCTCGTCGTCGCCCCGCTCAGCCACGGCGCGNGGGTGCATCATCTCAATCTCGTCTATCGCGGCGCGCCCACCATTCTGATGCCGACCGAGCATTTCGACATCGCCGAAGCCTGGCGGCTGATCGAGCGCTGGAAGGTCACCAACATCTTCACGGTGCCCACCATCCTCAAACTGATGGTCGAGCACCCCGCCGGCGCGCTGGTCGACCATACCAGCCTCAAACACGTCATCTACGCCGGCGCGCCGATGTATCGCGCCGACCAGAAGACCGCGCTCGCCGCGCTCGGCCCGGTCATCACGCAATATTTCGGGCTCGGCGAGGTGACGGGCTGCATCACCGTCNTTCCCGGCGCCTTGCACGAGCTGGAGGACGGCCCGGCCGCGCGCATCGGCACCTGCGGCTTCGAGCGCACCGGCGTCGAGGCGTCGATCCAGAACGACGCCGGCGAAATTCTCGCCCCGTTCGAGACCGGCGAAATCTGCGTCGTCGGCCCCGCCGTCTTCGCGGGCTACTGGAACAACCCCGAAGCCAACGCCAAGGCCTTCCGCGACGGCTGGTTCCGCACCGGCGATCTCGGCCATATGGACGACGAGGGCTTCGTCTACATCACCGGCCGCGCCTCCGACANNTACATTTCGGGCGGCTCCAACATCTATCCGCGCGAGATCGAGGAGAAGATTCTCGCCCATCCCGCCATCGCCGAAGTCGCCGTGCTCGGCGTGCCGGATCCGCTTTGGGGCGAGGTCGGCGTCGCCGTCTGCGTGCCGCGCGCCGGCGCCGAGATCACGACGGAGGAGNCATGCGCCTTCCTCGCGCCGAAGCTGCCCCGCTACAAGGCGCCGCGCCGCATCCTGTTCTGGGAGGCGCTGCCGAAATCGGGCTATGGCAAAGTGCCCAAACGCCTGATCCGAGACGAACTCGCGCGCCGCGACGCCGAGGCGCAGGCGCAGGACGCCNCCGTGACCCCGCGCGCCATCCTTCAGCCGGGCCCGCCCTCGCCCGCGCGTGTGGTCGCCGTCCCCTGCCGCGGCGCGCCGCTGCGGCTCGCGCTGCGCAAGGGCGAGCGCCTGCTCGACGCCGTCGCGAAAGGCTTCGCGCAGGCCGGCTTCGCCTCCGGCGTCGCCGAACTCGCGGGCNTGCGGCTCGGCCCGTTCGACTACGTCATGCCCGCCNCCGCCCGCACGCCCGAGCACGCGGCGTTCTACTCGGACGTCTTCGCGCCGCCCGGCGTCGCGCATCTGCGCGAGGGCGCGCTCACCTTCGGCCGACGCGACGGAGAGCCATTCTTCCACGCCCATGCGCTCTGGCGCGAGGCGGACGGCGCGGAGCGCGGCGGCCACATCCTGCCGCAGACGACGCGTCTCGCCGCCGACGCCGAGATCGACGCCTTCGGCCTCGACGGCGCGCGCTTCGAGGCGACGCAGGACGCCGAAACCAATTTCAAGCTGTTCGAGCCCGTCGCGGCGCCCGCCAACGGACTCGGCGTGCGCGCGCGCTCGNCCTTGCGTTTGCGCCCCAACATCCTGTTTCTGCCGACGCTCGACGCGCAGGCGGCCGGCCACGGCCTGCGCGGCTGGCGCGCGCNNGGCGGCGTCGGTTCGCTGATCGGCGCGCGCTTCGCCGACGGCTCCGTCCTCGCGCCGATCGCCACGGAGGCCTATTTGCGCCGCGCCGAGGCTGCGCCCCGCGCCGTCGGACTGGTCGACGAAACCGGCGCGACATGCGTCGGCGACCTCGCGCCCGCCGACAATCTCGTTCTCATGACTTTCGGTTTCTGCCTTGTCGAAACGAGCTGAGGCGGCGCCGCGCGATTAGCGGTCGGTTAAGCAATTTCGCGAAAAAATCGCCGCGACCGCCCTGCGCCGACCTCGGCTCGGGCGACGCATTCGCCGCGCCGCGCCGCGCCGCGCGGCGAGGACAGGGACCGATGATCTTTCGCCTGCGCCCCGCTTTCGTCCTGCTCGCCCTGTGCGCCGCGCCCGCCGCCTTCGCCGCCGACATGGCGCTGCGCCCCGGCTACGGCGACTCCGCCGAGCCGGCCGAGACCCCGGCTTACGACTGGAGCGGCCCCTCGCTCGGCCTGCAAGGCGGCTGGACGGCCGGCTCCGGCGACAAAGTCGGCCTTGGCTCGACGGCGGCGCAATTGCCCTCGGCGCGCGATCTCGGCGATCTCGGCCTGCGCGGCGGATCGGTCGGCCTGCGCGCCGGCTACGACGTGCAATCGCCCTTCTCGCATTGGGTCGCCGGCGCCGCCGCGGACCTCACTTTCGACGGCCTGCGCCGCTCCATCGACGGCGCGGGCGCGCAAGGCCTCGCCGTCCACGCCTCCGCCAGAGTCGGCTGGGACGCCTCGCTGCGCGCGCGCGTCGGCTATGCGATGGATCGCCTGTTGATCTACGCCACCGCCGGTCTGGCGACGACGCGCGAAAATATCGGCTGCGCGTCTCCGCCCCGCTCGTCGCCGACATCGCCGCGACCAAGCCCTTCCTCGGCGCGACCATCGGCGTCGGCGCGGAATATGCGTTCATGCGCCATCTCAGCGTCGGGCTGGATACCGGTATACGGCCTTCGCCGCCAAGACGATGGTCGGCGACGTCTATTCCGGCCTGACTCCGGTCGGAGTGGTGCGCACCAACGCCTCGCCGAACCTGCATCGCCTCGCCGCCAGCCTGAACTGGCGGTTCTGACCGCCGCGCCGTTATGATGGCCGCCGCACAGGGGCCCTCATGCGGCTGGCGATCATCGACGACTATCAATCCGCCGCGCTGGAGAGCGCCGACTGGAGCCGCCTCGACGGCCGCGTCGCCATTGCGGTTTTCACCGATCTGGCGCCGCCGCGCGAGGCGCTGATCCAGCGCTTGCAGCCCTTCGACGCGATCCTGTGCATGCGCGAGCGCACCCGCTTCGACGCGGCCCTGTTCGACGCCCTGCCGCGTTTGCGGCTGCTGGTGACGACCGGCATGCGCAACGCCGCCATCGACCTCGAAGCCGCCCGCGCCCGCGGCGTGGTCGNNTGCGGAACCCGCGCCGCCTCCGCGCCCGCCGCCGAACTCGCCTGGGCGCTCCTGCTCGCCGCCGTCCGCCATCTCCCCGACGAAGCGCAGGCGCTGCGCGCCGGGCGGCCCTGGCAGCGCAGCCTCGGGCGGGAGCTCGCCGGCCGCACGCTGGGAATCGTCGGCCTCGGCAAACTCGGGAGCAAAATCGCCCGCTATGCGCAGGCTTTCGACATGCGCGTGCTCGGCTGGACGCGCACGGACGTGGCCGCGCGCTCCGCCGCGCTCGGAATCGAGGCGGCGACCAGCCTCGACGATCTGCTCACGCGCAGCGACGTCGTCAGCCTGCACCCGACGCTGACCGCGCAGACGCGCGGCATGATCGGCNGCCCCCTGCTGGCGCTGCTGCGGCCCGGCGCGATCCTGCTCAACACCGCGCGCGGACCGCTCGTCGACGAGGCGGCGCTGATCGCCGCCNTTGAGGCGCGGCCCGACCTCACCGCCGCGCTCGACGTGTTCGACGTCGAGCCGCTGCCGCTCGACCATCCGTTCCGCCGCCTGCCCAACGTCGTCGCGACGCCGCATCTGGGTTACGTGACCCGCGAGACCTACGCGGCCTGGCATGGCGACGCGGTCGAGGCCGTCGCCGCCTTTCTCGACGCCGCGCCCGTGCGTGCGCTCGCCCCTGAAACGCCGAAGGCCCGGACCGCGTCGCGCGATCCGGGCCCTCGTTGCGTTCGCTCAGTCCCCTCAGGCGCCAGCGGGCGTCTCGCCGACGGCCCGCTCCTCTTCGCCTTCGGCGTGCGCGGCGGAGGCCTCCCCGCTTCGACCTTTCGACGCCGACGCCGAGGCCGCAGCGGGAAGCGCGCCTCCTCCATCGCCGGATCGTCGCCGGCCGCGAAATCGACGGCGCGCGGCGCGGAGCGGCCGCCGCCGCAGGCGCCTCCTCGGCAGGCGGCGAAGGCTGCGGCGCGCGGCGGCGCCATGATGAAGGCCGGCAGCGCCGACACCTCCTCGACGGCCTCCTCGTGGCGCGGCCCGTTCTCGCGCAGCGTGTTGTCGCGCTGACCGTTGTCGCGCGAGGCGGCGTCGCGCTGGCCGAAGCGCGGCTCGCGGGTCGGCTGCTGCCGCCCGTCGCGCGGACGGTCGAAGCCTCGATCCGGCCGCGGCCCGCGTTCGCCCTGCTGGGCGCGCTGTTCGAGCGGCGCGCGATCGCCGCGGTCGAAGCGCTCGCGCCGTTCATCGCGACGGTCCTGCCGATCGGGCCGATCAGGCCGATCAGGCCGCGCAGCCGCCTCGCCGGCCGCCGCGGGCTGTTCGTCGGCGACCGCCGCCGGCGGCCGGTCCTGACGCTCGGGACGGTCGAGCCGATCTGGGCGATCTGGGCGATCTGGGCGATCCTGCCGAGGCTGCTGGTGCTGCGGGCGGTCGCGGCGCTGCTCGTAGGGCGGACGATCCTGGAAGCCGCCCTGCGGCTGGAACCGCCCTGCGGCGCATAGGGCTGCGGCTGGTTTTGCTGCGGCTGGAACTGCTGACGCTCGGAGGGCGAGGCGAAGCGGTCGGGCACGTCGTCGTCGTCGAGATCGTCGTCGTCGGCGCGCTGCACGCCCATCGCCGCCGCCGCTGGGCCGCCTGGGCGGCCGCGATCAGGCGGAAATAATGTTCCGCGTGCTGGAGATAGCTTTCCGCCATCACCGGATCGCCGGATGAATGGGCGTCGCGCGCCAGTTGCAGATACTTTTCCCCGATGTGATGCGCGGTGCCGCGGATCTTCACGTCGGGGCCGTTCGACTCATAGGAACGCGTGAGCGGGTTCGGACCCTTGCGGCCGTTCCGGCCGCGCATCCGCTTGTTCTGTCCCGGGCGCATGATCATCCTTGATCGAGACTGGATCGGTGCGACGTCGTCCAGGAAGGAGCGCTTCGGCGAAGCGTCTCGCTCGTCCCTGTCGGACGTCTCTCCTGTCCGCCCGCGCGACCGGCGCGGGCGTCGCCGCGCAGCGGCGAACTCGCCCCGAGGCGCTTCGCACCGAAGGCGCCGCGGGTCGTGTGAGGCGTTCGGCGCGATGCGCCGTCAGCGTCGTCCGGCATCGGGAGGCATGACCTCCTCGAACGGGACGACGTCGCCCGGCGCGATGCGGCGAGTGTTCCTGTCCGGAGCGAATCGCGTCGAATGACGCGTTGACGATTCATCTCGACGGGTGAAGGAAAACCGCGCCAGCGACTCTCGCGCAAGGCTCGACTAAGCGGACCCTAGTCGCTTTTCGCCGGCGAGCCAAGCGTTTTTCCGAAATCGCCTCAGAGCTTTCCACCGGCCTCGTCGGCGCGGCGGGCGATCAACGCGCGCGCGACGCCGCCGAGATCGGGGCGCGGCGGGGCGGGCGCGAGACCGGCGGCGCGGCACAGCGCCGCGACCTCGTCGGCCTGCCCGACGCCAAGCTCGAATAGAGCGACGCCGCCTGGAGCGAGCCGGCGCGCCGCGATTCGCGTCAGGCTGCGATAGGCGTCGAGCCCGTCGGCGCTGCCGTCGAGCGCGAGCCGCGGATCGAACGCGCGCCTCGCGCGCCAGCCCGTCGATGACGGCGGCGGGAATATAGGGCGGGTTGCTGACGATCAGATCGAACGCGCCCTCGATCCCCTCGTCCCAATCGCCGACGACGATCTGCGCCCGCTCGCCGAAGCCGAGCCGCGCGAGATTGCCGCGCGCGACCTGCGCGGCGCCCGGCGAAAGGTCGACCCGAGGCCCCGGTTTAGGAAATTCCGTCAACAAGGCCGCGAGGATAGCGCCCGTTCCGGTTCCGAAGTCGACGATCCGCAACGCCGCCTCGCGCCGCGCCGCGAAGACGTCGACAGCCGCCTCGATCAGCGTCTCGGTGTCGGCGCGCGGGTCGAGCGTGTCGGGCGTCACGTCGAACGTCATCGACCAGAAGTCGCGTCGCCCCAGAATGCGCGACACCGGCTCGCCGGCGATTCGCCGCGCCGCCATCGCCTCCAGAGCGGCCGCCGCCGCGCCGAGGGGACGCTCCGGCGCGCCGATCAGCGCCGCATGCGACAGCCCCGTCGCCGCCTCGATCAGCAGCCGCGCGTCGAGCGCGGCCTCCTCCCCGGCGCAGTCGGCGAAGGCCGCCGCCAGCATCCGCCGCGCCGCCCCGACGCCGGTCAGCGCCGTCGGCGCGCTCACGCCTCGCCCTCCGCCAGCAGCCCNGCCTGATGGGCGCGCGCCAGCGCGTCGACGATTTCGTCGAGCGCCTCGCCCGCCATCACCTGCTCGATCTTATACAGCGTCAGATTGACGCGGTGGTCGGTGACGCGTCCCTGCGGAAANTTATAGGTGCGGATGCGCTCCGAACGGTCGCCGGACCCGACCTGGCGCTTGCGGTCGGCGGCGCGCGTCGCATCGACGCGGGCGCGCTCGGCGTCGAGGATGCGCGCGGCCAGCACCGCCATCGCCTTCGCCCGGTTCTTATGCTGCGAGCGCTCCTCCTGCATCATCACCACGATGCCGGTCGGCAGATGCGTGATGCGGATCGCCGATTCAGTCTTGTTGACGTGCTGCCCGCCCGCGCCGCCGGCGCGCATCGTCTCGATCCTGAGATCGGAGTCGGCGATGTCGACGTCGACCGCTTCGGCCTCCGGCAACACCGCCACCGTCGCCGCCGAGGTGTGGATGCGCCCCTGCGTCTCGGTGTCGGGCACACGTTGCACGCGATGCGCCCCNGATTCGAACTTCAGCCGCGCGAACACGCCGCGCCCCACGATCTGCGCGACGATCTCCTTGTAGCCGCCCATCGTCCCCTCGCTGACCGAGAGAACCTCGACGCTCCAGCCCTTCAGCGCGGCGTATCGCTGATACATACGAAACAGATCGCCGGCGAACAGCGCGGCCTCGTCGCCGCCCGTGCCGGCGCGGATTTCGAGAATGGCGCCCTTCTCGTCGGCGGCGTCCTTCGGCAGCAGCGCCAGGCGCAAGACCGTGTCGAGCCGCGCCAGCGCCTCTTCGGCCTCTTCGCGCTCGGCCTGCGCCAGCGCGCGCATCTCCGCCTCCAGCGCTGGCTCGGCCAGCATCGCCTCCACGCCGGCGAGTTCGTCCTGTTTGGCGCGCCAGTCACGGATGGCGGCGACGACGCCGTCGAGTTCGGCGAGGTCGCGCGCGGTCTTGGCGTAGTCGGCGCCGCCGCCCTGCGCGAGCAGATCGGTCAACTCGCCATGTCGGCGCAGGATGAGGTCGAGTTTTTCGGAGGCGATCATTTCGATGTCGTCGAGGCTTCGGACGCGCGCGGCAGTTCGGACGGCGACGCTACAGCGGAATTTCGCGTTCGTCGGCGTAAGCGCGCAGATCCAGCCTCAGGCTGGCCTGGCCGTGACGGGTGGCCAACAGCTGCTCGACGCGCTGCGTCACGTCGCCGACGTCGGTTTCGCGCACCATCGCCTTGACCGGGCCGAGCGAGGTCGCCGACATCGACAGGCTGCGATAGCCAAGTCCGATCAACGCCATCGCTTCGAGCGGCCGCCCGCCGATCTCGCCGCACAAGGTCACCGGCTTGCCGGCCTTCTTCGCCGCGTCGGCGATCGCCTTCAGCGCCCGCAGCATGGACGGCGACAGCGGATCGAACCGTCCGGCGACGCGCTTGTTGTCGCGGTCGGCGGCGTAAAGATATTGCAACAGGTCGTTCGATCCGACCGACACGAAATCGACGCGTCGCATCAGCCGNTCGGCNTGGAAAAGCAAGGACGGCACCTCGATCATCACGCCGAGCTTGAGGCCGCGCGGCGGCGTGTAGCCGTGCCGCGACAGATGCGCCAGCTCGCGCCCGACGATCGCCTGAGCGGCGTCGAATTCGGCGACCTCGGCGACCATCGGAAACATGATGCGCGCGTCCCGCCCCTCGGCGGCGCGCAGCATGGCGCGCAGCTGCGTGCGCAGCAAACCCGGTCGGTCGAGGCCGATGCGGATCGCCCGCCAGCCCAGCGCCGGATTCTCCTCCTCGTGCCAGGCCATGTAGGGCAGAACCTTGTCGCCGCCGATGTCGAGCGTGCGGAAGGTGACCGGCCGGTCCGGCACAGCGTCGAGCACGGCGCGATACAGCGCATATTGCTGGCTGGTGCGCGGGAAGGTCTGCGCCAGCATGAACTGCAGCTCGGTTCGGAAAAGGCCGATCGAATCGGCGTTCATCTCGTTGACGTGCGGCACGTCGATGAGCAGACCGGCGTTCATGTGCAGGCCGACCTGGACGCCGTCGCGGCTCACCGCCGGCAGCGGCGCGATCGCCCTGTAGCGCTCCTGCCGCCGCGCCCGCATCCGCGCTTTTTCGGCGTAGGCGGCCTGAATGTCGGGCAGCGGGCGCAGCTGCACCTCGCCATTGCCTCCGTCGATGATGATCGCGTCGCCAGGCTCGACCAGCGTCGTCACGTTGGCGACCTCGCCGACGCAGGGGATGCCGAGCGCCCGCGCGATGATCGCGACATGGCTCGACGCCCCGCCATCCTCCAGCACGAGACCGCGCAGATGCGAGCGCTCGTAATCGAGCAGCGCCGCCGGGCCCATCGCGCGGGCGACGAGAATGGCGTTGTCGGGAAGCTCGTCGCGCCCTGCCGCCAGGCTCGTCCCGGTCAAATGCGCGAGCAGGCGGTTGGCCAGGTCGTCGAGATCGTGCAGCCGCTCGCGCAGGTAAGGATCGGTCTGGCGTTGCAGCTTGGCGCGCGCGTCGTTCTGCACGCGCTCGACGGCGGCCTCCGCGGTGAGGCCGGTCGCCACCGCCTCGCGCAACCGGCGCAGCCAACCCTTGTCCTGGGCGAACATGCGAAAGGTTTCGAGAACCTCGCGATGCTCNCCGGGCCCCGCTTCGCTGGAGGATTCGATCAACTCGTCGAGCGCGGCGCGCATGTCGGCCAGCGCCGCTTCGAGGCGCGCGGTCTCGCGCGCGCTGTCCTCCGCCACGATCTGGGTGACGACGATGCGCGGTTCATGCAGCACGACATGGCCGAGGCCGATTCCCTCGGCGACGGCGGAGCCGCGCAGCGCGATCGGACGGCGCACCGCGATGTCGGCGCCGGGTTTGGCGATCGCCTGCAATTCGCCCGAGGCGACCATTTCGGCGAGCAGCATCGCCGTCGTCAGCAGCGCCTCGATCTCCTCGTCCGAATAGGCGCGCCGCGCCTTGTTCTGGACGACGAGGACGCCGAGCGTGTTGCCNCCGCGCAGGATCGGCACGCCGAGGAAGGAGTGATAAATCTCCTCGCCCGTTTCCGGCTTGTAGGAAAAAGAGGGATGGTCCTGCGCCTCGATGAGCGCCAGCGGCTCGGCCGATTTGGCGATGGCGCCGACCAGGCCCTCGCCGACGCGCATCGTGGTCAGATGCACCGCTTCGCGGTTGAGGCCTTCGGTCGCGTAGAGTTCGNNGCGGCCGTCGGCCCGCATCACATAGACCGAGCAGACCTCCGCCACCATGTTGTTGGCGATCAGGACGACGATTTCGTCCAGACGCGCCTGTGCGCTCACCGGCCGCGCCATGACCTCGCGAAGCCGGCGCAGCAGAAGGCGGGGACCGCCGGGCGCTGCGCGCAAACTGGTGATCGGACGGCCCTCCTCCCGACGACGTCAGCGACGTCTTTCGCCGACGCTTGAGAACGTCATAGGAATAATGGCGCGAGGCGGCAAGCGTCTCGCGCCGCCCGTTCGGGCAACCCCGACCGCCGCCTGGCGCATGGGCGAACTCGCCGCGGCGGACCGCTCGACGCTGTCGCGTCGCGCCCGCCTCCGGCCGCCTCGGCGGGCCGCGCGAGGATCAGGCGGCCTTGTCGAGGCCGAACAGCGAATGCAGCGTGCGCACGGCGAGTTCGGTGTATTCGGCGTCGATAAGAACCGAGAACTTGATCTCCGACGTGGTGATCGCGCGGATGTTGATTCCCTTGTCGGACAAGGCTTTGAACGCCGACGCGGCGACCCCGGCATGACTGCGCATGCCGATGCCGATCACTGAAACCTTGACGACGTCGGTGGTGCCGGAGAACTCCTTGTAGGCGACCTTGGCGCGCTCGCCCTCGATGATCGCCTTGGCNCTTTCGAACTCGCCGGCCGGCACCGTGAAGGTGAGGTCCGTGGTGGCGCGGTCGTCGGAGACGACCTGGATGATCATGTCGACGTTGATGTTGGCGTCGGCGAGCGGCATGAAGATCGCCGCCGCGACTCGNGGCTGATCCGGCACGGCGCGCAATGTGATCTGCGCCTCGTCCTTCGAGAAGGCGATGCCGGTGACGACCTGCTGCTCCACGATGTCCTCCTCGTCGCAAATCAGGGTGCCGGGCTTGGGATCGGTCGGGTCGTCGAAGGACGAGCGCACATAGGTGGGGACCTTGTGCACCATCGCGACCTCGACGGACCGCACCTGCAGCACCTTGGCCCCGAGCGAGGCCATTTCGAGCATTTCCTCGAAGGCGACGCGGTCGAGCCGGCGCGCCCTCGGCACGACGCGCGGATCGGTCGTGTAGACCCCGTCGACGTCGGTGTAGATGTCGCAGCGATCGGCCTTGATGGCGGCGGCGACCGCAACCGCGCTGGTGTCCGACCCGCCGCGCCCGAGCGTGGTGACGCGCCCCGTCGGCGCGTGAATCCCNTGGAAGCCGGCGATCACCGCGACCTCCTTGCGCTCGGCGAATCGCCGCACGATCTCGGACCCGTCGATCTCCTCGATGCGCGCCGAGCCATGCGCGTCGGAGGTCTTGATCGGGATCTGCCATCCCTGCCAGGAGCGCGCCTGAACGCCCATTTCCTGCAACACAATGGCCAGCAGGCCGGCGGTGACGAGCTCGCCCGAGGCGACGATGGCGTCGTATTCGCGCGCGTCGTGCAGCGGCGCCGCCTCCCGGCACCAGGCCACGGCNTCGTTGGTCTTGCCCGACATGGCCGAGACGACGACGGCGACGTCATGACCCGCGTCGACCTCGCGCTTGACGTGGCGGGCGACGTTGCGGATGCGCTCGATGTTGGCGACCGAGGTGCCGCCGAATTTCAGGACGAGACGGGACATAGGGAGAAAATCTCGCGAAACGCTTCAATTCCGGTCGCTCGCGGCCGGGCCGCGCGTGGCGCTCGCGCCGGCGTGACGGCGGGCGTATAGATACGGCCGCGCCCCTCCTGTCAACGCCGCGTCCGCGGCGCCGGCCTGCAGGACGGAGCGCGACCTCCGAGCCTGGACCCCGCTGAGCCTGGACCCCGAAATGCCCGACCCCGCCGCCCGCAACGCCGACCTCGCCTCAAGCGTCGATCCGGTCGATCTCGCCCGGTTCACCCGTCTCGGCGACGACTGGTGGGCCCGACGGCCCGATGAAGCCGCTCCATCGCATGAACCCGCCGCGCGTCGCCTGGATTCGCGACGCGCTGTGCTCCCGCCACGACCGCGACCCGAAGGCCCCGCGTCCGCTCGCCGGCCTGAGCCTGCTCGACGTCGGCTGCGGCGGCGGCATTCTGTGCGAGCCGCTCGCGCGCCTCGGCGCCGCGGTGACGGGCGTCGACCCCGGCGCGGAGAATATCGGCGCCGCCCGCGCCCACGCCGCCCGCATGGGGTTGGCGATCGACTATCGGGCGACCACAGTCGAAGCGCTCGGCGACGAGCCGGCCCGCTTCGACGCGGTGCTGGCGATGGAGGTCGTCGAGCATGTCGTCGACCCCGGCCCTTTCTCGCCGCCGCCGCCGCGCTGGCGCGTCCGGGCGGACTCGTCTTCGCCTCCACGCTCAACCGCAACCTCAAGAGCTGGGCGATGGCCATCGTCGGCGCCGAATATCTTCTGCGCTGGCTGCCCAGAGGCACCCACGACTGGCGCAAGTTCCTCACCCCGACGAGTTGGCGGCCCTGCTGCGCGAGGCTGGGCTTGAGATCGAGGACAGGGCGGGCGTGATTTACGATCCGCTGGCCGACCGCTTCCGCCTGTCGCGCCGCGATCTCGACGTCAATTATATGCTGCTCGCCAGAAAGGCCGCCTGATGTTTAGTCACGTCACCCTCGGCGCCGACGATCTCGACGCGGCCGGCCGCTTCTACGACGCCTTGCTGACGCCGCTCGGGCTGGAGCGCCGCGAGGTCAAGCCCGACGGCGGCGCGGTCGGTCTGTGCTGGCGCCGCCCCGGCGAGCGCAGGCCGTGGTTTTTCGTGTTCAGGCCCTTCGACGGCCGCCCCGCCGGCGCCGGCAACGGAACGATGGTCGCGTTCCTCGCCCCCTCCGAGGAGGCGGTGCGCCGCAGCTACGCCGCCGCGATGGCCGCCGGCGGGCGCTGCGAAGGCCCGCCCGGCGAGCGCCCGCATTACGCGCCCGGCTATTACGGCGCCTATCTGCGCGACCCGCAGGGCAACAAGGCGCACGTCGTCTATCGCGGCGACCTCGCCGCCGCAGGCTGAACGCCGCCGCCCGCTTTCAGCGATCGGCCCGCGATCTCGGTATTCCGTGTTTTTCGCGCAGGACACGGGCGATCGGCCCCGGATCGGCGACGACATGCCAGCCGTTCGCCTCGACGCTGGGCGTCGAGGCCGGCTTGTCGCGACAGGCCAGCGTCGGGCAGCCCTGATGCGCCTCGCCGAGCAGCGCCGCCATCTCCGCCCGCGGCCGCGCGAAATCCGCCACATAGCGGATGTCGAGCGCGCCTTTGAGGGTCGGATAGCAGGCCAGCAATCCCTCGATCGGCGCGCAGTCCGGGCAGAACCACGGCCCCTCGCCGTCGACCGCGAACGCCGGCGCCAACAGAAACAACACGTCTTTCGTCATCGTCCCTCCGCGCCTGAAAGCCGGCGTTCACTTTGGCCGCGCAAGATGCCGCGATTCGCAGCCTCCACGGGAGCCCCTTGAGCGACGCCGCCGATCTGGCGTTTCCCGCCGCCGCCCCCGACCTCGCCGCCTCCGCGCGGGGATGGCTCGCTCGCCTCGCGCACGAGCGACGGTCCTCGCCCAAGACCATCGAGGCCTATGCGCGCGACCTTCGCCAGTTTTTAACGTTCCTTGCGGGACATCAGGAGGNNCCGCCCTCCCTTCTGGCGTTCGCGGCGCTGCGGCCCGCCGACATTCGCGCCTTTCTGGCCTGTCGTCGCGGCGAGGGAGTCGAGTCCCGCTCGCTGGGGCGCCAGCTTGCGGGCTTGCGCTCGTTCGCCCGCCATCTCGAACGCGAGGGCCTGGGCGCATCCGCCNCCTTCGCCGCCGTCCGCGCGCCGAAGATTGGCAGAACCCTGCCCCGGCCCCTCCCCGGACNNGACGCGCGCGCCCTCGCCGACGTCGAAACCCGCGCCGGGGAGGCGCGCCCTCCCTGGATCCTCGCCCGCGACGCAGCCGCGATCGCATTGATGTATGGAGCGGGGCTGCGCGTCTCCGAGGCGCTCGGCGTCGCCCGCCGCGACGCGCCGACCGGCGCGCACGATCGCCTGAGGGTCGTCGGCAAGGGCGGCAAGCCGCGCGTCGTGCCGGTCATCGCGCCGGTGCGGGCGGCGGTCGAGGCCTATCTCGCCCTTTGCCCCTATTCGCTCCCTCCGGCCGGACCGCTGTTCGTCGGCGCCCGCGGCGGACCGCNNTCGCCGCGAATCATCCAGCTTGCCGTCGAGCGGCTGCGCGGCGCGCTCGGTCTGCCCGATTCGGCGACGCCGCACGCCCTGCGCCATTCCTTCGCCACCCATTTGCTTGGGTCGGGCGGAGATTTGCGCTCGATTCAGGAACTACTTGGCCACGCCTCGCTCTCGACCACGCAAATCTACGCCGCGGTCGATCTGGGGCGTCTGATTTCTGCCTGGCGCGACGCTCATCCCCGCGCCGGTTGAACGAGGTTTCGTCAGCGATCGTTAGGGCTTGCCTGCGGTCGCGCTTCGCGTAAGACTGCGCCGCCTCGCGTTGTTCGCGCCTGCGGGCGCGCACATTTGCGCGAGGCGAGCGGTCTTTTTGAATCGCTCAACCTGATTTCGACCGCGGCATTTTCGCCGCCGCCCGCTGCGGGCGCCCGGGGAGCCATTTCGTGCGAAAGAATTTAACCCGCGCCCATCTCGCGGAAGCTGTGTCGCCTTATCTCACCGTGTCGCGTCGTGAAGCGTCCGATCTGGTCGACGCGGTGCTCGACGAGATCGTCGACACCCTCGCCCGCGGCGAGGAAGTGAAACTGTCGGGCTTCGGCGTGTTCTCCGTGCGCGCCAAGAACGAACGGGTCGGCCGCAACCCGCGCAACGGCGAGCCCGCCAAGATCACGCCGCGCAAGGTGGTCGTCTTCCGCGCCTCGCGCGTGCTGAAGGCCCGTGTCGCCGCAGCCGAAGAGGACGGCGCCGAGAGCGAGGGCTGAGCGCTCAGCGCTCTGGCTCGCCGCGCGCCAACGGATGCAGCTCCGCCACCATCGCCGCGACGCGTTCGTCAAGCACATGGGTGTAGATCTGCGTCGTCGAAACGTCTGCGTGGCCAAGCGCTCCTGCACCGCCCGTAGATCGGCGCCGTTTTGCAGCAAGTGGCTGGCGAAGGCGTGGCGCAACGCGTGCGGCGACACGCGCTCGCCCTTCAGCCCCGCCGCGCCTGCCGCGATCTTGAGGTCGCGCGCGAAAGCCTGCCGCGTCATGTGGCCGCTGTCGGAATCGGAGGGAAACAGCCATTTCGAGGCGGCGAGCCCCGGCTGCGTCGCGTCGAGCAAGGCGCGATAGCGCCGCGCCGCCGCCACCGCCGTTCCCGACAGCGGAACCAGCCGCTCCTTCCCGCCTTTGCCGCGCACCGCCAGCATCGTCGCTCCGCCCTCCTTGCCCGCCCGCGCGCGGCGCTTTCGGCAAGGCGATCAGTTCGAGACGCGCAAACCCGACGCGTAGAGCAGTTCGAGCGCGCAGGCGAGCCGCGCCGCCCTCAGCCGCTCGCGCGCCGGCCGCGCCGGATCGTCGATCCCCTCCGCCGCGACCGTGAGCAAACGCTCGACCTCCGCCGCGCTCAGCACGTCGGGAACGGCGCGCTTGCGCCGCGGGCTCTCGACGATGGCGCTCGGATCGTCGCCGCGCAGCCCTTCGCCATAGAGAAATTTGTGGAATTGCCGCAGCGCCGACAGCCTGCGCGCGGCGGTGGCGGCGGACAGGCCGGCCGCGTCGATTTCCGCCAGATAGGCGCGCACGTCCTGCGCGGCGCAGTCGAGCGGGCCGCGACGGCGCTTTTTCAGATGGGCGAGATAGTCGGCGAGGTCGCGTCCATAGGCGTCGAGCGTATTGCGCGCCGCCCCGCTCCACGGAAAGGCTTTCGAGAAAGGCCTCGACCAAACCGGCCGGGCCCGTCACGGCGCCTTGCCTGTCAATTTGGAGGGCGCGAGCGGCGTGCGCGTCTCCTGCGGCTGCGGCTCGACGAAGGTCGCCAACGCCCACATGGCGCCGAAGACGAGCCCGGCCAGAACGGCGAGCGTCACGAGAGGCGCAGCAGCGTGGACATGAGGCGTCTCCAGCCCTGACGGGCGCGGCGCGGATCGCGCGCCGGGGAGATATGTCGAAGCCGCGCCCGCTTCGCAAGAGTCCCGGTTCCGCGCCGCGCCTGCGCCGTGCTAGGACGGGCCATGTTAGGACGAGCCATGACGACACCGCCGCCGCGCCCCGACTCCGACCGCGCCCCGAGCGAGGGCGCGCGCTACGCCGCCCGCGACAAGGCCTTGTTGGCGAAGCTCGGCGACCGATCGCTGGTGCTCGTGGGCATGATGGGAGCGGGCAAAACCTCGGTCGGCAAGCGCGTCGCCCAACGCCTGCGGCTTCCCTTCGCGGACGCCGACCACGAGATCGAGGCGGCCGCCGGCATGTCCATCCGGNAGATCTTCGCCCAGCATGGCGAGGCTTATTTCCGCGACGGCGAGCGCCGCGTCGTCGCCCGCCTGCTCGGCGAGGGGCCGCGCGTGCTGGCGACCGGCGGCGGCGCCTTCATGAATCCCACCACCCGCCAGACCATCGCCGCGCGCGGCGTCTCGATCTGGCTGAAGGCCGATTTCGACGTGCTGATGCGGCGCGTGCGCCGCCGCTCCAACCGGCCGCTGCTGCAAAACCCCGATCCCGAAGGCACGATGCGCCGGCTCATCGAGCAGCGCTATCCCACCTACGGCCTCGCCGACGTCACCGTGAAGTCGCGCGACATGCCGCATGAAGCGGTCACCGACCTCGTGCTGGCCGCCCTCGCCGAGCGGCTCGGCGTCACCGAGGAGGACCTGGAGCGCGCGATGGCGCCGCAGGAAGGCGAGGTCGAACCCGGCGACCGTCGCCGGCTGCGCGTCGCGCTCGACCGGCGCGCCTACGACATCGTCATCGGGCGCGATCTCATCGCCGCCGCCGGCGAGCGCATCGCCGAGCTGGCGCCGGGCTCGGCCTGCGCCGTCGTCACGGACGAGAACGTCGCGCGCCTGCATTTGCCCGCTTTGGAGGCGAGCCTGGACGCCGCCGGCATTCGTCACGCCCGCGTCGTCGTGCCGGCCGGCGAGGCGTCGAAATCCTACGAGCGCTGGGCGCAGGTCTGCGACGCCGTGATCGCCGCGAAGATGGAGCGCGGCGACCTCGTCGTCGCGCTCGGCGGCGGCGTCGTCGGCGATCTGGCCGGCTATGCGGCGGCCACCGTGCGGCGCGGCATGCGCTTCGTGCAGATTCCGACCTCGTTGCTGGCGCAGGTGGATTCCTCCGTCGGCGGCAAGACCGGCATTAATTCCNCCCACGGCAAGAACCTGATCGGCGCCTTTCATCAGCCCGTTCTCGTGCTCGCCGACACCGGCGCTCTCAACACCTTGCCGGAGCGCGAGTTTCGCGCCGGCTACGCCGAGGTCGTCAAATATGGCTTGATCGACGACCTCGCCTTTTTCGAATGGCTGGAGCGCCACTGGCGCGACGTCTTCGCAGGCGGCCCGGCCCGCGCCGAGGCGATCCGCCGCAGCTGCGCCTCCAAGGCGGCGGTCGTCGCCCGCGACGAGACCGAACAGGGCGACCGCGCCCTCCTCAATCTCGGCCACACCTTCGGCCACGCCTTCGAGCGGCTGACGAAATATGACGGCGCCCGTCTCGTGCATGGCGAGGGCGTGGCGATCGGCATGGCCTGCGCCTTCCGCTTCTCGCAGGCGCTCGGCCTGTGCTCCGGGCAGGACGTCCAGCGCGTCGAGGCGCATCTGAAGGCGGTCGGGCTGCCCACCCGCATGTCGGACATACCCGGCTGGAGCGCGAGCGCCGGCGACGTTCTGGAGGCGATGTATCAGGACAAGAAAGTCAGCCGCGGCAAGCTGACCTTCATTCTCGCCCACGGCATCGGCAAGAGCTTCATCGCCAAGGGCGTCGAGGCCGACGACGTCGAGGCGTTTCTGAAGGCCGAACTGGCCTGAGCGCCCCCGCGCGCTCAGAACTTGCCGAACTTCAGATACGCCTCCTGCGGATCGACGCCGGCCAGAATCGCGCTGCGCACCTTGTTTTCGGTCTGCATCGCGGCTTCGGCGGCCGCGATCGTCGGCTCGACGAGGCGCGCGGGCACGCGCAACAGGCCGTCGCGATCGCCATGCAGATAGTCGCCCGGCTCGATCACCACGTCGCCGATTCGAATGTCGATCTCGGTCGCCTCCGGCATCCACCAGCCCACGATGTCGCGCGGCGTGAACCCGCGTCCCCAGCATTGCAGGCGCATGGCGATCAAAAANTCGGCGTCGCGCACCAAGCCGTCGACGACGACGCCGCGCAAACCCTTGTTTTTCAGGGTCTCGCCCGACAGCTCGCCCATATGCGCGCAAATCCGGTCGTTGGGCTGGCAGCACCAGACATGACCGGGCTTCGCCTTGGACAACAGCCCCGTCCAGGCCAGCAGCGTCTCGTGCGCATCGAAGCCGCCGCCGCCTTTGCCCGACACGGTGAAGGCCGGGCCCGCCATCGCGCGTTCGGGCGCGAGCGGCCGCAATTCGGCAGGCAACACGAAGTCGCGCTCGCCCATGCCGCGCAAGACGTCGTGCACGACGCCGGTGTAGCAGGCCGCGAGCTTGTCGGAGAGAAGATCGTGGCGGGTCATGGCGGCCTCCTGCGCGCGACGCGCTTGCGCCCCGACGCGTTGACGGCGAGCATCCGCGTCGCGGCCGGCGCAGGCAAGTCCCGCAGGAAAGTCCGGAAGGAGCGCGCATGGAAGACCACACCCTCGTCGCGCCCGGATTGGCGGCGCCCGTCGAGGTGCTTGTCGACGCCGCCGGCGTGCCGCATATCCGCGCCGCCGACGAGCCGGACCTGTGGTTCGCGCAGGGCTATGTCGCCGCGCGCGACCGGTTGTGGCGCATGGACCTGTGGCGCAAGCGCGGCCTCGGCCTGCTCGCCGCCGAGCTGGGGCCGGGCTTCCTGGCGCAGGACTACGCGGCGCGCCTGTTTCTCTATCGCGGCGACATGGCCGCCGAATGGGCCGCCTACGCGCCCGACGCGCAGGCGATCTGCGAGCGTTTCGTCGAAGGCGTCAACGCCTATGTCGCGCTCTGCGAGGCCGAGCCCGAACGCCTGCCGCCGGAGTTCGGCCTGCTCGGCATGACGCCGGCGCGCTGGGCGGCGCAGGACGTCGTGCGCATCCGCACCCACGGCATGACCCGCAACGCCGCCTCCGAAATCGCCCGCGCCGCCGTTCTGGCGCGCGCCGACGCGGCCACCGACCTGCTGCGCCGCGATCTTGAACCGATGACGACGCCGCAGATCGCCGACGGCGTCGACCTCGCCGCGATCCCCCTCGCCGCCGCCGATCTCATCCGCCTCGCCAGCGCCGAGGCGACGATCACGCCCGAACGGCTGGCGGCCGGCGAGGCGGAGATTTGGGACTGGGTCGGCGTCGACGAACTCGGCGCGGTTATGCGCAAGNCCGGCCCGCCCGGCGCCGCTCCGTGCGACGTCGAGGGGTCCAACAACTGGGCGATCGCCGGCGCGCGCACGCCCGGCGGCAAACCGGTGATGGGCGGCGACCCCCATCGCGCCCATGCGATTCCGCCGCTGCGCTACGTCACCCATCTGAGCGCGCCGGGGATCGACCTGATCGGGGCGGGCGAACCGACCTTGCCCGGCGTCGCCTTCGGCCATAACGGCCGCGTCGCCTTCTCGCTGACGATTTTCTATCCCGACCAGGAGGACGTTTACGTCTGCGACCGCGCGCCCGGCGACGCCGCGCGGGTGGCCTTCGGCGGCGGCGAAGCGCCGCTGCGCGCGATCCGCGAGACATTCGAGGTCAAGGGCTTCGCGCCGCGCCGGCTGGAGCTGCGGTTCGCGCCGCAAGGCCCGGTGGTCTTCGAGGACCNNGCGCGCGGAAAGCTCTACGCCGTGCGCACGGTCTGGGCCGAACCCGGCGCCTGCCCCTACGCGCGCTCGCTTTCGACCATGCGCGCGACCGACGTCGCCGATTTCGAACGTCGGCTGGCGGGCTGGGCGACGCCCTCGGCCAATCACGTCTGCGCCGACGTCGAGGGCCGCGTCGGCTGGATCGCCGCCGGTCTCGCGCCGCGCCGCCCCGCGCATGACGGGCTGACCCCGGTCCCCGGCGACGGCCGTTTCGAATGGGCCGGTTTCTACGAGGCGGCCGAGTTGCCCCGCCTGTTCGATCCGCCGGAGGGCTACGTCGCCACCGCCAACGAGATGAATCTGCCCGCCGCATTTCTCGCGCGCGGCGAGCCCTTCGGCTTTGAATGGCCCGACCGCTCGCGCATCTCCAGAATTCGCGAGGTTCTGGACGCCGTCGCCCCGGCCGGCGTCGCCGAAACGATGGCCTTGCAGACCGATCCGACCTCGNCGCCAGGCCAGCCGCCTCGCCGCGCTTGCGCGCGCGTTGCCAAGATTGCGCCCGACGCGCCGCGCAACACCGCGCCCGACGCGCTGGCGGGCGCGCGCGCCCTGCTCGACGGCTTCGACGGGCGCCTCGACGCCGGCTCCGCCGCCGCGGCGCTGGTCGAGCTGTGGTTCGCGCGGCGGCTGAAGCCTGCGCTTCTGGCGACCTTCGTCCCCGACCCCGACATGCGCGCGCTGCTCGCGCCCGGCGATTCCGAGGCGATCCTGCGCGCTCTGGAGCGGCCGGACGCGTTTCGGCGCCGACCCCGCGCCGCCCGCGACGCGCTTCTCGCCCGCACGCTGGCCGAGGCCTGGGCAGACTGCGCCGCCTTGATGGGCGACGACCCGGCGGGCTGGGCGTGGGGGCGGCTGCATCACGGCTATTTCGCCCATCCGCTGGCTGGCCTGCCGCAGGTCGGCGCCCGCTTCGACGCCGGCCCCTGGCCGCTCGGCGGCTCGGGCGCCTCGCCGATGCACGCCGGCTACCGCGCGTCCGATTTCCGCGCCATGCACGGCGCGAGCCTGCGTCTGGCGGTCGATCTGGCCGATCCCGACCGGAGCCGTTTCGTCAACGGCGCCGGGCAATCGGGCGATCCTCGTTCGCCCCATTACGGCGATCATGGCCCGGTCTGGGCGGCGGGCGGCTACTTTCCGCTTCCCTTCACGCCCCAAGCTGTGGAGAAAGCCGCAACGCTGCGGCTTCGCCTCGAACCGCGGCGCCCCTGAAGCCGATCCCGCCCCAGGCGCAGACCCAGCGCGAGAGACATGCCCGACCGTTCCCGCTTCGCCGCGCCCGCCGCGCCCGACCTCGCCCGCTCCCCGCCGACGCGCCGGAGGCGGCGCGATGAGCGGCTTTCTGCGTCTTTACGCGCGCGTCCTGAGCTATCTCGGACCGCAGCGCCGCATCGCCGCGTTGCTGGTCGTCGCCAATCTCGCGCTCGCCGTCGCCGCCTTCGCCGAGCCGGTCCTGTTCGGCCGCATCGTCGACACGCTGGCGACCGCGCAGGGCGGCAAGACGCCGCTGTCCTGGTCCGATCTGGCGCCGCTGCTCGGCGCCTGGGGCGGCTTCGGCCTGTTCAACATCCTCGCCACCGTCGTCGTCTCGCTCAACGCCGACCGCCTCGCCCATCGCCGCCGCGTCGGCGTGATGGCGGAGTATTTCGACCACGTTCTGCATCTTCCGCTGGCCTTCCACACCCAGTCGCATTCGGGCCGCCTGTTCAAGGTGATGCTGGAGGGCACCAACGCGATGTGGGGCCTGTGGCTCGGCTTCTTCCGCGAGCACTGCGCCTCGCTGGTGGCCTTGTTCGTGCTGCTGCCGCTGTCGCTGTTCCTCAACTGGCGGCTCGGCTCGCTGATGATCGTGCTCGTGTTCGTGTTCGGCGGCGTCACCTCCTTCGTGTTGCGCAAGACCGAATCGCTGCAACAGCAGGTCGAGCGCTATAATTCCGACCTCGCCGAGCGCGCCACCGACGCGCTCGGCAACGTCCCGATCATCCAGTCCTTCACCCGCATCGAGGCGGAATCGCGCGGCCTGCGCACGATGATCGACAATTTGCTCAGCGCCCAGATGCCGGTCCTGTCGTGGTGGGCGGTGACCTCGGTGGCGACGCGCGCCTCCGCCACGATCACCGTGATCGCGATCTTCACGCTGGGCTCGTGGCTTTACATGCACGGGCTGACGACGGTCGGCGAGATCGTCACCTTCATGAGCTTCGCCACCATGCTGATCGGGCGGCTGGAGCAGGTGGTCGGCTTCGCCAATTTCATCTTCATGCAGGCGCCCAAGCTGCGCGAATTCTTCGAGGTGATGGACACCACGCCCTCGGTGCGCGACCGCGACGGCGCGCTCGACCCCGGCCGGCTCGTCGGCGAGGTCGTCTTCGACGACGTGACGTTCTCCTACGATCCGCGCCGCCCGGCGGTCGCCGACGTGAATTTCACCGCCAGGCAGGGCGAGACGATCGCGCTGGTCGGCTCGACGGGCTCGGGCAAATCGACGACGCTCGGCCTTCTGCATCGCGTCTTCGACCCGCAAAAGGGCGGCGTGAAGATCGACGGGCTCGACATTCGCGACATGACGCTGCAATCGCTTCGCCGCAACATCGGCGTGGTGTTTCAGGAGCCGATGCTGTTCGCCCGCTCGATCCGCGAAAATCTTCTGGTCGGCAAGTCGGACGCCACCGAGGAGGAGATCGACCGCGCCCTCGAACTGGCGCAGGCCAAACCGTTCATGGCGCGCCAGATCGACGGCCTCGACACCATCATCGGCGAGCGCGGCCGTTCGCTGTCGGGCGGCGAGCGTCAGCGCCTGTCGATCGCCCGCGCTCTGCTCAAGGATCCGCCGATCATGATCCTCGACGAGGCGACCTCGGCGCTCGACGCCACGACCGAGAAGCTGCTGCAATCGGCGCTGGAGTCGGCGATGAAGGGCCGCACGACCTTCGTCATCGCCCATCGTCTGGCCACGATCCGCAACGCCGACCGCATCGTCGTGTTCGACGCCGGCCGGATCGTCGAGACGGGCACCTTCGACGAGCTGGTCGCGCAGGGCGGCCGCTTCGCCGATCTGGCGCGCGCGCAATTCATGGTCGGGGCGGCGTCCTGAAGACGCTTCAGCGAAAGCGCCACACGCCCGATTTCTTGATTTCGGCGTCCTCCAGCGCGCGCGTCGTCGGCACGGCGTATTCGGCGATGCGCACCAGACGCTCGCGCGCCAGATAGGCGCGGCCGGGATCGCCGATCAGCACCTGAGCGCCGCGCCGGCCGAGCGTCTCCAGCCAATCGGTGACGGCCTGCGCCATGTCGCGTTCGCACGAGACGTCGCCGGCCAGCGCCACGTCCCACCCCTCGTCGCGCCCGACGATGTCGCCGTCGAACGTCTCCACCATGACGCCGTTCTCCGCCGCGTTGAGCCCGATCGCGGCGACGGCGAACGGATCGATTTCGCTCGCCAGCACATGCGCCGCCCCCGCTTTGGCGGCTGCGATGGCGACGAGCCCGGAACCGGAGGCGAAATCCAGCACCCGCTTGCCGGCGACGATTTCGGGATGATCGAGCACATAGCGCGCCAACGCCTGTCCGCCCGCCCAGGCGAAGGCCCAGAAGGGCGGCGGCAGGCCGATCTCGCCGGCTCTTCCTCCGTCTTCGACCACAGGGCCGTCGCCTCGTCGGCCACGGCGAGCGAAATCTCCGGCGCATGGGGCGTCGGAAGCATCCGCGTATGAGCGCGGATGAATCCGACGCGATCTTCGATCGCGCTCATGCGCGCGTCATCTCGTCGTAAAGCGCCACGAAGGCGGCGCTCACCTGCGCGGTTGTGTAGCCGTCGAACAGCCGCGTCCGCGCCGCCGCGCCCATCGCGACGACACGACCCGGATCGTCGGCGAGCGGNAGGATCGCCTCGGCGAGCGCGCCGGCGTCGCCGGGCGCGGTCAGGCGGCCCTCGACGCCGTCGCGCACGAAGTCGCGGCAGCCCGGCGTCGCCGTGGTGAGGATCGCGCGCCCGTGCTGGGCCGCTTCGAGCAAGGCGCGCGGCAGCCCNTCGCCGCCGCGCGAGGGCACGAGCGCGACGTGATGGTCGCGCCACACCGCGCCGACATCGCGGGTAAGGCCATGCCAGCGCACGCCCGGACGGGACGAGAAGCCGCGCAGCTCCTCCTCCGTGAAGCTTTGCGGATTGTGGCGGTCCGGCTCGCCATAGAGGGACAGCGCGACGTCGGCGCCGCGCGCCTGCGCCCGCGCGACCGCCTCGACGGCGACGTCGACGCCTTTGGAGCGCACCATGCGCGCCACCAGGGCGAGGCGCAGCGGCGGCTGCGCCGGCGGCGGCTCCACGACGACGGCGTCAGGATCGACGCCGGCGCCGCCCACGACGATGTCGCGGCCGGGCGTCAGCGTCAGTCCGAGCAGTCCCGGATCGTCGCGGTTCTCGAACACGAACCGCGCGCCGCGCCCGCCAAGCGGCCCGGCGAGAGCGAACCCGATCGCGCGGCGGATCGCGGCGGCCTTGGCGCCGTCGGCCGCGCCGAGCGCGCCGAGCCCCGTCACGGCGAAGACGCGCCGGCGCACGCCCGCGATCTTCGCGGCCAGCCCGCCCACGCCGCATAGCCGGGCCGAGATGAGGTGCACGACGTCCGGGCGCGTCTCGCGCATCAGGCGGGCGTAGTCGCGCGCCTGCGCCAGCGCCGACGCCCCGCCGGCGCTGCGCAAATGGTCGACCGGGATCAACGTGACCCCGGCGGCGCGGATTTTCTCCGCCAGCGCCCGATCGCGCGACCGCGTCGCCACCGAGGCCGAAAACCCCGCCGCGATCGCGCGCGCNGCGATAGACAAAAANTGCGAACAGAAGAACCAGTCTTCGGTCGCGAGATAGAGGATGTGGCCGCGGCCCGTCGGGCCGGAACGAGGCGCGCTCATCCCTCGGCCGTAGGCGCGCCCTCGCCCAATGTCAAACGCCGGCCGCCGGCGCGCGGCGAGCCGGGAGGGGCGAGCCGGAGTGGGAGCGGCGCGGCGCGGGGAGCGGGGCGCAGGGCGAGGAAAGACGGCCGGCGAGCCCTCGCCTTGACTTCGCCTTGCGCCGCGCTCAGGGTCCGGCCGCCATTTTTCCGGCCGCTTCGGCCGCATCACCCGCAGGGCCCATGCGCTCTTATCTCGATTTCGAAAAGCCCGTCGCCGGTTTGGAGGCCAAGGTCGAAGAATTGCGCGTCGCCGCCGCCAAGGGCGACGTTTCGATCTCCGACGAGGTCGGCAAGCTTCAGGCCAAGGCTGCGAAAGCTCTCGCCGACGTCTATGGCCAGCTCACCCCCTGGCAGAAGACGCAGGTCGCCCGCCATCCCGAGCGCNCCCATTTCGTCGATTATCTGCAAGGTCTGATCGAGGATTTCACGCCGCTGGCCGGCGACCGCGCCTTCGCGGAGGATCAGGCGGTGATCGGCGGCTTTGGCCGCTTTCGCGGCCGGTCGGTCTGCGTCATCGGGCAGGAGAAGGGAGCCGACACCNCCTCCCGCCTCAAGCATAATTTCGGCATGGCCCGGCCCGAGGGCTACCGCAAGGCCGCCCGGCTGATGNGGCTGTCCGACCGGTTCCAGATACCGGTGATCTCCCTGATCGACACCGCCGGCGCCTATCCGGGCGTCGACGCCGAGGAACGCGGCCAGGCCGAGGCCATCGCCCGCTCGACGGAGGCCTGTCTGGCGCTGGGCGCGCCGAACGTCGCGCTGGTGATCGGCGAGGGCGGCTCCGGCGGCGCGGTCGCCATCGCCACCTGCAACAAGGTGCTGATGCTCGAACACGCCATTTACACCGTCGCCTCGCCCGAAGCGGCCGCCTCGATCCTGTGGCGCGATTCCACCCGCGCCGAGGACGCCGCCGTCAACATGAAGATCACGGCGCAGGATTTGCTGAAATTCGGGATTATCGACGCGATAGTGCCGGAGCCCCTGGGCGGCGCCCATCGCGACCCACCCGCCGCGATCCGCGCCGCCGGCGACGCCATCGAGGCCGCCCTGAACGACCTCGCCGCGCTCGACGCGGAGGGATTGCGCAACCATCGCGCCGAAAAATTCCTGGCGATGGGCCGCAAGAAGTCGGGCTGATCGGTCGCCGCCGCAATTTCGCCCGGCCCGCGGGCGATCTCCTATCGAAGCCGTAGATCGACCTCGCCAGGACGCGCGCGCGCGGCGCGGTTAATCGGCGGTTGACCATACGGTTAAAGCTATGCCGTTCGACGCGAAAATGGTGTATGGATAACAGGCGTCAATCTCCGCGCCGCCTTTTTTGCGCGCGCGAGCGGCGCGACGTCGGAATGCGGCGCGGCCAAAGCCGCGCGGTTTCACGGTCACGAGAGAGTTCGAACGATGAGCCTGCCTCTGCCGCTGTCCCAAACTGGAACGCCGCGCCCCGCCATCGGGTTCCGCGCGTCCTCGCTGCGCGCGCGGCTTGGCTCTATTCCTTTGCGCGGCGCTCCGGCCGCCCTCGCCGTCGGCGTCGCCGCTCTCACCGCGGGCTGCAACGGCGACGGCAATTCCAGGGCGTTGCGTCCGCTGTCCTCCGAAACCCTGGCGCTTTTCGATCAGAAAGGCGTCACCCGCAACGCGCCGACCCTGCTGCGCGCCTATAAGAAAGAAGCCGAGNCCGAAGTCTGGAAGCAGAAGTCGGACGGAACTTATGTTCACGTCAAGACCTTCCCGATGTGTCGCTGGTCCGGCCAGCTCGGTCCCAAGACCCGCGAGGGCGACCGTCAGGTTCCCGAAGGATTCTATTCGATCACGCCGGGTCAGATGAACCCGAATTCGAATTATTATCTTTCCTTCAACGTCGGCTATCCCAACGCCTACGACCGCGCGCACGGATATGGCGGCGGCCTGATCATGGTGCACGGCGCCTGCTCCTCCGCCGGCTGCTTCTCGATGACCGACGAGCAGATCGCCGAGATTTACGCCATCGCCCGCGATNCCTTCGCCGGCGGCCAGCGCGCCATCCAGATGCAATCCATGCCGTTCAAGATGACGGCCGAGAATCTGGCCAAGCACCGGCTCGACCCCAACATGCCCTTCTGGCGCCAGNCCAAGAAGGGCGCCGACATGTTCGACGTCTCCAAGCAGGAGCCGAGCGTCGGTCTGTGCGGGCGCAATTACGGCTTCAATCTCGGCGTCGACGCCTGCGCTGCGCAGAAGGACCCCGAGATCGCCGCCGCGGTTCAGGAGAAGGAGGCCTCCGACGAGGCCAAGGTCGCCGATCTGGTGCAGAAGGGCGTCAAAGCGATCAAAGTCGTCTACGCCGACGGCGGCCAGCATCCGAGCTTCCGCAACGCCTCCCCGCACGAGGTCAGCCGCCCAGACGCGCTTGCGCAAGGTCCGATCGAGATCGCCCTCGACGACCGCAAATCCGCCAAGCCGATCGCGGTCGCGTCGTTGAAGCGCGCTTCCGACAAGGCCAAGCTCGCCGACGCGAAAACCAGCGACGGCAAGCCTGCCGATCCTGTCGCCCTCGCCGCCGCGCCCGACGACGAGCAGGTCGAAACCCGCGCCGTCTTCAAGCGCGCGCTCGGCTTCCGCGCCCATCCCTCCAAAGCCGACGCCGCCAAAGCGATCGAGGAGGTCGACGGCGACGCGCCGACGCCCGCCGCCCGACCGGCCAAACGCTGACCTTCGAACGCTGACTTCGGACGCCGAAGGCGCAGTCCGTCCGGAAACCCGAAAACTCTGCGCGACGCCGCCGCGCGGGATTTTCGTCGCGCCGCGTCGCGGCCGGGCGGCCTATCGGGCCGCCGATTGAGCCGCCGATTGGGGCGTCATGCGCGCGCGCACGAAGCGAAGCAAAGCCTCGCCTTCCGCCGGGTCCGCCAAAGCCCGTTCCGGCAGCGCGACGCCGTCATTGGGGCCCGACCAGAACACCAGCAAGCCCGGAAGGCGACCCGCCTCGCGCAGCCCGCGAAGGCTCGCAGATCGTCGGCGCCGGCCATTTCGATCGAAAGGCCGGCGTCGTCGACGATCAACGTTACGGGGCGGCCGAAAACGTCCTCGCGTCTGGCGAGATCGTCGATCGCGATGGTTTGCGCTCGCGCGATCTGACGGCGGATCATGAATTTTCCGATCAGGATCGCGCCCGCGCAGGCCAGCGCGCCCGAGGTCAGGGTCGAGGGATCGGACACGCCCGAAACCGCCAGGCCGCTCAGGACGGCCAGCACCGCAAGCCCCGCGAAGATCGTCAGACGCCACGACTTGGCGTCCAGCTGGACGAGCTGGCGGCGCTTCACCTCATGCGCGTAGCGCATGAACTCGTCTTTGTCAGGCTGAACCGATACGGCCCGAAACGTTCGCTCATCACCGCCCGCCCGTCACGTCGAGGATCGCGGCCGTCACGTAGGAAGCTGCGTCCGAAAGCAGAAACACGATCGCCTCGGCCACTTCCTGCGGCCGGCCGGCGCGCTTGATGGGCAAGCCCGGCGCCATCTGCGCGGCGCGGTTCGGTTCGCCGGAGTCGGCGTGGATGTCGGTCTCGATGATGCCCGGCCGCACGGCGTTGACGCGCACCCCGTCGGCGCACAATTCACGCCCGAGGCCGAGCGCCAACGTATCGACCGCGCCCTTCGAGGCGGCGTAGTCGACATACATGTTGGGAGAGCCGAGCCGGGCTGCGGCCGAAGAGAGCAGCACGATCGAGCCGCCCGCGCCGCCGCGCGAGCGCGCCATCCGTCGAGCCGCCTCCTGGGTCGAGGTCATCAGGCCGACGACGTTGACGTCGAACATCCGGCGCCAGCGCGCCGCGTCCATCGCCAGAAAGGGGCCGACCGGCGCCACGATCCCGGCGTTGGCGACGAATCCGTCGAGCGCGCCGAAGGCCTGCTCCGCCTGCGCGAACAGCGCGCGCGTCTGCGCCTCGTCGCCGATGTCGGCCTGCACGGCGAGAGCCTCGCCGCCGGCCGCCGCGACCGCGCGAACGACCGCGTCGGCGGCTGCGCGATCGCGCGCGAAATTGACGACGACGCGCCATCCCAGCGCGCCGCACGCCACTGCGGTCGCCGCGCCGATACCTTGCGACGCGCCCGTGATGACGATATGTTTGGAGGCGACGCAGCGGCTCATGCCGATCTCATGCCCATAAACCCGCGCGCCCCGCAAGCGCCTCGTCGGCGCGCGCTAGAACCGGGGCCGACCGGCCCGCGCCGTCGCGCGATCCGCGGCGAGGGCTATTCCGCGCTCGCCTCCCTCAAGCGTCGTGGAGCGCCGGCGGATCAAGCCACCGCCGCGGCGCGCGGAGCCTGCGTCTGTCGCGCGCTCGCCTCGCGCGGGCGCGCGGCGAACCAGGCCTCCAGCGCCTGAGCCGTCATCGGCCTGGCGAACAGGAAGCCCTGCACGCAGTCGCACCCGGCGGCGCGCAGGAAATCGTGTTGCGCCTGCGTCTCGACGCCCTCCGCGATGACGCGGTCGCCCAGCGCATGCGCCATCTCGATCAGGGCGCGCAGGATACGCTCGCTGCGCGGGCTCGCGCCGATGTCGATCACCAGCGAACGGTCGATCTTGATGTCGTCGATCGGCAGGCGCGACAGATGCGACAGGTTGGAGTAGCCGATTCCGAAATCGTCGATCGAAATGCGCATGCCCGCCTCCCGCAGCGCGCAGACGCGCCGCGTCGTCGCGGCGATGTCGGCCATCGCCATCGACTCGGTGATCTCGACTTCGATGACGTTCGGATCGACGCCGTTTCGCGCGCACAGCTCCAGCATCGACCGAGCGAAATCCGGGCTCTCGAACTGCGCCGGAGAAACGTTGACCGCGATGGCGAGCGCGCGCCCGGCCTGCCTCCATAGGCGCGCCTGCTGCGCCGCCATGCTGACGACCTGCGCGCCAAGCGCCCCCATCAATCCGCATTGCTCGGCGATCGGTATGAATACGCCTGGCGCGATCACCCCGCGCGTCGCATGCGTCCAGCGCGCCAAGGCTTCGACGCCGACGCATTCGAGCGTATGCGCGTCGAGCTTGGGCTGAAACGCCAGTTCGAGCGTCTCGCCCGCCAGCGCGTGGCGCAATTCGGTCTCGATTTCGGCGCGCTCGATCGCCGCCCGCCGCACTTTCGGATCGAAGGCGGCGACGCGCCCGCGCCCGGCTTGCTTGGCGACATACATCGCCATGTCCGCGAAGGTGAGGATTTCGCGCGCGTCGTTGGAGTCGCGCGGGGCGCGGGCGAGGCCGATGGAGGCGCCGATCTTCACCTCCTGGCTGTAGACGTCGAACGGGCGGCGCAACGCGGCCACGATCGCGTCGGCGCGACGATGCAGGGTCGCGTCGTCGACCGGACCGGGGACGAGAGCCACGAATTCGTCGCCCGCGAACCGAGCGAACACGACGTCGCGCGGCGGCCGGTCGCAAAGCGCGCCGAAGGGATTGGCGCAAGCGTCGAGTTCGCCCGGTTCGCGCCCGAATCCTCTNCGGATGGCGCGCGCGCTCGCCTGCCGCAGCAGCTCGTCGCCGGATGCGTGCCCATGCGTGTCGTTGACGCGCTTGAAGCCGTCGAGATCGATGAACAGCACTGCGCCGCCCGGGCCGCCTTCGCCGACCATGCGCTCCAGCATATGTTCCACGACCGCCCGGTTGGGCAGCCCCGTCACCGGATCGACATAGGCCAGCATGTTCATCCGCACGATGCTGGCGTTGAGATGATCGACCATCTTGCGGAAGGAGGCGGCGAGGCCGCCCACCTCGCAGGCGCAATCGATCGCGGAGGCGCGGTCGAAGTCGCCGGCCACCACCGCCTCGGCGCTTCGGCGCAGCGCCTCGATCTGACGGGCCAGCTTGCGCGCCGCCCAATAGACTGCGCCCGTCGGCGCGCCGACGCAGACGATCGACACAAGATCGCCGCCCAGACCCGGGACCTGATCAGGCGCCCAGGCGCTCAACATCCGCCAGCCCACGACGCCGAACGCGGTCAGCGCGCCGCACATCAGCGCGAAGCGGATCGGGATGCTGTCGACGCCCCGCCCCTTGGACGAGACGTCTGCGCTTGTGTGGTCGTCGCTCATGCTGGGCCCGGCGAGGCGGACTTCGCCTCGATGACCCAGACCTTGCGCCGCGACGGTTAAGGAGGCTGCGCGCCGATCCCCGTTTTTTCCGCTGTCGGCATGGAAAACGCAGACGGCGCGCGCCTGCGCGGCGCGCGCCGTCGACTATCCTCGCTGAGGGTGAACGCGGCTTTGACGTCGCAGCGAAATCCTCGCCCGTCCCATGCTCGATCTGTTGGTCGAGACTCTTTGCGTCAGGCCGTTCCCGCGACGACTACTTCTTGGTCGACGCCCTTCCCTTGCCCGCCGAAGCGGCTTTCGCGGCGCCTTTGGCCGGGCCCTGGCGGCGGCCTTGGTCGATTTCGCGGTCTGGGGCTTGGCGGACTGGCTCATGGCGGCCTCCGCTTGGGCGGCCTCGGCCTCCGCCTCCTTGGCCTTTTTGTAGCGCTCGATGCCCTGCATGATCAGCTTCTTGGCCTCGGCCGTGTCGCCCCAGCGCACGACCTTGACCCATTTGTTGGGTTCGAGATCCTTATAGTGCTCGAAGAAATGCTCGATCTTCTTGAGCGTCAAAAGCCCGAGATCGGTGTAGTCGCGCACATTGTCGTAGCGCGGCGTCAGGCGAGAAGTCGGCACGGCGACGATTTTCTCGTCCATGCCGGCCTCGTCCTCCATCAACAGAACGCCGACGACACGGCAATTCATGATCGCGCCCGGCGCGATGGCGCGGCTGTTGGCCACGATCACGTCGCACGGATCGCCGTCGTCGGAGAGCGTGTGCGGGATGAAGCCGTAATTCCCCGGATAGCGCATGGCCGTGTACAGGAAGCGATCGACGACCAGCGCGCCGGACGCCTTGTCGAGCTCGTATTTGATCGGCTCGCCGCCGATCGGCACTTCGATGACGACGTTGACGTCTTCGGGAGGATTCTTGCCGATCTTGATGGCGTCGAGACGCATTGAGTGTGGCTCCGCATTAAGACGCGGAAAACCGCGTCGGAATCGGCGCATGGTGGTCGAGGCGCACGCCGCGCGCAACCCGCGCTTTGGGATAAAGCGTCGAAAGTCTCACGTGAATCCGAAGGCGACGCGCTCGCGCAGCTCCGCGCCGAAACGCTCCTGCCCCGAGCCGACGTCGCGCCCGCCCATATGGCGGTAAAATCCCACAGCACGCTCGTTCTGCGCCAGCGCCCACACCACCGTCGATCCAAGCCCGAGGGCGGCGAGCTCGCGCCGCGCCGTCGAGAACAGGCGTCGGCCAAAGCCGATCCCGGCGAATTCGGGCGCCAGATAGAGTTCGAAGATTTCGCCGGCGTAAGGCAAGGCGGGCCAGCGGCTGCGCCCGAAGGTGACGTAGCCCGCGACGCTCTCGTCGAAATCCAGGACCATCAGGCGGGTCCCGCGCCTGATCGCCATGCGCCACCAGTCCGGCCCGCGCCGCGTCACCATGCGCTCCAGCTCGCGGCCGGGGATCAGCCCGCGATAGGCCTCGCGCCACGCCGCGTCATGCGCGGCGGCGATCTCGCCGGCGTCATCGGGACGCGCCCGTCTTACGCTGATCAACGCCTCGACCATGACGGGGATCGTAGGCGCGTCGCGCCGGCCGCGGCAAGGCGCCGCGCCGCATGTTTTTGCGAGAAGGATCAGGCGCTCTCTTTCGCAGCCGCGAAGGCGACGATGCGCGGCGCGTGATTCTCCGCTTCGAGGAAGCGCGTCAGATCCTCGCGCGACAGCCCCGTCGTCATGGTGTTGACGAGCGGATGGGCGTTGATCAGCGGCTCGCGCATCAGGCTCGCCTCCAGAACGACGGTCACCAGCCCGTCCTTGTCGTTGATCGCGCCGAACGGCGTCACCGCGCCGGGCTTGACGCCCCAAACCGCCTCAAGCTGCTCGGCCGAACCGAACGAGACGCGCCCCTGCGCGCCGATCGCCTCGTGAACCTTCTTCAGGTCGATCCTCGCCTCCTCCTCCGCCACCAGCAGGAACAGGCGCCCCTTCTTGTCCTTGACGAACAGGTTTTCACATGCGCGCCGGGGATCGTCCCGCGCAGCGTCTGCGAATCCTCGACGGTGAACAGCGGCGGGTGCTCGACGGTCTTGTGGACGACGCCGAGCGCGTCGAAGCGGGCGAACAGGTCTTGCGGCGTGGCGGGCTGGGGCGAGGAGGACATGATCGGGCGGCTCCGCATGGGTGCTGTGCGCGCCGCCCTAGCCTGCGTCTCGACGCGGCGCAAGACCGCGGCGACAATGGACGCCTCCGCGAGACCGCCATGACCCCGACGAATCATGACCCCCGACGAATTCCGCAAACACGGCCACGCCCTGATCGACTGGATCGCCGACTATCGCGCCGGGCTCGCCGCGCGTCCGGTGCAGGCGCGCACGCAGCCCGGCGAGGTCAAGGCGCTGTTGCCCGCCGCCCCGCCGCTCGCGCCCGAGCCCTTCGCCGATTGCCTCGCCGATCTCGACCGCGTCGTCGCTCCGCATCTCCTGCATTTCCAGCATCCGCGCTTCTTCGGCTTCTTCCCGGCCAACGCCGAGCTTTCGGGCGTCCTCGGCGATCTCGCCTCGACCGGCCTTGGCGTCGTCGGCCTGAGCTGGGCGGCGAGCCCCGCCCTCAGCGAGGTCGAGGAGGTCGCGCTCGACTGGATGCGCCAGATGCTTGGCCTCGCGCCGGGCTGGAGCGGCGTCATTCAGGACACCGCCTCGACCGCCACGCTCGTCGCCCTGATCAGCGCCCGCGAGCGCGCCAGCGGCTACGCCCTCGCCGGCGCCGGCCTTCAGGACCACGGCCCGCCCTTGATCGTCTACGCCTCGGCCGGCGCCCATTCCTCGGTCGAGAAGGCCGCTTTGCTCGCCGGCTTCGGCCGCGACAATCTCCGCGTCATTCCGCTCGACGCGGCGCAGGCGATGCGCCCCGAGGCGCTGGAGGCGGCGATTCGCGCCGACAAGGCGCAGGGCCTGCGCCCGGCCGCCGTCGTCGCCTGCGTCGGGGGCACCGCCACCGCCTCGCTCGACCCCGTCGCCGCCGTCGCCGAGGTCGCGCGCCGGCATGGCCTGTGGCTGCATGTCGACGCGGCGATGGCCGGCGCGGCGATGATCCTGCCCGAACGCCGCTGGATGTGGGAGGGAATCGAGGAGGCCGACAGCCTCGTCGTCAACGCTCACAAATGGCTCGGCGCGCCGTTCGACTGCTCGCTCTATTACGTCCGCGACGAAGCGCATCTGACGCGCGTGATGTCGACCAATCCGAGTTATCTGCAAACCTCGGCCGACGGCAAGGTGCGTAATCTGCGCGACACCGGCATTCCGCTCGGGCGCCGCTTCCGCGCGCTGAAACTGTGGTGGACGATCCGCGAGCAGGGCGTCGCGGGCCTTCAGGCGCGCCTGCGCCGCGATCTCGACAACGCCGCCGCCCTCGCCGCCGCCGTCGCCGCGACCCCCGACTGGACGGTGGTCGCGCCGGTGCGTCTGCAAACCGTCTGCGTGCGCCACGAACCCGCCGGCCGGACTGGCGCGGCGCTCGACGCCCACACCCGCGGCTGGTGCGAGGCGGTCAACGCCTCGGGCGGCGCCTATCTCACCNCCGCCATCCTCGACGGACGCTGGATGGTGCGCGTCTCCATCGGCGCGCTGCCCACCGAGCGCGCCGACGTCGAGGCGCTGTGGCGGCTGATGCGCGAGGCGGCGCGGGCCGAGCGACGCGCCATCGCATGTGAGGACAGGCCCGCGCGGCCCTTGAACCGGCGCGCTGGCGACGCGATATCGCCGTCACGGGCCTCGCGCCCCTTCCCATTTCCTTACGATCCGAAAGAGCCATGACGGACAACCAATCCCCCGACAGCCGTTCGACCGCCCGCCCGCACGCCTTCGAGGCCGACGTCTCGCGTCTCCTGCACATCGTCACGCACTCCATCTACAAGGAGCCGGACGTCTTCCTGCGCGAGTTGATCTCAAACGCCGCCGACGCCTGCGAGCGGCTGCGCTACGAGGCCATCGCCGACCCGTCCCTGCTGGGCGACGACGCCGCCTTCGCCATCCGCCTGACCTGTGACGCCGACGCCGGGACGCTCATCGTCGCCGACAACGGCGTCGGCATGAGCGAGGGCGATCTGGTCTCCGCGCTCGGCGTCATCGCCTCCTCCGGCACCCGCCGCTTCGTCGAGGCGCTGGGCGAGGGCGGCGACAAGCAGGCCGAGAGCCTGATCGGCCAGTTCGGCGTCGGCTTCTACTCCGCCTTCATCGTCGCCGACCGCGTCGCCGTCGAAACCCGCCGCGCCGGCGCCGCCGAGGCCTGGCGCTGGGAGTCCGAGGGCAAGGGCGAATATGTCGTCTCCCCGCTCGATCCCGACCACGCCCCGGCCCGCGGAACCCGCGTGATCCTGCACCTGAAGCCCGAGGCCAAACGCTACGCCGACGCCGACGTCGTCGACGACATCGTGCGCCGCCACTCCGCCGGCGTCGCCGTGCCGATCGACCTGTTCGAGAAGCCGGGCGCCGAGCCCCGCCGCCTCTCCGACGGCGGCGCGCTGTGGGCGCGGCCGAAAGCCGACATCTCCAAGGAGCAATATACGGATTTCTACCGCTCCCTCGCCGGTCAGTTCGACGAGCCGGCGATGATCGCGCATTGGCGCGCCGAGGGCCGGCACGAATATGCCGCCCTCGCCTTCGTCCCGAGCCAGCGCCCCTACGATCTGTTCGACCCCGCCCGCAAGGGCCGCGGCAAGCTCTACGTCCGCCGCGTGCTGATCTCCGACGACGCCGATCTCGTCCCCGGCTGGCTTCGCTTCGCCAGGGTGCTCGTCGATTCCGCCGACCTGCCCCTCAACGTCTCGCGCGAGGTCGCCCAGCAAAGCCCGATCTTCGGCGCCATCAAGCAGGGCGTCACCTCCCGCCTGCTCGCCGACCTGATCAAGCTGAGCGAGAAGGAGCCCGAGACCTACGCCAAGATCTGGGACAATTTCGGCGCGGTGTTGAAGGAGGGCCTCTATGAGGCGCCCGAAAAGCGCGACGACCTGTTCAAGCTCGCCCGCTTCGTCACCACCACGCATCCCCAGGGCGGTCGCGCGCTCGCCGACGTCGTCAAGGACTTCAAGACCGGCCAGAGCGCCATCTACTACCTGACCGGCGACGACGCCGCCCGCATCGCCGCTTCGCCGCAGCTTGAGGGCTTCCGCGCCCGCGACATCGAGGTGCTGCTGCTGTCGGACCCCGTCGACGCCTTCTGGGTGTCGACCGCCGCCGGCTTCGACGGCAAGAGCTTCAAATCGGTGACGCAGGGCGTCGCCGACCTCAAGGCGATCCCGCTCAAGGAAGGCGAGACCGCGCCCTCCGCCGATCTCGACGCCGGAACCGCGACGCTGATCGCGGCGATGAAATCCACGCTGGAATCCGCGGTCGCCGACGTGCGCGCCTCCGAACGCCTGTCGGAATCGCCCGCCTGCCTCGTCGCCGCCGACCACGGCATGGATCGCCGGCTGGAGCGCATTCTCTCGATGGGCGGTCAGGCCTCCGTCTCCCGCCCGGTGCTGGAGATCAACCCCGGCCACGCGCTGGTGAAACGCCTCGCCGAGAAGCAGGCCGACCCGCCGCCCGCGACCNTCGTCGCCGACGCCGCCTGGCTCCTGCTCGACGAGGCCCGCCTCCAGGACGGCGAGNCCCCCGCCGACGCCGCCCAATTCGCCCGGCGCCTGTCGCGCGTGATGGCGCTCGCGCTGGCCTGACGACGCCGCCCTCGCCGTCTTCGGACGGCGAGGGCTTTTCTAGAGCCTTTCTAAAGTAAATCGGAGCGACGCCGCCGCCCCGGCCAGCGAGTCGCCTCATGACCACCATTCCCGCTTCCGCGTCCGATCCCGCTTGCTGCGACCTCGCGCAGGCGGCGGCCTCCAGCCACGACGACCTGCACGACCATGCCGCCTTCGAGCCGATGGCGATCGCGCGCATCGTCGTCGCGGTGCTGGGCGCGGCCGCCGTCTGGTTCCGGCTGTGGGAGCCGCTGGCGCAGCTCAGCGTCATCGGCGTCGCCGTGCTCCTCTTCTCCGGCTGGCCGGTGCTCAAGGAGGCGGTCGAGAACATTCTCGAACGTCGCATGACGATGGAGCTGTCGATGNACCATCGCCATCGCCGCCGCCGCGGCGATCGGGAATGGTTCACCGCCATCGTCGTGCTGCTCTTCGTGCTCGTCGCCGAGGAGCTGGAGCACATGACCGTGGCCAAGGGCCGCGTCGCGATCAAGGAGCTGGTCGAGTTTCTGCCGCAGGAGGCGCGCGTGCGCCGCGACGGGACGATCCGCGCCGTTCCCCTCGCCGAGATCGGCGCCGGCGAACATGTCTTCGTCTCGCCCGGCGAANAGATCCCCGTCGACGGCGTCGTCGTCGCCGGCGATTCGGCGGTCGACCAGTCGCGCATCACCGGCGAGTCGATGCCGGCCGACAAGTCGCCGGGCTCGCCGGTCTTCGCCGGCTCGATCAACCAGATGGGCGCGTTGGAGATCGCCGTCGAGCGCGTCGGCCGCGACACCTCCTTCGGCCGCATCATCGAGGCGGTCGAGAACGCCGAGAATTCGCGCGCGCCCGTCCAGCGCCTCGCCGATCAGTTGGCCGGCTATCTCGTCTACGCCGCCTTCGGCGCGGCCGCGATCACCTGGCTGATGACCCACAACGTGCGCGACACCATCTCGGTGATCATCGTCGCCGGCGCCTGCGGCGTCGCCGCCGGCACGCCGCTCGCCATTCTCGGCGGCGTCGGCCGCGCCGCGCGGCTCGGCTCCATCGTCAAGGGCGGCATGCATCTGGAGACGCTCGGCAAGGTCGACACCGTCGTCCTCGACAAGACCGGCACGCTCACCGTCGGCGCGCCCGAAGCGCGCGGCGTCGCCGCCGCGCCGGGTTTCGCCGTCGAGGAGATCGTGCGCCTCGCCGCCGGCGCGGAGCTTCACTCCGAGCATCCCCTCGCCCGCGCCGTCGTGCGCGAAGCGCAGCGCATGGGCCTTTCCGCGCCCGAGCCCGAGGCCAGCAAGTTCATCGTCGCGCGCGGCGTCGTCGCCGCCGTCGAGGGCAAGCGCGTGCTCGTCGGCAACCGCAAGCTGCTGCTTGAGAACGGCGTCGACTGCCCGCCCCGCCCCGAGACGCCGATCGGCTCCGACATGCTGATCGCCATCGAGGGCCGATACGCCGGCTGGATGCATGTCGCCGACGGGCTGCGGGACGAAGCGCGCGCGGCGATGGCGGCGCTGCGCGCGATGGGCGTGCGCACGCTGTTGCTGACGGGCGATTCCGAGCCCGTCGCCCGCGCGGTCGCCGCCGAGGTCGGCGTCGAGGAGATCGGCTTCGAGATGCTGCCGCAGGACAAGCTCGCGCGCGTCAAGGCGCTGGTCGCGCAGGGCCGCGTCGTCGCAATGGTCGGCGACGGCGTCAACGACGCCCCGGCGCTCACCGCCGCCAATGTCGGCGTCGCGATGGGCTCGGGCGCCGACGTGTCGAAGGAATCCGCCGACGTCGTGCTGATCGGCGACGATCTCGGCAAGCTGGTCGAGACGCTGCGCATCGCCCGAAAGACGCGCGGCGTCATCTTCCAGAATTTCGTCGGCACCATCGGCGTCGACGCCGTCGGCATCGGCCTCGCGGCCTTCGGCTTCCTCAATCCGTTGCTCGCCGCCTTCATCCATGTCGGCAGCGAACTCGCTTTCATCCTCAATTCCGCCCGCCTGCTCGCGCTCGACGGCGCGCGCGGGCCTCGCAAATGAAGGGTCAGTGACGCAATGGCCCCTCGCATCGCCCTGATCCACGCGCTGCGACACTCGCCCCCGCCGATCGAAGCGGCGTTCGCGCAGCTATGGCCGCAGGCCCGGCTGATGAACCTTCTGGACGATTCGCTTTCGACAGATCTCCAGCGCGCCGGCGCGCTCGACGACGCGATGACCGGCCGTTTCCTGCGTCTCGGCCGCTACGCCGCGCGCAGCGGCGCCAATGCGATTCTGTTCACCTGCTCCGCCTTCGCCCCCTGCATCGACGCGGTGAAGGCCGATCTTCCCGAATTGCCGGTGCTCAAGCCCTACGAAGCGATGATCGAGGAAGCGGCTGAACACGGATCGCGCATCGCTTTGATCGCGAGCTTCGCTCAGGCTTTGACGTCGATGCCGCCGGAGTTTCCGCCCACCCTGCGCGTGACGCCCCTGTTCGCGCCCGGCGCCCTGGCGGCGCTCGACCTCGGCGACGGCGCGGCGCATGACCGCCTCGTCGCCGAGGCCGCCAGCGGCCTGAAAGGACAAGACGCTGTCGCGCTCGCCCAGTTCAGCCTGGCGCGCGCCGCCGCGGCGGTCGCCGCCGTCTCCGGCCTTCCTGTTTTGACGACGCCTCATAGCGCCGTCCGCAAGTTGAAGCGAATTTTCAGGAGCTGACCGCCGCCCGCCTCGCCTTGCGCCGCGCCCGCCATTCGCCGATCCGTTCGAAGGCGAGATAGAGCGCGGGCGTGGTGTAAAGCGTCAGCGCCTGCGACACCAGGAGCCCGCCCACCACCGTCACCCCGAGCGGGCGGCGCAGCNNCGAGCCCGGCCCCTCGCCAAGCAGCAACGGCAACGCGCCAAGCATCGCCGCAAGCGTCGTCATCAGAATCGGCCGCAGCCGCATCGCCGCGGCCCGGATCGCCGCCTCGCGCGCCGTCGCCCCCGCGCGCCGCAGATCGATGGCCTGGTCGACCAGCATGATGCCGTTTTTCTTCACAAGACCGATCAACAGGATCACGCCGATGAAAGCGACCAGCGTCAGATCCGTGTTGGTGGCCTTAAGCGCGAGCAGGGCCCCNAGCCCGGCCGAGGGAAGCGTCGACAGAATCGTGAGCGGATGGATAAGGCTTTCGTAGAGCACGCCAAGAAGAATGTAGATCGCCGTCAGCGCCGCCACGATCAGCACGATCTGGTTGTCGGCGGAGCGTGCGAATTGCGCCGCGTCGCCGGCGAATTGGGAATGGATGCTTTCTGGCAGCGCCATGCTCTCGACCGCCGCGCGGATCGCCGCCGTCGTCTCGCCAAGCGAGGCGCCGGGCGCGACGCCGTAGCTCACCGTCACCGCCGCGAACTGACCCTGATGATTGACGACGAGCGGAGCGAGCAGGCGTGACACCGTCGCGACCGAGGAAAGCGGCGCTTGCTTCCCGCCCGCGCGCGGCGCATAGACGTTCGCCAGATCCTGCGGCGAACGCGCCTCGCGCGCCTGCGCGGCGAGGATGACGCGATATTGATTGCGTTCGCCGTAGATCGTCGCCACCTGTCGCTGCGCGTAGAGATCGTTCATCGCCGCGACGATGTCGCGCACGCCCACGCGCAGCTGCGCGGCCATCGCCCGGTCGATGGTCACGTCGGCCTGCAAGCCGCCGGCCTCCTGATCCGTCGTCACGTCGACGACGTTGGGCGTCTCGCGCAGCCGCTCGGCCACCTTCGGAGCGATCGCGCGCAACGCCTTGAGGTCCGAACTCCACAACGTGAACTGATAGGGCGACGCGCCGCCTCGCGCGCCGGCGCGCACGTCCTGCGTCGGCGCCAGAAAGACGCTGACGCCAGGAACCGCTTGCAGCTTTGGGCGCAGCCTCGCGATCACCTCTTGCGCGGAAAGCTTGCGTTCGGCGAGCGGCTTCAGCGCCACCATCAGCCGACCGTTGTTGACCGACGCGATCCATCCCGAGGAGCCGATGAAAGAGCCGACATGCTCGACGGCGGGATCGCGCTTGACGATGTCGGCGACCTGATCCTGCAACCGCCTCATCTCCTCGAACGACACCTCCGCCGAGGCTTGCGTGCCGCCGAACAAAAGCCCTGTGTCGTCCTGCGGAAAGTAACCCTTCGGCAAGGCGACGAAGAGCTTCACGGTGAGCGCGACCGTAAGCGCGAGCACGATCAACAGCAGCCAGACATGCCGCAACGCGGCCAGCGACCGCTCATAGGCCGCCGTGACGAGGGCCGTCGCGCGACGGACCGGCGAAGCGACGTCGCCCTCCCGTCGCGGTTTGAGATGATGGCCGCACAGCATCGGCGTCACCGTCAACGCTGCGAGCGTCGAGAACACGATGGCGAACGTCACCGTCAGCGAAAACTCCTGAAGGAATTTGCCGACGATTCCGCCCATCAGCATCAAGGGCAGAAACGCCGCCACGAGCGACAGGCTGATCGACAGCACGGTGAAGGCGATCGCCCCGGCCCCGTCGACGGCCGCGCGAAGCGGCGGTTTGCCGTCCTCGATCTCGTGAAAAATCCTTTCGATCACGACGATCGCGTCGTCGACGACGAACCCCGCCGAGATCGCCAGCGCCATCAGCGACAGATTGTCGATGGAGAATCCCGCCGCCCACATGCAGGCGAAGGTCCCCGCGAAGGCCAGNGGAATCGTCACGCCCGCGGCCAGCATGGTCGTCAGGCGGCCAAGAAACACGAAGACGACGCCCATCACCAACGCGATTGAAATCAAAAGCGTCTTGCGCATGTCGTCCAGGCTTGCGCGCACCGTCGTCGTGCGGTCGGACATCACCTGGACGTCGACGTCGGCGGGAATCCACTGCGCCAGCTCCGGCAACAGAGCGCGCACGCTGTCGGCGGTCGCCACCACATTGGCGTCGGCCGCCTTGGTGATGGTGATGATCACCGCGGGGCCCNNGTCATATGAGCCCGCGGCGCGGGTGTTGCGCGTTCCGTCGATCACACGTGCGAGATCGGCCAGCCGCAGCACAGCGCCATTGTCGGCGCGCAACGTCAATGAGCCATATTCGGCGGCGCTCCGGAACTGCCCGTTCAGCGAGATCGTCTCCGAAAGGCGCGCGCCCTCGAAAGCGCCGACGGGGCCCAGCGCCGCGCCGTTTGCGATCAGCGTGCGTATCTGCTCAAGCGTCACGCCTGCGTCGGCGACGGCCTTCGGGTCGACCTCCACGCGCACCGCAGGTTGCTCGGCGCCGCTGACCGAAACGTCGGCGACGCCGTCGACCTGGGAGATGCGTTGCACGAAAATGCTGTCGGCGACGTCGTAGAGCGCGCTTGTGGGAAGCGTGCGCGAGGTCAGCGCGATGACGAGGATGGGNGAGGCGGCCGGGTTCGCCTTGCGCACCGAGGGCAATGTCGGCATGTCCGAAGGCAGGTCTGCCGCCGCGGCGTTGATCGCGGCCTGCACGTCCAGCGCCGCTTTGTCGACGCGCCTCTTGAGGTCGAACTGGACGGCGATGGTGGTCGAGCCGAGCGCGCTGACGGATGTGATTTCGGTCACTCCCGCGATCGCGCCGAGGCGGCGCTCCAGCGGCGCGGCCACGCTGGAGGCCATCGTCTCCGGATCGGCGCCCGGCCGGCTCGCAGACACCCGCACCGTCGGCAGATCGACCGAAGGCAAGCTCGCCACAGGCAGCGCGCGATAGGCGACCAGCCCGACGAGCAGCAGGCCGATCGCCAGCAAGGTCGCGCCGACCGGCCTGAGCACGAAGGGCTTGGCGATGTTCACGCAGCCGCCTCCCCGTCCTCATGCGCGCGCATGCGGATCAGCCTCAGACGCAAGCGGTCGAGCGTCAGGTAGACCGCCGGAGTGGTGTAAAGCGTCAGAACCTGGCTGAGCAGCAGGCCGCCGACGATGCTGACGCCCAGCGGAACCCGCATCTCCGCACCGGGACCGCTCGCCAGAGCCAGCGGCAGCGCGCCGAACAGCGCGGCGAGCGTCGTCATCATGATCGGCCGGAGCCTGAGTTGCGCCGCCTCCACGATGGCGCGTTCCGGCGTCAGGCCGCGATGGCGTTCCGCGTCGATGGCGAAGTCGATCATCATGATCGCGTTTTTCTTGACGATGCCCATCAGCAGAATGATGCCGATCACCCCGATAACGGTGAGCGGCAGCCGCAACGCGATCAGCGACACAAGCGCGCCGATGCCCGCCGACGGCAGCGTGGAGAGAATGGTGATCGGGTGGACGTAGCTTTCGTACGCNACCCCGAGAACGATGTAGATCGCGATCACCGCCGCCAGGATGAGCCAGGGTTGCCCCTCCAGCGAGGCGCGAAACTCGGCCGCCTCGCCTGAGAACGAGGTGGTGAGCGAGCCCGGCATGCCGATGCGCTCTTGCGCCGCTTCGATGGCCGCGACGGCCGCGTCGAGCGTTCCCCGANNCGCGAGGTCGAAGCTGATCGTGTAGGAGAATTGCTCCTGATGGCTGATCGCCAAAGGCGCGGCGCGCCGCTCGATCCGCGCGAAGCTCGTCAGCGGCGCCTGCGCGGCCCCGCTCGCCGTCAACACNGGCGCTCGCCCCGAAGCTGTGGTCAACACGTTCGTGCTGGTCGCCGTCTGCGACGCCGCCACGCCCGGAAAGCGCAGCTTGGCGAGCGCGCTCGGATCGGCGCGATAGCGCGGATCGGCTTCGAGCACGACCCGATACTGGTTCGCCTGACCATAGATGGTCGAAATTTGCCGCTGCGCGAAGGCGTCGTTGAGCGTGTCGGACACCGCTTGCAGCGACACCCCGAACTGTCCGGCGCGCACGCGGTCGATTTCGACGGCGGTCTGAAATCCCTCGTCCTGTTCTATCGAGGCGACGTTGCGCAGCAGCGCCTCGCCGCGCAGCTCCGCCAGCAACGCCCCGCCCCAGCGTCGCGTCTCCTCGCCCGAGGGTCCGACCAGCGTGAACTGATAGGGGCTGAAGCTCGCCCGCGTCGCAATCTGGATGTCCGGCGTCGCCCGCGCGATCGGCGTGATCCCGGCCAAGGCCGCAAGCGTCGTCTCGATCTCGCGCGCCACGGTCGCCGCGTCGCGCCGGCGCTGCGCGTGCGGCGTCAGCGCGACGGTGAGCGTGGCGACGTTCGGCGTGGGATTGACCGCGCCGACGCCCGCCGCCGCCGCGACATGCGCGATTTCCGGAATGCCGCGGATCGCCTCGGTCGCCGCGGCCTGCACCCGCGTCATCTCGGCGAAGGAGGCGGCTGGATCGGCCTTCACCACTACGGAGATAAGTCCGGTGTCCTGATCCGGCAGAAAGCTCTTGGGCGTCACGACGTAGAGCGCCAGGGTCGCCGCCAGCGTCGCCAGCGTCACGAGCAAGGTCAGCCCGCGATGGCGCAGCGCCGTATCGAGCGAGCGGCGATAGCCCTGCGCCAATCCCTCGCCGATCGCCGCCAGGAGGCCGGCCCGNGCGCTTGGGCTGGCCGGAGAGATCGCGCTCGCCCCCTCGCCCTCCGGTCGCCTGCGCTCCAGCGCCGCGCACATCATCGGCGTCAGGGTCAGCGACACCACGGCGGAGACGACCACCGCGATCGACAAGGTGAGGGCGAATTCGCGGAACATGCGCCCGACGAGGCCGCCCATGAACAACAACGGGATGAACACCGCCAGCAGCGAGGCGGTGAGCGAAATGACCGTGAAGCCGATCTCCGCGGCGCCCGCGAAAGCCGCCTCGCGCGGATCCATGCCCTCTTCGCGGCGGCGGGCGATGTTCTCGATCATCACAATGGCGTCGTCGACGACGAAGCCCGAGCCGATGGTGAGCGCCATCAAGGACAAATTGTTGAGCGAGAAGCCCGCCAGCCACATCACCGCGAAGGCGCCGATCAGCGACAGCGGCAACGCGACGCCCGCGATCAGCGTCGCCGACCAGGACCGCAGAAACAGCAGCACGACGAGAACGACCAGCCCGACGCTGATCGCCAACGTCGCNTCGACGTCGCGAATCGATGCGCGGATCGTCTCTGTCCGGTCGCTGACGACGGTCAGCGAAGCCGCGGCCGGCAGGCTGGCGGCGAGCNNCCGCAGCTCCCTGCGCGCGAGAGCCACCGTTTCGACCACATTGGCGCCGGGCTGACGACGCACCTCGACGACCACAGCGGGCCGCCCGTCGTGCCAGGCGCCGATGCGCTCGTTTTCGAATCCGTCGACCACCTTGGCGACGTCGCGCAACAGCACCGGATGCCCCGCGCGTTGCGCCAGGGTGATGGCGGCGTAGTCCCGCGCGCTGGTGATCTGATCGTTGGCGGCGATGGCGTAGGATTGCTTCGGTCCGTCGATCGAGCCTTTCGGCGACGACACATTGGCGGCCGCCACCGCCGCGCGCACGTCTTCGAGGCCGAGCTGATAGGAGGCGAGCGCCTCAAGGTCGGCCTGCACCCGCACCGCCGGCTTGAGCCCGCCCTGCACCGAGACGCCGCCGACGCCCTGCACCTCCGAAAGGCGCGGCCCGAGCAACGTGTCGGCGACGTCGGAAAGCTCGCGCAGCCCCAGCGTCTCGGAGGTCAGCGCAAGCGTCAGAATCGGCGCGTCGGCCGGGTTGAGTTTGGCGTAGACCGGCGGATAGGGCAGCGTGCGCGGCAGGGTCGAGCCGGCCGAATTGATCGCCGACTGCACGTCCTGCGCGGCGCCGTCGATATCGCGGTCGAGATCGAATTGCAGCGTGATCCGGCTGGTCCCGAAAGCGCTGGTCGAGGTGATCAGCGTCAGCGCCGGAATTTGCGCCAGCGTGCGTTCGAGCGGACCGGTCACCAGCGCCGCCATCGTCTCGGGATTGGCGCCCGGCAACGACGTCGTCACCGCGATCGTGGGAAAGTCGACCTGCGGCAGCGACGAGACGGGCAGCGCGCGATAGCCCAGAAGGCCGACGATCAGCACCGCCGCGGCGAGCAGCGAGGTCGCCACCGGCCGGGCGATGAACAGCGCGGAGACCCGCGTCGCCCTCTTTGCGCCGGAGCCGCAGGGCCGGCTTCGGCGGGCTCGGCGACGTCGCTCATGGCGGCGTCGCGCCCGCGGCGGGTGCGCTTGATGCGGAGGCAGCCGGCGCCCCTCGGCGGGCTGAGGCGCGCCCACGGTCTGGCCCGGCTCCTGTCCCCGACGCCCGCGCCCTGACCGTCGCCGCGCCGGCGTCCGCCGCGTTCGCCGCGTTCGCCGCGCGAACCGTCAGGATCGCGCGGGGCGGCCCGTCCCTCGCCGCCGGCGGCCGCCGGCGCCCTGGTCGACGCCTCTCTCGCCCCGGACGCGCCGCCGTCGGGCGCGGCGACGTCGGCGCTCACGGAAACCCGCGCCCCCGGCGTCAGCCGCGCGAATCCGACCGTCACCACCTTTTCGCCCGCCTCGACGCCCTTGCTGAGCGCGGCGCGCGTCTCGTCCTGCGTCGCGACCGCCACCGGCCGCGCCGCCACCCGATCCTCGCCTTCGAGAACATAGACGAACGGTCCGTTCGGGCCGCGCCGAATCGCGGTCGCCGGCACGACGCGCGCCTCCGCCAGCCGATCGACCGTGACCCGCACGCTGACGAACTGGCCGGGCCACAGCATCTGGTCGGCGTTGGCGAAGGTCGCCTTGAGACGGATCGTCCCGGTCGAGGCGTCGATCTGATTGTCGAGCGCGGTCAGGGCGCCGGTCGCGACCGGCGCGCCCCCGCCCTGCCCCATGACGTCGACGACGACGGCGCCTTTCGCCTGCGCCGCCTTGACCAGATCCAGATCGCGCTGCGGCAAGGTGAACACCGCGTCGATCGGGGTGATCTGCGTCAGGGTGACGATGCCCGTCGCATCGCTCGCCCGCACGATGTTGCCGGGATCGACCTGCCGCAGCCCGGCGCGCCCGTCGAGCGGCGAAACGATGGTGGTGTAGCTCAACGTGGTCGTCGCGGTGGCCACCGCCGCTTCGTCGGCCTTCACCTGCGCGGCGAGTTGGGCCACCATCGCGGCCTGCTGGTCGGCCTGCTGCTTGGGTCCGGCGTTGCTGGCCGCCAGGGCGCGATAGCGTTGCAGATCGACGCGGGCGTTGGCGAGATTGGCCTCGTCCTGAGCCTTCTTGGCGAGCGCTTGGTCGAGCGCGGCCCTGGGCTGCGCGGGGTCGATGCGCGCCAGCACGTCGCCTTTNTTCACCATCTGCCCTTCGATGAAGTCCACCGACAGCAGCGGCCCGTCGACCTGCGCGCGCACCGTCACGGTCTGGCGCGCCTGCATGTTGCCGATGCCCTCTCGAACGATCGGCACGGTCTCAAGCCGCACCGGCTCGACCGAGACAGGGGTGACGCCGCCGCGCTGCTGGGCGAAGCGCCCGCGCCCGCCGCCCCGCCCTCCGCCCGCCGGGCCGGCGCCCTGCTCGGCGGGCGTCGGTTGGGACTCGATCCAGCGCCAGGCGCCGTAGCCGGCCCCGGCGACGATGAGGAGGGCGATCATCGGGCCGAAACGCATCAAAGCTCCAAAACCTGCGGCGAAGGCCGCGTCAATCCGCCTTTGTCGTCTCGACCGGCGACGGCGAGGGCGGCGAAGGCGAGGACGACAGGGGCGAGGACGACAGGGCGAGGGCGGTAAGGGCGAGGGCGGCAAGGGCAAGAGCGGAATCTGATCGACGTGCTGGGCGAGCTTGGCGGCCTCGCCGATCGCGGTCTGCGCCGACCAATCGCCGCCGAGCGCCTGGAACAGGCTGACCGAGGCCTGCAACCGCGCGTAACGCGCCTGCACGACCGCCTCTTGCGCCTGAAACAGCGATTGCTGCGCGGCGAGCGACGTCGCCAGATCGATCGTGCCCGCTTTCAGCCGGTCTTCCGACAAGGCGAAGGCGCGCTTCGCCGAGGCCAGCGCGCGCGACTGCCCGGCCTCCGCCGCCGCGCTCTCGCGCGTCGCGATCAGCGCCGATTCGACGTCCGACAGCGCCGAGACGATGGCTTTGCGATAGGTTTCGAGCAACGCCTGCCTCTCGGCGTCCGACGACGCGACCTGCGCGCGCAGCTTGCCGCCGTCAAAGATCGGCTGCGCGAGCCCTGCGGCCAGCGAATAGATCACCGATTCCGGCCGCAACAGCCGGCTGAGCGCGCCGCTTTGCAACCCGCCCTCGCCGGTCAGCGAGATCGTCGGCAGCAACGCCTTGCGCGCGGCCGCCAGATCGGCCTCGGCCGATTTGAGATTTTCCTCCGCCGCGCGAATGTCGGGCCGGCGCAACAGCAGCGACGACGGCAGGCCTGGCGACGTGGTCGGCGCACGCAGGCCCGTCACTCCGGCGATTTTGGGATGGGCGGCTTGCGCCGGCTTGCCNAACAGCGCCGCCAGCGTCACGCGCGCCTGTTCGGCGCCCTGACGCAGCGGCGGCGCCGAGGCGCGCAAGGTCTCCATCAAGGTGGTCTGCTGCGCGATCTCCAGATCGCTGACCGTGCCGGCGGCCTTACGCAGCTGATAGACGCGCAGCACCCGCTCGGCGCTGCGCAGATTCTCCTGCGCGACGCGCGCGCGTTCGCGATAATAGCCGATCGTCAGATAGGCGTTGACGAGGCTGGCGCGCATTGTCGCGCGCACCGTCTCGATCTGATAGGCGGACGCCGTCGCCGAACGCACGGCCGCCTCCAGCAGATCGCGATTGCGGCCCCATACGTCGACGACGTAGCTGGCGCCCAAACTGGCGCCGAAACTGTTGCGTCCTTTGGGATGCGAGGCGACGCTCGCCATCGTGCCCGAGCCGCGCGAGCGCGACGCGTCGGCGTTGAGCCCGACGACCGGCCATAAGCCCGCGCCGGCGATCTGCGCCAGCGCCTCGGCTTGGGCCAACTGCGCCACCGCGGTCGCGACGTCGAGATTGCCGTCGTCGGCCGCCCGCATCAGNCGCGTNCGGTCTCTCGAACCGAAGCGCGCCCACCAGCGCGTGGCTGCNGGCGGCGCAGGCGACGCCTCGGCCTCGAATCGCTTCGGCGTCGGGAAAGACAGGCTGCGGTCCGCCGTCACGGGCGTCGTGGCGCATCCCGCCAGCAACGTCAGGACGGCGGCCAACGCCNNGCCGACCCGCCGCCGCGGCGGACGTGCCTGAAAACGCGCGACGTGACGGTCACAAACATGCGGCGAGCCGGTTGAAGCGCCCATCCGCGGCGTCTCGACGCGGCGGGAAAGGGCGCGTTGCAGATCGTGAGGCTCGACGCGACGAGCCGGCGGCGCAGCCTTACCAGCCCTGCGCCGAAGAGGAAATCGTTCGTTGGCGTTTGCGTAAGAAATGCGGCGAATCCGGAATTATCCCTGCCGATCGACCGACCTGCCGAAGAAAATCGGCATTTCGCCGTTGGCCGCGCCGGCCGTCCGCCCTCCTCGGCGCCTCGCGCTCACATCCGATGCGCGGCGCGATCATAGACGATCTCGCCGCCCAAAATGGTCAGGTCGCACCGCGTGTCTTTCAGAATCTCGGCTGGGCTCGCGCGCAGCAGATCGNNGGAAAACACCGCGACGTCGGCGAGCTGTCCAGGCGTCAGCTTGCCTTTCAGATGCTCTTGCTTCTGCGAAAAAGCGCCGAACTCCGTATAAGCCTGCAAAGCGTCCTCTACGCCGACGCGCTCGCTGGCGTCCATCACCGTCCCGCGCCAGGTCTCGCGCGTCAACATCGCATGAAAATTGGGGAATGGATCGGGGTCGCACACCGGAGCGTCGCTGCCTGTCGCGGGCTTCAGGCCTGTCTCCAGCCACGTTTTGAAGGGATAGCTGCGCAACCCNCGCTCGCGCCCCAGCACCTTGATATACGCGTCTCCGAAATCATGGATGAAGACCTGTTGCGGGCAGGGATAGATCCCTGCCGCCTTCATGCGCGCGTTGATTTCGTCCGTCGGATAGCCGCAATGCTCGACGCGGTGGCGCCGGTCCGGATCGGGATGGGCGGCGAGCGCCGCCTCATAGGCGCCCACGAGNCGCGCGATGGCGGCGTCGCCGATGGCGTGGCAGACCATCCGGTATCCCTTGACGTGCAGGTCGAGAACCGCGCGCCGCAACTCGTCGTCGTCGAACAGATGCGTGCCGTGCGTTTTGTCGTCGCCGAGATAGGGTTGCGACATCCACGCCGTGCGCCCGCCCGCCGATCCGTCGAGGAACAGCTTGACGCCGCCCACCATCAGCATGTCGTCGCCTGTGCCCGTCACCAACCCCGCCGCATGGCATTGCGGCACGATCGAACGGCCCGGATCGCCGAGCAGCGTCAGCCATGTCCGCACCGGCAGACGGCCTTCGCGTTTGGCGCGCTGATAGGCGGCGATCTCCGCGAAGCCCGCGACCATGCCGACAGCCGCGTCCATGCAGCTCGTGATGCCCATCGAAAGCAACTTGCGGCCGCCGCGCTCGATGTCGGCGACAAGCTCCGCTTCGCTGCGTGGCGGGATGGCGTCGCGGATCGGGTCGCGCGCGTTTTCGGCGACAAGCCCGGTCAGCCGCCCGTCGACTTTCTCGATGAAGCCGCCTTGCGGCGTCGGCGAGCTTTCGTCGATCCCGCCTGCGGCGAGCGCCCGCGAATTGAAAATCGACACATGCCCGCAGGCGCGCGTCAGCATCACCGGATTGTCCGGAGCGACGCGGTCCAGCTCCTCACGCAGCGGATGGCGTTTGACGTCGAGCTTGGTCTGATCGTAGCCGCGCGCCAGCACCCATTCGCCCGGCCCCGCCGCCCTCGCGCGCGCGCCGATGGCCGCGAGCAGGGCCGCAAGCGTCGGCGCGGCGTCAGGCCGCGCGTTCACCCAGCCCATCACCTGCCCGTAATTGATCAGATGCAGGTGGGAATCGTTGAGCCCCGGCGTCGCCAGACGCCCGCGCAAATCGATGACGCGGGTCGCCGCGCCGGCGAGCGGCGCGATTTCGTCCTCGCGCCCGGCCGCCAGCACCTTGTCGCGAAAGATGGCGAGCGCGGCGACGCATCCCTCCTCCCGCCCGATCCAGATCGGCCCTCCGCGCAAGATGACGTCCGCCTGGGCGCCCTTGGCCTGACGCTTCATCGTCTGCATCTTCGGCATGGTCGACGTCCTCAAATGCCGTCGGGCGGCGAAATCAACCGCAGGAAAACGGCGCGCCGCCCGTCGCATCGCGGATGGGAAACGTCTGGACGTCGATGCGGCCGGGTCCATGCGCGATCGCCGCGACAGCCAGGGAACGCGCGGACGCCTGACGGTCTGGCCCGTCATCCGCGCAAAGCCGACGCCGGGCTCGGGGACGGGCGCCGGCGCCCTCGGTCGTCCGCCTTGACCCCGCGCCCGGACGGAGCGTGGTCCGGCGAAAGGACATGCGCCGACGCGACGCCCGCGCCGCGCGCTCCTCGCGCCGCCTGAGGCTACCGCGCGGGCGGCGACTGACGCGCGACGAAATTGTCGAACGGCTGCTCGCCGATGCGGAACCAGAGCTGTTCCTTGCGCCAATAAGCGAGCCATTGGTCGTAGATCGCCTTGAAGGTCGCGTTTTTCTCGGCGATCTCGCCATAAAAGGCGTGCGCCTCCTTGAAGGCGGCCTCCAGCACGGATTGCGGAAAGGCCCGCAGCCCNGCGCCCGCCTCGACCAGACGCTTGAGCGCGTCGGGATTGTTGTGATCGTATTTTGCGACGCAATGGGTCATCGCTTCGCTGCACGCCGTCTCCAGCGCCGCCTTGTAGGCGGTCGGCAACGCCGTCCACTTGTCGAGATTGACGTAAAGCCCGACATTCGCCGTTCCTTCCCACCAACCCGGAAAATAATAATACTTCGCGACCTTATGAAAGCCGAGCTTTTCGTCGTCATAGGGCCCGGAGAATTCCGCCGCGTCGATGGTTCCGCGTTCCAGCGCCGGGTAGATGTCGCCGCCGGCGATCTGCTGCGGCACCACGCCGAGCCGCGCCAGAATATTGCCTCCAAGACCCGCGATTCGGAATTTTAAGCCTTTGAGATCGTCGATCGACTTGATCTCCTTGCGGAACCAGCCTCCCATCTGCGCGCCGGTGTTGCCGGAGGGGATGGAATGAACGTTATACGCCTTGAGAAACCCGTTCACCGCCTCCAGACCGCCGCCCATCGTCAACCAGGCGATGTGCTGGCGCGTGTTCAGTCCGAACGGCAAGGATGTCTCGAACGCGAAGGTCGGGTCCTTGCCGACATAGAAGCTGCCGAGCGAATGCGCGCATTCGACGGTTCCCGCGCCCACCGCGTCCAGCGCCTGCAAGGCCGGCACGATTTCGCCGGGCGCGAAAACCTGAATCTGGAAGGAGCCGTCGGTCAGTTCGGCGACCCGACGCGACACATGGGTGGAGAGCCCGTAAAGCGTATCGAGCGATTTTGGATAGCTCGACGTCAAACGCCAGGACAGCTTGGGCGCGCCCTGCGCCAGCGCGGGCGCCGCCAGAGCCGTCGCGGCGACGGGAGCGAGGCCGGCCCGAGACAGAAATTTGCGACGATCCATCATACGTCTCCCTTTTGCGTCGCGCCGCCGAAAACGCGCGCGTCGCGACGCCGCGCCGAACGGGTCGGCCCGGATACTGGCCTCAATCGGCGCCTCGCGCAATCGCGTCCGGGCGCCGCCGAAGGCGCTGTCGACGGCGTCCGGCTCCGCCGCCGCGCGGCTCACGCCGTCGCCGTCGGCCGCCCTGCGCCCAAGCAGGCGCGCCTATGGGGTTCGCTTTCCACCGGAGCGCGTGCCCCGCATGACGGTCGTCGCCGATCAACGCGAAACGATCGCGTTCCTGCGCGCCGCCTTCGCCGACGCGGCAGGGCCGCCGCGGTTGATCGCGACCAAAACCTCATTGGTGTTTCTCGGCGCCGGCCTCGCCTGCAAGCTCAAGCGCGCGGTGCGCGTCCCCTTCCTCGACGTCTCGACGCCGCGGCGCCGCCTGGAGTTCTGTTCGCGCGAATTCGCTCTGAACAGCCGCTTCGCGCCGGCTCTATCTGGCCNNGTGCGCCGAGTCACGCGCGCAGCCGACGCAGGCTTGACGTTTGACGGCGAGGGCGAACTTGTCGACGCCGTCGTCGTCATGCGCCGCTTCGCCGACGACGAGCGGCTCGACGACCGGGCGCAACGCGGCGATTCGCCCACAGCCATGATGACGGATCTCGCGCGCGCCCTCGCCGCGCGTCATGCGGACGCCGCGCCGAGCCGCGCGCATGGCGGCGCCGCGGCGATGGCGCGCGTTCTGTCCATCGACGAGGAGGCTCTGCGCGCGAGCGCCCTGTTTGGCGCGCGGGAGGTCGACACGCTCGTCCAGGATCTGCGGAAGGCCCACGCGCGGCTTTCGCCTTTGCTCGACGCGCGTCGCGACGCAGGCAAGATCCGCCATTGCCACGGCGGCCTGGCGCTGAGCAAGATTTGCGCGCTCGACGGCGGCGCGACCTCCTTCGACCGCCTCGAATTCGGCGAGCGCCGCGCCGCAGTCGACGTGCTCGACGATCTCGCGTCCATGCTGATGGAGCTGTGGCGGCGCGACCGCCGCGACGTCGCCAACCTTGTCTTCAATCGCTATCTCGACGCCGCCGACGAAACGGACGGCCTCGCGTTGACGCCTNTTTTCATCGCCGTGCGCGCCGCGGCGCGCGCTCATGTGGCGGCGGCTCAGGCGCGCGAGGCGGGCTCCGCGCGCGCCGAAGAGCTGCGCGTCGAAGCGCTTCGAAGTTTCGACCTCGCTCGCGCCTGTCTGGCGCCGCGCCGGGCGCTTCTTGTCGCCTTCGGCGGTCTCAGCGGCTCCGGCAAATCAACCGCCGCGGCTGCGATCGCGCCGACGCTCGGCCCCGTTCCCGGGGCCCGGATCCTGTCAAGCGACCGCATTCGCAAAGCGCTGCACGGCGTCGTCGCCGAAACTCGCCTGCCCGCCGCCGCCTATGAACCCGAAATGTCCCGCGCGGTATGCGAAACGCAGCGCCGCGCCGCGGCGGCGACGCTGTCGACGGGCGTCTCCGTCGTCGCGGACGCGCTGTTCGACCGACCCGAAAGCCGAGCCGCCATCGCGCAGGTCGCGCGCGCGGCGGGCGCGGGCTTTCGCGGCGTCTGGCTCGACGCCCCGCTTGACGTTCTCCGGAGCCGCGTCGCCGCGCGCGTCGGAGACGCGTCCGACGCCACGGTGGAGATCGTGCGCCTCCAGGCCGCGGCCGACCTCGGCGAGATCGCATGGACGCGCCTCGACGCCGCCGGCGGCCACGCGGCGGTTCGCGAGCAGGTTTTCGACGTCCTCGTCGAGAGCGACCTCATCGAGGACGGTGTTGACGCTGGACGGTGTTGACGCTGGACGTTTTTGGCGCGCGCCCTATTCTTGTCAGGCACGCGCCGCAGCCGCGCCGCGTCGGGAGGTCGACGATGCAACGCTCCATCTTTCTGGCCGCCGCCGCGGTGCTCGTCTCGGCCGGAACGTGCCTCGCCGCCTTGGCGGTCGGAACCAGAGCCCCGGATTTCACGGCGCCGGCCGCGCTCGCCGGCAAGGAGTTTCGCTTCGCTCTGTCGGAGGCGTTGAAGCAAGGCCCAGTGGTGGTCTATTTCTATCCCAAGTCGTTCACCGCCGTATGCACCGAGGAGGCGCATCTGTTCGCCGAGGCCGCGCCGGAGTTGGCAAAGCTGGGCGCGCGCGTCATCGGCCTTTCGGCCGACACGATCGAGGTGCAAAAGAAATTCTCGTCCCTGGAATGCAGGGACGCTTTTCCGGTCGCCGCCGATCCGGACATGAAAGTGATCATCGCTTACGACGCCAAGATGCCGGTCGTTTCGTTCGCCAAACGAATTTCCTATGTCATCGGTCAAGATGGCCGCATCGTCTCGATGGTCGAGGACCCGGAGCCGNAGAAGCATGTCGCCAATGCGATCGCGGCCGTGAAGAAGCTCGCCGCCGCCAAGTAGACAGGCGCGCCGAGCGCGCCGCCGCCCGGCGGGTCGACACGGCGAGATCGGTCACGACGGACCACGAAGCGCCCGCCGCCATCCTTTCGAGATCGTCGCCCGTTTTTGACCTGCGACAACACGCAGCTTTCCTCCTCGCGCCGCTCAGCGACGTCCTTGATGCGCTCAAAGCCCCTCGCCGGCGACGCCGAAGATCAAACTTCGCACGCTCAAAATCGAGAAAGCGCTTGCGCCTCGCATGGCCTCACGCGGCGAGCCGCGGAGCGAGAGGACGGAACGCGCGCCCGGCTCAAGCGGTTATCGGCTATCGGCGGTTCTTTGGGCGCGAAATCAGTGTCGAGTAGGATGCGGTCGAAACCGCGGCCTACGACCATTTCGACTCTGAAAGGGGGCTCGATAGGATCGACACAGGCGACCTGCAAGCATGCGGAGCCGATAGCGCTTTTGAAATCGTCGCGCTGCGGCTCCATCTCGCTCTCTCAGTCGCGCGCGTCGATCAAAATGGCGCGAAAATCGTTGACGTTGGTATGCGTCGGCCCGGTGACGACGCTGTCGCCGATCGCTTGAAAGAACCCGTGGCCGTCATTGGCGTCGAGGCGCGCTTGAGGCGAGAGGCCAAGCGCGCGCGCGCGNGAGAGCGTCGTCGGCGTCATCACGGCGCCGGCGATGTCGACGGCTCCGTCGACGCCGTCGGTGTCGCCGGCCATGCCGTAGATCCCGGGNCGCCCGCGCGTCGCCAAGGCGAAGGAGAGCAGGAATTCGACGTTTCGGCCGCCGACCCCGGCGCCGCGCACGGTCACCGTCGTCTCGCCGCCCGACAAGATCGCGCAGGGCGTCGCGAAGGGCTGGCCGCGTTCGGCGACATGCGCGGCGATCCCCGCCATAGCTTTGCCGACGTCGCGCGCCTCGCCCTCGATCGCGTCGCCCAAAATATGCGCCGCGTATCCCGCCTTTCGCGCCACCTGCGCCGCGGCCTCCAGCGCAAGCTGCGGCGTGGCGATGAGGCGCGTCTGCGCGCGTTCAAGGCGCGGGTCGCCGGGCTTGACGCTTTCNCCGCGGCCGCTCGCCAAAATCTCCAGCAGATGCGCCGGCGCCTTGACGCCATACCGCCGGATGACCGCGAGCGCGTCCTCGCAGGTCGTCGGATCGGCTACGGTCGGACCCGAAGCGATGTCGCTCGGATCGTCGCCCGGAACGTCTGAGATCAGCAGCGTCGTCACGCGCGCGGGCGCGCACAGCGCGGCGAGGCGGCCCCCTTTGATCGCGGAGAGGTGACGGCGCACGGTGTTCATTTCGCCGATGCTCGCGCCCGATTTCAGCAGCTCGCGATTCAACTCCTGCTTGTCTTCGAGCGTCAGCCCTGCGATCGGCGCCGGCAGAAGCGACGAGCCGCCGCCGGACATCAGCGCGATGACGAGATCGTCGGGGCCGAGGCCTTTGACCATCTCCATGATCCGCCGCGCCCCTTCGCGACCGGCCGCGTCGGGAACCGGATGCGCCGCCTCCACGATCTCGATGCGAGAACAAGGCCGGCTATAGCCTGCGCGCGTCACCACAAGGCCGTCGACGGGCTCAGGCCACGCCGCCTCGAAAGCCTCCGCCATCGCGGCGGAGGCTTTGCCCGCCCCGATCACCAGCGTCCGCCCTTTCGGCCGCTCCGGCAGATGGCGCGCCAGCTCCTTCGCCGGTTGCGCGGCGCCCACCGCCGCGTCGAACATCGCGCGCAGCAGCGCCTTGCGTTCGTCCTCGCGAGTCGGGACGGCATATGTCATGAAGGCGGCCTTTCTGCGCAAGGCGATGATGGCGGGCGTTCGCGGCAGGCGAACCGTCGCCGAATGATTCCATGACCGCTCGCCATGCGTCACGCGCTTTGAAGAGCCGGTCGCCGCGCCTGCGGCGATGAGGAGCCGCCGCAGGCCACACGCTTGCGCGGTTTGAGACGCTTCGTGCGCATCTCCCGCGATCTCAATGGCGGTCGCGACAAAGCGACGGCGCTCCTCGTCCCTCATCCGCACGATGGCTCCTTCGGCGCCGGCGGCGCTGAAGATGGCGCTGAAGATGCTGAGACGAACCTCCTCCCGCCAAGTCCCGCGACAACGGCGTCGCGGCCGATGTTCGAACCGGGCGCGGGGTCTTGCGGCGCAAGAAATGGATGAGACCCTCTAAGTCCGCATGGGGTTTCTCTCCAGAAAACAACTCCGCGACGAAACGGAGAGAGGCGGCGAAACCACCGGCTGCGTCTTCGATCGTCCGCCCTTGCCGCTGACGGCGCCGCGCGTCCCGCGCTCCGCCCCGCCCGGATAAAGCCGTTGCATGAGGTGCTCGTAGATGCTCGACTACAGGCTAAGACGCGGCGCCTGACGAAAGCCCTACGATGCCGGATGGGTCGCAAACTCCTCGTTCCGCTATCGCCGACGGCGCCGCCGCGCCGCCGCGCGGTCCGGCTCGCCTGCCGAAGCGGCGCGCTGACGGGCTCGACGGCAGGCCTGGCGCTTGGCTACGCGCAAGGCAATCTCGTCGTCCTGCCGAAGGAGTTGGCGGGCGATTTCCTGCGCTTCTGTCAAGCCAATCCGAAGCCCTGCCCGCTGTTGGGCGTTTCGGAGACCGGGCGATGGGACATTCCTGCGCTCGGCGACGACATCGACCTGCGCACAGACCTGCCCGGCTATCGCGTCTGGCGGAATGGCGAGCTGGTCGCCGAGATCGAGGACGCACGTGAGGTCTGGCGCGACGATCTCGTCGCCTTCGTCATCGGCTGCTCCTATTCCTTCGAAGAGGGGCTTCTGGCTGAAGGAATCGGCGTGCGCCATATCGAGGAGGGCGTGCGGGTGCCGATGTGCCGGACCAAACTCGCCTGCGCGCCCGCCGGCGTTTTCGCCGGACCGATGGTCGTTTCGATGCGGCCGCTGCGCCCGCGCGACGCGATTCGCGCCGTGCAGATTTCGTCCCGCTATCCCGCCGTGCACGGCGCGCCCGTGCATATCGGACTGCCGGCCGACATTGGAATCGCCGATCTTTCGAGGCCCGATTACGGCGACCCGGTCACCGTGCGCGCCGATGAACTGCCGGTCTTCTGGGCCTGCGGGGTGACGCCGCAATCTGTCATCGCCGCCGCCAGGCCGNCATTCGCGATCACCCACAAGCCCGGCACGATGCTGGTCACCGACCGGCGCAACAGCGACTATGCGGTGATCTGAGCGCCGCAGCCCATTTTGACGACGGAAGGGAGAAACGCCGATGTCGATGAATCGCAGACAAGCGCTGCTGGGCGCCGCGGCGCTCGGCGCGGCCGGGTTGGCGCGTCCCGCCTTCGCCGCCGACGACGTGGTGATCGGGGCGATTTATCCGATGTCGGGCGCCAGCGCCCAGACCGGCGTCGACGCGCGCCATGCTCTCGAAACCGCCGTCGCAGTCATCAACGATGTTCACGATCTCGATATTCCCGGCGCCCGCTCGGCCGGGCTCGCCAAACTCGGCGGCGCGAAAATCCGGCTGGTCATGGCCGACCACCAGGCAGACCCCCAANAGGGCCGCGCCGAGGCCGAGCGCCTGATCACGCAGGAGAAGGTCGCCGCCGTCATCGGGTCGTTCCATTCCTCCGTGTCGGCGACGGTCAGCGCCTCCTGCGAACGCTACGGCGTCCCCTTCGTCGCCGCCGACAGCTCGTCGCCGAGCCTTCATCGCCGCAACCTCAAATATTTCTTCCGCCCCGCCGCGCATGACGAGATGTTTTCGGCCGCGATGTTCGATTTCCTCGACGCGCGCAGGAAGGACGGCGCCAAGATCGAGACCATCGCGCTGTTCTTCGAGGACACCATTTTCGGAACCGACTCCTCCAACGTCCAGCGCAAGATCGCCGCCGAACGCGGCTACAAGATCGTCGCCGACGTGAAATACCGCGCCAACTCGCCGTCTCTCACCTCCGAGGTGCAGCAGNCCAAGAGCGCCGACGCCGACGTGCTGATGCCGTCGAGCTACACGACCGACGCCTTGCTTCTCGTCAAGACGATGGNNGAGCTCGGCTACAAGCCGAAGAACATCATCGCCCAGGCGGCCGGCTTCTCCGAAAAGCCCGTTTTCGACGCCGTCGGCGACAAGCTCGACGGGCTGATCAGCCGCGCCTCCTTCGCGCTCGACCTTGCGCCCAAGCGCAAGTCGATCGGCGTGGTCAACGAGATGTTCAAGGCGCGGGCGGGCCGCGACCTCAACGACAACACCTCGCGCGTGTTCACGGCGATGACGGTCGTCGCCGACGCGCTTGACCGCGCCGGCTCCGTCGACGGCGCGAAGCTGCGCGACGCGCTGGCGGCGACGAAAATCCCCGGCGACCAGACGATCATGCCCTGGCGCGGCGTCGAGTTCGGACCGGACGGACAGAACACGCTCTGCGATCCGGTTCTGATCCAGTATCTCGGCGGCAAGTTCGTCACGATCTTCCCGACCGCGTTGGCCGCGCAACCCGCCAAATGGCCGATGAACGGCTGACGCAGATCGAGCCGCCGCGCGCGACGCTCCGTCTTGGGCGGCGCGCGGCGGTTCGAGCCGAACCAGGGGAAGGCAATGGCGTTTCAAGCGATCGCGCAAGTTCTGGCCAGCGGCTTGCTGATGGGGTTGATCTACGCTCTCATCGCGGTCGGCCTGTCGCTGATTTTCGGCCTGATGGACGTCGTCAATTTCGCTCATGGCGAAATGCTGATGCTCGCCATGTATCTTTCCTTCGGCGGCTGGGCGCTGTTGGCGATCGACCCGACGCTGTTCATGCCCCTCGTCGTGGCCGCGATGTTCGCTTTCGGCGCGCTCGTCTATCTCGGCGTCATGCGCTACGCGATGCGCGCGCNNGCCAACGCCGGCATGGTGCAGATCTTCGCGACCTTCGGCCTCGCCGTGCTGATCCAGGGTCTGGCGCAATTCTTCCTGTCGCCGGATTATCGCTCGATCGGCGCGTCCTGGCTCGCCGGCCGGACGGTCGACCTCGGCGGCGTCTTCCTGCCTGCCCCGCAATTATTCGGCGGCCTTGTCTCCATCGCCGCCTTCGCAGGGCTTTGGCTGCTGATGAGCCGCACCGACTTCGGCAAGGCGCTGGAGGCGACGCGTGAGGATCAGGGCGCGGTGGCGCTTGTCGGCGTCGACCGCAACCGCATTTTCGCGCTCGGCTGGGGCCTCGGCGCGGCGCTCGTCGGGCTCGCCGGCGCGGTGATGTCGNACCTTTATTACATTCACCCGCAGGTCGGCGCCGGCTTCGCGCTGATCGCCTACGTCACCGTCGCGCTCGGCGGCTTCGGCAGCGTCTTCGGCGCGCTCGCCGCCGGCCTGATCGTCGGGCTGGTCGAGGCGGCCACCACGCTGGTGATGCCCTCCTCGATGAAGTCGATCGGCGTCTACGCGCTTTATCTTCTGGTCGTCTTCCTGCGGCCCAACGGCCTGTTCGGGAGGCTGTGATGAGCGCCCCGACGCCTCCGCCCCGCACGCCCCCGCGCCGCGCCCGCGGGCGCGACGGACGCCTTCGCCGCCGCGCGCCGTCGTCAGTTGATGCTCGCGGCGCTGGTTTTCGCGATCATCGCCGCGCTGCCTTTGGTGGTGCGCAACGTCTATCTGCTCAACGTGCTGGTCCTGACGCTGCTTTATGCGGCCATGTCGCAGGCCTGGAACATTCTGGGCGGCTATTGCGGCCAGATCTCGCTAGGTCACGCGCTTTATTTCGGCATCGGCGCCTATGCGGCGACGCTGCTCTGGGTCAATTTCGGCGTCACGCCCTGGGCCGGCATGATCGTCGGCGCCGCGCTCTCGGCGGTCGCCGCGCTGCTGATCGGCTGGCTGTGCTTTCGCCTGAAAGGCCACTATTTCTCGATCGCCACCATAGTGATCGCCGAGGCCGGCCTGCTGATCGTCCACAACGCCGAATTCGCCGGCGGCGCGCTCGGCGTGCAATGGCCGATCGGCGCCGACGGCCTGTGGTCGCTGCAATTCGGCCGCGAGAAGGCGCCCTATGTCTGGCTGACGCTGGCGCTTTTCGTGGCGACCNTTTTCGTCACCTGGCGCATCGAGGACAGCCGCTGGGGCTACTGGTGGCGCGCAGTGAAGGACGATCCCGACGCCGCCCAGAGCCTCGGCGTCNGAGGTGTTCTCCTCAAGATGTCGGCGGCTGCGATCTCCGCGGCCTTCACCGCGGCCGGCGGCGCGCTATACGCCGCCTTCGTCGCCTATATCGACCCCGAAAGCGTGATGACCTTTCGCTTTTCGCTGCTCTTCGCGCTGCCGGCCGTTCTGGGCGGCGTCGGCACGCTGTGGGGGCCGCTGGTCGGCGCGCTGGTGCTGGTGCCGCTGACGGAGATCACCCGCAGCTACGCCGGCGGCTCCGGCTCGGGGCTCGACCTGATCATCTACGGAGCGCTCGTCACCGTCGTCGCGCTCGCCCGGCCGGAAGGGCTGCTGAGCCTGCTTCCCCGCCGCCGCCGCGCGGAGGCGNCCGCGATGACCGCGCCTTTGCTGGAGGTCGAGAACGTCAGCAAGCGGTTCGGCGGCCTCGTCGCCAACGCGTCGGTGTCGATGCAGGCGCGCGCCGGCGAGATTCTCGGCCTCATCGGCCCCAACGGCGCCGGCAAATCGACCCTGTTCAACGCCATCGCCGGCGCCTTCGGCGTCGACGACGGCGTGATCCGTTTCGAGGGCGNNCGACATCACCGGCCTCGACGCGNNCCGGCGCGCTGCCGGCTCGGCGTCGCGCGCACCTTTCAGGTGCCGCGCTCCTTCGAGTCGATGAGCGTCGTGGAGAATGTGCTGGTCGGCGCGCTGGTGCGCCACGGCGCGGCGAAGGCGGCGCGACGGGCCGCGCTGGCGACGCTCGATTTCGTCGGCCTCGCCGGCCGCGCCGACATGTCGGCCGGATCGCTGACGCCGCCCGAAAAGCGCCGGCTCGAACTCGCCCGCGCCCTCGCCACCGAGCCGAAATTGCTGTTGCTCGACGAGGCGATGACCGGCCTCACCCCTCCGAGGCGCGCGACGGCGTCGAGCTGGTGCGCCGCGTGCGCGCGCGGCGTCGCCGTGATCATGGTCGAACACGTCATGGAGATCGTCATGCCGCTGATCGACCGCGCGGTCGTGCTGNGGCTGGGGCGCGTGCTCGCCGAAGGGCCGCCTCAGGCCATCGTCGCCGATCCGGCGGTGATCGCCGCCTATCTGGGAGACCGCCGCGGTGCTGCTCGACATCCGTGAGCTGTCGACCGCCTATGGCGGCCTGCTTGCTCTCTCCGACGTCTCGCTGGCGCTGGAGGAGGGCGAGATCGTCGTCGTCGCCGGCGCCAACGGCGCGGGCAAGTCGACATTGCTCAAATCCATCGCCGGACTCGAAAAGCCGCGCGCCGGCCAGATCGTCTTCGCCGGCGAGCGGATCGACCGCATCCCGGCCCATCTGGTCACCGCGCGCGGCCTCGCTTATGTGCCCGAGAACAAGCGCCTGTTCCCGCGGCTGAGCGTGCGCGACAATCTGCGCCTCGGCAGCTGGCTGCATCGCGGCAAGCCCGACCGCGAGGAGCCGCTCAAGACGGTCTTCGCGCTGTTTCCGCGCCTCGCCGAACGGCTCGACCAACGCGCCGGCACGCTGTCGGGCGGCGAGCAGCAGATGCTGGCCATCTCGCGCGCCCTGATGACGCGGCCGCGCCTGCTGATGCTCGACGAGCCCTCGCAGGGCATCATGCCCATTCTGGTCGACGAGATTTTCAAGGCGGTTCAGGCGATCCGCAAGGCCGGCGTCACCATCCTGCTCGTCGAGCAACGCCTTTCGGAAAGCCTGGAGATCGCCGACCGCGCTTACGTCCTGCAAACGGGCCGCGTCGTGCTGTCGGGCCCCGCCGCGACAATCCGCGACGATCCGCAGGTTCGGCGCGCCTATCTCGGCATGTGAGGTTCAAGCCCGCGCGGATTGCGCCGGCGCCTCCTCGCGCACCGGCAAGGCCTGCGCAGCGCACAGCACGATTTCGGGAAGGATGTAGCCGATCAGGATCGGGCTGAAGCCCTGCGCCAGCGCATAACCCATCCACACCGTGTAGAGCGCCCGGCACGCCGCGTCGTAGCGCCCGAAGCGAACCTCCGGCGAGCGAAGCCGCAGGATCGCCCACACCATCACGATGCTGCCGAGCAGATTGCCGAAAATCCCGAAGGTCGGCTCGTATACGGGGATGGCTCCTGGCGATCCGAGCGCCGCGTTGATCTGCCCCAGCACGTTGAGCATCAAATGAAAGGTCCAGGGGTCGTCAACANNGCCCCGTCGAGATCACGTCGCACCAGGCGCCGGCTTTCACGATTCGCAGATAATTTTGTTCGGAGATCATCGAAACCTATCCTTGCGGCCCGCCCGAGGCGCGCCGCCCAAGCCTAACAAAGTCTCGCCTCATCAAGACCACGCCGTCAACATGTCGCCGCCGCCCACGAACGGCGGGCGCGCGAAGCGAACCGTAAAGAGAAACAATTGGTTCTCAATGCGCCGCGCTGCGCCCCGGACAGCCTGACGAGACGAGCGCGACGGCGCGCTCGGCCTCGGCGTCCCCGAGCGTCGTGCGTCAAATCACGCACGCCGCCGTCCCGTCAGTGCGAGATCATCCAGGGCCGCGCGCTAGGAAACGACTTCGCGCCGTCCGGCCGCAGAACGGTCGCGCGCGATTTCACGCCGGGCCGGCAGCACGCGCAGTTGGAGGGATGCAGCCGCCGCCCTCGCTCCGATCCCGACAGCGCCGGCTCGTGCGCGGCGCGCTCGTTGGTGGCGAACGCCGAGCGCGCGCTGACGTCCATGCAAGAAAAGGCCGGCATCGTGAAGAAGGCGCGCGGCGCCGGCGAGCCGCAATCGGGGCAGGCGCACGCCGCCTCCGACATCGCCATCGGCCGCATCTCGCGGAACGGTCCGCAGGACTCGCACTCGTAATCATAAATCGGCATGAGGCGCCTCATCATCGCGCGGCGAGAGGTGGACGCCGCCCTGGGCGACGTCCGTGACGGGGCTCCGACCGGTCAGTCGTAGGCGATCGGAATGTCGATCGAGCCGTCGAGATGCTTGATCGGCCCGGCCGCGTTCGGCTTGATGTCGAAGTCGAAGATTTCCGTCGGCAGCCACAGCGTGGCGCAGGCGTTGGGAATGTCGACCACGCCCGAGATATGGCCCTGCACCGGCGCCGTGCCGAGGATGGCGTAAGCCTGCGCGGGNGTGTAGCCGAACTTGGTCAAGTAGTTGATCGCGTTCAGGCAGGCCTGACGATAGGCCACGTGCACGTCGAGATAATGCTGCTTGCCCGCCTCGTCGACCGAGATGCCCTCGAAGATGAGGTAATCGCGGTAGTTCGGCGTGATCGGCGACGGCTTGAAGATGGGGTTCTTGATCCCGTATTTCGAAACGCCGTCCTTGATCAGATCGACCTTCAGATGCAGCCAGCCCGCCATCTCGATGGCGCCGCAGAAGGTGATCTCGCCGTCGCCCTGCGAGAAGTGCAGATCGCCCATCGAGAGGCCCGCGCCTGGCACATAGACGGGGAAATAGATCTTCGAGCCGCGCGACAGATCNCTGATGTCGCAGTTGCCGCCATGCTCGCGCGGGGGAACCGTGCGCGCGCCGGTCGCCGCCGCCTTATCCCGGCCCTCGCCCTTCAGCTTGCCCATATGCGCCGTCGGCGCGAAAGGCGGGTTGGCGAGCGGCGGCACGCGGGTCGGATTGGTGGCGATGAAGTCGACCTCGCGCTTGTTCCACGTGTCGAGCAGCTTGGGATCGGGCAGACAGCCGATAAGGCCGGGATGCACGAGCCCCGCGAAGCTCACGCCCGGCACGTGGCGCGACTTCGTGAACATGCCCTGGAAATCCCAGATCGACTTTTGCGCCATCGGGAAATGGTCGGTCAGGAAGCCGCCGCCGTTCTTCTTGGAGAAGAAGCCGTTAAAGCCCCACTGGCTCTCGGCCTTGGCGCCGACGTCGAGCAGATCGACGACCAGAAGATCGCCGGGCTCGGCGCCCTTCACGCCGATCGGGCCGGACAGGAAGTGCACGATCGACAGGTCGATGTCGCGCACGTCGGCCGCGGAATCGTCGTTTTTGATGAAGCCGCCGGTCCAGTCGTAGGTCTCGATGATGAAATCGTCGCCGGGCTTGACCCATGCGGCCATCGGGATGTCGGGGTGCCAGCGATTGTGCACCATTTCGTTGTCGTAAGCCGATTGGCTGAGATCGACCTTGATAAGTGTCTCGGGCATGCGACGCTCCTTCCCCTTTCGAAGGCTGCGGTGGTCCGCTCGGCTCACACCGAGAGGAATTTCGTGATCTTCGCCTCGTCGACGCGGTCACGGGGTCTTCGTGGACGATTTCGCCGTTCTCGATCACGAGGACGCGATCGGCGATGTCGAGCGCGAAGCTGAGAACCTGCTCGGACACGACGATGGACAGGCCCTTCTCGTCGCGGATGCGCTTCAGCGTGCGCGCCATCTCGCGGATGATGGAGGGCTGGATGCCTTCGGTCGGTTCGTCGAGCAGGAGAACCTTGGGGTCGGAGGCCAGCGCGCGGGCGATCGCGAGCTGCTGCTGCTGTCCTCCCGAAAGATTGCCGCCGCGCCGCGTCTTCATGTCGAGCAGCACGGGAAACAGCCGTAGATGTCGCCGGGGACAGTCTTCCTGCCGGTGACGGTGAGGCCGGTCTCGATGTTCTCCTCCACCGTCATGGTGGAGAAGATCATGCGGCCCTGCGGCACATAGGCGAGCCCGTCGGCCACGCGCTCGAAGCTCTTCTTCGTCGTCACGTCGGCGTCGCCGACGCTCACCGCGCCGGACTTGACGGGCAGAATGCCCATCAACGCCTTCATCAGGGTCGTCTTGCCCATGCCGTTGCGGCCCATGATGGCGACGATCTCGCCGGGCGCGACCGCGAAGTCGAGACCGTGCAGGACTTCTGACTGGCCATAGGCCACGCGCAGTCCGGTAACGTTCAGCATGGCGCGCCTCCTCAATGTCCGAGATAAACTTCGACGACCTTGGGATCGCTCTTCACGCGCTCCATCGACCCTTCCGATAGCACCCTGCCCTGATGCAGCACGGTGACGCGGTGAGCGATGTCCTCGACGAATTTCATGTCGTGCTCGATCACCAGGACGGAGCGATCCTTGATGATGCGGTTCAGAAGCTCGGCGGTCTTGACGCGCTCGGCGACGCTCATGCCCGCCACCGGCTCGTCGAGCATCAACAGTTCCGGGTCCTGGATCAGCAGCATGCCGATCTCCAGCCACTGCTTCTGTCCGTGCGAGAGGAACTCGCCGCGCTCGTGCAGCCGGTCTTTGAGAAAGATCGTCTCCGCGATCTCCTCGATCCGCGCGGTCACCTCGGCGTCGCGCCGGAAGGCGAGCGCGCCGAAAACGGAGCGCCCTCTGGGGTAGGAGATTTCGAGATTCTCGAAGACTGTCAGGTCGTCGTAGATCGACGGCGTCTGGAACTTGCGGCCGACGCCGGCGAGCACGATCTTGTTTTCGGAGAGCTTGGTCAGCTCCTGCCCTTTGAAGGTGATCGACCCCGACGTCGCTCTGGTGCGTCCGCAGATCAGGTCGAGCACCGTCGTCTTGCCGGCGCCGTTCGGGCCGATGATGACGCGGATCTCGTTCTTGTCGACATAGAGAGACAGATCGTTGACCGCCTTGAAGCCGTCGAAGGAGACGGTGAGACCGTTGATTTCGAGCAGGAAGTCGGGGCCTGAGCGGCGCCGATGGGTCGAGCGTTCATGGGCCTGTCCTCGTCACTCTGCGGGGGCGCTGTCGGGAATGCCCGACGGCGAGGGCGCGGCGGCGCCGCGGCGCGCCAGACGCGGCGCGATATGGCTGTCCCAAATCCCCGCAAGACCGTTGGGNAACGCAAGCACGACCGCGATGAACAGGCCGCCGAGCCCGAGCAGCCAGAGCNNCGGGAAATTTTCCGACAACGCCGTTTTGGCGGCGTTGACGAGCAAAGTGCCGTAGACGGCGCCAATCAGCGAAAGACGTCCGCCGACCGCCGTGTAGATGACCATCTCGATCGAAGGCACGATGCCGACGAAAGACGGCGACATGAAGCCGACCTGGAGCGTGAACATCGCCCCGCCGAGCGCCGCCAGCGCCGCCGCCAGGCAGAACACGAACGTCTTGAACGCCGCGACCGAATAGCCCGAGAAGCGAACCCGGTCCTCCTTGTCGCGCATCGCCACGAGGATGCGCCCGAGCTTNGAGGCGCGCACGAAATAGCCCAGCAGCAGGACGGCGATCAGCAGCGCGGCGTTGACGAAGTAGAGAACATACTTGGCGTGATCGGTGCGGATGTCCCATCCCAGCAGCGTGCGCAGATCGGTGATGCCGTTGATGCCGCCGGTGTAGCCCTGCTGTCCGATGATCAGGATGCTCATGATCGCGGCGACCGCCTGCGTGATGATGGCGAAATACACGCCGCCGACGCGCCGCTTGAACATCGCCGTGCCGACGACGAAGGCGAAGACGGTGGGGACCAGAACGACCGCGATCATAGCGAGCGGCAGCGACTGGAACGGCTTCCAGAACCACGGCAGCGCCGTCGCNTGGTTCCAGTCCATGAAGTCGGGAATGCCGGGCGTCGACTGGATTTTCGTGTTCTCGACGCTCGACGCTTCGAGCTTGAGGAACATCGCCATGCAGTAGCCGCCCAGGCCGAAGAAGACGCCCTGCCCGAGCGACAGAATTCCGCCGAAGCCCCAGCACAGCACCAGACCGACGGCCACGAAGGCGTAGGTGAGATATTTGCCGACGAGATTGAGCCGGAAAATGTCGAGCGAGACCGGCAGGACGACCACGATGAGGAACGCGAGCGCGACGAGGCCGATCAGTTCCGAGCGGGCGAGAAAGCCGTAGCGGTCTTTTGCGAAGAAGGACATCGGAGCCACCTCAGCGACGGATCTTGAGGGCGAACAGACCTTGCGGGCGCAGCATCAGGATGCCGACCACGCCGAGCAGCGTGAGCACCTTCGCGATGGACCCGGACAGGAAGAATTCGAGCGTCGACTGGGTCTGCGAGATCGTGAGGGCCGACAGAATGGTTCCAAGAAGGCTCTGCGCGCCGCCGAACACGACCACCAGAAATGTGTCGACGATATAGAGCTGACCGGCGGTCGGCCCCGTCGAGCCGATCATCGTGAACGCCGAGCCCGCGACGCCGGCGATGCCGCAGCCGATGCCGAAGGTCCAGCGGTCGACCTTCTCGGTGTCGATGCCGACGGCGCCCGCCATCACGCGATTTTGCACCACCGCGCGAACCTGCCGGCCCCAGCGGGAGCGATACATCATGTAGGCGACGACGCTGGTGATCGCGAGCGTCAGCGTCATCACGAACAGCCCGTTGATCTGCACCTCGATCGACGGCGTCAGCTGTAAGGAGCCCATCATCCAGCCGGGAAGCTCGACGCCCACCTCGCGCGGCCCGAACACCGAGCGATAGACCTGTTGAAGGATCAGGCTCAGGCCCCACGTCGCCAGCAGCGTGTCCAGCGGCCGCTTGTAGAGGCGTCGGATCAACAGCCATTCGACCGCCATGCCCAGACTGCCCGACGCGACGAAGGCCAGCGCCATCGCGACGAAGAAGTAGATGGGAAACAGCGACGGCAGGTAGCTCTGGAAAAACTGCGAACACAGCCACGTCACATAGGCGCCCAGGATCATGAACTCGCCGTGCGCCATGTTGATGACGCCCATCTGGCCGAAGATGATCGCCAGACCGAGCGCCATCAGCACGAACACCGAGAACAGGATGAGTCCGGCGAAGCCTTGCATCACGAAGATCGAGGCGAGGTCGCCGACGGAATAGCCTTCGAACATGGGGGATCTCCTGGTCGACGCCCGGTGGCGCGCGCCATGCGGCGCGCCGCGTTGCGTGGGGCTCTCCGCTCGCGCACGCCCGTCGAGAAGAAGGCGAGCGGAGAGCCCGCGCGAGGTTGTCCGGCGACGCTGCGCGCCGGCGCTCCTCGCGCTTTGGCGGTTACTGGTATCCATTCGGGAAAGGATCCGGTTCGACGAGATCGGCCGTCTCGTAGATCACCTCGAATTGCCCATCGAGCTTGGCGAGTCCGACGCGCGTCTTCGACCACAGATGGTGGTTGGGATGGATCTTGACGTAGCCCTCCGGCGCTTCCTTAAACTCCACGCCGGGCGAGGCGGCCGCCACCTTGTCGATGTCGAAGGACCCCGCCTTTTCGACGGTGTATTTCCACAGCCACGGGCCCAGATAGGCCGCTTGCGTGACGTCGCCGATCACCGTCTTCTCGCCCCACATCTTCTTGAAGGCGGCGACGAAGGCCTTGTTGTTGGCGTTCTGCAACGACTGGAAATACTTCATGCAGGCATAGGCGCCGGCGATGTTTTCGCCGCCGATGCCGTCGATCTCGTCCTCGGTGACGGAGATCGTCAGCAGCGTCTGCTTCGACAGGTCGATGCCCGCGGCCTTGAGCTGCTTGTAGAACGCGACGTTCGAACCGCCGACGATGATCGCGTAGATCACGTCGGGCTTGACCAGCTTGATCTTGTTGATGACCGAATTGAACTGCGTGTGGCCGAGCGGGAAATACTCCTCGCCGACGACCTTGCAGCCCTGGAGGTGATTCTCGATGTGCTTGCGCGCGATCTTGTTGGAGGTGCGCGGCCAGATGTAGTCCGAGCCGAGGAGATAGAACGTCTTGGCGCCCTTGGTCTTTTGCACCCAGTCGAGGCCGGCGATGATCTGCTGCGTCGCCTCCTGTCCGGTGTAGATGACGTTCTTGGATTGCTCCAGCCCCTCATAGAAGGTCGGGTAATAGAGCATGCCGTTATACTGTTCGAACACCGGCAGCACCGCCTTGCGCGACGCCGAGGTCCAGCAGCCGAACACCGAGGCGCATTTGTCGTTGACGAGCAGCTTCTTGGCCTTCTCCGCGAAGGTCGGCCAGTCGGACGCTCCGTCCTCCTGAATGAACTTGATTTTGCGGCCAAGCACGCCGCCCATCGCGTTGATCTGGTCGATGGCGAGCTTCTCGGCCTGCACCGAGCCCGTCTCCGAGATCGCCATCGTGCCGGTCACGGAATGCAGGATGCCCACAGTCACCTCGGTGTCGGTGACGGCGAGGCCGGTCGTGTTCACTGCGGCGGTGGCCGGCGCTTGCGCGAAGGCCGCGCGCGGCGCGATCCCGAGCAGCGGCGCGGCGGCCATGCCCATGAGCAGCCTGCGCCGCAGCATGTCGGGACGGTGAAGGGACGTGGGATCGGTCGACATGATGTCTGCCTCTCGCATGAGGAACCGGAACGGACGTCGGTCCGCCGATAGGGCAGATGCTGATGGTTTATGCCGCAGCGCAGCAATGCGCCCTTCACCCTCGCGCGCTGCGTCGAACGACGCAGGCGCCGATTGCGTCGTTCGACGCAATCACGCCAAGGCCCTCCCGAATTCTGCAGAGCGCGGCGCGAAGAGCTTCACAAACAAGATGAATTTTTAGCCTCTCGCCGATCATCCGCTGTGCAGCGGCGTCGCAGAAAGCCCGCCCGATGGGCCTCGATGGCGCGCACCGTGCGCGGTGGTCGCCCTGAACGGGTTGGCAGGCTTCCTGCATGGCTTGTGTGCGGCTGCGAAGGCGGCGAGCGGAGACGAGGCTTGAACTTCAGGTGCGAAGCCGTGCAGCGCGACGGCGCGGCCGACGGGCGCCAGCGCATCGCCCCGGTGCGCCGCAACTACAACCGCTGGGTCGCCAATCAGACGCTTGAGGACTATGCGCTGCGCTTCACGGCCAAANGCGCCCGGCGCTGGTCGGAATTTCGCGTCGCCAACACCGCGCTGGGCGGTGTCTCCTTCCTTGCGCTGGAGGCGATCGGCGGCGCGGTCACGCTCACCTATGGCTTCGCGAACGNNGCGGCGGCGATCCTCGTCGTCGGCGCGCTGATTTTCGCGACGGCCTTGCCGATCTCGATCTCGGCGGCGCGCAACGGCATCGACATCGATCTGCTGACCCGCGGCGCCGGCTTCGGCTATCTCGGATCGACCATCACGTCGCTGATCTACGCGAGCTTCACCTTCATCTTCTTCGCGCTCGAAGCGGCGATCATGGCCAAGGCGCTTCAGNCCGGCGTCGGCCTGCCGGAATGGATCGGCTTCATCATCTCTTCGTTGGTCGTGATTCCGATCGTCACCTACGGCTTCACGTTTCTAAGCCGGTTTCAGCTCTGGACGCAGCCGCTCTGGATCGTCCTTCACGTCGCGCCCTTCGTCACCATCGCGCTGTTCGACACCGGGACCGTGGAGGCCTGGACGCGCCACACCGGTCGTCTCGGGCGCGTCGACGGCGCTTTCGACATTCTGCTGTTCGGGGCGGCCTGCGGGGTCGTTTTCTCGCTCGTCGCGCAGGTCGGCGAGCAGGTCGATTTCTTGCGGTTCCTGCCTCCCTCGCGCAAAGGGCGCGAGACCGCCTGGTGGATCGCGCTCGTCTCGACCGGGCCGGGCTGGATCGTCCTCGGCATGTTGAAGCTGCTGGCGGGCTCCTTCCTCGCCTTTCTCGCGTTCAAAAGCGGCGTCGCGCCCGCCGACGCGACCGACCCGACGCATATGTATCAGGTCGCGTTCGGCTATCTCGCGCCGGAACCGCGCCTTGCGCTCGCCATGACGGTCGTCTTCGTCGTCGTCTCGCAACTCAAGATAAACGCCACCAACGCCTATGCCGGCTCGATCGCATGGTCGAATTTCTTTTCGCGTCTGACTCACTCCCATCCCGGCCGCGTCGTATGGGTGGTGTTCAACGTCGCCATCGCGCTGATGCTGATGGAGCTTGGCATCTATCGCAGCCTCGAACACACGCTCGGGCTCTATTCGCTCGTCGCCGTGGCCTGGGTCGGCGCGATCTTCGCCGATCTCGTCGTCAACAAGCCGCTCGGCCTCAGCCCGAAGACGATCGAATTCCGGCGCGCGCATCTCTACGACATCAACCCGGTCGGGTTCGGCGCGATGGCGATCGCCTCCGCCGTCTCGATCGGCGCATATGCGGGCGCGTTCGGCGCGACGGCGGCGGCGCTGTCCTCGTTCGTCAGCCTGAGCGTGGCGATCCTGTGCGCGCCGCTGATCGCCTGGGCGACGCGGGGACGCTACTATCTCGCCCCGCGTCGCGCGACTCCAGCCGAGCTGCGCGCCCGCANNTGCCGGGTCTGCGAGCATCTCTTCGAGCCCGAAGACATGGCCGACTGCCCGGTCTACGCCGGGCGGATCTGCTCCCTATGCTGCACGCTCGACGCCCGCTGCAACGACCGCTGCAAANGCCGCAGCCGCGTGTCCGAGCAGATGCTTGACGGCCTTGCGCAAATCATGCCCGAGGCGGCGATGGAGCGGCTTAATTCCAGCCTCGGCCACTACCTCGCGCTGCTGGCGCTTGTCACAGTGATCGCCGCGGCGGTTCTCGTCGTGGTCTATCTGCAATCGCTCGGCGATCCGCGTCCGGCGGAGGCGCGCCTGGCGGGCGCGATGGCGAAAGTCTTCCTCGTTTGCTTTCTCATCGCGNGGGTCGTGTGCTGGCTCTTCGTTCTCGCGCATGAGAGCCGGCGCGTCGCGCAGGAGGAATCCGACCGACAGACCGGTTTGCTGATGCAGGAGATCGCCGCGCATGACGAAACCTATCGCGCGCTCCAGGAGGCCAAAGAGGTCGCCGAGGCCGCCAATCTGGCCAAGAGCCGCTATCTCGCCGGCATAAGCCATGAGTTTCGCACGCCGCTCAACGCCATTCTCGGCTACGCTCAACTGATCGATCAAGACTCCCTGCCGCCCGCAAACCGCGCGCGCGCCATCACCACGATCCGCCGCTCGGGCGAACATCTGTCGAGCCTCGTGGAAGGGCTCCTCGACATCGCCCGCATCGAAGCCGAGCGGCTGACGCCGGAACGCGCCGATTTCGCTTTTCCCGAATTCATCGAGCCGATCGTCGCGACCTTTCGCCTTCAGGCCGAGACGCAGGGCGTCGCGTTTCGATGGGACGCGCCGTCGCGCCTTCCCGCTTTCGTGCGCTCGGATGAGAAGCGCCTTCGTCAGATTCTCCTCAATCTCCTCTCCAACGCGGTGAAATACACGCGTGAAGGCAGCGTGCTTTTCTCGCTGCGCTTTCGCAACGACGTCGCCGAATTCATCGTCGAGGACACCGGGATCGGCATCGCCGAAGCCGATCTCGAACGCATCTTCTTGCCGTTCGAGCGCATCGAGACTCCGTCGGGCCATTGGGCGCCGGGCACAGGCCTCGGGCTCACGATCACCAAACTGATGATCGAGTTGATGGGCGGCGAGATTGCGGTGACGAGCCGACTTGGCGAGGGCAGTCGATTCGTCGTGCGCCTGCATTTGCCGGCCGCCGCCGCGCGCGCGCGCGCGCGACCCCGAGCCTNNGCGATTTCCGGCTATCGCGGCGAGCCCATCACGGCGCTTGTCGTCGACGACCAGCTTGAGCATCGCCAGCTGATCGAGGACTTGCTGCGCCCTCTCGGCTTCGAGGTGCTGACGGCGCCGGACGGAGCGAGCTGCCTGGCGCTTGCGGCGCGGACGCGCCCCGATCTCGTGCTGCTCGACATTTCGATGCCCGGCCTCTCCGGCTGGGAGGTCGCCCGTCGACTGCGCGAAGACGTCATGCTGACGGGCGCGATCATCATGGTCTCCGCGGACGCCGCCGGTCAGCCCGACCTGGATCCTGCGCGTCGCGATCACGACGACTATGTCGTGAAGCCGATCGACGTCGCCGACCTTCTCGCCAAGATCGGCTCCGCCTGCGCGCTGACCTGGACGCACGCCTCCCCCGCGNCAGCAGCGGGAGGAGGAACAGGGTCCGCGCGACACCGTCCCCCTCAGCGCGTCGGCCGCGCCCCGGCGCCGCCGGCGCGCGTCGATCTTGAGGCGCTCGCCGCTCTCGCCCGCATCGGCTACCTGCGCGCGCTCGCGGCGAAAATCGACGAGATCGCGGCGCGCGAGCCGGCGGCCCGCTCCTACCTCGCACGATTGTCGGCCCATCTGGCCGACGTCAACCTCGACGCCCTTCTGGGCGAGTTGGAGATCACGCTCGATGAGCCGCCGACGCAAAACGCAGCGCGTGACGTCGTCCTGGTGGTGGATGATTCCGCCGAGACGGCCGCGATGCTCGCCGACGCGCTCGAAAGCGCGGGCGTGGCCGCCCTCGTCGCCTTGCGCGGCGACCGCGCGCTCTCCATCGCCCGCCAGATCACGCCGGACATCATCTTGCTCGACGCCGTCATGCCCGGCATGGACGGCTTCGAAACCTGTCGCGCGCTCAAAGCCGACGAGGCGCTCGCCCATGTGCCGGTGATCTTCATGACCGGACTGTCGGACAGCGACCATGTCGTGAAGGGGCTCGAAGCGGGCGGCGTCGACTATGTCGCCAAGCCGATCGACCCCAAAGCGCTTCTCGCGCGCATCCGCGTCCATCTCGCCAACGCCCGAGTCGCCCACGGCGCGCAGGCCGCGCTGGATTCGGCCGGTCGCCATCTCTTCGCCGCCGACGAAGGCGGTCGGCTTCTCTGGTGGACGCCGCAGGGCGGCCGCCTGCTGGCCCGCTTGCTCGGCGAGCGGCCGGTCGCCGAGGCGACTCTGCCCGCGTCGGTGACGGATCTGATCGCCCGCGTCGTCGAAGGCGAGAGCGCGGCCGCGGTCACGCTTCTCCCCCAGACGCGACGCAGGAGGNCGATCGAGGTCGCCGCGCTCGGACGCCTCGCCCAGGGCGAGATACTGCTACGCCTCGTCGCCGAAGCGCGCCCCGGCGGCCACGACGCGCTGAAGNGACCAGCCAACATCTCCGAACGCGAGGCGCAGGTGCTGACCTGGATCGCGCAGGGCAAATCGAACCGCGACATCGCCGACATTCTCGGGCTCAGCCCGCGCACCATCAACAAGCACCTCGAACGCATCTTCAAGAAAATCGGCGTCGAAAACCGCACCTCCGCCGCCATCATGGTCCTGAAAGCGCGATAGCCGGGCCCGCAGGCGTCGCGGACCCGCCCGCTCGCGAACGCGCTCGCCGTCGCGTCGTGGAAAACTAGGAGAAAAGGCTCTGGTGCGGATCGCGGCCGCAAAACGCGGTGGCGCGCCCGAAGGGATTCGAACCCTGACCTCTGCCTTCGGAGCTTTTTAACCCGCCTTATCCGATTTGCACGATAGGGCACGCTACAATGCGATATGCGTCTGAAATATATGGACAAATAAGAAATCCTTCGCCGAAGTGGCTATCCGGGAATTTGCTCCGATTTCCGTCCAACTGCTTCCGTGGTGCTTCCGCGGAAGCAGCCTCTTCTCGGCGGAGGTGACGCCACATGGCAAGGTTGACCAAGCGGACCGTGGATGCCGCCGACATTCGTGAGAGGGACTATTTCATTTGGGATGACGATCTGCCGGGCTTCGGTCTGCGCGTCTTCGCATCAGGCAAAAAGAGTTACCTGATCCAATATCGCGCCGCTGGCCGAAGCAGGCGCTACACGATCGGACTGCATGGCGTATGGACTCCTGAAACGGCCCGGCAGGAGGCCAAGGTGCAGTTGGGCCGTATCGCGCAGNGAGACAACCCGGCTGAGGAACGCCAGCTCGACCACAAGGCGATGACCGTCAAAGAGCTTTGCGAACTCTACCTCAAGGATCTGGAAGCTGGGCTCATCCTTGGCAAAGGAGGCCGCCCCAAGAAGGCAACCACGATCGTCACCGACACCGGTCGCATTTTGCGGCACATCATTCCTCTTCTCGGCACGCGCCGCGTCAAAGATCTCTCCAAAGCGGAGATCACCAGGGTGATGAAGGACATCATCGCCGGCAAGACTCGCATTTCCGTCAAGACAAAGAAGCTGCGCGGAAGAGCGATCGTGCGTGGTGGTCCCGGCACAGCGATCAGGACCATCGGACTGCTCGGCGGCATTCTCTCTTATGCCGTTGAGGCTGGCATCATCGAAAGCAATCCAACGCATGGCATTCGCAAGCCGAAGTATGATGTTCGCACGCGCCGGCTTTCGGAAGCTGAATATCGAACCCTCGGCGAGATGCTGCGCAAGGCAGCCGAGAACGAGAAATATGCGATGACCGTCGAGATCATCCGGCAGATCGCGCTGACCGGCTGCCGTCGTAGTGAGATCATCAACCTGAAATGGAGCGAGGTTGACACCGAGACCAGTTGCCTGCGCCTTGCCGATAGTAAAGAAGGAGCGTCCGTTCGTCCCGTCGGCTTGCCCGTAGTGGAATGCATGGATGCTCGGCGTCGCGAGCAATGCGGCACATACGTGTTTCCGGGGTCCGGCGAAGACAACGCCTTCGGCAGCTTCCCCAATCATTGGGAGCAGATTTTCAAAAAGTCGCCGTTGCCCGATATCACCCCGCATGTGCTGCGGCACAGCTTCGCAAGCATCGCGAACGATCTCGGCTTCACAGAGGTAACGATCGCGGCGTTGGTCGGCCATTCCAAAGGCTCGGTGACGAGCAAGTATATTCATACGCTCGACACGGCGCTCATCATGGCCGCCGATACGATCTCCGGCTATATCAACGGGCTGCTCGAGGGGATCGAATTCAAACAGACGGCCTACGCGTTGGATCGAGATTCCCGTCGAGCTGCGCTTGACCTCTTCCTGACCAAAGCGGTGGGAGAGCCGCCGAACGAAGCCGAAGAGCCGAGGCTTGCCGCCTAATCTACTGGTGGCTGTTAAGGAGCCAAAACCCGTCGGGCTAGGAATCGGCTCCGCGGGCTGGCGTAACCCAGTTTCTTGGTGTAGTTGTCATCTCAATTATTCTTGAAATATTGAGATAGGAATGCACGAAAAGCAGGCACTCGACGCCTTCGGCGCGCTTTCGCAGGAAACGAGGCTCCGCATCGTCCGTCTTCTAGTGACAGCCGGTCCCGAAGGGATGTCCGCTGGCGCCATCGGCGAGGCAATGGACAGCGCGTCCTCTTCGCGCATGTCCTTCCATCTGAGCCAACTCGAACAGGCCAGGCTTGTCGAGTCTCGACGCGAAGGGCGGTCAATCATCTATTGCGCGGCGCTGGTGACGCTCTCCGGACTTGTCGAATTCCTCATGCGCGACTGCTGCCAAGGCCATCCCGAGGTGTGCAACCCGGCCGTCGCCGCGCTGTCCTCCTGTTGCGAACCCACGAAAGGCGCTCCCCATGTCTGATGCTGCTCAGCCACATCGCATCTTCAATGTTCTTTTCCTTTGCACCGGCAATTCGGCTCGCTCGATCCTTGCTGAAAGTATTCTCGCTAAGGATAGCACCGGCCGCTTTCGCGCCTTTTCCGCTGGTAGCCAACCCAAGGGGTGGTCAATCCCATCGCGTTGAAGGTGCTGAAGAGCTTCGACTACCCCGTCGAGGGCTTCCGCTCGAAGAGTTGGGAGGAGTTTGCTGGGCCGGATGCTCCGGTCATGGATTTCGTGTTCACGGTTTGCGACAATGCGGCCGGCGAAACCTGCCCAGTCTGGCCAGGCCAGCCGATGACGGCACATTGGGGCATAGAAGATCCCGCTGCGGTGGAAGGTTCCGACATCCAGAAAGAAGCCGCCTTCGTCGCAGCGTTTCGCTACATGAAGAACCGCATCTCTGTTTTTGCGACGTTGCCGATGTCGAGCCTCGACAAGGCATCGTTGCGCACGAAGCTCGTGGAAATCGGGCAAGCGAACGGCGCGTCCTCGCCTCGCAACAGTGCTGCGTGAGGCACAGCCATGGACGTCATCATTTATCACAATCCCGACTGCGGCACTTCGCGCAACACGCTGGCGATGATCCGCAATGCCGGCGTCGAGCCGCATGTCGTTGAATATCTGAAGACGCCGCCGTCGCGCGTTGNNCTGACGCAACTCATCGCGCGCATGGGCATCACGACGCGAGCGCTTCTCCGCGAAAAGGGCACGCCCTATGCGGAGCTTGGCCTTGCCGATCTGATGCTCACCGATGAGCAGTTACTCGATGCCATGATGGCCNCTCCGATCCTCGTCAACCGGCCTATCGTCGTCAGCCCCAACGGCGTGAAACACTGCCGGCCGTCTGAAGAAGTTCTCGACCTGCTGCCGCCGCAGCAAGGCGAGTTCGTCAAGGAAGACGGTGAGTGCGTTATCGACGAGCACGGCCGCCGCGTGGCGACAGCGTGAGGAAAATTCATGTCCACCTTTGAACGTTATCTCACCCTCTGGGTCGCGCTTTGCATCGTCGTCGGCATCGCGCTTGGCCATGTCATGCCGGGCGTGTTTCACGCGATCGGCGTGGCGGAAATCGCCAAGGTCAATTTGCCGGTGGCGGTGCTGATCTGGCTCATGGTCGTTCCGATGCTGCTCAAGATTGACTTCGCCGCACTCGGCGAGGTCGGTCGTCACTGGCGCGGCATCGGCGTGACGCTGTTCATCAATTGGGCGGTGAAGCCGTTCACCATGGCGCTGCTCGGCTGGATATTCATCGACTGGTTGTTCCGGCCATTGCTGCCCGCCGACCAGATCGATAGCTATATTGCCGGTCTCATCATTCTTGCCGCAGCACCGTGCACGGCGATGGTATTCGTCTGGTCGAACCTGACCAAGGGCGAACCGCATTTTACACTGAGCCAGGTCGCGCTCAACGACGCGATCATGGTGGTGGCCTTCGCACCGATAGTCGGACTACTGCTCGGCCTGTCCGCGATCACCGTGCCATGGGGCACGCTCATCCTCTCGGTGGTGCTTTACATCGTGATCCCGGTGATCGTCGCGCAGATCGTGCGCCGCCGCCTTCTGGCGAATGGCGGGCAAGCCGCGCTCGACCGGCTGCTTGCGAAGCTCGGGCCGCTTTCGCTGGTCGCGCTGCTGGCGACATTGGTGCTGCTGTTCGGTTTCCAGGGCGAACAGATCATCGCGCAGCCGATGGTAATCGCGCTGTTGGCCGTGCCGATCCTGATCCAGGTCTATTTCAATTCCGGGCTCGCCTACCTGCTCAATCGGNATCTCGGGGAGCAACATTGCGTCGCCGGCCCGTCCGCCCTTATCGGCGCCTCGAACTTCTTTGAGTTGGCCGTCGCAGCCGCCATCAGCCTGTTCGGCTTCCACTCCGGCGCTGCGCTCGCCACCGTCGTCGGCGTGCTGATCGAGGTCCCGGTCATGCTCTCCGTCGTGTGGATCGTGAACCGATCGAAGGGTTGAGTACGAGCGCGACGGTCGGACCACGACTGTCGTGGAGGCGAACCGTTGACCTTGCCAAACCTCCCCAATGTTGATGCCGATTGCATCACCGTGCCGCAGATCGATCGGTTGCGGGCAAAAACCGCAACCCATCCGCCCCGCATTCTGTTGCTCTATGGCTCGTTGCGCGAGCGTTCTTACAGCCGTTTCCTGACCCAGGAAGCCGAACGCCTGCTCAAGTATTTCGGTGCGGACACCCGCATCTTCGATCCGCATGGCTTGCCTCTGCCCGATGAGGCCGATGTCGAGCATCCGAAAGTAAGAATTAAGNGGCTGTCGCTCTGGTCGGAAGGACAGGTCTGGACCAGCCCAGAGCGGCACGGCGCCATGAGCGCGGTGATGAAGGCGCAGATTGACTGGATTCCGCTTTCAATGGGCGCTGTTCGGCCGACGCAGNGGCGAACGCTCGCCGTCATGCAGGTGTCAGGTGGCTCGCAGAGCTTCAACGCCGTCAACCAGTTGCGCGTGCTCGGTCGCTGGATGCGGATGCTGACGATCCCTAACCAGTCGTCCGTCGCGAAAGCGTATCAGCAGTTTGATGACGCAGGCCGGATGAAACCGTCGTCCTATTATGATCGTGTGGTCGATGTGATGGAGGAACTGATCAAGTTCACATTGCTGACGCGCGACGTGACACCTTATCTCACCGACCGCTATTCCGAGCGCAAGGAAAGCGGAGAAGCCCTTATGCGGCGGGTGAACTTGTCGGCGGCAACCTAAATCTCATGCTCGACCTCAAATCATCAGCGGAATGAAGCCCATGATTGTCCTGGAGACCGCCATCACTTGCCCGCAATGCGGTGCAACATCGAAGGAGACAATGCCAACGGACGCCTGCCAATATTTCTACGAATGTCAGACGTGCGGGGTCATATTGAAGCCCAAGCCTGGAGATTGTTGCGTCTACTGCTCTTACGCAGACGTATCTTGCCCGCCGATTCAAGAAGGTCAGCCAGACTGCTGCGGGACAAGGCCCTAAGTTTCGTCCTATGGCGCGGCTGTGGCTATCGGCGACAGCGCCTCGATGATCCGGCAATCCGCAACCGTGCCGCAGCGACACTGATCGATCATGCTGTAGAGTTCGCGACGCAGGGCGCGCAAGTCGGCAATCTTTCGATCAACCTCGACCCGGTGCTCCTTGGCGATTGCATCGGCAGCATCGCAGGAGTGATCGCGCTGGTCGGCCAACAGACCCAAGCACTGAGCATAGCTACGGTTCCCCACTACGCATCGGCCGTAGGCCAGCGCAGTTTCCCGCGCCCGACACGCAAGGCCTCCACCAGCCCAGTGCCGCCGGGCAATCGGCCTGAAAAGAGGCTGGGCTTGGGATCGACCGCCGGTTTCTTGAACGCGGCGACACGTTGATAGTCGGGCGTCGTCAGCCAGGTCCGCCCATCACCCTCGTCGGTGACGATCCGATAGAGGCCGGCAGGCGGAGCGGCTGCGGACTCGAGCAAGCGCTTGTAATGTTCGATCGACCACTTCTGGATGCCGCCACTGAGGGCTTCGGTTCGGAACCGTGCCCATAGCGCGGCGGTGTCGGGCGTCGGCCAGTCGCCGGCATCCGTGTAGGCTGTGATCTCGTCGGATTCGAGCCAGGCCCGCATCTCGGCGGGCGTGACGAAGACCGGCTTGGCATCCTCGATCGCCGCCATGGCGGCGCGCCGCGAAGGAAGACCCGCACGGATCAGCATCGACATCATGAATTGCGGGACGCCGGTTTCGACCGCTGCCGCGGCGCCGCCTGCCACCGTTTCCGGCGACCAGCCGAGGGACATGCGGCGAGTGCGGACAGCTTCCAGCGCCCAGACCAGACGATAGGTGAAGGCCTCTTCGACGGCCCGCATGTTCTGCGGTCCGATCTTGGCCACATCCTCGCCGGACACCCAACTGCGCAGGATAGCTTTCCAATTCGCCGGCAACGCATTCGCTTTGTCGGGAATGAAGGGCCGCATGAACAGCAGGCGTTCGCCGAGACCGCCGAGCGCATCGACAAGTTCGTCGACGTCGCCGCTAAGCGCTGCTTCGTCAGCCCGGTCGAGGAGTTCGGCCAGCTCATCAGCCATGGCGTCGATGGTGAGGCCGGCTTCAAGCCCAACGCCCATGGCGAAATGTCCGCGTCGCGCCTGCGCCGTGGTGGTCTTCCAGATGAGGTCGGCGCGCGCCTCGAACACCTTCTTGTGCAGCGGGGCGACATCCTCGTCCTCACGGGCGATCTGGCGCGCCCAGAGCGATCCCTTGAGCGCCTCGTCCAAGAGCTTCGGCAAATCGGCGCGATCGGAATCGAGTGCTTCGATCAGGCCGAACACGGTCGCATCGAGGCGCTCGACGATCTGCGACAGCGGCTCCTCGTCGATGGTCTCTTCTTCGTCTTCGCCGCCACCTTCGTCATCGTCGCCATCAGCGTCATACTCCGCGCCGGCCGCCAGGCGCTCGGCCACCGCTGCTTCCTCCTCGGGCGACCTCCAGGCTTCACGGGCATTGGCGAGATATTCCCAGGCATCATCGCGATCCAGGACACCTTCGCGGGACAGGCGGTCAAGAATCTCGGCGACGATCTGGATGAGGCCGCTCTTCAGTGTGCGGGCCTTGGCGGAGGCGACCAGCTTCCCNCATTCCTTCTTCCGCCAATCGATCTTATCGAACATGACATGGACGATGAGGCCCTCGACGTCCACGAAGGCGCGGCCGGCCCGGCCGGCGACGTTCGCGAATTCCTCGCCTTTGATCTTCTCGGACGCCCGATACAGCGCCGGCACTAACAGGACGGCGGCGTTGAGGTTGAGCCCCTGCGAGNNTGTCGGCGACGCGACGATGACCTTCAGGACACCCTCGGACAACAGGGCTTCTAGCTCACGCAGGAACGGGCTCGGCAGCCGGCCGTGGTGGATGGCGACGCCCGCCTTCAGGCAGGCGACCGCGGGATGGTCCTCGCCCAACCACTCCTTGCCGACCTCCAANGCGCGCGCGATCGACGCCTCGTCCTCCAGCAGCGAGTCCAGATAGCCGCGCTTGCAGAGGTCCACGACCTGTTTGCCGTAGCTCTCGACCCAGTTCGCCTGGGTGGAGAAGATCAGCGTCCGTTTGCCTTGGCCCGCGAATTCCCATGCCGCAAATAGAGCAAGATGCGAGTTCTTGCGCGGATAGGGCTTCTTCTCTTTCCCCCGTGCCGGTTTCTTCACGACGAATTTATCGAGGAACGGACCATCGTCATCGAGGTCGAGTCGGAGACGTGCGTCCTTGCCCCGCCAGGTGAGCGCGCCGAACCGCTGGCGCGTGGGNCGCCAGTCGGAACGCACCGGCTCGCCCGGTTCGTCAGAGCGTATCCACGCGGTGAGATCATCAAGTTCGTCGCCGCTGGGCAGGATCGCAGACAGACAGACGATACGGCGTTCGCCTGCGTCCGCGCGCCGAAGCAGACGCTGCACGAGGGTTTCATAGCGAATTTCGCGTTCGCTCGGGCCGATCATGTGGCCTTCGTCGAGGACGATCAGGCCGACATCGTCGATCAGCGACGGGTCGCTTCTCAGCGCGAAGTCGAGCTTCTCGGGCGTCGCGATGATGATTTCGCGGGAGCGCAGTGCGTCTTCATCGCCAGCCGAAAGGCCGCTGGCGCCGTAAAGGGAGGAGACACTGAAGCCGAGCGGCGCGAATGTCTTTCTGAAGGAGCGCTCGGTCTGCGCGGACAGGGCGCGCAGCGGCGTGACGATCAGCACCCGGCGGGCCGACGACAGGGTCATCAGCGCGGCGATCTCGGCCACGCGGGTCTTGCCGGCACTGGTTGGCAGGGCGACGACCAGATCGTCAGTGACGTCCGTGGAGCGCCGGGCCGCTTCGCGCTGCGACGGCCACAGTTCCACCTCGGACGTCTTGCGGGCGTAGAGCGACGAGATGAACAGCCGGCGCAGGTCCGGGTATTTTTCCTCCGTCCCCTCCGGCGGCTCGGTCGGCAGGTTCTCGTGCAGCGAATGCTGCCAGAGGTCATCGATCAGGTGACGGCACAGGTTTGATATCCACCACAGCGGAACATTCTCGGCGTTGTCCGCCAGACTGACCGCGGTGGCGAGCAATGCCCGCGCGGTCTCGATCGGCTCGGGATCGCCCGTCTCGAGCGCGAAGTCAAAATGCGCCAGAGCCCGGCAGATCGTCGTGTTGAGGATGGTCGACAGCGCCTCGTCGATGTCGGGATCTTCGCTCGTCAGCGCTTCGGCGATCTGCTCGTCGCCGTGCGCTTCGTCGTCGAGCCACCCGCGAACGAAGCCGCGCAACTGGCCGAGGTCGCGCAGGATCAGATGTCGGATCGCCGTTTCGCCCGGCGAGGCATTGAGGTCGTCTGCCGTCTCGTTGAAGAGCGAATAGGAGACGGCCGAGAAGCCGGCCAGATGATAGGCCGCTGCGGCGATCGTGCGGCGGAAACCGCGATCGGGAGACTCGGGATCGCCGTTGCGCACCAGGGCTTCGAAGGCGTTGGCGGCGCGCTCGAACGCCTTGCTGGTCAGATCCGACGCACCGGCCTGAGCGCGCAGGGCCATCGCCCCNCGAAGCAGGGCAAAGCCGTGTTCGGCAAGATCAGCTTCGATCGTCGCACCGAGCGGCGGCGCGTTCGCCGGCAACACGCCTTCTTCACGCATCAGCGACCAGGCGGCGCCACGATAGAGCAGGCGCCCGAGGATGCCGTCGACGGTCGCGGTCGCCAGAAATGCGGTCAGTTCGTCAATCGTCTCCAAGATCTTCCGCCTCCTGATACATGGCTGCGATGAAGTCCTGATGGTCCTCGACGTGGACGTTCACGACATAGTGGTCCCGGTTGGTTCCGGTGGCGTCGAGATCCTCCTTCAGCGAGGCGTGCGGGCCGTTGCCCGACACCGTGAAGAGCATATGGTCGATGCGATCGGCGCGGAGGGACTTCAGGCCCACTTCGTCACGCAGGCTGCGGCCTAGCATGTTGTCGTCCGGGTCGTTGCTCTCCAACAGGCGGTTGGCGACGAACAGCAGGGAATCGGGCGTGCAACGGCCGCTATCGCGGTTGAGCACCTTGCGAGCGCTCGTGACCGTGGCCTTGGCGAGCACCTTGTTGCTCTTAGCTTCGCCCTTCAGGAGCCAGAGCTTCTCGCCGGCCGCATCGTATCCGGCGCCGATGAAGTCGTCGCCGCGCATGGCCATGTTGCGGCCGTCCTTGTAGCGCAGGCGGCGCACAGGGACGCGCAGGCCGATCTCTTCCTCGACCAGCTCGGTCGCGAGAATTTCACCGAGATCGCCGGAACGGCCCTTGGCGTCTGGGGCATCGCCTCGCTGAGGATCTTCGCGGCGACCTTGTAGCCGAGCCGCTCCACGTCCTCGGCGATGCGTTCGAGCCGGTCGTAGTGGGAGCGGATAATCTCGGCGAGGTCATCGCGAATCTCGTCTCGACCGCCGTCCTTCTCGACATAGGTCCAGTAGCGCTTGCGCTTGTCCTTTTCCCTGGTGGCGTCACACCACTTCTTATACAGCCCCACGCTTTCCCCAACTCCTGTTATTCCGCCGCGCGGTTCGCCCGTTCGGCGACATCTGCGCATCGCTCGATCAGCGCCTCGAACGGCTCGGCATCTTCGAGCAGCAGCCCGTCTTCGACCATGCGCGCATAGTCAGTAGCCAATGCCGCACGCGCCTCACCCATCGGTGCGAGCTGTAATTTNCCGCCGACGGCGGCTTCGTAGTCGATGACCTCGCCATCGGCCGCCTTCTCGGCGAAGAACATGCTCTTGTGGCGAGCTACGGCGTTGGCGAGATCGCGATCGGACATAGCGGTGGTGGCGATCCCCGCATCATCCAGTCGAACAACGTCATGCCAATGGCGGGCGAAGCGTTCGCCACGCAGCCGCTCCTGCAGGCAGAAGACGTGCATCGCCGTGGCCTTCTCCCAGAAGGTCCGCTCGGCATGCATCACCCGCGGGCGCGCCGTCGGAAATTCGACGCCCTCGATCAGTCCGGCCGCGTCGCACACAACATCGCGCGGGCTGGCCGGCTCGCCGGTCGAGCGGGCGCCGAACTCCAGCATCACGCTCGGAGCCACATAGCCCGACCCCGCAGCGGTCGCCTCATAGTCGACGAACAGCTTGTCGCTTTCGACCCTGAGTGTCGCGGGGAGCGATTGTGCGTCGATTGCACTGGCAAGGAGAGGCCGGATCGTTCCATCGACCCACTCGGGCAGGCGGTGCCGGACGGCCTTCGACCATCGCTTTTCCTCGCTGCGGTTTTTCGGCAGGGCTTCGCCGTTCTCGCCCACCAGGTCGGGNGCGATGGCGCGGATGTCATAGGTGAGATCCACATCCTCGGAAAANCGTCGAATGACGCGATACGCCTTCGACAGCGACGTGCCGCCCTTGAACACGAGATGTTCGCCGACGTCAGACCCGAACAGCGTCGCGAGGATCCAAACGACCCACACATCCTTTTCCAGCAGATGGAGCGGCCGGCCGGATCGATCGGCGGCAACAGCCAAAGCCTCGCGCCGATCGCCCGCCGCCAAGGTGAGGAAGGTTTCAGCCATGCGCGACCTTGCCCACCGACCTGGCGAGCCAGCTCGGGAGCCAGGGCGCGGCTGCGACGAGTTCGCCGAACGTGGAAGACGGCAACTTGCGCTTCAACGTCTTCAGAGCCGCTTCCGCCTTCTCCGGCCCCAGCCAGGCCAGCGCGCACTGCCTGTCCGGCGGGTCGATCGGCCAGCGCCAGTTGCCAGCGTGGCGCATGCCGTAGCTCAACGACCTGTTGGCCCAGATTCATCGTCCGGCTGCGGCCCGATGTCAGATAGACCGACCGGACCGGCACCTGGGTCGTGAGGCCAAGCGCGTTGGCGGCGGCGGCGCCGTTCGACACGATGACCTCACCTCGCTGGAGCGCGAGGGCTTCGACGGCCTTCTCGACGGATGGCGCCCGAACGCCGAACCGGCTCGAAACAAGGCGCAGATAGACGCCGCGCCCGGCACGCATCAGCCGGCCACGTGTGGCCAGTCGCGACAACGCCTGGTCCACCGCGGCACGATTGCCGAGATGGAGCAGGCCCTTTGCAGCGATCGGAGCACCCTCGGGAAGGCCCTCGGTATGCACCAGAATCTGTTCGGTCAGTCGTTGCACAGCAAATCTCCTGTTAGAAATATACGTGATTTTCTGACAGTTTTCAATCTCCTCCGGGGTCGGTCCAAATCGGGACTCCTGCAGTGAAAACATTCCTCCCGCGTCGGAGCCCAAGCCCGGCCGGTACGGGCATTAGGTTCGGCTGATTGGGAATCAGTGCCCAACTGATTGGGAGCGTAGCGACTGCAATCTGGGAGGCCAGGAGGGGAACGCCTTCCCCTGCGGCCGAGCCCAAGGTCTCGACCGACCCCTTCTGCGGGGAGACCCCGCAACGCCCCTGAGAGTGAGAGTGCGAACGAGTTTTCCATGACGGGTTGAGGGCTGGAGAAGAGGTCTCCGGCGCCCGTCGCGGAGAACCGCGATGTTCAGCAAAGATGCCAGGGCGCGCACCGGCAAGGACCGGGCGAATCTTTATGACGAAATCACCGGCAAGATCATCGCAGAGCTGGAAGCCGGGCGCGTGCCGTGGGTCCAGCCCTGGGGATCGGTCTCGACCAAAGCGCCGCTCGCCATGCCGAGCAATGGCGCAACCGGCCGGCATTATTCGGGCATCAACGTCCTGATCCTTTGGGGCGCGGTCATCCAGCACGGTTTCCCCGGCCAGAGCTGGCTCACCTTCCGCCAGGCGCTCTCGCTCGGCGGCAACGTCCGCAAGGGCGAGCACGGCACCACCGTCGTCTATGCCGACCGCTTTATCCCGGAGGACGAGAAGCGCNGCGCGCGCGAGGCCGGCGAGGAAGCCGCCGCCATCCCGTTTCTCAAGCGGTTCACAGTGTTCAACACCGCGCAATGCGATGGCCTGCCGGACGAGATCGCCACCTTCGTTCCGCCGCCTTCGCCCGGCCTGATCGAGCCGAAGGTCGAGGCGCTGATCCGGGCAACGGGGATCGACTTCCGCATCGGCGGCGATCGCGCCTTCTATGCCCCGGCGCACGACTATGTGCAGATTCCACCGCCGCAGGCGTATTTCGAGTCGATCAACTGGCACCGCACGGCCCTGCATGAGTTAGGTCATGCCAGTGGACACCATAACCGATTGAACCGTGATCTGACCGGCGCGTTCGGCACCAAGAAATACGCATTCGAGGAACTGATCGCCGAAATCAACGCCGCCTTCTGCTGCGCCTCGCTCGGCATCGTGCCCACCGTCCGCCATGCCGACTATATCGGCTCCTGGCTGGACGTGCTGCGCGAAGACAATCGCGCCATCGTCCGCGCGGCCTCGCAGGCAAGCAAGGCCGCCGATTGGCTGCTTGGCTTCGCACCGGACACCAATCTCGGCATGGCCGACGATGAGCGGAGGCGGCCTGATCCCTGAAAATCGGAACAGCGGCGATGCGGATTTCCGGCTTTCCGCTGTTCCGTATCCGTGGCGCTGCTCTCCTTAGAGGAAGAGGGCGGCGCTTCGCTTCGTGACGGGTTCAGGGTCGAGAGAGAGGCTCTCGGCGCCCGTCGCGGAGACAACCACGATGGCTACTGCCGTTCAGAAACTCACCCTCTCGCCCTCGCGCGACATTCCCTTCAACAAGCTGGTCCTCAGCCAGTCCAACGTCCGGCGCGTGAAGTCCGGCGTTTCGATCGATGAGCTGGCCGAGGATATCGCCCGCCGCGGCACGCTCCTCCAGAGCCTCAATGTCCGCCCGGTCCTTGATGCCGATGGCGGCGAGACCGGCGTGTTCGAGGTGCCCGCCGGCGGCCGTCGCTACCAGGCCCTCGCGCTGCTGGTGAAGCAGAAGCGCCTGACCAAAATTTCGCCGGTGCCCTGCGTTGTGCGTGATCCCGCGACGTCGATCCTCGCCGAGGACGACAGCCTGGCTGAAAACACGCAGCGCATCGCGCTCCATCCGCTCGATCAGTTCCGCGCCTTCCTCGACATGCGGACCAAGGGCATGACTGAGGAGGAGATCGCCGCCGCCTTCTTCACCACCGTCCAGATCGTGAAGCAGCGCCTGCGCCTCGCGGTCGTCTCGCCTGTGCTGTGCGACATTTATGCCGAGGATGGCATGACGCTGGAGATGCTCATGGCATTCACCGTCAACCCCGATCCTGCCCGGCAGGAACAGGTCTGGGAGACAGTTCAGCATTCCTATAACCGCCAACCCTGGCACATTCGCCAGCTCCTCACCGAAACTTCCATTCCCGCCTCCGACAAGCGGGCGCAGTTTGTCGGTGTCGAAGCCTATCAGGCGGCGGGTGGAGAAATCCTCCGCGATTTGTTCGAGACCGACGACGGTGGCTGGCTTCAGGAGCCTGCGCTGCTCGACCGGCTGGTTTCCGACAAGCTGAAGGTCATCGCCGACGAGATCGCGGCCGAAGGCTGGAAGTGGATCAGCGCCGATACCGACCTGCCTTATGGCCACGATCACGGCCTTCGCGTCATGACTGGCACCGCTGTCGATCTCACCGACGACGAACGTGCCGCCCGCGAGGCGCTGCGCACGGAGTATGACCGGCTCGAGACGGAATATTCCGAATCCGACGAACTGCCCGACGAGATCGACCAGCGCCTGGGAGAGATCGAAGCTGCGCTCGAAGCGTTCGAGCAACGCCCGGTTATCTACGATCCCGCTGAGATCGCGCGCGCCGGGGTTTTCGTCAGCATCGATCGCGAAGGTGAGCTTGTCGTCCGTCGCGGTTATGTCCAGCCGGAGGACGAGGCGCCGGTCGACGCCGGGGGCCATGAGGTCGATGGCGGCACTGATCCCGCCGACGCCGAAAACACCGGCAGCGTCCAACGCGCCGTCATCACGATCGGCGCTCAGTCGGCCGAGCCGGAGGAGGATGACGAGGAAGATGTCATCAAGCCACTGCCCGAACGGCTCGTCACGGAGCTGACCGCGCACCGCACGCTCGCGCTTCGCGATGCGGTCGGCGCTAATCCGCAGGTCGCGATGACGGCCTTGCTGCACAAGCTCGTGCGCGACACCTTCCAGCGCACCGGCACGTCCGGCGCGAGTTTGCAGGCGTCCGTCAATCACGTCTTCTTCCGCGAACAGGGCAAGGATCTTGCCGAGACATCCTATGCCAAGTCTATCGCCCAGCGGCACGAGGACTGGAAGGCGGACCTGCCTGCGGACGAGGACGCGCTGTGGGATTGGCTCGCCGCGCTCGACGATGCCAGTCGCCTGGCGCTGCTCGCCCACTGCGTCAGCTACGGCGTCAACGCGCTCTATGAGCGGCCCAATCCCTATAGCGGCAACGGCGTGTCGCAGGCTGGACTCGATCGCCGCATGGCCGAGGCGGATCGGCTGGCGCGCGCGACCGGCCTCGACATGGTGGAAGTCGGTTTCCGCCCGACCGTCGAGAACTATCTCGGCCGCGTGACGAAGCCGCGCATCCTCGCCGCGGTGCGCGAGGGTGCGGGCGAACGCGCCTCCCAGCTCATCGACCATCTGAAGAAGGGTGACATGGCGAAGGAGGCCGAACGCCTGCTTGCCGATAGCGGCTGGCTCCCCGAACCGTTGCGCCTGGTCGAGCAGGACGAGCCGGCGACGAACGGCGAAGGCGATGAGGCGCTGCCAGCCTTCCTCGCCGACAACGATGAGCTGTCCGACGACGAGGACGAAGTTCCGCACGTCGTCGCTGCCGAATAGCGCATCGGCGCGGGGCGGCTTCAGTCGTCCCGCGCTGTCCTTCCCAATCCGTTCCTCAGCCTGGCCATCGTGCCGGGCGCTTTCGTTTCAGGAGATCATGATGTCCGAAACTTCCAAAAACAATGCGACGCCTCCTCCCTCACTTTCGGAGTGGGAAACGCTGTCCGCCCTGCGGGCCCGCTCGAAGCCGAGCTTTTCCAGACCAACAAGGCGACGTTGTTCAGCGCCTTGGAATGCGCTGGTGTCACCAGAATCGTCGTCACCTTCGACGGCTACGGCGACTCCGGCCAGATCGAGAACGTCGAGGCCAAAGCCGGCGGCGACGACGTCGCCATGCCCAGCGCCATGATCGAGTTTGCAACAACGGTCTGGGGCCAGCCTGAGCCGGAGCGATCTTCCGTCACCGTCGCCACTGCCGTCGAAAGCCTGACCTATGACGCTCTCGAACGAACACACGGCGGCTGGGAGAACAACGACGGCGCCTATGGCGATATCATCTTCGACGTCGCGGACTACTCGATCACGCTCGACTACAACGAGCGTTACACCGCGTCCGAAAACTACACGCACAGCTTTTGAGGAGGCTGCGATGGGACATTGTTATCATCACGCGCTGTCCTCGGCGCGCAAATGGGGTGGAACAGCGGAAGAATATCTTCCCCTGCACCAGTGGTTCGACGAGTCGAAGGAGATCACGGCAGACTTCCGGCACCGCGCGTTGCGCCACCATGCGCAGGGCATATTCGAGCTGGAGCGGACCTTCGGCGCCACCATCACCATCTCGACCGGCGGCGTCGTGCCGGTCCGGCTGATCGGCGAGCAGCACGTGCTGGAGGATCTCGGTTTCATCCCGAGCTTCGCCGATTGGGTGCGCTGCATCCGGCCTCAGCCCTGGATGGGCCGCGCCCAACCCATTCACAAGCTGGTCGATCCCTTCGCGGCACCGCCGAACGCAGAACCTGCCTTCGGTCCAACGGCGGCCTGATCACTGTCATTCACCCAAATCAGCCCGGCCATCGCGCCGGGCATTTTCGTTTCAGGAGGCCGTCATGGCTGACTATTTCACACATTTCTCGTGTCTACTCGATGTCGGCACGCCCGCCAATGCAGCCCGCGCGCTCGACCTCTACAACAGCCTGTCGGAGGACGGCGCATCGGAGGAGCCGCCTTCAGAAGGCTTCCTGCTGTCGATCCAGCCCGAACATGGCGGCAGCCAACTCTGGATGCGTGATGACGTCACAGGCGATCCCGAACGGCTGATCCAGTTCGTGAAGATCTGCGCAGCAGAGTTCGGAATGACGGGCCGCTGGGGTTTCCAATACGCCAACACCTGCTCGCGCCCCCGGCTCGATGGGTTCGGCGGTGGCGCGCATGCCCTCGACCTGGAGACCGGCGAGACGATCGCGTGGATATACACCGATGGTTGGCTCGCCGAAACGCTCTCCAGCGATGGAGAGCGGATATGAGCATTCCCGCGCACGCCAGCACCAATTTCCAGACGCTGCTGCGCGCGGCAGCGGACGGCAATCTCGCGCTGATGGAATGCCTCGACGCGCTGACGGGCGCCACCCGCTACGTCATCTGCGCCGTGGGGCGTGACAACGGCGACTACGTCTTCACGCCCTTCGGCCATCTCGCCGACGGCAATCCTTACGATGCCTATCTGCCGCCCGATCCCGATAATGCGGATAGTTTCATGCATCCTGATCGCTGACTGTTTCTTGACCTGATCCGTTGAAGCGCCTCGCCATCAGGCCGGGGCGCTTTTTCATCTGGCCACGGCCAGCCCGAGTGAGAGGCAGAGGGAGGCCGGGACGGGTTTGAGCCGCTGCGGTCGAGAGAGCGCTGCGCGGCTTGATCCTGTCCTGCTCTCCTCAAGGCTTTTCCCATGAACATAATGTCCGTATCGGCGGCGCCTGCTGCCGGAACCCTTCTGCTTACCTCCGGTCAGGAGTCGTCCGCAGCGATCTTCGCTGCGGCGGGCCTGCTATTGCCTCATCTCGAACGTGGCGAGCGTGTCGATGCCGCGACCTTGCGCGCGGCGATGGAAACCACGTTCGGTGCCTCCGACACAAGCGGCGCCTGGGACTGGAAGACGTCCTATGACGCCTGTGAGGCGGCGACCGTCCTGTTCCTGCGCAAATACGGAAAGGCGCTTTTCCGCAAATCCGGTTCTCCGGCTGCACGGCTTGTCCCGCTGACGAAGATCGCCGGGCTCCTGCCGACGCATACGCGGCGCTCGTCCGAAAGCCAGACCTTCCAGCAATTCTCGACGCCGATCACGCTCGGCCTGGCCGCGGCTCATGCCGCCGCCATCACGCCAGCCGACCGGGTGCTGGAGCCATCCGCCGGCACTGGCCTCCTCGCCATTCTCGCCGAGGTCGCCGGCGGCACGCTCGTTCTGAACGAACTGGCCGAGGCGCGCGCCGGTCTGCTTTCTTCCNTCTTTCCGGCCATTCCCGTCACGCGCTTCGACGCGGCCCAGATCGACGATCATCTCGATCCCGCCACCATGCCGAGTGTCGTGCTGATGAACCCGCCGTTCTCGGTCATGGCTAATGTCGAGGGCCGCGTCGCCGACGCCGCCTTCCGCCATGTCGCCTCGGCGCTGGCGCGTCTGGCGCCCGGCGGCCGTCTCGTCGCGATCACCGGCGCGAGCTTCGCGCCCGACAATCCGGCCCGGGCATCCGCTTTCGCCCGTTTGCAGGAGCTTGGCCGCGTGGTGTTCTCCGCCGCGATCGACGGCGCGGTCTATGCCAAGCATGGAACGACCATCGATACTCGGCTGACCGTCATCGACAAACTGCCCGCCGACGATCCGGCGGTGTTTCCGCCTCCTCCGGGCGTCGCGCCGGATGTCGGCATGCTCATAGGATGGCTCGACGATCAACTGCCCGCGCGGCTTCCCGTCGATCCGTCCGTCGTCATTCCCGTGATCACCACGGCCTCGCCCCGCAGCGTGCGTGGCTATCTCAATCGTGCCGCCAGCGCCGCACCGACCTCGCCGATGGCCGAACCGGAGGGTCTGCCGCTCGCCTATGAGACGCTCGACTGGCAGGCCAGTGAAGCGGGCCGTCTCTCCGACACCATCTATGAGGAATACGGATTGCAGGCGATCCGTATTTCCGGATCTCAGGCGCATCCGACCAAGCTCGTGCAATCGGCTGCGATGGCGAGCGTCGCACCGCCGAAGCCGGCCTATCGGCCGCACCTCCCAGCGAACGTCCACGATCTGCTCTCCGACGCACAGTTGGAGACCGTGATCTATGCCGGCGAGGCGCACGCCGATTACCTCGCCGGATCATGGACGATTGATGCGACCTTCGATGTCGTCAGCGCCGCGCGCGATGATACGGCGAATGCCGTGCGCTTCCGGCGCGGCTTCATGATCGGCGATGGCACCGGCGTCGGCAAGGGCCGCCAGTCAGCAGCTATCATCATCGACAACTGGCTCCAGGGCCGCCGCAAGGCGGTGTGGATCAGCAAGTCGGACAAGCTGATCGAGGATGCGCAGCGCGACTGGGCGGCGCTGGGCATGGAACGTCTGCTGGTCACGCCACTCTCGCGTTTCCCGCAAGGGCGTCCCATCACGCTGCCGGAAGGCGTCCTATTTACAACCTACGCCACGCTACGGTCCGACGACCGTGGCGAGAAGCTTTCGCGCGTCAAACAAATCGTCGAATGGTTGGGCTCCGACTTCGATGGAGCGATCATTTTCGACGAGGCGCACGCGATGCAGAATGCCGGTGGTGGCAAGNGAGAACGCGGCGACGTCGCTGCCTCGCAGCAGGGACGCGCGGGTCTGCGCCTCCAGCATGCCCTGTCGAACGCCCGCATCGTCTATGTCTCCGCGACCGGCGCCACCACGGTCCACAATCTCGCCTATGCCCAGCGGCTCGGACTCTGGGGCGGCGAGGACTTTCCATTCGGCACCCGCGCCGAGTTCGTGGAGGCGATCGAGACCGGCGGAGTCGCGGCGATGGAGGTGCTAGCTCGCGACCTGCGCGCGCTCGGTCTCTACACCGCCCGTTCGCTCTCCTTCGACGGCATCGAATATGAGCTGGTCGAGCACGCGCTGACGCCCGAGCAAACGCGCATCTATGACGCCTATGCCGGCGCGTTCGCGATCATCCATAACAATCTCGACGCGGCGATGGAGGCGGCCAACATCACCGGCGCTNCCGGCACGTTGAACCGGCAGGCCAAGTCCGCCGCGCGCTCGGCCTTCGAGAGCGCCAAGCAGCGCTTCTTCGGCCACCTGCTCACAAGCATGAAAACGCCGACGCTGATCCGCTCGATCAGCCGCGATCTCAACGAAGGCCATTCCGCCGTCATCCAGATCGTCTCCACCGGCGAGGCGTTGATGGAACGCCGACTGGCCGACCTGCCGACCGAGGAATGGAACGACGTCCGCGTGGACATAACGCCCCGCGAGTACGTTCTGGACTATCTAGCGCACAGCTTCCCGGTGCAGCTCTACGAGCCCTTCACCGACAGCGAGGGCAACCTGTCGTCACGGCCCGTCACGCGTGACGGCCAGCCCGTCGAAAGCCGCGAGGCCGTCGCGCGCCGCGACGAGTTGATCGCCAAGCTCGCGAGCCTGCCGCCTGTGCCCGGCGCGCTCGACCAGATCGTCCAGCACTTCGGGACAGACATGGTGGCAGAGGTGACTGGCCGCTCGCGACGCATCGTCCGCAAGGGCGATCGTCTTGCCGTCGAGAATCGTGCCGCATCCGCCAATCTCGCGGAGACGCAGGCGTTCATGGACGACGCGAAGCGTGTCCTGATCTTCTCCGACGCGGGCGGGACCGGCCGCAGCTACCACGCCGAGCTATCGGCGCGAAACACGCGGCTGCGTGTCCACTATCTGCTCGAACCGGGCTGGAAGGCCGACGCCGCCATTCAGGGGCTCGGCCGGACGCATCGAACCAACCAGGCGCAGCCGCCGCTCTTCCGCCCGATCGCGACCGATGTGAAGGCCGAGAAGCGCTTCCTGTCGACCATCGCCCGCCGCCTCGACACGCTGGGCGCCATCACACGCGGCCAGCGCCAGACGGGCGGCCAGGGCTTGTTTCGACCGGAGGACAATCTGGAAAGCGCCTATGCTCGTGACGCGCTGCGCCAGCTCTATCTGCTCCTGGTCCGCGGCAAGGTCGCGGGCTGCTCGCTCGACCGCTTCGAGTCGGCCACCGGCCTGAAGCTGATGGACTCGAACGGCATCAAGGACGAGTTGCCGCCGATCACGACGTTTCTCAATCGGCTGCTCGCGCTCACCATCGAGCTTCAGGGCATCCTGTTCACCGCGTTCGAGCAATTGCTGAATGCGAAGATCGAGNGCGCCATCGCCAGCGGCACCTATGATGTCGGGCTGGAGACGCTAACGGCGGAACGCTTCACCGTCACCGACCGCCAGACCGTCTACACTCATCCGGGCACCGGCGCGGAAACGCGGCTGCTGACGATCACGCAGCGCGAGCGTAATCGCCCGGTCACGCTGGATGATGCGCTCGGTCATCTCGGCGACCCGCGCGCCAAACTGCTGGTCAACGAGCGGTCGGGTCGCGCCGCTGTGCAGATTCCGACGACGAGCATCATGCTCGACGACGGCGAGATCGAGCGCCGGGTTCGGCTGATTCGGCCGATGGAGGCGCACAATGTTCCGGTGAAGATGATGGGTGAGACCCATTGGCTCGACGCCGATCGGAATGCCTTCGCCGCAGCGTGGAGCGCCGAGATCAGTGAGGTGCCGGCCTTTGCCGACAGCACGATCCATGTCGTCACCGGCCTGCTACTGCCGATCTGGAAGCGGCTGCCGAACGAATCCACTCGCGTCTATCGGCTTCAGACTGACGAGGGCGAGCGGATCGTCGGCCGCAAGGTTTCGCCGGCGTGGGCGGCCAATGCGGTGACGACCGGCGCCAGCACGCTCGCGCCGGATGCTGCCTTCACCGCGCTGATGAACGGCCGCACCATTCTCGACCTTGCCGAAGGGCTACAGCTTCGCCGCTGCCGTGTCATGGGCGCCAACCGCATCGAGCTGTCCGGCTTCACCGACACGATGCGCGAACGGCTCTCGGCCTATGGCCTCTTCCACGAAATCATCGCGTGGAAGCTGCGCATGTTCGTGCCGACCGACACAGCTGGCCCGGCGGTGCTCGAGCGCGTGCTGGGCCGCTGGCCGGTCGAGCGCATCGGTGAGCGCGAGGCCGCATGATGACCCGTCACGATGCCGCAGAACTTGCACACCGTCTTGGCCGGCAGGNCCGAGGCGGTGTGCCGTCACTATCTGTCTGCCGGACGCCGTCAGGGCAATTACTGGCAGGTCGGGGATGTGCGCAACACGCCGGGCCGCTCGATGTTCGTGCGGTTGAAGGATTCGCCGAAAGGTCCGGCCGGCAAATGGACCGATGCCGCGGCGCCGGGCGAGCATGGCGATCTGCTCGACGTGATCCGCGAAAGTTGTGGCCTTGTCGATTTCAAGGATGTGGCCGAGGAGGCGCGCCGTTTCCTCGCGCTCCCGCATCCCGAACCGGAAAGGACCAGGATGCCGGCCGGCAGAACCTCCATCAGCACCGGTTCGCCCGAAGCGGCGCGGCGGCTCTTTGCCATGTCGCAGCCGATCGGCGGAACCCTCGTCGAAGCGGTTTTGCGCAAACGCGGCATTACGACTTTGCACGAAACCGGCGCGCTTCGCTTCCATCCGCGCTGCTACTATCGGCCGGACGAGCATAGCCCGACCGAAACCTGGCCCGCGATGATCGCTGCCGTCACCGACCTATCCGGCAAGTTGACCGGCGTGCATCGCACCTGGCTCGATCCCGGCGGATTCAGCGAGGCCAATCTCGGCCGTGCGCCGATCGAGACGCCGCGGCGTGCGATGGGCGACCTCCTAGGCCATGCTGTGCGCTTCGGCGCGGGCGGCGAGGTGATGGCGGCCGGCGAAGGCATCGAGACGACATTGTCTGTCCGATCGGTCCTGACGCAGATGCCGTCGATGGCGGCGCTCTCGGCCGCGCACCTCTCGGCCATCCTCTTTCCACGGACGCTGCGGCGGCTCTACTTCGCGCGCGACAACGATCCGGCCGGCGACAGGGCGATGACTGTGCTGATCGAGCGTGCCAGCACCGCCGGGATCGAGACGGTCGTGCTCACGCCACGGCTCGGGGACTTCAACGAGGATCTCCGGCTACTCGGCTTCGACGCCCTTGCGGCTCATCTGCGTCTTCAGGTCGCCTCGNGGGACGTCGCCCGCTTTATGTCCCTGGCGGCCTGATCGGCTAGCAAGGGAAGGTGCGGCAGGGCGGTGCGTGAGAGGCTGCGATCTTGGCGCGAGACCTTCGGGGTCGAGAGGCCACACCCACGGCCTTCTGAGAGGGCGATCGAGCGTCAGCCGGGCCGGACAGGCAATGCCTGCGGCCGACGATTTTCCGCCGCGCCGCACCCACCCCACGCGACAGGTCGCGCGGGGACCCCGGCTGGAGCGCTTTGCATCGCGAAGCAAAATCGCCGGCCTTCGCCATCCTCCTCTACGTTCCAGCCTTCCGCTTCGCTTCAGGTGCAGGTCCGTCCCGCCTGCCGCCTTCGTCGCCATGAAGGCCGCGATGGGCGCGGCAACACCGCGAAGGAAAGTCGCCATGACCGAAGAACACGACACCGCATACGAGCCGCACCACGGTTCCTCTCCGACCGATCACCTGCTTCAGGAACTTCAGCTCTACGGCTACCGTCCCTTCGAAGACGAACCCGATCCGCGACCGCTTCCGGCAGGTCGTGTCATCGCCGGCAGCATCGCCGACATCTTCGACGCCCTCGTGGTGGCCCTCGCCGACACCCGCCTCGAACCCGATTTGGAAGAATTGCTCTGGGGCACGGTCAACCTCTTCCATCGCGCCACCGACCGGATCGAACGCGAACTCGACGACAACGAGATCGCCCAGCGACGTCTCCAGCGCGAACAGGATGGCTCGGAGGTCAAGTCCGTCGAACTCGAACGCCTGACGGCACAGGGCCAGACCCTTCTCGAACGGCGTAACGCCTTCGAGNCGATGCGCGACCAGGCCGCCGAGCACTTCGAGCGCAACACCCACTCGATCTGGCGCCCGCGCACCGGCTCGATGGTCAACCATCGCAACCTCACCGCCGCGCTGATCGACAGCCGGGATTTCCTCGCCGCGAAGCGCCGCGCCGCAAACGAGGTGCTCCTGCCACCCGGTCCGAAGGTCGCCTTCACCGGCGGTCTCGATTTCAACGATCACCGCCTGATCTGGGCCAGGCTCGATCAGGTCCACGCCAAGCATCCGGGCATGGTGCTGCTGCACGGTGGAAGCCCGAAGGGCGCCGAACTCATTGCCGCCAAATGGGCCGACAACCGGAAGGTGCCGCAGATCGCCTTCAAACCCGACTGGACCAAACACGGCAAGGCCGCGCCGTTCAAGCGCAACGACGCGATGCTCGATGTCCTGCCGGTCGGCGTCCTCGTCTTCNCCGGCACCGGGATTCAAGAGAATCTCGGCGACAAAGCCCGGAAACTCGGCATCCCCGTCATGAAGTTCGACGGCGGCGCATAATGCGCCGCCGCCTCGCGGCTGCTTTAATTGTCTTTACGAGAAAACCGCTCTCGTTCAGAATACCTCAGCGTTTTTGCAGAACCGGCGAAGCAGCATAGTCGCAGGCGGAGCGTATCTCCCGGCAGCCTGTCGTGACCCTCAACCGTTTGCACGGAGGTTTTCATGACGCTGATCCTGCTCGCCATCTCCCTGACGATCGCGTTTTGCGTGCTCGCCTACAATCTCGCGATCTACGCCTTGCCCTTTGCGGCCGGTTTGACCGCGTTTCAATATGCCTATGCGGCGGATGCAAGTTTTCTCATGTCCGGTCTTGCCGCCATCGGCGCCGCGCTCGGCTCGATCGCATTGGTCATCGCGCTCGTCGGCTTTGCGAAAAATCCGGCTCTGCGTCTTGTCGCGCTGGCGATCTTCGCCATTCCGGCCGCGGTCGCCGGCACCACGCTTGTCCACGGAATCGCCAAGCACATGATCGACGGAGGTCTCGTCCTCAATCTGCTGTGCGGCGCTGGCGGTCTATTCATCGGCATCGCAGCGATGCTTAATCTCTACGCGGTCGGAACAGCCGTCCTTACGCGCTGAGGCGACGGCCGCGATCCTGCGCTCCCACGAGACATTCCGGAGGATTTCGACGCCGGCTTTCGGTATCCCGATCAGAACAAGATCGATCGTATCAGGGACGGGCTCGCCGGCACGTTCGATCCGCATCGCCCGTTTCGAAAAGCGCCGTCTGACAGCGAATCCCGCAGCCGTGGCGATCACCGCCCGCCGGGGTGGCCTGTCCTATATTGGTGTGGAGATAGCCGCGAACACCTTCATCCCGCCCCACGCAGATCCGCATGCATCTCCTCTTCGCGCTGATACGGTGGGGCAGCGCCGTGCGCCCGAAACCCGATAGCCCTACTATTCTTGTTCCAACCTGCCTTTTCCGCAGGGACGCATGAGGAAGCAAAGAGGGTTCTGAATGGTGCGTTCGCATGGCGGATGAGCCTGATCGGGCGCTCTTGCTGGCAAGGACGATGGTTTGACTGTGCGTCATCTTCCGGCTCTCGAAAGGCGCAAATCCCTCCGATTGACTGATCCCCTAAGCCCGTTCGGTTTCCACCAGCAACCCCGCGGCTCCGAACCGTGTTGGCGCTACGCGCCTGCCCGCACCACTTCGGGCCTTAGGGGTCGGCTGCCGCCAAAGGCGCCAGTGCAGGAGTCTCCCGCCGGTCTTGGCCGGGTCTCATCGGAAGGGATTGGCCCCTCCGAGAAGCAACGGAGACTCACCATGCAGAACATCGTCATTCTCGCCGGCAACATCGGCCAGGCCCCTGAAACCCGCACCACCAACGGCGGCGCCAGCATCACCCACTTCACACTCGCTACCTCGCGCCCCCGCTACTCGGAAGGCAAGGTCATCCGGGACGAGAACGGCTACCGAGTCCAGGACACCGAATGGCACCGCATCACCGCCTTCAACGGCCTCAGCAAGACGATCCAGCAGCATTGTGAGAAGGGGATGAAGGTTCTGGTGCGCGGCCGCATCCACTACACGAAATGGACTGACCAGCAGGGCGTCGATCGCTACGGCTGCGAGATCATCGCCGAGACGGTGGACTTCCTGAGCCGAGCGAAGCAGACCCAGAACGACGGCGACAACACCGTCGATGACGACGACATCCCATTCTGATCGGGATACCGGAAACCCGGCGGCGAAAGCTGCCGGGATTTTCCATGTTCGCGTCGGATCGCGACTGCCACGCGCTTCCCTTTCTGGCCATGGGCGCCGAAGCCCCATCCGGCTCAGACGAAAAAGTCNNGCGCCCGACTCCATTCCCACCATTNTCGGCTGCGGACATGCAGCGGCCNCCCATCTCGACGGTATCGCAATCATCAGGGTGAAGGCAGAGCCACGGCAGCGCCCAACGCGAGGATTTCCGCTCCGGTCAGCGGGCACCANNTCCCCGTTCTTTGAGGCTGACCCTAGTTTCAATCCCGGCCTCGNNTGGGGTCAACCCTCATGGGGTCCGCTACGCGAAGCGTGCGGTCAGGTCGGCTTCGCCTCTCTGATGACCCCGGCCGCGACCGAAACATCTCGGGCGCCTGTCGAGCGGGGATGGTCCCCGCCTCCAGACAGGAGCTACGAAAATGTCCCTCGCAGACGCTCACGCCTTCGCCTTCAGCCTTGCCGCCACCCTGATGGTCACGATCATCATCTACCGCGCCGGCGACGGCACCATGAGCGTCATGCCCGCCGCCGAATATGATGGGGATGCCGACACCATCGTCGGCGAGATCGATCCGTTCGCCTGAGCCGGATGGGGCTTCGGCCCCGCCTTCGGCATGGCGGCACGACCGAATCAGTCGTCGGCCGACTACTCTCGCCGCAGCGCCTCGAGGTGACTTTCGGCTGGATGGAAGCGCCAAGAACGACTATTATAGTCGCAGTTCTGGCAGGTGCGTTCGCGTCGGTGGGAGGTGATCATGCATGATCACTTCCCGACAATCGCGGGCCGCACGCGCGTTGCTGGGTTGGACGCAGGAGACGCTCGCTGACAAGGCCCGCATATCGCTGACCGCGTTGAAACGCCTCGAATCCGAAAGCGGCCTCGAGGTTTACGAAACGACGCGCGATCAGGTGCGCAGGGCCTTTGAAGCGGCAGGGATCGTTCTGCTCTCCACCGACAAGGGGCAAGGGNTTCTGCTGCATCATGACACGTCTAACCGCCAGGCCCATCGATAGTCGTTCCGCGCCATCGGGCCATGCACCATCATTCAAAGATGCACGCATCGGGCGATGGTTAAAATATCGTAACCATGCCAATGTCCGGCGATGACGGAACCATCGACATTCGCGTTCCTGGATGAGCCGCCCATAAGTCGGCGGCTCACCAGCTATGACCGCGAGCATATGGTTCTCTATTTGCGGCTACTCGACGCGGCGCGTGACGGCGCCGATTGGCAGGAAGCCGTTCAAATCCTGTTCGGCCTCGATCCACAAAGCAATCCGCATCGCTGTCGTCGGATCCACGACACTCACCTTGCGCGTGCCCGCTGGATGACCGAGCACGGGTATCGCGAGTTGGTGCGCGAAAGTCAGTGTCACTGATCCACGCGATGCCGCTGCGGCATCGCCCCGCTAAACTTCGCGGCTTCAGCATCACAATCGTTCCGGGAATGCTGGCTCCTCCGCAAATTGACGGAGGAAGGACTGACCATGTACCGGACGCTTCAGGATGGCGCTCCTCGGCGCTCTACCTCCACGTTGACGGGCTTGCTGCTTCTGACATCGCTTGGGAATGGCTCCGTCGCAACGAAGCGTATGATCATGATTTCGATGCGTACTCGCGTAACAAGGCGGATCCTCAATCGCTGACCGACAGGATTCGGCAGCATTGGGGACTGCGATTTCCGCTTGATCCGCAGCAAGCTCCTCCCAAGGCGCAGGTGTTCTGGCTTCCGCATGCCGACACCAGCACAGTCGTGCTGGCGGCGGCTCCTCCGATCTTCTCTTTGGATCGCGATGCACGAGCCGCATTCGATATCGCTCAATCGATCGAACAGGGTGGCGAAACGCTCCTCCTCTACGAGGTGAGCAGANATCAGCATCTCCAGNCCATCCTGCCCGCCGGCCATTCGCCTGCGGTTCCTTTGGTCGCCATGGTCCCGATCGGTCTGGAAGGATTTGATCGGGTAGAGTCCATTNACCGCCTTCTTGCATCGCTCTACGGCCGCGCTGTGCCGCCGGACACACGCCTCACGCGGCAGAAACGCAGGCGGATGCGCCATATGCTGCAAGCTTTCGACGGTTTCCGGGATGGCGCCACCCAACAGGAGATCGCCCGGATCATCTTCCGTCTTCCGCGGATGAAGCGGGACGACTGGCAGATATCCTCGGTCCGCCATACCGTCATGGCATTGCTTCGCGATGCCCACGCGATGGTCGCTGGAGGTTATCGAACTCTGCTGCGCCACCGGCGATCCCAGGGTTCGCGAACCAGGCGAACCGAAAACGACCAACAATGAAGTCGCAACATCGCCGTTTCATGATCGCAGGACTCCTGCGGATGCGTTGCCCGCTTCTCGCGAACCGCTGACGTACAGGCCGACAGCGCAACGCTTCTCACAAAATTCCTTCCATCCGCCGCGCACACGTCTTTGCTGTCGGCCCGCTCCAGGGCTTGGCGGACATGGGTGGGATTTCAGGTCTCCTAAAATCCCACTCCATCTCACCTGTTTCGCTTCGCCATCGTGGTCTTCGCCCGCCGCTGATTCCCAGCGGCTCACGCAAACACCACGAAAGGCCGATCCATGCGACCCGAACTCGCCGTTCTCCCGCCGCGCTTTCTGCGCACCAAGGAAGCTGCCGAATTCCTCGGCCTGTCCGCCCGGACACTGGAAAAGCACCGGACATACGGAACCGGCCCGGCTTACCGAAAGCTCGGCGGCCGCGTCGTCTATGCCATCGACGATCTTGAAGCCTGGGCCGATCGCGGCGCCGTCACTTCGACCTCCGATCCCCGCGGTTCGGTTCTTCCCGCCAAGCGCCAGTCGCCGACGTCGCAGGCGCGCGCAGGACGATACGCACGCTGACGGCGCACGATTTCCCGAATGGCGGCGCGGCAACAGTCCCCCTCGGAGCGCGGACAGCTCGATCTGTTCCGGGCGCTCCCCGGCGACTTCGCGCCACGAGATGCACAGGATCTCATGGCCTATCCGTTCTTCTCCCTCGCCAAATCAAAACGCATCGCGCCCATCGATTTCAAGGCCGGCGATGTGACCATCCGTGTCGAGGCTGTGCCCGATCACGGCATGGCGACCATCTGGGATGCCGATATTTTGATCTGGGCCGCGAGCCAGATCGTCGAGGCGCGCGACGCGNGCTTGCGCACCTCCCGGCTCATGGCGACGACGCCCTATGAGATTCTCACCTTCGTCGGTCGCGGCGTATCGCTGCGCGATTACCAGCGCCTGAAGGCCGCGCTCGACCGGCTCCAATCCACCACCGTCGCGACCTCGATCCGCCAACCGGCGGAAGGTCGTCGGCATCGCTTCTCGTGGATCAACGAATGGCAGGAGCGAACCGATCGCGACGGTCGCCCTGTCGGCGTCNGGCTGATCCTGCCGGACTGGTTCTATCGCGCCGTTCTTGACGACGCGCTCGTTCTGACCATCGACCGCGCCTATTTCGATCTGACCGGCGGTCTCGAACGCTGGCTCTACCGCGTCGTGCGCAAACACGGCGGTCGCCAGTCCTTCGGTTGGAGCTTCGACTTTGCGCACCTGCACCGGAAATCCGGCAGCCTCTCGCCGCTGAAGCATTTCGCCTACGACCTGCGCGACATCATCCGCCGCCAGCCCCTGCCTGGCTACCGGCTCGCCATCACGCAGCAGGTCGGTGGTCCCGAACTGCTTACCTTCGTCGCAACCGATCCGACCTTTTTCACCCCGCCGCGCCCGCGACGGAAACCGTCAACGCGTTTTGGGGACAAGCTGTGAATTCACTCGTGCTATCGGGGACCGCCCCTATCGTGCCATCAGGGACCCGATCCTCGTGCTATCGGGGACCGGAATCGGCGATTCATCGCCGTGATTCAAAGGCTTGCGACGGCCGTAACTTCTCTAACCTAGATTCCTTCGGAATCTTTCTAACGCCCCCGCACCTTTGCACGCCTGCGGATAACCTCCGCAGCGATGACGCGAAGGCCGGAAACGGCTGGCACTTCGCCGCTGTTTTGCTCCTTAAATCGGAAACTCGTTTCCCTTTGATCGTGAACTGGTCTGGCAAGTTCACGATCGGAGCGCGTCATGATCGTAGCGCTCCTCAATCAAAAAGGTGGTGTCGGCAAGACGACATTGGCGCTGCATCTCGCGGGCGAATGGGCCGAGAAGNGGAAGCGGGTCACGCTGATCGACGCGGACCCGCAGGGCTCGGCTCTCGACTGGTCGCAACAACGCGCCCGTGAACGCCTGCCGCGCCTGTTCGGTGTCGTTGGCCTTGCGCGCGACACCCTGCATCGTGAGGCGCCGGAGTTGGCGCGCGACGTCGATCATGTCGTGATCGACGGTCCACCGCGTGTCGCCGGTCTCATGCGTTCAGCGCTGCTCGCAGCCGACCTGGTGCTGATCCCGGTGCAGCCGTCTCCGCTCGACGGTTGGGCCTCGGCGGAGATGCTCGCGCTTCTGAACGAAGCGCGCATCTATCGCCCCGGCCTTGCTGCGCGGTTTGTCCTCAACCGTTGCGGCGCGCGCACCGTCATCGCTCGCGAGACGGCCGAGACGCTGGCCGATCACGATCCGCCGGTGCTGCGCACGGCGATCGGGCAGCGCGTCATCTACGCCGACGCCGCGCAGTCGGGCCGGCTGACCTTCGAGATCGATGACGGCGGTCCCGCCGCGCGCGAGATCGCCGCGCTCGCCAGCGAGATCGAGCAACTTCGCATCGGCAGGATCGCATCATGACGATCCTCACCGGCGATTGCCGCCACCTCATGCCGGTGCACGGCCCGTTCGATCTGATCCTCGCCGATCCGCCCTATGGCGACACGTCGCTCGCCTGGAACCGCCGGGTCGACGGCTGGATTGCGCACGCTCGCGATGCGCTCAGCCCGACCGGCTCGTTGTGGGTGTTCGGCTCGCTGCGATGCTTCATGGCGACCGCCGACCGCTTCGCCGCCGCTGGCTTGCGCATCGCGCAGGAAATCGTCTGGGAGAAACAGAACGGCTCCAGCTTCCACGCCGATCGCTTCAAGCGCGTGCATGAACTGGCCGTCCAGTTCTATCCAACTGAGACGCCGTGGCGCGACATCTATAATGATGTGCAGACGACGCCCGATGCAACGGCGCGCACCGCGCGGCGCAAGCAACGTCCGCCGCATACCGGCCAGATCGATGCCGGCCACTATCTCAGCCATGACGGCGGGCCAAGGCTCATGCGCTCCGTCATCTACGTGCGCAATTGTCATGGTCGCGCGATCCATCCGACCGAGAAGCCGTCAGCGCTTCTCGAAATCCTGATCCGCACCAGTTATCCGCAAGGCGGTCTGGTCGGCGACTGGTTCGCCAGTTCCGGCGCGGCCGGTGGAGCCTGCCGGCTCAGCGGCCGTCATTATCTCGGCTGCGAGATCGACGCCGCCATGGTTGAGCGCGCCCGCGCGCGCATCGCCGCCGTTCTGCCGTTCCATGGCGGAGGCGCGGCATGACGGAACGCACCGACAAACGCCGGTTTGCGTCTCGGCCGGGCAGTCCCGAAAGCTGGATCAGAGCGACTGAGCCGCAACCGACCGGCATGGCCGTCGGCAATGAGTTCACCGCCCGCCTGACCATCGACATCACGCCTGAGCTGCGCGGTCGCATCAAGGTCGCGGCCTTCCGACGCGGGATCACCGTCACTGAGGCGCTGCGCGAGCTGCTCGCGCGCGAATTTCCACCCACCGCGGGAGATCAGCCATGACCGGCAGAACGGTCCATCGCGCGCGCAGCCGTCCGCAGCCGGACGGGCCTGCGCCGTTCACGACAATGGTAGAACTGACCTTCCAGAAACAGAAGGTCGAGCACTGGATCAGGTTCGGCCGCAAGAATTACGAACAGATCCTCGATCGCCGCCGCAGCATTGTCGGTTTCGCGCCGAACAGCATCTTTGCCTTCGTCCGCTGGGCGGCGGGCGAGTACGGCACGATCATCTCGCGCATCGACATCGTGCGCGCGGTGCGCCGCGGCGAGCCGTTCCAGACGCTGCCCTTCGTGCGTCCCGGCGGCGACATCCTGCTCAAGCTCGAAGGCTGGCCGAAGGTCGAGCGCGTGCTGCAGGCGATCGACGCGATCGAACGTCTCGGCATCGATCCCGCAGCGGTCTCGCCCGATCACTGGCGGCATGTTCATAACCGGATAGCCGCCGGCCAGGAGCCGCGCGCCTACACGCCAGACCAGCATCGCGCCTTTCTGCTACGCCGGAGGTCGAACCGTGACACGCGCCGGCTTCGTCCTCGCGACAGCATTGGCAACGATGGGTGTCGGCTATCCGGGGCTTACGCCGATGCCGATCAAGCTGATCTGGAACGCATCGGCCAGCGCGCCGATCGGCTTCTACTCGATCGACTTCGAGGGACCGTTCGAAGTCACCGATCTGGTCGCCGTCGATGCACCGGAACCACTCGCCACCTTCCTCGCCGAGCGCGGCTATCTGCCGAAGGGCGTGCCGCTGTTGAAGCGCATTCTCGCCGTGTCCGGGCAAACGGTTTGCCGCTCGAACCTCGCCATCACCGTCGATGGCGTCAATGTCGGCGTGGCGCTCGACCGCGATCGCGCCGGCCGCGATCTTCCGGTCTGGCAGGGTTGCCGACGCATCGCGACCGGCGAAGTCTTTCTCATGAACTGGCAGGTCAACGACAGTCTTGACGGCCGCTATTTCGGCTTGACCTCCACCGATCAGATCATCGGCCGCGCCGTCCCGCTGTGGACCGACGAGGATGGCGACGGTCGCTTTCAATGGTGCGCACCGACGCGCTGACCGCTTCCTCATCGGCGGGAGCGGTGCTCGCCGATGGCTTTCCCAACACCACCGCATGGAGACCATCATGCCGCAAATCGGACAGTTCACGCGCGAGGAATCCCGCATCGTCGGGCGCATCGAGACATTCACGCTTTTCCACGACATCGTCATCGTTCCGGCCGAGCCCTCGGATGCGGAGAATGCGCCGGACTACCGCATCCATGACCACGACCCCGGTGTCAGAGACATCGGCCCGGAGATCGGCGCGGGCTGGAAGCGCACCGGCGAGCGCGCCGGCGAATACATCGCGCTGGTGATCGACGATCCGGCATTGGCGCAGCCGATCCGCGCCAACCTGTTCCGTGACGACGATGCCGGCAACACCTGGTCTTTGCACTGGTCGCGTCAACGCGATCGCGGCGAGAAGGATTGAGCGATGCCCACTCGCCGTTCACCGACGAGCCATCTGAATGTATCCGGGCTGCATCGTGCGGCCCGGCGCATGGCTTTTCTTCTCCTTTCCGGCCTTGTCATCGTGAGCGTCATGCCGGCGGCCACGATGGCGCAGAGCTTAGCCGTCGCACCGGGCTCGGCCAGCAATCCCTATGCCGCCCATATCACTGAGGCCGCGACGCGCTTCCGGTTGCCGGCCGTTTGGATTCGCGCCGTCATGCGCGCGGAAAGCGCAGACGATCCGCGCGCCATCTCGCCGAAGGGCGCGATGGGGCTGATGCAGATCATGCCGGCGACATGGGCGGAACTGCGCGTTCGCCATCGTCTCGGCGCCGATCCCTATAACGTGCGTGACAATATCATCGCGGGTAGCGGCTATATCCGCGAACTGCTCGACCGCTATGGATCGCCGGGCTGGATCGCGGCCTATAACGCCGGTCCCGGCCGCTATGACGAAGCATTGAACGGCCACCCTCTGCCCACTGAGACCCGCGCCTATGTCGCCGCTGTCGCGTCAGCCATCGGCTCCGGCGGGACAGTGACGGCGGCTGCCCATCCGCTCGCCTGGACCCGCTCGCCGCTGTTCATCGCACAGCCGGATCGCAGATCGGCCGTCGATCCCATTCCGGCCGGGCGTTCATCCGTCACCGCTCCGAACGCAGCCCCGGCGCGCGATCTCTCCGCTGTCACTCCGCGGTCCGATGGCCTGTTCGTCATGCGCTCGGGCGACAGGACCACGCCATGAGCCGGTTCGGCATCTGTCGTATGGTCTCGGGCTCCCGCGTGTCATGGCGTGCAGGGAGGGGGAAGGCAGGCAAAACGACCGGAAGAGGGCAAGGTAAAGCCCATGCCCGGATCAACGCAAGCCATTGGCATGGCTTGTGTTTCCGTGGGCATGGCGGTCGGTCGCGGGCATATTGCCCGGATTTTACGAGCGTTTTCAACGCTTTCGTATGCACGGCGCGATTCGCGCGCCGATCGGAGCGCCGCCATGAGCGAGCGCGACAGCGACTTCCGCATCAAGCCGGGCCGCGTCCGTTCGACGCGCGCGCCGAGGACAAAGAGCTTCGTCAATCAGGTGCTCGCCGCTGCGCAGCGTGCCGGCCATACGTCTGGCGGAGCGCCGGCAGGCAAGGCAGGCCGAAGCCTTGGCCACTCGACCTTCGGGCGTGGCCGCAACGTCTTCGGCCGCTCGCGGATCTTCTCCCCGCAACGCCGCGTTGTCATCAAGGCGCGTATCGCCCGCCATCAGGGCAAGGCGTATCGCTCGGCGCCCNTGACCAGCCATGTCAGCTACCTCAAGCGCGAGGGCGTGAGCCGCGACGGAGAGAAAGGCGTCATGTTCGACGCCCGGACCGATCGTGCCGACGACCTCGCCTTCGCCGAGCGGTGCAAGGACGACCGGCATCATTTCCGGTTCATCGTCTCGCCGGAAGACGCGGCCGAGATGACCGATCTCAAAGCGTTCACCCGCGACCTTGCTCGGCAGATGGAAGCCGATCTCGGCACGCGCCTCGACTGGATCGCCGTCGATCACTGGAACACCGACAATCCCCATGTCCATCTGTTGGTGCGTGGCGTCGACGAGACCGGTGCCGATCTCGTCATCTCGCGCGACTATATCAGCCGGGGCCTGCGCTCACGCGCCATGGACCTGGTCGACATCGAACTCGGTCCGAAGCCCGAACACGAAATTCGCAACGCGCTCGAAAAGGAAATCACCACTGAGCGCTGGACCCGCATCGATGGCGAGATTCAACGCGCCGCCAATGAGACCGGCTTCATCGATCTGCGCCCCGATCGGCAGGGTCCCTCCGATCCCGAACTGCGCCGCCTCATGGTCGGCCGCCTTCAGTATCTCGAGAAGATGGACCTCGCGTTCGAGGGCGAGCCCGGCCAGTGGACGGTCGGACTCGGAGCCGAACGCACGCTGCGCGATCTCGCCATCCGCGGCGACATCATCAAGACCATGCATCGCGCCTTCGCCGGGCGCGACCAGGATCGCGGCTTTTCCGATTTCGTAATCGACGGCGGCACAGCCGAAGCTCCGATCATCGGCCGGCTCGTCGATCGCGGCCTGCACGACNGGCTGAACGGTGAGGCCTATGCCGTCATCGATGGCGTCGACGGGCGTGCGCATCATATCCGCTTTCGCGACGTCGACGCTCTTGAACGCGCGCCAGCCAATGGCGGCATCGTCGAGGTTCGCCGCTTCGGCGGCCCCGCGGACGAACGTCCGACCCTCGTGCTCGCGACGCGCTCCGATCTCGATCTTCAGGCGCAGGTCATCGCGCCCGGCGCGACCTGGCTCGACCATCGCCTTGTCGAGCGCGAGCCGATGCCGCTGTCACAGGCCGGTTTCGGCCGCGAGNTACGCGATGCCATGCTGGCCCGGGCCGAACATCTCGCCGATCAGGGGTTGGCGCGCCGGGACGGCCAACGCATCGTGATGCAGCGCGATCTTCTTAACACCCTGCGTCGGCGCGAACTCGATGCAGTTGGTGACAAACTCTCGGCCGAAACCGGCCTGCCGCATGTGAGGGCACAGGTCGGCGAGTACGTCGCCGGCACCGTGCGCCAGCGCCTGACGCTATCTTCTGGCCGCTTCGCGATGATCGATGACGGGCTCGGCTTCCAGCTCGTGCCGTGGTCCCGCGACCTCGAACGCAAGCTCGGTCAGCACGTCGCCGGCATCGCCAAGGACGGCGGCGGTATCGAATGGGCGATCGGCCGCAAGCGCGATCTCGGCATCTGACATCAGCAGAAAGGATCTCGCCATGTCCGCGACCAAAATCCTCTGGGGGCAGATTCTCGTCGTCTCCCTCATCGTGCTCGCCACCACCTGGGGCGCCACGCAATATGTCGCCTGGCAGCTCGGTNTTCAGGCGCAGNCCGGAACACCCTGGTTCAAGCTCGCCGGCGTATCCGTCTACTATCCGCCGGCCTTCTTCTGGTGGTGGTATTTCTACGACGCTTATACGCCGGGCATCTTCACGGAAGGCGCCTTCATCGCCGCGTCCGGCGGCTTCATCGCGATCGCCGTCGCCATCGGCATGTCGATCTGGCGCGCTCGCGAAGCCAAGAATGTCGCCACCTACGGCTCGGCGCGATGGGCCGAGAAGAAGGAGGTGGAGGCCGCGGGCCTGCTCGGCGCTGACGGTGTGGTGCTAGGGCGGCTGGAGCAGGATTATCTGCGCCATGACGGACCGGAGCATGTCCTGTGTTTCGCGCCGACGCGCTCCGGCAAAGGCGTCGGCCTGGTCGTGCCCTCGCTTCTGACCTGGCCGGGCTCGGCCATCGTCCATGACATCAAGGGCGAGAACTGGCAGCTCACCGCCGGCTTTCGCGCCCGGCATGGCCGCGTCCTGTTGTTCGATCCGACCAATCCGAAATCGTCTGCCTATAATCCTTTGCTCGAGGTCAGGCGCGGCGAATGGGAAGTCCGCGATGTGCAGAACGTCGCCGATGTCCTGGTCGATCCCGAGGGCTCGCTCGACAAGCGCAACCATTGGGAAAAGACCAGTCACTCCCTTCTCGTCGGCGCGATCCTGCACGTCCTCTATGCCGAGGAGAACAAGACGCTCGCCGGCGTCGCAGCTTTTCTCTCCGATCCGAAACGCTCGATCGAGGCGACGCTCTCCGCGATGATGGCGACGAAGCATCTCGGTGAAGCCGGCCCGCATCCGGTCGTCGCCTCGACCGCGCGCGAACTCTTCAACAAATCCGACAACGAGCGTTCCGGCGTGCTCTCGACCGCCATGTCGTTCCTCGGCCTCTATCGCGATCCCGTCGTGGCGGAAGTCACCAGCCGGTGCGACTGGCGCATCTCCGATCTCACTACGGAGGAAAAGCCAGCCACGCTCTACATGGTCGTGCCGCCGTCCGACATCTCGCGCACCAAGCCGCTGATCCGCCTTGTCCTCAACCAGATCGGCCGCCGTCTCACCGAGGATCTGCATGCCAAAGAGCGCAAGCACCGCATCCTGATGATGCTCGACGAGTTCCCGGCGCTCGGCCGCCTCGACTTCTTCGAGTCGGCACTCGCCTTCATGGCCGGCTACGGCATCAAGAGCTTCCTCATCGCCCAGTCGCTCAACCAGATTGAGAAAGCTTACGGCGCCAACAATTCGATCCTCGACAACTGCCATGTCCGCGTCAGCTTCGCGACCAATGACGAGCGGACCGCCAAGCGCGTCTCGGATGCGCTGGGCACCGCGACCGAGATGAAGGCGATGAAGAACTATGCCGGGCACCGGCTTTCCNCCTGGCTCGGCCACCTGATGGTGTCGCGTTCGGAAACCGCCCGGCCGCTGCTCACCCCAGGCGAGATCATGCAGCTCCCGCCGACCGACGAGATCGTCATGGCTGCCGGCACACCGCCCGTGCGGGCGAAGAAGGCGCGTTATTACGAGGATGCGCGATTTCGCGAGCGCGTGCTGCCGCCTCCCGACCCGACGAAATCCGGGCGCACCCGTCATAAGGATGGCTGGTCGACGCTCCACCCGCAAAAGCCCGATCCCGCGTTGATAGCCGCCCACAAGCCCGACAAGGCCAATGCGGGCCTGCGCCGCGAACCCGAGCTTCCCGACCATGTTGCGATCGTCAAGGAGACGACCGAAATGCGTCCCGCCGAGGAGTTCACGCGCATCCTCGACGACGAGCCGGAAGACGTCGCGCGCCAGCGCCAGGCGCTTCGTCGCCAAATGACCGGCATCGCCCGCCAGGTCTCGCTCGATCCCGGCGACAACATGGAGTTGTGACACCATGCGCGACCGTCTCAATCTCACTTTGCCCGTCGAACTCATCGGGCGCATCAATGAGCTTGCCGATCGCAAGAAATTACCTCGATCCGCGATCGTCGAGGCGGCCGTCAGTTCGTTCTTGTCGCCAGACCACGCGGACGCGCGCGAAGCGGCCTTCGCACGCCGGCTCGACAGGTTGTCCCGACAGGTCCAGCGGATGGAGCGCGATCTCGGTGTCACCGCCGAAACACTGGCGCTCTATGTGCGCTTCTGGCTGTCGATCACCCCGCCCGTGCCACCGGACGCTCACGCTGCCGCGCAGGCCAAAGGCCGCGAGCGGTTTGACGGCTTCGTGGAGACACTCGGCAAGCGATTGCAGAAGGGCCAGAGCTTTCTGCGCGAAATCCCGGACGATGTGCCGGGAGCCGGGCCGAGCGAAGTGTCCGAATAGCCCGCTGCCCTTGCGCCCGTCGACTATAGGGTCGCGTTGAAAACCGTTCTCAATCATTGCCCCACGAACGCACGCAGCGCGCAAAAAATGGCGCAGCACCAATGCCGAATCTGTCCGTCGATCATGGAATCTTCCTTTCGACGACCTTCTTTTTGCTCACCTCGGGTCTTTGATCCCGCCGATCTCCTGTATTTGCGCGCTACACTGCTACGCCTCTGTTTTCTTGTTGAAGTCGCCTCAGATCTGGCTCTTTTAATCAGCCCCGCATGGGGTGCGTCTGTCAGTCCCGGCTGGAAATCGGGGCGATATGGCGGCTGTGCATCAACATTCAGAACGTCACGCGCGCGGCGCGCGCATGCTGCGCACGGCGCTCGGTCCGGCCATCGCGCGATTTCTGGAAGACGCTGCCGTCGTCGAGGTGATGCTGAACCCGGACGGACGTATCTGGATCGACCGGCTCCCCGAAGGGCTGGCTGATACGGGCGAGCGACTGTCGGCGACCGATGGCGAACGCATCGTGCGTCTGGTCGCGCATCACGTTGGCGCGGAGGTTCATGCGCGGAGCCCGCGTGTCTCCGCCGAGCTTCCCGAAACTGGTGAACGCTTCGAAGGGTTATTGCCGCCGGTCGTCGCGGCGCCTGCCTTCGCCATCCGCAAGCCTGCCGTCGCGGTGTTCACGCTCGACGACTATGTCGCCGCCGGCATCATGTCCGCTGATCAGGCCGCGTCGCTACGTATCGCGGTTGCCTCCCGTGCCAACATTCTTGTCGCAGGCGGCACCAGCACCGGCAAAACCACGCTGACCAACGCGCTGCTGGCCGAAGTCGCCAAGAGCGCGGATCGCATCGTCATCATCGAGGACACGCGCGAGCCGCAATGCGCCGCACCGAACCTCGTCGCCATGCGCACGAAAGACGGCGTGGCGACGCTCTCCGATCTCGTGCGGTCCAGCTTACGCCTGCGCCCCGACCGTATTCCGATCGGCGAGGTGCGCGGCGCCGAAGCGCTCGACCTCCTCAAAGCCTGGGGCACGGGCCATCCCGGCGGCATCGGCACGATCCACGCCGGAACCGGGATCGGCGCACTGCGTCGGCTGGAACAGCTCATCCAGGAAGCCGTCGTCACCGTCCCCCGCGCTCTGATCGCCGAGACCATCGATCTCGTCGCCGTTCTGTCCGGCCGCGGCTCCGCTCGCCGACTCGCCGAACTTGCTCGCGTCGAAGGGCTCGGCCCCGACGGCGATTACCGCATCACTCAAATCACTTCGAACGCCATGGAGTCCGCATGATCCGTACAGCCATCCGCATTCACCGCGCCATCGCGACGACCACCGCTATCGCGACCATCAATCTCATTCTGCTCCCGGCCGCCCATGCCTCCGGCTCTTCCATGCCGTGGGAGCAACCGCTTCAGAAAATCCTTCAGTCGATCGAAGGGCCGGTCGCCAAAATCGTCGCGGTGATCATCATCATCGCGACGGGCCTCGGCCTCGCCTTCGGCGACACCTCGGGCGGTTTCCGCCGCCTGGTTCAGATCGTGTTCGGCCTGTCCATCGCCTTCGCGGCATCGAGCTTCTTCCTGTCGTTCTTCTCCTTCGGCGGCGGAGCGCTGATCTGATGACTGCCGCCTTCGAACAACTCGACGCCGTGCCGGGATATTCGGTCCCGGTCCACCGCGCACTGACCGAGCACATCCTGCTCGGCGGCGCACCGCGCTCCATCGCGATTCTGAACGGGACGCTGGCCGGGGCCGTGGGCCTCGGCCTGCGCCTCTGGCTGGTCGGCTTGGCTATCTGGGCCGTCGGACATTTCGCGGCGGTGTGGGCGGCCAAGCGCGATCCGCTCTTTGTCGAAGTCGGACGCCGGCATCTGCGCATCCCCGGTCATCTGTCGGTCTGAGGAGCGCGGCCCATGATGAACCTCGCCGAATATCGCCGTTCCGCCAGCCGTCTTGCCGACTATCTGCCATGGGTCGCACTCGTCGCCGACGGCGTCGTGCTCAACAAGGACGGCAGCTTCCAGCGCACGGCGCGATTTCGCGGCCCTGATCTCGATTCCGCCGTCGCCGCCGAGTTGGTCGCCGTCGCCGGCCGCATCAACAACGCCTTCCGCCGTCTCGGATCGGGCTGGAGCATTNTTGTCGAAGCGCAGCGTCACGAGGCCGCGACCTATCCCAATAGCGTCTTTCCCGATCCGGCCTCCGGCCTCGTCGATGCCGAGCGCAAGGCGGACTTCGAAGAAGCGGGCAGCCATTTCGTATCGGGCTATTTTCTCACCTTCCTCTATCTGCCGCCGGCCGAGGAAGCCGCACGCACCGAAGCGTGGCTGTACGAAGGTCGTGAGCGCAGCAGCGTCGATCCGCATGAAATCCTGCGCGCCTTCACGGACCGCACCGATCGCGTTATCGCGCTGCTCGACGGCTTCATGCCGGAATGCGCCTGGCTCGATGATAGCGAGACGCTCACTTACCTCCATTCCTGCGTTTCGACGAAACGTCATCGCGTCCGTGTTCCCGAGACGCCAATCTATCTCGACGCGCTGCTGGCTGATCAATCGCTGACCGGCGGGCTGGAGCCGCGCCTTGGCGATCAGCACGTCCGCATCCTCACCATCACCGGCTTTCCGACCACGACCACGCCCGGCCTGCTCGACGATCTCAACCGACTGGCGTTCCCGTATCGCTGGTCCACGCGGGCGATCCTGATCGACAAGACCGACGCGACAAAGTTGCTGACGAAGATCAGACGGCAGTGGTTTGCCAAACGCAAGTCCATCGCCGCGATCCTCAAGGAGGTGATGACCAACGAGCAATCCGTGCTCGTTGATACCGATGCGTCGAACAAGGCGGCTGACGCCGACATGGCCTTGCAGGAACTCGGCGCGGATGTCGCCGGCATGGCCTATGTCACGGCCGCGATCACGGTCTGGGACGCCGATCCACGTCGCGCCGATGAGAAGCTGCGCCTCGTCGAGAAGGTCATTCAGGGCCGCGACTTCACGGCCATGATCGAAGGTGTGAATGCCGTCGATGCCTGGCTCGGCAGCTTGCCCGGCCACGCCTACGCCAACGTCCGTCAGCCTCCCATCAGCACCTTGAATCTCGCCCACATGATCCCGCTTTCGGCGGTGTGGGCGGGCGAGGCGTGGGACTCGCACTTCGGTGCGCCCNCACTGCTTTACGGCAGAACGGAAGGCTCAACCCCGTTCCGGTTATCTTTGCACGTCGGCGATGTCGGCCATACCCTCGTAGTCGGCCCGACCGGCGCGGGTAAATCCGTGCTGCTAGCGCTCATGGCGCTTCAATTCCGGCGCTACGAGAACAGCCAAGTCTTCGCATTCGACTTCGGCGGTTCGATCCGCGCTGCCGCGCTCGCCATGGGCGGCGACTGGCACGATCTCGGCGGCGGGCTCACGGAAGGCTCCGACGTCTCCGTGTCGCTCCAGCCGCTCGCCCGCATTCACGACACCTATGAGCGTGCCTGGGCAGCCGACTGGATCGTGGCGATCCTGATGCGCGAAGGCATCACGATCACGCCCGAAGTCAAGGAGCATATCTGGACGGCGCTGACCTCGCTCGCCTCCGCGCCGGTCGAGGAACGCACAATCACCGGCCTTTGTGTCCTGCTTCAGTCCAACGATCTGAAACAGGCGCTGCGTGCGTACTGCGTCGGCGGTCCCTATGGCCGGCTGCTCGATGCCGAGGCCGAACAGCTTGGCCGCGCCGCCGTGCAGGCATTCGAGATCGAGNGGCTTGTCGGAACCGGGGCGGCTCCGGCCGTGCTGNCGTATCTGTTTCACCGTATCGGCGACCGGCTCGACGGTCGCCCGACGCTGCTCATCATCGATGAAGGCTGGCTTGCGCTGGACGATGACGGCTTCGCCGGTCAGCTTCGCGAATGGCTGAAGACGCTGCGCAAGAAGAATGCGTCGGTCATCTTCGCCACGCAGTCGCTCAGCGACATCGACGGCAGCAATATCGCGCCCGCGATCATCGAGAGTTGTCCGACACGGCTTTTGCTGCCGAACGAGCGCGCGATCGAGCCGCAGATCACGGCCATCTATCGCCGCTTCGGCCTCAATGATCGTCAGATCGAAATCCTCGCGCGAGCGACACCCAAACGCGACTATTACTGCCAGTCCCGGCGCGGCAACCGCCTGTTCGAGCTGGGCCTCAGCGAAGTCGGCCTCGCGCTCTGCGCAGCATCCTCCAAATCCGACCAGACCCTGATCGCGAACCTCGTCGCCGAACATGGCCGCGACGGCTTTCTCGCAGCCTGGCTTCAAGCCCGCGACGCCGGCTGGGCCGCCGATCTCATCCCGACTTTCCCATCCCTGATCCCCCAAGCCGAGAAGGAGATTGAATCATGAAAACTCGCTCTATCCGCTCGCGTGCTGTAATCCTCGCCGCAGGCCTGCTCGCCACACCCATCGCATTCTCGCCGATCCTGACCATGCCCGCGCATGCGCTGGTCGTGTTCGATCCGTCGAACTATGCGCAGAACGTGCTGACGGCGGCGCGATCCCTGGAGCAGATCACGAACCAGATCACCTCGCTCCAGAACCAGGCGCAAATGCTGATCAATCAGGCGAAGAACCTCGCGAGCCTGCCGTTCTCCGCGCTTCAGACCTTGCAGCAGAACGTCCAGCGCACTCAGCAACTTCTTCAGCAAGCGCAGGGCATCGCCTTCAACGTCCAGCAGATCGACCAGATGTTCAGCCAAAAATACGGCAGCGTCTCGATGTCGGCGACCGATCAGCAGCTCATCACCGAAGCGCGCTCACGCTGGCAGAACACGGTCGGCGGCTTGCAGGACGCGATGCGGGTGCAAGCCGGCGTCGTCGGCAATATCGACAGCAACCGCACACAGATGTCCGCGCTGGTTAGCCAAAGCCAATCGGCAACGGGCGCGCTGCAGGCGACGCAAGCCGGCAACCAGCTCCTTGCGCTCCTTGCGCAACAACTCGCCGATCTCACCGCTGTCGGCGCTGCGAATGGGAGGGCACAGGCGCTGACCGAAGCCGAGCGCACTGCTGCCGCTGAACAGGGCCGCGAGCAGCGTCGCCGCTTCCTGACGCCGGGCAGCGGCTACCAGCCCGGCAACGCGCAGATGTTCAACAACGGTAATTGAGGGCGGGCGCATGGACGGCAACCTGCTGGCCCGGATCGGCGCCATCATGTTCGTCGCGGTCGCGATCACGGCGACAGCGATCGAGCCAACCNGCAAGGATGACCCGGCGGCATCGCCGGCATCGCGCATCGTTCAGCCCGAACGCGATCCCTTGCGTGAGGAACAGCGCCGTTGCCAGCAGCTTGGCCAGAAGGCAGCCGACGAGGCCGCATGTCTGCGCGTCTGGGCCGAGACCCGCGATCGTTTTCTCGGTCGTGCTTCCTCTGCGTTCTCGGGCGAAAGGCGGTGACGCATGGGTAGCGGCGTCATCGACAATTTCCTCGGGGTTNTCACCCGCTATATCGATTCCGGCTTCGGACTTCTGTCCGGCGAGGTTGGCTTCATCGCCACCACGCTCATCGTCATCGACGTGACGCTGGCGGCTTTGTTCTGGAGCTGGGGAGCCGATGACGACATCATCGCGCGCCTCGTCAAGAAGACACTGTTCGTCGGCGTCTTCGCCTATCTCATCTCCAACTGGAACAATCTCGCCAAGATCATTTTCGATAGCTTCGCCGGCCTCGGCCTGAAGGCGAGCGGGACAAGCTTTTCGGCCGCCGACCTGATGCGCCCTGGCAAGGTCGCGCAGACAGGTCTCGACGCCGCCCGGCCGCTGCTTGAGGCCATCTCGCCTCTGATGGGTTGGATCTCGGTATTCGAAAACCTGATCCAGATCGTCTGCCTGCTCTTCGCCTGGGCGCTGGTGATCCTGGCCTTCTTCATTCTGGCGATCCAGCTCTTCGTCACGCTGATTGAGTTCAAGCTCTCGACGCTCGCCGGCTTCGTGCTGATCCCCTTCGGCCTGTTCGGCAAGACCGCCTTCATGGCCGAGCGCGTCCTCGGCAACATCGTCTCGTCCGGCATCAAGGTGCTGGTGCTCGCCGTCATCATCGGCATCGGCTCGACACTATTTTCGCAGTTCACGCAAAGCGCCGGTGTGCAGACGCTGACCGTCGATCAGGCCATGGCGATCGTTCTCGCCGCGCTATCGCTGCTGGGTTTAGGCATCTTTGGTCCCGGCATCGCCAATGGCCTCGTCTCAGGCGGACCGCAACTCGGCGCTGGCGCCGCGGTCGGCACCGGCCTGGCTGTCGGTGGAGCGGCAGTGGCCGCCGCCGGCGTGGCGGGCCTGGCCGCCAAGGGAGGAGCAGCAGCCATCTCGGGCGGCGCTGCGGCCGCTCGCGGAGGCGCCACGGCAGTCGGCGCGGCTTCGTCCGCCTACACGCTCGGCTCCCTCAGCCAATCCGGCGCATCCAGTGTCGCGTCCGGTCTGGGTGGGGTCGCGCGCGCCGCCGGCTCCGCCGTCGCATCGCCCCTGCGACGTGCCGCCGCCGGCGTCACCGACAGCGTCAAATCAAGCAACGCGGATGGCGCGAAAGCCGGCTTCAGCATGACCGGCGGTTCCTCGACCATGGGAGCGGTCGGGCAAGTTCCAGCCGCCGCCGCATCCTCCACCGAGAGCCCGGCACCAACCCGCGGCGACGCACCCAATTGGGCGAAGCGCATGAAACGCCATCAGGCCGTGAGCCACGGCGTCAGCGCCGCGGCGCATGCCGTGCGTTCCGGCGATAGCCACGGCTCCGGCTCTTCCGTCAACCTTTCCGAAAGCAACCGCTCATGAACCTGTTTCGACGACCCGCCACGCACTACGGCAAGACCCCGCAGCCCGAAACGCCCTATCAGAAGGCCGCCCAGGTTTGGGACGAACGCATCGGCTCCGCCCGCGTGCAGGCGAAANACTGGCGCTACATGGCCTTCGGTTCGCTGATCCTGTCGTCCGGCTTTGCCGCCGCGCTCGTCTGGCAATCCGCGCGCGGGACCGTCGTGCCCTGGGTGGTGCAGGTCGACAAGCTCGGCCAGGCGCAGACCGTCGCAGCAGCAACCGCCGATTATCTGCCGACCGATCCGCAGATCGCCTGGCATCTGGCCCGCTTCATCGAGCAGGTCCGTGCGATCCCGGCCGATCCGATCATCGTCCGCCAGAACTGGCTGCGTGCCTATGACTGGACGACGGATCGCGGCGCCGCCGCGCTCAACGACTATGCCCGTGCCAACGATCCGTTCGCCAAGGTCGGCAAGCAGCAGGTTGCGGTGGAGGTCTCCAGCGTCATCCGCGCTTCGGCGGATTCCTTCCGCGTCGCCTGGACCGAGCGACGCTACGAGGATGGGAAACTCTCGGCGACCGAGCGCTGGACCGCGATCCTGACCATCGTGCTCCAGCCGCCACGCGACGCCGATCGGCTCAAGGCCAATCCCCTCGGCATCTACGTCAATGCGATCTCGTGGTCGCGAGAGTTGAGCCAATGAGCCGGCCGATCATCCGCAAAGACGGGAGCATGTCTTTCCGTAAATCCGCGGTCGCGGCTTTGCTGCTTTCCGCAAGCGCGCTCGCGGGCTGCGCCTCCTACAAACCACCGGAAATCAGCTACGACGCCGATGTGCCGCCTCTGCCAGCCGTGCCGGCCGCTGTCGTCGATAGCAGGCCAAAGCCGCTGCATGTCCCGCCCGCATGGACGCCGGCGCGCGGCGGCACGGCCGCAGGCTCGCCGACCGCTCGCGTCGAGAACGCCAATGCCGCCGCCCGCGTGCAGCCGCGCCGCGAAGGCTATTACAACGCCATCCAGATCTACCCTTGGTCGGAAGGCGCGCTCTATCAGGTCTATGCCGCGCCGGGGCAGATCACCGACATTGCGCTCGAACCCGGCNGAGAGCCTGACCGGCGCAGGCCCGATCGCGGCAGGCGACACCGCGCGCTGGATCATCGGCGATACCGAGAGCGGCAGCGGCACGACCCGCCGCGTCCATGTGCTGNNGTCAAACCCTCGCGCGCCGACATCACCACCAATCTCGTCGTCACCACCGATCAGCGCACCTATATGCTGNGGCTGCGCTCCNGACCAAAACCCTATATGCCCGCTGTCGCCTGGGCCTATCCGCAAACACCCGGTCAGCGGCAGGCCATGCCGGCGGCACCGGTCATTCCGGTCATCGCCGCGCGCAACTATCGCTACAGCCTGACCGGCAGCAGCAATCCACCCTGGAAACCGATCTCCGTCTATGACGACGGACGCCGCGTCTATGTCGAATTTCCGCGCGGCATCGTGCAGGGCGAGATGCCGCCAATCTTCGTCATCGGCCCCGAGGGTGAGGCGCAGATCGTCAACAGCCGCGTCTATCAAAACATCCTGATCGTCGATCGCCTGTTCGGCGCGGCCGAACTGCGTCTGGGCAGCGGCGACAAGCAGCAGACCGTCAGGATCGTCCGCGCGGACGGGAGANCCGTCATGAGCGAGAATAACGAAACGAATGCTGCCGCCCCGATGCGGCTTCGCGCCGAGGCGCCGCGCGTCACGCGCCTGTCGCGCAAGGTTCTCGCCGGTGTCGCGGCCGTCGCCCTTGTCGGCATCGGCGGATCGCTGATCTACGCCCTCCAGATGCGCCCTGGCGGTAAGGACGGCGAGGAGTTGTATTCGACCGGCAACCGTCAGTCCGCCGATGGCCTCGCCGGCCTGCCGCGCGACTATACCGGCCCCGTTCTCGGGCCGCCGCTGCCCGGCGATCTCGGCCGGCCGATCCTGTCCGCGCAGAATGCTGGCCAGCCTGTCGTACCACCCGTCGTTCCGACGCCGGGCGTCGACGAGGCCGAACAGCGACGCCGTGCCGAAGAGGAAGCGGCCCGTACCAGCACCGTGTTTNTCCAGTCGCGGGCCGCTTCTCCGGCTGCCGCCGGGACGCCAGTGCCGGGCCTTGCCGGCTTCGACATGGCGGGCGCGGCGGGATTGTCCGGCCAGCAGACCGCGCAGGACAAACAACTCGCCTTCCTGAATGCGCCCGTCGATCGCCGCACGACCTCATCGGACCGCGTCATGGCGCCGGCCTCGCCCTTCGTGCTCCAGGCGGGCGCCGTCATATCGGCCGCGCTCATCACCGGCATCCGCTCTGATCTGCCCGGCCAGATTACGGCGCAGGTGACGGAGAACATCTACGATAGCCCGACGGGCCGCATCCTGCTCGTGCCGCAAGGAACACGGATCATCGGCCAGTATGACAACAACGTGCAGTTCGGCCAACGCCGCGTCCTGTTCGTCTGGAACCGCCTCATCATGCCGAATGGCCGTTCCATCGTTCTTGAGCGCCAGCCTGGTGCCGACACGCAAGGCTATGCCGGCCTGGAGGATGGCGTCGATTATCACTGGTGGGATCTCGCCAAGGCCGCCGGCCTTTCCACCTTGCTCAGCATCGGCTCCGAACTCGCGATCAGCGACGAGAACCGCCTACTGCGCGCCATCCGTAGCGGCGGTCAGGATACTATCAATGACGCTGGCCAGCAGATCGTCCGCCGCCAACTCAATGTCGCGCCGACGCTGACCATTCGGCCGGGTTTCCCGGTCAGGATTGTCGTGACGCGAGATTTGGTACTCGAGGCATACAGGGGATAGTCATGACCAAGCTCAAGCTCGGCCCCATCGCCGACGACAAGCCTGTCAAAATTGCGGTGGAGCTTCCCGCCGTGCTCCATCGCGATCTCACCGAATACGGCCGCCTCCTGGCCGAAGGCGGCGCGCCGGTCGAGCCGGCCAAGCTCATCGTGCCGATGCTGGAGCGCTTCATCGCCACGGATCGCGGGTTCGCGAAGGCGCGGCGCATCTCCAGTTCCGTGAAGCTTTGACCTGTATTGGCCCCGGATTTCTCCCCTCGGCCACTCTCGCCCCCAATTCTATGGCTACCGGAACGGGCTATGTCCGTATCTTCGAGGCCATCAAACGCGCGAGGTTCAACAGCCGGTCGGCGGCGGGATTGTAGTTCATCGGCGACCACACGACGCTGAACGGCAGGATTTCGTTGCGCATCGGTCGATAGCTGATCCCTGGCATCTGCATCGCGGTCGTCGCCTCGCTGGTCAGCGTCAAGCCTCGCTCNGGNGAAACAAATGCCAGAAGGCTGTCCCGCCCGACAAATTGTGGATTAATTTCCGGATGCCGGCCGAGGTCCGCCAGGTGCTGGACCAGATAGTCGCGAATCTCCTCGCCGGGCGCCGTGTCGCTGACGATGAACTTTTCGCCGGCCAGGTCCGCCCATTCCAATTCCGCACGCTTGCAGAGCAGATGTCCATTCGGCAGCACGACAAACACGCGCTCGGTCCAGAGAAGCTCGGTCTCACATTCCGGCCAATGGATCGTCCCGGTGATGAATGCCAGGTCGAGTCGAAGCTGCCGAATTGCCGCGATATGTTCGGAAGGATTTCCGTCGATCAGTTCGACGTAGACCCCNGGATGCGCTTTCGCAAAAGCATCCAGAAGTTCGCGTAGAAAGCCGGAGGCGATTGAGGAGAAAATCCCGGTCCTGATCCGTCCTTCTCGCCCGTGCCCGACGACGGTGGCATCTCCAGCTCCCTCCTGAACATGACGAAGCGCACGCTTGGCTCGCGGCAAAAANCGTTCGCCAGCGCTTGTGAGTTGAACACCCCAACTGCATCGCTTGAAGACGGTGACGCCGAGATGGCCCTCGAGATCGCGAATACGGCGGCTGATCGCCGATTCCTGGACGCGCAGGGCCACGCTGGCCTTGCGGAAGCTGCCATGTTCGGCCGCCGCCACGAAATAGCGCAGATGCCGCAGTTCAATTGCTTCAGTCGCCGTTATGCCAAAGCTCCTTTCCTCGTGCCCATCCCGCCGCCTCAAGGCAGCGAGACGGAAAAGAGCCGGCGCGCCACCGCCGCAACTCCACGTACCGATGTCTGTCGGTCACGATGATCGCGAATTCGTCTCCGCCAAGGCGCGCGATATAATCCGTGCTGCGGGATAGCGTGCGCAGTCGATCCGCGACTTAGCGCAGAAGTCTTTAACAAGCATCACACACATGTCGGAAGTGGCTATTGACGCAGATCATGCGTGTGATCATCAGGTGACGGGACTAGATTGCAACACGAGTTGTCAACAGTGTGCCGAGCAATTCCGGCGCGCAGCATGATCGCACGGAATAATCATGGATAGCGAAGCCCTTAGTCGGCTTACCGTGGCGCTGGCCATCGGGCTCCTTGTCGGGCTGGAGCGTGGCTGGCAAACACGGGATGCGGAAGACAATCGACGCGCCGCGGGATTTCGCACCTTCGCGCTTTCCGGATTGCTGGGCGGTGTAACCGGTCTCGTCGCCCTTAAAACCAGTGCTGCGGTGATTGGATGGGTCTTCCTAGGGTATATGGGAGCGTTCGCGGCCTTTCACTGGCTGGAAGCGAGGAGCGAGGGCCGTGCCAGCGTAACGTCGGTTGTCGCGGGAATGCTGACCTTCCTGCTCGGGACCATGGCTGTCGTCGGGGATCTGCAACTGGCCATTGCCTGCGCCGTCGGCATGACGGTTCTTCTAGCATTGCGCGAACCACTGCATCGCTGGATCAACTCATTGAGCTGGCAGGAAATCCGCGCCGTCCTGACTTTGCTCGCGATGTCGTTCCTGCTGCTGCCGTTGCTGCCGAACCGGCCGATTGATCCATGGAACGCGATCAATCCACATCGGATCTGGCTTCTCGCGATCATGATAGCGACGATTTCGTTTGCTGGTTACGTCGCCGTCAAGGCGTTAGGCAATCGACTGGGAGTCTTCATGGCGGCCGGTGCGGGAGGGCTGGCATCCTCGACCGCGACCACGCTCGCTTTGGCGCGGCTGGCTCGCGAACATCCGTCATCATCGGGATTGCTAAGCGCGGGCATTCTCGTTGCCAGTGGTGTCATGATGTTGCGCACAGGCGCAATTGCCTTGGCGCTCAATGGCGCTCTCTTTTCGCCGCTTATTCCCGCGCTGTTGACTGCCGCGGCAGTGCTGGGTATCGGGGCTGCCGTTTTGTGGTTCAGAAGCGTCCAACAGGAAACGCCTGACCTTCAGATCGCAAACCCACTCGAAATCGGGACCGCGATCAAGCTGGCTGCGTTGCTCGCGGCGGTGATGCTGGCAGCAGAACTGGTGCGTCGCATATTCGGCGGGATTGGCGTTTTGGTGGTGGCGGCCCTGTCCGGCGTCGCCGATGTCGATGCCGTGACGATCTCGATGGCCCGGATGGCAGGTGGCGACGTCGATCCGAATACGGCAGCCTACGCCATCATGATCGCGATCGCTGTCAACACTGTCTCAAAGACCATTGTGGCCGGCTCTGTTGGAAACAGGAAAATCGGGTTTCTTGTCGGTGGAATAAGCGCCGCCGCCTTGGCCGCGGGGCTGGCGGTCGCAATCTAGCCTCTCAATGGCCCCTGCCGTCAACCGGTGGTTCGGACCTGCTTTGAGGTCGAACACGCCCCGGCAGGTGAAATGCGTCGATCTGGCGGTGTCCATCTGAAAGTAGCTTATGGGTGAGAACGGCACCGCGAACGACCTGATAGACGAACTCTGAATCGGCGCGTTGCGTATGGCGCCAATCAATGGACAATGTCCCCCTCTCGTTGAGGGTCGACTTGGATGTGATATGAAGCGCCTGTTTGATGGTTTTTATGGATTTATCGTCAAGAAAGTTCATTCAAATGGGATGATTCTGTTCAGGTGTGATTCGCGCTATAAGGGCTACTGACGTTGACAATGGCAGAATATCTGGATTCGAATAAAATCGTTCTGATTGATCGATACTGGCGCGCCGCCAATTATTTGTCGGTGGGCCAAATCTATCTGATGGATAATCCGCTGCTGCGCGAGCCACTCGGGGCAAGCCATATTAAGCCGCGCCTGCTAGGCCACTGGGGAACGACGCCGGGGCTCAACTTCATATACGTGCATCTGAACCGAATTATCAAAGAGCGGGATGCAAACGTAATTTATGTATGCGGCCCAGGCCATGGCGGCCCCGGCATGATCGCCAATACGTGGTTAGAAGGCGTCTATTCGGAAATCTATCCCGACATCGGTGAGGACGCAGCCGGCATGAAACGGCTATTCCGGCAGTTCTCATTTCCAGGCGGTATTCCGAGCCACGCGGCGCCTGAAACGCCAGGCTCAATCCATGAGGGTGGCGAACTAGGCTATGCGCTTGTCCACGCCTATGGCGCAGTGCTCGACAATCCTGATTTGGTCGTGGCCTGCGTAGTCGGCGACGGAGAGGCGGAGACTGGCCCGCTTGCGGCCGCGTGGCATTCCAATAAATTCATCAATCCGGCTCGCGACGGAGCGGTACTGCCAATCTTGCATCTCAACGGCTACAAGATCGCCAATCCGACCGTGCTGGCTCGGCTTTCCGATGACGAATTGCGACAGCTGTTCATCGGCTACGGCTACGAGCCCCTCTTCGTCGAGGGTAGCGAACCTGTGGACATGCACCGGCAGATGGCGATGACGCTCGATGCTGTCTTCGATCGGCTTGCGCAGATCCGCGAGAAGACTTTGTCGTCTGTCGAGCGGCCTCGCTGGCCGATGATCGTACTTCGCAGCCCAAAAGGCTGGACAGGCCCCAAAGTGGTAGACGGCAAGATGGTGGAGAACCATTGGCGCTCCCATCAGCTACCGGTCGACAACTGCCGCGAGGACGAAGGCCACCGCACGATTCTCGAAGGTTGGTTGCGGAGCTACGATCCTGAAGATCTTTTCGACGCGAATGGCGTATTGAAGCCGGAACTCAAGGCACTCGCGCCGGAGGGCACGCGGCGCATGGGAGCCAATCCGCACACTAATGGCGGCTTGCTACGTAAGGAATTGCGGACACCTGATTTCCGCAACTATGCCGTTAAGGTGAGAGAGCCCGGCGCAACGCAAGAGCAGGCTACGAAGGTGCTCGGTGACTACTTGCGCGATGTATTGCGGCTGAACGAGGCCGAGCGGAACTTCCGCGTGTTCGGACCAGACGAGACAGCGTCCAACCGCCTCGGCAGCGTGTTTGAGTCAACGGATCGCGTCTGGATGGCCGAGACGCTTCCGAGCGACGATCATCTGTCTCCGGACGGCAGAGTAATGGAGGTGCTTTCGGAGCATCTGTGCCAAGGCTGGCTGGAGGGATACCTGCTCACCGGCAGGCATGGCTTCTTTTCCTGCTACGAGGCGTTCATCCACATTGTCGATTCGATGTTCAACCAGCACGCTAAATGGTTGAAGGTCTCGCGCGAGTTAGAATGGCGCAAGCCGATCTCCTCGCTTAACTACCTGCTCACCTCGCACGTATGGCGGCAAGACCACAACGGCTTCTCCCATCAGGATCCCGGCTTCGTCGATCTCGTGGCCAACAAGAGTGCCGACATCGTTCGCGTCTATTTCCCGCCGGACGCTAACACGCTGCTGTGGGTCGGCGACCACTGCATGAAGACCTGGGATCGCGTGAATGTCATCGTCGCCGGCAAGCAGCCGGCGCCCCAATGGCTGACCATGGCGGAGGCTGAAAAGCACTGCAAAGCAGGCCTCGGCGTTTGGGAATGGGCAGGCACCGAGGACGGGCTGGAGCCCGATCTTGTCATGGCCTGCGCCGGGGACGTTCCCACCATGGAAACGCTCGCCGCCGTGGACATTCTACGGCAGGCGCTGCCGCGCCTGCGCATCCGCGTCGTCAATGTCGTCGACCTGATGTCGCTGCAATCGCCGCAGCACCATCCACACGGTATCGCGGACGAAACATTTGACCGCATCTTCACGCGCGACCGTCCGGTCGTCTTCGCCTATCACGGCTATCCGTATCTCATTCACCGGCTGGTCTACAAACGCGCCAACCATCCGAACTTCCACGTGCGCGGCTTCATCGAGGAAGGCACGACCACTACGCCCTTCGACATGGCCGTTCTGAACGAGNCCGACCGCTTCCATCTGGCAATCGAAGCTGTTGAACGTCTGCCCGCCCTTAAAGGCAAAGGTGCAGAGATCGTCGCCGCGCTGCAGGAGAGCCTCGTCCTGCACAAGGCCTACATTCAAGAACATGGCAAGGATATGCCCGACATCTCGGAATGGAAGTGGCCATATCCACGATCAGACGTGAGCGCCAGTTAGTTGTTCTCATCAGATCTGCTATCTAGGCGTCTGGCGCAAGAGCTTCCCGAACGCTTTGCAACATTGCCCGAGGAGCAACGAAATTTTGACTGACGAAACCAAAGCGGCGGTCTGCGATAACCGGTTGATTCTTGCCATTCCCGGAAACGAGGATTTCGCGCGGGAGCTCGCGAGGGCAGGCNGGCATGAGCTGGGTCAGCTTGAAACCCGCCGGTTTCCCGATGGCGAGAGTTACGCGCGCATTGCAAGCAACGTGCGCGGTCGGATCGTGCACGTCGTCTGCACGCTCGCGCGTCCAGACCACCAGTTTCTGATGCTGGCCTTTGTCGCCGATACCGCACGGGACCTCGGTGCCATGGAGNTACATCTGATCGCTCCCTATCTGAGCTACATGCGGCAGGACAAGCGCTTCCATGACGGCGAGGCGGTGACGTCGTGCACTTTCGCCCGCCTCATCTCATCCTTGTTCCACGGCCTTCTCACCGTCGACGCGCATCTGCATCGCTATGGTGCGCTCAGCGAAATCTACTCTGTTCCCGCGCGCAACCTGCACGCCGCGCCAGCGATGGCGCAGTGGATCGTCGACAACGTGACCGCTCCCTTTCTAATCGGGCCGGACGAGGAAAGCGCGCAATGGGTCGAAGGTATCGCCTCCATATGTGGCGCGCCTTTCACAGTACTCAGGAAGACGCGGCACGGCGACCGCAAGGTCAGCATCGAAGTGCCTAATCTCTCGGCATGGAAGGGTAGGCAACCCGTTCTCGTGGACGACATCGCCTCCTCCGGCCGCACACTTATCACGGCAGCGCGGCAAATCGGTTCGCAAGGCTTCGCGAAACCGATTTGCGTTGTGGTCCACGCCCTGTTCGCAGAGGAAGCCTACGCTGAGCTTTCGGTCCTCGCGGGCAGAATCGTGTCGACGAACGCTGTTAAACACGCCAGCAACGCAATATCGCTTGTCGACACGGTTCTTGACGCTGTGGAAGACCGCGCGATCCCATCTCAAGTTCGCAAATTCGAGTCGTAATGGCTCAATTGGCAGAAAGGCCAAAATTGCTCAAACTCAAATCGCTCGGTGCCGCCGGCACCGTCACTGGATCGAAACATCTACTTGAACTCGATGGCAACCGCCTTCTTATCGATTGCGGACTGTTTCAGGGCTTGAAAAATCTGCGCGAGCTAAACTGGGAGCCGCTACCCATTTCGCCGCGCGACATTGACGCCGTCATCCTTACTCATGCGCATCTCGATCATTCCGGCTATCTACCTCGCCTCGTCCGCGACGGGTTCAGGGGCAAGATCTACGCAACGGAAGCGACGAAAGACGTTGCGGAATTAATCCTGAAAGATAGCGGTCATCTCCAGGAAAATGACGCCGATTTTCTCAACCGGCATCACCTGTCGAAGCATAGCCCCGCTTTGCCCCTCTACGGCGTCCGGGATGCACAACGCGCGATCGAACATTTTTCCACGGTCGATTTCGATAAGACAATCCAGCTTCCTAATCGTGCCTCACTGCGGTTTCGCCATGCCGGTCACATCCTCGGCGCTGCCCACGCTGAGGTGCATTGGGGCGGCCGGTGCATCGTTTTTTCGGGAGACGTAGGGCGCTATGGTAACCCATTGTTTCCAGATCCTGTTTCGGCGAGCGAGAAGAATCCCGATTACATCATGGTCGAGTCGACCTATGGAAATCGTGTTCACCCGGAAGGCGATCCCGCCGAGGCGCTCGCAGCCGTTGTTGAGCGGACGATAAAACGTGGCGGTACGCTCATCATTCCGGCCTTCGCCGTGGGACGGGCGCAGGAACTGCTCTATTATTTCTGGACGCTGAAGGAGGCGGGACGCCTCGGCACGGTGCCGATCTTCCTCGACAGCCCGATGGCGATCGACGCGACGGATCTGATGAGCCGCCATGCGGGCAACCATCGACTCGATCGCGAAACCTGTCGCAAGGCGTTCAGCCTCGCACGCTGCACTGATGACGTCGAGGCGTCGAAAGCGATTTCCGCCAATCGATTTCCAAAGATCGTCATTTCCGCGTCGGGCATGGCGACTGGCGGTCGCGTGCTGCATCACCTTAAGGCGTTTGGGCCTGACCCGAAGAACACCGTATTGCTCGCTGGATTTCAGGCGGTAGGCACGCGAGGCCATTCTCTGCAACAAGGAGCGAAGGACCTGAAGATTCACGGGATGTGGGTGCCGATCAATGCCGAAGTCGCCCAGATCGATATGCTTTCGGCCCATGCAGACAGCAACGAGCTTATGCGTTGGCTTTCGGGCTTCAACCAGCCGAAGCGCGTGTTCATCGTGCACGGAGAGCCCGATGCCTCGGAAGCGCTGCGAGTGCGGATCGAGCGCGAGCTGAGCTGGCTGGCCGTCGTGCCCCGGCAAGAACAGNGAGTTTGTTCTGTGAACGGTGGACCTCGATTGCACCCGCCGGTACGCGTGCGGCGCATGGGGTTGCACGCGCAGCACCAGGCCATCGCCGTGATGCGCACCGACTGCCCTGCCTGCCAGTCGGAGGGTCTGACGGCGCGTTCCCACGTTCTGGTCCGCGCCGGCGAAAAATCCATCCAGGCGGAACTATTCCAGGTCGACACAGACTTGTTGCCAATCGGCGATATCGGCTTGTCGCAAGCTGCGTGGGAATTGCTCGACGTCAACGAAGGCGACCAGGTTTTAGTCAGTCACCCTCCACCTCTCAATTCTCTTAGCCATGTTCGCAGGCGCATTTACGGCGGCCGATTTGAGCGCGCCGGTCTTGATGCGATCATCAAAGATGTTGTTGCGCGGCGGTATACCGACGTGCATCTTGCAGCGTTTCTGACCGCAAGCGCGGTGCCACCGCTGAATCTCGAGGAAACTATCGATCTCACCGCTGCAATGATCGCAGTTGGCGAGAAATTGAGTTGGGATCGACAGATCGTCATCGACAAACACTGTATCGGAGGCTTGGCAGGAAATCGCACCACTCCGATTGTTGTCGCTATTGCCGCGGCAAACGGCTTGGTTGTGCCGAAAACATCATCCCGGGCGATAACGTCACCAGCTGGCACTGCAGACACAATGGAGACTCTTGCTCCCGTCAACCTGGATATCTCCAGTATGCGACGTGTCGTGAACACGGAGGGAGGATGCATCGTTTGGGGTGGGGCGGTGCGGCTCAGTCCTGCCGACGATATTTTTATCCGAGTCGAAAGAGACTTGGACCTTGATACGGAAGGGCAACTCGTTGCCTCGGTTTTGTCCAAGAAGATCGCTGCCGGCTCAACTCATGTGGTCGTCGATATTCCGGTTGGGTCTACGGCCAAGATTCGAACAAAAGAGGCGGCTGAAAGCTTGGCGGCTAGACTGATCGCGGTCGGGCAACATTTCGGACTCGCCGTCACTTGCTTGCAAACCGACGGTAGCCAGCCTGTTGGTAGGGGCATCGGACCAGCTCTCGAAGCGCATGATGTTCTGGCGGTTCTACAGAACTCTCCCGGCGCTCCTATGGATTTGCGCGACCGTGCGGCCGCACTTTCCGGCTNNGCGCTTGAGATCGGAGGTGTCGCGAGCGCGGGTGATGGCGTGGCCCTTGCTCTCGCGACTTTGGAAAGCGGTGCTGCCTGGGAGAAATTCAGACAGATTTGCATTGCGCAGGGCGGGATGCGANACCCCGGCGTCGCGACCCAAGTTCTGGCCGTCCGCGCAGAGCGAGATGGAGTGGTCAGATCCATTGACAATCGAAATCTGTCGCGAGTTGCGAAGCTTGCGGGTGCACCTCGATCAGCCGTCTCCGGTGTTTCCTTGAAGGTGCGACTGGCGGACCTTGTAACAGCGGGAGACGCTTTGTTTGAGATTCACGCTGCCGTGGCAAGCGAACTCTCTTACGCCGCAGAATTCTTAACTACGATCGGGCCTGTTATTCAACTAGGAGAGTAATTGCCGCGACATAACGAATGGCCAGGCATCGACCTTGCGCCCGGTCCGCTTCGGACAACAGCTATCGCGAGCCGACATTGAACAGGGAAAGGCCATCCTGCGGCAGAACGAGCGCCTCTTGTGCGCTGCAACCGTCTTTCCGAGCTATGCGAGCGGTAGGTTGCGTGTGCGGCGCCCAGATGGCGACGACAATGCACTTCCCTAAACGCCGCTGGATGAATCTTCAGCGGCATGCCATCAGTTTGCAATAGATCTCCAGAGTAGAAGCAAACTCGCCGCCAGAAACGATGCACCCATAACCGGAATGATGACAAACTCATTCCGGACCGCGTCTACTTCTCTCTGCGGACAGATGTCTTGCGCGGGCGACTCCGCCCTCGCCCGGCTCGACCGAGATTTCTTTCAGTGAGCCCTTGCTGACGATCACTACCAGCAAGGCAAGTTTCGCGCCGTCGAACTGCAGTCCTGCGCTTACGGCTTTGCCGGAGCCGTATTTTTCGGCGATTGCGACAGCCTCAGAAAGATCCAAGGCGGCAGCGGCGAAGGCTGCGAGCGCAGTCTTATCCTCCTCTCCCAGCTTGGACGCAGGCGTTGTTGACCCGTCGTCGACGGGCACTCCGGTCGAAGCATCGACCTTCCCTTCCCACAGTTCCTCGTTCCAAAANACCTTCACTCTGTAGACAGGGCGATCGGTAGTTCCGTCGAAACTCAGGTCGACAACCTTGGCACCTGCGCCACGTCTCTCGGCTATGGTAATTGCACGCCGGGCAGAAACCCGAACGTTTCCGAATGCCTTAATTTCCTGCGAGATCGCTGCGGCTTCGGACTCGTTGAATTGCCGGAATGAAGGTTGCGTAACAGGATTGGCAGGCTCGTGGCCAAAGGCCTGGATGGGCGCAATCGCCAAAATTAGCCGGATGAAGAGCTTCGCACATTTTTTGACGCATGATAATTCTCCTACGAGCGGTTGACAGAGGGCAAAATTACGTCGCTCGGCCTCGGCGCCCTGCGATCCTGATGCTCCGCTCAACCCCGAACCATCGTTAACTAGACACTCTGAATGGCGCCTTGTGAAAGGTGAAAGGATTGAGAGCGAGTGCTGGCTGCCTCGTGTTGCGACCGCCAAGGTGTATTGGCAACGGATGAGATGACGCGCTGCTCGCGCGCTCGTAATGTTGTCGCTGATGCTGCGGATCGTTGCGCCCGATGTTTCTGGAATTCGCGCCGCGCTTGCTTAACGCTCCGACAAGATCCATGCGTTCCGACAGCGTTTTGGCGTAGTCGCCTGTTCTTCAAGGCGTTGAAGGGTATTTTCGAGCCGGTCGCAGATGCATACGCTTCAGTTCTGCTGTTTTCGATCGTCATTTCCGCCTTCATTCTCTGTCTAACCTCCAGCTATTCTAGCGAAGGTGACAGAGCGTCCTGTTGATCTATGTCAACCGCTGTTGACTAGTCCTGATAGTATGATAGCGGTGCCATATGACAACCGGATTTTTGCGAGACGCGGATGACACATAACGTGGCGGCAAGAACGGGCGGTGCCACGCGAGACCGCATACTGAATGCGGCGATCTTGCGGTTTGCGCGAAGCTCATATGAAACAGTCGGATTGAGGGACATCGCAGCAGATGTGGGTGTAGATGTCGCTTATGTGCATCGTTGCTTCGGTTCAAAAGAACGGCTCTTTGCCGAATCCCTTGAAGCTACCATGGAGCCAGCAAAGCTCTTTGCCGGACCTGCAGGAGATATTGCGGACTTTCTTGCAAAACAGATCTTTGCACGAGATGGAGGACGCGGGCGCAACACCGTTGGACCGCTGGATATCATTGTTCGCTCGCTTTCAAGCTCCGAAGCATCCCGCGTGTTGCGAGAGTTCACTCGCGACGACATCATCCGTCCGCTTGCGGAAAAGATTGGCCAAGAGGCCGATACCAGAGCGGCGGTGATTACTGCGCTGTTGGCGGGGATAGGAATACTTAGAAACGTGCTCCGCATCGACCCGCTGACCGAGGTCGAAGGTGGCGAACTTGAAAACTCATTACCCAAACCATCAGCGGCATCATAGCCGCGTAGTGTTCGTCCAGATCGGAATGAGCGAGCGATCATTTAAAGAGGTCTTAGTTATGGATGCCAAGACAGGTGTTGCGATGACGAAACCGAAACTGCCAAAGCTGCCGTTGCCTGAGGGGCGTCTCAGCGAGGAAAAGTTTCGCGCCCTAGATCGGGTGCGCGAGGCTTTGACCGCGCAGGCGACTGGCGGGCTTTCACCGGCGTCGCTTGCGATGGCTTTTATGGACTGGTCGATCCATCTGGCATCCGCACCGGGAAAGTGTCTGGAGCTTACAATGAAGGCCGGCCAAAAGGCGGCTCGGCTGGGTGCTCACATCGCGACCGCAGGCCTCGACAGTGATGAACGCCCCTGTATTGAACCGTTGCCGGGCGACTACCGTTTCTCAAATGAGGGCTGGCGTAAGCCGCCGTATAATCTCTGGTCGCAGGCGTTTTTGCTCAATCAGCAATGGTGGCACAATGTCACTCACGGGGTGCCTGGCGTTACACCACACCATGAAGACGTGGTGTCCTTTGCCGCGCGGCAATTCCTCGACATGTTTTCTCCGTCGAATATTCCCTTCGCAAATCCAGAGGTGGTCGAGAAAGCCGTCGCGACCGGAGGTCAGAATTTCATTCAGGGATTCCGGAATTGGCTTGAGGATGCGAGCCGTGTCGCAACACAGCAGCCTCCTGTGGGCGCCGAGAAGTTCGTCGTTGGAAAAGACGTCGCCGTCACCCCTGGAAAGGTCGTTTACCGAAACCGTCTGATCGAACTGATCCAGTATTCTCCGGCGACGGAAACCGTATTCCCGGAACCGATTCTGATCGTTCCGGCATGGATCATGAAGTATTACATACTCGATTTGTCGCCGCAGAATTCGCTGATCCGATATCTCGTCGGACAGGGGCATACTGTGTTTTGCATCTCCTGGCTGAATCCTGACGCCAGCGATCGCAGTCTCATCATGGACGACTATCGACGATTGGGCGTCATGGCCGCGCTCGACGCCATCAGCGCCATCGTTCCTGATTCTAAAATTCATGCCTCTGGATATTGTCTCGGGNGAACATTGCTGGCGATTGCCGCCGCTGCGATGGCGCGTACCGGTGACGATCGCCTGGCATCCGTCACACTGCTCGCCGCGCAGACGGATTTCTCGGAGCCCGGTGAACTGGCGCTATTTATCGATGACAGCCAGTTGCATTTCCTCGAGAGCATGATGTGGAGCAAAGGCTACCTGTCCGCCGACCAGATGGCAGGAGCCTTCTCGCTTCTGCGTTCCAATGACCTTATCTGGTCGCGACNNTTGCATGACTATCTTATGGGCGAGCGGACGCCGATGATCGATCTGATGGCGTGGAATGCGGACTCAACGCGGATGCCTTATAAGATGCATTCGGAATATCTCGAGAAGCTCTACCTGCGTAATGAAGCCGCCGCAGGCTGCTTCATGGTCGATGGACGGCCGGCAGCCCTGCAGAACATTCGCGCTCCGATGTTCGTCGTCGCGACCGAGCGCGATCACGTCGCGCCTTGGCGCTCCGTCTACAAAATTCATCAGTTGGCCGATACCGACGTTACATTCGTANCGACAAGTGGCGGTCATAATGCCGGCATTGTCAGTGAACCGGGACATTCTGGCCGTCGTTTCCGGACTGCGCTCAAGCACAATGCGGATACCTGTCTTGGTCCTGACGAGTGGGTGTCCGCCGCCACTCAANAAGCCGGATCGTGGTGGGTGGACTGGCAGAATTGGCTGGCCGGGCATTCGTCGCAGGAGCGCGTCCGGCCGCCCGTCATGGGAGCGGCGGACAAGGGCTACGCACCGGTCTCAGAGGCGCCCGGCACTTACGTTTTTCAACGGTGAGGTCGTGATGGATTCGGGAATGCTCAAGAACGTCACATTCGATGAGATGCGGCTCGGTGAAAGCGCTTCACTGGCTCATGTCGTCGGGCGCGACGACATTGCCCTATTCGCTGCGGTCTCGGGCGACGTGAATCCCGCGCATATGGATCCGAAATATGCGGCAACCGACATTTTCGGCCACATCATCGTGCATGGAATGTGGACCGGCGCACTGGTTTCGGCGGTTCTCGGTACAAAGTTACCCGGCCCAGGAACGATTTATCTGGGGCAAGATCTTAAATTCCTGAAACCGGTATCCCCCGGCGACACCATCACCGCCACCGTGACCGTCAAGGAGAAGCGGCCGGAAAAGCATATCGTGCTCCTCGACACGATCTGCACCAATCAGAACGGGGTTCAGGTGCTGTCGGGGACGGCGACGGTGATCGCGCCGAAAGCGACGATCGAGTGGCCGCGAGCGAGAGTGCCAGACGTTTCTATCCGTCGCCATGATCGTTACGATGCTTTCGTGATGGATGCTCGTAGCCGCCCCGCAATCCGGGCGGCCATCGTGCATCCGTGTTCTCCGGAGGCGATCCTTGCGGCTGTTGAGGTTCAGGAGGAAGGACTATTTGACCCGGTTCTGGTCGGCCCCGAGGTAAAAATTCGCGCCGCTGCAGAGGCTGCACATGTTTCGCTCGATGGCATGACGATCGAATCTACGGCGCACAGTCATGCGGCCGCCGCACACGCTGTCGAACTCGCGGTTGCTGGCAAAGTTGCCGTGCTTGTANAAGGCAGCCTTCACACTGACGAGTTAATGGAAGCGGTGGTGGCTCCAGGGTCCGGCCTCCGGACTGAGCGACGCATGAGTCACATCTTTGCCATGGATANNCCGGCCTATAACAAGCCGCTTTTTGTCACTGACGCTGCGATCAATATTCGCCCGACGCTAGAGCAGAAATGCGACATTTGCCAGAATGCGGTCGACCTGCTGCTCAAGCTCGGCATGAGGGAACCCCTTGTGGCCGTGCTCGCGGCCGTGGAGACCGTGAACTCCAAGATGCCGTCGACGCTTGACGCGGCGGCGCTGACCGTGATGGCGGCGCGGGGCCAGATTACCGGGGCCAAGGTGGATGGTCCGCTGGCCTTTGACAATGCCATCAGTCTCGATGCGGCAAAAACCAAAGGCATCCTGTCACCGGTCGCCGGTCAGGCCGACATCCTGTTGGTGCCAGATCTTGAGGCAGGCAACATGCTCGCCAAGCAATTGACCTATTTTGCCGGCGCGACCGCCGCCGGCCTCGCCCTCGGTGCACGCGTCCCCATCGTGCTGACCAGCCGGTCTGATTCCCTGACGACGCGGATCGCATCCGCTGCACTTGCGAAACTGGTCGCGGAGCCACGCGCCATGAAGGGCCTGCCGTCATGAGCGCCGATCTGCTGATCACGTTTAATGCGGGTTCCTCTTCGGTTAAGATCGGTTTGTTTGAGGTCGACGGCGCCGTGTCCCGCCGACTGGCAAGCGGGGTGATCGATTTCAGGAAAACGCCGCTGAGCTTTCGGGTCACAGAAGGGCCGGCGATCTTCAAGGTCGATCTCAAGGCCAGCGCGACGGATGATCTGAGCGAGGTGTTGGCCGAGACGTTTAGCTGGCTCGCAAAACATTTCGACCTCAGCCACATCACCGCGGTTGGGCATCGCGTGGTGCATGGCGGCGATNACTTTGCCGGACCCGTTCGAATTGATGAAACCTCCATTGAGGCAATTGATGCCCTGAGCGCGCTCGCGCCGTTGCATCAGCCGCAATGCCTGCGCCTGATCAGAGCAATTCAGAAATTGCGGCCCGATGTGGTGCAGGTTGCCTCCTTCGATACCTCATTCCACCGCACCAACGCAGACATGGTTCGGCGGTTTGCCATTCCTCGTGCGCTGCACGAGTCCGGCATCAAGCGCTACGGCTTTCACGGATTATCCTACAAGTATATCGCGGGCGGCTCGGCGCGCCGCGATCCAGACGTGGCGCGAGGCAAGGTGATCATCGCCCACCTCGGCAGCGGCGCAAGCCTGTGTGCGATTGAGAATGGTGTCAGTCGCGACAGCAGTATGGGATTTTCCACGCTCGACGGCATTCCCATGGCGACCCGTTGCGGCGCGCTCGATCCGGGTGTGCTGCTGCACCTTCTCGGTCCGCTAGGCCGCACATTCACCGAGGTCGAGGACACGCTCTATCACCAGAGTGGGCTTCTCGGCGTGTCGGGCATCAGTGCTGACAGCCGCGAGCTTTTGACGAGCGACCGACCGGAAGCACAGGAAGCCATCGCGCTCTTTATTNTTCGCATCGCCGGAGAAATGGGGCGGCTCACGGCAACGTTGGGTGGCATTGATGCCCTGATCTTTACGGCAGGTATCGGCGAGCATCAGCCGCAAATTCGCGCCGGAATATGTGATCGCCTTGCATGGCTTGGTCTCAAACTCGATTCGGCGGCCAACGCGGCAGACGCCGCAACGATCAGCTCCCGTTCCAGTCGCATCGCGGCTTACGTCATTCCTACAAACGAGGAGCAAGTCATCGCGGATGAGGCGCTCTCGGCTCTGAACGAAAGGCTTTCAGCGCTATGACAGCCATTGTCGATCTGGCAGGTAAACGCGGTCTGGTCGTGGGTATCGCGAACGATCATAGTATCGCCGCGGGATGCGCGGCGGCGTTCTCGCAGGCGGGCGCGGAGCTTGCGATTACCTATCTCAACGAAAAGGCTGAACCGTATGTGCGGCCCGTCGCGGAATCTCTCGCCGCGCCAATCATTGTTCCCTGCGACGTTCAGATTCCTGGACAGCTGGAGAGCGTGTTCGAGGCAATCGAGAAACAATGGGGCCGGCTCGACTTTGTGCTGCACTCCATCGCCTTTGCGCCACGCGAGGACTTGCGCACCGGCGTCGTCAATTGCTCGGCGGAAGGGTTTGCACTTGCCATGGACGTCTCGTGTCATTCCTTTATTCGCATGGCGAAGCTGGCTGCTCCGCTGATGACCGACGGCGGTTGTCTGCTTACGGTCAGCTTCTACGGGGCCGATCGTGTCGTTGAGAATTACAATTTGATGGGACCCGTAAAGGCCGCCCTCGAATCCAGTGTCCGCTATATCGCCGCCGAACTTGCAAGTCGGAGGATTCGCGCTCACGCAATTTCGGCGGGTCCAATCAAGACGCGCGCGGCTTCCGGGATCGACCGATTTGACGAACTACTCGATGAGGTCCGTGTGCGCACCCCGGCAGGCCAACTCGTAACGATCCAAGAGATTGGCCGCGTCGCGGCCTTTCTGGCGAGCGGTGCCGGTGCGCCTCTGTCCGGTTCGATTATCTATGCTGACAACGGCTTTCACACGATGGCATAGTGACATACTTATCGTAAAGTATATCCCCGGCATAGTAGTAAAAGATAGATGATCGACACCTTCGACGATAAACGCCACGGTCGCGTTCTTTGGCGCGGCGACGGTGTTGCTTGTTGCCTGCGGTTTGCAGTCCTTGTTGTTGGCCTTGTGCTGGCGGGATGTGCTGCCCGCCCGGGACCCGAGGTGTTGAATCCGGTGCCGACCTCCCTGCCGGGCGCAAAAATGGTGACCGTGTATGTCGCGACAACGGCCGAGCGCGAAATTCCTGACAGCAATGTCTTCGCAAGCGGTCGCGCTCGAAGTTTGAACTATGCCGAGTTCAAGATCTCGATCCCGCCGCGGCACCAGCCCGGAAATATTGAATGGCCAATAGGGGACCCTGATCCGGCGGTCAGCTTTGCAACCGTGCAACAGAGCATTCTGGACAAGCAGACTTTCGATCGACGGGTTACGTCTGGGGCAAGCAGCTCAAGCCGTGCGAAGGTCGGGGTTTTCGTTCACGGGTTCAATACAAACTTCCAGGAGGCGGTTTACCGGCTCGCGCAAATGGCGGCTGACGCCGATGTCGATGGCGTACCGATCCTCTTCGCGTGGCCATCCGCGGCAAAGGCTGCCGGATATGTCGCGGACAAGGAGGCGGTGACGTATTCCCGGGATCGATTGGCCGAACTCCTGACGACGCTTTCGCGCAAAACATCCGTCGAGAGGATCAGCCTGATTGGGCATAGCATGGGCGCCTGGTTGACGGTGGAAGCATTGCGCCAACTTCGCTTGGCCCGCAACGATGCCGTCATCAATCGTTTGAATGTTATACTCGCTGCTCCGGACATCGACGTCGACGTGTTCCGCTCCCAGATGGAAGTGATCGGCCCGCTTTCACCACCAATGACAGTGCTTGTGTCGCGAGATGACATTGCTCTCAGAATATCCGCCAAGATAGCAGGAGAGCGGCCGAGACTTGGTATTCTCGATGTAGACGATCCGAGAGTTCAGGAGGCCGCACTGAAGGCAAATCTGCAGATTGTAGATATTTCCAGCCTGAAGGCGTCCGACGGCTTCAATCACGATCGTTTCGTTGGCCTCGCGACGCTTCATTCCCGGCTGGCTCAAACCGAGGCGGGCGGAGCAGGCCACGATATGCGCCGCGCGGGCGCATTTATCTTCAATACGGTCGGCACAACGCTCTCCGCTCCATTTAGTTTCATTGGGGGTGCGATTGCTGATGAATGACATGGCAAGATACTTGCGATGCAAATGACCATGAAAAGAGAAAAATCATCGCGCGCGTCTATAGATGGCCGAACCCAACTCCTCCGAGATCGGTCTGCTCCACCGCGATGAAGCAGCCAGCGCTGATGCCGCCGGTCGTGAGGGCATCGGTGGTGAGGCGAGCAAAATAAAAAGACCGCCTTACGGCGGCCTCTCCGCGCCTAACCCGTGCTCGATCAAGCAGCTCGTTTAAACGCTTCCCGCGCAGCCTCATTGGCGCGATCGAAAGCAGTGCGCGTTTCCGTCAAAGCCGCCATGAGTGCAGACCATGACTGGTTTCCCGCCTGGCTCAGCTTCCTGAGCTTTTGTTCCGCCTCGGCTGCATCGTCGATCATACGCTTAACGGCCGCGTCGATATCACCCCGGCGGCCAGAAGCGAATTTCTTGGCATCGCTTTCAAGCCTGTCGGCTGCTTCGCGCCACGCTTTCAANCGGGCATCGGCTTGAAGCTTGAATGTCGTCTGCTGGTGCTCGATTCGCTTGGCGAAGCTTTCAACATACTTCTCGACCTCGGTCTCGAATAATCGCCAGTCTGCCGCTAGTTTTTCTTTTGCTTGNATCCAGGCCGTTTCGTTAGCCTCCGACTGCTTCTTCATGGTGTCGCGGAAGTCATCACGCTGCTCGCGCAGGTTAGCAAGAACCTTCTTGGCCTTGTCGCTGACATCGGTTTTCACCTCGGCAGCCTTGCCCTCAAGCGAGGTCACCGTTGCATCCATTTCGTCGAGACGTTCCTTGGCCCAATTTGTAAAGAAGTGGACGTTGCTTTGCGAAACCATTTGCTCGTCTCCATGAACGTCGAATGATGCCCTGTCGCTCATTAGGAACATGCCGCGCCAAACATCCTTGATGTGAGTCAATATCAAACCTCAGAGTGGCCCGCGAGTGCGCTCGCGCCATCGGCCAGATCGGCCTCTGCGACCTTACCAAAACCAGTTGCCATATGGCGCCACTATCGTACAGTCAAAGTTAGTCAACAGCGGTTGATGTGGATCAACATCGCACTCTGTCGCCATGGCTAAAGTTATGCGATTAGAAAGTTAGGCAGAGAATGGAGACGGCAATGGCGATTGTGAACGACTCCCCTGAAGCGCAAGCACCTGTGGCCGATCTGAAATACCTTTTCTTCAGCAGTTCAGAGTGGTGGAAGCCTCTTTCTGAAAATCCTAGAAAATTATATGGCGTGTGGAACCAAGCGCTTAGCTTCACCGCAGCTCGCCTCCAGGAACAGGCCGATTATGCAAAGGCGCTATCCGAATGCACGGATGCCGCCGAAGCGCTAAAGTATTCCACTGAGTTCATGCAAAATGCATGGAAGAAATCCTATAGTGACGGATCGAAATTCTTGAGACTTGGCGCGAGAACCTGCCTTCCGCGGCGCGGGGCAAGTAAATTTTATCCCTGCCCGTACGCGGGATGGCATTTCATGCTGCTAGACGTTATCCGGACAGGCAGTCTAGCATTTCGCGAACGATGCGCTGCCGAGCTGCTTCACAAGAAGGGCAATTGATGACCATTACGAAATCCACAAAGCCTTGGCTTATTGCCGCTCGTCGCGATCCTCGCCGGGGGCGGTTATTACGCCTGGCAAAAATTCCTCAGAAGCGATCCTCTTGAAGGGATAGCCCGCGGCAACGGCCGGATCGAGGCGATCGAAATCGACGTGTCGACAAAAGCGCCGGGTCGCGTCAAAGAAATATTGGTCAATGAGGGGATTTCGTCACCGCTGGGCAGGTGCTTGCCCGTATGGATACGGAGCAGCCGAAGCGCAGCGTCGCCAGGCCGAGGCGCAACTGCATCGGGCAAAAATTAGCATTGATACCGCCAAGAGCCTTGTCATTCAGCGGGAGGCCGAACGAACGGCGGCTGCGTCGGTTGTCGCCCAGCGCGAGGCGCAGCTTGACTCAATTCAGAGAAAGCTTGCGCGATCCGAGCAGTTAATCACCACCAACGCAGTTTCTCAGCAGGTGCTGGACGACGACCGGGCGAATGCCCAAGGAGCAAAGGCTGCAGTAGCAACGGCAAAGCACAATTTGCCGCGTCGGAGGCCGCGATCAGTGCAGCAAACGCACAGGTGGTTGATGCCGGTGCCGCGGTCGAAGCAGCCAAAGCCTCCCTCGATAGTATCGGCGCCGATATCAACGACAGTATCTTAAAATCACCTCGCGACGGGCGCGTTCAATATCGTGTGGCGCAGCCCGGCGAAGTTCTTTCCGCGGGTGGGCGGGTTCTCAATCTTGTCGATCTCGGCGACGTCTACATGACTTTTTCTTGCCGACAGCGCAGGCGGGGCGCGTCGCAATTGGCGCCGATGTGCGTCTCATACTTGATGCCGCTCCTCAGTATGTCATTCCGGCTAAAGTCACTTTCGTCGCCGATGTCGCCCAGTTCACGCCCAAGACAGTCGAGACTGAAGAAGAGCGGCTAAAGCTTATGTTCCGAGTCAAGGCACAAATTGCTCCGGAATTGCTCCGAAAATATATCCAGCAGGTCAAAACCGGCCTTCCGGGCATGGCCTATGTCCGGCTCGACCAGAAAGTGGAATGGCCAGCCAGTCTGCAGAGAACGCTGGCACAATGAGCGACCTGCAGCCCAAAGACCACCCTTTGGCTTTGACGCCGGTCGTCCGCCTGGACACTGTCGGGCTGTCATACGGAAAGACCCGGGCACTCGGCTCCATTACGCTCAATATGCCGGCGGGCTGCATGGTCGGGCTGATCGGACCTGACGGTGTCGGCAAGTCCAGTCTCCTTTCGCTGATTGCGGGCGCTCGCGCCATTCAGCAAGGCCGTATTACCGTGCTGGGTGGAGACATTGCCGACGCATCTCACCGGGCGATGGCTTGTCCGCGCATTGCGTATATGCCGCAGGGACTCGGAAAGAACCTCTATCCGACACTTTCGGTATTCGAGAACGTTGACTTTNTTGGCCGTTTGTTCGGTCAAGACAGGCAAGAGCGCGAGCGTCGCATCGGCGAACTGTTGCAAAGTACCGGCCTGGCTCCTTTTGCGGATCGACCAGCGGGTAAACTTTCGGGCGGTATGAAGCAGAAGCTTGGTCTTTGCTGCGCCCTGATCCATGATCCTGATCTCCTGATCCTCGATGAACCAACGACCGGCGTCGATCCTTTGTCACGGCGGCAATTCTGGGAGTTGATCGACCGGATTCGGTGCGACCGCTTGGGTATGAGCGTCATTGTCGCGACCGCCTATATGGAAGAGGCTGCGCGCTTTGATTGGCTGGTGGCGATGGATTCGGGCAAGGTGCTCGCAACCGGTACGCCCACAGACCTGCTGGAGCAGACCGGCGCTCTTAATCTCGATGCCGCATTCATCGGCCTGCTCCCGGAAAAGGAGCGTGCGGATTACAGGGAAGTGGTGATTCCACCTCGCTCCTTCGAGCACGATGAAGAGATTGCCATCGAGGCCGAGCATCTTACCGTCCGCTTTGGAGACTTCACGGCGGTTGATGACGTCAGCTTTCGCATCAGCCGAGGCGAAATCTTCGGCTTCCTCGGCTCGAACGGCTGCGGCAAATCAACGACAATGAAGGCGTTGACTGGACTGCTGTCGACCAGCCAGGGCAACGCGAGGCTGTTCGGACACCAAGTGGATCCGAACGATATGACTGTCCGGCGCCGTGTCGGCTACATGTCGCAAGCCTTCTCGCTATATTCGGAGTTGACGGTTCGGCAGAATCTCGATCTGCACGCCCGTTTATTCAGCATCCCTTTGGATGCAATTCCCGCGCGAACCCAGGAGATGGCGCAGCGCTTCGATCTCGCCGCTGTTATGGATTCTTTGCCGGACGCATTGCCGCTCGGTATCCGTCAACGACTATCGCTTGCAGTCGCGATGATTCACTCTCCCGATATCCTGATCCTTGACGAGCCGACATCCGGTGTCGATCCCGTCGCACGCGATGGCTTCTGGCAAATTCTGTCCGACCTTTCGCGCAAGGATCATGTTACGATTTTCGTTTCCACGCATTTCATGAACGAAGCAGAGCGTTGCGACCGCATCTCGCTCATGCACGCAGGCAAGGTCCTGATCAGCGACACTCCGGCTGCAATAACACAGAAGAGAAGCGCTAAAACGCTCGAAGACGCTTTCGTTGCCTATCTCCTGGATGCCNAGCGGACAGAAGGAAAATCGTCCCCCACAACAACGCCTGTGCCGCTATCTTCGGCCGCGGCAGCTGACACACAGAATAAAGTCGACAGAAGAACAACGGCGAATCGGCTTTTCAATTTCCGGCGCATGTTCGCCTACACTCAGCGTGAGGCGCTCGAACTGCGTCGCGATCCGATACGCGCCACGCTCGCCACGCTTGGCAGCGTCATTCTGTTGTTTGCTTTGGGCTACGGCATCACGATGGACGTTGAAAACCTCTCCTTCGCGGCGCTCGATCGTGACAACTCCACGATCAGCCGCGACTATATTCTCCAAATTGCCGGCTCACGCTATTTCACGGAAAAGGCGCCGATTACTGACTATGCCGATCTGGATCAGAGGATGCGCAGCGGCGAACTTAGTTTGGCGATCGAGATACCTCCAGGGTTCGCACGGGATGTCTCACACGGCCGCAATGTTCAGATCGGCGCATGGATCGACGGCGCCATGCCATCGCGCGCTGAAACCATAAGCGGGTATGTGCAGGCCATGCACGCAAATTGGCTGACCCAAAAGGCTCGGGAGCTTTACGGGAGCGCCGCAACATCGGGTAGTTTCCAGATCCAGCTTCGTTATCGATACAACCCGAACGTCAAGAGTCTGGTGGCGATGGTGCCCGCCGTGATCCCGCTACTCCTCCTGATGATACCGACGATGCTCGCCGTACTCAGCGTTGTTCGGGAAAAGGAACTTGGGTCCATCATTAATTTCTACACAACGCCCGTCACGCGACTGGAATTCCTGATCGGAAAGCAAATCCCTTATGTCGTGCTTGCGATGCTGAACTTCTTGCTGCTGGTGATCTTTGCGATCTTTATTTTCCACGTGCCGTTTACGNGAAGCTTCATGACGCTCACCGGTGCGGCATTCCTCTATGTCGTGGCTGCGACCGGCATGGGCCTTGTCATATCGGCTTTCATCACCAGTCAGATCGCAGCAATCTTCGGTACGGCCCTGCTGACAATGATTCCTGCCATGCAATATTCTGGGCTTATCGATCCGGTGTCGTCCCTTCAGNGAGTCGGCGCGTTCATCGGGAAGATTTATCCGACCACTTATTTCGTCACCATTGCGCGCGGTACCTTCTCANAGGGGCTCGAATTTTCCGACTTGGCTGGTTCGTTCGTACCTCTCTTCATCGCGATTCCCGTCTTGTTGGGACTGGGCGTTGTTCTTCTCAAAAAGCAGGCGAATNTAGCCATGCGCCTGACCAATATCGTTCAATTGGGTATCAAGGAATTGTGGGGACTCATTCGTGACCCCATGATGCTGGCGCTGATCATCTACGCTTTCACCATTTCGATCTATACCGCATCGAAAGCAATGCCGGAAACACTCAATCGAGCAGCGATTGCAGTGGTTGACGAGGATCAGTCACCAATATCATCCCGCATCATCACGGCGTTCAATCCTCCTTACTTTTCGATTCCGAAGCTGATTACTCAATCAGAGATGGACCGCCGCATGGACGCTGGCCTGGACACCTTCGCGCTCGATATCCCGCCGAACTTCCAGCGCGACCTCCTGGCCAACAAATCGCCTACGATTCAGATCAACGTTGACGCGACCCGCATGTCGCAGGCCTTCACGGGCAGCGGATACGTTCAGTCGATCGTCACCAGCGAGATCAACGAATTTCTAAAGCACTATCGGACGGCAAGCCCTGNNCCCATCGAGCTTGCGCAACGGGCCCGCTTCAATCCTACGCTCAACAAGAGTTGGTTTAGCGCAATTAATAATGTCATCAATTCTATCACCATGCTGTCGATCGTTCTGACCGGCGCCGCCCTTATCCGCGAGCGCGAGCACGGGACGACTGAGCATTTGCTTGTCATGCCGGTCACGCCATTCGAGATCATGGCAAGCAAGATCTGGTCGATGGGACTTGTGGTTTTGATTGCGTCCGCGTTTTCCCTTGTTTTCGTCATTCAAGGATGGCTTGCGGTTCCCGTGCAAGGGTCGTTGGTACTTTTCCTGTTCGGCGCAACGCTTCATCTCTTCGCCACCACCTGCATGGGGATCTTTCTTGCCACCATGGCGGGTGNNATGCCGCAGTTCGGTTTGCTGCTGATGCTCGTTCTTCTTCCGCTTCAGGCATTGTCCGGCAGCATGACCCCACGCGAAAGCATGCCCGAGATTATCCAGAACATTATGCTGGCAGCGCCGAACACGCATTTTGTGATGCTGGCGCAGTCCATCCTGTTTCGAGGCGCCGGTCTTGATGTAGTTTGGCCGCAGCTCCTGGCGCTTATCGTGATTGGATCAGTTCTTTNNTTCCTGTCGTTGAGGCGCTTCAGACAATTTCTGAGATAGAATCGAAATGAGCTTTAAGGTTCTGGAATCCACGCACTAGATTGGTAGATCTTCCGTATGAGCTATTAGCTCAACTGCGTGGCCGAAAAGTCGGCTGCGACCAACAAAGATAGAACACTAAGCCTAATCAGGACAGCTTCAGAGGGCTATGGAGTAGGCGTAGTTCTCATCCTCACCTGAGACTGTGCGCCGAAAAGGATAAAACCGGGCACCGCTATGTCATTGTGTCATTGCGGGGTCTTCGTGGTTGTTGCGACGGCGTTCCGCAGCTGGCTCGGCGGCACCCGCCAGCGCTTTGTCGTCGTGTCCCTGTTCAATTGTCTCCCGATCAGTCATGGATCGCCTCGTATTGCAGATAGGATCGTTCAGCAGTCTCAGACCATTAAGAACGACAAGGACGGTACCGCCTTCATGGCCCAGCACGGCCAGCGGCAACGGCAATTCAAGGAAGGCTGCTCCAGTGACCAGCAGGAGCATCGCTCCGATGGCCAAGATTAGGTTCTGATGGATGATCGACGTGGTCCGCTTCGAGAGTCGATGTGCGGCTGCCAGTCTTTCCATATCCTCGGACAACAATGCGACGTCGGCCGCCTGAAGCGCAACTTCCGAACCAGCGGTTCCCATAGCAATGCCGACATCAGCACGCGCCAGTGCTGCGGCATCGTTTACACCATCACCAACGAAGGCAACCTTTCTCCCCGCGGCTATCTCGCCGACAAGGCGGACTTTGTCCTGCGGCAACATCTCGGCATAGATTTCGCCTGGCTTCAGCCCCAACGCCCTGCCTATGCGCAGGGCAACAGCCCGCCGATCGCCCGTCATCATGGCGATGGTCTTGACGCCGCTCGCCCGCAAGGCTGCGAGAGCGCCAGCCGACGTATCGCGGAGTTTGTCGGCGACGGTGACCGCGCCGAGAATGCGTGTTTCACGCCCAAGGAAGACCACGGTCTCGGCCCCATCCTGAAACACCCGAAGCGTGTCCTGATCGAGCGATGCCCCCATAATGTCCGCCATTCGCCGGTTGCCCGCCCAAACCGGACCGTCGGCATTCCATCCGATGATGCCAGCGCTCGGGATTGCCTTAACATCATGCACGTCATGGAGGACCAGCCCGCGGCGCGCCGCTTCACGCCGAAGCGCCTCAGCAATATGATGTTCCGAGTGGGCTTCGACACTGGCCAAGGTGGACAGGAAAGCCGCCTCGTTATTGCCAAGAGCGACAACCCCCGTCACCTCCGCGCGGCCCGTCGTCAATGTTCCGGTTTTGTCGAAGGCAAATATGTCGACGGCAGCCAAGGTTTCTAGCGCCGCGCCACCCTTGAAAAGCACCCCACCGCGCGCCGCCGCTGACAATGCCGACAAGATGGCGGCAGGCACTGAAATGACAATTGCGCACGGGCTTGCTGCAACCAGCAATGTCGCCGCCCGATAAAGCGCGGTCTCCCAGTCCCGCCCAAGCCCGTAGAAAACGCCGAGGGCGACGACCGATCCGACCAATACCGCAATCGTATAGCGCTGACCAAACCAGGCACTGAATCGTTCCGACGGAGCCTTGGCGGCCTGCGCTTCCGTCACCAGCGCGATCATTCGCGCGACGGTGCTCTGTTCGAGCGATTTTGTGATNCTGTAATCTAGTACGCCGTCGAGATTGACTGTCGCCTCGAATACCTTGCCGCCGGGCTCCTTATCGACCGGCATGGATTCACCCGTGATCGTCGATTCATCCAGCGCGCCCCGTCCGCGCAGGACCGTCCCATCGGCCGGGACCCGCGCGCCGGGGCGAAGCACCACGATATCGCCAACGTCAAGCTGCGCGGCGGGCACTTCCTCCACCGCGCCTTCCACGGTTTTACGAAATGCCGTTTCCGGGCGCAGCTCCATCAGGGCCTCGATCGCACGGCGAGCCCGCCCCATTGCGCGCTCCTCCATGGTCGTCGACAGGCTAAATAATGTAAGCAGGACCGCGCCTTCGACCACCGCTCCAACGACCGCCGCCGCGATTGCTGCAACGATCATTAACAGGTCGATATCGAGGATATGCTCGTTCCACAGCGCCTTCAGCGCTCGCCAGCCGGTCGGGACCCCGCCCGCCAGATAAGCGAGAGCCGCTCCGATACCGATGGTGTTCACCCTTGCGTCGCCGCTTAGCAGCCACGTACCGACGAGGGCGATCAGAAGCCCCACGACGGTAGCGGAGGTAAGGACAACTGGCATACCGATTGAAAATCGCTGCACTTCGTAAGGACTCACAACAAAACGCTTACCAATCGATATAGCGGAACATCCTGATCATCTTAGGTTGCGATCCAGAATGTCACGGCGGTCGAACTTGATCCTCCATGATTGAGCAGGTGGAACGACCAATCCGTGGCCATGACCCGGGAAATGCGGCGTTGTAGACTGAAATTTGGCGCACCCGACAGGAGTCGAACCTGTGACCTTCGGCTTCGGAGGCCGACACTCTATCCAGCTGAGCTACGGGTGCATTGGTCTTCAGATAATGTCCGAGACCGAGCAGGTCAATCTCGAATCCGACATTCACATCAGCGCAAGCGACGCAGCTTCAAGCCCCACCGATTGTCGCCGTTCGTACTCTACACGCTCCCTATCGTTTGCTTCCGCGCTGCTTCCGCGACCACGGAAGCGATTCTGCTGCTTCCTTCGAGTTTCGCCAATCACTTGGTTTTCCTCGATTTTCTCGATACGCACCTTCACCGCACTTGACTTAGCGTTGCCTTCGGAGGGCAGCGCTCTATCCGCTGAGCTACGGGCGCATCCGCGCCTCGCGAGGAGGCGACGTCGCCACGTGCATAGCGGATCGACGCGCCGGCGGCAATCGGCTGGCGGCGCCCGTCGAAGGAAATCGCGCCGCGCGTCAGCCGAAGTAAAGGTCGAGCACGCGCTCGTAGATCCTGGCCAAAGCCTCGACGTCCGCCACGGCGACGCGCTCGTCGACCATGTGCATGGTCCGCCCGACCAGCCCGAATTCGATCACCTCGCAATCGCGCACGATGAAGCGCGCGTCCGAGGTTCCGCCGGTGGTCGACAATATCGGCCGCCGCCCGGTCTCCGCCTCGATCGCCTGCGCCGCCAAAGCGCTGAAGCGGCCCGGTTGCGTCAGGAAGGCGAGCGTGTTGGTCGGCTCGAAACGCAACTCGTAGCCGCCCGGCGCGACGCTTTCGCAGCGTCGGCGAATCTCCTCGGCGAGCGTTTGCGGCGTCCACAGATCGTTGAAGCGGATGTTGAAGGTCGCGCGCGCCTGCGCCGGGATGACGTTGCTCGCCGGATTGCCGACGTCGATCGTCGTCGCTTCGAGATTGGAGGCGTCGAAATGGTCCGTGCCCGAATCAAGCGGCGTCGCCTTCAGAGCCGCGAGGATCGCGACGAGGCGCGGGATCGGATTGTCGGCCAGATGCGGATAGGCGACATGGCCCTGCACGCCCTTCACCAGGATCTTGCCCGTCAGCGAGCCGCGGCGGCCGATTTTCATCATGTCGCCGAGCGCGGCGGGATTGGTCGGTTCGCCGAGCAGGCAATGGTCGAATTTTTCGCCCCGCGCCCGCGCCCAGTCGAGCAGCTTGACCGTGCCGTTGACGGCCGGCCCNTCCTCGTCTCCGGTCAAAAGAAAGGCGATCGAGCCTTTCGGCGGCCCTCTCNNCAGCCAGGCCAGCGTCGCGGCGACGAAGGCGGCCACGCCCCCNTTCATGTCGCAGGCGCCTCGGCCATAAATCATGCCGTCCTCGATCGCGCCGTCGAACGGGCCGTGGCGCCACGCCGCCGCCTCGCCCGGCGGCACGACGTCGGTATGCCCGGCGAACAGGAGGCACGGCGCCGCCGTCCCGATCCGCGCATAGAGATTCTCGACCGCGGCCGTTCCCTCTTCGGCGAAGATCAGGCGATGCGTGGCGAAGCCCGCCGCCTTCAACCTTTCCTCCAGCAGCGCGAGCGCGCCGCCTTCGTCCGGCGTCACGGAGGGGCAACGAATGAGATCGCGCAACAAGGCGACGGCGGGAGCGAGCGTCATGACGAGATCTCTTGTCGGCTCTTGCGCAAACCCATGTCGATGACCGCCCAGACCACTGCGGCGATCGCGGCGACGTCGGCGGCGAACAGCGCGCCCGGCCCGATCGCCCCGTCGGCGCGCGGCCGCCCAATGAAGGCGCCGTCGCCGAATAGGGCGAGAAATGGCAGTCCCGCCAGCCAACTGGGACGCCCCGCGTCGCGCAACCGCTTCGCGGCGAGGAAATACAACATCGCCGAGCCGATCAGCGCCGCCAGCGTGAACGCCAGCAGATAGGCGTAGGTCGCCGCCACCTTGCCGTCGAAAAAGGCGTCCCTGGTCAGGTCGCGCCCGCCCTGCGGCATGATCGCCAGCCAGATCGCGGTCATGGCGCCCAGCATGGCCAGCACCGGCAGGGCGGCGCGCCAGAACGTCGCGCGATCGACGCGGCCCTCATCCTGTCGATAGAGGAAGGTGAAGCGTTCGCGCGTCAGCACGCCGTCATCCCCCGCGCTCGCCGCTCAGTCGCGCAACAGCTCGTTGATTCCGGTCTTCGAGCGCGTCTGCGCGTCGACCGTCTTGACGATCACGGCGCAATAGGTCGAGGGGCCGGGCGTCCCGTCCGGCAGCGGCTTGCCGGGCAGATTGCCCGGAACGACCACCGAATAGGGCGGCACATAGCCGAGATGGACCTGGCCGGTGGCGCGATCGACGATCTTCGTCGAGGCGGAGATGAACACGCCCATCGCCAGCACCGAGCCCTCGCCGACGATCACGCCCTCGACCACCTCGGAGCGCGCGCCGATGAAGCAATTGTCCTCGATGATGGTCGGATTGGCCTGCAAAGGCTCCAGCACGCCGCCGATGCCGACGCCGCCCGACAGATGCACGTTCTTGCCGATCTGCGCGCAGGAGCCGACCGTCGCCCAGGCGTCGACCATCGCGCCTTCGTCGACATAGGCGCCCATATTGACGAAGGAGGGCATCAGCACGACGCCCGGCGCGACATAGGCCGAGCGCCGCACGATGCAGCCCGGCACCGAGCGGAAGCCGGCGAGCGANTGCTGCGCCTGCCCCCAGCCTTCGAATTTCGAGGGGACCTTGTCCCACCACGCGCCGCCGCCAGGGCCGCCGGCGATCACATCCATTTCGTTGAGGCGGAAGGACAGCAGGACCGCCTTCTTAAGCCATTGATTGACCGTCCAGGCGTCCTTGCCGGTCGCGCCGGCAGCCTTTTCGGCCACGCGCAACTCGCCGTCGTCGAGCATCAGGAGGACGCGGTCGACCGCGTCGCGCACATCGCCCTTGGTCGCGGTGGTGATGGCGGCGCGGTCTTCAAAGGCGGCGTCGATGACGGCTTGCAGGCGGGCGGCGTCGGACATGGCGGTCTCCGCGAAAAACGCCGTTCCGTCTCCCCGCGCGGCCGCGATTGTCAACGTCCGTTTCGTCGCCGTCTGGCGTCCCGACGGCGCAGGATCAGCGTTTGCGCACGAATTCGGCGCGCAGCACCAGTCCTTTGATGGTCTCGTGGCGACAATCGATCTCCTGCGGATCGTCGGTCAGCCGGATAGAACGGATCACGTCCCCGCGCCGGAGCGTCTGGTTTGCGCCTTTGACCTTGAGATCCTTCACAAGGATCACGCTGTCGCCGTCCGCCAGCAGATTGCCGACGGCGTCGCGCACCTCGATCCGCCCTGCGGCCTTGGCCTTTTCGGCGGCCTGGGCGGCGGGAATCCAGTCTCCGCTCTCCTCGTCGAACACATAATCGTCATCGCCGGCTGTCATCGCGTCAATCCTTCCCATGCGTCGGCGCGGCCCGATCGAGCCGCGCCGCAGGCGCTCAAACCAGCGCGGTGGCCATGATTTCGACCGCATATTGCGGCCCGGCGAGCTTGGCCTCCACTGTGGCGCGGGCGGGCGTGTTGCCCTGCGGCGCCCAGCCGTCCCAAACCGAATTCATTTCGGCGAAAGCGCTCATGTCCGAAAGCCAAATATTGACCGACAGAAGACGCGTCTTGTTGGACCCCGCCTGCGCCAGCAACTCGTCGATCGTCGCCAGAATTTCCTTGGTCTGCTCGGCCACGGACCCGCCCGCGGCTTTGTCGGCGACCTGCCCCGCCAAAAAGACCATGCCGTTGGCGACGACCGCCTTGCTCATGCGCGGCCCCACGCCAATGCGCTTGATATCCATCTGAAAACCTCATGCGATTGTTTGGATCGGCCTCGACTCCGGAGGGGACGCAGGAGAGTCGGCCGGCCGGACTATGCGTCAACCGGCCGGCCAAGGAAACCGTCGCGCGCGCTCAGACTGTAGATTTACGGTCACGCCGCGCCAAGAAAATCGCGTTTGCCGATTTCGACCCCGCCCTGCCGCAAGATGTCGTAGGCGGTGACAAGATGAAAATAAAAATTCGGCTGCGCATAGTGAAGCAGATAGTCGCTTGCTTGAAAGCGGCGCTCTTCGCCGCCCGCCTTAAACTGAACGATCCGGTTTTCGGCGCCCTCGAACGCAGACGGGGCAAGCGAATCGAGAAATGCGACCGTCTTGTCGATGCGAGCGTAAAGTTGCTCGAAATCGGTTTCGACGTCCGCCATCGTCGGCGCCTCGACCCCGCCAGGCGCGCCGCCGGGCCTTTCGCGAAATCGGACGCAAGTTGGACTTGCCGGGTCAGCGCGAACATGTCGGGAAACAGCCGCATCCCCAGCATCGCCTCGGGCGCGATCTTGCGCGCGAGGCAATGCGCCTGGGCTTTGGCGAGGATTTGCTTCAAGGCGAGCAGGCGCGCCTTTGGGGCGGCGACGGCGAGGGCGTGTGTCGAAAGCGTCATGGCGGTCCTCACGAAGCATGTTTCGACGAGGCGTGCGTCGCCGGAACGGGCGCACAGGCTGCGCCACGCGCGCAAGGCGCGCAGGGCTGGCGCGCCGCCCTGACTTGTGGCGCCGGCGCCCCGCCTCTAGAAGGCGTCGACCCGTCCCAACTCCCATAGCCCGCCGAGAGCCATGACCGACCCGGTAAAACCCCGCTCGCCCCGCGGTTTCGTCGACCGCGACGCCGCCGACGTCGCCGCGACGGACGCCATGCTGTCGCGCATCCGCGAGAGCTACGAACTCTATGGCTTCGAGGCGGTGGAGACGCCCTTCGTCGAATATGCCGACGCGCTCGGCAAGTTCCTGCCCGATCAGGACCGTCCCAACGAGGGCGTGTTCGCGTTTCAGGACGACGACGAGCAGTGGCTGAGCCTGCGCTACGACCTCACCGCCNCGCTGGCGCGCTATGTCGCCGAGAATTTCGACCGTTTGCCCAAGCCTTACCGTAGCTATCGCTGCGGCTGGGTGTTCCGCAACGAGAAGCCGGGGCCGGGGCGGTTCCGCCAGTTCATGCAGTTCGACGCCGACACGGTGGGCGCGAAATCGCCCGCCGCCGACGCCGAAATCTGCATGATGGCCGCCGACACGCTGGAGCGGCTCGGCGTCGCGCGCGGCGACTATGTGATCAAGGTCAACAACCGCAAGATTCTCGACGGCGTGATGGAGGCCATTGGCCTCGGCGGGCCGCAGAACGCCGGGCGTCGGCTGACGGTGCTGCGCGCCATCGACAAGCTGGATCGGTTGGGGACGGACGGCGTGTGGGCGCTGCTCGGGCCGGGGCGCAAGGACGAGTCCGGCGATTTCACCAAGGGCGCGGGGCTGGAGGCGGCGCAGATCGAGCGGGTGATGACGCTCGACGCCAGCGGCACGGCCGCCGGCGACGAAGGCNGCGGCGGGCTCGCGACCATCGAGACGTTGTGCCGCGCCGCCGGCTACGGCCCCGAGCGCATCCGCATCGACCCCTCCGTCGTGCGCGGGCTCGAATATTACACCGGCCCCGTCTTCGAGGCGGAGCTAACCTTCGAGGTGAAGGACGAGGCCGGCCGTCCCGTGCGCTTCGGCTCTGTGGGCGGGGGCGGGCGCTATGACGGCCTCGTCGGGCGCTTCCGCGGCGAGGAGGTTCCGGCGACGGGCTTCTCGATCGGCGTGTCGCGCCTCTACGCGGCGCTTAAGGCGATTAACTCCNCCGTCGTCGCCGGCGCGAAAAAGCGCGGGCCGGTCGTCGTTCTGGTGATGGACCGCGATGAGATCGGCGCCTATCAGGCGCTGGTGGCGCGGCTGCGCGGGGCGGGGATCGCGGCGGAGATGTATCTGGGCGAGGCGGGCATGAACCCGCAGCTCAAATACGCCGACCGGCGCGGCTCGGTCTGCGTCGTCATCCAGGGCTCCAACGAGCGCGAGAAAGGCGAGGTGGCGATCAGGNATCTGATCGCCGGGGCCGAACTCGCCAAAAGCGCCAAGACGCTGGAGCGCGACGCCTATCTCGCCTTGAAGGAAAAGGCGCAAATTCTGGTGAACGAAGACAGGATGGTCGAGACCGTCAAGGCCGTGCTGACGCGCCACGCATAATCACGGCCCCTGCATCACGGCCCCTCCCCTGACGCCAGACGACGAGGCCGGCGCGCCGCGCGGCGGCTTCACCTCGGTGAACTCGACGTCCACCGCCTCGCCGCGCTGACCGATGCGTTGGGCCTCGGCCGGCGCGCCGGCGCGCCACTCCCCGACTTCCAGGTCGATCACCCCGGCGTGNCGCCGCTCGACGAAGCGCGGCGCGAAGGTCCTGGCGATCCAGCCGCGGATCGAGGGCGCCGCCAGCGCCAGCCCGATGAAATCCGAGGCGAAGCCGGGCAGGATCAGCAAAGTCGCGCCGATCGTCGCCAGCGTGCCGTCGAGAAGCGCGCCCTCGCGCGGCGCTTCGCCGGCCGCCGTCGCCTTCAGCCCGTCGACCGCCTGACGCCCGACATGGCGGAACAGCTCGACGCCGGCGAGCGAGGTCAGCAGCCCGACCGCCACCGCGCCCCAGAAGCCGATCGCCGCCACCACCAGATAGAAGGCGAGCGCCTCCAGCGCGAACCACACGAGCAGCGTCGCCGGCAAAAGGCCGGGGCCACGCGCCCGCAATCGGGCGAACAGGTCGCGAAGGCTGGTCATCGCCGCAACTCCCGCCGCAGGTCTGGTCGACGCGGCCGATCCGCGCCGAGCCGCTTGTCGTGTCGGGGAGTGGATGTTAGGCCTCCCACGCCTATTTGGGTAGAGACGGCTTCGCGCCGCCGCGCTGTGATATGGCGCCGACCGCCCGGAGCGGAAGTCTCCGGCGCGAGACGCGCGCGCATTTCGGCCGCGGCGACGAAGCCGCGGAGCCGGCGCGGAGCGGCGGCCGGGCAATTGCGGGGAACCGATGTCTTCGTCGTTCGACATGACCACCGTCGTCTTTGCGCTCCTGGCGATTTTCGTCGTCTGGAAGCTGCGCTCGGTTCTGGGTCAGCGCACCGGCGCGGAGCGTCCGCCCGAGCCCCTCGCGCGCGACGCCGCCCCGTCCGCCGCGCGACCTCCCGAGCCCGCCAACGAAGATCGCGTCATCCGCATGTCGGAGGCGCGCGAGCGCTCCCGGTTGGAGGATCCAGACCGCTGGAAGCCCTACGCCCAGGCCGGGACGCCCGTCGCCGACGGGCTTGACGCCATCGCAAGCCGCGACGCCGGGTTCGACGCGCGCGCATTCGTCGAGGGCGCCAAGCAAGCTTACGAAATGATCGTCGTCGCCTTCGCCAAAGGCGACCGCNGCCGCCTGCGGCCCTTGCTCGCGCGCGACGTCTACGAATCTTTCGCCGCCGCCATCGCCGAGCGTGAACAGCGCGGCCACAAGGCCGAGACGACCTTCGTCGCCATTCCCGACGTCAAGATCGAGCGCGCCGCGCTGAACGGCTCGCTCGCCGACGTGACGTTGCGCATCCACGCCCAATTCATATCCGCCGTGCGCGACTCGTCCGGCGCCGTCGTCGACGGCTCTCCCGACGCCGTAGCCGATGCGCGCGACCTGTGGACCTTTTCGCGCGACGTCACCTCGCGCGATCCGAATTGGAAACTGGTCGCCACGCAAACCGGCGCGTGAGCGCGCCGGGTCTGGCCGCGGCGCGCTTCTCTCGCGGCCGCCGTCGGTCTGGCTTTCCCGGCTTCGGCCGCGCCGCTGACGGACGACGACATGGCTGAGCGAACCGCCGACGCCGCGCCCACCCTGCTCGCCGCGCCCGCCTTCGAGGCGACGCCGCTCGCCTACGCCGATCTGGCGCAATGGGCGCAGGACGATCACGCGGCGGCCTTCTCGGTCTTTACGGCGAGCTGCCGCGCCATTCTCGACGCCGCTCCGCAGTTGCGGCCGGGCCTCGCGCCGTCGGCTGGCCTGGTCGGCGCCTGCGAGGCCGCGCTCGCCGNNAGCCCGGCGCGCCCGCCCGCCTTTTTCGAGACGCGGTTCACGCCTTGGCGCATTCGCGCAGCGGAGGGCGAGGACGCGTTTTACACGGGCTATTACGAGCCCGAAGTCGACGCCGTGCTGACGCCCACGCCCGGCTTCGCCGCGCCGCTGCGCGCCCGCCCCGCCGACCTCGTCGCTTGGCCGCCCGGCGCGGCGCCCGCCGACGCCCCCGACGGCCTGGCCGCCGCCCGTCGCCGAGCCGACGGCGCGCTCGTCGCCATGCCGACGCGCGCCGAAATCGACGCCGGCGCGCTCGCGAACGACGCCGCGCCGATCGCCTTCGTGCGCGACGCCGTCGAGGCCTTTATGATTCAGGTGCAAGGCTCGGCCCGGCTCAAATTGCCGGATGGGCGGGTTCTGCGCGCGGTCTACGACGGACGCAACGGCTGGCCCTACACCTCCATCGGCCGCGTGCTGACGACCGAGCGCGGATTGGCCCCGCAGGACGTGACGCTCNGAAAGCTGAAGGCCTGGGTGCGCGCCGCCGGCCAGAACCCCGGCGAGGACGGACTCGCCCTGCTCCACCGCAATCGAAGCTTCGTGTTTNTTCGTCTCGACGCAAGCGCGGCGTCCGACGCCGGCCCGATCGGCGCGCAAGGTCTGCGCCTGACCCGCCTTCGCTCTATCGCCGTCGACCGCACGATCTGGCCCTATGGAACGCCCGTGTGGATCGACGCGNACGCTCCCTGGCGGACGCAAGAGCCGACCCGCCTGGCGCGCCTGACGGTCGCGCAGGACACCGGCTCGGCGATCCTGGGCCCGGCGCGCGCCGATATTTTTCATGGGTCGGGCGGTGAAGCCGGCCTGCTCGCCGGCGCGACGCGCCATCGCGGCGCCTTCGTCGCGTTGATCCCCAAAGGCGAAAGCCCGGCCGGCGCGATCGGCGCCGGCGGGACTCGGCCGGCGCTGGCGCGATGACGACGCGCCGCCGCCATCGCGCGCTGACGCCGGAGGAGCTGGCGCTTTGGCGCCATGTGACGCAGGACGTCGCCCGCTCCGCCGGTCGCGCCGCCCGCCCTGCCGACCCTGTCCCCGCCACGCCCGAACCCACGCCCGGAAAGCCGGCCTCGAAACAGCAAGAACGTCGCTACGAGGTCGCCGGCTACACCCGCCGGTCTCCGCCCCCAAGCTCGCCTCCAGNNCCCCCGCTCGGCTCCATCGAGGGACCGGTGCGCCGACGCCTCGCGCGCGGACGCCTCGCCATCGACGCCGCCATCGACCTGCACGGGCTGCGTCAGGACGAGGCCTACCGCGCGCTGCGCGCTTTTCTCGTCCGCGAGCAGGCGGCTGGCGCGCGCATCGTCCTGGTCGTGACGGGCAAGGGTTTCCGCGGCACCGGTCACGGCGAGCGCCATCCGGAGCGAAACGCGGAACGAAATGGCGAGCGGCATGGCGAGGCTGCGCCAGGCGTGCTCAAACGCCACGCTCCGCACTGGCTTTCGGCGCCGCAGTGGCGGCGCTTCGTCTCGGGCTTCGACCAAGCTGGCCGCGGCCACGGCGGGNAGGGCGCGCTCTATGTGCGTCTACGCCGTCTTGCCGGCGATCCGTTCGAGCCTTAGACCGCAGGCGATCTCACAGGGTTCCCATGACCGCCGCACTCGACATCCTCGCCCTCGGCAACGCCATCGTCGACGTCATCGCCCAGGCCGAGGACGATTTTCTCGCCCGCGAAAACATCAACAAGGGCGCGATGAACCTCATCGACGAAGCCCGCGCCGAGCATCTGTTCGCGACGATGGGGCCCGCCACCGTCGCATCCGGCGGCTCCGCCGCCAACACCGCCGTCGGCGCGGCGATGCTGGGCGCGAAGACGGGCTTCGTCGGCAAGGTGAAGGCGGACGAGCTTGGCGGCCTTTTCACGCACGACATCCGCGCCGCCGGCGTGACCTTCCGGTCGAGCCCCGCCGCGGACGGCCCGGCCACCGCGCGCAGCTTCATTTTCGTCACGCCCGACGGCGAGCGCACGATGAACACCTATCTCGGCGCCTGCCAGAATCTCACCGAGGCCGACGTTGACGAGGCGCAGGTGCGCGCCGCGCGCCTCGTCTATCTCGAAGGCTATCTGTGGGATCCTCCGGCCGCCAAGACCGCCTTCGTCAAGGCCTCCGAGATCGCCCACGCCGCAGGCGGACGCGTCGCGCTGACTCTGTCGGACGGCTTTNGCGTCGATCGCTATCGCGACGAATTTCTCGATCTGATCCGCCGTGGTCTCGTCGATCTTGTGTTCGCGAACGAAACCGAGCCGCATTCGCTCTACCAAACCGCCGATTTCGAAACCGCGATCAGGGCCTTCAGCGCCGAAACCGCGCGCGATCCCGGCTTCGTGGGCGTTTGCACGCGCTCGGCCGAGGGCTCTGTGATCGTCTCTCGCCAAGCCGTCGAAGAGGTCGGCGCGGCGCATATCGAACGCCTGGTCGACACCACCGGCGCCGGCGACCTGTTCGCAGCCGGCTTCCTCGCCGGCCTGGCGCGCGGCGCCGACCATCGCGCCTGCGCCAAGCTCGGCGCTCTCGCCGCCGCCGAGGTCATCCAGCACATCGGCGCGCGCCCGCAGACCAATTTGCTCGATCTGGCGCGCCAGGAGGGATTGCTCTGAAACGGGCCGAGGGCGCTGCGCTCATGCGCGCCGCGCAACGCGCGCTCACCAGACTTTGGTGACGCGCCAGCCCTCCTTGCGCAACAGCGCGACGAGCCCNTGTTCGCCGACGAGATGCAGCGCGCCCACGGCGACGAACGCGCCTCCTTGGTCCAGCAGCGGCGTCGCGCGCTTCGCCATCGTCTTGTTGCGGTCGACGACGAGGCGGCGCGACACGTCTTCGCTGAGCAGCGACTGGCGTTGCGTCAGCTTCAGTCCGTGCTTCATCGCCGCCTCGATGGCGCCGATGCGCGAGGCGGCGTAAAGCGCGGTCATCGTCGCGAAGCCGTCGTCGATCAGCGCCGGGCGCTCGGCGATGACGCCGAGATACTCGCCGATCGTCTTGGCGTCGATCGACTTGATGGCGTCGGCNTGCTCCTCGACGCTCTCCAGCGCCTCGATCCTGACGCCCGCCTCGCGCGCGATGGTCGTCACGCGTTGGTCGACGACCTCGCGGTCCGCGCGCAGCAATTCGCAGGTCGGCAGCGCGAACACGCCCACGAGCATCCACGGCGCCATCCTGTCGACGGCGTCGCGATCGAAACCGCGCTCCGCGCCCAGCCGCACGATCGTCTCGCGTTTCGCCTCCCCCTCGACCAGCGCCAGCGAATGATTGTCGGCGCTGATCGCCGAGAACAGCGTGCGCGCCGTCTCCAGCGCCTTCGCCGCCTTCGACATGTCGCCCAGCTCCGTCGCCACCGTCCTGGCCGCCTTGACGAGGGCGTCGGTCTTGCGGGCGACCGCGATCAGCCGCGGATCGCCGGCGTGAAACGTTCCGAACAGATGCGAGGCGGGCGCGCCCGGCTTCTCGACCCGCCACAACAGCCCTTCGCCGGCGGGAACCTTCGCCGCCTCGCGCGTGAAGGCGGCGTAGCCGGCCCGGTCCGTGCGCTTCAGCCGGGCGATGAGATCGACGCCGCGGCATTCGGGAGCCGCCTGCGCCGCCGCCGTCGCCAGACCGGCGAACACGACGAGGCAAGTGACGAGGCAAGTGAAGAGCCAAGTGGAGAGGCAAGCGACGAGACGGCGCGACACGCTCATGACAGACCTTTCAGACGACGCCCCGCGCGCACGACGCGTCGGGCGTCAGAGCTTGCGCAACGCCACGCCCTCGATGCGATGGGAGGCGCCCTTGGTCAGCACCAGGCTGGCGCGCNNGCGCGTCGGGCGCACGTTTTCGCGCAGATTGACGAGGTTGATGCGCGCCCAGATCGACTTCGCGGTGGCGACCGCCTCCTCGTCGCTCAGATCGGCGTATTTGCGGAAGAACGAGCGCGGGTCGCGGAAGGCGGTCTCGCGCAGCCGCATGAAGCGCTCGATATACCATTTTTCCAGCAGCGCCTCTTCGGCGCCGAGATAGACCGAGAAGTCGAAGAAGTCCGACACCACCGGCTGGTCGCGCTCCGGCCGCACCATGCCGGGCAACAGCACGTTGAGCCCTTCGACGATCAGAATGTCGGGTCGGTCGACGCTCACCGTCTCGCCGGGCACGACGTCGTAGACGAGATGCGAGTAGACCGGCGCGACGACGTTGCGCCGCCCCGCCTTCACGTCGGCCAGGAAGCGCACCAGAGCCTGCGCGTCGTAGCTTTCCGGGAAGCCCTTGCGCTCCATCAGGCCCAGCCGCTGCAACTCGGCGTTGGGATGCAGAAAGCCGTCGGTCGTCACCATCTCGACCTTCGGCGTGTTCGGCCAGCGCGACAACAGCGCCTTGAGCACGCGCGTCGTCGTCGACTTGCCGACCGCCACCGATCCGGCGACGCCGATGATGTAGGGCGTCTTGCCGCCCTCCGCGCCGAGAAAGCGCTGGGTCGCCTTATAGAGCCCTTGCGCGGCGGCGACGTAAAGCGACAGCAGTCGCGACAGCGGCAGATAGATTTCGACCACTTCGTCGAGCGACAGCGGCTCGTTAAGCGAGCGCAGACGCGACAGATCCTCGGCGCCCAGCGTCAGCGGCGTGTCGGCGCGCAGCTTCGCCCATTCCTCCCGGCTGAAACTGAGATAAGGCGAGAATTCTCCCGGCGCAGCTGGCGCGACCCGCGCGCCGACGCTTGGCGCGGGCGGCGGCGGGGCCGCGGAGACGCGAGGCGGCCGGGCCGCCGGCGCGGAGTCGAACGGATCGCCCGGGGTCGAAGGATCGTCGGGAGCGTTCGGCCGCGCGCCGATCGGTGAGGGAGGAAGGGCCATCGTCGTCGCTCTGTCCTGCCGTTCCCTCGCGCCCGTCAGCCGGCCGGCTTGGCGCGCGCCGCTTTNTCCTGATGGCCCGACTGCGCGGTGCGCCGTTCGAGCTCGCCCAGCACATCCTGCAACGCCACGCCGCGGGAATGAAGCAAGACCATCAGGTGATAAAGCGTGTCCGCCGTCTCCGCGACCAGCGCGCCGCGCTCTTCATGGACCGCGGCGATCACCGTTTCGACCGCCTCCTCGCCAAATTTCTTGGCGCAGCGCATCGGGCCCGCGTCGAGCAATGACTTCGTGTAGGAGGCGGCCGCGCTCGACGCCGCGCGCGCGGCGATGACCGTTTCGAGATCGGCCAGGGTGAAAGCCATCAGGGCGACGCTCCGTCAGATCGGGCGGAAAACTCAAGGACCGGCGGGCGCGGCGGCCCTCGCCTCCACCTTGGCCCGGCGCGACGCGCCTGTCGAGCCGGCGCGCGGCTCAACCAGCCGCGACGCTTCCCGCCACGCCCTCGCGCCGGGCGCTGTCGACGGCCAGATAGAGGATGCGCTTGTGCTCGACGCGCGAACGGGCGAGAGAATCGAGCACGAAGCCGCACACGGTCGACAGGCCGGCCATCAAAATGAGCCCGGTGCACAGGATCGCCGTCGGAAGCCGCGGCACCAGCCCGGTTTCGGCGTAGGTGATGAACAGCGGCGCCGCCAGAGCCGCCGCGGCCGCAGCCAGCGCCATCGCCGGAACGCCGAAGAACACCGCCGGCCGGGTCTCCTTCATCAGGTAACCGAAAGTCTTGAGAATGCGCCAGCCGTCGCGCACGCTGTTGAGTTTGGAGGTCGAGCCTTCCGCGCGTTTGCCGTAAGGCGTTTCGATCTCGACCGTGGGCAGCATCATCTGGCTGGCGTGCACGGCCATCTCGGTCTCGATCTCGAAACCGTCCGACAAAGCCGGAAANCTCTTCACGAAGCGGCGGGAAAAAGCCCGATAGCCGGAGAAAATATCGCCGTATTCGGCTCCAAACAGCGAGCGATAGACGCGGTTGAAGAGCCTGTTGCCGAAAGCGTGGCCGCGTCGATGGGCGTTCTGGGTGACGTTGGCCCGCGCCCCGATCGCCATGTCGACCTTGTCGTCGACGACGGCGGAGATCAGCATGGGCGCGCAGGAGGCGTCATATGTCCCGTCGCCGTCGGCCATGAGATAGACGTCGGCGTCGATGTCGGCGAACATCCGCCGCACCACCGCGCCCTTGCCGCGCCGACGTTCAAGAAACACCTCCGCGCCCGCCGCCCGCGCGATCTCCGAGGTGCCGTCGCTGGAGTTGTTGTCGAAGACGCAGATGCGCGCCTGCGGCAACGCCGCCTGAAACTCCCGCACCACCCGCGCGATGGCCGCGGCCTCGTTGTAGCAGGGCAGCAGCACGGCGACGCGCGGCGGCGGCGTCGCCCGCCGGTCGAGCGCGCCGCGCATATGCCGGGCGGCGTCCATCAGCGCTCCGACCAGCCGGTCGGTCTGGGCCGAGGCGGGCGGCGCGGCCGCGCCGGCGGCGGTTTCGGGCTGGGAGAAGGCCGGAGCGCTCATCATGATCTCGCGAAACCCCGCGCGCGTCCGCCGCATCCCTTGCGCGTCGGCCGCTTCACGCGTCGTCAATCTCTCGCCGATAGAGGTTGAGGCCCTATGAACGCCGGCGCGCTTTCGTCGCGATCGCGCCCGGTCGAGCCTGAGAGCCTAGAACCATGAACCTGGCCGTCGACGGTCCCGTTCGCCCTCTCGCCGCCGAAGCCGCGCCCGGCGCGTTGGCGGCCTCGTCCGCGCTGGCCTTCGCGCTCGGCGCGGCGATGTATGTCGCCATGCAGGCCGGGGCGGCCATCGAGGTCTGGACGCAGGGCGGCTATGTCGACACCGACGACGCCATGCGCATGGTGCGCGTGCGCGAATGGATGGCGGGCCAGCCCTGGTTCGACTTCTCGGTCGCCCGCATGNAGCCCNCCGACGGCTTCCGCACCCACTGGTCGCATGTGATCGATCTGCCGCTCGCCGGTTTGATCCGCCTGTTCGGCCTGGCGCTCGACGCCGACCACGCCGAACGGGCGGCGCGTCTGGCTTTTCCCTTCCTGTGCTTTCTTGGCCTGCTCGGCGCGTTGATCGCGCTGGCGCGCCGTGTCGCGGGGCCTTCGGCCAGCCTGGTCGTCGGCCTTCTCGCGCCCGCCACCGCCTTCGCTTTTCAGTTTCGCGCGGGCCGCATTGATCACCATGCCCCGCAATTGCTGCTGCTGGCGGCGATGATCCTCGCCTTGACGATCTCGCTCGATCCCCGCCGCGCCCGCGCCGGCGTCGCGGCCGGCCTGGCGGCGGCGCTGTCTTTGGCCGTCAGCGTCGAGAACCTGCCCTTCATCGCCGCCGCCGGGGCGATCTACGCCGCACTCGCGACGCTTGATCCGCGCCGCGCCGGCGCGAGCGCCTGGTTCGGCGCGACCCTCGCGACGACGACCGCCGCGGCTTGGGCGATCTTCGCGGACGCCGCCGCCGGCCCCGTTTGCGACGCGCTCTCCACGTTCCATGTCTGCCTCGCCGCGCTCGGCGGGCTTGGCCTCGCCGCCTTGTCCCTCGCCGCCNCCCGCCTGCCGACGTCGGCGCGCTGGGCCGGCCTCGTCGCGCTCGGCGCGGCGGCGGCCGGGATGGCGAAGATCGCCTTTCCCCAATGCCTGCGCGATCCGCTCGCCGCCGTGCCGGGGCTGGCTGTCGAGTTCTGGTTGTCGCATGTCACCGAGGCCGAACCGCTTCTGCCCGCCCTGACGCATCAACGCGGCTTCGCCATGTCCGTCGCGATGCCTGTGCTGCTCGCCGCCCCCGCGCTCCTTTGGGCCGCCTGGCGCGGCTTGAACGGCGATACCGAGGCCGATTCCGCCACCGCACGCTGGCGCTGGACGGCGCTCGCCGGCCTCGTCGCGGTCGGCGCGGCCGCCACCATGTGGCAGGTGCGCGCCGGCGGCTCGACGCAGATCCCGGCCCTGATGGGCGCGGCCGTCGCCAGCCTCGCCGCCGCCGACGCGGCGCGCCGGCGCGGCCTGACGCCGCTCTGGTCGATCATCGCCTGCCTGCCCTTCGCCGCCTTGTTCTGGGCGGCCGTCACGCCGAACAAGGCCGCGCTCGCCGATACCGCCTCGCTCGCCGCCGCCGATTGCCTCGCGCCGACGGCGACCGCAGGCCTTCGCGCGCTGGCGCCGGGGCTGATCCTGACCTCGCTCGATCCCGGCAGCTATCTGCTCGCCCAGACGGACCATTCCGTTCTCGGCGGCGCCTATCATCGCAACGCCCGCGGCAATGTCGACGCGCTGGAGGCGATGCTGGGCGCGCCCGAACGCGCCCGCGAGATCGTGCGCGCGTCATGTCGACTACGTCGCCTTTGCGCCGCGCTCGACGACATGCGCTTTACGCGTACGCGCGGCNCGGAGTCGTTCGCCGCGCGTCTGGCCGCCGGCGCGCCGCCCGACTGGCTCGCCCGCGTCGCCGTGGAAGGGCATGGCGCGTCTATAGGCCGCGGTGAGATTCCAGGCCCGGGCGTGGCGCGCCGCCTTCGTTCCGTCGCGGTCCGGGCCCTAGATGGCTCCCATCCGATTCAAGGGAGCCATCCGATGTCGCGAACCTCTTTGACGCTCATGTCCCTCTTCGCCGCCGCGCGCGCCCTCGGCGTCGCCGACGCCGCGCTGGCGCAGGGCGTTCCCCCGCCCCGCCCTTCCAGCAGCCGGCGCCCGACGCGGCCGTCCGCCAGCGCATGGAGGAATTTCGCGCGGCCCGCATGGCGATGATGAAGGCCGAGCGCGCGCTGGAGGTCGACCGCCGCATCGCCGCGGTGCGTCAGGCTCTGGAGTTGACCGCCGACCAGCAGGCGCTTTTCAAACCGGTCGAGGACGCCATGCGCGGGCTCTACGAGGCGGCCATGCCTCAACATCCGCCGGGGACCGGCATGACGCTTGAGGCCGATCAGCGCCTTCGCGTGATGGCCGACCGCCTGCGCGCCCGCTCCGACGCGCTCGTCAGGCTCGCCGACTCCGTAGGGCCCTTCAAGGCCAGCCTCAACGAGGCCCAGAAGCAACGCTTCGACGCCCTGAGCCGCAGCGTGACGACGCATGGCGGCGGCATGATGGGCCACGCAATGATGGGCCGCGGCATGATGGACCACGGCATGATGCGCGGCGAAAAATGGGAACGGGGATGATGCGCCATCCCGAGTCGTGCCCCATGCACGACCAGATGACGCATGATCGCATGATGCGCGACCGCATGACGAACGGCCCTGCGACGAACCCGCCGATGATGGACGGCCGGATGATGGAGATGGGCTCTATGTCCGGCGCGGCCGGCGCGAATGGCTGGGAAGGTCCGGGCTTCCAGGATCAGCCGCGCGGGTGGGGCGCGCCCGGCTGGCGGGGCCGCCAGGACTGGGACGGCCACGAGGCGCACGCGCCCTGCAGGGCCCGGAGGACGGCGAGGGCGAGTGATCGCCGCCGAAGCGATAGCGCCGAAATCATCGCGCGCCGACGCGGCGCTTGAAACGAGAAAGGCGGCTCGTCGCGAGCCGCCTCTTTTGTCCGCACAGACCGCGCGCGGGGCGGATGCGTCAGCCCCGCCCGCGCCTGGCCGTGGCCTCAGCCCTGCGGCTGCTCCTCGCCCTCGGCCTTCTTCTGCGCGGCGCGCTCGGCCTTCTCCTTGGCTTCGAGGTCCTCGCCGGTCTCCTGATCGACGACGCGCATCGACAGGCGCACCTTGCCGCGATCGTCGAAGCCGAGCAGCTTGACCTTGACCTTCTGGCCTTCCTTGACGACGTCGGAGGTCTTCGCCACGCGCTCCTTGGAGAGCTGCGAGATGTGGACCAGACCGTCCTTGGAGCCGAAGAAGTTCACGAAGGCGCCGAAGTCCATCACCTTGACGACCGTGCCCTCGTAGATCTGGCCGACCTCCGGGTCCTGCGCGATCGACTTGATCCAGTTGATCGCCGCCTTGATCTTGGCGCCGTCGGAGGAGGCGATCTTGACCGTGCCGTCGTCCTCGATGTTGACCTTGGCGCCGGTCTTCTCGACGATCTCGCGGATCACCTTGCCGCCCGAGCCGATCACTTCGCGGATCTTGTCGGTGGGGATCTTCATCGTCTCGATGCGCGGGGCGAACTCGCCGAGCCTCGCGCGCGCCNNGGTCAGCGCCTTCGCCATCTCGCCGAGAATGTGCAGACGCCCGCCCTTGGCCTGTTCGAGGGCGACCTTCATGATCTCCTCGGTGATGCCGGCGATCTTGATGTCCATCTGGAGCGAGGTGACGCCGTGCTCGGTGCCGGCGACCTTGAAGTCCATGTCGCCGAGATGGTCCTCGTCGCCGAGGATGTCGGACAGCACCGCGAAGCGCTCGCCCTCAAGAATGAGGCCCATCGCGATGCCGGCCGTCGGGCGCTTCAGCGGCACGCCGGCGTCCATCAGCGCCAGCGAGGAGCCGCACACCGTCGCCATCGACGAGGAGCCGTTCGACTCGGTGATCTCCGAGACGACGCGGATGGTGTAGGGGAACTCGCTCTGCGCCGGCAGCATCGGACGGATCGCGCGCCAGGCGAGCTTGCCGTGGCCGATCTCGCGACGCTTGGGCGAGCCGACGCGGCCCGTCTCGCCGACCGAATAGGGCGGGAAGTTGTAGTGCAGCAGGAAGCGCTCCTTGTAGGTGCCTTCCAGCGCGTCGACGAACTGCTCGTCCTCGCCGGTGCCGAGCGTGGCCACGACCAGCGCCTGCGTCTCGCCGCGGGTGAACAGCGCCGAACCGTGCGTGCGCGGCAGCACGCCGACCTGGGCCAGGATCGGGCGCACCGTCTTCAGGTCGCGCCCGTCGATGCGCGAGCCGGTGTCCAGAATGTTCCAGCGCACCACCTTCGCCTGAAGGTCGTGGAACACCTCGCCGACGAGCCGCTTGTCGAACTTCGGCGTCTCGCCCTCGCACAGCGCGGCGTTGACCTTGGCCTTGACCGCGTCGACGGCGGCGTAACGGGCCTGCTTGACGGTGTTCTTGTAGGCGACGCGCAGATCGGCCTCCGCGATCTCGGCGACCGCCTTCTCGACCGCCGACTTGTCGACGACGACGAGCTCGCGCGGCTCCTTGGCGGCCTTCTCGGCGAGACGGATGATCGCCTCGATCACCGGCTGGAAGCCGCGATGGCCGGTCATCACCGCGTCGAGCATCTGCTCTTCGGAAAGCTCCTTGGCCTCCGACTCGACCATCAGCACGGCGTCCTGCGTGCCGGCGACGACGAGATCGAGCGAGGATTCCTTCATCTCGTCGATGGTCGGGTTGAGCTTGACCTGACCGCCGATGACGCCGACGCGCGCCGCGCCGACCGGCCCCATGAACGGCACGCCCGACAGCGTCAGCGCCGCCGAGGTGGCGACGATCGCCAGAATGTCCGGGTCGTTCTCAAGATCGTGGCTGAGAACGGTGACGATCACCTGCGTGTCGTTGCGGAACCCGTCGGGGAAGAGCGGGCGGATCGGGCGGTCGATCAGGCGCGAGACCAGCGTCTCGCGCTCGGAGGGGCGTCCCTCGCGCTTGAAATAGCCGCCGGGAATGCGACCCGCGGCGAAGGCCTTTTCCTGATAGTCGACGGTGAGCGGNAAGAAGTCGACGCCCGGGCGCGGCGCCTTGGCGGAGACGACGGTGGCCAGCAGCGTCGTCTCGCCCCAGGAGGCGAACACGGCGCCGTCGGCCTGGCGCGCGATGCGGCCGGTTTCGAGCACGAGCGGACGCCCGCACCAATCGAGCTTTTCGCGATGAATTTCGAACATGGAAATCTCTTTCGGTCTGAGCCGGGCGGCCAGAGCAAGACGGCGGGACGTTCCCGTCGGAAACGACCGGCGATCCTGCCGTGGCGAGGCCCGGTTTCGGGGCGGGTCGGCGAGGCGCCGATCCCGGAGAAGCGCGGATCGGCGTCAGCCGGCCGCAAAAACCTTCGCGCTTGGGGCGAAGGCGTCCGACCGGCGAGCCCGGTCGGCGGCGGCGCGGAAGCGCCCGCGCCCGCACGTGGAAAAACGCGGCCGCCGCAGCGGCCGCGTCCGAACTCAGCGGCGGATGCCGAGACGCTCGATCAGCGCGCGATAGCGCGGCTCGTCGCGCTTCTTGACGTAGTCGAGAAGCTGACGGCGCTGCGACACCAGCTTGAGCAGGCCGCGACGCGAATGATTGTCCTTGTTGTGGGTCTTGAAGTGCTCGGTCAGGTTGGCGATGCGCTCCGTGAGGATCGCGACCTGCACCTCGGGCGAACCCGTGTCGCCCTGCTTCGTGGCGTATTCCTTGACGAGCGCCTGCTTGCGCTCAGCGGTGATCGACATCGGCTGTTCCTTGTCGGTGGGAGAAGGCGGACGCGCCGCCGGCGGCGGGAGCCGCAAGCCGGGCCGGGATGTCGTCCAGCACGGTCGTGACTCGTCGCGTCCCGTAAGCCGGCTGGCCGACGGGATGGCGCCTTCTACACGCATCGAAGCCAAGGGGAAGGCGCCCCGCCTGGCCCGGCGCCTTCGTGATCCCCAACCCGTGGCACGCGGGTTCGGCCCGCCTCCTCGCCGCGCTCGGCTTCGAGGCGCTGGCGACGACCAGCGCCGGCCTCGCCTTTNCGCGCGGCGTGCTGGCTTCCTCGGCCGCGCTGACCCGGCGGGACATCCTCGCCAACGCCCGCATGATCGTCGCGGCGACGGACCTGCCCGTCTCCGCCGACCTCGAAAACGGCTTCGGCGACAGCCCGGACGACTGCGCCCGGACCATCGTCGAGGCGGCCGCGACCGGCCTCGTCGGCGGCTCGATCGAGGACGCGACGGGCGATCGCGCCGCTCCGATCCACCCCTTCGAGGCGGCGGTCGCGCGCGTGAAGGCGGCCGCCGAGGCGGCGGCCTCGCGTCCCTTCATGTTGACCGCTCGCGCCGAAAATTTCTTGTGGGGCCNNCCCGACCTCGCCGACGTCATCGCCCGCCTGCAAGCCTTCGAAGCTGCCGGCGCGCAGGCGCTCTACGCCCCCGGCCTGCCCGATCTCGCAGCGATCCGCGCCGTCTGCGCCGCGCTTACACGCCCCGTCAACGTCGTCGCCGGCCTCGGCGCGGCGCGCTGGAGCGTCGCCGAACTCGCTGCGGCGGGCGTCAAGCGCGTCAGCGTCGGCGCCTCGCTGGCCCGCGCCGCCTGGGGCGACCTGAACCGCGCCGCCCGCGAATGGCGCGATCTCGGAACGCTCTCCTCCGCCGACTCCGCTATGCCCGCCGCCGACATCGCCGCGCTGGCCGCGCGTCGAAAAAGCGGGACCGGGACGCAGACGGAGCAAAACGCAGAGGCTGCGTCGCTTTGCGCCGACGCGGTCGGCGTGGGCGGACTCGCATTTCGCCATTTATTCACCATCATCGGCGCCTTAGGCTGGGTGAAATCGTCGAGGTGGGAGGCCCTTGGTTCGCGTTCCGTCATGGGTGTATCGCGCAGGCATTCCTGTCCTGCTCGCGGCGGCGCTTGGCGCCGGCCTGTGGCGTCTTGTCGTGACGCCGCAGCGTCCTGACGCGGGCGCGCCCGGACCCGTCGTCGCGCTTGGCGGCTCGCCCTTCGGCGGCGCTCCTCGCCCGCTGACCGCTCCCGATCTGCGCGGCTCAGAGTCCCGACGCGATCAGTCTCAAGAGGCAGTTTCCCAGGACGCGGATCCGCAAGGCGCCGCGCGCCGAAGCGCCGCCGCCCCGCCCTTCCTGGATTCGCCGCCGGCGGCGGTCGAGGCGACGAATCCTGCGCTTCTCCCCGCGCTTCCGCCCGAGGCCCGGCTTGCGGTCGCGCCGCCGGACGCGCGCTCCCCTCGCCCTTCGAGGGATTGGAGGTTCTGCCGCCGCGTCGGCCGAATTTCGACGATCTGGCCGAGGAGGAGGAGACGGCGCCGCTGCCGCCGCGCCGCCCCAGAGACCTCGCCCTCGCGCCCGCCCAAACTGCTGCGGGCGCGCCTCAAGCCTCGCCGCCGCCTCAAGCGCCCGCCGCGCCGTCGACTTCGATTCTCGCCTTCGCGCCGCAGTCTGTCGCGCCGACGCCCTCCCCGCCGGCCCCCTCCGTCGCCCCGCCGGAGATCGCGCCGACGCCGACCGGCCCGCCGGCGCGGGCCAGATCGGCTCGCCGGTCTTCGTGCGGATTTTCAAGCGCGAGGGCGTGTTGGGCTGTTCGTGCGCCAGAGCGGCCGCTACGCGCTGAAAAAGACCTATCATATCTGCAAGATGTCGGGCCGCGTCGGCCCGAAGGTGAAGAACGGGGACTATCAGGCGCCCGAAGGCTTCTACTCCGTCACCGCCCGCCAGCCAATCCGAAGTCGCAATACCATCTCGCCTTCAACGTCGGCTATCCCAACGCCTTCGACCGCCAGAACGGACGCACCGGCTCGGCGATCATGGTGCATGGCGATTGCGTGTCGATCGGCTGCTTCGCGATGACCAATAAAGGCATTGAGGAGATTTACGGTTACGTCGCCGCCGCGTTGAAGAACGGCCAGCGCGAGGTGCCGGTCCACATCTTCCCCTTTCGCATGACCGAAAGCGCCATCGCCCGCGAATCGGGCGGCGGTTTCGCGGCGCTTTCGCCGCCCGCGACGCGGACTCGACCGGCGGGACCACGCAATGGAGCGAGTTCTGGCGCGAGATCAAGAAGGGCTACGACCTCTTCGAGCGCACCGGCGAGCCCCCGCTCGCCTACGCCTGCAAAGGCCACTACGCCTTTCGCCGGGACCAGGCTGCCAGAGGATCGCCGGGTGGTGACGACGGCGAGCCGCGACCTCTCGCCGGCCGGCGCTCCGCCCCTCACCGGCCCAGATTGAACACCCGGCTCGGGCGCAGCTCGCCTTCCTCGACCTGGCCGAAGGCGACGGGCTCGCCCTGGCAGGAGGCCCAGGCCCAGCCCTGGCTCGGAGCGTCGCGGCCGCGCAGCAGCAGCCCCTGCCCCCGCTTCAGGCGGGCCGCGCCGTTGCGGTCGACGGTCACGCAAGGGACCTCGATGAGTCCCGCCTCGACGGGCTTCATCGCGCGTCCGGCCTCGGCGGGATCGTCGAGGGCGGCGAGCGGCGTCGCGTCGGGGACCATGAACGGCCCGACCCGCGTGCGGCGCAGCGCGATCAGATGGCCGAGGCAGCCCAGATCGCGCCCGAAGTCGCGCGCCAAGGCGCGCACATAGGTGCCCTTGCCGCAATCGGCCTCGATCACCGCGCGCTCGCCCTCGAAAGCGATCAGCCGCAATGCGTGAACGACGATCGGCCGAGCCGCGAGCTTCACCTCCTCGCCGTCGCGGGCGATGTCGTAGGCGCGCTCGCCATTGACCTTGATCGCCGAAAAGGCGGGCGGCGTCTGCATGATCGCGCCGACATATCGGGGNAGCGTCGCCTCGATCTGTTCGCGCGTCGGGCGCGCGTCGGAGCGTGCGACCACTTCGCCCTCGACATCGTCGGTGTTGGTCTCCTCGCCCCACTTCACGGTGAACTGATAGGACTTCTCGCCGTCCTGCACGAAGGGCACGGTCTTCGTCGCCTCGCCGAAGGCGACCGGCAGAATGCCCGAGGCGAGCGGATCGAGCGTGCCGGCGTGGCCCGCCTTCTTGGCGTTATAGATGCGCTTGAGCCGCGACACCGCGTGCGTCGAGGTCATGCCGACCGGCTTGTCGAGCACGACCCAGCCGTCGACCGGAACGCGAGTGGAGCGAGGGGCGTTCATCGGGCCTCAGCCTTTCTTCGGCGGAACATGCACGAAAATCGCGGCGGTCTTGGCGACGCAACCCTGCGGCAGCGTCTGGCGCCTGCCGTTGGTCTCCCAATGCATCGAGCGCATCAATTCCGCCACCATCGTCCCCGCGCCGGTGGTGATCTCGTAGGTTGTGCGATAGGGCGCGCCGATCTCGCGTTGCAGCAGCGGATCGATCGCCGCCATCGGCGCGTCGCCCGCTTGCGCGGCGGCGAGCGCGGCGTCGCGCCCTCGTCGGAGAAGATCACGGCGCGCACCCGCCGCCCGAGCGGACTGTCGCCCTTGAAGCTGGCGCCATGAACGACGCCGACGACTTCGAGAAGCGTCAGCAGCGCATGCGCCTCGGGCGCCTCCTCGCGCGCGACGGCGTTGTCGTAGAGCCGGCGCCGCTCGGCCGGCGACACCGCGCGCAGCTCCGCCTCGCTCCAGCTCTTCAGCCTGACGCTCACGCCGCGCCCTCGCCGTCGTCATGGTCGAGGTCGCGCTTGACCTTCGGGCTCGCCAGCAGCGCGTCGATCTTGGAGGCGTTGTCGAACGATTCGTCCATGCGGAAACGCAAATCAGGCGCGAATTTCATGTTGATGCGGTGCGCGATCTCGCCGCGCATGAATTTCTTGTGGCGCTCCAGCGCCTTCAGAACCGCATCCGTGTCCTTGCCGCCGAGCGGCATGACGTAGATCGTCGCAAGCTTGAGATCGGGCGACATTTTCACGCCGGGCACGGTGACGACATGGCTGGCCAGCACGTCGTCCTCGACGACGCCGCGCGACAGCATCTCGGCGACCGCATGGCGGATCAACTCGGCGACGCGCAGCATGCGCTGCGTGGTTTCGCCGCCTTTATGATGGGAACGCGACATCGTTCGACCGTTGGTTCGTCGGCTTCAAGCGAAAGGCGCGCGGATCGCTCCGCGCGCCCGGAAATGTCGTTTCGGTGTCGTGAGCCCCCGCCTCACAGCGAGCGCTTCACCTCCTCGACGCGATAGCATTCGATGACGTCGCCGGCGCGCATGTCCTGATAGTTTTCGAACGCCATGCCGCACTCCTGGCCGGCCAGCACTTCCTTGACCTCGTCCTTGAAGCGCTTGAGCGTCGACAGCTTGCCCTCGTGCACGACGACGTTGTCGCGGATGAGACGCACGCCGAGGCCGCGCTCGACCTTGCCGTCGGTGACGCGGCAGCCCGCGACTTTGCCGACCTTGGAGATGTTGAAGACCTCCAGAATTTCGGCGTTGCCCATCATCGTCTCGCGCATCGTCGGCGCGAGCAGGCCGCTCATCGCGTCCTTCACGTCGTCGACGAGGTTGTAGATGATGTTGTAGTAGCGGATTTCGATGCCCGCGCGCTCGGCCGCGTCGCGCGCTTCCTTGTGGGCGCGCACGTTGAAGCCGATCACCGCCGCGCCCGAGGCCTCGGCGAGCGTGATGTCGCTCTCCGAGATGCCGCCGACGCCGGAATGGATGACGCGGGCGATGACCTCGTCGGTGCCCATTTTNTCGAGCGCCGCGACGATCGCCTCGACGGAGCCCTGCACGTCGCCCTTGATGAGCAACGGGAACTCCTTGCGGCCGGCCGTCTTGAGCTGGCTCATCATGTCGGCGAGCGAGCCGCGCGCCGCGCCGCCGCGCGAGGCGAGCTTGTCGCGGCGCTGACGGTCGCGATAATCGGCGACCTCGCGGGCGCGCGCCTCGGACTCGACCACCGCGACGCGGTCGCCGGCCTCCGGCGCGCCGGAGAAGCCCAGCACCTCGACCGGGAAGGACGGGCCTGCGCTCGCCACCGGCCGCCCCTTGTCGTCGATGAGCGCGCGCACTTTGCCCCATTGCGAACCGGCGACGACGATGTCGCCCTGGCGCAGCGTGCCGCGCTGCACCAGCACCGTGGCGACAGGACCACGGCCCTTGTCGAGCCGCGCCTCGATCACCGAGCCTTCGGCCGGACGGTCGGGGTTGGCGCTGAGGTTGAGCACTTCCGATTGCAGCGTGATCGCTTCGAGCAGCTTGTCGAGATTGATCTTTTTGGTCGCCGACACCTCGACTTCGAGCGTGTCGCCGCCCAGGCTTTCGACCTGCACCTCGTATTGCAGCAGCTCCGAGCGCACACGCTCGGGCTTGGCGTCGGCCTTGTCGATCTTGTTGATCGCCACGATGATCGGCGCGCCGGCGGCGCGCGCATGGCTGATCGCCTCGACCGTCTGCGGCATCACGCCGTCGTCGGCGGCCACCACCAGCACGACGATGTCGGTCACCTTGGCNGCGCGCGCGCGCATCGCGGTGAAGGCCGCGTGGCCGGGCGTGTCGATGAAAGTGATCTTGCCGCCGAGCGGACTCTCCACCTGATAGGCGCCGATATGCTGGGTGATGCCGCCGGCCTCGCCCGACACGACGTTGGCGTGGCGAATGGCGTCGAGCAGCGACGTCTTGCCGTGGTCGACATGGCCCATGATGGTGACGACCGGCGGCCGCGCTTCGCCCGCGCCCTCGTCGTCGGGNGCGTCGAACAGACCCTCCTCGACGTCGGACTCGGCGACGCGCTTGACGGTGTGGCCCATCTCGGTGGCGATCAGCTCGGCCGTGTCGGCGTCGATCACGTCGGTGATCTTCACCATCTGGCCTTGCTTCATCAGCAGACGGATGACGTCCACCGCACGTTCGGACATGCGGTTGGCGAGTTCCTGGATCGAGATCGTCTCAGGCAGCGTGACTTCGCGGGACAAGCGTTCTTTCTGTTCCGATTGGCCGCCCTTGAGGCGCTGCGTGCGCCGGCGGAACGAGGCGACCGAGCGCGACCGCTCGTCCTCCCCNGACGTTGCGGTGGCCACCGTCAGGCGGCCGCGATCCTTCATGCCGCCGGTGCGCGAGGGCTTGGGCGCGACGACGGGCTTGGCCGGCGTCAACGCGCGACGGCCCGGCGTCGCCGAAAGGCCGCCCCGGCAGGACGCGCCCCGCTGGGGCCGGCCGACGCGGCCGCGNCCCGGCGCGCCGAGGGTCGGGCGACGCGCGCCCGGAACGGCGGCGGAGGGAGCCGGCGGGCCGCCCCCGGCGAGGCGACGGCGAGCTTCTTCCTCGGCGCGGCGCTTGGTCTCGGCTTCGACGGCCCGGCGCGCGTCTTCCTCGCGCTTGCGCGCCTCGGCTTCGCGCTCGGCGCGGTCGCGGGCCTCGCGCTCGGCGCGGATCTTGGCGTCCTGCTCGGCGCGGCGGCGGTCGGCCTCCTCGCGCTCCTTGGCGCCGGCGAGCGCGCGCATGCGCGCGTCGCGCTCCTCGTCGGTCAGCGTGCGCAGCACGACGCCGGACCCCGATTTCGGCGCGGCGGGGCGCGACGGCGCGCCGGCCCGGGCGGCGGGGCCGCGGCCGGCAGCGGTCGGCGCGGACACGGGGGCGGCGGCGCGCGGCGGCGGGCTCGACGCCGCCGCGGGGCGCGCGGCGCCTTCGGCGCGGCGGGCGCGCGCTCCTCGGTCCTCGCCTCGACCGCAGGGGCCTCGATCGGCGGCGGCGCCTTGATTCCGGCTTGTCGAGTTCCGGCTTTTGGCTCCGGCTTGGCGGGCGGCGCGACGACGTCGGGCGTGACCTCGGCGACGGTCGCCTGCGCGGCGTCGGGCGAAGCGGCGTCCTGACGCGGCGCCGGGGCAGGCTTCGACGCCGCCTCTTCGACGGCGCGGGCGGCGGCCTCCTCGGAGCGCGCGGCGGCTTCCGCCGCGGCGGCCTGCCTGGCCGTCTCGGCCTTCAAGGCCTCGGCCCGGGCGGCGGCCAGACGCGCGGCGTCGGGCGAGGCCGGGGACGGCGCCGGCGCGGCCGGCGCCGCCGGCTTGGCGGGCGCGGCCGGCGTTTCGCCGTGCCCGATCACGCGGCGCTTCACCTTCTCGACCACGACCGCCTTGGTGCGGCCGTGGAGAAGCTCTGGCGCACCATGCCCTGCTCCACCGGACGCTTCAGCGTGAGCGTCTTGGCGGGGACATGCAGCGTCTTGTCGCCGGTGTTCTTGTTCTCGGTCATCCGTTCTCGATCCTCGGGCCACGCCCGTCCGTCGCAGCGAAGCGCCGGATGGTCCGACGCCCAGTCAGTCCTGTCGTGACGGATCTCTCCGTCGCGTCGAATTCTCTCACGCGCCGTCTCGGCGCGGATCGCGCGGCGCCGGCTCGGCGGCTTCGCCGCCCGGCTCCGGGCTCCGCGGTTCTGGCCCGGCCTCCTCGGCCGAACCGTCCGGATCGGATCGCGCCACGGGCTCGCCCTCGGGGAGGCCGGGTCGGCACGGTAGAAGCGCAAGCGCCGGCATAGCGCAAGGAAATTCTCTGTCGCGCCGCTCTGCGTGAGCGCCGCATGTATCACATTCTCCCGCCCCAGCGCCACGTCGAGTTCGCCCGATTCGAACAACGAAACGACCTCCGGAGCCGTCCGCCCCCGCGACGCGCCGCCGCGGCCAGCTTGCGCGCCCCGTCGGCGCCGGCGTCCAGCGCCCGGATCAGGGCGGCCGCCCGTCCGGCGAACACCTCCGCCTCGACCTTGGCGAAGCCCGCCGTCACCGCCCCCGCTTTGTTGGCGAAGGACAGCGCCGCCAGAGCGTCCGCGCGCATCAACCGCTCGACCATCTCGCCGAGGCCCGCGGGCGCGGCCGCCTTCCGCCGGAAGCCCCGGGAGAAGGCGTCCTTTTTGGCGGCGAGGTCGACCTCGGCGCGCCGCGCCGTCACCCAAACGCCGCGTCCGGGCAGGCGCTGGCGCAGATCGGGCGTCACCACGCCTTCGGGCGACAGCGCGAAGCGAACGGCTCGCCGATCGGCCGCGCGAGACGGGTCGCCGCGCAGCTGCGCGTCGGCCCGCTCTCGTCCTCGATCTGGTCGCGCCGTCGTCTCGCCATCGCCGGGGTCGCGCCCTTACGCCTCGACGGCCTCCTCGGCCGCCTCCGCTTCCTCGCTTTCGGCCGCGGCCTCGGGCAGCGCGTCGATCCAGCCCGCCTTCAGACGGGCGCGCATGATCAACCCNTCCGCGTCGGCGCGCGACAAATCGAAGCCGTCGAGGAAGCCGGAGAATTTCTTGGTCTCGCCGTCCTTGCGCTCGGTCCAGCCGACGAGATCGTCGGTGGCGCAGCCGGCCAGATCCTCGACGCTCTTCACGTCGTTCTCGCCGAGCTTGACCATCATCGCGGTGGTGACGCCCTCGACCTCGCGCATCGCGTCCTCGACGCCGAGCGCCTTGCGCTTGGCGTCGTGCTCGGCCTCGACGGCGGCCAGATGCGCCAGCGCGCGATTCTGGATCTCCTGCGCGGTGTCCTCGTCGAAGCCCTGGATGTTGGCGAGTTCGGCGAGGTCGACGTAAGCCGCNTCCTCGACGGTGCGGAAGCCTTCGGCGGCGAGCAACTGACCGACCGTCTCGTCGACGTCGAGCGCGGCCATGAATTCGTTGGTGCGCTCGACGAACTCCTTCTGCCGGCGCTCCGATTCCTCGGCCTCGGTCAGAATGTCGATCGCCCAGCCGGTGAGCTGGCTGGCCAGACGCACGTTCTGGCCGCGTCGGCCGATGGCCAGCGACAGCTGCTCGTCGGGCACCACCACCTCGATGCGCTCGGCGTCCTCGTCGAGCACGACCTTCACCACTTCGGCCGGTTGCAGCGAGTTGACGATGAAGGTCGCCTCGTCCGCCGACCACGGAATGATGTCGATCTTCTCGCCTTGCAGTTCGCCGACCACCGCCTGCACGCGCGAGCCGCGCATGCCCACGCAGGCGCCGACCGGATCGATGGAGGAATCGCGCGACGTCACGGCGATCTTGGCGCGCGAGCCCGGATCGCGGGCGACCGCCTTCACCTCGATGATGCCGTCGTAGATTTCCGGCACTTCCTGCGCGAACAGCTTCGCCATGAACTGCGGATGCGTGCGCGACAGGAAAATCTGCGGCCCGCGCTGCTCGCGGCGCACGTCGAACACGTAAGCGCGGATGCGGTCGCCGGGGCGGAAGGTCTCGCGCGGGATCGCNTCGTCGCGCCGCACCACCGCCTCGCCGCGGGCGAGGTCGATGATGACGTTGCCATATTCGACACGCTTGACGAGGCCGTTGACGATCTCGCCGATGCGGTCCTTGAAGTCCTCANNTTGACGGTCGCGCTCGGCCTCGCGGACCTTCTGGACGATCACCTGCTTGGCCGACTGCGCGGCGATGCGGCCGTAGTCGAAGGGCGGCAGCGTCTCGGCGATCCAGTCGCCGACCTGCGCGGCGGGGTTCTTCTTGTGCGCGTCGGCGAGCAGGATCTGGGTGGCGTCGTTTTCAAGCTCGTCGACGACGAGCAGCAGGCGCGAGAAGCGCACTTCGCCGGTGCGCGGGTTGATCTCGGCGCGCACCTCGGTCTCCTGGCCGTAGCGCATCCGCGCAGCCTTGGAGAGCGCCTCCTCCATCGAGGCGAGCACGATCGATCGATCGATCGACTTCTCGCGCGCGACGGCGTCGACGATCTGCAACATTTCGACTCGGTTGGCGCTGACGGCCATTGTCGTCTCTCCCAAAGGGCCCGCGCGCGGCGCCGGCCGTTCAATGCTGTCCGACGGCGCGGCGCCGAGGCCGCGCGGTCGGGGTCGCGATCAGGCCGGGCGGCGACGCCGCCCGGCGATTCGTGGTCGCNNCCGTTCAGGGCTCTCCCGCCGCCTTGCGCGCGGCGCTGCGGGCGGCGTTCTTGGCTGCGAAGCGGCCCGGCCCGCGCGCCGGCTTCTTCTTGCCGGCCTCCTCGCCCGCCCCGGCGCCGGGGCGGCCATCTCCTCGACCAACTCCTCGGCGATCTCATCGGCCGCCTCGGCGATCGCCTTGCGCTGCGCCTTGGCGGCGCGCAGCGAATCGCGGATCAGCGCGTCGGTGAGGACGAGCCGCGCCTCCGCCATCTCCTCGATGGCGAGCGCGGCGACGATGTCCTCGTCGCCCGGCTTGGCGTCGGTGCGGCGCAGCCGNACGACCGGATGGCCCTCATGCGCGCCCACCGCCTCGATGACGCCGCGGAAGCGCTTGCGCCCGCCCACCAGCACGGCCATCTCGACGCGCGCCTCGTGGCCGATGGCGCGCTGGAAGTCGCACAGCCGCACCAGCGGCCGGTCGACGCCCGGCGACGACACCTCCAGCCGATACGCGCCCGAGATCGGGTCCTCCACGTCGAGCGCCGGCGAAATCGCCTGCGAGGCCGCCTCGCAATCGTCGACGCTCATCGTCCCGTCGGGCCGCTCGGCCATGATTTGCAGGCCGCCCGTCTCGCCGGACAGCGTCTTCACCCGCACCAACCGAAAGCCGAGATCGCCGAGCGGCGGCGCGACGATGCGCGCCACCCGCGCGGCGAGGCCGCTTTCCACGATCAGCCGCGGCTCGTCGAGCGCAGAGGCGACGGGCGCCGGCGCGACAGCGGCGTCGGGCCGGGACTGCTTCGGCGTCTTGGACGCCTTGGCCGACTGGGCGTCTTAGCCGTCTTGGGCGTCTTGGGCGTCTTGGCGACGTGTTTGGCCATGCAGGGGAGAACCCAACAAAAAGAGCGGGTCCCGCGGGGCCCACTCTCCAGATTGATCGTTCACACGATCCGGATGAGATTGTGCGCCTTATATAGGCCATGCCGCCCCCTCGCGCAAGACCTGTCCGGCGCGCCCGCCGGGGCGCTTCGTCCGGCGCTCTCCTGTTGGCCCCCTGTCGAACTGGCGAAATCCGCCGCCCCTTGCTATCAGGCGGTCCCGCGCCGCGTTTCCGGCGCCCAGAGGAATCGCCATGCGCGCCGCCGCCCTGACCCGCGAGACCAAAGAGACGCGCATCTCTGTCGCTGTGAACCTCGACGGCTCCGGCGAGGCGAAAATCGCGACCGGCGTCGGCTTCTTCGACCACATGCTCGAACAGATCGCCCGTCATGCGTTGATCGACGTCGCTATCGAGGCGAAGGGCGATCTCCACATCGACGACCATCACACCGTCGAGGACGTCGGCATCGTGCTCGGCCAGGCGATCCGCAAGGCCGCCGGCGATCTCAAGGGCATCGTGCGCTACGCCGACGTGCATCTGCCGATGGACGGCACGCTGACCCGCGTCGCCCTCGACGTCTCGGGCCGCCCCTTTCTGGTCTTCGACGTCGCTTTCGACCGCCCCAAGATCGGAACCTTCGACACCGAGCTGGTGCGCGAGTTTNTTCAGGCCTTCGCGATGAACGCCGGTCTGACGCTGCATGTCGCGACGCTCTATGGCGACAATTGCCACCACGTCGCCGAAAGCTGTTTCAAGGGCCTCGCGCGCGCCCTGCGCGCCGCGCTCGCCCTCGACCCGCGCCAGAAGGACCGCGTGCCCTCCACCAAGGGCGTGCTGTAAGCTCGCGCGAGCCGCAAGCGCGCCGAAGGAGCCTCATGCCGATCTACGCCGCCCATGCCCCGAAGGGCCCTCCCTCGCTCGCCGCCGCCGACCGCGTGACGTTGGTGCGGCAGGGCTTTTCCTGGCGAGCGTTCCTGTTCGGCCCGTGGTGGCTCGCCGCCTCTTCTTTATGGCGGGCCCTGATCGTATGGGCGATCACGGTCGCCGTGGTGATCTTCGGCGCGGGCGCGCTTGGCGCGCCGGACGGCGCGATTTTCGCGGCGCTGGCGCTGATTGCGCTTTATCTGGGGCTCGAAGCCGCCGCCCTGCGCTCCGCCGCGCTCGACCGCGCCGGCCGGCCGCTCGCCGACATCCTCGCCGCAGGCGACGAAGACAGCGCGCGCAGCGCTTCTACGCGCGCTGGCTGGCTCAGGCCGAAGCCGCCGCGCCGCAATCCCCGACGCCGACGCGCGAGCCTTCAGCGCCCGCGCCGCCGCGTCCGTCTTATACGACGGCGCCGCGCCAGCCCGTGCTCGGCCTGTTTCCCGATCCTGCGGGGCGCGACGGACGATGACCCTGTGGCCGCCTCCCGCCGCGGCCGACGCTGCGGCCAACCAAACGCGCCCTGAGCGAGATCGCGTGAGCAAGACCGCATGAGCGTCGCCATCATCGACTACGGTTCGGGCAATCTGCACTCGGCGCACAAGGCGTTCGAGCGCGCCGCCCGCGAGGCGGGCCTCTCCGCGCCCATCGAGGTGACCGGCGATCCCGAGCGGGTGCGCCGCGCCGAACGCGTCGTGCTGCCCGGCGTCGGCGCCTTCGCCGATTGCAAGCGCGGCCTCGTCTCCGCGGCCGGCATGATCGAGGCGTTGAGCGAGCGCGTGATCCGTCAGGGCGCGCCGTTTCTGGGCATTTGCGTGGGCATGCGGCTGATGGCCGAGCGCGGCCTCGAACACGAGGTGACGCCGGGGCTGGGCTGGATCAAGGGCGACGTCGCCCCGATCCGCCCCGCCGACCCCTCGCTCAGGTTCCGCATATGGGCTGGAACACGCTGACGCTCTCCCGCCCGCATCCCCTGTTTGAAGGGATCGCGACCGGCGAGAACGGCCTGCACGCCTATTTCGTGCACTCCTACCAGCTCGGCGCGAGCGAGGCCGAAACCATCGCCCGGGCCGACTACGCCGGACCCATCACCGCCGTCGTCGGGCGCGACAATCTCGCCGGCTGCCAGTTCCACCCCGAGAAGTCGCAGACCCTCGGTCTCGCCCTCATCGCCAACTTCCTGAGGTGGCGTCCGTGATTCTCTACCCCGCCATCGACCTCAAAGAAGGCCGCTGCGTCCGCCTGCTGCACGGCGAGATGGACTCCGCCACCATCTTCAACGACGACCCCGCCGCGCAGGCGCGCGACTTCGAGACGCAGGGCTTCGACTATCTCCACGTCGTCGATCTCGACGGCGCCTTCGCCGGCAAGCCGATGAACGCCCGCGCGGTCGACGCCATTCTGCAAGCCGTGAAGATGCCGGTTCAGCTCGGCGGCGGCGTGCGCGACATGAAGACGCTGGAGGCGTGGCTCGACAAGGGCGTCGCCCGCGTCATCATCGGCACGGCGGCGCTGCGCGATCCCGATTTCGTGCGCGAGGCGGCGCGCCTCAACCGGGGCAAGGTCGCCGTCGGCATCGACGCGCGCGACGGCTATGTCGCGGTCGAGGGGTGGGCGCGCGCCTCTTCCGTCACCGCGATCGACCTCGCCCGCCGCTTCGAGGATGCGNGGGTCGCCGCGATCATCTACACCGACATCGCCCGCGACGGCGCGCTGAAAGGTCTGAACCTCGAAGCGACTCTGGCGCTGGCCGAATGCGTGCAGATCCCCGTCATCGCCTCGGGCGGCCTCGCCTCGCTCGCCGACGTCAAACGCCTGCTCGAACCCGATTGCGCAAGACTGAACGGCGCGATCTCCGGCCGCGCGCTCTACGACGGCCGCCTCGACCCGGTCGAAGCGCTGAAGCTGATCCGCGCCGCGAAGCGGGCGGCGTAAGCATTACTTACTATTATCTGCATCTTGCAAGATTACGCACGATGCATTCAAGATGTCGCCACGCATGATTTTGTATGAAGTGCGAGGCGAACATGGCTGGGGCGTCATTTCAGACGAATCCGATTGACCTTCATCAATTGCTTGAAGAATGCGACCGCGGCGTCATCCAGTTACCGGATTTTCAGCGCGGCTGGGTTTGGGACGAAGATCGCATCAAGAGCCTGATCGCTTCGANNTCTCGCGCCTTTCCCGTGGGCGCGCTTATGACGCTGGACACAGGGNGGCCGGTCAATTTCAAACCTCGCACTGTCGAGGGCGCGCCGAGCGACGCCGAGAAGACAGCGCCGCGATCGCTGTTGCTTGATGGCCAGCAGCGCATGACGTCGCTCTATCAAGTGACGCTGCGAGGCGAGGTGGTCGAAACCGAAACTCCGAACAAGAAGCGCGTGAAACGCTGGTTCTATATCGACATCCGCAAGGCGCTCGACCCGGAAATCGACCGAGAGGATGCGATCCTCGGAATTCCCGAGGATCGTATCCTGCGCGACAATTTCGGAAAGGACGTCGTCCTCGACCTGTCGAGCCGCGAAAAAGAGTTTGATGCGCTCATGTATCCCCTATCGATGGTGTTCGACTGGAACAACTGGCAGATGCAGTTCGTCGGACACGCCAACGCGAAGGGAGTTTTCAATGAGCGCTGGCCGATTATCAGTCGCTTTCATGCAGAGGTGATCGAGAATTTCGCCAAACNNCGCGTCCCCGTCATCGCGCTTGATTCCTCGACGTCCAAGGAAGCGGTTTGCACCGTGTTCGAAAAAGTGAATACGGGCGGCAAGCCGCTCGATGCGTTCGAACTGGTCACGGCGATGTATGCCGCCGAAGACCATGAATTGCGCTTGGACTGGTATGGCGGTCAGAGGCGTGACGACGCAGGACGTCAGAAGCGTCTTTCCGACGCGCTACGCCTTGCGGATTCCGACGTGGGCATTCTGAGCGGCGTCAAGAACACAGACTTCTTACAAGCAGTATCCTTGTTCTTCACGCGCGACCGGCGGCGTGCAGCGGAACAGGCGGGGAAGGAAGGCAAGGAGTTGCCCGCTGTTTCGGCCAACCGGCAAGCGTTGCTCGATCTGCCGCTGAAAGCCTACAAAAAGTATGAGGCGCAAGTGGAGCGCGGCTTCATGCAAGCCGCAAAATTCCTGCACTTGCTTCATATCTACCGCGTTTTTGATTTGCCCTATCAATCGCAGATCGTTCCGCTGGCCGCCATTCTCGCCGACATTGGCGACGCCTGGGAGCATGAAGCCAACCGTGTGAAGTTGGCGCAATGGTATTGGAACGGGGTTTTCGGCGAACTCTATGGTTCAGCGGTGGATACGCGCATCGCCCGAGACTTCATGGAGGTGCCGCGTTGGCTGAACGGCGGACGGGAACCCTCGACGGTCAGCGAAACCATCTTCCGCCCTGACCGTCTGAAAACCATGCGGATGCGGCTCTCGGCGGCCTACAAGGGCGTAAACGCTCTGTTGATGAAGGAAGGCGCGCAGGACTTCCGGTCAGGCCAGAAATTCGATCATACAGTGTTCTTTGGCGAGAACGTGGATATCCACCACATCTTCCCTCAGCGCTGGTGCAAGGAGAAAGGCATCCCTGCCGCTGATTTCGATTCCATCATCAACAAGACTCCCTTGTCCTATCGTACGAACCGGATAATCGGCGGCGACGCGCCAGCGGCTATCTCTGCAAGCTGGAGAGGAAACAGCGACGCGCCGCCAATCGATACTGGCAGATTGGACGGTCATCTGCGATCGCACCTCATCAATCCCGACCTCCTGCGCGCCGACGCGTTTGAGGACTTCATGGATGATCGTCAGAAGCGGCTTCTCGGCCTCATTGAGAAAGCGATGGGAAAGGCGGCCTATTCCGGCGACGTCCGGGAGGAAGGCGTGGAGCCCGAAGGCCCTGACGAAGATGCGGGAACAATGATGTTGCTTCAGGCTATTTGAGCCGAAGATCGCATCCTAGCGACTCTGACATTGTGCGCCCGCTTCACAAAGGCTTAAACGAGGCGCTCGCTGAAGGCCGTAAGGCGGCCATGAGTGGATTCGCCATGCTCAAATCCCGCGTCATCCCCTGTCTCGACGTCAAGGACGGCCGCGTCGTCAAGGGCGTCAATTTCGTCGATCTGATCGACGCCGGCGATCCTGTCGAGGCCGCCAAGGCCTACGACGCCGCCGGCGCCGACGAGCTGTGCTTTCTCGACATCGCGGCCAGCCACGAAAATCGCGGCACGCTGCTCGACGTCGTCACCCGCACCGCGGAGGCCTGCTTCATGCCGCTGACGGTGGGCGGCGGCGTGCGCACCGTCGACGACATCCGCCAGCTTCTGCTGGCCGGCGCCGACAAGGCCTCGATCAACACCGCCGCCGTCTTCGACCGCGATTTCGTGCGCCGCGCCGCCGAAAAATTCGGCTCGCAATGCGTCGTCGTCGCCATCGACGCCAAGGCGGTCGCGCCCGGCCGCTGGGAGATCTTCACGCATGGCGGGCGCAAGCCCACCGGCATCGACGCGCTCGCCTTCGCCCGCGAGGTCGCAAGCCTCGGCGCCGGCGAAATCCTCCTCACCTCGATGGACCGCGACGGCGTCAAGACCGGCTACGACCTCGCTTTGACCCGCGCCGTCGCCGACGCGGTGACGATTCCGNTCATCGCCTCGGGCGGCGTCGGCAATCTCGACCATCTCGTCGAAGGCGTGCGCGACGGCCATGCGACGGCGGTGCTGGCCGCCTCGATCTTCCATTTCGGGACCTACACGATCGGTCAAGCCAAGGCGCATATGGCCGCCGCCGGCGTGCCCGTGCGACTGGCGACCTGAAGCGCTCGCACAACATGCTGCGGCGCACAAATTTTTGGCGCCGACTTGTTGCAACGCACAATCGCCCCCATCTGAGGAGGCCGTGACGTCGTGCGCCTCGGTTCGAGGCCGCAGCGCCCTATGTTTTCGATGTTTGCGCCGGAAATTGCGCCGGAGGATACGCTATGCCGATATTGCCCCCAGGCTTTGGCAAGACCATGCGCGAAGCGCTGCGACTGGTCCGCGGCCAGGACCCGATGGCCGCCACCCGCGCCATCCGCGCGGCCTTGACCGGCGCGCAAACGCAGGACGCCGCGCCGCAAGCCGGCGCGCGCGCGACGTCCGCGCCGCGCCCGCGTTTGGGGCTGGACGCGACGCTGGAGGTGCTGCGCCGCGGCCGCCTCGCGCCGCGCGTCACCCCCTCCGACGACGCCGCGCCCGGCGAGTTTCTCGCCGGCGATTACGTCGGCTCGGCCGGCACGCGCGCCTATCGGCTCTATGTGCCCACGCGCCCGGCCGCGCCGCAGGACAGCCGCGTGGTGGTGATGCTGCATGGGTGCAAGCAAAACGCCGACGATTTCGCCGCCGGCGCCCGCATGAACGCGGTCTGCGAGCGACGCGGATGGTTCGCGCTCTATCCCGAGCAGACCAAGGTCGCCAATTTGAACCGGTGCTGGAACTGGTTTCTGCCCGCCGATCAGACCGCCCAGCGCGGCGAGCCCGCGATTCTGGCCGCCATGACGCGCCAGATCATGGCCGAGCGCGACATTCGCCACGCCGCCGTCGCCGGGCTCTCGGCCGGCGCCGCGATGGCGCTCATCCTCGCCGACGTGCATCCTGAGCTGTTCGACGCCGCGCTCGCCCATTCCGGGGTCGCCGTCGGCGCGGCGCGCGACCTGCGCTCGGCGCTGGCCGCCATGCGCGAGGGAGCCGAGCCTGTCCCCGCCCGCCCGTTCACGCCGCGCGTGATGATCGTGCAGGGGATGGCCGACGAGACCGTCGCGCCCCGCAACGCGGACGTCATCGAGGCCGCGATCTCCGGCGACGACGACCGCGCGCGCAAGACGACCGCCGAGGAGGGCGGACGCAAGGTCGAGCGGCGCGAACGCCGCGACGCGCAGGGCCGCCTCGCCGTGCTGACGCTGCGCGTCTCCGACCTCGGCCACGCCTGGTCGGGCGGATCGAGCGCCGGCAGCTTCACCGATCCCAAGGGGCCGCAGGCCAGCGAGCTTTTCGCGCGATTCATCGAGGGTGAGGCGCCTCGCCTCGCGAGGCGCGACGCTCGTCGTCGCGGCGCAAGGCGCGGGACGTCTCATCGGCCCGTCGCCGACGCGCGCTGCTCTTGAAGACCCATCGCGATCAGCGCCGGATCGCGCGCCTGACGCTCGGAAAAGTCCTGCTTCGAGGCGAGGTCGCGCCACCCGGCGATGATCAGCGATTGCGCGATGGCGCCGCCGAGCGTCGCGCCCGGTCCGGTGACGATGAACAGGTCGGGCGCGAACTCGCGCGCCGCGACTGCGATCGCATGGGTGAAATCGTAAGAGTCCACCACCTGGGCGCCCAGCGTATAGGCGAACATCGCGTCAAGATCGCTGGAATGCGGCCACCAGATCGCGCCGCGCCCGTCGACGATCGGCAGGCGCGGCGACCGGAAGGCGAGGCCCGCCAGAAGTTCGCGACCCTTCGCCGCCACCGGCTCCTGGAGCGAGGTGTGAAACGCGGCGTGATTGGGAAGGCGCATCGGGAAGCGTCCCTGCGCCTGCGGAACCGCCGCCTCGAACGCGCTCAGCCCGGCCTCGTCGCCGGCCAGCACCAGCATGCCGCCGAGATCGATCGACAACGCCAGCCGGTGGCCGGGCCGCGCGTCGATCTCGGCCGCCAGCGCCAGCAGCGCGCGCTTGCGCGCCGCGTCGGGCCGCCAGTCCTCGCCGACGAACGGATAAATCGACTGGCCCCCGATCAGCGCCTCCTGCATCAGGCGCCCCATCGTGTTGGCGAGCCGGAAGCCCTCCTGCGCGTCGAGCGCGCCGGCGCAGGCCAGCGCCGAGTACCAGCCCATCGAATTGCCGGTCGCCGCCACGACGTCATAGGCGTCCGCGTCGATGTCGAGGAAGTCGGCGTAGGTCGCCGCGAAGATCAGCGCCGAGGCGTTGTCGCCGCGCGTGTGCAGCGCGCTGGAGAAATGCGCCGCGCCGTCGAGTTCGGAAAGAAGCGCCTGGCCGGCGGCGCGCCGCTGCGCGTCGAAGCCCGCCAACAGGGCGCGTTTGTCGCCGTGCAGACGGGCGAGATAGCCGNNAAGCTCCGCCTTGTTGTAGACGCCGCGTCCGGGGCACACGACGACGGCGCGCTTTTTCCGTGTGAGCTTCGCGCCGTCGATCATGGCGTCCTCGCGATCAGGCTCTTGGCGGCCTCGTAGACGCCTTCGGCCGAGGGCAAGGTCGCGGCGTAGGCGGGGCCGGTGGCGATGAAGCAATCCTGCGCGGCGAGCCGCGCGCAGGGCGTCGCGGAGCGCTCGGCCAGCAACGCCATCAGCGCCTCGCCCTGCCCGCCGGTGCGGCGGCACTCGTCGACGACGAGCACGCGCTTGCAGTCTGCGACCGCCCTCAGGATCGCCGCTTCCGGCAGCGGCGCGAGCCAGCGCATGTCGACGATCCGCGCTGCGACGCCCTCCGCCCGCAACCGCGCCTCGGCCTGACGCGAAAGATAGACGCCGTTGCCGAAGGTGACGATCGCCAGATCGCGCCCCTCGCCGAACACGCCGACGTCGCCAAGCCCGATGCGCTTGGCGGGGTCGGGATAGAGATGCATCCACGCGCCGTCCTGCGGCGCATGCAGGTCGCGCATCGGGTAAAGCGCGATCGGTTCGACGAAGACGACGACGCGCCGCTCCTCGCGCGCCAGCCGCACGCATTCGCGCAGCATCTGCGCCGCGTCCGCGCCGTTGGAGGGGCAGGCCACGACCAGGCCGGGAATGTCGCGCAGCACCGCCAGCGAATTGTCGTTGTGGAAATGGCCGCCGAAGCCCTTCTGGTAGCCAAGCCCGGCGATGCGCACGACCATCGGATTGTCATACTGGCCGTTGGAGAAGAACGGCAGCGTCGCCGCCTCGCCGCGGATCTGATCCTCGGCGTTGTGCAGATAGGCGAGAAACTGGATCTCCGGCACGCCGATGAAGCCGTTATGCGCCATGCCGAGCGCCAGCCCAAGNATCGACTGCTCGTCGAGCAACGTGTCGATGACGCGGTCGGCGCCGAAGCGCGCGCGCAGCTTCTGCGTCACGCCGTAGACGCCGCCCTTGCGCCCGACGTCCTCGCCCATCAGCACGATCTCGCCATGCTGAAGCATAAGGTCGGTCAGCGCCCAGTTGATCAGCCGGCTCATCGGCTGCGGCTCGGCCATCGCCCGCATGTCGGCGCCGAAGGCCGCCTCGCGCGCCTGCGGCCCNGGCGCCTGCGCCGGCTCGGGCTCGACGGGCGGCGGCAGCAGGCTCGCCGCGACCTGCGCCGCGGTTTTCAGACGTGGGCGGCGCACCGCCTCCTCGCTGACGCGCGTCACCCGCTCCAGCGTTTCGTCGTAGATCGCCAGCGCCGCGTCGGGGTCGAGCGCGCCCGCCTGCGCCAGCAGCCGCACGGAATGCAGCAACGGATCGTCGGCCTCGCCGGCCTCGACCTCGGCCGTGGGCAGATAGGTGGTCGGAATGTCGGCGCCGGCATGGCCGTAGAGGCGCACCGTGCGCAGATGCAGGAACGCCGGTCGCCGCGTCTTGCGCACGAAGTCGGCGGCCTCCTGCGCGACGCGATAGGCGTCGAACAGATCGAGCCCGTCGGCGGCGAAATATTTCAGCCCCGGCCGGTTCGAGAAATTGGCGGCGATCCAGCCGGCCGGCGTCTTCGTCGAGATGCCGATGCCGTTGTCCTCGCAGGCGAAGATCAGCGGCATCGGGATGTTCTGATAGGCCGTCCAGGCGGCCGCGTTGATCGCGCCCTGCGCCGTCGAGTGGTTGGCGGAGGCGTCGCCGAAGGAACAGAACACCACCGCGTCCTCGGGCATGACGCGCCCCGGCGGCGGCCGTCGCCGCGCAAGCCCGATCGAATAGGCCGCCCCGACCGCCTTGGGCAGATGGCTGGCGATGGTCGAGGTCTGCGGCGGAATGTTGAGCGCCTTCGAGCCGAGCACCTTGTGACGCCCNCCNGAGATCGGGTCCTCGGAGGAGGCCGCGAAGGACAGCAGCATGTCCCAGGCGATGGTCTGGCCGGGAACCTGCTCGGCGCGCGCGATCTGAAAGGCCGCGTCGCGATAATGCAGAAACGCCATGTCGGTCGGGCGCAGCGCCGCCGCCACCGCCGCCAGTCCCTCATGGCCGGACGAACCGATGGTGTAAAAGCCCTGCCCCGCCTTCTGCATCGCCCGCCCGGCGCGGTCGAGCGCCCGCGACAGGCAGCCGGCGCGATACAGCGCCACCGCCTGCGTCCCGCGCAGCGGGCCCTGCGGCGGCNNGCCCGGCGGGAAGTCGCGCGCGGCGACGCGACGCCGGAAATTGGCGTGGACGATCTCGGAGCGATCCATCGCGAGCCTCAGAAAACGCCTGCAAGCCGGTGATCGCGCGGCCCAGGATCAGCGCGTGGACGTCGTGNGCGCCCTCGTAGGTGTTGACCGTTTCGAGGTTCGCGGCGTGGCGCATCACGTGGTAGCCGATCTGGATGCCGTTGCCGCCGTGCATGTCGCGGGCCTGACGCGCGATGTCGAGCGCCTTGCCGCAATTGTTGCGCTTGACGATCGAGATCGCCTCGACGCCGAGCTTGCCGTCGTCCATCAGGCGCCCGACCCGCAACGCGCCCTGAAGGCCGAGCGAAATCTCGGTCATCATGTCGGCGAGCTTCTTCTGGACGAGCTGGGTGTTGGCGAGCGGGCGGCCGAACTGCTTGCGGTCGAGCGTGTACTGGCGTGCGCGGTGAAAGCAATCCTCGGCCGCGCCCATCGCGCCCCAGGCGATGCCGTAGCGGGCGCGGTTGAGGCAGCCGAACGGGCCCTTGAGACCCGAGACGTTGGGCAGCAGCGCCTCCTCGCCGACCTCGACATTGTCGAGCACGATCTCGCCGGTGATCGAGGCGCGCAGGCTGAGCTTGCCGCCGACCTTGGGCGCCGACAGTCCCTTCATGCCCTTGTCGAGCACGAAGCCGCGGATCGCGCCGTCATGGGCCTCCGACTTCGCCCAGACGACGAAGACGTCGGCGATGGGGGCGTTGGAGATCCACATCTTGGCGCCGTTCAGCACGTAGCCGCCGGCCGATTTCTTCGCGCGCGTCTTCATGCCGGCGGGGTCGGAGCCGGCGTCGGGCTCGGTCAGGCCGAAACAGCCGATCCATTCGCCGGTCGCGAGCTTGGGCAGATATTTCTTGCGCTGCGCTTCCGAGCCATAGGCGTAGATCGGATGCATGACGAGCGAGGATTGAACGCTCATCATCGAGCGATAGCCGGAATCGACGCGCTCGACCTCGCGCGCGACGAGGCCGTAGGAGACGTAATTGGCGCCCACCCCGCCATACGCCTCCGGCACGGTGGGGCCGAGGAGGCCCAGTTCGCCCATCTCGCGGAAGATCGCGGGATCGGTCTCCTCGTTCATGTAGGCCGTTTCGACGCGTGGCATGAGGCGATCCTGCGCATAAGCGCGCGCGGTGTCGCGGATCATGCGCTCGTCGTCGGAGAGCTGGTCGTCGAGATTGAACGGATCGGTCCAGTCGAACGCAACGAAATGGTCAGCCATCTGCATCTCCCCGATGATGTGCGGCGCGCCGCGCTCAAACGTCGAACTTGACGCCCTGCGCCAGCGGCAGAGACCGCCCGTAATTCACGGCGCTGGTCTGGCGGCGCATATAGCCTTTCCAGGCGTCCGATCCGCTCTCGCGCCCTCCGCCCGTCTCCTTCTCGCCGCCGAACGCGCCGCCGATTTCGGCCCCCGACGTCCCCATATTGACGTTGGCGATGCCGCAATCGGAGCCCGATTCCGACAGAAACCGTTCGACCTCGCGCATGTCGGTGGCGAAGATCGACGACGAGAGCCCTTGCGGCACATCGTTTTGCATGGCGATCGCCTCGTCGAGATCGCGATATTTCATGACGTAGAGGATCGGCGCGAAGGTCTCCTCGCGCACCGGGCCGGTCTGCGCCGGCATTTCGACGAGCGCCGGCCGCGCATAGAACGACGCCGCGCCGTTGACGTCGACGCGCTCGCCGCCATGCACGCGCCCGCCCGCCTTGCGCGCCGCCTCAAGCGCCGTCTGCATCGCCTCGAACGCGGCGGCGTCGATCAGCGGGCCGACCAGCGCCTCCGTCGACAACGGGTCGCCGACCGAAATGTCGCGGTAGATTTTGGCGAGCCGGGGAACCAGCGTGTCGTAGACGCTTTCGTGCACGATCAGGCGGCGCAGCGTCGTGCAGCGCTGGCCGGCGGTGCCCATCGCGCCAAAGGCGACGGCCCGCAGCGCCAGATCGAGATCCGCCGACGGCGTCACGATCGAGGCGTTGTTGCCGCCCAGCTCCAGGATCGCGCGGCCGAAGCGGCGCGCCAGCCGCTCGCCGACGGCGCGCCCCATCCGCGTCGACCCGGTCGCCGAGACCACCGGCACGCGCGGATCGTCGACCAGCGCCTCGCCGGCCGCGCGGCCGCCGATCACCACCTGCGCCAGATCCGCCGGCGCCGCGTCGCCGAATCGCGCCGCCGCGCGACGGAACAGCGCGTCGACGGCCAGCGCCGTCAGCGGCGCCTTTTCGGAGGGCTTCCAGACCACCGAATCGCCGCAGACCAGCGCGATCGCCGCGTTCCACGACCACACCGCGACCGGGAAATTGAACGCCGAGATGACGCCGACGACGCCGATCGGGCGCCAGGTCTCCATCAGCCTGTGATCGGCGCGCTCGGAGGGGATGGTCAGTCCGTAAAGCTGGCGCGACAGGCCGACGGCGAAGTCGCAGATGTCGATCATCTCCTGCACTTCGCCGAGCCCCTCGGAGGGCGATTTGCCGACCTCGATCGACACCAGCGCGCCGAGCGCCGCCTTGGCAGCGCGCAGCTCCTCGCCGAGCAGACGCACCAGCTCGCCGCGACGCGGCGCGGGAACCTGCCGCCACGCCAGAAAGGCGGCGTGGGCGCGGCCGATGGCGGCCTGGGTCTGGCCCGCGTCGGCCTCCCGCAGGCGCGCCAGCGGNCGCCCGTCGATCGGCGAGCGCACGACGATCGCGCCGGCCTCCAGCCGGGCGACGTCGACGCCGAGCGAGTCGAGCAGCGCGCGCGCGGGCGGCGGTGGCGGACGAAACGGCGGCAATGGTCATCGGAGCCTCGAACGACGCGGAAGGGCCGGAACGCGAGGCGGACGCGCCCGACCGGCGGGCTCTCGCGCCGCCCGCGCGAAAGTGAGCGTCGGCAGCGTGAGCGCGGCGCGCCTCCGGTTGCAAGCGAAATTCCGGTCGCCTATCATTCCAAAATGGAATGACCCCGCGAGACCCGCGCGGCCGCGCCGGGCTGCGCGGACGCGGCGGCGGCAAGACGGGCGCGACGGGCGAGACGGGACGTGCATGTGACGACGGACCGCGACAAAGCCCCGCCAGCCGGCGCAACCTTCCCTCGATGGCCTCCCTTCAGGCGCTGGAGGCCGCCGAACGGCTGGGCAGCTTCACCCTCGCCGGGCGCGAGNCCGACCTCACGCAAAGCGCGGTCAGCCGCCAGATCCGCGCGCTGGAGGCGACGCTCGGCGCGCCTCTCTTCCTGCGCGAGCGCCAGACCGTGACGGCGACCCGGCAGGGCCGCGCCTACGCCGAGCAGATTCGCGCCGCCTTGCGCATGGTCGGCGCCGCGACCCGCGCTTTCCGAGCGAAAGCCGGCGACCGCGCCCTCAATCTCGCGGTCTTGCCGACCTTCGGCGCGCGGTGGCTGGCCNCCCGGCTCTCCGATTTTCTGTCGCGTCATCCGGCGGTGGCCGTCAATCTGACGACACGGCTGACCCGTTTCGACTTCCGCGCCGAACGGCTCGACGCGGCGATCCATTTCGGCGAGGCCGACTGGCCGAACGCCGAAATGGCCCCTTTGATGCGCGAGGAGGTCGCCNCCGTGTGCAGCCCCGCGCTGGCGCGTCGGCTCGGCCTCGCCCGCCCCGCCGACCTCGCCGACGCGCCGCTGCTGCTGCTCGCCTCGCGGCCCTACGCCTGGGCGCGCTGGTTCGCCCGGCAGGGCGTCTCCCGGGACGACATCGGCGGAATGGCCTTCGACCAGTTCGCGCTCGCCGCGCAGGCCGCGATCTCCGGCTTGGGCGTCGCACTTTTGCCGACCTTTCTGATCGAGGAGGAGTTGGCGCGCGGCGAGCTTGTCGCCCCCGTCGGCGGAGCGATGGAGAGCGCCGAGCGCTACTATCTCGTCTGGCCGAAAGGCCGCCCGGACAATCCGGCGCTGACCGCCTTTCGCGCCTGGCTTGAAAGCCGCGTCGCGTCGGAGGGCTCCGGCCGCGCCCTGAGCGCGGACTGAACCGCCGCGTCGCGTGCTCCGCGTCAGGCCAAAGGAAGCTTGGCGAACTCCGCCGGCGTGATCGGCGCGGTCGCCGCCCGCGCCAGCGCGCCGCGTTTGGCCTCGATCGCGTCCCAGATCGCGGCGGCGAGGTCAGGCCCGCCGAGCCGCTTGATCGCGCGCAGCCCGGTCGGCGAGGTGACGTTGATCTCGGTCAGATGCCCGTCGATGACGTCGATGCCCACGAAGATCAGCCCGCGCGCCCTCAGCCCGGGNCCGATGGTGTCGCAGATTTCGCGCTCGCGCGGCGTCAGATCGGTCGGCCGCGCCGCGCCGCCGCGCACCATGTTGGAGCGAATGTCGTTTTCCGCCGGCACGCGGTTGACCGCGCCCGCCGCCACGCCGTCGACCAGAATGATGCGCTTGTCGCCTTCCGAGACCTTCGGCAGGAACGCCTGACACATCCACGGCTCGCGCGACATGCTGCGGAACAGATCGTAGAGCGAGCCGAAATTCGGATCCTTCCACGACACCTTGAACACCGCCGCGCCGCCATTGCCGTAAAGCGGCTTCATGACGATGTCGCCATGCACCTTGCGGAAGCTCTCGATCTCGGCGCGATCGCGCGTCACCAGCGTCGGCGGCATCAGATGGGGATAGTTGAGAACGAGAATCTTCTCCGGCGATTCGCGCACGCCGGCGGGATCGTTCACCACCAACGTCTTGGGATGAATGCGCTCAAGCAGATGGGTCGTCGTCACATAGCCCATGTCGAAGGGCGGATCCTGGCGCAACAACACGACGTCCATCGCGCCGAGATCGGTCTTCNNCGGCTCGTCGAGCGTGGCGTGGTTCCCGATCTCGTCGCGCACGACGACGCCACGTGTGTAGGCGGTCAGGCTCGCCCCGTTCCAAGACAGGGATTCGGGCGGATAGACCCGCAGCCGATGTCCGCGCGCCTGCGCTTCGAGCATCAGCGCGAACGTCGAATCTCCCGCGATGTTGATATGCTCGATAGGGTCCATCTGGACGGCGACGTTCAGGGCCATAGCCGTGGTTCTCCGCTCTGTCGCGGCGGGCGCGACGGACGGCGGGACGAACCACGTCCCGCCCGTTCCGTCAATCCGCGCGCATCCGCGCCGACCCCGCCTTTCTTTCGAGCGGCGTCGCGCCGCCCGAGCCCCAAACCAATGGACGCCTCGGGGTTTTGGCCGGTCCGTTCTTGGCGCCGGGCTGAAACGGTAGCATGGTGGGCGCTCGCGTCGAAGGGCCGGCCCAAGACCCGCCCGCCGCGATCCGGAGGAATGTCAGCATGACGGACGACCTGTCGAACGCGCCGCCGAGCGATCACGCCGCGCCCCCGGCTGACCATTCCGCCGACGGATTTCTCGACATGCTCTTCGGCGCCTCGGCGCTGGAGGACCTCGCCCAATACCGTGCCGATTCGCTGAAGACCCTGTCGCGCGACGCGCTCGCCCGTTTGTCGGCGCCCCGCCGTCCCGGCCGCGCCGACATCCGTCTGATCGACCCGACCGGCGACGACCCCGCGCTGTCGTCCGTCACCATCGTCGAGGTGATCAACGACGACATGCCCTTCCTGCTCGATTCCACTCTGGTCGAGCTCGCGGAGCGTGGGCTTGAGCTGCATCTGGTCGCGCACCCCATTCTCGCCGTGCAACGCGATTCCGAAGGCAGGCTGCGCCGCGTCGGCGAAGCCGCTCACGCCCAGGGCGAGGTGCGCGAGAGCTTCATTCACCTTCATGTCGAACGCATCGTCGACCCCGATCGCCGCAAGGCGCTGGTCGAGGCTCTGGAGCGCGTTTACGCCGACGTGCGCGTCGCCGTCGAGGATTGGCGCGACATGCGCGCCCGCGTCATCGCCGCCGCCGACGCCTACAAGACCGACCCCGNNCCGCTGCCCGTCGACGAGATCGCGGAGGCGATCCACTTTCTCGAATGGCTGGCGGCGGACAACTTCACCTTCCTCGGCCTGCGCGAATACCGCTTCATCGAGGCGGCCGCCGACGTCGCGGCGCCGGCCGCCCGCGCCTCGCTCGATCTGATCGGCGGGCCCGGCTTCGGCATTCTACGCGACCCGTCGGTCAAGGTGCTGCGGCGTGGCCGCGAGNCCGTCACGGTGACGCCGGAGGTGCTGGAGTTCCTGCGCGAGCCCCATGCCCTGATCATCTCCAAGGCCAATGTGCGCTCGCGCGTCCACCGGCGCGCCCATATGGACTATGTCGGCTGCAAGCTGTTCTCCAAGAGCGGCGCGCTGCAAGGCGAGTTGCGCATCGTCGGCCTGTTCACCGCCACCGCGTATCATCGCTCGACCCAGACCATCCCCTATATTCGCCACAAGGTCGCGCAGGTGCGCGAGGCCGGCGGCTTCGATCCCGCCAGCCACACCGGCAAAGTGTTCGCCAACGTTCTGGAGAGCTATCCGCGCGACGATCTCTTCCAGATCGACGCCGCGACCCTGTCCGATTTCGCTCGTCAGATCGCCCATCTCGCCGAACGTCCGCGCCTGCGCGTTCTTGCGCGCGCCGACAAGTTCGATCGTTTCGTCTCGGTGCTGTGCTTCATTCCGCGCGACCACTACGACACCCGCGCCCGCACCCGCATCGGCGACTATCTCGCCCGCGTCTTCAATGGCCGCATCTCGGCGGTCTATCCGCATTATCCCGAAGGCCCGCTGGTGCGTCTGCACGTCATCATCGGCCGCGATGAAGGCGAGACGCCCAAAATCGAGCAGGCGGAGCTTGAGCGCGCCATCGGCGAGATCGTCACGACCTGGCCAGACGCTCTTCGCGATCGCTTGACCGCCGAGCGCGGCGACGCCGGGCGCGCCGTCGCGCAGCGCTTCGCGCACGCCTTCTCGCCGGCCTACCGCGACACCTTCTCCACCGAGGAGGCGCTCGCCGACGCCGACATGGTGGCGAGCCTCACCGCCGACCGCGCGCGCTCAAGCGTTCTCTACCGCAACGGCAACGACGCGCCCGACCTGCGCATGAAAGTCTATTCGCGCGGGCGCCCGATGCCGCTCTCCGAGCGCGTGCCGCTGTTCGAGGCGATGGGCTTCCGCGTCATTTCGGAGGATACCTTCGAAATCGCCCCCGAAAACGGCGTCGAGACGGCGCTGCACGACATGGTGCTCGCCCGCGCCAAGCCCGGCCCGCTCGACATGGCGGCGCTGAAGCCGCAGATCGAGGCGCTGATGGCGGCGCGCTTCCGCGGCGACGTCGAGAGCGACGGCTATGACGCGCTGACGCTGGAGGCGGGCCTGGGCTGGCGCGACGTCTCGATGATCCGCGCCTTGTCGCGCTATCTCCAGCAGGCGCGCATCGGCTTCTCGCAAGACTATATGTGGACGACGCTCGCCGCCTATCCGGCGATCGCGCGCAAGCTCGTGGACCTGTTTTACGTGCGCTTCGATCCGCGCATGTTCGACGACATGGCCTCGCGCGAGCGCACCGAGAAGGCCGTCGCGGCCGAAATCGAAACCATGCTCGCCGACGTCTCCAGCCTCGATCAGGACCGCATCCTGCGCCGTTTCCTCAATCTCGTTCAGGCGGCCGAACGCACCAATTATTTCAAGCAGGACAAGGACGGAAAGTCGCCCGCCGTCATCTCGTTCAAGTTCGAGAGCCGCCGGATCGCCGATCTGCCTCTGCCCAAGCCGTTGTATGAAATCTTCCTCTATTCGCCGCGCGTGGAGGGCGTGCATCTGCGCTTCGGCAAGGTCGCGCGCGGCGGCATCCGCTGGTCGGATCGTCCGCAGGATTTCCGCACCGAGATTCTCGGTCTGGTGAAGGCGCAGCAGGTCAAGAACGCGGTGATCGTGCCGGTCGGCGCCAAGGGCGGCTTCGTGCCCAAGCTCGCGCCCCCGCCCTCCCAGCGCGACGCCTGGATGGCCGAGGGCGTGGCCGCCTACAAGATCTTCATCGACGCCTTGCTGGAGATCACCGACGATCTGCACGGCGACGACGTCGTCGCTCCCGAGCGCGTCGTGCGCCACGATCCCGACGATCCTTATCTCGTCGTCGCCGCCGACAAGGGCACCGCCACCTTCTCCGACATCGCCAACGGCATCTCGCGCGATCACGGTTTCTGGCTCGACGACGCCTTCGCTTCAGGCGGATCGGCCGGCTACGACCACAAGAAGATGGGCATCACCGCGCGCGGCGCCTGGGAAGCGGTCAAGCGTCGCTTCCGCGAGATGGACCGCGACATCCAGACGAGCCCCTTCACCTGCGTCGGCGTCGGCGACATGTCGGGCGACGTCTTCGGCAACGGCATGCTGCTGTCGAAGGAGACCAGGCTCGTCGCCGCCTTCGACCATCGCGACATCTTCCTCGATCCCGATCCCGATCCGCATGTCTCCTTCGAGGAACGCGNNCGCATGTTCGCGCTGCCCCGGTCGAGCTGGCAGGATTACGACAAGGCCAAGATTTCGGAAGGCGGCGGCGTCTTCTCGCGTCAGACCAAGTCGATCCCGCTGTCGCGCGCCATGCAGGACGTGCTGGGCCTCGCCAAGGATCACGTCACCCCGCCCGAGCTGATGAACGCCATCCTCAAGGCGCCCGTCGATCTGCTCTGGTTCGGCGGCATCGGCGCCTATGTGCGCGGCTCCTCCGAGACCGACGATCAGGTCGGCGACCGCGCCAACGACGCCATCCGCATCACCGGCTCGGATATCCGCGCCAAGGTGGTGGGCGAAGGCGCCAATCTCGGCGTCACCCAGAAGGGCCGCATCGAGGCCGCCCAGCATGGCGTCAGGATCGACACCGACGCCATCGACAATTCCGCCGGCGTCAACACCTCCGACATGGAGGTCAACATCAAGATCGCGCTGTCCAAGCTGCGCGAGGGCGCGCTCGACATGGCCGCGCGCGACGTTCTGCTCGTCGAGATGACCGACGAGGTCGCCCAGGCGGTGCTGCGCAACAACTATTTGCAGACGCTGGCGCTTTCGCTCGCCGCCCGCCGCGGCGTCGAGGGCGTCGACGACGCCCGCGCCCTGATGCGCGCGCTGGAGCGCGAGGGCCGGCTCGACCGCGCCGTCGAGACGTTGCCCGACGACGCCGCCTTGATGGAGCGGGTGCGCGCCAAGCAAGGCCTCACGCATCCCGAGNCCGCCGTGCTGTTGGCCTACGCCAAGCTCGCGCTCTACGACCATCTGCTCGCCAGCGACGTGCCCGACGATCCCTATTTCCATCGCGAGCTGACGCGCTACTTCCCGCATCAGCTTGTCGAGCGCTTTCCGGAGGCGGTCGAGACCCACCGCCTGCGCCGAGAGATCGTCGCCACGCAGCTCTCAAACTCGATCGTCAATCGCGGCGGACCGGACGTCGTGACCCGCATGACCGACGAAACCGGCGCGGACGCCGCCGCCGTCGCCAAAGCCTTCGCCGCCACGCGCGACGTGTTCGCGCTGACGGCGCTGAACGGCGAGATCGACGCGCTCGACGCCAAGATCCCCGGCGAGGTTCNNAAGCTTTACGAGGCGACGCAACGCCTCACCCTGTCGCGCATGATCTGGATGCTGCGCAACGCCGATTTCTCCCAGGGCGTCGAGGCGACCGCCAAACGGTTCCGCGCCGCTGTGCTGGAGATCGCCGGCGCGATCGAGACGATGTTGCCGCCTCTCGCCGCCGCGGCGACGNGGATGCGGCCGCGCGTCNTTGAGGGGCAAGGCGTGCCGGCCTCGCTGGCGCGGCGCATGGCCGCGCTCGACTGGATCGCGATGGCGCCGGACGTGGCTCTGGTGGCGGAGAAATCCGGCGCCAGCGTCGCCCAGGCGGCGCAGGCCTTCTTCGCCGCGGACGCCGAATTCGGCGTCTCGCGCATGGCCCAGGCCGCCGCCAATCTCCCGCTCGCCGACCGCTTCGACCGCCTCGCGCTCGAACGCGCGCTCGACCGTCTGGCCGCCGCCCGCCGCGCCATCGCGGCGCAGGCGATGGCCACCCCGGCGGGAGAAGCCGGCCACCTCGCCGCATGGGCCGCGAGCCGAGGCCCCGATCTCNGCCGCTTGCGCGAGCAGATTTCGGACGTCGCGGGCTCGGGCCTGACGCTGTCGAAAGTGATGGTGGCGGCCGGATTGCTGGGAGACGTCGCGGGGACCTGACCTCGCGCCTGCGCGCGACGTCGGTCAGAAGTCGCAGGCGATTCCTTGATCTCCCAGTCGCCGTAGCGGGCGGGCTCAAGCCCGCCCCGGCCGCCGATCTCCTGCGCGCGGACCTGGGCCTGCGCCTTGCGCGCCGTTCTTCGGCCTCGGCCAGCGCGCGCTGCGCCTGCGGGCTCAAAGATTTGCGCGGCGCGGCGGCGGGCGCGGCCTCAGGCCCGAGGCGCGAGGCGGTCATGTCGGTGTCGCTCATCAAAGCCTCCTGCCCGCCCGCACGCGCGCAGCGGGCTTGGGCGGCGCGATTACTGGCTGTAGGAGGCGACGAAGTCCAGAGGGCGCGAGCGCGCCGACACGGTGAGCACGCCGTTGGCGAACACGATGGCCGTGGCGACCACCACGTCGCTGTCGCGTCCGGCCACCGCCGCCGGCCATTTGAACTGCCCGACATAGGCGTCGCGTTCGGCGTTGTAGCGCGCCACCGCCTGGCCGCCTCCCGATGTCGACACGACCACGACGCCGGGCTCGCGAATCCTCACCGTCAATCGCGCGCCGGGGCAGCCCTCGATCGAGGCGGACGCCGAAATTTGATTGTAAATCCCCTCCGGCAAGGGCCAGGGCGGCGCCCCGCACCGTCGCCGCGCAGGTCGCCAAAGAGGCAGTGATCGCCAGCACCGTCACCTTACGTCTCTTTACGGCCGCTTCGCCGAGCGACATCAGAGCGCAGGCGAAGGCGGGGCCGATTGAGCGTCGAGGAGAGTGAACAGACCTTTCCGCCGCGCCCGGCGACGGACGCGTTCTCGCGGCATGGTGCAGGCGGCCCTGCGCGGATCGCTCAACTTCGAGCCAAGCGCGCCCGCGCAGTGGCGAAAGCGACGGCGCGCGCCCATATAGCGCGACGATGACCCTCGCCTGTGGGGAAAGCCCATGAATTTCGCCCGCACCGCCCTGCTGCTCGCCGCGATGACGGCGCTGTTCATGGTCGTCGGCTATGGCCTCGGCGGCCAGGGCGGCATGACCATCGCCCTGCTCTTCGCGCTCGGCGCGAATTTCGTCTCCTATTGGTTCTCCGACAAAATGGCCCTGTCCTCGGTCGGCGCCCGCGAGGTCGACGCGCGCTCCGCGCCGGAGCTGACGCGGATGGTCGACGACCTCGCGCGACGCGCCGGCCTGCCTACTCCGCGCGTCTACGTCGTCGATTCGCCCCAGCCCAACGCCTTCGCCACCGGCCGCAATCCCGCCAACGCCGCGGTGGCCGTCAACGAGGGGTTGATGCGCATGCTTTCGCGCGACGAGCNNGCGGGCGTGGTGGCGCACGGAGCCGCCCACATCAAGAATCGCGATACGTTGACGATGACCATCGCCGCCACGCTCGCCGGCGCGATTTCCTCCATCGCCCATATCGGCATGTTCTCCGGCTCCCGTCGCTCCGGCGGCCTTGGCCCCTTCGGCGCGTTGGCGCTGGCGATTCTCGCGCCGATGGCGGCGATGATCGTGCAGATGGCGGTCAGTCGCTCGCGAGAATATGTCGCCGATCACGACGGAGCGATGATCGCGGGCGATCCGATGGGTCTTGCGCGGGCGCTCGCCAAGATATCGCACGGCGCGGCCCTCACGCCGGACCCTGCGATCGAAGCGCGGCCAGCGCTCGCGCATATGTTCATCGTCAACCCGCTCGCCGGCGGCGGCGTCGACAATTTGTTCTCCACCCATCCGAACGTGGAGAACCGCATCGCCGCGCTTCACCGGATCGCCGAGCGCATGGCTCCGCGTCAGGACGCCGCAAATGCTTGGCGAGCGACGCCGACGCATGATACCCCGGGTTATGCCGACGAGGATCAGAATGCGCCGCGCCGCGGCCCTTGGGGTGAGCGGCGCCGCTCGCGACCGCCCCACGCGCCCGCCTGTCGGCGCGAAAGGTTGACCGTATGACCGACGACCGACGCCCGTCCCGCCCGCAGCGGCGCGCGCCTGGCGGCGGCTTCGGCCTGCCGCGTCCCAAAACGCCGGAGCCCTTGCCTCCGGGGCTCGGCGCGCGCCTCGCCGCGGAGCAGGCGATCGTCGAGGCGCTGGCGCAGGGCCGCCCGCTCGACGAGNTTTTCGCCGCCTCCAGCATCGCGCCGCGTCTTGACGGTCTGGATCCGCGCGATCGCGCCCTCGCGCGCTCGATCGCGACGGTCGCTCTGCGCCGGCTCGGCACCATCCGCAAAGCGCTGGCCGCGCGTCTCGATCGCGGGCTGCCGAAGAAGGCCGGCAATCTCGAAGCGACCCTGATCGCCGCCGCCGCGCAGCTTCTGTTCATGGACGCGGCCGACCACGCCGCCGTCGATCTCGCCGTTCGCGCCGTCAAGCGTGACCCGAAGACGCAAGGCTTTTCAGGCCTCGCCAACGCCGTGCTGCGCGGGGTCGCTCGCGACAGGGAGGCGATTCTGGCCGCCTCCGATCCGCTCGACGACGACGTGCCGCCCTGGTTGGCGTTGCGCTGGCGCAAGGCCTATGGAGAGGAGACCGCGCGCGCCGTCGCCGCCGCGTTGCGCGCCGAGCCTCCGCTCGACCTCACCGTCAAAAGCGACCCGCAGGCTNGGGCGCGCCGCCTTGGCGGCGTCGNNCTTCCCACAGGCTCCGTGCGTCTCCTCACGCACGCGCCGATCGTCNGGCTGGACGGCTTTTCGGCCGGAGAGTGGTGGGTCCAGGACGCCGCCGCCGCGCTGCCCGCCCGACTTCTCGGCGTGCGCCCCGGCGAAAGGGTCGCCGATCTGTGCGCGGCGCCCGGCGGCAAGACCGCGCAACTCGCTCTGGCCGGCGCCGACGTCGTGGCGCTCGACCGCTCTGCGGAGCGTTTGAAACGTCTCACCGCCAACCTCGAACGCCTCGCTTTGACCGCCGAAACCCGCGTCGGCGACGCCGCCAGCTTTGAGGCGCCGCCCTTCGACGCGGTCTTGCTCGACGCGCCCTGCTCGTCGACCGGCACCATTCGCCGCCATCCCGACGTCGCCTGGACCAAGCGGGCGAGCGACGTCGCCGCCTTGGCTCAGGCGCAGACCAAACTGCTCGCGCGCGCCTCCAAGCTTCTTAAATCCGGCGGCCGCCTCGTCTATTGCGTCTGTTCGCTCGAACCGGAGGAGGGCGTCGCGCAGATCGAGGCGCTGTTGCGTCGCGATCCCGATCTGCGGCGCGCGCCGATCGAACCCGGCGAACTCGGACTGTCTTCCGAGATGATCACCGCCGCCGGCGATCTGCGCACGCTGCCTTGTCATATGGAAGGCGACACGCCGCGCCTGAGCGGTCTCGACGGCTTCTACGCCGCCAGACTGACACGCGCCTGAGCGCGCCGCTCGCGCGAGGCTGTGAACAAGAAGCGGTTGACCATACGCCGCTTTCGTTGCCGCGCCGCGCGCGGCGCGCCTATAGTGGAGCGCGCTGCGGGAATCGGCGCCTCGAAGGGAATCGCGTTTGAAGAAACCTGGGCTCGCGGAACGCTTATCCCTTACGAGCCTTGTCGTCGGCCAAGGCGCCAGACGATTGCGGCGCGGTCTCGCCGCTCCGTTGCGTTTGGCGGCCGTGCTGCGCGCCCCTGCGCCCGAACGCCTCGTCATCGCGCCGCAAGATCTGCGCACCGCCGATCCGACCATCGCCGACGATATTTATGGCGGCTATTTCGTGTTCCACGGCAAGGCGGTGAACACGCATGGCGAATCCNCCTTTCTGATCGAGCCGCCCTCGATCGCCTGGAGCCAGGCGCTGCTGGGCTTCGGTTGGCTGCGTCATCTCAGAGCCGCCGACACCATGCTGGCGCGCGCCAACGCGCGGGCGCTGGTGCTCGACTGGATGCAGTTGCACGGCGTCCCTCCCGGCGGCGACCCCGCCGGCAGGCAGGCGCTGGAGGCGGGCTGGAGCGTCGACGTCGTCGCGCGCCGCGTGCTGGCCTGGATCAGCCATTCGCCGCTGATTCTCGACGGCGCCGACCGCGATTTTTATCGTCGCTTCATGAAGAGCCTGGCGCGCCAATGCGCCTGGCTGTCGCGCGCTCTCGCCGGCGGGCTCGAAGGCGAGGCGCGCCTGTTCGCCGCGGTGGCGCTCGCCGAATTCGCGATCTGCGCCGACGTCGCGGCGGGCCGCCGGCGTCGCGCGCTTCGCTTGCTCGACCGCGAGATCGCCGCACAGATCCTGCCTGACGGCGGCCATCTCGGGCGCAATCCGCGCCTTCTCGTGGACGTTCTGCTGACGTTGCTGCCGCTGCGCCAGGCCTTCGCCGCCAGCGGCGCGCAAACGCCGCAAAGCCTGATCACCGCCGTCGACCGCATGCTGCCGATGCTGCGCATGATGCGCCACGACGACGGATCGCTGGCGCTGTTCAACGGCATGGGCGCGACGCGTCCCGAACAATTGGCGACGTTGCTGGCCTATGAGGATTCCGACGGCGGCGCGCTCGCCCATGCGCCGAATTCCGGTTATCTGCGCCTCGCCGCCGGCTCGACGGTGCTGATCGCCGACGTCGGCGCCGCGCCGCCGCGCGCATTCTCCTGCGAGGCGCACGCCGGCGCCCTGTCCTTCGAGCTGACCAGCGCCGGCCAGCGCCTGATCGTCAATTGCGGCGCGCCCGAGCGCAATCGCGGCGCGCTGCACGAGGCCGCGCGCCAGACCGCCGCGCATTCGACCGTGACGCTCTCCGACGTCTCCTCCGCCCGCTTCGCGCCGACGGCCGCGCTGTCCGAATGGCTGGACGGCCAGATCATTTCCGGGCCGCGCCATGTCGAGGTCGAGCGCCGCGCCGACGGCTCGGTCGCGGCGACCCATGACGGGTATGCGCGCCGTTTCGGGCTCAAACATCGCCGCGTCTTCACGCTCGGCGCGGACGCCCTGCACGTCGTCGACGAACTGATCCCGGCCGGCGCGAACGCCGCCGTCGAGGCGCCGGCGATGGCGCTGCGGCTGCATCTCCATCCCTCCCTGCGCTGCGCCGCCAGCCCCAACCGCGACGGCGTGCTGATCGAGCCGCCGAGCGGCGAGGCCTGGGTGTTCCATTGCGACGGCGAGACGGCGGCGCTGGAGGAGAGCGTTTTTCGCCTCCCATNNGACGGCCCGCGCCCGACCCGGCAGATCGTCGTCGAACGCCCCGCCGGCCCGCCTGCGCCTCTGGCGTGGCGGCTGGAGCGGCTGCGCAGCTGAGCGCGCGCGGCGCGAAACCCGTTCCGCCGCCGAAAATCCCGACTCCGCTGCGCTGCAAAACGTGCTAAGCGCCGCCCGACCGCGCGCCGTCCCCGCCGCGCCTCCGGAGGTTTGAACTCGTGTCCGAGCAGCTGCGTCCCGTCGCCCGCGCCCTTCTTTCCGTGTCCGACAAGACCGGCCTGATCGACTTCGCCCGCGCGCTCGCCGACCGCGGCGTCGAGCTGGTCTCGACCGGCGGCACCCGCAAGGCCATCGCCGACGCCGGCGTCGCGGTGATCGACGTCGCCGACCTGACCGGCTTCCCGGAGATGATGGACGGCCGCGTCAAGACGCTGCACCCCAAGGTGCACGGCGGCCTGCTGGCGATCCGCGAGAATCCCGAGCACGAGGCGGCGATGCTCGCCCACGGCATCCAGCCGATCGACCTTCTGGTCGTCAACCTCTACCCCTTCGAGGCCACCGTCGCGAAGGGCGCCGGCTATGACGATTGCGTCGAGAACATCGACATCGGCGGCCCGGCGATGATCCGCGCCGCCGCCAAGAACCACGGCGACGTCGCCGTGGTGGTCGACGTCGCCGATTTCGGCAAGGTTCTGGCCGAACTCGACGCCCATGCCGGAAAGACCTCGCTCGGCTTCCGCAAGGCGCTCGCCCAGAAGGCCTACGCCCGCACCGCCGCCTATGACGCGGCGATCTCCAACTGGTTCGCGCAGGCGATCGGCGAGAGCGCGCCCGCCTTCCGCGCCGTCGGCGGCGCGCTCGCCGAGGCGATGCGCTATGGCGAGAACCCGCATCAGGCGGCCGGCTTCTACGTCACCGGCGAGACGCGCTTCGGCGTCGCCACCGCCCGCCAGGTGCAGGGCANNAAGCTCTCCTTCAACAACGTCAACGACACCGACGCCGCTTTCGAATGCGTCGCCGAGTTCGACCCCGCCCGCACCAGCGCCATCGTCATCGTCAAGCACGCCAACCCCTGCGGCGTGGCCGAAGGCGCCTCGCTGAAAGAGGCCTACGAGAAGGCGCTGCGCTGCGATCCCGTCTCGGCCTTCGGCGGCATCGTCGCCGCCAACCGGACGCTCGACGCGGCGGCGGCCGCCGAGATCGTCAAGATCTTCACCGAGGTGATCATCGCCCCCGACGCCGACGAGGAGGCGATCCGCCTCATCGCCGCCAAGAAGAATCTGCGCCTGCTGCTGACCGGCGGCCTGCCCGATCCGCGCGCCGCCGGCCTGTCGGTGCGCACCGTCGCCGGCGGCCTGCTCGTGCAGGGCAAGGACAACGCCGTCGTCGACGACATGGATTTGAAGGTCGTGACCAGGCGCGCGCCCTCCGCGCATGAACTGGCGGACCTGAAATTCGCCTTCCGCGTCGCCAAGCACGTCAAGTCGAACGCCATCGTCTATGTGAAGGACGGCGCGACGGTGGGCGTCGGCGCGGGCCAGATGAGCCGCGTCGATTCCTCGCGTATCGCGGCCTGGAAGGCCGCCGAGGCCGCCAAGGCCGCCGGCCTGNCCGAGAGCCTCGCCAAGGGCTCGGTGGTGGCCTCCGACGCCTTCTTCCCCTTCGCCGACGGCCTGCTCGCCGCCGCCGAGGCCGGCGCCACCGCCATCATCCAGCCCGGCGGCTCGATGCGCGATCAGGAAGTCATCGACGCCGCCGACAAGGCGGGCCTCGCGATGGTGTTCACGGGCNGCCGCCACTTCAGGCATTGAATCTGGCGCCACCCGATTTGCTCATGGCGCTTTTTCAGAGCCATTTCGATGTTTTCTAGCTTGGCCATTAGGCGTTCAAGCTTTGTGTCTGTGTTTCCGCCCGCCGCCTCGTTGGGGACTTGGAATACGGGGATCGCGCCAACGAAGGTACCACTTTGTTTATTGAAACCGGGATTATTGACGGCAATCAGGACTGCTTCCATCTGCGCAAAAACATCCACGACTTCTGCCGTGGTTCGCGTGGCGCTTGGCGAGCGGCCGAACCAAGAGAACTCATCCCACCAATCTGCAAGATTGTCGCTTCTATGCGCTCTTATGCGACCATACAACGTTGAAGAATTCCCAAGGCCAGCCTCTCCAACATATATCAATTGAGAGTCTCTATATAGACAGTAAATTCCAATATATTCCGAATAGTCGATTGACCTCTCATACTCATCTCTAGTTGGCCGCCCTTTGCGCTCTAATCTACTTCTTTCTCGCCCAAGAAGGCAGCCTTTCTTGCCCCTTCTTCCAGACCAAAGCACATCTGCGGCGGACCAAAACAGCCCATAATGAGTGATCATTTTCTCTCCGAATCATTCCATGCGACACTTGCGATCATTTTACGACCCCAAATCCCTCACCCGTNNCACCGCCACGTCCACACGGCTCGCGCCGCGCTCGACGGTGATCGTCACCACCTGCCCGACGCCTTTGGCCTCCATCGCCGCCGCGAGGTCGGCGAGCGTCTTGGTGGGTTTGCCGTCGGCCGCGACGATGACGTCGCCGAGCGTGCCGCTGCGGCGGTCGAGGCCGCGAATCCCGGCCTGATCGGCGGGGCCGGAGGGCTGCACGGCGATCACCACCAGCCCNGTCGAGCCCGCCCGCGCAGCCGCCTGCGGGCTCGCCAGCGAAACGCCGATGGCGGGCGTGGGCGCGCGGCCGTCGCGGATGATGAGCGGAACCACCCGGTTCACGGTGTCGACGGGAATCGCGAAGCCGATGCCCGCCGATGCGCCCGACGGCGAGAAGATCGCCGTATTGACCCCGATCAGCCGCCCCGCGCTGTCGACCAGCAGCCCGCCCGAATTACCCGGATTGATCGCGGCGTCGGTCTGGATCACATCCACGATCTCGCGCCCGCTCTGCGTCGGCAGGCGACGCTTGAGCGCCGAGACGACGCCGGTGGTCAACGTCTGATCGAGCCCGAACGGATTGCCGATCGCGAACGCCGACTGGCCGACCTGAAGATCGGCGGACGAGCCGAGGGCGATCGGCGCCGACAGCCGCGTCGCGTTGACGCGCAGCACGGCGAGATCGTGATTGGGCGAGCGCCCCACCAGCGCCGCGCTCGCCGTCCGCCCGTTGGCGAAGCGCACGCGCAGCGCCCCGCCCTGAGCCACCACGTGATCATTGGTGACGACATGTCCGCCCGCGTCCCAGACGAAGCCTGTGCCCGAGGCCGCGCCCTGCGGCTCGTCCTCCGAGACGCGGGACGCGCCGGCGATGACATGCACCACCGACGGCGACGCCGCCTTGAAGAGTGCGATGGTCGACCGCTCGAACTCCGCCAGATCGCCGCGCGCGACGACGACGCGCGGCGTCTCGACGCCGCATAGGCTCGCGCGCAGGGTTGGCCAGCCGACCCACAGCGCGAACAGCGCCGTCGCGCCCAGAATGAGCGCGCGGGAGGCCGACGGGCTCATCCTCGCTTCACCGCGGCGCGAGTCGGATCGCCCCGTCCAACCGGATCGACACGCCGTTCAGCATGTCGTTCTCGATGATCGACTTCGCGAGCTGGGCGTATTCGGCCGGGAAACCCAGACGCGAGGGGAACGGCACCGACTTCGCCAGCGACTCGCGCGCCTCGTCCGGCAGGCCGTCGAACATCGGCGTGTGGAACAGCCCCGGCAGGATGGTGGCGACGCGCACGCCATATTGCGCTAGATCGCGCGCGATCGGCAGCGTCATGCCTTGCACGCCGGCCTTCGAGGCCGAGTAGCAGGCCTGCCCGATCTGCCCGTCCTCGGCCGCGACCGACGCGGTCGAGACGATGACCCCGCGCAGACCGTCCTTGTCGACCGCGGCCAAGCCCGCCATCGCGGTCGCGCATTTGGCGATCATCGCGAAGGTGCCGGTCAGGTTGATGGCGACGCCGCGCGCGAAATAGGCGACGTCATGGGCCATCAGCGCGCCCGTCTCGCGGTTTTTCGAGATGATGCGACGCCCCGGCGCGACGCCCGCGCAATTGACCAGAACCCGCTCGACCCCATGCGCGGCGCGCGCGGCCGCGAGCCCCGCGTCGATCGAAGCCTCGTCGGTGACGTCGACCTTGCAGAACACGCCGCCGATCTCGGCGGCGACCTTCTTGCCCTTCTCCTCCTGCATGTCGAACACGGCGACCTTGGCGCCCTGCGCGGCGAGCATGCGCGCGGTCGCCTCGCCGAGGCCGGAGGCGGCTCCCGTGACGACGGCGGCGACGGAGGAATCGATCTTCATGAGGGCGTCTCCCTGGGCGCGAAAAGGCGCGATGACGACAGGGATAGCGCGTCGGACGCCGGCGCGTCGAGGCGGCGCAGGATCGCGCTTTCGACGCAGGCGCCGAAGCCCCGGCCGCCCGCCTTGCCGGCGCCATATCCCGATCCCATATGCTGCCTCGCCGCCGCCCGGCGGCTTCGAGGCCGAGAGACCGCGATGACCGACGCTTCCGACCGGGGCGCCCCGACTGGACCAAGCGCATGTCGAAGCAGGAGATGGACAAGATCCGTCAGGCGGCGCGCGACCAGCGCACCGTCAGGAGAAGTTCTGGGAGTCGCTCAAGCGCTTGGCGCGCAATCTTCCTTTCGCCGAGGACCTCGTGGCCGCCTATTACTGCGCCTTCGATCCGGCGACCGACTTCAAGGTCAAGGCGACGCTGCTGGGGCGCTTGCTTATTTCATCCTGCCTGTCGACGTGATCCCGGACGCTTTGCCTTTGATCGGTTTCACCGACGACGCCGCCGTTCTGGCGCTTGCGCTGAAGACCGTGGGCGACGCCATCACCAGCGCCCATCGCGACAAGGCGCGCCAGACCTTGAAGGACTGAGAGGCGTTGAAAGACCGTCGTCAGACGCCCGCCCATAACGCGGCCAGCGCGAGCGCCGCCGGCGCGGCTTGCACGGCCAGGATGCGACGGCTGACCGTCGCCGCGCCATAGAGGCCGGCGACCAACACGCACAGCAGAAAAAACGCCTTGAATTCGAACCCGGCCGCTCCGCGCGTCAGGCCCCAGATCAGCCCCGCGGCGAGAAAGCCGTTATAGAGCCCCTGATTGCCGGCGAGCGCCGCGGTCGCGTCGGCGAAGGCCTGCGTCGTGCCGAACACCCGCCGACCCTGCGGCTTCGTCCACAGCGCCATCTCCAGAACGACGATCCAAAGATGGATCGCCGCCACCACGCCGGTCAGAGCGTTCGCGATCATCGACCGTCTCCCTCGCGCCCGCGGCGGCGTCGCGCCCTCACGGAGCCGCCCGCGCTTCGCGCAGCGCGCACCAGCCCTCGCGCCGCCCNCCGTCATAGCGCCGCGCCACGCCCTGCGCCAACAAGGCCGGCCCGACCTCGGTCGGCGGAAACCCGCCGTCGGGCGCGCTCACGACGACGTCGGCGACGACGCGGCCGAAATATTTGTCCCCCGTCACCCCGACCAGCGACACGCGTCCGGCGGAGAGAAGATCGGCGAGCGCCTGCGCGGCGCGGTCCGCGCCGTCGGCTTCGGTCGCGCACCGGGCCGCGCGCTCCGGCGCGTCGACGCCGCGCAGCCGCACCAGCGTCTCGATCTCCTGCCCGAACCAGATCGCGACGCGCGCCTGAAAGGTGTCGCCGTCAACGATCCTCACGACATGCGCCGGATAGGGCCCCGGAAACCGCGCTCGTCGACCTGCCTCCGCGACGCGCGAGGGCGACGCGTCGACGTCCTGCGGCGCGGGCGGCGAGGACGACGCGAGCGCGCCGACGATCGAGGCAGCGACGGCCATTCCCGCGAACGCGCGGCGAAGCGAAGGCGAACAGGGAGCGCGATGCTGGAACATAACATGATCATACGCACGGCCATCGTCGCTTCAAGGCATAAAATCCACAGACTAAGATTTAAAGCTTACGTTACGGAAGCCGGATCCATCGCCGGCCCCTCGCCGCGCGCCGTCGGCCCGCCCGCCCAGGCCTCATAGGGCGGAGGCGGGGGCGGCAACAGATTGGCGGCGCGCAACGCCTCGAAGATCGCAAAGGTCAGATCGCTCCTGACCCGCCCGGAAATCTCGACGTCGGCGATGAAGCAGATCAGGTCGAAATGCAGCGCTTGCTGATCGAACGACAGGAAGAGCGCCGAGGGGGCCGGAATCCGCTCCACCGCCTCATGCGCCTTGGCGCATTCCACGATCACCTCCCGCGCCATTTGCGGGTCGGCGTCGCGTCGGGTCGCGATGCGGATCTTGATGCGCCCGCCCCTGTCGCCGCGAACCCAGTTCTTGACGACGCCGGAGACCAGATTGGAGTTCGGCATGACCACCAGGACGCGGTCGAAGGTCTCGATTTCCGTCGAGCGCACGTTGATGCGACGCACATAGCCCTCTTCGCCGCCGACCGAAATCCAGTCGCCGACGCGGATCGCGCGTTCCCACAACACGATCAGGCCGGACACGAAATTGCTGACGATCGATTGCAGACCGAAGCCGATGCCCACCGACAGGGCGCTGGCCACCAGCGCGAGCCTTTCGACGCCGAAGCCCAGATGCGCCAACGCCGCGAGCGCCGCCAACGCCATGCCGACATAGCCGAAGCTGGCCCGGATGGCGTCGCGCAAGCCTTGATCGAGCTGCGTCGCAGGCAGGAGTTTGCGCGCGAGCCAGCCCTGCAAGGTGCGCGTCAGGCCCCAGACGATGAGAAACAGCGCCACCGCGCCGACGACGCTCGACAACGAAAGATCGACGTCGCCGATCTTCAGTCGCCCGAGACCGCCGCGCAGATAGCCCAGCATGTCCTGCGATTCGATGCCCCACGGCGCGACAACCAGCGCCATCGCGCCCAGAATGAGCAGCAGACACAGCGCGCCCGACGTCGCCACCGCCAGTTGCGGCAAGGATTGCGGCTTGAGGCCCACCATCGAGGAAAGCGCGCGACGCGCCCTCCGCCGAAAACAGTTTGCTNNCGCCCCGTGCGAAACGATTCCGAGCAGCAGGTAAAGCGTCGACGCCACGCCCGCCGTCCAGGTCACCTGCTCGACAAGGAAGGCCGCCCCGGCCACATAGCCCGCCGTCGCCGCCGCGCCGATCGTCAAAGCCGCCGCCCAGCCGATCGCCCGCAGCAAGGCGTAACGATCGTCGTCGGACGCCACCCGCAACGCCGCCACGGCCGACAATCCGCGCGCCAGCGTCGCGGCGACGGCGAGCGCCGTCACCCCGCGCACGACCACGGTCATCGCCAGCGACGCGGCCGTGGCGTCGAGCGTCGCCTCCAGAATCTTCATGATCGACAAGGCGATCGCGATTCGGATGCCCAGTCCGATGATGCGGTCGACGACCGGCTCGGACAGATCGAAGAGCCGCCACGCCGGCTGGTTCGGCGCGAGCATGCCCCATAACAGGCCCGCCGTGATCGACACGCGCGCCGTCGCCTCGCCCATCGCCTTGAGAATCGGCTCGAAGCGCGGCGTCGTCAGGTCGAACGCTTCGAGCAGCGCCAGCGCCCCCGCCACCGCCAGGATCGGCATCGAGGCGATCACCACCGCGCTCCAAGCCGCAAACAGATGTTTATGCAGATCGTCGGGCTGCGCGCCGGGCTGCGCCGCCGGTCAAGCGCCCGGCGCGCCGCGCGCCGCAAGGGCGAAGCCGCCAGCAACGCCGCCAGCNATATAGGCGATCACCGCCGCCACCTCCCAGCCCTTGGCGCGCGCCGCGACCGCCGTCGCCCAATCCGACGACAAGGTCGCCAGACTGCCCAGCACGCGCGGCAGATCGGCGACGGCGTCCGCCCACAGGCCTGGCGACACGATGCTGGAGGCGCGCTCCAGCAACGCCCGCGTGAACTGTTGCCGGCGCTGCGCGGAGATCGTCGCGTTGGCTTGTTCGCTCGCCACGCCGAGGAGCCGCNNGCGCTTCATCAGAGCGTCGAGATCGTTGAAGATTTTGACTTGCTCGGCGCGTGTGGCGGCCGCTTCCGGGCTTTCCGGCGCGCCAGATTTCTCGTCCGGTTTGGGACCGAGCTGATCCAGACGCGAGCGCGCCGCCTCCACCATCGGCCGCAAGGTTTCGAGCGCATGGTCGATCTCCGTCCCCGCGCTCGCCACCAGCCGNCGTAGGCGGACGAAATCGCCCTCCGTCAGCTGCGGGCGCGCGAAGATGGCGAGGACCTGCCGCAACGCGTCGTCGGCGACATCGAGCGAATGCACGATTTTGACCCGCGCCGCCTCGATCGGCGCAGGCGCCGACGGCGATTGCGCGCGCGCCCTCCGGCGAAGGCGCACGCCACCAACAGAACGAGAAAAACCGGAATGAGCCAGCGCGCGCCCATCCCAAGGCGCCCCGCGCCGTCGATCGTCTCACAGTCAACCCCGTCGCATCGCGCGTCTGGCGCGACTCTCGGCGGGACTAATGGCGAAAGATTATGGCGAAAAGTCCTTTCACGCGGCGCCCGCCGGGTCAGTCCTGCGCCATCGCCGCCCGCAATTTTTCAAGCGCGCGCNNTTCAAGCTGACGCACGCGCTCNCTGGAGACGCCCAGTTCGGCGCCCAGAGTCTCCAGCGTGTCGGGCTCCTCCGCCAGACGGCGGCGATCGATGATTCGCCGCTCGCGCGGCGCAAGCCCGGACAGCGCCTCGCGCAAGGCGACGCGGCGTCGATCGCCGTCCATCGCGGCTTCGACCACAATGTCGGGCGTCGCCGCCGAATCGACCAGGGCNTCCATCCTTTCGGTCTCTTCGCGCCCGTCTCCGGCCGCCGCGGGAGCGTTGAGGGACAGATCGGGCGAGGACAGGCGCGCGTCCATGCGCTCGACGTCGCCGCGGCTCGCGCCGAGCGCGCGCGAGGTCGTCGTAGAATGTCGGCCGGGCGCGCCGCCGCGTTGGGCGAGCCGCGCGCGGATACGACGCAGATTGAAAAACAACGCCTTTTGACCGGAGCTGGTGCCCCCTCGCACGATCGACCAATTGCGCAGCACATAGTCCTGGATCGCGGCGCGAATCCACCAAGACGCATAGGTCGAAAAGCGCACGTCGCGACTGGGTTCGAAGCGCGCGGCGGCTTCGAGCATTCCGACGTTGCCTTCCTGCACCAGATCCTGAAGCGGCAGTCCATAGCGCCGGTATCGCGTGGCGACCGCCATCACGAGACGCAAATGCGCACGCGCCAAGGCATGGAGAGCGTTCTCGTCGCGCGCCTCGCGCCAACGCGCCGCGAGCGCGCGCTCCTCCTCCCGTTCGAGATAGGGCGCAGAGCGCGCCGCTTCGGCGAAACCGCGTCCAAGCTCATCCACGCCCGCCCTGCGCTCAGCCCCGCCGAAGGGGAGCCGACCGCCTGGCCGGTTCGTGCGAACAGCGTTGCCGAGCCCATAGACGCGCTCCATGCTGGGCGCGGCGCCGCCGCGCCGGGCGTGATCCCGCGCCGCAAATGTTTCACGAATCCGATCGCGGCGCTTTCCAGCCTAACGCGCCAAACTGCTCTTGGTTGCGCGGATCTGTCACTCCACGACGATCTTGTATTTTTCGCCCGGCGTCAGGCTTTGGCCGCGATCGAGCCCGTTAAGCAGCAAAAACATGTCGAGCGGCCGATCGACGCCTTGCATGCGCTGCGCCAGGCTCTCGGGCGCGCCGCTTTCCGCCGCCGCCACCGCCAGGCGCAGCGGCCGCGCCGTCGCCGCTTCGCCCGTCGAAAGCCGCCGGAACGAGCGGATCGACGCGAGAAAACGCGCGTCGTCCTGCGGCGTCAGCGCGCGCGTCGCGAAGATCATCCGGTAGACGTCCGTGCCGAACCGCACCGCCGCCAGACGAAACGTCCAGTCCTGCCCCCGCGCCAACGCGGTCGCCGCCGGCAGACCGTTGATCTGGCTGGTTTCGATGGAGTTGGTCTCCAGCCCCTCGATCCAGCCCGACGACAAATAGCTCGCCAGAGGCGTCGACGCCGACACCCGCACGCTGTCGAGCCGCAGCGCCTCGGCGCCGCCGCCGGCGATGCCGAGCAACGCTTTTGGGCCGTTTTCGAGAACGAAACCGTCCGGAGCTTCGAACGAGAAGCCGAGCTTGGGATGGAGAAAGCGCCGCCCGCGGGCATAGCCCTCGGACGGATCGTCTCCGTAGATCATGCCGTCGAGCGCGTTCAGATATTCGGCGCGGTAAGTTTTTCCGATGCCCGGCGCTCCATATTGCCGCGCCGCGCGCAGCGCCGCCTGCACGCGCTCGGGCGTCGAGGGATGGCTTGCGGTCAGGTCGGCCTTGTCGCCGCCTCTTTGGCCGAGCGCGGCGGCGCGCAGAGAGGTGGAGCGCCCGAGCGCGTTCAGAAAGCGGGTCGCGCCGAAGGGATCGAAGCCCGCGCGCGCGACGTTGGCGACGCCGATCCGATCGGCCTCGATCTCCTGATTGCGGGAGAAACTCGCCAAGGTCAGTTTCGATTTTTCGGCGAATCTCTCTCCGTCCGCCGGTTTGGCGAGCACCTCGGAGACGACGCGTTTGACCACCTGACCGCGTTTTTCGAGATCGGCGCGGGCGGAGGCGTGACGGGCGCTGACATGGGCGATTTCATGCGCCATCACCGCGGCGACTTCCGAACCGTCCTGAGCCAGGGTCAACAGACCCCGCGTCACGTAAATGTCGCCCGAGGGCAGCGCGAAGGCGTTGACGACCGGCGAATTGAGAATCGTGACCTTATAGGGAGCGCCCGGCGTGTCGGAGGCCGGCGCAAGCTGCGCCAACAAGTCGTCGAGCAGGCTCGACATCCGCGGCAATCGATATTCGCCGCCATAAAGCGCGACCAGCCGACGATGCTCAGGGAGCGCGGCCTCTCCGTCGCCNGCCGGCGTCGGCGGCGTCAGCGGCGCGGCGACGATCTTGCTTTCCTCCATTTTCGGCGGATCGGGAAGCGACGCGCAGCCCGCCAAGGCAAGCCCGGCTCCAATCAGCGCGAACGCCGCGCGCCAGCCCGGAAAAAGTGACGCCGTCTCACGGCGCGCCGCCGTCGAGCAATTCGAGCGCGCCCGGTCCCGACAGCTCCATCCTCGGCGCCGCGCCGTCGCGGCCCTCGTAAGTCTCCACGACGCCGCGCACGCGCAGACGCCGGCCCGTAAGACCGCGCAAATCCATCCCCGCCGCCTCGAAGGCGCGAATCATTCGCGTCGTCACCGTCACCGAAAAGCCGTCCCGTCCCGCTCCGAAGTCGAGATAGAGGCGAAGACGACCCGTCCCGACGCGTCGGACCGTCCCCTCCACAAGCGCAAACGTTCCGGCGCGGGCGAGAAGCCCATCGCGATCCGCAGCCTGCTGGACGCCATAATATGACTCGGACCACAGCCCGACGCCAGCCTTTCGCGCCGCCATCTCCGCCGCGAGTCGTGCGGCGGGGCAATCTGCGCCGCCCGCTCCGCCTTCGCGACTGTCGCCGACGACCGCCGCCCCGAGCGCCAGCAAACGGCTGCCGACGTCCGCGCCGCCCTCGACGGGTTCGAGCAGGGCCGGCGTGCGGCCCCAGCGGTCCGGACCGGCCAACGCCTTCACGAGGACAGGCCGTCCCGCCCATTCGGCCGTCGCCGCCGCGCGGGCCGCCTCCGCCGTCGCGGAGCCGACGAAATCGGGGCGGGGAGGCGCCAGGCCGGCGAGCCGGATGGTCCGACCGTCGTCGAGCGTGATTTCGAATCGCTTAGTGACCTCGACGATCGCGGCCGACGCGTCGCCGGCGACCCGGCACGCCGGCTCCGCTCGCGCGTTCGCTCCTGCAAGAACAAGCGCCAAAACCATCAAACGTCTTTTCACGCGCCCGCCCGCCCGCTATGGCTTCGCGCCGATGCGGTTCCGTAGCTCAGCAGGATAGAGCAGCGGTTTCCTAAACCGAAGGTCACAGGTTCGAATCCTGTCGGGACCGCCATCAGGTTTCGTCGCGCCGCGCCGTTCGGCCGATCGCGTTGGAGTGCGTGCGGAGCGGAGCCGACGCGGGGGCGGCCGCTCCGGCAGGCCGAGCCGCCACGTCCCAAGAGTCCGTAGCAGCGTCGCCGCCCGCGTCGCGACCGCCATCGCGAGCCGCGAAGGCGATTCGCGGCCAAGCGTCGGCTCCATCGCCGACACGCGGGCGGCGCCGAACGCAACGGCTTGGATCGAGTTCGACGGGTCGAAAAAGCGACGAACCCCGGAATGGGCGAACCAGGCCGGCGCGTTCGCCACGAGAGCCGCCGCGTTGCGCATGGGTCTCGACGGACCGAAGGGCGGCAGGGAAATCGACCATATCGCTCGACGCCTATGAATGGCGGACGCAGGCCATCCTGGCGGCGCTCGGCGACCGGACGGGATTGAGAGGCTTGCGCGCCCGTCTCGCTCGCGGGACGCAGCAAAATGACGTTGGGCGAGCTAGGAGGCGATCAGATCGCCCTGCGCCAGAGCGATCTCATCCCCGACGGCGATGCGGCCGCCGCGCGCGATCCGGGCGTAGACGCCGCAGTCCATATGGCCGCAATGCTCCATTAGCCAATGTGGGATCTCCATATCGCGACGCGCGGTCGTCGGGTCGACATTGGTGGCCGCGCAGCGCTGGATCCGATGGGTGACGACGAGCCGCGCCTCGCCGAGCGCGAGCGTCTTGCCCACAAGGCCGAACTCCTCCCACGCGTCCAGCCCGTCGACGAGGATGTTGCCGCGCATCCGCCGCGGATCGATGGCGCGCCCCACCATCCGGCCGAGGTCGTCGAGGCTGGCGCGGTTGATCAGCGACACGAATCCCTTGGTCGAGTCGGTGAAGCGAAATCCCGCCGGCGCCGACAGAACCCGCGTCGGCCCGTGCGAATCGTCGCGGCGAAGAAGAGCGAAGAAGGCGGCGATCTCGGCGCGCCCCTCGGGCGTCGAGAGATCGCCGCGCGTCGCCTCCTCGCCGTCCTGGGAAACGATCAGCGTCGTCGTCGCATCGTCGTAGCGCGTCTCGAACTCGGCGAGCCGCTCGTCGCGCATCAACATCACATATCGAATTTTCGGCGCCCAGCGCGGATCGGCCGGATCGAACCCGGAAGGCCCGTTCTCGATCGCGAACAGACGGTCGCCCGGAAAATGGTCGCCCGTCGTAAGAACCGCCTCGTCGAGCGGTTCGGCGGAGAGCCCCTTGACCGGGTGGCGCGCGAGCGCCGCGATCTTCATCGGCCCTCCTCCCAACAGCCCGACCGCGCGAAGGCCTCCAGCCGCGCGATCCACGGCGCGAGGTCGAGGCCTTGCGCCGCGACCCAGGCGTCGTCGTAATAGCTTTGCAGATAGCGCTCGCCCGGGTCGCAGATCAAAGTGACGATCGAGCCCTCCTCGCCGCGCGCGATCATGTCGGCGGCCAGCGCCGCCGCGCCGATCAGGTTGGTGCCGGTCGAGCCGCCGCATTTGCGCCCCATCACCCCTTCGAGCCAGCGGATCGCGGCGACGGAGGCGGCGTCAGGCACTTTCATCATCGCGTCGATGACGTCCGGCATGAAGGAGGGCTCGCATCGCGGCCGCCCGATCCCTTCGATCCGCGACGGCTTGGCGCCCTTCACTGACCGGTCGCCGCTCGCCCAGGCGTCGTAGAAGACCGAATTTTCAGGATCGACCACGGCGAGGCGCGTGCGCCCGGCGAGGTCGGGCCGATATCGGATGAAGCGGCCGATCGTCGACGCGCCGCCGCCTGTGCCGGCGCTCACCACCACCCAGGAGGGCACCGGAAACCGCTCGCGCTCCATCTGCGAGAAGATCGATTCCGCGATATTGTTGTTGCCGCGCCAGTCGGTCGCCCGCTCGGCGTAAGTGAACTGGTCGAGATAGTGCCCGCCGCTTTCGCGCGCCAGCCGCTCCGCCTCGGCGTAAAGGTCGCCCGGCGCGACCGCGTGGCAGCGCCCGCCATGCCGTTCGATCAGCCGTAGTTTTTCGGGCGCGGTGCCCTGCGGCACCACGGCGATGAAAGGCACGCCAATCAGTCGCGCGAAATAAGCCTCCGAGATCGCCGTCGAGCCCGACGACGCCTCGATCACCGGCCGCCCCTGACGAATCCAGCCGTTGCACAGGCCATACAGAAACAGCGACCGGGCGAGGCGATGCTTGAGGCTGCCGGTCGGATGGGTCGATTCGTCTTTGAGATAGAGATCGACCCTGGAAAGGCACGGCAGCCCAGCCGGATCAGATGCGTGTCGGCCGAGCGCTGATAGTCGGCGGCGATCTTCTGCGCCGCCTCGCGCGTCCAGTCGCAGGCGGTGGGGCGAAAGATCGGGAAAGCTGGTCGAGCATGGCGTCCGTGCGGGCGTTCGAAGGCTTCCGCACACTAGCCGGGCGAGCCCGCCATGAAACCTCCCGCGCCTAAAAGTTGAAGCCCGGAACTACACGGCTCGCCCGGCGATCCTTACATCAGGCGCACGGGGATCGCCGCATGGGGTTCCCAATCAATTCAATGGCGCGGGCGCGACGCTTGGGACCGCCCGCCGGCCGGGGAGCGAAATATGAACATTGAAAAATACACCGAACGGGCGCGCGGTTTCATACAGTCCGCGCAGTCCCTCGCCATGCGCGAGGGCAACCAGCAGTTCACGCCCGAGCATCTGCTCAAGGTGCTGCTCGACGATCCCGAGGGCCTCGCCGCAGGGCTGATCGACCGCGCCGGCGGGCGCTCGCGCGACGCGCTTCAGCAGACCGAGCTGGCGCTCTCCAAGCTTCCGAAGGTCTCCGGTTCGGGCGCGGGCCAGGTCTATCTCGCCNCCACCACCGCCCGTATCTTCGATTCGGCCGAGAAGATCGCCGACAAGGCGGGCGACAGCTTCGTCACTGTCGAACGGCTGCTGCTGGCCATCGCGATGGAGAAATCCTGCGAGGCGNGGAAGATTCTGGCCAACGCCGGGCTCACGCCGCAGGCGCTGAACGCCGCCATCGAGGCGATCCGCAAGGGCCGCACCGCCGATTCCGCCTCCGCCGAGAACCAGTATGACGCGCTGAAGAAATACGCGCGCGACCTCACCGAGGCGGCGCGCGNNGGCAAGCTCGATCCGGTCATCGGCCGCGACGAGGAGATCCGCCGCACCATCCAGGTGCTGGCCCGCCGCACCAAGAACAACCCCGTCCTCATCGGCGAGCCCGGCGTCGGCAAGACCGCCATCGTCGAGGGCCTCGCGCTGCGCATCGTCAACGGCGACGTGCCGGAGGCGCTCAAGAACAAGAAGCTGCTCGCCCTCGACATGGGCTCGCTGATCGCCGGCGCGAAATATCGCGGCGAATTCGAGGAGCGCCTCAAGGGCGTTCTCAACGAGGTGCAGGCCGCCGAGGGCGACATCGTCCTCTTCATCGACGAGATGCACACCCTCGTCGGCGCCGGCAAGGCGGACGGGGCGATGGACGCCTCCAACCTGCTCAAGCCCGCTCTGGCGCGCGGCGAACTGCATTGCGTCGGCGCGACCACGCTCGACGAATACCGCAAGCATGTCGAGAAGGACGCCGCGCTGGCGCGTCGCTTCCAGCCGGTCTTCGTCTCCGAGCCGACGGTCGAGGACACGATCTCGATCCTGCGCGGCCTGAAGGAGAAGTACGAGCTGCACCACGGCGTGCGCATCGCCGACGCCGCGCTGGTGGCGGCCGCGACGCTCTCGAACCGCTACATCACCGACCGCTTCCTGCCCGACAAGGCGATCGACCTCGTCGACGAGGCGGCCTCGCGTCTGCGCATGCAGGTCGACAGCAAGCCCGAGGAGCTGGACGAACTCGACCGCCGCGTCATCCAGCTGCGCATCGAGCAGGAGGCGCTCAAGAAGGAGAGCGACCGCGCCTCGAAGGACCGTCTCGCCAAGCTCGGCGTCGAACTCGGCGAGCTTGAGGAGAAGTCGGCCGCCATCACCCAGCGCTGGCAGGCCGAGAAGAACAAGCTCGGCCAGGCCAACAAGCTCAAGGAGCAGCTGGAGGTCGCCCGCAACGACCTCGCCCAAGCCCAGCGCAAGGGCGAATATCAGCGCGCCGGCGAACTCACCTACGCCGTCATTCCCGACCTGGAGAAGCAGCTCGCCGCGATCGAGAGCGCCGAGAAGGCCGGCCCGCTCGTGCAGGAGGCCGTCACCGCCGACAACATCGCGCAGGTCGTCTCGCGCTGGACCGGCGTGCCGGTCGACAAGATGCTCGAAGGCGAGCGCGAGAAGCTCTTGCGCATGGAGNCTGAGTTGGCCAAGCGCGTCGTCGGCCAGAAGGAGGCCGTGCAGGCCGTCGCCACCGCGACGCGCGCGCGCGCCGGCTTGCAGGACCCTAACCGCCCGATCGGCTCCTTCATGTTCCTCGGCNCCACCGGCGTCGGCAAGACCGAGCTGACCAAAGCGCTGGCGCTGTTCCTGTTCGACGACGAGAACGCGATGGTGCGTCTCGACATGTCGGAGTTCATGGAGAAGCACTCGGTGTCGCGTCTCATCGGCGCGCCTCCCGGCTATGTCGGCTATGACGAAGGGGGCGTGCTCACCGAGGCGGTGCGCCGGCGCCCCTATCAGGTCGTGCTGTTCGACGAGATCGAGAAGGCGCACCCGGACGTCTTCAACGTGCTCTTGCAGGTGCTCGACGACGGCCGTCTCACCGACGGTCAGGGCCGCACCGTCGACTTCCGCAACACCATGATCATCATGACGTCGAATCTCGGCGCCGAATATCTGGTGCAGCAGAAGGAGGGCGAGGATTCCGACGCCGTGCGCGACGAGGTGATGAACGTCGTGCGCGCCCGCTTCCGGCCGGAGTTCCTCAACCGCGTCGACGAGATCATCCTGTTCCATCGGCTCCAGCGCGCCGACATGGGCTCGATCGTCGACATCCAGATGCGTCGCCTGCGCAAGCTCNTGGAGGAGCGCAAGATCACCCTCGACCTCGACGACAAGGCCCGCGCCTGGCTCGCCGATCAGGGCTACGATCCCGCTTATGGCGCGCGTCCATTGAAGCGCGTCATCCAGCGTGCGGTGCAAGACCCGCTGGCCGAGAAGATCCTCGCCGGCGAAGTGGCGGACGGAGAAACGGTGAAGATCACCGCCGGTCCGAAGGGCCTGCGCTTCAACGAGGCGCCGGCGCCCGAGGCGCCCGACGACGCGCAGAGCGCGCGCCCGCGCATCGTGCGCTTCCCGAAGGCGCCCTGACGAGCGCTTTTCAGGCTCCGTCGCGAACGAGCCTCCCGCATGCGGGAGGCTCATTTCGCATAGGAAACGTCAAGCCGCGTCGGAGATCTGGCGATCGTGCCTGGCGATCAGGTCTGCGATCTTGTCCGCGGTCACCGGGCGGGAGAAATAGAAACCCTGCATGGTGCGACATCCCAGATCGCGCAACACCTCGACCTCGTCCGTCGTCTCCATGCCCTCGGCCACGCAATCCAGATGGAGATTGTCGCACAGATTGAGAATAGTGCGGATCACGTCGCGCGTCGGATGGTTGCTCGCCAGCGCGCGAACGAAGCTGCGGTCGATCTTGATTTTGTCGAGCGGCAACTGATGGACATAGCTCAGGCTCGAATAGCCGGTGCCGAAATCGTCGAGCGAGATCTTGACCCCAGCCGCNTTGAGCAACTCCAAAGCCTCGGACGCGGCTTCGTAGTCGCGCATGAAGGCTGATTCCGTGATTTCAAGGGTCAGGCGTTGCGGCGGGAAGCCGCTCGACATGATCCGCGACGTGATCGACAGCATCGCCTCGCGCGACGTCAGATCGCGCATCGACAGGTTGAAGGACAGGCCGATATGCTCGGGCCAGGTCTTCGCTTCGTCGAGCGCCTTGCCCAGAAGCGTGCGCGTCAGGCGATGGATAAGGCCGGATTTCTCCGCGATGCGAATGAAGCGGTCCGGCGCGACGCGGCCAAGCGACGGGCTGTTCCAGCGCGCCAACGCCTCGAATGCGAAGGGCTGTTGCGTCGAAACGTCGAAGATCGGCTGGAATTCGAGATGGAACTCGGCGTCGAGATCGGCGCGATGCAACGCAAGCTCCACGCTCTTGCTCTGCGACAGAGCGTCCTGCAATTCCGGCGTGAACATCTGCATGCCGCCGCGGCCGTTCTCCTTGGCGGTGTAGAGCGCGTAGTCGGCGCGTTCGTAGAGCGACTCGATCGACAGCCCGGCGTCGGGATAAGCGGCGAACCCGATCGTTCCGGTGATCGAAACCTCCATGCCGAACACATGGTAGGGCGCGCGCAGCGAGGCGCACAGGCGCTCCGACAACGCCCGCAAAGCGTCGGCGCCGACGTCGCCCTCGACAAGAATGGCGAATTCGTCGCCGCCCAGCCTCGCCAGCGCGACGCCATCATCGGCCTCGCGCATCAGGCGCTGGCCAACCTCGCGCAACACCGCGTCGCCGACATTGTGGCCATAGCCGTCATTGACGGGCTTGAAGCCGTCGAGATCGATCAAACCGACGGCGAAATGCCCGCCGGTCTCGACCGCGCGCCCCAGCATCGCGTCGAAATTAGCGAAGAACTGCCGACGGTTGGCGAGCCCGGTCAAAGCGTCGAGATGCGCAAGCTTGTGATTCTCTTCGCCCAGAGCGGCCGCCTCGGCGCTTTTTCGTTCGAGGCCGACCTTGGTGGCGATCATCTGCGAGAAGTCGCGTGAATAGACGTAGAGAACATAGACCAGCACGGTCAGAACCAGCATCATGTTCATGGCGGTGACGCCGGCGCCGTCGGTTCCGTAGAGCACGAGATAGCCGGCGAACGGGGCGGCCACCAATCCGGTGACGCAAAGCGCGGCGACCGGCAGGTGCATCAAAGCCATGATGCANGCCACCGACGTCAAGCCGATATAGAAGACGACATTCCCTTCNTGCACCGCGTTGCCGAGGTCGTAGAGCGCGAGCGCCCAAAGCACCAGCAGCGCGCACAGCGCCGAACCGATGACGGCGGTGCGCACGAGACGGGCGTGAATGATTTCGTTCGAAGCGTTCTGCCGGCGCCAGCGCAGCCACAACGTCGCGCGCCACGCCAGGCCGACGGCGGCGGCGACCGGCACGCCGACCGTCATCCAGACCGGCGCGACGTCGTAGAACAGCGACGCGGTTAACGCGCTGTTGATGATCAGAATCAGGTAGAGCAGCGGCACCTGGATCGTGAGCGCCGCATACTGCGCGCGCATCAACTCCGGCCGATCCCTGTCGATCCGCAGCCAGGTCGCAAAATTGTCGCCCACCATCACATGCGCCCCGTGGTTCCTACACGGAAGCTTGACGGCGGCGCGATGAGAAAGGGGTTAATTCCCGAAACGAAGGCGCGAAATCACGCCTTCGACGGGTTCAAAGACAAGACGTCCTTACCGCGAGGTGAACGACCCGCCTCCTCGATCAGGAGTGGATCGCGCGCTTCTCGACCGCCATCGCCGCTTCCTTGACGGCCTCCGACATCGTGGGATGAGCATGGCAGGTGCGCGCCAGATCTTCCGACGAACCGCCGAACTCCATCAAAACGCAGGCCTCGTGAATCATCTCGCCGGCGCCGTGCCCCAGAATATGGACGCCCAGCACCTTGTCGGTCTGCGCGTCGGCCAAAACTTTGACGAAGCCGTCCATGTGTCGCATCGCGCGCGCGCGACCGTTGGCGGTGAAATTGAACTTGCCGACCTTGTAGTTAACGCCGGCCGCCTTCGCNTCTTCCTCGGTCTTTCCGACCGCGGCGACTTCCGGCGAGGTGTAGACGACGCCGGGGATGACGTCATAATTCACATGGCCCGCCTTGCCGGCCAGCAACTCGGCGACCGCGACGCCCTCGTCCTCCGCCTTATGCGCCAGCATCGGGCCGCGAACCACGTCGCCGATCGCGTAAACGCCCTTCACATTCGTCTGGAAGTGATCGTCGATGACGACGCGGCCGCGATCCATAGCGACGCCGATCTTGTCGAGGCCGAGCCCGTCGACATAGGGCCGACGGCCGGTCGCCACCAGCACGACGTCGGCGTCGAGCGTCTGCGCGTCGCCGCCGGCGACCGGCGAGAAGGTGACGGAGGCGCCCTTCTTGGCCTTGGCGACGCCGGTGACCTTGGCGGAGAGGTGAAACGTGACGCCCTGCTTCTCCATCAGGCGTTGGAACTGCTTGGCGACCTCGCCGTCCATGCCGGGCAGAACGCGGTCGAGATATTCGACCACGGTCACGTCGGCGCCGAGCCGGCGCCACACCGAGCCGAGTTCGAGGCCGATCACGCCGGCGCCGACCACGACCAGTTTGCCGGGGACCTTTTCAAGCTCCAGCGCGCCGGTCGAGGACACGATGGTCTTCTCGTCGAAGGCGACCTCGACGCCGGGAATGCCGGCGACGTCCGAGCCCGTGGCGATGACGATCGCCTTGGTCTCAAGCTCCTGCGCCTTGCCGTCCTCGGCCGTGACCTTGACCCTGCCGGCGGCGACGATCTCGCCCGTGCCGACGATGGCCTCGACCTTGTTCTTCTTCAGCAGGAACGCGACGCCCTGCACATTGGCGCCGATCGTGTCCTCCTTGTGCTTCATCATCGCCTTGAGGTCGAGCTTGGGCTGGGCGACCGCGACGCCGAGCGCCGCGAAGCCATGCCCGGCCTCCTCGAACATNTTCGGAGGCGTGCAGCAGCGCCTTGAGGGGATGCAGCCGACGTTCAGGCAGGTGCCGCCGAAGGTCTTGCGCTTCTCGACGATGGCGGTCTTCAGCCCGAGCTGCGCGGCGCGGATCGCGCAGACATAGCCGCCGGGGCCGCCGCCGATGACGATGAGATCGTAAGCCATGAGTCCCGTTCCGTAAGCTGGGGCGCTCGCGCGCCGATGAAGGTGAAATGCACGCCGCTCACATCGCCGGCGCGAAGGTCATGAAACGCATCAGCATCAGGCCGAGTCCGACCAGCGCCGCCGCCCAGGCCACCGACCGCACGAACGGCGCGCCGATAAGATAAAGCGGCACGTAAATGACGCGCGCGATCAGCCACAGCCACGCGCCCGCCGCGCCGAGCCCGCCCGTGCGCCCGGTGATCGCCAACATCAGCGCCAGCGCGACGAAGGCCGGATAGGTTTCGAGCAGATTGCGCAACGCGCGTTCGGCGCGTCCGGCGACGACGCCGCGCACCGGCCGCGCTTCGTCGCGTGCGCTCGCATTGTAGGCCAGCCCGACCTCGGAGGTCATGGTGAAGGCTTGCAGCAGGATCTGCGCGATCAGCAGCACGACGCTGGACGCGAGCGCGATGAGTTCGGTCGGAAGGTCGCTCATGCAGGACGCCGCGCGTTGATCCATCTGTCGTTCGCCGGCGGCGTCGCAGCCGCCGGACCGGACGAGGCCGTCGCCGCAAGCGACGGCCTGTCCTCGTTTCTCCTCACAGATCCAGCACGAGCCGCGCCGGGTCCTCCAGACCTTCCTTGACGCGCACGAGGAAGGTGACCGCCTCCTTGCCGTCGACGATGCGGTGATCGTAGCTGAGCGCCAGATACATCATCGGCCGGATCTCGATTTTGCCGCCGATCACCATCGGCCGGTCCTGGATCTTGTGCATGCCCAGAATGCCCGATTGCGGCGCATTGAGGATCGGCGTCGACATCAGCGAGCCATAGATGCCGCCGTTGGTGATCGTGAAGGTGCCGCCCTGCATGTCCTCGATGGCGAGCTTGCCGTCGCGGGCGCGCTTGCCGAAATCGGCGATGGCCTTTTCGATGCCGGCGAGCGAGAGCTGGTCGGCGTCGCGCACCACCGGCACGACGAGCCCCTTGTCGGTGCCCACGGCGATGCCGACGTGATAAAAATTCTTGTAGACGATGTCGGCGCCGTCGATCTCGGCGTTGACCGCCGGAATGTCCTTGAGCGCCTGCACCACGGCGCGCGTGAAGAACGACATGAAGCCCAGCTTGGCGCCATGCTTCTTCTCGAAGGCGTCCTTGTAGCGATTGCGCAGCGCCATCACCTCGGTCATGTCGACCTCGTTGAAGGTCGTCAGCATCGCCGCGGTGTTCTGCGCGTCCTTCAGGCGACGGGCGATCGTCTGACGAAGCTTCGTCATGCGCACGCGCTCCTCGCGCGCCGCGTCGTCCGGCGCGGAGGGCGCGCGCACCGTCACGGGCGCGGCCGGCGCAGGCGCAGGCGCGGCGGCCTTCGGCGGATTGGCGATCGCCGAGAGCATGTCGCCCTTGGTGACGCGCCCGTCCTTGCCGGAGCCCGCGACATTGGCCGGCGACACGCCCGACTCGGCGGCGAGGCGGTTGACCGCCGGGCCGTTGTCGGACTTCGCGGCGGCCGGCGCGGGGCCGGCGATCTTGGCGCTCTTCTCCTCGGCCTTGGCGACGCTCGTCGCGCCGGAGCCGCTCGCGGCCTGCGCCACCGCGCCCGCGCCCGCCGCGATCTGCCCGAGCAGCGCGCCGACGCCGACGGTCTCGCCGTCCTTGGCGACGATCTCCGCCAGCACGCCGGCTTCCGGCGCGTTGACTTCGAGCGTCACCTTGTCGGTTTCGAGCTCGACCAGCGGCTCGTCCTTTTTCACGGCGTCGCCGGCCTTCTTGAACCATTTGCCGATCGTCGCTTCGGAGACCGACTCGCCGAGGGTGGGAACGCGGATTTCAGTGGCCATGATCTCATCCTGAACTGCTACGCGCCGGAGCGCGGAAACGGCGGCGCGCGCGCGCGCCGAAAGACGTCACGCGCCGAAGGCGTCGTCGAGGAAGGCCTTGAGCTGCGCCAGGTGGCGCGACATCAGGCCCGTCGCGGTGGAGGCCGCCGCCGGGCGNCCGGCGTAGATCGCGCGCTTCGCCTTGCCGCCGACCTGGGTCAGCACCCATTCGAGATAGGGCTCGACGAAGAACCACGAGCCCATGTTTTTGGGCTCTTCCTGGCACCACACGACGTCGGCTTTCTTGAAGCGGGACAACAGCACGACGAGGTTCTTGAGCGGCATCGGATAAAGTTGCTCGACGCGCAGCAGATACACATCGTCGATCCCGCGCTTCTCGCGCTCCTCGTAAAGGTCGTAATAGACCTTGCCCGAGCACAGCACGACGCGGCGGATCTTGTCGTCCTTGACGAGCTTGATCGCCTCGCCCTTCTTCGTCTCCGCGTCGTCGCGCAGCAACCGATGGAAGGACGAACCGCTCGCCAAATCCGCCAGAGAAGACACGCAGCGCTTGTGGCGCAACAGCGACTTCGGCGTCATCAGGATCAGCGGCTTGCGGATGTCGCGGTTGGCNTGACGGCGCAGGATGTGGAAATAGTTGGCCGGCGTCGTGCAGTTGGCGACCTGCATGTTGTCTTCGGCGCACAGCTGGAGATAGCGCTCCAGACGCGCCGAGGAATGCTCCGGCCCCTGCCCNTCATAGCCATGCGGCAGCAGGCACACGAGGCCCGACATGCGCAGCCACTTGCGTTCGCCCGACGAGATGAACTGGTCGAACAGCACCTGCGCGCCGTTGGCGAAGTCGCCGAACTGCGCCTCCCACATCGTCAAAGCGTTCGGCTCGGCCAGCGAGTAGCCATATTCGAAGCCCAGCACCGCTTCTTCCGAGAGCATCGAGTTGATGACCTCGTAGCGCGCTTGCCCCTCGCGGATGTTGTTGAGGGGAACGTAACGAGCCTCCGTCTCCTGGTCGATCAGCACCGAATGGCGCTGCGAGAAGGTCCCGCGTTCGCAATCCTGCCCCGACAGGCGCACGCGATGGCCTTCGTCGACCAGCGTGCCGAAGGCCATCGCCTCGGCCATCGCCCAGTCGAGCCCCTCGCCGGTCTCGATCATCTTGCGACGGTTGTCGAGGAAGCGGGCGATCGTTTTGTGCAGGTTGAAGTCGGCCGGCGCCGTGGTGATCTTGCGGCCGATCTCCTTGAGCTTGGCCTCCGCCACGCCGGTCTCGCCGCGGCGATCGTCGTCCGCCTCGGAGGCGGCCGCCTTCAGCCCCGCCCAACGCCCGTCCAGCCAGTCGGCCTTGTTCGGCTTGAACGCCTGACCGGCCTCGAACTCGGCCTCAAGCCGCTCGCGCCAGTCGGCCTTCATCTTNTCGACTTCGCCCTTGGTGACGACGCCTTCGGCGATCAGCTTCTCGGAATAGATCTCCAGCGTCGTCTTGTGCGAGCGGATCTTGCGATACATCAACGGCTGCGTGAAGCTCGGCTCGTCGCCCTCGTTATGGCCGAAGCGGCGATAACAGAACATGTCGATGACGACGGGCTTGTGGAACTTCTGCCGGAACTCCGTCGCGATCTTGGCGGCGAAAACGACCGCCTCCGGGTCGTCGCCGTTGCAATGGAAGATCGGCGATTCGACGATCTTGGCCATGTCCGACGGATAGGGNGACGAACGCGAATAGCGCGGATAGGTGGTGAAGCCGATCTGGTTGTTGATGATGACGTGGATCGAGCCGCCGGTGCGGTGGCCCTTCAGGCCCGACAGGCCGAGCGACTCCGCCACCACGCCCTGACCGGCGAAGGCCGCGTCGCCATGCAGCACCAGCGGCATGACGCTGGTGCGCTCGACGATGTCGTCGTGCTGGTCCTGTTTGGCGCGCACCTTGCCGAGCACGACCGGATAGACGATCTCCAGATGCGACGGATTGGCGGTGAGCGACAGATGCACCTTGTTGCCGTCGAACTCGCGGTCCGACGAGGCGCCGAGGTGATACTTGACGTCGCCCGAGCCTTCCACGTCGTCGGGCGCGTAGGAGCCGCCCTTGAACTCGTGGAACAGCGCGCGATGGGGCTTGCCCATCACCTGCGTCAGCACGTTGAGGCGGCCGCGATGGGCCATGCCGAGCACGATCTCCTTGGCGCCGAGATTGCCGCCGCGCTTGATGATCTGCTCCAGCGCCGGGATCACCGCTTCGCCGCCGTCGAGGCCGAAGCGCTTGGTGCCGGTGAACTTGACGTCGAGAAACTTCTCGAAACCCTCGGCCTCGACCAGCTTGTTGAGGATCGCGCGCTTGCCCTCGCGGGTGAACGCGATTTCCTTGTGCGGGCCTTCGATGCGCTCCTGAATCCAGCCTTTGGCGACCGGATCGGAGATGTGCATGAACTCGTAGCCGATCGTCGAGCAATAGGTGCGGCGAAGGATCGCCAGCATCTCGCGGATCGTCGCGAATTCGAGGCCGAGCACGTGATCGATGAAGATCGGCCTGTCGTAGTCGGATTCGGCGAACCCGTAGCTCTGCGGATGCAGCTCTTCGTGGTCCTTCTTGTCCTCGATGCCGAGCGGATCGAGATCGGCGTGCAGATGGCCGCGCATGCGATAGGCGCGGATCATCATCAGGGCCTGAACCGAGTCGCGCGCGGCGCGCTTCATCGCCTCGGGNGAAAGCTCCTCGCCCTTGGCGCCGGCCTTGGCCTTGAGCTTGTCGGCGACCGCCTTCTCGACCTTCGGCCAGTCGCCGTCGAGCGCGTTGACGAGGTCGCCGTTGGCCGCGATCGGCCATCTCGGATTCTTCCACTCCGCGCCGCGAGCGAGCTTGGCGACGTCGTCGGGATTGTCGTTCAAAACCTCGAAGAACTCGCGCCATTCGGCATCGAGGCTCGCCGGGTCGCTTTCGTAGCGCGCCTGAAGCTGCTCGATATAGGCGGCGTTCGTGCCCGACAGGAACGAAGTCGCAGACAATCGGGACGTATTCTCGTCAGAGCGCGACATGCGCTTTCCTCCGCATGAAATATCTTTGGAGCGGACGCCGCGGCCTGGGCCGTCGCGTCAAACCGCTCTGCTCCACGTCCCCGCGTCGCGCGCCGACGCGGCGAGAGTATGGCGAGGGCGCATCGAATGCGCCCCGCTTCACGCCCGTGCGGGCGCGTCGATCACTTGCCCTTGAGCACGTCGACCAGGGTTTTGCCCAGCCGCGCCGGCGAAGGCGAGACGCGGATGCCCGCCGCCTCCATCGCAGCGATCTTGTCCTCGGCGCCGCCCTTGCCGCCCGCGATGATCGCGCCGGCATGGCCCATGCGGCGGCCCGGAGGNGCCGTGCGGCCGGCGATGAAGCCGACCATCGGCTTCTTGCGGCCGCGCTTGGCCTCGTCCTTGATGAACTGCGCCGCGTCCTCTTCGGCCGAGCCGCCGATCTCGCCGATCATCACGATCGACTCGGTCTTCGGATCGGCGAGGAACAGCTCCAGCATCTCGATGAACTCGGTGCCCTTGACCGGGTCGCCGCCGATGCCCACCGCCGTCGTCTGGCCGAGGCCCTCGTTGGTGGTCTGGAACACCGCCTCATAGGTCAGCGTGCCCGAGCGGGAGACGATGCCGACATTGCCCGGCTTGAAGATGTTGGCGGGCATGATGCCGATCTTCGACTCGCCGGCGGTGACGACGCCGGGGCAGTTGGGGCCGATCAGGCGCGATTTCGAGCCCGACAGAGCGCGCTTGACCTTCACCATGTCGAGCACCGGAATGCCCTCGGTGATGCACACGATCAGCGGAATCTCCGCCTCGATCGCCTCGCAGATCGCGTCCGCCGCGCCCGGCGGCGGAACATAGACGACGGAGGCGTCGGCTCCGGTGGCCTCGCGGGCCTCCTTCACCGTGTCGAAGATCGGCAGGCCCAGATGCGTGCCGCCGCCTTTGCCGGGCGAGGTGCCGCCGACCATCTTCGTGCCGTAGGCGATCGCCTGCTCGGAATGGAAGGTGCCGTTCTTGCCGGTGAAGCCCTGGCAGATGACCTTGGTGTTTTTATCGATAAGGATGGACATGTCTGTCTTTCCGAAAGGATTGGCGCCGGTGAGGTCGTCTTGGGCTCAGGCCTTCTTGACGGCCGTGACGATCTTCTGGGCGGCGTCGTCGAGGTCGTCGGCCGGGATCACGTTGAGGCCGGACTCGCGGATGATCTTCTTGCCCAGATCGACGTTGGTGCCTTCCAGACGCACGACGAGCGGAACCTGGAGGCCGACCTCCTTCACCGCGGCGATGACGCCCTCGGCGATGACGTCGCACTTCATGATGCCGCCGAAGATGTTGACCAGGATGCCCTTCACCTTCGGGTCGGCGGTGATGATCTTGAACGCCGCCGTCACCTTCTCCTTGCTCGCGCCGCCGCCGACGTCGAGGAAGTTGGCGGGCTCGGAGCCATAGAGCTTGATGATGTCCATCGTCGCCATGGCCAGGCCGGCGCCGTTGACCATGCAACCGATGTCGCCGTCGAGCGCGATATAGGCGAGATCATATTTCGACGCCTCGATCTCCTTGGCGTCCTCTTCGGTCTCGTCGCGCAGCGCCATGATGTCGGGGTGGCGATAGAGCGAATTCGAGTCGAACGAAATCTTCGCGTCGAGCGCCTTGATCTCGCCCTGCTTGGTGACGATCAGCGGGTTGATCTCAAGCATCGACATGTCTTTGGCGACGAACGCCTTGTAGAGCGCGCCCGTGACCTTCTCGGCCTGCTTGGCGAGGTCGCCCTTCAGGCCCAGCGCCTGCGCCACCGCGCGGCCATGCAGCGGCATGATGCCGGTCGCCGGATCGACGGAGAAGGTGACGATCTTCTCGGGCGTCTTGTGCGCGACTTCCTCGATGTCCATGCCGCCTTCCGTCGACACGACGAAGGCGATGCGCGAGGTCGCGCGATCGACCAGCATCGAGAGATAGAACTCCTTCTCGATGTCGGAGCCGTCCTCGATGTAGAGGCGGTTGACCTGCTTGCCGGCCGGGCCGGTCTGGATGGTGACGAGCGTCGCGCCGAGCATCTGCTTGGCGAAGGTCTTGACCTCGTCGATCGACTTGGCGAGGCGCACGCCGCCCTTGTCGCCGGCCGAAGCCTCCTTGAACTTGCCCTTGCCGCGCCCGCCCGCATGGATCTGCGACTTCACGACCCAAAGCGGACCGGGAAGCTCGCGCGCGGCGGCCTCCGCGTTGGCGGCGTCGAGAATCGGCACGCCGCGCGAGACGGGAACGCCGAATTCCTTCAGCACGGCTTTCGCCTGGTATTCATGGATGTTCATCGAGGGCTTCTCCCAAAATCGACGTCGCGAAGCGAGCTTTTCAACCCGCCAGTTTCGGAATCTTCCCGCGCAGAAAGTCTTGCGCCGAGGAAGGCGTGTCGCGCAGCGGCAGCGTGACGAACTGGTTTCTCGACAACAGCAAGAGCATCACCCCGCCCCGCTCCACGCGGGAGGCGATGCTCCGCCAGGTGAATCGCGCCGCCCCGCTGTCGGCGACGATCTCGATGTCATCCTCGCCCAGGCGGACCCGCGCCCTCTTCGCCTCCATGCGCGCGACTGTGGCGCGCATGTTTGCGAGATGAAGAACGCCCCAGCGCCACAAGCGCGGGATAGACGACGAACCCCGCGAGGAAAAACCATCGGAGAACGTCCATTCTCCACGCGAGACTATGGCCCACAGCACGCCAAGACACAGTGCGAGGGCGACGATCATCGCCACGCCGCGCCGCCCGAAAGCGGCGCTGGCGATGAAGGCCCAGGCGGCGGCGCGCAGCGTCGCGTCGTCGTAACGAACGTCGAAGCTGATCGGCTCCGCAGCCTGGTTCATCGGATCAGCCGAGCTTCGGCTCGACGGTCTTGCAGGCGGCGATCAGGCCCTGCACGGACTCGACCGACTTCTTGAACATCGCCTTTTCGGCGTCGTCGAAGGCGATCTCGATCACCTTCTCGACGCCGTTCGCGCCGATCAGCGCCGGCACGCCGACATACATGTCCTTCACGCCATACTGGCCGTCGATATAGGCGGCGACCGGCAGGATGCGCTTCTGGTCGTTGAGATAGGCCTGCGCCATCGCGATCGCCGAGGAGGCCGGCGCGTAGAAGGCCGAACCCGTCTTCAGCAGCGCGACGATCTCGCCGCCGCCCTTGCGGGTGCGCTCGACGATCTGGTCGAGCTTGTCCTGGCTGAGCCAGCCCATCTTGACGAGGTCGGGCAGCGGCACGCCGCCGACGGTGGAGTGGCGCACCAGCGGCACCATGTCGTCGCCGTGGCCGCCCAGCGTCATCGCATGGACGTCGCGCACCGAAACGTTCAGCTCTTCGGCGAGGAAGTAGCGGAAGCGCGCCGAGTCGAGCACGCCGGCCATGCCGACGACCTTGTTCTTCGGCAGGCCGGAGAACTTCTGNAGCGCCCACACCATCGCGTCGAGCGGGTTGGTGATGCAGATGACGAAGGCGTTGGGGGCGTAGGTCTTGATGCCCTCGCCCACCGAGGCCATAACCTTGAGGTTCACGCCGATCAGATCGTCGCGCGACATGCCGGGTTTACGCGGCACGCCGGCGGTGACGATGATGACGTCGGCGTCCTTGATCGCCTCGTAGGAGTTCGCGCCGGAGAGCTTGGCGTCGAAGCCTTCGACGGGNGAGGATTCGGCGAGGTCGAGCGCCTTGCCCTGCGGNGTGCCCTCGGCGATGTCGAACAGGACGATGTCGCCCATCTCCTTGAGGCCGGCGAGGTGAGCCAGCGTGCCGCCGATCTGCCCCGCGCCGATCAAAGCGATTTTCTTGCGCGCCATGTGTTCCGCGTCCTTCTTCTGGGCGGGACGGACGAACCGTCGACCAGCCATCAGGCTTGTCGCCCGCCGAAATGGCGCGCGAGCCGGCGCCTGTGTGACTCCGCGCGCGACTCCGCGCAAGTCGGGCGAAAGGCTAAGGAGCTGGGTCGTTTCACGGCGCCGCAGCATGAAAAGCGCTTGCAGGCAATCACTTGCCGCGACGGCGCGGATCGCCCAAGCCGTCGCGGCGCGCCATTTCATCTTACAAAAATGAAATTTGTAACCTATTCTCGTCGCCCTGAGGGCGCTCGTCGGTCGCCCCCGGCGCTCGCCCGCGACGCCCGGCCGCGCCCCCGCCGCACGCTCCCCGACGTCATACGCGCCCGGACGTCAACGCCCGCGCCACCGCCCGCGTCACCCGGTCGACGCGTTGCAGCAGCGCCGCCGCCGGAGCCTCGCGGTCGAGCCCGACGGACACCGGATGGATGAAGCGATGCAACGCGTCGAACACGAACGCCACGCCCCGCCGCGCGTCGGCGACCGCGAAGGCGGAGGAGCCGATCCCTCCTCGACCACCCGCTGCACGGCCGCCTGCACCTTGGCGCGATGTTTGCGGCCGGCCCCGCGCCCTCCACCGCCGCGCGGGACAGCAACTCGAACAATTCGGGATCGTCGAGGCTCAGGCCGCGATAGGCGCGATGGACGGCGTGAACGAGACGCTCCAGCTTGTCGGCAGCGGGATCCGGCGCGTCGACGATGGCGCGCATCTCCGCCTCCAGCGGCTTCAGCGCCCGCGCCATCGCGGCGTCGAACAATTCGGCCTTCGACGGAAAATAACGATAGAGCGCGGCGTGGCTGACGCCGAGCGCCTGCGCGATCGACAAAACCGTGGTGCGGCGCGCGCCATATCGGCGAAGATGCGCCATCGCCTCGTCCAGAATGCGGTCCTCGATCGCGCCCGCGCTCACGTCTCGACGATGCCCTGCGGCGTCGCCCCGTGCTGGCGCCCGTGCGGGCGCGCCAGATATTCGTCCGAGCGCATCTCGATCAGTCGGGAGGTCGTGCGCGCGAATTCGAACATTTCGCGCCCTTGATCGGCGTTGTACAACTGATCCGCCGGCGCCTGCGCCGAGCAGACGAAACGCGCGTTGCAGTCATAGAGCGCGTCGATGAGGGTGATGAACCGTTTGGCGGCGTTTCGCCCGCGAACGCCNATCGTCTTGACGCCGTCGCAAATCACCGTGTGATAGGCGAGGGCGATTTCTAGATAATCGTTCGGTCCGAGCGCGGCCTCGCAGAGTTGCGCGAAGCTGAAGCGCGCGACGCCGCGCGCCGCCTGCGGCACGACGAGGCTGCGCCCCATCACCTCCAGCGTTTCCGGCGCGCCCCGCGCCTCGCCCGTCAGCGCCGTGAAGATATGGTCGAGCGCGGCNGTCGCGGCGGCGTCTGGAGGCGTCAGATAGACCTGCGCGCCGCCGAGCTTCTCCATCCGGAAGTCGGTGCGCGAATCCAGACGCAGCACCGCCATGCGCTCGTTCAGCTGCGCCACGAAGGGCATGAACAACGCCCGGTTCAAGCCGTCCTTATAAAGGTCCATCGGCGCGACGTTGGACGTCGCCACCACCACCACGCCGCGCGAGAACATCGCTTCGAACAGGCGGCCCAGGATCATCGCGTCGGCGATGTCGTTGACCGCGAATTCGTCGAAGCACAGCAGCGTCGCCTCGTCGGCGAGCGCGTTGGCGACGGGAACGATGGGATCGTCCCCNTTCACCTGCCCCGCCTTGTGCGCCTGACGCCAGGCGTGGACGCGCTTGTGGACGTCGGCCATGAAAGCGTGGAAATGCGCGCGGCGCTTCTTCTCGACGTTGGCGNNCTCGAAGAACAGGTCCATGAGCATGGTCTTGCCGCGCCCGACCTGCCCGTGCACGTAAAGCCCGNNCGCGGCGGCGCCCGGTTTCTTGGTGAACAACCAGCCGAGCGCCCCTGACTTCGTCGGCAACCGATAGTCCCGCAATTCGCCCGCGAGCCGCTCGAAGGCGGCGAGCGCGGCGACCTGATTGGGATCGCGTTCGAGGCGCCCTTGCGCCACGCGCGCCTCGTAGAGCTTCGTCATTGCGCCCAAGGCGGGGGCTCCTGCCTGCGGGGGCGGCGCGACGGCGCCGCGAGCCCGGATTCCATCCTATCGCGTCTAGCCCCCTCGCCCGCGCAGGGCAAGATGGCCGAACGGCCGGCGCGCGGCGGCGCTCAGGAAGCGGCCTGACGCCCAAGCGCGCCGAAGCGAACGGAGGAACAAGCATGGCCCCGAGCGTTGCAGCGCAGATCGCCTCGCGGCTCGCCCCAGCGATCCTGGCGCTCGCCCTCGGCTCCGCGCCCGCTCAGGCCGCCGCCCTCGACGGCGCGAGCTTGGCCTTGCCCTGGGCGGCGCCCTTCGTCGGCATGTTGCTGTCGATCGCGCTGGCGCCGCTTNTCGCCGGCCATTTCTGGGAGCGCCATCAGGGCAAGATCGCCGCCTTCTGGGCGGCGCTCGCCATCCTGCCGTTGGCGGCGCTGCGCACGCCCGCCGTCGCGTTCGAGGCGGCGGCGCACACCTTGCTGTTGGAGTACATTCCCTTCGTGCTGCTGCTGCTGGCGCTGTTCACGGCCGCCGGCGGCATCGTCATACGCGGCAATCTGCATGGATCGCCGCGGGTCAACGCGGCTTTGCTGGCGATCGGCGCCGCGCTTGCGAGCCTGATCGGAACGACCGGCGCGTCGATGGTGATGATCCGGCCGCTGCTGCGCCNNAACGACGACCGGGCGCACAACGCCCATGTGGTCGTCTTCTTCATCTTCCTTGTCTCCAACATCGGGGGCGCGCTGACGCCGCTCGGCGATCCGCCGCTGTTTCTGGGGTTCCTGCGCGGCGTCGACTTTNTTTGGACGACGACCCATCTGTTTCACGAAACGCTGTTCGTCGCCGCGATCGTGCTCGGCGCTNTTTTTGTGGTCGACACCATCGTCTATCGGCGTGAGGGCCACCTTCCCAAAGACCCGACGCCCGACAATCCGCTGCGCGTGGACGGCTGGGCGAACGTCGCCCTGATCGGCGCCGTCATCGCCGCGGTGCTGATCGCCCCGCGCCTCGATCTCGGCCGTTTCGACCTGTTCGGCCAGCCTGTTCTCGTCGCCAACGCCTTGCGCGATCTCGTTTTCATTCTTGTGGTGATCGTTTCGATGAAGGTCACCCCTGCGGCCGACCACGAGGCCAACGGCTTTTCCTTCGCGCCGATCGTGGAGGTCGCCAAGCTCTTCGTCGGCATCTTCCTGTCGATGGCGCCGGTGCTGGCCATGTTGAAGGCTGGGCCGCAGGGCGCTTTCGCGCCGCTCGTGGCCTTGACCTCCAACCCAGACGGCTCGCCGAACCCGGCCGCCTATTTCTGGGCCTCGGGCCTGCTCTCCTCGTTTCTCGACAACGCCCCGACCTATCTCGTCTTCTTCGAACTCGCCGGCGGCGATCCGAAAGCCCTGATGACGAACGGGGCGCTGACCCTTGCGGCGATTTCGAGCGGCGCCGTCTTCATGGGCGCCAACAGCTATATCGGCAACGCGCCGAACTTCATGGTCTACGCCATCGCACGCGGCGCCGGCGTCGCGATGCCGAGTTTCTTTGGCTACATGGTGTGGTCGGGCGCGGTGTTGATTCCGACATTCCTGTTGACGACGTTCGTGTTTTTCCGCTGACGCTGGGCGCGGCCGGCGCCGCGCGCGCGATCGCCTCGCCAGCGTCGCAAAATTGTCCGTGTCGGCGCCTATGTTGCATCGCAATATGAAGCGCGACGAAGCGCCGGACCGCCTCGATCGCGACGGTCCAAGGGGGAGGCGCTTCGGGCGGGGTCGCTTGAGACCTTTCTGGAGACGCAGCATGACCGAGCCCGCGCAGCCTTCAATGACCGATCCGGCGTCGCCGGCGGGGCCGCGTCACGGCGGCCTCGTGCGCCGCCTGCTCGCCTCCGAAACCGGGCTGTTGCTCGACCATCTCATGCGGCTGGACGCCGAAAGCCGGCACGATCGTTTCGGCATGGCGGTGGGCGACGCGTTCTTGCGCCAATACGCCGAGCGCACCGCCCGTCTCGACGATCTGATCTACGGCTTTTTCGTCGACGGCGAGCTGCGCGGCGCCGGCGAGCTGCGCGGTCTTGGTCCGGAAGGCCCGTCCCATTGGCGCGCCGCCGAAGCCGCGTTTTCCGTGGAACGCCCCTGGCGTCGGCTCGGCGTCGGCGAACAATTGATGGCCCGGATCGTTCGCGCCGCCCGCAACCGCCGCGCCGCGACGCTGTATATGTCGTGCTTGTCGCGCAACCGCGCCATGCAGACGCTCGCGCGAAAATTCTCGGCGGAGTTGACGTTCGAAGCGGGCGAGGCGACCACCGCCCTCACCGTCGAGGGACCGACGGCCTTCTCGCTGATCTACGAGGCGATGGACGACGCGACCGGCTTCGCCACCGCTATGCTCGACCTGCAAAGACGCGCCTTGTCGCGTCCGGCCCGGCTCTGAAAACGACGAAGCGCCGCCGCCCTTCCCTCGGGCGACGGCGCCAGCCATGTCCGGGCGGCAGGAGAATCAGGCTGTCGCCGGGGCCGCGCGCATCCGCAGCGCCGCAGCGCCCAGCGCCGCGAGCGCGATCACCGCGAGCTGAGGCAGCACGGCCTCCCAGGTCGGGTTGAACCCCAGACTTTCCAGCGCGCGGCCGAAAGGCGCCTCATCGAACCCGACGATCTGCTGCTCCTGCAATTCCTGGATCGCAGCGCCGACGAAACGCAGCCCCATGACGAACAGAAAGGCCGAGGTGATCAGAAACACAGGCCGCAGCGGAAGTTTCAGCGTCGCGCGCCGCATCGCGGCGTAGGCGACGACCAAAAGAACGAAAGCGGCGACCACGCCGAGCGCCAACCCAAGGTTCCAGCCTCCTTCGGTCTTCGCCAACGCCTGAAGAAAGAGCATCGTCTCCGCGCCCTCGCGGAACACGGCGAGGAAGGCGAGCGANGAAAACGAAAAGCCGGCGCCGGCGAGAATGGCGCGGTCGGCGCCCTGCTTGAGATGCGCGGCCAGCGCCTTGGGGTCCTGCTTCAGATACAGCCAGCCCGACATATAGAACATCAGCCCGGCGGCGACGGCCATCACCGCCGCTTCGAGCAAATCGCTATGCGCGCCGTTGAACGCGTAGGCGAACACGAACGCCATGCCGAGGCTGGCCACGACCGCTGCGCCGGCTCCCCAATAGAGATGGCGCACCCGCGCGTTCTGGCCGGATTTGGCGAGCACGCCGGCCAAAATGGCGATGATCAACATCGCCTCCAGGCCTTCGCGCAGGAGAATGGAGCCCGATTGCAGGGCGGAGGAGAGCAAACTCATGACGTCTGTCCGGACTTCAAGGGTCGGGAGGGCGGAATGGAGCATAAACGCCCTTGTCGGGCGCTTGTCGTCCTCATGCTCCCATTCTCGGCGCCGCGCAACAAAAACATAAGCGAATTCAAAGTTTTACATTTGAATAATTCAAAACTGCGCCCCCTCGCGCGCGTCCGCGCGGCTGAAAAGAGGCGCCAAAGTCTCCGGAAACGGGCGGTTCGCCGCCGCCTGGGAGACGTCCGCGTCGCGCGCCGGCAAGCGGCCTCCGCCGCGATCGAGGCCGGGTGAAAGATGGAGTCGGCCCAGACGCCATATGTGCGCAAGCCCGGGCTGCGGCGTCGAAACCATGGCGTGGCGAGGCATGAGAGGCCGCGCCAACGAGTCAGGAAGGCGCCCGCAAAACAAAAGGCCGCGCCCGACGGGCGCGGCCGCAAGACGCTCGGCGTCTTCGCGCCTTAGAGCTGGCGCTCCAGCATCATGTTCTTGATCTCGGCGATGGCGCGGGCGGGGTTGAGACCCTTCGGGCACGCCTTGGCGCAGTTCATGATGGTGTGGCAGCGATACAGGCGGAACGGATCTTCGAGATGGTCGAGTCGCTTGCCGGTGGCCTCGTCGCGCGAATCGACCAGCCAGCGATAGGCCTGCAACAGCACGGTCGGGCCGACATAGCGGTCGGTGTTCCACCAATAGGAGGGGCAGGAGGTCGCGCAGCAGGCGCACAAAATGCACTCGTAAAGGCCATCGAGCTTGGCGCGGTCTTCAGGCGTTTGCAGCCATTCCTTTTCCGGCGCCGGCGTCGTCGTCTGGAGCCAGGGCTCGATCGCCGCATGTTGAGCGTAAAGGGTGGTCATGTCGGGGACCAGATCCTTGACGATCTTCATATGCGGCAACGGATAGATCTTCACCGCGCCCGAGACCTCGTCCATGCCCTTGGTGCAGGCCAAAGTATTGGTCCCGTCGATATTCATGGCGCAGGAGCCGCAAATGCCCTCGCGGCAAGAGCGGCGGAAGGTGAGCGTCGGATCGACCTTGTTCTTGATCCAGATCAGCCCGTCGAGAATCATCGGGCCGCAATCGTCGCGATCCACGAAATAGGTGTCGACGCGCGGATTGGCGTCATCGTCCGGATTCCAGCGATAAATGCGGAATTCCTTGAGATTCGTCGCGCCCGCGGGCTTCGGCCAGGTCTTGCCTGGCGTCATGCGGGAGTTTTTAGGAAGGACGAATTCAACCATGGCCGCTTGCTTCCCGGTTTGGGGCGTCTTGCGCGCGCCGCGCGAAGGCGGACGCTCGCGCTCTCGATAAACCCATCCGGGCCGGCGCGCCAGTCGTTCGTTGGTCGGTTTGCGCTGCATGGCGGTCAGGATCGCGGCGTCGTCATGGCGTCGTCATGGCGACGTGAACCGCGCGGCGCCTGCGCCGGGCGGCTTGGCCTTGCGGCGCGGAGGAATTCAACGCCGGGGCGTTGACAGCGGGCCCGCCTCTCACGACGGTTCCCCGGCCGCCCCGAGGGGGCGTGACGCAAGATATGTGGCAAGATTTGTGGGAGGAACCGATGACCGTCACCCGCCGCGCCTTCTCCACCGGCGCCGTCGCGCTCGGCGTTTCGACGTTCGCCGTCGGGCGCGCCCGCGCCGCCGAATTCACCTACAAATACGCCAACAACCTGCCCGTCTCCCACCCGATGAACATCCGCGCCCAGGAGGCGGCGGCCAGAATCAAAGAGGAGACCGGCGGCCGTTTCGAGCTTCAGATCTTCCCCTCCAGCCAGCTCGGCTCCGACACCGACACGCTCGGCCAGATCCGCAACGGCTCGGTCGACTTCTTCACCCTGTCGGGCCTGATCCTGTCGACCTTCGTGCCGGCGGCCGCCATCAACGGCGTCGGCTTCGCCTTCCCCAATTACGACACGGTCTGGAAGGCGATGGACGGCGGCCTCGGCGCCTATGTGCGCGAGGAGATCGCCAAGTCGCGCCAGATCGTCGCCTTCGAGAAGATCTGGGACAACGGCTTCCGCCAGACCACGACCTCGACCAAGCCGATCGTCGCGCCCGCGGATTTCGACGGCATGAAGCTGCGCGTGCCGGCGGCGCCTNTGTGGACGTCGATGTTCAAGGCCTTCGGCGCGGCGCCGACCACCATCAACTTCAACGAGACCTATACGGCGCTCCAGTCCAAGGTCGTCGACGGCCAGGAGAACCCGCTCGCCATCATCGAGACCGCCAAGCTCTACGAGGTGCAGCAGTTCTGTTCGATGACCAACCACATGTGGGACGGTTTCTGGTTTCTCGCCAACCGCCGCAACTGGGAGGCGCTGCCCAAGGACATTCAGGAGATCGTCGCCAAGCACATCAACGCCGCCGCCCTCGCCGAGCGCGCCGACGTGGCCAAGATGACGACCGGCCTGCGCGAGACGCTGGCGGGGCGCGGCATGAAGTTCAACGACGTCGACGCCGCCGCCTTCCGCGACAAGCTGAAGGCCGCGGGCTTCTACGCCGAATGGAAGGGCAAGTTCGGCGAGGCCGGCTGGAAAACGCTGGAGGACGCGGTCGGCAAGCTGAGCTGATCGAACTTGGGGCGCGCCGCCGCGAGCGCGGCGCGCCCTCTTCCGGGACTGAAAACGGGTCGGGGACGAGATGGCGGGAAACGAGGCGGGCGCGGCGGCGCCGTCGGGGCCGTGGGGTGTGGTTGACCGCGCGCTGGGCGGCGTGGTCGATCTCGTCGCCGCCGCGCTGGTGAGCGCCGAAATCGTCATCCTGCTCGCCGGCGTCGTCGCCCGCTACGCCCTTCATCGCCCGCTCACCTGGTCGGACGAGCTGGCCACCACGCTCTTTCTGTGGCTCGCCATGTTCGGCGCCGCGCAGGCGGTGCGCCGCTTCTCGCATATGCGCATGACCGCGATGATCGGCCGCTTCGGCGCGGCGCGCCGTCCGTTCTTCGACGCGCTGGCGGTCGCCTCGGGCCTCGCCTTCTGCCTTNTGATCCTGCCCTGGGCGGTCGAATGGGCGCAGGAGGAGACCTTCATCACCACCCCGGCGCTCGAAATCTCCGGCGCCTGGCGCGCCGCCGCCTTTCCGACCGGCGTCGCTTTGATGATCGCCTTCTCGCTGCTGCGGCTGACGACCTTCCGCCTCGTCGAGGCGCTGCCCGCCCTCGCCCTCGCCGGCGCCGTCGTCGCCTTGTTCTGGCTGGCCGGGCCGACGCTCAAGCCGCTCGGCAATCTCAACCTGTTCGTCTTCTTCGTGCTCGGCGTCGCCGTCGGGGTGTTTCTGGGCGCGCCGATCGGCTTCGCCTTCGCGCTCGCCACCTTCGGATACATCGCCCTGACCACGCGCGTCGCCNCCATCGTGATGGTCGGGCGCATGGACGAGGGCATGAGCCATCTCATCCTGCTCGCCGTGCCGCTCTTCGTCTTTCTCGGCGCGCTGATCGAGATGACGGGCATGGCCGCCGCGATGGTGCGCTTTCTGGCGAACCTTCTCGGCCATGTGCGCGGCGGCCTGTCCTATGTGCTGATCGGCGCGATGTATCTCGTCTCCGGCATCTCCGGCGCCAAGGCCGCCGACATGGCCGCCGTCGCCCCGGCTTTGTTTCCAGAGATGAAGGCGCGCGGCGCCAAGCCCGGCGATCTCGTCGCTCTGCTGGCGGCGACCGGCGCGCAGACCGAGACGATCCCGCCCTCCATCGTGCTGATCACCATCGGCTCGGTGACCGGCGTCTCCATCGCCGCGCTGTTCACCGGCGGCCTCGTGCCCGGCCTCGTGCTGGCCGCGACGCTCTGCGCGGTGGTGGCGTGGCGCTATCGCGGCGACGATCTTTCGCATGTGCGGCGCGTCGGCTGGGCGCAGATCGGCAAGTCGGCGCTGATCGCCGCGCCCGCGCTCGCGCTGCCCTTCGTCATCCGCGCCGCCGTCGTCGAAGGCGTCGCCACCGCGACCGAAGTCTCCACCATCGGCGTCGCCTACGCCGCGCTGGCCGGGCTTTTCGTCTACCGCCAGTTTCCCTGGCGCCGGCTGTTTCCGATGCTGGTGGAGACCGCCGCGCTCTCGGGCGCGATCCTCTTCATCATCGGCGCCGCCTCCTCGATGGCCTGGGGACTGACGCAATCGGGCTTCTCGACCCAGCTCGCCAACGCCATGAAGGCGCTGCCCGGCGGCGCCGCCGGCTTCATGGCGGTGTCGATCCTCGCCTTCGTCGTGCTCGGCTCGGTGCTCGAAGGCATCCCCGCCATCGTGCTGTTCGGCCCGCTGATGTTCCCCATCGCCAAGGCGGTGGGAATCCACGAGGTGCATTACGCGATGGTGGTCATCCTCGCGATGGGGCTCGGCCTGTTCTCGCCGCCCTTCGGCGTCGGCTATTACGCCGCCTGCGCGATTGGCAAGGTGCATCCCGACGAGGGCATGCGCCCGATCTGGGGTTATATGCTGGCGCTGCTGATCGGCCTGATCGCGGTCGCCGCGATCCCGTGGTTCTCGGTGGGGTTCCTGTCGAAATAGGGCGACGCAGAAAACGCCCGACCGATGGGACGATCGGTCGGGCGCGGCGTCTTGCGGACGCATCCGTCGCGAGGGCTGCGACGGAGGGCGAGGCCTCGCACCGCGACGGGGGCGCGGCGGGCCTTCGCCCATGCAATTGAGATTGGGCGCCCTCGCCGTGTTTTCAAGACCCGCGCGGACGCACCGCCGTCAATTGCGTTCGCGGTTTGCGGGCGTCTGTTCGATGCGGAACTTGCCCGCGTCGGGCTTGGTTTCGAAATCGACGTTCGACAGCGTCACCGTCGTGTCGCCCCCTTGCGGATCCGACACGGTCCATTGCTTGAGATCGAAGGATTTCGGCTCGAACACCAGCTTGATGCGCGACGTGCCGCCCAGCGTCGCCTTGTCCTCGATGGTGATGTCGACGGACTTCTCGTCCTCCTCCACCGCCAGGACCTTCGTGTCGCGCGAAATATCGATTGACGAGCGCAACAGGAATTTCAGCGGCGTCTGGCCGATCAGATAGAGATCCTGCGTGCCGAGCTTGCGGTCGCGCACGGCGACCGACCTGCCGTCGGCGACGATCTCGATGGGCGAGGGCTTGTCATATTCGAAGCGCATCTTGCCGGGCTTGGCGAGATAGAGCTGGCCCCGCGCGCGACGGCCGTCCGAGCCGATCTGGCTGAATTCGGCGACCATCGTCTTCACGCCGTTGAAATAGGTGTTGGCCTTCTGGATGAGCGCCTGCTCCTCGGGCGTCAGCGCCAGCGCGGGAGCGGTCGCCAGCGTCGACGCGGCGGCTCCCACGGTCAGCGCGAAAACGGCGGCGAGTCCGCGGCGGGTGAAGCGGGTGAGCGACGGGGCGGTCATGGGGCTCCTGCGAAGTCTGAAAGCGGCGGCGCGTCAGGCGAACGCGCGGAAGAGCGGCGGGTTCACGGCGATCGCCCCTCGCCGCGACGGGAAATCTCGCGCCTGAATAAGGGGGCGCGAGGGCGCAATCATGGCGAAGGCTCAATCCTCCTCGGGCGGATCGAAGGCGCCGCGGTCGACGCCGCCGCCCACCAGAATCTCGCGCTTGCCGGAATGGCTCGGCGCCGAGACGACGCCCTCCTTCTCCATCCGCTCGATCAGCGAGGCGGCCTTGTTGTAGCCCACCGACAGCCGGCGCTGGATATAGGAGGTCGACACCCGCTTGTCGCGCAAGACGATGGCGACGGCGCGGTCGTAGAGATCGCCCGATTCCTCGGCGTCCATCGAACCGACGCCGGCGACCGGGCCGTCGTCGCCGCCGCCGCCTTCGTCCTCGTCCTGCGTGATGGCGTCGAGATATTCCGGCGCGCCCTGCAATTTCAGATGGCCGACGATGCGCTCGACCTCGGCGTCGGCGACGAACGGCCCATGCACGCGGGTGATGCGCCCGCCGCCGGCCATGTAGAGCATGTCGCCTTGGCCCAGNAGCTGCTCCGCGCCCTGCTCGCCGAGAATCGTGCGCGAGTCGATCTTCGACGTCACCTGGAAGGAGATGCGCGTCGGGAAGTTCGCCTTGATCGTGCCGGTGATGACGTCGACCGAGGGGCGTTGCGTCGCCATGATGAGATGGATGCCGGCCGCGCGCGCCATCTGCGCCAGGCGCTGGATCGCGCCCTCGATGTCCTTGCCCGCCACCATCATCAGGTCGGCCATCTCGTCGACGATGACGACGATGTAGGGCAGCGTGGAGAGGTCCATCTCCTCGGTTTCGTAGATCAGCTCGCCTGTCTCGCGGTCGAAGCCGGTCTGCACCTCGCGGGTGATCACCTCGCCCTTGGCCTTGGCCTCGGCGACGCGCGCGTTGAAGCCGTCGATGTTGCGCACGCCGACCTTGGACATTTTCTTGTAGCGGTCCTCCATCTCGCGCACCGCCCATTTCAGGGCCACCACCGCCTTTTTCGGATCGGTGACGACGGGCGTGAGCAGATGCGGAATGCCGTCATAGACGGACAATTCCAGCATCTTCGGATCGACCATGATCAGCCGGCACTGATCGGGCTTCATCCGATAAAGCAGGCTCAGGATCATCGTGTTGATGGCGACCGACTTGCCCGAGCCGGTGGTGCCGGCCACCAGCAGATGCGGCATCTTGGCGAGGTCGACATAGATCGGCTCGCCGCCGATCGTCTTTCCGAGCGCGATGGCGAGCTTGAGCTTGGAGTCCTGGAACTCGATCTGGTCGAACATCTCGCGCAGATAAACGGTCTCGCGCTTGGCGTTGGGCAGTTCCACGCCGATGGCGTTGCGCCCCGGCACCACGGCGACGCGGGCCGAGATAGCGCTCATCGAACGGGCGATGTCGTCGGCGAGCCCGATCACCCGCGACGATTTCACGCCCGGCGCCGGTTCGAGTTCGTAAAGCGTCACCACCGGGCCTGGATGCACGCTGATGATCTCGCCCTTGACGTTGAAGTCGTCGAGCACGCCTTCCAGCAGGCGGGCGTTCTGTTCGAGCGCGTCGTCGGACATGCGCTCGGCGGTCTTCTTGGGGGCCGACAGCATGAAGACGCTCGGCGCCTCGTAGACATGCGGCTTGTCGGGAACGTCGCGCGCGACGCGGCGGCGTTGGGCGCCCGACGCGCTCGGGGCGGGCGGCTGGATCGTCGGCGAGAGCGCCGGAACCGTCCGCGCCGCCTGTTCGGGCGTGGCGGCGCGCGCGCGTTGCGGCGCGGCGACGCCCTCCTGCGAGGCGACATGCGCGGCGCGCTGCAAAATCGGCTCGTCCAGAGCGAAGGGCGCGGCCTCGATCTCCGCCTCGTCGACGCCGCCCGGCGCGGCGGGCGACGACGCCGGCGGCGGCGCGATGATCAGGCGTGAGGGCGGCGCGGGCGGCGCCGGGTCGAGCGCAGACGCGAAATCGGGATCGAAGCTCGGCGCGCCGGCCACGACGATTCGCGAGGGCCTTTCGGGAGCGCGCGGCGCGCTCCGCTCCGCCGCGGCTGCGGCCTCCAATGGCGCGAAATCATCCTGGCGCAAGTGAGGAACGGGCGCCCGCCGGCGAGCGCCGAACGCTCATGCCCGGCGCGCTCCTGAGCCGCGCGTTGTCGGGCCGCCCATTCCTGAGCCTCTCGCTCTCGGGCCGCTCGCTCCTGAACCTCTCGCTCTTGGGCGGCGTGCTCTTGGGCGGCGCGCTCCTGGGCGGCGCGCTCTGGGCGCGTCCATCGGCGCCGGCCTGCGCGGTCGGGGTCTCCGCCGAGGGCGCGGGCGAATCGAAGCGCGGCTCGCGACGCGTCACGATGCGCGAACGCGGCTCGGCGACTGGCGAGGGCGCTTCGACGGGCGGCGGCGGCGCGGGCTGCGCCTCCGCGCGCTCCAGCCGCGCCGACCCGCCGCCGCCCTTTGCAAGGCGGCGCGACGCGCCGCGGCGGAGGCGAACGACTTGGCCTGACCGGGCAAACGGAACAGCCGGCGCGCGGCGCCGCGCAGGCTCAGAAAGAGATGGATCGCCGCGCCCGCGAGAATCAGGGCGACGCCTGGCTCGCCGTCCGAATCGTCGCTTTCGAGTTTCTCCGGCCCGGAACGCGGCCGCACCCGCGCCTCGTAGGCGGCGGGCTCGTCGCCATCCGCGCCGGTCGCCGCGCCGGCGCTCAGCCCCACGCCCGACGCCGCGGTCAGCGCCAGAATCGCCACCAGCGCGAAGCCCAGGGCCCCCGACAGCGAGCCGAGATTGCGCCCGAGCAACTTTCGCGGCGCCGACAGAACATAGTCGCCGATCACCCCACCCAGTCCGGAGGGCAGCGGCCAGCGATCGGTCGCCGGCAGCGCCGCCGCGACCGCGGCCGCGGAGACGACGCCCACGATCAGCAGCGCGATCCGCAGCGCCGGGCGTTCCAGGCGACCGCGCGCGGCGAGCCGCCATCCCCACATCGCAAGCGGCGTCAGCCTGACGACGGCCGCGACGCCGATCAGCTGCATCGCCAGATCCGAGGAGATCGCTCCCCACGAGCCGAGCAGATTGCGCGTCGGCCCGGCGACCGCATGGTTGAAGCTGGGGTCGCGCGCCGACCAGCTGACCAGCGCCAGGCCCATGCCGAGCGAGGCGGCGATCAGGCCGACGCCGGTCGCCCAGGCGCCCGCCCGCCGCGCGAAGTCGGCGACGGCGTCGGGAATGAAGTCCGCGAAGGAGGATGTCGTCGTGCGCATGGGTCAGGTTGGGCTCGGTCGAGGGTCCGGCGGCCTTAACCCTAGGCGCGTAGCGTAAACGCGCTGTTAATTTCGCTCTTTCTTAACCAAGAACGCCGTCCCGGACGCCGGACGCGAAACGCCCGCCGGGGAGGAACCCGGCGGCGCGCGCGCGTCGCGATGGAGGAGCCGCTTACATGTTGTAGGCGCGCTCTCCGTGCGAGGCGAGATCGAGGCCCTCGCGCTCCTCGTCGGGNCTGACGCGCAGACCGATGGTCAGGTCGACCAGCTTGTAGAGGATCGCCGAGCCGACGCCCGAGAAGACGAGCGTGAACAGAACCGCCTTGGCCTGGATCCACAGCTGCGCGCCGAAGCCGGGAAGCTCGACGTGCAGTCGGCGAAGCTCGCCACGGCGCCCGCCAGCGTCGCCTNNTGCAGGTTCCGTAGTCGACGATGTCGGTGCCCCGAGCGAGGACGCCACCAGGATGCCGGTGCCCAGCGCCCCGATCACGCCGCCGACGCAGTGCACGCCGAACACGTCGAGCGAGTCGTCATAGCCGAGCTTGTTCTTCACCTCGGTGACGAACACGAAGCACACCACGCCCGCCACCAGGCCGAGAACGATCGACCCCATCGGGCCGGCGAAGCCNGAAGCCGGCGTCACCGCGACGAGACCGGCGATCGCGCCCGAGACCATGCCCAGCAGCGAGGGCTTGCCCTTGACGATCCACTCCGCGAACAGCCAGCCCAGCGCCGCCGCGGCGGTGGCGACGAAGGTGTTGACCATCGCCAGCGCGGTCAGGCCGTTGGCTTCGAGGTTGGAGCCGGCGTTGAAGCCGAACCAGCCCACCCACAGCAGCGAGCCGCCGATCATCGTCATGGTCAGCGAGTGCGGAGCCAGCGGCTCGCGGCCATAGCCGATGCGCTTGCCCAGCATCAGCGCGCCGACGAGGCCGGCGATGCCCGCGTTGATGTGGATGACGGTGCCGCCGGCGAAGTCGAGCGCGCCCCACTGATAGAGCAGGCCGGCGTCCTTGGCGTTGTAGGCGGCGATCGCCTCGGCCGCGGCGGCCGAGGCCTTGGCGGCGTCGCCGCCCGCCGCGAGCGCGGCCTTGTAGGCTTCAAGCGACAGCGCGTCGGGGCCGCCCCAGTGCCAAACCATGTGCGCCATCGGGAAATAGATCACCGTGACCCACAGCACCACGAACACCAGCAGCGCCGAGAACTTGATGCGCTCGGCGAAGGCGCCGACGATCAGCGCCGGGGCGATCATCGCGAAGGTCATCTGGAAGGCCATATAGGCCAGTTCGGGAATGTAGACGCCGTTGGTGAAGGTCGCCGCCAGCGCGTCGACGATGGTCTTGCCCTGCGGCGCGATGCGCAGGAACGCCTTGTCGAAACCGCCGATATAGCTGTTGAGCGCGCCGCCGTTGGTGAAGGCGAGCGAATAGCCGTAGGTCACCCAGATGATCGCGACGACGCAGACCACCGCGAAGACCTGCGTCAACACCGACAGCATGTTCTTGGAGCGCACGAGGCCGCCATAGAACAGCGCCAGCCCCGGCACCGACATCATGAAGACGAGGCCGGTGGCGATCAGCATCCAGGCGGTGTCGCCTTTGTTGACGGCCTGCGCGGCGGTCAGTTCGGGAGCGGCCGGCGCCGCGCCCTGCGCCAGCGCCGCCCCGCACAGCGCCAGCAGCGCCGCGCCGGCGCAGGCCGCGCGCGCGAGGGGATACGAGGAAGCGTCATTCCTGGGTCTCCTGCATGAAGGGAGGGCGCGCGCGGCGCGGAAAGGTGCGTCTGGCTCACAGCGCGTCCTCGTCGGTTTCGCCGGTGCGGATGCGTACGGCCTTGTCGAGCGGCTGCACGAAGATTTTCCGTCGCCGATCTGGCCCGTGCGCGCGGCGGCCGCGATGGTCTCGACGACCTTGTCGACCATCGCCGCCGACACCGCGACTTCGAGTTTCAGCTTGGGCAGGAAACTGACGGCGTATTCGGCGCCGCGATAGATTTCGGTGTGGCCCTTCTGGCGCCCGTATCCCTTCACTTCCGTGACGGTGACGCCGTGCACGCCGATCTCCGTCAGCGCGTCGCGGGCCTGGTCGAGTTTGAACGGCTTGATGACCGCCGTGACGATTTTCATGCTCACGCCTCGTTTCGCCCCCGATGGGCCAAGCAACGCAGCGCAAAACCGGCGCCAACTCCGAAACAAAGCGTCAACACTATGATATTCATTGGATAATCAAAAAAATGCGGCGCCGCGAAGAGGATGCGGCGCCGCCGAAGAAGAAGGCGAAATCACGATTTGGCGCCCAAAAATTAGGCGCTGTCGACATCCGACGGGCGTGCCTTGCGGGCCGGATCGCGGCGACGGATCAGCCCTTCCTGCGCGAACGAGGCGACCAGCCGCCCCGCCCGGTCATGCACCATGCCGCGCGCGAAGCCGAGCGCGCCGGTCGCGGAGGGNCTGTCCTGCGAATAGAGCAGCCACTCGTCGGCGCGGAACGGGCGATGCAGCCAGATCGCATGGTCGAGGCTCGCCACCTGGATTTCCGGCAGGAATACGGAGGAGCCGTGCGGAACCAGAGCGGTGTCGATCAGCAACATGTCGGACAGATAGGCGAGCACGGCGCGATGCACGCGAGGATCGTCGGGCAGTCTGGAGACGGCGCGCATCCACACGGCCTGACGCGCCTGCGGCTGCGGCGCTCCGAGGTAACGCGACAGATCGGTGGGACGGATCTCGATCGGGCGCGGCCGCCTCATATAGGCCAGCAGCTGCTTAGGAAGCAGCGCGCCGAAACGTTCGGCGAGTTCGTGCTGATTGGGCAGCGTTTCGGGATCGGGCGCGGCAGGAGCGGGAACGGCGTGCTCGAACCCCTCCTCCTCGATATGGAACGAGGCCGCCATCGAAAAGATCGGCTGGCCATGCTGGATCGCGGTGACGCGTCGCGTCGAGAAGCTGCCGCCGTCGCGCAGCCGTTCGACCTGATAGATGATCGCCGCTTTCGGATCGCCGCCGACCAGGAAATAGCAATGCAGCGAATGCGGCGCCCGCCCTTCGACCGTGCGCTCGGCCGCCGCCAGGGATTGCGCCACCACCAGCCCGCCGAACACCCGCGGCAGCCCGAGGTCGGGGCTGCGCCCGCGAAAGATCGCGTCGTCGATGCGCTCCAGATCGAGATGGTCGAGCAGTTCGGCCAGAGGCGCGGAGGCGGCGGGGGCTGCGGTCATGGCGATCCACGAAGAGCGGGGAGAGGCGCCCCGCTTCATCGGCGCGTCGTCGCGGCGCGTCAAGCGCCGGCCGCCTTTCACTGATGCAAGGCCTCGCCATGCATCGACAGGTCGAGGCCCTGGCGCTCCTCGTCGTTGCTGACGCGCAGACCGACCAGCGCCTGCGTCGCCTTGAGCGCGAGCCAGGTGCCGATCACGCACCACCCCGTCACCACGAGCACACCGAACGCCTGAATCCCGAGCTGGGCGAAACGTCCGTCGACCAGCCCCGATTGCGTCGGATCGCCGGTCACCGCGACGGTGGCGAACACGCCCGGCATCATCGTGCCGAACAGCCCGCCGACGCCATGCACGCCGAACACGTCGAGCGAGTCGTCGTAGCGCAGCCTGTGCTTCAGCTCTATGCAGCACCAGTAGCAAATGCCGCCCGCCAGCGCGCCGATGACGACGCCATGCCAGGGCAACACATATCCCGACGAAGGCGTGATCGTGCCCAGCCCCGCGATCGCGCCCGAGATGACGCCGAGCACCGACGGCTTGCCGCGATGGATCCACTCGATCGCGCTCCACACGGCCGCCCCGGCGCAGGCTAGATGCGTCGCCACGATCGCGAACACCGCGCGCGAGCCCGCCGACAGCGCCGAGCCGCCGTTGAAGCCGAACCACCCCACCCACAACAACCCGGTGCCGACCACCGCCATCGACAGATCGAACGGCGCGAGGTTCTCGCGGCCGAACCCGATCCGTTGCCCCAGCATCAGCGCGGCCACGAGCCCCGCCACGCCGGCGTTGATGTGCACCACCGTGCCGCCGGCGAAATCGAGCACGCCCATCGCGCCCAGGAATCCGCCGCCCCACACCCAATGCGCCGAGGGGACATAGACGACGAACAGCCAGATCGCGCTGAACACAAGAAAGGCGGAGAATTTCAGCCGGTCCGCCACCGCCCCGCCGACCAGCGCGCAGGTGATCACCGCGAAGGTCATCTGATAGGCCATGAACAACATCTCGGGGATGGTCTTGGCCAGAGGCGAGATCGTCTCGACCCCGATTCCGCGCAGGAACACGCGCGAGAAATCGCCCAGCGCCGCGCCCTCGCCCGAAAAGGCCAGGCTATAGGCGGCCACGAACCACAAAAGCGAGATCAGCGCGGTCGCCGCCGCGCTCTGCGCCATCGTGGCGAGCACGTTCTTCTTGCGCACCATGCCCGAATAGAACAGCGCCAGCCCCGGCAAGGTCATCATCAGGACGAAGGCCGTGCAGACGATCATGAACCCCGTGTCGGCGGCGTCGATTTTGGGCGCGTCGGCGGCGAACGCCGGCCCGGCGAGGAGACAGGCGACGGCGAGCGTCGCGCGAAGCGGAGAGCGGAGCATCGATCGTTCCGGCGAGAGAGCGGGCGAGAAAGCGAGAAGGGGCGGCGGGAGGGCGCGGCGGGAAGGCGGACGCCGCCTACAGCGCGTCGTCGCCGGTCTCGGCGGTGCGGATGCGCACGGCCCTATCAAGCGGTTGCACGAACACCTTGCCGTCGCCGATTTGCCCGGTGCGGGCGGCGCCTGGATCGCGGCGACAGCCTTCTCGGCCAATCCGTCGGAAACGGCGATCTCGACTTTGATCTTGGGGAGGAACGTCACCGCATATTCGGAGCCGCGATAAATCTCCGTGTGGCCCTTCTGACGGCCATAACCCTTCACTTCGGTGACGGTCATGCCGTGAACCTCCAGCGCCACCAGCGCCTCGCGGACTTCGTCGAGCTTGAAGGGTTTGATGACGGCGCAAATCAACTTCACGAGAGGGCTCCGCGAAAGGGCGGCCGCGAGAGCGCGGCGTTCGCAACCGCATACAATTTCGGCGCCATCTGCGCGCGATGCAGGCGCCGCGCCGAAATCGGGGCCAACGCGCGCCGCCCCGGCGAGCATGGCGCCGCTCCGTAAGCGCTTCGCCTAAAAACGGCGTTTCGCCGCCCGATGCGGCGCCGCATCCGATTGCGGCGCGCCGCGCTCTGTGCGAGGCCATCGCGACGGCGCGACGCCGCGCCACGGGAACATCGCGATGACCGCTCCCCAGCCCGCCGCCTCCGCCCCTTACGATGTCGTCGTCGCCGGCGGCGGCATGGTCGGCCTCACGCTCGCCGTGGCGCTGAAGGCGGCGTTGGGCGAAGACCTGCGTCTGCTGGTCTGCGACCCGGCGATCGCCGCCGACGGATCGCGCACCCGCGCCTCCGCCCTCGCCGCCGGCCCGCGCCGCATGTTCGAGCGGCTCGACGTCTGGCGCGCGATGGCCGGGGAGGCGCAGCCCATCCATCGCATGCAAATCACCGATTCCCGCCTCGCCGACGCGGTGCGTCCGCAGTTCCTCGCCTTCGACGCGCAGGCCGAGCCCGGCGAGCCGGTCGCCCATATGATCGTCAACGCCGATCTCGTCGCCGCGCTGCGGGCGCGCGCGCAGGCGCTCGGCGTCGAGTTGCGCGCCGCCGGCGTCCGCGACGCCCGCCCCGGCCCGACCGTCTCGACCGTGACGCTGACCGACGGCGCGGTGGCGGAGGCGCGTCTCGTCGTCGCCGCCGACGGCGCCAAATCGCGCCTGCGCGACCTCGCCGGGATCGGAACCGTCGGCTGGAGTTACGGCCAGGCCGGCATCGTCGCCACCATCGGCCATGCGCGCGACCACGAGGGCGTGGCGCGGCAGCATTTCCTGCCCGCCGGCCCCTTCGCCATCCTGCCGATGACCGGGCGGCGCAGCNCCATCGTCTGGAACGAGCGCGTCGAGGACGCCCGCGCGCTCTGCGCGCTGTCGCCGCAGGATTTCATCGCCGAGCTGACCCCGCGCTTCGGCCGCGAGNCGGGCGCGCTGACGCTGNCTCGACCGGCCGATCGTCTTCCCTTCGCGCTGCGCCTCGCCCGCGCCTTCGTCGCGCCGCGCCTGGCGCTGGTGGGCGACGCCGCCCATCTCGTCCACCCGATCGCCGGCCAGGGCGTCAATCTCGGCCTGCGCGACGCCGCCGCGCTCGCCGAGGAGATCGTCGAGGCCGCCCGCCTCGGGCTCGATCCCGGCGGCGGCGAGGTCTTGCGCGCCTACGAGCAGGCGCGCCGCCCCGACACGCTGGCGATGGTGGCGGGCATGGACGCGCTCAACCGGCTGTTCTCCAACGACGTCGCGCCGCTGCGCTTTCTGCGCGACCTCGGCCTCGGCCTCGTCGACCGCGCCCCGCGCCTCAAGGATCTGTTCATACGCCGCGCCACCGGCGTCGCGGCCGGTCCGCGGCTGCTGCGCGGCGAGACGCTCTGAGCGGACGGACCGCGCGTCGTCGTCGCGGGGCCCGGCGCGCGCTTCACATTCGCGTCACGAGCGGGCTAGACTTTGCCTCGGCAGGGGAATCGCTGTTCCCCGCGGCGAAGGAAGGACGCGCGTGACGCTCTGCTTTCCGACCCGGAATGCCCCGCGGAGCGCGGCGAGCGCGTCTCCCGAGGCTTGTCCTGCGCTTGTCCTCAACGCCGATTTCCGGCCGTTGAGTTATTACNCCCTGTCGTTGTGGTCGTGGCAGGACGCCATCAAGGCGGTGTTTCTCGACCGCGTGAACATCGTCTCCGAATATGATCGCTGCATCCGCAGCCCCACCTTCGAGATGCGGCTTCCCTCGGTCGTGTCTTTGAAGACCTACGTCCAGCCGGCCCGCCAGCCCGCCTTCACGCGCTTCAACGTGTTTCTGCGCGACCGGTTTTCATGCCAGTATTGCGGCGCCCATGACGAGCTGACGTTCGACCATGTCATTCCGCGCTCTCGCGGCGGACAGACCACCTGGGAGAATGTCGTCGCCGCCTGTTCGCCCTGCAATCTGCGCAAGGCCGACCGCATGCCCGACGTCGTCGGCATGCGCCCGCGCCGGACGCCCTATGCGCCGAGCGTCCACGATCTGCACCAGAACGGCCGCCTGTTCCCGCCCAACCACCTCCACCAGAGCTGGATGGACTATCTTTACTGGGACAGCGAGCTGGAGCCGTGATCGCCGGGCGCGAGGGCTGAGCGTCGTCAAGGCGCCAGACCGCCCGGCGGGCAAACCGGCCTGTCCGCTTGCGACGGCCCGGGCATCGGCTGCGCGCGGCTCGCATGCGCGATCCGGCCCGCCTCGATGCGCGCCACCAGAGCGAGATTGTCGGCGTCCTCGAAGGTGTAATAGGGCTGCAGGTCGAGACGGTCGGAGACGGTCGCGTGATCGCGCGCGGCGATCGCGTTCGACAGTTCGGTGATGAAGGCGTCGTAGGGCTTCCACGGCGCGCCGACCGCCTTCGCCGCCGCCCGCTCGATCCGCAGCGCGACTTGATGCGCGCTCGGATAGATCGTCGCGTAATCCTGAAGGATCGCCTTCTCGACGCGTTCGTGGATCACCAGCAACGGCCCGACCGGAATCGTGCGCCCGCCGCGCCGGATCGCGAACGGGACCGCGCAATCGACGAAGACATAGTCGCCCGCGTCGACGTCGTAGCCGGCGACATAGGGCGCCTCGAAGCCGCGATCGATGCGGCTGGCGCGGTAGAGCTGGTCGAGCGCCGTCCTTGACGCGAGGGCGCGCGCCGCCGCGTCCGGTCTGCTTGCGCCGACGGCGCGAAAATAGCCGCCGGCGCGATCCGCGCGGCGGCCAACAGCTGCGCCTCGATCTCCGCGGCGAGCCCCGCCGCCGTCGCCGCGTCGAGCCCGAGCCGCCGGGCGAAGGTTTCGGCGAACAGGTCATGCGCCAGCGCGAAGGCGCCGGAGGGACCATGCCGCCGCGCGCGCACCCAGACGCCGTTCGGCCCCGCCCCCATCCGCCGCGCGACGACCGCCTTGGCGGCGCGCAGCAGGATCAGATCGTCGACGCCGAGCGGATCGTCGGTCGCCTTCAGCCCCTTGGCGGCCGTCTCGAACGCCGCGTCGAACGTGGCGTCGCGCGGCCCGCGCGCTCCTTGCCCGCGGCTTCGTCCAAGGCCGCCCGCAGCCGCGGCGAGGGCTCGCCCGCCGGCGCGGCGCGCCCCGAAACCGCGGCGAGACAGCAAAGGCGAGCGCAAGGCGGATGATGCGGCGCAAGGAGAGCTCCGGTCGTCGAGGCGCAGCCAGTGTGGCCCGCCCGCGCGGCTTCGCCAACCGTCTCGTCCAAAGCGCACGCCCGGTCCCGGCCGACCGCCCGCTTGACTTCGCGCGCGCGCCGCGTCGAATGCCCGCGCCCGTCAGGAGCCGCCCGCCTCGTGAAAAAGCGCCTACTTTCTTTCCGCTTCGCCCGCCCCCGCGCCAAGCAACGCGTTCAGGGCGTCTCGGCGCTCGACGCGGTCGCTCCCTTCCGGTTGCGCATCGGCGTCACCTACGCCTTGAACATCGTCGAGGATTTGCTCGAACTGTCTTATCCCTGGGCGACCGGCCTCGCCATCGACGGGCTGATCAACCACGAGATGCGCGACGCGATCTGGATCGTCCTCGCCTGGACGGCGCGCGGCGCGATCGGCGGGGCGCGCAAGATGTATGACACGCGCGTCTATAACGACGTCTATTCCGCTATCGTCGTCGAGACGGTGGGCCGCNGCGCCGCCGGCGCGCCGGTGTCGAGCGTCGCCGCCCGCTCGGCGATGGCGCGCGAATTCGTGACGTTCTTCGAACGCGACATTCCCGTGCTGTTCACCGCCGTCGTCGGCATTTTCGGCTCGGCGGCGATGCTGTTCTGGCACGATCTGTGGATCGGCGCCTTCGCCTGCGCGCTGTTCGTGCCGGTCTACGTCATCAACCGCATTTACAGCGCCCGCTCGCTGACGCTCAATCAGGCGCTCAACAGCGCTCTGGAGGGCGAGGTCGGCGTCATCGAACGCGCCGCCCCGGTCGAGGTGGCCGCGCATTACAAGGCGTTGCGCCGCCTGCGCGTCAAATTGTCGGACGCGGAGGCCTATAACTGGACCTCGGTCGAATTGCTGTCGATCGTCGCCTTCGTCGCCATCCTCTGGCGCTCGACCGGGCTGACGACCACCGAGACCGGCGACATCTACGCCATCCTCTCCTATGTCTGGCGGCTGATGGAGAATCTCGACCACGTGCCGCAGCTGGTGCAGCAGATCGCGCGCCTCATCGACATCCGCCGCCGCATCGAAGCGGGCGAGACCATCGAGGCGATCGGCGCCGAACTTGAGAAGGCCGAGGAGACCGAGGAGAAGAAGGACGCCGTTTGAGCGGCGGCGGGCCGCCGGCCCGGCCGTTCAGCGCGCCGTTCCCGTCCGTTTCGCCGCCATGACCGCCCCCATCGCCGCCGCCGCCGCCAGGCCGCTCGACAGGATCGCGTTCCAGCCCGCCATCGACAGGCCGAGAATGCGGATCGCCGGCTCGTCGCAGCGCACCACTTGCGTCGTCTGCAGCCGCTTCATGAAATCGGCCATGTCTTTGGCCGTCGGCAGCGCCTCGCCGGTGCAGGCGGTCGGGCCCGCCCACAGCTTCCATTCGACGCCGGAGTGGTAGACGCCGAGCCCGGCGTTGGCGAGAAAAGCCAGCGCCAGCGCCCACAACAGCGCCCGCCGCGCGCCCGGCCCCGCCAGCGCCGCCGCCGCCGCCGTCGGCGCCCCGGCGTAATAGGCGATGCGTTGCAGATAGCACAGCTCGCACGGCTTGTAGCCGAGCCATTGCATCGTGAAGGCGCCGCCGAGCGCGCCCAGGCAGGCGAGCGCCAGCAGCGCCGCCAGGCGCCGGGAAGTCAGACCGTCGAACGCCGCCAGCGCCATTGCATCCCGTCCCGTCGCGATCACACCATCCGCGCCGCCAGCCAGAAGCCGAACACGACCACCGCCAGCAGGACCGCCATCACCAGCCCGAAATGCCGGTCGAGCATCGCCTTGATGGGCTCACCGAAGCGATTCATCAAGCCCGCGATGATGAAGAAGCGCGCCCCGCGCGTGATCGCCGAGAGAAGCACGAACAGAAGGAAATCATATCCCAGAAGCCCGGAGACGATGGTCACCAGCTTGTAGGGNATCGGCGTCAACCCNTTGATCAGGATCACCGCCCAGCCCCATTTGGCGCATCGCTCGCGCAGCGCCGCCATTTTGCTCTCCAGCCCATAAAGCTGGATGATCCACTGGCCGGCGGTGTCATAGAACAAGGCGCCGATGGCGTAGCCCAGAACGCCGCCGAGCACGGAGGCCACGGTGCAGATGAGCGCGTAGCGCCACGCCCGCGCCGGCTTCGCCGCCGCCATCGGCAGCAGGATCACGTCGGGCGGAATCGGAAAGAAGGAGCTTTCCGCGAAAGAGACCGCGCCCAGCGCCCATGCCGCGCGCGGGCTTTCGGCCAACGCCAGCGTCCATGCGTAAAGTCGTTTGAACATATCGCCCCGGCCGAGATCTGCGCCGCGCCATCTCTGGCGCCCGCGGCTTGAGACCGGGTTAACGTGGCTTTACGGAGGCGCCCGCACGCGCGCCGCGGGCGCGTGGCGACGTCCTCTCCCCTATGCTACCTTTCCCGGAAAGCGGAATTTTGTATTCTATCGATTAAGCCGCATGCTATTAGCGCTTCCGTTACGGATGGTGCGCGAGATAAACGAAAAGGTTATACGAAACATAAATATACGTTGTCGCGTGGTGAGTTTCGGCCCCCGGACGATCGCGTCGCGATGTGAGCCACAAAAGCAGCCTATCGTCTCAGCTTCGCAGGAATGGGGTCTTCTATGCCGATCGCACGCTATGGCCGTGTGCTGCAATTCCTAACAGCCGCCTATGACGAGGCGCTCGCCGATCACGAACGGGATTGGGCGCGCGAGGTCGAGCTGGCGCAATACTTCATCCGCATGGCGATCGACGCGACGCAGCACGTGGTCGAATCGAAATTGGGCTTCAGAGAGCCTCACCGCCACCTATGCACATGCGATAGAACCAGCGAAACAGCGCGAGACGAAAGTGAAGACAGCCTGTATTCGCAGATTCAACCCCAGTCTTCTAATTAACGCCGCCTATGAGCCGACCTAACGGAAGACGCTCTTCATGGGCCATACTCACACTGTTAATGCTTCTACGATTCTTAACTGCGATTAAGATCGTAGACAGTCGCGTTTTACAGAAATCGCGATCTTTCGTATGCATCCTTCTCGACGAGACGAAGTCTTCGTCGAGGAAAAGCCATGTCCGCCTTGCCTGTCGACGCACGTGTCGGCGCGCGCATCAAAGCTCTTCGGCTTGAGCGCGGCGTCAGCGTCGAATCCGTCGCCCGACGTCTTGCGATCTCGCTCAAGGGATATCTTGAGCGCGAAGCCGGAGTGTCGCCGTTTTCCGCATCTGATATCCTGATCTTGTGCGACATTTTCAATGTTCGCGCCGAAGATGTCTTCGAAGACCTGCGTCCCGACGGCGCCAAGCCGTCCTCTCGCCCGAACTGAGCGCGCGCGCAGCGCCGACGCCGCCGGCCCGCGCTTGACGCCGCCCCCTCTCCACTATGACCCCGCGACCTGTTTCCCCGCCGCGACGGGCGGTCTGGCGCGCTCGCGTCGTCCGTAAGTCGAGACGGTTTTCAGTCCATTCGGCCTGCACGGCCTCAGTTTCCGGGACTCATCATCATGTCGCGCCGCTGCGAATTGACCGGCAAAGCCGTTCTGGTCGGCAATCTGGTCTCCCACTCGAACCGCAAGACCAAGACGCGGTTTCTGCCGAACCTGTGCAACGTCACGCTGGCGTCCGACACGCTCGGCCGCTCGGTGCGTCTGCGCGTCGCCGCCGCCTCGCTTCGCTCGGTCGAGCATGTCGGCGGCCTTGACGCCTTTCTGCTCAAGGCGCGCGAAGAGTCGCTCGCCGACGGCCNNCGCGTGCTGAAGCGCGAGATCGCCAAGAAGCAGGCCGCCTCGGCCTGACCTCACGCCGAGAAACGTTTCGACACGGCGCGCCGCGGTGATGGCGCGCCATGTCCTTTGTTGGTGGCATGTCCTTTCTTGGTGGCATGTCTTGTCTTGTTGAGCGTTGAGAGCGTCTTTTATTGAGGGCGCCTTTTGTTGAGGGCGTCTTGCCTTCTCGACCGCCGGTCTTGACGGCGGGTTTCGGGATCGCATGTTCGTCGGCCGCGCCTTTGCGCCCCTGACCGTTCCGCACCTTTCCGTCCTTGCCGCTTCCGTCCGACCCAGCAAACGCCAAGGCTCCGCCGATGCCCGCCACGATCCGCCCGTTGATTCTGCCTGTCGCGCTGATGACGCTGATCGTCGTCGTCTCGAACGTCAGCGTGCAGCATCCCGTGCGCCTGTTCGGGCTCGACCAGCACCTGACCTGGGGCGCGATCGTCTATCCCATCAGCTTCCTCGTCACCGACCTGACCAACCGTCGTTATGGCGTCGGCGTCGCCCGACGTCTGGTGATCGCCGGCTTCGTCGTCGCGGTGGCGCTGTCGGCGGTGCTGGCGACGCCGCGCATCGCGCTCGCCTCGGGAACCGCCTTCCTCGTCGGCCAGCTGCTCGACGTCACCGTCTTCAACCGTCTTCGCCGCCTGTCCTGGTGGCGGGCGCCTTTGCTGGCGAGCCTCGCCGGTTCGGTGATCGACACCGCGCTGTTCTTCTCGCTCGCCTTCGCCGGCGTCGCCGCCATGTCGGCGATGATCCCCACCGTCGTCGGCCCCGCGCCGCTATGGGTCAATCTGGCGATCTGGGACGGCGTCGTGAAAATCGTCGTGGCGCTGCTGGCGCTGCTTCCTNACGGGGCGCTGCTCTCCGTGGTGCGCCCGCTCGAACAGACGCGCGCCCCCGCCTGAGCGGCGCGCCGCCGGCGCTCAAACCGGCAACGCCATCTCCTCTTTCACCTGCTCCATCACCGGATAGGTGTGCGTCGCGCGCACGCCCGGCAGCGTCAGCAAAACCTCGCCGAGGAAGCGGCGATAATGGGCCATGTCGGGCACCCGCGCCTTGACGAGGTAGTCGAAGCCGCCCGCCACGAGATGACATTCCAGCACTTCCGGCGCGCGGAGAGCGGCGGCGCCGAATTTCTCGAACACGTCCGACGTTGTTCGGTCGAGCGTCACCTCGACGAAAACCAGCAACTCCAGTCCGAGTTTGACCGGATCGAGCCGCGCCGCGTAGCCGGCGATCAGGCCTTCGCGGGTCAGCCGCTTCACGCGCTCTGTGGCCGCCGTCGGCGACAACCCGACCTTCTCGGCCAGATGCACATGCGAGATGCGCCCGTCATCCTGTAAAATCCGCAAAATGCGGCGATCGACCCGGTCGAGCGGGATTTTCGGCGTTGTCTCCATGAAAGGCGATTTCCGTAGTGATTTTCGCTGGAATAAGCGAAAAATCGCGGCTGCAATCGGGGTGAAGTTTCGATTATACAGAGAAAATCAAAGACGCAAGCGATCACGCCCTCGCCGCCGGAGCCGACATGACCGCTTCCCAGACCGCCGCCTCGCCGATCCCGCCGTTCCGCGCCCCTACGCTCCCGACGACGGCGAGCCGCCGCCCGCCTTCTGGCCGCCGCCAGCCTGCCGCGCGAGGCGGAGGCGCGGGTCGACCAGCGCGCGACGCGGCTCGTCGAGGCGATCCGCGCGCGCTCGGGCGGGCTCGGCGGCATCGAGGATTTCCTGCGCGAATACTCGCTCTCCACCAAGGAGGGGCTGGCGCTGATGGTGCTGGCCGAGGCGTTGCTGCGCGTGCCCGACGCCGCCACCGCCGATCGCCTGATCGAGGACAAGATCGGCGCGACCGACTGGTCGAAGCGCGAGACGAAATCCGAGGCGCTGCTGGTCTCCGCGTCGAGCTGGGCGCTGGGGCTGACCTCGCGGGTCATCCAGCCCGGCGAGACGCCGGAAGGCGTCATCGGCGCGCTGGCCAAGCGCATGGGCCTGCCGGCGGTGCGCACCGCCACGCGCCAGGCGATGCGGCTGATGGGCTCGCATTTCGTGCTCGGCCAAACCATCGAGGAGGCGCTCAAACGCGCCAACTCCGCGCAGGGCCGGCTGTTTCGCTATTCCTTCGACATGCTCGGCGAGGGCGCCCGCACCGAGGCCGACGCCAAGCGCTATCTCGTCTCCTACGCCGACGCCATCGAGGCGATCGGCAAATCGGCCGGTTCGCAGCCGCTGCCCGACCGCCCCGGCATTTCGGTGAAGCTGTCCGCGTTGCATCCGCGCTACGAGGCGACGAGCCAGGCGCGCGTCATGGAGGAGCTTGTCCCTCGCGTGTTGCGGCTGGCGCAGGCGGCCAAGCGTTACGACCTGTGCTTCACCGTCGACGCCGAGGAGGCCGATCGTCTGGTTTCGCTCGACGTCGTCGGCGCGGTGGCGGCCGATCCGTCGCTGGCGGGCTGGACCGGCTTCGGCATTGCGATTCAGAGCTATCAAAAGCGCGCGGCGGAGGTGATCGACTGGATGGTCGCGCTCGCCCAGAAGCTCGACCGCGTCTTCATGGTCCGCCTCGTCAAGGGCGCCTATTGGGACACCGAGATCAAGCGCGCGCAGGAGCGCGGCCTCGCCGACTATCCGCTGTTCACCCGCAAGGCGATGACGGACCTCAATTACCTCGCCTGCGCCAGAAAGATGCTCGCCGCCCGCCCGCGGCTCTATCCGCAATTCGCCACTCACAACGCCTTGACGATGGCGACGATCATCGAGATCGCCGGCGGCGCGCAGGGCTACGAGTTCCAGCGCCTGCACGGCATGGGCGAGGACGCCTATAAAATGCTGTTGCAGGATTTGCCCGGCGCCGCCTGCCGCACCTATGCGCCGGTCGGCGGCCATCGCGATCTGCTCGCCTATCTGGTGCGCCGCCTGCTGGAGAACGGCGCCAACTCCTCCTTCGTGTCGGTCGCCGCCGATCCCGCCGTTCCGATCCCCTCGCTGCTGACGCGCCCGCAGACCATCGTCGGCGCGCCGGCCGCCGCCCGCCACCCCAAAGTGCCGCTTCCCGACGCGCTCTATCCCGACCGTGTCAATTCGCGTGGCGTCGAGTTGGGCCACGCCGCCAGCCGCGACGCCTTGCTGGCGGCGGTGAAGGCGGCCGCCCCGACGCAGGCGCGCGCCGAATCGCTGATCGACGGCAAGCCCGCCGGCGGATCGTCTCGCCCCGCCTTGTCGCCGATCGACGGCGGCCAGATCGGAACGGTGACCGAGATCGCGCCCTCGCACGCCGCCGACGCGATGCGCGCCGCGCAGGCGGGCTTCCGCGCCTGGGATCGTCTCGGCCACGCCGCGCGCGCCGACGCGCTCGACAAGGCCGGCGCGCTGCTCGAAGAGCGCATGCCGCATTTCCTTGCTTTGTTGCAGGCCGAGGGCGGCAAGACCATCGACGACGCCATTTCGNGGCTGCGCGAGGCGGTCGACTTCTGCCGCTACTACGCCGTCCGCGCCCGCGAGATGGGGGAGGGCCAGACCATGCCCGGCCCCACCGGCGAGGACAACCGCCTGCGCTATCGCGGCCGCGGCGTGTTCGTCTGCGTCAGCCCGTGGAACTTCCCGCTGGCGATCTTCCTCGGACAGGTCGCCGCCGCGCTGGTGGCCGGCAACGCCGTCGTCGCCAAGCCGGCGGAACAGACGCCGTTGATCGCCTACGAGGCGGTCAGGCTGCTGCACGAGGCGGGGGTGCCGGCCACGGCGCTGCATCTGGCGCTCGGCGACGGCGCCGTCGGCGCGGCGCTGACCTCCCATCCGCTCGCCGCCGGCGTCGCCTTCACCGGCTCGACCGAGGTCGCGCAGAAGATCAACCGCGCGCTGGCCGATCGCGACGGCGCCATCGTGCCGCTGATCGCCGAGACCGGCGGCGTCAACGCCATGATCGTCGACGCCACCGCCCTGCCCGAGCAGGTCGCCGACGACGTCGTCATGTCGGCCTTCCGCTCCGCCGGCCAACGCTGCTCGGCGCTGCGCCTGTTGTGCGTGCAGGAAGACGTCGCCGACCGCATGATCGAGATGATCGCCGGCGCGGCGGCCGAGCTGAAGATCGGCGATCCGCGCGACGTCAGCGTCCATGTCGGCCCGGTGATCGACCGCGAGGCCAAGGACAAGCTCGACGCCCACGTCGCCGCCATGCGCGCCGCAGCCAAGACGCGATTCGCGGGCGCTCTGCCGCAGGCGGCGCGGCTGGGGACCTTCGTCGCGCCGCATATCTTCGGCTCGGCTCGGCCTCGGNAGCTGCGTCAGGAGGTGTTCGGCCCGATCCTGCATGTCGCGCGCTACAAGGCGAGCGAGCTGCCGCGTCTGCTCGACCAGATCGAGGCGACCGGCTACGGCCTCACGCTCGGCGTGCATTCGCGCATCGACGAGACCATCGAGGCGATCGTCGACCGCCTTCCGGTCGGCAATTGCTATGTGAACCGCAACATCATCGGCGCGGTCGTCGGCACGCAGCCTTTCGGCGGCTGCGGCCTGTCGGGCACCGGGCCGAAGGCGGGCGGGCCGAACTACCTCAAGCGCTTCTCGCTGGAGCAGGTGGTTTCGATCAACACCGCCGCCGCCGGCGGCAACGCCACCCTGATCGCGATGGGCGAGTAGGCGACCCGCGCGCGGGCTCGCGGCTCAGTCCATCGCGTCGAGCGGAATCTTGAGGTAGCGCCGCCCGTTCGACTCGGGCTCGGGCAGCCGACCGCCCTGGATGTTGGCCTGGAGACAGGCCAGCATCTGCCGCGGCGGCGACAGCGTTTTGTCGCGCGCGGTGCGCGCGGCGACGAACTCCGCGCGCGACACGCCGTCCTTCACATGGCGATTGGACAGCCGATGCTCGGCGACCGTCGCCATGTAGAGCGGCGCGACGCCGTCGTCGGGATAGTCGTGGCCGACGAAGAGACGCGTGGTCGGCGGCAGGTCAAGAATCGCGCGGATGGACTCCCACAACTGGCCGACGTCGCCGCCGGGAAAATCCGCGCGGCTGCTGCCCGACGCCGGCGCCATCAGCGTGTCGTGCACGAAGGCGGCGTCGCCCGCCACGAAGGTCACCGAGGCGCTGGTGTGCCCCGGCGAGGCCATCACGCGCACGGGGATGTCGCCGACATGGAAGACGTCGCCCGGCTTGAACAGCCGCGACCATTGCCGCCCGTCGGCCGGGATCGCCTCGCCGAGATTGTAAATCTCGCGCCAGCGCTCCTGCATGCCGACGACGTCGGCGCCGATGCCGGTGGGNGCGCCGAGGCGCTGGCCGAGCCAGGCGACGGCGCTGAAATGATCGGCGTGGGGATGGGTGTCGAGCACCCAGACGACATCGAGGCGCTCGTCGCGCACATAGTCGAGAATTTTNTCGGCGTCCGTCGTCGTGATCCGGGCGCTCAACGGATCGAAATTCAGAACAGGGTCGATGATCGCCGCTTTGCGCGTGCGCGGGTCGTGCATCACATATTGCAGGCTGCCGGTGGGACGATCGAAAAAGCAACGAACCTGCGGCGACGACACGACGTTCTCCTCCTGTGCGAACGGCTTCCGACTTGAGCCGCCGGAGGAACGCGTCGGGGTCGCCGGGGTTCCCGAAATCGCGCCGTTATTCGCCGGCGCGGCTCGCGACGAGGGCCCAAGGCGATCAGCGCGCAGGCGAGCGCGAGGCTCCAGCCGGGCCTTGCGACGCCGGCGGCGACGAGGATCAGCGTCGAGAGCACGGGCGCGGCGTAGCTCGCCACGCCGAGCAGCTTGATGTCGCCGTGCTTGACGCCGAAATCCCAGACATAAAAGGCGAGGCCGACCGGACCGAGGCCGAGCGCCGCGACGGCGGCCCATTGCGTCGTCGTCTGCGGCCATCGCGTCGTCTCGAAGGCCATCCAGCACAAGCCCGACAGCAGCGCCGTGGCGAGGCAGAAGCCGGCGACGGCGGCGGTGGGGGCGGATTTGAAGCGGCGCGACAGCACCGAATAGCCCGACCAGATGAAGGCGCAGGCGAGCGCCAGCAGATAGCCCGTCGCATGATCCGGGTTGAACAGGGCGCGCCCTCCNGCCTTGCCGACGATCAGCACAGCGGCGCCGGCGAAGCCGAGCGCGGCGCCGAGGAGATGGCGCGGACGCAGGGTCTCGCCGGGCAACAGCGCCGAAAACAGCACGATCAGCAGCGGCCACAGATAGGCGATCAGGCTCGCCTCCTCCGGCGGCGCCTTGCGCAGCGCGGCGAAGTAGACGGCGTGATAGCCGAACAGGCCGCCGACGCCGACCAGCCAGACGATCGGCGGCTGCGCCAGCGCCGCGCCTTCGCCGCGCGCCAGCGCGACGATCAGCCCGGCCAGCCCGCCGATGGCGAAGGTCATCGCGGTCATCTGGAAGGGCGGCGTTGTTCCGCTCGCGGCGGTGAGCAGCGCCAGCGCCGACCACAGCGCGATGGCGACCATGCCGATCAGCGTCGCGCGGCGGCGGCTGGCGTGCGGCGTCATCACTCCTCCGGCGCCACGTCGGGCGCGAGCACGCGACGCAGCGGGATGCGACGCTTCATCTTCTGATCGAAGGACTCATAATGGTCCTGAATCAGATCGACCAGCTCGACGCCGTCGATCAGGCGCAGGTTGCCGCGCATGCGCGCGAACTCCTGCGCGGCGGCGGTGAAGCCGGCGGTGGTGACGAAGACGCCGACGTCGCGCTCGTGGATCGAGGCGTAGAAGGCTTTGACGACGTCGGCGCCGGCGTTTGAGTCCTGCGCCTTGGCCTGAATCTTGAGGATCGGCGGCTCGACGCCGAGCGGATCGCGGCAGGCGACGACGTCGACGCCGTCGTCCTTGCTCTTCTGCGTCACCTGAACGCGGTAGCCCATGGCGCGGAACAATTCGGCGACGAGTTGCTCGAAGGGATAGCCCTTGAAGTCGGTCTTGATGGTCTTGGAGATGAAGTCGCGCGTCGTCTCGGCGATGTCGCGGGCGACGGCGGGAGACTCCTCCTCGGTCTCCTCGGGCGCCTCGCCGGCCTCGAAACGGCGACGCAGCTCGGTCGCGAAACTCTTGACTTCGAACAGCGTCAACACCGAGCCCAGTTCGTAGAGAGCGCCGGGCGAAAAGTCGTCGCGGCTGCGCGAGGACAGCCATCGCACGCTGCGACGATGCGGAAAATCGGAGCCGTCCGCGCCGTCGTAGACATAGTCTCCCGTCACCTCGCCCCAGCGCAGCGTGCGGTCGATTTTGCGCGGATAGACGACGCTGTCGCCCAGTTTCATTTCATGGACGAAGCGAAACAACTGGCCGGCCTGAATCGGTATCGATCCTGGCGCGGCGGCTCCTGCGCCGGCGAACGCCTCCTTGAACGCCGCGCGGGTGGGGCGCAGCAAACGCGCGTCGCCGCCCGCTCCGAGGCCGAGGGAGATTTGTCCCCGATTGAAAAACAAATGATCGGCCTGATTGTCGCGGCCCGCCCTGACCGCCCAAATGCGCCTGAGGTCCATGTCGCGCGTCCCCGAAACGCGAGCCGCGACGCGACGCCGCGTAGGCGACGCCCGTCGCCGCCGTTGAGCGCGAGGCCGGGGGCGGCGCGCGCGGTTTAAAAGGAAGCCCGCCGGCGAGGGCGGGCTTCTTCGTGTCGCCGATGGAAACCGACGCGACGATCGTCAGGCCATATACTGACCGCCGTTCGCGGACAAGGTGGAGCCGGTGATGAAGCCGGCGTCCTTGCACGCCAGGAAGACGACGGCGCGGCCGATCTCCTCCGGCTGGCCGAGACGGCCGACCGGGATTTGCGGCAGGATTCGCGTCTTCAAAACGTCTTCCGCGATGGCGGCGACCATCTCCGTGCCGATATAGCCGGGGCAGATCGCGTTGACGGTGATGCCGTTGCGCGCNCCTTCCTGCGCCAGCGCCTTGACGAAGCCGATGTCGCCGGCCTTGGCGGCGGAGTAATTGACCTGACCGGCCTGGCCCTTCTGGCCGTTGACCGACGAGATGACGATGACGCGGCCGTGCTTGCGGGCGACCATGCCCTCCCACACGTTGCGCGTCATGTTGAACAGCGAGTTCAGGTTGGTGTTGATCACCGCCTGCCAATTTTCGAGCGTCATCTTGTGGAACATGCCGTCGCGGGTGATGCCGGCGTTGTTGACCAGCACGTCGATCGGCCCGACCTCGGCCTCCACCTTGGCGATGCCTTCCTTGCAGGCGTTGAAGTCGCCCACGTCCCACTTGAACACCGGAATGCCGGTCTCGGCCTTGAACTTCTGGGCGGCCTCGTCATTGCCGGCGTAGCTCGCCGCGACTTTATAGCCTTCGTTCAGCAGCGCCTTGGAAATCGCGGCTCCGATGCCGCGAGTGCCGCCGGTGACGAGCGCAACTCTTGCCATATTCGTTCCCTTCCCCAATTGGACGTTGTCGTCGCCGGTTGATCCGGCGCGAGTTGATTTGGGCGGGACGCAAGCGCGCCCCGCCCGAAAAGCCTGTCTAGCCGATCAGCGCTCGACGCACATCGCGATGCCCATGCCGCCGCCGATGCACAGCGTGGCGAGGCCCTTCTTGGCGTCGCGGCGCTGCATCTCGTGCAGAAGCGTGGTGAGGACGCGCGCGCCCGAGGCGCCGACCGGATGGCCGATGGCGATCGCGCCGCCATTGACGTTGACCTTGTCGGTGTCCCAGCCGAGGTCCTTGTTGACCGCGAGCGCCTGCGCGGCGAAGGCCTCGTTGGCCTCGATCAGGTCGAGGTCCTTGATCGACCAGCCGGCCTTTTCCAGCGCCTTGCGGGAGGCCGGGATCGGGCCCGTGCCCATGATCGCCGGATCGACGCCGGAGGTCGCCCAGGCCTTGATCTTGGCGAGCGGCTTGAGGCCGCGCTTCTTGGCCTCGTCCTCGCTCATCAGAACCAGCGCGGCCGCGCCGTCGTTGATGCCCGAGGCGTTGCCGGCGGTGACCGTGCCGTCCTTCGAGAAGGCGGGTTTGAGCTTGGTCATCGAGTCGAGCGTCGCGCCGTGGCGGATATACTCGTCCTGATCGACGACGACGTCGCCCTTGCGCGAGGCGATGGTGACGGGAACGATCTCGTCCTTGAACTTGCCGGCCTTCTGGGCGGCCTCGGCCTTGTTCTGCGAGGCGACGGCGAACTTGTCCTGCTCGTCGCGCGAGAGCTGCCACTTGGTGGCGACGTTCTCGGCGGTCGTGCCCATGTGATAGCCGTGGAAGGCGTCGAACAGGCCGTCGCGCAGCATGGTGTCGGCGAACTTCATCTCGCCCATCTTGACCCCGCCGCGCAGATAGGCGGCGTGCTGGGCCTGGGACATCGACTCCTGACCGCCGGCGACGATGATCTTGGCGTCGCCGTTGGCGATCTGCTGCATGCCGAGCGCGACCGCGCGCAGGCCCGAGCCGCAGAGCTGGTTGAGGCCCCAGGCGGTCTTCTCGACCGGAATGCCCGCCTTGACGGCGGCCTGACGGGCGGGGTTCTGGCCCTGACCGGTGGTCAGGATCTGGCCCATGATGACTTCGTCCACCTCGTCGGGCTTGACCTTCGCGCGCTCAAGCGCGCCCTTGATGGCGATCGCGCCGAGTTCGTGGGCGGGCAGGCTCGACAGCGCGCCCGAGAACGAGCCGACCGGCGTGCGCGCGGCGCTGACGATGACGATATTCTGCGACATTTGCGCTCCTTAGAAGTGTCCGGGCTCGCCCGTTGTGTTGCGCGGATTCGCCCGCGGGCCTCGCCGCGGCGCGCAAGGCGCGGGCCGCGGGCGTCGTTCGACGTTTTCCTCCCCCTCGGGACTCTTAGACGTCGGCGACGCATGTTTCGAAGGGATGAACATCATTTGCCCCCGCCGCAAGGCGTCAAGGCGCGGCGACCTAGACGAACTGATCAAATCACAGCGTCCCGCGCGCCCGGCGGCCGTTGCATCCGGCGCGACTTCGCCCCATGTGGGGCGGGAGCAGGTGACACGGCGCCCTCGGGCGCGAGCATAGGAGCAAGATTGGGATGGCGGCGAACGGCGGCGGGTCGAATGGCGGTTACGCCGGCGGCTATGGCGGGAGCTTCGGCGCGGCGATGACGGCGAGCGCGAAGCCGTCGGAGCGCCCGCTCGGCGAACGGGCGGGCGCGCAGCCCGCCGACGCGATCAAGGACGTGACCAGCGCGAGCTTCCGCCAGGACGTTCTCGCCGAGTCGCAGCGCCAGCCCGTGCTGGTCGATTTCTGGGCGCCCTGGTGCGGTCCCTGCAAGCAACTCGCCCCGGCGCTCGAAAAGGTGGCGCGCGAGGCCGCCGGCAAGATCAAGCTCGTCAAGATGAACATCGACGAGCATCCCGACGTCGCCGGCCAGATGGGCATCCAGTCGATTCCCGCCGTGATCGCCTTCCAGAAGGGCCAGCCGATCGACGGCTTCATGGGCGCCTTGCCCGAAAGCCGCATCCGCCAGTTCGTCGAGCGGCTCGTCGGGCCGATCGGCGACGCGACCGCCGAGATTCTGGCCGAGGCCGAAAAGCTCGCCGCAGCCGGCGACGCCGCCGGCGCCGCCGATCTCTACGCCGGGCTGTTGCAGAAGGACCCCGCCGACCAGAAGGCGCTGGGCGGCCTCGCCAAGCTTTACGTCGACATGGGCGAGCTGGAGCAGGCGCGCGAGATTCTCGCCGCCCTCGCGCCCGACGCCAAGGAGCAGGCGCCCGTCGCCGCCGCCCGCGCCGCGCTCGAACTCGCCGAACAGGCCGCCTCGCTCGGCGACCTCGCGCCGCTGATGGCGAAAGTCGAGGCCGATCCCCAGGATCATCAGGCGCGCTTCGATCTCGCCGTCGCCCTCAACGCCGCCAACAAGCGCGACGAGGCCGCCGATCAGCTGCTCGCCGTCATCCGCAAGGAGCGCGCCTGGAACGACGAGGCCGCGCGCAAGCAGCTGCTGCAATTCTTCGAAGCCTGGGGGCCGATGGACGCCGCGACCGTCGCGGCGCGCCGCAAGCTCTCCGCCGCCCTGTTCGCCTGACATGCCCATCAACGCCCCCGCGCGACGTCGCGAGCCTGCCGACCGAACTGGCGGTTTTCCCCTGTCGGGGGCGATCCTGTTGCCGCGCGCCGAGCTTCCGCTCAACGTCTTCGAGCCGCGCTATCTCGCGATGGTCGAGGACGCGCTGCGTGGCGACCGGATCATCGGCATGATCCAGCCCGACGCCGCTCGCCCGCGTTGCGCGCGCGGTCCTGCCCTGTTCGGGGTCGGCTGCGCCGGGCGGATCACTCAGTTCGCCGAGACCGGCGACGGGCGGGTGGTGATCACGCTCAGCGGCCTGTCGCGCTTCCGCGTGCTGAGCGAGCGTGACGACGCGACGCCCTATCGTCGCTGTCTGGTCGACTTCGCTCCCTACGCCGACGACCTTGCGGCGAGCGTCTGCGCGGAGGGACGGCGCGAGGACGTGGTGGCGGCGCTGCGGCGTTTCGCGTCGGCGCGCGGCGTCCAGATCGACTGGGCGGGCGTCGACGAGACGCCCACCGAGGCGCTCGTCAACGCCCTCGCCATGATGTCGCCTTTCGGCGTCGCCGAAAAGCAGGCCTTGGTGGAGGCGAGCACGCTTGACGCGCGCGCCAGCGCGCTCATCGCGATGTCGGAATTCTCCTCGCCCAGGCGTCCGGCCCCGGCGAAGCCTCCCTGCAATAGGGCGCCGATGACGAAGCGCCTCGACCTCGCCAGCTCCGATCCTCCCGCGCCGGCCGGACCCGGCGCGATCGATCCGCGTCTGCTTGAAATCCTGGTGTGCCCGTTGACCAAGACGACGCTCGAATGGGACCCGCGGCGCCAGGAGCTGATCTCGCGCGCGGCGCGTCTCGCCTTTCCGGTCCGCGACGGCGTTCCGATCATGCTCGCCCACGAGCGCGCGCGCTGGAGGGCTGACGCCCTGCGCCGGCGCCGCGCAAGAAGCGTCGAAAGCCGAGGAAAGACAAAACGCCGGAGCGGCGCGCCCCGGCGTTTTGTCTGGCTTGAGCGCGTCGCGTCAGAAAGCCACGCGCACGCCCACCGAGGCGCGATGGCGCGCATTGTTGCCCTTGCCGAACGAGGCCCGGTAATCGGCGGTGAGCTTCGCCGCGCCGAACTGGCCGCCCAGCCCCAGACCCGCGATCACGCCCTCGCCGCGCAGATCGCCGATCGAGGTCGAGAACGGCAGCGCCGTGTTGTTGGCGAGGCGTCCCTTCACGGCGCCGCCCGAATAGCTCAGGAAATCCTCATAGCCGAGCAGCGCGTAGGCGGTGATCTTGCGTCCCGCCTCGTTCGCCAGATCGACGCCGGCGCGCAGTTCGACGCCGCCCATCAACGCGTCGATCGAACGCCCGGAAAAGCCGATCGGCGCGATCACGCCCGTCTCGGTGAACGAGGCCGAGCTGGCGTGCAGCCATCCCAGCCGCGCCGACGGCGTCAGCGTGGCGGCGCCCATGCGCATCTCGTATCCTGCCTCGGCCAGCGCGCTCGCCGACCAGGCGGTGGAGTCGGCGCTGTTTTCGAGCGGGCCGACGGTCTTGCGCTTCCAGTCGATCACCGAAGCGACGCTGGCGCCGACGCCGCCATTGACGAAGAAGCCGCCGCGCTTCCACGAGCCCAGCATGTCGACGGCGAAATTCGCCATGTCGAAGGAGACGCGCGAGCCGTCGCGCCCGTCGACCGAGCCGTAGCTCACCGAACCGACGAGGCCGAACAGCATCTCCGTGGTGAGCGCGCGGGTCATGCCGAACTGCACGCCGCCGAGCTTCCACTCCTGGCCGAAGCGCTGCGAACCGCCCTTGGCGCGGCCGACGTCGCCGTAGGGATTGACGAAATACTCGGTCTTGTCGGGAGCGGAGGCATGTTCGCGCAGCCGGTCGAAGGCGCGCGTCGCGTCCGATCGGCGGGTCGTCAGCGCGGTCTCCGAGACGGCGGCGACCGACGCCGCCGAGATCGGCGCCATCAGATATTCGCGCACCGTCGCCGCGATCAGCGCGTGGCCGGCGGTGGTCGGATGCACGCCGTCCCAGAACAGAAAGGCGTTCTGCTGCGCCGTCGTCGCAGCCGCGCAGGAGGCGACCGCGACGCAGGCCTGCGTCACGTTGGAGAAGCCGAACGCGCCCGGATTGGCGATCGCGGCGTTGAACAGGCCGGCGATGTCGACCGAAATGACGTTGGTCGTCGGCCGCGCCGCCGCCAGCCCCGCCAGATCGCTCGCCAGCGCGGCGTTGAAGGTGGTGGCGGAATAGCTCGCCAGCGTCGCCGCCGGGCCGGTGTTGAAGGCGGGCGCCGCGCCGATGTCGGGCAGATTGAGCACCAGGATCGAGCGTGCGCCCATCGCGGCGACCTGCCCGGCGGCCGTGGTGACGTTCGCGGCGGCGGTCTGCGCGACGCCGGTCATCACCGCCTGCGCGGTGGCCGGATTNACGCCGGCGGCCGGCAGCGCCTGGAAGATGTCGTTGGCGCCGGCCCACACCGAGGCGAGATTGCTGGCGCCGAAACGCCCGCCGCGCAACGCATAGGCGCCGATCTGCGTCGGCAGGCCGGGCGGACTGGCGACCGCCGCGTCGGAGCGCGCGCCGCCGAAGGCGAAATCGACGTTGGCCGCGTTGTTGATCGGCCCGACCGGGAAGAAGCGGTTGAGCGGTCCGGCCAAATATTCGGCCCACACCGGCCCGTTCGAAAGCGTTGGGCGGGGTAAGGCGGCTGCGCCGCCGGTGGCGATCCACAGATTGCCGTTGTCCGAAAGGCTGTCGCCGAACACGACCATGCGGTCGAAACTTTGCGCCTGCCCCGCGCCGGCGAGGAAGGCCAGCGCGCCGAACCCCAAAGCCGTGGTGAGAACCGCACGTCCGATAGCGCCGCGAAGGTCGCGCATTCGCCTGTCTCCCGCCCCTGTCGACCGTCATCGCGCGGCCTGAACCGCCTCCACAGTAGCGGCGCGCCGTCGCCGCGCGGAAGGCCGGCGGCGGGATTGCGGCAAACTTCGTTCACATGTCTCCGAAAGGCCACAACCTGGCGCGATAGAGGCCGCCGCGGCGTCGCCCGAGGTCGTATTGCGTCGCAGCATGACGCCGCCTAGGCTTTGCGCCCATGCTGATCTCCACGCTCGCGCCCGACTACGCCGCTCTCGTCCGCGATTTTCGCTGGGACCTTCCGTCGCGCTTCAACATCGGCACGGCGGTCGCCGACCGTTGGGCGCGCGAGGACTCCGGCCGCCTCGCCTTGCTGGAATGGCGCCGCGACGGCTCGTTCCGGCCGACCAGCTACGGGACTTTGAAAGATCGGTCCGACCGCTTCGCCGCCGCGCTGGCGCAGGCGGGCGTCCAACCCGGCGACCGCGTCGCGATCCTGCTGCCGCAATCGGTCGAGACGGTGGTCGCGCATCTGGCGACTTACAAGCTCGGCGCGGTCGCGTTGCCGCTCGCCTCGCTGTTCGGACAGGAGGCGCTGGAGCATCGCCTCGCCGACGCCGACGTGCGCGCGCTCGTCACCAACGAGGCCGGCATCGCCAAGATCGCGCCGATCCGCGCGGGGTTGAGCGGCCTGTCGGCGATCTTCTGCGTCGACGGGGCGGGCGAGGGCGCGCTCGATTTTCATCGCGAGGTCCATCACGCCGCTCCCGGATTTCGCGCCCGCGACACCGGGCCGGACGATCCGGCCCTGATGATCTACACCTCCGGCACCACCGGCGCGCCGAAGGGCGCTGCACGGCACCGGGTGCTGCTCGGCCATATTCCCGGCGTGCAGTTCAGCCACGAGTTCACGCCGCGCAAGGGCGACCGGTTCTGGACGCCGGCCGATTGGGCCTGGGCGGGCGGACTGCTCAACGCTTTGCTGCCGAGCCTCTATCTCGGCGCGCCGGTGGCGTTCCGCGCGACCGAAAAATTCGACCCGGAGGAGGCCTTCGCCTTGATGGCGCGGGCCGAGGTGCGCAACGCCTTCGTGCCTCCCACCGCGCTGCGGCTGCTGCGCGCGGTGGCGCGGCCGAAGCAGCGTTTCGGCTTCGATCTGCGCACCGTCGCCTCGGCGNGGGAGACGCTCGGGGCGGAGACGTTCCACTGGGCGCGCGAGGCGCTCGGGCTCGTCGTCAACGAGATTTACGGTCAGACGGAATGCAATCTGGTGCTGGGCTCCTGCGCGGAGATCGGCGTGTCGCGCCCCGGCGCGATCGGCAAGCCGGTGCCCGGCCATGACGCGGCGGTGATCCGCGCCGACGGCTCGCTCTGCGCGCCGGAGGAGATCGGCCAGATCGCCGTGCGCCGGCCCAATCCGGTGATGTTCCTGTGCTACTGGAACCAGCCGGAGGCGACCGAGAAGAAGTTTNTGGGCGACTGGATGACGACCGGCGATCAGGGCGTGCTCGACGCCGACGGCTATGTGCGCNTCGGCCGCGACGACGACGTGATCACCTCGTCGGGCTATCGCATCGGGCCTGGCGAGATCGAGGATTGCCTGCTGCGCCATCCGGCGGTGGCGCTGGCCGCCGTCGTCGGCAAACCCGACGCGCTGCGCACCGAGATCGTCAAGGCGTTCGTGGTGCTCAAGCCCGGCGTGCCGGAGAGCGACGCGCTGAAGGCGGACATCGCCGGCTATGTGCGCACGCGGCTGGCCGCGCACGAATATCCGCGCGAGGTCGAATTCGTGAAAAGCCTGCCGATGACGACGACCGGCAAGATCGTGCGGCGGGAGCTGCGCGACCGCGGCTGAGCGCGACCCGAGACGGCGTCTTCGCGGCGGGCTCGCGACGCGCCTCAGCGCAAGGTCGCCACGCCCGCCGCCGCGCCCGCCGATCCGCCGATATCCGAGCCGATCTGCTCGATCTGNGTCGCCGAGCCCTCGCGCGTGCGCTCGTCGACCACCGCCAGCGGCGCCGACACGACGACGCCCGCCGCCCGGCCCGCCGCCGACGCCGCGCCGACCGCCACCTGGCCGATCTTCTCGCCCACGCCCGCCTTGCCGTCATGCAGCGTCTGGCCGTCGGCGAGCCGCCGCCCGATCGACTGCACCACCTGCGGCGCCTGCGCGAACTTGCCGTGATTGATGCTGTCGCTCGACTTGATGTCGGTCAGATCGACGACGTCGAGCTTCGCTTTCTCCAGCGCCGAGCGATAGGGCTCGATTTTGGGATCGACCATGCCGAGCCGCGCCTGCCCGCCGCCGATGCGCGCGGAGGCGGCGAGCGCGTCGTCGTCCTGCGACACGAACAGCGTGAAGCGCGGGCGCGGCTCGCCCATCTGCGCGATCTGGCGGCGGAACACGTCGAAATCGACGTCCGGGGCGGCGAGCATGACGCTCTTGATCTTGGAGGCGATATGCTTGTCGCGGATCGCCATCTGCCGCAGCGCTTCGAGCGTCACCCAGTTGCCCATCGAATGGGCGAGGATCGAGATTTCTCCGACCTCGGGATTATGCGCCATTCGCTGCAACATCATTTCGAGCGCGTCGCGCGAATAATTGGCNGCCTCGCGGTCGTAATTATAGGCGAGCAGACGCCCGCGCGAGGGCCAGGTGAACAGAACCGGCGTCACCGGAGCGCCGGAATCGTGGACGATCTGCGCGAAACGATAGACCGCCTCCTCGAAGCGGGTGTTGTAGCCATGCACGAACACCAGCGCCTGCGCGCGCTTGGTGCGCGCGATCTTCTCGTGAAAGAGCTTTTTCGCCTGCTCCGGTTCGAGCCGCTTGGCGCGCAGCGTCACGAACTCCTTCGCCGGATCGCCCGGCAGGCGCGAGGGCCATTGCACGTCGCCGATCTTGCGCGCGGAATCGGGAGGCACCGAAACCGCGACGTCGGCGAAAGCGAGGTCGTCGCCGCGCTCGCCCGAAAACATCTCCGCCGCCGAAGCGGGGCTTCGCGTCGTGGCGACGATCATCTCGACCGTTGAGGCGCCCGGCGGCGGCGCCACGGCCGCGCTCGGGGCCATCACGCCGGTCGTGCGGCCGCCGCACCCCGCCAGCATCAAGGCGCCGGACATAACGGCGATCCACTTGCGCGCGATCATCTTTCAATCCCCGTATGCAAACCTTCGCCTCACGCTTCGAGCGGCGTGCGGGCGGCGTCTTCAAGATAGGCGGCGCGCAGATCGCGCGCGACCGGACCGGGCTGGCCGTCGGCCACCGGCGTTCCGTCGATCGAGACGATCGGCGACAGGATCGTCCCCGCCGACGTCAGGAAAACCTCGCGCGCCGTGAGCGCCTCCGCGACCGTGAAGGTCCGCTCGACCAGACGCAAGCCGTGTTTTGCGGCGATCCGCATCATCGTGTCGCGGGTGATGCCGGGCAGCACCGCCTGCGAGAGCGGCCGCGTCGCCAGCCGCCCTCCGGCNGTGACGATGAAGGCCGTCCAGGACGCGCCCTCGGTGACGACGCCGCCCTCCTCGACCATCCAGGCTTCCTGCGCGCCGGCGGCTTTCGCCGCGCGCTTGGCCAACACCTGCGCCAGCATGCCGGTCGACTTGATGTCGCGCCGCGCCCAGCGCAGATCCGGCACGGTGATCACCGACACGCCGTCGACCGCCGCCGTCGTGGCGCGCAGCGCCTTCTCCTGCGTGAACATCACCACGTTCGGCGCGAGGCCAGGCGCGGGAATGAAATCGCGGTCCTGCGACCCGCGCGTCACCTGAATATAGACGAGGCCCTCGACGAGCCCGTCGCGCGCGCCGCTCNNCGCCATCAGCCGCGTCCAGGTCGCCGCGTCGTGCGGGTTGGGNATGTCGATCTCGCGCAGCGAGCGGTCGAGCCGCGCCAGATGGCCGTCGAGATCGAGGAAGGCGCCGCCGAGAACGGCCGTCACCTCGTAAATCGAATCGGCGAACAGAAAGCCGCGGTCCGTGATCGGCACGCGCGCATCCTCGAATCGGACGAGCCGGCCGTTGACATGGGCGAAACGGGGCCGGGGCGAGGGAGACATCGAAACTCTCTGGGAGGCGGCGCGCTGGGCCGACTCTACGGCATTCGCCCAGAAAGCGGGAGGGCGAACTGTCATCAAACCGTCAAACCCCTGTCGGGAGGCGACGCTAAGGTCGCTTCGAGCGACCACGGTCGCGTTCTCGCCTGCGGGAGACAGCCAATGGCCAAGCAAGGCCACGAAAAAGCATGGGCACGACACGATGACCTCCGATCGCGACGGATCGGCGCAGACGCCCACAGCGAGGCGGCCGCGCCGCCGCGCGAGACTGGGGCTGACGCCGCCTCGCCGATCAAACCGATCAAGAAAAAGGATCTTTGCGCCGCCCCGCTCCCAGACGCGCCGACAAGGAGGGCGTCGCGCTTCAGGGCCTCGTCGTCGACGTCTTCGGCCGGCGTTTCACGCTGGAGAGCGACGGGGCCCGCACGCTGGTCGATCTCGGCCGCCGCGGCGCGGCGCTCGCCACCGTGTCGCCCGGCGCGCGCGTCACCGTGGCGGGCCGCCGCAAGAACGGCGAGCTGAAAGCCTGGACGTTGCGCGACGAGGCCGACGGACGCACGCACGCGCTGCGCAAGAGCAAACGTGTGGCCAAGCGCGGCGCGCAGCTCTCCGCTCCCGCCCCGGAACCAACTCACGCCGATCCGCTCTGAGCCCGAACGGCCTGCGGAGCGCGCGCGAAGCGTTTCGCGGCGCGCTCCCAAGCGGCGCGCTCCCAATCGGCGAGCGTCACAAGCCGCGACGTCACGAGCGGCGACGTCACAAGGCGACGGGGACGAACTCCCCGGTCGTCTGGTTGAGCGTCTCCAGCTCGCCGTCCATCACCCCGAAGAAGGCTCCGTGCAAGGACAGCAGGCCGCGTTCTTCGAGGGTGCGGATGCACGGNAAGCTGCGCAGATTGTCCAGACTTTGNCGAACCGAGGCGCGGGCGAGCCGGCCCACATATTCCGGCGTCGCCTCGGCCGGCAGCCCGAGCGATTCGGCGGCGGGGCGGATCAGCTTCATCCACGAGCCGATGAAATCGCCCGGCGAGAGCGGACGCATATAGGGATCGGCGACATTCTCGGCGAAGGCCCGCACGCCGCCGCACCGCGCATGACCCATCACCACGATATGCTCGACGCGTAACCCCATCACCGCGAACTCCAGCGCCGCCGAAGTGCCGTGATAGTCGTCGTTGGGCGCGTAAGGCGGCACCAGATTGGCGACGTTGCGCAACACGAACAACTCGCCCGGCCCCATATCGAAGATCGCCTCCGGGGCGACGCGCGAATCGCAACAGCCGATCAGCAGAATGCGCGGCTTCTGGCCGCTTTCCGCCAGCTCGCGCGCGCGCTCGCGCGCGAAGCGTTCGCCCATGAAGACGCGATAGCCCGACAGCAGGCGCTCCGGAAACGCGCCCGCCCTGGCCTGGCGGTCGGCATCGTGCGAAACGGCGTCGCTCATCCCCATTCCCTTTCGCTCAACTCTCGCTTCGTCGCCGCGACGCGCGCGAGCGCGTCGAGATCCACGTTTGCGCCGCATATAAGCACGCCGACGCGCTCGTCGGGCGCCGGCTTGTAGGCGCCGCACATCAACGCCGCCAGCGCGCAGGCGCCGCCCGGCTCGACCGCGACGCGCGCCTCGCGCCACAAGACGCGCTGCGCGGCGAGGATCGCCTCGTCGGGCACGAGGACGCTGACCGCGCCCGCCTTGCGCGCCAGCGCGAACGGCAAGGCGCCGACGCGCCGGGCGCCGAGCGAATCGGCGGCGACCGACTCGACCTCCACATCGACCGGCGCGCCCGCCGCGAGGGCCGCATGCAACGCCCGCGACCCTTCCGGCTCGACCCCGACGATCCGCGCGCGNCCCGCCCAACCAGGCGCAGGCGCCGCCGATCAACCCGCCTCCCCGACCGCCACAAGCGCCGTGTCGAGCCCCCGCCCCTCGGCCTCAAGCTGGGCCTCCCATTCCTGGAACACGGTCGCCTGTCCGGCCACCGTCGCCGGCGCGTCATAGGGATGCACGTCGAGCGCGCCGCTGTCGCGCGCATAAATTTCGCACAACGCCCGCGCGTCGGCGTAGCGCGCCCCTTCGACNATGCAGCCGGCGCCGAAGCCGCGGATCGCGGCGAGCTTGGCGGGCGAGGCGATGGCGGGCGTGAAGATGCGCGCCTTCAATCCAAGCCGTCCGGCCGCGTAGGCGACCGCGGCGCCATGATTGCCGCCGGAGGCCGCCGCGACCCCGGCCGCCGGCGGTCGGGCGCCGAGCAGATTGGCGAAGGCGCCGCGCGTCTTGAACGATCCGGCGTGTTGGAGGCATTCAAGCTTCAGGGCCAGAGCGGCGGCGACGCCGAACTCGCCCGGCCGGCTCGTCAGCGACGGCGTGCGACGCACATGCGGCGCGATGCGCGCGGCGACCGCCTCGATCGTGGCGCGGTCGAGGCGAGCGGGCGAGGCGGCGTGTGCGGGATCGGCGTCGGTCATGACCTTGCCGATAGCAGCGCGCCGCGTTCGGATAAAGCGGCGCAGCGCCGCGCTTTGGTCGCAATCGCCGACAAAGGGCGGGCGCTCAACGATTTTTTCGTTCTGTCCCGACGCCCAGGCTCGACTATGATTCGCCACGCCGAGGCCGCGTCGTTGCGCGCCGTCGGGAGGGGTGTGCAGGCATGGCGGCGATCTCCGTCTTCGACGCGGTCTCTGTGGGATCGGGTCTGGCGTTTTGCGCGCTCTTCGCCTCCGCCCGCCCTCAAGCCGCGACCTGGCGCAGGCGCCTGACGCTGGCGTTCTGTCTTGTCGGCGCCGCGCTTTTGGCGGGGCTCGCGCTGTTCTATCGGCCCGCAAGTTGGGTCGCATTGCTCGCCGAGGCGCTCGAAGGGGATGGGCTGGGCGCCGCCAAATTCGTCGTCGCCAGCCTGGCCGGAGCCTATGCCGGCCGCCGGCTGCGCCGCGTCCTCGACGCGCGCGCGGCGATCCGCGAGGGCGAACCGGCCGGCCCCGCCGTCCCGCTCGCTTCGGGCGATCGCCATTCGGCCGACCCGCCCGCGAAGCCGAACCGCGCGAACCTGTGGAACAAGCTCCTCCCTGCGCCGCGCAAGCGCGGCGCAGACCGTCCCCGATCCCGGCCGCGCAAGCGCGGCGCAGACCGTCCTCGATCCCGGCCGCGCGAGCGCGGCGCAGACCCTCCCCGATCCCGGCCGCGCAAGCGCGGCGCATCGTGCTCCTGGCCCAGGCCGCGCCGGCGCGGTGCGGGCGCCGCATGATTCGACGCGCGCGACGGGGACGCCGGCCCAGCCTTTCGTCGTCGCCGAAGGTCCCCGCCCCCGACGACGGCGCCGCCGCCCTCGCTGTGGAGCCGCCTGAACGGCTCTCGACCGGCCCCGAACCCGACGCGCGCGCCCCGCCCGCCCGGTTTTTCGCCCGGCGGAAAGCCGTGGCGCGACCTCGGCGGCGCGCGGATGCTGCTGATCGCCGGGGCGGCCGCCGCGCTCGCGGCGCCGGCCGTCGGCGAAGCCCGCGCCCAACCCCGTCCCCCGGCCTTGTCGGCGCGCCGGCGTCCGCCCGAAAGCCGAGCCGAGGCCGGCCGCCGACGCGACGCGGCCGGACCCGGACGCGATGCGCCGCACGATGTTGCGCACCTTGGCGCAATCCAACCAGATCGTCTTCGAAAAGCAGGGCGACGGCTTCATCCCGCATTGCCGCTGCGGCCCCAAGCTCGCGCCCGGCGAGACCCCGAAGCTCCTCATCGACGCGCTGGTCGCCACAGAGGACAAGCGCTTCTGGGACCATTACGGCGTCGACCCGATCGGCATGGCGCGCGGCATGCTGCGCGCTCGTGCGCCGCCGCGCCGAAGGCGGCTCGACCATCACCCAGCAGCTCGTCAAGAACGCCGTGCTGACCTCCGAGCGCTCGCTCAACCGCAAGCGCCAGGAGGCCAGCTCGCGCTCGCCGTCGAGGCGGCGATGAGCAAGAGCGAGATCGTCGCCGCCTATCTCAATCAGGTCAGCTTCGGCGCCAGCCAGGGCCGCGACATCGTCGGCGTGCGCGCCGCCGCGCTTCACTATTTCGGCCGCGAGCCGCGCGAGCTGACGCTCGGCGAGGCCGCCGGCCTCGTCGGCCTTCTCAACGCCCCGACCCGCAACTCGCCGACGCTGCACCCCGATCATTTCGAGGCCCGCCGCCAGCTCGTCGTCGATCTCGCCGCCAAGTCGGGAAAATTCGCCAAGGCCCAGATCGCCGCCGCCAGGAAGCCGCTGCGCCCGCGCGGCCCCCGCGCGCTCGACTGGCCGGAGACGCGCTGGTTCGTCGAGATCGCGATGGCGGGCTGAAGAACCGCATCCCCGATTTCTCGCCGACCGCCTCGACCCGCGTCGCCGTCACCTTCGTCGCCGACCGCCAGAACGCGCTGGAGATCGGCCTCGCGCGCGGTCTTGCGCGGTTGTCCAAGACGATCCCGGAAGCCGGCCTGCAATCGGCCGTCGTGGCGCTCGGCCATGACGGACGCCTGCTTGGCGCGCTGGGCGGGCGCGACTACGGCGCCTCGCAATTCAACCGCGCGTTGACGATGGCGCGGCCGGCCGCGTCCACCGCCAAGGTCTTCGTCTACGCCGCCGCCTTCGACGCCGGCCGCAAGCCCGCGCCGGCGTTGCTCGACGCCTTCGCCACATCCGACAACGCCACCGCCGAGGAGCTGGCGCGCGAGATCGGCGTCGACGCCGTCGCCCGCATGGCGCGCCGCCACGGCGTCGCCTCCCCTATGCGATCCGCGACCCCGAAACGTCGCGCTCGGCGCCAACTCCGTCGGCGCGATCGAGCGACCGGCGCGATGCTGCCCTATGTCAACGCCGGCCTCGCGGTGCGCGCCCACGCCACCTTCGGCGTCTGGCGCGACGGCGAGCCGGTGTTCTGGCGCGATCCCGCCAAGCCAGCCGTCGCCTTGACGCCTAAGGTGACGAACGAAATGCGCCCGCTGCTGCGCGCGGTCGTCGCCAGGGCACCGCCGCCGGCCATGTCCGCGCCGCCTTGCAGGCGGCGGGCAAAACCGGCACCAGCGACGACAACAAGGACGGCTGGTTCGTCGGATACACGCCGCGCCACGTCGTGGGCGTGTGGCTCGGACGCGACGACGATCTCCCCGTCCCCGGCCTGACCGGCGGCGCGACCTCGGAGGTTTTCGACGCCGTCGCCGCGCAGCTGGCGGTGCAGACCAAGTGAAAGGCGCGGCGCGCGGCCGCGCCGAACGCGCGCATGGGTCAGTCAGGCGACGCTCTCCCCGTTGGGCGCGGGCCGCGGATCGCCCGATGCGCGGGGGCGGGGGCGGGGGCGGGGGATGGGGGCGGTCGTCGCGGCGGCCCGAGCCGCGGCGAGGCGCGAATGAGCCCTCCAGGTCGTCGAGAAGCCGATCCGCGGCGGCGCCTGCGACGCCGCTGTAGCCGCGACCGCGCAAATGCGCTTCCATGATCGCAGCGGCCAGTGATCACGCGGCAGGACCAGGCGGAATGCGCGCTTTCGTCGTCGGCAATTATATGAACGCCAATTTTCTGCACGTCCCTCGCCTGCCGCGGGCCGGCGAGACGGTGGCTGCGACCGGGATCTTTCAGGAGCATGGCGGCAAGGGTTTCAATATTGCGATGGGGCTGCGTCGTCTCGGCGCCGATGTCGCGATTCTGATGACGCTCGGCCGCGACGATCCGGGCGCGGCGGCGACGGCCTATCTGGCCGCGCAGGGCGTCGACGTGTCGCGCGTCCACCCGGTCGACGCGCCCTCAGGCTACGGCGTCGGCCTGATCGCCGAGGACGGCGACAACGCCCTCGCGCCCTATCTCGGCGCCAATCTCGCGCTTGACGAAAGCCATGTCGCCGCCGCCAGGGACGATATCGCCGCCGCAGACTGGACCTTGGCGACCTTCGAGGCGCCCGAACGCGCGGTCTTCGCCGCTTTCGCGCAAGCGCGCGCCTGCGGACGGAGCACTTTTCTCAACGCGGCGCCCTGGNCTCCCGATCTCCCCGAGAACGAGGCGCTGATCGACGTTCTGACGATGAACGAGAGCGAGGCTGCGGGATTTTTCGGGCGCGCCGGGCTTGCGCAGGCCAGCCTCTCCGATTGGCGCGCGACGCTGGCCGACCATCCGCGCGCGCGCGGATGGAACGCATCGTTGGGATGCAGAGGCGGATCGCGAGGGCGCTGGCTCGTCGTCACGCTCGCAGGGCGCGGCGCGGTCGCGCTGCGTCCGGATGGGAGCGTGGCCGAGGCGGCGCCCTTCGCCATCGATCAGATCGACGCCACCGGCGCAGGCGACGCCTTCGCGGCCGCTCTGGCCTGGGCGCTGCATCACGGCGAGCCCGACCCGCTCGCCTTCGCTAACGCCTGCGGCGCCATGACGGCGCGCCGGCGCGGCGTGTTGGCGGCGCTGGCCACGCTGGCGCAGGTCGACGCGTTTCGACGCGAAACGCCGCTCCGTCCGCCTGTCGGCGCGGACGAGCCCGCCTCGCCCGCCTGACGTCAGGTCAGCTTGAGGTGATAGACGTAGATGTCGCCGCGAAACACGCCTTCCGCATATTCGACGATCTGGCCGCTGGCGGCATGCGTGCGGCGTTTGAACAGCAGGCACGGCAGCGGCGCGCTCAGCCCGAACGCCACGCATTCCTCCGGCGACGACGACACCGCCTCGATCGACTGCTCGGCGTTCACCAGCCGAACGCCGCACCTGTGCTGGATATAGTCGTAGGCGGAGCCCTCGACGTTCCAGTCCTCCAGATCCGGCGCAAGCGACAGGTTGTACCACGCGGTCTCGCGCGACATCGGCACGCCGTCGCCCAGCCGCAGCCGCACCAGCTTCAGAAACTGCGTCGTCGAGGGCGCGTTGATCATCGAGGCGATCGTGCGGTCGGCGACGATGGCGCGCTCAAGCAGCCGCGTCGACGGCTCGACGCCGCATTCGCGCATCTCGGAGGTGAAGCCTTTGAGCTTTCCCAGCGGCGGCTGGATGCTGCGCGGCCGCGTCACGGTCGCGCCGTTGCGCCCGCTCACCACGAGCTCATGGCTCTGGCGCAACTCNGAAAAGCGCCGCACCGTCGTGCGGCTGACGTTGAGCCGCTCGGCCAGAATCCGCTCAGCGGGCAGACTTTGCCCATCCGGCACCGCGCCGATCGCCACCAGTTCGCGCATACGTCGCGCCATTTGCCGATAGACCGGCTCCGCCAGGGTCCTGTCGGGGGCCAAACGTTCGATCAGAAAATCGCTGTCGACCAAAATCGACGATTCGTCAGCCGCTGCCTTCATCGATCGCCCCGGAGCGTGGACCGGCTCAATGCCAAAAACGACGTTCACCTCAAAATGCCCTGCCGCCGAAAATGCGGCGCTCGGGCGCGCGAGGTCCAATCTGTTTAGCTCTAAACTAAAACGGATGCAATCGGCCCCCGCCGCCTCGGCGCCCTGTCGCTGAACACTCGCCAAGCCTATGGAGTTTTTGACCCTCCTGTTCAGGGGGCGCAGGGGCCGGCGGCGTGCGATCTCGTGAGGAAACTGTGAAAACGCCCCGCCGGGGCCTCTCGGTGTCAAAATGGCGTTGCGCCGCCGCCTGCGATCTGGAGAATGGATCGGACCAAAAAGCCCCGGAGAGGACTTGGACAATGTTGGTCATTCGTGACGCGCGTCCGCCGGCGAGCCCGCGCATCGCCGCGCGCACGCCGCATTCCTGGCGTCGCCGGCTCCGGTCCATCTGCCGATCGGCGGCGAGGCGAAATCCGACGAGCCGTGCGGCGCGCCTCCCGGCGGCTGCGAACGTTGCGCGCGTCGCGCCGCAGCATGTGGTCGCCGCGATCGGAGGCCTGGCCGGGCAGGCGTATAGCCTGCCCGCTGCGCTCGACCTGATCGGCGAGCCGGCCGCGCTGCTCGACCTCGGCGGCGCGACGATCTGCGTCAATCGAGCGTTCCGCGCGGCGCAGGACGAATATCGCCCGATGATCGTCGCGCTGTTGCGGGGCGAGGAGGGAAATGGGGGCGGGCGACGGAGCGGCGCTGCGCTACGACCCGGAGACGGGGCGCGTCGCCCGCAAGGTCATGCTGCGCGACGCCGACGGCGTCGATCGCGGGATGCTGATCGTTCTGCGCAGCCCTGGCCAGACGGCGCGTTGTTTTGAGCCGGCGTTGCTGGAGCAGGCCTTCAACCTCACCCCTGCCGAAGCGCGCCTGGCCTGCGCGCTGATGCGGACCAAGAGCCTCGCCGCCGCGATCAAGGAGCTGGGCCTGAAGGAGAAGACCGGGCGCACCTATCTCGATCGCGTTTTCCAGAAGACCGGCGCGCGGTCGCAGCTTCAGCTTTACGCGACCTTGATGGATCTCTACCTGGTTTCGGGCGTGGGAGCCTAGTCCGGCCCTCTTCGACGCGCGCGGGGCCGGGCGCGCTCATGCGAAAGAAGGGTGACATGTCTCGACGGCGCGCACTATGTTGCGCCGCGAAACGATGGCGTGGTCGCCGTCGCTCTGGGGAACTCTCGTCATGTCGATCCGCCCGCGCCGCAGCGTGTTGCATGNNCCCGGCTCCAACGCCCGCGCGCTTGAGAAGGCGCGCTCGTTGCCCGCCGACGCGCTGATTCTCGACCTTGAGGACGCCGTCGCCCCCGACGCCAAGGAGACCGCCCGCGCCCAGGTCTGCGCCGCCGTCGCGCAAGGCGGCTATGGTCGGCGCGAGCTGGTGATCCGCGTCAACGGCCTGGCGACCCAATGGGGCCGCGACGACCTCGCCGCCGCCGCCAAGGTCGGCCCCGACGCGGTGCTGATTCCGAAGGTGTCGAGCCCCGGCGACGTGATGATCGCGGCCCGCGAGCTGCGCGACGCCGGCGCCCCGGAGACGACGCGGATATGGGCGATGATGGAGACGCCGCAGGCGATCCTCAACGCCGACTCCATCGTGCGCACCGCCCTCGACCCCGCCTCCCGCCTGTCCGTTCTGGTGATGGGCACCAACGACATCGCCAGGNAGACGCGCGCCCGCCTCGTTCCCGGCCGCGCGCCGATGCTTGCTTTTCTGTCGATCTGCCTGGCCGCCGCGCGCGCCTATGGCGTCGACATCGTCGACGGCGTTTACAACAACCTTTCCGACATGGAGGGGTTCGAGGCCGAGTGCCGGCAAGGCGCGGAGCTTGGCATGGACGGCAAAACGCTGATCCATCCCAACCAATGCGGCCCCGCCAACGCGATCTTCGCGCCGACCGAGGCCGAGGTCGCCTGGNGGAAAAAGATCATCGACGCCTTCGACCTGCCGGAAAACGCCTCCAAAGGCGCGCTCCAGCTCGACGGCAAGATGGTCGAGCGTCTGCACGCCGACATGGCCCGCCGCACCGTGGCCATCGCGCAGGCGATCGCCGCCGGGTGATCCTTCGCGCCGGCGGCGGCCTGCGCCGCTGGTTCGCCGTTTTCATCGTGCTAGCTTGGCGGCGAGGGCGCCCGCGCCCGCCGGAGCAGTGTGGTGAGCGCGCCTTCGATAGAGCCGGTTTCCGATCCCAGCGCCGCCGCGGCCGCGAGAGCCGCGCGGTCGGCCGGGCGCGCCACGGACCGGCCCTCCCGCGTCTTGACGCCCCCTCGCGCGACCCTGTCGATCGTCGAATCGACAGGCTGCGCGCGCGCGCCGGCGCGACGCTATGGTGGGAGCGCGTCTGGCCGCCGCTCGCCGCGCTCGCCTCGCTCGTCGCCTTGTTCGTGGCGCTCGCCTGGTTCGGCGTGTTTCTGGTCTCTCCGGCGTGGCTGCGCGTCGCGCTGCTCGCCCTGTTCGCGGCGGCCGCGCTCGTCGTGGCCGCGCGCGCCGCGCCTCGGCTGCGCCCGCCCTCGGCCGCCGAAGCCCTCGCCCGCCTCGACCGCGATTCAGACGTCGCCCACCGTCCCGCCGCCGTCCTCGCCGACGCTCTCGCCGATCCGGGGCGGACGCCGCGACGCGCGNCGTGGGAGGCCCATCGCCTGCGCGCCCGCGCCGCCGCCGCCGGGATGCGCGCACGTNCCCCCTCGCCGCGCCTCGTCGAGCGCGACCGCTATGCGCTGCGCGCCGCCGCGCTGGTGTTGTTGACGGCCTCAGCCTTCGTCGCCGGCCCGCAAAAGACCGCGCGCTTGCTCGCCGCCTTCGACTGGNCGCGATCAGGCCTCCCGCGCGCCGCCGCGCGCGTCGACGCTTTCCTCGATCCGCCCGCCTACACCGGCCGTCCGCCGATCGTTCTGNCCGACCCGCCCGGCCGACCCGCCGCCGGCGCCTTGTTCGGCTCCACGCAATCTGTCGAGGCCCCTGTCGGCTCCCGGCTCGTGATCCGCGCCGCCGGCGCCGAGGCGGAGATTTCGGTCAAAGGCGGTCTCGTCGAAGAGATCGCCGCCGCCGACGCGCCGCCGCGCTCCGTCCCCTCCGGCTCCCTCGAAAGGCGTTTCGTCCTGTCGGGCGACGCGCGCGTGTCGCTGGCCCAGGCGGGACGTCATCTCGCCTTTGACTTCAAGGCGATTCCCGACGCCCCGCCGACGATCGCGCTGACCGCGCCGCCCGAGACCGACGAAAAATCGTTGCGACTGAGCTACCGCGCCTGGGACGATTACGGTCTCGATCAGCTTGTCGCGCGCTTTTCCGATCCCATCGTCGGCGGCAAGCCGGCGACCGGCCGCTCGCTGGTCGAGCCGCCAAGCGCGCCGCTGCCGATCCCGCCCGGCGGCTCGGGCGAGGCAGACGGCATGGTCGACCTCGCAGACCACCCTTGGGCCGGGGCGCGCGTGACGATGCGGCTGGTCGCCAGGGACGGCGCTGGTCAGGAGGCGGCGACGCCGCCGATCGAGGTGACGTTGCCCGCCCGCGTTTTCGTCCAGCCGATGGCCAAGGCTCTCGTCGAGCAGCGCCGCGATCTCGTCCTGTCCNCCGACGCCGGCAAGGCGCGCGTCGAGAGCGCGCTGTCCGCGCTCAGGCTCGCGCCGGATCTCTTCGGCGTCGGCGCCGGCGTCTATCTCGGGCTGACGACCGCGCAGGCGCGGCTGCGCGCCGCGCGCGACGACGACGCGCTGCGCGCCGTCGCCGACTATCTCTGGGAGATCGCCTTGCGCATCGAGGAGGGCGACCTCTCCGGAGCCAGGCGCGATCTTCAGGCCGCGCAGGAGCGCCTTCGCGACGCGATGGAGCGCGGCGCCCCGCCCGACGAGATCAAGAAATTGATGGACGACCTGCGCGCCGCGATGGAGCGCTTCCTTCAAGAATTCGCCCAGCGCCAGCCCTCGCCGCGATCCGGCGAACCAGACCCCGACGCGCGCGTGCTGACGCAGCGCGATCTCGACCAGATGATGAAACAGATGGAGGACGCCGCGCGCGGCGGCGACATGGCCGAAGCCCAACGCCTGCTCGATCAGCTTGAGCGGATGATGAACGGCCTGCGTCAGGCTGAAAGCGGCGATCCCGGCCGCCGCGAAATGAATCGCCAGATGNGGCGAGCCGACAAGATGACGCGCGACCAGCAGCGCCTGCGCGACGACACGTTTCAGAAAGACCGCCGCGCCCGCCGCGGCCAGCCGCGCCCGCCCCAGGATGGCNGAGGCTCGGGACGGCGAGGAGGAGGAGGCCGACGACGCCGGGCGCGCCGATTCGCAGAATGACGAAAGCGGCCCCGAGGCGAGCGACGAACAACTCGCCCAACGCCAGAAAGAGTTGCGCCAGCGCCTAGAAAAGCTGCAAGAGCGCATGAAAAGGCAAGGCTTAGACCCCGAACAGGGGTTGGAGGANCGCACAGGGCGATGCGCGACGCGGAGAGCCAGCTCGGCGAGAGCGGCCAGGAAAGTCGTCAAGAAAGCGATCAAGAGCGCGGCCAGGGCGGCGAGACGCCCGGGGACGGTCAGGGACAGAAGCCCGGCGGCAAAGGCCGTCAGGGCGAGCCTCAGGGCGGGCGAGGCGGCGACCGTCGCGCCGCGGTCGACGCCCAGGGCCGCGCGCTGGAGGGCCTGCGGCGGGGATGGAAGGCTTGCAAAAGCAGATGCAGGGTCAATCCGGCGACGGGCAGGTCGGCGAGGGCGATCCCACCAACCCGCGAGACGGCGGCCGCCGCGAGGGCGCGCGCGGCTCCGGGCGGCNTTGATCCGCTCGACCGCCCCCGCGCCGATCGCAGCCGTCGCCCGCAGGATCAACGCGGCCTCGACGCCTCCGCCCCGCCGGCCGAACGCGCCCGCCGCGTCCAGGAGGAGTTGCGCCGCCGCCTCGGCGATCCCGCCCGCCCGCAGGACGAGCTTGACTATTACGAGCGCCTGCTCAGGCCGAAATGACCGGCGCGCGGCGCTTGCCCCGGCTGTCGACGCGGTCTAGGGAGGCGAGCCCGCGACGCGGCGCGCAAGCAGGCGACGCTGCAAGCAGGCGGCGCGCATGTGAACGCGCATCTGAGCGGATAAGGGAGCGCCGATGAACCTGTCCGACGCGGTGACCGGCGTCGCGATCGCCGTCACCTTTCTCGCCCTTGTGTTGGGCGTGATCAACATGCTGCGCGGCGGCGATCCCAACCTCTCGCAACGGCTGATGCGCTGGCGCGTCGGCTTGCAGGCGGCCGCGATCGCGGTGATCCTCGCCGTCCTGTGGATTCGCGGAATTCGCCCCGGCTGAGCCCGCCGCCGGCCGCATACGAGGACATGATGGTCGCGCTGAACAAGATTTACACCCGCACCGGCGACGCCGGCGACACCGGCCTGACGACGGGCGAGCGCCGCGCGAAATGCGACCTGCGCGTCGACGCCTACGGCGCTGTCGACGAGGCCAATTCGGCGGTCGGCGTCGCCCGCGTCGAGACCGCCCGCGCCCCGGAACTCGCCGCCCTCGACGCGATGCTTGAGGCGATCCAGAATGATCTGTTCGACCTCGGCGCCGATCTGTCGACGCCCGAAGGCGGGGCCAAACCGCTGAAATGGGAGCCGCTGCGCGTCGTCGCCGCGCAGGTCGCCCGTCTGGAGCGCGACATCGACGCGCTCAACGCCGATCTTGCGCCGCTCAAATCCTTTGTGCTTCCCGCCGGCGCGCCCGCCGCCGCCCATCTCCACCTCGCGCGCGCCATCGCGCGCCGCGCCGAACGTCAGATGGTCGCGCTGGCGCGCAAGCCAGGCGAGATCGTCTCGCCCGAGGCGCTGAAATTCGTCAATCGCCTGTCGGACTTCCTGTTCGTGGCCGCGCGCTGGGTGAATGCGCGGGCGGGCGGCGACGTCCTCNTGACGCCCGGCAAGAATCGCTGAGAGCGCCTCCGCACGCAGCCAGAAAGCGATTCCGATGTTCGTTCCCATCCATGACGGCCAGCCGCTGCGCCACATCGCGCGGCCTTGGGCGACGTGGGGCCTGGTGGCGCTCAATCTGGCGATCTGGGCGGCCGGCGCGTTGGGATGGCTCGGCGACGTCGAGCGCCTCGACACCGCGCTCGGCGTGATTCCCGCCGTCGTCGTCGGCGAGGCCCGGCTGGAGCCGGGGCTGGCCCTTGTCCCGACCTGGGCGACCTTCCTGACCTCGATCTTTTTGCATGGCGGCGCGCTGCACGTGGCGACCAACATGCTGTTTTTGTGGGTGTTCGGCGACAATGTCGAGGATGCGATGGGGTCGCTGCGCTTCGCCCTGTTCTTCCTGCTGTGCGGATTTGCCGGCGGGATCGCCTATGTCGTCACCGCCCCGCATGCGCAGGCGCCGATGATCGGCGCCTNNGGCGCCATCGCCGGCGTCGTCGTCGCCTATCTGATGTTCTATCCGCAGGTGCGAATCTTCGGGCTCGCCTTCAACGTCGTGCCGTTTCGTATTCCCGCCTGGGTGGCGATCGGCGTCTGGATCGCGATCCCGCTCTATTCCGCGATCGCGCTGCCGCGCGGCGAGGTCAGTTTCTGGGCGCATGTCGGCGGCGTTCTGGCGGGCGTCGTGCTGACGCCGTTCTTCCGGCGGGCCGACACGCCTTACGGCTGGCGGCGCCCGCCAAGCCCATGAGCGCGCGAAAGCGCTAACGCGAATGCGTCGAATCAAGAACATATTTATTTCTGCTCGAATTTTTATGTGGTCGTCGTTATACTGTTGATCGAAGCGTATTCATCAAAGGAGAACGGCGCCTGACCGCGGCGGACGCAGACCGCCCGACACGGCGGGAACAGACATGGCGGGCGCAATGGCGCGGCCTCTCCGCGCCGCGCCGCGCCGTCATGATCGTCGTCGGGCTGTTCGTCGCCATCGTCGGCTTCGTCGCCGCCTTTCTGGCGGCGGTGCTGTCCGGCGTGATGCCCTTCGCATGCTGAGCCCCGGACAAGGCGTGCGCGCCCTCCGTTCGCCCGCCCGCGCGCTTCTACCTCAAGACCTTCGGCGCGCTTTTCGTCGCCAGCTTTCTGGTCAGCCTCGCGCTGTTTTCCTTGATCGGGCAAACGTCGCGCCGCCGCGCGGCGCCGGCGCGGCAGGAAGTGGTGACGTTGAAGCCGCTGGCGCCGGGGATCGCGGTCGCCTCGCAATTGCTTCCCGGCGATTTGAGCGAGCTGCGGGCGCGCGGCGTGCGCGCCGTGATCGACCTTCGTCCCGACGGCGAGGCGCCGGACCAACCATCCGCGTCGACGATGGCGGACGCCGCGCGCGCGGCGAGGCTCAGCTTTTTCTACACGCCGACGCCGCACGGCGTGGTGCCGCCCGACGTGGTGCACGATTTTTCGACCGCGCTCGTCCAGATCCGCGCCCAGCCCGCGGCCGCTTCGCCCGACGCGGCGCAGGCGCCGATCGTTCTGTTCTGCCGCTCCGGCGCGCGCGCCGTGCGCGTCTGGGCGCTGGCCGAGGCCTCGCGCGCCGGCGGCATGTCGCTCGACGAGATCGAGCGCGCGGCGACGGGCGCGGGCTTCTCCATCGCCGACGAACGCGACGAGGTCGCCCGCCGCATCGCCGCGCGCGGGACATGATCAGGCAGGCGGCGGCGCCCGCGTCCAGGCGAAAGCCTTTGGGGCTCAACCATGTGCCTCGTTGACTTGGCTCACGCGCGACAAGTAGTGTCCGGCCCGTCTGAATTCCGGCCCTGAAGCCGCCTCGACGCCGCGTTCCGCCCGCCGGATCAAACGCATCGCGACGCGGACTTCGCCATCGGAGCGCGTCGCCCCATGAAGATCCTGGTCGCCGTCAAACGCGTGGTTGACTACAATGTGAAAATTCGCGTCAAGAGCGACGGCTCGGGCGTCNGGCTCGCCAACGTCAAAATGTCGATGAACCCCTTCGACGAGATCGCCGTCGAGGAGGCGCTGCGCCTCAAGGAGGCGGGCAAGGCGACCGAAGTCGTGCTGGTGTCGATCGGCCCGGCGCAGGCCGCCGAGACGATCCGCAACGGTCTGGCGATGGGCGCCGACCGCGGCGTTCTGGTGAAGACCGACGCGACGGTCGAGCCGCTCGCCGTCGCCAAGCTGATCAAGGGCGTCGTCGGCGAGGAGAAGCCCGACCTCGTCATTCTCGGCAAGCAGGCCATCGACGACGACTCCAACCAGACCGGCCAGATGCTGGCCGCGCTGCTGGGCTGGGGTCAGGGAACCTTCGCCTCGAAGGTCGCCGCCGGCGACGGCAAGGTCGACGTCACGCGCGAGGTCGACGGCGGCTTGCAGACCGTGTCGCTGACGCTGCCGGCGGTGGTGACCACCGATTTGCGCCTCAACGAGCCGCGCTACACGACGCTGCCCAACATCATGAAGGCGAAGAAGAAGCCGATCGCCGAGAAGACTTCGGCCGATTACGGCGTCGACGTTTCGCCGCGCCTGAAGGTGCTGAAGACGACCGAGCCGCCGACCCGTCAGGCGGGCGNNTCAAGGTCGGCTCCGTCGCCGAACTGGTCAGCAAGCTCAAGAACGAAGCCGGNNGGTGATCTGATGACGACGCTGCTTTTCGCCGACATCCACGGCGGCAAACTCGGCGACGGGACCGCCAAGGCGCTGGTCGCCGCCAAGGGCCTCGGCGCGCCGGTGCATGTGCTGGTCGCCGGCCAGTCGGTCGCCGACGCGGCCGCCGCCGCCGCCAGGCTCGACGGCGTCGAGAAGGTTCTGGTCGCCGACGCCCCGGCCTACGCCCACGATCTCGCCGAGCCGCTCGCCGCGCTCGTCGTCTCGCTCGCCGGCCCCTATGCGGCGATCGTCGCGCCGGCGACCTCGATGGCCAAGAACGTGCTGCCGCGCGTCGCCGCCTTGCTCGACGTCGCCCAGATCTCCGAAATCACCAAAGTGATTTCGCCCGACACCTTCGAGCGGCCGATCTACGCCGGCAACGCCATCCAGACCGTGCAGTCGAGCGACGCCAAGAAGGTGATCACGGTGCGCACCGCCGCCTTCCAGGCGGCGGGCGAGGGCGGCTCGGCGCCGGTCGAGACGGTGGCGGCCGCCGCCGATCCGGGCGTGTCGTCCTTCGTCGGCGAGGAGCTGGCCAAGTCCGACCGTCCCGAGCTGACCTCGGCCAAGATCATCATCTCGGGCGGCCGCGCGATGCAGAACGCCGAGAACTTCAAGACCTATATCGAGCCGGTGGCCGACAAGCTCGGCGCGGCGATGGGCGCTTCGCGCGCGGCGGTCGACGCCGGCTACGCGCCCAACGACTGGCAGGTCGGCCAGACCGGCAAGGTCGTCGCGCCCGGCNTCTACATCGCGGTGGGCATCTCCGGCGCGATCCAGCATCTGGCCGGCATGAAGGACTCCAAGGTGATCGTGGCGATCAACAAGGACGAGGAGGCGCCGATCTTTCAGGTCGCCGATTACGGCCTCGTCGCCGATCTCTATCAGGCGCTGCCGGAGCTGACGTCCGAGCTCGCCAAGATCGGCAAGTAAGACGACGCATTCGCAGGGCGGCGGTCGCGCCGCCCTCTTTCCGTCCGGCGCCGGCTGCGCGCGCGCGAGGTTCAAAGATGGTGGACGTGATCCGCAAAGTCGGCGTCATCGGCGCAGGTCAGATGGGCAACGGCATCGCCCAGGTGAGCGCGCAGTCGCGCGTCGACGTGGCGCTGCACGACATCTCCGCCGATCGCATCGAGGCCGGGATCAAATTCATCGACGGCCAGCTTCAGCGCCGCGTCCAGAAGTCGGAGATCTCCGAGGACGACCGCGCCGCGATCATGGCGCGCGTCAAGCCGGCGGCGACGCTCGCAGACCTCGCCGACTGCGACCTCGTGATCGAGGCGGCGACCGAAAACGAGCAGCTCAAGCTGAAAATCTTCAAGGAGCTGTGCCCGCGCCTGCGCNCCGACGCGCTCGTCGCCTCGAACACCTCCTCGATTTCGATCACGCGCCTCGCCGCCGCCACCGACCGCCCCGAGCGGTTCATCGGCATCCACTTCATGAACCCCGTTCCGCGCATGAAGCTGGTCGAGCTGATCCGCGGCATCGCCACCGACGACAAGACCTTCGACACCGCCAAGGCCTATATCGTCGGGCTCGGCAAATCCCTGACGATCTCCGAGGATTTTCCGGCCTTCATCGTCAACCGCATCCTGCTGCCGATGATCAACGAGGCGATCTATACGCTCTACGAGGGCGTCGGCTCGGTCGATTCCATCGACACTGCGATGAAGCTCGGCGCCAATCACCCGATGGGGCCGCTGCAACTGGCCGACTTCATCGGCCTCGACACCTGCCTGGCGATCATGCAGGTCCTGCACGAGGGCCTCGCCGACTCCAAATACCGGCCCTGCCCGCTGCTGGTGAAATATGTCGAGGCGGGCTGGCTCGGCCGCAAGACGCAACGTGGCTTCTACGACTACCGCGGCGAGAAGCCCGTGCCGACCCGGTGAACGGGCGCTGCCCCCGCGACATTTTGCGCAGATCGCTCAAATTTTCCTGATCTGCGTCTCATTTTTGTCACGGTTTGCGGTGAAACTCCGTTTCGACCCTGATGAGACCCCTGCGGCCGACGCGCTCCCCTCGCGATCGGCCGCTTCTTTATGCGCGGCGGGATGCGCGCCCGGCGCCGGCCGCGGCGCGCCGCGCCGCGCGCCGGCGTCGCCCCCCCTGCGCGGCGCGCCCTTTCCTCGCCGCCGCTCGGCCGCCATGATCGCCGCCGATCCGCGCCAAGCGACGTTCGGAAGCGACATTCGCAAGCGACGTTCGGAAGCGACGTTCAGGGAGACACCCATGCCCGCAATCATCGGCTGGTCGCATCTGCCTTTCGGCAAGCACGACGCGCTGAGCGTCGAGGACATGATCGTGCGCGCCGCCTCCCAGGCGCTCGACCACGCCGGCCTTGCCCCCTCCGAAATCGACGAGATCGTCCTCGGCCATTTCAACGGCGGCTTCAGCGCGCAGGATTTCACCGCCTCGCTGGTGTTGCAGGCCTCCNCCGACCTGCGCTTCAAGCCCGCGACGCGCGTCGAAAACGCCTGCGCCACCGGCTCGGCCGCGGTGCGTCAGGGCCTGAACGCGCTTCGCGCCGGCCAGGCCGCCCGCGTGCTGGTGGTCGGCGTCGAGCAAATGACCCGCCTGCCCGGCCCCGAGATCGGCCGCACGCTCCTCAAAGCCTCCTATGTCGCCGAAGAGGCCGACACCCCCGGCGGCTTCGCCGGCGTCTTCGGAAAGATCGCGGCCGCCTATTTCGACAAATATGGCGACCAGTCCGACGCGCTGGCGATGATCGCGGCCAAGAACCACAAGAACGGCGTCGACAATCCTTATGCGCAGATGCGCAAGGATGTCGGCTTCGACTTCTGCCGCACCGAATCGGACAAGAACCCCTTCGTCGCCGGCNCCCTCAAGCGCACCGATTGTTCCCTGGTCTCCGACGGCGCGGCGGCGCTGGTGCTGGCCGCCGACGACGTCGCCCGCTCCGCCCGGCGCGCGATCCGCTTTCGCGCCAACGCCCAGGTCAACGATTTCCTGCCCATGTCGCGGCGCGACATTCTGGCGTTCGAGGGCTGCGCGGCGGCCTGGCGGACGGCGCTGGACGAGGCCGGCGTCGCGCTCGCCGATCTGTCGCTGGTGGAGACGCACGACTGCTTCACCGTCGCCGAGCTGCTCGAATACGAGGCGATGGGCCTCGCGCCGNAAGGGCGCGGCGCCGACGCCGTCAAGAACGGCTGGACGCAGAAGGACGGCAAGCTGCCGGTCAACGTGTCGGGCGGGCTGAAGGCGAAGGGCCATCCGATCGGCGCGACCGGCGTCTCGATGCATGCGCTCGCCGCCATGCGCNTCGCCGGCGAGGCCGGCGCGATGCAGCTGCGCGACGCCCGCCTCGCCGGCGTCTTCAACATGGGCGGGGCGGCGGTCGCCAATTATGTGAGCATCCTCGAACCGGTCCGCTGACGGCCGGCCTCGGCGGCGCCGTCCTTGCTGCGCAGGGACGAAAGCAGCCTGCGAGGCCCGTCATGTCCCGTTCCGGCACAGTCAAGTTTCACGCTCTCGACGCCTACCGCTTCATCGCCGCGATGGGCGTGGTGTTGTTGCACTATCTGTCCGACTTCAAACTGGTGACGCGCCCGGACGCGCCGTTCGTGCCCTCGTTGCACGTCATGGTCGATTTCTTCTTCGTCCTGTCGGGCTTCGTGATCGCCGTCTCCTATCGCGACCGTATGTCCAGCCTCGGCGACTACGGCCGCTTCCTCAAAGCGCGCCTGGCGCGCATCTATCCGCTCCACCTCGTGACCTTCCTGGCGATGGCGGGCGCGGCCTTCCTCGCGCACCGCCTGTCGATCCGCCTCAACCATCCCGAGGCGCTGGGGCCGGACGGCCTGCTTCCCAGCCTCCTGCTCGTGCATGCCTGGNGGACGATCGACCACCTCGCCTTCAACGCCGCGTCCTGGTCGCTGAGCGCCGAATGGTTCCTTTATCTGCTGGCGCCGCTGTGCTTCTGGTTGGCGCGCCGCCTGTCGGTCCGCGACGGGCTGACGCTCGCGCTGGCGCTGTTCGTCGTCATCGAGGCCGCGCGCATGGCGGCCGGGCAGCGCACGATCATGCTGGCGACCTATGACGTCGGCGCGCTGCGGGCGCTGCCCTCGTTTCTCGCCGGCGTGTTCATCGCCGCCGCCGCTCCGGGGCTCGCCGCGCGCGGCGGCGTCTGGGCGCGGTGGGGCGTCGCGCATGGTCTGGGCGCGCTGATCGTCGCCGGCCTGTGGTTCGGCGCGCCGCCGATCCTGCTGACGGCGCTGTTCGCGGCGATGGTGGCGGTGGCCGCGACCTGCGAGTCGCTCGGTCGCGACAGCCGCTTGCGGTCGCGCGCGATGCGGGTTCTCGGCGACATGTCCTTCGCCGTCTACATGCTGCACGGCGTCGGCCTGATCCCGGTCTTCGCGCTGCGCAAGGCCGGGCTGCTCGACGGCGGCCTGGTCTCGACCGCCGCCATGCTGGCGACGATCGCCGTCGTTCTGGCCGCCTCCTATGCCAGCTTCCGCTGGTTCGAAACGCCCCTGCGCCGCGCGATCAACGCCGCCGGCTCCCGCCGCGCCCATATGGGCGCGACGGCGGTCGCCGCGGAATGAACCTGGCCGCGCCGGCTCAGGGCTTCGGCGCGGGGCCTTCGGCGTTTCGGCGGGTTTGGCGTCTCCGGGCTTGGCGTCTCCGGGCTTGGCGTCCGCGGGTTTGGCTTCTACGGGTTTGGCGTCCTCGCCCTTCGGCTCGTCCATCTTCTCGATTTTGGCGGCGGCGCGCAGCTTCATGATGTAGTCGGCCTGGGCCTTCTGGACCACGTATTTCTCAATCTGGTCCTTCACCGTGTCGAAGGGCGGGAAGGCTTTCTGGCGCTTGTCGTCGACCTTGATGATGTGCCAGCCGAACTGGGTTTTCACGGGCGCCGACAAGGCGCCCTTCTCCAGCGCGAATGCGGCCTTGGAGAACTCCGGCACCATCCGCTCGGCCGTGAACCAGCCCAGATCGCCGTCCTTGGAGCCGGGGTCTTTCGACACCTCGCCGGCCACCTTTGCGAAATCCTCGCCCTTCTGGAGCCGTTCGACGACGGCCTTGGCCTCTTCCTCGGTCGGCACGAGAATATGGCGCGCCTTGACCTCCTCGGCCGGCTTCTGGGCCTTGGCGGCGTCGTCATAGACCTTTTTCATCGCCTCGTCGGTGACGGCGTCCTTGCCGACCTTGGCGAGCAACGCCTCCATCATCAGGCGATCCTTCTGCAACGCGATCTTGCGCTGCACGTCCGGGTCCTGATCGAGCTTGGCGGCGGCGGCGGCCTTGGAGACGAGCTTGGTGTCGATCACATAATCGACGATCTGCTGCTCCGAACCCGACTGCGCGGCCATCGGCCCGAGTTCGTCGGCGGCGGCGGCGACGTCGCCGTCGGTCACCTCGACGCCGTCGACCTTGGCGACGGTCTTGGCGCTGACGGGGGCGGCGAGGCCGGCGCCGATCAGCGCGGCGAGGGCGCAGGCGCCCGAGAGACGGCGGAAAGACATCATGCGTCGAAAATCCATCTGGTGACCAGGGAGCGCTCCCGCCGGGGCGCGACTCGCCGCTTCTCCCCGAGATTGCGGCGGGTTTGCGCCGAACGCGCTCGGGGATCAAGTCCGCGACGCGGCGCCGCGTCGCGGGCGCCCCGCGGCCCGGTTTCGTTGACAGGAGCGGGGCGCCTCCTATCTCTCCGGCAGTTTTTCTTGGCGTCGCGCGGTTTCGCCGTCCTTTCCCATCCTTCGGCGCGTCCAAGCGCCGTCTGCGGCCGGGCCGGGGCAGGCGCCGGTCGACGCCTGCGGGCGCGCCTGTGGCGGCCCGCGCCGGCGCCTCCGCAAGGAGCGCCTCTGGAGAGGTCCGCATGTTCGGCACGATCGCGAAGAAACTGTTCGGCTCATCCAACGACCGGCGCCTGAAGACCTATGCGCCCAAGGTCGCCGCGATCGGCAAGCTCGAAGAGGCGATGGGCAAGCTCACCGACGAGGAGCTGCGCCGCCAGACCGAGGCGTTTCGCGAGGAGCTGGCGAAAGGCAGGACGCTCGACGACATCCTCGTGCCCGCCTTCGCCACCGTGCGCGAGGCCGCCCGCCGGGCGCTCGGCCAACGCCATTTCGACGTGCAGCTGATCGGCGGCATGGTGCTGCACGAGGGCGGCATCGCCGAGATGCGCACCGGCGAAGGCAAGACGCTGGTCGCCACGCTCGCGGTCTATCTCAACGCGCTCGCCGGCGAAGGCGTCCATGTCGTCACGGTCAACGACTACCTCGCCAAACGCGACTCCGAATGGATGGGGCGCATCTACAAATTCCTGGGCATGAGCGTCGGCGTCATCGTCCACGGCCTCGACGACGAGGAACGCCGGCAGGCCTACGCCTGCGACATCACCTACGGCACCAACAACGAATTCGGCTTCGACTATCTGCGCGACAACATGAAGTATCAGTTGTCGGACATGGTGCAGCGCGGCCACGCCTTCGCCATCGTCGACGAGGTCGACTCGATCCTGATCGACGAGGCGCGCACGCCGCTGATCATTTCCGGCCCCTCGGACGACAAGTCGGACCTCTACAACCACATCGACACGCTGATTCCGCGCCTGGTCAAGGGCGACTTCGAGGTCGACGAGAAGCAGCGCACCGTCGCCCTGACGGAGGTCGGCAACGAAAAGATCGAGGAATGGCTGCGCGAGTCGGGCCTTCTCGTCGACGGCTCGCTCTACGACGCCGCCAACGTCACGCTGGTCCATCATGTTCAGCAGGCCTTGAAGGCGCACAAGAACTTCCAGCGGGACAAGGACTATATCGTCCGCCACAACCCGCAGACCAAGATCGACGAAGTCGTCATCATCGACGAATTCACCGGCCGCATGATGCCGGGCCGGCGCTACTCGGAAGGGCTGCATCAGGCGCTTGAGGCCAAGGAGCGCGTGCCCGTCCAGCCCGAGAACGCCACGCTCGCCTCGATCACTTTCCAGAACTACTTCCGCCTCTACGAAAAGCTCGCCGGCATGACCGGCACCGCCTCCACCGAGGCCGACGAGTTCGCCGAGATCTACAAGCTCGAAGTCGTCGAGATCCCCACCAATCGCCCGGTTCTGCGCCACGACGAGGACGACGAGGTCTATCGCACCGAGGCGGAGAAGATGCGCGCCGTGGTGCGCGAGATCGAGGCGGCCAACGCCAAGATGCAGCCCACGCTGGTCGGCACCACCTCGATCGAGAAGTCGGAGGNNCTGGGCGAGTTTCTCAAGACGCATGGCTACACGCAGATCGACTTCGAGCATCCCGAGGCGCTGAAGGGGCTCTACGCGGCCGCGCGCGAGGGCAAGCCCTCCAAGCTCTTCGCCATCCTCAACGCGCGCTTCCACGAGCAGGAGGCGTATATCGTCGCCGAGGCGGGCGTGCCGGGCGCGATCACCATCGCCACCAACATGGCCGGCCGCGGCACCGACATCCAGCTCGGCGGCAATGTCGAGATGCGCGTCGCGCAGGAGNCGAAGGGCGTCGAGGACGCCGCCGAGCGTCAGCGCCGCGAGGATGAGATCCGCGCCGAAGTCGCGGAGCTGAAGGAGAAGGCGCTCGCCGCCGGCGGGCTCTACATCATCGGCACCGAGCGCCACGAGAGCCGGCGCATCGACAACCAGCTGCGCGGTCGCGGCGGCCGCCAGGGCGATCCGGGCCGCTCGAAGTTCTTCCTGTCGACGCAGGACGATCTGATGCGCATCTTCGGCGGCGAGCGCATGGACGCGATGCTGACCAAGCTCGGCCTCCAGCAGGACGAGGCGATCGTCCATAGCTGGGTCAACAAGGCGCTCGAAAAGGCGCAGCAGAAGGTCGAGGCGCGCAACTTCGACATCCGCAAGAACATCCTGAAATACGACGACGTGATGAACGCCCAGCGCAAGGTTGTGTTCGAGCGTCGTCGCGAGCTGATGGATCAGGACAGCGTCGAGGAGACCATCGCCGACATGCGCCACGGCGTCATCGAGGACATGGTGTCGCGCCGCATTCCCAAGGACTCCTACGCCGAGGCGTGGGACGCGCAGGGCCTCAAGCAGGACATCGCGCAAAGCCTCAACCTCGACCTTCCCGTCGACCAATGGGCGAAGGAAGAGGGCATCGCCGAAGAGGAGATGGAGGATCGCATCAAGAAGGCGGCCGACGCCTCTTACGCCGAGCGGGTCGAACGCGTCGGCCCCGACACCATGCGCGCCGTCGAGAAGCAGGTCGTGCTTCAGGCGATGGACCATCTGTGGCAGGAGCATCTGGTCGTGCTGGATCACCTGCGCCAGGTGATCGGCTATCGCGGCTACGCCCAGCGCGATCCGCTCAACGAATACAAGTCCGAGGCCTTCGAGCTGTTCCAATCGATGATGGCGAAGTGGGACGACCTCACCACCGGCCATCTCAACCGCGTCGAGATGCAGCAGGGCGGACCGCCGCAGGGCGACGTCGATTTCGATCCCTTGCAGGGGCTCAGCGAGGAGCAGATCGACGCGATCAACGCCGCCATCGCGGCCGGCGAGTTCACGCCCGAGGCGCTCGCCCGGCGCTTCGCCGCGTCTCCCGCACCCGATCAGGCCCCCGCCCGCGACCCTGCCGATCCCACGACCTGGGGACGCGTGTCGCGCAACGAGCCCTGCCCCTGCGGGTCCGGCAAGTGCAAGCACTGTCACGGCGCGCTCGTGTGAGCGCGCTCGCAGCCTATGACCATTACGGCTACGCCATCGTCGCCGTGCTCGGCACGGCGGTCGCGGTCTGGCTGATCGACGCCGCGATGGCCTCGCCGCGCGTCGGGCGCTGGATCGCTTCGCTGCGCGGCGTCGCGCCGCCCTTCATCAACATCGTCGGCGTGCTGTTCGGCCTGACGCTGGCCTTTCTCGCCAACGACACCTGGAGCGCGCATGACCGCACGAGCGCCGCGGTCTATCGCGAGGCCGATTCCNTGCGCTCGCTGACCAACGTCGCGGGACAAACCGACGCCGCCGCCCGCGACGCCCTGCGCGGCGCGCTGCGCGCCTATCGCGACGCCGCCGTCGACGAATGGCGCGTGCTGGCGCGCCGGACCAGCAGCCCGGCGGCGCAGACGGCGAGCGACGCCCTTCTCAAGCTCGCCTCCTCGCGCGAATTCGCCGCCGCCGCCGGCCCGACGCTGCACGAACTCGTGTTGCGCAAGGTCGTCGAGCTGCGCGCCGACCGCGACGCGCGCATCTCGCTGAGCCAGACCCACGTCAACCCGCTCAAATGGCTCGGCATGGCCTTTCTCGGCTTCGTCACGCTTTTGTCGATCGCCGTCGTCCACGCCGAAAACCGGCGCGCCGCGCTCGTGGCGCTGACGCTGTTCGCGCTCGCCGCCGCGCCCGCCGCCGCCATCGTGCTGGTGCAGTCCAATCCGTTCCAGCCGCCGGCCTCGGTGTCGCCGCAGCCCNTCGTCGAGGCTCTGGCCGAGCTTTGAAGACGCGCCGCCGCGCGCCGGTTCAGCCGCGCGCCGGCGCCGTCGAGGCCCCCGCCGCCAGCCGCCCGAGACGGCGCGCCAGGCGATGCGACGGCGCCTCGACGCCGAAGTAAAACAGCTGCATCGCTCCCGCCACCGCGCCGAGCTGGATCGCCCAGCGCACCATTTCGGCCGCCGCCGGGGAGGGCGACAGCGCCGCCGCCGGAATCGCCGCCAGCGCCGCGATCACCGGCATATGGATCAGGTAAAGCGAATAGGACATGGCGCCGAGCCGCTCCATCGAGGCCGGCGGCGGCTGCGACCGGAAATGCCCGATCTCGCGCATCAGCCAGAAATAGGCGAAGATCGCGAACAGCCAGTGCCCGGCCGGATAGCCGATCGGCAGGGGCCCGTGCGTCACCGGAACCTTCATCGCCGCCGACAGCGCGAGCGCCGCCAGGCGCCACAGCCACACCTCGCCGGTGGGCAGCGGCCGCGGCTCGCAGATCCGTTCGGCCAGCATGCAACCCAGAATCCANGCCGGCAGGCCGATGATCGCCAGCGGCAGAATGTCGAGTTGGGAGTGATAGGCGGTCGGCCAGGTCGCCGCGATCGCCGCCAGCGACAGCGCCGTGGTCGCCAGGAACGTCGCGCGCGTCGAAAACCGTCGAAACGCGAGCAGCAACGCCGGGTAGAGCGCGTAATAGGCGATCTCGCACCAGATGCTCCAGAGGATGCCGCGAAACGCGGCCGCATGCTCCTGCCCCATCGCCCGCACGAGCAACGTCGCCACGATCACCGGCGGCAGGATGCGCGTGAGCCGGCGCACCCAGTGATTGAGCGGCGAGAAGACGCCGACGCCCGAGCGCTGCGCCAAAGCCTGCGGCAGATGGATGACGAGGCCGGAGATCACGAAGAACACCATCACCGCGGCGACGCCGTTGAACATCCCGTTATTGAGCGCCCCGAGCGCGCGGCCGACGCCGCTTCCCTCCGCCAGCCGGTCGATCGGCAGCCGCAGGCCATGCGACAGCGCCACCCAACCGGCGGCCGCGAAGCGCAGCGCGTCGAGGCCCGCGACNATGGCGGCCTTGCGTTCCGGCGGGCCGCTCCGCGGCCGACTCCCCGACATTTCGTCCTCCAGCGACGCGCCGCGCCGAACCGGCGCGCAGGCGATCCTGCCGCGCCAAGATGAAGGTTTCGTCCCTTCGGCGCAGCCGAAAGGTCGCTTTCTAGTAAATTCTTCCGCTTTGCGGCGACGGCGCGTCGCCTGCGGCCGTGGTAAGAGGGCGCCTCGCGCGGTGAAGGAGACGAAGGAATGGCCGGCATGATGCGCGTCGTCCGCTGGGCGGCGGCGATTTTCGCGGCGCTCGCGCTCGCCGCCGGCGCGCCCGCGCAGGCGAGCGGCTTCGCCGGCCGGCGGGGCGTCAATTTCGAAGCCTGGCAGGTGTGGACCGGCAAGAGCGTGTTCCTCGCCGCCGACTACGACCGCGCCAATTTCCCCGACTGGAGCGCTCGCGTCGACGACGCCCGGCTCGCGCGTCTGCGCGCCGAAGGGTTCGACTTCGTCCGCCTCAACGTCGATCCTTCGNCCCTTTTCTGGGTCGGCGAGGCGGCCGCCGGCGCGCTTTACGAGCGCGTCGTCGCCGCCGCGCGGCGCTTGCACGGGGCGGGCTTCGCGGTGATCGTCGATTTGCATCTGCTGCCCGAAATGGCCGACCGGCCCGACGGGCTGCACGACGTTCTGGGCACCGGCGGGCGCGCCCCGATCCTGTTCGAGCGTTATCTCGGCGTCGTCGCCGAGATGGCGCGTCGCCTCGCGCCGCTGCCGTCGGCGACGACGGCGCTGNGGCTGGTCAACGAGCCCGATCAGGACTGGTTTTCGCATTTCGTCGCCGCCGACCGCTGGCCCGCCCAGCTCGCGGCGCTGCATGCGGCGGCGCGCAAGGCCGCGCCCGATCTCACCCTCGTCCTCACCGGCGCGCGCGGCGGCGGCCTCGACGGCCTGCTGCGCGTCGACCCCAAGCCCTACGCCGCCGACCCGGCGCTGATCTGGAGCTTTCACTATTACGAGCCGATGGCGATCACCCATGCCGGCCAGCCCTGGGAGACCACGCCGGCGCGCTTCCTGACCCGCCTGCCCTATCCCGCCGCCGCCCTCGACGACGCCGCCGCCGCCCGCCTGCTCGCCGCCGCGCGCCGACGCGTCGGCGCGCTCGTGACCGACCGCGACAAGCGTCGCGACCTGACGCAGGGCGTCGCCCGCGCGCTGGAGGCCTATCGCGCCTCCGGCGCGGGCCCCGCCGCGCTCGCCGCCGATTTCGCCCGCGTCGCCGATTGGGCCGCCCGCCACGCCATTCCCGCCGGCCACGTCATGCTCGGCGAATTCGGTGTGTTCCAGGACGAGGCGGACCCCGCCGCCCGCCTCGCCATCCTGCGCGCGACCNGCGAGGCGGCCGAGGCGGCCGGCTTCGTCTGGGCCGTCTACACGGCGGGGCTGAGCAAGCCGCGCACCTCCTTCGCGGTGATCGGCGACGCCGCGACGCTGGCCCTCGACGCCGGCGCCAAGGCGAGCCTCGGCCTCGCGCCGCGCTGAGCCGTCGCTCATCCGGGCGCGAGCGCGACGCGCCCGGCCGCGCCGTCCGGCCGAACGGCATCGCCGTCAGCCGCCGGCGCGCGGGCGTCTCGAACCAGCGATAGCAGACATAGGCCGCCGCGAGCGTCGCCGCGGTCGTCGCCAGCGCCGCCGCGCTCGCCCCCAGCCCGCCGTCGAGCAGCCCGAGCCGTCGCGCCAGCAGCGAGGCCGGCTTGTAGATCACTGGATGCAGCATGTAGACGGCGAAGGACATGTCGCCGAGCGTGCGCATCGCCGCCCCGCGCAGCAGGCTGGGGCGTCCGGCCCGCTCGCAGGCCGCCGCCGTCGCCGCCATCGCCCCGAACAGCGCCACCAGCGCCGCCGCCGGCGCGTCGAACCACAGGCCGACCAGGATCAGCGCGCCCAGCCCATGCGCCACGCGCCAGCGCGCCAGCCCCGCCCATCGGCCGGGCCGCGGCGCCGGCCCGCGGCTGCGCGAAGCCGATCGCCACCCCGCGAAGAACGGCGCGACCGCCCGCAACATCCCGAAATCGTAGGTCGCCACCGTGAGCGGCCGCACCCCNGCCGCGACGCGCGCCAGCTCCAGCCCGAAATAAATGTCGAGCGCCAGCAGCAGCGCCGCCCCGTCGTCAGCNCGCCGCGCCAGCCAGAACGCCGCCGGCGTCAGCAGATAGACGAAGAACTCCGCGCTCAGCGACCATGACGGCGCGTTGAACGAGTCATGGTCGAGCATTCCCCAGGCCTGCGTCAGCAGCAGGCTCGGAACGACGCCGTCGAGCCCGAAATTCTTCGGATAGCCGATCTCCACGCCGACCCGCGCGGCCGCCAGCGCCGCCGCCGCCATGATCGCGAAGGTCGCCAGATGCAGCGGGTAGATCCGCGCCAGACGCGCCTTGAGATAGNNGCCCGCACCGGCGCGCGAGCCCAACCTGTCGCGATAGGACACAGCGATGACGAAGCCCGACAACAGGAAGAAAATGTCGACCATCGCCCGCATGCCTTCGATGAAGGGCCAGCGTCCGTCCTCGACGATCTTGAAATCGACGCTGTAATGCAGGAGCACGACCCCATCNGCCGCCAGGAAACGATAGCCGTCGAGCGCGTGATATTTGGGGGCGCCAGATTGGGACATGTGCAACCTCGTGAAGAAGCCTCGACGGCCTGACGGGCAAGAACCGCGCCGCCGCCGTCGCGACGGCTTGACGAAACGCCGCGAGAGCGGAAAACCGTGCGGACCGATCCCGCGAGGCGTCTCATGGCCAAACCCGTTCCCGTCTCCCCGCTTGCGCCCACCTCCTATCCCGCGCTGCCGGGCGTGNCCGGGGTGCGCTTCGCCTCGGGCGAGGCCGGCATTCGCTACAAGGGCCGCACCGACGTCACCCTCGCGGTGATGGACGAGGGCGCGACCGTCGCCGGCGTCTTCACCAAATCTCTGTGCNCCTCCGCGCCGGTCGATTGGTGCCGCACCAATCTGAAGGGCGGGCGCGCCCGCGCCGTGGTCGTCAATTCCGGCAACGCCAACGCCTTCACCGGCCATGTCGGCGCGGCCGCCGTCGAGAAGACCGCGGCGATCTGCGCCAGGGCCACCGGCGCCAGGCCCTCCGAGATCTTCATCGCCTCGACCGGCGTCATCGGCGAGCCCNTCGACGCCTCGAAATTCGAGGGCGTGCTCGATCACCTCGCCTCGCAGGCCAAAGGTCACGCCATGCTCGACGCCGCCCGCGCGATCATGACGACCGACACCTTTCCCAAGGTCGCGACCGCAAGCGCGACGATCGGCGGCGTCGAGGTGACCATCGCCGGCATGGCCANNGGCGCCGGCATGATCGCCNCCGACATGGCGACCATGCTCTCCTTCGTCTTCACCGACGCCGACGTCGCCGCCCCCGCCTTGCAGGCGCTGCTGTCGAAATCTGTCGAAACCAGCTTCAACGCGATCACCGTCGATTCCGACACCTCGACCTCCGACACACTGATGCTCTTCGCGACCGGCAAGGCCAAAGAGCGCGGCGCGCCGCATGTCGCGACCGCCGACGATCCGCGTCTGGCCGATTTCGCCAAGGCGCTCGACCATCTCCTTCTCAACCTCGCCCAGCAGGTCGCCCGCGACGGCGAGGGCGCGCGCAAATTCGTGACCGTGCGCGTCGAGGGCGCGGTCTCCGACGCCTCCGCCAAAGTCGCGATGGCGATCGCCAACTCGCCTTTGGTCAAGACCGCCGTCGCCGGCGAGGACGCCAATTGGGGCCGCGTCGTCATGGCCGTCGGCAAGGCCGGCGAACCGGCCGAGCGCGACAAGCTGGCGATCTGGTTCGGGCCGCATTGCCTCGCCCATAACGGCCTGCGAGACCCCATTNACGACGAGGCCAAAGCCTCCGCCTACATGAAGAACCCCGAGATCGAGATCCGCGTCGATCTGGAGCTGGGCGAAGGCAAGTTCACGGTGTGGACCTGCGACCTCACCAAGGCTTACGTCGAGATCAACGGGGATTATCGCTCGTGACGCGTCCCTGTCTTTCCGCGCCGTCATTGCGAGCGAAGCGAAGCGATCCATGCCGCCGCGCGCCTGCATGGATCGCTTCGTCGCTGACGCTTCGCAATGATTGTGGCGGGCTGCCAGTCGACCGAGCCCGCCGCGAAAATCTCAGCCGCCTTCGACGCCGGGGAAGCCGCTTACATTCACAAGCAAGGCGAGACCCGCATCGACGGGCACGCCTTCCTGAAAACGCCGAATGGAACCGCCAAGCACGCCGTCGGCGAGCCGGTGCGGCTTATCCCCGCCACCGCCTACGCCCGCGAACGCTTCGAGAAACTCTATGGCGGCAAGAAATTCCTGCCCGCCGCGCAGTATCGACAGGCCGAGGCGACCGACCCCGCCTATGTCGAGGCGCAGCGCACGGTGAAGACCGATTCCAACGGCCGCTTCAGCTTCGACCATGTCGCGCCGGGAACCTACTACCTGTCGACCCAGATCGTCTGGAAGCCGGAAGGCACTTTCGCCACGCAGGGCGGCGCGGTGTGGGAGAGCGTCACGGTGACCGGCAAGGAAGACAAGCCGATCAAGGCGATCGTCAATGGCCTCTGAGACGAACGGCGATTTCGGCCTTCCCGCCTGGACGGGCTGCGAGAACGCGCCCCTTCCCCCGCCGGCCCCGCCCGGCTGCTGCTCGTCGTCGCCTGCGCGCTGGTCGATCCGGACGGGCGCGTCTTGCTGGCCCAACGCCCGCCCGGCAAACAGCTCGCCGGACTGTGGGAGTTTCCGNGCGGCAAGGTCGAGCCGGGCGAACGCCCGGAGACGGCGCTGATCCGCGAATTGCGCGAGGAGGGGATCGAGACCCGCGAAACCTGCCTCGCGCCGCTGACCTTCGCCAGCCACGCCTATGACGATTTTCACCTGCTGATGCCGCTCTATGTCTGCCGCAAATGGACAGGCCTGGCGCGCCCCATGNACGGGCAGGCGCTGAAATGGGTGCGGCCGGGGAAAATGCGCGATTACCCCATGCCCNCGGCCGACGCCCCGCTCATTCCCCCGCTGATCGAGCGCTTGGGATGTGATCACTCAACGGTGACGTCGTAGATGATCGTGGAGCAGCCCGGAACGCCCTGGGTGCGGCCGCAGACCTTCACGGTGAAGCTGTCCTTGCCGTGATAGGTCGGCTTCGGATGGTAACGAAAGCCGGCCGGAGTGTAGCGCGAAAGACGGCCGTGGGCGGGATGGGCGACAAAGCGGATCGACTCGTAAATATTAGTGGCCCCGCCCCAATAGATCCACTCGCAGGCGGCCCCGTCGGTCCTGGCGCTCGCGCGATTGGTTTGGCCGTTCGCCACCGAGAAGGAATTTTGTTCGATTGCGCACTTCGCCTGCGCGGAGGCGCCGAACGGCGTCATGGTCGCCCCCGCGAACGCCAGCGCCCAAGAAGCGGCGCGCCCGCCAGCCAGCGCCTTCCTCATTCTGTCGTCCTCGCGTCTTGCATCAAGCAAGCATCCGGCGCGATCAGGCGCGCCTGCGCGCCCGGCTCCAGCCGCATGTCAACATGCGCGATGCCGTCCTCGTCGTAAACCGCGCCCGTCGCCCGAAACCCGAAGCTCGCGTAAAACCGCTCCAGATGCGCCTGCGCCGACAGGTCGATCGGCGCGCGCNNGTCCTCCGCCAGCAACTGAGCGAGCGCCCGCGCCATCACGGCGCGGCCGAGCCCGCCTCCGCGGGCGTTCGCCGCCGTCGCGACCCGCCCGATCGAGCGCGCCGCCATCTTCGCGCCCGCCGGCAACAGCCGCGCGCAGGCGACGAGCGCGCCGCCGCGCCATCCCGTCAGATGCCGCGCCGCCGGATCGAGGCCGTCGATTTCGGGAAAGACGCAAGCCTGCTCGACCACGAACACGGCCTGTCGCAGNCGCGAAAGGTCATGCGCCTCGCGCGCGCTCAAAGCGTCGAAGGCGGCGATTCTCCACGCGACGCCAGCTCCATCGCCCGACCTGTCCCCCGTCATGCCGTCCACCACCTCGTCCCTTCGCCGCCAAGCTACAGAGAAACGGGCGCCTTTGCGCGCCTCTCATCCCAAAGCCTCACGCGAGGCGCCCACGCGGTGTTGCGCCTCAAAATCGTCTATGTTAGGTGACGCCCGCTCGTCGGAGCGGCTTGCGTCATGCGCGCCGCCCCGGTCGCCTCGCCGCCCGCCGCGCGCGTGCGTCGCCTCCCGCGACGCCACGGCGCGAGCCCGCCGCCGCAGCCCTTGGCTCGGCCGCGACGCGCGCCGGGCTGATGGACGCGAGACAGTTTTGGGTGAACGGCCGCGGGCCCGGGACGGATCGATGGCGCAAGAACAAACGGTTGTTTCGGGGATGGCGGGGCGCTACGCCCAAGCGCTGTTCTCGCTCGCGCAGGAGAGCAAGGCGACCGACGCCGTCGGCGCCGATCTCGCCCGCTTCGGCAAGATGCTGGCGGAAAGCGCCGATCTCTCCCGCCTGGTGAAAAGTCCGGCTTTCGCCGCCGACGTTCAGGAGAAGGCGCTGGGCGCCGTTCTCGACAAGACCGGGATAGGCGGCCTCGCCGGCAATTTCCTGCGTCTTCTCGCCCGCAAGCGCCGTCTCTTCGCCGTCGGCGACATGATCGAGGGCTATTCCAAGCTCTCCGACGCCGCCAAGGGCGTCGCGCGCCCGCGTCACGGTCGCCCAGCCTCTCACCGAAGATCAGAAGCGCAACGTCGAAGACGCGCTCAGGTCGATCACCGGCGGCAAGTCGGTGGACGTCTCGGTCTCGGTCGATCCCGCCATTGTCGGCGGCCTCGTCGTGCTCGGTTCGCGCATGTATGACGGCTCGCTCAAGACCAAACTCAACGCCATTCGAACCCGCATGAAAGAGGTCGGCTGATGGACATCCGCGCCGCTGAAATCTCCTCGATCCTGAAGTCTGAAATCCAGAACTTCGGCGCCGAGGCCCAGGTCACCGAAGTCGGCCAGGTTCTGTCCGTCGGCGACGGCATCGCCCGCGTTTACGGTCTCGACAACGTCCAGGCGGGCGAAATGGTCGAGTTCGAAAACGGCATCCGCGGCATGGCGCTCAACCTCGAGAGCGACAATGTCGGCGTCGTCATTTTCGGCGCGGACCGCGACATCAAGGAAGGCCAGACGGTCAAGCGCACCGGCGCCATCGTCGACGTGCCGGTCGGCAAGGGTCTGCTCGGCCGCGTCGTCGACGCGCTCGGCAACCCGATCGACGGCAAGGGCCCGATCGTCGCCGACCACCGCGCCCGCGTCGACGTCAAGGCGCCCGGCATCATTCCGCGCAAGTCGGTGCACGAGCCGATGGCGACCGGCCTCAAGGCCATCGACGNNCTGATCCCGATCGGCCGCGGCCAGCGCGAGCTGATCATCGGCGACCGCCAGACCGGCAAGACCGCGATCGCGCTCGACACCATCCTCAACCAGAAGCCGCTCAACGTCGCCGGCGGAGNNAGCCAGAAGCTCTACTGCGTCTACGTCGCCATCGGCCAGAAGCGCTCGACCGTCGCCCAGTTCGTGAAGGTGCTCGAAGAGCAGGGCGCGCTGGAATATTCGATCGTCGTCGCCGCCACCGCCTCGGACGCCGCGCCGATGCAGTTCCTCGCGCCCTTCTCGGGCTGCGCGATGGGCGAGTATTTCCGCGACAACGGCATGCACGCCGTGATCGTCTATGACGATCTGTCCAAGCAGGCCGTCGCCTACCGCCAGATGTCGCTGCTGCTGCGCCGCCCGCCGGGCCGCGAAGCCTATCCCGGCGACGTGTTCTATCTCCACTCCCGCCTGCTGGAGCGCGCCGCCAAGCTGAACGACGCCAACAAGGCGGGTTCGCTGACCGCGCTGCCGGTCATCGAGACGCAGGCCAACGACGTGTCGGCCTACATCCCGACCAACGTGATCTCGATCACCGACGGCCAGATCTTCCTTGAGACGGACCTGTTCTACCAGGGCATCCGCCCGGCGGTGAACGTCGGCCTGTCGGTGTCGCGCGTGGGCTCCTCCGCGCAGACCAAGGCGATGAAGAAGGTCGCCGGCAAGATCAAGGGCGAGCTCGCGCAGTACCGCGAAATGGCGGCCTTCGCGCAGTTCGGCTCCGACCTCGACGCGGTGACGCAGCGCCTGCTCAACCGCGGTTCGCGCCTCACCGAGCTCCTCAAGCAGCCGCAGTTCTCGCCGCTGAAGATGGAGGAGCAGGTCGCGGTGATCTACGCCGGCATCAACGGTTATCTCGACCCGCTCCCGGTCAACCGCGTGCGCGCCTTCGAGGATCAGTGGCTGACGACGCTGCGCACCAAGCATCCGGAGATTCTGGAGGCGATCCGCACGTCGAAGGACCTGTCCGACGACACCGCGGCCAAGCTGAAGTCCGCCATCGACGCCTTCGCCAAGGCTTTCGCGTAAGCGCGCAAGGCCCTCGCGCAAGCGCGAGGCCACCGGCTCGCCCGTGCGGCGAGGGCCTCGCGGCGAAGACCCCTCTCAGGATCGGCGGATAGATTATGGCCTCGCTGAAGGAACTGCGAAACCGGATCGCCTCGGTCAAGGCGACCCAGAAGATCACCAAGGCCATGCAGATGGTCGCGGCGGCCAAGCTGCGGCGCGCCCAGATGGCGGCCGAGGCGGCGCGCCCTACGCGGAGAAGATGGAGACGACGCTCTCAATCTCGCCGGCGGCGTCGGCTCCGGCGAAAAGGGCCCGCTTTGCTCGCCGGCAACGGCCGGGATCAGACGCATCTGTTGATCGTCTGCACCGCCGAGCGCGGCCTGTGCGGCGCCTTCAACTCCGCCATCGTGCGTCTGGCGCGCGAGCACATCCTGCGCCTTCAGGGCCAGGGCAAGACGGTCAAGATCCTCTGCGTCGGCAAGAAGGGTCTCGACCAGCTTCGCCGCCAATACGGTTCGCTGCTGCTCGACCCGGTCGACCTGCGCGGCGTGCGTCAGCTCTCCTTCGCCGACGGCGACGCCATCGCCAAGAAGGTGCTGGCTATGTTCGAGGCCGGCGAGTTCGACGTCGCGACGCTGTTCTTCTCGAAGTTCCAGTCGGTCATCTCGCAGATCCCCACCGCCCAGCAGCTCATTCCTGCGCAGGTCGGCGCGTCCGCCTCCGGCAAACCGGCGGCGGCCACCAGCTACGAGTATGAGCCCGACCAGGGCGAGATCCTCAACGAGCTGCTGCCACGCAACGTCTCGGTGCAGGTGTTCCGGGCGCTGCTCGAAAACGCCGCTTCCGAGCAGGGCGCGCGCATGAGCGCGATGGACAGCGCCACGCGCAACGCCGGCGAGATGATCCGCAAGCAGACCCTGACCTACAACCGCACGCGTCAGGCGATGATCACCAAGGAGCTGATCGAGATCATCTCCGGCGCGGAAGCTCTCTGAGCCGGCGCGCTTATTTTCCCGCGGCCGCGCAGGCGGCGCCCGACCGAACAGGCAGGGCGCGACGCCCGCAACTTGATCAGAGTCGATGATGGCTGGTATCGACAATTCCAAGGTGGGCCGGATCACGCAGGTGATCGGCGCCGTCGTCGACGTGAAGTTCGACGGCCACCTGCCGCAGATTTTGAACGCGCTGGAGACCAAGAACAACGGCCAACGCCTCGTTCTCGAAGTCGCCCAGCATCTCGGCGAGAACTCCGTGCGCTGCATCGCGATGGACGTCTCCGAGGGTCTCACCCGCGGTCAGGAAGTCACCGACACCGGCGCCCCGATCTCGGTGCCCGTCGGCGCGGGCACGCTCGGGCGCATCATGAACGTGATCGGCGAGCCGGTCGACGAAGCCGGCCCGATCAAGGCCGAGGCGATGCGCGCCATCCATCAGGACGCGCCCGCTTACGTCGAGCAGTCGACCGAGGCGCAGATTCTGGAGACGGGCATCAAGGTCGTCGACCTGCTCGCCNCCTACGCCAAGGGCGGCAAGATCGGCCTGTTCGGCGGCGCGGGCGTCGGCAAGACCGTGCTGATCATGGAGCTGATCAACAACGTCGCGAAGGCGCACGGCGGCTACTCCGTCTTCGCCGGCGTCGGCGAGCGCACCCGCGAGGGCAACGACCTCTATCACGAGATGATCGAGGGCGGCGTCAACAAGAACNCCGAAGAGAACAACGGCTCGACCGAGGGCTCCAAGGCCGCGCTGGTCTATGGCCAGATGAACGAGCCGCCGGGCGCGCGCGCCCGCGTCGCGCTGTCGGGCCTGACCGTCGCCGAGCATTTCCGCGATCAGGGTCAGGACGTGCTGTTCTTCGTCGACAACATCTTCCGCTTCACGCAGGCGGGTTCGGAAGTGTCGGCGCTGCTCGGCCGCATCNCCTCGGCGGTGGGCTATCAGCCCACCCTCGCCACCGACATGGGCGCGATGCAGGAGCGCATCACCACCACGACCAAGGGTTCGATCACCTCGGTGCAGGCGATTTACGTCCCCGCCGACGACTTGACCGACCCGGCGCCGGCGACCTCCTTCGCCCACTTGGACGCGACCACCGTGCTCTCGCGCTCGATCGCGGAAAAGGGCATCTACCCGGCGGTCGACCCGCTCGACTCGACCTCGCGCATGCTCTCCCCGCTGATCGTCGGCGACGAGCATTACGGCGTCGCCCGTCAGGTTCAGCAGGTGCTTCAGCGCTATAAGGCGCTTCAGGACATCATCGCGATCCTGGGCATGGACGAACTGTCCGAGGAGGACAAGCTCGCCGTCGCCCGCGCCCGCAAGATCGAGCGCTTCCTGTCGCAGCCCTTCCACGTCGCGGAAGTGTTCACCGGCTCGCCCGGCAAGCTCGTGGCGCTCGCCGACACGATCAAGGGCTTCAAGGGCCTCGTCGAAGGCAAGTACGACCATCTCCCGGAGGCCGCCTTCTACATGGTCGGCACCATCGAGGAGGCGGTCGAGAAGGCCCAGCGTCTCGCGGCCGAGGCCGCGTGAGGCGGGACAGGGACGGCCGGGCCCGCGCCCGGCCATCGCTCTCGACCGGAGACTGACTGATGGCTTTCCACTTCGAACTCGTCTCGCCTGAGAAGATTCTCTTCTCCGATCAGGTCGAGAGCGTCGTCATCCCCGCCGGCGAAGGCGAAATGACGATTCTTGAAAAGCACGCGCCTTTGATGACCGCCCTGCGGCCGGGCGTCGTCACGGTGTCGCAGTCGGGCGGCAAGGCGCGCAAAATGTTCGTGCGCGGCGGCTTCGCCGATGTGAACGCCGACGGTTTCACGCTGCTGGCCGAGCAATCGTTGCCGCTCGAAGAGNCCGACGCCGTCGCCATCGACCGCGAAATCAAGAACGCCTCCGAAGACGTCGCTGACGCCAAGGAGCAGAACGCCAAGCAGCGCGCCGAAACCAAGCTCGCGCAGTTGCAGGGCTCAAGGCCGCTCTGAAGATCTGAGGCGCGAAGCCGTCGCAAGCCTCGACCGCGTCGAACTTACGAAACGCCCGGCCGCCGGGCGTTTTGACGTTTGGCCCTGTTTCGTCAGGGCCCCTGTTGGTCAGCTCGGCGGGTTGCGGACACGGTCTTCGAGATCGGCCCGCCGTTCGGCCTCGGTGGCGAGCCGCTGGAACGCGCGCTCCCCAGAGCCGACAGCGCCAGGGCCCCGCCGAAACTCATAACCAGCCCCTCGACGGTCCAGGGCGCCAGAACAGGAACGCCAAGGCCCACGACGCCGCCGCGACGAAGCCAAGCAAGCGCGCGATGCGGGCCGCGCTCATGCGACCGGCGCGGCGAAGGCGGCGAAGGCCCGCGCGATGATCGCGTAGGTCGCGCGCTTGTGCGGCGTCGCCATCGCCGGCAAATCCGCCAGCGCCGTCCAAGCCCATTGCGAGAATTCCGGCGGATCGCCGTCGTTGAGCCGCGACAGGTCGAATTCGCTCTCCTCTCCCAGAAAGCGAAACGCGACCCAGCGCTGCGTCTGGCCGCGCCAGCGATCGAGCCGGTGCGGCGGCCCAGAATAGGGCGGAAACTCATAGGGCAGCCACTCGTCCGTCGCCGCGAGAAAGGCGACGGATCTCGCGCCGGTTTCCTCCGCCAGCTCCCGCCGCGCCGCCTCCACGACGTCCTCATGCGGCTCGATCCCGCCTTGCGGCATCTGCCACTCGAAGCCCGGCTCGACGATCTCCGGCCCGGCCGACCGGCCCTTGCCGGCCCACACCAGCCCCTCGCGCGAGAACAGCGCGATCCCGACATTCGGGCGGTAGGGTTTGGCGCTCACAGCCCGCCCATCGCGCGGACCGCTTTCCACTCCGCCTCCGTCACCGGCTGCACCGACAGCCGGAACGACGTCACCAGCGCCATCTCCTTCAGCGCCGGCGTCGCCTTCACCTGCGCCAGCGTCACCGGCTTCGGCATCGGCTCGACCGCCTTGACGTCGACCACCACCCAGGGTTCGCCCGCCGGCAGCTTGGGATCGGGATAGGCTTCGCGGATCACCTCGACGATCCCCACCACCGCCAAGCCTTCGTTGGAGTGGTAGAAGAAGGCGAGGTCGCCCTTGCGCATGTCCATCAGGTTAAGCTTGGCGGTGTGGTTCTTGACCCCGTCCCAGACCGTGCCCTTGGCCCCGGCCTTGACCTGATCGTCCCACGACCATTTCTCCGGCTCGCTCTTGACGAGCCAATAGGCGCGCCCCGGCCCGCGCGGCGGGCGGGTCGGCTTTTTCGGCGCGGCGGCTTTAGCCGCGGGCTTCGTCGCTTTGGTCACGACGCGGCTCAGCCGACCGGCGCGCCGACGGCCTGACGCCACGGCTTCACCTCGACCGAGCCGAACAGCCCGGCGATCGCGAAGGGGTCGCCGGCGCAGAAGGTTTCCGCCGCCTTCTGGTCGGCGCAGTCGAGAATCAGCAGCGATCCGGCGGCGGCGCCGTCCGGCCCGAGCAGCGCGCCGGCCGCCTTCACGACGGTGGGATGGGCGTTGAGATAGGCCAGATGGGTCGGCCGGATCGCCAGCCGCGTCTCCAGCATCCCGGGCTTGTCGTGGCACATGGCGGCGAAGATCATGGCGGTCTCCTGACAAGGTCGGGCGCAGGCTAGCGCGACCAACCAAAGAGCGGAAGCGCGATGCGATTTCTGACGCCACAGGAGGCCGCTCCCGAGTTGCGAAGCGCCAAGGCGAAGAGGCTGACGGAACCGGCCGATGTGCTACATCGAGCCGTCAACCGCGACCGCGGCCGCGGAGGCGCTTGCCGCCGCGTTTGGACCGATTCGCAAAGCCATGGTCATCTTTGACGGGACGCCGTTTGGCGACGACCAATCACCCGGTAAGACCGATTGGCCGGATTGGCGAGCGTTCCGGGAATGGCGCCGCGCCTTGAGCGAAGCGCGTCGTTTGGCGGATGCTCCGGCGCATCGGCTGGAGCATGGCGAGGACGAACGTCTTCGCGCGCTGCTGGAGCATGCGATCAAGCTGGGGTGGGACGCACGAATCTTGGTGGAGCCGGGCGGCTGGGCGTTTCGTCTGTCTCACGACGATCGTATCGAGTTCGTCAGCGGCGCGTCGCGCAAACAGGCCGCCCGCGCCCTGGCGCATCTTGGATGGAGACGCGCTTAAGCCTCCGCCTTCTGCGGGCGCCCCATCAGCCCCTCGATCACGCCGGCGACGTCGATCTTCCCGGCCAGCAGCGCCGCCACCGCCTCCGCGATCGGCATCTCGACGCCCTTCTCGATCAGCACCGGGGCTGTCGCCGCGCCTTCGGCGAGCTTGCCGTGATCGGCCTGCGCCAGCGCCTCGCCGCGCCCCAGCGCGATCCCGAGCGAGAAATTGCGCGATTGCGTCGAGTTGCAGGTCAGCACCAGATCGCCGAGGCCCGACAGGCCCATCAGCGTCTCCGCCCGCGCCCCGTAGGCGCGCGCGAATCGCGACAATTCGGCGAATCCCCGCGCGATCAGCGCGGCGTTGGCGGAGGCNGCCCAGCCCCGCCCCTGCGCCACGCCGCAGGCGATGGCGAGCACGTTCTTGGCCGCCCCGCCCAGTTCGGCGCCGAGAAGATCGGTCGTGTGATAGAGCCGGAACGACGACGAGCCGAGCGCCTCGGCGAGCGCGCGCGCCAGCCCTCGNTCCTGCGCGGCGAGCGTCACCGCCGTCGGCAATCCCCGCCCGACGTCCTGCGCGAAGGAAGGCCCCGACAGCGCCGCGACGGGGCGACCCGGCAGCGCGTCGCCGGCGACGTCGCTCATCAAGGCGCCCGATCCGCGCTCGATCCCCTTGGCGCAGAGCACCACGGGCGCGCCCTGCGGCAACGCGCCCGCCAGCGCCCCGCCACCGCCNCGCAGCGATTGCGCCGGCGTCACCATCAGAACGAAATCCGCCTCGCCGAGCGCGTCGGGATCGCTGGTCGGGCGGATCGCCGTCGGAAGATCGACCTCCGGCAAATGCCGCGCGTTGCGGCGCGTCGCGGCCATCGCCCGCATCTGCTCGGCGTCGCGGCCCCACAGCGCGACCTCGCGCCCCGCCCGCGCCGCCGCCAGCGCCAGCGCCGTGCCCCACGATCCCGCGCCCACGACCGCGCAGCGCTGNGAGCCGGCTCACGCCTTGCCCCCGACGGCGCGCTCGGCGTCCGGATCGAGCGGCCAGCGCGGCCGCGCCGCCACGTCGAGATCGTCGACCATGCCGCGCGACACCCGCTCGATCCCCGTCCAGGCGATCATCGCGCCGTTGTCGGTGCACAGCGCCGACGGCGGCGTCACGATCCGCACGCCGGTCTCCCCGGCGAGCCGCGCCAAGGCCCGGCGGATCGCGCCGTTGGCGGCGACGCCGCCGGCCACCACCAGCCCCGTCGGCGCNCCTGCGGCGGCGCGGAACAGCTTGAGCGCCGCGCGCGTGCGCTCGATCAGAACGTCGACGATCGCCGCCTGGAACGAGGCGCACAGATCCGCGACGTCCTGGTCGGACAAGGGCGCGATCTTCTCCGCCTCGATCCTCACCGCGGTCTTGAGCCCCGACAGCGACAGATCGGCCCCNGCCCGCCCCGCCATCGGCCGGGGAAAGGCGAAGCGTTCGGGATCGCCCTGNAGCGCCTGCTCCTCGACATGAGGTCCGCCCGGATAGGGCAGGCCGAGCATCTTTGCGACCTTGTCGAAGGCCTCGCCGACCGCGTCGTCGATGGTGGTGCCCAGGCGCTGATAGTCGCCGAGCCCCTTCACCGCCAGCAATTGCGTATGACCGCCGGAGACCAGCAGCAGCAGATAGGGAAAGGCGAGATTGTCGGTCAGCCGCGCCGTCAAGGCGTGCGCTTCGAGATGATTTACCGCCACCAAAGGCTTTTTCAGCGCCAGCGCCAACGCCTTGCCGGTGGTCAGGCCGATCATCACCCCGCCGATCAGCCCCGGCCCGGCGGCGGCGGCGATGGCGTCGACGTCGGCGAGCTTCATCCGCGCCCTTGCGCAGGCGCGCCGGATCAAATGGTCGAGCGCCTCGACATGGGCGCGCGCCGCGATCTCCGGCACCACGCCCCCGAAGGCGGCGTGTTCGGCGATCTGGCTGAGCACCTCGTTGGCGAGAATCTCGCCGCCGCCGCCGGGCTTCAGCGCGACGATGGCGGCCGCTGTTTCGTCGCAGGTTGTCTCGATCCCAAGAACGCGCATAAGACCTGTCCGGCCGATCGCGGCCATCTGCATTTCGTCGGGATGATCGTATAGCACGACGAGGCCGCCTCGGCAGCGGCGCGTCGGGAGACAGGCTGAAGATGAGCGATCCTTTCATGAGGCTGGGGACGCGCGGCTCGCCGCTCGCGATGGCGCAGGCTTTCGAAACCCGCGACCGCCTCGCGACCGCCCACGGCGTCGACCCCGCCCGCGTCGAGATCGTCGAGATCAAGGTGACGGGCGACCAGATTCAGGATCGCGCGCTGGCGCAGGCCGGCGGCAAGGGCCTGTTCACCCGCGAGCTCGATCAGGCGCTGATCGACGGCGCGATCGACATCGCGGTGCATTCGGCCAAGGACGTGCCGACCTTCCTGCCCGACGAGATCGACGTCGTCGGCTATCTGCCGCGCGAGGACGCGCGCGACGTCTTCATCGGCGCCGGCGGCGCGCGCTTTTCGCAGATCGCGCCCGGCGCCGTCATCGGCTCGGCCTCGCTGCGTCGTCAGGCGATGATCCGCCGCGCCCGCCCCGACCTCAAGGTCGGCCTGCTGCGCGGCAACGTGCAGACCCGGCTGCGCAAGCTGGAGCAAGGCGAGGTCGCCGGCACGCTGCTGGCGCTGGCCGGCCTCAAGCGCCTTGGCTTGGCCGACCGCGCCACCGAGATCTTCGACGTCGACGCCTTCCTGCCGCCGGTCGGCCAGGCCGCCATCGCCATCGCCGCGCGCGTCGACGACGCCCGCACGCGCGACTGGCTCGCCCCGATTCTCGACGCGCCGACCGGCCAGGCGCTCGCCTGCGAACGCGCCTTTCTCGCCGTTCTCGACGGCTCCTGCCGCACCNCCATCGCCGGCCACGCCCGTCTTGAGGCGGGCCGGCTCGACTTCAAGGGCCTGCTGCTGCGCGAGGACGGCTCGCAGGAATGGGCGGTCGCCGCGNCAGGGCGCCCCGCCGACGCCGCCCGGCTCGGGGCCGAGGCGGGCCGCGACATACTGGCGCGCGCCCCCGCCGACGCGCTCGCCCATCGCGCCTGAGGCGGGCGTGGCGGTCGTCCTCACCCGCGCCGTCGCCGACGCGCAGGCGAGCGCCGCCCGGCTGGCGGCGCTGGGCTTCGAAACGATCCTGCTGCCGGTGACGCGCCTCGTCGTCGTGGCCCTGCCGCCGCTTCCGCCGGTCGATCTGGTCGTGGCGACCAGCCGTCACGCCTTCGCCGGCCTCGCCGCCCGCCCGCCCGAAGAGCGCGCGACGCTCTTGACGCGCCCGCTCTACGCGGTCGGCGCCGCCACCGCCGCGGCCGCCCGCGCCGCCGGCTTCGCCGACGTTCACGTCGCCGCCGGAGACGCCGCCGCGCTCGTCGAGCTGCTCGCCCGCTCCAAGGCGGCCGGCCGCGCGCTCTATCTCGCCGGCGCGGACCGCAAGCCCACCGTCGAGGCGGCCCTCGCGCGGCTCGGCCTCGCGACGCGTCTGCTCGTCGCCTACGCCGCCGAGCCGGAGGCCTGGAGCGATCGCCAGCGCGCCGTCGCCGTCGGCGCCGCAGGCGCGAGCGTGCTGCATTACTCGCGGCGGGCCGCCGCGTTGTTCGTCAAGCAGCTTGACGAGGCGGGCCCAGGCGCGCCTCGAAGGCTTCCGTCATCTCGCTCTGTCGAAAGACGCCGGCGCGCCGATCCGCGACCGCGGGCTTCGCGTTCTATGCCCCGAGCGCCCGAACGAAGACGATCTTTTCGCCTTATTGGCGCCCTAGGCGGAGGCGCGCGGCATTTTCACGCGCCGCCGGCGCCTATACCGGGGCGAGCATGCGAGGACACATGGCAGACGACCGCAAACCCGATCCCGCCGCTGGCGCCGACGAGAGCGCAGGCCAGACCGCCGGCAAGCCCTCCGCGACGCAGACCGTCGGCGCGCCCGGCCTTCGCCGCGATCCTCCGATCATCGACGCCAAGGCGACCGAGGTGCTCGCGGACGCCAAGACGGCCCAATCAAAACCGGCGGACCCAAACCGGCTGACTCCAAACCGGCGGACTCCAAACCGGCGGACTCCAAGCCCGCCGCCAAGGCCGAGCCGTCGCATGTCCGCCCCGCCGCGCCGGGCGCGGCCTCCGCCTCCGGAAAGCCGGCCGCCGCCCCGCCGCCCTCCGGCTCCGCCGCGCGCGCATCGGGCGTAGGCTCGGGAACGGCCGCGCTGCTTGGCGGCGTCGCCGGCGCCGTTCTGGCGATCGCCGCCTCGCTGCTGCTCAATCGCGGCGACCCCGCCTTGGTTCAACGCGTCGCCTCGCTCGAACAGCAGCTTCGCGCTGCGCCCTCCGTCGACGCGAACGCTTTGACGCGCCGTCTCGCCGAGCTTGAGGCGCAGACGAAAGCCGCCGCAGGCCAGCCTCCGGCGCCGCCGAAGCGGCGAAGGCCGCCGCGCAGGCCGCTGCCGATTCCTCCGGTCTCGCCCGTCAGGCCCAGGGCCTCGCCGGGGCCGCCGCGCAGACCGCCGACGCCAACAAGGCGACGATCGCCGCGCTGCCCCGCCCCGCCGCCCCGCCCGATCTCGTCCCCCTCCTCGCTCGCCTCGACCAGACGGAGAAAGCGCTGTCGGCGGCCATCGGCGACGCGCGCGCCGCGCAGGCGGCGGCCGTCGAGCGGATCGCCAGGCTGGAGGCCCGCCCGACCGTCAGTCTCGACAAGGTCGACGCGCGCCTCGCCAGCCTCGAACAGGCGGCCGGCGCGCTGAAGCCTGTGCAAGATCGCGTCGCCTCGGTCGAAGCCGGCGCCAGGACGCGCAAGCTCGTCTCGACGCCCGCCTCGCCTCGATCGAGACGGCGACCGTCGCCGCCACCGCGACCGTGACCAAGACCGCCGCCGCCATCGACGAGCGCTTCGCCAAAGCCGATCAGGCGCTGGCGCAGACCGGTCAGCGGCTCGCCCAGACCGACCAGGCCGTCGCCGCCGTCGGTCAGTCCGTCGCCCGCGCCGACGACCGGCTCGGCGCGCTGGAGAGCCGCGTTCAGGCCATCGACCTGAAGCCTTTGGCCGATCGCCTCGCGGCCCTCGACGGCCGCTTCGCTCCGGTCGATCGAGGCTCGCGGAGACCACCGCCGCGATCGAGGGGACCGCAAGCCGCGCCGCGGCCACTCTGGCGCAATCGCAGGCCACGCGCGCCGCCGTGGCCGCCGACGCCGTTCTGCGCGCGCTGTCCGCGGGCGCCCTACGCGAGCGAGATCGCCACGCTTGAAGCCGCCGGCGTCAAATCCGACGCGCTCGCCCCCTTCGCGCCTTCGCCGACAAGGGCGCGCCGACCGGCGCGCAGCTCGCCGACGATTTCGCGCCGCTCGCCGACGCGGTCGCCGCCGCCGGCGCGCCCCGGCCGGCCGATTCGAGCTTCGGCGAGCGCCTGCTCAACGCGGCGGGACGCATCGTCAAAGTGCGCAGGATCGGCGACGCGGAAGCCACCGACGCGACGTCTCTGGCGGGGCGAATCGAGGATTCGCTGCGCCGCGGCGACGTCGCCGACGCGATGAAGGCCTTCGCGGCCTTGCCGCAGCCCTCGCGCGCCGCCGCGAGCGGCTTCGGCGAGCGGCTCGCCCAGCGCGCCCGCGCCGACGAGGCGGCCCGCGCCCTGTCGCGCGAGGCCTACGCCGCTCTCGCCCAGCCCAAGAACTGACGACAGCGCGTTGCGCCGACTCCTTCGAGGTCCGATGATCCGCGTTCTCGTTCTCCTCGTCCTGATCGCCGCCCTGGCGTGGGGCGGCCAATGGCTCGTCGCCCATCCGCTCGTTGTCCTTCNNGATTGGCTGGGCTATCGCGTCGAAACCTCGATGGTGATCGCCGTCGTCGCTCTGCTGGGCGTGGCGCTCCTGCTCAGCCTGGTGTGGGGGCTGCTTCGTTTCGTGTTGCGGCTGCCGCGCACGCTGTCCTTGTCCGCCAAGCTGCGCCGTCGCGAACGCGGCTATGAGGCGCTGTCGCGCGGCCTCATCGCCGTCGGTTCGGGCGACGCGCGCGCGNCGCGCCGCGAGGCGGCCGAAGCTACGCGTCTGATTCGCCACGATCCGATGACGCTTCTGCTGCGCGCCCAGGCCGCGCAGCCTCCGGCGACGGCGCCACCGCCCGCGCGCTCTNTTCAGGAGATGGCCAAACGGCCCGACACCCGGTTGCTCGGCCTGCGCGGCCTGCATGTCGAGGCGCGACGCGCCGGCGAACACGACGCCGCCTTCGCCTTCGCCGAAGAGGCGCAAAAGCTTTCGCCCGTGGCCTGGGCGGGACAGGCCTTGATCGAACGTCGCGCCGCCGACGGCGATTGGCGCGAGGCGCTCGACGCGCTGGAGCGCTCCGCGGCCGCCGGGCAGATCGACAAGGCCGCGTTGAGCCGCGGCCGCGCCGCGCTGAAGACCGCGATGGCGCGCGAGTGCGCCGAGCGCGAGCCGGNNAAACGGCGCGCGCTCGCCGCCGAGGCGCTGACGGACCAGCCCGGCCTCGTTCCCGCGGCGGCGCTGGTCAGCAAGCTGCACGCCCGCCGCGGCGATGCGAAGAAGGCCGCCAAGGCGATCGAGCAGGCCTGGGAGCTGGGGCCGCATCCGGAGCTGGCGCAAGCCTATGTCGACGCGCGCCCGGGCGAGTCCGCGCTCGACCGTCTCGCGCGCGCCCGCAAGCTCGCGCGGCTCGNNCCGAACGATCCGGAAGGCCGGCTCGCTGTGGCCGCCGTCGCGATCGGCGCCCGCGAGCTGGCCGAGGCGCGCGCCGCGCTGGAGCCGCTGACAGGGGAGGACGCGCGGCCGACGGCGCGCGTCTGCGCCGCGATGGCCCATCTGGAGGAGGCCGACGGCCACGAAGCGAAGGCGCGCGAATGGTGGGGTCGCGCCGCCCGCGCCCCGCGCGACAAGGCCTGGATCGCCGACGGCCTGATCAGCGAGCGCTGGGAGCCCGTCACGCCGTCCGGCGAGCCGGCGGCTACGAATGGCGCGCGCCCGACGNAGCGCCTGGCCCCTCCGATCGATCTGCCCGCCTCGATCTTCGCCGCGCCGCAGGTCACGACCATCGCCGAGGACAAGCCGGTCGATCCGCCGAGCCCCGGGATCAAGTCCGGCTCCGACTCTGAGGGAAAAGCCAAGCCCTTGGGAGAAATCGACGGCAAGACGGATAGCGCGGCCGGCGGCGAAGCGGCGGTGGGCAAGGCCGCTCAGCCCGGAAAGCCCGCTCCGGTCGTTTTCCCGCTGCCGAAAGCTCCGGACGATCCCGGCGTGAGGCCGTGACCGGGCCCGCTGGTGGAGAAGTTTCAACCCTGTCCCGAAGCGGCGCTTGGCGCGCCGCGCCGGGGCGCGCATGATGAGGAGGTTCGGCCCGCGTCCGGCCGCCCTGGAACCCGTTGCATGCCGATCGCCCTCTGCGGCGCGCCCGCGCCGATGAGCACGCCCCGCCCTCCTGCGACCGCTCTGCACGACGCGCGCGCTGCGCGGCGCGTTGGGCGCGTTCGCGACCGGCGTCGCGGTCGTCACGGCGGCGGCGCAGGACGGCGCGCACGGATTGACGATCAATTCCTTCGCGTCGGTGTCGCTCGACCCGCCGCTGGTGTTGTGGAGCCTCGCGCGCCGCTCCCATTCGCTGCACGCCTTCGAGACCGCGCCGACCTTCGCCGTGCATGTGCTCGGGCGCCATCAGGCCGAGCTCGCGCGCCGTTTCGCGCGCCCCAGCCCGCATCGTTTCGCGGGGCTCACGCTGGGCGAGGGAATCGACGGCGCGCCGCTTCTTCCCGACAGCGTCGCCTGTTTCGAGTGCCGCCGCGTCGCCGCCCATGACGGCGGCGATCATGTCATCTTCATCGGCCGCATCGAGCGTTACCGCGCCGACCACCGACCGCCGCTGGTGTTCAGCCGCGGTCAATTCGGCGGATTTTCGGAATGATCACACAGGAATGATCACACAGGAATGATCACGCCGGGCGCGCGCTCAGCCGGCGCCCGTCATGCCCGCTCGCCACGAGATCGACGAATCGCCCGGCCTCGATCCCCGGCGTCGCCACCGGCGTGAAATCCGCCGCCCGTCCAAGCCCGCCCCGCTCCGTCAGAACCCGCAACCGCCGCCCGATCTGCGCGTCGAGATGGCGGCCGAGCGCCGCCTCTCCGGCCGCGCGCAGCCGCGCCGCCCGCGCCTTGACCAGATCGGGCGCGACCGCCGGCATCCGCGCCGCCGGCGTGCCGGGACGCGGCGAATAGGGGAAGACGTGCAGATGCGTCAGCCCGCATTCCTCCACCAGCGCCAGCGTGTCGGCGAAGTCGGCCTCGCTTTCGGTCGGAAAGCCGGCGATCAGATCGGCGCCGAACACCACGTCCGGCCGCAGCGCCCGCAGCCGCGCGCACAGCGCGATCGCGTCGGCGCGCAGATGGCGCCGCTTCATCCGCTTGAGGATGAGATCGGCGCCCGATTGCAGCGACAGATGCAGATGCGGCGCGAGCCGCTCCTCTCGCCCGAATGCCGCGATCAGCCGCTCGTCGCATTCGATCGCGTCGAGCGAGGACAGCCTGAGACGCGCCAGCTCCGGCAGATGCGTCAGCAACGCCGCGACGAGATCGCCGAGCTTCGGAGCGCCCGGCAGATCGGCGCCCCAACTGGTCAGATCGACGCCGGTCAGCACGATCTCCGGCGCCCCGCCTCGNATCAGCGCGCGCGCATGCGCGACGACCTGCGCGATCGGCGCCGAACGCGACGGCCCGCGCCCGAACGGGATGACGCAGAAGGTGCACCGATGGTCGCAGCCGTTCTGCACCTGCACGAAGGCGCGCGTATGCGCCTCGAAGCCGTCGAGAAACGGCCAGGCCTGCTCGCCAAGCGCGCCCGGATCGCGCAGCGACAAGGGCGAGAGGGTCGCCGGCGTGGCGAACGCGTCCGCGCGCGTCTTGTCGGCGTTGGGCAGCACGGCGGTGACTTCCGGCATCGCCGCGTAAAGCGCTGGCTCGACCTCGACGCCGCAGCCCGTCACCACGATCTCGGCGGTGGGATTTTCGCGACGCGCCCGGCGGATCGCCTGCCGCGTCTGGCGCGAGGCTTCGGCGGTGACCGCGCAGGAATTGACGATGATCAGATCCTCGCGCCCCGCCGCCCGCGCGGCGCGCTTCATCGCCTCGCTCTCGACGATGTTGAGGCGGCATCCGAAGGTCAGCACGCGCACGCCGCACGTCTCCGCGCGCGCCGCCTCCCGCTCCTCGCTCACGCGACCGCCTTGAACAACNGCCGGCGAGAAGCGCTCCGCGAATTCGAGTTCGACAGGGCCGGTCATGATCACATGATCGTCGTCTCGCCATTCGATGAGGAGATCGCCGCCGGGCAGGCTCACCGTCGCCTTGCGCGCGCTCAGGCCGCGCCGGGCGGCCGCCACCAGCGTCGCGCAGGCGCCCGACCCGCAGGCCTGCGTGATCCCCGCGCCGCGCTCCCACACCCGCAGGCGGATGCGATCGGGCGCGACGATCTGCGCGAATTCGATATTGGCGCGGTCCGGGAACATCGCATGGGTTTCGAGCGGCGGCCCGACCGCTTCGAGATCGTAGGCGTAGGGATCGTCGACGAAGAACACCGCGTGCGGATTGCCCATGCCGACCAGCCCCGGCCGCGACAGCGCCGGCGCGCCGTCGGGCGCAAAGGTCAGATCGACGGCGCGCGTGTCGGCGATCGGGTCGCGGGTCGGGATGGCGCGCCAGTCGAGCNNCCGGCGCCCCATGTCGACCGAAAACACCTCCGGGGCGAGCCGCACGCATTCGAGCAGGCCGCGCTTGGTCTCGACGACGATGCGCGCGCGATCGCTCCCGCGCATCATCGCCCAGGCGACGCAGCGCGTGCCGTTGCCGCAGGCGCCGGCCTCCGAGCCGTCGATGTTGAGGATCCGCACATAGGCGTCGGTTCCCGCCGTGATCGGGTCGTGGATCACCATCATCTGGTCGAAGGTCAGGCGCGGATCGGCGCCCACCNNGCGCGCCTCCTGCGCGCTCACCCTCAGCGCGGTCCCGCGCAGGTCGAGCACGACGATCTGGTTGCCCAGGCCGTTCATCTTCAGAAAGGGCCGGTCGGCGAGCGGGCTCATGGGATCTCGGGACGAAAACGAACGTGAGGACGCAGGGCGCTCGCGCGACGCAAGGTCGCGCCAGGCTCACGACATCGCCACGCATGGCGCCGCGGCCTTGGCTTTGTCAAACCTCTGGTCTGAGATGGAGGCTCCGGGGCGCGAATCACAGGGGTGTGAGTCCGGCGCCGCCCAGAATTCTGGAGTCCCAGATGCCTCCCCGCTTGCGCCTTTTTCCCAGCGCGCCCGCTCGCGCCGCCGGCCGGCTGATCGGCCTGTGCGCCGTCCTCGCGCTCGCCGCCGCGCCTCTCGCCGCGCAAACAGCCGCGCCTACAGCCGACGCCGGCCGGCCAGCCGCCGCCAAACCGGCGGAAAGCAGACCGGCGGACGCTCCGTCGACGCCGTCCGCGACGCCCCCAGCCGCGACGCCTCCTGCCGCGCCGTCCCCGCCCGCCGCCGCTTCGTCCGCGCCGCCCTCTTCGGGGCAGGCCCCGCCACGCCGCCGGGCTCCGGCTCCGATCCCGCCAAAGCCGCGACGCCCGTCGCTCCCGCCTCGCCGGCTCCAGCGCCCGCCCCAGCCCCGGCGGCGCCCGCCCCGCTTCGCCGGGCGCGCCGTCTCCGGCCGCGCCGGGCGCGGTCGCCCCGCAGGCCGCCACGCCTTCCGCCGAGGGCGAAACCCCGCTGGTGACGCTCGCCCCGCGCCCGGCGGCGATCCTGCGCGGAACGTCGAACTGGGGCCAGGGCTACCCGGCGATCCTCACCGCCTTCGCGCGTCTCGCCAAGGCGCTCGACGCCAACGGCCTCAAGCCCGCCGGCAAACCTCTGGCGGTGTTGATCGAGACCCGCGACGACGGCTTCACCTTCGAGGCGATGGCGCCGCTCGACGCCGCGCCCGCCGGCAAGAGCGAGCTGGAGCCCGACATCCGCATCGGCGCGACGCCCGCCGGCAAGGCCTACAAGTTCCAGCACCGCTCGGCCTATGACGACCTCGATTCGACCTACGAGGCGATCACCGCCTTCCTCGACGAGAAGGCGATGCAGGCCAAGGACGTCATCATCGAGGAATATCTGACGACGCCCAAGGACGCCGACGACACCACGCTGGAGGTGGATGTTTACGTGTTCCTCAAGGAGTGAGGCTTTGGGGGCGAGGCCCGAAGCCCCGTCCCCCGCCATCCGCAAGCCGCAAGCCCGGCCGCCATCGCCGCCGGGACCGGCGCCTCGACGCGCACCGGCGGCGCGGTTTTCGCGCACGGCACGACGATCTCGCGCGCATGCAACATCAAGGTCGGCGCGACCGAGCGCGGCGCGCCGCCATAAATCTGATCGCCGAGGATCGGNAAGCCCATCGCCGCGCAATGCACGCGCAGCTGATGCGTGCGCCCGGTCAGCGGCGACAAAGCGAGCCAGGCGATCGGCCGCCCGTCGACCGCCCCGCGCCCCATCGCCCGCCAGGTCGAACGCGATGGCGAGCCGGCGGGATCGACCTTCATCCACCAGCCGCGATCCGGGTCGCGGCGCCCCAGCGGCAGGTCGATCACCCCTTCCTCCTCCTGCGGCCCGCCCTCGACGAGCGCCCAGTATGTCTTCCTGACNCGCCCCTCCTTGAACAGCGTGCCCAGCCGCTCCAGCGCCTTGCGGTGGCGTCCCAGCACCAGACATCCGGAGGTTTCGCGATCGAGCCGATGCGCCAGCTCCGGCGCGCGCGGCAGGCCGAAGCGCAGATGGTCGAAATCGTCCATCAGGCTGGCGCCGCCCTTGGGGCCGCGATGCACCGGCAAGCCCGCGGGCTTGTTCAGCACCAGCATCACGCCGTCGCGATGCAGAACCAGGGCGTTGATCTCTTCCGGGGTCATCGTCTCTTTCGGCGTGGGATGCGAAAGGCTATCTGGAAGGCGCGCGTCTGACGAGGCCGCGTCGGAAGAGTGAAGCGCGTCGGAAGAGGTGAAGCGCGATGGGCGACGACAAGCCGGGGTTCTTCAAACGTCTCTTCGGCGCGACGCCGCCGAGCGCCGCGCCCGCTGCGCCCCAGCCCTCGCCCGCGCCCGCGCCGACGGCGCCCGACGGCGGCGAGGCGGCGCCCGTCTACCGGCCCGCGCTCGACCACTCTCTGGAAGAGCTGATGGCGCACATGCCCGCGCCCGCCGGACACGACGCGCCCGCGGCGGCCCCGCCCCCGTGGTCGACGCGCCGGACCCTGCTTTTCCGGTCGAGCCGCTCGCGCCTGCCTCGCGCCTGCGCCGAAGGCGCGGATCGAAACGCCCGCGGACGTCGCGCCCGCCCCCGCGGCGAGAAAGAACTGGTGGGCCCGCCTGAAGGACGGCTTGTCGCGCTCCTCCTCGCAGATCAGCCAAGGCATCGCCGACATCTTCACCAAGCGCAAACTCGACGCCGCGTCGCTGGAGGATCTGGAGGATATTTTGGTTCGCGCCGATCTCGGCGTCGCCGCCTCCATGCGCATCGTCGAGGCGGTCGGCAAGGGGCGCTACGACAAGCAGATCGACCCCGCCGAGGTCCGCGCCATTCTCGCCGGCGAGGTCGAGAAGACGCTGGCGCCCGTCGCCCGCCCCTTCGCGCCCGATCTGACCCAANAACCCTTCGTCGTGCTCGTCGTCGGCGTCAACGGCTCGGGCAAGACCACCACCATCGGCAAGCTCGCCGCCAAATTCACGCGCGAGGGCCGCAAGGTGATGCTCGCCGCCGGCGACACCTTCCGCGCCGCCGCCATCGCGCAGTTGAAGATCTGGGGCGAGCGCACCGGCTCGACGGTGATCGCCCGCGATCAGGGCGCCGACGCCGCCGGCCTCGCCTTCGACGCGCTGAAAGCCGCGCAGGAGCAAGGCGCCGACCTCCTTCTGATGGACACCGCCGGACGCCTGCAAAACCGCAAGGAGCCGATGGACNGGCTCGAAAAGGTCGTCCGGGTGATGAAGAAGGTGATCCCCGACGCGCCGCATGCGGTGCTGTTGGTGCTCGACGCCACCGTCGGCCAGAACGCGCTCCAGCAGGTCGAGATTTTCGGACGCGTCGCCGGCGTCACCGGCCTCGTCATGACCAAGCTCGACGGCACCGCCAAAGGCGGCATTCTGGTGGCCATCGCCGACAAGTTCGCCCTGCCCGTGCATTTCATCGGCGTGGGCGAACAGATCGACGATCTGGAGCCCTTCGCGGCGCAGGACTTCGCCAAGGCGATCGCCGGGCTGGATTAGTTAGGCCGCCGCGAGCGGAAACGCCCGTTCCACGACATAGGGCCCNCCGCCGACCGCTTCGCGCGCGGAGAACAGCGCGAAACGGTGTGCGACGAAACGGCGCGACGCGAAGAAGCTGCGCGCCGACAGGTAATCCGCCACCCCCGCCACGGAGGCGCCGCGCAAGCGCGCCAGCGTGACATGCGGGGCGAATTTGCGCGGTTCGGGCGGCGCGCCGAGACGGCGCATCGCGGTTTCGATTTTGCTTTGCAAGGCGACCAGCTCGGGCGAGGCCTTCGCCTTGACGATGATCGCGCGCGGACGGTCGCCGCCAAACCAGTCGAGCCGTTCCAGCGTCACCGCAAAGGACGGTTTGCGGATATCGGCGAGTTCGCCCTCGATCTCCTCGGCCAGCCGCTCGTCAATGTCGCCGAAGAAGCGCAGTGTGAGGTGGAGGTCCTCCTCCTCGACCCAGCGCGCGCCAAACAGGCCGCCGCGCAGCGTCGCCAGATCCGCGGCGAGATCGTCGGGTATCTCCAGAGCGGCGAACAGACGCGGCATGGCGGACCTCCCGACAGGCTTGCGGCGCGAACCCCGTTCCGAACGTGGCCGGCCTCAAGGGTGGCGCTCTGCGCCGGCCGCGGCAAGAGCCGGGCCGCGGGCCTCCGCGACTTGTCCTCAGCCCGCGCGCGCCGACGACCTCGCTTAGGGCGCGTCGGGCCGGAACGGCTGAAACCCAAGATCGCGCAACGAACGCGCCAGAACCCCGCAGACCTCGTGCAGGGCGCGCGCGACGTCGGGCGTGGTCGCGCCGACGCTTTCGCGGGTCAAGACAGTCAGCGCCGCCTCCTTGCGCGCCTGCGGATCGGCGATCGCCACCGCGATCTCGATGCGGCCGCGCGCGTCGGCAAGCGTCGCGAAGCCGCGCCGGCGCGCCGTCGCGATCGCCCGCCTCGCCGCCTCGACGCCGTCGGCGGCGAGCGTCGCCCGGCCGACCGCCTGATCGATCAGACCACGCAACGCTTCGTCGCCGAGCCGCGCCAGCAGCGCATGGCCGGGCGCGACGAGCACGGCGGGCCGGCGCGGTCCTGCGGGCCTCAGGATGGGCCCGGCGCGGCCGCGCTCGGCGACGCAAAGGATATCCGAACCGTCCCGCTCCATCACGCAAATGGTGTCGGCGGTCTCGCCCAGACGCTCGCTCAGGAGTTGCGCCGCGTCGTCGNNAGCTCGCCCCGCGAAGGGCGAGGTGAGGCGATACTGACGTCCCGCCTCATGAACGGCGACGCCGGGGCGGTAACGTTTGCTCGCGCCCACAGGTTCGAGCATGCCGCACGCCGACATCGCGCGCAGCAAACGCGAAGCGTTGCTCTTGGGCATTTCGAGCAATCGCGAAACTTGCGTGACCGTGAGGTCGCGCCGTTCGTCGGAATAGCAGCGAAGCACGTCGGCGGCGCTTGAAAGCGTGGTCATCAGCTCGGCGAAATGAATGCGAACAACGAAAGTTGAAGACAAACTAGGGCGTCGAGGGGTGTTCACGCAAGCGATTGGACCTATTGACGTACATGAATTCGTAGAATTGCCGGGAATCGGCGCCGCGAGCTTGTGGGAATGTCATCGCGAAACACGCGTGGCGACCTTTCCCATATCGGGATGTGGTTTAACGCTTCGTTGACCATACCGGGGACGCCGACCACGACGCTATCGTAACGTTAACCGCCCCCAACGGAATCTGCCCCTGCGTCACGAGGCGCAGAGGAATTTCACGATATGGTTTCGATATTACGTTGGGCGGCTTGGGCGATCGCCGGCGCAGCGGTTCTTTTGATCGTTTCGCAGCCCGTTAGCGTGCAGGCGCAGCTTTCGCTCGCCACCGCGGTCATCGTTGCGATGACTGGTTTCTGGCTTTTTGGCCGCGGCGCCTGGGTGCGCCAGGTTCTGTTGGCGCTCGGCTCTCTGGTGGTGTTGCGCTATGTTTACTGGCGCAGCACGCAGACTTTGCCGCCGATCTCGGAGCCGATCGACTTTATCCCCGGCGTGATTCTTTACGCCGCGGAGATGTATTGCTTCGCGATCCTGTGCATCAGCATGATCATCAACGTCGATCCGCTGCGCCGCGCGCCGCTGGAGCGTCTTCCCGACGAGACGTTGCCGACCGTCGACGTGTTCATCCCCTCCTATAACGAGGACGACTACATCCTGGCGACCACCATCGCGGCGGCGCTGTCGATGGACTATCCGGCGCACAAGCTCAAGGTGTGGCTGTGCGACGACGGCGGCACCGACCAGAAGTGCAACGACAAGAATCCGGAGAAGGCCGCCGCCGCTCGCCAGCGTCGCGCCAATCTCCAGAAGCTGTGCGCCGATCTGGGCGCGCACTACCACACGCGCGCCAGGAACGAGCACGCCAAGGCCGGCAACATGAACGCCTGCCTGAAGGATTCGGACGGCGGTTTCGNNATCGTCGTGTTCGACGCCGATCACGCGCCCTTCCGCGCCTTCCTGCGCGAGACGGTCGGCCACTTCCTCAAGGACGAGAAGCTGTTTCTCGTCCAGACCCCGCACGTCTTCCTCAATCCCGATCCGATCGAGAAGAACCTCAAGACCTTCGACCGCATGCCGTCGGAGAACGAGATGTTCTACTCGATCACCCAGCGCGGCCTCGACAAGTGGGACGGCTCCTTCTTCTGCGGTTCGGCGGCGGTTCTGCGTCGCAAGGCGCTGGAGCAGACCGGCGGCTTTTCGGGCATCACCATCACCGAGGATTGCGAGACCGCATTCGAGCTGCACGCGACCGGCTGGCATTCGGCCTATGTCGACAAGCCGTTGATCGCCGGGCTTCAGCCGGAGACTTTCACGAGCTTCATCGGCCAGCGCTCGCGCTGGTGCCAGGGGATGTTCCAGATTCTCATCTTGAAGAATCCCGTGCTCAAGAAAGGTCTGAGCTTCATCCAGCGCATCGCCTACCTGTCGTCGATGACGTTCTGGTTCTTCCCGTTGCCGCGCCTGATCTTCATGACGGCGCCGTTGCTCTACATCNTTTTCGACATCAAGCTGTTCGTCGCCAACGTCGAGGAGACCATCGCCTACACGCTCATGTATCTGATCGTGAACGTGATGATCCAGAACTACATGTATGGCCGCGTGCGCTGGCCTTGGGTGTCGGAGCTTTACGAATACGTTCAAGGCGTGTTTCTGGCCAAGGCGATCGTCACCGTCGTCGCCAATCCGCGCAAACCCACTTTCAACGTCACCGCCAAGGGCCTGACGCTCGACGAGGATCATCTTTCGNGGCTGTCCTGGCCGTTCTTCGTCATCTACGGCCTGCTCGCGGCCGGCGGCGCCGTCGCGTTGATTCGCTATCTCTTCGAGCCGGGCGTCAACGCGCTGATGCTGGTGGTGTGCCTGTGGAACACCTTCAACATGATCCTCGCCGGCGTCGCGCTCGGCGCCGTCGCCGAGCGCAAGCAGCCCGACCGTCATCCGCGTTTGAGCGTTCAGCGCCAGGCCTTCCTTCTGTTCGACGGCCATCGCGCCCCTGTCGACGTGCAGGACGTCTCCGCCGGCGGCTGCGCCGTGGCCACCCGCGAGGATCTTGAGGGCGCGATCGGTCTGGCCCCGGATTGCCGGGCGCGTCTTGAGGTGATCGCCGTCGGCGACATGGCGNCAGGGATGCGAGCGCCGCTCGTGCTGCGCCGCGCCAACACGCAGAACGGGCTGCACCGCTACGCCTTCGAGTTTCCCGATCTCGACCGCGACGGCTACTTCGCTTTGGCCGATCTGATGTATGGCGATTCCGAAGCCTTGCCGCGCTTCCTGGCGACACGCCGCGCCCACAAGGACATCTTCCGCGGCACGATGCAGTTCATCCGCTGGGGCCTGTTCGAGCCCTTGCGCTCCTTCGCCTATCTGACCCACGAGTGACGAGCCGCGGTCAGCGCGCCAAGGACGGAGAGGACGCGCAGGTCGCCGCCCTCGCGACGGCTGCGTCCGCCGTCGCGCCGCATGTCGAGCGAACGGTCGAGCGCGGCGTCGGGCAGGCGCGCGGAGAAGCGGGCGCACCAGCGTCGACGGCCCATTCCCGCAGCGCTCAGGCGCGCGAGGAGCGCGCCGCGCCGGCGGCGGCCTTCGAGGCCAGCCGGCCGCCCCGCTCGCAGCCGGCCGGGTTGAAAGAGCCGATCGCGCGCAAGCATGCCGCGCCGGTCGCGCCGCGGTCGACGGAGCCGCTCGCCGGCCCGCCTGCTCCCGCGCCCCTGGCCCAGGCGCGCCCCGCTCCGGAGCCCGCTCCGGTCGGCGATCCGCTCGCCGACCTCATCGCCGCGCTGTCCGACGCGCCGGCGCCCGCCCCGACGCCTGCGGTCGCCGCCGCGGCGGCGACGGCTGCGGACGAAGACGCGCCGATCGCCAGCCTTCGCCGTCTGCTGGAAAGCGCCGCCCGCGCCAAATCCGGCGCCCAGACTCAAGCCGCATGAGCGCATCGATGAAATCCGTTCTCACCGCGCTCCTTCTCGCCGGCGTCGCCGGCTCGCCGATGGCGTTCGCCCAAAACCAGACCGGTTTTCAGGCGATGACCGGCATGTCCGGGGCCGACGTGCTGTTCCAGCCCTCGCCCTGACGACGATGCCCTCCCTCCCGAGCGCTGCGGCGCCGCGCCAGATCTGGCCGCCGGCTCCGGCGCGACCGGCGCCCGACCCCGGTCGCGGACGCCGCGCCGGCGCCGACGCCCTCTACGCCGCCTCAGGCCGCCGCGATCCAGCCTCCGGCCGTCGTCGGCGCGCCCGACCTCGCTCGACCGGCCGCCGCGGCGCCGGCCTCGGCCGCGCCTGTCGCGGCCTCCGCTGCGTCCTTCGCGGAGCGCTTGCAGGGCGCGCGGCCGGTTTCGCTCGACGTCAGGCGCCCGTCCTCGACCTCAACGAGACGAGGAAGTCGGCCCCTCGCGCCGGCGCGCCCACCGCCGACGCGCCCACCGCCGACGCGCCCGCGCAGGGCGTGCGCCTGCGCCATTTGCCCAACAACGCGCAGGGCTATCGCCTCGCCGGCGAAATCGGATCGAGCGAATGGGCGATCTATTTCACCGACGCGCAGGCCGCGACGCCCGCGCGCTTCCAGATCGGCTATCTTTCCGCCGTCTCGGTGATGCCCGAGGCCTCGNCGCTCGTCGTGCGGCTGAACGACGTGGAGATCGGCCGCACGGCGATTCAGGCGCCGCATGCGGTCAAGTCGCTGAGTTTCGACATTCCGCCCGGTCTCGCCAAAGCAGGCTTCAACGCGTTGCGCGTGTCTGTCGACCAGCGTCACCGCGTCGACTGCTCGATGCAGGCGACCTACGAGCTGTGGACGCAGATCGACCCCGCCCAGACGGGTTTCGCGTTCTCGTCGCCGGTCGGCGTCGCCTCGGTCGCCGATCTGCCTGCGCTCGCGCCCGACCCGCAGGGCGCGCTGCCGATCCGCGCCATGCTGCCGGAGCAGACCGACCTCGCCAACATCGACCGAATGATGCGCGCCGTGCAGGCGATCGCCATCAACGCCCGGTTCGAACAGACGCTGGTCGAGGTCGACGCGGGCGCGGCCTCGGACGCCTACGGCCTGAACCTCGCCGTCGGCCCCTGGGAGGCGTTGCGCCAGCTGCCCGGCCTTGAGGGCGTTCCGGCGCCGAACGGGCCGACGCTGACGCTTCTGCCCGCCACGAGCGGACGCCCGACCATCCTGGCCACCGGCGCCACGTCGGCGGAGGCCGATCAGGCGGTCGCGCGGCTCGAACGCGCGCTCTCGGCGCGCGGCTCCGAGGCGGGCTTGCGCGCCGCCGGCGCGATCCCCGGCGTGCGCGTCGAGGGCGGCCAGCGCCTGCGCCTGCGCGATCTCGGCGTCGCGTCGCAGGAATTTTCCGGACGCATGTATCGCGCCGCCTTCAACGTCTTGCTGCCGCCCGATTTTTACGGCGCCGACTACGCCAAGGTCAGCCTCGATCTCGCCGGCGGCTACTCGGCCGGCCTGACCGGCGAGGCGCAGATCGTCGTTTCGGTGAACGGGCGCAACGTCACCGGCGTCAAGCTGCCCAAGACGGGCGGCGAGGTGTTCGAGGGCCGCACCATCCCTCTGCCGCTGTCGTCGCTGCGGCCGGGCCTCAACCGCGTCGAGTTCGAGGCGCAGCTGCCCACGCCGGGCGACGCGGCCTGCGATCCGCTGACGTCGCTGAAGAAGGCGCAGCGCTTCCTGCTGCTCGATNCGACCGAGCTGGTGATCCCGCAAATCGCGCGCATCGCGCGCATGCCTGACCTCGCGGTCACCGCCACCGGGGCTNTTCCTTACGCCGGCGAAGACCGTCGGCCGCTGCTCTACATGCCGCGTCCCGACCGCGAAACGGTCGCCGCCGCCGCCACGCTCGCCGCGCGCATGGGGTCTNCGGCCGGGCGGGTCGTGAATCTGCGCACCACCACCCGCGCCCCCGCGCTCGGCGAGGAGGCGACGCTCGTCGTCGGCGCGGCGCCCTCGATCGACAAGGAGGTGCTGCGCGCCGCCGGCCTCGACCCCGAGGTCGTCTCCGCCGCCTGGCCGCAATCGACGCGCGCGTCCGTCGCGGTCGACGCGGCGCTGCCGCGCATCGACACGCTGACGCGCTACAACGTCGCCTTGCAGCGCAATTTTCCCGCCGCCTGCCACGCCGTCGCCGGCGTCGCCAAGCAGAGGCGCGCCCGCCCCGCCGACGACGCGGCGCAGCCGCGCGACCCGAGGCGATGGCGCGCGAATGGAAGGAGACGCAACGCGCCGACAGCCAGGTCTGGGCGATCGNGACGTCGCGCCGTCGACTCGCTGCGCGGCGGCGCCGGCGTCTTCCGTCGCGCCGCCGGCGCGCTGGTGCGCCGCCTTGCTCCGGAACGGCCCGACGACGACCTCACGCAAGTGATCGGCCCTGAATCGGCGCTGGTGATGGCTCAGTCGAGCCTCAACCGCGGCGAGGACGGCGTGTGGACGCTCGTCACCGCGCCGAACGCAGCCGCGCTCAACGAGGCGATGGCCTGCGCCGTCGACCCGCGCGTCTGGGCGCAGCTGCGCGGGCGCATCGCCTCGCTCGATCCGGCCGAGGCGCAGGTCAGCTCGCTCGCCTCGCGCGACCTCGCCTTCGTGACGACGCAACCCNTGTCGATCGGCAACGCCCGGCTCGTGGCGGCCGGCTGGTTCTCCTCCAATCGCTGGACCTATGTCGGCCTCGTCTTGACGCTGGCCTTCCTGCTCGGCACGGCGACCTTCTGGCTGGTGCGCAATCTCGGCCGGAGGCAAGCCTGATGCGCCCCGTCCACGCCGCGCCGGCCGCCGCCGGACTGCGCCGCGCGCCGGGCGCCGCGCTTCGCCGATGTCGGCGCGCCTGCTTGCGCGCGCCGCCGTGGTCGCCCTCGCCGCGTTCGCCACGCTCGGCCGCCCGCGCGCGCGCCGAGGCCGCTCCGCCGCGACCGGCGCAGGCGCCAGCGGTCAGGCCCGCCGACAAGCCGGCCGCGACGGCCGGCGCCGATCAGCCGGCGCAACCCGCCGGCGCGGTCGCCGACGCCTTCGAAATGGGCGAACTCGACGCCCGTTCGATTCCCCTTGGCGGCGTCCTCGCGCCGGACGAGGCGCTTTGGCAGGACTGGAAGCGTCGCTTCGTCACCGATCAGGGCCGCGTCGTCGACACCGCCAACGGCCTGATGAGCCACTCGGAGGGCCAGGGCTACGGCATGGCGTTGGCCGTCGCCGCCGGCGACCGCGTCGCTTTCGAGCGCATCTGGGCCTGGACCCGCGCCAATCTGATGGTGCGCCCCGACGAGCTGGTGGCGTGGCGCTGGGAGCCGGACAAGCGGGCGGGAATCGGCGACGTCAACAACGCCTCCGACGGCGACGTTCTGATCGCCTGGGCGCTGACCGAGGCGGCCGAATTCTGGGGCGAGGTGTCCTATCGCATCGCAGCCCGGCGCATCGCGGTCGAGGTGTCGCGCAAGGCTTTCTTGCTCAAGACGGCCTATGGCACGTTGATTTTGCCCGCGGTGATCGGGTTCACCGGAGAAGAGCGGCCGGACGGACCTGTGGTCAACTTGTCCTACTGGGTTNTTCCGGCGCTGGAGCGGTTGAAGATCGTCGCTCCGGAAGTCGACTGGAAGGGCGTCACGCAGTCGGGGCTGGATCTTCTGAAGGTCGCGCGCTTCGGCAAGGAGCGTTTGCCGCCAGACTGGTTGTCGCTGAAGGGCGACAAGCCGGCGCCGGCTCAGAATTTCCCGGCCACGTTCGGCTACGACGCGATCCGCGCGCCGCTCTACATGGCCTTCGCCGGCATCGGCGAGCGCGACCACTACGCGCCCTTCGTCGCCATCTGGCGCGACGGCGCGGCCGCCCGCAAGCTTGACCTGTCGAGCGCGGGCGGCGGCGAAGCGTTGCCTGAGGGCGGCTATCGCGCGCCCGCCGCGCTCGTTCTGTGCGCCGCCGCGGGCGTCAAGTTTCCGCCGATCTTCGCCGCCNCCGAAGCGGCCGAGCACTATTACCCCGCCACCCTGCGCCTGCTGGCCGTCGCCGGCGCGCGGATGAGGTATCCGACATGCCTGCAAAGCTGAGCCCCTTCGGTCTGGCGGCCGCCGTCGCCGCGCTTGCGGCCGGCTCCGCCGTGGTCGCCTTCGGCGCGCCCGCCGCCGCGCAAACCGCCCCTTCGGCGCGCGAGAGCGTGCGTCTGGCCGCCGCCGGCGCGCCCGGCGACGTCGCCGCCGGCGCGCCGCGCGCGCAGACGAGCGCCGCCGCCTCGATCGACATGCGTCCCCGGCGCGACGTCGACGAGAGCGCGTTGCGCTATTACGCCGCGCAGAAGGAGGTCGGCCGCGTCGACGCCGAAATCCGTCGTCTGAAGGCTCTCTATCCGGATTGGACCCCGCCCGACGATCTGTGGACGGCCTCCGAGCAAAGCCCGCCCGACGAGACGCCGCTATGGGGGCTGTTCACCGCCGACCGTCTCGACGAGTTGCAGGCGATCGTCGCCGCCCGCAAGCAGGCCGAGCCTGGCTGGGCGCCCTCGCGCGATCTTGGCTCAAGCTCCACCGCAAGGTCGCCCGCCGCGCCGTCATCGCGTTGTGGAACGAAAAGAAGTGGAAGGAGCTGGTCGCCTACGCGCAGAACGACCCGATGGTCGCCGAGATCGGCGACGTCGACATCCTGTGGTCGCTCGCCGAGGGCTTCGCCAACGCCAAGCAGAAGGCCGGCGCGCTGGCGATCTACACCTCGATCTTGGGCGCCTCGACGGACGCCGCCGAGCGCATCGGCACCATGCACAAAGCGATCGCCAATCTTCAGATGGTCGACGTCGAAAAGCTGGTCGCGATGGGCCGCAAGGACGCCGACGGCAAGAACGAGTTCGACGTCATCCTGGTCGACATCGTGCGCGCGCGCGTCTCCGCCTATCTGCACGACGAGCGCAAGGAGGAGGTCGTCGAGAGCGACCTCAAGGTGTTCGAGGACTACGCCCGCGGCGTCGACGATCCCAACCAGCCGGGCCTCGTCGCCTGGTATCGCTACAAGCGCCAGCAATTCAAGGAAGCGCTGGAGTGGTTCAAGCTCGCCCTCTCCAAGGGCGGCGACTCGATGATCGCCCACGGCCTCGCCCATGCGCTGCGCGAATTGGGCCATTTCCGCGAGACCGAGGAGGTCGCCTACGCCTGGCGCGAGAAGCTGATCAACAACCGCATCCTCTTCGTCGACATTCTCGAACGCGACCTGACCCGCGAAATTCCCCTTACGTGGAGACCGAGCGGCTCGCCCGCTACGGCCGCCTCGCCGCCCAGGACGCCTCCGGCGAGGCCGCGCAGGCGCTCGCCTGGTACGCCTATAACTCCTGCCAGTTCGAGGTCGCGCTCGAATGGTTCGAACGCGCGATGGCGTGGCTGCCCAAGCAGGAGACCGTCTACGGCTACGCGCTGACGCTGCGTCGTCTCAAGCGCGAACAGGCTTTTCTGGAGGTGGTCAACCGCGCCGACGGCCTGCATCCCAAAGTCGTCGAACTGGTGTTCCCGGAAGAGCGCTACCGCCCGCCGACGCCCTGCGAGATGGCCTCGTGGGAGCAAGCGCGCTGGTGGGAGGCCTTCCTCAACCAGAACCCCTGGGTTCTGCAAAACAAGAACGACGCCGTGAAGGAGAATTCGCGGCCGCTGCCGGGCCGTCAGGGCGTCGCGCCGACCGTGCGCCACGGCGACGGGCCTTATACGGCGGGCTATGACGGCTTCGTGCAGAACGCGTTGCACGACCCGCTCGGGCGCTATTCCTGGGGCGTGGTGACGGGCCCCACCGGCGCCGTTCATCCGCAGTGGAAGCCGGAGAATTCGACCTTCTATCCTCCGGTTTTCGCCCAGCTCGAACTGCCGGGGCAGGACAAGTTCCCGCTCGCCGTGCTGCCGGAAAACCCGCTGCGCTTCGCCGCGGCGGCGGGGACGCCCGACGCGGTCGAGACGCCGACGCGGCCTGCGGCGGCGACGACGCCTGCGGCCGCCGGGGCGCGTTCGCGCGCGACCCCTATCCCGGTCCCTTCCCGATCATCGCCCGCCGCGTCGCCGACGTCGGCGCGATGCCCTACGAGAAGTTCGGCGGCGTGGTGTTGCCCAATCCCGAGCCCGGCAAGCCGCTCGGCGCTGATCCCGCGCGTCCCGCCGGCGCGGCCACGACCGGCAAGACCGGCGTGTCGAACGAGATCACCGGGTCGATCCGCAAACCCGCGGTCGGCGCGCCTCTCCCGCCCCCTACGTCGCGGCGGCCGGGACGGCCTATCCGGTTCCCGTGATCCCTGCGCCGGCGACGGCCACGCGCGCGACGTCGGGCGCCTTGCCGGTGACGCCGCCGCCGGGCATGACCTGGGCGACGCCTCCCGAACTGACGGCGCCCGGCGCGACGCCGGCCTTCGCGCCGGGCGTGGCCGGAGCCGCCGTTTCGCAACCGGCCTCCTTCGCTCAGCCAAGCCTCTTCGCTCAGCCAAGCCTCGGCGCGATCTACGCGCAGCCCGCGCCTCAGATCTACGCGCCGGCGCCGGTCCTCGCCGCGCCCCCGCCGCCGCTCGTCGCGCGCGCCGCGTCGCGGCGCCGCTCGCCGCGCCGCAGCCTGTCGCGGTCGCGGGCTACGCGACCGCCGGATACGCGTCGGCGCAGCCGACGGCCGGGGCCGTTTTCTACGCGCCGCCGCCGCCCACCATGTTGTGGACGGGCGCGCCCGCCCTCCAGCCGGCCGCGCTCGCCGGCTACGCGCCGCCCTACGCCCAGCAACAGGCCTATGCGCCGCAGGCCGCGCCGGTCCGGCGCTACGCCGCGCCCGAACCGCGTCGCGCCGCGCCGCGCCATCGCCGCGTCGAGGTGATCGCTCGCCCCGTCGCGGCGCGCGGCGTCTCCGGCGGCGCGAGCGCGGGCTCGGGCGGCTCATGTTCGCTCGGCGCCAGCGGCACGGCGGCGGAGTTGTCGCCGCAGCGCGCGGTCGCGGCGGGCTGGTGCCTGGTCAACGCCAAACGTCCGGCCGAGGCCGCGATCGCGTTTGATCGCGCCATCGCCGGCGGCGGCAAGACGGCGCAGGAAGCCTCCTACGGCAAGTCGATCGCGATGATTCAGTCGAACGACCCGCGCGCCGCGGCGACGGCGGCTGCCGAAGGCGGCGTCGCCGGCCGACGCCGCGACGACATCGGCAAGCTGGCGATGGAGCAGCGCATCTTCCAGGCCTACGACGCTGGCGACTACGCGGGCGCTCTGCGCCTGCTGCGCCAGCGCTCCGCCTACGCCCCCGAATCGCGCGATCTGACGCTGATGCGCGGCTGGTCGCACTATCAGCTCGGCGATCTCGACGAGGCCAAGCGGCTGTTCCGGATGCTCGACGACCAGATGTCGACCAAGCAGTCGCGCTCCGGCCTCGCCGCTGTCGAAAACAAGCAGACGCGTACGCCTATTGAGACTGCGCGCCGCGCGCCGTCGAATTCCGTGACGAAAGAGTTTGTCATGCTAAGCGTTTTCTTCGCCCGGCGCCCATGCTCGCGGTCCTTTTCGGACTGGGCCTGACCGGCTGCGCCGCGGTCGGTTCGACTCATGACGAGGCCCGCGCGCCCGGCGGCATGTTCAATCCTGGCTCCGGCGTCGGCGCGCGCGAGGCGGGCGCGGTGAGCCGCGGCGCGCGCCCCGTCGCCGCCTTGCCCGCCGCCGCCGGCCGCGTCGTCGACGTGCGCGAGAAGCGTTTCGGCAACGGCTTCACGCAGGAGATCGCGCTCGCCGCCGACGCCGGCGTGCGCGGGAGAACATGATCGTGGTCTCGGTGCGCGATCAGCCCCATCCGCCGCTGGGCGAACCCGAGATCGAGATGCCTCGCGAGCGCGAGGACGAAATCGCCGCGGAGATCGAAAAGCGCTTCGCGGGCGCGTCGCTGCGGTTTCACGACACCGTGCTGCGCAACGCCTATGGCCCTTACGGCCTCGCCTCCGGGCGCGTCGGCGCGATGAACTGCGTCTATCTCTGGCAGTCCCTCGACGACCTCAAGCCGCACATCCGCACCTCGCGCTTCAGCCCCTACAAGATCGAGACGTCGGTGCGCGTGCGCCTGTGCCGCAGCGGCGCGACGGTCTCCCAGCTCGCCTACTGGGCGGCCAATCTCGTTCTGGACACGGGCGGCGTCGCCCAGCCGCCCGGCGTCGCCTCGGCTTATGCGGGCTCGGGCGGCGATCCGCTCGGCGACTCGCTCGACCAACCGGCGCGCTCCGCCGGCGCGCAGGGTTTCGTCGGCTACGCCGCGCCCGCCGCCTCGGCGATGCTGGAGGAGCCCGCCTCGCGCGCCGCCGTCGCCCCGCGCCGTCGCGCCGTCGCGCGTTACGCGCACGCGCCGCGTCGCTACGCCCGTCGGTCTCCGGTTTCCGAGGAGCGCAGACAGGCTGTCTTGCAAGGGCTCGGCCAGCCCCCGCAAGGCTACGCCGTGGCCGCGCAACCGGCTCTCTACGCGGCCCAGCCCGGTCAGGTGATCTGGACCCAGCCCGGCGCCGCCGCGCTCGCCCGCTCGGCCGCCCCCGCTTACGGCGCGAGCGCCGCGCGGCCGCGGGCTCGGTCGGGCTTCCCCGCAAGCCTATGGCGGCCCCGCCGGCCAGATCGTGGTCCCTGTCCCGCGGTGACGGCGGACGCCTCGCGGTTCAACTTTGCCGGCGGATGGTTTAGAGGTCGCGCCCGCGGGCCGAGCGCCCGCGGGTTTTTCGCGCGGACGATCGCCGCGCCGGCCAGCAAGACCAGGATGACGCGCGCGATGACGAGTTCGATCCACGAAGCCCTCGAAGCCTTCGCCCGCGGCGAGATTCTGGTCGTCACCGACGACGCCGACCGCGAGGGCGAGGGCGATCTGATCGTCGCCGCGCAGCTTTGCACCGCCGAGAAGATGGCGTTCATCGTGCGCCATACCTCCGGCATCGTCTGCGCGCCGCTGACCGCCGATGAGGCGCGCCGGCTGCGTCTCGACCCGATGGTGGCGCATAACGACTCCAACCACACCACCGCCTTCACCGTTTCGGTCGACTACAAGCCCGGCATGACCACCGGCATTTCGGCCGAAGAGCGCACGGCGACCTGTCGCGCCCTCGCCAATCCGAACGCCGGCGCGGCCGATTTCGCCCGTCCCGGCCACATCTTTCCGCTGATCGCGCGCGAGGGCGGCGTTCTGATGCGCTCCGGCCATACCGAGGCCGCCGTCGATCTGTGCAAGCTGGCCGGCCTGGCTCCGGTCGCCGTCATCAGCGAACTGGTCAACGACGACGGCACGGTGACGAAAGGCAGACAGGTCGCCGATTTCGCCGAACGTCACAAATTACGCCATGTCACCATCGCCGACATGATCGCCTGGCGCCAGGCGCGCGAGAAGCTGGTCGAGCGCGTCTCGACCTTCGCCTATGACAGCCCCTTCGGGCCGGTGCAGGCCTATGTTTACCGCTCGCCCTTCGATCCGGTGCAGCATCTGGCGCTCGTCTACGGCGCGATCGGCGACGGCCGCGACGTGTTGGTGCGCTTCCAGAAGCCGAACATGCCGGGCGACCTGTTCCACGGCTCCGCCGGCGCCAACCGCGCCTTCGAGCGCATCAAGGCGCAGGGGCGCGGCGTGCTCGTCTATCTGCGCGACGGCGCGGCCGGCGTTCCGGCCGAACCGATCGAAAGCGCCGCCACGACCCAGGACGCGCGCGACCGGCTGTGGCGCGAGGTCGGCGTCGGCGCCCAGATCTTGCGCGACCTCGGCGTCGCCTCGATCCGCAATCTCTCCTCCTCGCCGCGCGCCTATGTCGGCGTCGAGGGTTTTGGGGTGGAGATTCTCGGTCAGGAGGCGATCTGAGCGTGCCTCAGTCGCAGCCTTTCAGGGAAGGCTTGCGGCATTTCAGCATCCGGATCGCCTCGTTGACGGCGCGGGTGGCGCGCGTCGCCTCGGTGTCGAGGCACTCGCGATAGGCGAACACCTCCTGCACATGCTTGGAGACGAACGCCTCGCAGGCCTTGCGGCTGGCCTCGCCGCGATAGGTCTCCTTGTCGCGCGCGCAAAGCGGCGTCGTCGGGATCTTGCAGGGCCCTCCCTCCAGGGAGGATGGACCGGCCACGCCGGACGGAGCGAGGCCGCGCGGCTGAAAGCTTTGCGGCGGGACGATCGGCCCGTCCGGGCCGGCCAGCCATTCGGGATAGGGCCCGGCCGAACGCGAGGCGCGCGGCGGATCGGGCAAAGGCGCGAGAGCGCGCGCCGCGTCGCCGGACCGCCCGCGCGCCGCCGGCGCGGCCAGAGCATGCGTCTGCGCCGCGGCGACCAGAGCCCAAACGACGACAAGAGCCCAAGAGACGACCAGAGCCCAAGAAACGACCGGAGCCCAAGAGACGCCAAGAGCCCAAGAGACGACATGGGCGACGCGCCACGCCGCGCGCCGCGACGGCGCGCCCTTTCGCCCGGCGGCGCTGGAGACGCTTGCAGTCTGCGTCATCGTCCCTCGTCTCGTGCGATTCGCATGCGCTCGCCCGCCGCAGACAGATAGCACGGGCGTCCGCTCGCGTCGGCGCGACTATCGGCAAAAGGCGCGGCGGAAGCCTTTTCGCGACGCCGCTTTCGCCACGAGCGCAGCGCCAACCAGCGTCGAGCAAACAACCAGCGTCGAGCAAACAAAGGCCGCCCGAAGGCGGCCGTTTTGTTTCTCCCGGTGGGAGAAATTGGAGCGGGCGAAGGGATTCGAACCCTCGACCCCAACCTTGGCAAGGTTGTGCTCTACCCTGAGCTACACCCGCATCCTTGGGCGTCTCGGCCGAGCGCTGTCCGCGCGGCGTCGACGGGCGGTTCTATGCCGCAAACCTAAGGCGATTGCAAGCGCCCACGCGCGCTTTTTGCGCGCCGCCGAAAACGCGCAGCCTTCCGCCAAAGGCGACGGCGACGGCGAGGGAAAGGACGCGAAAGAAAAAGGCCGGCGCGATCGCGAAGATCGAGCGCCGGCCTGCTTCGATCGATACGCGCGCCCTTCGGGGCCGGGGGCTGGGGGCTGACGAAACCGGCGCCGCCGACGGACCTTCGAACCGATGCGCATTTTGTCGCCGCGCCGTAGGGCGAAATGAGGGCGCAGGCGCGGCGAGACGCGGGAGTTTGACGAACGCGGCCCCTCGGCGCGCCTTACGCGATCGTGAGCCGCGCCCCGCCTTGCGCGCCGCGTCGCGCCAAGCGAAGATGACGGACGCGACGTCGCCGCCAACCTGGCCCACGGACGTCGCGGCATCGTCCGCGGAGCGTGCGCGCCATGTCCGAAAGGGATGTCGATCCGCCGAGCGTCGCGGCGCCCTCTCGGCGCCGGCCTCNNGCGCCTCCGCCCGCGTCGCCGGCGGTCGTCGCCTTCGATCGGCGTGAGTTGCAGACGATCCTCAATCTTTACGGACGCAAGGTCGCCGAGGGGGAGTGGAAGGATTACGCGCTCGACTTCATGCGCGATCGCGCCGTGTTCTCGATTTTTCGCCGCGCCGCGGAGACGCCGCTGTTTCGCATCGAANAAGATCCGCGCAATGCGCGTCGCCAAGGCGCTTACGCCGTCATCGCCCTCGGCGGCCGCGTGATGAAGCGCGGGCACGACCTCGCCCGCGTCATCGCCGTGCTCGACCGCCGCAGGTTCGAGGTCGTCGGCTAGCGCGTCATCCCGACGGGAGGAGGGGCGGCGCGAGAGCGCGGCCTCTCCGCGAAGGATCGGCTTGCGGCGAGGCCGCAAAAAGCCCCGGATCGCTCCGGGGCTTTTGCGTCGCCAGGGCTGCGCGGCTTACTCGTCGCGGCCGCCGGTCAGCGACAGGATCATCTGGAACATGTTGACGAAGTTCAGATACAGCGTCAGCGCGCCCATGATCGAGGATTTCGCCATCGCNTCGCCGTCATGGGCGTAGACGTCGTAATCCTGACGCAGGCGCTGGGTGTCCCACGCCGTGAGGCCGGCGAAGATCAGCACGCCGACCACGCTGATCGCGGTGGCGAACATCGACGACTGGAAGAACAGGTTGGCGAGGCTCGCCACGATCAGGCCGATCAGGCCCATCACCAGGAACGCGCCGACGGCCGACAGGTCGCGCTTGGTGACGTAGCCGTAGAGCGACAGGCCGCCGAAGGCGATCGTCGTGATCAGCAGCGCGTTGACGATCGCGCCCATCTTGAAGACGAGCCCGATCGCGCCCATCGACAGGCCCATCGTCGCGGCGAAGGCCAGGAACGTGCCCAGCAGCGCGCCCTTGCTCATGCGCTCGAAGCGGAACGACATGAACATGACGAAGCCCAGCGGCGCGAGCATGATCAGCCACTTCAGCGGGCTGGCGTAGAGGGTCTGCGCCAGCGCTGGGTTCGTGCGGCTCATCATCACGACGGCGAGCGCCACCAGCCCGGTCACGCCAAGGCCGAGGGTCATATAGTTGTAGATGCCGAGCATGTAGGAGCGCAGCCCCGCGTCATACTCGGCATGCGACTGGGCGTAGCCCTGAAACTGGCCGGTCTGATTCCAGACCGGCGGATTGCGGTCGCTGGCTCATGAAAGCTCCTCTCGACTTGAGCCGCGACGGCGGGCTTGAGGCCTCGCCGGCGGGAAACCTCTTGTTGGGGCGGCTCGCCCGTCCATCGGCGCACGGCCGCGTTCGTCCCCGCCAGCCGCGCTTGCTGTGAAATATGGATGCGGCGGGGCCGTCAGACAAGCGCGGCTTCGCCGCCGCGCGCCTTAAACCCGCCCGGTCACAACAGTTTTGATCCTTCCTTACAGATCGGGCCGCTCAAAGCGCCCGCAAATGTCGCGCCGGCGACTCGCCGAAGATGCGCCAGGCGCCGAGGAAGCCGAGCCCGACGGTCAGAATCAACGCCAGCGCCGTCGCGATCAGGGCGGACTTCGGCTCGAAAGCGAAGTCGAGCTTGAGCAGACGGGTCGTCGCCGCCCACGCCGCCGCCGTGCCGGCCGCGACGCCGAAGGCCGCCGTCGCGGCGCCCATCGCCGCATATTCGTAGAGATAGGCGAGCGCGAGCTGCCGGCGCGTCGCCCCCAGCGTCTTCAGCACCACGGCGTCGTAAACGCGCGCCTCGCGCCCCGCCGACAAGGCCCCCGCCAGCACCAGGATCGACGCCGCGACCGCGATAGAAGCGGCCGCCCGCACCGCGCCGGCGAGCGTGTCGACCATTTCTCGCGCCGCCTCCAAAGCCTCGCGCACCCGAACGCTGGTGACGGTCGGAAAAGCGTCGTTGACCGCCTTCAGCAGCGCCNNAGCCCGCCCCTCGCCGATGTCCGAGGCGAAGGAGATGGTGGCCAGTTCGGTGTGGGGCGCGCCGCGAAACGCGTCGGGAGAAAAGACCAGAACGAAATTGATGCCGAAGGAGCGCCAGTCGACGCGGCGCAGATTGGCGATCGTCGCGGTCACGTTGCGGCCGAGCGTGTTCACCGTGATCGTGTCGCCGACGTCGAGCCCGAGACCGCGCGCGACGCCCTCCTCCATCGACACCAGCGCCGGGCCGGCGTGGTCTGGGGCCCACCAAGCGCCTTTCGTCACCGTCGACCCCTCCGGAACGGCGGCCGAGTAGGTCACGCCGCGATCGCCGCGCAGCGCCCATTCGNNGTCCTCGCTGGCCTTGACCTGTTCGGCCGGCTGATCCTTCACCCGCACGATGCGACCGCGCATCATCGGCACGCGTTCGAGCCGCGCGCCGCTCGCCTCCTTCGCGATGAAACGTTCGAAATCGCCGGCCTGCCGGGCGTTGAGATCGAGAAAGAAGAAGCTCGGCGTGCGCCCGGAGACGCTGCGCGAAAGCTGTCCGGCGACGTTGGCCTGCACGAGTCCGAGCGCCACCAACAGCGTCAACCCGAGGCCCAGCGAGAGAACCACCGACGGCGTCAGCGCGCCGGGGCGATGGATGTTGGACAGCGCCAGCCGCGCCGGCGCGTTCTTGGGTCGCGGCGCCCGCCGCGCCGCCGCCATCGCCAGCTGGGCGACGCCGCGCAAGGCCAGAAACGCCGCCGCCGTCGCCGCCGCGTAAATCAGCGCCAGTCGCGCGCTGCCCGCGAAGGCCGCCGCCGCGCCGATCAGCGCCGCGAAGCCCGCAGCCGCCATGACGCGATAGCGCAGACGCGCCGCCCCTCCCGACGACACATCGACCGCGTCGCGAAACAAGGCCGCCACCGGCGCGTCATGCGCCCGCCCGAGCGCGCCGATCGANAAGGCGAAAGCGGCCAGCAGCCCGTAGAGAGCCCCGAGCGCCATCTCGCGCGGATAGATCGCGGGGTCGAGCGGAACGGGCAGCGCGTCGCCGAGCGCNCCCGAAGCCGCGAAGGGCGCCGCCGCGCCGGCCGCTGCGCCGGCGGCGGCCGCGGCGGCCGCGATCAGCATCACCTGCGTCAGGGCGATGGCGACGACCCGCCCGCCGGAGGCGCCGAGCGATTTCAGCGTCGCCATGTCGGCGCGTTTGCGCGCCACGAAGGCGTTCGCCGCGTTCGCCGCGCCGACCCCGCCGACCACCAGCGCGGTCAACCCGACCAGGGTCAGAAAATCCGTGAAGCGCGAGACGTTGGCGTCGAATTCGGGCGAAGCGTGGTCGCTGCGCCGCACGGAGTAGCCGGCTTCGGGAAAAGCGGCGGCGAAACCGTCGGCCAGCGCCTGCGCCTGCGCGCTCGTGGCGCCTTTCGGCAGAGCGACGCGATAGGTCCAGCGTGTCAGCGAGCCCGGCTGGATCAGCCCGGAGGCGCGCAGCGCCTCGATCGACATCACGACCCGCGGCCCGAAGCCGAGCGCGGCGGCCAGCCTGTCGGGCTCGGAGACAAGGCGGGACGCCAGGACCATCTCGCTTTCGCCGATGCGGATCGTCGCGCCGGGCGCGACGCCGAGCTTGGCGAACAGCGCGGCCTCGGCAGCCACGCGCGCGGCGAGCCCGCCTCCCGACAGCGCGTCCGCGGCTGTCGCCGGCGGCTCGAAGACGGCCTGCCCGGAGCCGGCGCGGCGCCCGCCATGATCGGGCCATAGCGCGTCGACGGCCTTGATCTCGACGAGGGTCGTCTTGTCGCCCGCCCGCGCCATCGAACGCTGCTGCGCGATCGTGGAGACGTCGCCGCGCGCGCTCAGATAGGCGAGTTCCTGCGGGGTCGCCTCGCGATGCGCGAGCGAGAAGGCGACGTCGCCGCCCACCAGTTTGCGTCCGCCCGCCGCGACGGAATCGGCCACGCTCCGCGCCGTCGATCCGACCGCCACGATGGCGCCGACGCCAAGCGCGACGCAGGCGAACAGGACGAAGAACCCGCGCAGGCCCCCGCGCAGATCGCGCAGCGCGAAACGCAGCGGCAGAGCCCAGGCGACGGCGCGCCCCCATCTCGGCCGGCCGGACGCCCCGACCGCCGCGCTCATCGCGCCGCCCCCGCGCCGTCCGCCTCGACGATCGCGCCCGAACGCAGCCGGATCGAACGGTCGCAACGCCGCGCCAACCCCTCGTCATGGGTGACCAGCACCAAGGTCGCGCCGCGCTCGACCTTGAGGCGNAAACATCGCTCGATGATCGTCGCCCCGGTCGCTTCGTCGAGATTGCCGGTCGGCTCGTCGGCGACCAGGATCGCCGGATCGGGCGCCAGCGCCCGCGCCAAGGCGACGCGCTGTTGTTCGCCGCCCGAAAGCTGGCCGGGATAGTGCGAAAGCCGCGCGCCCAGCCCGACCGCCGCCAGCTCCGCGCGCGCCCGTTCGAACGCGTCCGCGCGGCCTGCGAGTTCGAGCGGGGCGGCGACGTTTTCGAGCGCCGTCATCGTCGGAATGAGGTGGAAGGACTGGAACACGACGCCGACGCGGCGCCCCGCAGGCGCGCCAACTCGTCCTCCGACAGGGGCCGAGCGGGCGCCCTTCNNGATCAGCACCTCGCCGGAGTCGGGACGCTCCAGGCCCGCCATCGTCATCAGCAGCGTCGATTTGCCCGACCCCGACGGGCCAAGCAGCCCAACCGCCTCGCCGCGCCCGATTCGCGCCGAGATTCCCTTGAGAATATGCACCCGCGCCGCGCCCGCTCCGAGGNNCTGAGCTGGACGTCGCGCAGTTCGATGGCGGGAACGGGGTCGGCGGAGACGGAGTCGGCGGCGCGGGCGCCGGCGGGGAAGGACATGCGCGGCCTTTCGGCGATATGGAATTCCGGTTCGGAGTGCGCATATGGGGGCCTGATGCGATTTTCTCAACATTCGTGCGGCTCACGGGCCGCGAGAGGGGCGACCATGCGAACCCGAACGCGACGCGGCCTCATGAAGGCGGCGCTCGCCGCGCTCGCGGCCGCCNCCCTCTCGCCCGCCGCCCGCGCTCAGGTCCGACGTCTGAAGCTGCTCTGCCTCGGCGACAGCCTCACGGCCGGCTACCTCTTGCCGGCCGGCCAGGCTNTCGCGCCGACGCTGGAGAGAAATTTGCGTATGCGGGGACTGCCCGTCGACGTCATCGACGCCGGCGTTTCCGGAGACACCGCGCAGGGCGGCCTCGATCGGCTCGACTGGGCGCTCGGCGAAGGCGCCGACGTCGCCATCGTCGAACTCGGCGCCAACGACATGTTCCGCGGAAACGACCCGAACCGCACGTTCGCCGCGCTCGACGCGATTCTCGCCCGGCTCAGGNGAAAAGGCGTGCGCCCGATTCTCGCCGGCATGAAGGCCTCGCGCGGCATGGGCGCGGATTACGTCGCCGCCTTCGACGCGATCTATCCCGCGCTCGCGCGAAAGCACGACGTCCCGCTCTATCCGTTTTTTCTGGAGGGCGTCGCCGGCGACCCGAAGCTCAACCTGACGGATGGCGTTCATCCCACCAGAGAGGGCGTCGAAAAGATCGTCGCCGGCATCGCGCCTCTGGTCGAGGCGGGCTGCGCAAGGTCTCAAGCTGAGGCGGGTGCGACGCGACGCGCGACTGACCGCCGCGGCTACCCGCCGGCGCGATCGCTCGCCGGCCGTCGCGCGCGGGCGGCCCGCGGCGGCGCGCCTTTCAATCGAACGAAAACCCGCCGCATCTGCCGCGCCGAGCCGAAACCGGCGCGTTCGGCGACGCTCTCCATGTCGAGCCTCGAATGGGCGAGCATCTCCTCGGCCCGCGCCGCCCTCAACCGCGCGACGTAGTCGGTCGCGCTCATGCCGGCATGTTCCGCGAACAGCCGCGACAGGCTGCGTTCGCTGACATGAGCGACCCGCGCCAGACGCGCCAGCGGCCAGTCGCGCGCGGGGTCGGCGGCGACCGCGTCCTGGGCCCGATGCAGCGCGGGATGAAGATGGGCCCGGCCTTGCAGCCAGGGCGACAATTGCGGGTCGCCGCCCGCGCGACGCAGATAGACGACGAGATGACGCGCCACCGCCACCGCGGTCGCCTCGCCCGCATGTCGCGCCACCAGATGCAGCGCCAGATCGATCCCCGCCGTCACGCCGGCGCTGGTGATGACCTCGCCATCCTCCACGAACAGGCGATCCTCGCGCGCGTCGAGGGTCGGGTCGATGCGGCGCAACGCGTCGAGCGACTGCGCATGCGTGGTGCATACGCGCCCGCGCAGCAGCCCCGCGCGCGCCGCCAGCAAGGCGCCCGCGCAGATCGTCACCAGCCGCACGCCGGGCGTGACCGCTCGCGCCAGCCAGTCGACGATGGCGCGCTCGTCCCGCGCGTCCTGACGCGACGGACCGGAGCCGTCCGGCAGCACGTCGACCGCCCCCGCCACCAGCACGATCGCGCCCGTCGGCGCGGTTTCGGGCAAAGCCGCGATTCCNCCGAGCGGCAAGCCGAGCGAGGTCGTCACCTGCGGCTGCGGCCCGACATGGCGAACCGCGAACGTGACCTTGCTTTGCGCGAGGTTGGCCTTGCGAAATGCCTCCAACGGCCCGGCGCAATCGAGCAACAACGCCCGGGGCGGACATATGACGAGCACTGGAATCGTCAGCGACGCGCGCGCCCCCATNCGCCGTCACGCAGCGCTCGCGAGCGCCTCGTCGACGCCGACGACGCGCGCGAAACGCCCCTCCAGGGCCAGTTCGACGCTGGCCGCGATCTCGGCCGCGCTCCAGAGCCGCCCGTCGGCGCCCTTCATCGGAAAAGTCAGCGTCGCCGGCGTGCAGAACGTGACCTCCCAGCCGAGATCGCTGGCGTGGCGGGCCGTGGTCTCGCAGCACTGCTCGGTGCGCACGCCCGACACGATCACGCGCCGCGCGCCGCGCTGCGTCAGCCACACGTCGAGCCCCGTCCCCACCAACGCCGAATGGCGTCGCTTTTCGAAGACGACGTCCGGCGTGACGACGAGCCCTTCGAGAGGGCGCACATGGCCGCAGGCCTTCGAAAACGGGCCGTCCTCCTCGACATGAAAGATCTGCGCGACCGCCACGCCCGCCGCCTTCGCGCCGGCGATGAGCCTGTTTTGCTCGGCGAGATAGCGCGGCAGATCGTCCCCGACGAAGTAAGGACGGCGACGGAAGGACTCTTGCGCGTCGATGACGAGAAGGACGGCGTCGGACATATCGCGCTCCCGCGGAAAGAGAACGGTCGCAACATATCGCTCGCGTCAGCCGCGAGAAACGCGGGATCAGGACGATCGTCGGACATTTTCCGCCAAGCCGGCTTGGCGGCCGCGCCGGCGCCGATCGCGTTTAGAGATAGCCCGGCGCGCAGGCCGAGACGATTTCGGCCGGTCGATCCGAGACGTTGCGGAAACGGTGCGGCGTGCGCGATTCGAACAGATAGGCGTCGCCTGCCTTCAGAATGCGCGTCTCCGCCCCCACCGTCACCTCGACCTCGCCCGCCACCACCACGCCGCCCTCATGGCCGACATGTTCGAGCATCGTCTCGCCTGTGTCGGCGCCGGGCGCGTAGCGCTCGTGCAGGATTTGCAGACCGTGCGCGCGCGCGTCGCCCACCTGGCGCAGCGACAGCCCGCCGCCGGCCTCGCGCCCGTGGCCAAGCGCGCCGCCGAGCCTGCTCGTCAGATCGACGAGATCGCCGGGGCCGAAAAACACCCGGTCGCCGTCCGTGCGCTCCGGCTCGAAGAAATCCGCCATCGTCATCGGCACGCCGCCGAGAATCTTGCGCAACGAGGCGACAGAGGGGCTGGAGCGGTTCTGCTCGATCATCGAGATCAGGCCGTTGGGCACGCCCGCCCGTTCCGCGGCTCGGCGCTGCGACAACCCCGCCGCGATGCGAATCTCGCGCAACCGCGAACCGACGTCGAACTCCATGCCGCCCCTACGATCCATGCCGCCGCTAAGCTCCCGGCCCTGTGCGCTGCGCGGTCCGCCCCTTCGCGGCCGCCCGCGACAAGCATAGGCCGTTTCGCAGAGCGGTCAATATTTGACGCCTCTTGCTCAAAATCATGAGCACGGTTAGGCTGCGCGAAAGTTGCCCGGAGGACCCCGCGATGTCGAACCCCACCCTCGCCCCCAAAGCCGCCGCCCTCGCCGCCCGTCAGTCGCGCGCCGTCGCGCAGGGCGTCGCCACGAAGCAGATTTACGTCGCCAAGGCCGAGAACGCGAAGCTCTGGGACGTCGACGGCAAGGAGTATATCGACTTCGCCGCCGGCATCGCCGTGGTCAACACCGGCCACCGCCACCCCAAGGTGATGGCCGCCGCGCGCGACCGAACCGACGCCTTCACCCACACCTCGATCAACGTCGCCCCTTATGAGAGCTACATCAGCCTCGCCGAGCGGCTGAACAAGATCGCTCCGGTCGCCGGAGAGAAGCGCACCCTGTTCGTCACCACCGGCGCCGAAGCGGTCGAGAACGCGGTCAAGATCGCCCGCGCCGCCACCGGCCGGCCCGGCGTCATCGCCTTCGGCGGCGCCTTTCACGGCCGCACCCTGCTCGGCATGGCTCTGACCGGCAAGGTCGTGCCCTACAAGAAGGGCTTCGGGCCCTTCCCCGCCGAGGTCTATCACGCGCCCTTCCCGAAGAACTTTTACGACGTCACCTCCGAGCAGGCGCTCAAGGGCGTGCGCGATCTCTTCGCCAACGACGTCGATTCCGCCCGCATCGCCGCCATCATCATCGAGCCCGTGCAGGGCGAAGGCGGCTTCTACCCCGCGCCCGCCGACTTCCTGAAGGCGCTGCGCGCGCTGTGCGACGAACACGGCATCCTGCTCGTCGCCGACGAGATCCAGACCGGCTTCGCGCGCACCGGAAAAATGTTCGCGTTCGAACATGCGGGCGTGACCGCCGACATCGTGACGATGGCCAAGGGCCTGGCCGGCGGCTTCCCGCTCGCCGCCGTCACCGCCCGCGCCGATCTGATGGAGAAGGTCCATCCCGGCGGACTCGGCGGCACCTACGCCGGCAATCCTGTGGCGCTCGCCGCCAGCCACGCCGTGCTTGACGTCATCGAGGAGGAGGGCCTCGTCGCCCGCGCCGCCGAGGTCGGCAAGATCATGACCGACCGCCTCGTCGCGATGTCGAAGAAGAACGAGTTCTCCGCCATCGGGGACGTGCGTTCGCTCGGCGCGATGGTGGCGATGGAGNCGGTTAAGGACAAGGTGAGCAAGGCGCCCGACGCCGAGCTGACCAACAAGCTCGTCGCCAAGGCGCAGGAGAAGGGCCTCATCCTGCTCACCTGCGGCACCGGCTTCAACGTCATCCGTCTGCTCGCGCCGCTGACCATCCCGATGGACGATCTCAAGAAGGGCCTCGACATTCTCGAAGAGTCCTTCGCCGAAATCGTGCGCTGAGACGCGGCCCGCCGGGCCTGAGCCCGCCCCGCGCGCGTCGACGCGCGCGCGAGGCGGGCGACCTCAATCCTCGCCGCGCTGCTGGGCGAGCGTCATCGCGAACACGCCGTTGCCCATGCACCAGTCGGAATAGTCGTTCTCCTGAACGACGATGATGACGTCCTTGCGCGACACCCCNGCGCGCGATTCGAGATTTTCNGCGATGGCCGCGTAGAGCGCGCGTTTCATGGCGTCGCTTCGGCCGCGACGCATCGAGATTTCGACCGCCACGAGATCGTCGCCCCGCGCGATTCCGTTGAAGCGCCGGTCGAAGACGAAATCGCCGGGCGCGTAAGGCTGCAACAGGTGAAACAACTCGTCGTCCGGCATGCCGATGGCGCCCACCAGCGCCTCATGCACGCCCGCGACCAGCGCGCGGCGACGCTCAGGCGTGAAAGCCTGCGGAATTGCGGTTCTGACGATCGGCATGGCGTCCTCCTGGCGCGACAGGCGCCGCCTTTCGCCTAACCGGCGCGGCGCGGTTTTCGCGAACGACAAAGACGCGCCGCTTTGTGATAAAAACTCAAAATGACCCTGCCGCGCCGCGCCCCTCGTCGCCCTTCGCGCCTTCGAAAGCGCGGCGCGCCTCGGCGCCAGACGGACGCNNCGCGCGCGAGCCGGCGTCACGCCGGGCGCCGTCAGCCGCCATGTCCGCGCGCTTGAACGCGGCATGGGCGTCGCGCTGTTCGAAGGTCCGCGCAGCCGTCCCACGCTCACCGCCGCAGGCCGCCGCCTCGCCGAGGCGCTCGGCCCGGCGTTGCTGCGTATCGAAGAGGCCTATCGCGAGGGCGGCGCGCGCGAGCATGAAATCGCCGTGCGCTGCTTCAACGGCTTCGCGCTGCGGTGGCTCATCCCGCGCCTGCCGCGCTATCAGGCGCGCTGTCCGCGCGACGACGTGCGTCTGGCCACGCGCGAAGGCGCAGACGGGCGCAGCGCCAGCCCCGTCGACGTGGAGATTGTCGCCTTGCGGCGCGAGGACGCCGCGCGCGCCGGCGACCGACTTCTGTTCGAGGAGGAGATGACGGTGGTCGTCAGCCCGCGCGTTCTGGCGCGCCGGCCGTTGCGCGTCTGCGCCGATCTCGCCGCGCTTCCCGAAATCAGCGCTCGCGCCCGCCCCGAAGCGTGGCGTCAATGGCGCGCATTGACCGGCGCGCCGACGCCGACGCCGACCCGGGCGCGGACGTTCGAGCACTACGCTTTCGCGCTGGAGGCGGCGGCGGCGGGTCAAGGCGCCTGCGCGGCGCCACGCCACCTCGTCATCGACGACCTCGAACATGGCCGTCTGGTCGAACCCTTCGCGCCCGCGGCGACAGGTCTGCGCTATGTCGCGCGCCTGCGCCCGAACGCCAACGCGGCGGCCCGACGTTTCGTCGCCTGGATCGTCCGCGAGGCGAAAGCGTGACGGCGCGGTCGCGCCACGCGCCCGCCCCGTCCCCGCGACGCCTTAATGCGCCGGCGCGCCCGGCTCTCTGCGCCGTCTTCTTCGCGCCCGTGAACAGCTTCGTCACCAGAATGAAGAACCAGGGCGTGAAGAAGATGCCCACGAACGTCGCCGCCAGCATGCCGCCGATGACGCCGATGCCGATGGCGTTCTGACCGCCCGCGCCCGCCCCGCGCGCCAGCGCCAGCGGCAGCACGCCCAGGATGAACGCGAAGGACGTCATCAGGATCGGCCGCAACCGCAGCTCCGCCGCCTGCAACGCCGCCGGCCCCAGACTCATGCCCTTGTCGTAGCGCTCCTTGGCGAATTCGACGATCAGGATCGCGTTCTTGGCCGCCAGGCCGATGGTGGTGACGAGGCCGATCTGGAAATAGACGTCGTTGTTCTGGCCCATNAAAAGCGCCGCCGCGACCGCGCCAAGCAGGCCGATCGGCACCGCCAGCAGCACCGAGAACGGCACCGACCAGCTTTCGTAAAGCGCCGCCAGCGCCAGAAACACCACCAGCACCGAGACGCCGTAAAGGAAATGCGTCTGCGATCCGGCGAGCCGCTCCTGTCGCGACAGGCCCGTCCATTCGATGGCGAAGCCCGGCGGCAGCTTGGCGGCGATCGCCTCCATTTCGAGCATCGCGTCGCCCGACGACACGCCCGGCGCCGCCGCGCCCTGAATGTTAAGCGCCGGCGCGCCGTTGTAGCGCTCAAGCCGCGGCGAGCCATAGGCCCAGCGCGCGCTCGTCACCGCCGACAGAGGCGCCATGTCGCCCTTGTCGTTGCGCGCATACCAATGTTCGATGTCCTGCGGCGTCATGCGGTATTTCGCGTCCGACTGGACATAGACCTTCTTCACGCGGCCGCGGTCGTCGAAGTCGTTCACGTAAGTGCCCGCCCACGCCGTCGACAGCGTCGCGTTGATCGTCGCCAGCGACAGGCCGAGCGCGCCGGCCTTGGCCTGATCGACGTCGATCTGGAAGCGCGGCGCGTCCTCAAGCCCGTTCGGGCGCACGCCGGCGAGGCGGCGGTTCTGCGCCGCCATGCCCAGCATCTGGTTGCGCGCCGCCATCAGCGCCTCGTGCCCCGCCCCGCTCATGTCCTTCAGGAACATGTCGAAGCCATTGGCCTGTCCGAGGCCCGGCACCGAGGGCGGCGCGAGCGCGAACACCATCGCGTCGCGCTGGCGCGACAGAGCGCCCATCGCCCGCATCGCCACAGCCTGCGCCTTCTGGTCGGGACGCGTGCGCTGATCCCAGGGCTTCAGCTGCACGAAGCCGAAGGCGACGTTCTGGCCTTGCCCGCCGAAGGAGAAGCCGCGCACCGCCAGCATCGCCTCGACATTCTCTTTTTCGGTGTCGAGGAAATAGTTTTCGACGGCCTTGACCACCTCCATCGTGCGTTCGGCGGTCGCGCCGGAGGGCAAGGTGGTCTGCGTGAACAGAATGCCCTGATCCTCGTCCGGCAAGAACGCCGTCGGCAGTCGCATGAACATCCATCCCGCGCCCGCCAGCACCGCCGCATAGGCGACGAAGGCGATGAAGGGGCGCCGCGACAGCCCCGCCACGCCCTTGCCATAGCCGCGCGCCGAGGCGTTGAAGCCGCGGTTGAACCAACCGAACGGCCCCTGCGTCTTGGGCGGGACATGCTTGAGCATGGTCGCCGCCAGCGCCGGCGTGAAGATGATCGCGAACAACACCGACAGGGCCATCGCCGACACCACCGTCAGCGAGAACTGCCGGTAGATGACGCCGACCGAACCGCCGAAAAACGCCATCGGCACGAACACCGCCGCCAGCACCGTCGCGATGCCGACCAGCGCGCCGGTGATCTGGCTCATCGACTTGCGCGTCGCCTCCTTGGGCGACAGCCCNTCCTCGTGCATCACGCGCTCGACGTTCTCGACGACGACGATGGCGTCGTCGACGAGCAGTCCGATCGCCAGCACCATCGCGAACATGGTCAGCGTGTTGATGGTGTAGCCGAACGCCCACAGCGTCGCGAAGGCGCCCGCCAGCACGACCGGCACGACCAGCGTCGGCACGATGGTGGCGCGGAAATTCTGGAGGAAGACGAACATCACCACGAAGACGAGCGCGATCGCCTCGAACAGCGTGTGCACCACCTTCTCGATCGAGAGTTTGACGAAGGGCGTCGTGTCGTAGGGGTAGACGACGGAGATGCCCGGCGGAAACGTCTTTTCGAGCGTTCCGATCGTGGTCCGCACGCCCTCGGCGGTGGCCAGCGCGTTGGCGCCCGTCGCCAGGCTGATCGCCACGCCCGCCGTCGGCTGGCGATTGTAGCGCGAAGACGTCGCATAGCTCTCCGCGCCGATCTCGACGCGCGCCACGTCGCGCAGATAGACCGACGAGCCGTTGGCCAGCGTGCGCAGGAAGATGCCCTCGAACTGCTCGGGCGTGCGCAGTCGGCTCTGCACCGAGATCGTCGCGTTGAGCTGCTGGCCGTCGATCGCCGGCAGGCCGCCGAGCTGGCCGCCCGAAACCTGCGTGTTCTGCGTTTGCAGCGCGGCCGAGACGTCGTTGGTGGTCAGGCCGTATTTCAGGAGCTTGTAGGGATCGAGCCAGATGCGCATCGCATATTGCGAGCCGAACAGCTGCACCGAACCCACGCCCGGCGAGCGCGACAGCGGATCGAGCACGGTCGAGGCGACGAAGTCCGACAGGTCGAAGGCGCCGCGCGCGCCGTCGGTGGAGGTGAAGGCCGCCACCATCAGGAAGCTCGACGAGGCCTTTGTGACACGCACGCCCATCTGCTGCACGATGCTGGGCAGCGTCGCGGTGGCGACCTGAAGCTTGTTCTGCACCTGCACCTGGGCGATGTCGGGATTGACGCCGTTGGCGAAGGTCAGCGTGATCGAGGCGTTGCCGTTGGCGTCGCTGGTCGCCGACATGTATTGCAGCCCGTCGAGTCCCTGCATCGCTTGCTCGATGGGCTGCGTGACGGCGCTTTCGACGGTGTCGGCGGAGGCGCCGGGATAGTTCGCCGCGATCGTCACCGTCGGCGGCGCGATGGTCGGATATTGCTCGACCGGCAGGCGCGACAGCGCCAATAGCCCNGAGAGCGTCGTCATGATCGCGATGACCCAGGCGAAGATCGGCCGGTCAATGAAGAAATTGGCCATCTCGACGCCTCACTTGCCGTTGGCGGGCTTGCCGGCGCCCGGCGGCGGCGGCGGCGGCGGCGGCTGATTGGCGCTCGCCGGTCCCGGCGGCGGCGCGCTCGCGCCCGGCGTGGGCGTCACGCCCGAGGGCGGCGGCGGGCCGCCGGCCGGCAGGAACGGCGTGGGCGTCACGCTCGCGCCCGGCCGGATGCGCTGGAAGCCGTCCATCGCCAAACGATCGCCCGGCGCCAGCCCGCTCTCGACGATCCAGTTGGCGCCGACCGCGCGGCCGACGCTCAGCACGCGCGGCTCGATCTTGTCGCCGGCGCCGATCACCAGCGCCGTCGCCTGCCCGCGCGGATCGCGCGACACCGCGCGCTGGGGCGCGAGCACGACGTTGCGCGCGGTTCCGAAGGTGGCGACCGCGCGCACGAACATGTTGGGCAGCAGCAGCCGCGCCGGATTGGCGAAGGTCGCGCGCAGCGTCACCGTGCCGGTGCCCTGATTGACGGTCACGTCGGTGAATTTGAGCACGCCTTCTTGCGCGTAGGGCCGCCCGTCGTCGAGCGTCAGCCGCACCTTGACGCCTTCGGCGGGGCTCGTCATCCGCCCCGCCTCGATCGCCGCGCGCATTTCGAGCAGAATCGCCGAGGCGACCGGCGCGTCGACGAACACCGGGTCGAGCGCCTGAATGACGGCGAGCGCCGTCGCCTGCCCGGACGTCACCAGCGCGCCCTCGGTCAGGGCCGACACGCCGATGCGGCCCGAGATCGGCGCGCGCACCTTCGTGTAGCCCAGATTGATGTTGGCGGCGTCGAGCGCCGCCTTGGCGGAGGCGACGTCGGCGGCGGCCTGTTGCGCGGCGGCGACGGCGGCCTCCATGTCCTGCGTGCTGGCGATGTCGCGCCGTTCGAGCGTCTTGTAGCGGTCGGCCTTGGCCTGCGCGGCCACCAGCGTCGCCCTGGCGCGGTCGAGCGCGGCCTGCGCGGCGGCTTGCGTGGCTTTGTAGGAGGCGTCGGCGATCTGGTAGAGCACGTCGCCCTCCTTGACCTCCGAGCCCTCGACGAACAGCCGCTTTTCGATGATGCCCGACACCTGCGGGCGCACCTCGGCGATCAGGCTCGGCGTCACCCGCCCCGCCAGATCGAGCGCGATGTCTGCGTCCTGCGTCTGCATCACCTGATAGCCGACCTGCGGCGGCGGCATGCCCGCCCCGGCGCCGGCGCGTTCGCCTGCTTCTGCTCGTTGCATCCGCTCGTGGCGAGCGCCAGAGCGACGGCGAGGATGGCGAAAGAACGGTTCATGTCATCTCTCCAGCGCGGCCCTGCGGCGCGCCATTTCACAGAAAATCCACGGACTGCGCAGGCGCCTGGCCGCGCCCTTCGCCGCGCAACGTCGGCAGACCGATGCCCGCCGCCGCGAAGCCGCCGTCGCAGGCGAGCGTGTGCCCCGTCACATAGCTCGATTTGTCGCCGGCGAGGAAAAACNNCGCCTCGGCGATCTCCTCCTCAAGCCCGTAGCGCGCCAGCGGAATGGCGTCGCGATAGTCCGCGCGGATGGCGGGCGTGTGAACCTGCCGCGCCATCGCCGTCTCGACCGGCCCCGGCGCGACCGCGTTGACGCGCACGCCGCGTTCGCCGAGTTCGACCGCGAGCCGCTTGGTCAGATGCTGCAAGCCCGCCTTCGACGTGCCGTAGGCCGCGCGCAGCGTCGAGGCGCGCTGGCCCGAGATCGAGGTGATGTTGACGATCGCGCCGCGCGTCGCCTCAAGATGCGGCGCGCAGGCCTGCGTCATCAGGAACGGCCCGGTCAGATTGACCGCGATCACCCGCGACCATTCCTCGAACGTCGTCTGCGTCGCCGGCTTGAACACCGCCACGCCGGCGTTGTTGACGAGCGCGTCGAGCCGCCCGAAGCGCGCCACGCAAGCCGCCGTCGCCACGCCGACCTGCGCCGGATCGGCGACGTCGGCCTCAAGCCCGATCGCGCGCTCGCCCGGCGCCGTCGCGACGCTCGCGCGCAGCGCCGGCGCGTCGATGTCGAGCAGGCCGACCGCATAGCCCTCGGCGAGAAATTTGCGCGCGCAGGCCAGCCCGATGCCGCGCGCCGCGCCGGTGACGAGCGCGACTCTATGAGCGGTCATAGGCGAGCCTCATGGTTAGCCCTCATCCCCGTTCGCGCTCGGCCTTCGCGGCCGCGAGCGCTTCGGCGAGCGGCGTTTTGCCTTGGCCAGGCTTCAGCGGCTTCTGCTGCGACGCGTGCGGCGCCCAGCCCGACAGCCACACGATCTCGAAAGTCGCCCGCACCCGCCCGTCCGCGTCGGCGTGGCGCTCGGCGTAAAGCTCGGCCGCGCGCGCGAGGATTCCGCGCGTCAGCGGCCTGCCGCGCTGCTTCAGCGCGTTGGTCGCGCCCATCGCCCGCACATCGCGCATCAGCCCGAACATGTCGCGATACCGCACGACGATCGTCTCGACGTCGGCGACCGGCAAGGCGAAACCCGCGCGCTGCGCCAGCGCGCCCAGATCGCGCAAATCCACGAACGGGGCGACGCGCGGGCTCGCGCCGCCGCGCGCCTCGTCCTCCGCCTGCGCCAGACAGGCGCGCAATTCGTGGAGGCTACGCCCGCCCGCCATCGCCGCCATCAACAGACCGTCCGGCTTCAGCGCGCGCCGNGCGCGCGCGAGCAACCCCGGCAAATCGTCGACATGCTGCAAGGCCAGCGCCGAGACGACGAGATCGTGACGCTCCAGCTCAAGCGCCGTCGTCTCGACGTCGGCGGCGAACGAGGCGCCTCCGCCCGCGCCGCCTCGATCGGCGCGACATGCGTCGTCTGCGCGCCCGGATAGGCCGCCCGCAACGCCCGCGTCAGATGCGGGCCCGGCNGTGCCGAGGTCGAGGATGGCGGAGAAATCGCGGCGCACCAGCGACACCCGCTCGATCAGATCCTCGACGACGCGCGTCAGCAGGAAATCCGCCGCGCCGGCCTTCAGCGCGCGCGCCAGACGCAGGCGCAACAAGGCGCGGTCGAAGATTTCGGGGATGCGGGGCCAGCCATCGCAGTCTTATCGCGGCCCTCGCCGTCGACGTCAAAGGCCTCGCGACGCATGGCGGCTCTTCGCCGGCTGGCGTAGCATCGCGGCATGGACACGACGCCCGCTCTTCGGGACTCCGCCCCGCCCGGCCGCTTCGTCGCGTTGGCGCGCGGTTTCGGCGCGGCGATGCGGCGGCTCGGGCGCGGCGCGGTCGACGTCGTCTATCCGCCGACCTGCCTGGCCTGTCGCGCCGCGGTCGGCGCGCCCGACGCGCTGTGCCCGGCATGCTGGGCCGCGATGCGCTTCGTCGCCGCTCCCCTTTGCGAGCGCACCGGCCTGCCGTTCGCCGCCGACGTCGGCGCGAGGATGATCAGCCCGCAGGCCGCCGCCGACCCGCCGGTCTGCGCCCGCACGCGCTGCGTCGCGCTGTTCGATGACGGCCCCGCCCGCCGCCTCGTGCATCGCCTCAAATACGGCGACNGCCCCGGGCTGGCGCGCCCGATGGGGCGCTGGATGGCGCGCGCCGGCGCTGAGCTTCTCGCCGAGGCCGACGTCGTCGCGCCGGTGCCGCTGCACCGCCGCCGGCTGTTCCTGCGCCGTTTCAATCAGGCCGCCTTGCTGGCGCAGGCGATCGCCCGCGACGCAGGCCTGCCGCTCGACGTCGCAAGCCTCGCCCGCGTCAAGGCGACCCGTCCGCAGGTCGGCATGAGCCATGACGAGCGCGCGAGAAACGTGCATGGCGCCTTCCGCGCAGCGCCGGGCGCTTTCGCGGGCGCGCGCGTGCTGCTTGTCGACGACGTCGCCACCACGGGCGCGACGCTCAACGCCTGCGCCCGCGCGGCGCTGAGGGGCGGGGCGCGCGAGGTCGACGCCCTGGTCTTCGCCCGGGTTGTGGGGATGCGCGCTCTGCCTATATAAAGCGCGGGTTTTTCCAGTCAGGCCAAGCTCATGCAGCCCGTCGTCATCTACACCAGGATTATTGCCCTTATTGTCAGGCGGCGCTGGCGCTGCTCGACCGCAAGGGCGTGCGGTATGAACGCATCGAGGTGACGAGCGCCGCCATTCAGGATGAGATGGCCAAGAAGGCCGGTCGTCGCACCGTTCCGCAGATTTTCGTCGCCGGCCGGCCGGTCGGCGGCTCCGACGATCTCCATGCGCTCGACGCCGCCGGCAAGCTCGACGCGCTTCTCGCCGGTTGATCGGACGCGATGATCCGCTATGCGCTCGCCTGCGCCGCCGGACACGGCTTCGAGAGCTGGTTCGGCGATTCCGAGGCCTTTGAGGCGCAACGCGCGCGCGGCCTCGTCGAGTGCCCGTTCTGCGGCTCCAAGTCCGTCGAAAAGCAGATCATGACGCCGGCGCTCGCGCGCGCCGACGACGACCCCGTCGGGGCCGATTCGCGCGCGGCGCAAATTCGCGCCCGCGTTCGCGCCCTGCGCGCCGAAATTGAAGAAAAGACGGAGGATGTCGGGCGTCGCTTCCCTGACGAGGCGCGTCGCATCCATCATGGCGACGCGCCCGAACGCGCGATCCGGGGCCAGGCGAGCCCGCGCGAGGCGCTCGAATTGTTGGAGGAAGGCGTTCCGGTGCTGCCGGTGCCCGCTCTTCCGGACGACGGCAATTGAGCCCGCACGACACGCGCGAGATCGCGCGGCCCAATGGCCTCGTGCGGCTCGGCCCCCACGAGATGAAGGTCGAGGACGGCGCCCGCGCGCAGACCTTCCGTTACGCCGACGTCGAGGCGTTGCGGCTGAGCTTTCGTCCGCGCAGCCTCGCCTTCAAGGTCTTTCGTCTCGATCTGCGCATGAGCGACGGGCGCACGCTGCGCCTGCACAACGTCGCGACGACTCCGGGCGCGGTGTTCAAGCCCTACCAGCGCTGGGACGAGGGATACGCCACGCTTGCGCGCGCCCTCACCGCCCGCGTCGCCGCCGCCGCGCCGCAGGCGCAGCGCGCGGCGGGCTTCGCGCCGCTGCGCTGGAACGCCGCCGCCCTCGCGGGCGGGGGCGCCCTCGCCTTCGTGTCGCTGCGCGCCGCCCAGGCGCTCGCCGCCGGCTACGGTCAGGCGGCCGTGATCGCGCTCGCCGGCGCCGGACTGATGGGCGCCTTTCTGGTTCCCTTCCTCGCCCGCAATCGCCCGCGCCCTCTCGCGCCCGACGCGATCCCCTCCGAGGTTCTGCCCTAGCGCGACCTGTGCTAGAGGCGACCGCCGACCCTTGGGCGCAGCCGCCCTCCGGAGCCCGTCCCATGACCCTCGCGCCCCAGCCTGCGCAGACCGCGCCCGCCTCGCCAGCGCCGCCATCCGCGACCGCCGCCGCGCCCGCGCGTCCCTCGATGGCCGGCATGACCCGCGCCGAACTCGCCGACGCGCTCGCCGGCCTCGACGTCGCGCCGCGCGAGATCCGCATGCGCGCCGCCCAGCTCTTCCAGTGGATTTATCACCACGGCGCGACCGACTTCTCCGCCATGCTCAACATGGCCAAGCCGCTGCGCCAGAAGCTCGCCGACGCCTACACGCTTGAACGGCCCGAACTCGTCACCGAACAGCTTTCGGCCGACGGCACCCGCAAATGGCTGATCCGCATGCCCTCGACCGGGCCGCTCGACAAGGGCGCCGAGATCGAATGCGTCTACATCCCCGAGTCCGACCGCGGCACGCTTTGCGTCTCCAGTCAGGTCGGCTGCACGCTCAATTGCAGCTTCTGCCACACCGGCACGCAGAGGCTTGTGCGCAACCTTTCCCATCGCGAGATCGTCGCGCAGCTTCTGGTCGCGCGTGACCGCCTCGGCGATTTCCCCGGCCGCGCCCGACCCGACGACGGCGGCCTCGTGCCCTCCGGCGAGGGCGTGCGCGCGGTCTCCAACATCGTCTTCATGGGCATGGGCGAACCGCTCTACAATTTCGAGTCCGTGCGCGACGCCATCCATGTGATGACCGACGGCGACGGCCTGTCGCTGTCGAAGCGCCGCATCACCGTCTCGACCTCCGGCGTCGTCCCCGAGATCGAGCGGCTCGGCGCCGAATGCGGCACGATGCTCGCCATCTCCNTGCACGCCACCAACGACGCGCTGCGCGACGTGCTGGTGCCGCTCAACAAGAAATATCCGATCGACGTGCTGCTGAAGGCCTGCCGCGATTATCCCGGCGTCTCCAACGCGCGCCGCATCACCTTCGAATATGTCATGCTCAAGGGCGTCAACGACACGCCCGCCGAGGCGCGCGCGCTGGTGCGGCTGCTGAAGAACATCCCGGCCAAGATCAACCTCATCCCGTTCAATCCCTGGCCCGGAACGCAATATGAGTGCTCGGACTGGGAGACGATCGAGNCGTTTTCGGACATCGTCTTCGACGCCGGTTACGCCAGCCCCGTGCGCACGCCGCGCGGACGCGACATTCTCGCCGCCTGCGGTCAANCCAAGAGCGAGACCGAGAAGCTGCGCGCCCGCGCCCGTCTGATGCTGGAGCAACAGCTCGCGCTCGGCGCCGATTGATGCGCGAGCTGGCGGCTCTGCTCGACGGCGTGTCGCGCGCCGAGCTGGCGCGCCGCTCCGCCGCGATCACGCAGGCCTATCGCTCCGGTCAGGGCTCGCATCTCGCCGTTCGCGACCGCTTCGACGCGCTCGCTTACGCCGTCGCGCGCATGCCCGCGACGCGTGCGGCCGTCGCGCAGGCGCTCGCGCGGCTGCGCGAGGTCGCGCCCGCTTTCGCGCCCGCCAGTCAGCTGGATCTCGGCTGCGGCTGCGGCGCCGCGAGCCTCGCGGCGCGCGACGTCTTTTCTCCCGCCCGCCTCACGCTGGTCGACCGCAACGAGGCGATGCTGACGCTCGCGCGCGACCTGCTCGACGACGGCGACGAGGCGGAACTCGGCGCGCTGACGCTCGATCNNTGCGCCGCCTCGACGAGGCGCCGCGCGCCGATCTCGTGACGCTCGCTTATGTGCTGGTCGAACTCGACGAAGCCGACGCGACCAGGCTCGCGCTGCGCGCCTTCGATCTGGNCGCGGGGCGCGCTGGTGCTGGTCGAGCCCGGCACGCCGACCGGCTTCGCGCGCCTGCGCGCCGCGCGCGCCGCGCTGATCGAGGCCGGCGCCCATCTCGCCGCGCCCTGTCCGCACGCGCTCGCCTGCCCGGTCCTTCCGCCCGGCTGGCGTCATTTCAGCGTCCGGGTGCAACGCTCGCGCGATCATCGCGCGGTGAAGGGCGCCGAGGTTCCCTACGAGGACGAGCCGTTCATGTATCTCGCCGTCACGCGCGCGCCGACGGCGCCCGTCTCCGCCCGCATCCTGTCCTCTCCCCGCCGCGCCAGGGCGGGGCTGACCCTCCGCTTGTGCCGCCGCGACGGCGCGATCGCCGACGCCACGATCGCGACCCGCGACAAGGACGCCGCTCGCCGCGCGCGCCGGCGAGGAGGGCGACGTCTGGCCGTTCGGGACGGCCTGAGCGCGACGACGCGCTCTTGCTTTCCGCGCGCAAATCCGCCCTTTGGCGACGAACGCCGAGGGAGACTGGCTTGTCGCAAACCGCCGCCCATTGGGAACCGCGTTATTCGAGCCGCGCCGAGCGCATGAAGGCTTCGGAGATCCGCGAACTGTTGAAGCTGCTCGATCAGCCGGGCGTCATTTCCTTCGCCGGCGGCATTCCCGATCCGGGGATCTTCCCCGCGCAGGACTTCGCCGCCGCCTACGCCGACGCGCTCGGCGCGCCGCAGACGGCCGGCGTCTTCCTGCAATACTCGGTTTCGGAGGGCTACGCGCCCCTCACCGGCTGGATCGCCGATTACATGGCCCGCCAGGGCGTGCCGGCGACGCGCGACAATATTCTCGTCACCTGCGGCTCTCAGCAGGGGCTCGATTTCCTCGGCAAGCTGTTGCTGAGCCCCAACGACACCGCGCTCGTCGCCCGCCCCACCTATCTGGGCGCGCTGCAAGCCTTCTCCGCTTACGAGCCGCGCTACGACCCTGCCGGGCGGCGTCGGCAACCAGACCCCGCAGGTCTTCGACGCCGCGCGNCGGCGGCCGGAGGACGGGTGAAATTCGCCTATGTCGTGCCCGATTTCGCCAATCCGACCGGCGAGACCATGACGCGCGCCGAGCGCGAAGCCCTGCTGCGCCTGGCCGACGAACTCGACGTTCCTGTGCTCGAAGACGCCGCCTATCGCGACGTGCGCTTCGAGGGCGAGACCGTTCCCGCCATCCAGGCGCTCGACGTGGCGCGCGCGGGAAGCCTCGACGCCTCGCGCGTGATCTATCTCGGCAGCTTCTCCAAGACCGTCGCCNCCGGCCTGCGGCTTGGCTGGATCTGCGCCTCGCGCGCGCTCATCGCGCGCCTCGTTCTCGTCAAGCAGGCGAGCGATCTCAACGTCTCGGTCGTCAACCAGCGCGTGATGCACGAGGTCGTCAGCAAGCGTTACGACGATCTCGTCAGGACCGCGATCGGCCATTACAGCGTCAAGCGCGACGCCATGCTCGCCGCGCTCGCCGAATTCATGCCGGCCTCGACGGCTNGGAGCCATCCGNAGGGCGGGCTGTTCGTGTGGCTGACGTTGCCGGATCGTCTCTCCGGCGCGGCGCTCCTGAAACGCGCCGTCGCCGAGGAGAACGTCGCCTTCGTTCCCGGCGGCGCGTTCTTCCATGACGGCGGCGGCGCCAACACGATTCGATTGAGCTATTCCTTGCCCACGCCCGCCGACATCCGCGAAGGCGTGCGCCGGCTGGCGCAGGTCGTCGCCCGGTCGCTCTGACGCCCTCGCCGCGCCGGTCGCCGCCTAGGTGCCGCAGAAGGTCGCGGCGATCTCTTCGCCCGGAGCCGGCGGAGCGCGGTGGCGATCAAGCCCCGGCCGCGCCTCGTAGGGTCGGGCGAGAACGTGCAGGAGGTCGTTGAACGCGTCGAGATCGCCCTGCTCGCTCGCCGCGTTCAGCGCCGCCTCGACGAGATGATTGCGCGGAATGACGAAGGGATTGGCGTTCAACATCGCCGCGCGCGACTCTTGCGGCCGATCCTCCTCCGCGCGGCGCCTTCGCCACCGGGCGAGCCAGGCCTGAGCCGCTTTGCTTTGGAAGGGCGGGCCGTCGACGCTCTCCTCCGCGAGCGCGCGGAACGTGTTGGTGGCGTCGGCGCGCGCGGCCTGCATCCAGGCCAGCAGATCGTCGGCGAGCGCCCCGTCGCAGTCGCGCGCGTCGAGCAGACCGAGCTTGCGCCGCATCATCGCGACCCAGGCCGCGCGAAAGCGCGCGCCGAACCCGTCGATGCGCGCCTGAGCCAGCGCGACCGCCTTGTCGACGTCGTCGTCGAACAGGCTCAGCAACGACTCCGCGAACCGCGCCAGATTCCACGCCGCGATGCGCGGCTGCTCGCCGAAGGCGTAACGNCCTGTNCGATCGATTGAGGAATAGACCGTCGCCGGATCGTAGGCGTCCATGAACGCGCAGGGACCGTAATCGATGGTCTCGCCGGAAATCGTCATATTGTCGGTGTTCATCACGCCGTGGATGAAACCGACGCGCATCCAGTCGACGATCAGCGCGATCTGGCGCTCCATCACGTGATCGAACAAGGCGAGCGCCGGGCGGTGCGCCTGCGCGGCGTCGGGGACATGGCGGCGGACCGCATAATCGACCAACGCGACGAGCGCGTCGGCGTCGCGCAACGCCGCCGCATACTGAAACGTGCCGACGCGCAAATGGCTGGCCGCGACGCGGGCCAGAACCGCGCCCGGCGACACGCGGTCGCGCGCGACGCCCTCTCCCGTAAGCGTCACCGCAAGGCTGCGCGTCGTGGGGACGCCCAGCGCATGCATCGCCTCGGAGACGAGAAACTCCCGCAGCATCGGCCCCAACGCCGCCTTGCCGTCGCCGNNCCGCGCGAAAGGCGTGCGGCCGGAGCCTTTCAACTGAAGATCGAACCGCCCNCCATCCGGCGTGACGATCTCGCCCAGCAGAGCCGCGCGCCCGTCGCCCAGCATCGCGAAGCCGCCGAACTGATGTCCGGCATAGGCCAGCGCCACGACGGCCGCGCCGGGCAGCGGCTCGGCGCCCGATAGCCAGAGCGCAAGCTCGGTCGAGGAAAGCGACGGCGGGAAGCCGAGCGCGCGCGCCAGAGCGCTGTTGAACGTCACAAGCTCCGGCGCACGCGGACGCGCCGGCGTGACGCGCGCGAAGAACGGCTCCGGGAGCCTCAGGAAACTGTTGTCAAAGACGGGACCGGTCATGAAGCGCCCTGTTTCGCGACGATATAGGCGCGCGCCCACCTATGACGAGCGCCTTTCGCGGTCTCGGCGAAGGCGAAACGCGAAAGGCGCGTCTCCGCCCGATGCGGATGACGCCGCGAACGCGGCTTCATCCGAGCACGTCAAACGAGTTCCGCCAACGAAAACGGCGCCCGAAGGCGCCCGCGTTCAAATGCCGTGGCCGTGTCGCCAGGATCAGAACTTCCAATCGATCGTCGCGGAGACGCGGTGGAAGCTCGAGTCGGCTTGGTGTGANACCGTGCCGACCTGCGCGACGCCCAGATAAAGCGGGCCGGACGCCGTCTTGGAGGAGAGGCCGGTGTAACGATATTCGAGACCGACCGTCATGTTGTTGGTGACGGCGTAAGCCAGGCCGGCGCCGATCGTGCCGCCGACAAAGGTCTTGCCGGCGGACAGCGCCGAATTGAAGGGCGTGAAGGCGCCGTTCAGACGATACTTGTCGTGCACGACGGCGAGACCGCCGGTGGCGTAAACCAGGAAGCGATCGAAGGCGTAACCGGCGCGCAGACGCAGGGAACCGTCCCAATCAACCTTGGAGCGGCCGTCAAAGGCCAGTCCGGCGGCGGTGACGCCTGCGATCGAACGCTTCGCCCAGCTGGCGTTGAGATCGCCGACCACGCCGACGACGAGCGGCGAGCCGGCGGCCTGCCAATCATAGCCGAGACGGCCGCCGATGAAGCCGCCGCGCACCGCGAGGTTACCGAGGTTGGTGTAGGACGGAACGGCCGCGGTCGAGGAGAAGTAGCCAACGCGATCGTTGCCGCCGCCCATCCAGCCGCCCTGAAGACCGGCGTAGAAACCAGTCCAGTTATAGAGCGGCGAGACGACGGCCATCACCGGCGCGGATTTGCGGGTCGGCAGATCCGCCGCAAGGGCGGGAGCGGAGACGGCGGCGAGCAGGACGCCGGCGGAAATGGCACGAGACAGCATGGGACTCTCACCCTGATGATTGGAAAATGGACAGGCGGATCGGTTTTCTTCTAACGAAGCTTGCACCCTGCGTAAACCAAACTCCCCGACGGCGCATCTCTTTTATTGGCCGCCGCTCTCTTTTCGCGCATGTTGTAGATCAGCCACAGCCGTTTCACATGTCGCAGCCGGGTGAATTTAGGCGCGTTAAGAATTATGCCTTTCACCAAGCGCTTCGCTACAGCTTGCCATACGAACTGGTTGAGAAATACTTAATGAACAATGTATAGCGAACTATATTTTTGCGCCGCACGACTTCGAGGCGAGGCCCGCATGCTTCGTCTGATCTGGAACAACGTTCGCGGGCCACTTTGCTGATCACGAAGAGTTGAGCGACGCCTCTCGCGCGCGTTCGCGCGCGTCAGCGTGCGATGGTCGCCACCGCCCCGGAGATTCCGCCCCTTGCGCCACAGGCGAAACGACCAGATTGAACAGCCGCATGAATTTCTGCACGTCGCTCAGCGGCGCGTTCGACACATAAACCAGATCGCGATGGAAAATCCGCATTTGCTGCGCTGCGAACAAGGCGTTGGGATCGCGGAAATTCAGGTGATATACGACCTTATAGCGATCGCCTTGCCGCGCGGCCGGCGCGGCGACGCCAAGAGCGCGCGCCACCTGTTGCGTCTCAAGACGAAATACAAACACGCCGTCCGGATCGGCGCGGTTGTCGATCAAGCCTCCGGCCTTGGTGAGCGCCTGCGCCAACGTCATGTTGTCGCCGTCGAAGGGAATATCGGCAGTTCGGCCCGTCGCGCCGTATGCGAGAAAGAATTGGGGATCGCGCATCACGGTGATGACGTCGCCGGCGCGAACATAAATGTTTTCGCGGGCGTCGGCGGTGATGCGCGCCATCGACACCCGGGCCGACCGCGCGCCCCGCGTGACTTGAACGAACGTCTCGGAGGACGACGTGCGCACGCCGCCGGCGGTGGCGATGACGTCGAGGATCCGGTCGCCTTTCGGCGTCAACGGAACGCGCGCNCCNACGGTCGATTCGCCGATGACCGTCACGGAATTGCTGACCGGACGCGTCACGGTGACGAGCGCCTGAGGCTGAATCGCCTTTCCTTCCAACGACCGTTCGATCTGGCGCTGAATTTCGAAGGTGGTGCGCCCGGCCGCGCGGATACGTCCGGCGTAGGGCACCATCATCATGCCGTCCCGGCCGACCATTTGATCGGGGATGGCTGCGGCGCGCGAGCCGCTGGCGCCGGTCGACAAGCCAGGGCCCGTCGGCGCGGCGTTGGAGAAGAGCCCGCCCGCGCCCGCCTCCCAAATCGTCAAATTAATGGTGTCTCCGACGCCGACGCGAACGTCGCTGGCGCCGCCGCGATATCCGCCGAAGCTCGCGAGAGTCGCGTCCTGGGGCGCGCGNCGCAGGGCCGCGACAACGCGTTCGTCCACCTCGACGACGCTGTAAGGCGTCGCCGCGGACTGATCCTTGTCCGGGCTNTCAAGGACCGCGGACGCGGTCGGCCCCGATGTCGGCAACGACGAACAAGCGCTGAGCGCTACGCACGCGAAAACGCCGGCCAGAAAGCTCGATCGCATTCACCCCACCTTTCCGGAGTGAGATACATGCTTTGAAGGCGCAAATCCAGAAGGAGTTGCGCCACAGACTCGTTTCGAGCGTGAACAACAGTCGAGTCGACGCCGATCAGCCGCTACGAGCCGACCGCGCTCGTCAATTCGCGTGATCGTTGACCGTGACGGCGGAGTTTGGCCAGGGGGAGCATAGAGACCGTATTTTGGTCGGCTCCTCGGAGATGACGCCCGGACTTAAGATATGTCCATAGTCACCCCCTAATTATTGGGGAGTTTGGTTTATTTTGTTACGGATTTTTGAGTTGGTTGCGGNGGCAGGATTTGAACCTGCGACCTTCAGGTTATGAGCCTGACGAGCTACCGGGCTGCTCCACCCCGCGCCGAGGTATGACGGCGATGTTTCGCCATGACCGGATTTACGGGAAAGCCCCGGTTTAAGGCCGGGGCTTTCTGGTTTGGATTGAAGAGGATTTCGTTCTTGGCAGGCCTGGCGGCGACCTACTCTCCCAGGTCTTGAGACATAGTACCATCGGCGCTGACGCGTTTGACGGCCGAGTTCGGGATGGGATCGGGTCTGGTCACGTCGCAAGGGCCACCAGGCCGGCGAAGAACGAAAGAAGCAACAATGGATTTCGAGGATTGTGCGGGTAGCTTAGCCGCGCGCAGCGCGCCCGGCCGAAGAGGCCGGCGGCCGCTGACGCGGCAGTAAGGTCACGTCCCGCCTGTTGCGGGCGTGAACACGGACATTGGTAATGAGAGCGATCAAGTCGAACGAGCGATTAGTACCGGTCAGCTGCACGCATTGCTGCGCTTCCACATCCGGCCTATCAACGTGGTGGTCTTCCACGGCTCTTCAGGGAGAACTCGTTTTGAGGTGGGTTTCCCGCTTAGATGCCTTCAGCGGTTATCCCGTCCAAACATAGCTACGCTGCACTGCCGCTGGCGCGACAACAGCTCCACCAGAGGTCTGTTCACCCCGGTCCTCTCGTACTAGGGGCAAATCCTCTCAATTCTCCGACACCCACGGCAGATAGGGACCAAACTGTCTCGCGACGTTTTGAACCCAACTCACGTACCACTTTAATCGGCGAACAGCCGAACCCTTGGGACCTTCTCCAGCCCCAGGATGTGATGAGTCGACATCGAGGTGCCAAACACTGCCGTCGATATGGACTCTTGGGCAGTATCAGCCTGTTATCCCCGGCGTACCTTTTATCCGTTGAGCGATGGCCCTTCCACGAGGGACCACCGGATCACTATGACCGACTTTCGTCTCTGCTCGACTTGTTGGTCTCGCAGTCAGGCAGGCTTATGCCATTGCACTCAACGACCGATTTCCGACCGGTCTGAGCCCACCATCGCGCGCCTCCGTTACTCTTTGGGAGGCGACCGCCCCAGTCAAACTGCCCACCATGCGCTGTCCCGGACCCGGATGACGGGTCACGGTTAGACATCCATATAGATAAGGGTGGTATTTCAAGGGTGGCTCCACCGNAGCTGGCGNCCCGGCTTCAAAGCCTACCACCTATCCTACACATGCCGACACGAATGCCAGCGCAAAGTTACAGTAAAGGTGCACGGGGTCTTTCCGTCTGACCGCAGGAACCCCGCATCTTCACGGGGAATTCAATTTCACTGAGCGACGCTNGGAGACAGCGGGGAAGTCGTTACGCCATTCGTGCAGGTCGGAACTTACCCGACAAGGAATTTCGCTACCTTAGGACCGTTATAGTTACGGCCGCCGTTTACCGGGGCTTCGATTCAAAGCTTGCACTTCTCCTCTTAACCTTCCGGCACCGGGCAGGCGTCAGACCCTATACGTCATCTTGCGATTTCGCAGAGCCCTGTGTTTTTGTTAAACAGTTGCCACCCNCTGGTCTGTGCCCCCACACGNCCGCTTGCGCGACGCATGGGCCTCCTTATCCCGAAGTTACGGAGGCAAATTGCCGAGTTCCTTCAGCGTCATTCTCTCAAGCGCCTTGGTATACTCTACCTGTCCACCTGTGTCGGTTTCGGGTACGGTCTCATGCGGGGCTATTTCCTGGAACCTCGTCACCGCCTTCCCAATCCAGTAAGGAAAACGATATAAGAGATCCGTCACCACCCGCTGGCCCACGAATATTAACGTGGTTCCCATCGACTACGCATTTCTGCCTCGCCTTAGGGGCCGGCTAACCCTGCGAAGATTAACTTTACGCAGGAACNCCTTGACTTTCGGCGACACTGTCTTTCACAGTGTTTGTCGTTACTCATGTCAGCATTCGCACTTCCGATACCTCCAGGATGTCTCACGACTGTCCCNNTTCGCAGGCTTACGGAACGCTCCGCTACCGCTCGTCTNNTACGACGAACCCAAAGCTTCGGCTCGTGGCTTGAGCCCCGTTACATCTTCGGCGCGAAAACCCTTATTTAGACCAGTGAGCTGTTACGCTTTCTTTAAAGGATGGCTGCTTCTAAGCCAACCTCCTGGTTGTTTTGGGATTTTCACATCCTTTCCCACTTAGCCACGAATTGGGGGCCTTAGCTGTTGGTCTGGGTTGTTTCCCTCTCCACGACGGACGTTAGCACCCGCCGTGTGGCTCCCGCGCAGTTCNTTCCAGGTATTCGGAGTTTGGTTAGGTTTGGTAAGTCTGTGGGACCCCTAGCCCATCCAGTGCTCTACCCCCTGGAGAATAAACGCGAGGCTATACCTAAATATATTTCGCGGAGAACCAGCTATTTCCGAGTTTGGTTGGCCTTTCACCCCTAACCACAAGTCATCCGAGACTTTTTCAACAGGCACCGGTTCGGTCCTCCAGTGCGTGTTACCGCACCTTCAACCTGCTCATGGCTAGATCACTCGGTTTCGGGTCTAATCCGACGAACTGAACGCCCTGTTCAGACTCGCTTTCGCTGCGCCTACGCCTATCGGCTTAAGCTTGCTCGTCAAATTAAGTCGCTGACCCATTATACANAAGGTACGCCGTCACCCTTGCGGGCTCCGACTGTTTGTAGGTGTCCGGTTTCAGGAACTGTTTCACTCCCCTCGTCGGGGTGCTTTTCACCTTTCCCTCACGGTACTTGTTCGCTATCGGTCGCTGAGGAGTACTTAGGCTTGGAGGGTGGTNCCCCCATGTTCAGACAGGATTGCACGTGTCCCGCCCTACTCGTGGCTGNNCAATTGGTAAGTATTCGTACGGGGCTGTCACCCGCTAAGGCCCGGTTTTCCATCCGGTTCCGATGTGTCCAATCGCAGCGCTGGCCTGGTCCGCGTTCGCTCGCCACTACTAACGGAGTCTCGNTTGATGTCCTTTCCTCCGGGTACNTTAGANTGTTTCAGTTCCCCGGGTTAGCTTTTGTTCCCTATGTATTCAGGAACAAATACCTTCTTCATGACCTCTATAAGTTTGAAGACGTCGCCGTCCCAAACCAGAGTTCGAAGACGCCGCTGTGCGCGGGCATCTTCAAAATTATAGAGATCGAAGGTGGGTTTCCCATTCGGAAATCCATGGATCAAAGCTTGTTCGCAGCTCCCNACGGCTTATCGCAGCGTACCACGTCCTTCATCGCCTCTCAGCGCCAAGGCATTCACCGAACACCCTTAAGGCACTTGATCGCTCTCATTATCGATGTCCGCGTCTCGGCGACGCTCCTTCCCGCAGGAAGGATGGACAACGATCGAAAGACCATTGTTGCTTCAAACGCACCGGGAGCGCCGCGGTCAAGCCGCGCTCACAAGGTCCTTGCGGACCGGCTGGTAACGCCTCGATCGGACCAAACGAAAGACCCTTGCGGATCTTGCGTCGGATCAGGCCCGATGAGCCGGATGCGTTTCCTCTTCACGATGTCGGACAATCGGCCGCGGCGCCTGCGCTGCGGCGATGGAATGTTCCGGACGACGATCGCGGCGATCGCGCCGCCTGGTGGAGCCAGACGGGATCGAACCGACGACCTCATGCTTGCAAAGCACGCGCTCTCCCAACTGAGCTATGGCCCCGAAGGCGCGCAGTCGGCGGCGGATGGTGGGCCTGGGAGGACTTGAACCTCCGACCTCACGCTTATCAAGCGCGCGCTCTAACCAACTGAGCTACAAGCCCGAACCGTTGCGATCACGCATCGCTCAAGCAATGCTCGTCCAGAAAGAAAGAGAAACGAAG
>CP059255.1:0-1192500 GCA_013693735.1 Rhodoblastus sp. | reverse complement strand
CTCGCTCGACCGTCGCATCGCGGCCGAGGAGCCGCAGCTCGCGCTCGCTCCGAAAAGGGACGCCGAGACGCAGGGCGCCAATCCGCGCAAAGGCGACCGCCTCGTGAAATCGGTCGACATCGCCGCCGCCCGCCAGACGTTCCGCACCCCGTCGCCANTCAAATCCGGCGATCGCGAGGTGGTGCGCCAGCGCGCCTTCACCCGCGTCGCGACTNCTTTAGCGCTCGCCAGCCTCGGCTATTCGCGCGACGTGCCCGAATTCAACGCCATGCGTTTGATGGGCGAGAACGCCGGCGCGCAGGAGACCGCCGCGGCCGATCCGGGCCCCGACGAGGGCGACGCCGACGTGTCGTTCNAAACCCTCGATCTCGATAAGGCGCCCGACGCCGGCGCGATGCGCTTCGCGCTGGGAGCCGACGAGGCCGCCTCCCAGATCGAGGAGCATGTGCGCGCCTTGATCGCCGCCGGCGCAAACCGCNCTCTCCCGATCCCGCCGCAACTGTTGCTGATGCGCACGAGCCGCGTCGGCGCCGCGCCTGTCGGCGCGCTCAACTACGCGCGCCCCGACTCCATCGTCTCCGCTCCGTTCTCCTCGATCGAGGTGCGGATGGTGCCCGAAAACGTGACGCTGATTCCCAAGGCGTCCACCATGGGCCAAACAACCAGCTTCGACCAACGCCTGGCGGTGATCCGTCGCGGCGAGACGCTCGAAGACGTTCTGCGCGCCAACGGCGCCTCGCGCGAAAAGGCCAGGGCGATCGCCGGCGCGCTCGCGCCGCGCCGTGGCGAGCAACCGGTCGGAGAGGGCTCCAAACTCAAGCTGCTGCTCGCCGATATCGACGGCGCGGGCCTTCAGATCGTGCGCGTCAGCGTTTACGCCGACGACNCTTTGACCGCCACCGCGGCGGTGCGCGATTCAGGCGACTTCGTTCGCCTCACGCAGGAGGAGGCCGGCCCCGTCGCGAAAGCCAAACCGCGCCGACGCGCCGAGGACGACGAGGACGACGAGGACGAGCCCGGCGGCTTGCGCCTGTTCGACAGTCTCTACGAAACGGCGCTCAAGCAAGAGATCCCCAGGCCGATCATCGACACGTTGGTGCGCGTCTTCGCCAACGACGTCGATTATCAACGCTCCGTCGCCGGCGGCGACTCGATCGACGTGTTTTACGACGAAAACGAAGAGAGCGAGAGCAAGAACGAACTGCTCTACGCCGCCATCACAACGCGCAACGAGACCTATCGGTTCTACCGCTTCGTCGCTCCCGACGACGGCGCCGTCGGCTATTTCGACGAGAACGGCCGCGCCACCGACAAATTTCTGATCCGCAAGCCGATCCAGTCGGGCGAAATGCGCTCGGGCTTCGGCATGCGCTACCATCCGATCCTGCGTTATTNNCGCCCCCACACCGGCGTCGATTTCGCCGCGCCGATCGGCACGCCGATTTTCGCGGCCGGCAACGGCGTCGTGCTCAAGGCGAGCTGGGACTCCGGCGGCTATGGCCGTCGCGTCGAGATCCAGCACGCCAATGGCTATGTGACGACCTACAATCACATGTCCGGCTTCGCCAAGGGCATGGTCGAGGGCGTGCGCGTGCGCCAGGGTCAAGTGGTCGGCTATCTCGGCTCGACCGGCCTCTCCACCGGCCCGCATCTGCATTACGAGGTGATGGTCAACGGCCATTTCGTCGACCCGATGCGCATCAAGCTGTCGCGCGAGAAGGAGTTCGACGGGCGCACGCTCGCGCTGTTCAAGCGCGAGCGCGACCGCATCGACTCCNTCCTCGCCAAAGCCCCGAACGCGGTCGGCTCGCGCGCGCAGCGCCCGTGATCGACCTTCTCGCCATCGCGGTTCCGGTCTTCGGGCTGATCGCGCTTGGCTTCCTGACGCGCTGGGCCGGCCTGCTCAGCGCCACCGCCGGCGAAGGGCTGTCGGAGTTCGTCTTCGTCTGCGCCGTGCCGACCCTGATTTTTCGCACTCTCGCCGAATCGAAGGCCGCCGACGCCCAGCCTTGGGGCTATTGGGCCGCCTATTTCACGGCGCTGGCGATCGTCTGGGCGATCGGCATGGCGCTGGCGAAACGCGTCTTCGCGACCTCGCACGCCTTCGGCGTCGTCGCCGGCTTCGCCTCGGCCCAGTCCAACACCGCGCTTGTCGGCATTCCGCTCATTCTCAAGGCTTACGGCGACGCCGGCGCGGTGCCGCTGTTCTTGTTGCTCGCCATCCATCTGCCGATCACCATGACGACGGCGACGGTGCTGTTGGAGGGCGCGGACGGGCTCGACATGCGCCTGCTTCTGCGTCGCCTCGCCGCCAACCCCATTCTCCTCGGTCTGGCCGCGGGTCTCCTGTTCCGCGCCGGCGGCCTCAAGCTCGAAGGCCCGCTGTTCGGTCTGGTCGACATGTTGGCGCGCGCCGCCGCGCCCTGCGCGCTGGTCGCGATGGGGCTGACGCTGAAACAGTCGGGCTGGCCGCAGGAGCGCGCGCTGTTGTGGTGCGTCGCGACGCTCAAACTGATGGTCCAGCCCGCGATCGTTTACGCCTTGGCCTTCTATGTGTTCGCCATGCCGCCGGCCTGGGCGGGCGTCGCGGTGTTGTTCGCGGCGATGCCGTCGGGCGTCAACGCCTATCTGTTCGCGGAGCGCTATCGCGAAGGCGTCGCCTTCTCTTCGGCCGCGATCGCTTTGACCACCGCGATCGCCGCGGTCACGGCCCTGTTCTGGATGCGCGTCCTCGGCGTCGCGGGTTGAAGGGCTCAGCCCACGGGCACGCCCGCCCACACCCGCACCTGTTCGGGCGTCACGCCTTTGGCGCGCAATTCGCGCAACCCCGTCGAGCCGTCGCTCTTGGAGAGCTTACGCCCTTCGTGATCGAGAATCAGCGAATGGTGCCGATATTCCGGCGCCGGCAAGCCAAGCAGCGCCTGCAATAGGCGATGCACGCTCGTCGCCTGCATCAGGTCTTCCCCGCGCACCACGTCGGTGACGCCTTGCAGCGCGTCGTCGATCACCACGGCGAGATGATAGCTCGCCGGCACGTCNCTGCGCGCCAGCACCACGTCGCCCCAGCGCATCGGCTCGGCGCGCACGTCGCGCGGCTCGCTCGCCTCGCCATAGTCGCGCCAGGCCAGCAGCGTCGCAGCCTCGGCGACCGCCTGATTCATGCGCAATCGCAGCGCCGCATGCTGTCCGCCGGCCAGCCGCGGGGCGATCTCGTCCGGCTTCAGCGCGCGGCAGGTTTGCGGATAGAGCGGCGAGCCGTCTGGATCGCGCGGCCAGTTCGGGTTGTCGCCGATGGCCGTCGTGATATCGCCGCGCGAGCANAAGCATGGATATAGGAGGTCCATCGCCTGCAACCGTTCGAGCGCCTGCTCGTAATCGCCGAAATGATCGGACTGGCGGCGCACGGGCTCTTCNCATGAGAGGCCGAGCCAGGCCAAATCCTCGTAAATCGCCTCTTCGAATTCCCGGCGGGCGCGGCCAAGATCGAGGTCCTCGATCCGCAACAGGAATCGCCCGCCGCAGGCGCGGGCGAGATCGTGATTCATCAGCGCCGAGCGCGCATGGCCGAGATGGAGGTAGCCGTTGGGCGAAGGCGCGAAACGAAAGACGCGCGGCGGCGCCGCTTCGGGCGCGAAACCGCGCGAATCGGGCGACGAATCGGGCGTGTTGGAACCGGGCATCGACTCGAAAATCCTGAGATCAGGCGCTGCGACGCGCGCGAAGGCGACGATGCGCGCCGCGGGAGGCCCCATTGCAAGGGAGCCCGCCGCGAAAGGCAAGCCGAAAGCACGCCCCCGCGCCGCGCGCCCGCGACGCGCCGCCGCCCGGCCGGCCGATTGACCGCGAGGAGGATCTCGACCACGCGCTCGCCGCGCTGGAGGCGCTCGACCCCGTCCGCATCGCGCCGATGCGCGCCCGCGCCGGCCGCCCGCCCCTGCGTCGTCGCGCGCCGGGCTTCGAGGGTCTGTGCGCGATCGTGGTGTCGCAACAGGTCTCCGTCGCCAGCGCGCGCCATCGAGGCGAGGCTTCTCGGCCGCTTCGCGCCGCTCGACCCGCCGCGATCGCCGCCGCCAGCGACGAGGCGCTGCGCGCCTGCGGCCTGTCGGCGCCGAAACTGCGCACCCTGCGCGCCTGCGCCGAGGCGATCCTGTCCGGCCGTCTCGATCTCGACGCGCTGGCGCAGGCCGACGCGGAGCGCGCCCACGCCGCCCTCACCGCCGTGAAGGGGATCGGCCCCTGGACCGCCGACATCTATCTGCTGTTCTGCCTCGGCCATCCGGACGCCTTCCCGGCCGGCGATCTCGCCTTGCAGGAGGCCGCCCGCCTCGCCTTCGGCCTCAGGACGCGGCCCGACCCGCGCCGCCTGGAGGCGCTGGCGAGGGTCTGGCGGCCGTGGCGGGCGGTCGCGGCGCGGCTGCTGTGGTCCTACTACGCCGTCGCCAAGACGCGCGAGTGGGCGTCGCCGGGAACGCGCCCCCAAGCGCGCCGACGCCGCCGCGAAAGGGTCGAAGCCCGCCACGGCTCCGGCTAAGAAGGGCGTGACGCGGCGCGCGCGCCTGACCACGCCGGGCGCGCCGCCAAACCTGTTTGACGAGGTCGAAATGAGCCTTCCCGTCCTCGACGGCCCGCGCCTGCCCGCCAAATCCGGCAAGACCAAGCAACTCGTCGTGTTCCTGCACGGCTACGGCGCCGACGGCGCCGATTTGATCGATCTCGGCCGACAATGGGCGCAGCTGATGCCGGACGCCGCCTTCGTCTCGCCCCATGCGCACGAGCCCTGCGCGATGTCGCCGATGGGCCGGCAATGGTTCGCGCTGACCATGCGCGACCCTGACGAGCGTTGGCGCGGCGCGGTCAAGGCCGGCCCGGTGATCGACGCCTTTCTCGACGCCGAACTCGCGCGCCACGGCCTCGACGAATCGGCGCTCGCGCTGATCGGCTTCAGCCAGGGCGCGATGATGGCGTTGCATGTCGGGCTGCGCCGCCAGCGCGCGCCGGCCGCCATCGTCGCCTATTCCGGCGCGCTGATCGGTCCCGAACGCCTCTCGGAGGCGCGCGCGCAGGCGNCGACGGGTCGGNCGCCGCGGATTTTGATGATTCACGGCGATCGCGACGACGTCGTGCCGATCGACGCGCTGTTCGACGGCGCGCGGAGGNCTCTGGCCAAGGCGGAGCTGCCCTGCGAGTTTCATCTCTCGCTCGGAGCCGGCCACGGCATCGATTCCGGCGGGCTCACCCACGGAGCGCTGTTCACCGCGGCGGGATTCGGTCTGAAACCGCCGGCGCGGCGACGCTGATCGGCGCAGCCGCGACCGTCGCGCGTCAGACCAGAATGTTGAGGGTGTTGCCCATCAGCACGCCGATCATCACCGCGAAGACGACCTGCAGGCCCCCGCGCACAGCAGCCGGGCGATCGTCGAAGATCACGCCCGCCATCCGTGTCAAAGGCTCAGCCTGGCTCGCCTCGCGGCTTTCGAAGTAATGCGTCATCAAGCGTCTCCCGCCCAGTTCGTCCGTCGCTGGGGAGACGGACGGCGCTGGCTGTGACGCGCACACTAGCGCGGCCCGTCCGCGACGGGAGGTCCGCGCGCCCTTCGCAGCCGCCTTCTTCGCGGACGTCGCCAAGCCGCGCTTGCGCGAATCGTTCAAATTGCGCCGATCCGCGGCCCTCACACCCAATCCGGGACGCGATCCATCGCGATCAGCGTCTCGACCGTCATGCGCGGCCGGATCGTCGCCCAACGCTCNCCTGAGACCATCGCTTCGGGAGCCAACGCGCGGGTGTTGTAGGTGCCCGCCTGCACCGCGCCATAGGCGCCAGCCGACATCACCGCCAAGAGATCGCCGGACCGGGGCTCCTCCAAACGCCGGTCGAGCGCGAGATAATCGCCCGTCTCGCAGACCGGGCCGACGATGTCGGCCAAGACCGGCGTGCCGCCGCGCGACAGCACCGGCTCGATCTCGTGATGGGCCTCGTAAAGCGTCGGCCGGATCAGGTCGTTCATGCCGGCGTCGACGATCACGAAGGTCTTCGCCTCGCCCTTCTTCACGTAGAGGACGCGCGTGACCAGCACGCCGGCGTTTCCGACCAGCAGCCGGCCGGGCTCCAGCACCAGCGCGCAACCCAGATTATGGGTGTGCTTCTTGACGATCGCCGCATAGCGCGCGGGGTGGTAGCTCGCCGGATTTTCGCCCGCCCGATAAGGGATGCCGAGCCCGCCGCCGAGATCGAGATGGTCGATCGGATGGCCGTCCTCGCGCAGATCGCGCACGAAGCCCGCCAGCAGCGCGAAGGCGTCGTCGAAAGGCTGCAAATCGGTGATCTGCGAGCCGATATGCATGTCGACGCCGGTGATCTTGAGGCCCGGCAGCTTCGCCGCCTCGGCGTAGACTGCCCGCGCCCGCGAGATCGGCACGCCGAACTTGTTTTCGGACTTTCCGGTCGAGATCTTGGCGTGGGTCTTGGCGTCGACGTCCGGATTCACCCGCAACGCGACGCGCGCGACCTTGCCCTTNTGCGTCGCCACCTTGGACAGGACCGCGAGTTCGGGCTCCGATTCGACGTTGAAGCAATGAATGTCGAGATCGAGGCCGAGCGCCATCTCCGCCTCGGTCTTGCCGACGCCGGAGAAAGTGATCTTCGAGCCCGGCACGCCGGCGGCTTGCGCGCGCATCAGCTCGCCGCCCGACACCGTGTCCATGCCCGCCCCGAGCCTGGCGAAGAGCCTTAGCACCGCCTGGTTCGAATTGGCCTTGAGCGCATAGTGGATGGAGGCGTCCTGCCCGGCGAAGGCCTCCGCGAAGACGCTGTAATGGCGCTCCAGCGTCGCCGACGAATAGCAATAGAAGGGCGTGCCGATCGCGGTCGCGATCTCCTCCAGCGCGACCCCTTCGGCGAAAAGGCGCCCGCCGCGACGTTCGAAATGATGCATGGCGCGCCGCCCCTCAGAGCAAAATGTCGAAAGGGGTGTCCTTGCGCGGCGAAGGAACCGGGCCGGCCCTGCGCTTGCGGCGCGGCGCGGTGGTGTCGCCGGCGGCGCGACGCGCCTCGTTGGCTTTTCTTCCTCCGTCAGCGGCGCCTCCAGCGCGCCGCGCTTGCCGCAGGCGGCGAGCGACAGGGCCAGCGCGCTCGCCGCGGCGAGGCGTAACAAACGGCGGCGGGAAAGTTCGGTCACGGAAACACCCCTCGACTGGCCGGGCAACCTAACGCAAGCCGCCGGCTCACGCGAGCCGGTCGAGCCAGGCTTTGGCCTGCGCGCGCACATTGTCGGGCGCCGTGCCGCCATAGCTCTTACGGCTTTCGACAGACTTGTCGACGCCCAGCACCTCGAACACCGCCGCCGTGATGCGCGGCTCGACGCCCTGCATCTCTTCGAGCGACAGCGCCTCCAGCCCGACGCCCTTCTGCGTGGCGAGCTTCACCAATGTCCCGGTGACGTGATGGGCCTGCCGGAACGGCGTTTTCAGCGTGCGCACCAGCCAATCGGCGAGATCGGTTGCGGTGGCGTAGCCCGCGCCCGCCGCCGCCTTCATCCGCGCCCGGTCGATCGCGAGGTCGGAGATCATGCCGGCCATCGCGGCCAGACACAGNGAGAGCGTGTGGACGGCGTCGAACNNACCCTCCTTGTCCTCCTGCATGTCCTTGGAATAGGTCAGCGGCAAGCCCTTCATGACGGTGAGCAGGCCGGTCAGCGCGCCGAACACGCGCCCCGTCTTGCCGCGCACCAGCCGNGCCGCGTCGGGATTGCGCTTCTGCGGCATGATCGAGGAGCCGGTCGACCATTTGTCGGACAGCCGCACGAAGCCGAATTGCGGCGTCGCCCACAGCACGATCTCCTCCGCCAGCCGCGACAGATGCACGGCGCAGATGGCGCAGGCCGACAGCGTTTCGAGCGCGAAATCGCGGTCCGACACCGAATCGAGCGAATTCGCGGTCGGCCGGTCGAAGCCGAGCGCCGCCGCCGTCTTGGCGCGGTCGATCGGGAAGGAGGTGCCCGCCAGCGCCGCCGCGCCGAGCGGCGATTCGTTGCCGCGCCTGNNCGCGTCGGCGAGCCGTCCGCGATCCCGGCCCAGCATCTCGACATAGGCGAGCAGATGATGGCCGAACGTGACGGGCTGCGCCGATTGCAGATGCGTGAAGCCGGGCATGACGGCGTCCGCCTCGCTCAAGGCGCGCGCCGCCAGCGCNCTTTGCAGCGCCGCCATCTGCCCGTCGAGCGCGTCGACCGCGTCGCGCAGCCACAGCCGCATGTCGAGCGCGACCTGATCGTTGCGCGAGCGCGCCGTGTGCAGCCGCCCCGCCGCCGGGCCGACGATCTCGGCCAGCCGCGATTCGACGTTCATGTGAATGTCTTCGAGCGCGCGCGAGAAACGAAACGTCCCCGCTTCGATCTCGCCGGCGACCTGATCGAGCCCGCGCGTGATGACGGCCGCGTCGTGCGCCGTCACAATGCCTTGATCGGCGAGCATGGCGACATGGGCTTTCGAGCCCTTGATGTCCTGCGGCGCGAAGCGATAGTCGAACCCGATGGAGGCGTTGATCTCCTCCATGATCGCGTCCGGGCCGCTCTCGAACGCCCCGCCCCACATCTTGTTGCTCATCGCCCGCCCCGTGATCCTGCGCCGGATGCCGAAATGACCGCCCAGACCCCGCCCGAGACCCCGACGCCCCGCCCGCAGCCTTCGGGCAAGGAGATCGCCAAGTTGTTCGGGCCGCATCTGGCGGTCTTCGCGCTCGCCCTGGTGGTGGGCGCTGGCGGCGTCCTATACGCCCTGAAGCGCCCCGGCAAGGAAGAGGCGGCCGGCGCCTGCCCCGCCCGCTCGCTGGCGCTGGCGCAGCGCCTCGCCCCTCTCGCCAAAGGCGAGATGGCGGCCTTCAACATCGCCGCCACGCCCCGCTTCGCCCCGGACCTCGCTTTCGAGGGGCCGGACGGCAAGCCGACGAGCCTGTCGCAAAGCNGCGGCAAGGCGCTGCTGGTGAACCTCTGGGCGACCTGGTGCCCGCCCTGCCGCAAGGAGATGCCCTCGCTCGACGCGCTCCAGNCGGGGCTCGGATCGGACAGGTTCGAGGTCATGGCGATCAGCCTCGACACCCGCAATCTGGAGCGCCGCAAGGCCTNNCTCGACGAGATCGGGGCGACGCATCTGGCCTTCTACGCCGAACCTCAGGGCCGCATCCTGCCGATCATGAAGGCGGTCTCCGGCGTGCTCGGCCTGCCGACGACGCTTCTGGTCGACGCCGACGGCTGCCAGCTGGGCCTGTTGCAGGGCGAGGCGAAATGGGCCTCCGACGAGGCCAAGGCGCTGATCCGGGCGGCGACCGGAGGCTGACGCCGCCTCAGGCGGCGAGGGCGGCGCGATGCAGCGCCGCCGACCCNTCCGAGAAACAACAGAACACAATCCGCTCGAAGGCGTCCGGCCGTTCTTCGGCGGCCTCCGCNGCGGCGCGCACGGCGATCGGCGCGGCGCGCTGCGCCGGAAAACCGTAGACGCCCGTCGAGATCGCCGGAAAAGCGAGGCTTGTCGCGCCAAGCTCGGCGGCGCGCCGGAGCGACTGACGATAGCAGGAGGCCAANAGCGCCTCTTCGTCCGCGCCGCCGCCGCGCCAGATCGGCCCGACCGTGTGGATCACCCAGCGGGCGGGCAGTCGATAGCCCTTCGTGACCTTGGCCTGCCCGGTCTCGCAGCCGCCAAGCCTGCGGCATTCGGCCAGCAACTCAGGCCCCGCCGCGCGATGGATCGCNCCGTCGACGCCGCCTCCGCCGAGCAGGCTGGCGTTGGCGGCGTTGACGATGGCCTCGACGTCGAGCGTCGTGATGTCGGCGACGAGAACCTCGAAACGCGGCATGGCCCGGCTTCCCTGAAGGCCGAAGGGCCGCCCGGTCGCCCGCTGGCGGGCGAGCCGCCGGGAGGGCGTCGCGATCAGCCCTGCTTGGTGGCGATTCCGAGGTCCTTCAGATGCGCCTGCAACTCGCCCTTCTCGAACATCTCGCGCACGATGTCGCAGCCGCCGATGAACTCGCCCTTGATGTAGAGCCANGGAATCGTCGGCCAGTTGGCGTAATCCTTGATGCCCTGACGCACGTCGGCGTCCTCAAGCACGTTCACGCCTTTGTAGTCGACGCCGACATAATCGAGGATCTGCGCGACCTGGCCCGAAAAGCCGCACATCGGGAAATCCGGCGTGCCCTTCATGTAGAGAACCACGGGGTTCTCGGTCACGGTCTGGCGAATGCGCTCCTGCACGTCGGTCATGGTTTTCATCCTCTTCGCGGCCGGGTCCAAGGCGCCGGCGCCGGCCTGATATAGGACGCCGCGCGGCGCGCGTCACCATAGGCTCTGGAGCGCCCGCGCCGGCCATTTGGCGTCGTAGTCGGGCCCGCCGACCTCGCCCGCGGTCATGCTCGCCAGAATCTCGCCCGCGGTCGGCAGGCCGTCCGGCGCCGTCGTCGTCCCNCACAGCCCCGAGCGGATCATCGCCCGCGAGCACTGGAAATAGACTTCCTCGACCTTGACCACGAGCAGGCTGCGCGGCGCCTTGCCGCCGAACGCGAAGGGCTCCAGCGANCTCCTCCCCGCCTCGATGAAGGCGCGGCCGTTGACGCGGATGGCGCTGCCATAGCCCGGAATCAGAAACATCAAGGCGACGCGCGGATCGCGCACCACGTTGCGCAGCGAATCGATGCGGTTGTTGCCGATGCGGTCGGGGATCAGCAGCGTCTTGGGATCGGCGATGCGCGCCAGCTCGCCGACGCGGTCGCCGCGCGGCGACACGTCGACGCCTTCGGGCCCCACGGTCGCCAGCGCCAGAAACGGCGCCGCCTCGATCAGCCGCGCGTAAAGCGGCGTCACATGGTCGGCGACCTTGCGCAGCGACGCCGCGCCCGGCGTCCCGTAGAGGGCTTCGAGCGCCGCGATGGTCTCGATTCTGGCCAAGGCGTCGATCCCCTTTGACGGTTAGCGAAGACGCCGCGAAGTCGGCGCCTTGGGCCGACCGGCCCGGCGCGTGGCGGGCCTTGCCAGCGAAGCCGCACGGCGGTCTCGCGAAGCGAGCCAAGCGGGGATCCGCCCGCGCCGGCGGTTGAGGCAAAAAGGGAGGCGGCGCAGCCGCCTCCCGCGTCGACGCACGCGGCTCGAAGCGGGCCTTTCGAGGCGAAGCCTCGAAAGGCGTCCGGCGGAGAGAGCCAAGGCGGCGGACGCCGCCGGCGGCGCTTGAGGCTTACGAAGACGGCGCCGCCGTCGTCAGCGCCAGCGCGTGCAATTGCTTGTCCATCGCCCCTTTCAGGGCGGCGTAGACGATCTGGTGCTGTTGCACGCGTCCCTTGCCGCGAAAGCTCTCGGAGACGACATGCGCGGCGTAGTGGTCGCCGTCGCCGGCCAGATCGCGAATGGTCACCGTCGCGTCCGGCAGCGCCGCCTTGATCAGCTTTTCGATTTCGCCCGCCTGCATCGCCATCTGGTCAGCCCTCCTCGGCCTGCGGATGGTGGCCCATCGCTTGCGCCTGCGCGAGCGCCGCCTCAAGTTTTTCCACCACGTCGCGCGCCGGCTCCTGACAAGGGATCGAATTCGCCGCCCCTGCACGAACACGTTGCACTTGGTCGGGTCGTTCTGGTTCACGGCGGTGACGAAGTCGGCGCGGATGAAGTTGACGCCGCCCATCGCCTTCAGTTCGACGAAAACATGGCCGCCCTCAGCTGTTGATGATCTCGCCGCCCATATAGGTCGGCAACCAGGATTCGTGCGCCCGCTTCAGCGCCGCGACCGGGATCGGCGCTCGGCCNGGCAGCCCCAGGGCCTCGCCGCCGGTGACGCCGATGCGGCGCGCCGCGACGCCCGCCTGCGTCAGTCTCGCGAGAACCGCCTCGGCCGCGTCGGCCGCGACCGCGACGAGGTATCGTCCCTGATCCTCGCCGAACAGCCACTCATGCGCGCCGATCCCGGCCGGCGCNTCGATGCGCGCCCCGACGCCGCCCGCCATGCAGCTTTCCGCCAGCGCCACGGCGAGGCCGCCGTCCGACAGATCGTGGACCGTGCGCGCAAGCCCTTCCGCGATCAGCGCCCGCACCGCCTCGCCGTTGCGCCGCTCGACCGCGAGATCGACCGGCGGCGGAGCGCCTTCCTCGCGCCCGCACACGTCGCGCAGATAGACCGATTGTCCGAGCCAGCCGGTGGTTTCGCCGACAAGGAAGATGGCGTCGCCGCTCTCGCGGAAGGCGAGCGTGGCGGTCTTCGTCACGTCCTTGACGAGGCCGACGCCGCCGATCGAGGGNGTGGGGAGAATGCCGCGCCCCTCGGTCTCGTTGTAGAGCGAGACGTTGCCCGACACGACCGGGAAGTCGAGCGCCTTGCAGGCCTCGCCGATGCCCTTCAGGCAGCCCACGAGCTGGCCCATGAAATGCGGCCGCTCGGGATTACCGAAATTGAGGTTGTCGGTGATGGCGAGCGGCGTCGCGCCGACGGCGGTCAGGTTGCGCCACGCCTCGGCGACGGCCTGTTTGCCGCCCTCGACCGGATCGGCCTCGCAATAGCGCTGCGTCACGTCGGTGGTGAAGGCGAGGCCCTTGGGCCCGTCCTCGATGCGCACGACCGCCGCGTCGCCGCCCGGCGTCTGCACGGAATTGCCCAGGATGAGGTGGTCATACTGCTCCCACACCCAGCGCTTGGAGCACAGATCGGGCGTCGCGATCAGCTTCAGCAGCGCCGCCCCGTTCGCCATCGGCGCGGCGACGCCGGTCACGACCGGCAGCTTCGGCGAGGGCTGGTGCGGACGATCGTAGAGCGGCGCCTCGTCGCCCAGCTCCTTGATCGGCAGATCGGCCTTGATCTCGCCCTTGTGCTTGATGACGAAACGCTTGGTGTCGGTGGTCTTGCCGATGACGGCGAAGTCGAGCCCNCATTTGCGGAAGATGGCTTCCGCCTCCTCCTCCTTGTCGGGGTCGAGCACCATCAGCATGCGCTCCTGGCTCTCCGACAGCATCATCTCGTAGGCGCTCATGCCGACCTCGCGGCAGGGCACCTTGTCGAGATCGAGCCGNACGCCGAGATCGCCCTTGGCGCCCATCTCGACCGCCGAGGAGGTCAGCCCCGCCGCGCCCATGTCCTGGATCGCGACGACGCAGCCCTTCTTCATGATCTCAAGGCAGGCTTCGAGCAGCAGTTTTTCCGAGAAGGGGTCGCCGACCTGCACGGTCGGGCGCTTCTCCTCCGCGTCCGCCTCGAACGAGGCCGACGCCATCGTCGCGCCGTGGATGCCGTCGCGTCCGGTCTTGGAGCCGAGATAGACGATCGGCCGCCCGACGCCCGTCGCCTTGGCGTAAAAGATCTTGTCGGCGTCGGCCAGGCCCACCGCCATCGCGTTGACGAGGATGTTGCCGTCGTAGCGGGAATGGAAGTTCACCGAGCCGCCGACGGTCGGCACGCCGAACGAATTGCCGTAGCCGCCGATGCCGGCGACCACCCCGGCGACCAGATGCCGGGTCTTGGGATGGTCGGGAGAGCCGAAGCGCAGCAGGTTGAGGCAGGCGATCGGGCGCGCGCCCATCGTGAACACGTCGCGCAGAATGCCGCCGACCCCGGTCGCCGCGCCCTGATAGGGCTCGATGTAGGAGGGGTGGTTATGGCTCTCCATCTTGAAGACGCAAGCCTGCCCGTCGCCGATGTCGATGACGCCGGCGTTCTCGCCCGGCCCCTGGATCACCCAGGGCGCTTTTGTCGGCAGACCCCGAAGGTGCAATCGCGACGATTTGTAGGAGCAGTGCTCGTTCCACATCGCCGAGAAGATGCCGAGCTCGGTGAAGGTCGGCTCGCGCCCGATCAGCTGGCGGATGCGTTCATGCTCGTCGGGCTTGAGCCCGTGGCTGGCGACGGCNTCGGGCGTGACTTTGGGTTCGGCGAACGCTCACGAAGGGCCTCTGCGGCTAGGCGTGCGCCCGGACATTCCCGAAGCTCCGGACCGGACGAACGCGCGAACATCTCTGGCCGCGGGGCTGCGCCGCGACGCTTCGCCAAGGGCTTAGGCCAAGCGGGCCGCGCAGCGCAAGGCGGCACGGCGATTTGACCCGTTTCGGGACGCGCGGGCGCGCCACTCCGGCACAGGGCGTCGCTCGGAGGCAGCGACCGATCAGGCCGTCCGTTGATTTGTTTGACGATTTTGGAAGGCGCGCCGCGACCTCGGCGCTGGCGCCCGACTTGAAGAGATCGGCTCGACACAGGAGCCGACCATGACGACCCTCGCTTCCGCCTTCCGCAGCTTCCGTCGCGCCGACGACGGCGCCGTCGCGATGATCTTCGGCCTGTCGATGATTCCGATGATGGTGGCGGCCGGCGCCGCCGTCGATTACGCCCGCGCCGCCCGCGAAAAGGCGGTCATCGGGGCTGCGGTCGACGCGACCAGCCTCGCCCTGGCGCAGGACGCCCGCCGCCTTGACCTCGCTTCGCTCAAGCTCAAGGGCCAATCCTATTTCGACGCCGTCCACCACGCCCAGGGCGGCGTCGGTTCGCCGACCATCGACCTGCGCGTCGACGCCGCCGCGCAGCGTCTCACCGTCTCGGCCGCCGCCGCCGTTCCCACCACGCTGATGAAGCTGGCGGGCGTGACGCAGCTGTCGGTCGGCTCGGCCGCGACCGTCGCTTACGGCACCCCGAAGATCGAGGTGGCGCTGGTGCTCGACAACACGGGCTCGATGAGCCGCTCGGGCAAAATGGCTGCGCTTCAGGCGGCCGCCACCGATTTCGTCAACCAACTCGCCGCCAAGTCGACGACCGCCGGCGAGATCAAGGTGGGCGTCATCCCCTTCGCGACCCAGGTCCGCCTCGATCCGGCGCGCGCCGGACTGATCCCCGCCGGCGCGACGAGCGTCGATCCGGCCCGCGCGCCCTGGTTGTCCTTCGCCGGCGTGACGCCTTCCAACTGGACCGGGTCGGCCTGCGTGTCCGACCGTCCCTATGTCGGCGATTTCGATGTCGACGCCCGCGCCGACGCGCTCTATCCGGCCAAGCCCTGCCAGTTCGGCAAGCTGTCGACGATGATCGGCCTGACCGACGTGAACGACCCGGCCTCCGCCAAGCTGCGCGACGCGATCGGCGCGATGCGCCCGGAAGGCAACACCAATCTGACGATCGGCCTGAGCTGGGGCCAGTGGGCGCTGACGCCCGGCAATCCGCTCGCCGCCGCCGCGCCCGCCTCCAATCCCGACGTGCAAAAATTCCTTGTGCTGCTCACCGACGGCGACAACACCGCCAACGGCTTCGGAATGGCGCCGGCCCAGATCGACGACCGCACCCGCCTCGCCTGCGCCGCCGCCAAGGCCCCGGCCGCGCGCACGACGGTCTACACGATCCGCGTCATCGACGGGAACGTCGGCCTGCTGCGCGAATGCGCCTCCTCGCCGGACAAATATTACGAAGCCGCCGACGCCAGCCAGATCCAGCCGGCCTTCCAGAAGATCCTCGACTCGATCCTGCGCATCCGCCTCGCCAGCTGAGCGCCCTCAGACGCCGCGCGTCGCGGCCAGATACGCCTCCACGCGGGCGCCCGGATCGGGCGCCCGAATCACGTCGGTGACCACGGCGACGCAATCGGCGCCGGCGGCCAGACACAGGGGCGCGCGCTCCAGCGTGATTCCGCCGATGGCGACGAGCGGCCGCGCGCCGATCAGGCGCTTCCATTCGCCGAGCCGCTCCAGCCCNTGCGGCGCCCAGGGCATCTGCTTGAGCAAAGTCGGCCAGACCGGCCCGAGCGCGACGTAATCGGGATCGAGCGACAGCGCGCGGTCGAGTTCGGCGTGGTCATGGGTCGAGACGCCGAGCTTCACGCCGCGCGCGCGGATCGCCTTGACGTCGGCCGTATCGAGATCGCCCTGTCCGAGATGGACGTAGGATGCGCCCTCCTCCAGCGCGATCTCCCAATAGTCGTTGACGACGAGCTGCGCCTTGCCGGCGCAGGCGGCGAGCGCGGCGCGCGCCTCGCGACGGATCGCCTCGCGCGGAATCTCCTTGGCGCGCAATTGCACGAGCCGCGCGCCGGCGCCGACGAGGCGGGCGACCCATTCGGCGTTCTCGACGATGGGATAAAAGCGCTCGAAGCTCATAGCGTCGCCAGTCCGATGACGGGGGNNTGGAGGGTTCTGCCATGTCGCGCGGCGTCATCGGATCGGCCTCGCAGGCGAGCCGGCCCGCCTCGACCGCTCGGGCGAAGGCCTTGGCCATCGCGACCGGATCGCCGGCGAGCGCGACGGCGGTGTTGAGCAGCACGGCGTCGTAGCCCAGCTCCATCGCCGCGGCGGCGTGGGAGGGCAGGCCAAGGCCGGCGTCNNGACGACGAGCGGGACATCGGGGAAATGCGCGCGCAACGCACGCAGGCCGTAGACGTTGTTGAGCCCCTTGCCGGTGCCGATCGGCGCCCCNCAGGGCATCAGCACGCGGCAGCCCGCCTCCAACAGGCGCTCGGCGACGACGAGATCCTCGGTCGTGTAGGGAAACACCTTGAAGCCGTCGGCCGACAGGATGCGGGCGGCCTCGACGAGGCCGAACACGTCGGGCTGGAGCGTGTCGGCGTCGCCGATCACTTCGAGCTTGATCCAGTCGGTCGCGAACACCTCGCGCGCCATCTGAGCGGTCGTCACCGCCTCGCGCGCCGAGTGGCAACCGGCGGTGTTGGGCAGAACCCGCACGCCGAGATCGCGGATCATGCCCCAAAATCCTCGCCCNGCGCGCTGTCCGCGCGATTCGCGGCGCAGCGACACGGTCACGACCTCGCAGCCGGATTCGCGGATCGCCGCGGCGAGGATTTTCGGCGACGGGTAGCGCGCGGTGCCCAGCATCAGCCGAGACCGCAGGGTCGTTCCGTAGAAATCGCGGGATGGCGCGGCCATCGCTCAGCCTCCCTGCATCGGGGTGAGGATTTCGAGGCGGTCGCCATCCTTCAGCGCGGTCTCGGCGCGCAGGCGGACCGGGACGAAGACGCCGTTGAGCGCGGTGGCGACGACGCGCTCGACGAAGCCCAGTTCGTCGAGCGCGCCGGCGAGCGTCGCGGCGGCGAGCGCGACCTCGTCGCCATTGACGGTCAGCTTCGTCGTCGCGTTCTCGGTCGTCGCCTTCATGGTCGTTTGGTTCATGGTCGTCGCGCTCATGGAAACGCTCCCTGCGCGGTCCCCAGCAGAACCTCGGCGGCGCGCGCGGCGAAGGCGGGGGCGAGCAGATAGCCGTGGCGATACATGCCGTTGAGGCGCAGCACGCGGCCCTCCTCGACGAGGCGGGGAATGTTGTCGGGGAAGGAGGGGCGCACGTCGACGCCCATCTCAAGAATTTCGGCCTCGCCGAAGGCCGGATGCAGCGCATAAGCGGCGTTCAGCAGCTCGACCGCCGAGCGCGCCGTCATCGGAGCGTCGGAGGCGCTTTCGATCATCGTCGCGCCGATCATGAAGCGGTGGTCGGCGCGCGGCACGACATAAAGCGGAATGCGTGGATGCAGCATCCGCACCGGGCGCGACAGCGCGACGTCGGGGCAGCGCACGACGATCATCTCGCCGCGCACGCCGCGCAGATCGGCGAGGTCGGGCCGGGCGGCGAAGCCGCGACAATCGAGCACGCGGTCGCCTTTGGCCTTCGCCGGGTCAAGCGCGACCTCGTAGCGGATGCGCGCGCCTTTCAGATCGAGGGCGCGGGCGAGGCCCGCCAGCGCGCGGCGGGGNTCGAGATGGGCCTCGTCGGCAAAGAACAGGGCCTTGCGGAAGCGCCCGGCGAGATCGGGCTCAAGCGCGGCGACCCCGGCCTCGTCGCGCCAGTCGAAACCCCGCGTCCGGCGGGCGAAGCGGTCCAGCTCGCCGACGTCGCGGGGCTGGGCGACGACCAGCGTGCCGGCGCGCGTCACCTCCTTCGGCAAATGGCCCGCCCACCAATCGACCGCCTGCGCGCCGAGCGTGGCGACGATCTCCTCGGCCGCCTCGCGCTCGCACCAGGGNGCGAGCATGCCGCCGGCCTGCCAGGAGGCGGCGCGCGCGCCCAGCGAGCCGGCGCGCTCGACGATCTCGACCTCGACGCCGCGCTCGACCAGCGTCGTCGCCGCGACCAGACCGCAGACACCGGCGCCGACGACGGTCACACGCACGGGCGGGCTCCCGCGCCTGAACGGCTTTCGCCCGCGACAAGGCGTGGAGAGGGCGTGGAGGCGGAACGGCGTTCCCGGAACATCGGCGGCGGCCTTTGCAGGGGGCACGGACGGGGAAGGGAGGAGCCGGGCGCAAGCGCCGTTTCGTCCCGTCCCTCCGCCGGCATGACCCGGATCAGGTTCAAGGGTTCGGCTCACGCCGTCTCAGCCCGCGCGGGCGCCCTCGGACGCCGCGAAACTGGCACGTGGACCCACCCCTGTCCACCGCCTCTCGCAAGGCGACCTTCGTCCCGCGGCGGTCGCCGTCACACGGACATTTGATCGTGGCGGATCGCGGCCCTTGCGCGACGCCGTCCCGCGACGCGATCGTGCGACGAAGTTCGGTCGACGCCAAAAATTGTCCGAATTTCAGGCACTTCAAGAAGTTTTCGCGCCTATTCGGCCAGGATTGCGCCACATTCCGGTCGTCTCGAACGCAAATGACGCGGAGTTTCGCGTTTTGACAGTGAAGGGAACGGTAAGGTAAGCCTTTTGTGGCCATGCCGCCGCCGCAATAGCTTTGCGTCGATGCGCCGACGGGGACGATTTTGTTCGAGTCCGCAGAAAATCGCGTTACGGGCGGAGATGGGACTCGCCCCGCCGACGCCCGGTCGCGACCTCGACGCGCTGTGTTGTTGCAGGGCCCGGTCGGCCCCTTTTTCGCCGAACTTCAAAGCGCTCTGGACGCCGCCGGCTGGGAGACCGTGCGCATATTGTTCAATCGCGGCGACGAGCGGTTTCACGGCGGCGGTCGCGAGGTCAGCTTCACCGGCCGCATGGGTCAATGGTCTGGCTGGTTCTCCGGCTTCATCAAGAATTTCGCTCCCGACGCCATCCTCGCTTTTGGAGACCAGCGCCCGATTCACCGGGACGCCGCTGACGCGGCGGCGTCAGCGGGAGTGCCTTTCGTCAGCTTCGAAGAAGGCTATCTTCGTCCGGAATATGTGACGATGGAGCTGAACGGCAACAACGCCGCCTCCCCGCTGCGGGGCTGGAGGGCGCCGGAAGAGCCGCCGTCCGACCCGCCGACGCCCGCTCCAATGCCCGGCAACGGCTTTTCCGCAACCGCCTGGCACGCCGCGTCCTATTTCACCGCGTTGCGTTTGGGGATTTTGCGCTACCCCTATTACGCCCATCACCGCGAGCGCGGGATCGTGCGCGAATCCTTGATGTGGACGCGCAACGCGATCCGCAAATGGCGCTACACCAAGCGCAATCTGCGCAAGATCCACTGGATCGTCGAGGCGCTCGACGCACGTTATTTCGTCGTCGCCTTGCAGGTTCACGACGACCTCCAATTGCGCCACCACGGCGCCGGATGGACGGTCGAGAGTCTGATCGAGTCGTCCATCGCCTCCTTCTCGCGCCACGCTCACCCCGACCATCATCTGGTGTTCAAGGGGCATCCGCTCGACCGCGGGCATGGCTCGACCCGCGAGTTGACCGCCAAGCTGGCGCGGCTGTTTGGCGTGGAGGCGCGCGTCCACTATGTCGACGACGGCTCCCTTGGCCTGTTGTCGCGCCATTGCCGCGGCATGGTCACCGTCAACAGCACCTCCGCGATGGTCGCTTTCGCCCATTCCAAGCCGGTCTTCGCGGCGGGCGACAGCTTTNACGAGCATCTGTGCGCGAATGGTTCGGACCGGTCTGAGGAGGCGCTGTCGCGCTTCTGGCGTTTCACGCCGCAACTGGACGTTCGCCGGTGGGAGGCGTTCCGCGCCCACATGATCGCAACCAGTCAGGTGAACGGCAGCTACTACATCCCCGGCGAGTTGGCTCCGACCGCGCGACGCGTGATCGCCCGGCTTGACGAATTGCTGGCGAAATCCGCGCAGGACGCGCAGGCGCGGCGCCTTTCGGCCCCGTCTTCCCGCCCGCCGACCCAGACCTTGGTCGACACGCCCGCCAATAGCGACGCGTGAGGCGAGACGGCGGCGGCGCGCTCTGCTATCCAAATCGGCGTTCTTCGCGCGGCGGCGCGCAATTCCGGACGTTTCGCGCCCCTTGCGGCGCGGCGGCGAAAGTTGATGGTCGATGCGTCTGTTTCTTGACGTCACACGCCTGCGCCAGCGCGGCCGCCGGTCGACGCCAAGCGGCATCGACCGCGTCGAATACGCGTATCTCGACTACGCGCTTGAACATGGCGACCTGCGGGACGCGCAATTCGTCGTCTTCCAGGGGTTCGTCGAAGGCCTGATCAAGCCCGAGCGGGCGGCGGCGCTGCGCAGCGCGGTCGCCGCGTCCTGGCGTCTCGACCGCAAGACGGAGGACGACGAGGTCTACCGCGTTCTCAAGGCGGAGCTGGAGCGCCCCCGCNGCGCCGGCGCCGCCGCCGCCATGCGCATCGAAGCGCCGCCCGCCTCGGCGCGCTGGACGGAGATCGGCGCGCTCGCCCCGCGCGACATGCTGCGCGCGCGCACGCGCCTTGTGCGCCGCCTCGACGTCGCCGGGCCCGACGCGGTTTACCTGCACACCTCCCACNACCAGCTCGATCGCGACGCCTTGCCGCGTTGGCTGGAGAACGCCTATGTCCAGCCGACGTTTTTCCTGCATGACGTGATCCCGATCGACGCGCCCGAATTCTGCCGGCCGGGAGAGGACGCCCGTCACAGCTCCNGCCTCGCCGCGATGGCGCGGCACGGACGCCTGGTTCTGGTCAATTCGCAGGCCACCGCCGACTCGGCGCGCGCCCGCATACTCGCCGAGGGCTGGCGGACTCCCNCGTTCGCCGTGGTGCCGCTCGGGGTGGAGGCCTGTTTCCGCTCCNCCGCGGCCCTCGATCCGCCGCGCGATCCTCATCCCTATTTGGTCGTGGTCGGAACCATCGAGCCGCGCAAGAACCTCGCTTTCCTGCTCGCCGTGTGGCGACGGCTGGTCGAACGCCACGGCATGCGCGCGCCGCGCCTGGTCATCGTCGGGCGCCGCGGTTGGGAGAACGAAAGCGTTCTCGACTTTCTCGAACGCTCCCACCTCATCGCGCCGTTCGTGGTGGAGGCCTCCGACGTCTCCGACGCCGGCCTCGCCAGCGTCATGGCCGGCGCCCGAATGGTGCTCGCGCCCTCGATGTCGGAAGGATTCAGCCTGCCGGTCGCAGAGGCCTTGACGCTCGGCGCGCCGGTCGCGGCCTCGGACATCGAGGTCCATCGCGAGATCGGGCAGGGTCTCGCGCGGCTGATCGATCCGCTCGACGGGCCCGGCTGGACGCGCGCGATCGAGGAGGCGAGCGGCCTTGCGGACGACGCCCCCACCTTCACGCCGCCGGCGCGCGCCTATCGCTCGCTGACTTGGCGCGAACATGTCGAGACCGCGTTCGGCCATATCCGAGACCATCTGCTGCGCGGCCGCGCGACGCGCGCGCGCCCGACTTCCGCGCTGACCTCGACGTCGGCGCCGGCGACCTCTCGGTGACGGCGCGCATCGCGCTGCCGGCGGCGACGCTGCGCAGTTTTCCTTGGCTGCGCGAGGCGCTCGCGCCCGACGAAGCGACGACGCTCGAAAACCCCTTCGCCCGCCCCGACGCCGTTGCGGGCTGGGGCGCGAAAACCTCCGCCGCCTATGCGCGCGCCCACGCCANNGCGCGCGGCTTGCCCTACATCACGCTGGAGGACGGGCTGTATCGCTCCGTCGGTCTCGGCAAGGCCGGGGCGCCGAGCCTGTCGTTCACGATGGACCGCGGCGGCGTCTTTTTCGACGCGCGCGCGGTCAGCGATTTCGAGGCGCTGCTGGGAGGCGGGATCGACGCCGCCGTCNGCCCGCGCGGCGCGGCGTTGCGCGCCTATGTCGTCGAGAAGCGCCTGTCCAAATACAACCACGTCGCCGAAGATCCGATCCGCCTCGACGCGCCGGCCGGGCTCAAGCGTATCCTGCTGGTCGATCAGGTCGCCGGCGATCGGTCGTTGATCGGCTCCGGCGCGGGACCCCAGACCTTCCTCGCCATGCGCCGGGAGGCCGAGACGCTGGCGCGGCGGGGCGCGGCGGCGGTGTTCGTCAGGAGCCATCCGGACGTCGTCGCCGGCTACGCCCGCGGCATGTTCGGCGCGCTCGCCCCGCCGTTGCGCCTCGCGCCCGAGGGCGGGCCGCACGCCCTTCTCGACGAGGTCGACGAGGTATGGACCGCGTCGAGCCAACTCGGCTTCGACGCATTGCTGCGCGGCGTGCCGGTCGTCGTCTTCGCCGCGCCGTTTTACGCCGGCTGGNGGCTGACGCAAACCCGCATCGAGGCCGCCGCGCCGCACGCCGCCGCCGCCCTGGCGCGGCGCGCGGCCNGCGGGCGCCTCTCCATCGACGCGCTGGCGGGAGCCGCGATCGGGCTCTTCCCGCGCTATTTCGACCCGTGCGCCGCCNGCCCGATCGCGGCGGAGGAAGCGCTGGCGCGCCTTGCCGACTGGCGCGACCGCTGGTTCGCGCGACGCGGACCGGCCGTCGTCGTCGGCTTCGCGCGTCACAAGCGCGATCTGGCGCGCGCCCATCTCGGCGCCGCCGGCGCCGGCGCGATCTTTCTGCGGCGTGAACCGCCCGACCTTCTCGCACGCGCCCGCGCGGCCGGCGCGCGCGAACTGGTCGCCTGGAGCGACCGGCTGTCTTCGACCGCCGAGGCGGCGGCGCGCGAAGCGGGTTTGGCGGTGACGCGTGTCGAAGACGGCTTTNTGCGCTCGCGCGGTCTGGGGCGCAAACGCACCCCGCCCGCCTCGCTCTGCCTCGACGCGCGCGCGCTGCATTTCGAGGCCGCTCGCGCCAGCGATCTCGAAACCTTGCTGCAGACCCACGCGTTCACCGACGTCGAGCGCNGCGGAGCGCGCCTGCGGGAGACGATCGTCTCCGGCGGCGTGACCAAATACAATCTGCGCGAGGACGCCNCTGACCTGCGCGCCGCCGCGCGCGGACGGCGCGTCGCGCTGGTCATGGCGCAGGTGCCTGGCGACGCGTCGTTGCGCGGCGGCGCGGCGCTCTTCGCCGGCAATCTCGACTTTCTCGACGCCGTGCGCGCGCGCGCCNCCGACGCCTTCGTCGTCTTTAAAGATCATCCCGATCTCGTCGCCGGTCTGCGCCCTGGCGCGACGCCGCGCGAGACCGCCGCGCGGCGCGCCGATCTCGTCCTGACCTCCGGCGACTCCGCCGCGCTCTACGCGCAGGTCGACGAGGTCCACGTCATGACCTCCTTGTCGGGCTTCGAGGCGCTGCTGCGCGGCGCCGCAGTGACCTGCTGGGGCCTGCCCTTCTACGCAGGCTGGGGATTGACGACCGACCGGATCGCCTGTCCGCGCAGGACGCGCCGCCTCGCGCTCGACGAGCTGGTCGTCGCCGCGATCGGCCGTTATCCCTCCTATCTCGACCCCGACAGCGGCGTTCCCTGCCGCGCCGAGGACGTTCTGGAGCGCCTGTCCTCCTCCTGACGCAGGCGAACGGCCTAGGCGGTTTCGCGCGCCGCGAAGGCCAAGCCCTCGGCGAGCAAGGCTTCGGCCTGGGCCTGCGTCGTCGCCTCGACATAGACGCGCAGCTCCGGCGCATTGCCCGACGCGCGCAAATGCACGGTCGCGCCGTCGCCAAGCGTCATGCGCAGACCGTCGCGCCCGTCGCGGGCGCGCACNCCGCCATGCGCCGCGAAGGCGGCATCGCGGAACGCGGCGTCCGCGTCGAGCCGCGCGATCAGGTCGGCGGTTCGCTCCTGCGCGACGTTTTGCAAACGGTTCGACAGAGCGACCGCGAAACGCGCCTGCGCCGCGATCTGCGAAAGCGGGCGCCGGTCGAGACGNATCCGGTCGAGGCAGGCCAGAATAGGAAGCATGGCGTCGCGCGTCGGCAATGCGGCGAGCCGGCGCCCTTCGCGCGTCACGTCGGAGCCGAGCAGCACGCCGCCATTCGCCTCGAAGCCGACGACCACCTTGGCGCCGGCGGCCTCNGCCGCCTCCATCCCCGCGATGACGTAAGGCGAGCCGACTTTCGTGCGCGCCACCACGCGGAACAATCCGAGCTTCTCCAGCGCCGAGTTCGACGTCACCGGCGTGACGATGGCGTCCGCGCCAAGAGCGGCCGCCGTCAGCGCGCCCACGAGGTCGCCGCGCAGAAACCGGCCGCGCTCGTCGGCCACCAGCGGCCGATCGGCGTCGCCGTCGGTCGACACGATGGCGTCGAGGCGTTGCGCGCCGGCCCAATTCGCCGCCAGCGCCTCGTCCTCCGGCCGCAGCGCCTCGGTGTCGACCGGAATGAAGGACGTCGCCCGTCCGAGCGCGACCTGCGTCGCGCCAAGTTCGGCGAGCGCCTCGCAGATCACGTCGCGGCCGACCGAGGAATGTTGATAGACGCCGACGGTGAGCCCCTTGAGCGCCCGCCCGCCGAAGAAGTCGACATAGCGCGCGCGATAGCGCGGCAGCGCGTCCCTTGTCGGCGCCGCGGCGGTGACGGCGGGCGCGTGTGTCAGGCCAAGCCGGGCGTGCGCGGCGACGATGCGCGCTTCGTCGCTTTTGTCGATCTCGCCCTCGCGGCGATAGAATTTCAGGCCGTTGCGGTCTTCCGGAATATGGCTGCCCGTCACCATGATCGCCGGCGCGTCCACGCTCATCGCGGCGAGCGCCAGCGCGGGCGTCGGAACCGCGCCGCAATCGACCGGCGCGAGCCCCGCGTCCGCGACCGCCTGGACGCATAGCCGGGCGATTTGGGGGCTGGACGCGCGCAGATCGCGCGCGATCATCACCACGCCCCCGGCNCCGGCGGCGGCGTCCTCGCGGATCATCTCGCAAAACGCCCGCGCATAAGCGTAGGCCGGCGCGCCGAGAAGCTCGACCACCAGCCCGCGCAGCCCCGACGTCCCGAATTTCAACGAACTCATGCCCGCGCCTCTCGCCTTTCCCGCCCATTGCGCCCGCCCCCGCCCCGCAGGGCGAGCGCGCGACCCGATCTCGATTAATCCAAAGTCTTGCGGAAGCGAAGCAGCGCGACCCCGGCGTAGAGCAGCAGAAAGCCGACCAGCCAGAGATTTTCGCCGCGAACCTCCGCGACGCCGGCGCCTTTCAGCATCACCGCGCGGACCACGCGCAGGAAATGCGTCAAGGGAAAGGCCTCCCCGATCGCCTGCGCCCATGTCGGCATGCCGGAGAAAGGAAACATGAACCCCGACAGAAGGATCGAGGGGAGAAAGAAGAAGAAGGCGAGCTGCATGGCCTGCATCTGCGTTCGCGCGAACGTCGAGAAGGCGTAGCCAAGCAGCACGAGCGCGCACACGAAGATCAGCACCGAACCGAGCAACAACGCCAATCCGCCGACGAAGGGCACCGCGAAGAGCGCTTTCGCCGCCGCGAGAATGACCGCCACCTGCACGGCCCCGACGATGAAGTAAGGCAAGATCTTGCCCAGCATGATCTCCACGCTCGTCGCCGGCAGCGCCAGGAGATTCTCCATCGTGCCACGTTCGATCTCGCGCGTGAGCGCGACCGAGGTCATGATCGTCATCGTCATTTGCAGGATGACGCCGAGCAACCCCGGCACGATGTTGTATTGCGACACCCCNTCGGGATTGTAGCGCCGATGCACGACGAGGGAGAGCGCGCCCTGTCCCGCCTCCGCGCCGGACGCGGCGCGGCCTTGTTCGCGCGCCAGCGCCCGCGTGGCGATGGTCTGCAACGCCGCCACCGCGCCGCTCGCCGCCGCCGGATCGGTGGCGTCGGCCTCGACCAGCGCGCTTGGGCGCTCGCCGCGCTCGACGCGCTGGCCGAAATCGCCCGGAATGATGAGGACGAACGACACCTTGCCCGCCGCCAGCGCCGCGTCCGCCTCCGCCGCNCGTCTGCGGCCGCAGCACGAAGCGATAATAGCCCGACGCCTCCATCGCGCTGATCAGCGCGCGCGCATGGCGATCCTGCCCGAGCGCCACCACGGCGCTCGCCAGCCCTTGGGATCGTTGTTGATGGCGAATCCGAACAGCACGAGCTGCATCAGCGGAACGCCGAGCATCATAGCGAAGGTGACGCGGTCGCGCCGCATCTGCACGAACTCCTTCATCAGCATCGCGTAGAGGCGACGCCAGGAGAACACCNNGAGCGCGAGAACCAGCCCGCCGAAACCCGCTTCATGGCGCGTTCGCCTTCGATCCGGCGCCGGCCCCCGCGCCTTGCGCGCTCATGAACTTGATGAACACGTCCTCAAGGCTGGTCTGGCCTTCCGCGACCGTNNGATCGAGGTCTCGCGCGCCGCCAGCGCGCCGAGCGACGCGGCCAGCCGCGCACGGTCAGAGCCCACCACATGCAGCTCCCGACCGAACGGCGCCACCTGCTCGACGCCGTCGAGCCCCGCGAGACGCCCGGCCAGGCCAGCGCCGACATGCCCTGTCACGACGAAGGTCGCCAACCCCGCGCCCCTGACCACTTCGGCCACCGTGCCGCTCGCCAACATCACGCCGTAAGAGATGTAGCCGATGCGATGGCATCGCTCGGCCTCGTCCATGTAGTGCGTCGACACCAGCACCGTCAGCCCGTCCGCGGCGAGACGATGGATTTCGTCCCAGAACTCGCGGCGCGCCTTCGGATCGACGCCGGCGGTGGGCTCGTCGAGCAGCAGGAGTTTGGGCTTGTGCATGATGCAAGCCGCGAGCGCGAGGCGTTGCTTCCAGCCTCCCGACAACGTCCCCGCGAGCTGATCCTTCCGGCTNCGTCGGTCAAGCGAATCCAGCGTCTCGCGCACCGCCCTCGACGCCGGCGCGAGCTGATAGAGCCGCGCGACGAAAACGAGATTCTCCTCGATCGTCAGATCCTCGTAGAAGGAGAAGCGTTGCGTCATATACCCGACTTCGCGCTTGATCTCGCGCGATTGCCGGCGCACGTCGAAGCCGAGCACGCTGCCCTCGCCCTCGTCGGGCGTGAGCAGTCCGCAGATCATCCGGATCGTCGTCGTCTTGCCGGAACCGTTCGGGCCGAGGAAGCCCATGATCTCCCCGGCCTCGACGCTGAGCGAAACATGGTCGACGACGGTGCGCGACCCAAACCTCTTGGTCAGGCCGCGCACGTCGATGGCGGTTTCGCCGTTCATGGCGCCGCGCCCGCGGGCGACACGTCGACGATCAGGCCCGGTTGCAGCCTGCCCGCGGAGTCCGGCGACGGCCGCGCCTCGACCAGATAGACGAGCTTCTGGCGGGTTTCGAGCGAATAGATCACCGGCGGCGTGAATTCCGGCTCGGGCGACACATAAGTGACGCTCGCGCGCAACCCCTCGGCGCACCCGTCGCAACGCACCGCCAGCGTCGCGCCGATCTCGACGCCCGCCAGCTTCGGTTCTGCGAGATAGAGCTTCAGCTTGACCGCCCCGTCGGGCAGCAACGTCAACACCGGCGCCGCCGGCCCGCGACTTCGCCCGCGCGGCGGATGACGTCGGCGATCCGGCCCGCCCGCGGCGNNCCGCAGCGTCCGCTCGCCCAGCCGCCAGCGCGCGTTGGCGAGCGCGGCGACCGCCTGCTCGACGCGCATTTTCGCGGAGGCGATCTCCTCGGCGCGCGCGGGCAGCTTGGCCACCGCGAGATTGGCGGAGAGTTCGCCCACCCGCGCCCTGGCGACGTCGAGCGCGGTCTGGGCGGCGTCGCGCTCGGCCTGGCTGGCGACGCCGCGCTCGGCGAGATCGCGGCGTCGGTCGAGCGTGCGCTGGGCGTCGCGGCTCTGCGCCTGCGCGGCCCCCAGCGTCGCCTCGATCACGGCGATCTCCTCCGGCCGGCGTCCGCGTTGGAGATTGGCCAGATCGGACTCGGCCTGCCCGAGACGCGCCTGGGCGTCGCGCAGCGCGATTTCGGAATCGGCCGTCTCCATCTGCGCCAGCACGTCGCCCGCCGCGACGCGCTGGCCGAGCCGCGCCGTCGTCTCGATCAGATGCGCGGTCTCGATCGGGGCGAGCGTGACATATTCGCCTTCCACGTAACCGACGGCGGCCGGCGGCGGCGGCGCGCAGGCGGACAGGAGTTTCGCGAACAGTCCGAACGCGCAGAGCGTTTCAACGATCATCGGCGCGTCCCCTTGCGTGGCGGCGAGTTGGCGTCCCGCNGTCGCGGCGAGCGCGGCGCGCAGGTTTCCCGCGACGATCGTCGCGATGGCGTCGGCCTCCCGTTCGCCGATCCGCCGCCAACGCAGCCGCTTCAAGGCTACGTTGCGGGCGATGCGGAAATAGATGATCTGCGCGAGAATGGTCAGCGTCGACAGGCGCGTCGCCTCGTCGTCCGCTGAAGCGCCTGTGGCCGCCGCCCACAGCCGACACAGCCGCTCGTGCATCGGCGCGATCACCGCGTCGTGGACGATCTGGAACGCGCTCGACATCTCGGTCTGCTCGCGCAGGATGAACCGCACCACCGCATCGAGATCGGGCCGCGCGGTCAAAGCCGGCGTCAGCGTCCGCACGAGCGCCAGCAGCCGCTCCTCCGCCTGCGCCTGGCTGAGCCCCGCCGCCAGCGCCGCGTCGAGCCTCTCGACGGCGTCGCCGAACCCGTCGCGCGCCATCCGCCGCGCCGCCTCGCGCCCGCAGGCTTCGCGCAAGCCCTCTTTCGAGCCGAAATGATAGGCGATCGCCGCCACGTTCGCTTTGGCCGCCNNTGCGCCAGCGCGCGTCGACGTCGCCGCGAAGCCGCGCTCGCCGAACAGATCGAGCCCGGCGGCGATCAGCGCGTCGGCGGTGGCGGAGGGCGAACGGGCGGGCGCGTCGGTCATGGCCGCGTTCTACAGCCTGGCGAACAATAGTTCAATCGTTTGATTGAAAATTCGCCGCGGCCTGCGCGCCGCTTGCGCCGCGCCCCCGCCGGACCGACAGTTCGCCGTCCCGACCTCGCCGATTCCCGGAGCGCGACCCATGCCCCTCTACGATCTCGACGGCCACGGCCCGCAGACCCCGCCGATCGGCGAGTGGTGGATCGCGCCGGACGCCCATCTCATCGGCAAGGTGCGCGTCGGCGCCGAGGTCGGCGTCTGGTTCGGCTGCGTGTTGCGCGGCGACAACGAGCTGATTGACGTCGGCCCCGGCACGAACATTCAGGAGCATTGCATCCTGCACACCGACATGGGGTTTCCGCTGGTCATCGGCGCGAACTGCACCATCGGCCACCGCGCCACGCTGCATGGCTGCGTCATCGGCGACAACACGCTGATCGGCATGGGCGCGACGATCCTCAACGGCGCAAAGATCGGCGGCAATTGTCTGGTCGGCGCCGGCGCGCTGGTCACCGAGGGCAAATCCTTTCCCGACGGCTCGCTGATCGTCGGCGCGCCCGCTAAAGCGATCCGCCAGCTCGACGACGCCGCGCGCGCGGCGCTCACGCGCTCCGCGCAAAACTACGTCGCCAACTGGCGCCGCTACGCCGGCGGCCTCGTGCGGACGGACTGAGCGGACGGGACTGAGCGGACGGATTGCGCGCGCGGACGCGTTCGCCTGTCAGGCCTCGCCTGGCTCGCCGACGCGCTCCAGCGGCGCGTCGAAGCTGTAGCGCAACCCCGTCGCCTCGAACGCCACCTCCGGCGCGCAGCCGAACTGACCGCCCGCGATCTGGGTGATCAGCGTCGTTCCGAAGCTGCGCCGCGTCGGCGCCGTCGCCGGCGGCCCGCCGGTTTCGCGCCACAGGAATTCGAATCGCGCCCCGCTCTCCTCGCGCCGTATGCGCCAGATCGCGTCGACATGGCCTTCCTCGCACGACAAGGCGCCGTATTTGGCGGCGTTGGTGGCGAGCTCGTGCACGATCAGCGCGAAGGTTTGCGCGGCCGCCGCCGGCAACAGGATGCGCGGCCCCTCAAGCGCCACCTTGGCGGTGTAGACCTCAAGCTCGGTCGCCACGATCTCGCGCAGCGGGCTCATTTCGGCGGAGGACTCGTTGAAGGTCGCGAAGGTGTTGGCGAGCGCCTGGAGGCGGCCGGAGAAGATCGCCCGCGATTCCGCCGTCGGACGGTTGGCGATGAAGGAGCGCGACGCGATCGCCTGGATCACCGCGATCAGATTCTTGCCGCGATGGGCGAGTTCGCGCATCAACACCGCCTGGCGCTCATGCGCCGCGTTCAGCTCGGCCTCGTAGCGCACCCGCTCCGACAGATCGTAGAAATGGCACACCACGCCCGGACGTCCGTCCGGCGTGATCACGCGCTCGATCTTCCAGTCATAGGCTTCCTGCGCGCGCCCGTCGCGCCGTTGCTCGACCGTGCGTAGCGCGTGATAGGGAGCGCCCGTCTCCAGCGTCCGCCGGAAATGGCCGATCGCCTCGGTCGCGAAGGGCTCCGGCCAGATGCGCCGCATCACGACGCCGAAGTCCTCGCCGATCCGCGCCTCGACGCTCTGGAAGATCTTCTGCGCGCCGAGCGACACGCCGGCCAGCCTGAAATCGGCGTCGACCGTGTAGATGCCGAACGGCGAGCCGTCGACGAGCTGCCGAAACGTGTCGTGCGCCTGCCGCAGCGCCGCGTCGGCCTCGGTGCGCTCGATCGCTTGCGAGGCGATGTTGGCGAGGGTGGCGAAGAACAGCTCCTCCTCGCCGCTGAACGCGCCGCGTCGCGTCGAGGCGAAGCACAGCGCGCCGAGCACCTCGCCGTCCATCGCGTGCAGATCGTGGCAGGAGGACGCCCGCGCGCCGGCCTGATTCAGCAACCCCGCCGCAGGCGCGGCGATCAAGGCGTCGCGGGCGCGCGAGGCCGGCGCGTCCGGCGTCAGCCGCAGCGCTTTCGCGCGCAGCGCGTCGGAAAGACCCTTCTCATGGGTGAGCGCGAAGACGCCTTCTTTCGGAAGGAGCCGATACTTTATGTAGAGATCGACGCCGAAACCGGCGCCAGCGCGGCGCTGACGATCTCGCCGATCTTTTCGCGATCCTTCAACGCCAGCAATCGCGACGTCGCCTCCAGCAGCAAAGCCTGCCGCCTTTCATGCGCGTCCTCGTCGACGCGCGCCTGGACCAGCGCGCGGCGCAACGCCTCGACCTCGGGCTGGTCGGTGGGCGCCGGGACCGGAGCGGAGGATCGCGCACGAAAGCCGTCAGCTCCGACAGGGGGCGCATCACGGCGCGCGCCAGCAATCCGGCGAGCCCCAGCGTCGCGCCCATCAGCGCCAAGGCGGCGAGCGTCGACCACCGAATCGAGTCGAACGCCGCCGCGTCGAGCGCCTGCTTGGAGACGCCGACGCCGACCGTCCAGCCGCCCAGCGTCGTCACCGCGTTTTCGTTGATCAGAGCCACGCCGTCGCGCGAATCGAACTCGAACCGGCCCTCTCGCCCCGCCGTCTCCCGCCAACCGGGCGCGGCCTGTTGGCCGACCAGATATTCCCCGCCCGGGACGCGCGCCACATAGAGCCCCGCCTCGTCGAGAATGCCGGCGAGCCACCCCTCGGGCATCTGCTGCGCGGCCAACAACCGTGCAAAGGGCTTCATCGTCATCGTCACGGCGAGCGCCCGAAACGGCGCGCCGTCCTTGAAGACGGGCGTCTCGACGGTGGCGACGAAGGTCAGTCCGACAGGATCGAGACGAACGCCCGCCAGTCTCGGCCCGCGCGCCTCAAAAGCGCGCTTTTGGCCCGCAAGCGCGACCGGATGGCGCATCGGCAGGCTCGCCGGGGCGTCCGTGAACGTGTTGAGCAACTGACGTCCGTCGAGATCGGCGACGACGATCCACACGTCCGGAATTTGCGAGAAGGTGCGCCGCGCCTCGACCGCGAACTGCGTCAGGTCGTCGTTGAGGAGGTTTGGCGAGGCCGAGAGGATTTCGGCGAGGGTGAGATATTTTCCAAGCTGCGCGTCGAGTCCGACCGCGATGGCGCGCGCAGAATAGCGCAAACCGGCGAGCTGGGCTTCGCGGGCGGCGTCGGTGAGCCGCCCGATCGTCGTGAGGGTGGCCGCCAGCAGGGGCAAAGCCGTGAGCAGCACGATGGCCGCGATTCGCCGGCCGAGCGACCAGCCTCGTCCACGTTCTTGTCCGCGCGCGGCTTGCGCCATCTCCGTCGCCTCGCCCTGCGACGCGATGGTCGCCCTCGATCCGGCGTGATAATCGGTTTCCGTCCGTCTTCACAACAATTTCCGCCGTCGCGACGGCGGCCGGGCGGGAAACGTCGGCGTCGCTGTTGCCCGGGCGAGCGCGCTCGTGCCATGACCAAGGCGCGGCCCTCGCGCCGCCGCACGATCGCGCCACGCCAGCAAAGCCACTCTCATGTCGTCCCACCTCCACGCCGAATTGTTCGCCCTCGCCCGGGCCGCGCGCGCGGCCGCCCGCAAGGTCGCCTTGGCGCCGCCGGAGGCCAAGACGCGCGCTCTGCTGGCCGCCGCCGACGCGTTGCNNGAGAGAGAGAGCGACATCCTCGCCGCCAACGCGCTGGATTTCGCCGACGCGCAGGGCCGCGGCGCGACGCCGGCCTTTCTCGACCGTCTCGCCCTCGACCCGGCCCGCGTCGCGGCGATGGCCNAGGGCGTCGCGGAGGTCGCCGCGCTCCCTGACCCTGTCGGCAAGGTCACCGCGCGCTTCGAGCGTCCCAACGGGCTTCTCATCGAGCGCGTCTCGACACCGCTTGGCGTCGTCGGCGTCATTTATGAGAGCCGTCCCAACGTCACCGCCGACGCCGGCGCGCTTTGCTTCAAGGCCGGCAACGCGGTGATCCTGCGCGGCGGCTCGNAGAGCGCCCGCTCCGCCGCCGTCATTCACGCCTGCTTGGTCGAGGGCCTGCGCGCCGCCGGCCTGCCGGAGGCGGCGATCTCGCGCGTGGCCGCCACCGACCGCGCCGCCGTCGGCGAAATGCTCTCCGGGCTTGGCGGCATGATCGACGTGATCGTCCCGCGCGGCGGCAAGAGCCTGGTGGAGCGCGTGCAGAACGAGGCGCGCGTGCCGGTGTTCGCGCATCTGGAGGGGATCGTCCACGTCTATGTCGACCGCGCCGCCGATCTCGACATGGCCCGCCGCGTGCTTCGAAACTCGAAGCTGCGCCGCACCGGCGTGTGCGGCGCGGCCGAGACGCTGCTGATCGACGCCGCCGGCGCCGACCGCCTGCTCGCGCCGCTGGTGACGACCCTGCTCGACGAAGGCTGCGAAGTGCGCGGCGACGCCGCCGTGCGCGCCGTCGATCCGCGCGTCGTCGCCGCCGGCGATGAGGACTGGTCGACCGAATATCTCGACAAGATCATCTCCGCCAGACTGGTCGACGGCGTCGACGAGGCGATCGCCCATATCGAGCGCTTCGGCTCGCACCATACCGACTGCATCGTCACCGACGACGACGAGGCGGGCGAGAAATTTCTGCGGGAGGTCGATTCCGCCATCGTCATGCGCAACGCCTCGACGCAGTTCGCCGACGGCGGCGAGTTCGGCTTCGGCGCCGAGATCGGCATCGCGACGGGCCGCATGCACGCCCGCGGCCCGGTCGGCGTCGACNCAGTTGACGAGCTTCAATTATCGCGTGCGCGGGACCGGGCAGACGCGTCCGTGAGCCGCACGCCGATCTATCGCGGCCCTCCGCCTTCCGCGCCCGGCATGGCGATCGGCCTGTTCGGCGGCTCTTTCGACCCTCCGCATCAGGGTCACAGGCTGGTCTCCGACACCGCGCTGCGTCGTCTTCGGCTCGATCGCGTATGGTGGATCGTGACGCCCGGAAATCCGCTGAAATCCGTCGCCGGACGCCCCGGCCAGATCGAGCGGATGCAGGCGGCGGCGGCGTTCATCGACGATCCCCGCGTCGCCGTCACCGGCTTCGAGGCGGCGATCGGCACGCGCTACACCCTCGACACGATCGCCTGGCTGAAAGCCCGCCGCCGCGGCGTGCGGTTCGTCTGGTTGATGGGCGCGGACAATCTGCGCCAGTTTCCGCGTTGGAAGGGCTGGCGCGCTATCGCGCAGGCGATGCCGATGGCTGTCGTCGACCGGCCCGGCGCCTCCCTCGCCGGCCCTCTCGGCCATGCCGGCCAGACGCTGAAACCGTGGCGCCGTCCCGAGACCCAGGCCCCCGCCCTCGCCTGGACGTCGCCTCCGGCCTGGATGCTGCTTCACGGCCCGCGCTCCAATCTGTCGTCGACGGGCTGCGCCGCCGCGGGGCGACGAAACCAGCGCGCGACGCGGCCGCCGCGCATTGAAATCGTCGCTCGACGGACGCATTTTAAATGCTGGCGCTTGCGCCCGGCCCGATTTGCGCCAAGAGAAGCATCGGCGCCGGGAGGAAGAGCGGCGCCAACAGGAAGCGCGGGGCCCTGCCCCGCCGCGCCATCGCGAGGATGACAGGCTGACCGACGATCCGAAATCCGCGCCGGCCAAAACGCCGCGCAAACGCGCCGTCGCCAAACCGGCGACGCCCGTCCAACCGGCGCAAGGCGCCGCCGATGCCGGCGCGACGCCGGCGCGCAAGGCCGCCGCGCCCAGACTCGCCGCGCGCAAACCCGCCGGCGTCGAACCTGCCGGCGCCAAGACGGTCGCCGCCAAGACGGTCGCCGCCAAGAAGGTCAGCCCCAAGCCCGCGCCGCGCAAGACGGCCGCCGGCAAGAAGGCCGCCGCGAAAGCCCCGCGCCGCGCAAGTCCGGCGTTGCGCCCGTCGCCGTCGCGCACGACTCCTCCGAAGCGCTGAAGCGTCTGATTCTCGGCGCTCTCGACGACGGCAAGGCCGAGGACGTCATCGCCATCGACCTCGCCGGCAAGACCTCCGTCGCCGACGCGATGGTGATCGCCTCCGGCCGCTCCAACACCCAGGTCTCCGCCCTCGCCGACCGAATCGCCAAGGCGCTCAAGGAGGATGGGCGTCCCGCCCCCGCCATCGAGGGCCTGCCGCAGGCCGACTGGGTGCTGATCGACGCCGGCGACGTCGTCGCGCACATCTTCCGCCCCGAGGTGCGCGCCTTTTACAATCTCGAANAAATGTGGGGCGGCGACCGCCCTTCAGAACCGCGCGCGTGACGACGGGGTGCGGCTGCTGCTTTTGTCGGTCGGCCGGCTCAAGGCCGGTCCCGAGCGCGAACTCGTCGCCCGATACGAAGGCCGCGCCGCGACCGCCGCGCGCGCCGCGCGTCTGGCCGGTTTCGAATCGCGCGAGATCGACGAAAGCCGGGCACGCCGCCCCGACGACCGCAAGGCCGAGGAGGCANAGGCGCTGCTGAGCCTCCTGCCGCCCGGCGCGTTTCTGATCGCCTGCGACGAACGCGGCGAGGCGATGACAAGCCCGGCGTTCGCGCGCGAGATCGGCCGCGCCCGCGACGCCGGCGTTCCGACCTGGCGCTTGCGCTGGGGGCCGGACGGCCNNACGCCCTCCCTGCTCGCCGCCGCGCGTCTGACGCTCGCCTTCGGCGCCATGACCTGGCCCCACCAGCTCGCGCGCGTGATGGCGGCCGAGCAGCTCTACCGGGCGATCGCCATCCTGTCGGGGCACCCCTATCATCGCGCCTGAGCGCGCCTTGTCGCGGACAGATTCGCGGGCCACCTTCGTGCAAACGAATCGCCGATGCGTCGCACCTCTCTTGTTCTTTTCGCGGTGACCGCTCCGCTCTGCGCGCAGGCGCAGACCGCGGGGACGGGCGCGCTCGCCCCGCCGGCGGAGATCGGCCGGCGCAGCGAGGAGTTGCGCGGCCTCGAAGACGGCGCCCGCGCCTCGGAGGCCGAACGCCGGGCGATCGAGGCGGAGGTCGAACGCATGCGCGCCGACCGCGCCCGCCTCGCCGCGGCGCTGATCGACACCGCCCGCAAGGTGCAGAACGCCGAGGCCGGCGCAGGCGAGGCCGAGCGTCGGCTCGACGCGTTGACCGGCTCCGAGGCCGCGATACGCGCCTCGCTCGAATCGCGTCGCGGCCTGATCGCCGACGTGCTGGCCGCCGCCCAACGGATGGGCCGACGCNCCCCGCCCGCCATCCTCGCCGACCCCGCCGACATGCTGCGCGCCATCCGCTCGGCGATGATGCTGGGCGCGGTGCTTCCGCAGTTGCGCGAGGAGACGCAGGCGCTCGCCGACGATCTCGCCGAGATGGCGCGTTTGCGCTCGGCGATCGCCGCGGAGCAGGGGCGTCTGTCGCAGGAGCTGAACGCTCTGTCGGGAGAACGCGAACGCCTCGCCGGGCTTGTCGAGGAGCGCAAGGCGACGCTCGGCCAGGCCGAGCAGGCGCTCGCCGCCGCCCGGCTGCGCTCCGCCGAGCTCGCGCGCCAGACGACCAGCCTGAAAGAGCTGATTCAGCGCATGGAGGGAGAGGCCAGCGCCGCCGCCCGCGCGGCCGAGGACGCCCGCCGCGCCGACGATGTTCAGCGCGCGGAGGCCGCGGCCCATGTCCGCGCCCGTCTCGCGCTCGCCCCGACGCTCGATCCCGCGCGTCTCGCCCCGGCCCAGGCCTTCTCGGCGTTGAAGGGCAAGTTGCCCTATCCGGCCGCCGGCGAGGTCGCCAAGGCCTATGGCGCGCCTGACGGTTTCGGCGGAGCCGAAAAGGGCCTGTCGCTGCGGGTGCGCCCGGGCGCGGCCGTCACCGCGCCCGCCGACGCGCNNGTCGCCTTCGCCGGCCCCTGGCGCAGCTGGGGGCGTCTCTTGATCCTCGATGCGGGCGAGGGCTACTATCTTGTGCTGGCTGGCCTCGCGCGCGCGGACGTTGAGGTCGGCCAGTTCGTTTTGGCGGGCGAGCCGATCGGGGCGATGGGCGAGGGAGCCGCGCGCGCGGCGGCGGCGATCTCGGCGACGACGCAGACCGCATCCGCGGCCGGAGTCGCCACGACCGGAGCCTCGATGTCGGGAATGGCGGCGACGGCGTCTGCGTCCGGCGGTTTGACCGTTGGCGGCGCCGATCCCATTCTCTATGTAGAGTTGAGGAAAGACGGATCGTCCATCGATCCCGGCCCGTGGTGGGCCAAGCGTGACGCACGCCCTGATCTTCGTCAGGACGTTCGGCAAGACAGCGAAAAGGTTCGCGGATGATGCGCAAGGTTTCTTGGCGAAACTCGTCTTGGGTCGCGATCGGCATGGCGATCGGCGCGGGAGCGGCGACGCTCGGCGCGCATGTCGGCGGACAGGCGACGGCCGCGGCCTCCGACACCTATCGGCACCTGACCCTGTTCGGCGACGTGTTCGAGAAGGTGCGCGCCGACTATGTCGAGAAGCCCGACGAGGCCAAGCTGATCGAATCGGCGATCAACGGCATGTTGACCTCGCTCGACNCCCATTCGAGCTACATGGACGCCAAGTCGTTCGGCGACATGCAGGTCCAGACGAAGGGCGAGTTCGGCGGCCTCGGCATCGAGGTCACCCAGNAGGACGGCGTCATCAAGGTCGTCTCGCCGATCGACGACACCNCCGCGGCCAAGGCCGGGGTGATGTCCAACGACGTGATCATCGCCATCGACGGCGAAAGCGTTCAGGGCATGACGCTCAATCAGGCCGTCGACAAGATGCGCGGCGCGATCAACACGCCCGTGACCNTAAAGATCGTCCGCGGCGCCAAGAAGGAGCCGCAGGACGTCAAGATCGTCCGCGACAAGATTCGCATCCGCTCGGTGCGCTCGCGCGTCGACGGCGGCGACGTGCCGGTGATTCGCATCACCCAGTTCACGGAAAAGACCTTCGAGGGCCTCAAGGAGGCGATCGCCAAGGCCAAGGTCGAGGCCGGCGACAAGATCAAGGGCTATGTGCTGGATCTGCGCAACGACCCGGGCGGTCTGCTCGACCAGTCGATCGCGGTGGCGGACGCCTTCCTCGAACGCGGCGAGATCGTCTCCACGCGGGGCCGCAACGCCGACGAAACGCAACGCTATTCGGCCCAGGCCGGCGACCTCACCGGCGGCAAGCCTCTCGTCGTTCTGATCAACGGCGGCTCCGCCTCCGCCTCTGAGATCGTCGCCGGCGCGCTTCAGGACCACAAGCGCGCGACGCTGATCGGCACGCGCTCCTTCGGCAAGGGGTCGGTGCAGACCATCATTCCGATCGGTCAGAACGGTGCGATCCGCCTCACCACGGCGCGCTATTACACGCCCTCCGGCCGCTCGATCCAGGCCAAGGGCATCGAGCCCGACATCCAGATCCTTCAGGACGTGCCCGACGATCTGAAGGGCAAGGACTCCACCAAGGGCGAGGCCTCCCTGAAAGGCCATCTGAAGAACGGCGAGGACGAGAAACAGGGGTCGCAGGCCTATGTGCCGCCCGACCCCAAGGATGACAAGCGGCTCAACGCCGCGCTTGACCGCCTGCGCGGAGTGGTGCGCGCCGACGCCGCGCAGGCCAAACCGTCCGACGCCAAACCTGCTGACGCCAAACCTGCTGACGCCAAGCCGTCTGACGCCAAACCTGCTGACGTGAAGCCCGGCGACGGAAAGCCCGCCAACTGAGCCCCGTCGCTTGACGGCGCGGCCGACCGACCTCGTCGAGGCGCGGGCCGGCCGCCCATCCCCTTTCCCGCCGGCGTTGCGCCCCGGAGCCTCCGCGATGATCGACCGCCCCGACCCGCTCGACGCGCCGCTCGGCCGTGCGCGCGACGCGGCCGAGCGCCGCGAGGCGACGCCGGCGCGCGATCCCGGCCGTTGGGGCTGGGCGGCGGCCGGCCTAGGGCTCGCCTGTTTCGTCGCCGTCGTCGTCGCCACGGAGCCGAAGGCCCCGGCGGGCGCCCGCAAGCCGTGACGCAGATCGAAAAGGTCGCCCCGCCCCCGTGGTTCCCTCGCCGCCCCCGTCGCCTCTGCGCAGGTCGCCGCCGGGGCGGTCGCCGGCGGGCCCAGCGTCGCCCAGATCGAGGCGGCGAGCGGCGTGCGCGTGAACCGGCCGGCCGGCATGACCGCGCCGGGCGCCCTGATCATTCAGGTCCCGCAGCCCGGCGGCGTCGAGGCGCCGGCGCTGGCGCTCAATCCGGCGCCCGATCCGCGCCTGGTCGAAAAGACGCCGCAGGGAGCGATCCCGAGAATCGGCGCGGACGGCGCGCGCCCGTCGGAAGTCTACGCCCGTCCGGTGATCGTCGGCGCCGGGCTGAAGCCGGGCGCGCCGCGCCTGGCGCTTTATGTCGACGGCTTGGGCCTCGCGCCGGGCCCGACGCAGGCGGCGATCGCCCTGCCCCCGGCCGTCACCCTCGCCTTCGCCGCGATCGGCGAAGGGCTCGCCCGGCAGGCCGCCGCCGCCCGTGACGCAGGCCACGAGATTTTGCTTCAGGCCCCGATGGAGCCGCCGGACTATCCCGCCAACGACCCCGGCCCCGACACCCTGCTCGCCTCCGACCCCGCCCGCAATTTGCCGCGCCTGCACGCGATGATGGCCCGCTTCTCCGGCTATGTCGGGCTCGCCAACTATCTTGGCGGCCGCTTCCTCGCGGACGAGCCGGCTTTGACGCCGGTGCTGCGCGACGTCGCAGCGCGCGGACTTATCTATGTCGAGGACGTCGCCGGCGAGCGCAGCCTCGCCAGCGCGCTCGCCGGCCGGCTCGGCCTGACCGTGCTGCGCGCCGACGTGGTGGTCGACCGCGGCGACGGCGCGGAGGCGGTGAAAGCCTCGCTCGACCGTCTGGAGGCGATGGCGCGCGAGCGCGGCGCCGCGATCGGAGCGGCAAGCGCGTTGCCGGTCGCGACGGCGCAGATCAAGCGTTGGGCCGAGGGGCTTGAGGCGCGCGGCGTCGCGCTCGTGCCGCTGTCTTCGATGGCGCTGGCCGCGCCCGCCCCGCGCGTGTCGGGCGCGACGCAGCGCAAGAAGTGAACATCGCGGCGGAGCGGGAAGATGCGGAGCGGGAGGTAAAGACATGGCGATGATCTGCGGCCCCCTGCCCTCCCGGACGCCGCACGAAGGATATCGCGCCTGCGTCGGCGCATTGCTGGTCGCCCCCTCCGGCGGCGTCTTCGTCGGCCGGCGCCGTGACAAGAAAAGCGCGAGCATGTCGCGCCGGGCTATGAATGGCAGATGCCGCAGGGCGGCGTCGACGGGCGAAGCTCCCTACGCGGCGGCGCTGCGCGAGCTTTACGAGGAGACCAACATCCGCTCCGTCGCGCTGATCGGCGAGGCGCCCGCATGGTTCGCTTACGACTTGCCCGACGACGTCGCGGGTCAGGCTTGGGGCGGCAAGTTTCGCGGCCAGACCCAGAAATGGTTCGCGTTGCGCTTTTCGGGCGAAGAGGCCGAGATCGACGTGCTGCGGCCTGGCGGGGCTCACAAGCCTGAATTCGACGCCTGGCGCTGGGCCCGGCTCTCCGAATTGCCGGACTTGATCATTCCGTTCAAGCGCCCCGTCTACGAACGCGTGGTCGAGGCTTTCGCGCCCTTGCTGGAGGGTTGAAGCGTCCCGTTTCGACGCAAATTCGTGAATAAGCCGGCGCGGCGGCGCGCCTCGGGCGGCCGAATCTGAAGTCTGCGCCGCTGGAACGCGGAGTTCGACGGGGTCATTCGACCATAAATCCGATTCGTCGCCGATTCGTTCGATCCGTGTTCCCGCTGTTGACGCGTCAACCGAGATAACGGAACTCCAGCATCAGGTTTCGTTGAAACCAATTGAAATTGTCGTCCGAGACCAGCGTCAGCATGACGGCGCCGTCAGGCGCGGTCCACACGCCGAGCCCCTCAAGATTGTCGATCTCATGCGCCATGTCGGCGGCGAAGATCAGCTCGCCCGCGACCCGCGCTCCGGGCCTGATCGCCGCCGCCTCGACGCGGCGCAAGCGGATGCGCACCCCGTCGAGCCAGCGAAAGCGCCGCTCAAGGATCAGCAGCTCGCCCGACGGCAGGAAGGCGCAGTCCGAAACGTCGTAATCGTCGACGCGCCGCCGAAAAGGCGAAGCCGCCCCTTGCCCCGGCGTCGGCACGGCCCATGCCGGCGTCTCGTCCGGCCTCGCATGGCCGCGAGGCGGCCATTCCGCGATGGCGATCAGCAAGCCGTCGAGCCGATGGCCCGCCGGCGGCGCGGCCAACGCTTCGAGGCTCTTGTTGTCGGACAGAGCTTTCACGCCCGACGGAACCGCGACCNNGGCGCGCGCCGCCAGCCCCTTGCGCCGCAAATCGTAGCGCCAGATCTCGTGCACGCGTTCGTAGGAGACATAAACGAGGCCGTCGGGCGCAACAGCTAACCCTTCGGCGTCACAGCGCCGGNNCTGCGGCGCATCAGCCCCCTGAGGTCCGATCATCGGAGCCGTGCGCAGCTGCGACAACCCGACCAGCGCCCTCCCGTCGNNCTCGACGACGGCGCTGAACCAGTCGCCGACGTCGCTGACGGCCAGCATCCGCCGCCCGCCCTCCAGCATGGCGAGGCCCGACAATCCGCCGAACCCGACATAGTCGCTGGTCAGCGCGAGCCCGGAGCTGAACTCCAGCGCGCCGAAGCGGCGCTTGTCGGGTTGCGCGATCTCGAAGCGCGTCAAAGCGGACGCGCGCGGCGCCGGCAAGGCGATCTCAGCGCTCGCCCGACGGCGGCGCGGCGCGCCCTCCTCGCTTGGCCCGACGGCGAGCGCGTTCGCCGCCAGCCCTGTCGCGGCGAGGCCGGCCGCCCCCGCGCCCGCCCGCAGCGCCCGCCGGCGCGTCAGCCAGGCCTCATCGCGTCGGGCGTGCCCCCGACGCGCCCGCTTTGCGCGCCGGGCCCGACAGCGCGGCGCCGACCTGCGACGCGCTGGACTTGACGCCCGCCTTGCCGCAGCCCGTCGCCCGCCCGGCCACCGCAGGCTGCGGCGCCCGGCGCGGCTGCGGCTTGGGCGCCGGCTCGGCGTTCTCCGCGAACAGCTCGGCGAGCTTTTCCGTCATCGCGCCGCCCAGCTCCTCGGCGTCGACGATCGTCACCGCGCGCCGGTAATAGCGCGTCACGTCGTGACCGATGCCGATGGCGATCAATTCGACCGGCGAGCGCGTCTCGATCTCCTCGATCACCGCGCGCAGGTGCTTTTCGAGATAATTGCCGGGATTGACCGACAAGGTGGAATCGTCGACCGGGGCTCCGTCCGAGATCATCATCAGGATGCGCCGCTGCTCGCTGCGTCCGAGCAGGCGCTTATGCGCCCAGTCGAGCGCCTCGCCGTCGATGTTCTCCTTCAGCAGCCCCTCGCGCATCATCAAGCCGAGATTGCGGCGCGCCCGCCGCCACGGCGCGTCGGCCGACTTGTAGATGATGTGGCGCAAATCGTTGAGGCGGCCCGGCTGAGCCGGCTTGCCGCTCGCCAGCCACGTCTCGCGCGATTGCCCGCCTTTCCAGTTTCGCGTCGTGAAGCCGAGAATCTCGACCTTGACGCCGCATCGCTCCAACGTGCGCGCGAGAATGTCGGCGCAGGTCGCCGCCACCGTGATCGGGCGCCCGCGCATCGAACCGGAATTGTCGATCACCAGCGACACCACGGTGTCGCGGAAATCGGTGTCCTTCTCGCGTTTGAACGACAAGGGCTGTTGCGGGTCGATGACGATGCGCACCAGCCGCGCGGTGTCCAGGATCCCCTCTTCGAGATCGAACTGCCAGGCGCGGTTCTGCTGCGCCATCAGCCGGCGTTGCAGGCGATTGGCGAGCCGCCCGACGACGTTGGAGAGATTGGCCAGCTGCTTGTCGAGATAGCTGCGCAGCCGCTCCAGCTCCTCGGCCTCGCAGAGGTCCTCGGCCGCGACCTCTTCGTCGAACTTGGTCGTGAACGGCTTGTAGTCCGGCCCCTTGGCCAGATCGGCGGCCATGTCGCGGCGGCGCGATTGCGCCGCTTCGTCCGCCTCGCCCTCCGCCTCCTCCTCGGAGAGTTCGCCCGACGGCGCCTCCAGCGACTCCAATTCGCCGTCCAGGAACTCGTCTTGCGAGCCCTCGACGGCCTCCATCTCCATCGCCTCGCCGGAGTCCGTCTCGCCAACGTCGGCCTCGCCGTCGTCGGGCTTGTCGGGCTGGTTGTCGTCCTGCGTTTCGGAGGGCTCGGGTCGAAANTCGTCGAGTTGCGAGGGTTCGAGATCGAGATCGGCCAGCACCTTGTGCGCGAGCCGCGCGAAGGCGCGCTGATCCTCCACCGCCTCGGCCAGCCGGTCGAGATCGCCGCCGGCCTTCGCCTCGATATGCGCCCGCCACGCCNNGACGACGGGCCGGGCCGCCGGCGGCGTCTCGAAACCGGCGAGCCGTTCGCGCACGATCATGCCAAGCGCTTCGGCGAGCGGCGCATCGGCCTGGCTGGCGACGCCGTCGAGATGGGCGCGATGGAACCTGTCGTCGAGCATCGCGGCGATGTTGGCGCGCACGCCCTCCATGCGCCGCGCCCCCACCGATTCGACGCGCGCCTGCTCGATCGCCTCGAAGGCGTCGCGCGCGCCCTGCGCCTGCGGGCTGAGCTTGCGGTGCAGCGCCTGATCGTGGACGGCCAGGCGCAGCGCCATCGCGTCGGCGTGGCCGCGCAGGATCGCGGCGTCGCGCGGCGCCATCTTGCGCGGCGGCTCGGGCAGCCGCGCCCGCCCGCCGCCCTCCGCCGAGGTGAGCGAGGGCCGATCCGAACCATAGGCGACTTCAAGTTCGGGCGTCTGCGCCAGCGCGCGCAAAGCGGAGGCGACGGCGCGCTTGAAAGGCTCCTGCGGCGCTTCCTTGGGTTGCAGAGGCTTTTTGTTGGAGAGGCTCATGCGTGAAATCCGGCCATGCGCGGCTGGCGGCGGTGAAAGATCGTCTCAATATGGCTGCTTCGCGCGGCGATGGCGAGAGGGTCCGCGCGTCGTGTCGCTCCCCGCGGCGGGTCCAGCGCGAATCGATCTGTTCCACGAACGAAAAAGAAAAGAAAACGGCGCGACGAAACCGCCGCGCCGTCGAAAGGCCGCTGATGCGCCTTTTCAGTAAACGCGCGCCTTCGGCTCGATATATTTGACCTCGTCCGTCATCGTGTAGCTGTGCACGGGGCGATAGTCGATCGCCACGGTCTTCGCCTTCTCGTCGATGGTGGCGAGCGTGTGCTTCATCCAGTTGGCGTCGTCGCGTTCCGAGAAATCCTCGCGGGCGTGCGCGCCGCGCGATTCCTTGCGGTTTTCGGCGCCGTCCATCGTCACCACCGCCTGGATGATGAGGTTCTCATATTCGAGCGTCTCGATCAGGTCGGAGTTCCACACCAGCGAGCGGTCGGTGACCTTGACGTCGTCTGACGCCTTCCAGACCTCGTGGATGAGTTTCTTGCCCTCTTCGAGNGTCGGACCGTCGCGATAGACCGCGCAGTTCGACTGCATCACGCGCTGCATCTTCAGGCGCAGATCGGCGGTCGGCGTCGCGCCGTTGGCGTAACGCGCCTTGTCGAGACGGGTGAGCGACATCTCAGCCGAATCGGCGGGCAGNGACGGCTTCGCCTCGTTCGGCTTGACGAGCTGCGCGGCGCGCAGACCGGCGGCGCGTCCGAACACCACGAGGTCGATCAGCGAGTTGGAGCCCAGACGATTGGCGCCGTGCACCGACACGCAGGCCGCCTCGCCGATCGCCATCAGGCCGGGCACCACGACGTCGGGGTCGCCGCCCGCCTTCTTCAGCACCTCGCCGTGATAATTCGTCGGGATGCCGCCCATATTGTAATGGACGGTCGGAATCACCGGGATCGGCTCCTTGGTGACGTCGACGCCGGCGAAGATCTTGGCGCTTTCCGAAATGCCGGGCAGGCGCTCGTGCAGGATCTTCGGGTCGAGATGGTCGAGATGGAGGAAGATGTGATCCTTCTCCTTGCCGACGCCGCGTCCCTCGCGGATCTCCATCGTCATCGCGCGCGAGACCATGTCGCGCGGGGCGAGGTCCTTCACGCTCGGCGCATAGCGCTCCATGAAGCGTTCGCCGTTCGCGTTGGTGAGATAGCCGCCCTCGCCGCGCGAGCCCTCGGTGATCAGGCAGCCCGCGCCATAAATCCCGGTCGGATGGAACTGCACGAACTCCATGTCCTGCAACGGCAGGCCGGCGCGCAGCACCATGCCGCCGCCGTCGCCCGTGCAGGTGTGCGCGGAGGTGGCGGAGAAATAGGCGCGGCCGTAGCCGCCGGTCGCCAGAATGACGAGCGAGGCGCGGAAGCGGTGGATCGTGCCGTCGTCCATCTTGAGGCAGACGACGCCGCGGCAGCGGCCTTCGTCGTCCATGATCAGGTCGAGCGCGAAATACTCGATGAAGAATTCGGTGTTGTAGCGCAGCGCTTGGCCGTAGAGCGTGTGCAGCATGGCGTGGCCGGTGCGGTCGGCGGCGGCGCAGGTGCGCTGCGCCGGCGGGCCGCGGCCGTAATCGGTGGTCATGCCGCCGAAGGGGCGTTGATAGATGCGCCCGTCCTGCGTGCGCGAAAACGGCACGCCCCAATGCTCCAGCTCGTACACGGCCTCGGGCGCGTTGCGCGTCATGTATTCGATGGAGTCCTGATCGCCCAGCCAGTCCGACCCCTTGACGGTGTCGTACATGTGCCACTTCCAGTCGTCGGGGCCCATGTTGGAGAGCGCCGCCGCGACGCCGCCCTGTGCGGCGACGGTGTGCGATCGTGTCGGAAAGACCTTTGAGATGCAGGCCGTGCGCAGGCCCGCCTGAGAACAACCCACCGTCGCGCGCAGGCCCGCNGCCGCCGCGCCGACGACGACGACGTCGAAGGTATGGTCGATGATCGGATAGGCGGGGTTCGCGCGCGCCGGTGGCAGCCATGATGTCGGGCCTTGCAGAACGAATGGGAGGAGCGATGCGCAAGGGCCGCGTTCGACCCTCGCCGTCAAAGGAAGAGGATCACACGAAGCCGATGCGAAGGATCGCGTAGGCGGAGACGAACGCGACGGCGCCGCAGAACAGCAGATTGGCGATGATCGCCCATTCGCGCGTGTGCTTGTTGGGCACGTAGTCGTCGATGATCACGCGAATGCCGAGCATCATGTGATAGGAGCCGATCAGCATGTAGGCCAGCATGATCACCGCCGGCAGCGGCTGGACATGATCTGGCGCACGGCGACATAGTCCTTGCCGATCATCGACCAGACCAGGAAGACGAAGCACACGGTGAGGATCATCAGCGCCACCGAGGTGACGCGCTGCCCCACATCAACATGGTGCCCGAGCGCGACGCGCCGAGATGGTCGATGCGCCGATAGGTGGAGCGGAGCGAGGATTCGTTCTGGGAAGCCATGATTCTCACCCGATGAACAACGCGACGAGCCAGACGATCGCCGTGATCGTCAGGCTGCCGACGATCGACGCCAGCGCGAGCTGCTCGCGCTCGGGATGGTCCATGCCTTTGCCGGTGTCCCAGATCGCATGGCGGATGCCGCCCATCAGGTGATGGAACAAGGTCCAGGAGAAGCCGAAGATGACCAGGCGGCCGAACCAGGAGCCGAGCACGTTGGCGGCGGTCTGGAACGAGCCGGCGTCGCCCGACAGAGCCACCAGCCACCACACCAGCAGCAGGATGCCGAAGCACAGAACGACGCCCGTGATGCGGTGCAACCCCGACATGACCATCGTCAGGGACAGGGTGTAAACTTCGAGGTGCGGCGAGAGCGGACGCTCCGCCGTCGTCGTCCGCGAGCGCGGGGCGGCGCGCGTGTCAACGTCGGCCATCAGACATCTCCGACAGAGGCGGGCCCTGAAGCGGGCCGGTCGGTCGTCCCTTACTGCGATCGTGGCCTTGAAGCAACACGGCCGATGGTAGGGAAATGCGACAAGCGCTTAAATCGCGCGGCGGAATTGCGTTCTCCACATGCTGGGAGCGGTTCCCGCCAGACGCGTGAAATGCGCGCGCAGGGCCGCCGTCGACCCGAATCCGGCCTGCGAGGCGACCTCTTCGACGGGCAGCCGCGAGGTCTCCAGCAAAGTCTGCGCCAGCCGCACCCGCTCCGCCAGCAACCATTGCAGGAAGCTTTCGCCGGTCGTGGCCTGAAACAAGCGCGTGAAGCTGCGCCGGCTCATGCCCGCGCGCCGCGCCAGCGCGTCGAGCCGCCAGGGCGCCTCCGGGCGCGCCCGCATCTCGTCGAGCAGCGCCGCCAGCCGCTCGTCCTCGCGCCGCGCCGGCGTCGGGCGGGCGATGAATTGCGCCTGCCCGCCCGTGCGATGGGGCGCCGCCACCAGCATCCGAGCCGCCGCGTTGGCGGCCTCGCCGCCCAGCCGCGCCCGCAGGTAGGCGAGGCAGCAATCGAGCCGCCGCCGCGCCGCCGAGGTCCAAACTCCGTCCGCCTCGACATAGAGCCGGCGCGCGTCGAGCCGCACCGTCGGAAAGCGGGTCGCGAAATCGCCCGCATAGGCCCAATGCGTCGTCGCCTCGCGCCCGTCGAGCAGCCCCGCGCCGGCCAGCGCATAGGCGCCCAGACACAGCCCCATCACGCTCGCCCCGCGCGAGCGCGCCGCCCGTAGCGCCGCGACCAGCTCCGCCGAGGGCGCCCGCGTCACGTCGACCCAGGTCGGGACGACGACGAGATCGGCGGCCTCCAGAGCCGCCAGCCCCTGCGTGACCGTCAGCCCCACGCCCGCCGTCGTCGACAGCGGCGAGGGGTCGGACGAGGCGACCATCACCCGCGCCCGGCCCGCTTCCGCGAACACGGCGCAAGGGATCGACAGATGCAACGCGCTCATACCCTCGAAGGCGAGCGCCACGACCGTGAACATGGAGCCTCCCGCTTTGGCCCGATCCTAGCGCAGTTTGGCGTTTGGGCCACTCGCGCCTCTGCGCCAGCGCCGCCATCTTCGCCGCGTTCGTCCCCTTGCTGGAGCCCGCCATGACCCAAGCCGCCGCCGACGCCGCCAGAACCGCGGGCAAGACCGCCCTGATCGTCGTCGATGTTCAAAACGACTATTTCGACGGCGGCGCCTTCCCGCTGTGGCAGGCGCGCGAGACCGCCGAGCGCCTCGTCCCGCCATCGCCGCCGCGCGCGGGATCGAGGTGATCCATGTCCAGCACGTCGCCGACGCCGCCAAGGGGATCGCCCCCTTCTTCAATCCCGGCACGCGCGGCGTCGAAATCCGGCCCGAGATCCTCGCCGCCGCCCCCGACGCGCCGGTGATCGTCAAGCGTTTCGCCGATTCGTTTCACCAAACCGCGCTGGAGGAGACCTTGAGGGCGCGCGGCGTCGGCCGTCTGCTGGTGTGCGGAATGATGACCCAGAACTGCGTCACCCACACCGCGATCTCAAGGCGGCGGAGAAATACGAGGTCGCCGTCGTCGCCGACCTGTCGACCACGGTGTCGCAGATGCTGCATCTGATCGCGCTCAACGCGCTGTCGACCCGCGTCGCGATCCTCGACTCCAAGACCGCGATCGGCTGAGGTCGGGCCGGCGGCGCGCCGATTCAGCCCAGGCGCAGCAGCCGCCGCGCCCGCAGCGCCGCCGCCTGCCGCGCCGCCTCTAGGGTCGCCGCGGTCGTGACGACGCGGGCGTATTCGCCGCAAAGATGGGCGAGGGAGAGGGCGTGCACCTCCTCCGCGCTCCAGCGCCGACCTCGGCCGTCGCTCTTGGCGCTGGCCCGGCAGGCGTCCTCGACCAGAAAGACGCGGTAGCCCAGATCGCCCGCCGCCCGCGCCGTCGCCTCGACCGAGTTTTGCGTCAGCACGCCGCACAGCGCGAGGCAGGTGACGCCCAGTCGCGTCAAAGCCGCGTCGAGCCGTCCGTCGGAGAAGGCGCTCGTCGTCTGCTTGGCGAAAACCGGCTCCTCGGCGAGCGGCGCGGCGCAGGGCTTGAAGGCGTGCCCCGCCGTCCCGGCCCGGTAGGGCGAGGCGGCCTCGGGCGAATCGTGGCGGATGTGCAGAACGGGCAACCCGCCCTCCCGCCACGCCGCCAGCAGCGCCGCGACGTTGTCCTCCGCCTGCGGATTGTTGAGCGCCCCNCAGCGCGGATCGTCGATGGCCGCCTGCATGTCGACGACCATCAGAACCGTGTCGGTGGACAGCCGCATCGCCGGCTCAGCGCGGGATCAGCGCCCAATAATCGAGGTCGAGGATGACCGCCGGGTCGGCCTTGCCGTCCTCGCCCTTGTCGGGGAAGTCGGCGCAGGGCTTGTCCTTGGTCGCCACCGTGCGCAGCCGCAGCGCGCCGACGTCGCTGCGGCCGGGCAACTCCGCCGTCTCCAGCACCTGCGACCAGGCGTGCACCGTCTGGCCGGCGAACAGCGGCGCGACATGGCGCCCGCCATTGATCGCGGCGATATGGAAGGCGTTGGCCAGCCCGTTGAACGACAGGCCGCGCGCCAGCGAGATGACGTGGCCGCCATAGATCAGCCGGCGCCCGAACCGGCCCTGCCCTTCGGTGAACTGGTTGAAATGCACCTTGGCGGTGTTCTGGTAGAGGCGCGTGGCGATCATGTGCTCGGCCTCCTCGACGGTCATGCCGTCGACATGGTCGATCCGCTCGCCCGCCGCATAGTCGCCAAAGCGATGCGGCGATCCGGCCAGAACCGTGTCGTAGGTCTTGGCGTCGAGCGCCGGCAGCGCCGCGCCGAGTTCGGAGACGGGGACCGACTTGGGCAGGTCCGGCGCGCTCGCCGCGCCCGTCGCCGCGTTCGAGCGCTTGCGCACCATCACCCAGCGCACATAGTCCAGCACCGCCTCGCCGCGCTGGTTGGAGCCGGTCGAGCGGACATAGACGACGCCGGTCTTGCCGTCGGAATTCTCCTTCAGGCCGATCACCTCCGACACCGAGGACAGCGTGTCGCCGGGATAGACGGGNGCGAGAAAGCGGCAGCCCGCGTAGCCGAGATTGGCGACGGCGTTGAGCGAGACGTCGGGCACCGTCTTGCCAAAGACGATGTGGAAGACGAGCAGATCATCGACCGGCGAACGCGGATAGCCGATCGCCTGCGCGAAGGCGTCCGACGACTGCACGGCGAAGCGGCCGCCGTAAAGCGCGGTGTAGAGCGCCACGTCGCCCACCGTCACCGTGCGGGGCGTCGCGTGCCGGATCACCTGCCCGATCGAAAAATCCTCGAAGAAATTGCCGGCGGCGGTCTTGCTCGACATCTCAATGGCTCCCGGTGGCGGCGATCGCCGCGAGTTTGGCCTCCAGCGCGTCCTGCGCGCCGCGAATCAGAAAGATCTTCTGGCGCGAGGTCGCGCCGCTGACGAGCTCGACCATCGAGGGGCGACCCCCGCCGCCTGGGCGATCAATCTGGCCAGCGCGGCGTTGGCGCGCCCGTCCTCGGGGGCGGCGCGCACCCGCGCTTTCAGCCAGAGCTTGCCGTCGTCGCGCGTCTCGACCCCGTCGAACCCGTCGCGCCCGCCCTTGGGCGTCAGCCGCACGCCGATCCGCACGCCCTCCGGCGTCGCCGTCCAGAACGTCGGCGCGGCCGCCATCAGAACACGTTGGGATAGATGTAGCGGACGATGACGTTCTGAACGAAATAGATGCCGAACAGCAACACCAGCGGCGACAGGTCGAGCCCGCCCATCGCCGGCAGCGCGGCGCGGATGCGTTGCAGCACGGGCTCCGTGATCGCGGCGACCGCGTTCCAGATCTGGCGCACCACCTGATTCGACCAGTCGATGATATTGAACTGGAACAGCAGCGACATCACGACGTTGGCGATGACGAGATAGGTGTAGAACTGCAACGCCATCAAAACGACGTCGAGGATCGCGCGCATCGCAAGGGCCTCCGGGGCTCGGACGGCCTCCGATGTAGAGGCGCCCGCCTCGCCCCGCAAGGGCGCGCGCCGGCGCCGCCGGTCGCGAGCCCGCGCGAACCTGTCCGCGCCCTCGTTGACAGCCGCCCAAGCGATGCGTATAGACCGCGCCGGTTCGGGGCTGTAGCTCAGTTGGGAGAGCGCTGCAATCGCACTGCAGAGGTCGTGAGTTCGAATCTCATCAGCTCCACCATGTCTTGAACGCGCCCGACGTTCCGCGTTCAAATCCGCAAATATCGACGATTTCGCCGCTTCGCTTTGTCGCGCGGCCCCGCGTTTTCGCCCCTGATCGCCGAACGGGGCGACGATTCGTCCAGCCGCGCCTTTTCTCGCCCGCCCTCGCCGCAGGTCTGCTGCGACGCGAACGCAGGTGGCGCCTGCCCGCGCGCTCGGTTAGAGCCCGCTCGTGTTCACGAGAGAATCGATCATGCGCTCCGACTTCACGCGCGCCTTTCCTGGCTTCGCGCGCCCGCCGCATCGGCCCTCGCGCTGGCCTGCGGACTGACGCTTTGCACGGCCGCGCCGGTCCGCGCCGACGATCTGGTCATCGCGGTTGCGGGTCCCATGACGGGCCCTATCGCCGCCATCGGCGACCAGNCCAAGCGCGGCGCGACCGCCGCCGCCAAGCAGATCAACGACGCCGGCGGCGTGGCGGGCCGGCGCGTCAAGATCGTCTTCGAGGACGACCAGTGCGACCCCAAGCAAGCCGTGACGGTCGCCAACCGCGTCGTCGCCGACAACATCAAGTTCGTCGACGGCCACGCCTGCTCCGGCTCCTCGATTCCGGCCGCCAACGTCTATAACGAGAACGCCACGCTGATGATCAGCCCGGCCTCCTCGGCGCCCGCTTTGACGGACTCCGGCTTCCCCACGATCATGCGCGTCTATCCGCGCGACGACGCCCAGGCCTCCTTCATCGCGCCCTGGATCGCGCGAACCTACAAGGACAAGAAGGTCGCCGTGATGCACGACAAGTCCGCCTATGGCCGCGGCCTGGCGACGATCGTGCGCGACAAGCTGGTCGACGCCGGCCTGAAGCCGGTTCTGTTCGAGGGGCTTAATCCCGGCGAGAAGGACTACACCACCATCGTCGCCAAGATGAAGGCGCTCGGCGTCGATCTGCTGTATTTCGGCGGCTACCACACCGAGACGGCGCTGCTGTCGCGTCAGGCCCGCGACCAGGGCTTCAAGCTCAACATCGCCACCGCCGACGCGCTCGCCACGCCCGAATACTGGGCGATCGCCGGCGAGGCGGGCGAGGGCACGGTGTTCACCTTCGCCGCCGACCCGCGCCGCAACGCCGCCGCCGCCAAGGCGATCGAGGCCTTCAAGGCGCAGGGCGTCGACCCGGAGGGCTTCACCCTGTTCAGCTACGCCGTGGTGCAGACCATCGCCCAAGGTGTCGCCCGCGCAGGCTCCGACGACNCCCAAAAAGTCGCCGCCGCGCTGAAGGACGGCGCGCCGGTCGAGACCATCGTCGGGCCGATCCGCTTCGACGCCAAGGGCGACGTGATCGAGCCGCGTTTCGATCTCAACCAGTGGCATGAGGGCAAATACGCCCCCGTCGCCCCCTGACCGGACGCCGCGACGAATCCGCGCGCGGCCGCGCTCCGGCCGCGCGCGGCGACGCCTTGCCCTGATCCGCGACTTGATCTTGGACAAGGATGGCTCGAAGCTGCGCCGCCATATCAGGGGCGGCGCAGGAAACCCTTTCCCACAGGAAGGCGGAGGCGATGGATTACAAGGCGAATTTCCAGGCCGCGGTGGCCCAGCTCAAGAACGAGCGCCGCTATCGCGTCTTCGCCGATCTGGAGCGCGACGCCGAACGCTTCNCCCTCGCCCAATGGAAGGACGAGGCCGGCGCCGTCCGCCCGGTGACCCTGTGGTGCTCGAACGACTATCTCGGCATGGGCCGCCATCCCGAGGTGATCGCCGCCATGCGCGAGACCGCCGCCAAGGTCGGCGCCGGCGCCGGCGGCACCCGCAACATCTCCGGCACCAGCCGCGCGATCTGCGAGCTTGAGGCCGAGCTGGCCGATCTGCATGGCAAGGAGGCGGCGCTCGTCTTCACGTCGGGCTGGATCTCCAACCTCGCCGGCATCTCGACCATCGCCCAGCTTCTGCCCGACTGCCTGATCCTGTCGGACGCCCTCAACCACAATTCGATGATCGAGGGCGTGCGCCGCTCCGGCTGCGAGCGCGTGCTGTGGCGCCACAACGACGTCGCCCATCTGGAGGAGCTGCTCGCCGCCCAGCCGCGCGAGCGCGCCAAGCTGATCGTCTTCGAGAGCCTTTATTCGATGGACGGCGACATCGCCCCCGTCGAGGCGATCGCCGCGCTGGCCGAAAAATACGGCGCGATGACCTATATCGACGAGGTCCACGCCGTCGGCATGTATGGCGCGCGCGGCGCCGGCGTGTGCGAGCGCGACGGCGTCATGCACCGCATCGACGTCGTCGAGGGCACGCTCGCCAAGGGCTTCGGCTGCATGGGCGGTTACATCGCCGGCGACGCCGCGCTGATCGACGCGGTGCGCAGCTACGCGCCCTCCTTCATCTTCTCGACCGCGCTGCCCCCGCCCGTCTGCGCCGCCGCGCGCGCCTCGATCCGCCATCTCAAGGCCCGCCCCGACCTGCGCGAGGCGCATCAGCGCCAGGCCAGGACCGCCAAGCACGCGCTGGCCGCCGCCGGCCTGCCGGTGATGGACAACNCCTCCCACATCGTGCCGGTGTTCGTCGGCGACGCCGAGAAGTGCAAGGCCGCCAGCGACCTGCTGCTGGAGCGCCACGGCGTCTACATCCAGCCGATCAACTATCCGACCGTGCCGCGAGGAACCGAACGCCTGCGCATCACGCCGACGCCGCTGCATTCCGACGCGCTGATCGTCGATCTGGTGGAGGCGCTGGTCGACGTCTGGACGACGCTGGGCCTGCCCTTCGCCGCGCCCGCGCCCGAACTGGCCTCCGGCGCGCCGACGCGCTGCGCCCTGCCCGAGCTCAAGCGCGCCGCCGAGTGATCCGCGCGCTGCTCGCCGCCGCGCTGCTCAGCCTCGCCGCCCAATCCGGTCAGGCGCAGAGCCGTCCCGGGCGCGCCGCCGCGCCGCAAACCAGCCAGGCTGCGCCCGACGAAACCGGCTGGCGCGCCGAAAAATGCGCGCGCTACCGCGCCGCCTGGGCGCAGGCGCTGGAGCGATTCGGCCGCGTCGGCCTGTCGAATGAATTTGTGGAGCGCCACGAGGCCTTCCTCGCGCGCGACTGCGAGCCGCCGCGCGACGTGTGCCCGCGCTCGAAGGAGGAGTTGGCGCTCGCAAACGTCATGGTTCTGCGCGCCATGAACGCAGGGACCGCGAGCACCTTTCCGCCTTTCGCCTGCCCGCGCTGAGCCCCGCGCTCGTCGCAGGCCACGCGCCGCCAAGGCCCGGCGCGCCTCAATCAAGGCCGCATCGGCCATCGCCGCATGGCCTTCCGCCGTCGGATGCGCCGCGCCGCCACAAACCATGCTGGTCAGCCCCCACATGCCGTCGTTGCGCAAATTGGCTTTCAGCCACGCAGGCAGGGAACCTGACAAGGTCATCGCCGTCAGGAAGCCGTCGTTGACGGTGCGCGTCCAGCGCGCCCGCGACGCATAGGGCGCGAAAGCCCCCGCGCATGCCGCTCGAAATCGGCGCGCCGCTGGAACATCCGGAAGCGGTTGGCGATCCCCCAGTAGATGGCGCCCTCGCGGGCTCCTTGCGCGCGCCCGCTTCGGGATCGGGCTGCGTGGCCATCTCGTTCGGGGCGGCTGCGCCGAAACCGCGCGCCAGACCTGCCGTCAGAACGCGCGCGCGCATGGCCGCCCCTGGAGAAGCCGGACCTTCGTCATGGCGCCGGCGCGCCCCGCCTCACCCCTTCTTGCCGACCTTCTCGTCCCAGATGCGGAAAGCCTTGACCATTTCAGCCGGCTTCAGCGGCAGCTCGATCGGATTGCCGGCGATCCAGTCGGCGTATTCGGGCCGGCCGAACTCCTCGATCGTCTTGCGGCTTTTCTCCGGCGCCATCGACAGAGGAACGTTTTTCACCGCCGGGCCCGGATAGAGATACCCCTCGTCATAGCTGAAGGCCTGCATCTGCGGCGTGAGCACGAAGGCCATGACGTCGAGCACGGCGGCGAGGCGGTCGGGCGGCAGGTTNTTCGGCGCGCACATGAAGAAGGCGTCCGACACCCAGTGAAATCCCTTCAGCGTGCCGACCTTGGCCTGCTTCGGCACCACGCCGAGCGCGCGCGGATTGATGTCCCAGCCCGTCGTCGAGACGATGACGTCGCGCGAGCCCTCGCCCAGCTCCTTCATGGTCGCGCCGGTGCCCGACGGATAATAGTCGATCGAGCGTCCGAGCTCGACGAGATAGGCNCCGCTCTTTTCCCAGCCGTTGACCGGGTCCTTGGGGTCCTTGTCGCCGAGAAGATAGGGCAGCCCCATCATGAAGGTGCGTCCCGGCCCGGAATTGGCCGGGCGCGCATACATGAACCGGCCTTTGTTGGCGCCGGCGTAGGCGAGCAGCTCCTGCGCCGTCGTCGGCGGCGTGGGGACGCGTTCGGGCATGTATTCGATCAGCGGGCCCGACGGATAATAGTTCATCACCACGCCGTAGCCCGCGCCCTGTTCGCGATGCAGCGCCAGCGCGGCCGGCTCGTAATTCGCCTCGATGTCGGGAAACTTCTCGGCGTGGTCGGGCAGGATCTTCATCCAGAGATTTTGTTCGAGGCCGCCCGCCAGCCCGTCGGAGCCGGTCAGCACGAGGTCGAGGTCGGAGCGGCCGGCGTCCTGCTGCGCCTTGATCTTGCCGGCCAGTTCGGGCGCGGGCGCCTTCACATAGGTGATTTTCGAGACGACCTGCGGCTTGGCCTTCACATAGGCCTCGAAGGCGGGCTGCATCAAAGCCAGCGCCCCGCCGACGTCGATCAGGTTGAGCGCCACCGGCTGGGCGGGGAGCGGCGGCGAGGCGGCCCGCGCGCGCGTCGCCGCGCAGAGGCCGGCGGAAAGGCTGGCGGCGAGCCCGCCGACGACGGCGCGGCGATGCGGCGTGAAGATGGTCTTGCCCATTGCGCTCTCCCTTGCCCTCGCCGGCGCGAGGGCGCTGCGTGTCACCTCACGATTTCGACGTCGCCGACGCGCGCGCGCGCCACGCGCGAGGCGTCGTCCCACGTCGCTTCGCCCGGCGCCGGCGCGACGCCGAAGCGGGCTATCGCGCCCGCCAGCGCCGCCAGCGGATGCGCGCTCGCCATCGCGACCGCCTCCTCGAACGAGGCCGCGCCCCAGGCGACGACGTTGCGCACCGCCTGGTCCAGCGTCAGGCCCGAGCCTGCGAGCCCGCCGCTGGCGGGATCGCGCACCGCGCCCTCTGCGTCGCGGCGAATGGCGAGCGCGCCCAGGCTGTAGTCGCCGGGCGCGGTCGCGGCCCCTGCGGTCGCGTCGGTGACGAGGATCGTGCGCGCGATCCCCTTGGCGCGGATCATCACCCGCACGGCGTCGGGCGGCAGGTGCACGCCGTCGGCGATCAGACAGGCGGCCAGCCGATCCTCCGCGAGCTGCGCGAAGAGCGGATTGGCGAGCTTGCGCATCTCCTGCGGCAGCCCGTTGCCGAGATGGGTCGACAGCGACGCGCCCGCCAGCGCCGCCGCGCGCGCCAGCGCGAAATCGACGTCCGCATGGCCGATCGCCACCACCCGGCCCGCCGCGGTCATGGCGCGCGCGAAGGCGAGGCCGGGGTCGTTTTCGGGCGCATAGGTGACGAGCAGGATCGGCCGCGAAAGGCCGCGCGCCAGCCGCTCGACGAGGGCGGCGTCGGCNGCCGTCATCGCGGCGTGCGGGTGGCAGCCGCGAAAGCCGGGCGCGGGGTTCAGGAACGGGCCTTCGAGATGATAGCCCGGCGCCATCAGCGGCCCGAGCCGGCTCGTCGCGACGGCGCGGTCGAGCGCGGCGAAGCGGGCGGCGAGTTCGGGCTGCGTCGCGGTGATCAGCGTCGGCAGGAATGTCGTGACGCCGCCGCGCAACATCGCTTCGCAGGCATGGTCGAACGCCGCCGCCGTCAGCCCGGCGTCGTTGAAGTCGACGCCGGCGAAGCCGTTGACCTGAAGGTCGACGAGGCCGGCCGTGCGCATCACGCCGGCCTGCGCGTCAGCAGCGAGGCGGAAGCCTCGTCGAGGTAAAGCCGGCAATCGGGGTGCCGCTGGATCATCGAGGCGGGGAGCGTCGGCGTCACCGGCCCTTCGAGCGCGGCGGCGACGGGCGCGGCCTTGCGCCGGTCGGGCGCGACCAGAATCAGCAGCGCGCTCGCCATCATCTGCGGCACGCTCATGCTGATCGCGCGCGTCGGCACGTCCTCCAGCCTGGGAAACCAGCCTTCGCCCCATTGCTGGCGCCGGCACGCCTCGTCGAGCGTCACGACCAGATAGGGCTCCTTGGTCTCGAAATCGGCCGGCGGATCGTTGAAGGCGAGATGGCCGTTCTCGCCGATCCCGGCGAAGCAGACGTCGATCGGCGCCTGCGTGACGAGCGCGCCCAGACGCGCACATTCGGCGCCGAGATCGGCGGCCTCGCCGTTCACCTCATGGAAGACCGGTTTTTCCGGCGGCGGCGCGAGAAACCGCTCGCGCAGATAGGCGCGGAAACTCGCCGGATGGCTGACCGGCAGGTCCACATATTCGTCGAGATGGAAGGCGGTCACCTTGTTCCACGCGATCCCCGGCGCGGCGACGAGATGTTTCAGAAGCTCGAACTGGCTGGCGCCGGTGGCGAGAACGACGCGCGCCGTCCCGCGCGCCGCGATGNNGCGGATGGCGTGCGCGCCGACGCGCGCGGCCTCGGCCGCGCCTTCGTTCTTATCCGCGAAAATATGGGTTTCGACCATGCCGGACGCCTCTCCGGCGCGAGCAAAGCATGGCGATTCCCCGCGCGCAATCGCGCAGCCGCCATGAAAACGCGCCGGCGGTTATGAAAAAGCGCGCGGGCTACTAAGAAAAAGGCGACGCTCGCGCGTCGCCTGACCATGCGTCGCCGATCTCGGACGCGCTCACGTCAACGCGACGTTGACCGCGCTCTCCGGCAGCTCCTTGCCGAAACACTTCTGGTAGAACTCGGCGACCAGAGACCGCTCCAGCTCGTCGCACTTGTTCAGGAAGGTCAACCGGAAGGCGAAGCCGACATCCTTGAAAATGTCTGCGTTCTCCGCCCAGGTGATCACGGTGCGCGGGCTCATCACCGTCGACAGATCGCCGCCGATGAAGGCGTTGCGGGTCAGATCGGCGACGCGCACCATCTTCGAGACGACGTCGCGCCCTTCTTTCGAACCCTGATAGTGTTTGGCCTTGGCCAGAACGATGTTCACCTCTTCGTCATGCGGCAGATAGTTCAGCGTCGTGACGATCGACCAGCGATCCATCTGCGCCTGATTGATCTGCTGCGTGCCGTGATAGAGGCCGGAGGTGTCGCCAAGGCCGACCGTGTTGGCGGTGGCGAACAGGCGGAAGGCGGCGTGCGGGCGAATGACGCGGCTCTGATCGAGCAGGGTCAGCCGGCCCGAGGATTCCAGCACGCGCTGGATGACGAACATGACGTCCGGGCGGCCGGCGTCGTATTCGTCGAACACCAGCGCCACATTGCGCTGATAGGCCCACGGCAGCATGCCGTCGCGGAATTCGGTGATCTGTTTGCCGTCTTTCAGCACGATCGCGTCCTTGCCGACGAGATCGATGCGCGAGACGTGGCTGTCGAGATTGATGCGGATGCAGGGCCAGTTCAGCCGCGCGGCCACTTGCTCGATATGGGTCGATTTGCCGGTGCCGTGATAGCCGGTGACGATGACGCGCCGGTTTCGCGCGAAGCCGGCCAGAATCGCCAGCGTCGTGTCGCGGTCGAACAGATAGTCCGGATCGAGATCCGGCACGTGTTCGCCCGCCGCGCTGTAAGCCGGGCAGGTCATGTCCGAATCGATTCCGAAAACCTTGCGGACGGAGACGGCGGTGTCGGGCAGGCCAGGCGCGTCCTTGACCGTATCTTCCTTGACGCTTTGCATCATTCCTCCGGATTCCGCGCGGCGTCGAAGGCCGCGGGAGACGCCGTCGCCGGCGGTGAATTCTGGCGGCGCCCGCCTGCGACGCATGCGCGTCAGGCGGGCGCGCCGCATCAGGCGAGCTTCGCCGCCTTCAGATAATTATAGGCTTGTATGATCTCGCGCAATTTGTCTTCTCGTGAGCGGTCGCCGCCATTGGCGTCTGGATGGAGACGTTTCACCGCNTCTTTGTATCGTGTCTTGACGGCGCCGGCCTCATGCGGCGGCTCATCGAATCCCAGCGTATGGAAGGCTTTCATCGTCGCCGCCGGATGGCGGGGCCGCGGCGGCTCGGCGCGACGCCGCGTCGCGCCGAAATCGCGGAAGAAACTGTCGGGATCGAGCCCTTCCTCACGGAAACCCTTGGCCCCGCGCTTNGACCCCATCGCCCAGGTCGGGCGGTGGCCGATCACCGCCTCCTTCTGGTAGGCCATCACGTCCTCGTCGGACATGCCTTTGAAATAATTATAGGACTGATTGTATTCTTTGACGTGGTCGAGGCACAGGCGCAGATATTGGCCCTCGCGGTCGCGCCCCATCGGCGCGCGATATTCTCCGGGTTTCGTGCAACCGGGATGCGCGCAGGCCGGCCCTTCGCGGCGCGGCTGCGCTGCGGCGTCGGGCTTGACGCGGATCCGGTCGAACAGAGAGGAGGTTGCGTCCATGAATGCGCGGCGAGGTCTCGAACGGCGTAAACGACAGATATAGGATCGGGGCTTGCGCGGGGGCAACCCGAGTCGCGAAGGATAAGTTGCGAAGGAGAAAAGGATCGGCGATGGGCGTTAAGGAACGCATAACCAACGCGCTGGCGACGCTGAATCCGGTGTCGCTGGAGGTGCTCGACGAATCCGAGCGCCATCACGGCCATGCCGGCTGGAAGGAGGGCGGCGAAACGCATTTTCGCGTGCGCGTCGTTTCCNCTCTCTTCGCCGGAAAAAGCCGCTTGGAGCGCCACCGCATCGTCAACGCTCTGGTGGCGGAGGAGTTTCGCGGCCGCCTGCACGCCTTCGCGCTGGAGGCCAGGGCGCCGGGCGAGTGAGGCGGACGCGCGCTCCCGCGCTTATCGCCCCGGCTCAGCAGGAACACGCCCTGTTCGCCGAACAAGTTCCAGAACGCCCACGGCGCGTTGAAGCCGATCGGCTTGCCATGCGCGTCGAGCGCCACCGCGCGTTCGATGCGCGCGTCCACTTCGCCGGCCAGCGCGACGAAGTCGCGGATCGTGCAGAAATGGATGTTGGGCGTGTCGTGCCAGGCGTAGCTGAGATTTTTGGTGACCGGCATCCGGCCCTTGAAGAACAGCTGCGAGCGCACCTTCCAGAATCCGAAATTCGGAAACGAGACGACCGCCTTGGCGCCGATGCGCAGCATGTTGTCGAGCACCTTTTTCGGCGCCCGCGTCGCCTGCAAGGTCTGCGACAGGATTACATAGTCGAACGATCGGTCAGGGTATGAGTCGAGATCGGTGTCGGCGTCGCCCTGAATGACCGAAAGCCCTTTGGCGACGCAGTCGTTGACGCCGCGCTGCGACAGTTCGATGCCGCGCGCGTCGACGCCGCGCTCCTCCTGCAACAGCCGCAGCAACGCGCCGTCGCCGCATCCCACGTCGAGCACGCGCGCGCCCTGCGCCACCATCTCTGCGACCAACAGAAGGTCGACGCGCGCCGCGTCGCGGGCGGGCGTATGGGTCCTATCTGCGTCCGTCATGGCAAACCTCTGGCGCGCGCCGCCGAATCGAGAAAGCCGCGCGTCGTCGAAAACAGATCGGGCACGTCGAGCAGAAAGGCGTCGTGGCCCTTGTCGGTCTCGATCTCGCAGAAGGAGACCGGCGCGCCCGACGCGTTGAGCGCATGCACCACGGCGCGCGATTCGGCGGTCGGAAACAGCCAGTCCGAGGTGAAGGAGATCACGCAGAACCGCGTCTTGACGCCCTGAAAGGCGCGCGCCAGCGAGCCGCCGTGATCGGCCGCGAGATCGAAATAATCCATCGCCCGCGTCAGATAGAGATAGCTGTTGGCGTCGAACCGACGCACGAAGGTCGAGCCTTGGTGGCGCAGATAGCTTTCGATCTGGAAGTCGGCGTCGAAGGAGAAGGTCGGCGCGGCGCGGTCCTGATAGCGCCGTCCGAATTTCTGATGCAGCGCGGCGTCCGACAGATAGGTGATGTGCGCCGCCATGCGCGCCACGCTGAGCCCTTTCTCGGGAACCAGCCCGGCGTCGAGATAGCGCCCGCCCGCCCAGGCGGGATCCGCCATCACCGCCTGCCGGCCGACCTCGCCGAAGGCGATGTTTTGCGAGGAATGGCGCGCAGCGGTGGCGATCGGGATCGCCGAGAACACCCGCTCGGGATAGCTCGCGGCCCATTGCAACACCTGCATGCCGCCCATCGAGCCGCCGATCACGTTGAACCAGCTCTCGATCCCCAGCGCGTCGGCGAGGCGGGCCTGAGCGTTGACCATGTCGCGGATCGTCACGACCGGCAGGTCGAGGCCGTAGGGCCGCCCGGTTTCCGGATTGGTCGAGGCGGGTCCGGTCGTGCCCAGGCACCCGCCCAGCACGTTGGCGCAAACGACGAAGAAGCGATCTGTGTCGATCGGCAGGCCAGGCCCCACCATGATCTCCCACCAGCCCTCCTTGCCGGTGACCGGATTGACGTTGGCGACATGCTGGTCGCCGGTCAGCGCATGGCAGATCAGAATGGCGTTGGAGCGCGCGGCGTTGAGCGCGCCATAGGTCTGATAGGCGACCTGCACGCCCGGCAGCGCGACGCCGCAATCCATCGCCAGAGGCTCGGCCAGTTTGAGGACGAGGCTGGTCGGATGATCCGCCTCCCGCCGCGACGCGGAGGAGAGGCCGGGGAAAAGGAATGCGCTGCGTCCGCCGTCATCGCGAGAAAATCATCCTGCGTTCTGTTTGTAGAACGTCGCGTTTGTTTTCTAGAAAACGTTCGGTTCGTCGTCAAGCGGCGCCGACGTCGCGCCAGTTTGGCGGGCGTGCAAAGTCGGCGGGCATGTAAGATCGCGTCATGACGACCGAAGCGCCCGCGCCCGATCCCGACCTCGTGAAGGTCAGCACCTTCATCAGCCTGGTCCTGCGGCATCGGCCCGAGGCGGCCGGGCTGACGCTCGACCGCGAGGGCTGGACGGCGACCGACGCGCTGGTCGAGGGCGCGCGCCGGGCCGGCGTCGCGCTCGACCGCGCGGTTATCGACCGCATACTGGCGCAGCCTGGCAAGCGACGCTTCGCCTTGTCGCCCGACGGCTCGCGCATCCGCGCCCTGCAAGGCCATTCGACCGACGCCGTCGCGCGCGACCTGCCCGCCGTCGCCCCGCCTGAGTTTCTGCTGCACGGAACCGTGGCGCGCTTCCTCGACGCCATCCGCGTTGAGGGTCTCAAGCCGGGCCAGCGCCAGCACGTTCATCTATCGAGCGACGAGGAGACCGCCCGCGCGGTGGGCGCGCGGCGAGGTCGGCCCGTGGTGCTGCGGGTCGCGGCCGCGCGCATGGCGCGCGACGGTTATGTCTTCCACCGCGCCGAAAACGGCGTCTGGCTGACCCTCGCGGTTCCGCCCGCCTATCTCGACGGCTTCGACCCGGGCTGACGTGGCGGATCGACGCCTTTGCGAAACCGCGCGCGCGTCGCTAAGAGAAGCGGCCTTCCCGCCGCTCCAGCGATCCGCGCGCCGATGACCGACCCCACCCCCGAACAGATGCTGGCGGAGCTTCGCCGCGACATCGACCGCATCGACGCCGGCATGCATCAACTGCTGCTGGAGCGCGGCGACATCATCTCGCGCCTGATCGCCATCAAGGCGAAGCAGGGCGGGNGGTCCGCCTTCCGCCCCGGCCGCGAGGCCTCGATGATGCGCGCCATCGCCGAGCGCCATCGCGGCCCCCTGCCGCTCGACACCGTCGAGGGCATCTGGCGCATCATCATCTCGACCTTCACCTATGTGCAGGCCAACTATTCCGTTCACGCAGACTTTTCCGGCGGCGACGGGCCGATGCGCGATTCCGCGCGCTTCCATTTCGGTTTCACGGTGCCGCTCGTCCCGCATATGGGCGCGGGCGCCGTGGTGACCGCGGTCGCCCGCTCGTCCGGCGATCTCGGCATGGTGCGCGTCGACGGCGGCGTCTCCTCCGGCGCCTGGTGGGCCGGTCTGACCGACNCCGCCGCGCCCAAGATCATCGCCCGCCTGCCCTTCGTCGAGCGCCCGGACCATCCCGCCGGCATGCCGGTCTATGTGATCTCANAGCCCCTCGCCGAGGCCGCCTCGCGCGAGACGGTGGTCTACGCCGCCGCGCTGGAGCGCTGGCGCGACGCGCTGCCCTCCGCGCTCGCCGCCGCGCGCGCCGAGATTCTCGCCAACGTCGCCGACAATTTCGGGCCGTCGCTGCTGATCTGCGCCCCCGGCGAGGTCGAGCGGCCGCATCGAGGCGGCTTTCGCCGCCNNGCCGGCGTCGGCCTCGTGCGTCTCGCCGAAGTCGGCGGCCACGCACGCCGTTTCGAAATCGCCCTTCCCTGATCCTCGCCCGACCCCGGACCGAACCGATGACCCGTCGTCCCGAACCCCGCGCCGCCGTCCTCAAGATCGAGGCTTACGTGCCCGGCAAGAGCGCCGCGCCCGCCGGCGTGAAGCTGCGCAAGCTCTCCTCAAACGAGAATCCGCTCGGGCCGAGCCCGAAGGCGCTCGCCGCCTACGAGGCCTGCGCCAAAAAGCTCGAATCCTATCCCGACGGCTCCTCGACCAGGCTGCGCGCGGCGATCGGCCAGCGCTACGGGATCGACCCCGCCCGCATCGTCTGCGGCGCGGGCTCCGACGAACTGCTGAACCTGATCGCGCACGCCTATCTCGGGCCGGGCGACGAGGGGCTTTATTCCGAATATGGCTTCCTCGTTTACAAGATCGTCATCACCGGCTGCGGCGCGACGCCCGTCGTCGCCCCGGAGAAGGACCGCCGCGCCGACGTCGACGCGCTGCTGGCGCGCGTCACGCCGCGCACCAAGATCGTCTTCCTCGCCAATCCGAACAACCCGACCGGCGCCTACCTGCCTTTCGACGAGGTGCGCCGCCTGCACGCCGGCTTGCCGCCGAATGTGCTGCTGGTGCTCGACGCCGCTTACGCCGAATATGTGCGTCGCAACGACTACGAGGCGGGGCTTGAGNCGGCGCTTACCGCCGACAACGTCGTGATGTGCCGCACCTTTTCGAAGATCCACGCCCTCGCGGCGCTGCGCATCGGCTGGATGGTCGGCCCGGCGCATGTCTGCGACGCGTTGAACCGCATCCGCGGCCCCTTCAATCTGACCACATCCGCCATCGAAGCCGGCGCCGCCGCCATCGCCGACGCCGACCACATGCAGCGCGCCGTCGCCCATAACGAGGAATGGCTCGCCTGGACCGCGCGCGAACTCGCCGCGCTCGGCCTGAAGGTGACGCCGTCGGTCGGCAATTTCCTGCTCGTCGATTTCGGCCGCGAGCCGGGCCGCGGCGCGAGGGACGCCGACGCCTTCCTCACCGCCCGCGGAATCATCGTGCGCGCGGTCGGCGCCTACGGCCTGCCCGATTCGCTGCGCGTCACCATCGGCACGGCCGACGACATGAAGGCGGTCGTCGCCGCGCTGAAGGAGTTTCTGAGCGGAGCGCCGGCGTGAACGACAGACTGGGACCGCCGCTCGCCGCGCCGCTGATCGCCCGACTCGCCATCGTCGGCGCGGGGCTGATCGGCTCGTCCCTGGCGCGCGTCGCGCGGCGCAAGAACCTCGCCGGCGAGATCGTCGTCGCCGACGCCAACCCCGACGTGCGCGCCCGCGTGCAGGCGTTGNCGCTCGCCGACCGCGTCGTCGCCCGCGCCAGCGAGGCCGCCGAGGGCGCCGATCTCGTCGTGCTCTGCGTGCCGGTCGGCGGCCTCGCCGCGCTCGCCGAGGAGGTCGGCCCGGCGCTCAAGCCCGGCGCGATCCTCTCCGACGTCGGCTCGGTCAAGGACGCCGCCCTCGCCGCGATGGCGCCGCATGTTCCCGCCCACGCCCATTGCCTGCCCGGCCACCCGATCGCCGGCACCGAACAGTCGGGCCCCGACGCAGGGTTCGCCTCGCTGTTCCACAATCGCTGGTTCATCATCACGCCGCCCGACGGCGCCGACCCCGAAGCGGTCGAGCTGCTCAGCGATTTCTGGCGCGCCGCCGGCTCCAACATCGAGATCATGGACTCCCGCCACCACGATCTCGTGCTCGCCATCACCAGCCACGTGCCGCATCTGATCGCCTACAACATCGTCGGCGTCGCCGCCGATCTGGAGGAGGTGACGCGCTCCGAGGTGATCAAATTCTCCGCCGGCGGCTTCCGCGATTCGACCCGCCTGGCGGCCTCCGACCCGACGATGTGGCGCGACGTCTTCCTCAACAACAAGGAGGCGGTGCTGGAGACGCTCGGGCGCTTTTCCGAAAATCTCTCGGCCTTGCAGCGCATGATTCGCTGGGGCGACGGCGACGGGCTGTTCGACCTGTTCACCCGCACCCGCGCGATCCGCAAGAGCATCATCGCCATCGGTCAGGACTCCGCCGCGCCCGACTTCGGCCGCCGCGCCGGCGAGACCGACGACCCGCAACCGCCCTCGACCCCTGACGGGGGCGGGCGGGGGCTCAGGACAAGGCGCGTCGCGTCGACGCGGCGGCGACGTCGGCGGCCCGGGCGCGCCAGATCCGAGCCGGCGAGAGACGCCCGCCAAGATCGACCGTGCACGCCTCATGCGCGACGAAGCCGAGCGCACGATAGAAGGCGCGGGCGTCGCGCGCGGCGTCAAGCACGCTGAGGTCGACCGTCGCGGCGCGCGGCGCGGCGGCGACGACGGCGCCGAGAGCACGCGCCCCAAGCCCCCGACGAAACCACCCCGGCCTCACGGAACACCCCAACTGAAGAGGCGCGGGCGCGCGTCGATCACGACCACCCTGCCCACCGCGCAGGCCAAAGCCCGACCGCCGCCGCGATCTTCGACGATGGCGGCCCATCCCGGCTGCGCCGGCGCCATCGCCCCAAGTCCCGGCATGTCGAGCAGGGCGCGCAACCGCGCCCATTCCACGTCGCTCGGGCGGTCGCGGATAGGCCGCTGTCCAGGCGGCGTCCCAGAGATCGCGCAGGAGCGCCGCGTCCGCCTCGCCGACCGTGGGCGGGGCGACGAGCCGAACGCAGGGCGTCGCGTCGTCGCTCAATAGATCGGCGGCAGCAGGATCGGCGTCTTCAGCGGCCCGTACCACACCGCGCCCTTTTCGAAACGCAGCGGCATCGGGATCGCGCCGGGTTCGGTCGGCGCGGTCTTGGCCTTGCCGCCGAGCAAACCGCCAAGCAATCCGCCGACCGCCGCCGCGTCGAGGTTGAGGCCGAAGGCGCGGGCGATTTCGTCGAGCCCCTTGGCGGACAGATTCGCCTCGCCCGCCAAACGATGCGCCTCGTCGAGACCGAGCCTCGCCTCGCCCTTGATCGTCGGCCCGCCGGCCTGGCTTGACCACACATGGATCTTGCGGATGTCCAGCCGCCCGCCGGCGACGCGCCAGGATTCGAGCCGCGCCGGCGTCCCGCCCGGAGCCGCGAGAGCCGCGGCCTGGGCCAGATCTCCGTGTGTCTCCAGATTGAGCGTCGGCGTTTTGATCAGCTCCGCGAGCGGCGCGAAGGCGAGGGCGTTGATTGAAAGTCCAAGCCGGGCTCCGCCGGCGGGCAGCGCGACGGACGGCGTCGAGGCCAGGTCGATCGAGGCTTTGACGCTCTCCGCCGCCAGCGGCGGCGCGCCGGCGGCTTCGAGCCGCGGGCCNGTCCGCCAAACGCTCACGCGGGTGGGGTTGGGCAGCCCCTGCAGCCCGATTTCGAGGAAAGACCAGTCGACTTTGACCGGCGGCAGGTCGCCATGCGTCAGCGTCGCCGGGCCGACCAGCAGCACGCGCGCGCTCGTCGCGCGGGTCGCCTGCGTCGTCGCCACCACGCCTTTCAGGCGCCAAACGGCCGGCGGTCCTGAAATTTGCGCGATGGTGACGCTCGGATCGTCGCAGACGAGTTCAAAATCCTTCGGAAATCCCTGCATCCGCCGCGATCCGCACGCCCAGACGCGGCCGCGCCCCGTCTCCTGCGCGATGAANGCGATCGGCTCCGCCTCGGCGCGGCGCGTCGCCCAGCCCCAGAAGGCCCACCAGCCGAGCGCGGCCGCGACAATGAGGAAAAGAGCGACGATCAGCTTTCGTTTCATGGGTCCGTCGACGTTCTAATTGAGTCGCGCTTTCGCGACGTCGCCGCATGGCTTATCACCGCGCACGGCGCCGCGTCGACGCCGCGCGCCGCGCGCGGCCGGGCCCGCGGCGAGAACGGGACGGCGGCGGATACGAAACGGCGGCGCGAATGACGAAAGAATTCTGGGTTTTCGGCTACGGTTCGCTGATGTGGCGTCCTGGCTTCGACTATGTCGAGCGTCACGCCGCCTGGATCNGAGGGTATCATCGCGCGCTTTGCGTCTATTCCCACGTCCATCGCGGCACGCCCGAACGCCCTGGCCTGGTGATGGGGCTCGATCTGGGCGGGCGGTGCCGCGGCGTCGCTTTTCGCGTCTCCGACGAGCGACGGGAGGCGACGCTCGCCTATCTGCGTGAACGCGAGCTGGTGACCCATGTCTACCATGAGGTCGCCGCGACGCTGCGTCTCGACGACGGCCGCCAGGTCGAAGCGCTGGCCTATGTCGTCGATCGCTCGCACNCCCAATATGCGCGCGACCTCGACCGGCACACGACGTTGCGCTTCGTGCGCNCAGGGCTCGGCCGATCCGGCGCCAACGCCGATTACGTCCTCGCCACCGTCGACCATATGCGCGAGCTTGGCGTCGAGGACCCGCAGATGAGCTGGCTCGCCGACGAGCTGCGCGACGCCTCCGGCGCGGCCTGAGGCGCGCGGTCCGAGCGCGTCACGCCGCGATCGCCGCCGCCAAATCGGCGCCCGAGATCGCCCGAGCGGCTTCCGTTTCGGCGAGCAGGTGCAGATGAATCTCGACGCGCGCGCCCGCCCCTCGCGCAGCCGCGCCATGCGTCGAATCTCAAGCGCGCGCGCGCGCCGGATCGGCTTCGACGCCGACCAGACGCCGGCGTCCGTCGAGATCGACCTCGACGATCAGAACCAGCGCGTCGTCGATGTCGATCCAGCTTTCGCTCGTCGCGGCGTGGACGGTGGCGACGTAGCGAGCGCCCGACGCGCCGCGCCAACCATAAAATCTGCGGGCCAGCGCGCCGCCGGCCAGGGAGGCGAGCGGCGCGCCGACCGGCGCGGAGAGAGGGCGAAGGGACCAGAGCCCCCGTTCCCGCTGAGTCCGGCGACGTCGCCGAAACGACGCGCGGGCAGGGAAACGGTGCGATCAAGCTGCGGGCGGGAGCGGAAAGCATCGGTCGTTCCTGCTGTTCGGACAAGAACGAAGATAGAACGAACAAAGAGAGAACGTCAAGCGTGGAATCGAGACGGTGCGAACTGCGCTGGCGCCGTTGAAGCGCGTGAAGCGCGACACTTGAATTTGCAGAATGGGTCACTTGGTTTTGCACACGCTTCGGCAGCCTTAGGCCGCCCCTAAGAACGTCTTTTAGGGGCGGCCTAAGAGGCGTCTCAGAGGCCGATTGTCTCCCTATCAGACGCGATGAGCACCTCGGACGCGTCGAATGAGCCTTTGCCCACTGCCGCGTTGTATCGGGTTTGCACCGTCCGAATGGCGGCCCATGCGAAGAGCTTTCGGACATCCGGGTGATCGTTGAGCGACATCACCCATCGCCCCTTGAGGCCGCGAAGCGCGTCGGCCNNAGCTCCAAATCGGGCCTGAGTGAACCCGCCCTCGCGGTAGAGGGCGCAGCATCCCCAATATGGCGGGTCAAGATAGAACAGCGTTTGAGGCCGATCGTAGCGCTCCAGCACGCCCCGAAAGTCCAGATGTTCGATCGTCACCCGCGACAGGCGGGCATGCAGCGCCTCGATCCGCCTCATGACCCGCGGCGCGTCCAAACCCTTGAACGTCATCGGCGATGTCGAGAACCCGGCCTCATACGGGTCTTTGCCCGAATATGTCAGTCGGCGAAGGACGAGAAAGCGCGCGGCGCGCTCGATGTCCGTCAGCGTCTCGGGCCGCGTGCGCCAGAGCCTGTCATATTCGCTCCGGCTCCCCGTCTGCCATCGGATGGTGTCGCACAGCGCCTGCGGGTGGCGCTGAACGACACGGAAAAGCGTCGCCACGTCGCCATTGGCGTCGTTGATGACCTCGACCTTCGAGCGTTTCGCCCGCCCCAGAAACACGGCGCCCATACCGATGAACGGCTCGACATAGGCGTGATGGGGGATGGCGTCGAGCAGCGGGCAGATCGTCGCCCGCAGAAACCACTTACCGCCGATGTAGCCGGCGAGCGGCCTGATCGTTTCCTTGACCGACATGGGTTTTACCCAAATCTACGCGCTCTTGGCGCTCGGCGGGCTCGATCGGCCTCAGGAGTTCATGGCGGCGCACCGCCGGCATTTGATTTCGAGGGCGCCGCGCAGCGCGCCGGCCTCGGCCTTGAACAACAGCGCGCGGCAGCGCGCGCAACGGATGGTCTCCACCAGATGTTTACCGATCCTCTCCACCCTGCCTTGGCCCGAAAGGGCGGACGGGGCGGCGGTTGTCTCATCGATGACGCCTCGCGGGCTTGCTTGCCGGCTGACCCGCGATCGGGGCGTCTCAGCGCCCCGGGCTCCGTCTTATTTCGGAGCGACGAACTCCACATTGGGCTTTTCGACGAAAAAGGTGTCAGCCTGATATGGCCGAGCCCGCCAGACGCCCGTCACGATGACCTTGCATTTATCGTCGATCTCATTGGCGCATTCATATTGCGCCCGCTCCCACGCCGTCCCGTGATCCGACCAATCGATCGTCAACATTTCGTCGTTGAGACGGCCGGCCTTGTAATGGATGAAGCCGCGCGTGCGGGTAGCCCCAAAGAGGATGCCTTCAACGGTTATGGCTTTCCCGACAAAATTCTCGGGCCGCAGCTTGAGCTGCTCTACATCCGTCGTCTCGGCATTCGCCGGCGTCGCCGTCGTCGCCAGCGCGAACGCCAGAACCATCGCCGCGATCCACCTCATGACTGACCTCCTGCGTATGACGCACGCACGCTACTTGCTCTTTGTCTTCTTGTCGCCGGCCTTGTCCTCGCGCTGATCCGGGGTCTTGGCCTCGATCTGGGTGTCGTAGACCGGCGCCGACCCTTCAAGATGTGGCGCGCCTGGTCGACGATCCAGCGTCCGTCGAGCTTGCGGCTGACGCCTGAGAGCATGAGCGTTGTTTCGGCGGCGATGTCGGGACGCCCCGGCGTGGTGGCCGACAGGTCGGCCGAGCGGCGCTGCGCGTCGGCGAGCGCGGCCTTGCAGGCGGCGCGCGCCTCGGCCTCGGTCTGATAGGTCTCGCGCAGGGAATAATTCGGCCCGTCGCCCTTTTTCTCGGTGACGCTCTTGCGCTCGCTCTTGCCCTTGTCGTGCCACGCCGCGCTCGCCGAGCCATAGCGATTGCGGTCCTTCAGTTTGCCCCGGGCGTTCTTGAAGTCGCCGAGGGTCAGCATGATCGTCGGCATGTCCTTGCCCGACGCGCTCTTGCCCGTTCCGCGCTTCGTGGCGATCAGCTTGCCGTCCGCATATTTGACGACGCCGCCGAACTTGTCCGCCAGCCGCGTCGCCAGATGCAGGTCGCTTTCCTCGGTCTGGACGAAATCGGACAAGGCGTTCGCGCCGAGCTCGGCGTCGACCTTCGCCTCCAAACCGTGATCCTTGGCGAGATGGATGGCGGTCGCGATCCAGCAGGTCGGAGCGTAAGCGACGCCCCGGCCGGAACTTTCGTCGAGCGGCGGATCGTCGCTCGGATCCTAGGGACTCGAAAGAGCGACCGAAGAAGGCTTGTTCATGACGGCTCGCCCGGTCAACGCGCCTCCTGCAGCGGCCGCGCCTTGCGGAAGGCATGCTTCTCGACGATCTTGCCGTCTCGAATACGGAACATGTCGCAACCTTCGGCTTCGATGCGCTTTCCGTCGGCGCGCGTCCAGAGCGAAAAGAGTGAAACGCAAGCGCTCCATAGACCATCCGGGGCCGGAGCGGAACGCTCCCTCCCTTGCGATTGACTCAGTCGCGGCGTCTCCGGCGCCGTCTAAGAGAACTATGGCCCGGGTTCTTTAGGTAGCGCCCGACGCTGGAGGGAGATGGAGCCACGCGCCGCGCTCAACGCGAGCGTTGCGCCTCGGCGAGTGACGCCAGCGCTTGAACGCCCGGTTCGATGCGTGCACGTGCGATTGAGGAAAAGCCAAGCCTGAAATGAGTCATGGGCGCCGCGTCGGCGACGAAATGCACGTCGTCCGGTTCAATCATGACGCCTTTCTCGAAAGCCTCACGCGCGAGCGCTCGCGCGTCTAGCCAAGGCGGGCCGCTCACCCAGCACGACGCTCCGCCGAGGACGGGAACGAAGTCGACCGCCGGAATGCGCTTGCGCAGCGCGTCTTGGAGCGCGCTACGATGAGCGCCGGCGATTTCGCGCAGGAGAGAGTTGTAGTGACCACGCTCCGGCGATGACGTCGTTTCGGCGCCGATGGCGTCAGGATTGGCAAGCCCCGCAGATACAAAATATCCTGACTGCTGCTTCGCAAAGCGATAGCCTTCGTCGATCAACTGTCGATAGGTGACAGTAACCGTGTTGCGGGCCACGTTGAGGTGTTCGGCCAGAATGCGGCTTGAAGGAACGGGCGAGTCGGCCGCGAGCCTTCCGCCGCGTATCGCGGCGACGATCGCGCGACGAATCTGGGCTTGCAGGCCCAGAGCGTCGTCGCATCGCAATTCGACCAGATTGGCCACGCGGCGCGGTGCATCTCCTCAATCTTCGTCCGCCGGAACTCGCGGCCGCGTGGGAGCGCGGCGATATCGACGGCGCGTTCGTCCGGGATCCGGTGCTCGCGAAGATGATCGCTTCGGCGGCAAGGCGCTGCTGTCCTGCGCGGACATCGCAAAGGACGTCCCCGACGCGCTGGCCGCCTATAGCTATCCGACCGCCGCGGAGCAGGCTTTGGCCAAATGGTTGGGCGGCGGAGCCGACGGCGGCGTCGCCAAGGCGATGGCGTCGACGGCGAAGTTCCCGAAGGCGCAGGGCCGCATCATCGATGTTTCGACGGACTTCAGCGGCTTCGTCGATCGGTCCTACGCAGCCGCGACCGCCGCGACATAATGGTCAGCGCGCTATTCGCGCGGGTCCTGTCGACCACCGCAGAGCGGCAGACAGGCGCGCATTCCCGCAGTCGCCTCCGCGGGACGCCGCCTGCTTCACATAACGGAAAGCGCTCATGACGCTCGCCGAGAAAAGCGCCGCTGTCACGCCGAACCGACGCACGGCCACGCTGGACGTGCAAAACCTCACCGTGCGGCATGGGNCGCACGATGGCGCGATCGTCGCGCTCAGCAATGTCAATTTTCAGATGAAGAATGGGGACTTCGTCGTCGCCATAGGCGCGTCGGGATGCTGCAAGACCACATTGCTGTCGTCTCTCGCGGGCGTTCTTCCGCCAAGCGAAAGGCGCATCCTTCTCGACGGCCATGACGTGCGCGGCTCCTGCGCCGATCGGGGCGTCGCTTTCCAGAAGCACGCGCTGCTTCCTTGGCTTAACGTCGTCGACAACGTCGCGTTCGGTCTGATGTTGCGCGGCGCGCCAAAGCACGAGCGTTACGCCATCGCTTCGAAGAACCTGGCGCTGGTCGGCCTCACCCGCTTCGAGCGCAAGATGATCTGCGAATGTTCCGACGGCATGCAGCAGCGCGTCGCANTCGCTCGGGCGCTCGCATGCGACCCCGAGGCATCGCTCATGGATGAGCCGCTCGGCGCGCTCGACGCGCTGACGCGCGAGCTGGTTCAAGAATTGATCCTCGACGTCTGGGATCGCGCCGGANAAATGATCTTTNTCATCACGCATNCGGTTGAAGAAGCGCTGTTTCTGGCCACGCGCCTGATCGTGATGACGCCGCGTCCCGGCAAGATCGAAAAATCCTACGAACTCGATTTCGATCGCAAATTTATCCAGTGCCGCAACGCGCGAANNGTCACATGCGACCCTGAGTTCGTCCGCATGCGCGAGATCATCCTCGCCGATATTCAGCAAGGATGATGCGTTATCTCGAAACGCACGCGGCGCCTTGGAAAGGGCGCGTGTGACGCGTGACGAAGATTTTCTAGGAAGCGGCCGGACCGCTTCGCGCGGGGACGCCTCTATCGCGCGACGTCGCCGAACGAAGGGCCTCCTGCTTGCGACCTCGCTCCTGCCGCGCGCCGTGTGGCGGAAACGTCTGGGACGTGGAAGCGAACGAGCGGGGCGATCCGGGTGCGAGGCCGGCGATACGCCGCGCAGCATGACGGCGAGGGCCGAGCCGCCGACGGCGGATTGGAAACGACGTCGACAAGCCGCAGCCGGTGAGGCGTCGTGACGACGATCTTGCGACGCACGTGATCGCTCGCGAAGCGACGATCTAGATCGCTGCGCGTCATGGTCGGCGCGCATCCGCGCCGGCTGACGCCGGCGATCCTGAACGAAAGCGCCAGCCGAACGACGCGCTTCCGGGCGATGTGGACGCACGCGGCGCGGGTCTGTCGCCCAAAATCGCCGGCGCAAGGGAGAACGTCCCGCGCTGAACCCCGCTGGCCGGTCGGCGCCAGCTTGTTGCGTCGCCAAGCAGGGCGAAGCGTCGCAAGACGACGCGTTCGGCCCCGGCCATTCGGCTGCGAAGGCGGGCGCCGGCGGCCCAGGCCGCGATGCGCCCCGCGCCCTCTGCGCCGGCGGCCTCAGAAATCCTGTCGTTTCGAGCCGGCCGGCGACATAGTGGGATTTTCCTGATCCGCCCGGGGCCCGGCGTTGCATTGCGGCCTCAGCCGGCGCAGGAAGGCCCACGGGCGGCGCGCGCCCGCGCGTCGATCCGATGGGTTCGACGCGACGCTCGGAGGAGCCGGATGCACAAGCGACGCGCTGGCGGGACAGCCGAGGGGCCCAGGCTTCGCGTCGCATTCCTTCTGGCGCGCCGTTTCACGCTCACCGCCTTCGCGAGTTTCGTGGACGTGTTGCGGCTCGCCGCCGACGAAGGCGACGGATCGCGTCAGTTGCGCTGCGGCTGGGCCGTGATGTCGGCGACGCGGGCGCCGGTGGCGGCGAGTTGCGGCGTCGAGATCCTGCCGACCTGCGGCCTGCTCGATCCGAGGGAATTTGACTACGTCGTGGTGGTCGGCGGATTGCTGCAGGACGGACGTCAGGTCGATGACGCGACCGTCGACTACCTGCGCCGCGCCGCGCAGGCCGGCGTTCCGCTGATCGGGGTATGCACGGGCTCCTTCGTGCTTGCGCAGGCCGGCCTGATGACCGGTCGCGAGGCCTGCGTGAGCTGGTTTCACCGGCGCCAATTCCTCGAAGCCTTCTGCGATGTGACGCCGGTGAGCGATCGGCTTTTCCTGATCGACGGCGATCGGATCACCTGCTCGGGCGGCGCGGGCGTCGCCGATCTCGCTGCGGCTCTGATCGAACAGCGGCTCGGCCCGGAAACGGCGCGCAAGACGCTGCGCGTAATGCAGATTGACGGCGCGCGCCCGGCCGCCGCTCCACAATCGATGCCCTCTCTGGCCCCGCACGCCCCTCGCGACGACGCGGTGCGGCGCGCCGTGCTTTTGATGGAGCAGAACATGTCGAGGCCGCCGACGACGGCTCAGCTGGCCGCCCGCATCGGGCTCAGCGCCCGCCGCNTCGAACGCCGCTTTCTCGATGATCTGGGCGACACGCCGGCGGGGTCTNTCCGCGCCATGCGCCTCGACTACGGACGATGGCTGATCGAAACCGTCGGCCGCACGGTCGGCGAGGCGGCTCAAAGCGCCGGATTCGCCGACGGCGCGCATTTCGCGAGGCTCTTCCGAAAGCGTTGGNGGATCGCGCCCGCCGCCGTGCGGGCGCGCGGCGATGTCGGAAATATTCTCGACAAATGACGGGAAGACGCGCGCGGCGCGCCGATTGCTGTCCCCATCCCGGAACCGCAAGCCCGGTACGCAAGCTGTTACCGCAAGCTGGACCCGCAATCCCGGACCGCAAACGAGGACCGCCCCGTGCGCTTTTCCTTCCTCAACGTCGCCCGCCAGGGCCTGGCCGGCAATGACGGCTGGCCGGAGCAGTGGCGCAGCCCCGAGCCCAAGGCCAGCTACGACGCCGTCATCGTCGGCGCTGGCGGCCACGGCCTCGGCGCGGCCTACTACATGGCCAAGGAGCACGGCATGCGCAACGTCGCCGTGCTCGACAAGGGCTGGCTCGGCGGCGGCAACACCGGGCGCAACACGACGATCATCCGTTCCAACTATCTGTGGNAGGAGTCGCAGGCGATCTACGAGCACGCGATGAAGCTCTGGGAGGGGCTGGCGCGCGTTNCGAATTACAACGTCATGTATTGCNCGCGCGGCGTCATGATGCTTGCCCACAACCTCCACGACATGCAGTCGTTCGGCCGCCATGTCGCCGCCAATCAGCTCGCCGGCGTCGACAACGAATGGCTGACGCCGCAGGAGGCGAAAGAGTTCTGCCCGATCCTCAACATCGACAAGACCATTCGCTATCCCGTTCTCGGCGCGACGCTGCAACGCCGCGGCGGCACCGCGCGCCACGACGCGGTGGCCTGGGGCTATGCGCGCGGCGCGAGCGCGCTCGGCGTCGACATCATCCAGAATTGCGAAGTCGTCGGCGTCCGCCGCGACGCCTCGGGCGCGGTCGCCGGCGTCGAGACGGCCAAGGGCTTCATCGCCGCCAGAAAGGTCGGCGTCGTCGCCGCCGGGAACACCTCGGTCGTCATGAGCATGGCGGGCGTGCGCATGCCGCTCGAATCCTACCCGCTTCAGGCGCTGGTCTCCGAGCCGGTGGAGCCGATCATGCCCTGCGTGGTGATGTCGAACACCATCCACGCCTACATGTCGCAATCCGACAAGGGCGAGATGGTGATCGGCGCCGGCACAGACGCTTACGTCTCCTATTCGCAGACCGGCGGCCTGCATGTCGCCAACCACACGCTCGACGCGATTTGCNGGCTGTTTCCGGTGGTGCGCCGCCTGCGCATGCTGCGCAACTGGGGCGGCGTCGTCGACGTCACGCCCGACCGCTCGCCGATCATCGGCAAGACGCCGGTTCCGGGCCTTTTCGTCAATTGCGGCTGGGGCACCGGCGGCTTCAAGGCGACGCCGGGCTCGGCGCATGTCTTCGCCCATACGGTGGCGACCGGCGAGCCCCATCCCATCGCCGCGCCCTTCACGCTGGATCGCTTCCGCACCGGCCGCCTGATCGACGAAGCGGCGGCCGCCGCCGTCGCGCACTGAACCACCGCCCCAACGAGGCGACCATGCTGCTCATCCATTGCCCCTATTGCGACGCCGAGCGTCCCGAACTCGAATTCCGCTACGGCGGCGAGGCGCATGTCGCGCGCCCCGCCGACCCCGCCGCCGTCGATGACTCGGCGGGGAGATTACCTGTTTTTCCGACCAATCCGCGCGGCCTTCTGGCGGAGCGCTGGCGCCATGTCGCGGGCTGCGGGCGCTTCTTCAATTGCCTGCGCGACACCGTCAGCGACCGCATCCTGACGACCTACAAGGCCGGCGAGCCGCGCCCCGAACGCATCGCGCAAGGAGGGGCGCAATGAGCATGCGCCATCGCACCCGCTCGGGCGGCCGCGTCGACCGCTCGCGCCCGATCCGCTTCACCTTCGACGGCAAGGCCTATGAGGGCTTCNCCGGCGACACGCTCGCCTCGGCGTTGATCGCCAACGGCGTGCATTTCGTCAATCGTTCCTACAAATACCATCGCCCCAGGGGCTTCCTCGGCGCCGGGCCGGAGGAGCCCAACGCCCTGTTCGGCGTCTCGCGCGGCCCCGGTCGTTTCGAGCCCAACCAACGCGGCGCGCAGGTCGCGCTGATCGAAGGGCTGGAGGTCACGAGTCAGAACCGCTGGCCGTCTTTGGCCTTCGACGTCGGCGCGATCAACCAAGCGATGTCGCGGTTTTTCAGCGCCGGTTTCTATTACAAGACCTTCATGGGGCCCGACCTGTTCGGCAAGAACTGGGCCTGGAAGACGATCTACGAGCCGATCGTGCGTCGCGCGGCCGGCATCGGCCGGGCCCCGAAGGACGCCGATCCCGACGCCTACGCGCAGTATTACGACCATTGCGACGTGCTGGTGGTGGGCGCGGGTCCCGCCGGCCTCGCCGCCGCCCTGCGGCGCGCGCGGCGGCGCGCANGGNTGATCCTGTGCGACGAGCGACAGGAGATGGGCGGCTCTCTCCTGAGCGAGACGCGCGCCTCGATAGACGGCCTGGGCGCGGCCGAATGGGTCGCCGCCGCGCTCGCCGAGCTTGCCGCGCGCGCCAATGTCCGGCTGATGCCGCGCACGCAGGCCTTCGGCTATTACGCGCAGAATTTCGGGCTGAACGAGATCGTCGACGAGGCCGAGCGGGCGGCGCGTCCCGACGCCCCGCGCGAGCGCATGTGGNGGCTGCGCGCCAAAGAGGTCGTGCTCGCCGCCGGCGCGATCGAGCGCGCGCTGGTCTTCCCCGACAATGACCGCCCCGGCGTGATGCTCGCCGACGCCGCCCGCGTCTATCTCAACCGCTACGGCGTCAAGGTCGGCGAACGCGTCGTGATCGCGACCGCCCATGACGGCGCTCATCGCGCCGCGCTCGACCTTCACGGCGCCGGCGTCGCGGTCGCGCTGATCGCCGATCTGCGCAAGAACGCCGACGGCGCGCTGCCGCAGGCCGCCCGCGCGGCGGGGCTGCGCGTCGTGACCGGCGCCGTGCTGCACGGCGTCGAGGGCAGGACGCGCGTCTGCGGCGCGCGCGTCTCGGGCGACGGTCTGGCGACGCAAACCGTCGCCTGCGACGCGTTGCTGATGTCGGGCGGCTGGACGCCGTCCGTGCATCTCCATTCGCAGTCGCGCGGCAAGGTCGTGTGGNACGAGGCGCAGGGGCAGTTCCTGCCCGGCCCGCCGGTCCAGCGCGAGCGCTCCGCCGGCGCCTGCCGCGGCGTGTTCGCGCTCGCCGCCGCGCTCGCCGACGGCGCTGAGGCCGGCGCGGACGCGGCGACGAGGGCGGGCTTTCCTGTCGCCGCTCCGCCCCGCCGCGCGTCGAGAACGCGCCCGACGCGCAAGGCGGAACGCTCGGCGACCACAGCCCGCNCCGACGCCCGCAAGGCCAAGGCCTTCGTCGACTTTCAGAACGACGTCTGCGCCAAGGACATTCGCCTCGCCGTTCAGGAGGGCATGCGTTCGATCGAGCACGTCAAGCGCTACACCACGACCGGCATGGCGACCGATCAGNGCAAGATCGCCAATCTCAACGCGCTGGCGATCGCCGCCGAAAAGCTCGGCGCGACGATCCCGCAGGTCGGCCTGACGACCTTCCGCCAGCCCTACACGCCCGTCACCTTCGGACTGTTCGCCGGCGCCAGCCGCGGCGATCTGTTCGACCCTCTGCGCAAGACGCCGATCCACGACTGGGCGGCTGCGCAAGGCGCGGCTTTCGAGGATGTCGGGCTGTGGAAGCGCGCCTGGTTCTTTCCGCGCGGGCGCGAGGAGATGCATGCGGCGGTGCGCCGCGAATGCAAGCAGACCCGCGCGAGCGTCGGCATGTTCGACGCCTCGACGCTGGGCAAGATCGAGGTCGTCGGCCCCGACGCGGCGCGCTTCCTGGCTCGCNTTTACGCCAACNCCTTCGCCAAGCTCGAACCCGGCCGCTGCCGCTACGGGCTGCTGCTCAACGAACAGGGCTTCATCATCGACGACGGCGTCATCGCCCGCCTCGCGCCCGACCGCTTCCACGTCACGACCACGACTGGCGGCGCGCCGCGCGTGCTCAACCACATGGAGGATTATCTCCAGACCGAGTTCGCCGACCTCAAGGTCTGGCTGACCTCGACCACCGAGCAATGGGCGGTGATCGCGGTGCAGGGCCCGCGCGNNCGCGATCTGATCCAGCCCTTCGTCGAGGGGATCGACATTTCGCGCGAGGCGATGCCGCATATGAGCGTGCGCGAGGGCCGCATCTGCGGCGTTCCCATGCGTCTGATGCGCGTCAGCTTCACCGGCGAGCTTGGCTTCGAGATCAACCTCGCCCCCGACGTCGCGCGCGCCGTCTGGGAGACGCTGTGGGCGGCCGGGCGGGCTTATGACGTCGTCGCCTACGGCACCGAGGCGATGCATGTGATGCGCGCCGAAAAGGGCTACGTCATCGTCGGCCAGGACACCGACGGCGCCGTCACGCCCGACGACGCCGGCATGGCCTGGGCCGTCGGCAAGGCGAAGCGCGATTTCGTCGGCAAGCGCTCGCTCGCCCGCCCCGATCTCGTCGCGCCGGGGCGCAAGCAGTTCGTCGGGCTTCTGACCCACGATCCCCGGCGCGTGCTCAAGGAGGGCGCGCAGATCGNNTCGCGCGCCGACTACGCGATCGGCGAGCATGCGCTGGGCCACGTCACCTCGGCCTATGAGAGCCCCGCGCTCGATCGCTCGATCGCGCNNGCGCTGGTGGAGAACGGACGCGCCTTGATGGGAACGACGGTCTTCGTCGCCGCCATCGTCGGCGAGCGCCGCCTCGCCATTCCCGCCACCGTCTGCGACCCGGTTTTCATCGACAGGAAGGGAGAGCGTCTCGATGGTTGAGGTCCCTCTCCTCCAGGCCCTCGCCGCGCGGCCCGCTCGACGGCGCGACGCTTCCCGATGGCGAGGCGTTCGCGCTCGCCCGCGCCCAGGGCCGCGCGTCTGTCTTTGCGCGGCGACGCGGCCGTGGCGCAGGCCGCCGCCGGCGCGTTCGGGGCGGCGCTTCCGGCTCGCCCGGCGTCGCAAGCGCCGGCTCGCGCGCGGCGCTCTGGCTCGGCCCCGACGAATGGCTGCTGGTCGCCGAGGGCGAGCGGCCCGACGCGCTCGCCGCCGCGCTGGCCGCCGCGATCGGCGATCGGCCTCACAGCCTCGTCGACGTGTCGCAGCGCCAGATCGGGCTCGACGTCGCCGGCCCGCTGGCGGCGCGCGCGTCGGCCGGCTGCCCGCTCGATCTGCGCGAGGCGGCGTTTCCGGTCGGCTTCGCCACCCGCACGATGCTGGCCAAGTCCGAGATCGTGCTGTGGCGGCGCGGCCCAAACGCCTACCGCGTCGAGGTCTGGCGCTCCTTCGCCGACTATGTCGCCGCCTTCCTCGCCGAGGCCGCGCGCCGCGCGCCGGCCTGAGGCGCGCCCTCGCCGGGGCGCGCTTGCCAGCGCGCGCGGACGGCGGCAATGTCGGATCGGCCATCCGCCCGACCCGCAAGCGCCCCCGCGCGGCGGCTCGGACGACAGACATGGGACACCGCCAGATCATGACCGTAGACAAGCAGAGGCCGGCCTCGGCGCGCGGATCGGAGCGGCCGCGGCCGGGTTCGGCGCGGGACGCGCCGACCGGCGTTCGTTTCTGTTCGGCTCGCTCGCCAGCCTCGGCGCGCTCGGGCTCGGCGGCTGCGCCTATGACGGCATGAGCCTCGCGGAGGCCGAAAAGGTCTACGGCCCCGCCCCCGACAAGAAGCACCCGATCGCCGGCGTCGACGTGCGCAAGATCGATCCGAAATATTTCCGCAAGCTCGTCAACTACGACAGCAAGGAGGCGCCCGGCACGATCATCGTCGATCCGGGCAATTATTACGTCTACCGCATCGAGGGCGACGGCAAGGCGACGCGCTACGGCGCCAATGTCGGCCGCGACGGGTTCCGCTGGAGCGGCGAGGCCTATGTCGGGCGCAAGGCCGAATGGCCGGTCTGGACGCCGCCAAAGGAGATGATCCAGCGCCAGCCCGAGGCGCGCAAATATGCCGGCGGCATGCCCGGAGGGCCCGAGAACNCGCTCGGCGCGCGCACGCTCTATCTCTACCAGAAGGGCGTCTACACGCTCTACACGATCTACAGCACCAGCGACCCCGAGACGATCGGGACCGGCATCACCAGCGGCTGCACCGGCCTTCTCACGCAGGACATGCTGGACCTCTACGAGCGCACCCCGGTCAACACCAAGGTGATCGTTCTGCCCGCCTGAACGACCGGCGGCGCGCCGCCGGGACCGCGAGGATCGGAGGATCGGAGGATCGGCGGATCGAACGCGGCGACGCTGCGCGCGTTCGGCATGGGCGCCCGCCGCACGAAACCGACCGACGCGCCGCGCCGCTTCGCGACGCGGCCTGACGGAGCGCGGCGGCGATGACGGCGAGCTTATGGCCCAATCGGCTCCCGCAGCGCGGCGCGCCGCTCGATCCCGTCGACGCCGACATGCTGGGCCTCGACGCCGCCCGCGAGGTCGAGCGCGTCCTGCGCCATCGCGACGATCACGCGCCGACGCCGCTTCACGCCCTGCCGGCGTTCGCCGCCGCGCTCGGCCTCGGCGCCCTTTACGTCAAGGACGAAGGCGCCCGCCTTGGCCTTGGCAGCTTCAAGGCGCTGGGCGGCTCCTATGCGGTCGGCCGTCTCGTGCTGGAGGAGGGCGCGCGCCGGCTCGGGCGCCCTCNNGACGTCGCCGATCTCGACGCCCCGCGGCTGCGCGCCGTGGCGGGCGCGATGACCTTCGCCTGCGCCACCGACGGCAATCACGGTCGCTCGGTGGCGATGGGCGCGCGGCGCGTCGGCGCGCGCGCGGCGATTTTCGTCCATGCCGGCGTCAGCGACGCCCGCGTCGCCGCGATCGCGCGCTACGGCGCCCGGATGATCCGGGTCGCGGGCTCCTATGACGAGTCGGTCGCCCACGCCGCCGAAGTGTCCGCCCGCNGAGGCTGGACCCTCGTTTCGGACACGGCGTGGCCGGGCTATGAGCGCGCGCCGCTTCTGGTCATGCAAGGCTATGCGACGCTGGCGCGCGAGGCGCTGGCGACGCTGGCGCGCCCGACCCATGTCTTCGTTCAGGCCGGCGTCGGCGGCGTGGCGGCGGCGCTCGCCGCGCATCTGGCGCTGGCGCTGGGCGCGCGCCGGCCCTGTTTCGTCGTCGTCGAGCCCGACCGGGCGGCCTGCCTGTTCGAAAGCGCGCGCGCCGGGCGGGCGGTCAAGATCGCGCCGGGCGCGCCGACGGTGATGGCGATGCTCGAATGTCGCGAGCCCTCGCTGGTCGCCTGGCGCATCCTGGCGCGCCTCTCCGACGCCTTCATGACCGTCGCCGACGAAGCCGCGGTCGCCGCCATGAACCGCCTGGCGCGGCCGTGCGGCGACGATCCCGCCATCGTGTCGNGGGAGAGCGGCGCCGCCGGCCTCGCCGGGTTGACCGGCGCGGCCGCCGATCCCGCCATCCGCGCGGCGTTGCGGCTCGACGCGTCGTCGCGCGTCCTGCTCGTCAACACCGAGGGCGCGACCGATCCCGGCCGCTACGCCGAGCTTGTCGGCCTGACGCCCGAGGCCGTCGCCCGATCCACCCGCCGCCGCCCGTCGCCCTAAGCGCCCGCCGCCGTCCGTCTTGTCTTGGGCCCGACCGCCCCATCCTTGTCCCAACGCGCCGCGCGCGACGTCGAACGGATGGACGGGAGGCAATGGCATGGCCACGCTCACGATCAACGGCGCGACGGTCGAGCTCGACGTCGAGGACGACACGCCGCTGCTGTGGGCGCTACGCGATCATCTCGGCCTGACCGGAACGAAATATGGCTGCGGCGTCGGCCAGTGCGGCGCCTGCACCGTGCATGTCGACGGCGTCGCCGAACGCGCCTGCTCGGTTCCCGTCGGCGCGCTGTCGCCCGAGCGCCGCATCGTCACCATCGAAGGCCTCGGCGCGGCCGGCGAAGGTCTCGGCGCGGCCAGCCTCCATCCCGTGCAGCAGGCCTGGGCCGAGCTCGACGTCGCCCAATGCGGCTATTGCCAGCCCGGCATGATCATGGCGGCGGCCGCCCTGCTGGCGCGCTCGCCCGCCCCGTCCGAGGCCGAAATCCGCGCCGAGATCGGCAATATTTGCCGCTGCGGGACCTATCAGCGCGTTCTCGCCGGCGTTCGGCGCGCCGCCGAACGCATGACCGCGACGCGACGCGGCTGAGGGAGGCGACGATGACCGAACCCGGCTCCCTCAGCCTGTCGCGACGCGGCGTCCTCGCCGGCGCGGGCGCCTTCGCCTTCGGCTTCGTGGTTCCCTTCGGCGCGCAGGCCCGCGCGCAGTCGGCGGCGACGGGCGAGATCAACGCCTGGATCGTCGTCTCGCCCGACGAAAGCGTCGTCATCCGCATGGCGCGGGTGGAGATGGGGCAAGGCTCCCTCACCGGGCTCGCCCAGCTCGTCGCCGAGGAGNCGGATTGCGACTGGAGCCGCGTGCGCGTCGAGCAGGTCGAGCCCGGCGAAAATCGCCGCCGCGGGCGCGTCTGGCGCGACCAGTCGACCGGCGGCTCGCGCGCCGTGCGCGGCTCGCAAGAGTATTTGCGTCGGGCCGGCGCGACGGCGCGGGCGATGCTCGTGGCCGCCGCGGCGCGGCGTTGGGGCGCGCCGGTCGCGCTATGCGAGGCGCGCGGCGGCGTCATCCGCCATCTCGGCGACGGCCGCGAAACCACTTATGGCGCGGTCGCGGCGCTGGCGCGCGACATGCCGGCGCCGACGCAGGTCGCGCTGAAAGACCCGAAGGACTGGACCATCGCCGGGCGTCCGCTGAAGCGCCTCGACGCCGCCGACAAACTCGACGGCTCGCTCGTCTACGGCGTCGACCTGCGCCTGCCCGACATGCTGATCGCGCTGCCGAAGGCCTGCCCCGTGCATGGCGGCAAGCTGCGCGGCTTCGACGCCGCGGCCGTCGCCGCGATGCGCGGCGTCAAAGCGGTGTTGCGCGTCGACGACGAGACCGTCGCCGTCGTCGCCGACAGCTTCTGGCGCGCCAAANAAGCGCTCGACGCCCTGCCGATCGCGTGGGACGAAGGCCCCAACGCGCGCGTGTCGAGCGCCGACGTCGCGGCCTGGCTGCGCGAGGGCCTCGACGCCGAGACGCGCCATGTCGGCCACCGCGCCGGCGACGCCGCCGCCGCGCTGGCGCGGGCGCCGCGGATCGTGGAGGCCGAATACGCCTACCCGCATCAGAACCACGCGCCGATGGAGGTGATCGCCGCGACCGCGCTCTGGACGCCGCGGCGCTGCGAGGTCTGGGCGCCGACGCAGGTTCCCGAGGCGGCCCTCGAAGCCGCGGCGCTCGCCGCCGGCCTGCCGATCGAGGCCTGCGACCTGCGCCCGATGCGCATCGGCGGCAGCTTCGGGCGCAGGCTTCACACCGATTACATCCGCATGGCGGTGCTGATCGCGCGTCAGACGCCCGGCGTTCCGGTCAAGATGATCTGGACGCGCGAGGAGGACATGGCGCAGGGCCGCTTCCACCCGGTCACGCGCTGCCGCCTGCGCGGCGCGCTCGCGCCGGACGGGTCGCTTGAGGCGTTGCATATGCGCATCGCCGGACAATCCATCCTCGCCGCGACGCGGCCGCAGGCGATGGGCCCGACCGGCGATCCGATCGTCTTTCAGGGTCTCCTGCCCGCGGGCGACGAGAGCCGCCTCGGCTACGCCGTCCCCAATCTGCTCGTCGACCATGCGATGCGCAATCCGCACATCCGCCCCGGCGCCTGGCGCGGCGTCAATCTCAACCAGAACACGCTCTATCTCGAATGTTTCGTCGACGAGCTGGCCCATGCGGCCGGCGTCGATCCGCTCGCCTTCCGTCGCCGCATGCTCGCCGACAGCCCGCGCCACCTGGCCGTGCTTGAGGCGGCGGCGGCCGGGATCGGCTGGGACGCGCCGGCGCCGCGCGGACGCGCCCGCGGCCTCGCGCAGGTGATGGGCTTCGGCAGCTATGTCGCCGCCGCCGCCGAGGTCAGCGTCGAGGCGGGCCGTCTGCGCATTCACCGCCTGGTCGCCGCGACCGATCCCGGCCACGCCGTCAATCCGCAGCAGATCGAGGCGCAGGTCGCGGGTTCGTTCGTCTACGGCCTGTCGGCGATGNCGTACGGCGAATGCACGGTGCGCGACGGGCGCATCGAGCAATCGAATTTCGACAGCTACCCGGTGATGCGGCTCGACGAGGCGCCGCATGTCGAGGTCATCGTCATGCCCTCGGGCGGCTTTNGGGGCGGCGTCGGCGAGCCGACCATCGCGGTCGCCGCCNCCGCCGTCCTCAACGCGCTGTTCGCCGCCACCGGCCAGCGCGTGCGCGACATGCCGCTGCGCAAAACCGCGCTCGGCGGCGCCTAGCTCCGCCTGTCGGACGCGGCGCGGTCCGCCCAAGCGCCCCGGCCGCCCGACCAGAGACCGAGGAGACTGGAGAGATCGGGTCCCGGGTCCGCCCCGCACGCCTTCTCGTCACCGCTTTGGTCGCCCCGCATGGCGTCCGCCCACGCGCGCGGTTTTCGAAGAACCCGTCTGTCATGCGCGCGCGGCCCGTGGATGCGATTGGGACGGATCGTGACCGTCCCTGTCCCGCGCCTCCGCGCGCGGGCCCCGGCCGCTCACGCGCGACCCGCCAGATCGATCCAGCGCGGCGTCGTCTGCGCCAGGTCGAGCGGCGCGGCGACGGCCAGAGCCAGCCGGACATCCGGCGTCGGCGCGGCGCGCAGAAAGCGCCAGCGCGACGCCTCGTCCTCGCATCCCGGGCGNAAGCGGATCGCGACCGATGCGCCGAGGTCGAAGGCGAACGTCCTCATGTCGAGAGACAGGCCGAGGCCGCGCGCTTTCGCATAGGCTTCCTTCAGCGTCCAATAGGCGAAAAAGGCTTCGACCCGCGCCGCNCCCGCGAGCGCGGCGACGCGCGCGGCTTCTTCCCGACTGAAGCTCTGGCGCGCCAGCGTGACGAGATCGTCGGCGGGCGTGACGCGCTCGACGTCGACGCCGATCTCGCCATGACGCGCCAACGCGCAGGCGGCCACGCCCTGCGTGTGCGACAGGCTGAAAACGAAANNTCCGGCTTGGGACGTCNNGAGCGTCGGCCGGCCGCGCGCGTCCGCCTTCAGCCGCCAGCCCCTCGCCGCGTCGCCGGCGTGATGCGCCAGCATGCGCCGCAGCAGCGCGCGGGCGCAGATGAACTGGGCGCGCGCGCCCGCCTCGCGCATCCGCGCCGCGCGGTCGCGCTCGGCGGCGTCGAGCAGCGTCTCGGCGCGCGCCAAACTCGTCTCGGCGAAAGCGTCGACGCGCGTCAGCCAGAGCGCCGCGCCGTTCGGCTTCAGACGGTCGCCCGCCTCGCTCATGTTGAAGCGACGGAGCGCGGGCGCGCCCGCCTCCTCGGCGCCGGGCCACGACGCCGGTCAAGCCTGCGCCTGCGGGGCCGCCGCGCAGGCGCCGACGAGCACCCGCCCCCAGCGACCGCGTTTCGTAGCCCGCCGCCGCAGCCGCGAGCGGAAACACCCGCTCGATCGCATGATGCAACGTGCCGTCGAGCTGGCCGGCCTCGGCCTCGAACGCCTCGGCCGACAGGTCGAGCGCCCGCAACGGCGCCAGCGCCGCCGGCCGCGCNCAGAACATCGAGCCCTCGAAAAAGCCAAGACGCGGCGGCGCGCCGATTTGGGCGGCGAGCCTCNNCACCCGCGCCCGGTTGGCCATCCAATAGACCGGCGCCGTGCGGAAATAGGCGCCGGGGCCGACGATGCCGACCTTCGCCTCGGCGAACTGCGCCAAAGCCCGCGCGGTCGCCGCGCGCGATCCGGCCAGCGCCGTGAAAAGNACGCGCCGGCGCAGATCCCCNTGGCGCAAATGCGGGCTCTTCTTGGTGTGAATCTTCAGCACCGCGTCGAAACGGTCGAGCGCGCCCGAATTGAGCGCGAAGAGGAAAGGCGCGATGTCGCGGCCGCGATTGGGCTGTTCGAGAATCACCACGCTCGCGTCGCCGCCCGTTCGCGTCCGAAGCGCCGCCGCCTGCGCGGGCGGCGCCGTGACGACGATCGGCGCGCCGTCGGGCAGCGTCGCGCGCACCGCAAGAATTTCGTCCCAAAGCTCGGGATAATAGACATGCGCCAGCACAGCGGCGCGCACCCCGGGCGCCGACGCGCCGGACCAGCGCGCCGCCCGCAGCCTTTGGAACGGCGCGCTCGCATAGACCAGTCCCGCCGCCATTTCGGACGCCCGCATCGCGGTGAGAACGGGGCGGCGCAAAACCCGCTTCCATAGTGGACGCGCGGGCGCCTCGGAGGCGGACGCAGCCTGCGGCGCCGGGCCAAGCCGTCCCGCCAGCGCATCCGCGACGCCGGCGCGCGCCGGCGCCAACGCGCCGGGCCCGCCTTTGACCGCCAGAACGCCGATCTGCGCCGCCAAAGTCAGGCACGACGTCGCGCGCCAGCGCCAGGGCACATGCGCCAACCCGGCCGTCGCCACGACGTTGCGGGCGTAATAATTGCGCAGCGGCGCATGGCGCAGGATCTGCGGNCGTCCGCCCGCCCCCGCCTCGCTTGGCTCGCCCCAGCGGTGCGGCATGGCGAGATCGCCCGCCAGATAAGACCCCCAACCGGCCGCCCAGGCGCGAAAGCCCCATTCGACGTCAACGCCGGCGATGAAGAAATCGTCTCGAAACGGCCCGACCGCGTCGTAAGCGGCGAGAGAGNNCAGCGATCCGGAGGTCGGCGCGAAGTCGATCGCCTCCAGTCCGGCAGGGGCGGGCGCTTTGCGTCGCGCGTAGCGGATCGGCCGATAGCCCTCCCCGGCGGGCGGCGTCAGCAGCGGCGCGACCACGGCGATGCGAACGCCCTGCGCGGCCGCCGCCTGCGCGCGCGCCGACAATGAGTCGATGAGGCCTAAGGGCGGCTCGCTGTCCTGATCGAGCAANAGCACATGGCCGAAGCCCGCGCGCCCAGCGCTGCGCGCGACCGCGTTGAGACCCGCGGCCTGACCGATATTGTCAGCGCTTTCGGTCAGCCGCAGATCGATCCCGGCCATCGCGGCGCGCGCGTCGTCGGCGAGCGGGCCGTTGGCGAAGGCGAACACGGCGCGCCCCGCCAGACTCGCGACGAGTCTGGCCAGAATGACAGGGTCGGGCCTGTGCAGCACCACCGCGGCGCAGGCCGGACGTTCGGCACGATCCCGCATGTGTCTCCTCGGCCGCGCACGTCGCGGCAGGCGCGAGATACGCCATTCCGCCGCGTGCGCATAGATCTCGATCCGACGCGCGCAGGGAAGCGTTCGCGCCGGTGATCGCCCGCCAGCGCGGGCGACGCCGGAAATGCGGGTCGTCGCGGCCGCCCGACGCCCTTCGCCGGAGCGAAACGTCGCCGCCGTCGACGGCGGACCACTAAAGAGTCGGTCCGTCGGCGACGCCTTCGACTCCGCGCGAGACCGGACCGGAGCCGGCCGCTCACCCCCGGGGCGGCCGCCGTGAGCTTTGCGCAGGTCCTCGGTCGGCACAGGAAAGGCGGTCGTGCCCTTGACCCTCTCGATCGCGACGCGCGAGGACACGTTGCGCATCGGAAACGCCCCGACCAGCCGCTTGTAGAAAGCGTCATAGGCAGACAGATCGGGCGTGACCACGCGCAGCAGGTAGTCGACGTCGCCGGCCATGCGCCAGCAGTCCATCACCTCCGGCATGGTCGAAACCGCCTCGGCGAAGCGCGCGATCCAGCCTTCGGAATGATCGGCCGTCTCGATCGACACGAAAACCGTGACGTCGAGACCGATCTTCTTCTGGTCGAGCAATGCGACGCGCGCGGCGATGACGCCGNNGTCTTCCAGCTTCTGGATCCGCTTCCAGCAGNNAGTCTGCGACAGACCGACGCGTTGCGACAGCTCCGCCAGCGACAAGGTCGCGTCCTGTTGCAGCAGCGCGAGGATCTTGCGGTCGACGCGATCCATGCCGTTCAGCCTCCGTTCGGCGAAAGAGGAGAATTTTCTACCACGGACGCCTGTCCCCGTGAGCCCCGTCCGGCCGCCGCGCTTTGCCTGCGCCGCGGGCGCGCTAGACTGCGCCGCCGGACGAGCGCAGCCGCCCCCGGTCGCACGCGGCCACAGGGGGCGACGGCGCGCGCCGCCGGCGCAACGATCGGGGAGCAGCACAATGGACATCGTCCGGGCAGGAACGAAGCCGTCGACCCGTGGGCCCGTCGACTGGTTCGCCGGGACGGTCCGCATCGATCCGCTGTTCGCCGCCNCCGCTCCGGCCCGTGCGGCGGGGGCGCTGGTCACCTTCGAGCCGGGCGCGCGGACCGCTTGGCACACCCATCCGCTCGGCCAGACCCTGATCGTCGCCTCGGGGCTCGGCTGGGCGCAGCGCGAGGGCGGTCCCGTCGAGGAGATTCGGCCGGGCGACGTGGTCTGGTTCGCGCCCGGCGAGAAACACTGGCACGGGGCCGCCCCGACCAACGGCATGAGCCACTACGCCATCCAGGAGGCGCTGGACGGGCGAACGGTGGACTGGCTGGAGCCGGTCGGCGAGGCTCAGTATCGGCGTTGAGGCGCCCGGTCTTCGCGCCGGCGCGGCGCGACCAGACGGACGCGATGAGGCGTGGTTTGATGAAACATGGCGCGATGAAATATGGCGCGACGCGCTGTGGTGTGACAAAGACGACGCTTTGTGACATGGCCTGACGCGGCTCCTCGCGGAGCGGTTGTCCGGCGAGCGGAGCGGGCGAAGCGTGACGTTGTTTTCGGCGCGGCCGGCGTGGCGATCGTCGCGGCGGCGATGATCGTCGCGCTGCTGCGCCGGGAGTTGCGCGCCGCGCGCGGCGATGCGTTTCGACACCGCGAGCGAGCGGGCGACCGCGCTGGGTTGCCCGGCGAGCCTGATCGCGCTGGCGGCGGTCCTGGCGGCCTTCGTCGGGTTGGCTTTCGGATGGTGAGACGTCCGCCGCGGATCGGCGGGAGACGCGGCGCCGCCCCGGGGCGGCGGGAGTCACGTGCGACATGATTTTGAGTCTGCAATATTTGCGCGGCGTCGCCGCGATGATGGTGGTGTATTTTCACTGCGGCGCGCAGGTCGCGCGGTTCGGGCAACCGGCGCTGCCGCTGCACGCGGCGGGCGAGTTCGGCGTCGATGTGTTTTTCGTCATCAGCGGCGTCGTGATGTGGGTGACGACCGTCGATCGCGGTCTCGCGCCGCGGGAGTTCCTTCTGCGCCGGCTGGAGCGCATCGCCCCGCTCTATTGGCTCGTCACTCTGCTGGTTGCCGCGATCGCCTTCGCCGCGCCGACCTTGATGAACTCGACCGTGTTCGACCTGCGCCACCTCCTCGCCTCGCTGGCTTTCGCGCCCTGGCCCAATCCGTCCGGCGGCGCGCTGACGCCGGTGCTGATTCCGGGCTGGACGCTGAATTACGAGATGTNNTTTTACGTGCTTTTCGCCGGCGCCCTGGCGCTCNCCCGGCCCTGGCGCGCCGGCGCGCTGATCGCCGCGCTGACGACGCTGGTCACGCTCGCGGCCGTCTTTCGGCCGGACGGCGTGCTGGCGTTCTATGGCGACCCGATCCTGCTTGAATTCGCCGCCGGCGTGACGATCGGCGTGCTCTACGCCGCCCGCGCCGCTCGCCCCCGCCGCCGCGTCCGGCGGGCGCGCGGCGATCGTCGTCGCCGCCGCGGGATTGGCGCTCGCCGCCGCCTTCTCGNNGTCGCGCCGCCGCTGCCGCGCCTGCTCGCCGCGGGCCTTCCGTCCGCGCTCGTCGTGGGCGGCCTGCTGATCGCCGAACAGGCGCGCGGCGCGCCGCGATGGCGCGCGCCGCTGGCGATCGGCGACGCCTCCTACTCGATCTACCTGACCCATCCCCTGACTCTGTCCGCCGCAAGCCTGATCTGGTCGCGCGCCGGGGCGACGCAGGCGGGCCCCGCAGCCTTCTACGTCGTCGCCTTGCTGGCCTCGCTCGGCGTCGGCTGGTCGGCCTACGCGTTGATCGAGCGCCCCATCAACCGGCGTTTGCGCGCCGGCCGCCGCGCCGCGCGCGTCGCCGCCACGACGCTCTGAAGCTCTCCCGACGGGGCGCACGGCGCGCGAAATCGCCGTGACGCGGGCGTGACGCGCATGGTCGGGCCGCGCGAACTCACGCATGGACAACGCCTCGCTAAATTGCAAATGTCGAGCCATTCAGGCGCACGCGTCACGCCCCTCCGACAGCGCCGCCGCGTCGATCGAAGTTCTTTTTGCCTTTCACAGGAAGTCTCGCCGATGTGCCGACCGTCTCGCTGGTGGCTGGGGCTCGCGCCTCTGGCCGCGTTGTTTCTTGTCGCCTTGTTCTGGAAGGGGCCGCGGGTTGAGGCCGACGTCGCCGCCCACGCGCGGGCGGCGCTGGAGGCGCAGGGCGTGATCGACCCCGCCGTCGCCGTCGCCGTCGCCGGCCGGGACGTGACGCTGACGGGGGCCACGCTCGGAGATGTCGAACGGGCGCGCGCCGCCGCGCTGTCGGCGACGGGCGTTCGCAAGGTCGCCGACGCGCTGAAGCCGCTTCCGACTCAAAAGCCTTACGGCCTGGCGATCGCCCGTTCCGCCGACGGAGTGACGTTGACCGGCTTCGTTCCGGACCCGGCCGCGCGCGCCGCGCTCGTGCAGGCGGCGGGCGGGCTCGGCAAGGTCGTCGACCGCACGAGCTACGCCGCCGGCGCGCCGCAAGGCTTTGGCCCGATGGCCGCCGCCGCGCTCGCGGCTCTGGCGCCGCTCACGACTGGCGNNAGGCCGCCCTGTCGGACGCCGCTCTGAGTGTCGCCGGGCAAGCGCCGAGCGCGGCCGCCTACGACGCCGCTCGCGCCGCCGCCGCGGCCTTGCCCGCCGGCATGACGCTCGCCCGTTTCGACGTCGCCGCGCCTTCGGTCTCGCCTTACGCCTTCTCGGCGCGCCGGGNACGGCGCGACGCTGGCTTTGGGCGGCTACGCCNCCGACGCCGCGGTCAAGACGCGGCTTGTGGAGGCCGCGCGCCAGATCGCCCCGAATGTCGAGGACGGGCTGAAGATCGCCGGCGGCGCGCCGCAAGGCTTCGAGGCGATGGCCAAGGCGGCCCTCGCCGCGCTCGCGCCGCTGCCCAAGGCCGAGGCCGCTCTGGCGGGAGCGAGCCTGTCTCTCGCCGGCGAAGCGAGCGACCGCATGGGCTTCGACGCCGCCCGCGCCGCGCTGGCGTCGCTCCCGCCCGGAACGAGCGTCGCCCGCGCCGAGATCGCGCCGCCGCCGCTGCGTCCCTTCNCCTTCGCCGCGACCAAAAGCGGCGCGCGCGTCGCTTTGACGGGCGCTGCGCCCGACGACGCGGTCCGCGCCCGTCTGGTCGCCGCCGCGAAGGCCGACGGCGCGCAGGTGTCGGACGACCTCGTGGTCGCGCGCGGCGCCGGTCCCGCCTTCGAGACGCAGGCGCTCGCCGCCCTCGCCGCCCTCGCTCCGCTCAATCAGGGCGAGGCGTCGCTGTCCGACGCGCTCGTCCGCCTCGTCGGCGAAGCTCCCGACGCCCGCGCCCGCGACAAGGCGCTCGCCGCGCTGAAGACGCCGGGCCTGGCGCTCGGCGCCGTCGAGGTCGTCGTCGCGACGGCGCCCGCCTTCGTCGCGCGCCGCGACGGCGCGACGATCACGCTGACGGGGCAGGCTCCCGACGCCCGCGCCCGCGACGCGCTGGTCGCCGCCGCCAGAGCGCTCTCGCCCGAGGTGGCGGACCGGCTGACGATCGCGCGGCGCCCCGGAAAGCTTCGAGGCGGCGGCCAAAGCGGAGTCGACGCGCTCGCCCACGTCACGCAAGGCGAGTCCAGGCTCGCGGGCGAAGCGCTGACGGTGTCGGGTTGGCTGGCGCCGGGAGAAACCGCCTCGGCGGCCGCCCGCGCCCTCGGCGCGCGCCTGCCCAAGGGCGTCGCGATGACGCTCGACTGGCGCTATCCGGTCGCGGATCCCTTCGCCTTCGAGGCGCGCAAGACCTCGGACGGCGCGGTGCGGCTCTCCGGCCAGGTTCCGGGCGAGGCCGCGCGGCTTGCGGTCGAGAACGCCGCGCGCGGCGTCGGCGGGCCGGTGACGGGCGCGCCCGCCCTGGCCTCCGGCCTGTCGCCGAAGATCAATTTCGAGCGTCTCTCCGATCTCGGCTTCACGGTCCTCAAACGGGTTGAATCGGGATGGATGCGCGTCGCCGACGACGGCCTGTCCTTCGGCGGGNAAGCCTCCGAGGCGGACGCGGCCGCCATTCGCGCGGCGCTCGACGGCTCCGGCGTCGCACTCGGCAAGATCGAGATCGTCACGCCGGCTCCGGCGGCGCCGAGCGCGTCCGCCGCGCCTGCCGCCAAACCGGTCGACCCCGCCGTCGCAGCCTGCCACGGCCAGATCCTCGAACGTCTGGCCGAGGAGACCATCGAGTTCGCGAGCGGCTCGGCGCGTCTGGCCCCGAAATCGACCGCGCTTGTCGGCCGCCTCGCGGCGGTGATTCGCGGTTGTCCGCAGGCCGATCTCGAAATCGCCGGCCATACCGACAATGTCGGAGGCGCCGAGCGCAATCTCGCGCTGTCGCGCGAACGCGCCGCGGCCGTGGTCAAGGCGCTGGTCGCCGCGGGCGCGCCCGCCGACCGGCTCAGCNCCGCCGGCTACGGCGAGACCCGGCCGATCGCCCCCAACGACTCCGCCGAAGGCCGCGCTCGCAACCGCCGCATCGAATTCGTCCTGAAGTGAGGGCGCCCACGTGATTTACGTTCTTTCCCAATATTGGGTCTTCGCGGGCCTCGCTGCGCTTCTCGGATTGGCGGTCGGCTGGCTCACCTGCGCGCCGCCGCGCGATGGCCGGCTCGGCTGGCTGACTTGGGGCCTGCTGGCCTTCGTCGTCGGCCTCGTGACGGCGCTCGCCGGCGCGGCGCCGGGCCTCGCCGGCCATGCGATCGAAATCGCCTTGCTGCTGTTCGCCGCCTATCTGCTCGGCTGCTGGCTCGGCTGCCTGCTCAAGCGCGGGCGCGACGCCGGCGCGGCGAGCGAAACCGGAAAGAGCGGGAAGGCCACGCCCGCTCCGGCGCGCGGCGACGGCAAGACCGCCGCCCTCGCCGGCCCCGGGACGGCCCAGGCCGTCGGCGCCGTCGCGGCGGCGGGGGCCGGCGCGTCCGCCGCCCGCGCCGCGCGCGACGCCGCCAAAGCGAAGGCGCGCGCCGAAGCCGACGCCAAGTCGCACGCCAAATTCGTCGAGGAGGAGGCCGCGCGCGCCAGGCGGAAGCCGAGCGCCTCGCCCGCGAGACGGCCGAGGCGCAGGCCAAGGCGCGCCGCGAGGCTGAGCTTCTCGCGCGTGAGGAGGAGCGCGCGCGCGGGCAAATCAAGCGCCCCGGCGCGCGATTTCAGCGTCGCCAAGGGCGACCCGCTGACCTGGATCGCCAGCGTCGGCCCGCACGCCGAGCGCAAGCTCAACGAACTCGGCGTCCGCAAATTCGCTCAGATCGCCGGCTGGACGCCCTCGAACGGGCGCTGGATCGACGAGCGCCTCGGCGAGCCGGGGCGCGTCGCGCGCGAGGATTGGGTGGCGCAGGCGCGACGCCTCGCGCGCGGCGAGATGACCGATCACGCCCTCGCGGTGAAGTCGGGAGCGATCCGCATCGACGACGCGCCCCCGCCAAACAAAGCAAAGACGAGGCCGAGGCCAAAGCCGAGGCGGCGGCGCCCAGACCTCAAAGCGCGGCCGGCGAAACACGATCTCGCAAGCCTCGACGCGGCGAGCCGCGATGCGCGCGCTCCCGCTGCGCATGGCTCCGCCGACAAGTCGGAAAAGGAGGCGGCCGCAGGCGAGGCGCCCGAACGAGGGAACGGCGCGCCGCACGCCGGAGAGAACGGGGCCGAGGGGAACACGGCCGAGGGAGCAGGGCCGAGGCCGCCGCTCGCCGAGAAGTTCGATCGGCCGCGCCTGTGGCGGCGGCCGCGGTCGCGGCTGCGCCCGCCGATACGCCGGCGGCGGTGGTTTCGGGCGAGCGACGACGCCTCGCGCGACGTCGGAGCCGTGCAAGCAGCGCCCCTCGCGTCGGATCATCTCGCCGTCGAGACGAGCGGAACGTCGACGCGCCGACACGACGGCGAGTCGCAGGACGCAGAGGCGCAAGACGCACAGGAGGCGCAAGACGGGCTGGGTCGACAGGACGGCCTGCGACAGGATGGGCCGCGGAACGCGCAGAACGAAGACGCGCGGAACGAAGTCGCCCGGGACGAAGACGAAGCGCGAGACGCGCAGGCGAGCGGCGGCGAGCGCGGCGACGCCGCGTCGGCGACCGTTTCCTATCCCGCGCCTCGGCCGCGCGCCGACGCCGGGCATGGCGGCCTGACCTCCGCCCCCGCGGCGCCGGCCGCGTCTCGCCACGTGCAGGAGCCGCTGGACGGAGCGCACGACGATCTCAAATGGATCAGGGGCGTCGGCCCGGTCAACGAACGCGTCCTGCATGGTCTCGGCGTCCGCCGCTTCGCGCAGATCGCGGCCTGGTCGCCCGAGACGACGGAGCGCGTCGGCCGCCATCTTAGCGTCGCCGGACGCATCGAGCGCGAGCGCTGGATCGAGCAGGCGCGCCTGCTGGCGGCGGGCGTGATGACCGATCACGCGGCGGCGGCGAAGTCCGGCGCTCTCGATCTGTCGCGCGCCGACGACGCCCTCGACGCAGACGAGGCCGAGCGCTTCGCCGCGAGCCTGCCCCGACCGGCGGCGCCGGTGGAGGACGAGGATCGCCATGACGGCGCCCGACCGCTCGGTCTGGCCGGCCCACGCGGCGCCCGCGCCGACGACCTCAAGCTTATCCGCGGCATCGGCCGACAGAACGAGCGCCGTCTGCACGCGCTCGGCGTCTGGCATTTCGATCAGATCGCGGCCTGGAGCGTCGAGAACGTCAAATGGGTCGGCTCCTATCTGGCGTTTCCCGGCCGGATCGACCGGGAGCAATGGATCGCTCAGGCCGCCCGGCTGGCCCGCGGCGAAACGACCGAGTTCGCCGAACGCGTGAAGAAAGGCGACGTGCCGACCTCGTCGAACGAGTGATGCGCCGCCGGCGCCGGCCAAAATGATCCCGCGCAACGACGCGGGCGCGCGGCCGGTCCAGGAAGCGCGACGCCGAGCCCGCGTCGCCCCGGCGGCGGCGCGCGGCGTTCAGCCGGTCGCGTCGATCTCTTGCGGCCGCGCGCCTCACCTTGCGCGAGCGGGATGGCGGGACGTCGTCGGGGCGTGTATCACGCGCCGCGCCGGATCGGCCCGACTTCGGCGTGCGGCCCGCGCCCGGCTGTGCGACGATGAGCCGGGCAGAGAAACGACGGACGAATCGGGACCGAGGGAGACGGCATGACCCTTTCCGCGAAAGTGCTTGAAGACCTGCGCAAGCGCCAGGGCGAGATCCATGCCGGCGGCGGCGCGGAGAAGCTCGCCCAACGCCGCGAGAAAGGCATGATGACGGCGCGCGACCGTCTCGCCACCCTGTTTCAGGACGGCGCCTTTCAGNGGCTGGGCGCGCATGTGCAGCATGCCGGCCGTCACTTCGGCATGGAGAAGAAGACCTTGCCCGCCGACGGCGTGGTGTGTGGAACCGGCTATGTCGGCGGCCGCCTCGTCTCCGCCTTCAGTCAGGACTTCACCGTCGTCGGCGGCTCGCTCGGCAAGATGCAGGCCAAGAAAATCGTCGCGCTGACGACGCAGGCGGCCAAGTTCGGCTCGCCGATCGTCGCCTTTCAGGATTCGGCCGGCGCGCGCATCCAGGAAGGCGTCGACGCTCTGTCGGGCTATGGCTGCGTGTTCTACCAGAACGTGCTGCTGTCGGGCGTTGTGCCGCAGATTGCGGTGATCTGCGGCCCCTGCGCGGGCGGGGCGGCCTATTCGCCGGCGCTGATGGATTTCGTCGTGATGACGCGCCAGAACGCCTACATGTTCATCACCGGGCCGGAGGTGATCAAGGCGGTCACCGGGCGTCAGGTGACGATGGAGGAGGTCGGCGGCGCCGACATGCACGCCTCCGTCTCCGGCAACGTGCATTTCCTCGCCGAGAACGACGCCGACGCCATCGCCATCGTCCACAAGCTGCTGAGCTTCCTGCCCTCCAACAATTCCGAGGACCCGCCGCACCGGCTCTCGCACGCCATCGCGCTGACCGAAGATCCGGCGATCCGCGATCTGATCCCCGACGATCCGTCCCGCCCGATGGACGTGCGCGGCGTGATCGACCATATCGTCGATCCGGGCGAGTTCCTGGAGGTGCACCGCTCCTTCGCCGAAAACCTCATCGTCGGCTTCGCGCGGATCGAGGGCGTCGTCGTCGGCCTGATCGCCAATCAGCCGGCGGTGCGCGCCGGCGCGCTCGACATGGACGCCTCCGACAAGGGCGCGCGGTTCATCCGCTTCTGCAACGCCTTCAACATTCCGCTGGTGACGCTGGTCGACGTGCCGGGCTTCCTGCCGGGCGTCGATCAGGAGCGCGACGGCATCATCCGCCACGGCGCCAAGATGCTGTTCGCCTACGCCCACTCCACCGTGCCGAAGGTGACGATGATTCTGCGCAAGGCCTATGGCGGCTCCTACATCGCCATGTGCTCGCGCGAGATGGGTGCGGATTTCGTCTACGCCTGGCCCAACGCCGAGATCGCCGTGATGGGCGCCGAAGGCGCCGTCAACGTGCTCTACNGGCAAGGGCTGAAGGCCTCCGCCGATCCCAAGGCCAAGGCCGCCGAACTCGCCGCCGATTACCGCGCCAAATTCGCTTCGCCCTATCTGTCGGCGGCCAAGGGCTACGTCACCGACGTGATCGACCCGGCGATCACGCGTTCGACCGTCGCCCTGTCGCTGCGCAAGGCGTTGAGCAAGCGGGAATTGCGGCCGCCCAAGAAGCACGGCAACATTCCCTGTGATCGCCATCTGGCGAGGCGAGGCGAAAGCGAGAGGCCAGGAATGGTGAGTTTCGACACCGTGCGCGACGTTTTCGCCGTGATCGGCTTTGGCTATTGCCTTTGGCGCGCTCTGGCCTGGATCGGGCGCGGGCTCGGCTGGATCGAGCGGTCCGAAATCGAACGGCAAAAGGCGGAGGCGGCGAGCGAACGCCAGGCGCGCGCCGCGGCCCCGCCCCAGGCCGCGCCCGCGCCGAGCGCCGTTCCGCCCGAACATGTCGCCGCCATCGCCGCGGCGGTCTCCGCGATGGGCGGCGGCCTGCGGCTCGTCATGATCGACGACCCTGTCGCCGGCCACGCCTGGGCGGCGGAAGGGCGCTGGATGCATCAGACCTCACATCGCGCGCACTAGACGCCGCGCGCCACGACCATCGCGGGCGAGGCCGCCGCATATTTGATTGGAACTCCCACCATGCTCAGAAAATTCAAAATCAGCGTCGACGGCCGCGCCTATGACGTCGTTGTCGAGGAGATTCTCGACGACGCCGCCCCGCGCGCCGCGCCGCTCGCCGCCGCGCCGCTCGCGGCCCTGTGGCGGCCGCCGNCCGCCAAGCCGGTGGTTCGGCCCATCGCCAGGGCCGCCGGCGGCCCTGGCGCCGAGATCGCTCCGCTCGCCGGCGTGCTGGTTTCGATCGACGTCGCGCTCGGCCAGAACGTCGGCGTCGGCGACAAGATCGCGGTGATCGAAGCCATGAAGATGAAGACCGACGTATTCGCCAAAAACGCCGGCGCCGTCGCCTCGATCGCGGCTAAGGCCGGCGAGGCGGTCGACGCCGGCGACACGCTTTGACGCTCGCCTGAGGAGCGCGCGATGGTGATGCCCGACACGCTCAACGGCGCGATCATGCTCAGCGTCATCGACTTCTTTCTGTCGATGGCGATGATTTCCGGCATCGGCGTCGTGCTGGCGTTGTTCCCGCTGCTCAACCGCCTCGGCAAGATCGACGAAGAGGCCCTGCGCAAGGGCCATCACTAAGCGGCCGCTTCGCGGCGCGTTTCGCCCTGCGTCCGCGCGAGGCAGGGCCTGAAAGGATGATTCCGTGCAGGACGAATTGCTGTCCTTCTTCGGCGCGATGCTGGATCAGACCGGGCTGGCCCATTTCGCCTGGGGCAATCTGCTGATGATCGCCGTCGGCTGCGTGATGATCTGGCTGGCGGTCGCCAAACGCTACGAACCGCTGCTGCTGGTGGGCATCGGCTTTTCCTGCATCATCTCGAACGTGCCGGGCTCCGATCTGATCCAACCGGGCGGGTTGTTCAACTACGCCTATCAGGGCGTGGCGCTGCTGATCATCCCGCCGCTGATCTTCTTCGGCGTCGGCGCGATGACCGATTTCGCGCCGATGATCGCCAACCCCAAGCTCGTCATTCTCGGCGCGGCCGCGCATCTGGGCATCTTCGTCGCTCTGATCGGCGCCAAGCTGCTCGGCTTCACGCTGAACGAGGCCGGCGCGATCGGCATCATCGGCGGCGCGGACGGGCCGATGGCGATCTTCGTCACCATGAAACTCGCCCCGCATCTTCTGCCGCAGATCTCGGTCGCCGCCTACAGCTACATGGCGTTGATGCCGCTGATCCAGCCGCCGGTGATGCGGCTGCTGACGACGAAAGAGGAGCGCATGATCCGCATGCGCCAGTCGCGGCAGGTGACGCGGCTCGAAAGGATCGCCTTCCCGATCGTCATCGGCATCATCGTCAATCTGTTTNTTCCGCCGGTCGCGCCGCTCATCACCATGCTGATGCTGGGCAACCTTTTCCGCGAGGTGTTGGTGGTCGAGCGCCTCGCCAAGACCGCCGCCAACGATCTCATGAACGTCATCATCATCATGCTGACGGTGGCGATCGGCTCGACCATGTCGGCCGACAAGTTCCTCACCGTGTCGACGCTGGAGATCGTCGCGCTCGGCCTCGTCGCCTTCGTCTTCGGCACGGCCTCCGGCGTCGTCGGCGCCAAGATCATGAATCTGTTCCTGAAGGAAAAGATCAATCCGCTGCTGGGCTCGGCCGGCATCGCCTCGGTTCCGATCGCCGCGCGCGTCAGCCATGTCGTCGCGCTGGAGGACGACAAGGAGAATTACCTGATCTACCACGCGATGGGCCCCAACCTCGCCGGCGTTTTCGGCACCGCGATTTCGGGCGGCATCATGCTGGCGCTGCTCGGCGTGAAGTGAGCGGCGCGCTCAAGCGCTTTTGAGATTGGCGACCAGCAGCAGGAAGCTGCCGAACATCGAGACCAGCACCAGCGTCAGCTTGCGCTGGTCGGCGGTCGCGTCGAGCGCCGCTTTCGCCTCGCCGAGATCGAGCGCCTCTTGCTGGAGCTTGTGCTGATAAGCGAGCGCGTCGTCGACGATCTTGCGTTCGAAGGCGTTCAGCGCGGCGTAATTCTCCCACGAGAAATCCTCGCGCGCCTTTTCGTTCACGGCGACATAGCCGTCATAGGCCGTGCGATAGTCCAGCAGCCCCGCCATCGCCATTTCGCCCAACATGCTGCGCAGCGGCGTCGCCCGATTGATCAGGTTGAGCTTGTAGAGATTCGCCAGCACCTGCTTGTCCTTGGTCGCGCCGTCGGGATTCATCGCGTAGATCATCGAGCCTTGCTGATAGGTCATGAAATACTGGGCTGCGCGTTTTTCAGCGTCTCGGCGTCCGACTGGCGTCGCGCGATCGCCTGGCCCGCGTCGGCGGCCCGTTTGGCGATCGCGTCGACGAAGAAGAATTGCCCGCCCGAGCCGATCAGCGCCATCGCCGCGCCGATGATCACGGCGAGGCGCTTGGGCTTTGAGAGAGCGCGCAACGGGCGGGTCAGGGTCGTCAGGCGCATCGGTCGATCCTTGCGAGGCCGCCGTCATCATGCGTCAGGACGCGCCGGCGCACGAGAGCGTCTCTGCTAATCGATTTGCGATCCGAGGACGGTGGCTCCGTCGACGCGAAGCGCTTATTGAGGGCGCGCACGCAAAGGCGCGAACACGCGCGGCGCGCGACTCTGGAGGAGCAGGGCCGATGATGAACGTCGAGGACGCGCTCGACCGANAGCCGCTTTCGGGATTTCAGAAGGCCATCTTCGCGATGTGCTTCCTGATCGTTTTGCTGGACGGATTCGACACCGCGGCGATTGGCTATGTCGCTCCGGCTTTGGTCGCCGAATGGGGCGTCGCGCGGCCCCAGCTCGCGCCGGTCCTGTCGGCGGCGCTGTTCGGCCTCGCCGCCGGCGCTCTGATCTCCGGCCCGCTCGCCGACCGGTTCGGCCGCCGCGCCGTCTTGATCGCCGCGGTGATCGTCTTCGCCTTGGGGTCTCTGGTTTGCGCTCAGGCCGGCGGACTCGACGCGCTGGCGGCATGGCGCTTTCTCACAGGCGTCGGGCTTGGCGCGGCGATGCCCAACGCCGTCACCTTGATCAGCGAATATTCGCCCGCGCGCCGGCGCGCCCTGGTCACCAACGCGATGTTTTGCGGCTTTCCGCTCGGCGCCGCTTTCGGCGGCTTCCTGGCCGCTTGGCTGATTCCGAGTTTCGGCTGGCGCTCGGTCTTTATCGTCGGCGGCGTGGCGCCGCTGCTGTTGGCGGTGGCCCTGACGCTGTTCCTGCCCGAATCGATCCGCTTTCTGGTGACGCGCGGCGGCGCCGTCGAGCGCGTGCGCGCCCTGCTGGCCCGCATTGCGCCCGAGGCGGCGCAGGCCTCCGGCTTCATCATGCCCGCTGCGCCTGGCCCACGTCAGGCCAGCGTCGGCGTCGTGCTCGGCCGTTCGCTGCGGCTTGGCACCTTCATGCTGTGGATCGCCTATTTCATGGGGCTGGTGATCTTCTACGCGATGATCAACTGGCTGCCGCTTCTTCTGAAGGAGGCGCAGATTCCGTCCACGACGGCGACGCTGATCACGTCGCTGTTCGCGCTTGGCGGCGTCGGCGCCGTGGCCTCGGGCTGGCTGATGGATCGCGCCGACGCCGACGCCACGGTGGCGGCCTGCTACGGGCTGACCGCTGTCGGCGTGGCGGCTCTCGGCGCCTTTCTGGCTGCGCCCGGGGCGTTGATGGCCGCGGTTTTTCTGGCCGGCGTCGCGATGAACACCGCGCAAACCTCGATGCCGGCGCTCGCCGCAGCCTACTACCCCACCCACGGGCGCGCGACCGGCGTGGCCTGGATGCTCGGCGTCGGGCGTTTCGGCGGCGTCGCTGGCTCGTTCCTGGTCGCTGGCTTGACCCAGCTCGGCCTGGGCCTGCCGGCGATCTTTCTGGTCATCGCCGCCGCCGGCGCGATCGCGGCTCTGGCGCTTCTCGTCAAACGCTGGGCCCGCCGCGAAAATGCCCCGATGCATTAGCAATTCGTCAATGGTTATATCTGTTTACTAGGCCGAGCAGCACATGCCGCGAAAGGGGACCGAGCGGCGGGAGGTCGCGATGCAGGACACATGGGAAGCACCGAAAAGCGACCGCTTCCGGCGAGAGGCGGTGCAAGTCACCTTCGAGGAGGCCCCTGCGCAGAGCAATCTGCTGTCGCAGGCGTTTCCGGCGTTTCTCGGCGTCGTGGCCGGCACTGTCCTGGCCGTCGCCACGCTCTACGCGCTGGGATGGTTGCCGGGCTGAGCGGGACCGGGCGCGGCGAGGAATCGCGCCGCTTATGACGATAGGCCGGCCAATCGCAGCGCGACGCCGGCCGCCGCGCACGCGGCNAGGGTCTGCGGCGTCCCGGCCTTGAACCGGAACACGGCGGCCGCGGCCGCGAGCGCGAGCCCCGCCGCCCAGGGATCGAGGCTGGCGAGCGCCGGAGCGTCGAACGACAGTCCTGACGCGCGCACCGCCACGACGCGTCGGAACAACGCGTGGACGGCGAACCAGGCCGCCAGATTGAGGATGACGCCGACGACCGCGGCCGTGATCGCCGACAAGGCGCCTTTCAACGCCCGGTTGTCGCGCGTCGCCTCGATGAAGGGCGCCCCNGCGAAAATCCACAGGAAGCACGGCGCGAACGTCACCCATGTCGCCAGCAATCCGCCCAGCGTTCCCGCCAGCGCCGGCGGCAGGTCGCCCGGCTGACGAAACGCCGCCATGAAGCCCACGAACTGCAGCACCATGATCAGCGGGCCGGGCGTCGTCTCCGCCATGCCGAGCCCGTCGAGCATTTCGCCGGGCCTCAGCCATCCATAGCGTTCGACCGCCTGCTGAGCCACATAGGCGAGGACGGCGTAGGCCCCGCCGAAGGTGACCAAGGCCATCTTGCTGAAAAAGATCGCGATCTGGCTAAACACGTCGGCGCCGCCGCGCTGCGCCGTCAGCGCGGCGACAGGCGCGAGCCAGAGCGGCGCCCAGATCGCCAGCGTCCGCGCGAGCCCGCGTCGCGTGGGACGCGCATGATCGGGCGTCGCCTCGCCGAGCCGACTGTCGTCGACGCCCGCGCCGCCCCCGCCATACCCGGCGAACGCGAAATTAGGATCGCCCGCCCGCCCGCGCAGGAAGCCCAGAAGCCCGGCCGCCGCGATCACCAAGGGNAAGGGAGCCGCGAAGAAGAACATCGCCACGAAAGAGGCCGCCGCGATCAGCCGCGTCGCGCGGTTGCGCAGCGCCCGCCGCCCGACCCGGATCACCGCCTGCGCGACGATCGCCAGCACCGCCGCCTTAAGGCCGAAGAACAGCCCGGCGACGATCCCGACCTCGCCGAGCAGCGCATAGACATAGCTCAGCGCCATGATCGCCGCGACGCCGGGAAGGATGAACAGCCCGCCCGCCATCAGCCCGCCCGGCCAGCGATGCATCAGCCAACCGATATAGGTGGCGAGCTGCTGCGCCTCCGGACCCGGCAGCAACATGCAGTAGTTGAGCGCATGGAGAAAGCGCTCTTCGGAGATCCAGCGCTTCTCCTCCACGATGATGCGATGCATCACCGCAATCTGACCGGCGGGGCCGCCGAAGCTGAGCGCGGCGACGCGCGCCCACACGCCGAACGCCTCGCGCATCGTCACGCCATGCGCCGCCGCGCCGCCCGGCGTCGCCTGCGGCGCGCTCACGCCGGTTTTCCCGACGTGCCGGCGGGCNTTGCCGCTCGGCCAGCCATGCGTCTCGTCGGTCGCGTCGCGCGCCCAACGATACAAGGCGTCGTAGAGCGTCATGCCGGCGTCGAGCTGCGCGAGATCGTCGGAGAACATGCGCGACAGGCCGAGCGAAGCCGCCAGCAGCCCCGCCGCCTCCGGCGCAAGATCGAGCCGGCCGGTGTCGGCGCCGCGCACGATGGCCGCAAGGCGCTCCAACGCGCCGACGCGCAGGTCGAACTCCTCGATCATCACGTCGAAGGTGCAACGTTCGCCGCGATGGCTCCAGAACACGTCCTCGATGTCGAAAGGCGCGCCGCCGAATTTCTCGGCGACTCCCGCGACCTCGGCCGGCGTCACGAACAGGAAGACGGCGTCGGGATCGACGAAACGGCGGATCAGCCACGGGCAGGCGATGCGGTCGACCTTCGGTCGCGCGCGCGTCACCCAGACGGTGCGCCCCTGCGCGTCGCGCGGCGGCAGCTTGGCGACCGGAACGAGCGGCAGCCCCGCCTGCGCCCACGCGACATGGCCGCCGGCCAGCACCTGCGACGACGCCGCGCCGGCCCGCCGCAGCCAGGCGGCGACGCCCTCGCTGAGCTTGCGGCCTTGATGGCACAGAACGACCGTCTGCCGGCCGGCGAAACGGCCCGCCCAATCGGCGACGTCGCCATGCGCGCGCCGGATCGCGGCGGGGATGAGGCGCGGATCGGCGGCGAAATCCTCGTCCGTGCGCACGTCGATGACGAGCGGCCCGTGCGGGACGCCGATCAGACGCGCGAGTTTCTCGGGAGAAATCAGGTTCGGAGCCGGCATGGCGCGCCCCTTGAGTTGAAGGATGGGCGCGATTCTTCGGCTGTCGCCTCGTGGGGAGATCGCATCCCCATGCCGCAAAGATAGGCGCGCCGGCGCCCCTCTGTCAATCCTTGCGTCCAACGTCGCATGGGACAGCGCCTTGGCGCCTGCTTCATGTCGTTGTCATGCCTCCGTCATCGGCCGTAAATAAGCGACGGGCGCACACAACCGCCGCGAGGAGCGACACGCATGGCCAGACTGGCGAAACTGAGGAAGCCGGCCGCGACGACCGCGATGACCGCCTTGTTGACGATGGGCGCCGGCGCCGCGCTCGCCGGTCCGCCCGACGGCTGGTCGCCGCGGCCAAGAAGGAGGGCGCGCTCACCGTCATCGCCCTCGCCCATAGCTGGTGCAATTACGGCGGCCTGATCGAGGACTTCAAGAAGAAGTATCCCGAGATCAAGATCAACGAACTCAATCCCGACGGCTCCTCCGCCGACGAGCTGGAGGCGATCCGCGCCAACAAGACCAACAAGGGTCCGCAAGCGCCCGACGCCATCGACGTCGGCCTCGCCTTCGGCCCCCAGGCCAAGGCCGAAGGCTTGACCGCGCCCTACAAGGTCTCGACCTGGGACGAAATCCCCGCCGACATCAAGGATCCCGACGGCCATTGGTTCGCCGATTATTACGGCGTCATGGCCCTTGGCGTGAACACCGATCTGGTCAAGACCGCGCCGACCGATTGGGCTGATCTGCTTAAGGCGGAATTTAAGGACTCGGTGGCGCTGGCGGGCGATCCGCGCGCCTCCAACCAGGCGATCCTCGGCGTCATGGCGGCGGGCATGGGCAGGGGCGGCGCGCCGGGCGCGGAGTCCGGCAAGAAAGGCCTCGAATTCTTCGCCGCGCTCAACAAGGCCGGCAATTTCGTGCCCGTCACCGCCAAGGCCGGCACCATCGCGCAGGGCCAGACGCCGATCGTCGCGGCCTGGGACTATAACCTGTTGGCCTGGCGCGACAGCCTGAAGGGCAATCCTCCGGTCAAGGTGCTGATCCCGACCTCCTCGTCGCTGGCCGGCGTCTACGTTCAGGCGATCTCCGCTTACGCGCCCCATCCCAACGCCGCCAAGCTTTGGATGGAGCATATCTACTCGAATGAAGGTCAGGTCGGCCTGTTGAAGGGCTATTGCCACCCCGCGCGCTTCACCGCGATGGCGAAGGCCGGGTCGATCCCCAAGGATCTGCTCGACAAGCTGCCGCCGGCCGAGGCTTACGACAAGGCCGTCTTCGCCACCGTGCAGCAACAGGAGGCCAACAAGGCCGTCGTCACCGCCGAATGGGACAAGACGGTCGGCGCCAACGTCAAGTAAGCTGACCCCGATCCGGCGGCGCGCTCGGCGCCGCCGGCCTTTCGAAAATGAGACGCGCCTCGTCCGTGACCGCCGCCGCCGCGCCCCCGACACNGTTTCTCGCCGCCGCTCGCCTGGCTGGGCGCGGCGCCCTTTCTCGTTTTCGCGACGCTGTTCCTGATCCTGCCGACGGGCAAGATCGTCCTCGGCGCGTTCCAGACGCCCGAAGGCGGCTTCACCTTCGCCAACGTCGCGGCATTGTTCACGTCGACCATTCTCGACGCCTTCCTGCTGTCCCTGAAGATCAGCCTCGTGACCGCCGCCCTCGGCGTGGTCTTCGGCCTGGCGCTGGCGCTGGCGGTGATCCGCGGCGGGCTGCCGGGCTGGATCCGCGGCGCCCTGATGACCTTTTCCGGCGTCGCGTCGAATTTCGCCGGCGTGCCCCTCGCCTTCGCCTTCATCGCCACGCTCGGCCGGCTCGGCCTCGTCAACATGCTGCTGCGCGACTGGTTCGGCGTCACGCTGACGCAGATGGGCTTCAATCTGATCAGCTTCGCGGGTCTGGCGCTCGCCTATCTCTATTTCCAGGTGCCGCTGATGACGCTGATCATCGCGCCGGCGGTCGACGGCCTCAAGCGCGAATGGCGCGAGGCGGCCGAGAGCCTCGGCGCCTCCGGTCCGCAATATTGGCGCATGGTGGTGCTGCCGGTGCTGTGGCCCTCGCTGCTCGGCGCCTTCGCGCTTCNNTTCGCCAACGCCTTCGGCGCGGTGGCGACGGCGATGGCCCTGACCGGCTCCTCGCTGTCGGTGCTGCCGATCCTGCTCTTCGCGCAGATCCGCGGCGACGTGTTGCAGAACCCGCATCTGNGCTACGCCATCGCCTTCGGCATGATCGCGGTGACGGGGCTGGCCAACGCCGTCGACGTGACGCTGCGCGCCAACGCCGAGAGGTGGATCAAGTGAGGCTCGTGCGCCTGTGGTCGTGGATCGCGCTGGCGGGAGGAACGCTGTTCTACTTCCTGCCGCTGATCGCGACCTTCGAGTTTTCGCTGCGGGCGCGGCGCGGCGTCTATTCGTTCGACGCCTACGCCAATGTGCTGGGCGACGCCGAATTTCAGGCGACGTTCGGCTATTCCGCGATGGTCGCGCTCGCCACCATCGCGCTCGGCGTCGCCATCGTCGCGCCGACCGCCTTCTGGATTCGGCTCAAGCTGCCCCGGCTGCGCCCCGTGGTCGAGTTCCTGACGCTGCTGCCTTTGGTGATCCCGCCGATCGTCATCGGCTTCGGCTACATCAGGCTTTACGACACGTCGAGCTTTCTGCCTCTCACCGGCACCGCCCTCGGCGCCGACGTGCTGCTGGCCTTCGGCTACGCGACTCTCGCGCTGCCCTACATGTATCGCGCCGTCGACACCGGACTGCGCGCCATCGACATCCGCACGCTGACGGAGGCCGCCCAATCGCTCGGCGCGGGCTGGCCGACCATCGTGCTGCGTCTGATTCTGCCCAACATCCTCACCGCCGTCCTGTCGGGCGCGTTCCTGACCTTCGCCATCGCGATCGGCGAATATGTGCTGGCCGCCCTGCTCAACCGCCCCGCCTTCGGCCCGTATATGGTGCTGATGGGCTCCAACCGCGCCTATGAGCCGGCGGCGCTCGCCGTGATCGCCTTCGCCATCACCTGGGCGTGCATGGGGCTGATCCAGATCGTCTCTCTGGTCGTCGCCGGCCAAACCCAAGACTTGAGCCGCCGATGAGCTTCCTGTCGATCCGCGACCTTGAAAAATCCTTCGGCGCGACCCGCGTCGTGCGGCGTTTCGATCTCGACGTCGAGAAAGGCGAGTTCGTGTCGCTGCTCGGCCCGTCGGGCTGCGGAAAGACGACGGTGCTGCGCATGATCGCCGGCTTCGAGACGCCGAGCGCGGGCGCCATCGTCATCGAGGGCAAGGACGTCGTCAACATCCCCACCCGCCGGCGCGAGGTCGGCATGGTGTTTCAGGCCTATGCGCTGTTTCCCAATCTGACGGTGGCGCAGAACGTCGGCTTCGGCCTCAAGATCGCCGGCGCGCCGAAGGCCGAGATCGGCGAGCGCGTCGGCGAGATGCTCAGGATGATCGGCCTCGCCGATCTCGCCGGGCGCTGGCCCTACCAATTGTCGGGCGGCCAGCAGCAGCGCGTCGCGCTCGCCCGCGCGCTGGCGGTGCGCCCGCGCGTGCTGTTGCTCGACGAGCCGCTGTCGGCGCTCGACGCCAAGATTCGCGTCAGCCTGCGCAACGAAATCCGCGACATTCAGCGCGAGCTGGGCATCACCACGATTTTCGTCACGCATGATCAGGAGGAAGCGCTGTCGATGTCCGACCGCGTCGTCGTCATGCATCAGGGCCGCGCCGAGCAGGTCGGCGCGCCGCACGAGATCTACAATCGCCCCGCCACGCGTTTCGTCGCCAATTTCGTCGGCACGCTGAACAGCGTCGTCGCCAAGGTCGAGGACGCCGCGNGCGGAATCGTCTCGCTCGACGGCAAGCGCCTCCGCNTCGCGCGCGGCGGCCTCAAACCCGACGCCGCCGGCATGGCGACGCTGGGGCTGCGGCCGGAATCGCTCCGCCTCGGCGCCGCGCCTGGACGCGACGTGACGCTCGACGCCAGGCTTGAGGAGGTCAGCTTCCTCGGCTCGGTGATCCGCCTGCGCGCCCGCGCGGCGGGACAGATGCTGTCGCTCGACGCCTTCAACCACGCCGACGCCCCGCCCCCGCAGATCGGAGCCTCGACCATCCTGTCCTTCCGCTCCGCCGATCTGATCGCGCTCGACGACTGACGCCGCGCCGCCGCGGCGGCGCGCGCCCGGCGGGCGTCTTCGATCACGCCGGCGTCTCCAGGATGATCTTGCCGGAATGGGCGCTCGACTCCATCAGCTCGTGCGCCTGGCGCGCCTGTTCGAGCGGGAAGGTCGCGTCGACGATAGGCCGCACGCGTCCCGTCTCCAGCAGCGGCCACACGTCGCGTTTCAGCTTTTCGGCGATCTCAGCCTTCAACGCCGCCGAGCGCGCGCGCAGCGTCGAGCCGGTGATCGTCTGGCGGCGCAGCATCAGTGCNATGAAGTCGACCTCGGCCTTGCTGCCTTTCATGAAGGCGATCTGCACCAGCCGTCCTTCCACGCCGAGAATCGACAGATTGCGCGGGATATAGTCCGCGCCCACCATGTCGAGAATGACGTCGACGCCGCGCTTTTCGGTGAGCTTGCGGATTTCGGCGACGTAATCCTGCGTGCGGTGGTTGATCGCCGCGTCGGCGCCGAGTTTGCGGCAAAAGCGNCATTTCTCCTCGGATCCCGCCGTCGCATAGACGGTCGCGCCGAACGCCTTGGCGAGCTGGATCGCCGTTGAGCCGATGCCGCTCGACCCGCCATGAACCAGAAACCTCTCGCCCGCCTTCAGCCGCCCGCGGGTGAAGACATTGTCGTAGACGGTGAAGAAGGTCTCCGGCAGACCGGCCGCCTCCACCATCGAAAACCCGGTCGGAACCGGCAGGCAGAGCGCGAGATCGGCGACGGCGAACTCCGCATAGCCGCCCGAAATCACCAGCGCGCACACCGCGCGGCCGATCTCGGCGGGCGAAACGCCTGCGCCGACGGCGACGATGGTCCCGGCGACTTCGAGGCCCGGCACGTCCGTCGCGCCCGGCGGCGGCGGATAGGAGCCGGCGCGCTGTTGGCAATCCGGCCGGTTGACGCCAGCCGCCGCGACCTGGATCAAAGCCTGACCGGGGCCTGGAGCCGGAATCGGCGCGGTCTCGACGCGGATCACCTCCGGCCCGCCCGCGCCCTCGAAGCGGACCTGCCGCATGGTCTGCGTCCCCGTCATCTCGTCGTCTCCTGTCTTGGTCGCCCGCGCGCCGTTCGCGCCACGTTGGATCGCAAATCCAGCCGAACGCAACCCTCGCGCGCTCGCCTATTCGCGGGTCCGCGTCGGCATTTCCCGACTTGCGTTGGACGGTCCGCGCGCGCTCACTCGCGATCAGGCTAAAGCCTCGCCGCGCGACGCGACTTCCTTATCCGAGCCCCTTGCATTCGTCGGGAGGATCGCATGAAGACCCGCTTGTCATGCTTGATGACGGGGCGACGGATCGTCGCTTTCGCGGCGTTGGCGTCGCTGGCGACGCCGGGCGGAGGCGCCAGAGCGCAAGAGGCAGGCGCGCTGCTCGCCTGCCGGTCGATCGACTACGCATTCGCCGATCAGGAGCGCGACTACTACGCCTTCTACGCCTTCGATCGCCACTACGGCGCGCCCGGCGACACCCGCGCCGTCTGCGGCGCGGGGCCCGAACGCCGGGGCTGGCGGCCCATCGATAGGGCGCCGCGCGGCCTCAGATGATACGCCGGCGAATGGCCGAGGTGACGATCTCCGTCGCCACCACGACGGCGAAAATCACGGCCAGGATCAGGCCGACCTGATCCCAGTAAAGATTGTTCATCGCCGAATCGAGGGCGACGCCGATGCCCCCGGCGCCGACCAGGCCGAGCACGGCCGATTCGCGGATGTTGATGTCCCAGCGCAGCAGCGCCACCGACCAGAAGGACGGCTCGACCTGCGGCCAGTAGCCCTTGACGAGGATCATCGACTTCGGCGCGCCGGTCGCCGTCAGCGCCTCGATCGGCCCCTTCTGCGCCTCTTCGAGCGCCTCGCCGAACAGCTTGCCGACGAAACCGATCGAGCGAAAGGCGATCGACAGCACGCCCGACAACGCGCCCGGCCCGAAAATGGCGACGAAGAGCAGCGCCCAGATCAAAGAATTGACCGAGCGCGACGAGACGAAAATGAACTGCGCGAGCAGATTCAGGATCGGATTGCGCGTGAAGTTGCGCGCCGCAAGAAAGGATAGCGGCAGCGCCATCACGAGCGCGAGAATGGTGCCGAGCGTGGCGATATGCAGCGTTTCAACCAGCGTCGCATGAACTTCCTTGGGATAGAAGGACCAGTCGAACGGCCACATCCGCGCGAACAGGTCGGCCGTTTGCGTCGGCGCGTCGTAGAGAAATTCGGGAATGATCTCGATCGTCTTGATCGACCACACGACGGCGACGGCCGCGACGACGTAGAGCAGCCCGCGCGCGATGCGCTCGGCCGTTGTGAAACGGCGCCATTCGCGCGCCACGGGAGACGGAGCCGCGCTCACNTGGAAAATCCTCCGGATCCGCCCCGAAACCATTTCCGCGATCATGATCAGCGCGATGATGCAAAGCAGAATGGTCAGTACGACGTCGTAGTCGAAACGTTGATAGGCGGTGAACAGCGGCGCGCCGATGCCGCCGCCGCCGACGATGCCGACCATCGTCGAGTTCCGCAGATTCGAGTCGNNGCGATAGACCGCCAGCCCCACGAAGCGCGCCATCACTTGCGGCGCCACCGCGAAAATCAGCACGTTCCAGAAGTTCGCTCCGGTCGCGCGCACCGCCTCGACCTGCTTGGCGCTCATCTCCTCCACCACTTCGGCGAACAGCTTGGAGACGAAGCCCATCGTCGAGACGATCAGCGCCAGAATGCCGGCCAGCGCGCCGAAGCCCACCGCCTTGACGAACAGGATGGACACGATGACGGGATGGAAGGATCGCAACACCGCGATCGCCGCGCGCGCGCTCCATGACAGCCAGGCCGGCGCCAGATTGCGCGCCGCCATCAGGCCGAGCGGCATCGACAGCAAAACGCCGAAGAAGGTCGAGACGATCGCGATCTGGATCGACTCGATCATGCCCGTGTAGATGATCTCCAGCTTGTCCGGCGCGAAATTCGGCGGGAACATGCGGGCCAGAAATTTCTGGCCGTTGTCGAGGCCGACGACGAACCGCCCCCAGCTCAATTCGAGAATCGAGGTCGCGTAGAGCGTGTAGAGCGCGAGCCCTATCCAGGCCAGCCGGCCGCCCCAATTGACCGAAAATGGCGCCGGCCGCGCCTTGGCTGCGACCAGACTCACAGGAAGTCCTCGCCGCCGTAAATATGTTTGAGATGGGCGGCCTCCAGCCCCTCGGGCGGACCGTCGTAAACCACCTCGCCGCCGGTCATTCCGACGATGCGANNCGCGTAGCGGCGCGCCAGATCGACGTTGTGGATGTTGACGATGATCGGCGTCGCGCGTTTGTGCGACAATTCGGCGAGCAGCTCCATGATCTCGACCGAGGTCTTTGGGTCGAGCGAGGAGGTCGGCTCGTCGGCCAGCACCAGCGCCGGGTTCTGCATGATCGCGCGCGCGATTCCCACGCGCTGGCGCTGTCCGCCGGACAATGCGTCGGCGCGACGGTTGGCGAAATCTTCGGTGAGCCCGACCGCCTCGATCAGGTCGAAAGCGCGCGCCACGTCCTCGGCGGGAAATTTGCGCAGAAAGGCGCGCCACGCCGCCACGTAGCCGAGCCGGCCTGAAAGCACGTTCTCCATCACCGAGAGGCGTTCGACGAGATTATACTCCTGAAACACCATGCCGATGCGGCGTCGCGCCATGCGCAACGGCTGGCCGGCGAGCTGGGCAAGGTCGCTTCCCTCGAAAAGAATCTCGCCGGCCGTTGGGTCGACCAGACGGTTGATGCAGCGGATCAACGTCGACTTTCCGGTGCCGGACGGGCCGATGATCGCGGTGACGCCCTCGCCGCTGACGTCGAGCGAGATGTCCTTCAGCACGGGCTGGCCGGGCCGGTATTCCTTGCGCAGATTTCGGATGGAGAGAACCGCGGTCATTCCTGGGCGCTTTCGAACGGAGACGCCGCGTCGAAGGGCGGCCCGGCGCGCGGCGACGCCGGGCCGCGCGCGTTCAGGGCTTGGGCGCGGTGGCCTGCTCGACGGCTTTCTTCGCCGCCGCCTCCGCCTCGCGTTTCATCTGCGCCTCGTAGGCGGCCTTGTTGTAGGGCGTGCCGGATTTCTCTGCGACCTCGCGGATCGGCCTCCAGGTTTCCTTGTAGGTCATCGGGTAGAATCGATCTTCGCCCAGATATTCCTTCTTCATCGCGTCGTCCCACGCATAGCCGATGAAGCAATCGGAGATCTTCTTGGCGGCTCGGGCTTGAGATCATAGGGCATCGCCCAGGGCGAGGTTGGAAACAACGGGCTCTCCCAGATCACGCGCACCAGGCCGGGCTTGATGGTGCCGCGCTGAATCATGCGGTCGAGCACGTCGGAGGCGATCGGCGCCATGTCGTAGTCGCCGTTCACCACCCCCATCACCGACTTGTCGTGACCGCCCGACATCAGGGGCTTGTAGTCCGCGTCGGGCTTCAGCCCTTCCTCGCCGAAATACACGCGCGGCGCGAGATTGCCGGAGTTGGAGGACGGCGCCGTATGGGCGACGCGCTTGCCTTTCAGATCGGCGAGCTTCTGATAGGGGCTGTCGGCTTTGACGATCGCCTGCACCTTGTAGCCCGAGACGCCGCGCGCCGAGCCGTTCACGGCGAAGGGCACGGCGCCGGCGAGATTGACCGCGAAGCCGACCGCGCCGGTGGGATAGAGCGCGATATGAAGCCGGCCGGACCGCATCGCCTCTATCTGCGCCGCGTAGTTCTGAACCGGAAAATTGACCACCTTCTTGCCGACGCAGCGCGCCAGATGATCCATCAAGGGCTGGTACCGCGGCGTAGACGGCCGGGTTTTCGACCGGCGAATAAGCGAAGATCAGCGTTTGCGGATCCTTCTGCTTGGCGGGATCGGACGGGCGGTCGGCCACGAGATCGCCGTCGGCGTCGCAATAAAGCGCGTCGAGTTGGCCGCGATTGGGGCAGACGTCCTGCGCGAGGGCGGGCGCGCTCGCCGCAAGCGCCGCGAGGAGGATCAGGGTGCGAAACATCGTCTTGGCCTTGTTGCTGGCGGAGCGCCCGGCGCGTCCACGGTCTTAGGGTTTGGGGGCGGCAGGCGCGGCGTCTGCGGGCTTGGGCGCGGCGGCCTTCTCTTGCGCGGCCTTTTTGGCGGCGGCCTCCGACTCGCGCTTGCTTTCCGCGTCATAGGCGGCGCGATTGTATGGCGTGCCCGACTTCTCCGCGACCTCNCGCACGACCGCCCAGTCCTTCTTGTAGGAGATCGGCACGAATCGGTCGTCGCCGTTGAACTCCTTGACCATTTCCGGCGTGAAGCGGAAATCGTAGAAGCATTGGGTCAGCTTTTTGGCGAGGTCCGGCTTGAGATCGTAGGCATAGGCGAAGGAGGAGGTGGGAAACACTGGGCTCTTATAGATAATGCGATAGTCATCGCCCTTCACCGTGCCGCGCCCGACCATGCGCTCGTAAACGTCCGAAGCGACCGGCGCCATGTCGTAATCGCCGGACCCGACGCCGAGCACCGACTTGTCGTGCCCNCCNGACATCAACGGCTTGTAGTCTTCGTCGGTCTTCAAACCCTGCTCGGGAAACAACACACGCGGCGCCAGATTGCCGGAGTTCGAGGAGGGCGCGGTGTGGGCGACCTTCTTGCCCTTGAGATCGGCGAGCGCTTTGTAGGGGCTCGACGCCTTGACGATGGCCAGCAGACGATAGCCTTGCGGCCCCTCCGCCGTCCCCTTCGCCGCGAAGGGCACGGCGCCGGCNAGGTTGACGGCGAAGCCGGTCGGGCCGGTCGAGAAACCCGCGAAATGCAACCGTCCCGAGCGCATCGCCTCGATTTCGGCGGCGTTGGACTGCACCGGATAATAGACCGTGCGCTTGCCGACGCATTTCTCCAGATGGTCGGTGAAGGGCTTGAAGATGTTGGCGTAGACGGCCGGATCCTCGACCGGGGTGTAGGCCCACACCAGCGTCGAAGGATCGCGCCACTTCTTCGGGTCGCTCGGCGCGTCGGCGACGAGGTCGCCGTCGGCGTCGCAATAGAGCGCGTCGAGTTCGCCGCGCCGCGCGCAGGCCTCTTCGGCCAGGGCGACGCTCCAGGACGTCGCGCACGCAAGCGCGGCGGATGCGGCGAAGGTTGCGGCCAGCAGCGGGCGGAACATGGGCGTCTCCCACGAAACGATGATTTGGGTCGATCATCGCCCTTGCCGCGAGGCTGTCAAATGCGTTTCGCGCGCCCGCTCACGCCACGCGCCGGCTGCGCGCGAGCAGATCGCCAAGTCGGTCGACGATCGCCGCCATTTCAGCGTCGATATGACCGAGCAGCGCCGTCCAGTCGTCGTAATGATGCAGGTCCTTCGCCCCGTCCGAGACGCCGCGCAAGCCGATCATCGGCACGCCGAACGCCGCGCAGGCCCGCAGCACCGCGAAGCTTTCCATGTCCACCATGTCGGCCTCGATCGCCGCATAGGCCGCGCCGCTGACGATGTCGGCGCCCGTCGACAACGTCGCGACCGGAATGTCGGGCAGCCGATAGGGCAGCGCGATCGTCGGCGGATGGTCCACGAACGGCGTCACGCCTTTGACGAAGCCCAGCGCCGAGGCGTCCATGTCGCGATAGCTCACCGAGGCGATCTGGTAGACCGCGCCCTGTTCGAGCCTGTTCGAACCGGCAGAGCCGAGCGACAGCGCCAGATCGGGCGGGCCGCCGGCGTCGAGACAGGCCTCCAGCGCGCGCGTCGCGCCGATCGCGGCCTCGACCGGGCCGACGCCGATCATCGCCGGGCGCAGGCGCGCTTGCAGCGCCGGCCCGTATTCGGCCTGAGCCGCCATGACCACGAGGATGCGCCGCCCGTCGACCGCAAACAGCGTCGGCGCCGCGCGGGCGGGACGGGCGCGGCGCGGCATCGGCTCAGTCCGTCAGCGCGATGCGCGCGAACGCCTCGCGCAGCGGCTGCGGGATCGCGCTTGTGCGGCGGGTGGCGCGGTCGACATAGACATGCACGAANAACCCCTCCGCCGAGGCCGTCGTCTCATCCTCGCGAAACAGGCCGATCTCGTAGCGCACCGAAACGGTTCCCAGCCGCGCGACCGCGATCCCGGCGGTGACGCGGTCGGGATACGCCATCTCCGCGAAATAGCGGCACCCCGTCTCGACCACCAGACCGATGGTGGCGCTCGCCGCGACGTCGAGAAGACCCTGTTCGATCAACCAGGCGTTCACCGCCGTGTCGAACAACGAATAATGGACGACGTTGTTGAGATGGCCATAGGCGTCGTTGTCCATCCAGCGCGTCGTCAGCGTGCGGAAGACCTTGTAGCGATCGCGCGTCGAGGGCGCGCGTTGGCGGGCGACGGCGCGCCGGCGCGCGCGTCCTGCTGCGCATTCTCGTTCGTCTCGGCCGTCATTTCCGCAAAACCCCGACGCCGCGCCTCGCCGCGCGCGGCATCCCTAGCGCGAAGGCGCGAGCGAAGGAAGGCCCGGTCAGCCTCACCAGGCGGTGAGAACCGCGCCCTTGAACCTTTCCTGCACGAAGGCCTTCACCGGCGCCGATTGATAGGCTTCGACCAGCGTCTTGACCCACGCCTTGTCCTTGTCGGCCGTGCGCACGACGATCAGATTGACATAAGGCCCCTTGGGCTCCTCCCGCAGCAACGCGGCGGTCGGGTCGAGCTTCGCCTCGATGGCGTAGTTGGTGTTGATCGCGGCGAGATCGACGTCGTCGAGCGAGCGCACGGTTTGCGCGGCGTCGACCTCGACGATCTTCAGCTTGCGCGAATTCTCGGCGATGTCGGCGATGGTCGCCTTCAGGCCGGCGTCGGGACGCAGCTTCACAAGGCCCTTGTCCTGCAACAGCAGCAGCGCGCGCCCGCCATTGGTCGGATCGTTGGGGATCGCCACGACCGCGCCGTCCTTGATCTCGGCGGCCGTCTTCAGCTTTCTGGAATAGACGCCCATCGGAAAATTGACGGTCTGGGCGACCGCCTCGATCCTGTAGCCGCGGTCCCTCGTCTGATTGTCGAGATAGGGTTCCTCGGGGATCAGCACCGTGCGCACCGTCTGCAACGGCGTCGCGCCCATCGCGCGGGCGGCCTCGACGAGACCGTGATCGACCTCGCGGATCGCGCCTTCGACGATGCGCGCGCTGAAGGGCGCGGCGGCGACGCTCAACGGCACGATGGCGGCGGCGGCGCCGATCGAGGCGCCCACGATGGCGCGGGTCAGCGGAATGATCGCCACCATCAGAATGATGAACGGCGTCGAGCGCGTGACGTTGACGAGCGCGCCGAGCGTCGCGTTGAGCGCGGGCGCGGCGAACAGCTCGCCCTTGCGGCTGGCGGCCAGAAACACGCCGAGCGGCAGGCCGACGAGCACGCCGACGCCGCCGGCGACGGCGACCATGATCAGCGTGTCGAGCGTCGCCTTGACGATCAGGTCGATCACCGGCGGGGTCAGGTTCGGGAACATAGCCGAGCGTCTCCACGTCGATGCCGAGACGGCGCAGCGCCGCGATCGCCGCGCCGAGCGTGGATTGCGTCCCTTCCTCCCGATCGAGCGCCGCTCGGCGCGCCAGCGCGTTTCGTCGAAGCCGGTGACGTTGACGTCGCCGACGATCAGGCGGCCGGCGTCGACCGTCTCAAGGCCGTTGACGAGACGGATGAGGGTGGATTTGCCGGCGCCCGAACGGCCTATGACGCCGACGATGGCGCCCTCCGGCACGTCGAGCGTGACGTCGCGCAGCGCGGCGACCGGGCCCTGGCCGCGCCGCGCCGGATAGGTCTTGCCGACGCTCTCGAAACGGATCGCCGCGCGGCGCGCGGGCGCGGATCCGGGCGCGGGCGGTTCGGTTTCGGCGCGGGGCGAAGCAAGCGGCATGAGCGGGGCTCCCACGAAGGTCATGCGCTTAAAGGCCGCCACGTTCTCTTTGTCAACTATATTGTTCGTTATATAGAACGTCACTCTTTGAATAAGCACGCCCGCGCCGCGCTCCAGCTCTCCGGCGTGTTGGCGCACAACAGCCCCACCCGCCGACGGCCGGGNCGATAGGGCGCNCCGTCGAGCATCCGCGCGACGCCGCCCGCCTCCTGATGCAGCAGCACGCCCGCCGCGTGGTCCCACGGATTCAGCCGGCCGTAGAGCAGGAAATCGCAGCCGCCCGCCGCCGCGAGGCGATATTCCTGGCCGCAGCAACGCAGCGTCGCCACGCTTTCGAAAGCGGGAAAGGCGGCCGGGATGCGGCTGCGCGCCGGCTCCGGAAAATAGCGCCATCCCGCCATGCCGTTCATCTGCGCGGGCGCGCGCGCCGGGCCGACGCGCAGATCGCGCCGCGAGCCGTCGGCGCGCTCCAGCCAGGCGCCGCCGCCGCGCAACGCCAGCGCGCTGTCGTCGAGCACCGGATCGTGAATGACCGCCGCCGCCGTCTCGCCCTTCACCACCGCCGCCGCCATCACCGCGAACATCGGCAGGTCGGAGGCGAAATTGAGCGTGCCGTCGACCGGGTCGACGACGAAGGCGAGCTCCGCCTCGCCGAGCGCCGCCACCAGGCCGGGGTCGCGCGCGGCGGCCTCCTCGCCGACGATCGCGCAGCCCGCAAAGGCCTGCGTCAGCGCCGCCGCGATGAAGCGCTCGGCCGCCTCGTCCGCCTCGGTGACCAGATCGCTCGCGCTGGATTTCGCGCGCACGTCCTGCGGCGTGAGCTTGCGGAAGCGCGGCGTCACCTCGCGCCGCGCGGCCTCGACGACGATGGCGGCCAGACGGTCGAGATCGCGGCGGGAGAACGACATCGCGAAGGCCCCTGCTCAGTCCAGATCGAATTCGACGAGGATCGGCTGGTGATCGGAGACTTGCGTCTCCACGTCGCAGACCACGCGCCGCGCCCGCGCCGCCAGATCGGGCGTCGCCAGCACGAAATCGAGGCAGGCCGGCGGCCCATAGGTCTGATCGTAGACGCAGGCGGTGACGGGATGGGGCGCCTCGCCATGCAGCGCGCGCCAAACGTCGACCAGCGCCGCCGTCGCCCCGTCCGGGAACGACCCGGTCAGTCGCGCCAGCAGCGGATCGTCGGGCCGCATGTTGAAATCCCCGGTCAGGATCGCGCTCGCGCTGGAGGGCGTCATCGCATAGGTGTGCGGCCCCGCCTCGCGCGGCAGCGCATGCCGCGCGCAGGCCAGCCGATGCGCCTCGCGCGCCGCCTCCACCTGCGCGGCGCGCAGCGTGGCGGAAGAATACTCAAGATGCGTCGTCATCAGCCGGATCGGCCCGAGCGGAGTCGTCGCCACCGCCTCGATCAGGGTGCGCGGCATGTTGCGGCTGACGACCGCCCCNCAGGGCAAGAGATGCCGCAACGCCTGCGCGACGGGGTAGCGCGTCAGCAGCAGATTGCCGAAGCGCCTGCGCCCGCCCGCGCCGTCGTCGACGTCGACGCCGACGCCCTCGATCGCCGTGAAGCCCGGCAACAGCCGCGCATAGGCCGCGAACTGGTCCGAGCCGTCGCTCCCTGGCAGATCGGGAAAGTTCGACGCCACCTCTTGCAGGCACAGCACGTCGAAATCGGCCATCGCGCGGGCGTGCGCGACGATCCGCTCGGGATCGACGCGTCCGTCCATGCCCCGCGCCCATTGCGTGTTCCAGGTGATCAGACGCATCGCGGTCATTTCAGCCCCGCGCGCATGAAGCTCTGCACGAACTGGCGCTGGAACAGCAGGAAAGCGACCAGCAGCGGCCCGCTGGTCATCAGCGTCGCCGCGCAGATCACCGCCCAGTCGACGCCCTGATCGGTGGAGGAGAACACCGCCAATCCGACCGTCAGCGGCCGCGCCTCGACCGAATTCGTCACGATCAGCGGCCACAGAAAATTGTTCCAGTGATAGCTCACCGACACCAGCCCGTAGGCGATGTAGGTCGGCCGCGCCAGCGGAACATAGACCTTCAGCAGAATCTGCAACGGCCCCGCGCCCTCGACGCGCGCCGCCTCGTCCAGCTCCCGCGGAACCTGCTTGAACGCCTGCCGCAGCAGAAAGATTCCGAACGCCGAAGCGACGTAGGGCAAAGCGATCGCCGGAATCGTGTCGACCAGATTGACCGCGGCAAGCGTCCTGTAGTTCTCGACGATCAGCGCGTCGGGCATCACCATCAGCTGCACGAGGATCAGCGCGAAGGCGACATCCCGCCCGAAAAATGGCCGCCGCGCCAGCGCATAGGCCGCCAGCGTGCCCAGACAGAGCTGGCAGATCAGGATCAGCGTCACCAGAACGAAGGTGTTGAGAAAGTAGCGCGCGAAGGGCGCGGCCGCCCAGGCCCTGGCGAAATTGTCGAGCGTCAGCGGCGCGGAGAGAACGAAGCGCGTCGTGAATTCGGCCGGATGAATCGCCGCCCACACCGCGTAGACCAGCGGGGCGGCCCACATCGCCGCCAGCAGGATCGCGGCGCCGGATTCGAGTCCGCGCCAAAGCCCGCGCGGCGCATAGGGATCGGGGCGCGGCGCGGCGCTCATTGGTAGTGGGTCCTGCGTTCGAGCCAGCCATATTGCACGAAGGCCGCAAGCGCCAGCAGCGCCAGCAGCACGCAGGTCAGCGTCGCCGCGTAAGCGGTGTCCCAGAAGCTGAAGCCGACCTGATAGATGTAATACAGAAGCAGCGTCGTCGCGTTGTCCGGCCCGCCGCGCGTCATCACGAAAATATGGTCGATCATGCGGAACGCGTTGATCATCGCGTTGATCAGCACGAACAGCGTCGTGGGGGCCAGCAGCGGCAGCTGGATGCGCCGGAAGAAGGTCCAGCGCGACGCGCCTTCGAGCGCGGCCGCCTCGGCCAGACTGGGCGACAGCGCCTGCAGCGCCGCCAGATAGAAGATCATGAAGAAGCCGGCCTCCTTCCAGATCGTCACGATCATGATCGCCGGCAAGGCGAGATCGCGCGAGCCGAGCCAGTTGCCGGCGCTCAGCCCGAACACGCCGGCGATCTGCTCGAACAGCCCGTATTGCGGCGTGAAGAAGAACATCCAGATGTTGGCGACCGCGATCATCGGCAGGATGGTCGGCGTGAAATAGGCCATGCGCACGGCGGTGCGCCCGACGATGCGGTCGTTCACCCACACCGCCATCGCCAGCGCCAGCCCCACCGACAGCGGGATCGTGCCGAGCGCGAACCACAGATTGTTGACCATCGCTTTCCAGAAGATCGGATCGCCGATCATCTGCTGGTAGTTTTCGACCCCGACGAAGCGCGCCGGACGCTTGCCCTTCGGGGTCGAATGAAAGCTGTGCCAGAAGCTCGCGACCGCCGGCCAATGCGTGAACACGGCCAGACACGCCATCGCCGGCGCCAGCAGCAGCCAGCCATGAATCGTCGCGGTCGCGCGCGGTCGCATCGTTCAGCGATAGGCTTTCAGGATGCGCTCGGCCTCCGCCTGCGCCTCGGCGAGCGCCGGCCCCGCTGGCTTGGCGCCGGTCAGCGCCGCCTGCAACGCGTCGTTGAGCGCCTTGGTGACGCGCTGGTTCTCATGCGTCGACAGCTCCGCCACCGCGGTCGCGAGCTGGTCGCGCGCCACGATCGCCTGCGGGAAGTCGGCCGTGTATTTCTTCAAGGCCTCGGTCTCGTAGGCCGCCGGGGTCACCGCGACATAACCGGTGTCGGCGCTCCATTGCGCGGCGCGCTCGGGCGTCGTCATGAACCGCACGAATTTGAACGCCGCCTCTTGCTCGGCGCGCGAAGCCTTCTTGGAGATGTAGAAATTGCCGCCGCCGGTCGGGCTGCCCGGCTTCTTGCCGGCCGGCAGGACGCCGACGCCGAACGGGAATTTCGCGTTGCCGCGGACATTGGTGAGGTTGCCGGTGGTCGTCCACATCATCGCGACCTTGCGCTCGAAGAAATCGCGCGGCGTGGTGCCCCATTCGACGATGCCGGGGATGNNGACCTTGTGCTTCTGCGCGAGGTCGACCCAATATTGCAGCGCCTCGACGACGCCGGGCGCGGCGAAATCGGTCTTGTCGCCGGCCTGATTGGCGAGGATCGCGCCGGCCTGCGTCGAAAGCCCCTGAAACAGCCAATAGGGAAAGCCCGACGAGGGAATCTGAACGCCCCATTGCGTCACCGCGCCGGAGGCGTCGCGCTTGGTCAGCTTCTGCGCGAAGGCGACCTGCTCGTCCCAGCTCTTGGGCGGCGTCTCGGGGTCGAGCCCGGCCTCCTTGAACGCCTCCTTGTTCCAGTAGAGCACGACGGTCGAACGCTGGAACGGAATGCCCCAGGTCTTGCCGCCGGTCTGGCTGTTGAGCATGAAGCCCGGATAGAATCCGGCCAGCCATTTCTTGTCTTCGTCGGTCTTGATGAAATCGTCGAAGGGAACGATCGCGTCCTCGTCGATCAGCGTGAACATGTCGGTGGACAGCAACACGGAGAGAACCGGCGGCGTGCCGCTCTTATGCGCGGTCAACGCCTTGACGATGGTCTCCTGATAGCTGCCGGCGTAGATCGGCTTCAGCTTCAGCGAGGGATTGGCCTTTTCGAAGTCGGCCGCGGCGGCGTCGATCAACTTGGCGATCGGGCCGCCGACCGCGATCGGATAGAAGAAGGAAAGTTCGCTCGTCTGCGCGCGCGCCAGGCTCGGCAGCCCCGTCATCGTCAGCGCGGCGGCGGCGCCGCCCAGCAGTTCGCGTCTGTCCATCGTCAATCTCCCTTGCGCTTGTCGGGCGCGTTTCATCACGTTTCGATGCGTTTGCCGGTCGCGGCGTCGAACCAATGCGCCGCCGATTGCGACAGCGCGATGAAGACCCGCTCGCCCGGCTTCGCCGACGTCTTGCCGTGCAGACGCACGACGAAGGGATGCGCGCCCACCCGCGTCTCGACCAGCGTGTCGGCGCCGAGATACTCGGTCGCCTCCACCGTCGCGGCGACGCCGGCGGCGCCGAGCGTCACCGCTTCCGGGCGCAAGCCGAGCTTCAGCGTGGCGGGGTCGTGGCCCGGCGGCGGCGTCAACCCTTCGCCGCCGGCGGCGAGGATGTCGGCGTAGGGCGTCACGTTCATCGGCGGCATGCCGATGAAGCGCGCCGCGAACACGCTCGCCGGCTTTTCGTAAAGCCGGTCCGGCGTCGAATCCTGCTCGACCCGGCCATCGCGCATCAAGATGACCTGATCGGCCATCGTCATCGCCTCGACCTGATCATGCGTGACATAGATCATCGTGATGCCGAGGCGTTGCTGCAATTCGCGGATTTCGCGCCGCATCTCCATGCGCAATTGCGCGTCGAGATTGGAGAGCGGCTCGTCCATCAGGCACACGGGCGCCTGCGCGACGATGGCGCGCCCGAGCGCGACGCGTTGCTGTTGGCCGCCGGAGAGCTGTCCCGGTTTGCGCTCCAGAAGCCCCTTGAGGCGCAACAGATCGGCCGCCCAGGCGAGGCGCTTTTCGCGCTCCTCCCGCGGCTCCTTGCGCACCTCCATGCCGAACAGGATGTTTTCCGCGACGCTGAGATGGGGGAACAGCGCGTAGTTCTGGAACACCATCGCGACGCCGCGCTTGGAGGGCGGCGCGTTGGTGACGTCGCGCCCGCCGATCGAGATCGCGCCGCTGGAAGGCTCCTCCAGGCCGGAGATCAGCCGCAGCATCGTCGATTTGCCGCAGCCCGAGGGGCCAAGCAAAGCGAGAAANTCCCCGCCTTGTCCTGCGAAACTGACCGCGTCGACCGCCGCGACGGCGCCNCACAATTTCGTGACGGCGTCGACTTCCACCTGAGCCATGCGAACTCCGTCGCGCCCGCGCAGGGCGTCGCCCTGGGTCAGGATGGCGTGAATCCCCGCGCCTTGACAATAGCCGTCACGCGCCTGTCACACATCCTCGAAGGCGTTGCGGTCGTGATAGGTCTTGAGGAAGGACGCCACGCGCGGATCGCCGGCGCGGCTGAAAATGTCATGCGGCGCGCCGACCGCGACGAGCTCGCCTTTCTCCATGAAGGCGACGCGATCGGCGACATGGGCGGCGAAGCCCATTTCGTGCGTCACCACCACCATCGTCATGCCCTCGGCCGCGAGTCCCTTCATCACCGCCAGCACCTCGCCCACCAGCTCCGGGTCGAGCGCGCTGGTGGGTTCGTCGAACAGCATGATGCGCGGCTGCATCGCGATCGCCCGCGCGATGGCGACGCGCTGCTGCTGGCCGCCGGACAGACGGCTGGGATAGCTCGCCGTCTTGTCGGCGAGCCCGACTTTCTCCAGCGCCGCGCGGGCGCGCTCCTCGGCGTCGCGCCGCGCCATTCCGCGCACGCGTTCGAGGCCGATGGCGACATTGTGCAGCGCGCTCATATGCGGCCACAGGTTGAACTGCTGGAACACCATGCCGATGTCGCGCCGCAACGCGCGCAGCGCCGGCATGGCCATCCTTTTTCCGCCCGGCGTCTCGTAGCCGATCAGCCGGTCGTCGATGCGCACCTCGCCGGAGTCATATTCCTCCAGAAAGTTGATGCAGCGCAGCAACGTCGATTTGCCCGATCCGGACGGGCCGATCAGACAGGTCACCTTGCCCGGCGGAATCGCGACGGAGACGTTCTTGAGCGCCTGAAAGGCGCCGTAGAACTGNCACACGTCCTTTATCGTGACGGAGGCGGGCGCGGCGGCGCCGGGCGCGGAAACGGTCATCGCTCAGCTCCGGTCGAGCAGGAAATGCGTGAAGCGCCGCTCCAGCCGGCGCCCGAGCCGCGAGATCGCCTCGACGAAGCCCCAGAAGAAAAGCGCCAGCACCAGCGTCGCCTCGACGAAGGCGAAGGTTTCGCTCATCATCGTCTGCGTCTCGAACAGAATCTCCGGCACGGTGATCATCGACAGGATCACCGTCTCCTTGGTCAGGATGATCGAGAAATTGACCAGCGCCGGCAGCGCCGAGACCAGCATCATCGGCGTCATGATCCGCGCCAAGGTCGTCGTCTCGCGAAAACCCATCGCGCGCGCCGCCTCGATCTGGCCCTTAGGCGCGGCGTCGTAGCCCGAGCGGAAAATCTCCGCGAAATAGGGGCTGCCATAGATCGTCAGCCCGATCAGCCCGGCCGGCAGCGCTTCGAGCCGCAGGCCGAGCAGCGGCCCGCCGTAATAGAGCACGAAAAGCTGCACGAGGAACGGCGTGCCTCGGATGAACTCGACATAGGCGCGCAACGGCCACTCGACCCAGCGCGGCCCGTAGCGGCGCAGCAATTCGAGCGCCAGCCCGAGCGCCATCGCGCAGGCCGCCCCGATCACCCAGCACAGGATCGTCATGCCGAAGCCGCGCAGCAAGGCCGGCCCATGCTGGACGAAGAGCGACAGGTCCATCACGTCGCCAGCCTGCGTTCGAGGGCGCGCCCGCCGGCGGCGATGACGAGATTGATCGCCAGATAAAGAAAAGCGGCGGCGACGTAGATTTCGAGCGGCCGATAGGTCGCCGAGGCGATCGACTGGCTCATCCTGGTGATTTCGACGATGCCGACGACGGTGACGAGCGAACTCGCCTTGACCAGCAGGATCAGTTCGTTGACGAGCGCCGGCGTGGCGATCTTGAGCGCCTGCGGAGCCAGGATGCGCGTCCACAGATCGAAGGGCGACAGGCCGATGGCGATCGCCGCCTCGGACTGGCCGCGCGGGATCGCGTTCAGCGCGCCGCGCAGGATTTCGCTGATATAGGCCGCCGCGCAAAGGCCGACGGTGAAGACCGCCGCCGCCAGCGGAGGCACGTTCACCCCNACCAGCGGCAGCAGATAGTACGACAGCAGAAGCTGGATCAGCAGCGGCACGCCGCGAAAGAAGCTCAGATAGATCGCCGCGAAGCGCCGCAGCCCCGCCGACCGCGACACCGCCGCGACGCACAGCGCGCCGCCGAGCGCCAGGCCGAGCGCGCAGCCGAGCGCGGAGATGAGCAGCGTATAGCGCGCCGACCACGCCAGCACGGGCAGATTGTCGAGGATCGTGTTGAACGAAAACATGCTGTCCGTGCGGGGCGAGGTCGGCGCGGGCGATCAAACCGGCATTTTGGCCGGCAGCTCGGCGGCGACGCCGAACCATTTCTCCTGAATCTTCTTCATGCGGCCGTCCTTGGCGATCTTGTCGAGCGCCGCGTCGACCGCCGCGATCAGCGTGTCGCCGTCGCCCTTGCGCGCCACCCAGCCGAAATAGGTGGGCTGGCCGAAGGGCGGAGAGACGGTCGCGAACTGGTCGGGGCGGGTCTTGGCGAGATAGGCGAGATTGGGCGCCGATCCTGCGACGGCGTCGAGCCGGCCGGCCGCCAGATCGGCGTAGGCTTCGTCGGGCGTGCCATATTCCTTCACCGTCGCGCCGCCGATCTTTTCGGCGTAGGCCTGGAGCTGCTTTTGCTGCGCGGTGCCCTTCTGCACGCCGACGGTTTTTCCCTTGATGTCTTCGGGCTTGGTCAGCGCGCCGCCCTTTTTCTGGACCAGCGCCACCGTCGCGTCGGAGATCGGACGGGTGAAGCCGTAGCGCGCCGCGCGCTCCTTGGTGTAGGTCACCGGGGCGAGCACGAAGTCGAACTTCTTCACTTCGAGGCCGGGCAGGATCGAGGTCCAGGGCAAATCCTGATATTCGGGCGTGACGCCCATCTCCTTGGCGACCTCGTCGAACAGATCGCGGTCGAAACCTTCGTATTTTCCGTCCTTCAGCATGTCGAAGGGCGCGTAATGCATCTCGGTGGCGGCGACGATTTTGCCAGCCTTCTTGATGTCGTCGAGCTGGTCGGCGAAGGCCGCGCAGGCGCCGAAGGCCAGCGCAGCCAGGCCGATGGCGGCGGATTTCAGGGGAAAGCGGAAGGTCATCAGGCTCCTCCTCGTTTTGGGGGCGGTCTCAAGGCGCGCCGACGGTCCGCAGGCGCTGGGGGATCGATCGACGCAGGTCATCAGACCTGCGCCGCGGAAGCAAGCGCGGCGCCGGCCGCCGTGGTCACGATCTCGACAGCGATCAATTCGGCGTCGCCGCGCAACCCGGCCAGCGTTTCGCCTGGATCGGCCAGCAACGCGTCGCCGCGGTTCAGCGTCGTCGCGGCCACCGCCACGCCCGCCCGCCGCGAGACCAGCGCGACGACGCCCTGCCCCGCCGCCTCGCCGGCGGGCAGAATGCGCACGTGATGCGCAGCCCGCCCGCGCCGCGTCATCGCGTTGAGATCGAGGATGGGGCCCGCAATGAGCCGCCCGACCACCGGCGCCTCGCCGGGAAAGGCCAGCGGCGGGGCGTTCGGCGCGAGCGTCACAGCCGCGCCGGAGAAATCGAGCGCGATCCCCTCCCCTTCCAGAAGCGTCAACGTCCGGTCGACGCCCGGAAAAGCCGAGAACGGCCCGTCGGACGCCACCTCAGCCATGCTCAGACGCCATACGAACGTCTCGAAATCGGCGCCGGGCGGAAAGACGGCGAGTTCGTATGTGACGCCGCCCCCGTTNTTCCACGGCGCCGCGCGCGCTGTNCCGCGCCGCACGACCCTCATGGGGCCCCCACCGCCGCGCGAAGGGCGCGAGCGCGGCTCCGGGTGGGTCCTGGCGTGAATCGACGCTCATGGCTGGTCCTGGCGAGTGGGAGGCGAGGAGGGCGCGAGCGCTTCCAGACGGCGCAACAGCGCGCCGAGCGGGGCGCGCAGCGCGGCGGCCTTCTCCGCGTCGAGCGCGAACGGAGGCGTTTCGCTGACGAGGTGCGAGGATTGCGCGAGCTCCATCTGGATCGCGTGCACGCCGTCCNNCTTGGGCCCGTAGTGGCGCGTCGTCCAGCCGCCCTTGAAGCGTCCGTTGACGACCCATGTCCGCCCTGTCGCGGCGCAGATCTCGCGCGCGGCCGCCTCGACGCGCGGATCGCACGCCGCCCCGTTGGCGGTGCCGATGTTGAAGCAAGGCAGAACGCCTTCGAAGAGGAAGGGGATCGTCGAGCGGATCGAATGGCAGTCGTAAAGGATCGCGACCCCGTGGCGGGCGCGCACGCGCTCGATTTCGGCGGCGAGCGCGGCGTGATAGGGCGCATGGAAACGCGCCAGCCGATCGGCGACGTCGGCCGGCGTCGGAGGCTGGTCCCAGATCGCGACCCCGTCGAAATCGGTCGTCGAAACCAGGCCCGTGGTGTTCTGGCCCGGATAAAGGCTCGCGTCGTCGGGGCCGCGATTGGCGTCGATGACGTAACGGTGGAAGGTCGCCCGCACCGTGGTGGCTCCGGGCGCGAGCCCGTCATAGAGCGTTTCGATGCGCCAATCCGTGTCGAGGAGCAGCCGGCCTCGCGGATTGAGGCGGGCGAACACATCGTCGGGAAGCCATGTCCCTGTATGCGGCAAGCCCAGGATGAGAGGGCTGTCGCCGCGGACGACGTCGACGGGCGCGGGCGTTCGGCTCATACGCGGTTCTCCTTCTGGGCGTCGCATGTCAAGGCGCGAAGACGAAACGACGCAAGCGCCCCACGCGTTGACGATGAGCCCGCTTGGACATTGGACCGGAGGCGGCGAGGACGGCGGCGACGCGGCGAGACTTCGGTCGGTCGAGACGTCCATCCGCTCGCCGGCCACGCGCAGGAGGGGAGAGGCGCCGCCGTCGTCTCGCGTGAGACGCAGAACGCGCCCGAGATCGGACAAACGCTCGGCGCGCGATGGGATCGAAGGGCCAAGCCGGACCGCCGCGCCGGGCCTGACCGTGAAGTCCCCGCCGTCGGCCGTTGCGAGCGTCAGCCCGGTGAGGAGCATCGGAACCCCGGTCAAGTCCGTTTCAATCGTTATTATGTCTAGACAAACGGAGTCAAGCGGCGGGGACCGGCCTGCGTCGCAGTCGCTCGAATGGCCCGGCGGCGACCAGTTCGTCGGCGAAGCGTCCGCCCGTTCGCGTCAGGCCATCGTCGTCATCCGATGGCCGCGACGAAACAGCATGCGCACATAGGTGACCGGCGTCTCCTCGCGCCAGGTCCGCCGTTCGACCTGGAACAGCGCATCGCCCGGCGCGCAGCCAAGCGCCGTGGCCGCCTCCTCCTCCGCGGCGCAGGCCGAGAAACTGATTTGCGCGGTCGAGAACGGCACATGACGCACGAGCCATTCGTTCGGCCCCTCCTCCGTCAGATCGGCGTCGCGCGCCGCCGGCACGGCGTCGAGGCTGATCCAGCGATCTTCGTGCTGATAGGGAACGCCGTCGGCCAGATGCAGACAGAGCAGATGACGCATGGGCGCGCCTTCGGGCAGCGACGACAGGGCGCGAAGCCAATCCGGGCAAGGCGCGATTCGCGAGCGCGTCAGCACGTAGCGATACAGCGCCCCTGCGGCCTCTATCTCGATCCGCACCAACGGAATCGCGAAGCGCGCCTGGCGCAGCGGCGCTTGCCGCACCCATGAGCCGGCGCGCCGCTTGCGCTCGATCAGCCCGTCGGCCACGAGCTCGCGCATCGCCCGATTGATGGTGCCGCGCGCTGCGCCATAGCGCTGGCGCAACTCCTCCTCCCCNGGCAGCAAAGCCCCNGGCGCGAGCCGGCCGGAACGGATCTGGGCCAGAAGGTCGGCCTTCACGTCGCGATAGCTCACGCTGCGGGTCACGCGTCGCCCCTTGAGTTGACGCGCATTTGTATAGACAAATTCATCGCTCGTCGACGGTTCAGGCCGCCGCGCGGGCTCCGGCCAGCGCATAACCCTCGGCGAGCGCGGCGAGATTGAGATCGGCGAATTTTTCCGGCGTCTCCAGCCGAACCGCCTCCTCNAANGCGTCGCGCGCGACGACGCCCGACAGCGCCGCCATCGCCGACAGGGCGACGATGTTGGCGACGCGCGGACTGCCGATGGCGACCGCGCGCGCCGAGAGCGGCAGAACATGCAGCGCGTAACCCGACTTCGGCGGCTCCGGCACGAGGCGCTCGTCGACCACCAGCAGCCCGCCCGGCTTCAGCGTCGCGAGCGAACGGTCGAGCCCGATCTGCGAGAGCGCGGCCATCATGTCGAGGCCGGTGGCGAGCGGGTAATCGGCCGGATCGTCGCAGGCGATCACGTCGGAGAAGCAGAAGCCGCCGCGCGGNGTCGGCTCGTAGCTTTGCGATTGCGCCGCGGCGCGGCCGTCGAGGCCGAAGGCGCGGAACAGGATGTGCATGCCCAGAATGAGGCCCTGGCCGCCGGAGCCGGCGAGGCGGATTTCGCTGCGCATCGTCGTCTCTCCTCAGCGCGCGCCGCCGCGCGCCAGGGCGGCGCGGGCGCGATAGGCCGCGCCATATTCGGGCGCGTCTTTCTTGGCGAAGACGCCGGTGCGCAGCCGGTGCGGACGGAACGGCTGGTCGGCGGCGTTTCCGAACGCCTCCGGCCGCATGTCGGCCTTCTGGCTCAGCACCATTTCGGGGCTCTCGCCGAGGTCGTTCTTGCGGCCGTAGATCTCGGTGCAGTCGCTCATCACCTCGACGAAGGCGAAGCCGGGATGGGCGATCGCCTGCTTGACGAGGTTTTTCAGCGAAGGCGTCTGCAAGGTCACCTCGCGGCCCACGAAGCTCGCGCCGGCCGCCTCGGCGAGCTTGCAGGCGTCGAAGGTCGGCTCGGCGTTGCCGCCCGGCGTCGTGGTGGTGATGCGCTGCGCGGCGGTCGTCGGCGACACCTGCCCGCCGGTCATGCCGTAAACCTCGTTGTTGAGCATCAGGCAGGTGATGTCGAGATTGCGCCGGCAGGCGTGGATGAGGTGGTTGCCGCCGATCGCCAGACAATCGCCGTCGCCGGTGATGACGATCACCGTCAGATCGGGCCGCGCCAGCTTCAGCCCCGTCGCGAAAGCGAGCGGGCGCCCATGCGTGGTGTGGAAGGTGTTGGCGTCGATATAGGCGCCGACGCGCCCCGAGCAGCCGATGCCGCAGACGACGGCGAGTTTGTTCTTGTCGATCTGAAGCTCGTGCACCGCCCACAACAGCGCCCGCAGCGCGATGCCGTGGCCGCAGCCGGGGCACATGAAATGCGGCATCAGATTGAGCCGCAGATAGTCCTTGATGTCGAATCGTCCGGCCTCGACCGGCGCGGTGGGGTCATGTCGTTCACGCCGCCAGCTCCCGGATGCATTGCGCGATCTCGGCCGGCGAGATCGGCTCGCCGTCGATGCGGTTGAGGCGACAGGTCTTCGCCGCGCCGACGAGCCGCTCGACCTCCAGCGCCATCTGGCCGAGATTCATCTCCGGGACGAGGACGCGACGCGCTTTGGCGGCGGCTTCGCGCACCGCCTCCTCCGGAAACGGCCACAGCGTCACCGGCCGCAGCAGCCCGACCTTGATCCCCTCNCCGCGCAGGACCTGCACCGCCCGCCGCGCCGCCCGCGCGACGATGCCGATGGCGACGATCACGAACTCGGCGTCCTCGCAGTCGACGCGCTCGATCCTCTCGATGCGCTCGCGGTTCGTCTCGATCTTGTCGATCAGCCGGCGCAGCGCCGTGTCGGCGAGGTCGGGCTTCTGGGTCGGGAAGCCGTCGGGCAGATGCGTCAGGCCGGTGACATGGACGCGATGGCCGTCGCCGGGGCGCGCCATCGTCGGCACATGGTCGGGCGCGTCGGCGTAGGGCAGAAAGTCGGGCTCCGTCCCCGTCGCCAGTTTGCGGTGGGCGATCTCCAGCTGCGCCGGCAGATCGACCGTCTCGGTGAGATGCGCGATCACCTCGTCGTAAAGCACGACGACAGGGGTGCGGAACGTCTCGGCGAGGTTAAAGGCGCGCGCCGTTTCGGTGTAGATCTCCTGCACGCTCGCAGGCGTCACCACGATGATCGGATGATCGCCATGCGAGCCCCAGCGCGCCTGCATGACGTCGCCCTGCGCCGGGCGCGTCGGCATGCCGGTCGAGGGTCCGCCGCGCATCACGTTGACGATGACGCAGGGCGTTTCGGTCATCGCGGCGTAGCCGAGATTCTCCTGCATCAGCGAGAAGCCGGGGCCCGACGTCGCGGTCATCGCCTTGGCGCCGCCGAGCGCCGCGCCGATCATCGCGGCGATGGAGGCGATCTCGTCCTCCATCTGGATGAAGACGCCGCCGACCTTGGGCGGCTCGCGCGACAATTGCTCGGCGACCTCCGAGGAGGGCGTGATCGGATAGCCGGCGAAGAAGCGGCAGCCGGCGGCGACGGCGCCGAGCGCGCAGGCCTGATTGCCGTGGAGCGAACGGGGCGAGGCGGTCATGCGGCGACCTGCGGCGTGACGACGTTGACGACGGAGATGGCGAAGTCCGGGCACAGCCACTCGCAGATGTGGCAACCGGTGCACGCGTCCGGATGTTTCAGATAGGCGACCTGCCGGTCGTTCATCGCCAGACAGCGCTCGGGGCACAGCTTCACGCAGATGTCGCAGCCCTTGCACCAGGCCTCGTTGATGGTCATCGCCACCTCGACGCTCGCCGACGCGCCGGGCGCGGCGTGGCTGGCGACCGAGCCGTCGTAGCGCAGGCTCGCGTCGGCGCGCGCCGCGCGCGCCCAGTCGCGCCCGGCGATGAAGGCGGCGCGGTTGATCTCGCGCGTCTCGGGCGGAACGAGGCTCTCGATGGTGGCGAGCCAGTCGGCGACCGGCACGTCGAGCGCGGTCGAGAAGGCGCCGAGCAGCACGACGTTGGCGGCGCGCGCGTCGCCCTGTTCGCCGGCCATCGCCGTCGCGTCGAGCGCGAAGCCGTCGGCGACGCGCGAGATGATCTCCTCCGGCGTCTGCCGGGCGTAGCCATCNGCCGCGCCGGCGCCGCGATTTCGGCAGGCGAAGGGCGGCACGATGCGCTTGGTGTCGGCGATGAAGACGCCCGACTCCGGGCGCAGATGGTCGAGCCAGCGCAGGCCCTCGGCCCATTCCAGCGCCAGAATCGCGTCGGCCTCGCCCTTGGCGATGGTGGGCGACCACACCTCTTTGGCGAAACGCACATGGCTGAACACGGCGCCGCCGCGCTTGGCCATGCCATGCACCTCGCTTTGCTTGACCTGCAGGCCCAGGCGTTGGCCCAACACGGCCATCACCTTCGAGATCAGCAGCACGCCCTGACCGCCGACGCCGACGATCATCACGTTGAGGCCCTGGGCGGCCTTGAGGTCGTCGCTCATCGCGTCGCCGCCGGCCGCGCGAGGGGCTGGATGCAGTCGGTCGGGCACAGCTGCGCGCACAGCGTGCAGCCGATGCAGGTCGAGGCGTCGATCGTCACCTTGTGATGGCCCTCATGCATCTCGTCGCTCCAGATCAGCGACGGGCATCCCAGATTCATGCAGGACTGGCAGGCGACGCAGCCTTCCGCGCGGATCGCCAGCGGCTCGCCCTTGATCTTGACCGGATCGAGCACGCATGGGCGCTCGGAGATCACCACCGAGACGCCTTTGTGCAGGATCGCCTCGCGGATCGTCTGGTAGAGCGCGCCGACCTGATAGGGATCGGCCTTGCGCACCCACTCGACGCCGCAGGCGCGCACGATCTTTTCGTAATCGACCTTATGGGTGGGCTCGCCGCGCAAGAGCCGGCCGGTGCCGGGGTGGTCCTGCCCGCCTGTCATCGCGGTGATCGAATTGTCGAGCAGGATGACCGTGATGTTGGCCTTGTTGTAGACGGCGTCGATCAGCGGCGGAACGCCCGAATGCAGGAAGGTCGAGTCGCCGATGGTGGCGACGATCGGCTTCTTCTCGACGCCCGATTTCCACATGCCGACGGCGTTGGCGACGCTCGCGCCCATGCACACCGTGGTGTCGATGGAGCGCAGCGGCTCGACGGCGGCGAGCGTGTAGCAGCCGATGTCCCCGGCCACCCGCGCGTCCTGCCCGCGCAGCGCGTGATAGGTCCCCACATGCGGGCAGCCCGCGCACAGCACCGGCGGGCGCGCCATCGCCTCGACCGCGATGGTCTCGCGCGCGGGGGCGGGCGCGACGACGCCGGCCTTGGCCAGGCCCTCCCGCACCAGTTCGGGCGACAATTCGCCCAGACGCGAGAAAAACGCCTTGCCCTGCGCCTCCACGCCCATCGCCCGGATCGCGGTTTCGAGAACGGGCTCCAGCNNCTCGACGACGATCAGACGGTCCACCGAGGCGGCGAAGGCGCGGATCGCGGCTTCGGGCAGCGGCCCGGCGCAACCGAGCTTCAACACGCTGGCCTTGGGNGCGACCTCCTTCACATAGAGATAGGCGGTCGACCCCGTGACGATCCCGAAGCGCGTCTCGCCCTTCTCCCAGCGCGTCAGCGGCGACGTCTCCAGATAGGCGGCGAGGCTGGCCTCGCGCTCCAGCACCTTGGGATGCAGGCGGCGTGCGTTGGCGGGAATGGTGACGGTGCGGCTCGGCTGGTCGATGAAGCCCTTCGGCGCGGGCGCGCGCGCGCCCACCTTCACCACCGAGCGGGTGTGCGACAGGCGCGTCGTCGAGCGCACGATCACCGGCGTGTCGAAGCGCTCCGACAATTCGAAGGCGAGCGCGGTGAAGTCATGCGCCTCCTGCGCGTCGGAGGGCTCCAGACAGGGCACGCCGGCGAGTTTGGCGAACAGGCGCGTGTCCTGCTCGTTCTGCGAGGAATGGATGCCGGGGTCGTCGCACACCACCAGCACGAGCCCGCCATGCGCGCCGATATAGGATTGCGACATCAGCGAGTCGGAGGCGACGTTGAGCCCGACATGCTTCATCGAGGCGATGGCGCGCACGCCCATCAGCGACGCGCCGATGGCGGTGTCGAGCGCGACCTTCTCGTTGACCGCCCATTCGGCCGCGACGTCGGCGGCGGGATAGCCCGCGAAGGCTTCGAGAATTTCGGTCGAGGGCGTGCCGGGATAGGCGGAGGCGACCTTGACGCCCGCCTCCCAGGCGCCGCGCGCGATCGCCTCGTTGCCCATCAGCGGCAGCGACGCCGCCTCCGCGCGCTCCGGCGCGATCTTGCTCGTCTGGACGTTCATGGCTCCGCCGCCCTGCGCAGGCCCCGGCCCGCCAAGGCCCGGATGCTGCGCCAACCGACCGTTCGGAGAATTGACCGGCGTCAAAACCGCCGGATTTCAGCCGAAAGTCTGAGAGCGGAGATCAATGCGTCCCCGCCGCGCCGCGCGCCAAGGCGTCACGCTCCGTAGGCGTAGCCGAGCAGGAAGATCGCCTGTCCGGCGATGACGTCGCGCACGCAAGGATGGTCGAGGTCGATGCGGAATTTTCCTGCCGCGACCGCTTCCGCGCCCCAGGCGGAGTTCGCGGCCGCCGCCGTGCAGACGGCGCGCGCCTGCCGCGCCAGACCGTCGACGGCGGCCTTGTGGGCGGCGCGGTTGCGCGCGCCGCCCCGCTGCCCGTCGGCCTCGCGCGCCAACGCCAGCCAGGCGAGGGATTCGCGCCGGGCGCAGCGCTGTTCGCGCGCGCAGGAGGGATCTTTTCGAGCAGGCCGAGGCACTCGCGCGGCGCCGGCGGCGGCGGCGCGCCGGGCGGCATGCCTTCGGGGAAAGCCGCCTCGACGCAGGCCAGAAGCTTCGCCTTGTCGGCGGCGAGCGTGGCGTCCTGCGCGCGCCGCGCCGGCGAAGAGCGTCGCCGCGCCCAACGCCGCCAATCCGACCGCCGCGAAACGCCTGCGCAAAGCCGAAATCGTCATCGTCGCAACCCCGTCGCGGCGCCCCCGCCGCCTCTTCGTCGAGACTGTGCGAAGCCCCGCGCGGCGTCAAATGACGAAGCCCGTCATCGCGGCGGGCATGACGGGCTTTGTCATGCCCGCCGGCGCGGCGCGCTCTTGCGGGCGCGGCGCGGGGCGGCGATGTTTCGGCGATGACGCCGCGACGCCTCGCCCGATCCCTCGCCGCCGCGACCGCGCTTGTCGCCGGCCTCGCCGCCGCGCCGGCGCAGGCGCGCGATCACGCGCTGCTGATCGGCGTCGCCGCCTATGACGAACCCGCGATCCGCTCCCTCGAAGGGCCGCGCAACGACGTGCTGGCGTTGTGGCGCGTTCTCACCCGCAAGGGCTTTTCGCCCGACGACGTGACGGTGCTGGCCGAGGGCCTGCCCGAGCGCGCCGACGCGCCGCGACCGCGCGCCGCCCCCACGCACGCGGCGATCCTGTCGGCCCTCGCCGACCTCGCCGAGCGGGCGGGGCCGGGCGATCTCGCGCTGGTGCACTATTCCGGTCACGGAGCGACGCAGCCCGAAGGCGAGNGTCGAGGAGGCGCCGAGCCCGAGCCGGGCGGGCGCGTGCAGGTGCTCCTGCCCAAGGACGCCGGGCGCTACGATCCGCAGACGCGCGGCGTGCGCAACGCCATCGTCGACAAGGAGCTGGGCCGCGCGCTCGACCGCATCCGCGCGACCGGGGCGCGGCTGTTCGTCATCGTCGACGCCTGCCACGCCGGCACGGTGACGCGGGCCGGCGCGGGGACGCCGCGCGGCGTCGACGCGTCGGCGCTTGGCGCGCCCGAAACGGCGTCCGAGACGCCGCCGGTCGCGACCGCCCGTCCCGCGACCCGCCGCGCCGTCGCGCGCGCCGAGGATCGCGGCGCGATGGTCGGCTTTTTCGCGGTCGACGCCTGGAGCGAGGCGCTGGAGCGGCCGCTGCCGGCGCCGCCGGATTTTGGGCGACGAGGGCGCCAAACCTNNTCCGATCAGGCCGCCAGGCCCTTCGGCCTGTTCACCTGGCGCCTCGTGCGCGCGCTCGAACAGGGCCGGGCGCGCAGCTATCGCGATCTCGCCCGGCTGGTCGCCGCCGACGTCGCGGTCGCCGCCGGCGCGCCGGCGCCGATGTTCGAGGGCGATCTCGACGCGGCCTTGCCCGGCGTCGAGGCGGCGCAGGGCCCGCCGCGCTTTCCCGCCCGCCCGACGCCCGAGGGCGTGATCGTCGAGGCCGGCCAGATGCNNAGGATCGACGCGGGCGCGCGCCTCGCGCTGTTCGACGGGCCGACCGCCGACGCCCATGCGCTCGGCTCGGTGCTCGTCGCCGAGGCCGGGCCGATCGAAAGCCGCGCCGGCGCCCTCGCCGCGCCCGGCGCGCCCGCGAGCCTGTGGGCGCAGGTCGAGAGCGCGGGCGTCGGCTTTCGCCTGACGGTCGCGGCCGACGAGGCGGCGCGGCCCGACGTCGCGGCGGCGGCCGCCGGCCTGCCGGTCGATCTGGTCGAGGGCGGCGCGGACCTCGTCGCGACGCGCGCGGGCGAGACCATCCTGCTGTCGCGCGACGCCGCGCTCGCCGCGCCCGGCGACGAGACGCGACGCGCGCCCGCCTATCCCGCCGGCGAGGCCGGGCGCGCCGGCCTGCGCGACGCCCTCTGGCGGTTCGCGCGCGCCGCCAATCTGGTCCGCCTCGCCGGCGTCGCGGCGGCCGAAGGCGCCGCGAGGCCAGGGCTCGACGTGACGCTCGAAGCCACGCGCGAGACGGACCCCGCCCGCCTCGCCGATGCGCGCCGCGCCTGCGCCGCGCCGCTCGCGCCGGTCGCGCGCGCCGTCTCCGACGTGCAGGCCGAGGCGATCGGCCATTGCGACGGGCTGAAGCTGTCGATCGCCAATCAGGGCGAGAGCGATCTCGACGTCGCCGTCTTCCTGCTCGATCCCGTGGGCGAAATCGCCATCCCATCGCGCGACTGGCGCCAGAACGGCTGTCTCGCCTTTCTGCCCGCCAAGGCCGGGCGGCCGCTGGTGGTGCGCACGCAGGCGCGGCTGTGGACGGCGTCGGGGCCGGGCCATGCCGGCGCGCACCGCGTCATCGTCTTCGCGCTGCCGCGCAAGGGCGGCATGGCGCCCAATCTGTGCGGCTTGATCGCCTCGGCGCCGCCGGAGCCCGGCCCGGCGCTGCGGGCGGTCGGCGCGCGCGGCTTCGCGACGCTGCTGGCGCGCGCCGGCCTCGCCGATCCGTCGCTGCGCGCGGCCAACCCCTTCGCCGACGAGGAGGAGGGCGCGGGCGCAGGCGTGGCGGCGCGTCAATTCACGCTGGATTTGCGGGCGAACGGCCCGTAATCGGAGAGAGGGGCGGGGGCGCGGGACGATGCTTCGGCGACGGGCGGAGAAATGGGCGCGGCCGGCGATCCTCGCCGCGCTGATCGGGCTGCTCGGCCTGTTCGGCAAGACCGACCTCGTCTCCGACGCCGCCTCCGCGCTGAGCGATCGCGACTTGCTGATCCGCTGGACCTCGACCTTCTCGGGCGCGACGCGCTCGGCCGTGCCGGTGACGTTGATCGACGTCGACGCCGAGGCGATGGCGCTCTACGGATCGCCCGACCGCGCGCCGCGCGCGCTGCTCGCCGGGCTGCTGTCGCTCGCCGCCGCCAAGGGCGCGAACGGCGTGCTGCTCGACGTCGATCTGTCGCGCCCAAGCCCGGACGCCGCCGGCGACGCGGCCCTGCGCGAGACGCTGGCGGCGTGGCCCGCTCAGGCGCCGCCGCTGGCGCTCGCCCGCCGTTTCCGCGTCGGCGAGGAGGGCGAGACGCCCGAGCCCTTCGCCTTCGAGCGCGAGATCGCCGGGCGCGCCAACATCCGCCAGGCGGCGAGCCTCGCCTTGAAGGATTCCGACGGCGTGGTGCGACGCTGGCGGCTGGCGCAGACGGTCTGCGAGAACGGAGCGGGCCTCGCCTATCCCTCGCCGCAGCTGATCGCGGCGGCGATCGCGGCCGGGCGGGCGCAAAGCGATCTCGACCGCTTCCTCGACTGGCGCGCGCTCGGCCTGCGCCCGCGTCAAAACCGCGGACAAAACGGGAGAGGCGCCCGCTCCGAAAAATCCGGGCCCGGCGCCGGACTGGCCGCGCAATCCGGCCGAGGAGGCCAACATCTCTTTCCTGTTCAGCGCCGATCCGGGCGCGCCCATGCCCGAGATCGAGGACGCGGCCGGGCGCGCGACGGCGCTGATGCGGCGCATTCCCGCGCGCACGCTGGTCGACGCGCAGGGCGTCGCGCTTCCCGCCGCGCGCGTCGCCGACGCGCCCTTCGCCGGGCGTTTCGTGATCGTCGGCGCGACGCATTCGGACACGTTCGACGAGCATCCGACGCCGATCGGCCGGCTGCCCGGCGTGGTGATCGCCGCCAACGCGGTGGCTGGCGCGCCGGCGATCCTGAGCGCGGCGCGGATCGGCGACGCCGGCCGCACGCTGATCGCGCTGGCTCTGTTCGCGGCGATGGCGCTCGCCTCGTCGCGCCTGCGGGCGGCGGCGGCGAGCGTCGTGGTCACGCTGATCTGTCTGGCGGCCGCGCCGCTGCTCGGGCGCCTCGTCGCGCCGTCGAGCGCGCTCGAAATCGTCGCCTCGGCGCTCGCCATGCTCGCCGCCTCGCCGCCGCGCAAAGCCTGTGGGACATCGTCGCGGGATGGCGTTCGGGCCTGCGCTGGCGGGTGCTGCTCAAACCTTCGACCTCGCAAGCGGAGAACGCCTGATGCGCCGGCTGTGTCTTGCCCCCGCGCGCGTCGTCGCGCTGCTCGCGGCGATCCTCGGCCTGATCACGCCCGCAACTCTGATCACGCCCGCATGTGCGCAGGAGCGTCGCCCCGCCGGTTACGTCGTCGCGGTCGAGGCGCCGCCGGGCGCGCCGGCGCCGGTGCTGCGGCGCGAGGGCCAGCCGATCGAGGCGCAGGTGTGGACGCCGCTGTTCGACGGCGACGCGCTGGAGGTGGAGGGCGCTGCCGCCCTGGTGATCGAGACGGCGAAGGACAAGCGCCTGCGCGTCGACGCGGCGCGCTCGCCCCATCGCGTCGTCGGCGAGATGGGCGGAGGCGGTCGCTTCGCCGCGCTCGCCGCGCGGCTCGGCGACCTGTTCCGCGCCAAGCCCGAGGCGACGGCGACCAATCTGGTGGGCCGCGCCGACGCGCCGCCGCGCTTCACGCTGGGGGCGGCGCGCGGCCAGCGTGTCGCGGCGGGCGCCCCGCTCTGGGCGGCCTGGCGCGACGGCGCCGCGCCTTTCACGCTCGAACTGCTCGCCCCCGCGCGCTCCGCCCGCGCGCCGCTGGCGGCGATCCGCACGGACGCGCAAAGCGCCGCGCTGGTCGTGCCCGCCGGGGCGGCCGGGCGGCTGACCCTGTTGCTGCGCGACGCCGAAGGGCGGGTGGCGAAAGCCGAGCTGACCGTCGCGCCCGCGCCGTCGCCGCCCGACTGGATCGCGGCCGGCGCGCCGACGCCCGAGACGGCGGCGCTGGCGCGCGCGGTCGGTCTTGTCGCGCAAGCCCGCCCGGCATGATTTCTACGCCGCCGGCCTGCTGGCGGGCCGCGACGACGCCCCCGCCCGCGCCTTGCTCGACCGTCTCGCCAAGGGCGGGCGCGCGCCTTGATCGGCGCCGTCCCGATCCGCCGCGCGGGCGCGCGCTTCGTCGCCGCCGCTTTCGGCGCGCTCTGCCTTTGGCTCGGCGCGGCCGGCGTCGCCCCGGCGCAGGCCAAGACCCTCGGCCTGTTGTTCGGCGTCTCCGCCTATCCGAATTTCCCGGCCGACAAACGGCTGCGCGCCCCCGCCAACGACGTGCGCCGGGTGATGCGCGCTCTGTCCGCGCGCGGGCTGCCGACATCCGATTTCATCGTGCTCGCCGACGGCGTCGAGGGGACGCGCGGCGCGCCGACGCGGGCGGCGATTCTGGGCGAGCTCGACCGGCTGGCGGCGAGCGCCGAGCGCGGCGACCTCGTCGTCGTCTACGGCTCCGGCCACGGCTCGCGGCAGGCGGCGCGGGCGGCGCGCAAGAGCGACGGGCTCGATCAGCTTTTCCTGCCGGCCGACGCCGCGCCGAACGCTTCGGCCGGCGCCGAGCCGTTTTCCGCCGCCATCGTCTCGACCGAGTTCGGCGCCCGGCTCGACGCCATCCGCCTGAAGGGCGCGGACGTGTGGTTCATCCTCGATTCCTGCTTCTCCGGCGCCGCCTCGCGCGACGTCGAGGGCGCCGCGCGCGACAAGAAGATCGACCCGCCGCAGGGCGAGGCGAGCGTGGCGAACGCGCTGTCGCCCGACCGCACGACGCCGCTCGCCGAACAGCCGGCGCCGCCGCCGGGCGCGGGCAGGCTCGTCGCCTTCTACGCCTCGCAGCCCAACGAGACGGCGCGCGAGGCCGCGCTGCCGGCCAATCTGCCGCTCGCGAAACGCTCTTGGGGCTCGATCTTCACGCTCGCGCTGGCGCAGGCGCTCGAACGCTCGCGCGGCCTGAGCTACCGCCAGACGCTGGTCGAGGCCGGCCGGCTGCTGCGCGCCGACCCGAGCTTTCAGGCGCGCCAGACCCCGAGCTTCGAGGGCGACGGGCTCGACGCGCCCTTCCCGGCGGCGCGCCGGCGCAGAGCGGGACGACCTGGCGCGTCGCCGACGGCGTCGTCCTCGCCGGCCAACTCGAAGGGCTCGACGAAGGCGCGGTGATCGCCCTCTACGCGACGCCCGACGCCCCGCCCGAGGCGGCGCTGGCGCGCGCCGTCGTCACGCAGGCGCAGGCGCTCGAAGCGCGTTACGCGCTCGCGCCGGCCGGCTGCGATCCGCTGCGCTCGCCCTGCGCGGGCGAAGCGTCCACGGAGAAAACCGGCCGGAAGACCGGGCAAAAGACCGGCGAACAGGCCGACAAGCCGAAGCGAGGAGGCCGCTTACGCCCGCCTGCTGCGTCCGGCGGCGGGCGTCGCCTTGCGCCTCGCCCCGCCCCGCCTCGCGCCGGGTGTCGAGGAGCCCGCTTTCGCCGCCGCCGCCCGCGCCGCGCTCGACGCCGTCGTCGACGGGCCGCTGGCGGGGCGCGTCGCGCGAACGCAGGACGACCCGGGCTCGTCGCCTGGCTGACGCCGCAAGGCCTGCGCCTCGCGCCCGCCGGCGCCGAGGCGAGCGCGCTCGACGCCGGGCCTCTCGTCACCTCGGAAACCTTCGCCGATCCGGCCCGCGCCGCCGCCGCGCTGGAGCGGGCGCTGTCGCGCGCGCGGCAGGCGCTGACGCTGCGCCGGCTGGCGCAGGCGGGGCTCGGCGCCGGCGCGCTGGCGGTGACGGCGCAGGCGCGCCGTCACGGTCTCGACGCCTCCGGCAAATGCGCGTTCAAGACGCCGGGCGCGCCGATCGAGGAGGGCGCGCCGCTGGAGGTCTGCGATCGCCTCACGCTCACGCTCGAAAATCGCGGCGAGGAGGCGGTGTTGCCGGCGGTGTTCTTCCTCGACGACGGCTGGAACCTGATCGCCCGCCGCCCGGCCTGCCCGGTCGGGCTGAGCGTCGCCGACCGGCTCGAACCCGGCAAGCGGCTGAGCGTCGAAATTCCCTATCACGCCCGCGCGATCAGCCCCGGCTTCGCGCCGGCCGCCGCCAATGGCGCGCTGGTGATCGGCGCGCCGTTCCGACCCGGCGAGGCGGAGCTGCCCAATCTGTGCGGGCTCGCCGCGTTCAACGACGCGGCCGCCGGCGCGGCGCGCGGGGAGGGCGACGATCTCGACGCGCTCCTGAGCGGAGCGACGCGCGGCGGCCCCCGCCTCGCGCTGGAGGCGAGCGCCCTCAGCCTCTCTTTCTGGCAGGTGCGGCAACCGACGCGGTGAGGGCGGCGGGAATGCGCCGTCGACCCGCCGCGCCCGTCAGCGCCGCTGCATCGGTTCGAGAAACATCGCCCACAACCATTCCGCCGCCTGTTCGCTCGACAGTCTGCGCGACGCCCCGCCGGAGCGATGCATCCCTCCCATCAAGGCGTTGAAGAACAGGCCGTGATCGGTTCTCTCGACGGTCAACGTCTCGTTCATGACGTTGGTCGCGCCGCTGTCGCTTCCGACATATTTGACGCCCGACGTCATGACATCTCCGCCGATCCAGATCGTGCACGCCGCCTCCTTGCGGCTGTCGCGGTAAGCGGCGGCGGTGAAGCGGTTGGCGTCGATGCGGCGAAAGCGCACGGCGATGTCGGCGTTGCGCTCGCGAAGCGCGTCGAGCGAGCCTTCGAAGAACTCCGCCATGAACTCGAACGCGCTCAACACGAAGGCGTCTTCGTCGGCTTGCGTGAACCGCTTGTTGATCGCGAGATTGCTGGAACGCGCTTGCGCGACGCGCGGCGCGGCCGCGCTGGCCGCAGCGGCGGGCGGCGGCGACGAAGCGGCGCCGGCGCGCTCGGGACGTTCGTTCAGGGCGGCCCTGATTTTTCGCGCGACGTCGAGGAAGGCGGCGTCGCGGTCGCTCCAGCCCGTCACCGCCTTGCCGTCCGAGGGNGCAGCCAGCAGCTTGCCGAAAGGCGCGCGCGTCCACTCGCACGGTCGCAGGACGATCGGAATCACCAGCGCGTCGCGCGCGGCGTGCCGCTCCATCGCGCGTTTGACCTCCTTGCCCCAGCAATAATCCGACGCCAGAAAGTCCGGGCTCGCCAGCAGCAGGATGACGTCGGCCTCCTCCAGCTTCCGGGAAATTTCGTCGTCGAAGTCTTTTCCGACAGCGATGCGCCGGTCGTGCCAGGCCTCGATCAATCCTTCGCGCTTGAGCATGGTGAAGCGAATTTCGAGTTCGTCGCGCAACGCCTCGTCTTTGTGCGAATAGGAGAAGAAAACGGTTTTCAAGTCTGTTCGCCCCGCCAGATGTCGAACGTCATGACGCAGCATAGTCGACGCTTCTTTGCGTCTCAACGCCGGCGACTATTCCGAGCGTGACGCCCGTCACTTCGGCGCGAGGCGGCCCGACAGCGTGACGCGCAGGCCGGGGCGGCGTTTTCGAGGGTCAGGCGCATGCCGTGGCGGGTGGCGATGGCGCGCGCCAGCGCCAGTCCGAGGCCGTGGCCGGGCGTCGCGGCCGCCTGCGGGGCGCGCGAGAACAGCTCGAACGCCTTGTCCGCGAAGCCTTGCGGCAGGCCGGGGCCGTGGTCGCGCACGCTGAGCGCGAAGCTCTCGCCGCTCGCCTCCAGCGCCGTCTCGACGTCGCCGCCCTGCGGCGAGAACTTCACCGCGTTGTCGATCAGATTGGCGATCAGCCGCGACAACAGATGGCGGTCGCCGAGCGCCACGACGCCGTCCGCGCCGCGCCGCGTCAGGCGCACGCCGCGCTCCTCCGCCGGCGCCTCGTAAAGCTCGCTCATCTCGGCGAGTATGGCGCCGAGATCGACGGGGGCGAGGCCGCGCGGATCGCCCGCCGCCGCCTCGGCGAGGGTGACGTCGAGCAGCGCGCCGAACACCGCGATCATCTCGTCGACCTCGCCGCGCAGATCCGCGACGCGCGCGGCGAGTGCGGGCCCGGCCTCGCCCGCTTGCGCGGCGCGGCGGGCGTCGTCGAGCCCGGCGCCGAGATGGGCGAGCGGCGAACGCATCTCGTGCGCGATGCGCTCGGCCACCGCCTTGAGGCCCGCCACCAGCGCCGCCAGCCGGTCGAGCGCGGCGTTGACGCCGCCCGCCAGCGTCGCGAATTCGTCGCGCGCGCCTTGCGCCGGCGCGCGCGCGGTCAGATCGCCCGCCGCCGCCCGCGCCAGCGCGGCGTTGATCTCCTCGACGCGCGCCAGCGCACCGCGCCCGGCGGCGAGGCCGCCGGCGACGCCGAAGGCGCCCGCCACGAGGCCGAGCCCCGCCAACGCCAGCGCCAGCGCGCGCGACAGCGCGTCGTCGCGGGCGCGGTCATGCGCGACGACGAGCGCGAAGCCGCCCGGCAGCGTGCGCCCGGCGGCGAGCCAGGGCCCGACGCGCCGCGGTTCGCCGCGCGCCGCGCGCGCGCCCTCCGGCAGGCCGGCGGGATCGCCCGCCAACGTCTCGCCCTGCCGTCCGAACAGGATCGCGCGGCGCGCGCCGCCGCTCGCCTCGGCGCGCCGCTCGACCGCCTCGCGCAGGCCCGGCAGCAGGCGCTGCGCCTGCACCTCGGCGAAGGAGGCGAGATCGGCCTCCAGCGCGGCGCGCGCGCTCTGGTCGAGAAGATGGCCGACGATGATCCAGACGCCGAGAAAGGCGAACGCCATGAAGGCGGCGAACAGCGCCGCGAAACGCGCCGTCAGCCGCGCGATCCAGGATCGTGCGAAGACTTGCCTCGCGAAGACTTGCCTTGCGAAGACTTGCTTCGCGCTCATGCCGGCAGCGCCCGGCGCCGTCGTCGAGCTTGTAGCCCTCGCCGCGCGCGGTGACCAAGGCGGAGCGCGAAAAGCCCTCGTCGAGCTTGCGGCGCAAACGCCCGACATGCACGTCGACGACGTTGGTCTGCGGGTCGAAGCGCAGGTTCCAGACCTTTTCGAGCAGGAAGGCGCGGGTGAGATAGCGCCCGGCATGTTCGGCGAGGCAGCGGATCAGATCGAACTCGCGCGGCGATGTGGGGATGAAGCGGCCGGCGCGGTGGACGGTGCGCGCCTTGACGTGGATCTCGACGTCGCCGACCAGCAGCACCTGCGGATGCGCCTCGGCGCGGCGCCGGCGCGCCAGCGTCCGCACCCGCGCGCAAAACTCCTCGTCCGCGAAGGGCTTCGAGAGATAATCGTCGGCGCCGGATTCGAGCCCGTCGACCTTCTCCTCCACGCGTCCGAGCGCGGAGAGGATCAGCGCCGGCGCGCCGACGCCGAGCGCGCGCAGCCGGCGCAGAACGTCGAGGCCGTCGAGGCCGGGCAGCATGCGGTCGAGCACGATGAGATCGAAGGCCTGCGCGGCGGCGCGGCGCAGGCCCGCCTCGCCGTCGGCCTCGCAGATCGTCGCGTAGCCCTCGCGCTCCAGCAGCGCGGCGACGCGCGCNTGAATCGCGGANTCGTCCTCGACGACGAGCGCCGCGCCCTGTCCCGCCTCTTCGCCCATCGCCGTCCCGGCCCCCGCCTCCATCGCCCGCGAGCATGACATAACCGGCGCGCGCGCGCGTGACAAACGCCGTCATCGCCGCGCACGGGGCGCGCAGGCGCTGGAGCGGGGCGTCGAAACCGTGCATTGTCGGACCATGCGGCGAAGACGGGACGGCCCAATGAGACTGACGCAGCGCGCCTGATCGGCGCGGCGCTGGCTGTCGCCGGCGCGGCGGCGCTGGCGGGAGCGCCGGCGCGGGCGCAGACGCCGCCCGGCGACCTGCGCGCGACGCTCGATCTCGCCCGCGCGCTCGCCGGGCAGGGGCGGGCGGCGCGCGACCCGCTGGCGCTGATCGTCGCCGCGCGGCTGCGCCGCGATCTGGCGATGGCGCCGCGCGGTCCCGCGCGCGGCGACGAGGACGGGCTCGACACGCCGGCCACGCTGCTCGCCGAGGCGCGCAAGATGGCGCGCGGCGACGCCCGCGTCGTGTCGCTGGCCGACGACGTGGCGGCGACCGGCGAGAAGGGGCGCGAGCGCGGCCCGCTTTTCGACGCCGGGCGGCTCGCGGCGGGCGCGCGCGAGACCTATGCGACGATCAGCTTTGCGGGCGGACGGCGCGCCGGGATCTATGTGGAGGCGACGCGGCGCGTCGCGGTGACGGTGCGCGACGGCGCCGGCGCGCCGATCTGCGCCGAGGACAGCGGCGGCCCGGTCGCCTATTGCTGGTGGACGCCGGACCGCGCGACGACGGTGAGCGTCGAGGTCGTCAACCCGACGCGCGAGCCCAATGCCTACCGGCTGGTGACCAACTAGGCCGGCCAGCCCGCGCGGCGACCCCGCGCGGACGTGGCGTTCCTGACCGACCCGTCAGCGCGTCGGCGCCTCGACGACGGAGCGGATCCAGTCGGTGTAGAGCGCGAGCCGCGTGTAGACGCCGGGCAGCGCCGCGCGCCCGCACTGGCCGACGCCGAAGGAGACGATGCCGACCTGCACCCAGCCGAATTCGGCGTCCTGACGCAGGATCGGCCCGCCGGAATCGCCGCCGCAGGTGTCGCGGCCGTCGGTCTTGGCGGCGGCGCAGAACATTTGCGGCGTCACCGCGCCGCCCTGCTGGACGATGCCGGCTTCCAGCGCCTTGCGGCCGGCGGGGCCGAGATTGAACTCGAAACTGAGATCGTTGAGCGCCTTGCGCACCTCGTCCGCGTTCATCCGCGCGGCGGTCAGCACGCGGTTGCACTGGCCGCGGTCGACGGCGGCGATGTCGGCCTGCATCAGATCGAGCGAGCCTTTGCCGGCCTCTGTCTTGCCCCAGCCGATGATGCGCAGGCTCGCCGTCCACGGGCAGGAAGCGCCCTTCGGACTCGCGNNATCGACGATGGTGACCGTCTTGGCGCCGCTTTCGTCGCGCGGCGCGCGGTCAAGCTCGACGATGGCGATGTCGTTGACGTTGGCGCCGGTCACATATTTGGGATGCACGACGATGCGCTTGACCAGAATCTTGTCGCCGCCGTTGACGATGTTGACGTCACCCAGATGCACGCCGACCGTGTCGGCCTTGGCCATGCCCTCGACCTTGCCCTTGTCGCCCTGCACGAAGCAGTGGGCGGCGGTCAGCACGTAACGCGAGGTGATCAGCGTGCCGGCGCAGAACTGGCCGACGACCTGCGCCTTGTCGGGGCCGGTGCGGCGCACGCGCAGAAGCGCGACCTGGAAGGGATAGGCGCCCTGCGCGGCCTTGACGCCGCCGACGATCTTGTCGGCGCCGGATTTCGCGGCGGCCTTTGAAGCGGCGGCGGCGCTGAACGGGAAATAGTTGCGCTTGCGCGCGAAATCGCCGGCCGCCTCCGGAGTGAGGGAGAAGCCCTCGGGCTGGGCGTCGCCGTCGGCGGCGGGCAAGGTGGCTGGCCGCATCGGCGCCTGCGCGTCGCGCCGCGCCACGCTCAGCGCGTCGGCCTGGGCCCCGGCATGGACGCCGCACAAGGCGGCGGCGGCGATCGCCATCGTCGCCGCGAGCGGCGCGCGCAGTCTGCGTGTCATTCCCGTCTCCCCGCGTTGCGAGGGCCGTCGCGGATCGCGACGGCCCCGTTTTCCTCACCAATGCGGCGCGGTTCGGCGCCTCAACGCCAAACGCGCCTCAACGCCAAGCGCGCCTTAACGCCAAGCGCCGGCGCGGCCGCTGGAGGTGGGCACGTATTGATACTGCCACTTGCCGCGCTTGGCGTGGCGGTGGTGGCGTTTATGCGCCTTCTTGTAGCCGTGGGCGGGGCGCGCCTGCGCGCCGGCGTCGGCGCCGAAGAGCGGCGCGACCACCGGCGTGGCGGCGAGGAGAAAAGCGGCGGCGATCGCTGTCGTGAACAGTTTGAGCATCGAGTTCCCCCTCTGTGACGGTTCGTCACGGGCGCAGACTGACGGGGCGAGCCGGCGCCGTCAAATGACGATTTCCGTTACAAATCGGGAAATTGGCCGATCATTTCGCGCCGCCCGCATGCGCCGGGGCGGCGGGCGGCGCCGCGTCCTCCTGCGCCTGCCGCCAGGCGTTGCGGGCGGTCAGGCTCGCCCAGGCCTGCACGAAGGCGCGGTCGTTCTGGCCGATGCTTCGGCTTTGCTCGCCCGCCCGCCGCGTCAGCGCGAGCGCCTCCCGAACAGCCCGCGCCGTTCCGCCGCCTGCGCGCCGAACAGCAGCGTCGCGTTGAGGTTGGCGCGGTCCTCGCGCGCCTGCGGCGGGCGGCGTCGGTCATTTCGCGCACGAGCCGCCAGGCCTGCGCGTCGTCGCCGACGTCGAGCAGCGCCGCCGCCGCCGAGCCGTCGACCATCAGCTTGAGGCCGAAGCTTCGCTTCTCCTGCGGCAACGCGCGCGCCAGCTCCGCCGCTTCGCCGATCGCCTGCAACGCGCCGCGCGCGTCGCCGCGCAGGCGGCGCATGTTGGAGAGCAGCGCCAGCATCTCGACGCGCCGCTCCTGCGGGCCCTGCGCGGCGGCGACGATCGCATGCGAGCGCGCGAGCATGCGCTCGGCCTCCGCGAAGTCGCCGCGCCGGGCCGTCGCGTCGGCGAGGTTGGCGAGCGCGTAGGCGTGTTTGAGGCTGTCGGGCCCGTGCGCGCGGGCGAGAATCTCGGCGATGCGCCGCAGCGTCGTCTGCGCCTCCTCAAGGCGGTCGTGTTCCTTCAGATGCAACGCGTAGGCGGAGAGGTCGTAGGCGACTTCGGGATGGGAGGGCGAGAACAGCCTCTCGCTGACCGCGACGGCCTGGCGCAGCGCCGCCTCGGTCGCCTGCGCGTCGACGCCGCCGGCCAAGGCCTCGGCGAGGCGGCGGGAGGATTCCATGCGCAATCCGTCGCCCTTGGCCGAGAGCGGCGCGAGCATCTCCAGCGCCGCCCGCGCCGCCGCCGCGGCGCGCGAAAATCCTTCTCCGCGATCATCAATGCGGCGACGCGGTCGTTGAAGGCGGCGACGAACAGGGCTTGCGGCTCGCCGCCGAAATCGACGTCCTTCAGCCGCGCCTTTTCGGATTCGAGCAGCGCGCGCGCTTCGTCGATCCGCTCGGCGCGCAGCAGCGCCGTCACGCGGTCGAGCCGCAGCATGGCGAGCAGCGCGCCACCGGCCTCCTGGCTGGTGATCGAGGCCTCCGCGGCGCGCGCCGTCTCGACCGCGTCGTTCGGCCGGTCGAGCCGTTCGAGCAGGCGCGCCTTGATCGACAGCGCCTCGATCCACAAGGCGCGGTCGCGACGCTCGTCGCGCATCAAGGCCTCCGCCTCTTCGGCGGCGGGCAGCGCCTCGGTGTGCGCGCCGTCGGCGTAATCGATGCGCGCCTTCAGAAGCGAGGCGAGCGCCAACGCGTCCGGCCGCGAGGCGGCGCGCAGATCGCCCATGTTCGCCTCGATCATCGCGCGCGCCTCGGCGAGGCGGCCCTGCTTGTAGACGTCGAGCGCCTGCATGCTGCGCGTCGTCGCGCGGAGGAAAACCAGCAGCTCGCCGCCGCCCGCGACGTCGGCCAGACGCGCCATCGCGGCGTCGCGACGTCGCTCGCGGCCGGGCGCGGCGTAATGCTTGACCAGCGCGGCGATCGCCTCCTCGCGCGTCGCCTCGTCCATGCCCGCGACGATGCGCGCGACAAGCTTGTCGGCCGCCCATTCGCCGCGCCCCTCGCCGTCTCGCCGCATCAAAGCGCGCGCGGCGTCGAGGAAGACGCGCGCGTCGGGCGCGCGTTCCTGCGCGGCGAGGGCGAAGGCGTAGGCCTCGTCGGTCTGGGCGTGGCCGGTCGCCTCCAGCGCCTGCGCCAGCCAGAAGGCGACGAGGCCGGCGTCGACCATCCGCCCGGCCGCGCGCAGCGTCTCGAACGCCTCCGACAGGGGCGCGACGGCGCCCGCCGCGTCGCCCGCCCGCAACGCCGCGACGCCCTCGTCGAAGCGCCGTTGCGGCGCGGGCGTCGTGTCTTTCGCGGGGGCGGGCGCGTTCTGCGTCGGGGCCGTGGCGGCGGGCGGGAAGATTGCGCCGACGCGGGCGCGGCGAGACAGAGCGCGGCCAGCCCGAGCGCGGCGAAGGCGAGGCGCGGCCGGCGGGCGCTCATCGCCCCTCTCCCGCCACCACGAANGGCGCCCACAGCGCCGGATGGGCGAGGCTGGGATCGCGCGCGTCGTCGATCAGATCGAGCACGCTGAGGCGATGGGCCTGCGCCTTCGCCAGGCCGGGCTCCGCGCTGAGCCGCGCGAACATCCGCGTCGTGATCCGCGCCGCGACGTCGTCGCGCACCGGCCAATGCGAGACGAGCAGGCTCTTGGCGCCGGCGTAGAAGAAGGCGCGCGCCAACCCCGAAAAGCCTTCCGCGCCCGGCGCGCCGTCGCCGCCGGCGGTGTTGCAGGCCGACAGCACCACCCAGTCAGCCGACAGGTCGAGCCGCGCCGCCTGCGAGGCGGTGAGCAGGCCGTCGTCCTCCTCGCTCGGCTGCGAGGGCGGCGTGAAGACGAGCGCGGGCTCCTGCAAGCCGGCGAGTTCGCCCGCCAGCAGGCCGTGCGTGGCGAAGGCGACGACGCGGAAGCGCGACAGATCGTCGGCGCGCACCGCTTGCGCGGTCGCCTGCGCGCCGACGCGGGTCGCCTCGGGGCCGGCGCCGAGCGCGGCCGCCATCGCCCTCAGCTCGCCCTCGGTCTGCGGCAGCGGCGCGAGCCGGGCGATCGCGCTGCGGTCGACCGCGCCGCCGCGATACAGGCTCGCCGCCGCGCCGCCGCGCGCCACCGTCAGCCGATCGGGGAGGGAGGAGGGCGCCGCGGCGGGCTGATCGCCCAACAGCGGCGCGCCATAGCCGCGAAACGGTTCGCTCGGCGCGCGNCGGCGCCGCGCGGCGCGCAGCGCCTTGAGGCTGCCCGGCGAGGGCAAGGTGACGACCGCCTGCCGGCGGATCAGCCAGGGCGTGGCGCGCAGCGCGTCGGGATCGAGGTCGGAGCCTTGCGGCGGGCCGGTGACGAGCAGCGCCAGCGGCAGCGAGTCGAACGGCGCGTTGACGACCGTATAGAGGCGCGGCTTGCCGGCGATCAGCGCCTCGAAGGGCTTGAGCAGCGCGTCGTAAAGCGCGGCGGCGCGCGCCCGCTCGAAGGGCGCGCGGGCGACCGTCTCGTAGCCCTCGACGCTCGCCTCCGCGAAGCTGCGCAGACCCGAGCGCGTCAGCGCGTAGCCCTGCGGGTCGAGCCCGGCGCGCAGCGCCTTCACCTCGGCGACGAAATCGCTCTGGCGGCGCTCGACCAGCCGCCAGTCGGCGCGCTCCCGCGTCAGCGCGAAGACGAAGGCCTCGTCGCGCGCGACGAAGATCAGCGCCAGCGCCTCGTCGTCGTCGAGCAGCGCCTGCGTCGCGGCGATCGACAAAGGTTGCGGCGACGACAGTTCCGCGAAGGCGGGAAAGCGGCGCGCGAGATCCTCGTCGGCGGCGGCGAGCCGGGCGCGCGCCGCCTCGCCCTCCTCGCGCAGGCGGGCGACGCGCTGCGATTGATCGGCGCCCGGCGTGGCGCGGGCGAGCGTCACCTCGCGGTCGAGGCTCTGGGCGGCCTGCGCCAGATCCTGGCGCGAGCGCACCGCGCGGGCGAGATCGTCCTCTCCCGCCGAGAAGCGGGCGCCGAGCTGCGACAGCGCCGCCGCCGCCGCCGGNCTCATGGCGCGCTGGGCGGCCTGAAACGCCTCGTCGCGCAGCACGGCCACGCGCTCGGCCCGCGCCGCCTGGGCCGGCGTAGCCGCCGCCTCGCCCGCCGCCGCCGGCGCGGCGGCCAGCAGGACGGCCGCGACGAGCGCGAACGCGCGGAGCAAGGTCGCAACGCCCTTCGCGCGACGCGGGGCGGATCGCTCACGGCGCGCATTCGACCATCACGGCCGTCGCCGCCAGCCGCGCCGAGCGCGCGCGGCGCGACGACGGCGGCCCCAGGGGGACGGCGCGCCGCGCCGAGAGCGGCCAACGCCGGACCGAGCGGGATCGCCTCGCCCTGCTGGCCCATCAGCGCGACGAGACCGCCGCGCCGGTCGAGGATCGGGCCGCCGACGAGGACGGCGCCGTCCCCGCCCTCGCGCGGCCCGGCGAGGGGGCCGCGCACGGCCCGCGCCGGCGCGTCGGGCCGCGCGGCGAGCCAGATCGCCTCCGAGCCGGTCTTTTTGTCTCCCGTCGCCGCGCCGAGGGCGGCCGGCGCCGCCTTCAGCGTCGGCGCACGCAGCAGCGTCAGCCCGCCCGCCTGTCCCGCGACGAAGGCGGGCGACGGCGGGCCGTCATGCGGCCACAGCGTCAGCGCCGAACAGGCGGCGAGCCCCGGCAGGCTGGTCGCGGCGACGCCGGGGGCGAGCGCGACGGCGCCGCCGGCGGCGCGCTGCGGCGGATCGAGCGGGTAGCCGTTGGCGCGCAGATGCGCCGCGAACGCCTCCTTGAAGGGCACGCGGCGCTTGCGCGCCTGCGGGCAACCGTCGAGCGAGCCGTCGGGACAGACCTCCGGCGTCATCATCGAGAATTCCTGATGCAGGGCTCCATCGCCGCCCAGGCGGCGCGGCCTTCGCCGAGCAGGGACTTGGTCGCCACCCATCCCGCCAGAAAGCCGTTCTCGCGCCATTGCTCGGGCGTGCGGCCGAACTCCAGCGCCTGCACGCTCTGGCGCAGGAAGCCGCGCATCGCGGGCCGCCGCGTCACGTCGACGAGCCGGCCGCCCTCCAGCCGCGACAGGCGCGGCGGCGCGAAGGAGCCGACATAGGAGGTGAAGGCGTAGAGAAAGCTGTTGTCGAGCGACAGCAGCCGACCGTCCCGTCGCCGTCGACATCCTCGAATTCGTAGCCGTCGGCGTCGAGCCGCAACCCTGCGCGACCGACCAGCGCCCGTCGCCCTGCTCGGCGGCGATGGTCGTCACGGTGCAGCAATGCATGCCGCCGGTATAGGCGGTCAGGACGACGGCGGGATGGCGGGCGGCGGGGTCGAGGCGGATCAGCCGAACCTGCCCGAAGGGGGCGCGCTCGGCGTCTTCGCGCGGCGGCGTCGAGAACACGACGGCGCCGCCGACGCGCCCGATCGCCACCGGCGCGGGGCGCCCGGTCGGGCCCTGTCGCTGCGTCACCTCGACGACGAGGTCGCCATAGGTCAGGCGGGCGGGCTCGCCGCGCCGATAGTCGGCCCCCGCCAGAACCTCGGCCGGGCGTCGCCAGACCACCGGCGCGCCATACTCCGAGGGCGGCGCGTAGCGGATCGGGATCGGCGAACGCTCCTCCTTGAGACGCAACGTCTCGCTCTGCGGATCGGCGATCGGCGTCGGGCCGGCGACGACGGCGAGCGCGCCGGAGGGCGTGCGCAGCACCTGCGGCTCCATGCCGTCGAGGATCAGCCGTCGCGCCGCGCCGGCGGCGAGATCGAGATCGTCGGTGCGCAGGAACTCGGCGTAGAGCGTCGGCGCTTCGGCGGAGGGCTTGTCGGAGTCGGGTTTGGGCGGCTGGGCCTGCGCGGCGGGCGCGACCTCGACGAGCCCCTGCGCGGCGGCGGGCGCGGTCAGGCAGGCGGCGAGCAGAGCGGCGGCGGCGCGCCGGCGAAGGGGGCGGATCATCGCGAAGCTCCTGCGGCGGGCGCGAAGGCTGTCGACGCCGCGGCGGCGCGCCACGCCCGCGCCGCGTCGGCGAAACGATCGAACCCGTCCTCGTCGGCGAAGCAGCGGCGCGGGACGACATAGGCCTCGGCGCCTGTGCGCAGCAGCAGGTCGTGCGTCCGCTCCTCGACGCGGTCGATCGCGCGCCAGGCGACGCGGGTCTGAACGCCGTCGGCGGCGCGCGTCAGGCCGTCGGCGTCGATGGTCAGGGTCGCGGTCGTCGTCGGCCAGTCGCGCCAGCTCCTGGCCTGCGCGCGGTCGAACAGATGGCCCAGAAGCGCCGCCCCGGCGAGCGCGCCGACGAGCGCGCCCCACAGCCAGGGGTTGCGCATGTCGGCCTCGACGCCGAAGCCGCGTGCGACCAGCAAGGCGAGCCCGCCGAGCCCGATCGCGCCGATCAGCGTCGCCCCGACCATCGCCTGCAGATAGGAGAGCGGCCGCCCCGCGCCCGCGCCGACGCGCCGCGCGTCTTCGGCCGTTAGGGTCACCTCGACGCTGAGCGGGCCCTCGGGCGGTGGCGGGAGCGCCTCGTCCTCGTCGCGCATCCGCGCGTCCGCGAAGGCCTCGAAGGCGGCCATATCGGCCTTGTCCTCGAAGGCTGCGAGCGGCAGCACGACGCTGTCGGCGACCGGATTCATCCAGACGATGACGCGCGACGCGTCGCGGGTGACGCCGAGCGCCGTCTCCCAGGCGACATGCCGGGCGCGCCCGTCCTCGACGAGGCTGATCGCCTGATGGTCGATCTCGACGCGGATTTCGGCCGGAAGCGGCCAGGCGGCGGCGGCGCGCGCCAGCCGCCAGCGCCGCCAACCATGGCCGGCGAGCAGCACGACCGCGACGATGCCCGCCGCCATGGCGAGCGTGGCGAGCGAGGACAGCTTGACCTCGTCCTCGATCGCGCCGAGCCCGACGCCCGCCGCCAGCCCGGCGGCGAGCAGCCAGCGCAGATCCTCGCCGATCCCGCGGTCGCGGGGCTTGAGCAGCGCGGCGACGTCCTCGCGGGCGAGATGGAACGATGTGACCCAGGGCGGCGGCATGGTCTTTACGGCGCGAAACGACGGCGCGACGCTCGCATGCGGCCGAAAGCCGGGTCAAATGACAAAGCCCGTCACCGGCGCGAGGCCGTTGCGACGACGATCCAGACAGGCTTGCGACGCACATGCCGGTGAGGACGACGCGCCGATCGCGCCCGCCATGCGCCCGACGCGCCTCCTTCGTGAGACGCGCGCGCGGCGCAGCCTCGCAGCCGGCGCCGAAACCGCGTCGCGCGACAAAGCCGCAGCGGAATGCGGTCAACTAGCAAGTTGATGAAAAATCGCCCGATTTTTGGCCAGAGGCGGCTCGGAGCATCCGGAGCGAAGGGCGAATGGCGCGCAAGAGGGCGTTGAGAAGAACTCTCAACTTGCTGAAAAATACTGATATTTTCACATACAGTTTTCGTTGGCGCTCGCAATTATACCCGCAGATGGCTGAGATGCACTGAAACGCTGTGGACAAATGGGAGCCGATAACGCGTCTCGTCCTCTGCAGCCGGGCGGAAGAAGGCGATCACAGCCCTCGCGCTCCAAAGATACCTTGCGGCCGCTGGCGATGGTGGACAAGCCGCCGCCGATGCTCCTCAGTTAGCGAAATTGGTGAGCCNCAGCGAAGCTCGCCACGCGCCTGTTCGCTGAGACTTGGCGAGAACTCGGGCCGGCCCCGATCGTCGAAAGTCACCAGCGCGCGATCGAACGCGGCATCCCACAACGCCGAGAGGAGGAGCCCGTTGTGTATGTCGAGCCTTTCCGCGTCCGTCTTACATTCCGCCCACGGGATGATGTGAGAGGCACGAAGAAGGGCTACGTCGGTAATGCCGGTCAGGGGACAGCGGCCCTGCCAGTAATCCATCAGGCGGGTCCGAAANATGTCCTGGCCGATGCGCTGCACGACAAGACGCTCGGCTTCAGTGGTCCGCGGCAGATTGGCGATTCGGATCTCGAATTCGCGTAGCGGCGCATCGGGCAAGCTGACGCCCAGTTCGTAGGCGCGATGCAGGACCGCATAGAGCGCGCCGAGTGTGTCGAAGGCAAAGCGTGCGTGACCGGGGCCAGCAACGATGGCTTGAGGNCGGCTCAGTTCCTGTATGACGCCGGTGTGATCGAGCGCGAGAAGCCAGGGCCCCTTCGGCCCGCTTGCTGCAAGATGAATCGTTCCGTTCGCCGTGGTCGAACCGAAAGCCGCCCACCCTGCCAGTTCTCCAAGGATACGGCGGAAACCGTTTTGAGACGCGGCCTTCTGGCACTCCTCACGAACGATAAAGGATTGGGGCGATTCTATCGTCATCGCGGCCGGGCTCAGATGTCCATTCCAAACAGACGCTGCTCGGCGGGNGTCGAACTCATCCGGAGCCTCACGTGCNNTCGTCGCTCCGTAATTCGGGAGGCGGAGCCGTCGTGGTCGTTACAATGCTGGAAACACGGCGCCCCGGCCGCCGCCTCCCATTGATGCACGAGCTTGAACAGGCCAGCATAGAGTTGTCCGTCTAGATCGGCTTCGCGCGGACTGTCGTGAATGAGGAAGGCCGGCAACTCCGCCTGTTCCTCAATGGCCATATGCAGGGCCGCGAGGTCGAACGCGACGATCTTCAGAGAATCCAGAGCCGCAGTGGACACCTCGCCACGTCCTGCGAACTCGGCGTCGACTTTCAGTCCTTGGCCATTCAGCTTGATCGCGCTTGCAATGCCCGCGGGTAGCCAGGCGGCCATGATCCCNTGCCGTTCCTCAAGTGTCCCGATGGCGCCTCGCGCCCGCGAACGTCCCGCATCCAACTGCGCGCGAACGGCATCCAACGCGACAGTGCCAGAAGGAGCTGGCTTTTTATTTATTGCGCCCTCGCGAAGCGCTCGCACATCGTCCAAGGTGCGTCTCGCACGATAGATTCTGTCCTGAATCTCCTTGGTCACGGCCTGCGCGGCGCTGGTGGCGTCATCCGCCGCTTTGACTTCGGCCTCCAGCGCGAGCAGCTTCGGCTCCAGTTGCTGAAGCTGTGCTCCAATCAGCTTGCTCTCTTGCTCCGTGCGACCCGCTTCGGCGTCCAGATTGGCGGCCTTCTTCTGCTTGTCCGCTATGGCCGACTTCAGTGCAGCCAGATCACATGGTTCGAGCGAGATGCCGCATCCGTTCGCCTTGATCTCGTCGATGCTGACTCGGCACACGGGGCACACCCTGATCCGGCCTTGCGTGATGTCGATCTCACCCAGGTTGGCTTCGGAGCGGTAGCGCTCGGCCTCGCCTCGCTTGAAACGCGCGTCGTTGTCCAACTGCTGCTGTTTCGTCGTCAGCGTTTCCCGCTCGGCATTGAGGGCCTTTTGGCGAGCAAAGATGGTTCCAACATCGGGAGGTTTCGGGACGGCCGTCCGCATGGCTTCGGCCAGCGCCGCCTCTGCCAACAAAACCAACCCCTTCTGGTCGATCGTGTCCTCGAACCCGATTTCATCGCTGGCCCCCAATGCCAGCCTTAACGCTTTTAAGCCGTCAGCATATCGTTGTTGCTGATAGGCGTGGCGGCGGCGCTCGTCCTCGACCGTGGCCACCAGCTCCCGCTCACGGGCGGCGGCCGCACGCTCTTCCGCGTCGAGAGCGCGCAAGGCAAGGCGCACCATCGTCAACTTGGCCGTTTCGCCAAGCATCTGCGCGCGGGAACGGGTCTGAGTCTGTGACGAACGCCACGCGAGAATGTCGGCGAGGCGGCATTCCTGATCGCGCGTCAACCAAGCTCGAAGCACATCCCAGACCTGCTCGCGGCTGATCTCCGGCGGCGTCGCTCCCGTCAACGTCGAGAAGAAGCTGTCGAAGATGACAGGATCGATCGATCCCTGATCGCCCTCGCGACGCCCCCGCGCGATCGCGTCTTCGATCATGTCAGCCTGAGCGACGAACTCGCCGCCGGGCAGTCCCAGCGGTCGGATAGTGACCCAGCACACGCCGTCGATCAGAATTTCGGCTGCGAACATGCCGTGNGGAAGGCGCGCCATGATGCGCGATCGCTGGCTCTCGGTCGCATAGCCCTGCTCGCCGAGACAGGCCCGAAGCAGACGGCAGAACGTGGTCTTGCCGCTGCCATGCGCCAAGGCGTTGCGACCGCTGCTCGACATATCCGGCGTCCAGATGATGTTGAGGCCGGGCTTCAGCCGCACATCGCGGATGAGGGTCTGGCGGTCCTTGAAGATCGCCAGACGGCGAACCCAAAGCCGAGGGCCGACACGGCCGTCCGGCGCCTTCGGCGGTTTCATGATCGGGGTGAACAGGTTCGCCTGACTAGCCATGGCCGAACCTCCCNCAGATCACATTGTCTTCCTGCGCGACGGCGGCGGCGAGCTTGCCGATCTCTATTTTGCGCACGGCGCGCATGGCGAAGGCCGCTCGTTGGGCGTCGATGGAGTTGGCCGCCAGCCCGTTCGTGCTGAAATGCGACCCGGGCGCCCATGCGCCGTCTGCGCTTTCCGCCAACTGACCGGATGTAATCAGCGTCTCGAACATCGACCGCCACGCCGCATTGAGATCGGGGCGCAGCCGAACGGCGCCCTGAGGCGGCTTAGCTTCGGAACCGACGAGCCTGACCCAGTCATCCCGGTCGCTTGCTGTGAGCAGAGGCGTGAGCAAGGCAGGCTCGGCGAGGCTGGCGACGACGAACCGGATGTGTGCGCCATCGATCGCCGGGTTCATCTGCCAGAGCGCATATTGCGCCGCATAGCGGAGCCGGTCGCGCGGCTGGATGCTGGCTGGCCACGCCCACTTGCCATCTGGAAGATCGGCGAGTGGGGGCAGTACGATGGAGGGCCGNGACAACCCTGCCGCTGTATGGCCCAGCCCAAGATCGGCGAATGTTCCATCGGTTTCCATCCGATCCCAGGCTTCGAGCACAACGCGTTGGGTGCGATATTCGCCGAACTGACGGGTTTCCTTTTCTTTCAGCACGCGGAAGGTCTCGGACGGATAGTCCGGTCCTTTCACGTCAGCGGGATCGAGGATGTAGCGCAACTCGTCGCGGGTCAGGCCATAGGCTCGAGCGTANAAGGCGTCGAGATCGGCGCGCAGGATGGCGCGGCGGTCCGCTTCNCATGCGAAGGGCTGGCCATCATGGCCCAGATCGCGGGCGAAGGAGGCGAGACTGTGCGAGGTGTAGGTGAGTTCNAATGCCCTCGGGGTGATAAAGGCGAGCCGGGATTCAGTATAAAAGTTAGGCGGAAATACCGGAAACTGGGCTATCACATTTTTGCGAATGTGCGTTCCACCTACCTTCGACTGAGCAACATAATCGAGAGTTAAACTGTTCAGGTTGGCGAGCAGCCCAGCAGCGAGCGCCGCATTGCCGACCTTTGGCAACAGCAATGATAGCGTATCGTCCGCTGCAACCACAGGAAGCAGTGACGCAACTACGGTCCGCTCGTTGGTAGCATTGGTGATATCTCTCCAGCCAATTAACCAGTCCCGATTCCAGCCTTTTTCGATTAGCCGTTCACTTACATCTTGCAGCGGCACAAACCGATCACTTCCCCGCCAGTCGCCACTTGCTTTTTTAACCTCTTCTGGAGCGTCAAATCTGTGATCAAAGTGCCAAATTGACCCTCCTCTTCGAACCGGAAGAAGGCCTTTCTCATCTGAGAGCCCAAGAAATTTCTCAAACATGAGAGCATCCTTAGGATTTGATGAAGTGAAGAAGTTTTGAATGACTATGGTGGAAAATGGAGAAATTTCTTTTCCAGACTCTTCTCTGATCAGAGCAGTTCCGCTAGAACACATCTTCGCAGTGAGCCTTGCATCAAACTCAGATCGAAGCACTGGAGCAGTTCGTGTGTTGGGATTTATGTGCTCGATGTCCTCCTTAGTTAGGCCGAAATGACGACGTGGATCTTGAAAATCTTGCAAGGTCCTCGAATAAAAGCTGAATCCAATACTATTGGGGCCATGATCTTTGGTAACGATTGTCAGCAAGCAAAATTTGAATCTTGCGTGACCAATTCTGTCAAAAAAGCCCATTCCCGTTTGAAAATCATGAAGAGCGTAAATTCGTCGTGTTTTGCAAAGATACTCAAAGAACGGCCCTGTAGTCGCGTCAGTAGCAATCCCGGTCGGCAATACAACCNNAGCTCGCCCGTCTTCGCGAACCAAGTTTGTAAATAGCTCCGCAAAAAGCGCGTAAGTATTTATTTTTCCACGAGCAGTCAAATAGAAGCGGCCGGACTCNCTAGAAAATACGTTGCTGGCATCAAAAATCCGCTTCTCTAACGCGAACATATTGAAGGCAATTGGGTCATTTTGCCGAAGCTCCTCGATGGCGCGCTTTCTTGCTGCGCCAACAGATCCAGCTATTTCAGGATGACTTGCCGCAAAATATTCTTTCTCGGAAAGCTGCATCACATCCCATGGCGGGTTGCCCAGAACCACGTCAAACCCGCCGCGCTGCATGACGTCCGGAAATTCCAACGGCCAGTGGAAGGCGCGGGCGCGGCGCGCAACAGTCGCCCGACCGATAATCGGCCCCCAAACCTGCCCATCATCCAGCGCCTGCCAGACATCCGAGGTCGTCGGAACCAATCGCGTGCCCCGTGACGTCGGTGCGCCGCCGGTCTTCGGCAAAAGGAACGCTGCTATATAAAGGTCGCAAGCCACTTCGGCCTTGTGGAAGGCCTTGCTTTCCCGGATCGACCGGAAGCGACGATCCTTGGTGATGATATCGTCGAGCGTGTCTTCGCCTAGCGCCCGAAAGCCGGTGTAGTCGGTGGCAATTGGCCGAATGGCCGGCAGACGGGATCGCCCACCCGTGAAATCCAGACTTCCTTGGCCAGCTTTTTCGCCCCGGTTGGCGCGCGCGTATTTCGCGGTGTCCTTGTCATCGCCCGTCAGCGGCTTGTAGGCGGCGTCGGGTATGCCATCCTCCAGCACCTTGAGATCGAAGACGCCCAGCAGCGCATCGCCGCAGCGGATCTGCGCGTCAAAGAAGCCGAGCGGAAGGCCGGGGTCCACCGTCTCGATCCAGAGCGCGACCTTGGTGAGTTCCACCGCCATCGGGTTGCGGTCCACGCCGCACAGGCAGGACCGGGCGACATCGCGCAAGGAATGGCGGAAGTCAGCCAGCGATGGCGTTCCATCAGCGCGGATGCGAGCGACGCGCGTCGCGATGCGGCGGGCAGCGGCCAGCAAAAAGTGGCCCGAGCCGCAAGCGGGGTCAATGACAGACAATTTCAGGAGTGCCGCGGCTGGGTCGTCCGCCTCGACCTCTGTCTTATCGAGCACCGGGTCGAGGGCGGTATCGAGCAGCGCCTGGACCAGACTGTCGGGCGTATAATAGGAGCCGGAGGTCTTTCGTTGATTGCCCTTCTGCTCCGCCGCCTCCGAGGCGAAATGCAGGCTCTTGCCATCCGCGCCAATCTGCGGCTGCAGTTCGAGAAGGGATTCGTAGACCGAGCCCAGTTCCTCGGTCTCCATCTCCCGCCAGTTCACCGGCACCATGCCTGCTTTGTCGGACAGCCAGGAAAGCCGGTAGAGCGCCTCCATGAAGGCGCGATTGCGCAGCCGTGCCGTCTCCAAGTGCGGGAGCATATCGGAGGCGAACAACCCGCCCAGCGCTGGCAGTCCGAGCGCCGGCTCACCGCGGGCCAAGGCGCGGAAGACGATCTTGATGGCCTCGAAGCGGTCGTGGTGCTTGTCCCACGAGGCCCCACGAACGCATTGCGCGCGCAGCGCCGCGAGGCTGTAGCCTTCGACATAGAGCTTGCGCGCTTCCGCCTTGGCCGTCTCCGGATGCAGCATGTTACGATCTTCGGCGACCATCAGGAAGATCAGCCGATAAACGAGGCGCAGAAGCTCGTTAAACCATTCCGTCAGGTTGACCTCGCCGGAACGCAACCGCGCCGCGAGGTCGGGATTGGCTTCCAGGAAGCCTGAACCCAGAACTTTCAGCGCCACTTCGACCTGGCTGGCGAGACGGTCGCGCGCCGCCTCGCCCTCGCGCGCGCCGGCGTCGCGCCAGCGCTCCAGCGCGCAGTCCGTCGCGGACGCCCCAGCCACGCCGAAACGGGTGCGATGGATCAGCGACCAAAGGACCGCGAAGGAGGCCGCGTCCTCGTTGGTGAAGATCGCTGCAAGGTCAGCTTCGATATAGGCGTGACGCGTCAATGACGCGTTGTCCCGCATCAGGCGGATGACCGCGCCGTTCGTCACCAAACCCCAAAGTGCGGCGTCGCTGTCGTTCAGATAATCCTGAAGCGCAAAGGCTGGCGATCGCGAACGATCCGTCGAGAGCGTCGGGCTGCGCCGGTCGAGCTTCTCTTCGGCCGGCGGCACGACAACGACAGGCACGCGTCCGCCGGCCAGGAACGCGACAGCGCCATCCGCCGGGGCGAGATCGTCGAAGCCGAAGGTTTCGGCCAGGAAGGCGCGCGCGAATCGCCGCGTCGCCTCGGCCGATGGGTTGTGCAACTTCGCGAAAGCATCGAAGTGGGACTGGCCAACACGGAAGGCAGTCGAAATTTCCTCACGGATCGTCAGCCCCTTGCGGATACGGTAGTCCGCTTGGGTCTGCTCGGGCGCCTGCCGGCGATCGATGCCGGCGATCATGGCTGGCGCGATCAGGTTTCCCTCGAGCGTGAGCGAGGGCCAGGCCGACATATCGGTGACGGGCTTGCGCGCCATAGCTCAGGCCTCCCTGGCATCAGCGCAAACAAGCCAATCACATCCGGCGGCTGCACAGCCTCCACAGTGACCCGCGATGCAGAGCCGGAAGCAGCGCGGAGGCGAGCGTGATCCGCCATCAGTTCTTGCGCGCGCGAGCGGACGAAGCTCGCGATCGGTCCTGCGAGCAAGATTGGCAAGTCCTCTTTCGCCTTGGCGATAAACCTGTCACGCGCGACGGGCGCGAGATCGGCTGTCGCCGGGGCGTTGAGCAGGTCTCGGGCAGCCTCGCTGGCTGCCACAATACGATCGCCTTGGATCGCCACGAGGGCAGCTTCTTCCGCCAGCAGCAATCGCTCCTTGCGAGCGTGAACGGTCAGCTTGAAGCGCACACGCAGCAGAGCGACGCGGATCAGCTGCTGGACGGCCGCGCTCGGCCATGCGCCCACCCGGCCGATACCAAGCCCGGACAGGGACTCCGGATCGAGCGACGCCTCGACAAGCGCCTCGGCGAGCGTGGCGGTCAGCGGATGCGTCCTTGTCAGTAGGGCCGTGCCGGACGGCGCGGGTTCGGCTGTCGCCAGGCGCACGGATCCAGCTAGATCCAGCCCAGCCAGTCGGTCTCGCAAACCAGCATCCAGTGCCTCGAGATGGGCAAGGAGGACCGTTTTGCGCACTTCGAGTGGAACGCCGAAGCGCGCCATGGCGCGTTCGACAAACACCCGGGCGTCCGCCGGAGAGCCGAGAAGCGCCCGGACCTTCTCCCATTCCGGCGCGACTTTCTGCGGCTTCATCGCATTCTGCGCGAACCGGGCACGGGACCGCTTTTCATTTTCCTCAGCGTCGCGCCAGCGTGCCTCCATCGCGCTCGTTCCGTCGTCGAGGCGCAGATCGAGTGTCATCTGGCGGGGCACGCCCCGGCGCAGCATCATCGACGCCATCAAAGCGTCGGTCACCGGGCCGCGTTCATCGGGCAGTGGAACGGTCACGCCCGTCGCTTTGCGGATCTCCTCCGCCTTGCGGAGGATCACATCCAGGACGGCGCCGTCGATCGCGCTGTCGGGCGAGAACATCATGATCGACCGGACCACTTCCGCCGGTTGGCCGAAGCGATCGACGCGTCCTTCGCGCTGTTGATGTCGGGTCGGGTTCCACGACAGATCGTAGTGGACGACGGCGTCGAAGCTGCTGCAGATTGATCCCTTCGGACAGGCAGTCCGTGGCGACGAGAAGGCGCTGCACTTGCTTGTCGTCGTCCGCCGGCGCCATGTCGGCGACACGGTCACGCCGTTCGTCTGGGGTCAGCACCCCGTCACGGATTCGATGGTCAGCTTCGGGAACGCCCTGCGCAGCCCATCTCGGACATGCTCGGCCGTTGCGAGGTATCGGCAGAAAACGACGGGGTTGGCACCCTTCTTAATCAGCGGTGTCAGCGCATCCACCAAAGCGGCGAGTTTCGGATCGGGCTCCGCCGCCAAGGCCTCGGCGCGGCGCATCAAGGCGAGCAGTTCCGGATCGGCGTCGAAGGCAGTGCCGGGCTCAAGATCGACGGCGTCCTCGTCGTCGCCGTCTTCGTCATAGATCTGCGGTTCGAGGCGATCGGTCTCGTTGGCGATACGGTTCCGTAGGGCGCTAAGACCGGCGGCCGGCGAAGAACCGACACAACGCATCAGCGCCAATGTTCCCCAGAATGCCAGGCGCCGTTCCCGTTGCCCGCCTGCCGCGCGCGATACGATGCCGAAACAGTAATCCAGGACTGCTTCCTGGAATTCGAGATGTGCCCTCGACAGCCGGTACGGAAACTCGGTCGTCTCATGGTTCGGGAACGCGCGACTTTCGTGCCATTCGCCGGAGACGAGGTCGATACGGCGACGCTGCACGAAATGCCGCGCTAGGCGCTCGCGATACCGGGCATCCTCGAAACTCATAGACGCAAACGAAGGCTCGATCAGCGAAAGCAGCCGTGCGAACGCTTCTTCGTCACCCGAATGCGGCGTCGCTGTCAGAAGAACCATCCGCCGATCCGGATCACGCGCCAGTCCGGACAGAAGCTCGAAGCGCTGTTGCCGGCCCTGATGCGTGCCGACACAAGCGTGCGCCTCGTCGACAATGACAAAATCCGGACAGGCGCGCGCAAAGCCTTCTCGACGCTTTTCCGCCTTGATGTAATCGAGGCTGACGACAGTGTATGGGTAGGCGTTGAAGAGAGTCTGGGCGAGCGGCAGGCCTCTTTCCAACCTGCTTGCGGTGCCGGACGTGACTGCAACGGCATCGATCCCGAACCGGGACTTCAGCCCCCACCCATTGCTCGACAAGATGCGGCGGGCAGAGCACGGAGAAGGCATCGACCTCGCCTCGATCCATCGAAACTCGCGCAGGATCAGGCCTGCCTCGATCGTCTTGCCGATGCCGACGTCGTCCGCAATGAGCAGGCGCGGGACCGACAGGCGAAGAGCCATCAGCAAGGGCACGAGTTGATAGGTCCGGGGTTCGAAGGCGAGTTGCGCGGCGGACCGGAAAGGGCCCGCACCGCGGCGCAATGTCAGACGCATCGCATCCGCGAGCAACGCCGCTTTCGCCTGAACTGTTGTATTGGCGTCGGTGGGCAGATCGAAACGGGCAGGCTCGACCGGAAGAGTCTCAAGCGTCGGGTCGAGGATGACCGTATCGCTCTCGCTGCCCGAGCGGGCGGAGCGCCAGAATGCCGTCCTGAGGCGAAGGCAACGCGACCCATTCGCGCCCACGGGCGCGGACCAGATCTCCGGGGGCAAAGTTCACCGTCATCGGGACGTCCCTCCGAAGATCGAGATCATTGCGTCGGGCACGCCTGCGGCAGCCGTTCCCGGCAATTCGAACAGCGTCCAGCCCTTTGATTCAGCTTCCTGTCGTGTTGCCTCGGTTAGTGGAGAGACGCAGGCGGCGATGAAGTGACTGCGCCAGGCGAAGCTCATCTCCTGCTCGGAAAAGCAGACAGGCGAGCTATCAGGGGGCGGAAGCCCGGCGTCCGTGAAGGCATTCGCCCATCCTCCACGCTCGGCCGAATCACCCGGCGCTGCCGCAGGCACAATCTTTCCGCGCGCCAGATCGACGAGCATCTGTTTCGCTTCTTCGCTTGTTCGGTCGATCAGTTCGTGATCCGGCTGGTTGAAGTAGGAGAGCAAGCACCGATAGCACCCACGCACGCAGGCCTCTCCATCGTGGCTGGCGAGCAGCTTGGCGTCGCCAGCCACGATTGCTTCATCGACCTTCTCGAAATGCATCAGGCTCAGCGCTTCACGGGCCACCCTACCGAGCGCCTGCGGCTCCTCGATCAGACGACTCAAAACGCCGGCGCCGCCCTCCGTAGCTTCATAGGCCAGGACGGCGCGCCGATTGTCGCGGGCCGGCAGCGGCTCGCCGAAGATCTCGCCCTCCTCGAGTTGGAAGACGACCTCAATGCCTCTCATCAAGGCGTGCTGAACGGTGACGATAGTCTCGGGCTCGTAGGCCGTTGGCTCGTTGAAACGGAAGAGCAGCGCGTTCTTGTGATCCCGGACGATGGGAACGATGCGCACCGGCCTCACGACGTCTGGCGGCACGTCTACATCGGGATCTTCATCGTCCGATTTCGCCCAATAACCACTGCGCGGATCGATATAGAAGCCGAAGACTGTCTGGTTGGCCCGTCGCTTTAGCCCCTTGTTGATCCGGCTGATCTCGGCGCTATTGGCGTATTGCAGATTGAGGATCGAAGCATCTTCGCATTGGAAGTCGGCCTCGGCAATCTGCACTCGGCCGTCGCGCTTCGGCCAGGAAAACACTGTCTGAATATCGAAGCCTTGGCGGACGCGCTCTTCGTCATTCGCCGTGATCCGCTCGGCCGGCGCGGCCTCGACGTTGTTGATCCTGAGCGTCCGCTGCACGGGCGTCTCACCGGCCATCGGGCTGTTGCAGGCGTGGCAGCGCTCGACCTCGCCGTCGTGGCATCCGCCACAGTTCGAGCATATGAAGATATCCCCGGTGGCAAGTTCCGACCCGTCACCGGTTCGCACTTCCGGCGGCAGCTTCGCTTTCATGACGCGGTAAGCGCGGCCTTCGTGATAGATCAGGCTACGTGGGCCGAATTCCGAAATTGCGAGGAAACGCGCGCGCTGGAGGAAGGAGCCGGTTTTCCCNTCGCCGGGAATGAAGGCGTAGAGCGGCAACCGGGGAAANTTGTAGCCTGGCAGGAAGCCTTCGGTCGCTAGATAGCGGTAGGAGTAGAAATCCGAGCCGTTCGAGGCCTTGCCTTGTTCGAGAATGGCGATCTGGTCGCTTGCCTGCATCTGCGAGGCCTTGATGCGACGACGGTCCGCAGCCGAGAGGCCTGTGATCTCGGAGCGGGCATTGGCCTCGATCNNGAGCTGTGTTCGGGCGGAGTTGTAAAGCTCCCGCCATCGATCGAAGGCGTGATCGAAATCCTGCGGCGCACGCTGGGCGACCGAGAAAATGAAGTCGTCCGGGTCACTCATCCAGACGGGCTTGCGACCATCCACCGAAGCAAGAATCTGATCGAGAACGCGCTTCATCGGCGCGCGCGTCGCAGTCGCCAGTTCAGACCGGTCGATCACCTCATTGATCGCCGCCTTCAGCGGGTATCCCGCCTCAGTCAGGTCGAGGACTTCCGGGATGTCCGGAGACAACGCGAGCTTCGCCTCGGCAAGCCAGACGGCGTGCAGGTGCGAGCGGACGNNGTCTTCATTGGTGATGTCGAGGGCAGGAGGGCGAACGACGCCGGCCACCATTTCGTTGCGCCGTTCAAAGAGNTACTGGTCGTGAGGCGATTGGGCCGCGCAATAGGTCACGATGACGGCGGCCTGTCCGGAGCGACCCGCACGGCCGGCGCGTTGCGCGTAGTTGGCAGGCGTCGGCGGCACATTTCGCAGATAGACGGCGTTGAGCGCCGAAATATCGACGCCGAGCCCNATGGTCGGCGAACAGAACAGGGCGGGCAAAAACTGCTCTGACTCGCCTGCCGCCCTAAGGTCAACGGCATTTCTTGCGAGATTCTCCCGGTCCTCCTTCTCGTGTCGGAAGCGCCACTCGCGCCATTCGCGTTGTCTCTGGGACACCTGAGCCGTGTGTTCACGGCCTTCGAGACCCCANAAGCTGCTCTGACCAGCTTTGAGATCGGCGGCGATCTCGTTGTACAGATCGTGAAAGTAGCGGTTGCCTTGCGCTGCTCGGCTCCGAATGGCTTCACCGGGCACGACACGGACAGCTGACGGCGACAGGCGCCACCCTTGCAGATCCTTCTCCAGATCGACGCGCGAGACCAATCCCTCCCGCGCGAGGAGGTCCATAAGGCCGGTCATGACCGTCAGGTAGTCATTCTTCCCGAGCTTGATCCCGATGACGCTCTTGCGATTGATAAGGCGTCCGATACGGGAATTATGGCCGGCGCGGACGATCGTCTGTTCCTCCCGCAGGCCTACCTGATCCTTGCCCGGGGCTTGTAGGAACAGGGTCGTTCGGCTTCGGGGCGTCTCCTTGATATCGATGGTCCACGGGGCGCGCAGCAGGTTACGGGACTTCTGTGCGACGCCTTCGAGAACGGTCGGGTCAAGCGCTTCCGTCCCAACGGCCAGGCCATCGAGCATCGCGCCAAGGAGCTTCTTCAGCATCACCTTTCGCGCGGGCGAATCGAGTGCCCCGAATTCCGGCCGGATGGCAGTCAGGCGTTCGGTATCTTCCACGATGTCGTCGAGGCCGATGAACTCGACATCTATGAGCCTGAGAACGGAGAGGCTCGGATTGGTGTAGCGCCATCCCCTGCGCAGGTCCGTCCAAAGCCGATGTGCGAGGACCTTTTGAAGGGAGCGTTGAGCGTCTTCGCGGATCACGGCTCCTGCCTCGGGGTCCAGCATCCAGTGGATGCGCGCATCCCGGTTGGCGGCAGTGAAGCCGAGCGCCCTCACGATCCGCAGACCGAACTCTTCCTCGGTCAAGCCATCGTCGCCTGCGTCGAGGACGGCCCGCAGGATCGCGCCGCGCAGGAGGCTGACGAACAGAAAATCGTTGAAGTGCCCCGCCTGAAGGGCGGCGTCCTGACGATTGTCCGTAAAGCCGAGCAGCTTGCGCTTGTCCGTGGGAACGCCGCTGTTGCGCCTGTTCATCCATTCGAGGGCGGTCGCCACGAGAAGCGTCGTGGCCGAGCTTCGGCCCTCGCCCGACAGGCCCGCCAGTTTTGTGCGCTCGCGCATGCTGGGATGCGGTTGGTCGAGACAACACGGACAGAAGCCGAACTTGCCGGGTATGAACCAGAAGTTCTTTCCCGATGGGCCGTAGCGCCCGTCCGATGCGACCGCGACCATCTGAGGCGCTCGCCGTTTCCGATCNGCGCGGAGCCGTTCGACGCCATTGCGCTCCTCTCGCCAATCCTCTGGATAGGAATCGATCTCGCCCGTGAAGGCGTAATCAGGGTCTTCGTCGCCCGTGGGAGTAAGATAGCCCGCAGCGTCTCCCTCGTGATCATCGAGCGGCGCGTCATCGATGTTCCTTGGAAGGAACAGGGTGCCTTCTGCGTCCTCAGTCATGGCGACGACATGAACCTCATGTCCGCATTCCCGACAAAAGCGTGTTGGATAGAGGCGGTGGCCGGGCGCGCTCGGGTCTTCGAGCTGGCCTTCGAACAGAACATTTCTGGGCTTCTCGGTCAGCGTGGTGAAAACTTCGCCCGCGCCGGAGATGAACTGATGGAGCTTGAACGCCAGAAATGCACCTGTCCCCAAACCACCCCGTTCTGTTTCCGGGAGGCTGATGCGGGTCAGAAAAGTCTCAAGACTGCTTCGGCAGGTCTCGAACTCTACGCCGCTGTCCTTTGACAGCAGCGCTACGGCCTTTCCAAAATCAATCGGCTTCTTGCGCTTGAGTTCCTGCGCGTCCTCCAGCCCGATCGCCAGTTCGGCCCACACCGCCAGGGGNTGTTCTTTCAGAACCTCGTCTGTCAGATCATCTGGAATTGCAGATGTCAGCACAGACGCGAGCTTCGGCCGCGCGTCCTGGAGTTTCAAACGATCATCCGTCGCCCGTCGAAGCGACTCGTCGATGACCGATTCCGGCCCGATGGACGTGCCGAANAGTCGGGACGCCACGTCCGCAACAGCCTGCGCGCGGTTGGCATCGGAGCCTTCGCTCGCCATGGTGGCTGAGGTTCCGATGCAAATTGGCGCCTTGTCCGGCGTGCAACGGTTGCGAAGGCGACGAACGAGGATCGCGACATCGGCACCCTGCCGACCGCGATAGGTATGCAACTCGTCGAGGACTATAAAGTCCAGTCCGCTAGCGTTCTCTATGACCTTGGTGTCGAGGCTGTCCTGCCGCGTCAGAAGCAGCTCAGCCATCATGAAGTTGGTCAGCAGAATGTCAGGCGGGTCGTCCGCAATCCGCTGCCGGTCCTCCTGGCTTTCCTGGCCCGTGTAGCGGCGCACGATCGGCTTTATCTCATTGGGCAGGCCGGACTGGGAGATGAACCTTTCAATCTCCTTGATCTGGCTGTTGGCCAGTGCGTTCATCGGATAAACAATGATCGCGCTGGTTCTGCGTGGCCTCCCAGCCTTTCGTGCGCGGACAATTGCATCGACGACCGGCACAAAGAAGCAGAGCGACTTGCCCGAGCCGGTTCCGGTGGTGACGACGTAGCTCTGGCCTGCGCGAGCCTTAGCGATCGACTGCGCTTGGTGGCGATGAAATTGTACAGGCGTCGCGCCAAATCGGAAAATCTTCCCGGTGGCCTCGTCAAGATCGCCTGAGGCGACGAGAGCGTCGACAGTCGGCCCTTTAAGATATTGAGGATTTAGAGATAGAAGGGATTCGGGCCAAAACCGACCCGCATGNTACTGGTTGTTTATCTCAGCCCTTAAGTCATCAGAACGAATAGAACTGAATGACCGTGAGAAACGTGCGTAAGAATCGATAAGACGGCGATCGAACTCAAAAGCCCTCATTTCGAAATCTCTCGTTTAGACCCAAATAGCATTTCCGCGAGAGATAGCTCTTGCGAGGAACTGCGCTGCTCAGAAGGTGGCGCAGGCGCAACTCGAATTTGTCACATCTGCCGCCTCTCCAACAAGAGGTCCACCTCGCACGCCTTTCGGTCGCCAGATCAGTGCCTGTTACTTCGCGGTGATTGTCGGTCTCAGGGCGGAAAATCACCTTTCCGCAGGGCAGACTCACTCAGAACGTGCGGGCGGGGCTCCCCAGCGCCGTGGCGGTAAGCTGCTCCATGGCTCGCCCTCAAAACCTTCGGAAGTCAGTTATGAGGGTTTGAGGGTGGCCCCGTGCGGCGATCCGACGCGTCCAGCCCGCGCCACTACCACTTCGCCCACGGATTGATCGCGTAAGTGACTTTCGGGCGACCGCCCGTCCGCAACGTCCGCTCGGCAAGCCAGTCGAAATCGACCAGCAGGGCGAGCGCGGCCGCGACCTGCGCTCCGTCCGTTAGGTTCGACCAGTCCTTTTGATGTACGTCCCGAAGAGTGAAGCCGTCTTCCAGATCGCCGCGGCGGATGCGCGAGAGGATCGCCTTGGCCGCCGCGACTTCGGATTGCGTCCCGGCCGCGTAGCACCGCCGCGCATGCGCCCTNGCGTAGGCGGCGATCTTGATAGCGCGCGCCAGCGCATCTTGAGTGATTGGGCCAGTCGCCTCGCCTGCGAGGTGGGCGGAAAGGGCGAGCGACGGGACGAGTTTGCGATACTTCGCGAGATGGCTTTCGAGCGCGGGCGACAGCTCACCGCCGCGAATGCGGCGCTCCAAGTCAAGCCGCCACTCGTCGAACATCCCTTGCGCCATCGAATCAAACCGAAGATAGGCGATTTCGTCGAACTGATCGATCTGCGCGTCAGCGGACTCCGCCGTCAGTCCGTTCAGACGCTCGAAGGTCGAAAAGGCGCGCTGGCGAGCGTCGCTATCGGGATACCGATCGACGTTGCGAAATTGAGCGTCGTGGTCTGGCCAGATCATCAGGCCAAAGCGTTGAAGCAGGCCATCGTCACCGGCCCCTTGCGAGCGGCGCACATACTCGGCCAAGCGCCCCGGTTGCGTAGACCCAAGCACGGAGAGGCAAACGGCCTCAATGTGGGTGTGCCCGCGAATGATCCGGTCGAAAGTGTAACCGGACGTGCCGTTCCAACCGCTGAGGTAGAAACCCCGCGCCGACGCGCTGCGATCGTCGTCGAGCCCTTTCAGAAGTGACATGAGTTCGTCGCGAAACGCTAGAACGCCATCGGGGTTGTGCGCCATCGCAAGCCCGAGCGCCTCATAGGTGCAGTCGTTCACGACGTAACGGATCATGCGTGGCGGCTCCGGCGCGTCGCCGAGANNCGCTTCGTCGAAATCGCGCCCGTCAGCGAAAGCCTTTCTTGCGCGACGTGCGTCTGCTTCCGACTTGAGTTTGTAGAGTTCTTGGGCGCGATGAAAGGCCTTCAGCGCCTCTTCATTNCGCCGTGCCGCAGCCTCAAGGCGGTTCAAGGGGCGCAACGCTTCTTTCATCGCGGGGCTCTTCATCGCTCCGGGGCGACCGACGACGCAGCCCCAGAGGTTGGCGACTTCCATCCAGTCGGTTCGCTGCTGAGGACGGATCGCCACCCGGCGGCCGATCAGCGAGCCCAACGCGACGAGCGCGGCGACGCCCACGAAATCGAGCGGGCACTGCATGCGGTCAGCGATGTCGGCGGCCCAGCGTGCGAGGGTGACGGGAAGGAACGCCGCGTCGAAGGTGGGCACCGGCAGAAGACCGTCAGGGAGGGGTTTGGGTTCGCTCCAGCCGGAATTCCTCGCGCGCTTGACGTCTCGCTATCAGGTTGCGGCGGTTCCTGAAATGTTGCGCCGCGCTCATTCCAGCCCAGCGATTCCGGCTCGACGCCGATACAGTCGCAGAGCCATAGCCCCGCGTCCTTCACATCTGCGCGCCCGCCCCATTCCTGCACGAGACTGATCGGCGTGCGCTTTCCCATGCGCGCATCGCCCATGTCGTGGACGCCGAAGTCGGTGATGCCGCCGGTCTTGCCGGGGACGATGGAGATGTCCTCTTCGAGGGTCCGGCCAAGGCTTGCCGACGTGATGCGATAACCGCCGGTGCCGGGCTGATAGATCGCCTGCGAGATGAACTTGATCACCCAAGACGACAGGCGCTCCATCGCCGCGTCGTTGACGCCCCGGAAGAAGTCCTTCTCGCGCTTCGGCTTCGCGGTCTTGGCCGCGCCGGGGCGATGCGTCGCCTTGGGATCGCGGCCGCCGAAGAAGTTGATCGGTTCGTTCGCGGGCACAGCCGGCTTCGCCTCGCGCTGCGCGGCGCGGGCGCGCGCCTCGGCGGCGGCCTGGTGCTCGGCGGCGCGGGCCTTGAGCGCGGCGATGGTCTTGGGAGCCTCGCGGATTTCGTCCGGCGAGCCGGCGACGTGATCTCCGGTGACCGTGAGATAGCGCTGCTTGCCGTAAATCTCGACGTGGGCCGGGTCGCATTTGGTGGGGTGTTCGACTTTGCCGCGCGCAATGAGCCGGATGCCCGTCCCGCGCGGGCTGATCTCGGCATAGGTCTCGGCCAGGTCGAGGATGGCGCGCGCCCACGGCTCAATCTCGCCCGTGGCCGGATCGCGGCACTTGTCGAGGTCTATGCCGGTGTAGCCGTCGCCCTCGGCGAGAACGAAGCCGACGCCCGCCATCTTGCGCGACATGGCGAAGACGCGCGCCTGATCGAAGGTGCCCCAATCGGCCGGCTTGGAATGGCTCGCGCCGCCGCCGTGGATCGGGCAGACCGGAGGCTTGGTGAGCTTCTTCGTGCCGTCCGCCTTGACGATCTCTTTGTGCCGCCATGCGACCCATTGCGGATAGCCGCTCAGGTCAGCAAGCGCCGGCAGTTTGATGTTGGCGTTCAGTCGCGCCAGCGGATCAGCGCTCATCGAACCCGTCCATCAAGAAGAGGTCGAGATCGGTGCGCAGGAAGAGGCGGCACTTGCCGATCTTGATCGAACGGAGCTTGCCGGATTTCATGGCGCGGTAGAGCGAGGCGCGGCTCAGGGCAGTGTAGTCGCATGCGCCTGGAAGGCGGAGAGCGCGAGGTTCGCTGTCGGCTTTCTTGATGTTGGTCGGCATGGTCATCTCCCGTGAGACGACCAGCACTAATAGCGGTAATAACGAGCGTGTCAGCAAGAGAGCGATGTGCGAAAATGCTCTCGAAACGGGCTAATATTTCGCAGGATTGTTTGTGACGTCGCCCGAGGCCACGCTGGAGTTGAGAGCCTCCGGGAGTAAGGCCGACGGCCTCATGAAGAAGGCTTCGACGATCGCCTCGTCAAGTTCCGAGCGCAGCGCCTCCGCGAAGTCGGCTTCAAACTGGCTTCGAAGCCCGTTCGCAAAGGACGCGCGAAGCGATCTCGCCAGTTCGGGAGTGACAGACATCGCAAGTCTCTCGCCCATGAAAATCGCCATCGCGTGCAGATGGCTTTGTTGGGAGAGCGCCTGCTGTTCCGGGTCGCTGCCGACCTCATCGCTCATGGCTTCCCAATAGGCTTCGATCGTCGCGTTGCCGCTTCCGAGTTCCCGGCCTTCGTCTGAAGGACATTCTTCGAAAATCTCAGATGGGCGAGGAACGATTCCAGCCGCCTGTACCGGCGAAACGCGTCGTCAAGTTCTCGCACCTTCACTTCGTGTCCGTGATACAGCCGATCAGCCAAATCTAAGCCCTTCTCCAGAGCTTTCGGTTTCGCACCCCACCCGCCTTCTACGCAAAGCGCGAGGACATATTCTGCTGCGACGTGTTTTGCCAGTATCGATGTAGAATTGAACACAGACTTGCGAGGTCGACCGCGCTTCTTGCGCCGTTGTTCGAATGGCTCAGCACCTTCGCCAAGACGTTGGAGAAGACCGGCAATTTGATCGCGATGTTTCCGAGAGAGAACAGGGCCTGCGCGAAGCGCCTCAATGAGCGGCGGGAGATCACGCTTTCCGAGCGACGGGTTCCTGACCGTCCAATTGCTGACCAGGTTGGCAGCGGCAGCCGGGCGACAATCGAGCATCTTGGAATTCGCTCTGCTCATGATCAGGCTTGGTTCGCATTGAGAGGTGCGCCTCAGGAAAAATGCGGAATCAATCTGAGAGGCTTCTACCCCTCGCGCGCGTATTGCTTGGCGAAAGAGAGAAATCGGCCATGTCTCAAGATGTCCGTGTATCGCGGTTCAGCCCCGACCGGATCACATCATAGCTTCGGTCCCTCAGGTCCCTTCCACACATCCAACTGATCCGCCCACCACTGCGCCATTTCGACGCGTTCCTGCCAGAACGCGCTGCGGGCGTAGGCGCGGCGGATGGGGTCGGGGTCTTGGTGGGCGAGGGCGCGTTCGATCGCGTCGGCGGAGAAGCGCCCGCTTTCGTTGAGCAAGGTCGAAGCGGTCGCCCTAAACCCGTGCGAGGTGACTTCGTCCTGTGCGTAGCCGAGCCGGCGCAGCGCGGCGTTCAAGGTGTTTTCCGAGATAGGGCGCGTCGCCGTGCGCACGCCGGGGAAGACCAGTCTGCCTTCGCCCGTCAGCGGCCGCAGCCATTCGAGGATCGTCAGCGCCTGCCGCGCCAGCGGGACGCGGTGTTCGCGCCGCATCTTGGTTCGGGCCGCGGGGACCGTCCAGACCGCGTTGGCGAAGTCGAATTCGGACCATTCCGCGAGGCGAAGCTCGCCGGGTCGCGTGAAGACGAGCGGCAGCAGTTTCAGCGCCGCGACGGTCGAGGGTTGGCCCTGAAAGCCGTCGATCGCGCGCAGCAGCGCGCCGAACACCGCCGAGTCGGTGATGGCGGCGCGGTGCCTGACGCGCGGGGCGCTGATTGCGCCGCGCAAGGCGGTCGTCGGGTCGTTGGTGGCCCGTGCGGTGGCGATGGCGTAGCGTAAAATCGCGCCGACCGTGCCGCGCAGGCGCTTGGCCGTCTCCAGATTGCCGCGGCTCTCGATGCCCTTGAGCAGCGCCAGCACCTCCGGCCCGCTGATGTCGGCGATCGGCCGCTTNGCGAGCTTCGGAGCGGCCAGAGAGAGCAGCCACAAAACCTTGTCGATGGTCGCTGGCGCGCGGCCNTCGCGGCGCAGCTTGTCGAGATACTCCGCGGCGACGCTCTCGAAGGTGGTGGAGGCGGAGATTGCGCGGGCGATTTTGTCGGCCTTCTTCTTCTGGCCAGGGTCTTGGCCGGCGGCGAGAAGCTCCTTGGCTTCGTCGCGGCGATCGCGGGCGGCGCGCAGGCCGACCGCCGGATACGCTCAAAGNGACAGCGTGCGTTCCTTGCCGTCGAGGCGGTAGGCCATACGCCAGAGCTTCGAGCCGGTCGGCGTGACCACGAGAAAGAGNCCAGCCCCGTCCGAAAGCTTGTAGGGGCGCTGGCCGGGCTTGGCGTTGCGAATCTGGGTATCGGTGAGCGGCATTGCGGGTATCGGCCCTGCGGGTAGTTCCGCGATACCCGCCACGATACCCGCAAACGCAGGAGCGGCAAGGGCGCCGCCCGCACCGGTCAGAGCGGACGCGAGACGAACGGTCTTTGATTTTCAAGGATATTTCGGCCCGTGGGCGATGTTCTGAGACGGTCTGAGAAGGGCAAATGGTGCCGCAAGAGGGATTCGAACCCCCGACCCCCTCATTACGAATGAGGTGCTCTACCAGCTGAGCTATTGCGGCGCGTCGCGGCGTGCGGTCAGTCGCCGTCGAACGGCGCACTCCATACAGAGAGCGGGGGCGTTTGTCCATAAGCTTGCGGGGCGTCAGGCTTGCTGGCGTCGGCCCGGCCGGGCGCGGCGGGAGCGGTTTTCTTGACTTTCGGCGGCGAAGCGCCTAACGCCTCCTCACTTTCTCGGATGTCTCCATCCTGAGCGAAGCCGACCTGCGCGCCGTCGCAGGAGGTCAACGCCCGGCGGCGCGATGCGCTCCCGGGCGCGAAACGCTTTGGAGCGGGCCGCCCTTCGGGGCTGGCGCGGGCGTCCACGCCGAACCCTGTCTTTCGGACCCCGGAAGACGAAAAGGATGGACCGATGTTCGAAGGCCTGAGCGAAAAGCTCTCCGGCATTTTCGACAGCCTGACGCGCCGCGGCGCGCTCAGCGAGGCCGACGTCACGGCGGCGATGCGCGAGGTGCGCCGCGCGTTGCTCGAAGCCGACGTCTCGCTCGACGTCGTGCGCAGCTTCACCGACAAGGTGAAGGACCGCGCCGTCGGCGCGCAGGTCGTCAAGTCGGTCAGCCCCGGCCAGATGGTCGTCAAGATCGTCAACGACGTGCTGGTCGAGACGCTGGGCTCGGACGCCGAGGTGATCGACCTCGCCGCCGCCCCGCCGCTCGCCATCATGATGGTCGGCCTTCAGGGCGCGGGCAAAACCACCACCACCGCCAAGATCGCCAAGCGCCTCGTCGAGCGCGACAAGCGCAAGGTGCTGATGGCCTCGCTCGACGTGAAGCGCCCGGCCGCGCAGGAGCAGCTCGCCGTGCTCGGCCGCCAGATCGGCGTCGACACGCTGCCGATCGTGGCCGGCCAGACGCCGGTGCAGATCGCCCGCCGCGCCGAGGAGGCCGCGCGCCTGCAAGGCTACGACGTGGTGATGCTCGACACCGCCGGGCGCACCCATATCGACGAGCCCTTGATGGCCGAGATGGCCGAGATCAAGGCCGCCGCGCGCCCGCATGAGGTGCTGCTCGTCGCCGACGCCCTGACCGGTCAGGACGCGGTCAATCTGGCCAAGAGCTTCGACGAACGCGTCGGCGTCACCGGCATCGTGCTGACCCGCGTCGACGGCGACGGCCGCGGCGGCGCGGCGCTGTCGATGCGCGCGGTGACCGGCAAGCCGATCAAGCTCGTCGGCGTCGGCGAGAAGATGGACGCGCTGGAGGAGTTCCATCCCCAGCGCATCGCCCAGCGCATTCTGGGCATGGGCGACATCGTCTCGCTGGTCGAGAAGGCCGCCGCCACCATCGACGCCGAGAAGGCGGCCCGCATCGCCCAGAAGATGCAGAAGGGCAAGTTCGATCTCGACGACCTCGCCGATCAGCTGGCGCAGGTGGAGAAGATGGGCGGCCTCGGCGGTCTGATGGGGATGATGCCCGGCGCCGCCAAGATCAAGGAGGCGATGGCCAACGCCAAGGTCGACGAGAACGTCATCAAGCGCCAGCGCGCCATCATCCTGTCGATGACGGCGCAGGAGCGCCGCAACCCCGACATTCTCAAAGCCAGCCGCAAGAAGCGCATCGCGGCCGGCGCCGGCATGAAGGTCGAGGACGTCAACCGCCTCCTCAAGCAGCACCGCCAGATGGCCGACATGATGAAGGCGCTCGGCGGCGCCAAGAAGGGCCCGATGGCGCGCATGGCGCAGGCCTTCGGCCTGGGCGGCGGCATGCCGAGCCCCGAGCAGATCGAGGAGATGAAGCGCCAGATGGGCGGGGCGGGCGGCATGCCCGAGCTTCCCCGGCATGAAGCTTCCCGCCGCGCCCCCGCCCGGCGCCTTCGCGCCCAAGGGCATGCCCGGCCTTCCCGGCCTCGGCAAGCCGACGCTGCCGGGGCTTGGCGGCTTCAACCCGTTCGGAGGGAAGAAGAAATGAGCGCTTCCCCGTCGAAGCTCGACCGGCTCTGGACGCTTTCCCAGCGTCTCACGGCGGCGGGCGTGCAGCACGAGACGGTCGTCTATCGCGAGGACGCCGTGTCGATCGTCGCGACGCCTGCGGGCGAGTACTGGGAGATCGATTTTCTCGACGACGGCGGGCTCGACGTCGAGATCTACACCTCGAAGGGGCTTGAGGACGATCCTCACGCCGCCGTCGAACGCCTGATCGCCAACGCGAATGCCGCGGCGGAAACCGAACCGAAACGCTGAACTCAACGCTAAGGAACGAAAAATGTCCCTGAAGATCCGCCTCGCCCGCGCCGGCGCCAAGAAGCGCCCTTCTACCGCGTCGTCGTCGCCGACGCCCGCTCGCCCCGCGACGGCCGCTTCATCGACAAGATCGGCACCTTCGACCCGCTGAAGCCGCATGAGGACGCCGCGCGCCTCGTTCTCGACGCCGAGAAGGCCAAGGACTGGATCGCCAAGGGCGCGCAGCCCACCGACCGCGTCGTGCGTCTGCTCGACTCGATCGGCGTGATGAAGCGCGAGGCGCGCAACAACCCGCAGAAGGCGCAGCCCAAGAAGAAGGCGCAGGAACGCGCCGCCGCCGAGGCCGCCAAGGCCGAGAAGGCCGCCGCCGAAGGCTGAGGCCGCTTCGCCGCGGAGATCGACGGCGCGTCGGGGCGACCCGGCGCGCCGTCGCGTTTGCAATCCTGCGCCGCCGCCGGGGCGGCGCCCGCGCGTCGCAGCCGCGCCGGAACGCGTCCACGACGCTGGAGAGCCGCATGAAAGATCACGTCCTCCTCGCCGTCTTCGGCGCGCCGCACGGCGTCAAGGGCGAGCTGCGCGTCAAATCCTTCGCCGGCGATCCGGCGGATTTCGACGCCTATGGCCCGCTCGTCGACGCGCGCGGACGCCGCTTCGAGATCGTGTCGAAGCGTCATCTGAAAGAGGACATGTTCGTCGCGCGCGTGAAGGGGATCGCCGACCGCGACGCGGCGGCCGCGCTCGCGCGGCTCGAATTGTTCGCGCCGCGCGCGCGCTGCCCGCGCCCGAGGAGGACGAGTTTTACGTCGCCGATCTGATCGGCCTCGACGCGGTGGACGAGTCCGGCGCGGTCGTCGGGCGCGTCGCGGGCGTGGAGAATTACGGCGCCGGCGACATTCTCGAAATCGCGCCTCTCGGCGGCGGCCCGACGCAGCTCACGCCCTTTCGCGAGCCCTTCGTCGGCGAGGTCGATCTCGCCGCCCGCCGCGTTGTCGTGCGCCCGCCCGATTACGAGGCGGGCGAAGACGAAGCGCAGGACGCCTGACGCGTCCTTTCTTTCGCCGCGCGGGCCCGCCAGTCTGGTCGGCCTCGAAGACGGGAGGAAAGGATGGAGGACGGGAGGAAAGAATGAGCGAGGTCATGGGCGGATGCCTGTGCGGCGCGGTGCGCTTGCTTGCGCGCGGGCGCCCTTTCGCGTCGGCCTGTGCCACTGCATGGATTGCCGCAAGCATCATGGCGCGCTGTTCCACGCCTCCGCGATCTTTCCCGACGGCGCGGTGACCGTGACGGGCGAGACGCGCGACTATCATGGCCGCCATTTCTGCCCGCGCTGCGGCTCTTCGGTCTTCGCGCGCAGCGGCGACGAGATCGAGGTCCACCTCGGCGCGCTCGACGCGCCCGACCGGTTCGTTCCCACCTACGAGCTCTGGACCGTGCGGCGCGAATCCTTCCTGCCGCCGTTTCCGCTCGCGCGCCGCTATCCGCGCGATCGCGAAAGCGGGGAAGAAGCGAAGACTAGCCTCGCGCGCGGCGCGCTTTGCAAATGCGGCCGCGCCTTCTAGCCTCGCGCGCCACCCAACGCGCCCGGACGCCCATGTCGACGCTTTTCTCTCCCCTCACGCTCGGTCCCGTCCCTCTCCCCAACCGCATCGCCGTCGCGCCGATGTGCCAATACGCCGCCAATGACGGCGTGATGGCCGATTGGCATCTCCAGCACCTAATGACGCTCGCCATGTCCGGCGCGGGCCTCGTCACGGTCGAGGCGACGGCCGTCGAGCGGCGCGGCCGCATCACGCCGCGCTGCTGCGGGCTCTATTCCGACGACGCCGAGGCGGCGATGGCTCGCGTGATCGCCGCCGCCCGCGCGGTCGCCCTGCCGGGCGTCAAATTCGCCGTGCAGCTCGCCCATGCCGGGCGCAAGGCCTCGACCGCGCCGCCCTTCGAGGGCGGCAAGCCGCTGACGCCCGATCAGGACGCCTGGGCGACCGTCTCGGCCTCCGCGCTGCCCTTCGCGGACGGCTGGCCGCCGCCCTTGGCGCTCGACGCCGCCGGCATGGCGCGGGTGAAGGACGCTTTCGTCGACGCCGCCCGCCGCGCCGCCCGCGTCGGCTTCGACGCGATCGAACTGCATATGACGCATGGTTATCTGCTGGCGCAGTTCCTCTCGCCGCTGTCGAACCTCCGCGAGGACGCCTATGGCGGCTCGCTTGAGAACCGCATGCGCTTCCCGCTTGAGGTCGCCGACGCGGTCGCCGCGGTTCTTCCCGCCTCGATGGCCTGGGGCGCCCGCATCACGGGAAGCGAATGGCTGGAGGGCGGGATCACGCCGGATGAGGCGGCCGCGCTCGCCCGCGCCTTGAAGGGGCGCGGCGCCGCCTTCGTCTGCGTCTCGTCGGGCGGAAACTCGCCCCTGTCGCGCATCCCCGCGACGCCCGGCTATCAGGTCCCCTTCGCCGCGCATGTGAAGGCCCATGCCGGCGAGGGGCTCGCGGTGCGCGCCGTCGGGCTGATCGTCGCCCCGCGCGAGGCGGAGGCGATTCTGGAGCGCGGCGAGGCCGACTGGATCGCGCTGGGGCGCGCCTTTCTCGACGATCCGCGCTGGGGCTGGCGCGCGGCGCAGACGCTTGGCCAGCCGCTCGCCCTGCCGCCGCGTTACGCCCGCGCCGCGCCGACGGTGTGGCCCGGCGCGGCGTGGCTGCGCGGGACCGTTTAGGTCAAAACGTCGCGAAAGGTCTGGATTCGTCGCGCGGGCTCGTGTATGAGCCGTCCAAATTTCGCGCGCGCCGCGGGCCGGCTCATTCCTTCTCGGGTGATCGCGCGGTCGTCACGATCAGGAGTTTGCAATGGCCGTTCCGAAGCGAAAGACCTCCCCGATGAAGCGCGGCTTCCGCCGCTCGGCCGACGCGCTCAAGCAGCCGACCTATGTCGAGGACAAGGATTCGGGCGAACTGCGCCGTCCCCACCACATCGACCTGAAGACCGGCATGTATCGCGGCCGTCAGGTGCTCAAGCCGAAGTCCGTCGAAGCCTGAGGTTCCGACCGCGCCGCCCGACAAGCGGCGTGAACGATTGTTTCGGCGAGAATGCGAAAGCCGGCCCATAGGCCGGCTTTTTGCATGCGCGACGTCGCGGTCCTGGGTTTGGAGCCCTCGCGCTCTCAGCGCCAGAACAGCACGAGAAGAAGGACGATCGGCAGCGGAATGCCGACCAGCCACAACAACGCGCCTTTGCCCATGGACATCGTCTTTCTCCCTTAAGCTCGCGCGGGTCGCGCCCGCTCGTGCTTGGAAACGTCGACGACGAAAATCGGTTCCGCCCCGCACGACTCGGTCGCGCGCGGCCGTTCGCACGGCTGGGCCGCTCAGTCCTCGTTCAGCTCGATCTTCCACATGCCGTCCCAGTGCCCTTCGGTCCAGTCGCCGACCAGCACGTCGTCGTCCTCGAAGCGGTGGAGGCTGGCGGTTCCGCGCGGCTCGTGAGCGCTCAAGCGCCAATGGCCGGGGCCGCGCTCGACGCCTTCGTAGACCACCGGCCCGCTCTTGCCGGCATAGGAGACGGCGATGGTCTTGTCGCCCATGCGCACCTGACAGGGGATGTTGTCGTTCGAGCCGTCGCCGAAATAGCGGTTCATCGTGGCGTGCTTGAAAACGGTCATGACATCCTCGCCTTGCCGACGGGCGCGCCGGGCCCGTTTCTTCCTGCATCCCAGTCTTCGCCCGAAGCCGTCGATTTTGAAAGTCTAGGCCTGCGCGCCGGGCTCGGGGCTGCGCTGGATCAAGGCGCGCGCTCAGAACAGCAGCGCGGTTCCAGACTCGGCCGCGACGAAACGCCCGGACTCGATCCCGCGTTCGGCGAGCGCCTCGGCGAGGCGGCGGGGCGGCTCGTCGCGCGGTTCGTCGGTGAGCTGGAAGGTTCCCCAATGGATCGCCACAGCCTGGCGGGCGCCGACGCTCTCGAAGATGCGCACGGCCTCGTGCGGGTCGACATGCTGATCCTTCATGAACCAGCGCGGCGCATAGGCGCCGATGGGAATCAGCGCCAGATCGAAACCGCCATATTTGGCGCGCAAGGCCTCGAACAGCGCGCCGTCCTCGAATGCGGTGTCGGCGGCGAACCAGATTTTTTCNGTCGGCGTCGTGACGACGAAGGAGGCCCACAGCGCCATGCGGCGGTCGAACCAGCCGCGCGCCGACCAGTGATAGGCCCCTTCGCAGGCGACGGTCACGCCGGGCGCGATCGCGACGCTCTCGCCCCAATCGAGTTCGCGCGTCACGATGCGCCGGCAGGCGCTGCGCAAAATGGCGGCGTTGCCGAGCGGCGTCACGACAGGNGCAGGGCGCGCCCGCGCGAGCCGCGCCAGCGCCGCGACGTCCATGTGGTCGTAGTGATTGTGGCTGACGCAAATCGCGTCGAGGGGCGGCAGATCGGCTTCGGCGACGCCGGGCGCCGTCACGCGCCTGGGTCCGGCGAAGGGCAGGGGNCTGGCGCGCTCGGCGTAGACGGGATCGAACAGGATGTTGACGCCCGCCGTCTGAAGCAGAACGGAGGCATGGCCGATCAGCGCGACGCGGATCGCCTCGCCCTCGACTCTCGCGGGAGGGACGTCGCGCGCCGTCTCGACGACGCGCGGCCAAGGCGCCGGGCGGCTGGTCGCGCGCCAGCGCCGCAGATCGGCGAGGGACTTGTCGGGCGCGCGCAGGCCCGGGCCGTGAAAACGCGTCCCGTCGAAATGATCGCTCGCCGGCCCGCTATGATAAGGATTGCGTCGCATCGTCATGACGCGGCCTACCCCGTCCGCCCGATCAGCGCCATCCAGATCATGAGGCACGCCAGCGCCAGCGCGCCCAGCGCCGCCGCCGCAGGCGCGCCGACGACGGCGACCGCGCCGGCGATCGCCGCGGGTCCGAGCGCCAGCGTCAGCGCGGCCGCCACCAGCGCCACGGCGAGGCGCGCCGCGCCGCTCTCGATGGCGCGGCTGAGACGGTCGAGCCCGGCGACCTCGACCTCGGCGCCGAGCCGGCCGCGACGCAGCAGCCGGGCGGCGGCGCGGGCGAGGCCGGGCGCCTCCTCGACCAGACCGTCGAGATCGGCGAGCGCGGCGCCGGCGCGCCGGCCAAGCTGCGCCGGGCCGAAGCGCTCCACCATCAGCCGTCGGACATGCGGGGTCGCCGCCTCGATCAGATTGATGTCGGGATCGACGGCGCGCACCGCCGCGTCGGCCGATACGAGCGCCTTGAGCAGCAAGGCGAGATCGGGCGGAACGGCGAGATCGCGGGCGCGCATCAGCGACAGGAAGTCCGCCACCAGCGCGGCGAGGCCGGCGCCGGCGCGCCCGTGGCGACGCGCGAAGCTCGCGGCGTCCGCCTCCAGAGCGCGCTGGTCGACGTCGGTCTGCGGGTTCCAGTCGAGCAGGATGGCGGCGATGCGCTCGCCTTCGCCGGCCGCCATCGCGGCGACCAGCGTCAGCATCTCGCGGCGGCGGCGCGGCGACACCACGCCGATCGCGCCGAAATCGATCAGGCCGATGCGCTCGCCCGGCAGAAAGCGCAGATTGCCGGGATGAGGATCGGCGTGAAACTCGCCGTCGCGCAGCATCATGTCGACGAACAGCCGCGCGCCGCGCTCGGCGAGGCGGGCGCAGTCGAGGCCAAGCGCGGCGACCGCCGCGCCGTCGCGGGCGGGCGCTCCGTCGACGAAGTCGATGACCAGGACGTCCTCGCTCGTGAAGGCCCAATGCACGCCCGGCACCACCACCGCGTCGCCGGCGACGTTGCGGGCGATGCGCTCGGCGTTGCGGCCTTCGTTGGCGAAATCGAGCCCTCGCGCNAGCGAGGCGGCGAGCGCGCGCACGATCTCGCCCAGCCGATGCCGGCGGGCGGCGTCGAAACGCGCCTCCGCGAGGGCGGCGGCGTGGGCGAGCAGGCGCATGTCGGCGTCGATGCGCGCGCGCAAGCCCTCGCGGCGCAGCTTGACCACCACCTCGGCGCCGTCCGCGCCCTTGAGGCGGGCGCGGTAGACCTGAGCGATCGAGCCCGAGGCCAGCGGCGTGGCGTCGAAGCGGGCGAAGACCTCCTCGACCGGGGCGCCGAGGGCGGCCTCCAGCCGCGGTCGGGCGCGCTCCCACGGCTCGGGCGCGACGTCGCTCTGCAGCCGCTCCAGCTCGGCGATCCATTCGGGCGCCAGCAGGTCGCCGCGCGTCGACAAGATCTGGCCGAGCTTGACGAAGGTCGGCCCCAACGCCTCAAGNGCCAGCCGCAGGCGGGCGGGCTCGCCGAGCGGGGCGAGGGCCTCGTCCTCCCGCTGCGACGCCGCCGCGCCCGGCAAGCCGAAGCGCACGGCCAGCCGGCCGAGGCCGTAGCGGCCCACCACCCCAAGNATCTCGGTCAGTCGCTGGCGGTCGCGCGCGGCGACGAGGGCGGTCTCTAGCATGGCGGCTCCTGAAGCGTCGCGCTTCAGATAGGCGCGGACCCGCCCGCCTGCACCCCGCCGCAAACGAAAAACGGGCCGGCGCCTTGCGGCGGCCGGCCCGTGACGAAATCGGCGAAAGGCGCGGGTCTCAGGCCTTCTTTTCGGCCGCGTCGGCCTTGGCCTTCGCCTTGGCGGCGGACTTGTCGGAAGCGGCCTGCGCCTTCTCGGCCTTGGTGCGGGCGTCGACGCGCTCGACGATGCGGGCGGACTTGCCGCGGCGATCGCGCAGATAATAGAGCTTGGCGCGACGCACCTTGCCGCGGCGCACGACCTTGATCGAGTCGATGTTGGGCGAATAGATCGGGAAGACGCGCTCGACGCCCTCGCCATAGGAGATCTTGCGGACGGTGAAGCTCTCCTGGAGGCCGCCGCCGTTGCGCGAGATGCAGACGCCTTCATAGGCCTGCACGCGGGTGCGCTCGCCTTCCTTGACCTTCACATTGACGATGACGGTGTCGCCGGGGCCGAAATCGGGAATCGGGCGGGCGGCGGCGAGCTGGGCGGCCTGCTCGGCTTCGGCNTGCTGGATGATGTTCATCATGTCTCCGTTCCGGGCGTGACGCCCGAGCGTTTCGGAACGCTGTTTTGAGTTTGCGCGCGGCTTTTACGCGAGTGCCCGCCTCCTGTCGAGACCTGCGGCGGCGCGCTGGTCGCTCGGTTCGATCTTTCGGTCGTCTGCGTGGCGCAGGCCCCGCATTTCCTGGCGGATCGCCGACGTCCATGATGGCGACGCTTTCGGACCAATCCATCGGCCTGTCGGTCGCGTCGCAGGCGTGACGCGAAGAATATTGTGGGGACGCAGGAATTTGTAAGACACGGCGTGGATGGCGACCATGCCCCCGCAAGTCTCGAACGTCTTGAAGAAGCCATCGGCCGGACGCGCGAATCGGCGCATCGAAACGCGCATGGTCAGGTCCCCGCGCGCTCGACCCGGGACGCGCTGACCTGCCCCGGACGGAGGGCGCCTGCGATCGGTTCTTCGTCTTGGCGAAGCGCGCGGCGGATCTGTCGAACGCTTGCCGGCGCGACCGCTGACCGACGTCGCTCCTTCATTCACGTTCATTCACGGAACGGACTGCGCGCTTTCGGTCGACCTTGAGGCCAAACCCTCTGGCGGAGAGCGGAATTCGATCGCGCGAGCGAGCGCCGCCGCGCCTCGGATCTTCACGCGGATGTCGTCGACGACTTCGCGCCACGATGCGATCGGAGAAGCCGGCGCAGGCGCTTTTCGATCGACGCCGCATAGGTCGGAGGTCAGCGGACGATCATGGCGTGATCGCCGTCGACGCCGCGTTCGGCGAACAGGCGTTCACGATAGCGATCGCCAAAAGAAACGGGTTGGAACGCTGGCGACGAGCGCCTCTTCGCACGAGTGCGGCTGCCGATGGCGAGAGGGGTCTTGCGGTCGGAACGTGGATGCGTTGCGCGCGGTCGCGGACCAGGCGAGGCCATCGCATCGTCCGGCCGAAGGCTCGCTCGACGGCCCGGCGGCGGTTCACAACTTAAATGGAACGCGCCGTGCGTTCCGGAAGCTCAACTCTCTGAGCCGACCGGGCCAAGAAGAGGCAGAGCGAGAGATTGTCCACCGACGTTCGGGGCCGCACGGTTCGGTTTGGCTTCGATGGTGGCGACGGCAATGTGGCGCCTCTGTCGGCGATCCTGCGGATCCCGACAAGATCGGCCGCGAGGCCGAAACGGCGCGCTCGTGGGCGCGCAGGCCGGAGCGGGACGCAGGCCGCGCCCTGTCCGCGCGATCACGTCAACCGCCGATTTCAGGCGCTCGCGCCGCAGACGCCGTTGGCGTCCGACGCCGCCTGGGAAACGCCGAGCGTTTGGGCGCGCCCATGTTCCCTCACCCATGCATGCGCTCGGTGTCCATGTCGCAGCCATAGGCGGAATATCAGCGTGACGTCATTGCGGCGCATCCTCGAAAGACCGATACGGCCGGCATTTGCGCATCCGCGATATCGCCCGATTCACGCCTTGTCGATGAGCGCGGCGGCCTGCGCGACGAGCGCGTTTAGGACGGTCTCGGCGCGGCGGTGGCGCAGCAGCGCCGCGTTCTGTCCGGCCCAATAGTTCAGAAGGTCTTCCCGGCCCNNTGCGCGCGCTGCGGCCCGGATATGGGCGGTCAGCCAGCCTTGCACCGGATAGGGCGCGATTTCGTCCGCCGCTGCGCGCATATCCTCGGTGAAGCGGTTGCGGACCGCCCGCGCCAACCGACCCGTAAAAGCGGTGGTCAGACAGGTGTCCGCCCCTGCCGCGGAGAAAAGCGTTTCCTTGTAGGCCGGGCTGACGGCCGACTCCTCGCAGGCCAGAAACGCCGTTCCGACCTGCACGCCGCAAGCGCCCAGATTGAAGGCCGCCGCCACGCACCGCCCATCGGCCACGCCGCCGGCTGCGATCACCGGAATTTTCACTCGGTCCGCAACTTGAGGGAGCAGCGCGAACAGACCGGTCAAAACCTCTTCNGGCCGGCGAGAAACGACACCCTGTGCCCCCGCCTCGGAACCCGTCGCCACGACCATGTCGGCTCCGGCTTTCTCGATCGCCTCGGCTTCGTCGGCCGTGGTGGCCGTGCCGATGGTCACTATTTCGCGCCGCCGGCACTCGGCGAAAACGTCGGGCGCGGGCACGCCGTAACAGAAGCTGAAGACCGCCGGGCGCGCTTCCAAGACCGCTTCGACTTGGGCCTCGTAAATCTCGGAAAAGCGATCCGGGCGCGTTGGAAGCGGCACGTTCAACTCTGCGAAATAGGGACCAAGCCGCTCGCGGGCGGCCTCGAATCCCGGCGCGTCGAACAGCGGCTGGTCGTGCGTGGGGACCCAGAGATTAATTCCAAACGGTCGCCGGGTCGCGCGGCGCAGACTGGCGGCCAGTTCACGGATCTGCCGATAGGACATCGCGTTGGCGCCGTAGACGCCGAGCCCTCCCCCTTCGCTGACGCTCACGACAAGCTGCTCTGACGACATGCTGGCGCCGAACGGACCCAGAAGAATTGGGTATTTGATCCCCAATCGTTGAGACACCGCTGTTTCGTTCCACATGTCTTTGTCCACTTGTAGAGATCCATGTGTCGGCTTTGCGCACGCGACCCAAAAGCCGACGTCGAGGCCGGAGACGTAAATGTCTCCAAGTCATGCGCTCGATTCAAATGAATCATTGTGAAAACGTTGATCACTACAAATGATATATGACCTATGAACTTATTGTATTGCGCCAAGCGCCAATACAGGCCGCATTCGCTGACGCAAAACTGTATATGGCTCTCGCGATGTCGCGCCCTGAGAGTTGGGGCCGACGCGCAGATGCGCGTCGTTTCCTGGTGGTCTGGTGGCGGATGCGGGGTGGCTATGAAAGTCATGATTGCGGACAAATTGAGCGAATCCTTGCTCGATCTTACTGAGCGGCAACATCCTCTACCGACCTGACTTGTTAAGTAAAAGTTACGACGCCCTCGCTTACGCGCTGATCGACGCCCAGGTCGACGCCGTGATTTCGCGCAGCTTACCTCCCGCTGACGTCATGGAGCGCTGGCGGCGGTCGAAGGCGACGCCCAACTACTGGGTGCGGCTCGTGATCGGCGGTGAACTTTCGGACGGGCGTCTCGCCGCGGGCGAAAGCGCGCCCGCGTCCATCTTGCTCGTCAACCGACCCGACGAGGCCGCCGGCTATGTCGAGGCGCTGCGTCGTCTCGAAGCTCTGAGCGCCCGTGACCACGCCATACGTCACGACCGCAGGGCCCTGGCGAACTGCGGCGTCGGCAGCGGCAAGCGCGTCCAGCTGATCGGCGCCGGCCTCGTCAACCTCATTCTTGCGCATCGGCTGCAAGAGCGCGGCTACGCGATCAGCTGCGTCGACGGCGGCCCCGACCCGCGTGCGCGCCAACCTTGGACCGCGTATGGCTGCTCGCACGGCGGCGACGACGCCCGCATGTTCACGCTATCCGAAATGGACAACTACAACGACCGGAGCGTCTCGCCGACGATGAACCGCCTGTTCAAGGACGATGTCAGCGACCTTGGATGGAGCATTCATGGGGCCGGCAAGCTTTCGGCCGACGAGCAGCACTGGGTGCGCGAATTCGAAAACATTCCAGTCTGGCTCGCCGATCTGCTCAACGAAGACATATTCGCCTTCAACCGCGAAAGCGGCGCTTACTGGAAGGAATGGATCGCACGAGATCCCGAATTGTTCGGCGCCGCTCTCTGACCCTGCCCCGACGCCGGACCGGGCTGCGCCGGAAAATTCGACTTTGGCGTTTTCGCGCAGATCGCGCTGTGCGGACACACGTCGTTATAGTCTTTTCGCAAAGCCTCGCCTTTTCGCCGCGCCTCGTCGAAACTTCAAGAATCAGTGAGCGGTTCATGCGCTCCGCCCGGAACTTGCCGTTGAAGGACTCGATGAAGGCGTTGTACGTCCGCTTGCCGGGCCGGGAGAAGTCGAGCGTGACGCTGCCCGCCGTGGCTACGGCGCGGAAAATTTTTAGGGAGTGAGAGTTCATCGCGCTCTCTTGCAATGAATGTCTTCAGAAGCGCAGCCCTGAGTCATGCGAAACGAAGTTCGGGGCCCGCCACGCGGAAAGAGCATATGGACTGCCGCGCGCATGTGTCGGTGCGGCGTCANNGGCAGCGCCGCTTGCCTGCATAAGAAGGCGCATCAGCGTGTCGCGCGCCTTGTGGGTCGGAGCGTCCCGCCGCCATATAAACATCGTGGACACGCAGGTCATGGAGCCGCCCAGCGTCGTCACGCGAAATTTCGGCGCGTAGGGGGAACGCTCGACGAGAGAACGAGGGAGGATGGCGCAGCCCATGCCCGCCGCCACGCACCCCAATATGCCGTCCAATGTGCCGAACTCCATGACGTCGAGCGTCGTCGACTGATTGCTCTCGCCAATCCAGTTCTCGGCCATCGCACGATAGACGCAGCCCACCCGGAACGTCAGAATCGCGGTCTTTTTCCTGGAGTCGCCGTCGTCGATCATGACGGCNTCTTCGTTGAACACCTCCTGCGCATGAATGTCGGGATGACCGTAAGGACCGGCGATCAGACCTGCGTCGACGCGTCTGTTAAGCACGTCGTCGATAACGCTTGCGCTGGTGCCGGTTCGCAAACTGATCTCGATGCTGGGGTGCTCNGCGTGAAACGCCGCCAGCACCGGCGGCATCCGAACGGCCGCGGTCGTCTCCATCGAGGCGATGGAGAGAGGACCGCCGCCCTCCGCTGACAATTTGACGGCCTGAGCGGCCTCGTCCACCAACGCCAGAATTCGGTCTGCATATTGGTCGAGCGTTTCCCCGGCTGGGGTTGGAATCATGCCCTGCCGCGTGCGTATGAATAGCGGCGTCCCTAGATTGTCCTCAAGATTTCGCAATCTTGCGGTCACATTCGACTGAACGCAATTGAGTAGATGCGCGGCGCGGGACACGCTTCCCGTTTTGACGATCGTTCGGACGTGGCGAAGCGCGGCAAGATCCATAGATTCGGGCCTCCGGAGACGATTCATTCTATAAGTATAATCGATAATTTTGAGCTATGCATAATGCACAAGATTTTTATAAAACATAAAAATATCTAACTATTATACATAATACATAATAAACACAACCTCGCCACTATGCAAGAATCTATCAATTCACAATAGCATTGTGCTGTAAAAGTAAATTTAATACAACACAAATATTTTACAACAAACGCCCGACTTGCGGCCGCAGCTAGAGCATCATCCCACCAAGCTGTAGACTTGGCGGACAAAGATGACGCGCTGAAACAATCTGATAGGGTAATTTTCCTACCAAAGAGGATCGGAAAACGCTCTGAGGTGCGCGACGCTGACGACTCGCAGTGCTCTGGCAATAAATCAACAAAACAAATGGAGATAAACTGCGCGAATCGACACGCGACCCTCATATCGCGTCCCTTGCGGACTAGATCACGCGCGCTATCGCGATGGCTAATGCGCTCAACATCTTGGTCGATGATCGGCCCTGCATCAAGGGCCCCGGTCAGGTCGTGCGCGGTCGCTCCGATGAGCGTCACACCACGCTCGTGCGCTTGATGGTAGGGCCTGACGCCCTTGAAACCATGCAAGAGGAATGGCGGATGTTGATGCGGCGCCCGCTCGATCGCGACCATAACTCGTCCGAGAGCGCTTGCATTTAGCGGGCGAGCGCGACGAGATCTGTCTGCGTGCTTTCGAGCGGCCCCACAAGCCAGAACCGACTCCCACGCAACGCAACTCCATTGGCGCAAGCCGTGTTTCCGCGTCATTCGGACAGACGTTCCACGCGAGGGCTTGGTGCGCGAGCGTCGAATTCTCAACGACGCGGGATGCGTAGGAATGGAGAAGCAAGAAGACGACGATCACGATGAGCGGACCAGAATACCTGAGGAACGGATGTAGGCGCTGCATGGGACGACGCTCCCCCTCGGCTTAAGCCGCCGGCCGCGCCAAGAAGAGTCGATCATATGACCACGAAACCTCGATGGCGACGACGAAATACTGTCTGATATTTTTGTTGTTTCAAATAATTATTTAAGATGGATGCCATCACTGAAAACGATAGCGCGCCTATGCGCTCCGGCGCAAAGGGATTTTGGACTTTAGTCCTACAATCGCGACAAGCGCATGCTACATCGTGCGTAAAAGACATGCCAAAGCCGGCCAATCGGTTGAGCGCCGAGGCGGATCGCCCCCATCGTCAGGATACCGAACCTGCCGCGGCGGCCTCGCGATGAAGGGTACGCTATTGGCGCTGTTTTGATGGCCAACGCTTGCACGCGCCAGTCGCCGTCGCCGGCGCCGGCGAACTCGATATCGATGCGGTCGATTGAAGATCGATTGAACACCATACGACTTGTCCCTGCGCGGCGGGCCGCCTGCGGGGTCCGGACAGATCAATTTAGTCCCGTTGTCGCCGACGATCGTCAAAGAGCGGCCGCACAGACCGATGACCGCGTCCAACGCGCGCGACGCGCCCGCCGGAGAGCGAGCGGATGGTCCGCGGCGGGAAGCGCCGCGTCAATTCGCGAGACCAACCATAGACGGCGCGCCGACGCCCGACCTTTTCAACAGGATTGGCGCGGCGCAAGGCGGTCGTCCGTCCCGAAGAGATCGAAGACAGGGAGCTGGTTCCCGGCGGCCCGCTCTCGCGACCGCGACGCGATGGAACCCATTTTCTGCAGACTGGAGAACATCCGGCCTATCGCGCCGCGCGATGGCCGAAACGCCCTCGACGTCCTCGCCGCGGTCGGCCTCGCCGCGACCCTCGGCGACTGGTTAGGAGCCGCCCCTTGCATGGCGCGGGATCAGGCGAGCCGACGGCGAAGGCCAATCCTGCTGAATTTCAGACGAAGACGCCACCGCATGGCGACGTTTTCCTCGGTTCGGCCTGCGCGTCGCCGCGCCTCAAAAATGGTCGGGCGCCGTCTCCGCCTCCTCGGGCCGCAGATGATGGCGCAGGATCAGCGGCGTCTGCGCCAGCGCGAACAGCGCCGTCAACGGCATGGTGCCGAACACCTTGAAATTGACCCAGAAGTTTTCCGTCTGCGTGCGCCAAACGATCTCGTTGAGCGCCGCCAGGACGAAAAAGAAGACGCCCCACCGCAAGGTCAGCTTGCGCCATCCGGCTTCGTCGAGTTGCAGCACCGAGTCGAGCACGACCGGCAGCAACGCCTTGCCGAAAGCGAGCGAGCCGAGCAGCGCCCCGCCGAAGATCGCGTTGACGATGGTCGGCTTCAGCTTGATGAACAGCGCGTCGTTGAAGGCCAGCGTCAGCCCGCCGAACACCAGCACGAAGAAGGCCGTCACCAGCGGCATGATCGGCAGATGCCGCGTCAGCGTCCAGGAGGCGATCAGAGCGGCGACCACGCCGACCATCAGCGCCGCGGTCGCCGGGAAGATTCCGAATTTGTAGTTGGTGAANAAGAAGAGCAGCAGCGGCCCGAGTTCGAGCGCGAATTTCAGGCCCGGCGACATGCGTCGCGGGCGCGCCGGCGGGGTGGGCGTGGAATCGGACATGCGGGGGACAGGCTCCGGACGGGAGGCGAACAGCGCGAACTCCCGCGCCTTCTAGCCGCGCCGCGCCTTCTGCGCCATTACTTCCCGCGACGCGCCCTGTCGACGGCGCCGATTGGAGACCCCATGATCGACGCCGCCTCGCGCCTCGTCATTCCCGCGCCCGCCCAGGTTCTCGTGCCGGTCGCCGGCGGCGGCGCCTTTCCGGTGCGCCGCATTTACTGCATCGGCCGCAACTACGCCGCCCACGCCCGGGAGATGGGCGCCGATCCGACGCGCGAAACGCCGTTTNTCTTCATGAAGCCCGCAGACGCCGTCGCCGTCTGCGCCGATCCGGCGCCGACCGCGGTTCCCTATCCGCCGGGCACCGACAGCTATCACCACGAGATCGAGCTGGTGATCGCTCTCGGCTCCGGCGGCCGCGACATTCCCGTCGATAGGGCGCTCGATCACGTGTTCGGCTACGCCGTCGGCCTCGACATGACCCGTCGCGACCGGCAAAACGACATGAAAGCGAAGAGCTGGCCCTGGGAGATCGGCAAGGCCGCCGACGCCTCGGCGCCGATCGGCGCGATCCGCCCCGCCGCCGAAATCGGCCATCCCGCCGGCGGACGCATCGCCCTGAGCGTCGACGGCGCGTCGCGCCAGAGCGCCGACCTCGCCGACATGATCTGGTCGGCGCCCGAACAGATCGCGATCCTGTCGAAATTCTACGAACTGAAGGCGGGCGATCTGATCTTCTCCGGCACGCCGGAGGGCGTCGGGNAGGTCAAACGCGGCCAGACCCTTGAAGGATCGATCGCCGGCGTCGGCGCGATCGCCGCCAGATTGGTTTGATCCCCGGCGTCAGGCCGGCTCGAAGCCCGCCTGGCGGATCTCGTCGCGCGCGCGCGAGCGCCTCGACGAAGGCCGCGACGACGCCGGCCCGCGCAGGGTCGCCCGTCGCCGCGAAGTCATAATGCTCGTCAGCCAGCGGCGCGAAGCCAAGTCCATAGGCTTTCGCGACGGGCGCGATGGTCACGCCCCAGTCCGCGCGTCCCTGCGCCACGCTGGCGGCGACGGCGTTGTGGGAGCGCGGTTGGTTCCAATAACCTTTCGGACGCGCGCCTGCGAGCAACCCNTCGATCAGCGTGCGCGTGCCGGCGCCCTGATTGCGATTGACCATCACGACATCGGCGAGCGCCAGCGCCGTCTCGACCGCCCCGCGCGCGTCGCGCCCGGCGAAGCGCCCGTCGTCTGGCCGGAACACGACGCCTTGCAGGCGCCGCCACCCTTTCAGCAAGGTCATGCCGGGCGCAAGAAACGCCTCGTTGTAGAGCCCCGTCGACGGGTCGAGCAGGTGGATCGGCGCGACGTCGGCTTCGCCGCGCTTGAGCGCCTGCACGCCGCCGAGCGAGCCGAGCGACAGAATCCGCGCGTTGAGGCCCATGTCGGCAAGCTGTCCCGCCACGGCGTCGAGCCCGACGCAATGGCTGCCGGCGATGACGAGATCGGGCGCGCGCAAGGTCGGCGCGAACAGCGAGACCGGGGCCCGCGTCCCCGCCGGCAGCGCGTCGGCGAGCGCGGGAATGCGCAGAAATCCGTCGGCGTGCGAAAAGGCGGTGACGCTGCCCGACCCTTTGCCGACCGGAAAGGCCGCGAGCCCGTCGCCGGCGCGCGTCAGCGCCACCATGACGAATTCGTCGCGCCCGAGTTCTGAGGGGATGCGCGCCGGCGTGGTCGCCTCCACCACCGTCTCCAGACGCGGCGGCAGACCGGCCATCCGCCGCAGCGCCGGCGCGACGATGTCGTGGAACGTGAACATCGCCGAGGTTGGAAACCCCGGCAGAGCGACGACCGGCTTGCCCTCGCACACCGCCAGGCAAAGCGGCTTTCCGGGTTTCAGCGCGACGCCGTGCACGACGACCCCNGGCGCGCCGAGATCGCCGATCAGCCGATAGGTGAGGTCGCCCGCCCCTTCGAAGTCCCCCGACAGGATGACGGCGTCGTTTTCGGCGTGCAGGCGCCGCAGCGCCGCGCGCAATATGTCGAGATCGTCGGGCAGCGCGACGCGCTCGGCCACCTCGCAACCGTCCTCGACCAGCGCCGCCGCCACGATCGGCCCGTTGGAGTCGTAGACCTGCGCGGGGCCGAGCGGCGCGCCCGGCTGCGCCAGCTCGTCGCCGGTCGAGACCACGGCCACGCGCGGACGGCGGAAAACCGGAACTTCAGCGAGCCCGACCGCCGCCAGCACCCCGATCTCGCGTGAGCCGATCACCGTCCCCTTGCGCAGCAGGGTCTGGCCGAGCGCGATGTCGGAGCCGGCGAAGGCGATGTTCTGGCCGGGCGCCGACGCCGCCGTCACGAGGATGGCGCCCTCTCCGTCCGGCTCCGTTCGCTCGATCATCGCCACCGCGTCGGCGCCGCGCGGCAGCGGCCCGCCGGTGGCGATCGGCGTCGCCGTTCCGGGCGCGACGCTCAGGCGCGGCGACACGCCGGCGGCGATGATTTCCGGATTGAGCGTCAGCCGCGTCGGACGCGTGGCCGACGCACCAGCCAGATCCGCCGCCTGCACTGCGAACCCGTCCATCACGGAGCGGTCGAACGGCGGCGCGTCGACAGGCGCGGCGACGGTNCGCGGCGACGACGCGCCGAGCGCGGCGTCGAGCCGAACCGTCTCGACGCCGAGCGGGCGCGCGGACAGCGCCGCGTCCCACAGGCGAATCGCCTCTTCGCGCGGCACGACCGTCAGAAACTGCTCCTGATCGACCGCGCGCGCGGTCGAGCCGAGAGGAAAGGGCGGCGCGGAGCGGTGGAGGCGCTCATGACGTTCTAGATAGCGCTTTGCGCGGCGCCGGCGAGCGGAAGCGGGGCAAGCGGCGCGGCGAGCGGGATCGCCGCCAGCGTGGCGCCGGCCGCCATCCCCTCGCATCCAGGATCGAGCGCGGCCAGCCCGTCGGCCGCCAGCAACGCGGCGAGCGGCGCGTCGCCGACCGCCAGCGGCCGCCAGCCCTCGGGTTCGCGCGCCAGCAAGGCGAGATCGCTGAGGCCGATGGTCGAGGTCAGCTTGCGCGTCAGCGGCGCGCTCTCGCGCGCCGGGGCGCGGTGCGTCCAGCGCCCGATCAGAGGCAAAGGATCGCCAGCGCGCCCGCTCCCGCCTCGGGGTCGGGAGAGCGCGAGGCGCGCGCGCCCGCCGTCGAACGCCAGGGCGGCCGCGCCCGGCTCCATCGCCAGCCGCGGAGAAAGGCCGCCGTCGAAGCGAATGTCGAGATCGGGCGCTTCGCCCGCCGAGGCGGGACGGCATCAAGATCGCGCAGCGTCGCCGCCAGAAACAGGCGTGTCGGCTGCGCCGGCCCGCCGATCCGGAACGCCGGCGCGGCGACCTCGACCGTCTGGACGCCGGCCGCCGCCAAAGTCAGCAGCCGCGCCGGCGTCAAGCTGTCCCCGGCCTCGCCAAAGCGCGCCCGCCGGCAGATCCTGCCCGGCCAGACGCGCGCCCGCCCCAGCGCCGGCGCCGCGATCGCCGCGAACGGCGTCTCGTCATACGCCCAGGCCGGATCGAGCGTGGCGTCCGCCCCCTCCGCCAGCGTCTCTCCGGCGAGGACGGCGGTCGGACGCTTCGCCAGCTCGGCCGGCGTTTCGGGCGTGGCTCCGATCAGATCGAGCGAGGCGACCGCGAAGCCCGCCCGCCGCGCCCGCGCCCGCGCGGGGACGGGGGCGGACGCGCGGATGGGCGTCGCGACGACAAGGCCGGCGGCCGCCTCAAGCGCGACGCTGCGCGGCGCGAGCGGGCCGCGCCGGTCGATGGCGGCGAAAAGGGCGGCGAGGGGAATCAACATCAGCGGTTCATCCGGACGAGCCCGGCCTCCTGCACCTCGTAGCCGGTCAACCGCGCCGCCTGCTCGGCGAAAGCCGGCGCGCGCGTCAAGGCGAACAGCGCTTGCGGCCCCGGTTCGAAGAAGGCGCGCCGGCGCATGGCGAGATCGAAGCGTTCCCACGCCAGCGGCGCGAAAGGCAAGCCCAGCGTCGCCGCCGCCGAGCGCGAGACCACGCCGCAATCAGCCTCGCCGGCCCGGATCGCCGCCGCCAGATCGGCGCCGGTGGCGAAGGGCGCCTCGGTCGCGACGAGATCGGCNGAGGCTGCACCCCCGCGCGCCAGCAGTCGTTCGAGCAGGGCNTGCGCCCCGGCCCCGGTNTGGCGCAGCCCGAAGCGCGCCCTCGCCGCGAGCGCGGCGGCCAGAGGTTCGTCGCCGATCAGCCTCATCGGATCGCCAGGCGCCGTCGCCAGCCCCTGCTCGCGACGCGCGAAGCCGATGAGAACGGCGTCCGCGAGGGCGGAGCGCGCCGACAAGGCGCGCGCGTTCGCCTCCTCGTCGCCTTCGCCGATTTCGTGAAAATGAATCGCTGCGACGCTTGCTTCGCCCCGTTCGAGGCGGTCGAGGCCGGCCCCNGAGCCTTCGCACAACAAGGCCAGCCCCGTCTTGGCGCGACGCAGCGCCCATTCGAGCAAGGGATCATGGCTGCCCGCCACGATCGGCGGCGCGGGCGCGGCGGTCTCGCTTTGCGCCATGCCCGCCTCCACCCAGCGGTCGAGCGCGGCGCGCGGAAACAGCCATTTGCCCGTGACCTTGGAGCAAGGCGCGCCGCCGCTGGCGGCCAGATCGTAGAGCTTGCGCGTGCCCATCTTGAGATAGAGGGCCGCCTCTTCGGTGGTGAGGTAGGGCGATTCGCAGATCATGCCGGGCCTCGACGACGGCGCGCGCCGCGCCGCCGCCGCGCCATGCGACGCAGACTTGCGGAGCAGCGCATACAGTTGCACGAATTCCGCAGTCGCGAAAGCCTGGCGAATGCGCGACAGTGTTTGCGCGAGGCGATGCGGGAGGCGATCAGGGTGTCGGATGTCGGAGCGGCGTTCACGGCCGCCTTCGGGCTCGTCGGCGGCGGAGACGGTCAATTCTGGTCGATTGTGGCGCTGTCGCTTCGCGTCACCCTGAGCGCGGTCGCGGTGGCCGCGATGATCGGCCTGCCGCTCGGCGCCTTGCTGGCGATGGCCCGCTTTCCTGGCCGCGCGGCGGTCGTGGTCCTTGTCAACGCCGCGATGGGGTTGCCGCCGGTCGTCGCCGGCCTCGCCTTGTTCTTGTTGCTGTCGCGCTCCGGGCCGCTCGGATTCCTGGGCTGGCTCTACACGCCGCGCGCGATGATTCTCGCTCAGGCCGTTTTGGTGCTTCCGATCGTCGTCGCGCTGTCCCGGCAGACCGTCGAATCGATCTGGGAGGAATATCGCGAGCATTTGACGGCGCTTGGGCAGACGGGATTGGCCGCGGTGCCGACGCTGCTGTGGGACGCGCGCTTCGCGCTCGCAACGGCTCTCCTGGCGGGCTTCGGCCGCGCCAGCGCCGAGGTCGGCGCGGTGTTGATCGTGGGCGGCAACATCCTTGGCCACACCCGGACGATGACGACCGCCATCGCTCTGGAAACCTCAAGGGCGATCTGCCTCTCGCGCTCGGCCTCGGCCTCGCCCTGCTGGGGCTGACGCTGGCCGTCAACGCCGCCGCNNCTATGCGATGAGCCGCCTCGGCGCCCAACGCGCGGGGGCCGCGTGACGACGTCGATACTGCCCGTCGCGGTGGAGGGCCTGCGCTACGACGCCGACGGCGCGCGCCTGCTCGACGACGTCTCCTTCACGCTTGAGGCGGGCGCGGCGACCGTCGTTCTCGGCGCCAACGGAGCCGGCAAGTCGCTGTTGCTGCGCCTGATGATGGGTCTTCTGNCGCCCGAGCGCCGGAGCGATCCGCTTCGCCTGTCCGCGACCCAGCTGCGCATGGCGATGGCGTTCCAGAAGCCGGTGATGCTGCGCCGCTCCGCCCGCGCCGACGTCGCCCATGCCCTCTGCGCGCGCGGCGCCTCCGCCGCCGCCGCTCGCGCCGGCGCCGAGGCCGCGCTCGCCCGCTTCGGGCTGGGCGCCCTGGCGCCTCGTCCCGCCCGATCGCTTTCGGGCGGCGAACAGCAACGCCTCGCCATCGCGCGCGCCGCCGCGCTCGACCCGGAGCTGCTCCTGCTCGACGAACCGACGGCCGCGCTCGATCCAGGCGCGTCGGCGCGCGTCGAGGCGATGTTGCAGGAGTTGAAGGGGGCCGGCGTCACGCTGGTGTTTTCGAGCCATCACGTCGCCCAGGCCGCGCGTCTGGCCGAGCGCGTGCTGTTCCTGCGTCGCGGCCGGCTGGTCGAGGACGCGCCGGCGCGGCGATTTTTCGACGCCCCGCGGACGCGCGAGGCGCGCGCCTATCTCGCCGGAGACCTCGATTGGTGACCTCACGTCTGGAGACGACGACATGAGACAGACTTTCCTTCGCCGCGCCGTTCTCGTCGCCCTTCTGCTCGCGCCTGCGGCGCGCGCGCCGAAATGAGCGGGATCGCCGCCCCCGCCCCGCGCCCGCCGCGGCCGGCCAGCGCTTCATCACCGTCGCCTCCACCACCTCGACGCAGGATTCCGGCCTGTTCGGCCATATTCTGCCGCTGTTCCGCGCGAAAACCGGGATCGAGGTCCGCGTCGTCGCGCAGGGCACCGGACAGGCGCTCGACACCGCCCGCCGCGGCGGCGCCGACGTCGCCTTCGTGCACGCCCGCGCGCAGGAGAAATTCGTGGCCGACGGCGACGGCCTCGAACGCCGGCCGGTGATGTACAACGACTTCGTGCTCGTCGGGCCGACCGCCGACCCCGCCGGCGTCAAGGGCAAGCCGGTCGCCGAGGCGTTGAAGGCCGTCGCCGACAAAAAGGCCNCCTTCGTGTCGCGCGGCGACCGCTCCGGAACCCATGCGGCCGAGCTCGCGCTGTGGAAGGCCGCCGGCCTCGATCCCGCCGGCTCCAGACCCGACTGGTATCGCGAGATCGGCCAAGGCATGGGCGCCGCGCTCAATGCGGCGGGGGCGATGGGCGCCTATACGCTTGCCGACCGCGGCACCTGGATCTCGTTCAGGAACAAGGGCGATCTCGCCGTCCTCGTGGAGGGCGACAAGTCCCTGTTCAATCAGTATGGCGTGATGCTGGTGAACCCCGCCAAACATCCGCATGTGAAGGCCGCCGACGCTCAGGCCTTCATCGACTGGCTGACCGGCCCCGACGGCCAGAACGCCATCGCCGGATACACGATCGAAGGCCAGCGGCTGTTCTTCCCCAACGCCGCCGACAAGGGGGCCTGAGGCGCGCCGCGCCGCCCTCTCAGACCGCGTGGCCCACGAGCCGGCCGATCAGCGCCGTCGCCGCCATCGCGAAGGCGCCNCAGAACACCACCCGCCCGGCGCCGCGCAGAACCGGCGCGCCGCCGAGCCTCGCGCCGAGCGCGCCGAGAACCGCCAGCCCGACCAACGAGGCGCCCGAGACCGCCCAGGAGACCTTGTCCGTCGGCGTCGCCAGCGCCACGACGAGCGGCAGCGCCGCGCCGATCGAAAACGTGATCGCCGAGGTGACGGCGGCCTCGACCGGTCGCGCGACGGCGTGCTCCACGATGCCGAGTTCGTCGCGCGCATGCGCCGCGAAGGCGTCCTTCGCGGTCATCTGCTCCGCCACCTGGCGCGCCAGCCCNGGCGCGACGCCGCGCGCCACATAGATCTTGGTCAGTTCGTCGAGTTCCTGCGCAGGATCCTCCGCGAGCTCGCGGCGCTCTCGGTCGAGATCGGCCTGTTCGGTGTCGGCCTGCGAGGACACCGACACATATTCGCCCGCCGCCATCGACATCGCGCCGGCGACGAGGCCGGCGACGCCGGCGAGCATGATTTCGCTGCGTTGCGTCGCCGCGGCGGCGACGCCGACCACGAGGCTCGCGGTCGAGATCAAGCCGTCATTGGCGCCCAGCACGGCGGCGCGCAGCCAGCCGATGCGCGAGACGAGGTGATTTTCCGAATGCATGGGAGCCGCCCGGCGGGGTTTCAGTTTAGAAAGGCTCTAAACTAGATCGACGCCGCGCGCAACGCGCCCTCACGGGGTTCGGCGCGGCGGCTGCAAACGCTCGACCAAAGGCAGCAGCACGCGTCGCGGCACCAAAGGCGCGGCCAGCGTCACCACCTTGACGAGGAAGCCTGGCGTAGCCCGGCGACGGCCTGCGATCATCGCGCGGACGCCCGCCTCCGCCGCCTCCCGCGCGGTCACCGGCGCGAGCCGGCGCAAGCGGTCGATCGCGCCGCCGGCGCGCTCCCAGAACGCGGTGTCGACCGGTCCCGGACAGAGCGTCGTCACGGTGACTGCGTCACGCTTGAGCTCCTGCGACAGCGCCTCGCTGAAATTCAGCACATAGCCTTTGCTGGCGTAATAGACCGCCATCCCCGGTCCCGGCATGAAGGCGACCACGGAGGCGACGTTGAGGATTTTCCCGCGCGCCGCCTTCAGCCGCGGCAGAAACGCCAGCGTCAGCGCGGTCAGCGCGCGGATATTGATGTCGAGCAGATCGAGTTGGACCTGAGCGGTCAGCTCGTCGGCGCGTCCGCGCAGGCCGAAGCCGGCGTTGTTGATCAACGCGCCGATCTCGAAACGATCGTCGGGCAACGCCGCCAGCAGCGCATCGGCGGCGTCGGCGCGGGTGACGTCAAGCACGACGACGAGCGGCTCGGGCCGTCCGGTCGCCGCGATTTCACGCGCCAGCGCCGAAAGCAACTCGCCGCGCCGCGCCACCAGCGCGAGGTCCCAGTCGCGTCGCGCAAGCNNGCGCGCGATCTCCGCCCCGATGCCGGAGGAGGCGCCGGTGACCACGGCGACGCGGCGCCTTGGATCGAAGCGCTGGGCGGAAGGGCGGGGCGCGCGCAGGGTCATGGGGCGTGCGGGCGGGGCGGCCTGGCGGTCACGTCGCGTCGGCTTTGCGCATCGCCTCCTGAGCGAAGCTTTTGGGATCCAGCACGCCCAGCAGCCGCGCCACCCGCCAGATCGCGCTTTCTTCGACCTCGCTGACATGGCCGTCCGCGCGCGCCAGCTCNCACATCATCGCGACGATGTCGCGCCGTCCGGCCTCGTCGAGCTCGCGCGTCAACGTCGTGGCGAACTCGTCGAAATCGACGGCCTCCGCCCCGCGTCGCAAGGCGAAGGCGACGAGCGCGCGCGCGCTCGTATCGTCGAGCGAATAGCGATTGCGCAGCAATTCGAGCAGGCGCTCGGCCTCCGCCTCGGTGCGCACGCCGTCCACGTCGACGACATGAACGAGCAACGCCGCCGCCGCGACCCGCAAATCCTGCGGGCCGAACTGACGGGCCGACGCGTCGCCGNNGAGCTCGGCGACGAATGCTTTCAACGCGTTGAACACACAACAGTGAACCACGCCGGCCGCCGCGTCGTCCAGCGGATTTCCGACGAGGCGCGCCTCAGTTTTTGGCGGCGAGCTCCGCCGCCGCGGCCTTGGTCAGAAGGCTCTGGTCGAGCGAAGCTGAGGTCAACTGGAAGCCGCGCCGTCCGAGCGCCCCTGCGCGCGCGCCGTCGAGGCAGAAGGCGGCCGCCGTCTTCCCGCGCGCCCGGCAGGCGGCGGCGACTCGGTCGAGCGCGGCGTCGATCTCGGCCGATTCCGGGGCGAGCCGCCCGCCTGTCAAAGCGATCGAAAGATCGGCGGGGCCCACCAGCGCGCCGTCGACGCCGGGATGGTCGAGAATGGCGTCGAGCGCGTCGAGCGCCGCGCGTGTTTCGATCATCGCCAGCGCGAGCTGCGTTTGATTGGCCTGCGCCAGATAGTCCGCGCCGCCGAGATCGAGCGACAGCATCGCGCGCATCGGCCCNCAGCTGCGCTGGCCGAGCGGAGGAAATTTGCAGAAGGCGGCGAAGGCCGCCGCGTCNGCNGCCGAGTTGATCATCGGGGCGACGACGCCCGCCGCGCCCGCGTCCAGCAGCCGCGAGGCCAGCGCGAAATCGCCCACTGGCACGCGCGCAAGGCATGGTTTGCCCGCCCCGTTCGCCGCCGAGATCGCCGCGAGCGCGCTCGCATAGGTCCAGGCGCCATGCTGCAGATCGACCAGCGCGGCGTCGTATCCGCCCCGCAGCATCGCTTCCGGGATCGTCGGATCGGCGAAGCCCGACCACGCGAGCATCAGATGGTCGCCCGCTTTGAGACGGCGGGACAGCGAGGCGATGGGATTGGGCATCGTGAGGCTCCGGCGCGGCGATCCCCGATGCTACGCGCCCCGCCCGTCCCGACAAGCCGCGCGGCGCATGGGCGGCGCGCGGCCCGCCTGACGCTCTCAGACGCCTGCCTTGATCTGCTCGATCGCCTTGGCCATCAGCTCGTCCATCGTGCGGCGGATCTGATGGTCGCTCTGCTCGACCTTGCCGGCGTCGAAATCGGCGCGGATTTTGCGGAACACGTCCTCGTCGCCGGCTTCCTGAAAGTCGGCGGCGATCACNCGCTTGGCGTAAGCCTCCGCCTCGGCTCCGGTCTTGCCGAGTTTNTCGGCGGCCCACAGGCCAAGAAGCTTGTTGCGGCGCGCCTCGGCCTTGAAGCGAAGCTCCTCGTCATGCGCGAACTTCTGCTCGAAGCCTTCCTTGCGCTTGTCGAAGCTGGTCATGGCGATCTCCTTGCGAAGGTCTTGCTGGCCGCGCCCGGCGCGGAACATGAATCTCCGCCGCGACGGGCGCGGCGCTGATTGGGGATAGCCCGCGCCCGCGCGGGACGCAATCGCCGCCGCGACCCGGCGGCGGCGCGCGACCGTTCGACTTGCGTCTGAGCCGGCTTCTTTCAGACGAATTCGACGCGGTAGTTCTCAACCACCGTATTGGCGAGAAGCTTCTCGCAGGCGTCCTTGAGCGCCGCCTCGGCCTTGCCGCGGTCTGCGCCGTCGAAGGCGACGTCGAACACCTTGCCCTGGCGCACGCTGGCCACGCCCTCGACGCCCAGCGATTTCAACGCGCCCTCGATCGCCTTGCCCTGGGGATCGAGAACGCCGGATTTGAGGGTGACGACGACGCGGGCTTTCATGGCTTCTCCGAAGGCGCGGGGTCTCACGCACGACGGAGGTCTTGGCCGTCGCGTTGGCCGTCGCATACGCCCTTCCCCGCCCGCGTCGAGAGCCGGGGCGCTCGGCAAACGCAGCGCGCGCACAGGAACCGGCGATTCGATCAGCCCCGGGCGCAACGGCTCGGCCGGCGCATAGACGGGCGCGGCGCCCTCGCCGGCCCGGTTGACCCGCCAGTCGCGCCGGCGCGGCGGCCGGTCGATGCGAATCGGATACAGCGTCGCGGCGTCGCCGACGATGCGGATGCGCATGAAGTGGCGATGGCTGTCGAGTCGGACGCCGGAGAAAGCGTCCTCCGGGTTCATCCCGAACCAGCGCGTCGACGCGTAAAGGCGAACCCCNACGAGCGACGCGCCGAGCGCGCCGCCGAGCGCCACGAAGCCGGCCGAGCCGAGGAGGAAGGCGACGCGCGGCCCCTGCGCCCAGTCCGGCGCCGCCGCGATCAGCCCGCGCAGGGCGAAAGCCAGCGCGAACACCGCCGCCGCATGCGCGCCCGCGTTGACCAGCGCCGCGAGCGCCACCCTGAGCGTCGCGCCCTCGCGTCGCCGCGCATAGGGGAAGAAGACCGCGAAAACNGCCGCCGGCACGAGATAGAGCGCGTCGGGCCAGGCGAAATCGGCGAGCGCCCCCATCAGCGCGTAAAACAGCCCGATCAGCGCTCCGAAGCCGGGATTCAGCCAGGGAAACAGCAAGGCGATGTTGAGCAGCCGCCGGCTTTCCGCGCGGCTCGGATAGACCGCCTGCGCGCCGGCCGACGACGCCGAACCGCGATCCGGGGCAGGCTGGCCGCCGTCGCCGTCGCGCCCGAGCGTCAACCCGCGCACCCGCGCGTCGAGCCAGGAGGCGCCCNNCTCGGCGACGAAGGCGACGCGGTCGGGCAAGGCGTGGGTGGGGTGCAGATAGGCGCCNCCGCCNCCGGAGGTGACGAACTGCGCCCCGCCCCAATCGGCGACGAAGCGGCTGTAATGATGCTGGTCGCCCGACAGCACCAGAGGAATCCTGGCCCCTTCGCAGTGCCGGATGGCGATGGCGGCGACGTCGTCGATCACCCCGAGCGGACGCTCGGCGCGCTTTCGNGCGTAGAGCCAGCCCGGCTCCGGCGCGAGCAGGATCAGATTGGAGCCCGCCGCCATCGCCCGCGCCATCATCGCGAAATAATCGGCCTGAGGCTGATCGACCCGGTCGGCGAGNCGGGCGTCGATCCCCCACACCCACCATTTTGGCGTGACCTGCACGGCGAAATAGGATCGTCTCTGACGCGTGCGCCATCCCCCNACATGCGCGCCGCCGTCGCGCGTGAAGATGGCCAGGAACGCCATCAGCCCGTCGTACCAGTCGTGATTGCCCGGAATCGCGTAGAGCGATGGCCCCTCCGCGCTGTCGGGCGCGGGATCGGGNAAGGCCCAACCATAGGGGTCGAGCAGCTTCTTCTGATAATTGTCGCCCGAGGCGTCGGGATAAACCTCGTCGCCGCCCATNAAAAGCGCCTGCCCGCGCCGGGTCTCGTGGCCGTCGACGGTCAGCCGCTCCCGCGCCAGCAGGCTGGCGATGGCGTAGGTGGCGTCGAAACCGTCGCCCAGATCGGCGACATAGTCGATCCAGATCGCCCCNTCTTCGTCGGATTTGAGCGCGCCCGGCCCGTCGCCCTCCACAAGCATCTTGGCGCGCCGCACATGCTCCTCTTCGGAGGCCGTGTCGAGCGCGGCGACCAGCAGACGCCGATCCGCATATTGGCCGAACGTTTCGGAAATCAGCACACGGCGCAGCAACCGCACCAGCAACGTCGGTTGGAACCAGCCGGTCATCGTCGGGTAGCGGGCGAGTTCGTCGAGCGAAGGCGGGGGCTTGGCGGTCATCGGCGAGACATGGTGGCGGGACGCGCGGGAGGCGCATGTGTGGCCCGTCCCGGCGCAGCGGGCAAGCGCACCCTCAGCGCGACCCGAAAATCGCCGAGCCGACGCGCACATGCGTGGCGCCGAGGGCGATCGCGACGGGAAAGTCGGCGCTCATGCCCATCGACAGCGTCTTCAGCCCGTTGCGCCCGGCGATTTTCGCCAGCAGCGCGAAATAGGGCGCGGCGNNAGCTGGTCGGCGGGGGATGCACATCAGGCCTTCGACCGCGAGGCCGAGCCGGTCGCGGCAGTCGCGCAGAAAGGCGTCGGCCTCGGCCGGCGCGACGCCGGCCTTNTGCGGCTCCTGCCCGATATTGACCTGAACCAGCAGGCGCGGGCGCTTGCCCGACCGGGCGATCTCTTCGGCCAGCGTCTGCGCGATCTTCGGGCGGTCGACGGTTTCGATCACGTCGAACAGTTCGACCGCTTCGCGCGCCTTGTTGGATTGCAGCGGGCCGATCAGGTGCAGCGCGATCGGCCGTCCGATGCCGGCGGCGCGCTCGCGCAGCTGCGGCCATTTGGCTTTGGCCTCCTGCACGCGGTTCTCGCCGAAGCAGCTTTGCCCGGCGGCGATCACCGGCCAAATCTCCTCCACTCCAAAGGTTTTCGACACCGCCGCCAGCGTCACGTCCGACGGCGCGCGCCCTGCGTCGCGCGCGGCGCGGGCGATCAGCGTCAGCGTCTCGCGCCAGCGCCCGACCTGCGGGCTTCCCCCGCGCTCGCCTCGCTCATCTCGCCGCTCCTCTTCCTTGACCCGTCTTCATTGACCGGCTTTGCAAAATCATGCTCATGGTGCCTCGCCTCCCGCGACGCAACCGTCCTTTCGGGCGACGCCCAGAGCCGTGCGCGGGACGACGCAGTTCGGGACCGCTAAACCCATGACCATGCAGGACGCCGCCCCGCAGCGGGACGGAACCATCGAGCGCTACAACGCCCGCGAGGCCGAGCCGAAATGGCAGGCCGAATGGAACGCGCGCCAGACCTTCGCCACGAAGAACGACGATCCGCGGCCGAAATACTACGTGCTTGAGATGTTCCCCTATCCGTCGGGGCGCATCCATATGGGCCATGTGCGCAACTACGCGATGGGCGACGTGGTGGCGCGCTACCGCCGCGCCAAGGGTTTCAACGTGCTGCACCCGATGGGGTGGGACGCTTTCGGCATGCCGGCCGAGAACGCCGCGATGCAGAACAAGACGCATCCCGCGACCTGGACCTACGCCAACATCGCGACCATGCGCGCGCAGCNNAAGAGCATGGGCCTGTCGCTCGACTGGGCGCGCGAGATCGCGACCTGCGATCCTTCTTATTACAAGCACCAGCAGAAAATGTTCCTCGATTTCCTGGCGGCCGGCCTCGTCGACCGCAAGAAGTCGAAGGTCAACTGGGACCCGGTCGACCATACCGTGCTCGCCAACGAGCAGGTGATCGACGGGCGGGGATGGCGCTCGGGCGCGCTGGTCGAACAGCGCGAGCTGACGCAGTGGTTCTTCAAGATCACCGACTACGCGCAGGACCTCCTCGACGCGCTCGACACGCTCGATCGCTGGCCGGAGAAGGTCCGGCTGATGCAGAAGAACTGGATCGGGCGCTCCGAGGGCCTGATGGTGCGCTTCGAGCCGGCCCNNGGCACGGCGCCGGCGCCGTGGAGCGAGCTTGAGATCTACACGACGCGGCCCGACACGCTGTTCGGCGCGAAGTTCATGGCCATCGCCCCCGATCATCCGCTCGCCGGCGCGGCGGCGGCGACGAACCCGGCGCTGCGCCTCTTCATCGAAGAGTGCAAGCGCATGGGCACCTCGGTGGCGGCGCTGGAGACGGCGGAGAAGAAGGGCTTCGACACCGAGATCAAGGTGCGCCATCCCTTCGATCCGACATGGGAGCTGCCGGTCTACGTCGCCAACTTCATCCTGATGGATTACGGCACGGGCGCGATCTTCGGCTGCCCGGCGCATGACCAGCGCGACCTCGATTTCGTCAACGCCTATGGGCTCGGCAACGTCCCCGTCGTCTGCCCGCCCGGCGAGTCGGCGTCGACCTTCTTCGTCAAGGACGTCGCCTATGACGGCGACGGCGTGATGATCAATTCGCGTTTCCTCGACGGGATGACCATCCCGCAGGCCAAGGACGAAGTCGCCAGGCGGCTTGAGGCGACGCTGATCGACGGGCGCCCGCAAGGCAAGCGTCAGGTCAATTTCAAGCTGCGCGACTGGGGCGTGTCGCGGCAACGCTATTGGGGTTGCCCGATCCCGGTCATCCATTGCGAGGCGTGCGGCACGGTCGGCGTTCCCNGCCAGGATCTGCCGGTGAAGCTGCCGGAGGACGTCACCTTCGACCGGCCCGGCAACCCGCTCGACCATCATCCGACCTGGAAGCACGTCGCCTGCCCGCGCTGCGGCAAGCCGGCGCGGCGCGAAACCGACACGATGGACACCTTCGTCGATTCGTCGTGGTATTTCGCGCGCTTCACCGATCCGTGGAACACGGACGCGCCGACCACGCCGCGCGTCGTCGACCACATGATGCCGGTCGACCAGTATATCGGCGGCATCGAGCACGCGATCCTGCATCTGCTCTATTCGCGCTTCTTCACCCGCGCGATGAAGAAGACCGGCCATGCCGGCCTCGACGAGCCCTTCGCCGGGCTGTTCACGCAGGGCATGGTCGTCCACGAGACCTACAAGGGCGCGGACGGCCAATGGGTGCCGCCGGCCGAGGTGCGCATCGAGAGCGAGGGCGGCGCGCGCCGCGCCTACCTGCTGGAGGGCGGCGCGCCGGTCGAGATCGGCTCGATCGAGAAAATGTCGAAGTCGAAGAAGAACGTCATCGACCCCGACGACATCATCGCGACCTGGGGCGCGGACACCGCGCGCTGGTTCATGCTGTCCGACTCGCCGCCCGAGCGCGACGTGATCTGGACCGAGGAGGGCGTGCAGGGCGCTTCCAAATTCGTGCAGCGGCTGTGGCGGCTGGTGCATGAGCTCAAGCGCGGCGGCGACGGCGCGCCGGCGGCGGCGCCCGCGAGCTTCGGCGACAAGGCGGCGGCGGTGCGCAAGGCCGCGCATGGCGCGCTGGTCAAGGTCGAGGACTCCATCGAGGGGCTGCGCTTCAACCGCGGCGTCGCCCATATCTACGAACTCGCCAACGCGCTGCAGACGGCGCTCGCCGAGATCGAGGACGCCGACATCGCGCCCGATCTGCGCTTCGCCTTCCGCGAGGCGGCCGACATTCTGGTGTCGCTGTTCGCCCCGATGATGCCGCATCTGGCGGAAGAATGCTGGGCGGCGCTGGGCCATGCGACGCCGGTGTCCTCCTCGCTTTGGCCGGTCGCGGATCGGTCGCTGATCGTGGAGAGCACGGTGACGCTGCCGATCCAGGTCAACGGCAAGCGGCGCGGCGAAATCACCGTCGCCAAGGACGCGGACGTCGGCGCCGTCGAGGCCGCGGCCCTGGCCGAGGATTCGGTGCGGCGCGCGCTGGACGGCAAGCCGCCGAAAAAGGTCATCGTGGTGCCCGGGAGGATCGTCAATGTCGTCATCTGACGTTTCGCGCCGAGGCGCTTTGGCGCTGGCCCTGGCCTGGCCCTGCCGCTCGGCGGGTGCATCCAGCCGCTCTACGGCCCGGCCGCGATGGGCGGGCGCGACATGGCGGAGGAGTTGCGCGCCATCGCCGTAGACCAANTTCCCGACCGCTTCGGCCATTATCTCGGCAACGAGTTGATTNTTCCAACCAACGGAACCGGAACGCCGGGGCCGGTCAAATATCGCCTGCTCGTCACCCTGACGAGCCGCGTCCAGACGCCGATCATCGACTCCGTCACCAGCCGCGCCTCGGCGGCGACGGTGTGGGCGGAGGCGACGTACTCGCTCACCCCGGCCGCCGGCGGCGCGCCTCTGGCGCAGGGCCGCGCCAGCGCGGTCTCCGACTACGACCGTTTCGCCCAGCGCTTTGCGAATATCCGCGCCGCCCGCGACGCCGAAATCCGCGCCGCCAAGTCGTTGGCCGAGCAAATCCGGCTGCGTCTCGCCGCCGATTTCGCCAGACGCGGGAGCTGAGGCTCGTGGTCGCGGTCAGGTCGAGCGAGGCGGAACGCTTCCTCGCGCGGCCGCGCCGCGACGTCTTCGTCTGGTTGCTGCACGGGCCCGACGAGGGGCTGGTGCGCGAGCGCAGCCGACGCGTCGCGCGCGCCAACGTCGAAAATCCGGACGACCCCTTCCAGATCGTGCGCCTCGACGGCGACGAGGCGANNTGCGAGCCCGGCCGCCTGTCGGACGAGGCGCNNGCCATCGGCCTGTTCGGCGGCTCCAAGGCGATCTGGGTCGAGGCCGGCGCGCGCAACCTCATTCCGGCGCTGGAGCCGCTGATCGAAGACCCGCCGGCGGGCTGCGTCATCGTGCTGGAGGCGGGGCAACTGAAAAGGGCGCGCCGCGCGCTGGTCGAGAAGCTGCCCAACGGGGCGGCGATCGAGTGCTATCCCGACGACAAGGCGGCGATCGGCGCGCTGATCGACGAGGAGGCGCGCGCCGCCGGGCTCGACGTCGACCCCAAGGCCCGCGCCGCGCTGCTCGGCCTGCTCGGCGGCGACCGCATGACCACGCGCGCCGAGNCCGCCAAGCTGATGCTCTACGCCTTACATGACGGGCGCGTCGGCGAGGAGCATGTCGCCGACATCGTCGCCGACGCCGCCCCGCCCTCCAGCGACGCCGCGCTCGACGCCGCCTTTCTCGGCCAGATCGGCGCCATCGAGGAGCCGGCGCGGCGCGCCTTCGCCGACGGGGTCGACCCCGGCGTGCTGATCGGAGCGGCGCTTCGCCATGCCGCCACGCTGCACCGCGCCTTGCTCGACATCGAGGCCGGGCGCTCCGNNAACAGGAGGTTATGAACAGCCACGGCCGCGCCGTGCATTTCAAGCGCGCGGACGCCTTCCGCCGCCAGCAAGCGCTGGCGCGCGGATGCGGCGGGCCGCGCCATAGAGACCCTCGCCGAAGCGATGCCTCGCGTTCGTCGCGAGCCAAGGCTTGCGCCGATGATCGCGGTGCGCGCGCTCTGGTCGGTCGCCAAGGCCGGGGAGCGACGAGGATAGGGCTTGCCGTTTCCGTAACTCATGTTACAAATATTTTGTATCTAAGATTACGGAAACTCTCGCCATGCCTTTCGTCCGGATCGCCTTCGCGTCGCCCGTCGAGGCCGACCATCGCCGCCGCGTCGCCGACGCCGCGCATGAAGCGCTTGTCGCCGCCCTGGGCGTGCCGGCCGACGACCGCTTTCAGATCCTCGAAACGCCGGCGCAGGTCATTTACGATCCGGGCTATCTCGGCGTCCGCCGCGACGCCGGCCTTGTGATGATCGAGATTCACCTGTCGCACGGGCGAAGCGTCCCGCTCAAGAAGGCGCTGTTCGCGGCTTTGGCCGAGCGCCTCGCCTCGGTCGGCGTCGAACCGCGCAACGTCATGGCCCATCTCGTCGAAACGGCGGCGGAGAACTGGTCGTTCGGCGACGGTCTCGCGCAATACGCCGACGCCCCGCCCGCCTTTTGTCGCCGCCTGCATAGCCTTCGCCCCGGCTGCGGCGCTAGCATCGCGCCGGAGGCGGGCGAATGGGAAAACATGCGGCTTCGAAACGCGCGGACATTCTGGACGCCGCCAAGGCGCTGATGTGGGAATGCGGATATGAGGCGATGACGCCGCGCGCGCTGATCGAACGCTCGGGCGCAGGCCAGGGCAGCCTCTACCATCATTTCGACGGCAAGTTCGAGGTCGCCGTGGCCGCGATGGAGGAGATCAAGGCTGAGGAGACGGCCGCCGTCGAGGCGATGTTTCGCGCCGACCGGGCGCCGCTGGAGCGCATCGAGGCCTATTTCGCGCGCGAGCGCGACGCTCTGCGCGGATGCCGCATGGCCCGCCTCGTCAACGAGATTCAGATGCGAGAGCCGCGCTTCCGCGCCCCGGTCTCCGCCTATCTGGGAAGGATCNGATCCTTGTTGACGCAAGCCATCGAGGAGGCGATCGCGGCGGGCGTCTTGCGCCCGCGCGTCGCCGCTCCTGCGCTGGCGGTCGCGCTGCTGTCCATCGTCGAGGGCGGCTATGTTCTCGCCCGCGCGCATTGGGACGAAACGCGGCTGCGCGCCGCGCTCGACGCCGGCCGGTCGCTGATCGACGCCCTGCGCGTCTGATCGCGGCCTGCGCCTTACAGAAAGCTCATCGGATCCACGTCCACGTCGATCCGCAGATTGCCCTTGGGCTTGGGCGCAGCGGTCAGCAAAGCGCGCAANAATCCCTGCAAATCGGCCGATTTCGGCGCCTTCGCGAGGAGCCGGAAGCGCCAGCGTCCGCGCAGCAGCGCAAGCGGCGCCTCGGCGGGCCCGAGCACGCTGATCTCGTCCGCGTCGGGGATCGCGCCGACCCGCGCGACCCGCCAGCGCGGCCCGTCGGGGACGCTCTCGACCGCGCGCGCCACCGCTCGGGCCAAAGCCTCGGCGCCGACGCGATCCTCGCCCGAGACGATCAGCGCCGCCAGCCGCCCGAACGGCGGCAGACCGGCGTTTTCGCGCGCTTGCGTCTCCTGCGCATAGAAGCGTTCGGCGTCGCCCGACAGCAACGCCCGCATCACGGGGTGGTCGGGCTGATAGGTCTGGAGCAACCCCCGCCCCGGCCTGTCGAACCGACCGGCGCGTCCGGTCACCTGTTGCAGCAACTGAAAAGTGCGCTCGGCGGCGCGCGGATCGCCGTTCGCGAGCCCGACGTCGGCGTCGACGACGCCGGTCAGCGTCAACAGGGGGAAATTATGTCCTTTGGCGACGAGTTGCGTGCCGATGACGAGATCGAAGGCGCCGCGCGCGATCTCCTCCAATTCCCGCCGAATGCGTTCGGCCCCGCCGGGAAAATCCGAAGAAAGCACGATCGAGCGCGCGCCCGGAAACCGCAGCGCCGCCTCCTCGGCGAGGCGCTCCACGCCCGGCCCGCAGGCGGCGAGCGCGTCGGGCGCCTCGCAAACCGGGCAAGCGTCCGGGCGCCGCTCGACATGGCCGCAATGATGGCAGGCCAACGCCTTGCGAAAGCGATGCTCGACCAGCCATGTCGAGCAGTTGGGGCATTGGAAGCGATGCCCGCAGGCCTTGCACAACGTCAATGGAGCGAAGCCGCGGCGATTGAGGAACAGCAGGGCCTGCTCGCCGCGCTCCAGCGTCCGTTCGACCTCGTGAACCAGTCGCGGCGACAACCATTTGCCGCGCTCGGGCCCCTCCTTGCGCAGATCGACGGCGGCGAGTTCGGGCATCGCCCGGCCGCCGAACCGGTCGGCGAGAAGCAAATGGGCGTAGCGGCCTGAGCGGGCGTTGACGCGGCTTTCGATCGAGGGGGTCGCCGAAGCGAGCGCGCAGGCGGCGTTTTCGAGCCGCGCTCGCACCACCGCCATGTCGCGGGCGTGATAGGCGACGCCGTCCTCTTGCTTGTAGGCGCCCTCGTGCTCCTCGTCGACGACGACCAGACCGAGATCGCGAAACGGCAGAAACAGGGCCGAGCGCGCGCCCACGACGACCGACACCTCTCCCGAGGCGCAGCCAGCCCATATCCGCGCGCGCTTGCGCGCCGATACGCCCGAATGCCATTCCGCCGGCCGCGCCCCGAAGCGGGCGGCGAAGCGATCGAGAAATTGCGCCGTGAGCGCGATCTCCGGCAGCAACGCGAGCGTCTGGCGACCCTCGCGAAGCGCCTGCGCGACCGCTTCGAAATAGACCTCCGTCTTGCCCGATCCGGTGACGCCTTCGAGCAGCGTGGTCGAAAAGCGGCGCGCGCGGACGGCCGCGGCGAGCGCCGCGCCGGCCTGCGCCTGCGAGGGCTCCAGCGCGGGGACCGCGAAATCGGGGTCGAGACGCGCCGCCGCCGGCTCCGGCGCAAGCGCCACCGTGTCGAGCGCGCCCTCGTCGATCAATCCGTCGATGACGCCGACGCCGCATCCCGCCTCCTGCGCCAAAGCGGATTTTCCCGCNGCGAGCCCGTCGGCCGCCGCCGCCAGAGCGCGCGCGCGGGCGGGCGTGATCCGCAGCCGCGCGGGCGACGAGGCGGACAGAACGACGCCCACCCGCGTCGGCTCCGGCCCGGCGGCCTCGGGCGCGCGGGTGGCCATGCGCAACACCATGCCTTTGGGCGCGAGCGTCCAGCCGGCGATCCAGTCGACGAAGCGGCGCATGGTCTCGGCCACAGGCGGCAGATCGCGCTTGGCCGTGACGAATCGCAGGTTGTTGGGGCCGCCGTCGCTCGACCGCCGCGCGGCCCATACGACGCCCGTCATTTCGCGCGGACCGAGCGGCGCGTCGACGACGTCGCCCGGCTCCAGATCGAGGCCTGGGGGCGCGCGATAGGTGAAAGTGTGGTCGAGCGCGACGGGCGCGAGCACCTCCACCAACAGCGCGCCGGCGCAGCTCGGGGCGGGCCGGGAATCGTCGTCCTGCGTCATCCCCGATAGATAGGCCGCCCGCCGCGCGGCGCCAACCGCGCCCGCCCGTTCGCACTTGAGCGCGCCGCGAAAGCGTCGGATTCATACGGGAAACAGACATGATTCGACGCCCTCCGGCGTCGTCAGAGCATGGATTCTCGGCATGACTTTCGCCCGCGCGACGCACAGGCACACATTTTTCGGCGCAGCCGCTCTGGCGCTCGCCGCCGCGCCGGCCGCCGCCGAGACGCTGAACGCGCGTTACGGCGTGTCGCTGATGAACCTGCCTCTCGGCTCCGCGACGCTGGCGGGCGAATTCGGCCCGCGCTATAGGCTGGAGGCCGGCACCAAACTGTCGGGACTCGCCAGCATGGTGTCCAATTCGCGTGGCGGGGCGACCGCCTCCGGCGTGGTCGCGAACGGGAGGGTTTTGCCGTCCGGCTACGCCACCACCGCGACCAACTCCGACACCACCCGCACCGTGCGCATGGCCCAGTCCAACGGCGCGGCGACCGCGGTCGAGATCAATCCGCCCTTCGAGGAGAAGGCCGGGCGCGTGCCGCTCAGCGAGGCCCACAAGCAAGGGGTGGTCGATCCGCTGAGCGCGCTGGTGATGCCGGGCGCGGTCGGGCCCAGGCCTGCGACCGCCGTCNTGCCGGTGTTCGACGGCTACACGCGCTTCGACGTCACGCTGAGCTTCAAGGGCCTCAAGCAGGTCAAGACGCAGGGCTACGCCGGTCCGGTCGCGGTCTGCGCGGCGCGCTACACCCCGATCGCCGGCCATCGGCCGGACCGCCCGGCGACCAAATTCATGGCCGCGAACAAGGCGATGGAGGTTNGGCTTGCGCCTGTCGGCGCCTCCGGATTCGTGGCGCCGATGCGAATTTCGGTGAAGACGCAGATCGGCACCGTGGTGATCGACGCGCAGAGCTTCGAGACGAACTGACGTCGGCCTCGGCGCCCGCTCAGGGCACGACGGTGACGGGCGCGCCGATCGCGACGCGCTCGAACAGGTCGATGACGTCCTCGTTGAGCATGCGGATGCAGCCATAGCTGACCGCGCCGCCGACCGAGCCGCGCATCTTGCGGTTGGTGCCGTGGATCGCATAGGCGCCGCCGTCCAGCGTCAGCGCCCGCGCGCCCATCGGATTGCCCGGCGCGCCGCCGGCGATGAAATTGGGCAGCGAGGGAATGTCGCGCTTCACTTCGGCGGGCGGCGACCAGTCGGGCTCGACATATTTGCCGTCGATCCGCTTCGTCCCGTACCAGGCCTTGCCGCGCTTGCCGACGCCGACCGCGTAGCGGATCGCCACGCCCCGATCGGCGATGAAATACAGCCGGCGCTGCGACTGGCTGATCACCACGCCGCCCGGCGCCCATTGCGGATCGACCCGCGTCATTTCGCGCGCCTTGGCTGGCGACATCAGCGACAGCGTCAGCGCGGTCGCCAGCACCAGCGTCATCAGAAACATGGCGCTGGGTCCGGCATCCTGTTCGCGCCGCGCGCGCGCAGCATGAAGGGCGCTTCGTGCGCTTTCTGCATCTCGGTCTCCCGGTTCGCTCGGGCGGGAGACTGCGGCGGGCGCGCTGAAGCGTCCCTTACGGGAGAGGGTTAACGAATTTCAGGGTGAACGGGCGTCACCACGGTCGCGACCAATCGAGACGTCGGGCGCGACCAGCTGGACGTAGCGATAGACCTCGCGCAGGCCGAGGCTCGCATAAAGCGCGCGGGCGGCCACGTTGGAGACGCGCACCTGAAGATAGGCCGCGCCCGCGCCGCGCGCGACGCCCCAGCGCCACAGCGCCTCGACCAGCGCCCGCCCGAGCCCCTGACCGCGGGCGGCCGGATCGACCACCAGATCGTAGAGCCCGACCATGCCGCGCTCGGCGACCGCGAGGCCGAAGGCGACGGGCGCCTCGTCGAGTAAGAGCGTCGCGTAGACATGCGGGAGCGCGATCAGCGGCAACATGCGCCGCAGGGCNGGCCGCGCCGCGCTCGCCGTGGCCATAACAGCGCATCGCGGGGCCAGCCAGTCCTCGCTCAGGCGGTCGTCGAGACGCAGACGCGCCTTTGTCCGCGCGGACCAGACCGGCGGCGGCGCGGGCGCGAAAAAGCCGCCGCTCGGATCGTCCTCGGCCCAGCCGCGGCGGGCGAGTTCGGGCGCGACGTCGGCGCCGGCGAGCGGCGTGACGCGCACGACCGGCGTGAGGCCGGCGGCGCGAAACACCGCCTCCACGAGGTCGATGCGCGCGCCGAGCGGGCCGGCGCTTCGATAAAGCGGCGTCGCCGAATTGGCGCGGCGGGTGTGTCCGTCCGAGAGGCGCACGATCCAACCGTCGACGGCGAGCGTGCGCAGCGCAGGCCAGGCGTTGAGGCAACGCTCCTCAAGGCCGCGCACGAGATCGAGATCGACGCCCGGCGCGTTCACATCGGCAATCCCTTGATCTTCGCCAGCGCCGTCATGACGCCGCGGATTTCGGCGAGGCCCTTGAGGCGGCCGATCGCGGAATAGCCGGGAAAGGCGCCCTTGCCGACGTCGTCGAGCAATTCGTGACCGTGATCGGGGCGCATCGGCAGGCGCCAATGCGGATCGCCCGCCTCCTTGCGGCGCTTCTGCTCGGTCATGATCGCCTCGATCAGATCGACCATGTCGGTGTCGCCGGCCAGATGATCGGCCTCCATGAAGGAGCCGTCTGACTCCTTGGCGACGTTGCGCAAATGCACGAAGGCGATGCGCGGGGCGAGATCGCGGGCGATCCGCACGACGTCGTTTCCGACGCCGGCGCCGAGCGAGCCCGAGCACAGGCAGACGCCGTTCGCTTGGCTGTCATAGGCCTCGATCAGCCAGCGATAATCCTCGCCGCTCGACATGATGCGCGGCAGGCCCATCAACGGGCGCGGCGGATCGTCGGGATGCATCGCGAAGACCATGCCAAGCTCCTCGGCGAGCGGCATCACTTCCGCGAGCCATTCCTTCAGCCGCGCGCGCAGGCCCTCCTTCGACATTTCGGCGTAGCGCNNGAGAATCTTGCGCAGGCCCTCGATGTCGTAGCGGTCGAAGGCGCCGGGCAGGCCAGCCATGATGTTGGAGAGCAAATTCGCGCGGTCGGATTCGCAGGATCGGTCGAACCATTCCTTGCCCTTGCGCAGGGCGTCTTGCGTGTGGGCCTCCTCGGCGCCGGGGCGCTTGAGCATGTAGACGTCGAAGGCGGCGAACTCATGCGCGTTGAAGCGCAGCGCCGTGCGCCCGCCCGGCAGCGGATGACGCAGCTCGGTGCGCGTCCAGTCGATCACCGGCATGAAATTGTAGCAGATCACCCGCACGCCGCAGGCGGCGAGGTTTCTCATCGAGGCGCGGTAATTGTCGTAGATCGAAGACAGGTCGCCCTCGCCGATCTTGACGCGCTCGTGGATGGGCAGGCTCTCGACGACGTTCCAGCGCAGGCCCATCGCGGGATCGGCGGCGATCAGCGCCTGGCGCTCCCTGATCGCGTCGACGCTCCAGACCGCGCCATAGGGNATCTGATGCAGCGAGGTGACGACGCCGCACGCGCCGGCGTGGCGCACGGCCTTCAGAGGGACGACGTCGTTCGGTCCGAACCAGCGGAAACTCTGCTCCATGATCAGTCCCCGAGGACAGCCGCGCCGGGCGAGCGGCCCGAACGAAGCGCTTCGAACGATTTAGACCGCGCCGCAAGGGCGAAGATCAAGCCGGCGGCGGCGCGGCGCGACGGAGGCGGCGCGCCGCAAATCCGCCATGCGGCCGGCGCATGAGGCCGCTTCGCCGGTCCGCACGGCCTTCCTTCGCGTCGAAACTCGGCTTAGGAAGGTCTTGTCGCGCCGCGCGCCGCCCGATCGCGGTCGCGCGCCGGTCGCCTCGCGCGCCCGCCTGACCGCCGCCGACTGAAGGATCGCCGCCGATCATGACGAATCGTTTTCCCGGACGAACCGCCTCCGCCGGATCACGGCCGCCCTCGCCGCGAGCGCGCTGGCCGCCTTGCTGACGGGCGCGGGCCCGGCGCGGGCGACGCCGTCCTTGCTGGTCGACCTCGATTCCGGCGACGTTCTGGAGGCGCAGGAGGCGACCCGCAACTGGTATCCCGCCTCGATCACCAAGTTGATGACGGCCTATGTCGCGCTCTCTGCGGTGCGCGAGGGCCGCATGTCGCTCGACACGCCGATGATCGTCTCGCAGCGCGCGGCGCGGATGGCGCCCTCGAAAATGGGCTTCAAGCCCGGCTCCGAGATCACGCTCGACAACGCGCTGAAGATCATCATGGTCAAGAGCGCCAACGACGTCTCGGTGACCATCGCGGAGGGCGTCGGCGGCTCGGTCGAGGGCTTCGCGCAGCTGATGAACGAAGCCTCGGCTAGGCTCGGCATGACGCAGTCGAACTGGGTCAACCCCAACGGCCTGCCCGATTCCCGTCAGGTCACCTCGGCGCGCGACATGGCGCTGCTCGCCCGCGCGCTGCATCGCGATTTCCCCGAGGCGCGCGGCCTGTGGAGCATCGGCGCGATTCAGTTCGGCGACCGCACGATGCAGAACCACAACGGCCTGATCGGCCGTTATCCCGGCGCCGACGGCATGAAGACCGGCTTCACCTGCGCGGCCGGTTTCAACGTCGTCGCCACCGCCTCGCGCGGCGGCCGCCGCCTGCTCGCGGTGGTGATGGGCCAGCCCTCCGCCTCGCAGCGCACCGCCTACGCCGCCTCGCTGTTCGATCGCGGCTTCGCCCGGCCGGCCTCCGTCGGCTCGCTCGCCTCGATGAGCGGCGCGNGGCGTCGGCGGGCTCCCGACATGCGCGGCTCGGCCTGCGTGCGGCGCGGGAAAATGTCGACCTGGGCGAGCGAATATGAGGATCTGACGCAGCCGATCCCCGCCTATGCGGCCGCCATCGTCGCCAACAATCCGCAGCTCGAATTCCTGTTCGCGCAGTCCGGCGGCGCGCCCCAGGGCTCCGCCGGCGGCAGCGCCTACGCCACGGCGCCGCGCCAACAGTTTCAGCCGATTCCGGTCTATCTCGGCCGCGCGCCCGGTTGGAGCGGCCCGGCGGTGGGCCCGCGCGGCGTCGCGACGCTCGCCAAGGCGAAGCGCGGCGCCAAGGCGATGGCGGCGGCCCCGGTCGCCGAGGACCCCGACAGCACCGGCCTGCGCCTGAGCGACGAGATCGGCGACGCGCCCGCCAAGGGCAAACCCAAGGCGGGCAAGGCCAAGGTCGTCGGTCCCAAGGGCGCGAAAGGCAAGGCCGCCAAAACGGCCGCGCTGAACGACGGCGAGGCTCCGCCCAAGGCCAAGCTCGCCGCCAAAAGCGGCAGCAAGAGCGGCCCGAAGACGGCGGCGAAGACCGCGTCCGCCAAAGCCGCCAAGACCGCCAAGCCGAAAGCGGCAGAGGCCGAGGATTGAGTTCACCCCAGACGCCATCGCCGCGGCCGCGCGCGCAGGCGGGCGGCGGGCGGCGCGCGGCCGCGCTTCTGGAAGGTCCGGCGGCGCTGCTTTTATCGGCGTCGTGCTTCGGCCTAAATGTCGTTCCGGCCCGCCTGGCGGCGCGGGAGGGCGTCGGCGGCGCGGACCTTGCGGTATGGCGGTCGGCGGCGATGCTGACGGTTCTGGCGGCGGCCGTGTGGCTGACCCGCGCCTCGCTGGCGGTGCCGCGCGCCGACCGCGCGGCGTTGTTCGGCTTCGGCGCCTCGGGCGCGCTGGTGGGCGTCGGATATCTGTCCTCGGTCGCCTTCATCCCGGTCGGCGTCGCGGTGATGATCTTCTACACCTATCCGGCGCTGGTGGCGCTGGCCACGCCCTTCGTCGACGGGCGGCGGCTGACGGGGCGGCGCTGGTCGCCTTTCTGCTCGCCGCGCTTGGCGTGTTTCTTGCGGTCGGCGCCGCGGCCGATCAGCTCGACTGGCGCGGCGTCGCGTTGGCGGCGCTGGCGAGCGTGGGGGCGGCGTCGCAACTGTTCTTCGGCTCCCGCGCGCCGGGGGCGGCGGTCTGACGACGCTGTTCTGGTCGCAGACGGCGATGATTCCGGTGGCGCTCGTTCCTGTGGCCGTGATGGGCCCGGCGACGGGGCAAGCCTGGGCGGCTGCGGCGGGGCCGGCGATGCTGGTGGCGGCGCTCTATCTCGGCGCGTTCGGCCTTTTCACCCTCGGCATGCGCCATGCGAGCGCGGCGCAGGCGGGCGTGATCTATTGTCTGGAGCCGGTGGTGGCGATCGGCGCCGCGGCGCTCTGGCTCGGCGAGCGGCTGAGCGCGATCCAGTATGTCGGCGCGGCGCTGGTCGTGGCGGGCGTCGCGCTGGAGATCGCCGCGCGGGCCTTTCCGGTGCGTCTGCGGAGCGGCGAATGAGCGCGCGCCGGCCGCCGCCGCCCGTTCCCGTCACCGTGCTGACCGGCTTTCTTGGGGCGGGCAAGACGACGCTGCTCAACCGCCTCCTGCGCGATCCCGCGCTCGCCGGCGCGATGGTCGTCGTCAACGAAANNCTCGGCGAGATCGGCCTGGACCATCTGCTCGTCGAGACGGCGCAGGAGGTGACGCTTCTGGCCTCCGGCTGTCTGTGCTGCGCGCTGCGCGGCGATCTCGTCGCCACGCTGGAGGATTTGTGCCGGCGCGTCGACAACGGCCGGCTCGCGCCATTCCCGCGGCTGATCGTCGAGACCACCGGCCTCGCCGACCCTGCGCCGATCCTGGCGACCTTCGCCGAGCATCCCTATCTGCGGCTGCGCTATCGCCTCGACGCGGTCGTCACGCTGGTCGACGCCGTCAACGGCGCGGCGACGCTCGACGCCCAGCCCGAAGCGCTTCGCCAGATCGCGGTCGCCGATCGGCTCGTCCTGACCAAGACCGATCTCGTCGCGGATCCGGAGGCTCTCGCGCCGCTGCGCGCCCGGCTCGCCGCGCTTGCGCCCGGCGTCGATGTGATTGACGCCGCCGCAGGGCGGGCCGACGCGGCCGCGACGCTGGCGCCCGCGGCCTGCGGCCGCCAGGCCTGGCTCGGCTTCGCCGCGGCGCGGGCGCTCGCCGGCGAGGAGGCCGAGGCCGCCCGGCACGCCGCTCACGATTGCGCCGCGCTCGGTTGCGCCGGCCCCGGCCTCGCCTATCGCCCGAGCGCGGCCGCTCAGGCCGCTCGCCACGCCGGCGTGCGCGCCCTGGCCTTGCGCGCCGACGAGCCGCTGAGCGAACGCGCGTTGTCGTTGTTTCTCGAATTGCTGCGCGGGGCCCACGGCGCGAAACTCTTGCGGCTCAAGGGGCTTGTGAAACTCTCGGACGATCCCGCGCGGCCGGTGCTGGTGCAGGGCGCCCAGCATGTCCTGCACCCGCCGGTCCGCCTCGACGCCTGGCCCGACGATGACGACGCGACGCGTCTCGTCTTCATTCTGCGCGATCTCGATCCCGCTTACGTCCAGGCGCTCTGGGACGCGTTGCTGGACGCCGGCGCATGAGATCGTTCATCACGAGATCGTTCATCATGAGATCGTTCATGTTGAGATCGTTCACATATTGACTGTCTCGCTTCTCTCGCCTTAATGGCTGTCGGCGAAGGCGCGAACGAGATAGACTCGCGGCCGCGTCCAGGGGAGAACGCGATGCGGCTGATCGAGCGCGTCCAGAGCGATATGGCTTATCTGGCCGGCGCCATGCGCGTTTTGCGGCGCACGATTCCGATCGGCAAGCATCCCAACCGCTCGCTGCGCGAGTCCTTCGAGGAGAAGGTCGCTCTTTATCGCGATCGCCCGGCCTTGATCGGCGACGCGGAGACGCTCACCTACGACGCGCTCGACCGACGCGCCAACCGCTACGCCCGCTGGGCGATGGCCAAGGGGATCGGCAAGGGCGACGTCGTCGCGCTGATCGCGCCCAATCGGCCGGACTATCTGGCGATCTGGCTCGGCGTCGCCAAGGCGGGCGGCGTCACCGCGCTCGTCAACACCAATCTGCGCGGCGATTCGCTGGGCCACAGCGTCGCCGTGGTCGGCGCGAAGTTCGCCATCGTCGACCAGTCCATGCTGCAAGCCTTCGCCTCGACGCGGCCCGCTCGCGGCGTCGGCAAGCTGCCCGAAGATTTCCCCGTCTACGCCATCGGCGCGAGCGACCTGCCGCGCTTCGACGTCGAGGCGCAGGCCTATTCCGACGCGCCGCTCGAAGGCGAGGAGCGCCGGCCGCTGACGGTCGACGACCGCTGCATCCTCATCTACACCTCCGGCACCACCGGCCTGCCCAAGGCCGCCAACATGAACCATTACCGCGTTCAGCTGGCGATGCAGGGCTTCTCCGGCGTCGTCGACGCGCGCGGCGAGGACCGGATTTACGATTGTCTGCCGATGTATCACTCGGTCGGCGGCGTGCTCGGGCCTGGGGTCGCCTTGATGAACGGGGGCTCCTGCGTCATCCGCGAGAAATTCTCCGCCCGGGAGTTCTGGTCCGACATCGTGCGCCACGGCTGCACGGGGTTTTGCTACATCGGCGAATTGTGCCGCTATCTCGTCAACACGCCGCCCGGCCCCGACGAGGCGCGCCACAAGGTCCGCTTCTGTTTCGGCAACGGCATGCGCCCCGACGTCTGGCCGGAATTCGCGCGGCGGTTCAGGATCCCCGACATCCGCGAGTATTACGCGGCCACCGAAGGCAACTGCAACATCTTCAACTTCGACTCGCGCGCCGGCGCGGTCGGGCGCATCCCGTGGTTTCTCAAGCGCAAATTTCCGATCAAGGTGGTCAAGCTCGACCTCGACACCGAGAAGCCGGTGCGCGGCCCCGACGGGTTGTGCGTCGAATGCGCGCCCGACGAGCCGGGCGAGATGATCGGCGAGATCATCAACGACCCCTCANAGCCTGGCTCGCGGTTCGAGGGCTACGCCGACAAGGCCGAGACCGAGAAGAAGATCCTGCACGACGTCTTCGCCAAGGGCGACGCGTGGTTTCGCTCCGGCGACATTCTGCGCAAGGACGCCTACGGCTATTTCTTCTTCGTCGACCGAATCGGCGACACATTCCGCTGGAAGGGCGAGAACGTCTCCACCAACGAGGTCAGCGAGCGCCTCACCGGCTTCCCCGGCCTGCTGGAGACGACCGTCTACGGCGTCGCCATTCCGGGGTTCGACGGCCGCGCCGGCATGATGTCGCTGGTGATAGAGGATCACGACGCTTTCGATCTCGCCGCTTTTCACGCCCATGTGAAGACGCAATTGCCCGATTACGCGCGGCCGCTGTTTCTGCGGTTCCGCCGTCATCTGGAGACGACGGGCACATTCAAGCAGCGCAAGGTCGATTTGCTGGCCGACGGCTTCGACCCCTCGCGAATCTTTGATCCGCTTTATTTCGACATGCCGGGCGAAAATCGCTACGTACCGCTCGACGAGGAGCTTTACGAGCGCGTCGTCAGCGGCAAGCTTCGCCTCTGACCGACGCCGCCCCGGCGCGGTGATTCGCTGGGAGGAGCGCGATGGCCGGGCCGCCACGCGACGCGCTGAGGCTCGACGTCGTCGACATGCATACGGCCGGCGAACCGGCGCGCATCGTCCTGAGCGGATATCCGCGGCTCGAAGGCGCGACCATCCTCGACAAGCGCCGCGACGCGCTGGCGCGTTGCGACCATTTGCGCCGCGTGATGATGCATGAGCCGCGCGGCCACGCCGGCATGTACGGCGTCATCCCGGTCGAACCCTCGGAGGCGGCGAAGGCGCAGGGCGCGTCGCTCGCCTGCCTGTTCACCCATGCCTCCGGTTATTCGACCATGTGCGGCCATGCGACGATCGCCTTCGCGCGTTTCGCCGTCGAGCGCGGCCTTGTCGCCACGCCTGCGGGCGGCGACGGCGTCGCGCGGTTCGGGCTTGAACTGCCGTGCGGCGTCGTCGCCGTCGAGGCGCGGCTGGAGGGCGGCGCGGTGGTGGCGAGCGCCTTCGAGAGCGTGCCCGCCTTCGTCGCCGAGCGCGACGCGTCGATTGACGTCGCAGGGATCGGCCGCGTCGTCTACGACGTCGTCTTCGGCGGCGCCTTCTACGCGATCCTGCCCTCGCGCCGGCTCGGCCTCGCCTTCGACGCGCCGCTCGCCGAACGCGTCGGCGCCGGCATGACGCTGTTTCGCGCCCTGCGCGCCGAGCGCCCCGCCCCGCTGCACCCCGACGAGCCGGACCTGTCCTTTCTCTATGGGGTCATCCTGACCGACGACGCCTCCCCGCCCGCCCCGACGCGCAACCTCTGCATGTTCGGCGAAGGCCAGATCGACCGCTCGCCGACCGGCTCCGGCGTCACCGCCCGCATGGCGCTCGACCTGCTGGCGGGGCGCCTCGAAGAGGGCGCGGCGCGCCGTTTCGCCGGGCCGACGGGCGACGTCTTCGTCGGCTCCGCCCGTCGCGACGGCGAGGTCGCCGGCCGCCCGGCCGTGCGGGTTCGCGTCGAGGGCCGCGCCTTCCATGTCGGCGAGGCGCGCCTGCGCGTCGAGCCCGACGACCCGCTCGGCTCCGGCTTCCTGCTGTTCGAGGCCGAGGCGGGATGAGCGAGCCCTCCGCCGCGCCGCTCCGGCGTTCCTGGCCCGTTTCTTGATCGGCCCTTCCCCAATGGCCAAGCGCCGCGCCCGAACGTCCCGAATCGGGACGCGCGGGACGCGCAGGCCGCCGGGACCGAGGTCATGAACGCGAGACCAGGCGTCGTCGCCGCCGTGCCGATCTGGCGCAACCCCGCTCCGCCGCCCCCGCCTCCGGGCGAGCGGCGCGCCGGGCTGCGTCGCCCGCCATTGGTGACGCCGGACGGCGTCCGCGTCGAGGCGTTGAGCTTCGACGTCGCCTCCCTGCATCGCGAGGCCTGGCTGCATCTGAGCGAGCATTGCGTCGAGCCCAATNCCTTTCTCGATCCCGACTTCGCCCTCGCGGCCGCGCGACATCTGCCGGCGGCGCGCCGGCCGGCCTTCGTCGTCGCGCGCGGCGTCGTCGGGGGCCGGATGCGGATGATGGGTCTTCTCCCGCTTGAACCGGGCGCACGCCTGTTCACCGGCGTCGCAGCCGCCTGGGATCACCCCTATTCGGCGTTGGGCGCGCCGCTCATCGGCACGGCGCGGGCGCCGGAGGCGCTCGAAGGGCTGCTCGCCTGGGTCGGAGCCAACATGCGCGGAGCCGGCGCGTTGATGCTTCCGAACCTCGCCCGCGACGGCGCGGTGACGCATCTTCTGCGTCGCGCGGCGCTGGCGCATGGCCGGCAGTTTCGCCTGATCGACCCGCGCGCCCGCGCTGTGGCGCGCTTCGAGGACGGCGCCGCCGGGCCGGTCGCCTCCAAGGAGATGCGACGTCTATGGCGACGCCTCGGCGAGGAGGGCGCGCTCGCTTTTCATATCGTCGACGATCCGCTGGAGGTGCGCAACGGCTTCGAGCAGTTTCTGGCGCTTGAAACCGCGGGCTGGAAGGGAGCGCGCGGCACCGCCTTGATTTCCGACGCGGGTTCGGCGGCCTTCGCGCGCAGCGCCGTGCGCATGATGGCCGCCCGCGGCGCCGCGCGGCTCGCCGCCCTGACGCTCGACGGCGCCGCCATCGCCATCGGCGTGGTGCTGCGCGCCGGCGGCGCGGCGGCGTTCTGGAAAATCGCCCATGACCCGGCCTTCGCCCGATATTCGCCGGGCGTGCAGCTGTCGCTGCGTCTGGCCGAAAGCGGCGGCGTCGACCCGGGCCTTCGCGTCATCGATTCTTGCGCGGCGGAAAACCATCCGATGATCGAACGGATCTGGCCCGAGCGTCTGGCCATCGTCGACGCGGCGCTGTCGCTGCCCGCCCCGCGCGCCGCGCAAGGCCGGCAGCGCGCCTTTCAGTCGAGCTTCGCCCGCGAGACCGCGCGGCGCGGCGCGCGCGTGCTGGCCAAGCGCGCCTTCCTCGCCGTCACCGGGCGAAAGCCTGTTTGAGGGCCGCCTCGGCCGGCCGCTCACGCGATGATCAGCCTCGCATGGCGCGACAGCCGCGGCAGCAGCCTGCGCATCGCCTCGGGCGTGATGGCGACGCAGCCCTGCGTCGGCGAGAACCCCTCGCGCGCGATGTGGAGAAAGATCGCGCTGCCCGCCCCGCGCACCCGCGGGCGCTGGTTGTGGTCGAGCACGACGACGACGTCATAAAGCCGGTCGTCGCGCGTCATCGTCTCGCACCCCACTTGAACGGGGCGCGCGCCGGCCGGTTGTAGAGCGCGGCGTGCGGGTCGTCGCACCACAGATCCTCGCGCCGCGACGCGCGCAGCGGCAGCGCCAGGCGCGGCCGCGGGCCCCGATCCGCGCGCCAATAGACCCACAGAAGCCGAAAGCGTCCGGCCGGCGAAGCCCCGTCGCCCTCGCGCTTGCGCCATTTGACGCCGGCCGGCCCGATCGCGCAGGGAGCGTCAGAGCGCCGACATGCAGGCGCCCGCGCCCCGGAGGCCCGACGGCGCGGGTCGCCCGCAGAAGGCTCGTCATGGCCGGCGCGCGACGTCGCGTCATCGATGCATCCCCTTTGCCGTCTCCAGCCGAACCGCTATGATTCGTCGCATATTTTCTCATGCGCCGCGCCGACGGGCCGCGCAAATGTCACCACGAGGAAGAAAAATGCCTCAGCGCCGCCGGATTCTGATCTGCGACGACGATTCAGATTTGCGCGCGGCCCTTCTCGAACAGCTTGCCCTGCATGAGGAGTTCGAGGTCGCTGCGGCCAAGACCGCCGGCGAAGCTCTGGCGGCGCTGGACGGTCGCGGCGCGCCGGATCTTGTTTTGATGGACATCGGCCTGCCGGACATGGACGGGCGCGAAGCGGTGCGCACCATGCGCGTCACGGGCTTCCGCGCGCCGGTGATCATGCTCACCGCGCAGGATTCCGACGACGACACCGTGCTCGGCCTCGACGCCGGCGCCAACGACTACGTCGCCAAGCCGTTCCGCTTCGCCGTGCTGCTCGCCCGCATCCGCGCCCAGCTGCGCCAGCATGAGTCGAGCGACGAGGCGACCTTCGACATCGGCGGCTATGTGTTCAAGCCCTCGGCCAAGACCCTGACGGACGCATCCGGCGGCGAGCTGAAGCTGACCGAGAAGGAGACCGCGATCCTGCGTTATCTCCATCGCGCCGGCGGCCAGACCGTGGCGCGCGACACGCTTCTCAAAGAGGTCTGGGGCTATAGCGACGGAGTGAGCACCCACACTCTGGAGACGCACATCTATCGCCTGCGCCAGAAGATCGAGCGCGAGCCANCGCGCGCCGCCATCCTCCTGACGGAGGCCGGCGGCTATCGGCTCGCAGGCTGAGCCCGCCATGTCGCTCGATCACGACGTCAAGCGTCTTGCGCAAGTGGGCTGTTGGGCGCGCTGGAGCCTGAGGCGCTCGGCCTGCTCGCCTTCACAAGCCGCAAGCTGCGGCTGCGCGCCGGAGACCGTCTCGTCGACGCCGGCGAGGCGCTCGACGGCGCTCTGGTGATCATGTCGGGCGAGATCGAGCTCGCCGCTCCCGGCCTGCCGCCGCGCCGCGTCGGCCCGCAGACCACTCTGGACGAACTGGCGCTTTTCGCCCCGATCGAGGCCTCCGCCGACGCCCGCGCCGCCACCGACGCGGTGGTGATGCGCGTCACCCGCGAGACGATGGGCCGCGTGCTTGAAGAATTTCCCGCCGCCGCCCCGGCGACGCGCGCCCGCGTCGCCGACCAGCTCGCCCGATTCGCCCGCGAGGCGCGGCGCGTCGAGACGCCCTGATCCGACGGCTTCACCGATCCTTCACCACGTCGCGCGGTCTTACCCGCGCTTAACGCGACGCTGAGGCGGCGCGGCTACAGTTCCTTGAGCGTACGCCCGGCTGCGCCGCCTTCTTCGGGCGCGCCGGGTCACAGGACAAGCGGACAGAGCCAGCACATGCGCGTCGTCATCGTCAGCGATTTCGGGTCGGTCAACGGAGGCGCGGCCAAGGTCGCGATCGAAAGCGCGCGCGGCCTCGCCGAAGCGGGCGTGGAGGTTGTCTTCGCCTGCGCCATCGCGCCGGTCAGCGACAAGCTCGACCATCCCAACATCGCCGTCGAGATGTTCCCGGGCCGGGAGATCTGGCGTGTCGAGAGCAAGCTTCAAGCGCTGCGTCAGGGCGTCTGGAACGCGCCCGCCGGGGCTTTTCTCGCCGACCTGCTCGCCAAACAGCCCAAAGGCGAGACGGTGGTGCATCTTCACCAATGGTCGAAGGCGTTCAGCCCGGCCGCCATCGCCGCCGCCGGCGCGAGCGGTCTGCCGGTCGCCTACACGCTGCACGAATATNTTTCGTTCTGCCCGAACGGGGCCTATTTCGATTTCCCCAAGGGCTGCGCCTGCGACCGCAAACCGATGTCGGCGGGCTGCGTGACGACGCGCTGCGACCGCGCCAGCGTCGCCCACAAGGCGGTGCGCGTGATGCGCCAGACCGCCGTGACGCGGGCGCTCAGAGCGATCCCCTCTCCGGTTTTCGTTCATGTCACCGATTTCGCCCGTCGCTTCGCCGAGCCTTATTTGCCCGTCGGCGCCCGCCATGTCGTCGTCGAGAACATGATGGAGGCGCGCCGTCGCCCCGCCGTCGACGTCGCCGCCAATCCTCATGCGCTTTTCCTCAGCCGTTTCACCCAGGAGAAGGCGCCCGACATTCTCGCCCGCGCCGCCGCCCGCGCCGGCATGCCGGTGCGTTTCGTCGGCGAAGGCCCGATCGAGGCCGAGATCCGCGCCGCCAACGCCCAGGCCGACATTCGCGGCTGGGTCGCCGCCGACAAGGTCTTCGACGAGATCGCGCAGGCGCGCTGTCTGGTTCTGCCGTCTTTGTGGTTCGAGCCCGGTCCCCTGGTCGTCGCAGAGGCGATGTCGTTGGGCGTGCCGGTCGTGCTGGCGCGCACCACCGGCCCTGCGAGCTGGATCACCGACCGTCTCGACGGCCTTCTGGTCGAGGCGGGCGACNGAGGCGGCCTCGCCGCCGCGCTCTCCGCCCTGAAGCCGGACGAGACCGCGCGCGCGATGGGGGCGAACGCCTATCGCAGCTATTGGCAGGATCCGCTCACTCTGGAGCGCCACGTCGATCGCACCATCGGCGCCTATCGCATGGCGCTTGGTTTGGTCTCGCCGGAGGAAGTGCTTGGACGCGCGCTGCGCGGCGCCCAGCCAGCGCCCGCCCGCGCGGCCTCGCCGCACGCCGAGGCCGCCGGACAGCGCCGCGGCGCCGCCTGAGGCCGCACGCAGGAAGGAGAGCGGCGATGGCCGTGACGCTCAATGTCGTTGTCGCCACGCTGGGGCGGCCTGAAATCGTCGCAAGACTGGTCGACGCCCTCGCGGCGCAAACGCGGCCCGCCGATCGCGTTTACGTGGTCGGCGCCAGCGAAGCCGACATCGCCGCGATCGCGCCCGCCCCCGCGCTCGTCCCGATGGTGGGCCGGCGCGGATCCTGCGCGCAACGCAACGACGCGCTCGACGCCGGCGCCGCGCAGGCCGACGTGATCGTGTTTCTCGACGACGATTTCGCGCCGTCGCGCTTCTGGTTCGAACGCGTCGAAGCCCTGTTCGCGCGCCGCCCCGACATCGCCGGCGTCAGCGGCGTCGTTCTGCACGACGGCGCCAGAACGGCCGGGATCGCGCCCGACGACGCCTGGGCGGTGGTCGCCGCCCGCGACGCCGTCGGCGGCGACGACGAACGCGTCGACACCGGCGCCGAGCCCTATGGCTGCAACATGGCTGTGCGCGGCGCGGCCGCCCGCGCCATCCGTTTCGACGAGCGGCTGCCCGCCTATGGCTGGCTGGAGGACCGCGACTACGCCGCGCGCGTCTGCCGCGGCGCCAAATTCGGCTATGCGCACGCCTTGTGGGGCGTGCACATGGGATCGAAATCCGGACGCACCTCGGGCGTCCGCCTGNGCTATTCGCAAATCGCCAACTCCGCCTATCTGGTCGAGAAAGGCACGGCGACGCGCGACTTCGCGCTCAACCTCGCCACCCGTAACATATTGGCGAATCTGGCGAAATCGATAAAGCCCGAGCCCTGGATCGACCGTCGCGGCCGCCTGCGCGGCAATTTGATCGCCTTGGCCGATCTTGCCCGCGGACAGGCGCGGCCCGAACGCGCCGGTGACCTGTAGGACAGGAAGCAAGACATCGAGGAAAATATGCCTTGACTTCCTGTCGGGGCGGTGTAGAATTTGCTCCTCCACAGGAGGAGTCGCTTATGCCGTCCTATAAATTGACCGACACCCATCTCGTCGCCCGCACGCTCGCCGCCTCGACGGGATGGACCGCCTTCACCTCGCTTCAAACCGTGTTCGACCTCGCGCGCACGCAGGGCCTGCCGGTCTTCCTCCAGCCGGGCGTCTATTCGAACGGCGCGCTGTCGGTTTCGACCGCGACCGGTTCCGGCAAGCCGCTTCAGGTCGAGGCCGTTCCGGGCACGGCGACGATTCTGTACCNNGGCGGCGGCACGCCGCTGAGCATCGACGGGGTTTCGTCGGTCAAGTTCCTCGGCGTCAAATTCGACGGCCAGAACCTCGCCTTGCCCGTCTATGCCGGCAACACGGGAGAAAGCCGACTGGCGTTCATCGCGGTCAAGGCCACCACCGGCGCCTATTTCGAAGACTGTCAGGTCGTGAATTCGCCGGGAATCGGGGTCTACGTCTATCAGGCGCAGGCGCGCGTCGAAGGATGCTACGTGGGGTCGCACTCGGTCGGCCTGATGAGCGAGGATTCCCGTGTGTTCGTGCGACGCAACGCGTTCGCGGCGCTGGCCAACAACGGCGTCGTGATCTGGCGCACCGACATCGGCGGCGACAGCNCCGAAGTGGTCGGCAACACCATCAACGGCGTCGACACCAAAGCCGGCGGCACCGGCCAGAACGGCAACGGCGTGCTCGTCTTCAAGGCCAGCGCCGTCACCATCGCCGACAACCGCATCTTCAGCCCGAAATTTTCGGGCGTGCGGTGCAACGGCGCGACCCAGGTGGTGATCGAAGGCAACAGCATCTGGAACGNNCGGGAGACGGGCGTCTTCATCGAAGCGCCCGGCTTCGGGATCGACACGCACGGCGCGATCGTGTCGAACAATCACATCGACACGACCGCCACCGGCATCGCGGTCGCCAATGCGAACCTCTACGGCGACGGCGTCGCCCATAGCGTCGTCATCGAAGGCAATCGCATTTCCAACCTGCGCATCACGACGATTTCCGACCCCGGCTATTCGCCCNCGCAAGTGGGCGGCGTCGGCATCACGGCGGAAACCGACTGCGTGATCTCCGGCAACATCGTCGACACCGCGCAGGCGATCGGCATCATGGTCGGCACCAACAACGCGACGAAGGACATTTGCGTCACCGGGAACCTGATCAGCTCCAGCGTGATCGGCGTCGGCGTCTCCTATCTGGCGGTCAACGGCTCGGTCGGCGACGTGGTGGTTTCGGGCAACATCGTGCGCGGCGCCACCAATGGCGCGATCGTGCCGATCCAGTCCACCGGGACGAGCCTCGTGCGCGTCGGGACCACGGACTACGGCGCCCAGCTCGCCACGACCGCCGGTCGCGTGACCTTCGGCCACAATCGCGCGGTCGCGTAAGCGTCGCGTCGGCGAAATCGGGCTCCCGCTGCGGCGGGGCCCTTTCACAGTTTCAGATCGACCAGCGTCGGCGCGTGGTCGGAGGGGCGCTCCCAACCACGCGCCTCCTTCAGCACGCGCATCGTGGCGGCNTGCGGGGCGAGATCGGGGCTGACGAAAACATGATCGAGGCGGCGGCCGCGATCGGCCTTCAGCCAGTCGGCGGCGCGGTAGCTCCACCAAGTGTAGAGCTTTTCGGCCTCGGGAACGAAGCGGCGCAGCGCGTCGACCCAGTCGTGCGAGAAGGCTTGCGTGAACTTCTCGACCTCGACTGGGGTGTGGCTGACCACCTTGAGGAGTTGCTTGTGGCTCCACACGTCGTGTTCGAGCGGGGCGATGTTGAGGTCGCCGACGAGAATGGCCTCGCGCGCGCCGACGCCGTCGCGGCGGAACCAGTCGGCCATCTCGTCGACGAAGGCGAGCTTGTGGGCGAATTTCTCGTTGATCGCGGGATCGGGCTCGTCGCCGCCGGCGGGCACGTAGAAATTATGGACGACGACGCCCTTGGCCGGGCCGTCGAGCAGCCGCACGCTGATGTGGCGGGCGTCGCCCTTGTCGCANAAGCCGCGCCGTTCGACCGTCTCGATCGGCCAGCGCGAGGCGACGGCGACGCCGTGATAGCCTTTCTGGCCGTTGATCTCGACATGCTCCCAGCCGGTCTTGCGCAGCGCCGCCAAAGGAAACTCGGCGTCGCGCACCTTGGTCTCCTGCAAGCACAGAATGTCCGGCGCCTCCTGCGCCAGAAAGCGCTCGACCAGCGGCAGGCGCAAGCGCACCGAGTTGATGTTCCAGGTGGCGACGCGGAAGGGCTTCGATTTCGTCACGGGCGACCTTTCGTCGGGGAGGCGCAGATCTGGCGCCTGCGCGCGCCCGGCGCAAGGCGCGTCACGCGGCGCGGCGNNGATGAAGGCGGCGACGCGATCGGCCAGGCCCGGCGTCAGCGGCAGGTCCGGCCGGGCGTAGGTCAGAAGATTGGCGAGGCGCTCGTCGCTGTCGCAATCCTTGAGCACATGGGTCATCGCGGCGAAGTCGGCGCGCTCGGCGTCGGGGCGGGCGGCGGCGAGGCGGTCGGCGTCCTCGGCGCCCACCTGAATGTCGCGCCCGCCCTGAACGATGAGCGCGGGCGCGCGCGTCGCCGCCAGCATCGCGGCGGGGTCGCGCCGCATCATGTCGATCAGGAAATCCTGAATTTGCGCGGGGAAGATGGCGCGCGCCTCGNNGCCGGCAGGCGTGCGGGTCGACGCGCGCCGCGCTCCAGCGCGTCGAGGGCGGCGAGCATCGGCGCCAGGACCGGCGCGAAGAACGGGTTGGCGCGAAACNTGCGCGCGAAAAATCTCGGCGAGCGGACGCCCGAGCGCGCACAGCAGCACAAGCGCGCTAGCGCGCGGCTCGTCGCGCGCGCCGGCCATGACGCTCGGGCCGCCCTCGCTATGGCCGATCAGCGCGACGCGCGCGCGGCCCAGCGCGTCGAGCCAGGCTCGGATGTCGGCGGCGTAATCGTCGAGCGTGACGGCGTTCGGATCGCCGGCCCGCGCCGAGCCGTAGAGGCCGCGCTTGTCGACGCGCAGCGTGTCGACGCCGCGCGCGGCGAGGGCATGGGCGAGCAGGCGATAGGGCGCGGCGGCGACGCCGAGCGGGTTGTTTCCGTCGCGGTCGGTCGGGCCGGAGCCGGGATGGACGAGGGCGAGCGGCGCGCCGGCCGCGCCGCTTTCGCACAGCGTTCCGCGCAACGGGCCGAGCGGCCCCCGCGCCTCGATCTCACGCTCGCGCCACAGGCTCACAGCGCCGCCCGCTTATCCTTCTTCGCCAGACGCGCGAGCAGATGATCGACCTCCGCCTTGGCTTTCGCGCTCAGCGCGGAGGCGGGCTTGCGCTGCGCGTCGGAGGCGATCGCGCCGCGCTTCATCAGCACATATTTGCGCACGGCGAGACCGACGCCTTGCTGCTGTTCGTAGCGGATCAGCGGCAGATGCGCGTCGAAGAGATCATGCGCCGCCTCGCGCTCGCCCGCGCGCGACAGCCGCACCACGTCGGCGAGCATGTCGGGGAAGGCGTAGCCGGTCATCGCGCCGTCGGCGCCGCGCTCCATCTCGAAATCGAGGAACAGCGCGCCGTTGCCGGTGAGGATCGAGACGCGACGCATCGCGCCCTCGTGCGACCATGCGCGCAGGGTCGAGATTTTCTCCAGACCCGGCCAGTCCTCGTGCTTGAGCATGACGCAGGAGCGATGCGCCTCGACGACGCGGCGGATGACGGAGGGCGTCATGACGACGGAGAGCGTCAGCGGATAGTCCTGCAGCACCCAGGGAATGTCCGCCCCGATCGCCTCGACGGCCTGCGCGAAATAGCCGACGATCTGGTCGTCCGTGCGCAACGTGTTGGGCGGGGCGATCATCACGCCGGCGGCGCCGCGCGTCATCGCGCCCTGCGCCAGCGCGCGCATCGCCGCAAAGCCCGGCGCCGAGACGCCGACGACGACGGGAACGCCTTTCGCCCGCGCGCAGACGCGGGCCACGACCTCCAGCGACTCGTCGAGATCGAGCTTGGGCGCCTCGCCCATGATGCCGAGAATGGTCAGGCCGGTAGCGCCCGCCTTGAGATAGAAATCGGTCATCGAGTCGACCGAGGCCCAGTCGATCGCCCCGTCGGGCGCAAAGGGCGTCACCGCGATCGGAAACAGGCCGGCGGCGGTCTCGTCGAGGCGCATGGTCACTTTTTCCCCGCTTTGAAAGCGTCGTAACGCGCCCTGGTCTCGGCGTTCATCGGATAGAGTCCGGGCAGCGCCACGCCGCGCTCGACCTCGGTCATGATCCAGGCCTCCATCGCCTCCTGCTCGGGCGCCTCCTTGAGCACCTCGTCGAGCAAGGCGGCGGGGATCAGCACCGCGCCGTCGGCGTCGGCGACGACGACGTCGTTGGGAAACACCGCGACGCCGCCGCAGCCGATCGGCTCCTGCCAGCCCACGAATGTGAGGCCGGCGACGGAGGGCGGCGCGGCCGCGCCGGCGCACCAGACCGGCAGATGCGTCGACAGCACGCCGGCCTCGTCGCGGATCACGCCGTCGGTCACCATCGCGGCGACGCCGCGTTTCTTCATGCGCGCGCACAGGATGTCGCCGAACACGCCGGCGTCGGCGACGCCCATCGCGTCGATGACGGCGATCACGCCCTCGGGCATCGCCTCGATGGCGGCGCGCGTCGAGATCGGCGAGGCCCAGGAGGCGGGGGTGGCGAGATCCTCGCGCGCCGGCACGAAGCGCAGCGTGAAGGCGCGCCCGACCAGCCGGGGAAGGCCGGGGACGAGCGGCCGGGCGCCGCGCATCCAGACGTTGCGCAGACCCTTTTTCAGGAGGATCGTCGTCAGGGTGGCGGTCGAGACCGATGTCAGGGTCTCGACGACGCCGGGAGAGAGCGGGGCGACGGCGAGGGTCATGGAGGGGTCCTGTGCGGGAGCCTGCGGGCCTGATTGGGTCGCCGATTTCAACGATCCGCGCAACAGCGGCGGGCGCAAGGGAGCCGCGCATTCGGAGGATGCGATGAAGCGGGTGAGGCTGCCCGGCGGCGAGACGGTCGCGGCGCTGGGGCAAGGCACATGGACGATGGCGGACGATCCCGCCCGTCGCGCCGAGGAGATCGCGGCGTTGCGGCGTGGGCTCGACCTCGGCCTGAGCGTCGTCGACACCGCAGAGATGTATGGCGAGGGCGCGGCCGAGGCCCTTGTCGGCGAGGCGTTGGCGGGGCGGCGCGAGGCGGCGTTTCTGGTCTCCAAGGCGCTGCCCGGCCACGCCGGCCGGGCGGGGCTCNGAAAGGCCTGCGCGGCGAGCCTGAAGCGGCTGAAGACCGACCGGCTCGACCTCTATCTGCTGCATTGGCGCGGCGCGATCCCGCTCGCCGAAACCGTCGCCGGCATGGAGGCGCTGAAGGCCAAGGGCATGATCCGCCATTGGGGCGTGTCGAATTTCGACGTCGACGACATGGAGGCGCTGTGGGCGGCGGGCGGGCAGGGCTGCGCGGTCAATCAGGTGCTCTACAACCTGTCGCGGCGCGGCCCGGAGTTCGATCTGCTGCCCTGGCTCGCCGCGCGGGGCGCGCCGACGATGGCCTATAGCCCGATCGAACAGGGGCGGCTGAAGCGCGCGGCGCTGGAGCCCATCGCGGAGAAGCACGGCGTCGCGCCCTTCGCGGTCGCGCTGGCCTGGGCGATGCGGGCGGGCGACGTCATCGCGATCCCCAAGGCCGGCGCGCTCGCCCATGTCGAGGCGAACGCGCGCGCCGCCTCGCTCGTCCTCGACGCGGACGACCTCGCCCGGCTCGACGCGGCCTTCCCGCCGCCGCGCCGCAAGGTCGCGCTGGAGATGATCTGACCGGCGCGGCGTGGTAGAGGCGGCCCATGTTCGCCGCCACCGTCCTCACGCTGTTTCCCGAGATGTTCCCCGGCCCGCTCGGCCTGTCGCTGTCGGGGGCGGCCTTGACGCGCGGCGACTGGTCGCTCGACGCACGCGACATCCGCGAGCATGGGCTTGGCCGCCATCGCGCCGTCGACGACACGCCGGCGGGGGCGGCGTCGNGCATGGTGCTGCGCGCCGACGTGGTCGCGGCCGCGCTCGACGCGGCGGTCGGCGCCGACGATCCGCGCCCGCGCCTGTTGATGAGCCCGCGCGGGCGCNCGTTCGATCAGGCGCGCGCGCGGGCGCTGGCGGCGGGGCCGGGCGTCGTCATCCTGTGCGGGCGTTTCGAGGGCGTCGACGAGCGGGCGATCGAGGCGCGCGGGCTCGAAGAGGTGTCGATCGGCGATTTCATCCTGTCGGGCGGCGAGATCGCGGCGCTGACGCTGCTCGACGCTTGCGTGCGGCTGCTGCCCGGCGTGATGGGCAAGCGCGAATCCGGCGACGACGAGAGTTTCGAATCCGGCCTGCTCGAATATCCCCATTACACGCGGCCACGCGACTTCGAGGGCCGCGCCATTCCCGACGTGCTGCTGTCGGGCGACCATGCGCGGATCGCGCGCTGGCGGCGCGAGCAGGCCGAGCGGCTGACGCGGGAGCGCCGCCCCGATCTGTGGGCGAAGCGCCGCTGAACCCGCCGCGTCCGCTTACGCCGCCGCGGCGAGGCTTTCGAACAGGCCGCGACCATCCGTGCCGCCGACCAGCGGGTCGATCAGGTTCTCGGGATGCGGCATCATGCCGAGCACGCGCAGATTGTCGGAATAAATTCCCGCGATGGCGTTGCGCGAGCCGTTCGGATTGGCCGCGCCGCCGACCAGCCCGTTGGCGTCGCAATAGCGGAAGGCGACGAGATGCTCGCCTTCGAGCCGCTCGATGGTGGCGTCGTCGGCCTCGTAATTGCCCTCGCCATGCGCGATGGCCACCTCGATCGCCTGCCCCTTGCGGTAGCGGCGCGAGAAATCGGTGTCGGCGCGCTCGACGCGCAGATGCTGCATCTTGCAGATGAAGCGCAGATCGCGGTTGCGCAGCAGCACGCCCGGCAGCAGGCCGCCCTCGCACAGGATCTGGAAGCCGTTGCACACGCCCAGCACATAGCCCCCGCGCGCGGCGTGAGCGCGCACCGCGTCCATGATCGGCGCGCGCCCGGCGATGGCGCCGCAGCGCAGGTAATCGCCATAGCTGAAGCCGCCCGGCAGCATCACCAGGTCGATATTGTCCGGCAGCGCGGTGTCGGCGTGCCAGACATGGGCGGGCGCGCGGCCCGTCGCCTGCTTCAGCGCGCGGGCGGCGTCGCCCTCGCGGTTGGAGCCNGGAAAGGTGATGACGGCGGCGCGCATGGGAAGCCTCGCGTTAGGCGGAAACGTCGGGTCGCCCCGCTCTACCCCGGAGCGCCCCGGCTTGTCACCTCATCGAAGCCATTCCGCCCGCGCGTAACGAGACGCGACCGCGCGCGAGGGCGACAAGCTCCCCAGAATCCGGCCGTTGTCGCCCTGAAACGTCAGCACCGCCGAGACATGGAACACTTGTCCTTTCTCGTTGAGCGTCAGCTGCACGCGCGCCGTCGTTCCGCTGCGGTCGACCGCAATCGGGCCGAGCTTCACGCCCTCGGTTCGGGCCGTGCGCTTGAAGCCCTCTTTCAGCGCCAGCTCGACGATCCGGCGGCCGTTAGGCAGCATCCGCGCCATCTGTTCGAACGTGACGCCTTGCGGCCAGGAGAACCCTTTCGCGCGAAGCGCCGAAACCACGTCCATCGTCCCCATCCCGACGATCACGACGTCGCCGCAACGCTGAGCCGGGCACACATAGGCTGCATCCATGACGAAGCCGCCGGCCAAGCCGCTTTCGGGCGAGGCGGGGCGGAAGCCGGCGGCTTGCAACGCGGCCTGCGCTTTGGGCGAGATCGGCGTCGGCTGGGTGCAGGCGGCCAGCCCGAACGTCGCCAGAGTCACGGCCGTCGCCACGCCAAGCGCGCCGAACCGGCGCGGCGCGCCGGCCGAGATCGCGCGCAAACGCTTGCCCGGGTTTACGAACATGTCTCTATTCAGCATGGCTTCGCCCCGGCCGCCGCGGCGGCCGGCGAGCATAGGCGGGGCGCGGCGCGGAGGCGATTCCCCGTCGGCGGCGGCCCGAGCGGCCTCGCAAGGGTTGCCTTGGCCGCCGCAAGGGCCTAAGAGCCGCCCGAGCGGCGGCCGCACGGGCCGCGGACGGCGCGCGCGCGCCTGGACGCGAAGGGCGCGCGGGGCTGGCCGAGACAGGGCCGCGAACGATTTTCTTCTTACGGATAGGCGCTCCCATGAACCGCCGTCGGCGCATTTACGAAGGCAAGGCCAAGGTGCTTTACGAGGGCCCCGAGCCCGGCACGCTGGTCCAGCATTTCAAGGACGACGCCACCGCCTTCAACGCCAAGAAGCACGAGGTGATCGACGGCAAGGGCGTGCTGAACAACCGCATCAGCGAGTTCATCTTCCAGAATCTCAACGACATCGGCGTGCCGACGCATTTCATCCGCCGGCTCAACATGCGCGAGCAGCTGATCCGCGAGGTCGAGATCATCCCGCTGGAGGTGGTGGTGCGCAACGTCGCCGCCGGCTCGCTGGCGACGCGCCTCGGCATCGAGGAAGGCACGACGCTGCCGCGCTCGATCATCGAGTTTTATTACAAGAACGACGCGCTGAACGACCCGATGGTCTCCGAGGAGCACGTCACCGCCTTCGGCTGGGCGACGCCGCAGGAGATCGACGACATCATGGCGCTGGCCATCCGCGTCAACGATTTTCTCACCGGCCTGTTCCTGGGCGTCGGCATCCGCCTCGTCGACTTCAAGATGGAGACGGGCCGGCTGTGGGAAGGCGACATGATGCGCATCGTCGTCGCCGACGAAATCAGCCCCGATTCCTGTCGTCTGTGGGACATCAAATCCAACGACAAGCTCGACAAGGATCGGTTCCGCCGCGACATGGGCGGCCTCGTCGAGGCTTATGCCGAAGTGGCGCGCCGCCTCGGCATCATGAACGACAACGAGCCCCCGCGCGGGACGGGTCCGAAACTCGTCAAGAGCTGAGCGGCCTGCCGCAGGAAACCAACGAAACCCGCCGCGAGGCGGGTTTTTGCGCGCTCAGAACGCGACGCCAGATCGTCAAGGCGTAAAGCGCCATCGTCAGCGCGCAGGACAGACCGAGCGCGATCCAGACGCCGTCGCGCAGAAACATCAGCACGAGCGTCGATTCCGCAGCGCCGCGACGCGCGCGACATCCGGTTTCGCGCCAGAGCCATCGCGATCAGGCCGCCCAGCGCGCCACTTCGGAAACGATCAACGATGCGAGCGCCGCTTTCCGATCAGATCCGCCTGCGACGGCGTGATTCTTGCAGCGGTTTGCGACCGCCGGGAGCGCCCGGCGCCGCGCGGCGAGCTGGCGCAGCACGGCNTGCAAGATGCCGCCGTTCTTGAAATACTCGATCTCGTCGAGCGTCAGGATGCGGCTGTTGAGCGGCACGGTCGCCTTGCGGCCGTCGGCGTAAGTGATCTCCATCGACATCTTCTGACGCGGCTCAAGCTTGTCCAGGCCCTGAATGCTGACGGTTTCGTCGCCCCTCAGACCCAAGGTCTGCCAGCTCGTGCCTTCGTCGAAGGTGAGCGGCAGCACGCCCATTCCGACCAGGTTCGAGCGATGGATGCGCTCGAAGCTCTGGGCGACGACCGCGCGCACGCCGAGCAGGTTGGTGCCCTTCGCCGCCCAGTCGCGCGAGGAGCCGTTGCCATATTCGGCGCCGGCGAAAATCACGAGCGGAACCTTCTCAGCCTCGTATTTCATCGCCGCGTCGTAGATCGGCATCGTCTCGCCGGCCGGGAAGTGCTTGGTGTTCCCGCCTTCCGGGGTCGATCCGTCGGCCGCCTTCTGGATGAAGTTCTTGATGCGGATGTTGGCGAAGGTGCCGCGCATCATGATTTCATGATTGCCGCGACGGGTGCCGTACTGGTTGAAGTCCGCCGGCGCGACCTGATGCTCGATCAGATATTTGCCGGCGGGCGAGGCCGCCTTGATCGAGCCGGCGGGCGAGATGTGATCGGTCGTGATCTTGTCGCCGAACAGCGCGAGGATGCGCGCGTCGACGATGTCGGTCACGGGCTTGGGCGTCATCGTCATGCCGCGGAAATAGGGCGGGTTCTGCACATAGGTCGAGCCCATGTCCCAGTGATAGGTGTTGCCCGCCGGCGCCGACACCGCGCCCCAGTTGGCGTCGCCCTTGAAGACGTCCGCGTAACGCTCGCGGAAGATCTTGTCGGTGACGTTCTTGCGGATGAACTCCTGCACCTCCTGCGAGGTCGGCCACACGTCCTTGAGATAGACCGGCTTGCCGTCCGAGCCCATGCCGAGCGGCTCCTTGGTCAGATCCTTCTGGACGGAGCCGGCCAGCGCATAGGCCACGACGAGCGGNGGNGAGGCGAGGTAGTTCGCCTGCACGTCGGGNGAGACGCGGCCTTCGAAGTTGCGGTTGCCCGACAGCACGGCGGCGGCGACGATCCCGTTCTCGTTGATCGACCTAGAGATTTCGGTCGGCAGCGGCCCGGAGTTGCCGATGCAGGTGGTGCAGCCGAAGCCGACCAGATTGAAGCCGAGCGCGTCGAGATGAGGCTGGAGACCGGCGTCGGCGAGATATTGCGCGACGACCTGCGAACCCGGCGCCAGCGAGGTCTTCACCCAGGGCTTGGCCTTCAGGCCCTTGGCGGCCGCGTTGCGGGCGAGCAGGCCCGCCGCCATCAGCACGCCCGGGTTGGAGGTGTTGGTGCAGGAGGTGATCGCCGCGATCACCACGTCGCCGTGGCGCAGCTGATAGTCCTTTCCGGCGACCGCGAAGGTCTTCTCGGCCTCGCCGTCCTTNCTGTACTCGCTGGCGAGCGCGGATCGGAAATTCGTCGCGATGTCGGTGAGCGCGACGCGGCCTTCCGGACGCTTGGGGCCGGCCATCGAGGGAACGACGGTCGCAAGATCGAGCTCAAGCGTGTCGGTGAACACCGGATCGGGCGAGCCGGCGACGCGGAACATGCCCTGCGCCTTGGAATAGGCGTCGACCAGCGCGACGCGCTCGGGCGTGCGGCCGGAGGTCTTGAGGAAGGCGATCGTCTCGGCGTCGACGGGGAAGAAGCCGCAGGTCGCGCCGTATTCGGGGCCCATATTGGCGATCGTCGCGCGGTCGGCGAGCGGCATGGTGTCGAGGCCGGGGCCGAAGAACTCGACGAACTTGTTGACCACGCCCTTCTTGCGCAGCATCTGCGTGACGGTGAGCACGAGGTCGGTGGCGGTGACGCCCTCGTTGAGCTTGCCCAGAAGCTTGAAGCCGATCACCTCGGGCAGCAGCATCGACTGCGGCTGGCCGAGCATGGCGGCCTCGGCCTCGATGCCGCCGACGCCCCAGCCCAGCACCGCCATGCCGTTGACCATCGTGGTGTGCGAGTCGGTGCCCACCAGCGTGTCGGGATAGGCGACCGTGACCTTCTCGCCCTTGGCGTTCTTCTCCTCGCGCGTCCACACCGTCTGGGCGAGATATTCGAGGTTCACCTGGTGGCAGATGCCGGTGCCGGGCGGAACCACGGAGAAGTTGTTGAAGGCCTGCTGGCCCCACTTCAGAAAGCGATAGCGCTCGCCGTTGCGGGAATATTCAAGTTCGACGTTCTTCTCGAAGGCCTTGGGCGAGCCGAACTCGTCGACGATGACCGAGTGGTCGATCACGAGGTCGACGGGAACGAGCGGGTTGATCTTCTCCGGATCGCCGCCGAGCGCGTTCATGGCGTCGCGCATGGCGGCCAGATCGACCACCGCCGGCACGCCGGTGAAGTCCTGCATCAGCACGCGCGCCGGGCGGAAGGCGATCTCCTTCTCGGCCTTGCCACGGTTCTCCAGCCATTCCTTGACGGCGACGATGTCGGCCTTGGTGACGGAGCGGCCATCCTCGAAGCGCAGCAGGTTCTCCAGAAGAGCCTTCATCGAATAGGGGAGGCGGGAGACGCCCTCAAGGCCATTTTTCTCGGCCTCGACGAGGGAGAAGTAGTCATACTTCTTGTCGCCGACGGTGAGCGTCTGACGGCATTTGAAACTGTCGAGGGAGGTCATGGGCGTCCTTCCGCGCTTCGGGAAAAGATGGCGGGCTTATAGAAAATTTCGCCGGCGCCGGCTACAGAAACCAAAGTGGCGCCGCGGATGCGCGAATGGGGCGCCGGACGCCGGGGACGATGCGGCTCGTCGTGGATCAGTTGAGCGTCGACCGCGGCGGGAGGCGCGTGTTGCAAAGCGTCGGTTTCGCGGCCGAGCCGGGAGACGCGGTCGTCGTGGTCGGCCCCAACGGCGCCGGAAAATCGACCTTGCTCGCCGCCCTCGCCGGCCTGCTCGCCGCCGCCGAGGGCGCGGTGCGGCTGGAGGGCGCGCCGGACCCGGAGGCGCCGGCGCGCGACTACATCCATTACGTGGGCCATCGCGAGGCGCTCAAAAGCGCGCTGACCTTGCGCGAAACGCTGGATTTCTGGGCCGCGATGCTGGATTGCGGGGCGACCGGCCTGACCGATTATCCCGCCCTCGACGCCGACGCGGCGCTCGCCGAGATGCGTCTGTCGCATGCGCTCGACCTGCCGGTCGGCTATCTCTCGGCGGGCCAGCGCCGCCGCACGACGCTCGCCCGCCTGTTCGTCGCCCCCGCCCGATCTGGCTTCTGGACGAGCCGGTGACCGCGCTCGACGTCGCCTCGCAGGCCCGCTTCGCCGAAGCGATGGAGCGCCACCGCGCGCGCGGCGGATCGTCGTCGCGGCGACCCATGCCGAGCTTGGGCTCAAGGACGTGCGCACGCTGACGTTGGGCGCGCCGGAATGAGCGCGCTCTCCAGCCTGTTCCTGCGCGAGGTCCGCCTCGCCGGCCGCATCGGCGGCGGCGGCGCGACGGGCGTCGTCTTCTTTCTGATCCTGGTCGCCATCGCCCCCTTCGCGCTCGGGCCCGACATGATCCTGCTCTCGCGCATCGGCCCGGCGCTGTTGTGGATCGCGGCGCTGCTGGCCACGCTGATCGGGCTCGACCGGTTGTTTCAGGCCGACGCCGAGGACGGCTCGCTCGATCTGATGATGGGCGCCTCGACGCCGCTGNGGCTGATCGTGCTGGTCAAATGCGCCGCGCACTGGGCGACGACCGGGCTGCCGCTGGTGCTCTCGGCGCCGCTGTTCGGGCTGATGCTGGGGATCGAGGCGCGCGCCCTGCTCGACACCGCGCTCGCCCTTCTGGCCGGCACGCCGGCCCTCACCTTCCTCGGCGCGATCGGCGCGGCGCTGACGGCGAGCCTGCGCCGCGGCGGGCTGTTGCTGGCGGTGCTGGTGCTGCCCTTCTGCGTTCCGGTGATGATCTTCGGCGTCGCAGCCTCCGTCGGCTCGCGCGGCACGGTGGGCTTCGCCATGCCTTTCGCGGTGGTCTGCGCGATCACCCTCGCCGCGATGNGTGGGGCGCCGCTGGCCGCCGCCGCGGCGTTGCGGTTCGGGCGCGACTGATTCCGTCGGACGGCGTGTCGCGGCCGCGCGGGTTGGACAAGCGCGCGCCCGGCTTGTATCTGCGGCGCTTATCAAGGGTCATGGCGCGTCGGCGAGCGCACGCGCACAGCTGCCCGACGCCGCGAGACCGCCATTTTCGCGCGATAGCGCGGGAGACGATCGGGCCGGCGACGGGGAAGGCTTCGCAATGGGTCTGGACGCGATCCTGAAATACGCCAACCCGACGCTGTTCATGCAGCTGGCGGCCCGCCTGACGCCGTGGTTCTGGGGCTTGGGCCTGCTCTGCGTCGGCGTCGGCCTCTGGCTCGGCCTGGTCGGCTCGCCCGCCGACTATCAGCAGGGCGACACGGTGCGCATCATGTATGTGCATGTGCCGGCCGCCTGGCTCGGCATGTTCATTTACATGGTGATGACCTCGGCCGCGCTCGGCACGCTGGTGTGGCGTCACNCCNTCGCCGACGCCGCCCAGAAGGCGGCCGCGCCGCTCGGCGCGCTGTTCACTTTCGTGTGCCTCGTCACCGGTTCGATCTGGGGCCGCCCGACCTGGGGCACCTGGTGGGAATGGGACGCGCGGCTGACCTCGATGCTGGTGCTGTTGCTCGTCTATCTCGGCCTCGTCGCGCTCTGGCGCACCATCGAGGACCCGACCAAGGCCGCGCGCGCCGCCGCGATCCTGACGCTGGTGGGCGTCGTCAACATCCCGATCATCAAATTCTCGGTCGACTGGTGGAACACGCTGCACCAGCCCGCCTCCGTCTTCCGCATGGGCGGGCCGACCATCGACAAGTCGATGCTGTGGCCCTTGTTCGCGATGGCGATCGGCTTCAATCTCATCTTCATGGCGATGCATTTCATGGCGATCCGCAACGAGATTCTCGCCCGCCGCGTCCGTCGTCTGTCGATGGAGGCCGCCGCCGCGGGCGAGCGCGCCGCCCCGCCGCCTCGACCGGAGCGATGGCATGAGCGCCGGCATGATCGAAACCTCGCACTGGCCGCTGATCGTCGCCGCCTACGCCGTGACCTTCGCCGCCGTCGCGCTGATGGCCGGCTGGATCTGGCTGGAGGGCCGCCGCCGGGCCGCCGAGCGAAGCGCCTCGAAGCCGCCGCGCCGCGCCTGCGCGCCGCAAGGAGCCCAACATGACGACGATCCAGGCCCCCGCCGCCCCTCCGCGCCGCAACCTGCTGCTGGCTCTGCCGCTGATCGTGGTCGCAGGCCTGGCGGCGGTGTTTCTGGTGATGCTCGCGCGCGGCAAAACCTTTCTGCCTTCGGCGCTGATCGGCAAACCCGTTCCCGCCTTCGCCCTTCCGGCCTTGCCGGGCAAGCCCGGCCTCTCCGACGCCGACCTGAAGGCGGGGAAGATCACTTTGGTGAATNTTTTCGCCTCTTGGTGTCCCGACTGCCATGTCGAGCACCCCTATCTGGTCGAATTGTCGAAGGATGCGGGCCTCGCCGCCCAAGGCGTCCGCCTCGTGGGCGTCGCGCAGAAGGATCAGCCCGAAAACACCCGCCGTTTTCTCGGTCAGGGCGGCGATCCCTACGCCGCCATTGGCATGGACGCGGCCGGCCGCGTTTCGATCGACTTCGGCGTCTACGGTATCCCGGAGACGTTTCTGGTCGGCCCCGACGGCGTGATTCTCGCCAAGCATGTCGGCGCGATGACGCCGCGCGCCTTCGAGGAGAAGATGGCGCCGGCCATCGCCAGGGTCAGGGCGGCCGCGCGCTGAACCTGCGCCTCAGCGGTTGCGGCCGACCGTTTCGGATTCGGACTTGCGCTTGCGCGAAGCCCCTTGCGCGCCGGCAGCGGAATGACGACCCGGTGCTGCGCGCCCNTTCGGCAATTTTTCCGCGATGCCGTAGAGCCTCTCGCGCCGGTCGATCTCGGCGGCGACGTCGGCGGGCGTGATCCCCGCCTCGGCCCAGATCACCGCCAGATGATAGAGCAGATCGGCGCTTTCCAGCACCATCGCGGCATGGTCGCGCTGGATCGATTCGAGCCCGACCTCGATCGCCTCCTCGGCGAGCTTCTTGGCCATCTTGCCGGGCCCCTCGCGAAACAACTTCGCGGTGCGCGACAGCGAGGGGTCGCGGTCGCGGGCGGCGAGAACCGTGGCGTAGAGGCGCTCGAGCGAATCGTTCATGCGACCATGCTATATGAAGAAAGTCTGAAGCTTTCCCGAATTTCCGCGCGAGGCGCGACGAAAAACGCCGCCTCGCGGCGGGCGTCGGAAAGGCGGGCCACTTCGGCGGCCGCCTCAGGCGGCCTTACGCGGCTTCAACAGCTTGCGGTTGACCAGCACCTCGGCGATCTGCACCGCGTTGAGCGCGGCGCCCTTGCGCAGATTGTCGGAGACGCACCAGAAGGCCAGCCCGTTCTCGACCGTGATGTCCTCGCGGATGCGGCTGACATAGGTGGCGTCTTCGCCGGCGGCCTCGTGCGGCGTCGCGTAACCGCCGTTCTCGCGCTTGTCGATCACCAGCACGCCGGGCGCCTTGCGCAGGATTTCGCGCGCCTCGTCGGCGCTGAGCGGCTTCTCGAACTCGCAGTTCACCGCCTCCGAATGCGAGATGAACACCGGCACGCGCACGCAGGTCGCCGTCAGCTTGATCTTGGGGTCGAGAATCTTCTTGGTCTCGGCCGTCATCTTCCACTCTTCCTTCGTAAAGCCGTCCTCCATGAAGACGTCGATATGAGGAATGAGATTGAAAGCGATGCGCTTGGTGAACTTCTTCACCTCGACCTCGCCGAGCGAATAGAGCGCCTTGGTCTGGCGGTCGAGTTCGTCCATGCCTTCCTTGCCGGCGCCGGAGACCGACTGATAGGTCGACACCACGACGCGCTTGATGGTGGCCGCGTCGTGCAGCGGCTTCAGCGCGACGACGAGCTGGGCGGTGGAGCAATTCGGATTGGCGATGATGTTCTTCTTGCCGAAGCCGGCGACCGCGTCGGCGTTGACCTCCGGCACGATCAGCGGCACGTCGGCGTCGTAGCGCCACGCAGAGGAGTTGTCGATGACCACGCATCCCTGCGCGCCGATCTTCGGGCTCCATTCCTTCGACACCGATCCGCCCGCCGACATCAGGCAAATGTCCGTATCGGAGAAGTCGTAATTCTCAAGCGCCTTGCACTTCAGAGTCTTGTCGCCGAACGACACCTCCGTGCCGATCGACCGCGAGGAGGCGAGCGCGACGACTTCGGAGACGGGNAAGCGACGCTCGTCGAGAATCGACAGCATCTCGCGCCCGACATTGCCGGTGGCGCCCACCACGGCGACCTTGAAACCCATTTGCCTGTCCTTCGTTTGGATTGCGTCCCCCGGAAAGATGGCGGCTCGGCCCGAAGCGATCGGGGCCGCCGCGCCTCTCCCCGGCGGGGAGACCGGAACGAGGACGAGCGTCAGCGCGTCGCGCCGCCTTTTTGGCGGTCGCGGCTTTGAGCGTCGTCGTCGTCGTTCGGGAAAGGCCCCAGGCGGACATGGCGAAGAGTCTCGGGTGACGCAGGTCTCGGCGGATCGCCGAACGGCTCCAGAAACATTGCGCCGTCCGGAATGTCAATGCGCCGAGACGGCTCGGACGCCGACCTTCGGCCCTAGACGGTCCGGCCTGCGCGGTCAGCCGTAGACATAGGGAATAAGTTTGCGCCCCGCGTCGGCCCAGGACAGGAACGGCATCATCATCACGCCCAGCAGGAAGCAGACATAAGCCGGTCCCGGACGTTCGCCCAACATGAAGCGAACGCCGAACATCACGCAGATCGCCATGATCATGTATGGAAAATATATGACGAAATGCTCGCGTGACATGGTCGTGCTCCTTACCTCCTCGCGCGCCGCGTCGCTGGCTTGCGCCGCCTGGACAGGCGCGGGGCTGGCCCACGCGCCGGGTCGGTTGCGAATGTGCGCCGGCCAAGGGCGACGAAGTGTGAACGCCCCGCCCCCGACGCGCCGGATTCGGCGAGCGCAGTTAATCAGCCGTAGCTGCGCCGAGGCTGACCTCGCCGATCGTCGGGACGCTCACGCGACCGCGCGCCAGGCCGCGACAAGCGCCCGGGCGCGCGCCTCGACCTCGGCGATCGCCATCGTCGGCGAAAANAGACTCGATCCCACCCCGAAACCGGACGCGCCGCGCGCCCGGTAGAGCGCGATCTCGGCGACTCCCACGCCGCCGACGGGCAGCAGCCGCGTTCGCGCCGGCGTCACAGCGCGCAACGCCGCGACCGCGGCCGGCGGGATCAGCTCGCCGGGAAACAGCTTGATCGCGTCCGCTCCGGCCGCCAGCGCCGTGAAGATTTCGCTCGGCGTCATCGCGCCGGGTAGGCTGGCGAGCCCGGCCTCCTTGGTCGCGCGAATGACGTCGGGATCGGTGTTGGGCGACACCACGAATCGCCCGCCGGCGGCCGCCACGGCGTCGACCTCGCGCGGGCTCGACACGGTGCCGGCGCCGATCGCCGCGCGTCCGGCCAGCGCCTCTGCGAGGCGTCGGATCGACTCCAGCGGCCGCGGCGAATTCAGCGGCGTCTCGATCAGACGGAAGCCGGCCCGCGCCAGCGCCTCGCCCGTCTGCGCCGCGCGATCGGGATCGAGTCCGCGCAAAATCGCGATCAGCGGCATTTCGGCGAAAGCGTCCTCGAAACCAAGCATGGACGATCCTCATATCAGGCCTGCGGCGCGCGCGAGGGCGAAAAGACCGGCGGCGGCGGTCTCCTCGCCGGCCGTCACGGTCGCGATGGCGCGCAAAGAGAACGCCGCGCGGTAGCGCGACCAGAGCCGGCGCTCCGACGAGCAGGCGCGCGCGCCGGCGTCNCCGAAACGGGCGAGCCCTTCCTCGATCTCCGCGCCGATCACGACGCCGGAGAGGAACGCGCCCGCGCTCGCTTCGGTCAGCTCTCCGATCAGCAGGCGCGCGCGCGTCTGGAACAGCGCGCCGGCGAGGCCCTCGCGCCCCTCNTCCACCCCGGCTGCGAAGGCGAGCCCGCTGTCCTCGTCGTCCCGCGGCGCGGCGGCGAGGCCGCGCCCCAGGATCGTGTGGTCCTTCAGCGCCGCGAACAGCCTCCCNGTCATGAATGTCGAAAAGTCGACGATTCTCGCGCCCTCGACTTGCGCCCATTTGCAATGGCTGCCTGGCAGGATCGTCAAGGTCGGCTCAGCTGCGGCCGCGCCGACGATCTGGGTCTCCTCCCCGCGCATGACCTCCCGCCGCGCCCCGTCGGCGAGGCTGACGCCGGGAACGATCCAGGCGACGCTCCGGCCGCCCGTCGGCGCCGGCGTGAGCGCGCCGGCGAGATCGGCGAGGCCGGCGGGCGCCGGCGCATAGGGCGTCTCGACCCAGCCCTGTCGGGAGCCGATCATGCCGCACATCAGAACCGGCGCGGTCGGATACGCCGCCGTCCAGTCGCCGACCGCCGTCGCGAACGCCGCCGGAAAGTCGCTCTTGGCGACGCCGAGAACGCCGCTGGCGCTCCGGCGCGCGTCGAGGACGCGCCCGTCGGAGCCGATCCGCCAGGCGCGCAGCGCCGAGACGCCCCAGTCCATGCCGATCAGCGCGGTCATGCGGCCCTCGCAGGCGACGGAGCCGTCAGTGATTGTCGCGCGGCACGCCCATCGTCGCCGCGACGCGCTGATATTTCACCGCCGGTTTCAACACCATGCCCTGATCGAACTGCGCCACGCAGCCGCGCTGGATTTCCTGCCAGGGCGTCTGCGAGGCGGGAGAAGGGTAGCCCCCAGCCGCCGCCAGCGCCGCGCGCGCCGCCAGCTCCTCTTGGGGAACCAGCATGTTGGCCTCGCCCGTGTTGAGGTCGATGCGCACCCGATCCCCGGTCTTCAGCAACGCCAGCCCGCCGCCCGCCGCCGCCTCCGGCGCCGCGTTGAGGATCGAGGGCGAGCCCGACGTGCCCGACTGGCGCCCGTCGCCGATGCAGGGCAGCGACGTGATCCCCTGCTTCAGCAGATAGTCGGGCGGGCGCATGTTCACCACCTCCGCTCCGCCCGGATAGCCGATCGGCCCCGTCCCGCGGATGAACAGCAGCGTGCGCGCGTCGACGGCCAGCGCCGGATCGTCGATGCGGCGGTGGTAGTCCTCCGGCCCGTCGAACACCGCCGCCTTGCCCTCGAAGGCGTTCGGATCGTTCGGGTCCGAGAGATAGCGGTCGCGGAATTCCGGCGAGATCACGGAGACCTTCATCACCGCGGAGTCGAACAGATTGCCGCTGAACACCACGAAGCCGGCTTTTTCCTTGAGCGGACGGTCGAACGGACGGATGACGTCCTCGTCGAGGATCTCGACGCCGCGGCAATTCTCGCCGATCGTCTTGCCGTTGACGGTCATCGCGTTCTCGCGGATCAGCCCTTGCCCNATCAGCTGCGCGACGACCGCCGGCACGCCGCCGGCATGGTGGTAATCCTCCCCGAGATAGGCGCCGGCCGGTTGCAAATTGACCAGCAGCGGAATGTCGAGCCCGAACTCCTGCCATTCCTTGACGTCGAGCGGCACGCCGAGATGGCGGGCGATGGCGTTGAGATGGATCGGCGCGTTGGTCGAGCCGCCGATCGCCGAATTGACGCGGATGGCGTTGACGAAGGCGTCCTTGGTCATGATCGCGGAGGGCTTGAGATCCTCCCGCACCATTTCGACGATGCGCTTGCCGGTCAGATAAGACATCTGGCCGCGCTCGCGATACGGCGCGGGGATCGACGCGGAGCCGGGCAATTGCATGCCCAGCGCCTCGGCGAGCGAGTTCATCGTCGTCGCCGTGCCCATCGTGTTGCAATAGCCCGCCGACGGCGCCGACGAGGCGACCAGATCGAGGAAGCCCGCATAATCGATCTCGCCGCGCGCCATCATCTCGCGCGCCTTCCACACGATCGTGCCCGAGCCGGTGCGCTCGCCGCGATGCCAGCCGTTGAGCATCGGACCCACCGACAGCGCGATGGCGGGAATGTCGACGGTGGCCGCCGCCATCAGACAGGCGGGGGTGGTCTTGTCGCAGCCGATCAGCAGCACGACGCCGTCGAGCGGATAGCCGCACAGAACCTCGACCAGCCCGAGATAGGCGAGATTTCGGTCGAGCGAGGCCGTTGGCCGTTTGCCGGTCTCCTGAATCGGATGCACCGGAAACTCCATCGCGATCCCGCCCGCCTCGCGGATGCCCTCGCGCACCCGCTTGGCGAGTTCGACGCCGTGGCGGTTGCACGGCGACAGGTCCGAGCCGGTTTGCGCGATGCCGATGATCGGCTTGCCCGATTGCAGCTCGGCGCGCGTCAGGCCGAAATTCAGATAGCGCTCCAGATAGAGCGCGGTCATGTCGGGATTGCCCGGATTGTCGAACCAGGCGCGCGAGCGCAGCCGCGTCGGATCCTGCTTGTCGCTCATCACCCTCCTCCCGACGCGGAACGACGGCCCGCTTCGCCTATGAGCTTAATCGGTTTGGCGGCCGCGAGAAGGGCCCTGCGGCGGCTCCCGCCGCGCCGTCGAGTAACCGCCGATTCACCGCTCCGGATGAATGGCGCCGACAGGTAAGATTCGACTCAATTTTGAGCCCGCATGTTGGCCCCGCAAGCGGCTATGGCCGCCACGGGGTTGGCGATGTTCAAGATCATGCCGGCGGCGGCGCTCGCCGGAAACTTCCCTACGCTGCGTTTCGCCGCGCCCGACGGCTGGGCAGCCTCCCGTCTGCGCCGCAGCCGCGTCGGCTTGCGCGCGCCGCATCATGGGGAGCGCTCACCCTCGCCGGCGCCGCCGTCACGCTGTTCTGGCTCGCCGCGCCTGGCCCCGCGCCGGTGGAGGAGCCGCGTCTGGCCTGGATCGACATCCAGAAGCCGTTCGCGCTTTACGACGTCAATCTACCGAGCTTCCAGTCCCTTGAACGCGCTTACGAGGCGCGCCGTCACGCCGAGGGCGGCGGCCGCCGCGACCGCCTGGCCTTCGGACGGCTGGGCGACACCCCTATCTGCGCTTCGAGGTCTATCGTCTCGGCGCCGAGGACGCGCCCGCCGCCTCGCTTTACGTCACCGCCGCCCGCCGCGCCTCCGAAATCGGCTACGCGCTGGCCCGCTCCGGCGCCGTCGGCGGGCTCGACTCGCGCTTCGGCCTCGTCGAGGTCGCCGACGTCAGCCTCGAACGCGGGTCGGCGCGCCAGCATTGCCTAGCCTTCCAGACCGCCGAAAGCCCCGACGCGTCCGCGATCATGCGGCTGTCCGGACTGTCCTGCGACGAGCGGGGCGTCGCTCCCTCGCGGCAGGCGCTGGCCTGTCAGATCGACCAGATCCAGCTTCTGGCGGCGGGCGACGACGCCGGTCTGCGCGAGGCCTTCGTGGCCGCCGACCAGCGCGCCGGCGCCGCCTGCACGCCGAACCGGCTGGCCGGCGTCGAGCCGGCGACTCGCGCCGCCCTGGCGGCCGAGAAACGCGCGCCGAAGTTGCGCGGCGCCGATCCGACCCTCGACAAGGCGCCGCGCGCCGTCGCCGCGGCGGCCACCCGCCAGGCGGTCCGATAAGCCGCCGCCGCGCGGCCGCACGCGACGCAAGCCCCGCCGTCCCGCGCCCTGCGCGGGTCGACGGGTCGCGAGCCTCAGGCCAGGACGCGCGCGACGATGGCGTCGCCCATCTGGGCGGTCGACACGACCTTGCTCGCGCCCGCCTTGATGTCGGCGGTGCGCAGCCCNTCGCCCAGAACCTCGGAGACCGCCTTCTCGATCCTGTCGGCGAGATCGCCGCGGTCGAAGGAATAGCGCATCGCCATCGCGAAGGAGCCGATCATCGCGATCGGATTGGCGAGCCCCTTGCCGGCGATGTCNGGNGCCGAGCCGTGCACGGGCTCGTAAAGCGCCTTGCGCTTCTCGGTGACCTTGTCGACCGCGCCGAGCGAGGCCGACGGCAGCATGCCGAGCGAGCCCGTCAGCATCGCGGCGACGTCGGAGAGCATGTCGCCGAACAGATTGTCGGTGACGATGACGTCGAACTGCTTGGGCCAGCGCACCAGCTGCATGCCGAGCGCGTCGGCGAGCTGATGCTCCAGCTCCACCTCGGGATATTCGCGCTTGTGCAGAGCGACGATCACCTCGTGCCACAGCACGCCCGACTTCATGACGTTGCGCTTCTCGCTCGACGTCACCTTGTTGCGCCGCTTGCGCGCCAGCTCGAAGGCGACGCGGCCGATGCGCTCGATCTCGAAGGTGTCGTAGACCTGCGTGTCGATGCCGCGCTTCTGGCCGTTGCCGAGGTCGATGATCTCTTTCGGCTCGCCGAAATAGACGCCGCCCGTCGCNTCGCGCACGATCATGATGTCGAGGCCCTCGACGACCTCGGGCTTGAGCGAGGACGCCTCCGCCAGCGCCGGATAGCAGATCGCCGGGCGCAGATTGGCGAACAGCTGAAGATCCTTGCGCAGCCGCAGCAGGCCCGCCTCGGGACGCACGTCATAGGGCACGCCGTCCCATTTCGGCCCGCCGACCGCGCCGAAGATCACCGCGTCGGCCGCCATCGCCAGAGCCATGTCGGCCTCGCTGATCGCCTTGCCGTGCGCGTCGTAGGCCGAGCCGCCGACCAGACCCTTCTCGATCGAGAACGACGCCTCTCCCGCCTTCTGCAAGGCGCTCGCAAGTTTCTCGACCTCGGCCATCACCTCCGGGCCGATGCCGTCGCCGGGAAGAAGAAGAAGTTTATGCGTCGCCATGCCTGCTCCTCCGCTCGCCCGGCGAGAGGCGCGCCCCCGCAAGCGATGTTCGATCCATCGGATGGGATGTCGCTCTAGGCGCGCGCGCGGCCGCGCGCAAGCCGCCCGGCGCCAGCGCCCTCGCGCTTGCGCGCGACGCAGGAAAAATGGAACGTAGCCGCCTCGCATTGGCGAACGGAGCGATCGTATATGACGGAGTTGGCGATGAAACGCGTCGTCTATGTGAGCACCGCGGCGCCGGACCTGTCCGAAGATGCGGTCAAGGCGATCGCCGAAGACGCGCAGCGCAACAACCAGAGGCGCGGTTTGACCGGGCTGATGGCGTTCAACGGCCTGAATTTCATTCAGGCGCTGGGGCGCCGCCGCCGACGTCGACGACGTCTTCGCCGCGATTCGTCGCGACAAGCGCCATTCCGGCGTCATCGCGTTGATCGAAGAGCCTTGTCTCGAACGACAGTTCCCGGACTGGCGGATGCGCTATGTGCGCGCCGCCAGCGGCGCGCTGCTCAACGGCAAGACCGCGCTGGGGCCGGGCGACGTCGGGCGCAGCGGCGAGGTCGCGCGGCTGTTCGGCGGTTTCCTGCGCCTCGCGACGGGCTGAGGCGCGGGGCGGCGCGCCGAGGCGTCCGCGCCCCACCCCTCAGTTGCAATCCTTGCGCACCTGATCGAGCGCCTGGGCGAGGCCGTTCAGCGCATAGGTGTCCGTGAGCATGCCGCCCTTGGCGGCGGGCGCCTTGACGACCAGCCGGGCGCCCTTGCGCATCGCCTCGGAGAGCTGCTTCTCCTCGGCCGTGTCCTTGACCCAGGCGTTCTGCCCCTTGGCGACGAGCGCGAAGGTCTCCTGCCCGATTTCGGCGGCGCCGCCGGCCGCGCCGTCCTTCAACGGGCGCCCATCATGATCGAGATTTCGCCGCGCACATTCTCGGCCGGGCGCGTCGCGATGAAGATATAGCCCGCGCCTTGCGCGCCGCCGCTGCGCGATTTCGGCTGCGCCAGCGCATAGCACGTCTTGGCCTTGCCGGACCCGTGCGAGACATAAGCGCCCCAATCGCCGAAGGCGCCTGAAAGCGTCGGCTTGCCGGGCTTGCCCTTGGCGTCGGCTTTCGCCTTGCCCTTGGCGTCGCCCTTGGCTTTGCGGGCTTGGCCTCGTCCGCGGCGTCTTCGTCCTTTGCAGGCTTGGCGCTCGCCTTCGCCTTCTGGCCGGACTTTGCGGCTTGCGGTTTTGACGAGCTCGCCTCCGCCTTCGCCGCCCCCGCGGCGGGCTTTTTGGCGGATTTCGCCGACTCGGATTTCGCCGACTCGGACTGCGCGAGCGCGGCGCCGGACAGGCCGACGGCGAGGCCGGCGGCGAGAAGAAGAGAGCGAATCATGGGGCGAGCTTACCCAGCAAGGCGACGAGGGGACAGGGCGCGCTGCGCGCCCTGACCATCATTTTGCGACTTCGCGGCGAAATTGCGCGCGGCGCGCGACGCCGATACCCTCCCCACGCGCCGCTTCGGGCGCGGCGGCGACGGGAGAAGCGATGCGCGCGGTTCTGTGCGAGGCCTTTGGCGGGCCTGAGACGCTTGTCGTGCGCGAGGCGCCGGACCCGGTCCCCGGCCCCGGCGAAATTCTGGTCGAGACGACCCGCGTCGGCCTGAATTTCTTCGACACGCTGCTGATCCGCGACAAATATCAGTTCAAGGGGTCTCCGCCTTTTTCGCCCGGAGGAGAATTCGCCGGTCGCGTCGCCGCCTTGGGAGCGGGCGTCGGCGGCTTCGCCGTCGGCGACCGCGTCGCCGGACATATGGTCTTCGGCGCGGCGCGCTCGCATCTGGTTGTCGCCGCCGAAACGTTGGTCGCGATCCCCGACGGCGTCAGCGACGACGCCGCCGCCGGTCTGTTCGTCACCTACGGCACGACGCTGCACGCCCTGCGCCAGCGCGGCGCATTGGAGGCCGGGGAGACGCTGGCGGTGTTGGCGCCTCCGGCGNGAGTCGGAATCGCCGCGGTCGAACTTGGCAAGCTCATGGGCGCGCGCGTCATCGCTTGCGCCTCCTCGGCGGAAAAGCTCGAATTTTGCAAGCGCTTCGGCGCCGACGCCGGAATCGACTACGCCGCCGAGGACCTCAAGGAGGCGCTGAAGCGCGAGACTCGCGGCGAGGGCGTCGACGTCGTCTACGATCCGGTGGGCGGCGCCTATAGCGAGGCGGCCTTGCGCGCTCTGGCGTGGAAGGGACGTCTGCTGGTCATCGGTTTCGCGGCCGGCGACATTCCGCGCATCCCGCTGAATTTGACCCTTCTCAAGGGTTGCGACGTTCGCGGCGTGTTTTGGGGCGAATTCGTCAAGCGTGAGCCTGAGGCGCAACGCGAGAACATGGCGCAGCTTCTCGACTGGACGCGCCAGGGCGCGCTTGTCGTTCATGTTCACGGCGTCTGGCCGTTCGCCGCGGTCGCCGATGCGATGAACGAGCTTGTCGCGCGCAAGGCGCGGGGCAAGGTCTTGCTGACGCCATGAAGCGCGCCCACATTTCACAGGGCGACGACGGGAACGAAGGGCGCGCCGTCGCGTTGACGGCGTCAAGTCCGACGCCCGCCCCGCCGCGATGCCGCGGCGGTCGAACACGATCCACCAGGCCTGAAGGAGAAGCATGATGCGTCTGTCCGCCCTGCGGTCCGTCTTTGCGGCGGTCGCCCTCGGCCTTCTCGTGGCCTCGTGCGGTTACAATACGATCCCCACGCTTGAGGAGCAGGCCAAGGCCAAGTGGTCGGAGGTTCAAAACCAGTATCAGCGCCGCAACGACCTCATCACCAATCTCGTCGAAACGGTGAAGGGCGCCGCCAATTTCGAGAAGGGGACGTTGGAGGCCGTCGTCAATGCGCGCGCGAAGGCGACCTCGATCCAGATAACGCCCGGCGATCTCTCCGATCCCGCCAAGCTCAAGCAGTTCCAGGATGCGCAAAACCAGCTTTCGGGCGCGCTCGGCCGGCTGATCGCGGTGAGCGAGAACTATCCCGATCTCAAGGCCAACCAGAACTTCCTCGCGCTGCAATCCCAGATCGAAGGCACCGAAAACCGCATCGCGGTCGCGCGGCGCGACTACATCGCCTCGGTGCAGCAGTTCAATACGTCGCTGCGCACTTTCCCGACCGTGTTGTGGGCGAAGACCTTCTTCGCAGGGACCAAGCCGATGGCCGAGTTCACCGCCGACGAGGGCGCCTCGAAGCCGCCGCAGGTGAAGTTCTGATCCTGACGCGCTGAACTCAAGCGGCCGGCGCGCTGACGTCGCCGCGCCAGACGCGAAAGACGGATGGATCGATGGCTGACGGCCTGACCCGTGCTTTCCCGGCCCCGACCCGGATCGGCGCGCGAACCGCCGCATGGCTCGCGGCGATGTGGCTGGCCTTCGCTTTGGCGATGGCGCCGTCTTTCGCAGCCGCGCCGACCCTGAGCGGGCGCGTCGTCGACCAGGCTGGGATTCTCGACGCCGGCGCCGTCGCCGCGCTCACCGCCAAGCTCGACGCGCTTGAAGCTCAGTCCAGCATCCAGCTGGTGGTCGCCACCGTGAAGTCGCTCGAAGGCTCCGACATCGAGACCTACGCCAACCGTCTTTTCCGCGACTGGAGGCTGGGAACGGCTCAGAAGAATAACGGCGTGCTGCTGCTCGTCGCCCCGAACGAACGGCGTGTGCGCATCGAGGTCGGATATGGTCTGGAAGGCGTGCTCACCGACGCGCTGTCGAAGGTCATCATCGCCAACGCCATTGCGCCGCGGTTCAAGGCGNGGGATTTTTCCGGCGGCGTGACGCGCGGCGTCGACGACATCGTCGCCGTCCTCACCTCCGACCAGACCGACTGGCAGAAGCGGCCGGAACTGCGCGGCGAGGCGCAGGCGGATCTGTTCGACGCCATCCTTCCCTTCCTCGTGCTCGCCATCTTTCTTTTCGTCGCGATCTCGATCATGCGCAACGCGCGCGGCTCCTCGATGCAGGCGCGCCGCAACGGCCGCGTCATCATACTGCCCCCGATGGGCGGCGGCTGGGGCGGCGATTGGGGCGGCGGCTCGGGCGGCTTCGGCGGAGGCGGAGGCTTCGGCGGAGGCGGCGGATCGTCGGGGGCGGCGGCGCCTCGGGGGATGGTGATGATCGTCACGGCGCAAGACCATCAACGCGTCGCCGACGCCATCGCGCGCGCCGAAGCCGGAACCCGCGCTGAAATCGTCGTCGTCGTCGCGCATTCCTCCTCGACCTATGCGGATTACTGGTTGGGGCTGGCGGGCGTTCTCGCCTTGAGCGCGCCGCTTCCCTTGATCTGGTTCACGCATCTGTCCGCCCAACGCATCTATCTCGCCGAGCTGCTCGTCTTTCTGCTCGTGCTGGCGCTGTTCGCCTATTTGCCGGCGCGCGTCGTTCTTGCGCCGAAATCCGAACGGCGCCGACGCGCCGCCCGCGCCGCCAATGACCAATTCGTCATACGCAGCGTCTCGCGCACCCGGGGACGCAACGGCGTTCTTCTCTATGTCTCGGCGGCGGAGCGTTGCGCGCTGGTTCTTCCCGACGTTGCGGTCGCCGATCGCATTGCGGAGTCGGCCTGGCGCGAGGCGATCGNNACCGCTTGTGCGAGCGCGCGGCGCGGCGATCTGATCGCAGGATGCGTCGCGGCCGTGGAGAGTTGCGGCGAGGCCTTGGCCCGCGAATTCCCGCGCGGCCCCGACGATCCGGAAGACGAAAGGCCGAACGCGCTTTACGTCGTCTGAAAGCCGGCTGATCGCGAAGGCGCGGCGGCGGGGCCGCGCCCGAGCGTCGCGCCCCGAGCGTCGCGCAAAGAAAAACGCCGTGCGGGCGGCGACCCGTCACGGCGTTTCCGTTTAGAGCCGCGCCGAAGCGGCGGGCTTGGTCTCAGGCGGCTTCTTCGACGTCGCCATCCTCGCCTTCGCCCTCGGCNTGCGTCGACCTTCGCCCCACGCTTGGGGCCCTTTTGAGCTGGCCTTCGATCAGCTTCAGCGCCTCGGTCTCGGTCAGCTTCTGAACGGCGGACAGTTCGCGCGCCACCCGGTCGAGCGCCGCTTCGTAGAGCTGGCGTTCGGAGTAGGACTGTTCGGGTTGCGCGTCGGAGCGATAGAGGTCGCGCACGACTTCGGCGATCGCCACGAGGTCGCCGGAATTGATCTTGGCCTCGTATTCCTGCGCGCGGCGCGACCACATGGTGCGCTTGACGCGGGCGCGGCCAGTCAACGTGTCGAGCGCCTTNTTCACAGTCGCCGGCTCCGCGAGCTTGCGCATGCCGAAGGTCGCCGCTTTGGCGGTCGGGACACGCAAGATCATCTTGTCCTTGACGAAATTGATCACGNNTAGCTCAAGCTTGAAGCCCGCGACCTCCTTGTTCTCGATCTCGACGATCTGGCCGACGCCATGCGCCGGGTAAACGATATGTTCGTTGAGCTTGAAGCCGAGCTTGGCGCCGGGCTTCACGGCTGGCGCCGCCGCCGCCGGCCGCGTCGGCGCGGCGGGACGCGCGTTCTGGCTGGCCGGGGCCGCAGGGGGCGGGAACTGCGGCGGGAGCGGCGGCGGGCGCAGCCGCCGCTGTCGACATGCGCGTTTCGCTTTCGTTGGCCGGGGCCGCCGGCTTGGCGGTCGTCTTGGCGGCTGTTTTGGCGCGGCTCATCGCGGCGAGGCGTTCGGCCGCGCTGACGCTTTTGTCCGTCGGCGTCTTTTCGACCGAATGCTCGGCCAGAGGATCGGCGACCGCCATAGGTCTGGCCGTCGTCGCCTTGGCGACGGTCTTGGCCGCCAGCCGCTGCGCGACGTCGGACGTCATGGCCGCGCCGGCAGGCGCAAAGTCTTGCTTTTCGTCATCGTCTCTTTCGCTGGCCTCTCGGAGGAAGGTCCCCCTCCGTCTTCTCGCTTGAAATCGGCGCCTCGACGGACGGCGCCACCTTGCGCGCCTCCGCCGTCGCAGCCTTCGCCATCGCCCGCGCGGCCGGTTTCGCCGCGGCCGCCCGTCGCGCCGCCGCGGCCCTCAACGACAGGATCGTTGCGGTGGCGTCGCCGCTGAATTTGGCGGTGGCCTTCGCCTCGATCGCTTTGGCCGCGGCCGGCTTCGCGCCGACCGCCGAAGCGCCGGCGTTCTTGGAAGCGCCGGCGTTTTTGGAAGCGACGACGTTTTTGGTCGAGCCCGTCGCCGCGAGCGTCTTGCCGGAGCGCTCCGGAGCCCTCTTGGACGCGGCGACCGCCTTCGCGGCGGCGCGCTTGGACGACGCCGGGGCGGTGGAGGCGCCTTGCCGGCGGATGATTTCGCAGGGGCCTTGTCGAGCGCCTTTGGACGCTCGCCTTGACGGCGGTCGATTTCGCAGCGGTCGCTTTGGAGGCCGGCGTCTTGACCGCCGGCGTCTTGGACGCGCCCTTGGCGACGACGGTCTTCTTCTCGGCGGCCGCCTTGTTGCCCGCGGCTTTGGCGGCGGAGGTCTTGCCCGCCTTCGATTTCGCGGCGACCGTCTTGGCGGAGACCGTCTTAGATGCTCCGGCTTTGGATGCGGCCGATTTCGCGGCCGTCGCCTTTGCACGGCGGATTTGGCCTTGGCGGAATTGGCGGTAGAACGCGCGCTGGCCATGAGAACTCCTTTTGGACCCCGTGGTGGAGACGGAGGACTGGCCCGGATGATACGCACCGGCGTTATGGACGGCCGACGTCCCGCGTTGCGGAACGCCTTGAGCCGCGCAATCGACCTAGCCAAAACAGATTCGGCCCTCCGCTCGCGCAAGCGAACGACGATGCGCCTACGGCGATCCGCAGGAACACAAGCCCCGACCTCGCCGGGACGGCAGAACAAGCGGTGAGACGACTGTTAATAAAGTGTATAACACAGCCGACGCCACGAATCAAAGGCCGCGCGTCGAAGCGCGCGCCGCTGCGCGTCTGACGGTTAACGTGGGAACGCCGCGATCGCGAAAACCCGACGCTACGCCGCCGCTTATATGCCGCGCCTCTGCGGCGGGTTCGGAAAAGCGCTTCAGGTCGATCCGCCGGCGCGGCCTTCGCGGACTGCGCGCAAGCGGCCAGCGACGGCGCGTCAGTCGCCTTCGCCCGGAGCCGGCGAGAACAGCGCCAGCTTGCCAGGCTTGCCGTCCATCTCTTTGGCGTCCGGCGGCGAGTCGCGCTTGACCGTGATGTTCGGCCATTGCTTGGCGTAGTCCGCGTTCAAGGACAACCACTTTTCGAGCCCCGGCTCGGTGTCAGGCTTGATCGCCTCGGCCGGACATTCCGGCTCGCACACGCCGCAGTCGATGCACTCGTCGGGATGGATGACGAGCATGTTCTCGCCTTCGTAGAAGCAGTCCACCGGACACACTTCCACGCAGTCCATATATTTGCACTTGATGCAGTTTTCGACGACGACGTAGGTCATGGCCCTCGTGTTCCCTGGCCCGGGCTCAAATCCGCGGGGGCTTCGGCGCGCGGGCGGCGCGAAGCCGGCCGCTTGCTACCCCTTCCGTCCCGCTCCGCAAGGTCGTCGGCGCCGCACGAGGACGCATCGCTGACCTGCGCGTGCGGAGGCGTCAGATCTTCGTAGAGCAGACGCGCCTGCGCCGCCGGTCCGCGCCGCTCGCCGAAAGCCGCGATCTTGAGCACGCGCACATCGCGCGATAGCGCGATGGTCAGCACGTCGCCCACCAGCAGCCCCGGNCCGGGATCGCCCATCCGCCTGCCGTTGAGGCGGACGTGACCGGCGCTGACGAGCTTGGCCGCCAGGGCGCGTGTTTTCGCCGCGCGCGCGAACCACAGCCATTTGTCGGCGCGCTGGCGCGCCGGCGCATCCTGCCGGGCGCCGAGGGGCCGCTCACTCGCCCTCACGCCCTTCCATCTTCGCCTTCAGCGCCGCGAGCTTGGCGAAGGGCGATTGGGATCGGGCTGGCGGTCGCGTCCGCGCGGCGCCTCGGTGGAAAACGACCGTTCGCCGCCGCGCTGGGCGTCGCGCCGGGGTCCGCGCTCGCCGCGCGCCTCGCGATTGTCGCGCCAATTGCCGCCGCCGCGTCCCTCGCGGTTGGGCGCCCCGCCCTGCGGCCGCTCGGGACGACCCTCTCCGCCCGGCCGACGCTCGCCGCGCGGCCCGTCGTTGCGGCGTCCTTCGAAGCGGCGGCCTTCGCCGCCCTCGCCTGACGCGGTCCGCGCGGACCGCGCGCGCCGTCTGCCGGGGCGCCTTGCGTCTCGCCGCTCTGCCCTTCCGGCGCGCCTTGCGCCTGTCCGCGCGTGCGCCCACGCCCGCCGTGTTGGCCGTGGCCGCGGCCATGCTCGTGGTGACGGCGCCCGTGATGATGGCGATGGGGCCGCCAGACCTCGATCTGCGTGTCGACGGTCGTCCCGGCGGCGACCGCGCTCTCGGCGCTGGCGACGGCCGCGTCGGGTGCGGGCTCGACCAAAACCGGCTCGGCGGCCGCCGAATCCGCCTCGGACCGAGCGCCCGCCGATTCGGAGGCCACGACCGGCGCGGGCGTCGTTTCGGCGGTCTCTTCGACGACCGGCTCGACGACTACATCGACAGCCGGCGCGCCGGTTGATTCGACGACCGGCTCGGCCTTCGCCTCGTCAGCGCTCGCGACAGCTTCGGAGGCCGCCTTCTGCGCCTCTTGCGTGGCCTCGGCGGCCGCCTCGACCGGTTTGACCGGCTCGGTCGGCGCGGCGGCCAGCAACGGCACGGTGATCGCCGGCCCGTTGCGCTTTTCGGCGACATAGCCGAGCGACTTCAGGATTTCCGCGAAATCCTCGCCTGAACACCCTGCCAAGGACGTCATCGCCACCGTCACGACGAAGCCGTCCCCATCCGCCGCGCCCGCCGGCGGCGCGCCCGCGGTGACGCCGGGCCGATAGGCGATGGCGGGACGGATCAGATCGGCGAGCCGCTCCAGAATGTCGACGCGCACCGCCCGCCCGCCGCCGACGCGGAAGCCGGCGACCCGATAAAGCGCCTTCGGCGCGTCGGCGGCCACGGCGAAGGAGGTCCGCCCGGACGCCGCCAGATGCGGCGCTTCGTCGAAGCCCTTCATCGCCTCGACGCCGCCATGCTTGAGCGCCCAGAGTTGCGCGGCGAGAGCGCGCGGGGCGGGCTTCAAAAGCGCCGGCAGATAAATATGATAAGCGCCGAAACGCACACCCAGCTTGCGCAGCGCGGCGCGGGCGTCCTGATCGAGGCTGCGCACCTCCTCGGCGACCTTGGCCCGGTCGAGCACGCCCAGCGATTCGGCGATCTGGAAGGCGATCCCCGTCNNCTGCGCCTTCGAGCCCCTCGCCTTTTCGAGGTCGACGAGCGGGCCGAGCCGTTTGGACACCAGCCCCGCCAGCCAGACGTTGAGCCGCGTTTGCGCTTTTTCGAGCGCCGCCCCCGAAAGCTGCTCGTCGGCCAGGATCTGAACGCGCGGCTCCATCAGCTTGTCGCCGGCGGCGAGTTTGCCGACCACCTCGCCGAGCCAGCGAATCGCTCCGTCGTTTGCGAGCGCGAAGGCGTCGTCGACCGCCTGATGCACGCGTTCGGCGCGCGCCTCGATCTCTCCCGCCAAAGCCTTTTGCGCGGCCGCGTTCAGCGCCTTGGCCGCCTCGCCGGAGGCTTGCGGGTCGGCCGTGAAGCGGAACCCTTGCAACTGGCCGACATGTTGGCCTTCGACCGTCACATCGCCGCCGGCGGTGATCTCAGCATCGAGCATCTGTTTCTCTCTCAGGCGACGCAANAGCACGCTCGTCCGGCGATCCACGAACCGCTGGGCGAGGCGCTCATGTAAAGCGTCCGACAGCCTGTCCTCTACTTGACGCGTCGCGCCTTGCCAATGCGCCGGATCATGCACCCAGTCCGGCCGGTTGGCGACATAGGCCCAGGTGCGCACCTGCGCCAGCCGCCGCGACAACGCGTCGATGTCGCCTTCGACCCGGTCCGACGCGTCGAGCTGGTCGGCGAACCAGGCGTCCGGAATGCGCCCGGCGCGCACCACATAGCGGTAGATCGTCAGCGCCAGATCGGCGTGGGCGGCCGGCGACACCTTCCGATAGTCGGGAATCTGGCAGGCCTCCCACAGCCGCGCGACGTCGGCGGAGGTCTTGGTGTGCTTGGCGACCCATTCGTCATGGGCGGCGACGTCCAGCACCATCACGTCGACGTTGAGAGGCGCGCGCGTCAGCCCCTCCTCGCCCGGAAGCCGTTCGAGCGTGCGCTGAAGCGCGACGATCGAGGAAAAGTCGAGATCGCAGTTGCGATACTGGAGCTGGACGAGCGGGTCGAAGCGGTGATCCTCCAGCGCCTCGATCAGCTCCTCCTCGAAGGGCGGGCAGCGCCCCGTCGTGCCGAAGGTTCCGTCGCGCTGGTTGCGCCCGGCCCGCCCGGCGATCTGGCCCATCTCCGCCGGCGTCAGCCGGCGATGCTGCCAGCCGTCGAATTTGCGGTCGGCGGCGAAGGCGACATGATCCACGTCGAGATTGAGCCCCATGCCGATGGCGTCGGTGGCGACGAGGTAGTCGACCTCGCCGTTCTGATACATCTCGACCTGGGCGTTGCGCGTGCGCGGACTGAGCGCGCCAAGCACAACGGCCGCGCCGCCCTTCTGGCGGCGGATCACCTCGGCGATGGCGTAGACGTCCTCCGCCGAGAAGGCGACGATGGCGGATCGGCGCGGCAGCCGCGTGATCTTGCGGTCGCCGCCGAAGCTCAGCTGCGACAGGCGCGGGCGCTCGACCACATGCACGCCGGGAATGAGCTTTTCGATCAGCGGTCGGGCGACGCCGGAGCCGATCAGCAAGGTCTCCTCGCGCCCGCGCCGATTGAGCAGCCGATCGGTGAAGACATGGCCGCGATCGAGATCGGCGCCAAGCTGCGCCTCGTCGATGGCGACGAAGGCGACGTCGAGGTCGCGCGGCATCGCCTCGACCGTCGACACCCAGTAGCGCGGCCGTTCCGGCTTGATCTTCTCCTCGCCGGTGATCAACGCGACGGCGTCGGGCCCGGTCTTTCGNACCACCCGGTTATAGACCTCGCGCGCCAGAAGCCGCAGCGGCAGGCCGATCGCGCCGGTGGGGTGCGCCAGCATCCGCTCGATGGCGTAATGCGTCTTGCCGGTGTTGGTGGGCCCGAGCACCGCGGTGACGCCGCGGGCGCGGGTCTGGCGTTCGAGCGCGCGGCGGGGGAGTAAAGATTCATCCGCTCCTCTCCGGCGCGCCGGAAATCGACCGACGCCGGACGGGTTCGCGTCTAGATATAGGGGTCGCGACCCAACCGGCGAGCCGGCGCCGGCAAGTCGCGGTGGATGGCGGCCCCTCGCGCGCCGGCGCGAAGGACGATCAGGCGGGCGGGCGGCCCGCGCGCCCCGGCCCCAGCAAAGCCGCAACGGTGAGACCGACCAGCTCAGGATCGTCGCCGTTCCGCCGATCGGCGCGGCCATCGGGAACAGATGCGCGCCCGAAAGGCCAGTCGCGTCAAGGTCGCGGCGAACAGCGCCACGCCCGCCAGCAACAGCGCGATCGCCAGCCGCGACAGGCCGGGCGCGAGATATCCGCTTTGCGCGCCAGCGTCGCCGCCATGCCGGCCCGCGTGGAGCGTCAGCATCTGCCCGGCGACGGACGCGTTCGACCCGGCCGCATGGGCGCCGGCCGCCATCAGCGCGACGCCGGCCGCGCCGTAAAGGCCGCACAAGGCGAGGATCAGGCGAGCAGCCGACATACTGGAGTCCTTTTCCGGCAGGCCCCGCGCCCAGCGCGAGGCGGACCGCTCAATAGCCCAAAGTCAGCCCGCCATCGACCGCCAGCGCGACGCCGGTGACATAGGCCGCCTCGTCCGACGCCAGAAACACCGCCGCATGCGCCACGTCCCAGGCCGTGCCCATATGGCCCATCGGGCATTGCCGGTCGCGTTCGCGCCACATCGCCTCGACGTCGCCGCCGGCGTAGCTCGCCGCCAGCCCCGGCGAGGCCGCCACCATCGGCGTCTTCATCAGCCCCGGCAGGATCGCGTTGACGCGGATTTTCTTCGCCGCGTATTGCGCCGCCGTCACCCGCGTCAGCTGGTTCATCGCCGCTTTCGAGGCGGCGTAGCTCGCATAGGCGATGCGCGTGTAGCGGATCGAGGCGATCGACGAGATGTTGACGATCGCGCCGCCGCCCTGTCGCTCCATGATCGGAATGGCGTGCTTCATCGCCAGATAGCAACTTTTCAGATTGACCGCGAAAACCCGGTCCCAATCCGCCTCGTCGAGCTCCACCACGCCGCCGGTCACCGCGATCCCGACATTATTGTCGAGAATGTCGAGCCGCCCGAACGCAGCGGCCGTCTGGGAGACGACCCGTTCGATATCGTCCGATTGCGTCACGTCCGCGCGCAGCGCCAGCGCGACGCCGTCCTCGTCGGCGATCAGCTTCGCGGTCTCCTGCGCCGCCTCGACGTTGACGTCGGCGCACACGACTTTCGCGCCCGCCCGCGCGAAGGCGACGGCCGTCGCCTTGCCGTTGCCCCAGCCGGCCCCCGACGAGCCGGCGCCGAGCACGAGCGCCACCTTGTCGTGAAGGCGACCGTTGATGGCGCGCCCTGCGATGTCGCGTCCAGACATGGCCTTCGATCTCCCCCGCGCGCATCCTGAAGTCTAGCCTGCGCGCGAGGCGCGAATATTGCGCTTCTGGCGGAGCGGAGGCGCGCGCGACGCCCGATCCGCCGTCCGGGCCGGCCGTCACTCGTTGGACAAGGCCATGTCGTCGCGATGGATCATCTCGGCGCGTCCCGCCGCTCCGAGCACCTCTTCGATGTCGCTGGAGCGTCGGCCTTTCAATCGCTCGGCGTGCGTCGCGTCATAGGCGACGAGCCCGCGCCCGATCTGGCCTCCCGAAGCGTCTCGAATGATCACGCAATCGCCGCGCTGGAACGCGCCTTCGACCTTGATGACGCCAGCCGGCAAGAGGCTCTTGCCCTGCGCCAGCGCCCGGGCCGCGCCCGCGTCGACCGTGAGGGCGCCTTTCGGTTCGAGCGAGCCCGAAATCCAGATCTTGCGCGCGGCGACCGGGTTCGACGGCGTCAAGAACCAGGTGCANGGCTCGCCGGCGGCGACCCGACCGATAGGGTTGAGCACCCGCCCGTCGGCGATCACCATCGCGCAGCCGGCGGCGGTGGCGATGCGCGCGGCCTCAACCTTGGTCCGCATCCCNCCGCGCGACAGCTCGGAGGCCGCGCCTCCCGCCATCGCCTCGATCGCCGGCGTGATGCGATCGACGACCGGGATCAGCATCGCGGCGGGGTCCTCGGCCGGCGGCGCTGTGTAAAGGCCGGCGATGTCCGAGAGCAGAACCAGCAGATCGGCCGACACCATCGTGGCGACCCGCGCCGCCAGCCGGTCGTTGTCGCCATATCGGATTTCCGAGGTCGCGACGGTGTCGTTCTCGTTGACGACCGGCACCGCGCGCAGATCGAGCAACCGGCCGATGGTGGCGCGCGCGTTGAGATAGCGCCGGCGCTCCTCGGTGTCGCCCAGCGTCACGAGCACCTGCCCCGCGGTCATGCCGCGGCCAGAAAGCTCCTCCGCCCACACCCGCGCCAGCGCGATCTGGCCGACCGCGGCGGCGGCCTGAGAGTCTTCGAGCTTGAGCGCGCCGGAGGGAAAGGCCAGCACCGTGCGCCCGAGCGCGATGGCGCCCGACGACACCACCAGCACGTCGGCGCCGCCGGCGTGGAGACGCGCGAGATCGTCGACCAGGGCGGCGAGCCACGCCCGTTTCAACGCGCCGGCGGCGCGGTCGACGAGCAGCGACGAGCCGACCTTGACGACGATGCGACGGAAGGAGGCGAGGGCTGGCGGTGGGCTGGGCATGGGAGGATGATCGTCCGAATGGCGCGGCCCACGACTTAGGCGATCGCGATTTGATTGTCCAAAGCCCGGCGGCCTGAACGCCGCCCAGGCGCGGCCGGCGTTCAGGATTTCTTGACCCTGACGCCGGGAACCCTCGTTTCGGCGCGAAAATATCGTGCGCAAGTTTCACAAACAGACGCCGCGCACCTTGGCGCCGGGTTTGAGACGATCAATCTTTACAATCATATCCCCGGCCAGGATTGACGATCGTGACGACCGACCCTGACGCCAGCATCGCGCCTGCGAGTTCTCCGCCGCTCGACCCGATATCGTCGTTCTTGCTGGATAGCCTCGTCCTGCGCCCCACCCTCCTCGAACGAAACGGCATGCATTTCGTCAGCGTCCGACGCTAGCGCGCGGATATGAAGCCCTATCAGATCGAGGCCCTGCGCCTGATCAAGCGCGACCCGAGTTCGCGCTTCGTCAACGCCGCGACCAACGACATACTTTCGCATCTTGAGAGTTTTCTCGGCGGCCGCGTCTATCGTTACGTCGTGCCGATCCCGTGCAGCCGTTCGTTGCCCGACGCCTGTCTGCCGACCTTGATGGCGGAGAAGATCGCCGCGCGGCTTGGCCTGACGCTGCTGCACGCGCTCGCCTGCGATCCGGCGCAAGGCAAATCGCATCCCCGCCGCAATCTCGACCGCCCGCCGCTGCGCATCGCCGCTCCTGTCCCGGGGCCCGCCATTCTCATCGACGACGTCGCGACCTCGGGCAGCCATATCGAGGAGGCGAGCCGTTTGCTGCTTCCGCATGCGCAGGCCCTGTTCGCCATCGCCTGGATCGGCGGCGGCGCGACCAACGGCCAGGACCCGCGCGCCTAGCGCCCGATCGTCTCCCGGATCCGGGCGCGCGACCGACGCCGAATCAGGGACGCCAGGGCTCATGCGGCTGCGAGGTCTCCACGCGCCCGTGATCCTCCTCGCCGCGCGCCGCGTCGATGACGCCGAGCAAGGCTGCGAGAGCCTCGCGCACGCCGCTGTTGGTCGCGGAGGAGAGAGCCAGCGGNCGCCTTTTCGCCGCCCGCTTCAGCCGCGCGACCTGCTGCTTGAGATGCTCGGGCGAGACCGCGTCGCATTTCGAAAGCGCGACGATCTCCGGCTTCTCCGAAAGCCCGCCGCCATAGGCGTCGAGTTCGTTTCGGACGATCTTGTAGTCCCTGCCCGCATGCTCGCCGCCGGCGTCGACCAGATGCAGCAGCACGCGCGTGCGCTCCAGATGGCCCAAAAACCGGTCGCCGAGCCCGTGCCCCTCATGCGCGCCCTCGATCAGGCCCGGAATGTCGGCCAGCACGAATTCGCGATCGTCGAAGCGCACCACGCCGAGGCCCGGATGCAGCGTCGTGAAGGGATAATCCGCGATCTTGGGCTTGGCGGCGGTGACGCTGGCCAGAAAGGTCGACTTGCCGGCGTTGGGCAGGCCGACCAGGCCCGCGTCGGCGATCAGCTTCAGACGCAGCCAGATGGTGCGCTCCTCCGCCGGCTGGCCGGGATTNGCGCGGCGCGGCGCCTGATTGGTGGAGGATTTAAAGTAGGCGTTGCCGAAGCCGCCATTGCCGCCGCGCAGCAGCACGACGCGCTGGCCGACCTGCGTCAGATCGGCGAGCATCGTTTCTTTGTCTTCGTCGAACACTTGCGTCCCGACCGGCACTTTCAGCAGCGCGTCGGCGCCGCGCCCGCCGGCGCGGTTGCGGCCCATGCCGTGCTCGCCCGTGCCGGCCTTGAAATGCTGCTGGTAACGATAGTCGATCAGCGTGTTGAGGCCGTCGACGCACTCGACCACGACGTCGCCGCCCCGCCCGCCGTCGCCGCCGTCGGGGCCGCCGAACTCGATGAATTTTCGCGCNCGGAACGACACCGCGCCGGCGCCGCCCGCGCCCGAACGCACGTAAACCCTGGCTTCATCAAGAAATTTCATCGGTACGTCCGGTTTTTACATCCAGCCCCGCGCGGCGTCGGGACCGGCGGGACCGGCATGCGCGCGGTTGGCGCCTGCGACTGGCTGGGCGACGCTTCGATGCGCCAGGCTCGACGCCAGGCCCTGCTGGGTCATGGCGGGAACGCGGCGCAGGCGCAAGCCCTCGCGCGTCGCCCGGTCCAGAGCGAACAGGCGCCCAAGGCCGCGCCCCTGCGGCTCCTGCGCCTGCTTCGCGCGCGCCTCCGCAAATCCCTGCTTGGCCAAAAGATGCGCCGACGCCTCGTCGCCGGCCGCCACGCGCGCTAGGACGCGCGGCGCGAAAGTGAGCGCGAACACCACGTCGGTCAACGCCGCCAAAGCCTCGCCGGCGTAACCCTGATCCTGATGCTCCGCCGCCACGAGATAAGCGATTTCGATTTCGCCGGCCTCGACGCGCGCGCCGATTCGGCCGATCGCCTCTCGCGTCGACTTAAGCGTGATCGCGAGATCGACGGCCTGACCCTGGGCGTTGGCCGCCCGAGCCGCCAGGATCATCGCTTCGGCGCCGCCGGCCGGCGCAGGCTCGTCGTTCTTTCCGAAGATCCTGCGCAGAGCGGCCGCGTCGCTCGCCCTCGGCCAGCGCAGCCAAAGCCGCTGCGTTTCGAGCCGGAACACATCGTCGCGGGTGAGATCGGGAAACATGGTCCGGCTCCGCAAGCGCGCCGCCGACTCGAAGGACGCGGCGCTGAAAACGAAAAGGGAAGCGGTCCCGCCTCCCCTTACCCCTTTCGGGGCCCGGATCCCGGCGGCTCCGGCCTTCGCCTTTCGCCGCCGCTCAAGAAGGGATCGCTGGGGTCGGTGACCTCGGCGATCCTTCCATGGATCGCCGTCTTATTCGGCGGCTACGCTTTCAAGCTTGGCCGCGACGACCGAAATGGAGGCTCGGCCCGTTTTGGACGACTTGAACACGACTTCGCCGTCCGTCAGCGCGAACAGGGTATGGTCGACGCCGATTCCGACATTCGCGCCGGGATGAAACTTGGTGCCGCGTTGACGCACGAGAATATTGCCGGCGCGCACTTGTTCGCCGCCGAACTTCTTCACGCCAAGACGACGCCCGTCGGAGTCGCGGCCGTTGCGGGACGAGCCGCCTGCCTTTTTGTGAGCCATGATACCGCTCCAATGTCTTCCGCAAGCCGTCGAGCGGCGCGGATGTGTCTCGTGAGGAGCCGCGCGGCGGCTCCGTTGTCGCAAGTCATAACCGAAGATCGGCCGGAAGGAAACCGGGCCGGGCGCGCGGGCGCCCGGCGTCCGCAGGCTGCGTCAAGCCTGCGCGGCGCGCTCCTGGTCGGTCTTGGCGCGCGGGCCCTTGCCGTCCATCAGCTCGACCGCCTGCGCCTTCCACTCGTCGCGGGCGGCGCGGCCNCTGAAGCCGACTTCGGCCTCGATCCCGTCGATGTCGGCCTGCGACATCGCGGCGACCTGCCAGAAGTGCCAGATGCCGATGGCGTTCAGCTTCTTGGCGATGGTCGGGCCGATGCCCCCGATCAGCCCNAGATCGTCCGCCTTGCCGACGGCCTCCTTGAGCTTCTGGAACTTGGCGGTGTCGAGGCCGGCCGCCTTTGCGGCGGCGACGCCGGCGGCGGCGGCGGCGGCGATGGAGGGCTGTCGACGACGCCGGCCGGCGCGGCGACGGGCNTTATCGGCCTTGGCCTTGGCGGCGGGCTTCTTGCCGTCGGTCAGGAATTCGGTGATGCGCACGATCGTCAGGTCCTGACGATGGCCGCGCTTGCGCTCGGAATGCTTGCGGCGGCGCTTTTTGAAGGCGATGACCTTCTTGCCGCGCGTCTGCTCGACGATCTCGGCGGCGACCGACACGCCGGCCACGAACGGCGCGCCGACCTTGACGCCGGCCGCGTCGGCGAAGGTCAGAACCTCGCCGAAGGAGACCACGTCGCCAGGCTCGCCAGCGATGCGCATGATGGTGAGCTTGTCTTCGGCGGCCACGCGATACTGCTTGCCGCCGGTTTTGATGACTGCGAACATCGTTTTTCCTGGTGTTCGAACCGGCTCTGGCCAGCCCTTCCGAAGGGAGGGGCAGGTCGACCGGCTTCTTTGCAGCGGAACCGGGCTGTCTTCGTCGCGCTTCACGGACGGTGATGCGCTCCCACGCAAGACGAGAAGCGCAAACGCGACATGCGCGGCCGCAAAGCCGCGCGCGAAGACGGCGCAGCTATAGGCGCGGCTCGCCGCCCCGTCAAACGGATTCGCGGCCGGCGAGCGTGAACCTGCGTCTCGCCGCCGGCCGAGGTCTTTGCCGCCGACCGGAGCTTTGACTGGTCAGGCGCGACGGCGGACCCGCCAAGCGGCGGCTCGCCGCCCGCCCGCCGCGAAACGAGCGCCGACCTTGCGCGCCCGCCGCGCCCATGCTACCAGCCCCGCACCGCTCAGGGCCTCGCGCCCGCACCGGCTGGAGAGGTGGCAGAGTGGTCGATCGCGCCGCACTCGAAATGAGGACGTGCAAGCGTACCGGGGTTCGAATCCCTCCCTCTCCGCCATTTTCACCTTTTCTTGCCGCTATATATATCGCGTGCTTGGCTGAGCGTCGCGCTTGGCCGTCCGGCGACCTCCGCCGCCGCGGCGAGCAGGCTGAAGCAACAGGCCGAAGAAAATCGTCTTTCGCAATGCCTCGGCCGCGCGAGAGCCCCGCGAGGCGGAAAAGCGGGTTCCTTGCCCAGCTTCGCCGTCCGGCGGCGAAGCGGGCCGCGGCGGCCAGCATNGCTGACGTCGCGACCTGAAAGAGCCCCCAGCGCCCCTCCGCTTCGGCCGCCAGGGCGTCGCGACGCGCTTTGGCGGCTTCTAGACCGAGCAGCGCGACCAGCGTCGCCTTGTTGCGCCCGGCGTCCTTGCCGGCGCGTTTGCCCAGCGTCGCGGCGTCCGATTCCGCGTCGAGGATATCGTCGGCGATCTGGAAACAGGCTCCGATCGCGCGCCCATAGGCGCCGAGCGCCGAGCGCTCCGCCGGCGCCGCGCCGGCGAGGATCGCGCCCTGATCGACCGCGAAGGCGAGCAGCGCGCCGGTTTTCATCGCTTGCAGGCGCATGACCTCGTCGGCGCCGGGCGGCGTCGCCGCCGCCTCCGCGGCCAGATCGAGCGCCTGCCCGCCGGCCATGCCGCCGACGCCGGCCGCCCGGGCCAAGCCTTGCGCCGCCGCCAGCCGACGCCCCGCATCAGCGCAGACGCGCGGATCGCAGATGACGTCGAAAGCGAGCGTCAACAGGCTGTCCCCNGCCAGGATCGCGAGCGCCTCGTCGAAGGCGACATGCACCGTCGGCCGGCCGCGCCGCAAATCGTCATCGTCCATCGCGGGCAAATCGTCGTGCACCAGCGAATAGCAATGCACGAGCCCNAGCGCCGCGCCGGCGAGCAAGGGCCCCTCCCCCGTCAGACCAAGCGCCCGCGCCGTTTCGATGGTGAGAAACGGGCGCAGCCTCTTGCCGCCGCCGAGCGCGCCGTGTCGCATTGCTTCGACAAGTCGGGGCGGCCGCGAGATTTCGCCCGCGGTCGGGCGCGTCGTCAGCAGCGCGTCGAGCGCCGCCTCGCAGGCTTGCGCGTCGAGCGCAAGGCGGGCCTCGAAGGCCTTGGAATCGACCACGACGGCGTCCCGTGCGGTCCGGTCCGTTCCAGTCGCCTCGCCCGCCATCGTGTCGCCCCTGGTCATGGCGCCCATCTCCTAGCCGTCGCGTGGCTTGCCCAAGCGTAGACCGGCGGTCAAGAGCGCCGGTCTACGCCGTCCGATCCGCCGGCGCGGCGGCGCCGGGCGAGCGGCGATCCATGCGAATTGCGCATGTTGCGTCTTCCGAGGCATGATTCGCTCGGATGAGCCGAATTTTTGCCGCAACGCCCTGCTTCCTCGCGACCGCCGCGTCGCGGCGGCGGGAAGGCCGGCGACGTCGCGCTCGTTTGCGACGCCGGCGACGCCGCAGTCGCGCCTTGAGGCCGAAACGATGCGGATCGTCGCTCGGATGTTGCGTTGGCTGATCGCGATTGCGCTCGCGATTGTGACGCTATGGGCGACGGCGATCCTTTTCTATGCTGTGACGCCGGCTGTTTCGACGTTGATGCTGGCGCGCTGGGCGACGTTTCAGCCGGTCGAGCGCGAATGGATTCCGCTCCAGCGGATATCGCCTTATCTCGTGGCCGCGGTGGTCTCCTCCGAGGACGCACGCTTCTGCGCGCATGGCGGCGTCGACTGGACGGAGCTGCGCGCCGTCGTCGTCGACGCCCTCAACGGGGAAGGCTCAGGCCGCGGCGCGTCGACCATCGCCATGCAAACGGTGAAAAACACCCTCTTGGCGCCTTGGCGCGCGAGCGCACGCAAGGCGGTCGAAATTCCTCTCGCCGTGGTGGTCGACAAGGTTTGGGGCAAACGCCGAACGCTTGAAATTTATCTGAATGTCGCCGAATGGGGCGAAGGCGTGTTCGGCGCGCAAGCGGCGTCACGGCGTTGGTTCGGTAAGGACGCGGCCGCCCTCAGCCCGCGCGAGGCCTCCTTGCTCGCCGCCATCCTGCCCAATCCCCTCCAGCGCCGCGCAGATCGCCCCAATCGCGGCGTCGCCGCCAAGGCCAGCCGCGTCCAGGCGATGGCGCGCGGCGCGGACGCTTGGCTCGGCTGTCTGCGACCCTGAGACGGCGGGCTGCGCCCGCCGTCCTGCGGGACCGCCGCGCTCAGACCTTCGAACCGCCGGCGGGCGTTTCGGCGTAGAGCTTGGCGCCGCCTTCGACGAACTCCCGGCTCTTTTGCGCCATGCCGTCGAGCGCGGCGCGCCGTTCGGGCGTCATCGCCCGGGTTTCGGCGCGCAGATCCTGCGTGATCTTCATCGAGCAGAATTTCGGCCCGCACATCGAGCAGAAATGCGCGGTCTTGTGCGCGTCCTTCGGCAAGGTCTCGTCGTGATAGGCGCAGGCCGTGTCGGGATCGAGCCCGATGTTGAACTGGTCCTCCCAGCGGAAATCGAAGCGCGCCCGGCTCATCGCGTCGTCCCTGATTTTCGCCGCCGGATGGCCCTTGGCGAGATCGGCGGCGTGCGCGGCGATGCGATAGGTGACGACGCCGGTCTTGACGTCGTCGCGGTTGGGCAGGCCGAGATGCTCCTTCGGCGTGACGTAGCAAAGCATCGCCGTGCCGAACCAGCCGATCATCGCCGCGCCGATGGCGGAGGTGATGTGGTCGTAGCCCGGCGCGATGTCGGTGGTCAGCGGCCCGAGCGTGTAGAACGGCGCCTCGCCGCAGGCTTTGAGCTGCTTGTCCATATTGGCCTTGATCTTGTGCATCGGCACATGGCCGGGGCCCTCGATCATCACCTGACAGCCCTTGTCCCAGGCGATCTTGGTCAATTCGCCGAGCGTCTCCAGCTCCGCGAACTGCGCCGCGTCGTTGGCGTCGGCGATCGAGCCGGGGCGAAGCCCGTCGCCGAGCGAGAACGACACGTCGTATTTGCGCATGATGTCGCAAATCTCGTCGAAGCGCTCGTAGAGGAAGCTCTCCTTGTGTCCCGACAGGCACCAGCGCGCCATGATCGAGCCGCCGCGCGAGACGATGCCGGTCACGCGCGAGGCGGTCAGCGGCACATGCGCGAGGCGCACGCCGGCATGGATGGTGAAATAGTCGACGCCCTGCTCGGCCTGCTCGATCAGCGTGTCCTTGAACACCTCCCAGTCGAGCTTCAGCGCGTCGCCGCCGACCTTTTCGAGCGCCTGATAGATCGGCACGGTGCCGATCGGAACCGGCGCGTTGCGGATGATCCAGTCGCGGATGTTGTGAATGTTGCGGCCGGTGGAGAGATCCATCACCGTGTCGGCGCCCCAGCGGATCGCCCACGCCATCTTCTCGACCTCGTCGGCCACCGACGACAGCACGGCCGAATTGCCGATATTGGCGTTGACCTTCACCAGGAAGTTGCGGCCGATGATCATCGGCTCGGCTTCGGGATGGTTGACGTTGGCCGGAATGATCGCGCGCCCGGCCGCGATCTCGCGGCGCACGAACTCGGGCGTCACGAATTCGGGAATCTCGGCGCCGAAGCTGTCGCCGTCGGCCATCCGCTGCGCCGCGCCGGCCAGCGCCTGCGCGCGGCCGAGATTTTCGCGGTGCGCGACGTAGATCATTTCCTCCGTCACGATCCCCGCGCGAGCGAACTCGAATTGCGTCACCGGCGCGCCGCCGACCCCGCGCATCGGAGCGCGCACGGCCGGGCAAGGCTCGACCAGCGCTTCGGCGCCGACATGGCCGTTATCCTCCGGCTTGACGGCGCGCCCGGCGTAGGTCTCCAGCCCCGCGCGGCTTTTCAGCCAGGGCCGCGCCGAGGGCAGCCCCGCCGAAAGATCGGGCCTGAAGTCGCTTTCGGTGTAGGGGCCGGACGCGTCGTAAACGCGCAGCGGCGCNTCGCTTGGATCGCTGAGCGCGATCTCGCGAAACGGCACGCGGATGTCGTCGCGGCCGGGGAAGGACGCATAGACCTTGCGCGAACCGCGGATCGGCCCGGTGGTGACGCTGGAAGGCGTCGGCGGGCGTTTGGTGAAAATGTTCATCGGTCGCTCCCTCCCTCGCCTCGGCGGCCGAAAGCCGCGCGACGCGTTATGGCTAGACGGGCGACGGTGAGGAGGATCGAGAGGCGCGCAAGCCCTTCGCCTTCCCTGCGCCGGCATGACCCGTATCAGGTTCGTCGGGTGTGATCTCAGCCGCGTCCCGCGGCACCCCGAGGCGTATGCGTCCTTATAGATAGCGCAGAGCCGCGCGTCGCGAAAGGCCGGGTCGGAGGACTTCGCGCCGCCGCGCTCGCGGCGCTGAAAAATTCAACTTTCGCAGGACCGTAAACGAAGGCTTAATGGCTCGATAACGACGTCGAGAGAGTCCGGCCAGGTCCGGACGAACGGTTCTTCGGCGCTGCGATCGGGGGTGTGCTGTGAAGAAATATATGATTCATTTGATTTTGGGCGCGATGGCGCTCGGGATTTTGGTTGGGTATGTGATTTACAGCACGCAGGACGCTGCGAGCGCGAAGGGGATCGCGGCGTATTTCGAGNCGATCTCGACGGTGTTTTTGCGGATGATCAAGATGATCATCGCGCCTCTTGTGTTTTCGACGCTGGTCGTCGGCATCGCGCATATGGGCGAGTCGTCTTCGATCGGGCGCATCTTCGTGAAGACGATGTTCTGGTTCGTTTCGGCGTCGTTCGTGTCGTTGCTGCTGGGCCTTTTGATGGTCAATCTGTTGCAGCCCGGCGTGAACCTGAACATGCCGCTGCCCGACGCGAGCGCGACGACGGGTCTGAAGACCTCGTCGATGTCTCTTCAGAACTTCGTCGAGCATCTGATCCCGAAGTCGATCGCGGAGGCGATGGCGACCAACGAGATCCTCCAGATCGTCGTGTTCTCGATGTTTTTCGGCATCGCTCTGGCGGCTTTGAAGGAGCGCGGCCGCGCGCTCGCGGAGGCGATCGACGAGGCGGCGCATGTGATGCTGGTGGTCACCGGCTATGTGATGAACTTCGCGCCGATCGCCGTCTTCGCGGCGGTGGCGGCGACGGTGTCCAAGCAGGGCCTGGCGGTTCTTCTGGTGTTCGCCAAGTTCATGGGCGGCTTCTATCTGTCGCTGTTCGTGCTGTGGGCGTGCCTGATCGCGGTCGGCTTCATGTTCCTTGGCGCGCGGGTGTTCCGTCTGATGAACCTGGTCAAGGAGCCGACGCTTCTGGCCTTCTCGACCGCGAGCNCGGAAGCGGCTTATCCCAAGACGCTGGAGGGCCTCGAAAAGTTCGGCGTTCCCAACCGCATCGCGTCCTTCGTGTTGCCGATGGGCTATTCGTTCAACCTCGACGGCTCGATGATGTATTGCACCTTCGCGAGCCTTTTCATCGCGCAGGCCTACAACATCNCGCTCTCGATCGGCACGCAGATCATGATGCTGCTGATCCTGATGCTGACCTCGAAGGGCATGGCGGGCGTTCCGCGCGCCTCGCTGGTGGTGATCGCGGCGACGCTGAACCAGTTCAGCATCCCGGAGGCGGGTCTGTTGCTGATCATGGGCATCGACCAGTTCCTCGACATGGGCCGCTCGGCGACCAACGTCATCGGCAACTCTCTGGCGACCGCTTTCGTGGCGCGCTGGGAGGGCCAGCTCGGCGAGGAGAAGCCGGGCGAGGCCGACGACGCCTTCATCGACGAGCCGGTGGCGGGGAAAGCCTGATGCGCGCCGCCTTTTCCCTCTGGCGCGGGCTTGGCGGGCTGGCGCTCGCCGCGCTCGCCATCGGGTCGGCGGCGGCGCAATCCGCCCCGCCGGCCGGCGCGCCGCCCGGCGCGGCGATCCCGCCGCCGCCCTTCCTTCAGTCCTCGCCGGGGCTGACGGGAGCGCTCTCGAAGATCGCACGGCTGGGCGCTGTGACGCTGGGCTATCGCGAGGCCTCGGTGCCCTTCTCCTTCCTTGACCGGGCGGGACGGCCGATCGGCTATTCGATGGACATCTGCGCCGCCATCGTCGAGGAGATCGGCCGCACGCTGGGGCGCGACGATCTCAAGGTCGCCTACGAGAAGGTGACCTCGGAGACCCGCCTTCAGGCGGTCGCGGACGGCAAGGTCGACCTTGAATGCGGCTCGACCACCGCCAACGCGGAGCGTGCGAAGATCGTCTCCTTCTCGCCGATGATCTTCGTCGCCGGCGCGAAGGTGATGGTCGCCAGAACGACGCCCTGGGCCGACTTCCGCAGCCTCAAGGGCAAGACCGTCGCGGCGACCTCCGGCACGACGACGGTCGCCGCCCTGAAGAAGCTCGACGAGCGCTTCGGCCTCGGCGTCAAGCTGGTCGAGGCGCCCGATCACGAGCAGGCCTATCAGCTTCTCGTCGACGGCAAGGTCGATGGCGTCGCCAACGACGACGTCCTGCTCGCCGGCCTGATCGCCCAGCACAAATCCGGCGACCGCTTCAAGGTCGCCGGCGAGCTGCTCTCCTACGACCCCTACGGGATCGCCTACGCCCATGCCGACAGGCCGATGAGGGAGGCCATCGAGCGCGCCTTCCGAACCCTCGCCAAGTCCAACGAAATCGACTTCATCTACGACAAATGGTTCAAGCGCCCCCTACCCAACGGAGAGGCCTTCCGAATCCCCATGAGCCCACAACTCGAAGAAGCATTCCGAACCTTCGAAACCGAAATCGAACATCAATCGGAATGAGAAGGGTCCGGAAGCGAAGTTCAACCCCACGCGGCGGCGCTCACGAGGTCTCTTTCGGTCGGGAGAGACAGGCGTGAGCCCGCTTCTTTGTCCCGCGACCAAAGTCGGCGTCGGCGCCGCTTGTTCGCCAAGGCTGGCCTGACGCATACTCGCCCCATCCAAGCGCGCCGAAAACCGCGCGACAGCCTGCTGACGGCTTGGGGAGCGAACGATGTCCGAGAAGGTCTATGACGTGCCGTCCGAGTGGAAGACGCGGGCCTATGTCGACGACGCCAAATATCAGGAGATGTATGCGGCCTCCGTCGCCGACCCGGAAAAATTCTGGGGCGAGCACGGCAAGCGCATCGACTGGATCAAGCCCTACACCAAGGTGAAGAACACCTCCTACGCGCCAGGCAAGGTGCATATCGAGTGGTTCGGCGACGGCGTCACCAACGTCGCCATGAACTGCGTCGATCGCCACCTCGCCAAGCGCGGCGATCAGGTCGCGATCATCTGGGAAGGCGACGACCCCAAGGACTCCAAANAGATCACCTATAAGGAGCTGCACGACGAGGTCTGCCGCTTCGCCAACGTGCTGCGCAACCGCGGCGTCGGCAAGGGCGACACGGTCACTCTTTATCTGCCGATGATCCCCGAAGCCGCCTACGCCATGCTCGCCTGCGCGCGCATCGGCGCGGTGCATTCGATCGTCTTCGGCGGCTTCTCGCCGGATTCGCTCGCCGGCCGCATCGAGGGCTGCAAGTCCAAGGTGGTGATCACCGCCGACGAGGGTTTGCGCGGCGGCCGCAAGGTGCCGCTCAAGGTCAACGCCGACGCCGCCGCCGACAAGGCGGGTGGTGTCGAGCACATGATCGTCGTGCGCCGCACCGGCGGCAAGGTCGACATGAAGCCCGGCCGCGACGTCTATTACGACGACGCCGCCAAGATGGTGACGGCCGATTGCCCGATCGAGCCGATGAACGCCGAGGATCCGCTGTTCATCCTCTACACCTCGGGCTCGACCGGCGCGCCCAAGGGCGTCGTTCACACCACCGGCGGCTATCTCGTCTACGCCTCGATGACGCACCAATATGTCTTCGACTACCACGAGGGCGACATCTATTGGTGCACCGCGGACGTGGGCTGGGTGACCGGCCACAGCTACATCGTCTACGGCCCGCTCGCCAACGGCGCGACCACGCTGATGTTCGAGGGCATCCCGAACTATCCGTCGATCTCGCGCTTCTGGGACGTGGTGGACAAGCACCAGGTCAACATTTTTTACACCGCCCCCACCGCCATCCGCTCTCTGATGGGCGCGGGCGAAGAGCCGGTCAAGAAGACCTCGCGCAAGTCGCTGCGCCTTCTCGGCTCCGTCGGCGAGCCGATCAATCCGGAGGCTTGGGAGTGGTATCACCGCGTCGTCGGCGAGGAGCGGTGCCCGATCGTCGACACCTGGTGGCAGACCGAGACCGGCGGCATCCTGATCACGCCGCTTCCGGGCGCGACCAAGCTGAAGCCGGGTTCCGCGACCCGTCCCTTCTTCGGCGTCCAGCCCTTGATCGTCGACGCCAACGGCGTCGGCTCGAAGGGCGCGACCGAAGGCAATCTGTGCATCTCCGACTCCTGGCCTGGCCAGATGCGCACCGTCTATGGCGACCACAAGCGCTTCATGGACACCTATTTCTCGACCTATCCCAACCTCTACTTCACCGGCGACGGCTGCCGTCGCGACGCCGACGGCTATTACTGGATCACCGGCCGCGTCGACGACGTCATCAACGTCTCCGGCCACCGCATGGGCACGGCGGAGGTCGAATCGGCGCTCGTCGCGCATCCGGCGGTGTCGGAGGCGGCGGTCGTGGGCTATCCGCATGACCTCAAGGGCCAGGGCATCTACGCCTATGTCACGGTCATGGACGGGATCGAGCCGACCGAGGAGCTGCGCAAGGAGCTGGTCGCCCATGTGCGTAAGGAGATCGGCCCGATCGCCTCGCCCGACGTCATCCAGTTCGCTCCGGGCCTGCCCAAGACCCGCTCGGGCAAGATCATGCGCCGCATTCTGCGCAAGATCGCCGAGAACGATTTCGGCGCGCTCGGCGACACCTCGACGCTCGCCGATCCGACCGTCGTCGACGATCTGATCGAGCATCGCGGCGGCAAGTAGGCCCTCGCCCACGACCGAGACAGGAGATCGACCCCGCCCGGCGCGTCCGGGGGGTTTTCGGCGCGACGCCGGACCGCCCGACGCGCCGCACGCTTGAAAAGCCCTCCCACGACCGGCAAGCTCGCGCCTGTAGTGGTGCTCGAACGCGACGGGGGCGCAGCGTGAAAAGTCCGCATGAGACGCTCGGCGTCGATCCCGCCGCTTCGGCGGAAGACATCCGCAAGGCCTATCGCCGCCTCGCCAAGACCCTGCACCCCGACCTCAACCCCGGCGACAAGACCGCCGAAGACCGGTTCAAGGACGTCGCCGTCGCCTACGACCTCCTCAACGACCCCGAGAAGCGTAAGCGCTTCGACGCCGGCGAGATCGACGCCTCCGGCGCGGAGGTTCCGAAGCGACGCTATTATCGCGACTTCGCGCAGGAGCCCGACGCCGAAGCCTACGCGGACGCCTCCGCCTACGCCGACTATATGGACGACGACGCGCTCGCCGAATTGCTGCGCCGCGCCCGCCGCGCCCATGCGAACCGTCGCGGGGAGGATCTGCATTTCCGCCTGCCGATCGCCTTCGCCGACGCGATCGCCGGCGCGCAGAAGCGCCTGACTCTGCCCGACGGCGGCGTCCTCGACGTGANNCGATCCCCCGGCCTCGTCGACGGCCAGACGCTGCGCCTGAAAGGCAAGGGCGCGCCCGGCCTCGGCGAAGGCGCCNCCGGCGACGCGCTGATCGAGGTCGAGGTGATTCCCGACCCGCGGTTCACGCGAGAGGGCGACGACATCGCCATCGAGACGCCGATTTCGCTGTCGGAAGCGGTGCTCGGCGGCGAGATTCGCGTCCCGACCGCCACCGGCGAGGTGACGGTGACCATTCCCAAAGGCTCCAACACCGGCACGCGGCTGCGCCTGAAAGGCAAAGGCGCGCCGCGGCGGGCGGCGGCGNCCGGCGACCAATATATTCGTCTGAAAATCGTTCTGCCCAAACCCGCCGACCCCGAACTGGAGGCCTTCGTCGCCGGTTGGGAGAAGGGCAAGGCGTTCAATCCGCGCGAGGGCCAGCCGTCATGATCGTCAGCCGACAGGACTTCCTCGCCCAATCGGGACTGGAGACCGCCACTTTGGAGGTGTGGATCGAGCAGCGCTGGCTCATCCCGCGCCCGAGCGAACAGGGCCCCGTCTTCTCCGACGCCGACCTCGCGCGCGCGCGGCTGATCGGCGACCTCACGCGCGACCTTGGCGTCAACGACGAGGGCGTCGGCGTGATCCTACATCTGATGGATCAGCTGCACGGCCTACGCCGCGCGCTCGCCGATCTGCGCGCCGCGCAGACCGACCCGTGAACCTCGGTTGAGAAAGATTTGGTGCCCCTAGCCGGGATCGAACCAGCACTCCTTGCGGAACTCGATTTTGAGTCGAGCGCGTCTACCAATTCCGCCATAGGGGCCCGCAGCCTCGGCCGCGAAAGCGCGCGGATCATAGCGAGACCGCGCGCGCGGTCAACGCCGTGAATGCGCTTTCGCGCCTCAGGAGGTCTTCTTGGTCGCGCCGCCGCGGCATGATTAACTGCCCCCGCTCCCGATTCGCCTCGGGAGAGCAAGGGGAGTGCGTCATGTCTCAAGACTACGCCGCCGACGTGAAGAAATACGCGCCCAAAGCCGACGACGCCGTGATCGGCAAGATCGTCAAGCACCTCGGCATCGCGCTGCGCAATCGCGATTCCTCGCTCGTCTCCTGCACCGATCCCGACGAGGTGAAGCGCGTCAAGGAAAGCTGGTGCCTGAAAAAGCTCGGCGCCGACGCCGACGCCTCCGACGCCGCGATCAAGGCGGTGTGCGAGCAAATGAAGGCCGACAAGGCCAAGTCGCGCGTCACCTTCTACTATCTATGCGCCGAAAAGCTCGGCAAGCTCGGCGTTCTGGCCTGAGCGCGCTTGGTCGCGCGAAGGCGCGATCCCTGTCATGGAACGTAAGGCGCGGCGTCGAGCCGGCGCCGCCGTTCCGCTTGAACGCCAGGCGGCTGAGCCGGGGCCGCCGGCGAGGCCAAGATTGGCGCGTCCAAGATTGGCGCGTCGTCGTCAAAGCGCCCCCGCGTTGAGGGCCGCCCGACTCTGGCCGTGCGCGCATCGGCCCGAACCTCCGCCTCGCGCGAGACCCGCGTCGCGGTCCGCCGAGGCGCGGACGCATACGGTCTCGATCCGGCCTCGCCGCCGCGCGCCGACGCAGCGGCGAGCTGAGCGACGGCGTCGCGCTCGAATCTGGCCTGCCCGCGCGCGACGAGCGTCAAACCCTCGGCGTTCGCCTTGTAAGTCTCCGAACAACTCTCGCCGGCCGCTGCGCAATAGGCTCCCACGCGCATGATTTCGAGCCGGCCGCCACGCGCGCGCCACGCCTTCACATAGGTTTCGAACGCCGGCGCGGCCCCGTCGAAATAGATCGACAGTTTGCAGCCGAACGGCCCGCAATCGACCGGCGCGGCGCCTTGGCAGGAAAATCGCTGCGCGTCGAGCGCCGCCGCGCCGCGGCCGCCAAGCTCCACGGCGCGGACCAATCCGCCGGCCTCGCGCGGCCGCCCGCCCGCCGCCGCGCAACGACGCGCGAGCGACTCCGCGCCCGCCTGCGCGGCGACCGTCTGCGCGCGCGCCGGCGCAGCGCAAGCGGCCGCCATCGACACACAAGCGATGATTGCGATCTTTCTCATGGCGCCATGATCTTTATCGGGAGCGACGCGGGCAAGGCGCCTCACGAGGCGAGGGGGATGACGTCGACGGCGACCGTCAAGGTTTGTTCGCCTGCGCCCAGCACCACGCCGTGAATTGGCGACACGTCGGAGAAGTCGCGCCCCAGCGCGACCTCGATATGGTCGTCTCCGGCGAGAATGGCGTTGGTTGGGTCGAAACCCACCCAGCCCGTCTTGGGACCGCACCAGACCTCGACCCAGGCGTGAGAAGCGTCCGCTCCCTCAAGCCTCTGTTCGCCTTCGGGCGGAATTGTGCGGATATATCCGGACACATAACGCGCCGGGACGCCAAGACCGCGCAACCCCGAAATCATCACATGCGCGAAATCCTGGCACACGCCCCGCCGTTGCGCGAAGGCCTGCGCCAACGGCGTGGTCACGTCGGTGGCTTCGGGTTCATATTGAAAATCGGCCCGGATGCGCCGCGCGAGTTCGGCCGCTCCCGACAATGCGGAACGTCCGACCTGGAAGCTCACCTGAGCATACTCCGCCACTTCGTCCACAAGCGACACCAGCGGGCTCGAATAAATAAAATGCGCCGGCGAATCCGCGTCGAGCGATCGCGTCTCCAGCGCTTCGGCGGCGGCCTCCTCCCAGCTTTCGGCCGGCGCCTCCGGATCAAGCGCGCGCCGGGAGACCTCGACCCGCGACCGCGCTTCGACGATCAGCTGGCGATGCGGCTGGTCGAAGCGCGCGACCGTGAAAGGCGTGCCGAAGAAGTCGACGTTCCGCCGAAACGTGCGCGGGGTCGGCGTGACGTCGACCTTGTGAGCGATCAGACGCTGGCTGGCGCGCGTCAGCGGCGTGACGCGAAAGGCGAGCCGCGCCGTCGAGGCGGCGAAAGCGTAATCATAGGTGGTGCGATGACGAACCTCGTAAATGGTCATAACAGGCCTGCGGAGCGATGATCCGCCTCCTTGTCGGCGCGTTGCAGAAAATAGCGCTGGCCGATCGCGTCCGCCGCGGCCATCAGCCGCCGTTCGACGGCGCGGATATGCTTCTCGCTGAGATCGTCGGCCTGCGTCGCCGCCGCGTCGGCGGCCAGTCGCGCGACGCGACGGCGCGGCTCCTCCAGCAACCCGTCCTCGGCCAGCGACGGCAGCGCCGCCAGATGTTCGGACAGACGCTCGATCTGATAGGCGACGGAGCGCGGATTGAAGGGATCGAGCAGACACATGTCGCGCACCGGCGCCAAAGCCACGCCGATCAGATAGCGCGACCGATAGGTGATTTGCGAGTCGATGAGATCGAGCAGCACGTCGAGATCTTCCGCGCTCGCTTCGTCGCCAGCGAAGGCGAGGGCGAACCGGCACGTGTTGACGCCGCGCTCGATGCGCCGCCCCAGCCCNAGGAAACGCCAGCCCGCGACATGGTTGGTGTTTTCGTGACCGAGGCCGGCGAGAGCGCCCAGCAGCCGAAGCTTGCGGTCGGCCGCCTCCTGCGCCTCGCCAAGCGAGTCTATGGCCAGATCGTGCGTGGCCGCGTCGAGATCGAGCAGCAAACGCCAGGCGTCGGAGGACAGGCGTTCGCGGATCACCGAGGCGGCGGCGCGCGCGCGCTGCGTCAAGGCCCGGGCGGATCCGTAATCGGTGGCGCTGGTCAGCGCCGCGCGGGTCGCCTCCAGCGCCTCGGGCCGCTCCTCGGCGCTGGGGATCGCGCCCCAGCTGGCGAGCAAGGTCTTGAGCCGCGCCAGCGTCTCCGTCGCGCCGACCGAGGCGAAGTCCTGATCCGTCGCCCTTTGGGCGAGCGTGCGCACCAACCGCAACGTGGCCTCGCAACGCTCCAGATAGCGCCCGCACCAAAACAGGTTGTCGGCCGCGCGCGCCGGCAATTGTCCGACGAGTCGGCGGATCGCCACCGTCTCGCTGGAAGGCAGCAGCGTTTCCTCCTCGACCGGCGAGTCGGACAGCGCCCAAACGTCGGCAGAGCGCACCGCCGCGCCCATCCGCACCGCCCGCGCGTCGGGACGGTCGGAGATGCGGCAGAACCCGCCGGGCATCACCTCCCACCCCTTTGGCGTCGCGGCGACGTAGACGCGCAGAACGAAAGGGCGCGGCGCAAGCCGACCGTCGACCCAGGTCGGAGCGGTCGACAATCGCGCCACCTCCTGCCCGACGAAATCCTGACCGCGCGCCTCGATGGCGCCGTAGAGCCTCGCTCGGTCGTCGGCGCTCATCTCGGCGGGCAAGAGCGGTTGCTCGAAATCGAACCCTGATGCGGTCCCGCCGAAGGCGCTGGAGATGGCGAGACGGTCGAAATTCGCCAGAACATGCCGGCGCGCGTCAGCTTGCCCGCACCACCAGGTGGCGACATGGGGCATCTTGAGCGTCTCGCCAAGCAGGCGTTTGGCCGCGCCTTCGAGAAAGCCCAGCAGGGCGCGGGCTTCGATCGCCGCGACGCCGGGAGCGTTGGCGATCACCACATTGCCTTGGCGCATCGCGTCGATCAGCCCCGGAACGCCGAGCCGCGAGGAGCCTTTCGCNTCGATCGGATCCAAATAGTCGCCGTCGACGCGCCTCCAGATCACGTCGGCGCGCCGCAGCCCCGCGATGGTGCGCAGATGCGCCTTGCCGTCACGCACCACGAGATCGTCGCCTTCGACCAGCAGGAAGCCGAGATAGCGCGCAAGATAAGTCTGTTCGAAATAGCTTTCCGACAATTCGCCCGGCGTCAGCAGGCAGATGCGCGGGCTGGCGCGTTGCGCGCTGGCGGCGAGCCCTGCGCGAAAGGCGCGAAAGAACGGCGCGAGGCGGCGCACGTTCATCGCTTGCGTGACGTCTTGCAGAGCGCGGGCGAAAACGAGACGATTTTCAAGCGCGTAACCTGCGCCCGAGGGCGCCTGCGCGCGGTCGCCCAGCACCCACCAGCGCCCGTCCGGGCCGCGGCCGAGATCGACGGCGTAGAAGCGCAGCCACTTCCCGCCGGGCGGCGACACGCCCGCCATCGGGCGCAGATAATCCGGACTTCCGGCGATCGCGGCGGCCGGGATGACGCCCTCCGCNGCCAGCGCGCCCGGCCCATAGATATCGCCGAGCAGGCGCTCCATCAGCTCCGCACGCTGCACGACGCCGGCCGAGATCTCGCTCCATTCCTCGGGCGAGATCAGCAGAGGCAGCCGCGACAAAGGCCAACTGCGCTCCTGCGCCTCGCCATGCACACGGTAGGAAATGCCCATATCGCGGATGCGGCGATCGGATGCGACGATCGCCGCGTCGAGATCCTGCCGGCCGAGCGCCGAGAAAAAGCGCCGCCAGGCCGGGCGGGGAGCGCCGTCCGGGCCGATCAGCTCGTCAGGCGCTCCCGGCAACGGCGCGTAGCCCGAAACCAGTCGGGCGCGTCGGTCTCGGGCGCGTTCCCTTGCGGGACTGCGGTCACGCAGGCGGTCTCCTCAGATCGAGCGTCATCGGAAACTCGCCGGGCCGCTCCTGCGGCGGCGGTTCGATGCGGCCGGGAGTATGGCCATGATCCTGGAAGCGCGCGAGTCGGCGCGCTTCCGCTTCGTAACTGTTCACAGGGAATGTGTCGTAGTTGCGCCCGCCCGGATGCCCGACATGGTGGACGCAGCCCCCNAGCGAACGCCCGCTCCACAGGTCGATCACGTCGAAAGTCAGCGGCGCCTGCACGGGAATCGTCGGATGCAGCGCCGCCGCCGGGGCCCAGGCCTTGAAACGCACGCCACCGGCCGCCTCGCCGAGCCCCTCGCCGGTGGCGGTCAGCGGCACGCGCCGGCCGTTGCAGGCGAGCGCATGCCGGCCCGGAACGAAACCCGTGACCTTCGCCTCGACCCGCTCCACCGAGGAATCGACGTACCGCACCGTGCCGCCGATGGCCCCGGTCTCGCCCAGCACATGCCAGGGTTCCAGCGCGTTGCGGATTTCGAGACGCACGCCGTGACGCTCGACTTTCCCGGCGATCGGAAAGCGGAACTCCCACTGCGCCCGGAACCAATCCGGGTCGAAATCGTAGCCCGCCGCCCTCAGCTCGCCGAGCACGTCGAGGAAATCGGCCCAGACGAAGGACGGCAGCATGAACCGGTCGTGCAGGCTGGTGCCCCAGCGCGCGAAGCCGCCCTGCTGCGGGCTCTTCCAGAACCACGCGACCAGCGCCCGGATGAGCAACTGTTGGGCGAGGCTCATGCGCGCGTCGGGCGGCATCTCGAAGCCGCGCAGCTCGACGATGCCGAGCCGCCCTGTCGGCCCGTCCGGCGAATAGAGCTTGTCGATGCAGATTTCGGCGCGATGGGTGTTTCCGGTCGAGTCGACCAGCAGGTTGCGGAACAAGCGGTCGACCAGCCAGGGCGCCGGCGCCTCGCCCTGACCGGGCGCGGGGACCTGCGCCATCGCGATCTCCGCNTCGTAGAGCGAGTCGTGACGCGCCTCGTCGACGCGCGGCGCCTGACTGGTCGGGCCGATGAACAGACCGGAAAACAGATAGGACAGAGAGGGATGGCGCTGCCAGTAGAGCACGAGGCTCTTCAGCAGATCCGGCCGGCGCAGGAACGGCGAGTCGGGCGCGCTGGCGCCNCCGAGCGTGATGTGGTTGCCCCCGCCCGTGCCGGTGTGGCGGCCGTCGACCATAAATTTGTCGGCGCCGAGCCGGGCGAGCCGGGCCTCGTCGTAGATCGCCGTGGTCGTCTCGACAGCTTGCCGCCAGCTCGCGGCGGGGTGGATGTTGACCTCGATCACGCCCGGATCCGGGGTGACCTTGATCACCTCGACGCGCGGATCGTTGGGCGGGGAATAGCCTTCGATGCGCACCGGCAGGCCGCTCGTGCGCGCCGCCGCCTCGACGGTGGCGATCAGATCGAGCCAGTCGTCGAACGTCTTGACCGGCGGCAGGAAGACGCACAGCGCCCCTTCGCGCGGCTCGATGGCGAGCGCGGTGCGAACCGCGCCCTCGATGATCTGTTGCTCGACGACGTCCTGACGCCGCCCTTGCGCGGAGTCGACGGCGAGGGAGCGCTGCGCCTGCGCCGTCTCCAGCTCCTGCGCGCCGGGCAGCGGCCCGCGCTCCTCCAGCGTGTCCTGCGGGTGGATATANGGNAAGGCCGCCGGCGGCACATAGGGCAAGGCGCCGAGCGGCAGGCGATAGCCGATCGAGGAGTCGCCCGGCACGAGGAACAGCTTTTCGCGCCGTAGCCGCCACCGCTCCGACGACCAGCGCCGGTCCTGACCGGCCGCGTTCCAGCGCTGCACCGGCAGCACGAAGCCGGAGGGTTCTCCGAGTCCCCGCACGAAGGTGCGCGCCATCCGCGCGCGCTCCTCGGGGTCGGCGAGCTTGGGATCGGTCGGATCGACGTTGACCGGCAGGTCGGCCTCCTTGCCGACCCAGACCGCCGGATCCTCATAGGCCGGCGTCAGAAACTGCGGATCGACGCCGAGCTTTGCGGCGACCGCCTGACCGAAGGATTCCGCCTGCGCCAGCGTCGGAGCCGGGGCGGGCGTCGCCTTCTCCATCTCGGCGGAGCCCGGCTCGCGCGCCAGCAGCGACGGATCGCGCCAGATCGGCTGGCCGTCCTTGCGCCAGTAGAGCGCGAAGGCCCAGCGCGGCAGGCTTTCGCCCGGGTACCATTTGCCCTGTCCATGGGTGATCAGCCCGCCCGGCGCGAAACGCTCGCGCAGGCGCCGGATCAGCACGTCGGCGCGCGCCCGCTTGGTCGGCCCGACGGCGTCGCCGTTCCATTCCCCCGACTCGAAATCGTCGATCGACACGAAGGTCGGCTCGCCGCCCATCGTCAGCCGCACGTCGCCCGCCACGAGATCGCGGTCGACCTGCTCGCCCAGCGCGTCGAGCCGCGCCCAGCTGGCGTCCTCGAACGGCTTGGTGACGCGCGGCGCCTCGGCGATGCGCTCGACGCGCATGTCGAAGCCGAACTCGACCTGCGCCGGCTCGACCAGCCCGGTGATCGGCGCGGCCGAGCGATAATGCGGCGTCGCCGCCAGAGGCAGATGCCCTTCCCCGCACAGCAGGCCGGAGGTGGCGTCGAGCCCGATCCAGCCCGCGCCCGGCACATAGACCTCCGCCCAGGCGTGCAGATCGGTGAAGTCCTTGCGCGTGCCGAGCGGACCCTCGATCGGATCGACGTCGGCNCTTGGCTGGATCAGGTAGCCAGAAACGAAACGGGCGGCGAATCCGAGATGGCGCAGCGCCTGCACCAGAAGCCAGGCCGAGTCGCGGCAGGAGCCTGACGCCAGCCCNAGCGTCTCCTCCGGCGTCTGGACGCCGGGCTCCATGCGGATGACGTAGCGCACCAATTGATGCACTCGCCAATTCAGATCGACCAGAAAATCGACCGTCCGCGTCGGCCCTTTGGGCAATTCGGCCAGAAAGGCGGCGAGGCGCGGCCCGGCCGGTTCGACTTCGAGATTGGGTTTCAGCCGNATCGCGAGATTGGGCTCGTAGACGAACGGCGTCATCTCGGCCGAGGGCTCGACGAAAAAGTCGAACGGATTGATCGTCGCAAGATCGGCGGTCAGGTCGACCTCGACCCGGAATTCCGTCGCCTTCTCCGGGAAAACCAGCCGCGCCTGCCAGTTGCCGTGCGGGTCCTGCTGCCAGTTCACGAAATGATTGGCGGGCGTCACCTTCAGCGCGTAGCTCGGCACGCGGGTGCGGCAATGCGGAGCCGGCCGCAAGCGGATCGTCTGGGGCCCGAGCGCCACCGGACGGTCGTAGCGATATTCGGTGACATGGTGCAGCGCGACGAGAATGGACACGCGAAGCTCTCCTGTGGCCGCGCCAACAAGCAATTTCCGCGCCGCGCCCGGCGGAGCGCCGGCGAGGAAGGTGGTTGCGAGGATCGCCCTGCTGTCCTAGGCGGGAGGCTGGAGACCTCGCCGTGACTTCTTACATCCTCACTCTGTCCTGCCCAAATCGCCCCGGCATCGTCGCCGCGGTGTCGCGCCACCTCTACGAGCATGGCGGCGACATCCGCGAGGCGCATCAGTTCGACGACGAGGAGACCGGCCGCTTTTTCATGCGCGTCGCCTTCCAGCTCGACCGCGAGGCCACGCCGCTCGCCACCGGCTTCGGCAAGGTGGCCGAGTTGTTCGGCATGGTGTGGCGCCTGCGCCCGCGCGACGAGCGCCAGCGCGTCCTGCTTCTCGTCTCGAAGTTCGACCATTGCCTGGCCGATCTGCTCTATCGCTGGCGCATCGGCGAACTCGACATGGAGATCGCCGGCATCGTCGCCAACTACCCGCGCGAAACCTATGCGCATCTCGATTTCGGCGACATTCCTTTCGACTATCTGCCGATCACCAAGGACACCAAGCCGGCGCAAGAGGCGCAGATCTGGCGCATCGTCGAGGATCGCAAGGTCGATCTCGTGGTTCTGGCGCGCTACATGCAGGTGCTTTCCGACGATCTGTCGGCCAAGCTCGCCGGGCGCTGCGTCAACATTCATCATTCCTTCCTGCCGGGCTTCAAGGGCGCCAAGCCCTATCATCAGGCGCACGCCCGCGGCGTGAAGCTGATCGGCGCCTCCGCGCACTACGTCACCGCCGATCTCGACGAAGGCCCGATCATCGAGCAGGACGTCGAGCGCATCAGCCACGCCGACACGCCCGACGATCTCGTGCGCAAGGGCCGCGACATCGAGCGCCGCGTGCTGGCGCGCGCCATCGCTGGACATCTCGACGGCCGCGTGCTGCTCAACGGCCGCAAGACGGTGGTGTTTCGCGAATGAACGGCGCGCTTCGCTCGCCCGCGCGACGGATCGCGCATTATGTGCGCTCCTATCCGCGCACGATGTTCGCGCTGATCGTCGGCGTTCTGGCGGGAGCGGCCTGCGCGCAGGCGGCGCTCGAAACCCGCGTCGTCGTGGGCTGCGCGGTCGGCGCGACGGTCTATCTCGCCTCTGTGTTCTGGATGATGGCGCATGTCGACGAGCACGGCATGCTCAAGAACGCGCGTCGTCAGGATGTCGCGCCGATGTCGATCCTCGTCATCGCCGTCGGCGCGGCGACGCTCGGCGTCTTCGCCATCGTCGTGCACCTGACCGGCCTCGGCGGCCTCAAGGGCTGGGCCAAGGCGGCGCAGGTCGGCCTCGCCTTGTGGTCCGTGGTGGCGGGCTGGGCGGCGACGCATCTCGCCTTCACGCTGCATTACGCGCATGAATTCTATCGCCGCGGCGCCGACGGCGAACATGGCGGCATCGAAATTCCCAATTGCCCGCATCCCGACTATTGGGATTTCGTCTATTTCGCCTTCACCATCGGCGTCGCCGCGGCGACCGCCGACGCCAACATCACCTCGCGCGCGATCCGCCGCGTCGCCACCGTGCAGGGCGTCATCGCCTTCTTCTACAATCTGGCGATTCTCGGCCTGTTCGTGAACGTCGCCGCCGGGCTGGCGTCGAGCGGCGCCGGCTGAGACGACGAAGGCCCGAAACGAGTCCCGGCCTTCGCGCGAGTCCTGTGACGGGCCGCGCTTTGGCGCGCTCCGTTCAGCGCGGGGCGGCCTTGGCCTTCTGCACGTCGGCGTCCTGCAGGAAGTCGATCGCCTGCTGGATCGGTCCGACCTTGTCGATCGTGTCCAGCATCTCGGTGTAGGCGTCCGGCGCATGCGCCGGCAGGCGGTGGGCGACGCCCTGATGGCAGTCGATGCAGGTCTTGCCCGCGTTGAGCGCCTCCTGATGCAGCTTGGCGGCGCGCGGCTCCTGGAGCGTGAACTCCATCGATTTGAAGTTATGGCAATTGCGGCATTCGCGCGAATCCGTGGTCTTCATCCGCCGCCATTCGCTTTTCGAAAGCGTGACGCGATGCGCCGCAAATTTTTCGGGCGTGTCGATGGAGCCGAACGCCTTGCCCCACAATTCGCGCGACGCCTGCATCTTGCGCACCAGCTTGTAACGCCAATCCTTGGGCACATGGCAATCCGGGCAGCTCGCGCGCACGCCCGTCTTGTTCGAGTAATGCGCCGTCTTGCGATACTCCTGATACACGTTGTCCCGCATTTCATGGCACGAAATGCAGAACTGTTCGGTGTTGGTGGCCTCCAGCGCCCAGTGGAAGCCGCCCCAGAACAGGATGCCGGCGACGAAAAATCCGAGGGCCAGAAAGCCCCAGCCGATGGCGGAAGGGCGTTTGAACCAGCGCCACAGACGAGCGAGAACGCCGGGGCGGGCGGCGTCGAGATCGGTCGTGCTCATGACGCCCTCACTTCGCCTGCGTGGCGTTCTGGAAGATGTTCCCGACAAGCGGCTTGGCGTCGGCCTGCGGCACGTGGCACTGGGTGCAGAAGTAGCGCGTGCCCGCCACCTTATCGAGCCGCGCGCCCTGCCGGTCGACATAGTGGGTCTCGGAGATCTTCAGAGCGTTGTAGCGCGTGTTGGCCGGCCAGTCGTGGCGGCTCATGCACTGATTGTTGTCGGTGTTGATCTGGTAGCCGTCGATCTTGTGCGGGATCAACGGCGGTTGTTGGCGATAGGCGCGGCCGAAACCGTCGGCGGGCGTCGACTGGCGCGCCAACTCCGGCGCCGTTCCGAGATCGGTGAGCGGCTCCTCGCGCAGCGTCTTGACGGCGCCGCCTGAGCTTTGCGCCTGCACGAGGCTTGCGGCCGGCAAAATCGCCGCGAAAACGAGGCCGAGCGTGGCCGCGCGCAGAAACGTTGGGAGACGGCCGGTCATGGCATCTGTCCTTTCGGAAGGCGAAGTGAAGCCTCGGGCGGCGAGGGCGCTGCGCCGGCGAGGCGGTGATCGAGGCGATGAGCGAAACGGAAGACGCGCTCCGGGCAGGCGTCGACGCACGCGCCGCACAGCGTGCAATCGCCTGACAGAATGAGCGGCGAGGCGCCCGTCCTGTCGCCGCGCAGCGCCGGCGCGATCACATGCGGCTCCGGGCAGACCGCAAAGCAATCCATNGCAGTCGTCGCACGCGCGCGCTTGTCTGCGCTCACGCGCAGCGCGGCGACCTTGCCGAGCGCGCCATAGCAGGCGCCGACCGGACACAGATGCCCGCACCAGCCATGCTTGGCGACGAAGAGGTCGAACACGAAGATCGCCGCCGCCGGAATCAGCCCGAAACCGAGCCCGAAAATCAGCGCGCGATGAAAGGCGGTGATCGGGTTGACCAACTCCCAGGCGATCATGCCCGTGGCCGCGCTGACGATCAGCGCGACGGCCGCGATCCAGTTGCGCAGCTCCGGCCTGATCTTGGCGCTCGCGCGGATGTCGAACCTGCGACGAAGATAGGCGGCGACGTCTGTCACCGGATTGAGCGGGCAGACCCAGGCGCAGAAGGTGCGTCCGCCGAGCGATAGATAAGCGACGACCACGATCGACGCCCCGACGACCGCCGTCGTCTCCGGCCAACGCCGCGCCGCCACCGTCTGCGCGAAGACGAAGATGTCGGTCAGCGGCAGCACGCCGAGCGTCATCGACGACGCCATCGTCCCCTTGGCGATCCATACGCCGAAGAGCGGCCCGGTCAGAAACAAGGCGAGAAACAGAAACTGGCTCGCGCGTCGCAGAACGCCGAAGCGATGCGCGCCCCANAAGCCCTTCTTCTCGCGCGCCTCGGGGGTCGGATTCGCGCTCATGGCTTGCCCCCGTCGCNNGAAGGGCGACAGCGGCTTGAACGGCGAGGGCTCGGCGTCGAGCCGCTGTCCGGGCGCCGTCATCCCGTCGGGCAAGCGCGTCGGCAATTTGGTCGGCGCGTCGACCAGAGCGTGACCGGCCTTGTCCTTCTCGATCCAGCCGCGGCGATAATGCGCGTCCTGCTTCAGGGCCGCGATCTCGCGCGGCAACACNCTGATCGCCGCCTCGTCGAGCACGCAGCTCTTCTCGCACTTGCCGCAGCCGGTGCAGGAGTCGGAGTGCACGACCGGCTCGAACACAGCATGCTTCGTCGTGCGCGCGTTATGCGACAGTTCGAGCGTGATCGCCTTGTCGATCGCCGGACAGACCCTGTAGCAGACGTCGCACCGCAGGCCCTGAAGGTTGAGACAGGTCTCGCGGCTGGTGATCGCCGCCACGCCCATCTTCGCCTTGCCGATGTCTTTCAGCGCGTGATCGAGCGCCCCGGTCGGACACGCCTTCACGCAGGGAATGTCGTCGCACATCTCGCAGGGCGTCGAGCGCGCCACGAAGAAGGGTGAGCCGATCGCCGGCCCGTCCGCCCAATCGGCGAGTTTGAGCGTGTGATAAGGGCAATCGCGCACGCACAGACCGCAGCGCACGCAGGCCGCCAGAAACTCCTTTTCCGGCGCGGCGCCCGGCGGCCGCAAGGTCTGCGCCGGCAGCGCCTTCGAGCTTTGCGCGAACCCCGCCAGCATGACGCCGACGCCGGCCGCCCCACCCGCGAGGCGGGCGAGATCGGCGAAGGCTTTTCGCCGTTGCGGATTGGCGGGAGCGCCGGTGGGGGACATCGTCTCTGATCCAGGAGGGCGCGAAGGCGCGCGCCGCGCCCTCGCTTCGCGTGTCGTTGGCGCTACGCGGGCGTCACTTTGCACGCGCATTTNTTGTAGTCGGTCTCTTTCGAGATCGGGCAGGTCGCGTCGAGCGTCAGCTTGTTGGCGAGCTGGCTCTCGTCGAAGAACGGGAAGAAGACGAGCCCACGCGGNGGCTTATCGCGCCCCTTCGTCTCGACGCGCGTCAGCACCTCGCCGCGCCGCGTCTGGATCTTCACCGTCTGCCCGCGGTTGAGGTTGCGGTCAGCCGCGTCGTCCGGGTTCATGAACAGCGTCGCCGCGGGCACGGCGCGATGCAGCTCGGGAACGCGCCGCGTCATCGAGCCCGAATGCCAATGCTCCAGCACGCGGCCCGTGCACAGCCACAGATCGAACTCCTTGTCCGGGACCTCCGCCGCCGGTTCGAACGGGCAGAAGATCACGCGCGCCTTCTTGTCGGGCTTGCCGTAGAAGCTGACGCCCTCGCCCTGCTTCACGTAAGGGTCATAACCCTCGCGGAAGCGCCAGAGCGTCTCCTTCTTGTCCACCACCGGCCAGCGCAGGCCGCGCGCCTCGTGATACATCTGGAAATCGGCGAGGTCGTGCCCGTGGCCGCGGCCGAACTGGGCGTATTCTTCGAACAGGCCCTTTTGCAGATAGAAGCCGAACGCCTTCGCCTCGGAGTTCTCAAAACCCTTCTGGCACTCCTCGACGGGGAATTTGTCGACGACCCCGTTGGCGAACAGGATGTCGTAAAGCGTCTTGCCGCGAAGTTCCGGCTTCTTGGCGATAAGCTCCTCGGGCCACACCTCCTCGACCTTGAAGTATTTGGAGAACTCGACCGTCTGCCAGACGTCGGAGCGCGCCTCGCCCGGAGCCAGCACCTGCTGACGCCAGAACTGCGTGCGCCGCTCGGCGTTGCCATAGGCGCCTTCCTTCTCCATCCACATCGCTGTGGGCAGGATCAGATCGGCGGCGAGCGCGGTCACGGTCGGATAGGGGTCGGACACCGCGATGAAGTTCGCCGGGTTGCGATAGCCCGGATACCCCTCCTCGTTCATGTTCGGCGCGGTCTGCATGTTGTTGGTGCACTGAACCCAATAGGCGTTCAGCTTGCCGTCCTTCAGCATGCGGTTCTGCAAGACGGCGTGGAAGCCCGGCTTGTCGTTCAGCGTGCCTTCGGGCAATTGCCAGATCTTCTCCGTCATCTCGCGGTGCTTGGGATTGTTGACCACCATGTCGGCGGGAAGGCGGTGCGAGAACGTGCCGACCTCGCGCGCGGTGCCGCAGGCGGAGGGCTGACCGGTCAGCGAGAACGGCCCGTTGCCGGGCTCCGAGATTTTGCCCGTCAGCAGATGCACGTTGTAGATCATGTTGTTGACCCACGTGCCGCGCGCGTGCTGGTTGAAGCCCATGGTCCAGTAGGAGACGATCTTCTTCTTCGGATCGGCGTAGAGTTTGGCGAGCCGTTCCAGCTTCTCTTTNGGCACGCCGGATTTCTCGGCGGCGTAGTCGAGCGTGTAGGGCTCCAGCAGCTTGACGTAATCCTCGAACGAAATGTTGTCCGTGAAGCCGGCCGGGTCCTTGGCGCCGTCCTGTCCGGTCTTGTGCGAAGCGTTGACGGCCTTTTTCTCAAGCTCGGTCGTCGGCCGCAGCCCGTAGCCGATGTCCTCGACCGTGCGCGCGAAGGCGACGTGCTTGTCGACGAATTCCTTGTTCACCGCGCCGGTCTTGACGATGTGGTTTTGGATGTAATTGAGGATCGCCAGATCGCTTTGCGGGACGAAGGTCAGCGCGTTGTCGGCGAGTTCGTAGGAGCGGTGCTCGAAGGTGGAGAGCACATGCACCTCGCAGCCCGGATGCGTGAGCCGTCGGTCGGTCAGACGCGACCACAGGATCGGGTGCATCTCCGCCATGTTCGAGCCCCACAGCACGAAGGCGTCGGCGTGTTCGAGATCGTCGTAGCATCCCATCGGCTCGTCGATGCCGAAGGTGCGCATGAAGCCGGCGACCGCCGAGGCCATGCAGTGGCGCGCGTTGGGATCGAGATTGTTGGAGCGAAAGCCNCCTTTCATCAGCTTGGCGCCGGCATAGCCTTCCCAGATCGTCCACTGCCCCGAACCGAACATGCCGATCGCGGTCGGGCCGCTTTTTNNCAGCGCCTCCTTCCACTTCGCCGCCATCGTGGTGAAGGCCTCTTCCCACGAGACCGGCGTGAACGCGCCGTTCTTGTCGTAGACGCCGTTCTTCTTGCGCAGTAGCGGCTGGGTGAGACGATCCTCGCCATACATGATCTTGGAGAGGAAATAGCCCTTGATGCAGTTCAGGCCGCGATTGACGGGCGCGTCGGGATCGCCCTGCGTGGCGACGACGCGGCCGTTCTTGACGCCGACCAGAACGCCGCAGCCTGTGCCGCAGAAGCGGCACACGCCCTTGTCCCAACGAATGCCGTCGGGCCCCGCCCCAGTCTGAGCGCTCGCCGGCGCCGGCAGACCGACCGAGGCGGCGGCGGCCGCGGCGGCGGAGGCTTTCAGCGCGTCGCGGCGAGTGGCGTCGAGGGTGGAGGACATGGACAAGCCCTTTCGATCAGTCGGCGACGTCGAGCGCGTGATAGACGAGCGAGGTCGACACGACGCCGGGAATGCGGTTGAGGACGGCGATCTGATCGAGCGCAAGGCTGTCGCCCTTGTCGATCGCGGTGGCGACGAGACGGCCTTCCGGCGCCGTCAGGTGAATCTCGACGCCCGGCAGCGCGGCGATCTGCGCCTTCAGCGCGTCGAGCCGGTCGGGACGGACATGAATGACGAGTCCGCACACATTCCAGGGCGCAGCGGCGGCAAGGGCGGCGGCGCTCATGCTCGCCTCGCGCGCGATGGTGGCGAGACTGGCGGCGAGAGCGACGCGGTCGCGCGAGGCCAGCGAAATCGCGGCGACGGGGCATGACGAGACGCAGGCGCCGCATCCCGTGCAGCGCGTCGTCGATGACCGGCCGAGCCCGACCGGCTCCGATGGCGACGAAAGAGATCGCGTCGACGTCGCAGACTTCCGGACACCGCCGGCAGCCGACGCCCTTGGACTCAAGACAAACCGACGAAGCGCGCGCCGTCAGCCCGGCGGACGCCGCGTCGGCGCGCGTCGGCCGAAACGCTGAGAAGAGGCCGCGACGCGACAGACCTGGCGACATTGTCCCTCCGGCGGCCCGCGGGGGCGCGGCGATCCGGAAGGGACCATCGGTCGGGCGTCGGCGCCTCCTTGACCAACGTCAACCGGTGTGGGCCGATTGATCCCGATCAACGCCGCGGTTCAGCCCGCCGAGCCCCAGCGCCGCTCGATGTAATCGGCGACGATCTGCTGGAACTCGCTCGCGATGGCCGCNCCGCGCAGCGTCATCGCCTTTTTGCCGTCGATGAACACCGGCGCGGCCGGCGTCTCGCCCGTGCCCGGCAGCGAGATGCCGATGTCGGCATGTTTNGATTCGCCCGGCCCGTTGACGATGCAGCCCATCACCGCGACGTTGAGCGTCTCGACGCCCGGATAGCGCTCCCGCCAACCCGGCATGGACGACGAAATCCAGGTCTGAATGTCGCGCGCCGCNTCCTGGAACACGGTCGAGGTCGTCCGCCCGCAGCCGGGGCAGGCGGCCACCAGCGGCACGAAGGTGCGAAAGCCCATCGTCTGAAGCAATTCTTGCGCGACCTTCACCTCCAGCGTGCGGTCGCCGCCGGGTTCCGGCGTCAGCGAGACGCGGATCGTGTCGCCGATCCCCTGCTGCAACAGGATGCCCATCGCCGCCGACGACGCGACGATCCCCTTCGATCCCATGCCGGCCTCGGTCAGCCCCAGATGTAGCGCCCAGTCGCCGCGCGCCGCCATCATCCGGTAGACCGCGATGAGGTCCTGCACCGCCGACACCTTGGCCGACAGGATGATTCTGTCGCGCGACAGCCCGATCTCCTCGGCGCGGCGCGCCGAAAGGATCGCCGAGCGCGTCAGCGCCTCGCGCGTCACNGCGCGCGCGTCGAGCGGAACGGCTCGGGCCGCGTTTTCGTCCATCAAAGCGGTCAGCATGTCCTGATCGAGCGAACCCCAGTTCGCCCCGATCCTGACCGGTTTGCCATGCCGGATCGCGGTCTCGACGATCGCCCCGAACTGGGCGTCCTTCTTGTCCTTGAAGCCGACATTGCCGGGGTTGATGCGGTATTTGTCGAGCGCCTCGGCGCAGGCGGGATGCGCCGCCAGCAGTTTATGACCGATATAATGGAAGTCGCCGACCAGCGGCGCGACCACGCCCATTTTCGCCAGCCGGTCCCGGATGTGCGGCACCGCGGCCGCCGCCTCGTCGCGGTCGACGGTGATGCGCACCAGCTCCGAGCCCGCCCGCGCCAGCGCCGCGACCTGCTTCACCGTCGCCTCGACGTCGGCGGTGTCAGTGTTGGTCATCGACTGCACGACGATAGGCGCGCCCCCGCCCACCGTCACGGCGCCCGCTCCATCGCCGATGCGCACTGCGACGGTNTGCGCGCGCGCCGCCGGCGCGGCCGGTTCGACCGGATAGGTGTCGAGAGTGAGCATGCGGCGTTCTCCGTTCAGCCGGCGCGGCAGCGCGCGCAACGGCCGAGAATTTCGATGGTTTCGGCGCGCGCCGAAAGCCTGACCCCTCGGCAAGCCGCGCCAGGTCGCCGCGCAGCGCGTCGGAGCCGACCTCGGCGACCGATCCGCACCCTTCGCAGATCAGGAACGCCACCGACTGAGCGGCGCAATGGCGCGCGCCGCAGGCGAGATAGGCGTTACGCGAGGCCAGCCGATGCGCGAGCCCGGCTTCGAGCAGGCCGTCCAGCGCGCGATACACCGTGATCGGCGCGACCGCCCGGCCCGTCTCCGCGCGCAGACGGTCGAGAATGTCGTAGGCCCCGAGCGCCAGCCCCTCGGCGCGCAGCATCGCCAGCACCCGCGCCCGCCAAGGCGTCAGCCGCGCGACGACGGGCGACGCGCATCCCGGATGCCCGCAGGCTTGGCGCGCGCCTCCGTCTCCGTCGAAGGACCGAGCAACGACCTCATTGTCATTTTGATGCGCTGCGGAACATACTCGCCCATTATCATAGGCCGCACGGCTCGCGAAAGCGGGCTCGCGCGGTCACGGGCGTCCGTTCGGACGGTTGCGCCCTCTCGGGAGATTGGTCATGTCGCTGAAGACTCGCAACGCCCTCGTCACCGGATCGACCAGCGGCATCGGCCTCGCCATCGCCCGCGCCCTCGCCAAGGAGGGCGCCAACGTCACCATCAACGGTTTCGGCGACGCCGCCGCCATCGAAGCCGAGCGCCNNGGCATCGAGGCCGAGTTCGGGGTCAAGTGCCGCTATTCCGGCGCCGACATGTCCAAACCGGCCGAAATCGCCCAGATGGTCGCCGAGGCTGAGAAGGCGTTCGGATCGCTCGACATTCTCGTCAACAACGCCGGCGTCCAGTTCGTGTCGCCGGTCGAGGATTTTCCGGTCGAAAAGTGGGACCAGATCATCGCGATCAACCTGTCCTCGGCCTTCCACGCCATCCGCGCCGCGACGCCGGGCATGAAGGCGCGCAAATGGGGCCGCATCATCAACACCGCCTCCGCCCATTCGCTGATCGCCTCCCCGTTCAAGTCGGCCTATGTCTCGGCCAAGCACGGCGTCGCCGGCCTGACCAAGACGGTGGGGCTCGAACTCGCGACCTTCGGCGTCACCTGCAATTGCATCTCGCCCGGCTATGTCTGGACGCCTCTGGTCGAGAAGCAGATCCCCGACACCATGAAGGCGCGCAATATGACCGAGGAGCAGGTCAAGCGCGACGTGCTCCTGGCCGCCCAGCCGACCAAGCAGTTCGTCACCGTCGATCAGGTCGCCGCGCTGGCGGTGTTCCTGTGTTCCGACGCCGCCTCGCAGATGACGGGCACGAACATTTCGATGGACGGCGGCTGGACGGCGCAGTGACCACGTTTGGCTTCAAACGGAACGCGGCGTTGCGCTGCGTCGGCGAAACCGCCTATCTTGTAGGCGGTTGTCGCCGCGCGGCTGTTTGTTGAGGGATTCCGGAACGATGAGCGAATCCAAAGAGCCCGTCACGATTAAAAAATATGCGAATCGCCGACTGCACAACACCGGCGCAAGCACATATGTGACGCTCGAGGATCTTTCCGAAATGGTGAAGAGGGGAGAAGATTTTCTTGTCTACGACGCCAAGTCGGGAGAAGATATAACCCGCTCCGTTCTAGCGCAGATCATCTTCGAACAAGAGGCGAAGGTCGGGCAAAATCTTTTGCCGATTCAGTTTCTACGTCAACTGATCCGATATTACGGCGACAGTATGCAATCGCTGGTTCCGCGCTATCTGGAGTTTTCACTCGACCGCCTCAACAGCGAGCAACAGAAATTCCGCGATCAGATCGGCGCCGCCTTCGGCGCGAGCCCGTTCAGCGGCGCGCAAGGTTTCGGATCGTTGGAGGAGATGTCCCGCGCCAATATGGCGATGTTCCAGCAGGCCNTTCGCGCTGTTCAACCCGTTTGCGGCGATGGCCCAGCAGGCTGCGGCGACGGCGGCGACGGATCAACCTGACGCCGCGCCTCAGAAACCTTCGGCGCGCGAGCTTGATGCGTTGAAGAAGGAACTGGCGGCGATGCGCGAGCGACTCGACAAAATCGGCTGAACCCTTACGCGCTTTTCTCGACTTGCGCCGACGCCGCCGGCGCAAGTCTTGCGCGCTTTGCTCATCGTCATTTCACGATCAGCCCGAGCCANGCCCAATAAGTCGCCGCGAGAAGCATGATCAAGGCGAAGGCGATCACCGTGAGCGGGATGCCGGTGCGGATGAAATCTCGCGCTTCGAAGGTCTCGGTGGAGTAAGCGACCATGTTTTGAGGCGCGTTCACCGGAAGAATCATGCCGAAGCAGATGACATATTGCAGGATCATGGTCAGGCCGAGCACGTTGATCCCCGGCGTCTGCACGCCCTGAAGCACCGAGATGATGATCGGGATCATCGCCGCCGCCAGCGCGGTCGCGCTCGCGAATCCCAGGTGGATGACGATCAGGAACAGCGACAGGATCGCCAGAATCAGCATCGGCGTCGCCGTTTGAAGGCCGAACACGCCGCTGATCCACACCGCCAACCAAGGCGCGGCCTTGGTGGACAGCAGCGCCGCGCCGAGGCTGATGCCGACGCCAAACAAGGCGACGGTACCCCAGGGAATCATTTTCTCGGCCTCTTTCCACGTCATCACGCCGACGCCGGGCATCAACATCACGGCGACGGCGGCGAGCGTCGTCGAGGCGGTGTCGAAGTCATGTAGAATCTTNTCCGTAGACCAGAAGAACAACAGCGCCAGCGACAGCGCCAGGAGCCGCTTTTCTACGCCAGTCATCGGACCGAGCGCCCTCAGCGCGTCGGCGACGATCGCCTGTCCCCCGGCGATCTCCGTTTTCTCGGGCGGCATCATCCACATCAGCAGATAATAGAGAACGACGGACATGATCGCCGAAAACGGCGCGGCGGCGACGAACCAATCGAGCCAGGAGATCGTCTGACCGAGCTGCTTTTCAATAAAGCTCAACGCGACCATGTTTTGCGCGGCCGCCGTTTTGATCCCGATGTTCCAAAGCGTGTCGGCTTGCGCGACGGCGATCATTAAAGCGCCTGCGAAACGGCTCTTCAGCGGAACGTCGAAGGCCAGGATGATGCCCATCACGATCGGCACCATGCACGAGACACGCGCGGTGGTGCTCGGCACGACGAAACTGAGCAGAAATCCGACCAAGATGACGCCGATCAGGACACGGTTGGTCTTCGCGCCCACCCTGGACAGAACGATCAACGCGATGCGCTTGTCGAGGCCTGTGCGCGTCATCGCCGCGGCGAGGAACAGCGCGCCGCAAACCAAGGCCCACGCCGTGTTGGAGAAGCCGCCCAGCGCGACGCCCAGAGCGCGCGTTGTCCCCATCGCCTTGCCGCCCGCCGCTTCGGGCGCCATCCCCAACATGAACGCGGTCAGAGCGATGATCACCACGGCGCTGACGGCGTAGCTCACCGCCTCCGTCATCCAGATGACCACGGAAAAGGCAAGGATCGCCAGCATATATTGACCAGCGGCGGGGAGCCCTGCCGGCTGCGGCAAGACGGCGATCGTCACAAGCGCGGCCGTGGCGACGAACAACCCGATCGCTGTTCTTGTCATTGGGGTCTTGGCCGCCGAGGGGGATGCGCCGCTGGCCTGAATCGCATTGCTCATTCCGCCTCGCTTCGGGCGCGACTGAAATGTCGTGAGCGCCCCTTTCGGCGCAGGCGACCACAGACGCGCCGGCGCCGCAACGCCATTGGCGCGCTTCCGAGCGATGACGAAATGCGCCAGATCAAGCCTGGCCGACTTCGCCTGCCGGAAGCAGGCGCGGCCGTCAGCTTCGGTTCTTGCGGGCGCGGATCTCCGCGAACACGGCGGCGTCCGGTTGGTCGGCCATCCCCAAGGCCTGCTTCACCGCCGCCTGATCGCTGCGCAGAAAACTGTTGGTCGCCAGCTCGCGCGCCAGCGTCGTGGGCAATGTCGGCGCTCCCTTCGCACGCAGCGCCTCCACCTCCTCCAGCCGCGCCTTAAGCGCCGCGTTGTCCGGCTCGATCGTAAGACAGAAGCGAGCGTTGGCGAGGGTGTATTCATGCCCACAATAGACGCGGGTGTCGGGCGCAAGTCGTTTCAGCTTCGCGAGGGAGGACCACAGGGTCTCCGCAGGGGTCTCNAAAGCGCGTCCGCACCCCATCGCGAAGAGGGTGTCGCCCACGAACAGCGCCTTCTCGCCTGGCATATGATAAGCGACATGCCCCGCCGTATGCCCGGGCGTGTGGATCGTCTCGACAACGATCGCCCCAACCTTGACGACGTCCCCTTCCTCCACCGGAAGGTCGACCATCGGTATTCTCGCCGCCTCGGCCTTGGGCGCGACGACGCGNCACGCTCGGAAGGCCTCCTTCAACGGCTCGATCCCTTGCACGTGATCGGCATGATGGTGGGTCACCAATATGTCGGTCAAACGCCATCCGCGGCGCCGGAGAGCGGCGAGCACGGCCTCCCCGTCAGGGGCGTCGACGCTCGCAGTCGCGCCTGTCGCCGTGTCATGCAGCAACACGCCGTAATTGTCGGAGAGGCAGGGAAAGAGCCGNATCTCGGCGGCCATGCGCGTCTCCTTCGCTCGCCCGTTCTATTTAGGAAGGCGCGGGGCCGCGATCAAATCGTCCGGGAGCGATCGCCGCGCTGCGCCGTCCGTCATCTCATGCTAGACTCGCGACCGGACAGCGGAGCCGGCAATGGCGCTCGACATCGTCGATTTGCGTTCTTTCTACGATTCCTCGCTCGGCAAGGCGACGCAGCGCTTTCTGTCGCAGGTCGTAGCGCGTCGCTGGCCTGACTGCGCCGGTTCGACCGTGTTGGGCGTGGGCTACGCCTGCCCTTATCTCGACGCCTGGCGCGGTCAGGCCGTGCGCGTGCTCTCGTTCATGCCGGCGGCGCAAGGCGTGGTCGCCTGGCCGAAAGGCGGCCCCAACGCCAGCGCATTGGTGGATATCCTCGACATGCCGCTTCCGGACGCTTGCGTCGACCGCATGCTGCTCATGCACGCCCTCGAAAACGCTGACGACCCTGAAGGCCTCNTTGAGGAGGCCTGGCGCNTTGCGCCGGGCGGACGCATGATCGTCGTCGCGCCGAACCGGCGCGGCTTCTGGGCTCGCGGCGACACCACGCCGTTCGGTCAAGGCCGACCCTATTCGCGCGGACAGATCCGCGATTTGCTTCGCCATAATCTGTTCACGCCGGTTCATTCGAGCGATGTTCTCTATATGCCGCCCTTGCGCGGCCCTCTTGCGCTGCGGATCAGCCCGGCGATGGAGAAGCTCGGCGAGGCGCTTGGCTTGCCCGGCGCCGGCGTCATGGTCGTCGAGGCGACGAAGGAGGTTTTCCGTCCGGTCGCGGCGCGGCGCGCGCAGCGACGTTTGTCGCCGGNNCGCTGGCGGCGACGCCTGCGCTGTCGACCGGCGCGCGTCGCCTCAGCGACCCTTGAGCGCCCGCAGCACCTTNCGCCCCGGCCGGCCATCGGCTTTCATCCCCAACCGCGCTTGAACATCCTTGATCGCAGCGCGTGTTTTATCGCCGATCGCGCCGTTTGGTTCGCCGACGTCGTAGCCCTGCGCGGTCAGCAGCTTCTGCAACTCGATGCGCTCGTCGCGGGAAAGGCCGGGATCGTCGGTCGGCCATTCGGCCTGCACGCCCGGGCGGCCGCGCAACCGATCCGACAGCAACGAAATCGCAAGCGCATAGGAATCGGCGCCGTTATAGGCGTAGGCTGCCTCGTAATTTTTGAAAACGAGAAAAGCCGGGCCGTTGCGGCCCGCCGGCAACAGCAGACCCGCCGCGCCGGAGCCGGTCAGCGCCGATCCGTCGATTTTCGTCAGCCCCCGCGCCGCCCAGCCGGCCGGCGACTGCTGNGCGCCTCGGCCCGAGGGGCCGCGATAGCCGTCGGGCAGGGCGACCTCGTAGCCNCAGCTCTCGCCGGACCGCCAACCGGATCGCGCAAGGAAATTCGCCGTCGAATGCAACGCGTCGGCGACCGAAGAGACGAGATCGCGGCGCCCGTCGCCGTCGCCGTCGACGGCCAGCCGAAGGTAGGTCGAGGGCATGAATTGCGTTTGCCCGAACGCGCCCGCCCACGATCCCCACAGTTGATCAGCTGACAAATCGCCCCGCGCCACGATTTTCAGGGCCGACATCAACTCGCCGCGAAAATAGTCGCGCCGCCGCGGCGCCGTGCAAGCGAGCGTCGACAGCGCCGTCGGCAGCGAGAATTTGCCTTTCGCCTGTCCGAAATCGCTCTCGACGCCCCAGACCGCCGCGATGGCGTATTTGTCGACGCCGAACCGCGCCTGCGCGGACTCCAGCGCCTGCGCGTGCTTGCGCATCATCGCGCGCCCTTCTTCGACCTTGCGCTCGTCGACCAGGGTCGCAAGGTAATCCCAGATCGGCGTGCGAAATTCGGGTTGCTGCTGCATCCGTTTGATCACTTCAGGATCTGGGCTGACCCCGTCCATGAAGTCGTCGAANACGGATCCGGGCACGCCCTTATGCGCCGCCTCGGCCTTCAAGCCCGACAGACACGACTGAAAATCGGCCGATGCGGCTGTCTGCGCCCCNAGCGTTAGACAAAACGCCAGGCTGAACAGCTTCATCGAGCGAATCGCACGCGCCTGCATCCGTCCCTCCGGGCATGGGTCGGACGACTACGCGGCATCAACCTTACCAAAAGATTGACGCCAAAGCGGCGACGCCGAGGCGCGGCGGGAACTTCAGAGCCAGGGCGCGGATTGGGCGTGGCGCGTCTCATAGGCGCCGATCGACGCCGCCTTCTCCATCGTCAGGCCGATGTCGTCGAGTCCGTTGATCAGGCAGTGTTTGCGGAACGGATCGATATCGAATTTGACGACGCCGCCGTCAGGCCCGCGAATCTCCTGCGCCGGCAAATCGATGGTGAGCGTCGCGTTCGCGCCGCGACGCGCGTCATCCATCAACTTTTCGAGATCGTCTTCCGAGACCTTGATCGGAAGAATGCCGTTCTTGAAGCAGTTGTTATAAAAAATATCGGCAAAACTGGTGGAGATCACGCAACGAATGCCGAAGTCGAGCAGCGCCCAAGGCGCATGTTCGCGTGACGAACCGCAGCCGAAATTGTCGCGCGCCACCAGAATTTGCGCATGCCGATAGGCGCTCTGGTTGAGCACGAAATCCGGATTCTCCGACCCATCTTCGCGAAAGCGCATTTCGGCGAAGAGGCCCTTGCCCAAACCGGTGCGCTTGATCGTCTTGAGATATTGCTTGGGAATGATCATGTCCGTGTCGACGTTCATGATTTCGAGCGGCGCGGCGACGCCCGTCAGCGTGTCGAACTTGTCCATCGTCATCCTCGGCGTGACGCGAATTATCCTTGCGCTCGCAAGCGCGACGCTAGCTTTCTGCAACCTCGCCCCCGGCCGGTCAAGCGATCGCAGACCGCTCTCAGGGATTGTCGAACGGATCCCCGGTGACGCAGACGAAGCCGATCATGCAGGTTGCGCTGTCCTTGGTGGCCGCGAAGGCTCGTCGCGCGACGTCGCCATGCGGGCAGAATCCGGCATGCGCGACGTAGCGGTCGTAAACATGCGGCGCCGTGTAGATGACCGCCGCCCCTCGCGCCGCACGCGAGCCTGAGCCTGCGCGCAGTCCGGATAGCCGCCTTGAGCGAGCGCCGGAGTGGCCAGCGCGGCCAACACGACGCCCGTCGTCGCGACGTCACGAAACAGCGAGGTCATGCCGCCTCCATTTCCCCGGAACGCCGCGCTCCATCAACCGGCCGCGGCTTCTATGCGCTCAATGTCGTCATCGGAGAGGCCGAAATGATGGCCGATCTCATGCACCAGAACATGGGTGACCAATTCGCCGAGCGTTTCGTCGTGCTCAGCCCAGTAGTCGAGCAGCGGGCGGCGATAGAGCCAAACCATGTTGGGATGCGCGCCGGTGTCCGGCGACGCCGGCGCGTGAGCGAGGCCTCGGCCTCGAAACAAGCCAAGCAGATCGAATTCGGACTCAGCCTCCAGCTCTTCCAGCGTCTCCTCGGCCGGAAAATCCTCGACCCTCACGATGACGCCGTCGCACAACGCCCGGAATTCGGCTGGCAGCGCGGCGAAGGCGGTCAGCGCCAGCTCTTCAATGTCTTCGAGCGAGGGCGCCTTGCTTCGGGCGAGATCCAACGCGGCCATGCTCAGCCTCTGACTAGAAGAACCAGCGCGTGAACAAATTGACGACAAGCACGATGAAAAAGACCGCGCCGAGGCCGCGCCCGACGCGTCGGCCCCAGACCTCGGCCCAGTCCCCGCCTGCGCCATCCGCTTGCGCGTCGCGCGCGGCGAAATGATCGCCCGCCTTGCTCAACGCCGAGCCAAAATGCTCGTCGTCTCCGCCTCCACAAGAGACAGAATGCGCTTGGCGTCTTCCGCACGCGCTTCCGTATCGGGCGGATCGCCGCCTCGTCCCGCCACGAGGGTCGAGCGGGGTCAGGAGAAGCTCCGCACGTCGACGAATCGTCCCGCAATCGCAGCCGCAGCGGCCATCGCCGGCGAAACCAGATGCGTACGTCCTTTAAAGCCCTGACGTCCCTCGAAATTGCGGTTCGACGTCGAAGCGCAACGTTGACCGGGCGTGAGCTTGTCCGGATTCATTGCGAGACACATCGAACACCCTGGCTCCCGCCATTCGAACCCGGCGGCCCTGAAAATGGCGTCCAGTCCCTCGGCCTCGGCCTGCGCCTTCACAAGCCCGGAGCCTGGAACGACCATCGCCCGCACATGGTCCGCCACTTTCCTGCCCTCGGCGATTCGTGCGGCGGCGCGCAAATCTTCGATACGGCCGTTTGTGCACGAGCCGATGAAAACCACGTCGAGGGGGATGTCGGTGATCTTCTCGCCGCCCTTCAAGCCCATATAGGCGAGCGCGCGGGCGATCTTCTCGCGCTGCTGCTCGTTGGCGGCGTCCTCGGCGCGCGGCACCGTCCCGCCGATGGTCGCGACATCCTCCGGCGAGGTGCCCCAGGTGACGATCGGCGGCAATTTGGCGGCGTCGAGCCGCACGACTTTATCGAAATGCGCGCCCGGATCGCTGCGCAACCCCTTCCACGCTTCGACCGCCCGTTCCCAGTCGGCGCCTTGGGGCGCCTTCGGTCGGCCCTTGAGATAGGCGAAGGTCTTCTCGTCGGGCGCGACGAGACCGGCGCGGGCGCCGCCCTCGATCGACATATTGCAGACCGTCATCCGCCCTTCCATCGAAAGATCGCGGATCGCTTCGCCCGCATATTCGATGACATGGCCGGTGCCGCCCGCCGTTCCGATCTCGCCGATGATCGCGAGAATGATGTCTTTGGCCGTCACGCCCTCGCCCAGAGTTCCGTCGACCTGGACCAGCATGTTCTTGGCTTTGGCCTGGATCAGCGTCTGGGTGGCGAGCACATGCTCGACCTCCGAGGTGCCGATGCCATGCGCCAGCGCGCCAAATGCGCCATGCGTCGAGGTATGCGAGTCGCCGCATACGATCGTCGCGCCGGGAAGGGTGAAGCCTTGTTCCGGTCCGATGATGTGAACGACGCCTTGCCGACGGTCATGCTCATCGTAATATTCGACGCCGAACTCACGAGCGTTTTCGGCCAGCGCCTCCACCTGCGCGCGCGATTCCGGATCGTCGATGCCGTGGCTGCGATCTGAGGTCGGCACGTTGTGGTCCACCACCGCCAGCGTCTTTTGCGGCGCGCGAACCTTGCGGCCGGTGGCGCGCAACCCTTCGAACGCCTGCGGACTGGTCACCTCATGCACGAGATGCCGATCGATGTAGAGAAGGCAGGTGCCGTCGGGCTGGACGTCGACGACATGGTCGTCCCAAATCTTGTCATAGAGCGTGCGCGGACCGGCCATGTTTCTCTCATGGAGCTTGAGGAGCCGTCGGGGCGATGCGACGCCCCGGCCGTTGGAGGTTCTTTACTCGCTCGCGGCGAGCGAGGAAAGTGACGTTCAGGCGACGCCCCTCCGCCCCGCCAAATCTCTGGCGGGCGCTGCGCCGCAGGAAAGTCGAGGCCAGATGACCCGCCGCCCGCCCGTCGCGCCCTATCTCACGGTCTCGCCCGCCTACGCCGCGATCGCGTTCTATATGACCGTTTTCGGCGCCAAGCAGAAGGCGCTGATGCCCTCGCTCGACGGGCTGCGGGTTCTGCATTGCGAACTCGACATCAACGGCGGCGCGCTGATGCTGGCCGACATGTTTCCCGAGCCGGCCACACCCGCGTGCCGATTCCGGTCGATCCGGCCACCGTCTCGGTCAGTCTGGAGTTCGAGACGCGCGAGGAGCTGGAGGCGGTCCACGAGCGCGCGCTCAAACTTGGCGGCAAGGCCGAAATGGGCCCCACCGATTCGTTTTGGGGAACCCGTTTCGCAAGCCTGCGCGACCCTTTCGGCCATCGCTGGATCTTGAACGCGCCGGCTTCGTGAGCCGCACGCCGCGCGCGCTCAGGCCGCGCGCGCCTCGACGATCTTCACCACGTCTTCGAGGATGGCGTTGATCTCGAAGTTNTTCGGCGTATAGACCGCCGCCACGCCCGCTTCCTTTAGAACCGCCTCGTCCTGCGGCGGGATGATTCCGCCCACGACGACCGGAACGTCGTCGAGACCCTCCGCCTTCATCCGCGCCATGACGTCCCGCGCCAGCGCCAGATGCGAGCCGGACAGGATCGACAGGCCGACGCAATGCACGCCTTCCTCCAGCGCGGCGTTGACGATTTCGGCCGGAGTCAGGCGGATGCCCTCGTAAACGACCTCCATGCCGGCGTCTCGCGCCCGCACCGCGATCTGTTCGGCGCCGTTGGAATGGCCGTCGAGCCCCGGCTTGCCGACGAGGAACTTGATCCGCCGACCAAGCTTTTGNGAGACCCGGTCGACCTCCGCCCGCACCCCCGCCAGCTCGTCCGACCTGCCCGGCAGAACCGTGGCTCCGACGCCGGTGGGCGCGCGATATTCGCCGAAGACGCGTCGCAACGTCGCGCCCCACTCGCCGGTGGTGACGCCCGCTTTGGCGGCGGCGATCGAGGCCGGCATGATGTTGCGGTCCTCGCGCGCGGCCGCCTCAAGCTCGGTCAGCGCCGCGGCGACCGCCTGCGGGTCGCGCGCCGCGCGCCAGGCTTCGAGCCCGGCGATCTGCTCGGCCTCGACATGATCGGGCACCACCATGATCGCGCCGTCGCCCGTCGTCAGCGGCGACGGTTCGGTTTCGGTGAAGCGGTTGACGCCGACGACGATCTGCGCGCCCGACTCGATTCCAGCCAAACGCCGGGCGTTGGATTCGACCAGCTTCGATTTCATATAGCCTGAATCGACCGCCGCGACCGCGCCGCCCATCGCGTCGATGGCGGCGATTTCGGCGCGCGCCGCCTCGGCGGCTCCNGCCACCTTCGCCGCGATCGCCGTCGAGCCGTCGAAAATATCGCCATATTCCAGCAGATCGGTTTCGTAGGCGAGGATCTGCTGCATGCGCAGCGACCATTGCTGATCGAAGGGCCGGGGCAGGCCCAGCGCCTCGTTCCACGCCGGCAATTGCACGCGCGCGCGCGCGTCNCTGGACAAGGTGACCGCCAGCGTTTCGATCAGGATGCGGTAGACGTTGTTCTCCGGCTGTTGCTCGGTGAGTCCAAGCGAATTGACCTGCACGCCGTAGCGGAAGCGTCGCGCCTTGGCGTCGGCGACGCCGTAGCGCGTCTTGAGAATTTCGTCCCAGAGCGCGTTGAACGCCCGCATCTTGCACAGCTCGGTGACGAAACGCATTCCGGCGTTGACGAAGAAGGAGATGCGTTGCGCGCATTCGGCGAAATCGGCGTCCGACAAGCCGGCCTTCTTCACCTCGTCCAGCACCGCGATCGCGGTCGCCAGCGCATAGGACAATTCCTGAACCGGCGTCGCGCCTGCTTCCTGCAGATGGTAGGAGCAGACGTTCATCGGGTTCCATTTCGGCAGGTCGCGCGTCGTGAACAGGATCACGTCGCGCGTCAGCCGCATCGACGGCCCTGGCCCGAACACATAGGTGCCGCGCGCCAGATACTCCTTGATGATGTCGTTCTGTGTCGTGCCTTGCAGCGCCGAGCGATCCGCGCCCTGCTCGTCAGCCGCCGCGACGTAGAGCGCGAGCAGCCAAGGCGCGGTCGCGTTGATCGTCATCGACGTGTTCATCTGCGCGATCGGAATGTCACGGAACAAAGTCCGCATGTCGCCCAGATGCGAGACCGGGACGCCGACCTTTCCGACTTCGCCCCGAGCCAAAATATGATCGGAATCATAGCCGGTCTGCGTCGGCAAGTCGAAGGCGATCGACAAGCCCGTCTGGCCTTTCGCCAAATTCGTCCTGTAAAGGCGATTGGAGTCGGCTGCGGTGGAATGGCCTGCGTAGGTGCGGAAAATCCAGGGTTTGTCTTTGGCGGGCTTTTCCTGGGACGCATTGTCCTTGGTCACGTCGCTCTCCGGAAATCGCAGACTCGGGCGCTGTCGCGGCGCAATATAGCGCGGCCGCGCTGCGGCGCCCATGAGTCTTCTGACGGCCCCGTCCGATCCCGGAATGCGTGAGGCCGCATCGCCCGAATTTTAGAAAACGCTTAGCTCATCAACAACTTCTTGAGCAAGCTCGCGATCGCGAGAGTCACGGTCGCCGCCGCGATCGCAGCCACAAGCGTCGCCACCAGCAGCATAGACGTCGGAACCGGATAATACGCCGCTCTCAGGGCGACGCCGCCGCCGCCGCCGGCCAGGATGAGCAGCGTGTTGCGCAACGGCCCAAAGCCTCTGTCGCCCATCACGACATCCGCGAGCAGTCCGAGCACGAATCCGAAAATCAAGGCCACGACGGCCAGGATCATGATGTCGGAATCGCTGAAGGCGTTGAGTTTGAGCATATCGATGGTTCGGACCTTCGTTCGATCGACTTTAGCGGGAGAAGCTTTCAGCTTCGTTACGCCGCCCGGCTCGTCGTAACGTCAGATTCCTCTCCCGCGACGCAAGGCGGGGTTGCGGCGCAACGTAAGTGATGGAATCGTGCCGCACCCTTCGCCCGGTGTTTCCGAAACCAGAACGGACCGCTCATGACGTCGCCCGCCGCATCGCCCGCCAAGGATCTCTATGAAATCGGCGAGATTCCGCCGCTCGGGCACGTGCCGAAGAACATGCNNGCTTGGGCGATCCGCAAGGATCGGCACGGCCCGCCGGAATCGGCGATGCAGTTGGAGGTGGTTCCGACCTGGNGGCTCGACTCCCATGAGGTGCTGGTTCTCGTGATGGCCGCCGGCGTGAACTACAATGGCGTGTGGGCGGCTCTCGGCCAGCCGATTTCGACGCTCGACGCCCATAAGCATCCTTTCCATGTCGCCGGTTCGGACGCCTCCGGCATCGTCTGGGCGGTCGGGTCCAAAGTGAAGCGCTGGAAGGTCGGCGACGAGGTCGTCGTGCATTGCAATCAGGACGACGGCGACGACGAGGAGTGCAACGGCGGCGATCCGATGTTCTCANATTCCCAGCGCATCTGGGGCTACGAGACGCCGGACGGCTCCTTCTCGCAGTTCTGCCGGGTGCAGGACCGCCAGCCGATGGAGCGCCCCAAACATCTGAGCTGGGAGGAGGCGGCCTGCTACACGCTGACGCTGGCCACCGCCTACCGCATGCTGTTCGGCCATGAGCGCCTGAAGCCCGGCGACAACGTGCTGGTGTGGGGCGCCTCGGGCGGCCTCGGCGTTTTCGGCGTGCAGCTTTGCGCCGCCGCCGGCGCCAACGCCATCGGCGTCATCTCCGATGAGACCAAGCGCGATTATGTCCTCGGTCTCGGCGCCAAGGGCGTCCTCAACCGCAAGGACTTCAAGTGCTGGGGTCAGATGCCCACGGTCAACACGCCGGAATACAATGAGTGGCTGAAAGAGGCCCGCAAATTCGGCAAGGCGATCTGGGACATCACGGGCAAGAAGGACGTCGACACCGTCTTCGAGCATCCGGGCGAGCAAACCTTCCCGGTCTCCTGCCTCGTCGTCAAGCGCGGCGGCATGGTGGTGTTCTGCGCCGGCACCACCGGCTTCAATCTGACCTTCGACGCCCGCTACGTGTGGATGCGCCAGAAGCGCATTCAGGGCTCGCATTTCGCGCATCTCAAGCAAGCGTCGCTGGCCAACAAATTCGTGCTCGACCGCCGTGTCGATCCTTGCATGTCGGAAGTGTTCCCCTGGGCGGAGATCCCGCAGGCGCACACGAAAATGTGGAAGAACCAGCATAAGCCCGGCAACATGGCCGTTCTGGTGTCCTCTNCAAAGCCCGGACTCAAGACGCTTGAAGATGTGATCGAAGCCGGACCGGTCCGCAAATAAGACGAATCCTCCGTCGTGATCGATGAAGGGCGAGTCCTCGGCTCGCCCCTTAGCATTGCGATCGATCGATACTGCGCTTCGGACGAACGCCGACGGAACGAAGCTCCAGGATTGCAGCGATGTCCGCCTTGAGCCTCGACCGCGTCGCCCCGCCGATCTTCGTTCTGATCTGGTCGACTGGCTGGATCGCCGCCGGTTATGCGGCCCGCACTTCGAACCCGCTCACCTTTCTCNTCTCTCTTCGCTTCATTCTCGCGGGCGCCGCGCTGGCGATTTTCGCGGTGATGGCGGGCGCCGGCTGGCCGACGCGCCCACGCGATTGGGCGGCCGCGATGCTCAGCGGCGTGCTTCTGCATGCGATTTATCTCGGCGGCGTCTGGTGGGCGGTGCGCCACGGTTTGCCGGCCTCGATCTCGGGCCTTCTCGCGGCCCTTCAGCCGATGCTCACCGCCGCGCTTGCGCCGATCCTGATCCGCGAGCCGATCTCGCGGCGCCAGTGGTATGGCGTGGCCGTCGGGCTGGCGGGCGTCGCGCTGGTGCTCCAGCCTCGGCTGATCGGCATGACTGGGGAGGCGTTGCGCGCGGCGGCGACCNCCATCCTCGTCAACATCGTCGCCATGCTGTCGGTGACGCTCGGCTCGTTCTTCCAGAAACGCTTCGTCGCCGTCGGCGACCTGCGCACCACCACCGCAGCGCAATATCTTGGCGCCGTCCTTGTCACCGCGCCGCTCGCGCTGGCGACTGAGGAGCTGCGCGTCGGCATCGACGCGACGACGGCGATGACCATGCTGTGGTCGGTCTTCGCCTTGTCGATCGGGGCGATCGGCCTTCTGCTGGCGCTGATCCGTCGCGGCGCCGTCGCGCGCGCGGCGGCGTTGCTTTACCTGATCCCGCCGACCGTCGCGCTGGAGGCATGGGCTCTGTTCGGCGAGGCGCTGACGCTGGTTCAGATCGCCGGCATGGCGCTCGCGGCCGCCGGCATGGCGCTGACGACGCCGCGCGCCGCCGCGCCGCGCAAGACCTAAGCCCTCTGGAACAGGTGCGGCGTTGCGGACGATAAGCCATGTTGCATCGCGAAAGGCCGCGCGCTAGCACCGTTTCGCCGGAGTTTCAGGAGCCCGCGATGTCCGCCCAGAACGCCTCGCTCGTCGATCTCGCCCGCGACGCCGCCAACGCCGTCGACGCCTTGCTGGCCGACGCCACGCGCCATGTCCGCGACCGCGTGATGAAGGACGGCAAGCTTTCCGCCCAGGCGCTGGAGCGCGAGCAGCACGCGGTGCATGGTCTCGCATGGCTCGCGACCTACGCCGAGGCCGTGCGCGAGATGNGCGCCTATGCCGAGCGCATGATCGGCGAGGGCCGCTTTGGCCGCACGGAAGAGNCGATGACGCGCATCGGCCTTGGCGAATATCTCGCTCAGGTGTTCGGCGGCATTCCGATGAATCAGGGCGAGGTCGTGCGCCCGACCGATTTCGGCGTCACTCCGCGCGAACTCGCCTCCCGCCACACCGACGCCGTCGAAACGCTGCTGGCGACCGGCAACTCCGTCGAGAACCGCGCCGAGCTTGGCAAACTGATCGAGGCCGCAGATCCGGCCGGCCTGATCGGCGATCCCGGCCTCGACGAAGACATGGAGGCGATTCGCGACCAGATGCGCAAATACGCCGCCGCCGAGGTGACGCCGAAGGCGCATGAGTGGCACCTGAAGAACGAGTATATCCCGCTTGAGGTGATCGAAGGCCTGTCGGAGATGGGCGTCTTCGGGCTGACGATCCCCGAGGAATTCGGCGGCATGGGCCTCGGCAAAGTGGCCATGTGCGTCGTTTCCGAGGAGCTGTCGCGCGCCTATATCGGCGTCGGTTCGCTCGGCACACGCTCCGAGATCGCCGCCGAACTGATCCTGGCCGGCGGCACGCAGGACCAGAAAGAACATTATCTGCCCAAGATCGCCTCCGGCGAAATGCTGCCGACCGCCGTCTTCACCGAGCCCAACACCGGCTCCGACCTCGCCTCGCTGCGCACCCGCGCCGTCAAGGACGGCGACGTCTACAAGATCAAGGGCGCCAAGACCTGGATCACCCATCCCGTCCGCGCCGACGTGATGACGCTTCTCACCCGCACCAATCCCGACGAGCCCGGCTATAAGGGCCTGTCCATGTTTCTCGCCGAGAAGCCGCGCGGCTCCGACGAAAACCCCTTCCCCGCCAAGGGCATGTCGGGCGGTGAAATTCATGTGCTCGGCTATCGCGGCATGGAGTACGAAATCGCCTTCGACGATTTCGAGGTTCCGGCGAAGAATCTGCTCGGCCGTAAGGAGGGAGAGGGCTTCAAGCAGCTGATGCAGACCTTCGAGTCGGCCCGCATCCAGACCGCCGCCCGCGCGCTGGGCGTCGCCCAGAACGCGTTCGACCTTGGCTTGCGCTACGCCAAGGAGCGCATTCAGTTCGGCAAGCCGCTGATCAAGTTCCCGCGCGTCGTCGACAAGCTGGTGATGATGGCGGTCGAAATCCACATCGCCCGCCAGATCACCTACTTCTCCGGCCGCGCCAAGGATCAGGACAAGCGCTGCGATCTGGAGGCGGGGATGGCCAAGCTGCTGGGCGCCCGCGTCGCCTGGGCTGCGGCCGACAACGCCTTGCAAATCCACGGCGGCAACGGCTTCGCGCTCGAATATCAGATCAGCCGCGTCCTCTGCGACGCCCGCATCCTCAACATCTTCGAGGGCGCCGGCGAAATTCAGGCGCAGGTCATCGGCCGCCGTTTCCTCGAAGGCGCGAACTGAAAAATGCGGCGGCCTGAAAGCCGCCGCGGAGCGCCAGGACAGGGGCCTTACTGACGGCGCGGCTTCGTCGCGTCGCTCTTATTGTTTTCCTCTTCGTCATCCGCTTCAGCCTCATCGGCGTAGGGATCGTCGCCCTGTGGTTCGGAGATGAAATGGATTTCTCCGCTGGCGGGATCGAAGATCGATATGACGGCCATGTTGAAGGCTTCGATCACAGTCTGTGCCTCTTGCGGGCCTGAAATATCGAAGCGATAGCTCTTCTCGCCCTCGGAGTAGAGAATCTCGATCGCCCATTTGCGGGTCTTGGTGTCGTAAACGCATTTGAGGGCGTCGATCGAATGCATGACGGTCTCCTGTCGTGATCGGAGCAGCATAGCGTCAAACACGACGCTTTTCCGACAGGCGACCCAAGTCATGCGCCAGTCAGAGGACGGCGCCGAGAGCGGCGTCCAGATCTGCGATAAGATCGGCCGGGGACTCAAGCCCGACCGAAAGGCGCAGCAGATCGGGCGGGCATGGCGTTCCGGCGCCTTCGATCGAGGCGCGATGTTCGATCAACGATTCGACGCCGCCGAGCGAGGTCGCTCGTTTCCATAGCGAGACATTCGCCGCAGCGCGCACCGCCGCCGCTTCGCCCCCNGTCACGCGGATGGACAGCATGCCGCCAAACCCGCCGCGCATTTGCCGCGACGCGACGTCATGACCGGGATGGCTCGGCAATCCCGGATAGAGCACGTCGCGGACTCGTGGATCGCCGACGAAATGCTCCGCCACCGCCAGCGCGCAGGCGCATTGCGCCCGAACGCGAAGATCGAGATACGCATCCCCGCAACAGCAAAAGGCTTCGAACGGGCCGATAATTTGCCCGAGCGTCGCTCGGCGACGTTTGATCGTCGCCCAGAAATCATCGTCTCGCGCGCAGCACAACGCGCCGGCGACGACGTCCGAATGACCGTTGAGATACTTCGTCGCCGAATGCATCACGATGTCGGCGCCGAGCGCCAGGGGCTGCGACAGGATGGGCGTGGCCACCGTCGAGTCGACCGCCAGCCTCGCTCCGGCGGCATGCGCGATCTCCGCCGCCGCGGCGATGTCGGCGATCGACCAAGTGGGATTTGCGGGCGTCTCGATCCAGACCAGCTTGGTGCGGCCTTTGCGCATGACGCCGCGCAACGCATCGAGATCGGCGGCGTCTACGAAATCAACGATCAGTCCCAATGCGGTCGCGTCGGTCTTCAACCAGTTGCGCAGCGCCCAATACATCACGGACGGCGCGACCACATGATCTCCCGGCGCGAGCGCAAGGAAAACGGCCGTGGCCGCCGACATGCCCGAGCCGAACACCATCGCGGCCGCCGCGCCTTCCAGCATCGTCAGCACGGCTTCCGCCTCCCGCACGGTCTCGTTGTCGGGCCGGCCATAGACGTTGCCGCTCCGATATTGATTGTCAGGATCGCGGATGAACGTCGTCGAGACATGGATCGGCGGCGTCACAGCGCGTGTCGTTTCGTCGATCCGGCCCATCGCCTGCGCCAGCAGGCTNCTCTTCGACCACTGCATCTTGCCCTATTCCTCCGGTGCCCTAGATCGCGCTCTGAGGCGCGAATGCGATGCCAAGGATCGTATTCGCGTCGGCGGGACGTTTCGACGCGTCGCAAATATCCCGCCAAGTCTGCAACTTGGCGGAGCGTCGCGATAGACGGCCCGGCGTATGGCCGCCATCTCCTTCGCCGCATCCCTGGAGCGCCCGTGTCGCACCCTTCCCCCGCAAGCCCGGCCACTTCGAACTTGCCGCCCCTCTACGCCGCCCTGATCGCGGTCGCGACGGTCGCATCCGCCTCGATAATTGGAAGTCTGGCGACGACGCCGAACATTCCCACTTGGTACGCGGGGCTGACCAAGCCTAGCTTTAATCCGCCGAATNTGATTTTCGGACCCGTTNTGACGGCGCTCTATGCGATGATGGCGATCGCCTTCTTTCGCATTCTGCGCCGTCCCGCCTCTCGGNCCCGGCGAAGCGCCATTATCGCCTTCGTCGGGCAAATGGCGCTCAACGCGTTGTGGTCTGNNTGGTCTTTTGAGCTAAAGAGCCCGCCGCTCGGCTTTTTGGTCGTCGCGTCCCTTTGGGCCCTTATCGCTCTTACGGCGCGACGCTTCGCCGGCCTGGACCGGGTCGCAGGCATGTTGATGGCGCCCTATCTGGCCTGGGTGAGTTTCGCCGCGCTGCTCAATGCGGCGATCTGGCGGCTCAACTAATCCTCTATCACGCCGATGAACGGCAGTTGGCGATAGCTGTGCGCGACGTCCATGCCGTAGCCGACGACAAATCGATCGGGCGTATGAAAACCGACATAGTCGGCTTCGATCTGCACCGCCCGCTTGTGAGGCTTTTCGAGGATGGCGCAGACCTTGACGCTGCGCGCGCCACGGGCGGCCAGCAAGTCCTTCGCGAACGCGAGTGTGCGCCCGGATTCAAGAATGTCGTCGACGAGCAGGACATCGCGTCCCTCGACTGAGGATTGCACGTCATGCAAAATCTTGACCTGCCCGCTCGACGATTGGCCGTCGCGATAGCTCGATAGATGCAAAAACTCGACTTGCGGCGCGAGCCCGACGCGATGCATCGCTCGCATCAGGTCGGCGGCGAACATGAAGGAGCCCTTCAGCACAGCCACGACGAGCAGCTTGTCCGGCTTGTCCGCCGCGATCTCCGTCGCCAGCGTCTCGACGCGNCGCGCNACCGCCTCTTCGCTGTAAAGAACTTTGACCTGTCGCTCGGTCATTTGCCCGTCAGCCTTCCTTTCGACGCCGTCGCAGGCGGATCGGCCTGCGCGACCACGCGGGCCGCGTCGGCGAGCGACACGACCACCTCGCGCGCCTCGTCCGGCGGCGCCGCGAGACGGGATCGGAACGTCGTCGTTTCGCCAGGCGCGAGTTTGACGTCGCCGCGTTCGTCGTCCAGACGTAGAGCGGCCGCCCGTCGGCCCCGCGCGCGGTGAGCTTCAAGCCTGGCACGGCCGCGGCGGCCGCACTGCGCAGATTGACGATCTCGCCGGTCACGGCGAGAACCTTCTGCCCGTCAATTTCGGCGATCTTTGACGCCACATTGCGAAATTCAACGCCCGCGAGGTTCACCGGCAGCCCGATCGCGGCGAAGATTCGGTCTGTGGCCGGAAGCCGCGTCACGATGCGCTCGCGGCCCGCTAAAGTCAGGGTCGCCAGCAGAACCGCGCAGACGGCGCCGATGACGCGCGCGGCGGCGCGGCGCGGAAGGCAGCGCGGTTGCGATCGGCGCGTTCGGACGACGCGCTCGCAAGGTCGACACGAGCGGCGCGGCGGACGGATGAATGCTGGAGGCCTCCGCGGTGATCGCTTCGCTGGGCGCAATGTTCTCGTGATCCGGCGTCGGCGCCAAGCGGTCGGCCCCGTCAGCGTCGAATCCCGTCGCTGGTCGAATTTCGAAGGAGGCTTCGGACGTCATGCACGCACATCCTTTGGCGCTGCGGACAGCTCCGCGCGTAGGTTCGAAAGAACGGCGGGCATGGTTAACGTCGAGTTAAGGAGATCGCGTACCACGGTCGTTACGGGAAAGGAGGCTGCGTGGTTCGATTCGAGAATGTCGGCTTGCGCTATGGCCTCGGGGCCGAGATCCTTCGCGATCTCACCTTTTCCGTCGAGCCGCGCAGCTTTCAATTCCTGACCGGACCGTCCGGCGCCGGCAAGACGACCTTGCTGCGTCTTATGATGCTCTCGATGCGCCCGACTCGCGGGCTGGTGACCTTGTTTGGCGATGACGCGTCGACCTTGCAGAAGGATGCGCTCACGGCCGTTCGTCGACGTATTGGCGTCGTTTTTCAGGACTTTCGACTGCTCGATCATCTCACGACATATGAGAACGTCGCGCTTCCGCTTCGTGTCATGGGTCGGGAGGAGCGAGGATATCGTGCTGAAGTTACAGAATTATTGGGCTGGGTAGGGCTTGGGGAGCGGTTGCATGTCTCTCCACAGGTGCTGTCCGGGNGCGAGAAGCAACGCGCCGCCATCGCGCGCGCCCTGATCATGCGGCCTGAGCTGCTGCTTGCAGATGAACCAACCGGAAACGTCGACCCCAGCCTGGCCCGACGTCTCCTTCGGCTTTTCGTGGAGCTGCACAAATCCGGAACCTCGGTGGTGATCGCCACCCACGATCTCGCTCTTATGGATCAATTCGAGCAGGCGCGCCGGCTCGTGCTGGGCGATGGACGTCTCCATGTCTACGACTGAAGCGTCAGGCTCAGGCCCCAAAGCAAGGCTGCCGACGCCGCGGCGCGCCGGCGCGCCGCGGCGTCGCCACTCCGGCGACGCAACGACCGCGACGTTGCTCGGAGGGCCGCAGTTTCGCCGCGAGGACGGCCTGATACCCGCGACGTCGATCGCCGGGCGTTCGCTGATGACGGTGATTACGATCATGACTTTGCTGGCGGCGCTCTCGGCGGCGCTGTCGCTGATGGTGTTCGACGCCTCCGCCGACTGGCGAGCTGCTGTGTCGCAAGAAATGACGGCGCAGATTCGGCCCGCTGCAGGGCGCGACCTCGACGCCGACGTCGCAGCGGCCGTGGCCGCTACGAAGGCGTTTCCTGGCTTGGCGGACGCCTCGGCGCTCGACAAGGCGGAGCCGGACGCGCTCCTTGAACCTTGGCTTGGCAAGCTCGATCTCGCAGGATTGCCGGTTCCTCGACTGATCGTGTTGCGGCTCGACCCCGGCAAGACGCTTGATCTGGCGGGCCTGCGAGCGGCGCTGCGCGCCGCCGCGCCGACGGCGACGTTGGACGATCATCGATTCTGGCTGGAGCGGCTCGCGCGTATGGCCAACGCCTTGGCCGTCGGCGCCGCGTTGATTTTCGTGCTGATTCTTGTCGCTATCGCGACGGCTGTCGCCTTCGCCACTCGCGGCGCGATGGCGGGCGCGCGTGAAATCGTCGACGTGCTTCATTTCGTCGGCGCGGCCGACGACTACATTGCGCGCCAGTTTCAAAGCCATTTTTTCCGCCTTGGTGGAAAAGGCGCGGCGATTGGCGCGGCCTGCGCCATGTTCGTCTTTCTTATCGCCCGGCTGACGCTGCGCTCGGCGACCGACACGGCGACGGAGATGCAGTTCGACGTGTTGTTCGGCTCATTTGCGATCGGATGGCGCGGCATGCTCGCAGTCGCGATCGTCGCCGCCGGCATCGCGGCGCTGACCGCGCTGGTGTCGCGCTGGATCGTTCTGCGACGCTTGAGAGGGGCGGAATGACCATGCCCCCACTGGTTCAGACGTCGCACGTGACGCCGATCTTCCGCCATCGCCACGCCAGATTGAACGCGCAAGGTGGACGTCATGAGCTTGACAGCGCCCTATCGCGATACGTTTCGGCCATTCCTCTCCGATGGCGCGCCGAGGGTGATCGTGCGCGCTGATCGTCGCCTCGGCCGTATCATGCGCGCGCCGCCGGCGCGCTTGCGCTCGCTGCGGCCTCCTTTGTCTGGCTTTTTCTCGGCGCGGCCGAATTTCAGGCCCAAATTCGCGATCAGCCCGACTACGTGGCTTTGTCCGAGCCTGCCGACGGTGTCGTTGCGCTCACCGGTGGCGCTGATCGCATCAACGTCGCCGCCGGATTGCTGGCTTCAGGCCAAGCCAGGCGCATGTTGATCTCAGGGGTGAACCAGCTGACCACACGCTCGCAGCTGTCCCGCGAAACGCCGCGCTACGGCGAATTGATCGATTGCTGCGTCGATATCGGTTATCTCGCGGAGAACACTTTCGGCAACGCCGTCGAGACTGCGCGCTGGGCGAAGCGAAACGCCGTCAATCGCCTCATCGTGGTGACTTCGGATTATCATATGCCTCGCGCGCTCGGCGAGCTGAAGGCTGCCCTGCCGGAGGCCACCCTCATCGCCTATCCGGTGNCGCGCTCGCGCCTTCAGCCGGCCGGTTGGTGGCGCGATCCGGCGCTGCGCGTGGTGCTGTTCGAATACGTAAAATATCTGCGCACGCAATTGCGCGCGCAATTCGATCCGCGCCGGGCGCAGTTGATCGCCGAGGGCGTCATCCGCGCATGATCCGCTTCATGCGTGAGCGCCGCTCGGGCGACGCGCCTTTCGCCCAATAACCCTTTCGCGCCTGCATGGCTTGGGGCTAGATGGGCTATGCTCGTCTTGCGCTCGCTCCTCTTCAACGTCGTTTTCTACGTCAACCTTGTCGTCCTGGTGTTTTTGGGCATCCCACGGATGTTCATGGGACGGCAATCTGTTGAGAATCTCGCTCGACTTTGGGCGCGAACGTCGCTGTGGTGGGCGCGCGTGATCTGCGACATGCGCTTCGAGGTTCGGGGCCTCGAAAACATTCCGGATGGAGCGGTGATCGTCGCCGCCAAACATCAGTCAGTGTGGGAAACCTACGTTCTGACTCTGTTTCTGAAGGATTTCAGCTATGTGCTGAAGCGCGAGCTGACCTGGATCCCGCTATTCGGCTGGTATCTGATCGCCGGCGAACAGATCGCCATCGATCGCTCCAAGGGCTCCTCGGCCCTTAGTCAGGTCTCGGCGGCCGCGACAAAACTGCTCGCCGAAGGACGCCAGCTTTTCATCTTTCCAGAGGGGACGCGACGCCCTGCCGGCGCGCCGCCGGCGTATAAATATGGCGTCGCCCATGTTTATGCGACGACTGGAGCACGTTGCCTCCCGGTCGCCGTCAATTCTGGCCTCTTCTGGGCGCGTCGCTCCTTCTTGCGACGGCCGGGCACCGTAGTGATGTCCTTTCTGCCGGTGATCGAGCCTGGTCTGACGCCCCGTGATTTTCTTGCGGAACTGTCAGATCGCATCGAGACGGAGACGAACCGCCTTAACGCCGAAGCGGTCGCCCGGGATCCGTCCCTGGCCGCGGTCCTTGAGCAAGGCGCGAAGACCACGTGACGAACGCGGCGGCGACGGCGCAATCTCGCGGCGCCCTCGCTTTTCGCTCAAGCCGCTCGAAGACGAGGGTGAGAAAATGGCGAAAATCGCTTTGGTCACCGGCGCAGGGACTGGCGTCGGCAAGCACGCGGCTTGGGCCCTCGCCCGCGATGGATTCAGCGTCGCTTATGTTGGACGTCGAAGAGAGGTTCTTGAAGCGGCGCTGGCGGCAGCTCCGGCGAGCGCGCCGGGCGCCAGGGCGATCATCGTCCCCGCCGACGTCGCCGATCCTGTGTCCGTCGCCAAAGCCTTCGCCGTCGTCAAGGAGACCTTCGGGCGCCTTGACGTGCTGTTCAACAACGCCGGCGTCAATGTGCCTCCGCTCCCGCTTGAGGATCTGACGGTCGACCAGTGGCGCAGCGTGGTCGACGTTAACCTGTCGGGAGCGTTTTATTGCACGCAAGAAGCTTTCCGTATCATGAAGGCGCAATCGCCGCGCGGAGGTCGCATCATCAATAACGGCTCTGTCTCCGCCCATGCGCCGCGTCCAAATTCGGCGCCCTACACCTCCACGAAACACGCCATGACAGGCCTGACACGATCCACGTCTCTCGACGGCCGCAAATACGACATCGCATGCGGCCAGATCGACATCGGCAACGCCGACACCGAAATGGCGCAGAAGATGAAGGCCGGCGTGATGCAGGCCAACGGCGAAATAGCCGTCGAAGCGGTGATGAACGTGGAGGACATTGGCCGCGCCGTCGCCTTCATGGCGTCTTTGCCGCTCGACGCCAACGTCCAGTTCATGACCGTGATGGCGACGAAAATGCCTTTCGTCGGTCGAGGCTGAGTCTGTCAGCGAAAATTATTTGCGAAGACGGACGCACAGAGCGTCGAGCTGCTCCAACGTTTTGTAGCGAACGCGCAACTCGCCGCCCTCGCCCTGATGGTCGAGCCGAACAACGAGGCCAAGCATCTCGGTCAACTCGCGTTCGAGCGCCAGCGTATCGGCGTCCTTGTCCTTCTTCGTTCGTGTTGGGCGCTCCGCAGCCTCGGCCTCTCGCTGCGCGATACGCTCGGCGTCCCGCACCGACAGCCCTTGCGCGACAATCTGTTTGGCGGCCGCTTCGGGATCCGCGACAGACAGCAAAGCCCGGGCGTGGCCAGCGGACAACGAGCCATCGGCGAGATAGCCGCGGACGCCTTCAGGCAATTTCAAAAGCCTCAGCATGTTTGCGATGTGGCTGCGGCTTTTACCGATGACTTTCGCGAGGTCCTGCTGCGTATAGTTGAATTCCGCCGCGAGCTGGTCATAGCCGAGCGCCTCTTCAAGCGGATTGAGGTCTGCGCGCTGGACATTTTCGATGATCGCGATTTCGAGCGCGTCGCGGTCGTCGGCCTCGACGACGAGAATAGGCGCATCGTGAACGCCGGCGCGCTGCGCAGCACGCCAACGCCTTTCGCCGGCGATGATCTCGTAGGAATCCGCCACACCAGGAACAGTTCGCACCAAAATGGGCTGGATGATGCCGCGTTCACGGATCGAGCTGGCCAAATCCTCCAGCTCGGCGTCGGAGAACGATTTGCGCGGATTACGCGGATTGGCGCGTAGAAATTCGATTGGAACACGGCGCTGCCCCCGCGCTCTCTCGGTCGCGGGCGCCTCTTCGGAACTGTCGCCGATCAGCGCTGCGAGGCCTCGTCCAAGCCGGGCGCGAGGCGCGTGGTCGCGGGAGGTTTCGGCCATTTTCTCGTCCTATCGTCGCGGCGTCATGCCGCCCGCAGAGCGCGTTCGCGCTGGATCACTTCCGACGCCAGACGAAGATAGGCCTGACTGCCGTTACATTTGAGATCATAAAGCAGCACCGGCTTTCCATGCGACGGCGCTTCCGACACGCGCACGTTGCGCGGAATGATCGTCTGATAAACCTTCTCGCCCATGAAGGCGCGAACGTCTTCGACCACCTGCATCGCGAGATTGTTGCGAGGATCGAACATCGTCAACACGACGCCATGTATCGTCAAACGAGGATTGAGCGCCCGACGCACCTGATCGACGGTCTTCAGCAATTGCGACAATCCTTCGAGCGCGAAGAACTCGCACTGCAGCGGCACCACAACCGAATCGGAGGCTGCAAGCGCGTTGACAGTCAGCAGGTTTAGAGACGGGGGACAGTCTATTAGAACGTAAGTGAATCGATCCTCGTGGGTCGCCTGTTCCTGCGCAAGCGCCTGCAAAGCTGCGCGTAGCTTGAAGGTGCGATCCTTGTCGGACGAGATTTCGAAGCCGACGCCTAGAAGATCGAGGGTCGACGGCGCCACGCAAAGCCTTGGAACCGCGGTAGGAAGAATCACTTCGGCGAGCGATTTTTCGCCCAACAGCACGTCATAAGTCGAGGCCGCGCGGGACTTCTGGTCGATCCCCAAACCCGTGGAGGCGTTGCCTTGCGGGTCGAGATCGACGATCAGAACACGCTCGCCGATCGCCGCCAGCGCCGTGCCGAGATTGATCGCCGTGGTCGTCTTGCCGACGCCGCCTTTTTGATTGGCGACGACAAGAACCCGCATCGGAGTTTCGTCCATCATTGATCCTGAAGTCGTGCCGCCCGCACCCGGATGAGCGCGATGGCCGCGGACGGATGCGTCCGACTGGGCGCGAGGCTGACATCGAAACTATCCGGAGGCCCCCAAGCGGTCAATTCTCCACGAATGTTTTCTCCCTTTGGATACACACCCAAAGCCCCGGACTCTAACAACGGCTTCGACATTTTCACGAGATCGGCCAGAGGCGCGAGCGCTCGGGCGGAGACGACGTCGACCGGCCCCAACGCCGCAACCGCCTTTTCAGCACGCTCTGCCCTGACAAGGAGACGATTCGTCAAACCCAATTCGCGCGCCGCCGTGCGCAAAACGCTGCCTTTCTCTGATCGGATTCGACGAGAATCGTCTCGAAACCGATTCGATCCGCGCCGAGCGTAGCAATGACGACACCGGGCAAACCTCCGCCTGAACCAAGGTCCGCCCATCGACGAGCCTCATTCGGCAGAAAGGCGAAAAGCTGCGCGCTGTCGAGAATATGACGTGTCCAGATTTGATCGAGCGTCGACGGCGAGATCAGGTTCATCATTTTTGCCAGCGCAACAGCAAGCCAACATAGGCGTCCAAACGATCCGATGTTTCACGTGAAACATCGAGGATGGTGAGAGCCTTGGCGCGATCCGAAGCAAAGGACGGGCTCAAAGCGATGCAGTCCTCGTCCGGCGCGTTCCGTGGGCGGACAGCAAGACGAGAGCAGCTGGGGTCATACCCTCGATACGGCTGGCGCGCGCCAAAGTGTCTGGGCGGGTCGCCGCCAGCTTCTGGCGCAGCTCCCCNGACAATCCCGCAATCGCCTCGAAAGAGACGCCGGACAACACAACCGACTCGTCTTTCCGCATCTCCTCCAAATCGATCTCCTGCCGATCAATATAGACGGCATATTTCGCGTCCGATTCGATAATGGCCTCCGCCCATTCCGGCGCGATCGGGNNAGATGGCCACCCCTCACGAAGCGCAGCCAGATTGATATTTGGGTAGGACAGCAACTCAAACAATGATCGCCGGACGCCATCCTGATTGACCGGAGCGCCTCGCGCCAGCGCCTCATTTGGCGACACAACGATGCAGTCCAACGCTTCACGCAAAGTCCGGAGATGCGCCATCCGCTCATTATGCCTATGACTGCGAACCGCGCCCACCACGCCGATNGCGCCGCCCCACTCCGTAAGACGCTGATCCGCATTGTCGGTCCGCAGCCGCAAACGAAACTCCGCTCGGGAGGTGAACATACGATAGGGTTCGGAGACGCCATGGAGCGTAAGATCGTCGATCATCACGCCGAGATAAGCTGCTTGGCGATCGAGGGTGACGCCATCGTCGCCTCCCGCACGACGCGCGGCGTTGAGCCCAGCGAGGACGCCTTGCGCCGCTGCCTCCTCGTAGCCAGTTGTACCGTTGATTTGCCCGGCGAAAAACAAGCCGTTGATCAACTGACTTTCGAGCGTGCGGTGAAGGGAACGTGGATCGAAATAATCATACTCGATTGCATAACCAGGTCTAAAGAGATCAACCTGTTCAAGGCCAGGCAGGGTTCTCAGAAATGCAATCTGAACGTCCTCGGGCAGCGACGTGGACAACCCATTCGGATAGATGGTTGGATCGTCGCGACCTTCAGGTTCGAGAAAGACCTGATGACTGTCGCGATCGGAAAATCGAACGACCTTGTCCTCGATCGATGGACAGTATCGCGGCCCGACCCCAGCGATGCGGCCACCATAGAGAGCCGAACGATTCAGATTTTCTGCGATGATCCTATGTGTTTCCGCCGTTGTGCGTGTGATGTGGCAAGGAAGTTGCGGACCCGGCAACGTTGTCGTCAAAATCGAAAACGGTTCCGGGTCCGAATCGCCGGGTTGTTCTGAGAGCACATCCCAACGAATCGTGCGTCCGTTGAGACGTGCGGGCGTGCCTGTCTTCAAGCGACCGACCGGAAACCCTTTCTCTCGGAAAAAGACCGAAAGGCGGAGAGAAGAAGGATCACCGACACGTCCCGCAGACCATGACCGATCCCCAAGATGGATCAACCCGCCAAGGAAGGTCCCAGCGGTCAAGACGACCGCCTTAGCGGCGATAAACCCTGTGTTTGGGTCTCGNATCCCCGACGCAACCCCGAGGCGCTCTTCGAGAAGCGCGACCACTTCATCCTCAATAAGCGTCAAATTAGGCGTGGAAGCGAGTTCCTGGAACATCTCCCGCGCATAAACGCGCCGGTCAATNTGCGCCCTAGGCCCACGAACCGCGGGCCCTTTCCGGCGATTCAGTAGACGAAACTGAAGTCCGCTNCGATCGGCGATTCGCCCCATCAAACCGTCGAGCGCATCGACCTCCCGCACGAGGTGGCCTTTGCCCAGCCCGCCGATCGCGGGGTTGCAGGACATCGCACCGATCCCGGACAGCGATTGTGTGACAAGCGCCGTCTGAGCGCCCATGCGCGCGGCGGCCGCAGCGGCTTCGCATCCGGCATGACCTCCGCCAATTACGATCACGTCGTAAGAGGCACGATGTTTCACGTGAAACATTTCGTTCACTTTCCGATGCAAAAGCGAGAAAACACGACATCAAGCACATCGCTCGCCGCCACGCGTCCCGTCACCAAGGCAAGGTTTAACCGAGCACGCCGCAGCTCCTCAGCATAGAACCCGCCTCAACCTTCGTCGCAGCGGCCTCGCAATGCGCCCGGGCAGACCCAATCAACCGCCTCTGGCGCTCATTCAAACCAGATCCGCGCCAGCGTTGAGGCCATCCTGAGCCGCCGTTCGAAGGCGATCCAGCAACTCGGAGACTAATTCGTCGCTCTTGATCGACACCCCACCGGCCGCCCACGCGGGCAATGCTTCGGTCCCGAATCGATCACGTTGAGACGCAATCGCCAACGCTGTGACGTCCGGCGGCGGCGGCTCATGCACGGACAACCACATGATCATATCGGCCCTCGCCGCGGCGGACCGCGCACGCGCTATTCCCATCGCTTCGACGGGATCAGACGATTCCCGCAGACCTGCCGTATCGATGATCCGTGCCGGCGTTCCGTCAAGGTCGAGGCGGACTTCGATCGCATCCCGTGTTGTGCCGGGAATATCGGAAACGAGAGCAGCGTCATGGCCCACAAGGCGATTCAAAAGCGATGACTTGCCTGCGTTCGGAGGACCGATGATCGCAACCGAGAATCCATCCCTCATCGCATCAGACCGCGCCGCATCCGCCAATGCCTGGCCCATTTCCAGCGCAAGGGCCTTCGCGGCACGCAGACCAACGGAAAGATCGACGACCACGTCATCCTCATCGCTGAAGTCCAGCTCCGCTTCGGCCTGCGCAAGCAGCATTGAGAGATGGTCAGCCCAAGACTCGACGCGATCGCGCAGACGTCCATCGCCCTGCCGCAACGCCATACGTCGCTGCGCCTCGGTCTCGGCGGCCAAGAGATCCGCAAGCCCTTCAAGTGCAATCAGATCGCTTCGCCCATTCAAAACGCTCGCCGCGCAAACTCCCCTGGCTGCGCCGGCCGACATTCGGAAAATCGGGACAAGGACTCAAATAACGCGGAAAGCACTGCTCGGGAGCCATGCACATGAAACTCTGCGCAATCTTCTCCGGTGAAACTGTGAGGCCCTGGAAACCACAAGACGAGTGCATGATCGAGCGTGCCGGAATCTGAATCTCTCAGCCGGCGCAGCGATGCGCGCCGTGGTTCAGGCAACGCGCCCGCCAAAGCGACCACGATGCGTTCGACCCCTTCGCCGCTGAGTCGGACAACCGCGACGCCCGCGCGCCCCGAGCCCGACGACAGAGCGTAGATGATCGACACGCCATTCTCCAATCGTGCGTTACGTCGCTGACGCAGTCCCTGCCCGCGGGCGGGTCGACCACATTCTCAAGACGTTTCAATGCTCGGATCCGATATCGGCAAAACGCGGGCGCTTCACTCCTTGCCATTGAAAGGACTCAGGTCGCGCGGTTGGTCAAGCCGAAACAGTTACGCCCGCCGGATGAACGATCCGGCGGGCGCGAAGCAGAGGACTAGAAGGACCTGCGTCAGGTGTTCATCTTGTCGAAGAAATCGGAATTTTGCTTCGTCTCGCGAAGTTTGCCCATCAGGAACTCGATGGCGTCGACAGTGCCCATCGGATTGAGGATGCGCCGCAACACATACATCTTTTTGAGAACGTCGGGCGGAACCAGAAGCTCTTCCTTACGCGTGCCGGAGCGCGTGATGTCGATCGCCGGAAACACACGCTTATCGGAGACCTTACGGTCGAGAATGATCTCGGAGTTGCCGGTGCCTTTGAACTCTTCGAAGATCACCTCATCCATGCGCGAGCCGGTGTCAATGAGGGCCGTCGCGATGATCGTCAGCGAACCGCCTTCCTCGATATTGCGCGCCGCGCCGAANAACCGCTTGGGTCGCTGCAATGCGTTTGCATCGACGCCGCCGGTCAGCACCTTGCCGGAGGAAGGAACCACCGTGTTGTAAGCGCGGCCCAATCGCGTGATCGAGTCGAGCAAAATGACGACGTCCCGACCATGCTCTACCAACCGCTTGGCCTTTTCGATCACCATTTCGGCGACCTGCACGTGACGCACCGCGGGTTCGTCGAAGGTGGAGGAGACGACCTCTCCCTTCACCGAGCGCTGCATGTCGGTGACTTCTTCGGGTCGCTCGTCAATGAGCAACACGATAAGATAGCATTCCGGGTGATTGGCCGTGATCGATTGCGCGATGTTCTGCAAGAGGACGGTCTTACCGGTGCGGGGCGGCGCGACGATCAAAGCGCGCTGTCCTTTGCCGACCGGCGACACGATGTCGATGACGCGCGCGGAGAAATCCTTACGCGTCGGGTCCTCGATCTCCAGCTTCAGCCGCTGATTGGGATAGAGCGGCGTCAGATTGTCGAAATGAACCTTATGACGCGCCTTGTCCGGATCGTCGAAATTGACCTTATTAACCTTCACGAGAGCGAAATAACGCTCGCCCTCTTTTGGACCGCGAATTTCGCCTTCGACGGTGTCGCCGGTACGCAACGCGAAGCGACGGATCTGCGAAGGTGAAATGTAGATATCGTCCGGACCAGCCAAGTAATTTGCATCGGGAGAACGAAGAAATCCAAAACCGTCCTGCAACACTTCGACGACGCCGACGCCAATAATCGTGATTTCATCGATCGCCAATTGCTTGAGGATCGCAAAAAGTAATTCCTGTTTACGTAATGTATTGGCGTTCTCTACATCATGCTCTTCGGCGAAAGCGAGAAGCTCCGTCGCAGATTTAGCCTTGAGATCTGAAAGTTTGACTTCCGCCACGGGAAGAACCTCAATAACAGGCGCGCGCGGAAAACCGCGCGGCGCGAAGGAAAGGATGTCGCGAAGGGCGGGAAGCGGCCGAATCAGCTCTCGCTCACCCGCTCTTTTAAGGAGGGACCGAGCTTTACGACGCCCGTCGCCAAGGCGCAAGCCGACTTAGCGCTCCTCTCCCTCGTGCCCTTATATCCACCCGCCGTTTGAAGCCGGACAAAGCGCCTCGAACCTCGCGCTGAATAGGGAAGGCAGCCATGAACTACAATCCCGTGGTCTGGTTCGAAATCTACGTCACCGACATGCAACGCGCCAAAGCCTTTTATGAGACGGTGCTTGGGATCACGCTTCGCCCGATAGACCCCCGCTATGGGCGATGGACCCACGCAAATGCTGTTCTTTCCCGGAGAACCCAGCAATGGCGGCGCCGGCGGCGCTCTCGTCCGGATGGAAGGGTTCCCCGTTGGCGCAGGATCGGTGCTGGTCTATTTCGCGTGCGAGGACTGCGCAGTGGAGGCCGGGCGCGTCGCCGCCGCCGGCGGCGCCGTGCAAGGAAAAACGCCGATCGGCCCTTACGGCCATATCGCCCTCATCGTCGACACCGAAGGCAATATGGTCGGGCTTCATTCCATGAAGTGAAAGCCGTCGGCGGAAACCTTCGGAGGTCATGATCGGCGACGCCCTGGTTGGGCCGTCCGCAGAAACGCCACATCGACGCGGGTGTCGTCAGAACGGTTTGACGATCACGAGAATGACGACGCCGATCATCAACGCCGTCGGAACTTCGTTCCAGACGCGAAAATAGCTGTGCGACTTCTGGTTGCGATCTTCCGCGAAATCGCGCAACCGCGCGATGAGCAAGCCATGCGTCGCGCTCATCGCCGCCACCAGCGCAAGCTTGCCGTGAAACCAGCCCTGCCGGAAAATCCGGCCTCAAAGGCCAGCCACAGCCCCGTCGCCCAGGCCATGATCATCGCGGGAACCATAATGGCCTTGTTCAGCCGACGCTCCATCACCTTGAACAGCCCGATGTCTCCGACCCCGGCGCGACGCCCGAGTGATAGACGAACAGACGCGGCAGATAGAGCAATCCCGCCATCCAGGAAATCACCGCAAGCACATGCAAGACTTTGATCCAATTATACATATATCGGTCTCCGGACACGTTCCGTCATTCGCTCCACATGCGCGATCGGCGTTTGCGGCGTGATCCCGTGGCCGAGATTGAAAATATGGGGCCCGTGGGCGAGCGCCCGACGAATATCGTCCACAGCCTCGTCCAGCGCCGCGCCGCCCTCGATCAGCGCCAGAGGATCGAGATTGCCCTGCACGCAGATCTGCGGCTGAACCTCACGCGCCACGGCGTCGAGATCGGCGGAGGTGTCGAGGCCGAGCCCGTCGAAAGCGGCGATCCGCGACATCCAGCCCAGATGCGCGTTGGCGGCGCGCGGAAACGCGATCACGCGCGCCTGCGGATGGGTCGCCTTCACGCCCTCGGCGATGCGCCGCATCGGTTCGGCGCACCAGCGCCGAAACGCCCGGCCCGGCAACACCCCNGCCCATGAATCGAAGATCTGAACGGCGTCGACGCCGGCGTCGAGCTGCGCCCTGAGATAGAGGATCGAGCCCTCGACCAGCTTGTCGATCAGCGACTGGAACGCGTCCGGCCAACGGTAGGCGAAGGCGCGCGCCGGGCCCTGATCGGGTGTGCCGCGACCGGCGATCATATAACTCGCCACCGTCCACGGCGCNCCGCAGAAGCCCAGGAAGGCCGTTTCTTGCGGGAGCTGCGGCCGCACCAGCCGGATGGTCTCGAACACCGGCCCAAGACGCTCCAGATCGATCGTCGCGGCCAGTCGCGACAAACCCTCCGGCGTCTCGATGGGATCGAGACGCGGCCCNTCGCCGGCCTCGAAGCTCACCTTTTGTCCGAAGGCGTCGGGCGCCACGAGAATGTCGGAGAACAGGATCGCGGCGTCGAACCCGAAACGTCGGATCGGCTGCAACGTCGCCTCCGCCGCCAGCGCCGGCGTGTAGCAAAAGTCCATGAAGCCCGAGGCGGTGGCCCGGATCGCCCGATACTCCGGCAAATAGCGTCCGGCCTGCCGCATCATCCAGAGGGGCGGCGGATCGAGCGTCTCGCCCGAAAGAACGCGCAGGATCGGCTTCGTCGCGCGCGTCTGCGCCGGATCGGGCGGGACCATCAAACCAAAACCTTTCTTTGGAATCTGTGACTCTGACTCTTAGCACCCCTGGACTCGGTCGCGCAGCCCTCTCCACACGCCGCCCACCGGCGACGTCGTCGCAGCTTCGTCGCGACATCGCCCAAACTCTTAACAAATTATTAATGATTCCAATTTGATGCGTTAAGCTTCCGTTAACCCGCGCCGCCTCCGCCGGGCTTTCTCCACAGCCGGGGATGACGAGCGCCGTCTCCTCCGTGCGCCTGCCATGTGGACGGCGCCCCACGTTTTCTCCCCGATTCCCGCCGCGCTGTTTCCGCGCTAGGACTTGTCCCCAGACGCCCACAGGGGCGGGAGAAGCGCGGAGCGCTTCTCCACAGGGAGGCGGGGGCCGGCGCGGCATGGGACGCAATTATTACCACCTGCATCTGGTGTCTGACTCCACCGGCGAAACGCTGATCGCCACCAGCAAGGCGGCCGCCGCGCAATATCAGGGCGTCGTCTCCATCGAACATGTCTACCCTCTGGTGCGCAACGAGATGCAGNCCGAACGCGCCATCTCCGAGATCGAGGCCTCGCCGGGCATCGTCTTGTTCACTCTGGTCGATCCCGCCCTTTCGGAACGGCTGACGAGCGCCTGCGAACGCGCCGGCGCGCCCTGCATCTCGGTGTTGCAGCCGATTCTCGACCTGTTCCAGAACTATATCGGCGCGNCCGCGACGCCGCGCCCCGGCGCCCAGCATGTGTTGAACGCCGATTACTTCAAGCGCATCGAGGCGCTCAACTTCACGATGATGGTGGACGACGGCCAGAGCCCCGAACATCTCGAACAGGCCGACGTTGTTCTGTTGGGCGTCAGCCGCACCTCCAAGACGCCGACCTCGATCTATCTCGCCAATCGCGGCGTCAAGACCGCCAACGTGCCGTTGGTGCCGGGCGTGGCGCCGCCGAGCGCGCTGGAGCGCCTCAAGCATCCGCTGATCGTCGGCCTGGTGGCGAGCCCGGAGCGCATCGTTCAAATTCGCCAGAACCGCCTCCTCGCCTTGCAGGCCGACACGCTGACCNCCTATGTCGACCGCGAAAGCGTCAAGGAGGAGCTGGCGGCCAGCCGCCGCCTGTTCGCCGATCGCGGCTGGCCGATGATCGACGTCACGCGCAAGAGCATCGAGGAGACCGCGGCGGCGATCCTCGACCTTTACAAGGCGCATAAGATGAAATTCATCACGCAGGGGTGACGGCCGCGGCCGGGCGCAAGCCAGCGCCAAAACCCCCGCCGGCGAAAGCGCCGCGAGGGGATGGAGAGACGCGGGGCCGGAGCGGCGGGGCGTGGAAGACCGCACGCGATCCGCTGCGCCGTCCATGCCGGGTCTGCGCCTCGCGACGAAGCCGGCATGGCCAGAACGCGCGCCCGCCCGGCGGCGGCGCGCTCGCAGTCCGCGCTGGAACAAAGTTCTTCGCGAGGACTGCGCGAATTGGGAAGGCCGGGGCCGCTGGTCGAGCGGCGTCCTGTCCCCGCGCGCGGCGATTTGCCAGCTTACCGTCCTTCAACGCATCGCCCCGCAAGGCGGCCAGCCCTGCGGGAAACCGATGCGCCGCCCCGACTTCCGCCGGGGCTCGCGCCAGAGCGGTCTTCCGAGGGGTGGAGGCGAGCGAAGCCTCCTCGGGGACGGGCCCGTATCGCCGCTCCGGGTTCGTGGGCCCGAAACGACGACCGCCGCTCCCCCGCCGCCGTCCGACACGATCGCGAAACGCCTCTCCGTGGGCGGGGGTATGAGGTCAGGTTAAGCGAGGCGGTAGGGGTATGTCAAGGATTTTATTCCTTTAAACATTGTCAGCCTCTCCCGACCTACAACGCCTGAAAGACGCGCGAGCGGTCGCGCAGAACAGGACGGCGGCGACGTCGAAAGCCGGCGCTGTCGTCAGCGGCGCGATCACGGCGCCGGCGTCCGCGCCCATTGGCGCGGCTGGCCGGCTCAAGGCCGGCCAAGACGTCGAGGGCCGAGACAGCATGCCTTGAAGACGCATCCCGTGCCGACGATCGCCATCGCGTCTTCGCCGCCGCCAATGTCATGGCCGGGCTTGTCCCGGCCCATCCACGCCTGAAAGACGCGCGAGCGGTCGCGCAGAACAGGACGGCGGCGACGTCGAAAGCCGACCCTGTCGTCAGCGGCGCGATCACGGCGCCGGCGTCCGCGCCCATTGGCGCGGCTGGCCGGCTCAAGGCCGGCCAAGACGTCGAGGGGCCGAGACAGCATGCCTTGAAGACGCATCCCGTGCCGACGATCGCCATCGCGTCTTCGCCGCCGCCAATGTCATGGCCGGGCTTGTCCCGGCCCATCCACGCCTGAAAGACGCGCGAGCGGTCGCGCAGAACAGGACGGCGGCGACGTCGAAAGCCGGCGCTGTCGTCAGCGGCGCGATCACGGCGCCGGCGTCCGCGCCCATTGGCGTGGATGGCCGGGACAGGCCCGGCCAAGACGGCGAGAGCGAAACCGCCCCTCAGCTATCCATCTTCAGCGCCGCGATAAACGCCTCTTGCGGAATTTCGACCTTGCCGAACTGCCGCATACGCTTCTTGCCAGCCTTCTGCTTCTCCAGCAGCTTGCGCTTGCGCGTCACGTCGCCGCCATAGCACTTCGCCGTCACGTCTTTCCTCAAAGCCCGGATCGTCTCGCGAGCGATGATCTTGCCGCCGATCGCCGCCTGCACCGGGATCTGGAACATGTGCTGCGGGATCGCNTCGCGCAGTTTTTCCACCATCGCGCGGCCGCGCATGTCGGCGCGGTCGCGATGCACCAGCATCGACAGCGCGTCGACCGGTTCGGCGTTGACCAGGATCGACATTTTGACGAGATCGCCGACCCGGTAATCGGTGATCTGATAATCGAACGAGGCGTAACCCTTCGACACCGACTTCAGGCGATCGTAAAANTCGAACACCACTTCGTTGAGCGGAAGATCATAGGTGACCATCGCGCGCTTGCCGACATAATTCAGATCGACCTGCACGCCGCGCCGGTCCTGACACAGCTTGAGGATCGCGCCCAGATACTCGTCCGGCGTCAGGATCGTCGCGCGAATCCAGGGTTCGCGGATCTCCTTGATCTTCATGACGTCCGGCATGTCGGCCGGATTGTGCAGCTCGATCGCCGTCCCGTCGCTCAGCTCGATCTGATAGACCACCGAGGGCGCCGTCGCGATCAGGTCGAGATCGAATTCGCGCGCCAGCCGCTCCTGAATGATTTCGAGGTGCAGCAAGCCCAGAAAGCCGCAACGAAAGCCGAAACCCAGCGCCGCCGAGGTCTCCATCTCGAACGAAAAGGAGGCGTCGTTGAGCCTCAGCTTTCCGATCGCCGCCCGCAGCGCCTCGAAATCGGCCGCGTCGACCGGGAACAGACCGCAGAACACCACCGGCTGCGCCGGCTTGAAGCCCGGCAGAGGAGCCGCGGTGGACCTGCGATCCTCAGTGATGGTGTCGCCGACGCGGGTGTCGGCCACCTGCTTGATCTGCGCGGTGATGAAGCCGACCTCGCCCGGCCCTGCNTCCTCGACGTCGACCATCTTCGGCTTGAACACGCCGATCTTTTCGACCTCGTATTTGGCGTCGGTGCCCATCATGCGGATTTTGGAGTGTTTTTTCAGCACGCCGTCGATCACCCGCACCAGCACCACGACGCCGAGATAGGCGTCGTACCAGCTGTCGACGAGCAGCGCCTTGAGCGGCGCCTCGCGGTCGCCCTTGGGCGGCGGCAGCCGCTGCACGATGGCTTCGAGCACCAGATCGATGCCGACGCCCGTCTTGGCCGAGATCGGCACGGCGTTCGAGGCGTCGAGCCCGATCACCTCCTCGATCTGCGCCTTGATGCGGTCGGGCTCCGCCGCCGGCAGGTCGATCTTGTTGAGGACGGGCACGATTTCGTGGCCGGCGTCGAGCGCGTGATAAACGTTGGCGAGGGTCTGCGCCTCGACGCCCTGGCTGGCGTCGACGACCAGCAGCGAGCCCTCGCAGGCCGCCAGCGACCGCGACACCTCGTAAGCGAAATCGACATGGCCGGGCGTGTCCATCAGATTGAGGACATAGGACTTTCCGTCCTTGGCCTGGTAATCCAGCCTCACCGTCTGGGCCTTGATGGTGATGCCGCGCTCGCGCTCGATGTCCATCGAGTCGAGCATCTGCTCCTCCATGTCGCGCGCCGCGACCGTGCCGGTTTGTTGGATCAGCCTGTCGGCGAGCGTCGACTTGCCGTGGTCGATGTGAGCGACGATGGAGAAGTTGCGGATGGAGTCGAGGGAGCGCGCGGTCATGGCCCGCAGATAGCAGGCGCGTTAAGGCTTTCCAACTCGCTTTTCCGGCCTCGTGGCGGCGAAAGTCCGCCGGCGGGCCGCGCGACGAGGAAGACGAGGCGGCTCGAACACGGAGGCGAGAGGCACGGTGCTGAGGTTTCTTCTGAGAGTCGGCGGCGGCGCGGCGTTGGCGCCTTCGCGCAAGTCGTGATCGACGGCGCGCGCTGGCTGGCTGGCGGCCGCTTGTCGTTGACGCCACTCGCCGATCTGTTGACGATGGCCGCGCCCGGCCGCGTCGAGGCGCTTGGCGCGCGTCTCGACGCGGCTGCGCCCTGGACCGCGCAGCTGTCCCGCCTGGTCTTGGCGACGCCGGCCTTCGCTGCGCTGGCGGCGCTGGCCGCGCTTCTTCTCGTGCTGGCGCAGCCGCCGCGCGACGCGCTCGATGCGCTGGGGGCCAGCCGCGGAGGATGAATTTTCCCTTGTCGCGCCTATCTAATGCCCATCAAGCCAGAGAAAGCCGCGTCGATGTTCTCTTTCCGCAAGATGACCGAACGTCCCGCCCCCGGAGCCGCGTTGCCGGGCCGCGCGACGCCGATCGCGACGCCGGGCCGCCACCTTGTCAACGGCCGCCCTCTCTGCGGGCCCTATCCCGAGGGCTTTCAAGAGATCCTTCTGGGCATGGGGTGTTTCTGGNGGGCGGAGCGTCGATTCTGGCGCCTGCCGGGCGGCGTCTGGATCACGGCGGTCGGCTATGCCGGCGGCGCGACGCCCAATCCGACCTATGAGGAGGTGTGCTCGGGCCGCACCGGCCACGCCGAGGTGGTCAAGCTCGTGTTCGATCCACGCGAACTCGGCCTCGACGCCGTTCTGAAGACGTTCTGGGAAAGCCACGACCCGACGCAGGGCATGCGCCAGGGCGCGGACGTCGGCACGCAATATCGCTCCTGCATTTTCGTGGCCGACGAGGCGCAGCGCGCCGCCGCGCTCTCCTCCCGCGAGGCGTTTCAAGCCGCTCTCTCGGCGGCGGGCTTCGGCCCCATCACCACGGAAATCTCCGGTCCCTGGCCCTTCTATTTCGCCGAGGACGCGCATCAGCAATATCTCGCCCGCAATCCCGGCGGCTATTGCGGCCTGGGCGGCACGGGCGTCGCATGCCCGGTCGGCCTCGGAGCCTCTTCGCAGTGAGGTCGCGTCGATGACATCGCCGTGAACGACGCCCGAGGCCTTGAAGCCGGCCGCGAATCCGGCGATGCCGGGGCATGACCGAACCGACCGCGCCCCACCCTCCTCATCGCCCCTCGCCCATCCCGACGGCAGGCCAGACGTTCCGGCCTCGCCGCGCAAATCGACCGGCCCCATCGAGCGCGGGCTGGAGACATTTCTGTTCTCCAGCCGCTGGCTGATGGCGCCGTTCTACATGGCGCTTGTCGTGGCGTTGGTGGCTCTTCTGATCAAGGCGCTGCAGCACACCTGGCACTTCGTCGCCCATGTCGTGACGGCGACCGAGTCCGAGCTGATCCTGGGCCTGCTCTCGCTCGTCGATCTGTCGCTGACGGGATCGCTGACGCTGATCGTGATCTTTTCGGGATATGAGAATTTCGTTTCGCGCATCGACGCCGCCGACCATGCCGACTGGCCGGAATGGATGGGCAAGATCGACTTCACCGGCCTGAAGCTGAAACTGCTGTCCTCCATCGTCGCGATTTCGGCGATCCAGCTGTTGCGCGCCTTCCTCGACATTCGCAACACCACCGATCGCGATCTCGCCTGGCAGGTTGGCATCCACATGGTGTTCGTCGCCTCGGGCCTTGTCCTCGCCCTGACCGACAAGCTTGGACACGAAAGCGGGCACTAACCCGAATCGGAGCCGAAACATATATTAGAATCCAAAGGCCTCCGCCGGCGCGGAGGCCTTTCTGTTTGTCGGCGCTGTCCCAATCGGCGACGCGCCTTTCGGGGCGGGCTCGTCTCGCCGCCAAGCTTTCGATTGGCTCCGAAATCGAATCGGAACCGAACCATATATTAGAATCCTGTGCTGACCTCAGGGTTCGGCCAGCACCTGGCGGCATTCGTCCGGCAAATTCGCCATCGTCATCGCAGGCCGCGGTTTGGGCGGATGCTTGGGCTTGCGAGGGTGCAACACCGCGTCGGTGAACCAATAGGCGAGCGACGCGTCGCAGCCCTCGCCGGCCGGCGGCGGATCCTGCTCGCGGCAGCCTTCCTGCCCGCGCGGGCAGGCCATGCGAATATGAAAATGATAATTGTGCCCGTGCATCGGCCGCACCTTGGCCAGCCAGGAGCGGTCGCCGGTCGCCTCGCGGCAGATCGCCTTCTTGATCGCGGGATTGACGAACAGCCGCTCCACCTCGGGCTGCTGCGCCGCCAGTTTCAGAATGGACAGATGCCGCGACGTCCAGACGTCCGGGTTGACGTCGAGACGATCCGCCGCGACCACGTTGGTGGCCGACATCTCTTCGCGCTCGCGCCGCGTCAAAACGCGGTCGGGCATCGGCGTCAGCCAGACGTCGGCGTCGAGGCCGATCTGATGCGAGGCGTGTCCGGTGATCATCGGTCCGCCTCTGGGTTGCGACATGTCGCCGACCAGAAGTCCGTTCCAGCCTACCCCGGCNGCCTTGCCGGCGATGCGTTGCAACAGGCGCACCAGCGCCGGGTGGCCCCAATTGCGGTTGCGCGACAGCCGCATCACCTGCCAGCTGTCGCCGTCGACGGGCAACGACGCCGCCCCCGCCAGACAACCTTTCGAATAGAAGCCGATGGCGTTGGGCTCCAGCTCGGCGGCGGGCGTCGTCTTGCGTCCGAATAGCTCTTTGGCCGGCGTCGCGGGATCGGAAGGATTGGCGAGCGGCGGCAACGGCTTGGGGTCGAGCGAACCGCGATCCTGCGCGTTGGCCGGCCCGCAAGGGCGGCCGCCGCGACCGCGAGGGCCCCGAGCGCCGCGCGGATCGGCCGGCCGCCGCCTGCGCCCCCACCGAGTCCAAAAGATGAGTCGACATGCAAGCGGCCTCTTGATTCGCTGTCGCCGTCGCCAGCATGCGCCCGCGGCCTTTACGCGGAGTTAACCTTCCGCGCAGACGCCGTCCGACGTTTACGCCCCTGTCGGAGTTGAGGAGGCATTTTGGCGCTCTCAAGGCGGGCGCAGCCCGTATCGTTCACACGTTCCGGAGCTTTCTCATGCGCCTCGTCACCGTCATCCTCGGATTTCTCTTCGCCGTCTTCGCGCTTCAGCCCAGCCAGGCGGCCGTCAACGTGCAGATTAATCTGTCGACGCAGACGATGAACGTGCGCTCCTCTTCCGGCGAGTCCTACACCTGGCGTGTCTCGACCGCGCGCTCGGGCTACGCGACGCCGCGCGGCGCCTACCGCGCGCAGCGTCTTGAGCGCATGCATTATTCGCGCAAATACGACAACGCGCCGATGCCCCATTCGATCTTCTTCCGCGGCGGCTACGCCATTCACGGCACCAACGCCGTCGGCGCGCTCGGCCGGCCGGCCTCGCACGGATGCGTCCGCCTCGCGCCGGGCAACGCCGCCAAGCTCTATGCGATGGTGCAGANNGAGGGCGCGCGCATCTCGATCGTCGGCTCCGCGCCGCATTCGGCGATCGCCTCGAAAGCCTCGAAGACGCGCTACGCCAAGGCGCATCATCATAAGACGCGTATGNGCCAAGGCGCAGCAGCGCCGCTACGCCGCCGCGCGTCGCCTCGCGCCGCGCGTCGACGGCGCGATGGGGCTGCGCGGCGGCTACGATCCCGCTCTCGGTTACGCCTCGCAGCAGCGTCAGCCCTCGATGCGTCAATGGCTGCGCTCGCCGTCCTGGTGAGCGCGCGACTCACGCCGCGCCCACTTTCGGCGGACTCGCCCGCGCCGCTGAGTCAATGGACCGAAAAATTAATTCGACCGCTATTTCAGCGGTCGAACGAAACCACGAAGATTCAGCGGCTTGTCGCATAAAGGCGTGCGAGCGCCCGCGACACGCGGTCCGCCCGCCCCTTGACTCGAACTTCGCGCGACCGCCGTCGCCGGCCTCGCGCGGCGCCTCCAAGCGCCGCAGCTGACCCGAAAACGCGTCAGACTCGAAGCGCTTATCGCCGCGTCTTCGCCCGATCTGCGCCACGCCCGCGCCGCCGCCACGCCCATCGGCGGCGTCCTTGCGTTGCCATCCCCACCCCCTATGCGATGGTCCGCTCATCGGCGCGCGGCCTTCGCGCGTCATCTCCGAAGAAGCAGGAAGAGCCACGCGTGCACGCAAGCGCGCGGGCGACTCTGCGTCTGCGGGCGGAAGACAAGCGCATGCGCGCCATGCGCGACGGGACGGAGTTGCGCGGCGGCGGCGAGCAGCCTGTCTTGTTGTTTTGACCAACTGACGAGGACGCCCGCGTCGCGTCGGCGCAGGAATTTGGACCGCGCGCGTTGCGGCGCGCGGGAGGGGGCCATATGACGCAATCGGATTCATCGGTCGACGAGATGAACGTCGACGAAGCCTATCGATTTCTTCAGGACAATCCCGCCGCCCAGCTCGTCGACGTGCGCACGCGCGCCGAATGGACCTTCGTGGGCGCGCCGCTTCTCCCGTTTCGGGAAGACGGCGCGATCATGCTGGAGTGGCAAAGCTATCCCGACATGCGCATCGACGCGGACTTCGTCGCGCGTCTCGACGCGGAGCTGGCGCGTCGCCGCGTCGGCGCCGACGCGGCTTTGCTGTTTCTGTGCCGTTCGGGCGCGCGCTCGCACGCCGCCGCGCTGGCCATGAAAGCGGCCGGCCGCGCGCGGTGCGTGAATGTCCGCGACGGTTTCGAAGGGCCGCTCGACGCCGAGGGGCGCCGCGGTCGGGTGGCGGGATGGCGGGCCGCAGGGCTTCCTTGGCGCCAGTCATGAGCGCTCCGGGCGAAAACGAAATCGTGCGTCGAACGCGCGGCGGCGACGCGTTGCGACATGAGTCTGTTCAAGAGTTGAGGCGTGGAAGCGATATGGCGCAGGCGAACATGCGGATGACGTCGACGACGAGCGGCGACTTCGCCGATCAGGGCGGCGCGATGGAGCGAAGCGCGGTCGAGAAGGGTCTGATCGAACGCGGCGACGGCGACAAGGAGATGGCCGCGATGTGGTCGCGCGTTTCGGCGCGGCTGCGCCGCGAACTCGGCGAAGCGGTCTATGGCTCGTGGTTCGGCCGTCTCGAAATCGACGGCGTCGCCGACGGCGCGGCTCTGATGTCGGTGCCCACGCGTTTTCTCAAGAGCTGGATCCAGTCGCATTATCTCGACCGCATTCTCGCGTGCTTGCAAAGCGAGGACCCTCCATCGTCTCGGNTCGCGATCGACGTGCGCTCGGGCGTGCGCGCGGCGCGCCCAAGGCCGGTCGCCCCGGCCGCCCCGCAAGTCGCGCAGCGTCTCGACGCGGTCGCCCCGCCTTTGCGGCTCGTTCCGGCGCCCGCGCCGGCGAGCGCGCCCGACCGCGATCTGTTGACCGGTTCGCCGCTCGATCGTCGCCTCACCTTCGCGAGCTTCGCGGTGGGACGTTCGAACCAGCTCGCCCACGCCGCCGCGCAGCGCGTCGCGGAATCGGCGGGCGAGGCGCCGCTGTATAATCCGCTTTATCTCCACGCCGCCGTCGGGCTCGGCAAGACGCATCTGTTGCAGGGCATCGCCCATGCCGCCGCCGACGCCGGCAAGCGCGTCATCTACCTCACCGCCGAACGCTTCATGTACGGCTTCGTGGCCGCCTTGAAGGCGCAAAACGCCATCGCCTTCAAGGAGACGCTGCGCGCCATCGACGTGTTGATCATCGACGACATCCAGTTCCTGCAAGGCAAGACCATGCAGCAGGAGTTCTGCCACACGCTGAACGCGCTGATCGACGCGCGCAAGCAGATCGTCATCGCCGCCGACCGCNCCCCGATCGATCTCGACTCGCTCGACGAGCGAGCCCGCTCCCGCCTTGTCGGCGGCCTTTCGGTCGAGATCGAGCCTTATGACGAAGCGCTGCGCGAGAAGATCCTCGCCCAACGCGTCGCCGCCGCGCGCAGCGCCCATGCCGGCTTCGACGTCTCGCCCGCCGTGTTGAGCTATGTCGCCTCGGTGATCCAGTCGAACGGCCGCGATCTCGAAGGCGCGGTCAACCGCCTGCTCGCCCACGCCACCTTGTCGGGGCAAGCGATCACCGTCGAGACCGCCGAAACCGCGATCCGCGATCTGGTGCGCGNNCGCGAGCCCAAACGCGTGAAGATCGAGGACATCCAGAAGCTGGTCGGCAATCATTACAGCGTCAGCCGCGCCGACATCCTGTCCTCGCGCCGCACCGCCAACGTCGTGCGTCCGCGCCAGATCGCGATGTATTTGTCGAAAATTCTGACGCCGCGCTCATTGCCCGAGATCGGCCGCCGCTTCGGCGGGCGCGATCACACCACGGTGCTGCACGCCGTGCGCAAGATCGACGCGCTGGCGGCCAAGGACCGCGCGTTGAGCGAGGAGATCGAGCTTCTCAAGCGCATGTTGCAGGAATAAGGCGCGCTGGATACGTCGAGGGGAGGTTTTATAAAATAAAACAATGGAACTTAAACGGCAGAAGCTAGATGGATATTGAAGAATCAAAATATAGCGACGCGCAGGTAGAGGCGCAGATTTTGCGCGCGCTCCCGGGAAAACTGTGAACGCAGTGCAAGCGGCGCGGAGTGGAACTTTCGGAGATAATATGAAACTCCCGATTCATCGGTGGTTTCGATATTCCGCCGGCTTTTCCGCAGACTGGGCAAGAGAANAAATTCTAAGTTCCTGCGACGCTAAATGTAATATTATTGATCCCTTCGCGGGATCCGGAACGACCTTGATAGCGGCGCAAGAGGCTGGTGCCTTTGCTCTCGGATTGGAACCACATCCCTTCATGGCGAAAGTAGCGGATGTCAAGATAAGACGGTGTGATCCAAGTGCGTTTCTATGTGGAGTTAACGAACTATTACGGACAGCATCCCGGAGTAGCAGTTTCGAATCTCTCGAAATCCCGCAAATTTTGACAAAATGTTATACGCCCGACGTGTTAAGTGATTTATTTAAATTAAGAAAGGCGTACTACTCGCTGGAGATGGATAATGATGTAAAAGCACTAGTTTGGTTGTTGCTAACTTCTGTTTTGAGAGAATGCAGCCACGTGGGAACGGCGCAGTGGCAATATATATTGCCGAATAAAAGGAAGGCTCGGATTAAATCACCGATAGACGCAGTTTCGGCTCGCGCCAAAGAAATTTACATAGATTTAAAATACCACGAGAAAATGATATTGGGAAACGCGGTATTGATTAGCGATGATGCTCGTTACGCAGACCTCGTCGGTTATGAGGACNTTTTTGACCTTGCAATAACGTCCCCTCCCTATCCAAACAATTACGATTATGCAGATGCCACCCGTCTCGAAATGTCGTTTTGGGGACAAATAAATCGTTGGAGCGAGTTACACAAGGCGGTGCGACATAAGTTAGTGTGTTCGTGCTCGCAGCATGCTTCTATAGAAAAGTTCGAATTATCTGAGTTATTGGAAAACAAGTTACTTGATCCGATAAGGAAGCATATCGAGCGGGTTTGCCGGAACCTCGAAGTTGTTCGGGNNAAAAAAAGCGGGGAAAAAGCGTATCACACAATGGTCGCCGCGTATTTCATCGACCTCGCAAATGTTTGGATGAACTTGCGGAAGTATATGAAGAGCGGGAGCGCTTCTCATTTTGTTATCGGAGATTCCGCCCCATACGGTATTCATGTTCCGTGTGATCTATGGTTAGGTGAGTTGGCGCTCGCAGCTGGGTTCAAATCTTTTGAATTTGAAAAGCTCCGGGATCGCAACACCAAATGGAAAAATCGGAAGCATAATTTTCCATTGCACGAAGGCATTTTGAAGGTGNGTAGGATAATGGCGCTGTCTCCCGCCCACAAGCTAGGTCAATATATTGGCCGCATTTTAGAAAAGCTTTTTCTTCCAGAGTTAGAGCAATTCTGCGAAAGACGGAGCTTATATATTGATTGTCAACGGAGCAGACCTGGCGTTAGGGCCGGCAAGAAAGCTACTTGGGAAGACCGCTACGGAAATAAGCACGATCTCGACTTCGTCGTTGAGAAAAATGGATCGTCGAATGTCCGTGGAAGGCCTTTGGCGTTTATTGAGGCAGCGTGGCGCCGATATACTAAGCATTCTCGAAATAAGGTTCAGGAGATCCAGGGATCGGTTTTGCCCATCGCGGAAAAGTATGCCTGGGATAAACCATTCTTAGGAGCGGTTCTGGCGGGTCAATTTACGGACGGTTCGCTGCAGCAAATTAGATCATTGGGGTTCGAGGTAGTGTTCATCCCATATAGCGATATAGTGCAGGTTTATAAAAAGAACGGAGTGGATATTGGGTTCGACGAGGATACGAAAGAACACGTTTATGAAAGAATTTTAGATAACTTGAAGAGTGGAGGTGAGTCTTTAGAGGACTCTGTCATATCAGATTTACGAAAATTGGCCTCGNGGGAAATTGGCAAATTCTTGGAGAAATTAAGAGATAAGTTAGATCGTCACGTAGACAAAATAGTCATCTGTCCGTTGTTTGGAGAGGAGGTGGAGTTTATATTAATTGACGAAGCAATCGATTTTATCGACGGTTATTCGTTAAAAGTTAGACATGGTGACTTTCGACGGTTCGAGATCGTCGTGAGGTATTCAAATGGTGATAAATTGGAAGCATCATTTTCGGAGCGCCGAGAGGCGGTGCGTTTTGAAATACGCGGCAGAGTGATAGGGAGAATTTTCGAATTTAGGAAATTTGGGTCAACGCTTGCTGCGTGCCCGCTCTTCCATCGCCTCGCTGAGCTTGCGCACGCGCTCTTCGATGTCGTTGAGAACGGCGCGCGCTTTCAGAAAGCCCGCTTGCGTGCGCGCCGCCGCGGTCTTCAGATCGCCTTTGAGGTCGGCCTCGGCTTCTTCGAGCCTCTCAAGGGTCTCCACGAAGCCGCTTTGGGCGCGCGCCGAGAGGGTTTTNNCAACTCGTCCTGGATGCGCTCGGCGCGCTCGCGCATCTCGGCGAGTTCGCCGCGCCACTCGTTTTCGAGTTTCGCCCGCGTCTCCTTCAGGCGAGACACCAAGGCCGGCTCGACGGCCGGGAAGACGCGACCCTGCGCGCCGGCGCGGCGATAGGCCCAAACGCGGGCGGGCGGCAGATTGCGCAACACCGGCGCCGACGCCTCCGCCTCGAACCAATCCTGCCGGCGACCCTTGTGGACGCGCGGCGCCGGCGACACCATTCCGTACGTGAATTGCACGAAGACGCCGTCCGGCTCCATCAACGCCAGCGCGTCCGCCAGCAGCCGCAGCCGCACGGCCTCCGGCTTGGTCAGCAAAGGCAGGCTGGAGACGACGGCGACCGGCGCCGCTTCAAGCGCGCCGGCGAGCGTGGCGGGAAGATCGTAGGCGTCGCCCTGCACGATCCGCGCGCCGGGAAACCGTCGCTCCAGCAAGGCGCAGAAGGCGGGATCGAACTCCACAAGCACGAGGCGGCGCGCATCGACGCCCTTGGCGATCAGCGCTTCGGTGACGGGGCCCGTTCCCGGCCCCAGCTCGACGATCGGCGCATGGCCGTCGGGATCCACCGCATGGGCCATGACGCGCGCCAGAAACCGGCTCGACGGCGACACGGCGCCCGCCACCAGCGGGTTTTCAAGCCAGCTTCGGATGAAGCGCGCCTCGTCGGCGAGCCGCGCTTCGAGATTCTTCGGTTTTGCCGGAGCGACCGTCGACGGATTGGGCCTGGAATGCATGAGCGGGCGGCTATGCGGGGCGAGGAGAGGTCATGGCGCGCCCAACGTCGCAAGGACGGGCGGGCGCGTCAAACCCCGTTGGATTTGCGACGCGCGCTCACGCGCCGCCGACGAAGAAATCCTTCATTTTGGCGAAGAAGCCTTCCGCCTCCGGCTGCGTCTGGCCGGACGATTCCTTGGCGAATTCCTGCAACAGCTCGCGCTGACGGCGCGTCAGATTCTGCGGCGTCTCGACCGAGGCCTGGATATAGAGATCGCCGACGTCGCGAGAGCGCAGGACGGGCATGCCCTTACCCTTGATTCGGAACTGTTTTCCCGATTGCGCCCCTTCGGGCACCTTCACCTTGGTCTCGGCCCCGTCGATCGTGTGCACGGTGAATTCGCCGCCCAGCGCCGCCGTCACCATCGAGATCGGCACGCGGCAAAACAGATCGGCCCCGTCGCGTTGATAGAAGGGGTGCGGCTTCACCGAGAGGAAAATGTAGAGATCGCCCGCCCCGCCNCCGCGCAGCCCCGCCTCGCCCTCGCCGGCGAGCCGGATGCGGGTGCCGTCCTCGACGCCGGCCGGGATGTTCACCGACAAGGTGCGCTCGCGCGTGACGCGCCCCGATCCCGAGCATTTATCGCAAGGGTTCTCGATGATCGCGCCGCGCCCCTGACAGGTCGGGCATGTCCGTTCGATGGCGAAGAACCCCTGCGTCGCGCGGACGCGGCCGGAGCCTTGGCACCCCGTGCAGGTCTTCGGCTTGGAGCCCTGCTTGGCGCCGGAGCCGGAACAGGCCTCGCAGGCGATCGCGGTTGGTATCTTGATTTGCGCCGTCTTGCCGTGAAAGGCCTCTTCGAGCGTCACCTCCATATTGTAACGCAGATCCGAGCCGCGCTCGCGTCCCGACCCCGAGGCCCGCTGCCCGCCCGGCGCCCGCCCATCATGCCGCCGAACAGATCCTCGAAGATGTCGGCCATCGAGGAGGCGAAACCGTCAGGCCCCATTCCTCCGCCCATGCCCTCCAGCTCCGTCGAAGGCCGCGTGGCCGAACCGATCGTAAGCGGCGCGCTTCTGGCCGTCGGAGAGGACCTGATAGGCCTCGTTGATCTCCTTGAAGCGGATTTCAGCGGTCTTGTCGCCGGGATTGCGGTCGGGATGGCACTCCATCGCCGCCTTGCGGAAAGCGACCTTCAGCTCGACCTCGGTGCAGGTGCGGGCGACGCCGAGAACTTCGTAGAAATCGCGTTTGGACATCGAAACGGGGTCTCGCGAACGGGCTTGACGGGCGGCGGTCCGCCGCAGATGCGCTCGCCGCGCGCCGGAATCAAGAGCGGAAGGAGCTGGAGGGCCGCCTCTGTTGCTAACGCCTCGCGCCCGCCGCGCCAAGCGGCGGGCTGCGGATCGGACGGCTTTATCGCGTCTTGGCCCGGATTTCGGCCGCCAGCGCGTCGATCGCGGCCGGCGTCGCCGGCCCGGCGCATAAAGTCATCGGATCGGAGGAGACGAGCCGGCGGGCCGGCGGATAGAGCCGCGCGAGGGCGGGATGGAGCAACAGCTTGCCGCGGTCGGGCGCCTGCGTGTCGAGATCGGAGACGATCAGGAAGTCAGGCCGCGCGGCGATCACCGCTTCGATCGGCAGAAAGCCGCCCTGCGCCACCCCGAGACGGGGGCGACGTCGATCNAGGCCTGCGATCCGGGCGATCTCCGACGTGACGGTCTTCGCGCCCGGNGCGTAGCCGCGCCGATGCAGCATCAAAGGTCGCCGGCCGCCCGGCCGCTCCCGCGCCCGCGCCGCCGCCTCGTCGATCGCGGCCACCAGCGCCTCGCCGCGGTCGCGCCGGCCGAGACGCTCCGCCAGCGCCCGGATCTGCGCGCGTCCCTCTTCGAGGCTCGACCAGGGCGCGAGCCGAAANATCGGCACGCCTTTCTCGGCCAGCATCGCGCGGGTGAACGGCGTGTCATAGGCGCCGATCAGAGCGAGATCGGCGGAGAACCGCACGATTTCCTCTCCGCTGCCGCGGATCGCCGGGTGGCGGCGCGCCGCGTCGGCGGCGGGAGACAGGGCCGGATCGGAGGCCAGGACCGAAAGGGCGACGATCGTCTTGGGGTCGCCCAGCGCCAGCAGCAGCTGGTCGGCGCACAGATTGGCGGAGACGATCCGCCGCGGCGGCCTGGCGCCCGCCCCGTCTTGGGCGAACGCGCCGCAGCCCAGCCACGCCGCGGCCGCCATTAAGCCAAAAGAAACGATTGCGCGCATGCCGCCTCGCGCCTAGGACTGTCGCCGACGACGGCGCTCTGGGGCCAACTGGCTTCGGAGCAAGGGAATGCGGTGACGGCGCCTTTCGTCAAGGCGTCGAATTCCGCGGCTGCCCCCGCAACTGTGAGCGGCGAGCCCTCTCCCGAAACGCCACTGCCCGAACGGAGACCTCCGGAACGGTGGGAAGGCGGGAGTTGGGCCACGACCCGCGAGCCAGGAGACCGGCCCTCGTCATGTGCAACCTGGAACGCCGTCGGTGGGACGGCGGGAGGCGACATGACACTGTCCAACGCGCGCCAGGCCTTTCTGGCCGGCGCTTCTTTCTGCGCATATTCGCTGTTTCCCCAGATCGTGGCGGCGGAGCCAGACGCGCTTCCCGAGGTGGTCGTCACCGCGGCGCGCGTCNGAGAGCCGATCGCGCGCGCCGGCGGCGCCATTTCGGTGATCCGCGCCGCCGAGGTCGAGAAGACCGGCGCCCGCAGCGCCGCCGACGTGCTGCGCCAGGTTCCGGGCCTCGACATTTACGAATCGGGCGGCGTCGGCGGCTACTCCAACGTCACCTTGCGCGGCGCCGCCGCCGGCCAGACGCTGGTGCTGATCGACGGCGTGCGCGTCGGCGACCCGTCCGCGACAGGCGGCGAATTCGACTTCGGCGCCTATTCGATCACCGACATCGACCGCATCGAGGTGCTGCGCGGCCCGCAATCGGCGCTCTACGGCTCCGACGCGATGGGCGGCGTCGTCAACATCATCACCAGGAAAGGCGCAGGCGCGCCGAAGGCGTCGCTGACGCTGGAGGGCGGCAGCTACGGAACGCTGCATTCCCGCGCGACCTTCTCGGGAGGGACCGAGACGCTCTCCTACGCCTTCGGGATCGACGGCTTCCGCACCGACGGCTTTTCGCGCTACGGCTATCGCATCAAGCGCATCGAGAACGCCCGCCGCGCCGCCGGCCTGCCGCCGCTCGAATCCGACGGCGCGCAGAAGGGCGGCGTCACCGGCCGCGTCGCCTGGCGACCTGCCCAGGGCGTCGAGNCGGAGGTCGGCGGCTCCGGCTTCAATCTGTTCGACAAGCTCGACAGTCCCGCCGCCTTCATGAGCGACCCCGACGACCGCCAGATGAAGGCGCGCAGCCGCACGGCCTCCGCCTACGCCCGCGCCTCGCTGGACTCCTTCGGGNGCGCGCTTCGCCAGAGCGTGACGCTGACCGGCTCGCGCACCGATCGCTTCAACCGCCTCACTCAGGCGTGTTTCGACAGTNTTTTCAACGGCTACGACTGCGACACCTTCTATCGCGGCGAGCGCGCCGGCGTCGAATATCAGGGCGAGGCGCGCCTCGGCGCCGTCGGAACCACGGTGTTCGGCCTGAAAGCCGAACGCGAAACCGCCCGGGCGCAGGAGCAGTGGCTGCCAGCCTCTCCCAAGACCACCCAGATCGACCGCGGCCAGACCACCCAATCGGCCTTCCTCCAGCATCAGATCCGCTTCGGCGACCGCCTCGATCTGACGCTGGGCGGCCGCGTCGACCGCGTGCTCGGCGGCAAGACCTTCACGACGGGGCGCGCCACGCTCGCCTATCAGCTGACCGAGACCGACACCAAGCTGCGCGCCAGCGTCGGCACGGGAGCCAAGGCGGCGACGCTCTACCAGCGCTATTCGGTCTATGGCGATCCCAACCTGCGCCCGGAGAAGAACACCGGGTTCGACGTCGGGCTCGACCAGCGGCTGTGGGACGGCCGCGTCAAGCTGTCGGCCACCTATTTCGAGGCGCGCTATCGCGACCTGATCGATTTCAATATGCAAACCTCCCGCTATTTCAACGTGAAGCGCGCCCTCACGCGCGGCGTCGAACTGTCGGGCGACTTGGCGCTCGTGCCGGACGTGTGGCGTGTGCGGGCCAACTACACCTATCTCCACGCCGAAGATCTGAAGACCCACGCCTGGCTTGCGCGCCGGCCCTTCAACAAGGGCTTCGTGGCGCTCGCCTATAGCGGCGCGCCCAATCTCGAACTCGAAGCGCGCCTGACGATGACGGGCCGGCGCGTCGACATCGACAACCAGACCTTCAGCCGCGTCAAGGTTCCGGCCTGGGCCAAGCTCGACCTCTCGGCCAACTACAAGCTGAACGAGGCCTTCTCCTTCTTCGGCAGGGTCGAGAACGTCACCAACGCGCGCTATGAGGAGATCCGCGACTACGCCACCTCCGGTCGCGCCTTTTACGCCGGCCTGAAGGCGACATGGTGAGGCCGACGCGCAGGCCCCTCGGGGCGCCCGGCGCATGACGCGCGCGCGCGGCCGCCTCGCCGCGCTGACGGCCGCGACGCTTCTGGCGCTCGCGGCCGCATCCCTCTTCGTCGGCGCCGCGCATTTGTCGCCGGCGGAGGTCTGGAGCGGGCTGATCCGCGGCGATGGGGTCGCCGGCCTCATCATACGAGAAATTCGCCTGCCCCGCGCGCTTTTGTCCCTGGGCGTCGGGGCGACGCTTGGCCTTTCGGGCGCCGCCATGCAGGGCTTGTTGCGCAATCCGCTCGCCGAGCCCGCGGTGTTCGGAGCGCCGCAGGCGNCCGCGCTCGGCGCGGTCGTCGTGCTGCATCTGGGTTTGGCTCAGGCCGGAAGCTGGGCCTTGCCCGCCGCCGCCATCGCCGGGGCGCTCGCCTCGGTCGGCGCGCTGTTCGCGCTCGCGGGGCGCGGCGCCGGGGTCGTCGCCCTCATCCTTGTCGGCCTGGCCTTGTCGAGCCTGTCGNGGGCGGCGATTTCGCTCACCCTGAATTTGTCGAAAAATCCCTTCGCGGTCACGGAGATCGTGTTCTGGCTGATGGGTTCTTTCGAAGATCGCTCGATGCGCCACGTCCTGCTCGCCGCGCCGTTTCTGGCCGCCGGGGCGGCGGTGTTGCTGGCGCAGGCGCGCGGCTATCGCGCCCTGACGCTCGGCGAGGAGACCGCCGAAAGCCTTGGCGTTTCGGTCGCGAGTCTGCGCTCGGCGACGGCGCTCGGCGTGGCGCTGTGCGTGGGGGCCGGCGTCGCGGTCTCCGGCGCGATCGGCTTCGTCGGACTGGCGGCGCCGTTTCTCGCCCGCGCGCTCGCGGGCGGCGATCCGGCCCGCGCGCTTGCGCCTNCGGCGGCGGTCGGGGCGAGCCTGCTCACCGCCGCCGACATCGGCGTGCGGCTGATTCCGGCCACCACCGAGATCAGGGTCGGCGTGCTCACCGCGCTGCTTGGCGCGCCGCTGTTTTCTGGCTCGCCTGGACGCGGCGGGCCGGACGGGGGCCGTTGTGAGCGGACCGGCGCCCTTGCTCGACGTCCGCCGCCTCACGGTTCTGCGCGGCGCGCGCACGGTCGTCGCGGCGGCCGATTTCGCCCTGCGCGGAGGCGAGTTGGTCGCGCTGCTCGGCCCCAACGGAGCGGGCAAGACGACGTTGCTGCGCGCCCTGGCGGGCCTGATTCCCTATGGCGGGGCGCTCAACCTGGGCGGCGCGCCGCTCGACGGCTTGCCGCGCGCCGCCCGCGCCCGCGCCGTCGCCTATCTCGCCCAAGGCGGCGAGGCGGCCTGGCCCTTGCCGGCGCGCGAGCTTGTCGCGCTCGGACGTCTGCCGCACGGCGCGCGCTTCCCCCTCTCTGGGAGGGACGCCGCCGCGGTCGAGGAGGCGATGCGCGCCTGCGACGTCGCCCATCTCGCCGATCGCGCCGCCACGGAGCTGTCGGGCGGCGAACGCGCCCGCGTGCTTCTGGCGCGCGCCCTTGCGGTCGAGGCCGACCTTTTGCTCGCCGACGAGCCGATCGCCGCGCTCGACCCCGGTCACCAGCTCGCCGTGATGACGGCGCTCGCCGATCAAACGCGGCGCGGGCGGGCGGCGCTGGTCGTGACGCACGACATCGGGCTCGCGCTGCGCTTTTGCGGTCGCGTCCTTTTGATGCGCGAGGGCGCGCTGATCGCCGATCTGCCGGCCTGCGAGGCGATGGCGAGCGGCGCCCTTGATCGGGCGTTCGGGGTCTCCTTCGCGGTGGCTGAGGTCGATGGACTGCGCCTCGTCGCGCCGCGCGAATGACTTTAAATAATTGAAAAATATTTATTATACTAAAATATCAGAAAAGATCGAAGCCCGCGCCAGCCCGGCGCAAGCGCTCCGCCCCAGCCTCGGGCCATGCTTCGCTCCCGCCGATTCCCGACGCTCGCCGCTCTCGCCTTGGCGGCCGCCGCGACGTCCGCCGCGACGTCCGCCCGCGCCGAGCCGCGCGCCGGCGTCTCTCTACGAGCGCTCCTCCGCCCGCCCGGCTCCGGCCTCCGCGCCGAAATCGCCGGCTGCGGCCCCGCCCGCCGCCGAGGCCGCGCCCGTCGCCTCTGCGCCGACGCCCGTCGCCCCGCCGACAAGCCCGACGCGGCCGCCGACAACCCGCTCGCCTCCGCTTATTGTCGCGCCGCCGGGGACGCCGCCGCCCAGGCGCGCATCGCCTATCAGGCCCAGCGCCTTAAGGAGCTGGAGGCCAAGCTTGAGGAGCAGGCCGCGCGCCTCGCCGAAAAACAGGCCGAGCTGCGCGGATGGATGGAGAGGCAGGACGCGGCCCGCTCCAAGGCGCTGTCCCATCTCGCCGACATCGTCGCCAAAATGAAGCCTGAAGCCGCCTCCGCCCGCTCGTGGCGATGGACGAGGCCTCGGCCGCCGCCTTGCTCGCCAAGATGCCGCCGCGCACGGTCTCCGCGATTCTGAACGAGACCGCGCCGGCCAAAGCGGCCCGCTTGTCGCTGGCGATGCCGGCGCCGGCCCCCGCCGCCGCCTCGCCGGGGGCGGCGCGATGAGACGCGCCCCTCGCCGCGCCGCCCGGCTGGCCTCGATCTTCGCCGCGCTTTGCCTCGCTGGCTGCGCCAAAGACATAGAAGAGATCAACCGCGCGCCGCCGCTGAGTCCGGTCGGCGACGGCATCGCGCAGAGCGCCTCGCCCCCTCGATGCTCTATCGCGCCCGCGCCGACCGGCCGGNGCGGAGATTCGCTTTGGGACGGGCGCGCCGGCGATCTCTTCCGGGACCGTCGCGCCGCGCGCGTCGGCGACGTGTTGACCGTGACGATTTCGATCAACGACAAGGCGAGCCTCGGCGCGACCTCGGACCGTTCGCGCGACTCAAAGGTCAAATCCGGCCTCGACATCGTGATGGGCCTGATGGGGGCGGGCTACAAAGGCGACGCCAGTCTCGGCGTCGATTCGGCCACCTCCTCGAAGGGCCGCGGCCAGATCGACCGCGCCGAGAAGATTCAGCTCTCGCTCGCCGCCGTGGTCACCGACGTGCTGCCCAACGGCAACATGATGATTTCCGGGTCGCAGGAGGTGCGCGTCGATTTCGAGATGCGCGTGCTCACCATCGCCGGCGTCGTGCGCCCGCGCGACGTCGCCCGCGACAACTCGATCTCCTACGACAAGATCGCCGAGGCGCGCGTCTCTTATGGCGGGCGCGGCCGCGTCACCGAGGTCAAGCAGCCGGGCTGGGGCCACCAGCTTTATGATCGCTACGTGCCGTTCTGACCATGCTGCGCGCCCTCGTTTCATTTGCGCTCGCCACCTTGATCGCCGCCGGCCTGGGCGTCGGCGCGACCCGGCTGCCCGGCTTCGGCGCGCCCAAACCCGCGGCCGAGAACGCCGCCGCCAAGGTCGAAACGCACGCCAAGGCGGATGCGCATGGCAAGGCCGACGCGCACGGCAAGAATGACGGGCACGCCAAAGCCGGCGAAAAGTCCGCCGCCAAGACGCCGCCTCCGACGACGGTCGAGGGCGTTCTGGCGCTGCCGCCGATCGTCGGCCCCTTGCGCGCGCCGGCGCATGTGTGGGTCCGCTTCGAGGGCGTCGTCGTCGTCGACGAGATCGAGGCTACCCGGGCTAAGACGTTAACAGCTGAGATCGCTGACGATACTCTAGTATATTTATCGACTCTCGCTCTGCCCGAGCTTGAGGGCCCGGCGGGATTGAAGGCGGTTCAGGAGGATCTGTTGGAGCGCGCCCGCATCCGCAGCGACGGCAAGGTGCGCGAAGTGCTGATCCAGACCCTGGTGACCCAATGAGACGCGCCCTCCTGCGTCTGGCCGCGCTGGCCTTCGCGCTCGCGCCCGCCGCCGCCTTCGCCCAGAACGCGCCCGGCCCGCTTCTCGGCGACGGCGCGGCCGGGCGCATCGGCCAGACCTTCGTGCTGGTGGCGGCGCTGTCGCTGGCTCCGATCCTCCTGGTGACGCTGACGAGCTTCACCCGCTTCGTGATCGCCTTTTCGTTCCTGCGCTCGGGCCTGGGGCTTCAGGGCGCGCCCGCCAATCTCGTTCTGATCGCGCTGTCGCTGTTCATGACCGCTTACGTGATGGCGCCGGTCGGCGACGAGGCGTGGAGAACCGGCGTCGCGCCCTATCTGGAGGGCAAGCTCACCGAAACGCAGGCCTACGAGGCGGCGGTCAAGCCGCTGCGCGGCTTCATGCTGGCGCAGGTCCGCGACCGCGATCTGACGCTGTTTTCCGATCTCGCCNGCCCAATCCATGAAGCCTCGCGCGAGGCGACGGATTTGCGCATCCTCGCCCCCGCTTTCCTGATTTCGGAGATCCGCCGCGGTTTCGAAATCGGCTTCCTGATCGTGCTGCCCTTTCTGGTCATCGACCTCATCGTCGCCGTCGTGGTGATGGCGATGGGCATGATGATGCTGCCGCCCTCGGTGCTGTCGCTGCCGCTTAAGGTGCTGTTTTTCGTTCTGATCGACGGCTGGAGCCTGCTGGCCGGAAGTCTGGTGCGCTCTTATTCGTGAGCGCGCCCCGCCGCGAATTTCGCCCAGCCGGCCGCGCGCAGCGCGCAGGCCGGGCATTCGCCGCAGCCGTGGCCCCAGTCCCGCGACGGGCCGCGTTCGCCCAGATAACAGGTATGGGTGTCCTCCCGCACCAGATCGACCAGCGCCCGCCCGCCCAGCTCCGCCGCCATCGCCCAGGTTTGGGCCTTGTCGATCCACATCAGCGGGGTGTGGATCACGAAACGCGCCTCCATGCCCAGATTGAGCGCGACTTGCATCGCCTTCATCGCGTCGTCGCGGCAATCGGGATAGCCGGAGAAGTCGGTCTCGCAGACGCCCACGACGAGATGTCTGGCCCCNCGCCGATAGGCCAGCGCCGCCGCGAAGGCGAGGAAGATCAGGTTGCGCCCCGGCACGAAGGTGTTGGGCAGGCCGCTTTCGGCCATCGCCAGCCCGACCTCTCGCGTCAGCGCCGTGTCGCTGATCGCCCCCAGCGTCTTGAGATCGAGCAGATGGTCCTCGCCGAGCCGGTCGCGCCAGGCCGGAAACCCGGCGCGCAGCCGCGCCAGCACGCGCAGCCGCGCCTCCGCNTCGACGGCGTGGCGCTGGCCGTAGTCGAAACCGACCGTCTCCACCCGCCCGAACCGCTCCAGCGCCCAGGCCAGGCATGTCGTGGAGTCCTGGCCTCCGGAGAAAAGAACCAGCGCCGTCTGGTCGTCCTGCCGCATCTTTCTCTCCTCAGGGCGGTTCGAGAACCAGCCGCGCCGGCAGCGCGACGAGGCCCGCCGCCGCGCCGACGGCCTGCTGCTCCGCGTCGAGACGGGCCAGGTCTTTCTCGGTGGTGACGAGGCTCAGCCCCCGCGCCGCCGCGCCTCGCGCGAGCGCCGCGACGTCTTCGCGCGTGAAGGGATGATGGTCCGCGAAAGCCTGCGTCGCCGCCACGTCGAGCCCGGCCTCGCGCAGCGCGTCGAAGAATTTNTGCGGCCGCCCGATGCCGGCGAAGGCGAGCAAGCGCCGTCCCGCCAGCGTCGCGACGACGGAGGGATCGGGGACGAGGCGACCGCGCGCGACCTGCTTGCCGGCCCGGGCCGCCGCCTGCGCGACGCGTTCTCCCGGCGCCCCNGATCCGACGATCCAGACCGCGTCGACCAACTCCCATTGCGCCGCCATCGGCGCGCGCAACGGCCCGGCCGGAAAGGGCAATGCGTTGCCGAGTCCGACCGCGCCGTCGACCACGGCGATGCGTTCGTCCTTGGCGAGCGCGGGATTTTGCAGCCCGTCGTCCATGATGACGACGCTCGCCCCCATCCGCCGCGCCGCCTGCGCGCCCTCGACGCGGTCGGCGCAGATCACCGTCGGCGCGACGCGCGCCAGCAGCAGCGGCTCGTCGCCGACCTGCGCCGCGGCGTGGCGCTGCGCGTCGACCGTCACCGGATTGGGCCCCGACAGCGACCCGCCATAGCCGCGCGACAGGAACACGACCCGTTCCCCCTGCGCGATCAACCGCTCGGCCGTCGCCAGCGCGGCCGGCGTCTTGCCGGCGCCGCCGAGCGTGAAATTGCCGACGCAGACCACCCGCAGCTCGACCCGCGTTCCCGGTCGCCGCATCCGCGCGGCCGCGACCGCGCCGTAGAGCGCGCCGAGCGGCGACAACAGCCGCGCCGCCAATGTCGGCGCGGGCGCGTTCCAGAAGGCAGGGGGCCGCATCAGGCCGGGCCCTGCGCGTCGCGCAGGCGTTCGAGCGCGAGAAGAATGCGCCGCGTCGCTCCCGTCTGGCTCTCGACCGCGATATTGGCGGCGCGCCCGACCGCGCGCATGCGCGCGGGATCTCCGAGCAGGCCCGCCAGCGCCCCCGCCAGCCCCGCCGCGTCGGCGACGGCGATCGCGCCGCCGGCGGCGTCGAGCATGTCGTAATCCTCCTGCGCCTTGTCGACATGCGGGCCGTGCAGGATCGCCGCGCCGAGCTTGGCGGCTTCGACCGGGCTGTGGCCGCCGATCGGGGCCAGCGTCGCGCCGACGAAAGCCGCCCCCGCCAGCCGGTAGACGAGGCCAAGTTCGCCGATCGTGTCGACCAGATAGACGTCGACCGCCGCCGTCGCCGGTTCGCCGAGGGAGCGGCGGGCGACCGTCAGCCCNGCCGCGCGCGCCAGCGCGGCGACGGCGTCGGCGCGCTCGGGATGACGCGGCGCGATCAGCGTCAGAAGGTCGGGAAAGCGCCGCTTGAGCGCCGTATGCACGCCGAGCGCCGCCTCCTCCTCGCCCGGATGGGTGGAGGCCGCCGCCCAGGTCGCCCGCGCCCCGATGGCGGCGCTCAAGCTCGCCAGCGCCGCCGGATCGGCGGGCGGCGCGGCGACGTCGAATTTCAGATTGCCGGCCAGCTCGACGCGCGGCGCGCCGAGATCGAGATAGCGCTCGCCGTCCTCGCGGGTGCGCGCGAACACCGCCTCGACGCGCGAAAGCATAGCCCCGATCAGCGCCGGGCGCTTGCGCCAGCGCGCGAAGGAGCGCTCCGACATCCGCGCATTGACCAGAAACATCGGGATCGCGCGGGCGCGCGCCTCGACCAGCCAGGTCGGCCACAGCCCNGATTCGGCGATCATGCCGAAGCTCGGGCGCCAATGGTCGAGAAAGGCGGCGGTCGCCTGCGGCGTGTCGAGCGGGGCGAATTGATGCATGGCGCCGGCCGGCAGCCGGGTCTGCATCATGCGCGCCGACGCCGCCGTGCCGCTCGTCACCAATGCGGAGAAACCTTGCGCGCACAGCGCCTCGACCAGCGGCAGCAGCGCCACGCTCTCGCCCACGCTCGCCCCGTGCAGCCAAGCCAGCGCCCGTGCGGGCGCGCCAGCGACGCCTTTCCGANNGCTTTCGCGCCAGCGCACCGGATGCTCCTTGCCGCGCCGGCGGCGCAGGCCGAGCAGGGCCGGCGCGAAAGGCTGGGCGAGCCGCCCCGCGCCGCGATAGAGCGCCAGNCAGCATCTCGCCCTTTGTCGGGGCGCCGATCATGGCGCGGGCCGCAGCCCGGCGCCCGGATCCTGCGCGCCGACCAGCGCATAGGCGCGCCGATAGGCGCGATCGAGNCCGTCCTGAACCTCAAGGCGAAGCCGCTCGATCGTCTGCGCGTCGGCGTCGGCGGGCGCGCGGATCGGATCGCCGACGACGATCGCCCCGCGCCCGAACGGCTTGCCGAGCGAGGCGCGGTCCCAACTGCCGAAATCGAACCGCCGGCTGGTGACGACGGCGACGGGATAAATCGGCCGCCCGGAATGCTGGGCGAGCGTGACGATGCCCGAGCCCGCCACCCGCGCCACCTTCGGCACGTCGGCGGTCATCACGATGGTGACGCCGTCTTTGAGCGCGCGCAGCATCTCGCGCAGCGCCGCGAAACCGCCGCGCCGGTGCATTTTGGCCGCCCGCCCGCCCGAGCCGCGGATCGGGACGACGCCGAGCCGGCGCAGCGCGATGGCGTTGAGCCCNGCGTCGCCGTGGCGCGAGATCAGGGCGGCGACCTTGGCGCCTTTCGGCCAGGCGAAATGCGTCATGAAATGCTGGCCGTGCCACATCGCCGCGATGACCGGCAGATCGGCGCCGACCCGCGCCTCGAAGTCGGGCGGTTCGATCACGAAGCGGTTGGTGCGACGCACGAGCCCGAGATAGCCGGCCGCCAGCGCGCCGATCGCCTCCTGAACGGGCCGCGACCGGCCGATCCGCTTCAGCACTCACGCCTCCCGCTCACGTCTTGCGCCGCGTCCCTGCCGGTCGCTCGGCGCGCCGCTTCCTGGTCAGGCTTCCGGATGCTCGGGGTCGAGCAGGCGATGCATATGCACCACGAAATACCGCATCATCGCGTTGTCGACGGAGGCCTGCGCCTTGCCGCGCCATGCTTTTTCGGCCTCCGCGTAGTTGGGATAGATGCCGACGATGTCGAGATGCTTGACGTCCTTGAACTCATGCGAGTCGAGGCTGACCAGCTCGCCGCCGAAGACGAGATGCAGGAGCTGGGGTTTCTTCTTTTTGGCGGTCATCGGAATCGGTCCATATGTTCGGCGTCCGGGCGTCGTTTCACGACGGCGGACGCGCCGCGTCAATACGCTTCACCGGCGCACGCCGCGCGCCGCCGCGAGAAGCGCGGTCTGTAGGGCGATCGGCGCGGCCGCCAGTTCGCAATGTCGTGTCTCCGGCCGATTGTAGAGCGGACGGACTCCNTCCAGATCCGTGAGCGCTCCGCCCGCTTCTTGCAGGATCAGATCGGCCGCCGCAAGGTCCCAGTCATGCGACCGCGCGGAGGCGAAGGCGGCGTCGAGACGGCCCTGCGCGACCGACACGATGCGCACCGCCAGCGAGGGGTCGCGTTCGACCGCCTCGACGCCCGGCGCGTCGCGTTTGAGCGCGTCGACCATCGGCGTCGGCCCGCTCACCCGCGCGCCGGCGAGGCGCGTGCGGCCGGAGACGCGGATCGCCGCGCCGTTCAACCTCGCCCCGCCGCCGCGCGCCGCCGTGAAAGTTTCTCCGCGCGCGGGCAGATGCACCACGCCGGCGATCGGCCGGCCGTCTTCGACCAGCGCCGCGCACACCGCCCAGCGCGCGTCGCCGCGCATGAAGGCGCGCGTGCCGTCGATCGGATCGACGACCAGCGCGCGCCGGCGCGAAAGCCGCGCGGCGTCGTCGGCGGTTTCCTCCGACAACCATCCGGTCTCCGGGAACGCCTGCGTCAGCCGCTCGCGCAAGAACGCGTCGGCCGCGTGGTCGGCGTGGGTGACGGGCGAGCCGCCCTCTTTCCAGAACACCCGCGCCGAGGTCTGGCCGCCGGGTCGGAAATAAGCGAGCGCGATCTCTCCNGCCGCGCGCGCGGCCTCCACGAGAATGTCCAGCGCGCGGGCGGCGTCGCCGCCGGAGGGCTCGGCCATGTCGCCCCATAGCCGGTCTCGCGCCCGCGGGAAGCGCGGCCGGGCGCGGGCGATATCGACAATTTGAACGATTGTCTTGTCGCGTTGTCAGCTCAACATCGGAAAAGCCGCTTAACGACAAAGGCTTAACCAGACCCGTTAGGGTTCGGTCGAGGGCTGGGGGCCACCATGCCTCGACGAAAGGGGCCGCCTCCGGCCTCGGGAGCCACGCCATGACCGACATCGCCGCCTCGCACCGTCGCCCGCTCGCCGGCGCCTTCGCGCCGGCCGCCGCGCCCGTCGTCGCCTATCTGCCCGACCCGCGCGCCGACGGCCGTCGCCGTCGCGTCGAGTTCTCTCCCGCCCGCATCCTCATCGAGCGATCGGTCTGCGGCGTCGCGATGCGGCTCAATCTCGCGCCCTCCGCCTATCGCGGCGTCGCGCTCGGCGTCGTCGTCGAGGACGGCCTTCCGGCCTACGAGGTGTCGCTCGTCCACGCCGACCCCGAACTCTCCGCCCGCCTGGCGCTGGCCGACCGCGAATCGGACGCGCTCGCGGCGCTCGCGGGCTGGGCCGCCTGGTTCGCGCTCNCCCAACTCGTCGAGGGGACCGACGGCGTCCTCGCGCCGCTGGCCGGCCCCGACCATGAGCGCCCGGCGCGCCGTCGCGTCGATCTGGCGCAGCGCCGCCGCCCGCGTTTCCTGCGCCGCCGCAAGCCCGGCGACCTCGCCCGGATGGCCTGCCGTCGCCACGGCGAACGCGAAATCGTCAGCTACGAGTGACGCTCAGCCCTGCGGCTTGACCGTGTAGTCGCGCCAGATCGCCTTGTCGCCGAGCCGCGCGACGAAGGCCTCGTGCGCCTCCGCCTCCTGCGCGGTGATCAGCGCCGCCATCGCGACCGGGCGCGCCGCGACCCGCGCCGCGCGCCGGCCCCCTTTCGACGCGCTCCTCGCCNNCGCCAGCAGCAGCGCCGTCTGTCGACCGCCGGTCAATTCGCCATAGACCTCGGCCAGAATCTCGGCGTCGAGCAGCGCTCCATGCTTGGTGCGGCGCGCATTGTCGATGCCGTAGCGCTCGCACAGCGCGTCGAGGGAGTTGCGCGCTCCAGGATGTTTGCGCGTCGCCAGTTGCAGCGTGTCGACGGCGCGCTCCAGACCGAGCGCCGCGCGGCCGGCGCGGGTCAGCTCGAAATCCAGAAACTTGATGTCGAACCGGGCGTTGTGGATGACGAGCGGCGCGTCGCCGATGAAGGCGAGGAAATCCTCCACGATTTCGTGGAAGCGCGGCTTGTCGGCCAGAAAATCGCTCGACAGGCCATGCACCTTGAAGGCGCTTTCGGGCATGTCGCGCTCGGGATTGACGTAGCGATGGAACGTCGCCCCGGTGGGGATGTGATTGATCAATTCGACGCATCCGACCTCGACCAGCCGGTCGCCCGTCGCCGGCTCGAAGCCGGTCGTCTCCGTGTCGAGCACGATTTCGCGCATTCTGGTCCTCGCCCTTTTCGCCGCGTGGTCACCCCATGCGGTCATCCCATGCGGTCATCCCATGCCGGCGCAGGCGCGCAGCACGCCCGCCGCCTGACGGCGCGCCGCCTCCACGCCGCGGCTGGTGTCGATCAGGAAATGCGCGCGCGCCCGCTTGACCGCGTCGGGGATCTGACGCGCCATGATCGCCTCGAAGCGCTCCGGCGTCATGCCGGGGCGCGCCAGCACGCGCTTTNNTTGCACGCTGAACGGCGCGGTGACCACCACCACGGCGTCGACCAGCCGCTCGCCGCCGGTCTCGAACAGCAACGGGATGTCGAGCGCGGCGACGCGCGCGCGCCGCGCCCGCGCCTGCGCCAGGAAGGCGTCGCGCTGCGCCGCCACCAGCGGATGCACGATCGCTTCGAGCCGCTTCATCGCCGCCTCGTCGCCCAGAACCCGCCCCGCCAGCAGCCCGCGATCGACCGCGCCCTCGCGCGTCACGCCGGGAAACGCCGCCTCGATCGGCGCGACGGCGGCGCCGCGATACAGCGCGTGCACGGCGGCGTCGGCGTCGTGCACCGGCGCGCCGGCCTGTCGCAACAGCGCCGCCGTCGTCGATTTGCCCATGCCGATGGAGCCGGTCAGCCCGAGAATCACCATCCGCGGAGTTGGCCTGCGCGCGGGCTCGGGCGCAAGCGCCGCGTCGCCGGGGCGCGGCGGCGGGCGCGTCCGCCCCTGCGGCGATCGGTCTCCTTCCGCACTGCGAAGATCGTTCCGATTTGAACGACATTATTGCTGCGTTGCAACATGAACCGTGGCATGATTGCGGCGTCGCGTGAATGTGGACCCGTTTCTCGTCGCCCCCGTCGCCGCCTGGACGCCGCGCGCGTCGTCCGAACGCCGTCAAGGAGAAGCCGAATGGCCGAGCGCCGCCTCGCCAAACTGTTCGCCNCCCGTTCGATCGCCGTCGCCGGCGCCAGCGCGCGCCCCGGTTCGATCGGGAGGCGGNTGTTGCGGAACATCCGGGAGGCCGGCTTTCGCGGCCAGCTGAGCGCCGTCAATCCGCGCCACGCCGAGGTCGACGGGCTGCCCTGCGCGCCGAGCTTCAAGGATCTGCCCTCGGTTCCCGACCTTGCGGTGATCTGCGCGCCCAAGGAGAATGTCGTCGCGCTCGTCGAGGACGCGGCCGCCAAGGGCGTCCCCTTCGCCGTCGTCATCACCGCCGATCATCACCACGGCGAGGGGTCGCTGGACGAGCGGCTGCGCGAGGTCTCCCGCCGCGCCGGCATCCGGGTCGTGGGGCCCAACTGCATCGGCGTGATCGCGCCGCGCGGCAAGCTCAACGCGTCGTTCTCGGCCAGCTTTCCGACCGCGGGCGACCTGGCGGTGATCAGCCAGTCGGGCGCGGTCGCCGCCGCGATCATCGACTGGGCGCGCGCCCATCGCATCGGCCTGTCCGGGCTGGTGTCGATCGGCGACGCCGCCGACGTCGATTTCGCCGATCTGCTCGATCATTTCGCGCTCGATCACGCGACCCGCGCCATCGTCCTCTACATCGAGTCGATCCGCGACGCCTCGCGCTTTCTCTCCGCCGCCCGCGCCGCCGCCCGCGTCAAGCCGGTGATCGTCGTCAAATCCGGCCGCTATCCCGATTCGGCCCGCGCCGCCGCCGCCCATACCGGGGCGCGCTCGGGCGACGACGCGGTGTATGAGGCCGCGTTCCGTCGCGCCGGTCTGTTGCGCGTCGCCGGCCTGCACGAGATTTTCGCCGCCGCCGAGACCGTCGGCCGCGTGCGGCCCTTCAACGGCGGCCGCCTCGCCGTGGTGACCAATGGCGGCGGCATGGGCGTCGTCGCGCTCGACGGCTTGTTCGACCGCGGCGGTCAGGCCGCGACGCTCGCTCCCGAAACCGTCGCCGCGCTCGACGCCGCTCTGCCGGCGGGCGGCTCGCACGTCAATCCGGTCGACCTCGTCGGCGACGCCGACCCCGCCCGCTTCCGCGCCGCGCTCGACGCCATCCTCGCCGACAAGGGCGTCGACGCCGTGCTCGTCGTGCATTGCCCGACCGCCCTGTCGACCGGCCCCGCCTCCGCGCAAGCGGTCGCCGACGCGGCCGCCGCGCATCGCGCCAAGACCATCAACGCCAAGCCCGTCTTCGCGGTCTGGCTCGGCGGCGGCGAGGAGTCGGACGCGATCTTCGAAAAGGCGAAGATTCCCNATTTCCCCTCCGAGGGCGACGCCCTCGAAGGCTTCATGCAGATGGTGCGCTGGCGCGAGGTGCGCGACGCGCTGATGGCGACGCCGCCCGATCTGCCGACCCAGTTCGAGCCCGACGTCGCGCGCGCGCGCCNNGTGCGCCATGCGCTGGCGCAGGGCCGCGAATGGCTCGACCAGCACGAAATCGTCGAACTGCTGGATTCCTATGGCGTCGAGGTCGCCTCCGCGACGCTCGCCGCGACGCCGCAGGAGGCCGCCGCCGCCGGCCGCGCCTATCTTGTCTCGGCCGGATCGGTGGTGGTCAAGATCGCCTCGCGCGACATCTCCAACAAGTCCGACATCGGCGCCGTGAAGCTCGATCTGCGCACGCCCGAGGCGATCGAGGCGGCCGCGCGCGACCTACTCGAAGCCATTCCCCGGCTTCGCCCGCACGCCAGAATCGACGGCGTCACCGTGCATCCGATGATCCGCCGCGCCCACGGCCGCGAGCCGATCGCCGGGATCNAGGACGACCCGACCTTCGGCCCCGTCGTCGTGTTCGGCCGCGGCGGCAAGGCGGTCGAGCAGATCGGCGACGTCAAGCTGGCGCTGCCCNCGCTCGATCTCGACCTCGCCGACGACCTCATCGGCCGCACCCGCGTCGCGCGCCAGATCGAGGCCTATCGCGACGTGCCGGCGGCCGATCGCCAGGCCATCGTGCTGACGCTGATGAAACTGTCGCAGCTTTCCGCCGACCTTCCCGAGGTGCGCACGCTCGATCTCAACCCGCTCGTCGCCGACGAGACCGGCGTCATCGCGCTCGACGCCAGCGTGCAGATCGCGCCCGCCCAGCCGACAAGGNGCTCCGGCGTCAACGAGCGCTTCGCGATCATGCCCTATCCCAAGCTGTGGGAGCGCCATCTCGACATCAAGGACGGCCGTCGCGTCTTCGTGCGCCCGGTGCGCCCCGAAGACGAGCCGATGTATCTCAAATTCTTCGAGCGCGTCGGACAGGACGATCTGCGCTTGCGCTTCTTCGCGCCGGTCAAGGAGTTCAGCCACGCCTTCATCGCCCGTCTGACCCAGGTCGACTACGCCCGCGCCTTCGTGCTGGTGGCGATCGAGGAGGAGACCGGCGACATGCTCGGCGAGGTGCGTCTGATGCGCGACGTCGACCGGCCGGTGGGCGAATACGCGGTCATCCTGCGCTCCGACATGGGGCAGGGCCTGGGCTGGCAGCTCATGAGCTTCATGATCGCCCATGCCGAGGAGATCGGACTGCACGAGGTCGAGNGGCAGGTGCTCGACGAGAACACCACCATGCTCGACATGTGCCGCAACCTCGGCTTCAAGGTGCAGGCCGATCCCGACGAGCCGGGCGTCAAGGCGGTGCATCTCGATCTGCGCGCCGACGAAGAGGAGCAGGCCGAGTCGGGGCGAGGGCGCGCCGAGGCCGCCGCCTGAGCCGCCTTCAGCGCGCGCCCGCCGGCGCGGGGCGATAGCCCTCCCGCAGCGCGCGCAGCGTCGTCGGCGGCGTCAGGCTCGCCAGCGGCGCGTCGCCCGGCGCGCCGGGCGCGTAGCCGAACGGCGTCCAGCGTCGCCAACCTTCCTCGCAGCGCAGCCACGCCGCGCCGCCCCCGGTCAGCCCCGCCATCGCGCCCTCGGGCAGACGGTCCGCCGCCGCCCGCGTGATCGCAGCGCGCGCGCTCTGCCGCTCGGCGTGCAGCGCCGCGTCGATCTCGGCCGCCCGCGCGGGGCCCGAACGCCGCNNCCGCGCGAAGGCCTGCGCGGCGTCGCGCCGGCATTCGAAGCAAGGGCGATGACCGGCCGCCAGCGCCGTCGCCTCGTCGAGGAAAAACAGTTCGGTGTAGCCCGCGCCCCAGACGTCGCGGCGCCGTCCCTTGAAGGAGGTGACGCAGCAAATCCATTGCTTCGACGCCCAGCGCCGCGCGCCGAGCGTGCGGTCGTCACGATGAAAACGCCCGCCGCGATTGCCCATCAGGGCCCCGCGCGCGGGCGTCGAAAACAGCGCGCCGAACGGATCGACGCGGTTGGGCAGGGGACGCGTCGCCCCCGCCACGCTCAGAGCTGCTGCATCAGATGCGCGGCGCTCGACACCTCGGCCTTGCCCGGCGAATCCTCCAGATTGAGCGCCTTCACGACGCCGTCGACGACGAGCATCGAGTAGCGCTTCGAGCGCGAGAAGCCCAGGCCCTGCGCCATGTCGAGATCCATGCCGATCGCCTTGGCGAAATCGGCGTTGGGATCGGCGAGAAAAGTGATCTTGTCGCCCGCCTCCGTCGCCTTCGCCCAGGCGTCCATGACGAAAGGATCGTTGACGGAGGTGACGACGATGTCGTCGACGCCCTTCGCCTTGATTTCGGCGGCGTGGTCGCGGAAGCCCGGCAAATGGTTNTTGTGGCAGGTCGGCGTGAAGGCGCCCGGCACCGCGAAGAAGACGACCTTTTTGCCTTTGAACACCTCGTCGGTGGTGCGCGGCTTCACGCCGTCGGCGGTCATCGTCTTGAAGGTCGCCTGCGGCAGGCGGTCTCCGACCTTGATCGTCATCGAATGCTCCTTTCGTCGCCCCGGACCGGCCAGCGTCCGCGAGATGGCCTCAAACTAGGGCGTCCTGCCCGGCCCGTCGAGGCGTAAGCCGCCTCGGCGCGCGCCGCCGTCGCCGTCTTTCCCGGCGCGGCGCCGTGCGGCCGCGAGCGTCGCCGCCGGAAGCCTTGGCGGATCGCCCCCGGCGCTTATCTTCATCGCATGATCCAGAAAATCGCCTCCCTCGCGTCGGGCGCCGGCGGCTATCTCGATGGGCTCCTCGTCGCCATGCCGACGATGGAGGACCCGCGCTTTCAGAAAAGCGTGATCTATCTGTGCGCCCATTCCTCGGAGGGCGCGATGGGCATCGTCGTCAACCAGCNNGCGCGCAAGGTCACCTTTTCGGAGCTTCTGGTGCAGCTCGACGTGATCGCCGAGCAGGACGCGATTCGTCTGCCGGACGCGGTCGAGAGCGTCCCGGTGCTCAAAGGCGGGCCGGTCGAGACCGGCCGCGGCTTCGTGCTGCACAGCGCCGATTTTTTCATCAAGGATTCGACGCTGCCGATCGATCCGGGCGTCAACCTGACCGCCACGGTCGACATTCTGCGCGCCATCGCCAGGGGCGAGGGCCCGGCGCAGGCGGTGCTGGCGCTGGGCTACGCCGGCTGGTCGCCGGGCCAGNCCGAAAGCGAAATCCAGAGCAACGGCTGGCTGGNNCGCCCGGCCGACCCCAGTTTCATTTTCGGCGACGATCTCGACGCCAAATACGACCGCGCGCTGCGAAAGATCGGCGTCGACNCCGCGATGCTGTCGGGCGCGGCCGGGCACGCCTGAGCCGCGCCGCCGCTTAAAGCTCGGTGATCAGGAAGGTCGCCGTCGCGCTCGACAGAAGGGCGCCGGCGGCGTCGGTCAGCCGCGCCTCCGAAAACGCCGCGCGGCCCAGACTCGTCACCTTGCCCTCCGCCTTCACCGCCCCCGCCTCGAAGCGCACGGCGCGGTGATAGGCGACCTTCAGCTCCAGCGTCGCGCAGGTTTTCCCNGCGGGAAGCCGCGAGATGATCGCGTAGCCGCAGGCCATGTCGAGCAGGCTGGCGGCGTATCCGCCCTGCACGACGCCGTTGGTGTTTTCGAGATGGCGGCCCGGCGTCGATTCGAGCGTCACCCGCCCCTCCTCGACCGCGACGATATGCATGTCGAGCGTCACCGCCATCGCCGCGCGATTGTCGGCCTGCTGCATCAGGCGCAGGAGATCGAGGCCGGATTTGCCGGGGCCGAGGGTCTTGAGCTTGCTCATGCCGGCGACAATAGCAAAACGGCGCCGCGAGGGGCGCCGTTCGTCTGTGTCGCTCCTGCGCGTCGCCCAGGCACGCCCGCGCCGGGCGCGCGGGCGCAGCGCGTCACGCGGCGGAAGAATCCTTCGCCGCGCGCTCCGCCTTCTTGCGGTCGTTGGGGTCGAGAATCGCCTTGCGCAGACGGATCGCCTTGGGCGTCACCTCGACGAGTTCGTCGTCGCCGATATAGGCCAGCGCCTTTTCCAGCGTCATCTTGATCGGCGGCGTCAGGCGCACCGCCTCGTCCTTGCCGGCGGCGCGGATGTTGGTGAGCTTCTTGCCCTTGAGCACGTTGACTTCGAGATCGTTGTCGCGCGTGTGCTCGCCGATGATCATGCCCTGATAGACCTTCCAGCCCGGCTCGATCATCATCGGGCCGCGGTCTTCGAGGTTCCACAGGGCGTAGGCGACGGCCTCGCCCTGATCGGTCGAGATCAGCACGCCGTTGCGCCGGCCCTGAATGTCGCCCTTATAGGGNGCGTATTCGTGGAACAGGCGGTTCATGATCGCCGTGCCCTTGGTGTCGGTCAGCAATTCGCCCTGATAGCCGATCAACCCGCGCGTCGGGGCGTAGAACACCAGACGCTGGCGGTCGCCGCCGGAGGGNCGCATTTCGACCAGCTCCGCCTTGCGCTCGCTCATCTTCTGCACGACGACGCCGGAGAACTCCTCGTCGACGTCGATGACGACCTCCTCGATCGGCTCCAGCGTCTGGCCCTCGTCGTCCTTCTGGAAGACGACGCGCGGGCGCGAGATGCCGAGTTCGAAGCCCTCGCGGCGCATGTTCTCGATCAGGATCGCGAGCTGCAATTCGCCGCGCCCCGACACCACATAGGCGTCGGAATTGGGCGCCGCCTCGACCTTGAGCGCGACATTGCCCTCCGCCTCCTTGAACAGGCGGTCGCGGATGACGCGGCTCGTCACCTTGTCGCCCTCGGTGCCGGCGTAAGGCGAATCGTTGACGAGGAAGGTCATCGACAGCGTCGGCGGGTCGATCGGCTGCGCCTGCAAGGGCTCGGTGACGTCGGGCGCGGCGAGCGTGTCGGCGACGTTGAATTTNTCGAGGCCCGCGATGGCGACGATGTCGCCGGCTTCCGCCTCGTCGATGGGCTGGCGCTCGATGCCGCGGAAGGCGAGGATTTTCGAGACGCGGCCGGTTTCGACGACGCCGCCCTTGGCGTCGAGCACGCGCACCGGCTGGTTCGGCTTGATCGAACCGGAGAAGATGCGGCCGGTGACGATCCGCCCGAGATAGGGATTGGCTTCGAGCAAGGTGCCGAGCATGCGGAAGCCCGCGGCCTCCTCCACCTTCGGCGGCTCGACATGCTTGAGCACGAGGTCGAACAGCGGCGCCATGCCGTCCTGCGGGCCCTCGACCTTATCGGCCATCCAGCCCTGCTTGGAGGAGCCGTAGAGGATCGGGAAGTCGAGCTGCTCGTCGGTGGCGTCGAGCGCGGCGAACAGGTCGAACACCTCGTTGATCACCTCGGTCGGGCGCGCGTCGTGCTTGTCGACCTTGTTGATCGCGACGATCGGCTTGAGGCCGATCTTGAGCGCCTTGCCGACCACGAACTTGGTCTGCGGCATCGGCCCCTCGGCGGCGTCGACGAGCACGATGGCGCCGTCCACCATCGACAGGATGCGCTCGACCTCGCCGCCGAAATCGGCGTGGCCGGGGGTGTCGACGATGTTGATGCGCACGTCCTTCCAGACGATCGAGGTGGCCTTCGCCAGAATGGTGATGCCGCGCTCTTTTTCGATGTCGTTGGAATCCATCACGCGTTCGGCGACGCGCTGGTTTTCGCGGAAGGCGCCGGACTGACGCAGCAGCTGATCGACGAGCGTGGTCTTGCCGTGGTCGACATGGGCGATGATGGCGATGTTGCGAAGTTTCATAGGGGCGTGTCTCGGCGACGGCGCGTCGCCGTCAGGATGGGGATGCGCCGATGCGCGGCGCGCGGAAACTCTGAAGCGGGCGGGCCGCGCCGGAACAGGCGGCCAACGCCGACCGCCCGGACGCGAGGCGCGCCGGGCGGTCTGTGTGCGCCGCATATAGAGGAAGGCGGGGCGGGAGGGAAGGGGGAGGGCCGACGGGCGGCGACGTCAGAAGTCGAAAGTCACTCTGTCGGGGTTTCATCCGGGCCGAACGGGTCGGTCGGATTCCCTTGCGTTTGCGCGCGGGTTCGTCGCGGCGCGACGCCAGCCGCCCAGCCGCGCCGGCCGCAGCCATCGGGCGCGCGGAACGTTTTGCGTCCGTCGCAGGTTGCGATTCGAAGCCCGCCGGATCGGACCGGGCGCATGTCACAATCGGATGGAGGCCGGCATGGGCAAGGTCAGGGTCGCGGGCTTCGCTGTGTCCGCCGACGGCTACGGCGCGGGCCCCGACCAGAGCCTCGAAAACCCGCTCGGCGTCGGCGGCCGGGCGCTGCACGACTGGTTTNACCCGACCCGCGCCTTCCGCGCGATGATCGGCGAGGAGGGCGGAACCGACGACCGCTTCGCCGAGGCCGCGATGCGGGGTTTCGGCGCCTTCATTCTCGGCCGCAACATGTTCGGCCCGATCCGCGGCGGCTGGCCGGACGAGGCGTGGAAAGGCTGGTGGGGCGACGATCCGCCCTATCACGCGCCGACCTTCATCCTTACCCACCATCCCCGCGCGCCCATCGTCATGCGGGGCGGCACGACCTTCCATTTCGTCACCGACGGCGTCGAGGCCGCCCTTGCCCGCGCCAAGGCGGCGGCCGGCGACCGCGACGTGAAGATCGGCGGCGGCGTCGCGACCGTCCGCCACTATCTGCGCGCCGGCGCCATCGACGAAGCGCATCTGGCGATCTCGCCGGTTCTGCTGGGACGCGGAGAATCGCTTTTCGCGGGGCTCGACCTGCCGGCGCTCGGCTATCGGGTGGCGCAGGTCGTCCCGACCCCGCTCGCGACGCATCTCGTCCTGACGCGCTGACGCGCGGCGAGCGTCGGGCCGCGTCGCCCGCCTACAGGCGCCGACGCGCGCGCGCCGCCACGCCCCCACGCCTAGACCCTCCAGCGTCCACTCGCCGACGCTCCAGCGCACCAGCCTCAGCGTCGGCAAGCCCACCGCCGCCGTCATCCGCCGCACCTGCCGGTTGCGGCCCTCGCGGATCGTCACCCTAAGCCAGGCGTCCGGCACGCTTTTGCGAAAGCGCACCGGCGGATCGCGCGGCCAAAGCGCCGGCGGCGCGATCGGCTCGACCAGCGCGGGCGCGGTCGGCCCGTCATTGAGCGTCACGCCGGCGCGCAGCGCGTCGAGCGCGGCGGCGTCCGGCGCGCCCTCGACCTGCACGAGATAGGTCTTGGCGAGCTTGAACCGGGGATCGGCGATGCGCGCCTGCAACCGCCCGTCGTCGGTCAAGACCAGCAGGCCCTCGCTGTCGCGGTCGAGCCGCCCGGCCGGATAGACGCCCGGCATGGCGATATAGTCCGACAGAGTCGCCCGCGCGCCGGCCGTCGCCGTGTCGGTGAATTGCGACAGCACGCCAAAGGGCTTGTTGAACAGGATCAAAGTCATCGCCGCGCCCCGCCGCTCGCCTCGCCGTTCGCCGTGGCGAGGCGACGGCGACCGCGCGGACGCGCGGCGCCGGGCGGTCTGCGCGCGGTGCATATCAAGGCAGGCGGGTTGAGGTCGACTCTTGGCGCCTTACTTTTTGGCGATCAGAAATCGTGCGTGTTCTCCCGGCGCGCTCGCCTTCACGTTATCTTGCCACTTGAAGACGACATCGACGGAAAAATTTAACGCCTGCACGATATGATAGATCGCCTTCCATGCGCCGTTCGCATCCTGACCCTGAACGGAGATTCCAACATCTTCGAGATACTTGTATCCGTCCTTCTCTTTTTTCCGATCACATGATTGCAGACGATCAATTCGGTGACCTTTTCTTGAGAAAGGCTTTTCTTCGCCTCCCTGATCACAGCGAACAACAAGTGATTCCAATAGGCCTCGTTAGCGGCGAAGCGCTTTCCGTTCATCACGATAGAACGAACGGTGGTGAAAGAGAGGTTCGGAGGCGCGGCGGGATTTGCGAGCGGGATCGAACCATCGGTTCCGGTCGCGCCCTTGCCATTCGCATTCTCCAAAGCGTCGACGGCCCGATTGATCACAGTGTCGAAGGTGTCGACCAACGGCTCTGCATGCGCCTTAAGCCGCGCGACGGTCTGCAAGGAAATCGCGATCTGCTGTTCCATAGCGCCACCTGTCATTGTTATACTTCATATAGCCCATATAGCGCGTATACGGTTCTTAGTCAAGAGCGCTGCAATTTTCCTATGCCGGGACAGCTTCCATTTTTCCGCCAGAGTCGGTCTTGCGAGCGCACGCACCGTTCGCCGTAGGCAGGAGCGTCGTCGGTGGACATCGACTCCGACTTGTCCTCGGCGTGATGGCCGCGGGTCTTGTCGACCGTCTCTCTTGACGCGCCGCCCTTCCCGGCCGCATGTCCTGCCCGACCTTCCGGCCCGGACGTCCGTCGTCGGCAGCGCCTCAAGAGAAGCGCCCCCATGAGCAGCGCCCCAATTTCACCACCTATTATTTCGAGGACCTCACGGTCGGCATGCGCGAGACGCTGCTGAAGACGGTGATGAATTCGGACGTCGTCGGCTTCGCCCAGCTCTCGGGAGACCACAACCCGATCCATCTGTCCGATCACTTCGCCAAGAAAACCAAGTTCGGCGGCCGCATCGCCCACGGGCTCTACACGGCGAGCCTGATCTCGGCGATCCTCGGCACCCGCCTGCCAGGCCCCGGCGCGGTCTATCTGCATCAGACCCTGAACTTCAAAGGCCCGGTCAAGATCGGCGACGTCGTCGAGATCTCCGTCGAGGTGATCGAGACCACGGAGAAAGGCCGCCGCGTCAAGCTGCATTGCGAATGCGCGGTCGACGGCAATGTCGTGCTCGACGGCGAGGCGACCGTCACCGTGCCGAGCAAGCATCCACGCCCCGCGCGCGACGCCGCGCCCGCCAGCCCTCAGGCTTGAGCCGTTTCTTGAGCGACCGCGCGACCTTCGCCGTCCTGCGCGATCCCGTGCGGCTGACCGGCGCGCTGGAGCGCCCGGTCGTCGCCATCGGCAATTTCGACGGCGTCCATCGCGGCCACAAGGCGCTGATCGCCCGCGCGCAGGCGATGGCGGCCCGCCTTGGCCGGCCCTGCGCCGTGCTCACCTTCGAGCCGCATCCCTCCGACTGGTTCGCCGGCCGCTCCGTGATCTTCCGCCTGACGCCGCAGCGCGAGAAGGCGCTGGCCCTCGCCCGCCTGCGTCTCGACGGCGTGATCGTCCTGTCCTTCGACGCCGCGCTCGCCGGGCTTTCGGCGCAGGCCTTCGTCGACGAGGTGCTGATCGGCCGCCTCGGCGTCGCCGGCGTGGTGGCCGGCTACGACTTCCATTTCGGCGCCAAGCGCGCCGGCACGCCCGAATTCCTCGCCGCGCAGGGCGCCGAGAAGGGCTTTGCGGTCGAGATCGTCGAAAAATCCACGNCCGACGCCGAGGGCGCGATCGACGCGGTCTCCTCGACCCTGATCCGCAAGGCGCTGGAGGAGGGCGACGTCGCCCGCGCCAACGCGCTGCTGGGCCACNCCTTCACCGTCGCCGGCCTCGTCGAGCACGGCAAGAAGCTTGGCCGCACGCTGGGCTTCCCCACCGCCAACATCCGCCTCGATCCCTCCGCGCGCCTGCGCCAGGGCGTCTACGCCGTGCGCGCGCTGGCGCNNGATCCGCAGGGCCGCCGGGTCGTCGCCGACGGCGTCGCCAGCTACGGCCGTCGCCCGACCTTCGACGACGGCGCGCCGCTGTTCGAGACGTTTCTGTTCGATTTCGAGGGCGATCTTTACGGCGTCGAGATCGAGATCGAGCTGATCGCCTTCCTTCGTCCCGAGCTGAAATTCGCGAACGCGCAGGCGCTCGTCGTCCAGATGCGCGAGGACGAACGTCGCGCCCGCGCCGCGCTCGCGCGGCGCTGACGCCGCCCGCCCGGCGCTGGATCCTCGGCCCGGCGAGGCCCCGCCGACGGAGAAATTCGCCCGCGCCTGAATTCGCTTGAGCGAGGTCGGTCCCGCGCAAGGCGAGCCGATCAGTCTCGGCTCCATGAAGACCGCTCGCCCCCCAGCCCGACCCGCGCCGCCACGGCGTCGGACGCGCCGCCCTATCCCCGCCTGGCCCGCCTCGCGCGCCGCCCAGCGGCGGCGCCCCGAGGCGGCCGTCCGGCCCGCCGCCATGCGGCGACCTCTCGTTAACCGTCTTGAAATAGCTTTCGTTTACGACAGGAACGCCAAAGCGACGGAGCAGGGCGGGAGATCCGCGCCGCTCCGAGGCATGACGCCGATCGCTTACGCCGCGCTTCGAGCCGGCATGTTCCCCGCAACCGCCGCGAGCCTCCGGACGCCCGATCGACCCCGTCGGCGTTCGCCGAAGCGCCGCGCCGTCCGCAGAAGAGGGCTCATGGCGACGCAGGACTACAGCTCGAACCAGCAGGCTCTGGCCGAGCGCCTCGATTTCATCCGCTTTTCCCAGCAGCAGCGTGACGCGCTCGCAAGCTCGCGCGCCTTGATCGAGCGGCTGCTGCCGGAGGCGCTCGACNGCCTGTACGCCCAGGTCCGCGTCACCCCGCAGGTCCGCCGCCTCTTCGCAGGCGAGGCCGACATCGAACGCGCCAAAAAGGCCCAGCTTGGACATTGGACCGCCATCGCCGCCGGACAGTTCGACGATCGCTACCACGCCAATGTGCGCCGCATCGGCCAGGCCCACGCCCGCATCGGCCTGGAGCCGCGCTGGTATGTGGGCGGCTACGCGCTGATGGCCGAAAAGCTGATCGCCGGCGTCGTCGAGGCGGCCTGGCCGAAATCCGGCTTCATGCGCACGGCCGCCGATCCGGCGGTCTTGACCGGCGCGCTCGCCGCGATCGTCAAGGCGATGCTGCTCGATATGGAGCTTTCGATCTCCATCTATGTCGAGGAGGCCGACGCCGCGCTTCNNTCAAGGAGCGCGCCGCCGCCGCCGAGAAAGAGCGCGCTGCTCCTTTCCAGCGAGCAGGAGCGCCAGCGCTCGCAGGCCGAGGCCCTGGCGGCCGAACGCTCCGCCGTCGTGCGCTCGATCGGCGCGGGCCTGCTGCGATTGGCCGAGAAGGATCTGACCGTGCGTGTGACCACGGAGATTCCGGAGGCCTATCGCGAGCCAGCGCGATTTCAACGCCGCCGCGGAACAGCTTGAGATCGCCTTCGGGGCGTCAGCGCCTCGATCGACTCCGTCAACTCCGGCGTTCAGGAGATCGCGGTCGCCTCCAACGACCTCGCCCGCCGCACCGAAAATCAGGCGAGCGCCCTGGAGGAGACCGCGACCGCGCTCAACCAGATCACCGCCACCGTCAACAAGACCGCCGACGGAGTGCGCCACGCCCGCGACGTCGTCGCCTCCGCCCGCGCCGACGCCCAGCACGGCGCCGAAGTGGTGCGCCGGGCCGTCGACGCGATGGCCAAGATCGAGGCGTCGTCCAGCCAGATCGGCCAGATCATCGGCGTCATCAACGAGATCGCCTTTCAGACCAATCTTCTGGCGCTCAACGCCGGCGTCGAGGCGGCGCGCGCCGGCGAGGCCGGGCGCGGCTTCGCGGTGGTCGCCTCGGAAGTGCGCGCCCTCGCCCAACGCTCCGCCGACGCGGCCAAGGAGATCCGCTCGCTGATCGCCTCCTCGACCACCCATGTCGGCGACGGCGTCGCGTTGGTCGGGGAGACCGGGCAGGCTTTGACCGGCATCGAGACCAAGATCGGCGAGATCAACGGCGTCGTCGCCGACATCGCCGCCAGCGCCAACGATCAGGCCAACAGCCTCCAGGAGGTCAACAAGGCCGTCGCGGAGATGGATCAGGTCACCCAGCAAAACGCCGCGATGGCGGAGCAGGCGACCGCCGCCAGCCAGTCGCTGGCGCAGGAGAGCGCCAAGCTCGGCGACCTCATTCAGGCCTTCCGCATCGGCGAGGTCGAGCTCGATCTGGCGCCCTCGGCGTCGACATGCGCCGCCAGCTCGAAAAGGCCGCCCCCACGCCTTCGCCCGCGCGACGCCGCCGGCTCCCCGACCGTCTCCGCGCGCGCGCCGCGCCGTCCGGCGGCGGCTCGCGGCGGCGCCGCCGCCGCCGTCGCCGACGAAGACTGGCGCGAATTCTAAAGGGGGCATGGATGACTCTGGCTTGCAGAAACGAGGAACCGGGCCGCCCGCGCGCGGAGGCGGGCGCTCTGCGACTGCCCGAAGCGCTTGACGTCGCCGACGCCCCGAACTTGCGCGCCGGCTGCGCGAGCGCCGCGGCGCCGACCTCACCATCGACGCGGGCGGCGTGCGGCGGATCGGCGCGAGCGCGCCCAGCTGCTTGTGGCCGCAGCCCGCGCCTGGCGCGTCGACCGCCGCGCCCTCGCGCTGGTCGCCTTGTCCGAGGAGGCGCGCGGCTCGCCCTGCTCGGCGTCGACCGCGCCATGCTGACCGCCGACGCCTCAGACAGGAACGACGCGCCATGACGCTTTCGAACTCGACGACGCCTTCGAACCCGACGACGCTTTCGAACCCGACGCCATCGGCCGCCGCGCCGACCACCGTCCTCACCGTCGACGATTCGCGCACCATGCGCGACATGCTCCGTCTGACCCTGTCGGCCGCCGGCTTCCGCGTCGTCCAGGCGGTCGATGGCGAGGACGGCCTGTCGGTTCTCGCCGGCGAGGCGCCGGGCGTCATCATCACCGACATCAACATGCCTCGCCTCGACGGCTTCGGCTTCATCGCGCGCGTGCGCGCCGATCCGCGCTTTCTTGGCGTGCCGATCCTGGTTCTGACGACGGAAAGCTCGGCGCAGAAGAAGAGTCAGGCCCGTCAGGCCGGCGCGACCGGATGGATCGTCAAACCCTTCGACGCCGACAAGCTCGTCGACGTCGTGCGCCGCGTCGCGGCCTGAGCGGGAAAGAGCCACGCATGGCCTCCTTCAACGATCCAATGGCTGCGATCCGCGAGACGTTCTTCCAGGAATGCGAGGAGCAGCTCGCCGAGCTGNGGTCCGGCCTCACGGCGATGGCCGACGGCGAAGCCGACGACGAGACGGTCAACGCCGTCTTTCGCGCCGTTCATTCGATCAAGGGCGGCGCAGGCGCGTTCAAGCTCCAGGCGTTGATCCATTTCGCGCATGTCTTCGAGACGGCGCTGGATCTGGTGCGCGTTGGCAAGCTCGCGGTCACCGACGTGGTGACGCGCACGATGTTGCGCGCGGCCGACGTCCTCGCCGATCTCGTGCGCGCCGCGCGCGACGGCGCCGAGACCGACGCGGCCCGCGTCGCCGCCCTCTCCGCCGATCTCGCCGGCCTCGCCGAAGGCAAGCCGGCCGCCGAAGCCGAGCCGGCCGCAGAGCCCGACCCGGTTTTCGAATTCATGCCGATTCAGCCGACCTCGACGCGATCGACGTGACCACGGCGGCCGCGGCGGGATNACGAGATCGTGTTCCGCCCGACCGCGGATCTCTATCGGCTCGGCAACGAACCCGTGCGCCTGCTGCGCGAAGTGGCCAAGCTCGGCGATCTGACGACGGTCTGCGACGCCTCCGCCCTGCCCCCGCTCGGCGTCATCGATCCGCACGGCGCCTATCTCGTGTTCCACATGACGTTGCGCGCCGACGTCGAGATCGACGCCGTCCGCGAGATCTTCGAATTCGTCGCCGACGATTGCGAGCGACGATTCGCCCGCTCGGCGAAGCCACCCCGCCGACGCGCCCTCGCCCCAGGCGCGCGCGCCGGGAAAGCGCCGCGCGCGACGCCCGCGCGCCCGAGGACGGCGCGTCCGTCTCCGACCCGACGCCAGGCCCGCGCGAGGAGGCGCCCGCCGGCGCCGTCGTGGCGAACATCGAGCCGTTCAGAGCGGAGCGCGCGAGGGGCGGTCCCGCGAGGGCGAGCCGGCCACGGTCGAACCGATCAGGGCCGAGCGGAGCAGGCCGGAGCGCGGCAAGGCCGAGGCCGACAACGCCGAGCCCGTCAAGACGGAGGCCGCGAAAGTCGATNNTCGGCCAAACCAGAACAGGCCAAACCAGAGCAGACCAAGCCAGAACAGGCCAAGGTCGAACAGGCCAAGCCAGAGCAGGCCAAGGTCGACCAACCCAAAGCCGAGCAACCCAAACCCGAGGCAGGCTCCGCCAGCATCCGCGTCGATCTCGATCGCGTCGATCGGTTGATCAATCTGGTCGGCGAGCTGGTGATCAACCAGGCGATGCTGTCGCAACGCGTCGTGGAGGCCGACATGCGCCGCGCCTCCGACGTCGCCGTCGCGCTCAGCGCCCTCGATCAGATCACCCGCGAGATTCAGGAGGGCGTGATGGCGATCCGCGCCCAACCGGTGAAGACGCTGTTTCAGCGCATGGCGCGCATCGTCCGCGAGGTCGCCGAGGCGACCGGCAAGTCGGTGCGGCTGCGCACCGAAGGCGAGGGCGTCGAGGTCGATCGCACGGTGATCGAGCGGCTCGCCGACCCGCTCACCCACATGATCCGCAATGCGGTCGATCACGGCATCGAGTCGATGAAGGATCGGGTCGCCGCCGGCAAGCCCGCGCAAGGCNGAGCGCGTCTGGCCGCCGCCCATCGCTCCGGCCGCATCGTCATCGAGGTCAGCGACGACGGCGCCGGCGTCGACCGCGCGCGGNTGCGCGCCAAGGCTTTGGAGCGCGGCCTGATTTCGCCTGAGGCCCAGCTCAGCAACGCCGATATCGACCACCTGCTGTTTCTGCCTGGCCTGTCGACCGCCTCGGCGGTCTCCGACATCTCCGGCCGCGGCGTCGGCATGGACGTGGTCAAACGCTCGATCCAGGCCCTGGGCGGGCGCATCGCCATCGCGTCGAAAGCGGGCGAGGGCACGACCTTCTCGATGAGCCTGCCGCTGACCCTGGCCGTGCTTGACGGCATGGCGGTGAAGGTGGCCGACCAGACGCTGGTGATTCCGCTGACCGCGATCGTCGAGACGCTGCGTCCCAAATCGCAGGACGTGCACGGCTTGGGCCGCGACGCGCGCGTCATCGGCGATCGCGGCGGCTTCGTGCCGTTGATCGACGTCGGCCGCGAATTCGCCTTCCGGGACGAGGCGGCCGACCCCGGCGAAAGCGTCGTGCTGATCGTCGAAACGGAGGTTTCGACCCGCAGCGCCCTGATCGTCGACGCCATCCTCGATCAGCGACAGGTCGTCATCAAGAGTCTCGAAACCAACTATCAGAACGTTCCCGGCGTCGCCGCCGCGACCATTCTCGGCGACGGCCGCGTCGCCCTCATCATCGACATCGACGCTTTCGTCGCGCGCGCCCACCGCGGCGGCGCCGCCAACCCCTGCGAGCAGCGAGCTGAACCATGTCCGACGTCACGTCCCGCGCGATCGAGTTCATCGCCTTCCGTCTCGGGGCCCAGGAGTTTTGCGTCGACATCATGTCGGTGCGCGAGATACGAGGCTGGACGCCGGCGACGGCGCTGCCGCACGCCCCTGTCTATGTGCGCGGCGTCATCAATCTGCGCGGCGCCGTTCTGCCGATCGTCGACCTCGCCGAGCGTCTGGGCTTCCCGCCGGCCGCGGGCGGAGCGCGTCAGGTCATCATCGTGGTGCAGATCGGCCGGCGGCTCGTGGGTCTTCTGGTCGACGCGGTGTCCGACATTCTCACCCTTCCCGCCGACGCCATTCAGGCCACGCCCGACGTCGCCGCCGACACGGTGGGGACGTTCATTCAAGGCATTCTTGCGCTCGACGGTCGCATGATCGGGCTGATCAAGCTCGACAGCGTGTTGCCTGAATCGCTGGAGAGCGCGGCGTGACGCAAGCGGGGCGACATAACGCGGCTGCGCGCCCTCGCGGAGCCGTCCTTCACCGCCGCCGATTTTCGCGCCATCGCGGCGATGATTCACGCCGACGCAGGGATTCATCTGCCCGACTCCAAGGCGTCGCTGGTCTATTCGCGTCTGGTCAAACGGCTGCGCACGCTCAATCTGGAGAGCTTCAGCGACTATTGCGAACTGCTGTCGGGCGACGCGGGCGCGCAGGAGCGCGCCGAGATGCTGAGCGCCCTCACCACCAACGTCACGCGCTTCTTCCGCGAGCGACATCACTTCGAGCATCTCGAACGCGACGTGCTGCCCGATTGATGGCCCGCGCGCGCGGGCGGCAAGGTGCGGCTGTGGTCGGCCGCATGTTCGAGCGGCCAGGAGGCCTATTCGATCGCGCTTTCGATTCTTTCGGTCGATCCGCAGGCGCCGCGGCGCGACGTCAAGGTTTGGCCACCGACATCGATCCGCGCGTCGTCGAGCAGGGCCGCGCGGGAATTTACCGGCCGGCGGCGCTGGTCGACGTGCCAGAGGATTTGCGGGCGCGTCGATTCTCCGCGCAATCGGGCGGCGGCTTCGCCGTCGACGACGACTTGCGCGCGCTGGTCTCCTTCCGCGTGCTCAATCTCAACGGCCATTGGCCGATGCGCGGCGCCTTCGACGTGATCTTCTGCCGAAACGTCGCGATTTATTTCGACGAGCCGACGCAACGCGCTCTGTGGAGCCGTTTCGCCGGCCAGATGGAGCCGGGGGCTGGCTCTATATCGGTCACTCCGAGCGCGTCTCCGGCGCCGCCGCCGCCGCATTCGTCTCCTCCGGGTCACCGCCTATCGCCGCACGGGAGCAAGCTGCGCATGAAAACGGTTCGCGTTCTGGTGGTCGACGACTCGCCGACGATGCGCGGCGTCATCGCCGCCGTTTTGTCTCGCGAGCCCGGCGTCGAGGTCGTCGGCCAAGCCGGCGATCCGCTGGAGGCGCGCGCCGCGATCAAGGCGCTCAATCCCGACGTGATGACGCTCGACGTCGAGATGCCGAACATGAACGGCCTCGACTTCCTCGAAAGGTGATGCGGCTGCGCCCTTCCCTGTGGTGATGGTGTCGAGCCTGACCGAGAAGGGCGCGGCGATCGCGCTCGGCGCGCTCGAACGCGGCGCGGTGGAATGCGTTTGCAAGCCCTCGGCGCAGGATCCCGATTCTTTCGACGCGCTGCCCTCGGTCGTGAAGATGGCGGCCAAGGCCCGGCTTGGCGTCGCCGACGTCGCCGCGCGTCGCCCGGCGGCCGCCGGCTATCGGTGGAATGGCGACGTCGTGGCCATCGGCGCCTCGACCGGATGCGTCGAATCGCTGATGACGCTGATCCCTCACTTCCCGGCGAACTGCCCTCCCACCGTCGTCACCGTCCACATGCCGGCCGAGTTCACCTCCTTCGCGCGCCGTCTCGACGGCGTGACGGCGGCCGAGGTGCGCGAGGCCAGCGACGGCGCGCCGCTGACGCAAGGGCGGATCTATCTCGCCCCGGCACCCGCGCCCATCTCTGCGTGGTCGACTCCGGCGGCCTCAAATGCCGCCTGCGCGCCGCCGATGCGGTCAACGGCCATCGCCCTTCCGTGGACGTTCTGTTCCATTCGGTCGCCGCCGCCTGCGGCGGCAAGGCGGCGGGCGCGATACTCACCGGCATGGGCAAGGACGGGGCGGCCGGGCTGCGGGCGATGCGCGATCGGGCGCGCACGCTGGGCCAGAACGAGGCGAGTTGCGTGGTTTATGGAATGCCGAAGGTCGCCGCGCAGCTGGGGGCGGTCGAGGAGGCTGACGATACAGGCCATCGGTCCGCGCCTGCTGCAATTGACCTCTCTCGAACGGAAGATGAAACCTCATGTCTCTCGCCGACAAGCTGCGCGTCATGGTGGTCGACGACACCTCCGTCAGCCGCGCGCTGATCGTGGACGCGCTCGATCAGATGGGCGTGCGCGGCGTCTCCCTCGCAAAGGACGGCAAGTCGGCGCTCACCGCGCTGATGGCGCAGCCCGTGCATCTCGTCATCTCGGATATGAACATGCCGGGGCTCGACGGCCTCGCGCTTCTGAAAGGTCTGCGCGAATTCAAGCCGACGAGCCGCATCGGCTTCATCCTGGTCACCGGCAGCGCCGACCGCACTCTGGTCGAGCGCGGCCGCGCTTTCGGGCTCAACAACGTCGTGTTGAAGCCCTTCTCCGTGGCCTCGCTGCGCACCGCGGTCGAGCAGGTCGTGGGGCGGTTGTGACGCGCGCGCAGTCGGCGCCGGCCCTGATCCCGGTCCTTCAGGGCGAATGCCGCGCCAGCCACGATCCGGAGGCGGCGTTCTCGACGGTGCTCGGCTCCTGCGTCGCGGCCTGCCTGTTCGATCCTGTGGCGCGGGTGGGCGGCATGAATCACTTTCTCCTGCCGGGGAGGGCGTCGACGAGCGCGGGGCGCGCGCGCCTATGGCGTCTATCTGATGGAGCTGCTCGTCAACGGACTGATGCGCATGGGCCCAGCGCGGCCGAATCGAGGCCAAGCTGTTCGGCGGCGCGCGCATCGTCGCCGGCCTGTCGGACGTCGGCCGTCTCAACGCGGATTTCGCCTCGCGTTATCTAGCCTACGAAGGCATCCCGCTCGTCGGCGCCGACATCGGCGGCGACCGCGCCCGCCGCCTGCGGTTCTGGCCCACGACCGGCCGCGCCCATGTGCGCTACGCCGACCCCGACGAAACGCGCGGCGCGCAGGAATTGCGCCTCGCCAAGGCCGCGCCCGCTCCCACAGGCGAGGTCGAGCTGTTTTGAACCACCAAACCGGAACCGATCATATGGCTCCTTGCGTCGATCAAGCTCCCCGCGCGGACGCGTTCCGCCGCCGTCGCGCTCGCCCGCGTCGGCGCCGAGATTGAGCGTCTGACCGCGCGTCTGGCGCGCGTCGAGGAGGCGATCGGCCGCGTTCTCGGCGACGCCGGCGCGGCGAGCGCCGAGTTGGTGATCGATTTGCAGGAGATCGACCTCGCGCGTCAGGAGAGCGCGGCGCTGGCGCATGTGCTCGCCGCGCTCGCCGCGGCGCTTCCGGAGGGCGCGCGGGTCGACCTTGCGCGCGCCGCGAGCGACGTGCCGCTCGCCGATCTGGCCGATCGCTTGGCCGGCGGAGCGCCCCGCGCCCGCGCGCTCGCGCACGCGCGGATGCAGTTCTGTTCGAATGAACGCGCGGCGCGCCGCCGCAAGCGAAGCGTAAGCTTGGCTGGGCAGATTGCAGATCGGCGCCGCGCCCGTGCCTCGCCCCAACCGAGATCGCCGATGCGACGCGGTCGATGAAGGAAGCGCCTCGATGTTTCTGACGGCTACGTTTGAGTCTGCTCGCACGCTCGAATCGCTCTCCGACACGCATGCTGTTCGATTTCGACGTCGACGGCGCTTCGCGCACGNCTAACGAGAGAGCATGCCGCACGCTCGGCTACACGCTCGCCGAGTTGCGCGGCCAGCCTCATCGCGCCATCGTCCATCCCGAACTTGCAAGTCACGACGCGGACCTGTTCGCCAGGCTGGGGCGCGGCGAAAGCGTCTACGGCGTGTTCGAGCGCGTCGCCAAGGACGGCCGGGAGATGTGGTGGCGCGGCGCCTATGTTCCGGTGCGCTCGCGCTCTGGAAAGGTCTTGCGCTATTTCAGCATCGTCGCCGACGTCACCGCGACGCAGCGCGAGAATGAGGACAACAAATACAAGCTCGCCGCCCTGTCGCGCGTGCAGGCTGTGATCGAATTCACGGCCGAAGGCGTCATCCTCGACGCCAACGAGAATTTTCTTTCGGTGATGGGCTATCGCCTGGAGGACATCAAAGGGCGCCATCATCGCATTTTCGTCGAGCCCAACGTCGCCGAATCCGCCTATTACAAGGACTTCTGGTCGCGCTTGCGCGCGGGCGAATTCGTCGCCGCGCAGTTTCGCCGCATCGGCGAGGGCGGCCGCGTCGTCTGGATCGAGGCCTCCTACAATCCCGTCCTCGATTCCCGCGGCCGCCTCGTCAAGGTGGTGAAGTTCGCCACCGACATCACCCGCGCCAAGACCGAAGCCCTCGACAACAAGGGCAAGATGGATGCGATTTCGCGCGCGCAGGGCGTCGTCGAACTGTCGACCGACGGCGTGATCGTCGCCGTCAACGAGAAGATCGAGGAGTTGTTGGGTTGGAGCGCGCAGGATTTGCGCGGCAAGCATCATCGCATGACCGTCGATCCCGCCGACGCCTCCGCGCCCGCCTACGCCGCGATGTGGGAGGCTTTGCGCCGCGGCGAGCCGGTCGTCCTCGAGCAACGCCGCGTCGGCGCGTCCGGCAAGCAGATCTGGGCGCAGGTCTCCTGCAATCCGATCGTCGGGCCCGACGGCGCGGTGGTGAAGATCGTCGAATTCGTCGCCGACGTGACCGGCCGCGTCGGCGCGGTCGAAGGCGTCGCGGGGCGTTTGCGCGACCTCGCCAAAGGCGATCTGGCGCGACGTCTTGAGACCGCCTTCATTCCCGCCCTCGATCCGATGCGCGTCGACTTCAACGCCGCGCTCGACAATCTCGACAAGACGATGCGCCAGGTCAGCGACGCCGCCAACGCGATCCGCACCGGCTGCTCCGAGATCGCCACCGCGACCGACGATCTCGAACGGCGCACGACCCAGCAGGCCTCGCGTCTTGAGGAGACCGCCGCGGCGCTTGAACAGACGACCGCCACCGTGCGCAAATCGGCCGAGAGCGCGCTCGACGCCCGCGGCCTCGCCTCGCGCGCCAAATCCGACGCCGAGGGCGGCGCGCTGGTCATGCGGGACGCGACCGAGGCGATGAAAAGCATCGAAGCCTCGTCGCGGCGGATCAGCGACATCATCGGCGTCATCGACGAGATCGCCTTCCAGACCAATCTTCTCGCCCTGAACGCGGGCGTCGAGGCGGCGCGCGCCGGCGACGCCGGACGCGGCTTCGCGGTGGTCGCATCCGAGGTGCGCGCGCTCGCCCAGCGCTCCGCCGACGCGGCCAAGGAGATCAAGGCGCTGATATCGTCCTCCTCCAGCGAGATCGCGCAGGGCGTCGCCCTCGTCTCGCGCACCGGCGAGGCGCTGTCGCAGATCGTCGGCCGCGTCGTCGAGATCGACCGCGCCGTCGGCGAAATCTCCGTCGCCGCGCAAGAACAGTCGGCCGCGCTCGGCGAGATCACCTCCGCCGTCGGCGACATGGACCGCATGACCCAATCCAACGCGGCGATGGTGGAGGAGACCTCGGCCGCCTCGCGCAGCCTCGCCGGTCAGTCGACGCATCTCGCCCGCCTGATGTCGGGCTTCGCGTTGACCGGCGCGGAGGCCCGCGACGGGCGTCGCGCGGCCTGCTTCGCGCCTGCGCGCGGCCGGTTGAGCGCGCCGGGTCTGCGCCGGCGCGCTCACATCAGCATTTTCGTGTCGCCGTCGATCGAGATCGCCTGACCGGAGATCGTGCGCCCGCGCGGCGAGGCGAGAAACACCATCTGGTCGGCGAGCTGCTGGGGCAGAACGTATTCCTTGATCGAGGCGTAGGCGAAGGCCGTGGCCTCGACCTCCATGAACGACTTTCCGTATTGCTGCGCCTTGGCCTCCAGCACGCGGCGGATTCGCTCGCCCGCCACCAGTCCGGGCAAGATCGCGTTGACGCGTATTCCGAACTCTCCGAGTTCGATGGCGAGCGACTTTGTGAAGCCGACGACGCCCCATTTCGCCGCCGCGTAGGGCGAGCGTAGCGCGAAGCCNGTTTTCCCCGCCGCCGACGACAGATTGATGATCGAGGGGTTCTTGCTCGCCTTCAGATGGGCGATCGCCAGCCGCGCGCAATTGAACTGGCTTGTCAGACACACCTCGACGCAACGATCCCAATCCTCCGGCGCCATCTCTTCGACGCGCGCCGTCGGGCCGGCGACGCCGGCGTTGTTGATCAGACAATCGAGCCCGCACAGATGGCCGAGCGCCGCCTCGAACATGCGCGCCACCGCCGCGCGGTCGGCGACGTCGCANGACGACGCCCTTGATCGAGGGTCGCTCGCCGCCATCGCGTCGAGCGCGGCGACGTCGACGTCGCAGACGAACACTCGCGCNCCNTCCCGCGCGAAGGCGCGCGCCGTCTCAAGGCCGATGCCGCCGGCTCCGGCGGTGATGAGAACGCGTAGCCCGTCGATATGCATGTCCATGTCGCCACGTCCTTTTAGGGAAAGCGGTCAATCCGGCAGCCTGCCTTGCGAAAGGATGTAGCCGGCCGCCCCNTCAATGTCGGCGCCGAGCGCCGCGCGGGCGGCGTCGGCGTCGCGCGCGNNCACCGCGTCGACGATAGCGGCGTGGTGGCGGGCCGCGCCNCCGAAGCGCAAGCGCTCCGGGCTTCCGCGCAGATCGAGATTGATCACCGGACCCGCCCGCAACCACAGCCGTTCGACGATCGACAGCATCTCCGCCGAGCCCGCCGCCCGGTAGAGCGCGAAGTGGAAGGCCTGGTTGAGGGCGACCGCCGCCACGGTGTCGGGCGCCCGCGCCCGCGCCGCGGCGCGAAACGCCGCCTCCGCGCGCGCGAGCGCCCGCACGGCGCCCGCGTCGGCGCTCGCCGCCGCCATCGCGGCCGCCGCGCCTTCGACGGCGACGCGGGTGCGCGTGAGATCGCGGAACTGGGCGGCGCTCATCACCGGCACCGCGACGGCGCGTTTGGGCGCGACCGTCAGCGCGCGCTCCGCCGCCAGCCGCGACACCGCCTCGCGCACGGGCATCATCGACACCCCGAGCGCTTCGGCGGTGGCGCGCAGCGACAGCCGGTCGCCCGGCGCGAGGACGCCGGCCATCAGCCGCTGCGCCAACATGCGATAGACGCGCTCGGCCAGCGTCCCCTCGCCCTCATCGAGGGCCGTGCGGCCGTGCGGGCCGTCGCGGCGGCGCGGATCGCGTCCCTTTCGGCGGCGCTCATGGTCTGGCTCGCGGTCTGGACAAGCTCGGCCGTTTCGGACAAGCTAACTGTGATCACAGATCACGGCAAGCGCCCGCCAGAGGCGCACGCCGTCCGCGGCAAGGAGAAGACCGATGGTGAAACGCTTCGAGACGACGCGTCGCGGCCTCGTGCGCGGCGCGGGCGCGGCCGCGCTGCTGACCGGCGTCGGCATGCCCGCCATCGTGCGCGCGCAGAGCGACGTCGTGCGCGTCGGCCATTTGACGCCGCGCACCGGCTNNTTCGGCCCGCTCGGCGAATACGCCGTGATGGCCGTCGACCTCGCCGTCGAGGAGATCAACGCCTCCGGCGGCGTTCTCGGCCGCAAGCTGGAGGCGATCAAGGAGGACTCGGTCAATCCCCAGACCGCCTCGACCAAGGCCGAGCGCATGGTCGAGCGCGACAAGGTCGCCGCCCTCGTCGGCGAAATCTCCTCGGCCTCCTGCCTCACCATCGCGCAGGTCGCCGACCGCACCCGCACCTTGTTCGTCAACACCGGCGGCAACTCCGACGCGCTGCGCGGCNAGGACTGCAAGCGCTTCATGTTCCACGTCGAAAGCCAGAACACGAGCTATGTGAAGACGGCCGGCGAGGCGCTGAAAAGCCGCGGCATGATGACCGGCAAGAAGATTTATTCGCTCACCGCGGATTACGCCTTCGGCCACGACCTCACCGCCGTCGCCAAGAAGTTCTACGCCGCCAACGGCGCGACGCTTCTGGCCGACGATCTGGTGCCCACCGACGCGTCGGACTTCTCGTCCTATCTCCTCAAGATCCGCGCCGCTTCGCCCGATCTCGTGATCTCCAATCTGGCCGGCAACCAGATCACCAACTTCCTCAAGCAATACGCCGAATTCGGCCTCTCCCAGCCGGTCGCCGGCTTCGGCTTCGACACCGCGCTCGCCTGGGCGGCGGGCAAGGACAATTTCGCCGGCGTCTGGCCGGTGGTGTGGCATCACCTCATCGACACCCCCGGCACGAAAGCCTTCGTCGCCGCCTTCACCAAGAAATACGGCAAGCCGCCGGAGAACCAGGCCTGGGGCGACTACGTCGCGATGAAGACGCTGGCGCGCTCGATGAACGAGATCAAATCGATCGAGAGCCCGAAAATTCTCGAACATTGGGAGAAGGGCGCGAAGTTCGACGTGCTGCATGCGCGCGAAGGCTATTTCCGCGCCTCCGATCATCAGCTGATGCATGAGATGTACGCCATCGAGGCGCTGAAGCCCGCCGAGGTGAAGAACCAGTGGGACCTCTTCCGCTCCTTCGCGACGGCGCCCGGCCCCAACGACAGCCTGGAGACCATCGCCACGCAGGGCGACGAAATCACCTGCAAATTCCCGACCTGAGTGGCTGCGCGGTCGGCGGCGCCGCCGGCCGCGCGCGTCCGGCTTGCGCGGAGCGGCGATGCTGTTTGTCCAACAAGTGCTGAACGGCCTGCTCGACGGGGTGTATTATCTTCTCATCGCGCTCGGTCTGTCGCTGATCTTCTCGCTGGGCGGCGTCGTCAATCTGGCGCATGGCGCCTTCTTCGCGATCGGCGCCTATCTCACCGTGGCGCTGTCGCCCTATGTCGGTTTCTCCGGTTCGCTGGTGATGTCGCCGCTGGCGGTGGCGCTGCTCGGCGTGCTGATCGAGCGCTTCATGCTGCGGCGTTTCTACCGCTCGGACCCGATCCTGTCGCTGTTGCTCACCTTCGGCCTCGCGATGGTCGCCGAACAGTCGCTGCGCTGGATCTTCGGGNCGCCGCCGCTCTCTTATTCGATGCCGACGGCGCTGCGCGGCCAGGTGTTTCTCGGCGGTTTCGTCTACAGCTATTACCGCACCATCCTGCTCGCCGTCGCGGTCCTGTGCGTCGCCGCTCTGTGGCTCCTGCTCAACAAGACGTCGTTCGGCCGCGTCGTGCGCGCGGGCGTGCAGAACCCAGACATGGTGGGCGCGCTCGGCATTTCGCTGCAACCCTACATGACGGCGGTCGCCGCCATCGGCATCGGCCTGGCCGGTCTCGCCGGCGTGCTGCTCGCGCCGATCTACGCGGTGCATCCGGCGATGGGCCAGGAGATCATCACGCCCGCCTTCGTGGTCTGCGTGATCGGCGGGCTCGGTTCGTTCTGGNGGNTCGTCGTCGCCGCTCTGCTGGTCGGCCTAGTCAAGGGCTTCATGGTCGCCATCGACATGTCGGCCTTTTCGATCGCCGCGATCTATCTGATGATGCTCGTCATTCTGCTTGTGCGTCCGCGCGGGCTGTTTGGCGAGCGCATCCAGCGCTTCGAGTGAGCCGATGCGGCGCGATGGCCTTCAACTCGCCGCGACGGCGCTCGCCCTCCTGCTTCTGCCCTTCGGGCTCGACGCGCTCGGCCTGACCTACACCTCGGCCTCGGAGGTGGTGATCTTCGCCGTCGCCTGCATGGCGCTCAACATTCTGGTCGGCTGGACGGGGCTTGCGAGTTTCGGCCACGGCGCCTGGTTCGGGACGGGCGCCTATGCGGCCGCGCTCGCCCAGCTCAACGCGTTTCCCGGCTCCTTCCTCGCCCCGGCGCTCGTCGCGCTGGCCGTCGTCGCGGCGGCCTCGGCCGCCTTCGGGGCGCTGATCCTGCGCCGGCGCGGCGTCTATTTCTCGCTGTTGACCCTGGCGCTGTCGGCGATGCTGTTCGTCGTCGCCTTCCGCTGGACGGCGCTGACCGGCGGCGAGAACGGGCTCGGCGGGCTCAGGCGGCCGAGCTATTTCGGCGTCGATCTCGAAATCTCGCGCAATTACTACGTCTTCGTCGCGCTGATCGCTTTCGTCGCGATCTGGCTTCTTGCGCGCCTTCACGCCTCGCCCGTCGGCGCGACGCTGATCGCGATCCGCGAGAACGAGCAGCGCGCCCGCTTCCTCGGCTACCCGACCAATCGCTACAAGCTGATCGCCTTCGTCGCCTCGGCGACGCTGACGGGTCTGGCCGGCGTGCTCCTCGCCTTTCTCAACCGCATGACCTCGGCCGAGCCGTTGTCGGTGGCCTTTTCGGGCGAATTGCTGGCGATGGTGGTGATCGGCGGCATGCGCTCGTTTCTCGGACCGGCGCTGGGCGCGTTCTTTTTCATCCTGTTCCGGGAATATCTGTCGACCGTCACCGAGAACTGGCTGTTGTTTTTCGGCCTTCTGTTCGTCGGCTTCGTGATGTTCTCGCCCGACGGCCTGGTCGGCGTGTGGACGCGCCTGACGCGGCCGTTCCGCAAGAGCGTCGAACAGTCCGCCGCGATGGCGCTGCGTCAGGCCGGCGCCTCCGGCCCGGCGCCGGCCGGCCTGGTGCGCAAGGGCGCGGGCGGCGCCGTCGCGCTCGACGTCGTGGGCCTCGCCAAGAGCTTCGGCGGCGTGCAGGCGGTGCGCGGGGTCAGCTTTCAGGTCCGCGATCGCACGCTGCACGCCCTGATCGGCCCCAACGGCGCCGGCAAGACGACGGCCTTCAATCTGATCTCCGGCATGTTCCCGCCCAACGCCGGCGCGGTTCGGCTCGACGGCCTCGACGTCGCCGGCCTGTCGCCCGAAGCGGTGACGCAGGCCGGGCTCGGCCGCTCCTTCCAGATCACCAACCTGTTTCCCAGCCTCAGCGTGGCGGAGAACGTCCGCCTCGCCGCGCAGGCCCGCCACCCCCGCCGTTTCAGCCTGTGGCGACGCGCCGACGCGCTCGCCGGCCTGCGCGAGGAGACCGCGCAGCTGCTGCGCTGGACGGGCCTCGCCGGCGTCGAAACGGCCGAAGCCGGCTCGCTCTCCTATGGCGGCCAGCGCCTGCTCGACATGGGTCTGTCGCTGGCCACCCGCCCGCGCATCCTGCTGCTCGACGAGCCGCTGGCGGGGCTGGCGGCGGCCGAGCGCGGCCGCGTCGGCGATCTCGTCAAGGCGATCTCGCGCGAGATTCCGGTCCTGCTCGTCGAGCACGACATCGACCGCGTCTTCCAGCTCGCCGACCATGTCACCGTGATGAACGACGGCCAGGTGCTGGTCGACGGAACGGTCGAGGACGCGCGCTCCTCGCCGAAGGTTCAGGAGGTCTATCTCGGCTCCGGCCACGCCGCGATCGCGCGCCGCGAACGCGCTTCGGCCGCGCAGGACGAGACCCTGCTGTCGTTGAAGGACGTCCACACCTTCTACGGCAAGAGCCACATCCTCGACGGCGTCAGCTTCGAGCTGCGGCGCAACGAGGTCGTCGCCCTGCTCGGCCGCAACGGGGCCGGCAAATCGACCCTGCTGAAGACGATCATCGGCCTCGCCCCGCCGCGCGAGGGCGACATCGCGCTCGCCGGCGGCTCGCTGGCCGGCCTCTCCAGCGCGCAGATCGCGCGCCGCGGCGTCGGCTACGTGCCGCAAGGCCGCGCCATGTTCGCCGGCATGAGCGTGCGCGACAATCTCGCCCTCGGCGCCCATTCCCGCCGGTCCGGCGCCGGCCGCCGCTGGGAGATCGACCGCATCGTCGAGATTTTCCCGCGTCTGGGCCAGCGCATGGACACCGCCGCCGACTATCTGTCGGGCGGCGAACAGCAGATGGTCGCGGTGGCGCGCGCGCTCGCCGGCGACACCCTCGTCCTGTTGCTCGACGAGCCTTTCGAGGGCCTGTCGCCGGCGATGACGGAGGAGCTGTTCGAGGCGTTCCACCGACTGCGCCGCGATCTGGCGATCGTCATCGTCGAGCATAATCTCGACCTCGCGCTGGCGCTGTCCGACCGCACCGTGGCGCTGGAGCGGGGGCGGGTGACGCATAGCGGCCCCTCGCAGGCCCTGCGCGACGATCTCGATCTGCGCCGCAAGGTGCTCTGGCTGTGAGGATGTTCGCATGACCCGAATCGCCATCGTCGGAAGCGGCCTGATCGGCCGCGCCTGGGCCACGGTGTTTTGCGCCGCCGGCATGCAGACGCGTCTTTACGACCCCGTCGAGGGCGTCGCCGCCGCGGCGGTCGCCTTCGTCGGCGAGAGCCTGAAGGAGCAGGAGAGCCTGGGCCTTGTCGCCGACGCCGCCGCCAAATCCGCAGGCGCCCGCGCCGTCGCCACGCTCGCCGAGGCGCTCGACGGCGCCGATCTGGCGCAGGAGAGCGGGCCCGAGACGCTCGACGGCAAGGCCCGGCTGTTCGCCGAGATGGACGCCGCCGCCGCGCCCGCCACGATTCTGGCCTCCTCGACCAGCTTCATCCCGGCGTCGCAATTCTCGAAGGACGTCAAGGGCCGCGCCCGCTGTCTGGTCGCCCATCCCGTCAATCCGCCCCATCTCGTGCCGATCGTCGAGCTGGCGCCGGCGCCCTGGACCGATCCGCAGGTCGTGGAGCGCGCCCGCGCCGTCTACGCCGCGGCGGGACAGTCTCCCGTGACGCTGAAACGCGAGGTTCAGGGCTTCATTCTCAACCGCCTGCAAGCCGTTTTGCTGGCGGAGGCGTTTCGCATGGTGGCGGCGGGCGTGTGCTCGCCCCAGGATCTCGACGCCACGATCAAGGACGGGCTCGGCCTGCGCTGGTCCTTCATGGGCCCCTTCGAGACCATCGACCNNAACGCCCCCGGCGGCATTCCCGACTACGCGGCCCGCTACGGCGTCTCTTTGACGCGGATGNAGCGAGGACATTCTTCATCCGCGCCCTTTTCGCCGGAGGCCGTCGCCGCGATCATGGCGCAATGGCCCGGCGCGCAGAGCCAGGAGCGCGTCGCCCGCCTCGCGCGATGGCGCGACGCCCGCCTCGCGGCCTTGAAGGCGCACAAGGCCGGAGCCGCATCCAAACCGACGATCTGATCACCGACAGGGAGCGCCGACATGGCCGCCGAAACCAGCGTCAGGACCGACGCCAAAACCAGCGTCAGGAACAAGGTCATCATCACCTGCGCCGTCACCGGGGCGATTCACACGCCCTCGATGTCGCCGCATCTGCCGGTGACGCCGCAGGAGATCGCGCAGGCCGCCATCGGCGCCGCCGAGGCGGGCGCGGCGATCGTCCATCTGCACGCGCGCAACCCCGTCACCGGCCAGCCCGACCAGCGCCCCGAGGCGTTCACGCCCTTTCTGCAAGTGATCAAGCAGGCGAGCGACTGCGTCGTCAACATCACGACCGGCGGCTCGCCGACGATGCTGGTGCAGGAGCGCGTCGGACCGGCGCAGCATTTCGCGCCGGAGGTGGCCAGCCTCAACATGGGGTCGATGAATTTCGGCCTTTACCCGATGCTGAACCGCTTCAAGGAGTTCAAGCACGACTGGGAGAAGCCCTATCTCGAAGGCTCGCGCGACCGCATTTTCCGCAACACCTTCGCCGACATCGAATTCATCCTGAAGACCTGCGCCGACAACGGCACGCGTTTCGAGATCGAGTGCTACGACATCGGCCATCTCTACACGCTGGCCCATTTCGTCGACCGCGGCCTCGTCAAGGCGCCGTTCTTCGTGCAGTCGGTGTTCGGCCTGCTCGGCGGCATCGGCCCTCACCCCGAGGACGTCGCCCACATGAAGCGCACCGCCGACCGGCTGTTCGGCGCCGATTACCGCTGGAGCGTGCTCGGCGCCGGGCGCAACCAGCTCCCCATCGCCGCGATGGCGGCGGCGATGGGCGGCAATGTCCGCGTCGGGCTGGAGGATTCGCTGTGGATCAAGGCGGGCCAGCTCGCCGAATCGAACGCCCAGCAGGTCCGCGCCGCCCGCCAGATCATCGAGGGGCTGGGCCTTGAGATCGCCACGCCCGACGAGGCGCGCGCGATTCTGGCGCTGAAAGGGGCCGACAAGGTCAATTTCTGACGCGCCCACGCCCACGCCCACGCCCACGCCTGCGCCCACGCCTGAGCCAGCGCGGGCGTGGGGCGCGCGCGGTGGCGACGGGATGGGAACGGGCGCGCCGCCGCAGTATGCTGCGCGCCCCGATGGACCTTCGCCGCGTGCGCCGATGTTTCTCACCGCTCTCGATCTGATCGGCGTCTTCGTGTTCGCGCTGAGCGGCGGGGTCGTCGCGGTCGAAAAGCGCCTCGATCCCTTCGGGGTCGTCTTTCTCGCCTTTGTGGCGGCGGCCTCGGGCGGCATCGCCCGCGACGTGCTGATCGGCGCGACGCCGCCCTATGCGCTGCAAACCTGGACCTACGCGGCCGTGGCGACGGCGGCGGGGATGGTCTGCTATTTCGGCTATGGCTACATCCGCCGGCTCGCCGCCCCGGTCGCGGCCTTCGACGCGCTCGGCCTCGGCCTGTTCGCGGTGGTGGGCGCCCGCAAGGCGCTCGACGCCGGCCTGTCGCCCCTGATGGCGGCGATGCTGGGCATGATCACCGCCATCGGCGGAGGCATGGCGCGCGACATCCTCACCGCCCAGACGCCGATGGTGCTGCAACGCGACATCTACGCCCTCGCCGCGCTTCTTGGCGCGGGCCTGGCGGGCGGCGACTATCTCGGCCTGCCCGACGCGCTCGCCGCGCCCGCCGGCGCCGCGCTCGCCACTGGCCTGCGTCTGCTCGCTCTGTCGCGGCGCTGGACGCTGCCGCTCGCCCCGCTCGACCGCGACGACGCTTGAGGCGGCGCGCCTGCATAGCGCGCCGTCGCATGGCGCGAGGGCCGCCGGCGGACGCCTCAAGGCCTGATTGTTTCGCGCGCCCCGGCCGGGCGCGCCGTCCCGTCATTTCGGCGCGCGCTTGGCGAGGATGCGTTGCAGCGTGCGCCGATGCATGTTGAGCCGGCGCGCCGTCTCCGAGACGTTGCGCCCGCACAGTTCGTAAATGCGCTGGATATGCTCCCACCGCACCCGGTCGGCCGACATCGGATTGTCGGGAATCTCGGCCTTGTCGTGCTTGAGCGCCAGCAACGCGGCGTGAATCTCGTCGGCGTCGGCGGGCTTGGCGAGATAGTCGAAGGCGCCGAGCTTCACCGCGGTCACCGCGGTCATGATGTTGCCGTAGCCGGTCAGAACGACGCCGCGCGCCGTCGGCCGGCGCGCCGCCAGTTCGGAGATCACGTCGAGGCCGTTGCCGTCGGCCAGCCGCATGTCGATCACGGCGAAGGCGGGCGGGCGGGCGCGGATCGCGGCGAGGCCGGCGGCGACGGAGTCGGCGGTCTCGACGATGAAGCCGCGCCCCTCCATCGCGCGCGCCAGACGCGCCAGAAAGGGNCGGTCGTCGTCGACCAGGAGAAGGGACATGTCGCCGTGCGACTCCGTCGGAGTCTCCGGCCTGACAGGGAAATCCTCGTTGCGTCGTTCCGTCATCATGCCTCTCGGTCGGAGGGCCCGGGGACCGTGGGGGTCGCAACGGCTCCCCGGCTGCCCCCTTATAAGGCGGGCAGGGCGCGGACGAAAGGACATGCGTCAACAATTGCTGATCAATTGGTCGAGTTTTCGCCTCCTGCGTTCTCGGCGTCGGGTTCGAGATCGGCGCGCCGCCAGCGCATCCGGGCGACCGCGCCGCCCGAACGCTCGTTGGCGAAGGCCAGCGCCGCGCCGGTGCGCTCCAGCAGGGTTTTGGCGATGAACAGGCCGAGGCCGAGCCCGCCCTCGTCCTTGACGCGCCGTCCCTCGCGCGCCGAGCGCAAATAGGGATCGCCGATCTGGCGCAGCACGTCGGAGGGAAAGCCCGGCCCGTCGTCGGCGACGACGATGGTCACACTGTCGCGCGTCCAGCGGCCCTCGACGCGCACCCGCGTCTGCGCGAAGTCCATCGCGTTCTCGACCAGATTTCCCAGGCCGTAATCGAGCGCGGGGTTGCGTCGCAGCGTCGGCTCCGGCCCCTCGCCGGTGACGTCGACCGCGATCGCGACGTCGACGCCGCGATGGGGAGCGACCGCCTCCTCGATCAACTGTCCGAGGGCGAGTTGCTGCAACATGGGGTCGGAGCGCAGCGACGACAGTTTCTTCAGGATGGCGCGGCAGCGGTCGGCCTCGTCGGAGACGAGCTTGACGTCGTCGGCCTGCGGCGTTTCGCCGTTCAGCCATTCCCGCGTCACCAGACGGATCGTGCCCAGGGGNGTGCCCAACTCATGCGCCGCCGCGGCGGCCACGCCGTCGAGCTGCGAGAGGTGCGACTGGCGCTCCAGCGCCAGATCGGCCGCCGCGAGCGCGTCGGAGAGCTGGCGCGCCTCGTGCGCGACGCGGCCCGAATAGACGCCGATGAAGCCCGCGCCGATCACCAGCGCCAGCCAGCCGACGGCCAGCCGCAGCCCCCGCCACTCCGGCTCCGGCGCCGATTCGAACCAGGGCAACGGCATCCGCCAGACCGAAATCGCCGCCGCGAGCGTCGCCATGAACAGGAACAGCCCCACCGAATGGCGCGGCGGCAGGGTCGCCGCCGACACCGCCACGGGCGCGATGAACAACAGCGAGAACGGGTTTTGCAGACCTCCGGTCAGGAACAGCAGGCCGGCGAGCTGCGCCAGATCGTAGGCCAGAAGCGCGGTGGCGGTCGCCGCGCTCAGGCGCCGCGACAGCGGCATCGCCCGCCGCAACGCCAGATTGAGCGCCGCCGAGGCCCCGATCAGGGCGAGACAGGCGATCCACGCAAAATCGAAAGACAACGCGAAGCGCGCGACCAGCGTCGCCGCCAGCTGGCCGGCCACCGCCAGCCAGCGCAGCCGCGTCAGCGTGTCGACGCGCAGCGAGCTGGTCGGCGCGAGGGAGAAGAAGGACGAGGGTCGGGCGTGGGAGGGACTGTCATGCTGTCATGAGCTTTCGCCCGCGTCGGCGCGCCCGGCAAGCGCGTTGACGCCGCAGGGCCCTGGCGACGCAGGCTCGGGCGGCGTGCGGCGCGTCGCTCCGGCGCGGGGGACGCCGCTCGCCTGCGGTCTGTTCCACGTGGCGGAACGCCTGGCGGCGGCAGCGGCGCCCCGGCGCCGAGCTAGTCCGCGTCCCTGCGCCCCTATGCGCCCTTGCCGCCGGGGCGCGAACGCGACACACCTTCGCCATCATGCCGCGCCAGCTTGGCAGTCCGCAGCGCCCGGCCTGCGCCCCGGTTGTCGGCCGCCCGGAACGGGAGCGTAGGAAAACCGGAAATGGAGCGTAGGAAACAATGATGCGTCGCGTCCCGCGCCTTTCGCTTCCGCGCTCGATGTCGGCGGCGCTGCCGATCTTGGCCGCGCTCGCGGCCTCGGCCCCGGCCAGCGCCGCGGAGCCGCTCGCCCCGGCCGGCCAGACGCTGCCGACCTTCGCCCGCTCCCCGCGCCGCCCTCGGCCGAGTCGAGCGCGGTCTGGAGCGGCTTCTCCTATGGCGTCGAGGCGTTCGGCGTCTCCGGCAAGGGCGCGCGGCNNGGCGTCGGCGGCGCGGCCAACGTCGCCTGGCGCAAGGCGATCGACGAGTCCCTCAGCGTCCGCTCAAGACCTCGGCCGGCTACATGCCCGGCGTCTGGAAGGGNNCGCGGCCCTCGCCCGCGCGCCCTGGGGCGCAACGCGATCACGGGCGCGAATTTCGTCGTCTCCGAGGCCAGCGTCGCCTATGAGATCGGCCGTCTGCGGCCCTGGGCCTCGGTGGGGCGGGCTNACGCCAAGGCGACCCGCTTCGGCGGCTTCAGCGGCGGCCTCAACGCGCTCAACGACATGGCGTCCGAGCGCGGCAAGGGAACCGGCTTCGTCACGGTCGGCGCGGGCGTCGATTACGCGGTCACCAACAATCTGACGCTCGGCGTCGCCGTCCACGGCGTGCAGGCGCGATGAGCGGCGCTCAAGCGAGCCGGGCGTCGTGAGCGTCGCCTTCACCCGCGAGGAGGACGTCGAGGCGCAGGCCGCGCATCTGCCCGACCGGCCGATCTCGCCCCATCCCAATCTCGTCACCGCGACGGGCCTGGCCGCCATCGAGGCGGCGCTCACGGCCGCGCGCGCCGCCTTTCAGGACGCCAAAGCGCAAGGCGACGTCGCCGCCGACCGCAGCGCGATGGCGCGCGCCGCGCGCGATCTGCGCTACTGGTCGGCCCGCCGCGCCAGCGCCNGGCTGTTCGCGCCGGACCTCGCGCCGGGCGTGATGGGCTTCGGCCGCGCCGCTTCGATGGAACGCGACGACGGCCGCAAGCTGCGCTTCCGCATCGTCGGCGAGGACGAGGCCGACGCCGCCAAAGGCTCGATCTCCTACGTGTCGCCGCTCGCCAAGGCGCTGGCCGGCAAACGCGCCGGAGACGTGGTCGAGGTGGCGGGGCGCGAGATCGAGATCATCGCGGTCGAAGCCTGAGCCTCGCCCATCGCCACGGCCGCCCGTCGATCACCGCGAGTCCCAGTCCGATCAGCGCCATGCCGACGAGGCGCCGCCCCGCCAGCCTCTCGCCGAGAAAGCCGACGCCGAGCAGGATCGCGCTTGGCGGGATGAGGAAGGTGACGAGCAGGATGTTGGTCGCCCCGGCGCGCGCCAGAATGCGGAAGAAGATCAGATAGGCGAGCGCGGTCGAGATCGGCGCCAGCCCCGCTGCCGCCGCCCAGACGCCGGCGCCCGGCGCGGCCAGCGTCCACGGCCGGTCGACCAGCAGCGCGAGCGGCGCGAACATCACGGCCGAGGCGGTGAGCCGGCCGGCGGCGGCGGCGAGCGGCGTCACGCCCATCGCCTTGAAGCGCCGCCCATAGACGCCCGACAACGCGTAGGAGAAGGCGGCGGCCAGACAGGCCAGCATCGCCGGCCCGTCCTGCGACAGCGAGGCCGTCCCCGCGCCTCCCATCATCGCGGCGACGCCAAAGAAGCCGAGCGCCACGCCCGACGCCCGCCCGGCGGTCAGCGTTTCGTCCGGCGTCAGCCCATGCGCGACCAGCACGGCGAACAGCGGCGTGGCGGCGGTGCGGATCGAGGCGACGCCCGAGTCGATGCGCGTCTGACCCCACAGGATCAGCGAGAACGGCGCGATGGCGTTGAGCAGCCCCATGATCGCGAAGGCGCGCAGCATGGCCGCNGCCGCCAGCGCGACGCGGTTGAAGAAGAACGAGCCGCCCCACAGCACGGACAGGACGACGAGCAGACCNCACTCCGCCGCCCCATCGCGAGCGAGGGGGCGGACGGGGCGGGACGCGACGTCGCGGACGAAGGAGACGTCATCCCCGCTTGTGCCGCACGCCCGGCCCGGCGCGGCGCCCGAAAGCGCGCGCCGGGATTTTCTCGCAGGGCGCGCGACGGCTCAGGCGCCGGCCGCCTCCTTCAGCAGCGCGGCGGCGGCGAGCTTGCCGACGCCGTTGGAGGCGTAAGGGCTGTCGCCGGTGATCACCTTGCGGTCCTGATGGGTTTTGCCGGTGACGTCGTCATTCAGCAGCGTGACGCCCAGCGCCTTCAGCTTCTCGCCGAAATACCAGGTCAGATGGCCCGGCATGTAGCCGATGGCGGGCGTCTGGCGATCGGCCGAATCGGGGAAGGCGCAGATCGAATAGCCGGCGAAAGGATAGGTCGTCGCGTCGCGCCCGATCCCGGCCGCCAGCAACGCCGCCGGACCGTGGCACAGCGACACCACATGCCGGTCGTTGGCCATCGCCCAGTCGAGCGCGCGCTGCACGTCGCGGCTTTCCGGCAGGCCCATCAGCGCGCCGTGCCCGCCCGGCGCGAACACCGCGATGTAAGGCGAATCGGGGCGAAGCGCGTCGACCACGTCGGCGAGCTTCAGCGGCTTGCGGAACTTCGGCAGATAGTCGCGATAGAAGCCCATCACCGCCTCGTCCTGCCGCGGCAGCGCCCACAGCTCGAACTTGACCGGATTGCCCGACAGCGTCGCCGCGTCGATCTCGAAGCCGGCGCGCGCCATGTGGATCATCGGCAGCATCGTCTCGATCGGATGGTTGCCGGTGGAGAAGAACGTGCCGTTGTCCATCGCCAGATAGCGCTCGTCGGCGCCGATCATCAAAACCTTCCACTTGCCGCCGCGATAGGGGGCGGGATAGTCGGCGCCCGAAAGGTCGGACTTCGGCGCGGTGAACTGGCTGAGCGAGAAGGGCGAGGGAAANAAGGCGTTCTCCTCGGCCGGATCGGGCGTCGGGCTCTTGCTCGGGGTCTGGGTCTGGTCGGTCATGACGGTCCTGTCTCGCGAATCTCGCCTTGCGCGCGGGCTGCGGCGCGGCGATATGCGACGAAAGTAATCGCGACGTCCGGCGTATCAATCGCGCATTCTCCTAAATGCTTTGCTAGAACGCCGGTCATGACCGGGTCGCCCTCCTTCTTCACCCCGGACGCGCTGTCCTCCGCGCTGGAGCTGGTGCGTTGCCGCGGCGCGGGGCTGCGCGTGGTGCATCCTCCGCTCGACTTCGCGGTGGCCCTCCCGGCCGGCGCGCCGACCATCCATATCGTCGACGCCGGCGCGCTGAACCTGTCGCTGGAGGGCGAGGCTGACCATGCGCTGCGGCGCGGCGACGTCGCCATCCTGCCGCATGGCGACGCCTGCCGGGTCTGGGCCGGCGCGGCGACGCCCGTCTCCTGCAACGCTTCGCGGTCGCCCCGCGCGACGTCGACANAATCGGCGCAGGCCCCGCTCGCGCCGATCTGCTGGGTGCTCGGCGACCTCGCCTTCGAGNGGCTGATGGGCCGCCGCCTGCTCGACGCGCTGCCGCGCCTCATCGTCGCGCGCGCCAAAGGCGAGCGTNCGCCCTGGATCGACGCCGCGCTGGCGGCGCTGGTCGAGGAGGCGCGCGGCGGCGCGCCGGGCGCGGCGGCGGTCGCCTCGCGCGCGCTCGAACTGCTGGTCGTCGACGCGGTGCGCGCCTGGGCGCGCGAGACGCCGAGCCCGACCTGGCTCGCCGGCGCGACCGACGCGCGCGTCGGCAGGGCGCTGGCGGCGATCCACGCCGACCCGTCCCGCNCCTGGAGCGTGCCCNGGCTCGCGCGGCTGGCCGCGCTGTCGCGCTCGGCCTTCGCCGAGCGCTTTCGCCGGCTGGTGGGGCAGACGCCGTTCGACTATCTGCTCGGCCTGCGCCTCGACCGCGCGGCCGTCGCGCTGCGCGAGACCAACGACCCGGTCGGGCGCGNNCTGGCGCGGCGCTGCGGCTTCGACTCGCCGGCCGCCTTCTCCCGCGCCTTCAAGGCGCGCTTCGCCGCCACGCCGACGCGATGGCGCGCGACGCGCCGCGCGCCGCCGCCCTGATCCGCCCTCACAGCGTCAGCGTCATCTGCGCCAGNNCACGCCGAAGCTCATGCGGTGATGCGGGCACGGCCCATGCGCGAGGATGGCGGCGCGATGGCGCGCGGTCGCGTAGCCCATATGGCTCTCGAAGCCGTAGAGCGGATATTCGCGCGCCATCGCCGCCATCATCCTGTCGCGCGAGGTCTTGGCGAGGATCGAGGCGGCCGCGATCGAGGCGCAGCTCGCGTCGCCGCCGACGATCGCCGCGCCGCGCCCTCCCAGCCCNGGCGCGATGTCGCGCCCGTCGAACAGCGCATGCGCGGGCGCCGCCGCCAGCGCCGCCAGCGCCTTGGCCATCGCCGCGAGCGAGGCGCCGCGAATGTTCAGCCGCGCGATGTCGGCGACGTCGCAGGTGGCGATGGCGAAAGCGAGCGCGCTTTGCGCGATCTGCTCCGCCAGCGCCTCGCGCCGCGCCGGCGAGAGCGCCTTGGAGTCGTCGAGCCCCGCCGGAATCCGGTCCGGATCGAGGATCACGGCGGCCGCCGCGACCGGCCCGGCGAGCGGCCCGCGCCCGACCTCGTCGACGCCCGCCACCGGCCAGATCCCCGCCCGGATCAACGCCCTTTCGCGATGGAAACGCGCGCTCACGCCGGCCTCGCCTGGCCGGGCGTCACGTGGAAGCGCTGCGCGCCGGCCGGCAGATCGGCGAAGGCGGCCGGGTCGGCCCCGGTCAGGAACACTTGCCCGCCCAGCGCCGCCGCCGCGGCGAACAGCGCGGCGCGCCGCGTCGGGTCGAAATGCGCGGCGATTTCGTCGAGCAGCACCAGCGGCGCGGCGCCTGCGCTCTCCGCCACCAGCCGAGCGTGCGCCAGCGTCAGCCCGACCAGCAGCGCCTTTTGCTCGCCGGTCGAGCACAGCGCCGCCGGCTGCCCCTTNTCGGCGTGGCGGGCGAGCAGGTCGGCGCGATGCGGCCCGATCAGCGTGCGCCCGGCCGCCGCGTCGCGGCCGCGATGGTCGCGCAGCGCGCCGCGAAGCCAATCCTCGACCGCCAGCGCCGGCGCCGACGCCAGCCGCGTCTCGACCTCGCCGTCGAGCGCGATCTCGGCCGAGGGAAAGGCCGCCGCGCGCCGCCCCGCCAGCAGCGCCGAGAGCCGCGACACGGTCTCGACGCGGCCCGCCGCCACCGCGACGGCGACCTCGGCCAGCTCCCGCTCGGCCGCGTCGAGCCAGCGCGANGGCCCCGACTCCTGTTCGAGCAGCCGGTTGCGCTGGCGCAGCGCCCGCTCCATCGCCGCCACGCGGCCGGCGTGATCGGGATCGACCGCGAGCGTCAGCCGGTCGACGAAGCGCCGCCGCTCGCCCGCCGAGGCCAGAAACAGCCCGTCCTGCTGCGGCGTCAGCCAGACGATGCGCAGATGGTCGGCGAAGGCCCGCGCGCCGCCCGCCGGCGCCCGGTCGATCCGGAACTGGCGTTGCGCCGTCTCGCCGCTCGTCCCGGCCTCGACGCCGGTGCCCAGCCGCGTCGTCGCGGCGACGCCGTCGTCGCGGTCGAGATCGAGCGCCGCCGCCCAGCCGCCCGAGCCGCCGATGCGCGCGCTGTCGGCGATTTCGGCGCGCCGCAGGCCGCGGCCGGGCGCGAACAGCGAGATCGCTTCGAGCAGATTGGTCTTGCCGACCCCGTTGTCGCCGAGAAAGGCGACGACGCGCGCCTCGATCGGCAGGTCGAGCGAGGCGTAGGAGCGGAAATCGGCGAGCGCCAGCCGCCGCGCGCGAGGGCGGCGCAGGGGCGGGGCGGGGAGAAGGCGAGCGGCTCCACGCCCTGTCCCTGACATGAGTCGCGCCGGCGAGGGAAGGGCGGTCCGCCCCGGCGTTTGGCGCGGCCGGCCGCCTTCGCCTACAGTCGCGGCCATGACGTCGGGCGCGCTCCTGGAGACCGAACTTCTCGTGACGGCCGAGGGCGGCCGCCTGTTCGTCAAGCGCTGGACGCCGGCCGCGAGCGTCGGCGCGCCGATTCTGCTGTTTCACGACAGCCTCGGTTGCGTCGCGCTGTGGCGAAGCTTTCCGGCGGCGCTGGCGACGGCGACAGGGCGCGCCGTCGTCGCCTACGACCGGCTCGGCTTCGGCCGCTCCGATCCGCGGCGCGACCGGTTGGACGCCGATTTCGTCGCGCGCGAGGGCGCCGCCGCGCCGGACGCGCTGCGCGAGGCGCTCGGCGTCGGGCGCTTCGTCGCCTTCGGCCACAGCGTCGGCGGCGGCATGGCGGCGCAGGCCGGCGCGAGCTACGCGGCGCGCTGCGAGGCGGTGGTCTCGGTCTCCGCGCTGGCCTTCGTCGACGCGCGCGGCCGCGCCGGCATTCGCCGCGAAAGCGCGGGCTTTTACGCGCCCGGCGGCCTCGACCGCCTCGCCCGCTATCATGGCGACAAGGCCCGATGGGTGGTCGACGCCTGGGTCGAGACCTGGCTGTCGCCCGCCTTCGACGACTACAATTTCGACGCCGCGCTCGCCGCCTGCGCCTGTCCAGTGCTCGCCCTTCAGGGCGACCGCGACGCCTATGGCGGCATCGAGCACNCCGCCCGCATCGCCGCCGCCGCGCCGCAGGGCCGAATGGCGACGATCCCCGAGTGCGGCCATNTTCCCCACCGCGAGCGCGAGGCGGCGCTGGCGGCGGCGACGGCGGCGTTTCTGGCCGGGCTCGGGTGAACGCCGCGCGCCCACGAAAAGGCCCGGTCGCCCGGGCCTTGCGTTTGGCGTCGCGGTCGCGCCCGATCAGTCCTTGGCGCGTTCGGCGTATTCGCCCGTTTCGGTGAGCACCACGATGCGGGTGCCGGCGCCGATATGCGGGGGCACCATGACGCGGGCGCCGTTCGACATTTTCGCCGGCTTGTAGGAGGAGGAGGCGGTCTGGCCCTTGGTGACCGGCTCGGTCTCCATCACTTCGAGCGTCACGCGCTGGGGCAGCTGGATCGCCACCGCATTGCCGTCGAAGGTCGACAGGATGCACACCATGCCTTCCTGAAGCCACTGGCCCTTGTCGCCGATGACGTCCTCGGAGACCGCCATCTGCTCGTAATTTTCCTGATTCATGAAGTGGAAGCCTTCGCCGTCCTGATACAGGAAGGTGAAGTCGTGATCCTCGACATGGGCGCGCTCGACCTGCTCGGTGGTCTTGTAGCGCTCCGACACCTTCACGCCGTCGGACATCCGGCGCATGTCGACCTGGGTCGTCGGCGTGCCCTTGCCGGGGAAGAAGCTTTCGGCCGAAAGCACGATGTAGAGCTGGCCGTCCTTCTCGACGACGTTGCCCTTGCGCAGCGAGGAGGCGATGACTCTCACGGGGATACCTTCGGAATGGAGTGACGCGACGCCGCGCTCGTGCGACAGCGTCCCGGAATCGGGCCGCCTCTAGCCGATTTTTCCCGATAAAGCCAGCGCCCCGGAGTTTTCTGTGTCACACGCTCCGCCAAACATTCCCTGGTGGGACAAGGGCCGCCACGCCGCCCGTCGCGACAAGTTGCGCGCCCGCGCCCGCATCGCCACGGCGCTGCGCGGCTGGTTCGCGGCGCAGGATTTCGTCGAGGTCGAGCCGCAGGGTCTGCAAGTCTCGCCCGGCAACGAGACGCATCTGCACGCCTTCGCCACGCAGATCGTCGGGCTCGACGGCGCGCGGCGCGNNCGCTTCCTGCACACCTCGCCGGAATTCGCGATGAAAAAGCTGTTGGCCGCCGGCGAGAGAAGANTTTTCGCGCTCGCCCGCGTCTGGCGCAACCGCGAGGCCTCCGACCTGCACGCCAACGAATTCACCATGCTCGAATGGTATCGCGCCGACGCGCCCTTCGAGGCGCTGATGCAGGATTGCGCGGCGATCCTGCGTCTGGCGGCGGAGGCGGGGCTGACGACGGCGGCGCGCTGGCGCGGGCGCAGCTGCGACCTGACCGCGCCGCCGGAGCGGCTGACGCTGGTGGAGGCCTTCGCCCGTCACGCCGGCGTCGACCTCGCCGCCTGCCTGCCCGGCGCCGATCCCGATCCGCGCGGCCGTCTGGCGCGCGAGGCCGCCCGGCTCGGCCTACGCGTCGCCGACGACGACGGCTGGTCCGACCTGTTCTCCAAAATCCTGTCCGATCGGATCGAGCCCGAGCTTGGGCGGGGCCGCCCCACGATCCTGTTGGCCTATCCCCTCAGCGAAGCGGCGCTGGCGCGTCCGGACCCGGGCGATCCGCGCTTCGCGGAGCGTTTCGNNCTCTATGTCTGCGGCGTCGAACTCGCCAACGCCTTCGGCGAACTCACCGACGCGGCCGAGCAACGCAGGCGCTTCCTCGCCGACATGGACGAGAAGGCGCGCATTTACGGTGAGCGCTACCCGATCGACGAGGATTTTCTCGCCGCGCTCGCGCGCATGCCGGCGGCCAGCGGCGCGGCGCTCGGCTTCGACCGGCTCGCGCTGCTGGCGACAGGGGCGAGCCGGCTCGACGAGGTGGCGTGGACGCCGGACTAGGCTCAGCCGACCAACGACACCACCGCCCAGGTCGACAGACCGATGGCGATGGCTGCGGCGGCGGTCATGAGATCGTCCAGGAAGCGCGCTTCGCGACGCGACAGCCGCGGGGCGGCGGGCTTTTCGGCGGTGATGCGCAGGATCATCTCGACCTCCCTTGACTATCCCTCCAGAGCGCGGGCTGCGGAGCGTCTCATCCTCAGGCTTGCGCCGCAGGATGAACGCGCGTCTAACGTCGCGGTTTCATGCTCTGTCTCATTTCTGGCCAAACTTCGCCCAAACCGTGACCGACGGAAATTTTCGCACGCTGCGCGACCCCGCCGCGCTCGCCGAGGCCGGGCTGATCGCCCCCGAGGCCGCCGCCGCGCTCGCCCCGGTCGCCGCGCGCTATGCGGTGGCGGTGACGCCGGCGCTGGCGGCGCTGATCGACCCCGCCGACCCGACCGATCCGATCGCCGCGCAGTTCCTGCCCGATCCCGCCGAACTGCTCGCCGCGCCCGGCGAACTCGCCGACCCGATCGGCGACGCCGCGCGCGCGCCGCTGCGCGGGATCGTGCATCGCTATCCCGACCGCGTATTGCTGACGCCGACCTATGTCTGTCCGGTCTATTGCCGCTTCTGCTTCCGTCGCGAGGTCGTGGGGCCGGGCGCGGGCGCGGCGCTGACGCGCGAGGAGCTTGAGGCGGCGCTGGACTATGTGCGGGCGCGCCCGGCGATCCGCGAGGTGATCGTCACCGGCGGCGACCCTTTGGCGATGCCCGCCAAACGGATCGCGGCGCTGAGCGCGGCGCTGGCGGGGATCGCGCATGTGGGGACGGCGCGCTGGCACTCCCGCGTGCCGGTGGCGACGCCGCAGCGCGTGACGCAGGCTTTCGCGCAGGCGCTGGCCTCGCGGGAGGGGCTGTCGAGCGTCGTCGCCGTGCACGTCAACCACCCGCGCGAGCTGACGCGCGAGGCGCGCGCGGCGCTGCGCCGGCTGCAGCAGGCCGGGGTCATGCTGGTCTCGCAGACCGTCTTGCTGAAAGGCGTCAACGCCGACGCGGCGACGCTGACGGCGCTGATGCGCGGCCTCGTCGAGGCCGGGGTGAAGCCCTATTACTTGCACCATCCCGATCTCGCGCCGGGAACCGCGCGGTTCCGGCTCACCATCGACGAGGGGCTGGCGCTGTATCGGCGCCTGCGCGGCGCCGTCTCGGGCCTGATGGTCCCGACCTATGTGCTCGACATCCCCGGCGGCTTCGGCAAGGTCGCGCTCGATTCAGACGCCGCCCGGCGGCAGGCGGACGGCGGCTGGACGCTGACCGATTTTTCCGGCGCCGCGCATTTTTATCGCGACGCGTGAGGGACGAATGAACCAGTGGCGACCGCCCAGGCGCATCCGCGTGCTGGCGCTCGGCTTGTTGTGGCGCGAGGGCCGGCTGCTTGTCTGCGAGGTGCGCGACGACGCGGGCCGGCTCAAAGGCGTGCGGCCGCCGGGCGGCGGCGTCGAATTCGGCGAGACATGGCGCGCGGCCCTTGTGCGGGAGTTCCGCGAGGAGTTCGGCCTCGACGTCGCCGTCGCCGGCGAGCCGCATGTCGCGGAGAACATTTTTACGCACGAAGGGGCGCGCGGGCACGAAATCGCCTTCGTCGCGCCTGTCGAGATCGTCGCCGGCGCTCTCGCCGCCGGCGAGAGCGTCCTCTTTCTGGAGGATCGCGGTCAGCCGGTCGTCGCGCGCTGGCTCGATCCCGCGACGCTCGACGCCGACGGCGCTCCGCTCTTTTCCCCGACGGGCTGAGGGCGGCGCTGCGCGCGCCGGCCTGAGGGGCGGTTTTCGCGCTCACACGGTCGCCTCCCACTCGGCCGCCTGTTCGGCGCGCGCCATCGCTTCGGCGGCGGCGGGCAGGACGGTGCGGTAGCGCGGGCGCTCGGCCTCGATCACCGCGATCATCGCGGCGATCATCTCGGCGGGATCTGCCTGCCGCGTCAGCTCGCGGCGCGGCCAATGGGCGACGGCGCGGGGTCCGGCGTCCCACCATTGATCCATCGTCTCCATGCCGGTGTCGTTGAAGCCGGTGCGGTAGGCGCCGGGATTGACGGTCGCGACCTCGACGCCATAGGGGCGCAGCTCCTCGCGCAACGCCGCGCAGATCGCTTCGACCGCATGTTTGGACGCCGCGTAAGCGCCGTCGAAGGGCACTTTGACGAGTCCGGCGATGGAGGAGGTCCACACGATCCGCCCGGAGCGGCGGGCGACCATCTTCTTCGCGAAGCCCTGCGCCAGCTCCAGCGCGGCGAAGACGTTGACGTCGAACACCGAACGCATGACGTCCAGNGGAATCTCGACCATCGGGCCGGACTCCATGACGCCGGCGTTGTTGAACAAGACGTCGGGATCGTGAGCGCGCAGGGCGCGGGCGCGGTCGTGCGGGTTGAGCACGTCGAGCTTGACCACCTCCAGCGCCAGCCCGGCGGCGGCGGCCTCGGCGCGCAGCGCGGTGACCTGCGGCCAGATATGGCAGGCGGCGACGACCTTGTGGCCGCGCCGGGCGAGGCCGAGCGCGACGCCGCGCCCGAAGCCCGAGCCCGCGCCGGTGACGAGCACGGATTTCGGCGCGGCGGCCGCGTCGGCGGAAGAGGGCAGGCTCGCGCTCACGGCGTCGCTCCTTCTGGATTGGGTTGCTGGGTTGGGTTCTGGGTCGGGTTCGCTGAACGGCGTTTCGGCGATGGTCGCCGCGTCGCGCCGCCGCGGCAAGCGCGATTTGGCTTGCTTTCCGCGCCGATCGCCCGTATCTCGCCCCAATTCCGGCCTCCGCCGGACCCGCTTTCGCCGCCGGCATGCGCCGGCTTCCGCCTCGTCCCGCACGAGGCCCCGGCGACGAGACGCGGCTCAACGACGAAACCCAAGCCCGGCGCCGCCCTGAACAGGGCTCCCAGGAGATCTTATGGCTTCCAACACTCCCTCTCGCGAGGATTTCGCGGCGTTGCTCGACGAGAGCTACGGCAAGTCCGAGGCTTTCGAAGGCACCGTCGTGCGCGGCCATGTCGTCGCGATCGAGAAGGACGTCGCCGTCATCGACATCGGTCTGAAGACGGAAGGGCGCGTCCCGCTGAAGGAATTCGTCGGCCCCGGCCGTGAAGGCGCCCTGAACGTCGGCGACATCGTCGAGGTCTATCTGGAGCGCGTCGAGAACGCGCTCGGCGAGGCCGTCATCTCGCGCGACAAGGCGCGCCGCGAGGAGAGCTGGGTCAAGCTCGAAAAGGCGTTCGAGGCCAACGAANAGGTCGAAGGCGTCATCTTCAACCAGGTCAAGGGCGGCTTCACGGTCGATCTCGACGGCGCCGTGGCCTTCCTGCCGCGCTCGCAGGTCGACATTCGTCCGATCCGCGACGTCACGCCGTTGATGGGCGTTCCGCAGCCCTTCCAGATCCTCAAGATGGATCGTCGCCGCGGCAACATCGTCGTGTCGCGCCGCACCGTGCTCGAAGAGTCGCGCGCCGAGCAGCGCCACGAGATCGTCGCCAACCTCGAAGAAGGTCAGGTGATCGAGGGCGTCGTCAAGAACATCACCGATTACGGCGCGTTCGTGGATCTGGGCGGCATCGACGGCCTGCTGCATGTCACCGACATCGCCTGGCGTCGCGTCAACCATCCGACCGAGGTTCTGACCATCGGCCAGTCGGTCAAGGTCAAGATCATCAAGATCAACCACGACACCCAGCGTATCTCGCTCGGCATGAAGCAGCTTCTCGACGACCCGTGGCAGGGCATCGAGGCGCGCTATCCGGTGCAGGTGAAGCTGAAGGGTCGCGTCACCAACATCACCGACTACGGCGCGTTCGTCGAGCTGGAGCCGGGCATCGAGGGCCTCATCCACGTCTCGGAAATGTCGTGGACCAAGAAGAACGTCCATCCCGGCAAGATCGTTTCGACGAGCCAGGAGGTGGAGGTTCAGGTGCTTGAGGTCGATCCGGTCAAGCGCCGCATCTCGCTCGGCCTCAAGCAGACGCTGCAGAACCCGTGGGAGGCCTTCGTCGAGAAGCATCCGATCGGGACGATCGTCGAGGGCGAGGTCAAGAACAAGACCGAGTTCGGTCTGTTCGTCGGTCTCGACGGCGACGTCGACGGCATGGTCCATCTGTCCGATCTCGACCGTTCGCGTCCGGGCGAGCAGGTGATCGAGGAGTACAAGAAGGGCGACATGGTGAAGGCGGTCGTTCTCGACGTCGACGTCGAGAAGGAGCGCATCTCGCTGGGCGTCAAGCAGGTGGCCGACCGCGAGAAGGTCGCCGAGGAAGGCGATCATTCCGGCGACATCCGCAAGGGCCAGGTCGTGTCCTGCGAAGTGGTCGAGGTGAAGGAGGGCGGCATCGAGGTGCGCGTCGCCGGCACCGACATGACCTCTTTCGTCAAGCGCTCCGAGNCCGCTCGCGAGCGCGCCGACCAGCGCCCCGAGCGCTTCGCGGTCGGCGACAAGGTCGACGCCCGCGTCACCCTCTACGACCGCCGCGCCCGCAAGATCACCGTCTCGATCAAGGCGATGGAAGTCGCCGAGGAGAAGGAGGCGATCGCCCAGCACGGTTCGGCCGACNCCGGCGCCTCGCTCGGCGACATTCTCGGCGCCGCGCTCAAGGCCCGCGAAACCAAGAAGTGATCCCGCGCGCCATCGCGTGAGAATCGGACCGCCGGCCTTCGGGCCGGCGGTTTTTGACACGCGATCGGCCCGCCGGCGGTTTTCGTTTGTCGCGCCGCCGCGCCGCGCGCTAGGCAGAGCGCATGAGCGCCGCGCCCGACGAGCCCCTGTCCGACCGCCACAGCCTCCTGGAGGACGCTTTCGCCATCCTCACCGGCTGTCTGCTGGTGTCGCTCGGCGTCGTCTTCTACGCCCATGCGACCTTGCTGGTGGGCGGCAGCTCCGGCATGGCGCTGCTGCTGCACTACGCGACGGGCTGGAGCTTTCCGCTCGCCTTCTCGATCGTCAATCTGCCCTTTTACGCGCTCGCGGTTCTGCGCATGGGCTGGGCCTTCGCGCTGCGCACCTTCGCGGCGGTCAGCCTCGTCTCGCTTCTGGTGCGGCTGTCGGCGGGCTGGGTGCGGCTCGCCGCCGCCGAGCCGCTTTACGCCAGCGTCGTCGGCGGCGTTCTGATCGGCGTCGGCCTGCTGATCCTGTTCCGCCACCGCACCGGGCTCGGCGGCGTCAACATTCTGGCGATGTATATGCAGGATCGCTTCGGCTGGCGCGCCGGCTGGACGCAGCTCGCCATCGACCTCGCGCTTTTGTGCGGCGCCGCCTTCGTGCTGCCGCCCGACCGGCTGGCGCTCTCGGTCGTCGGCGCCGTGATCGTCAACGCCATCCTCGCCGTCAACCACCGGCCCGGCCGCTACACCGGCTACAGCTGACGTCCGCGCCCGCCGCCGTTGCGCCGGCGCGCCCGCCTCGCGAAGATCGCCCCGCCATCACGGAGCCCCGATGCCCGCCGACGCCTCATGCGACGTCCTTCGCCGCGACCTCGCCGCCAGCCTGCGCCTCGCCGACCGGTTCGGCTTCAGCGAAGGCATTTGCAATCACTTCTCGGTCGTCGTTCCGGGCGAGGGCGAGCGCTACCTCATCAACGCCTACGGCCTGCACTGGAGCGAGATCGGCCCGCGCGATCTGCTGCTGATCGACGGCGAGGGCCATGTGCTGGAGGGCGACGGCGAGGTCGAGGCCACCGCCCGCAACATCCATGTCGCCGGCCATCGCGCCAATCCGCGGCATCGGGCGATCTTCCACGTCCACATGCCCTACGCGACCGCGCTCGGCATGGTGGAGGGCGCCCGTCTGGAGATGGCGCATCAGACCGCCGCGCGGTTTCACGGCCGCGTCGCCTATGAGAGCTTCGGCGGTCTGGCGCTGAGCGCCGAGGAGNGCGCGCGCATCGCCGAGGCGNCCAGGGTCAATCGCGACGCCGACGTGTTTNTCCTCGCCAATCACGGCGTCAGCGTCGGCGCGCCGAGCTGCGCGGTCGCCTTCGACGAACTATATTACCTCGAGCGCGCCTGCCGCCAGCAGGTGCTGGCGATGTCGACCGGGCGGCCGCTGAAGCTGATCCCCGAACCGCTTCTGTCCCATACCGCCGCGCAATATCGCAGCGTTCTGGAGCCTCAGGCCGAGCTGTTTTTCGCCGCGCTGAAGCGCGTCCACCATCTTTGAGGAGCCGCCTATGCACACCCGTCGCCTTGGACCGCTCTCCGTCTCCGCCCTCGGGCTTGGCTGCATGGGGCTGTCGCACGCCTATGGCGCGCCGCAGGACGAAGCGAGCGCGGTCGCGCTGCTGCGCCGCGCGGTCGATCTGGGCGTCACCTTGTTCGACACGGCCGAGGTTTACGGCCCTTATCTCAACGAGGAGCTGGTCGGGCGGGCGCTGCGCCCGCTGCGCGCGCGCGTCCAGATCGCCACCAAATTCGGCTTCAAGATCGCGCCGGAGGGCGCGAGCGGGCATGACCGGATGATCGGGCTCGACGGGCGGCCGGAAAACGCCCGACGCGTGTGCGAAGAGAGCCTGAAGCGGCTCGGCGTCGAGGTCATCGACCTCTATTACCTGCACCGCGTCGACCCGGCCGTGCCGATCGAGGAGACGGTGGGCGCGATGGCCGACCTCGTGGCCGCCGGCAAGGTGCGCCATATCGGCCTGTCGGAGGCGGACGCGGCGACGATCCGGCGCGCCCACGCCGTGCATCCGATCGCCGCGTTGCAAAGCGAATATTCGCTGTGGTCGCGCGGCGTCGAGGCCGAGATTCTGCCCACGATCCGGGCGCTGGGCGTCGGCTTCGTGCCCTTCTCGCCGCTCGGGCGCGGCTTCCTCGCCGGCGCCGTCACCAGCGCCGATCAGCTTGGCGCCGACGATTTCCGCCGCAAGCTGCCGCGCTTTCAGGCCGACGCGCTGGCCGCCAACGCGGCGATCGTGGCGCGCATCGACGCGCTGGCGAAGGCGCATGGCGCGACCAAGGCGCAGCTCGCGCTCGCCTGGGTGATGGCCAAGGGCGACGACATCGTGCCCATTCCCGGCACCACGAAGATCGCGCGGCTGGAGGAGAACGTCGCGGCGGCGAGTCTTCGCCTGTCGGCGCAGGACGTCGCGGCGCTGGAGGCGGCGGCGCCGGCCGATCAGGTGGTGGGCGAGCGCTACGGCGCGATGGCCGCCAATCCGACGCCCGCGCGGTGAAGGCGTCGACGCTGGCGATCGCGCTGACGTTCGCCGGCGCGGCGCAGGCCGACGCGCGGGGCTTCGCCTGTCCCGACGCCTGGATCGAGAACCGCATGCCGGGGATCGCCGCGCCGGGGCGGGCGTCCGCGCCGCGCGATTATTTCGTCGTCGGCGGGGCGCGGCGGGCGATCCGTCCCGGCGAGCGGGCGCTGGCGCGCCGGCGCTGCGGGCTCGCGCCGCGGATCGTGCGGTAAGGGGCGCAAGACAGCTTTCAAGACAGCGCTCAAGGCGGCCCTCATGAAAACGCCCGCGCGAGGGGCGCGGGCGTCCGGTTCGGCGAAGCGTCGCGAAACGATCAGACCGACAATTGCGAGCCGATCTCGACGACGCGGTTGGTCGGGATGTGGAAATAGGCGCTGGCGTCGGAGGCGTTCTGGGCCAGCGCGATGAACAGGTAATCCTGCCACAGCGGCATTTCGCGGCGCGTGTTGGAGACGCGGATGACGCGGCGCGAGATGAAGAAGGAGGTCGACATGATGTCGAACTTCCAGCCGAGCTTGCGGCACAGCGCCAGCGCCTTGGGCACGTTGGGCTCGTCCATATAGCCGAAGCGCATGATCACCTTCGAGAAGTTGGCGTCGATCTCGCTCATCTCGACGCGCTCGGCGTCGGGCACGCGCGGGGCGTTGGTGAATTTCACCGCGAGGATGACGTTTTTCTCGTGCAGCACCTTGTAGTGCTTGAGGCTGTGCAGCAGCGCCGGCGGCGCGGTCTCGCTGTCGGCGAACAGGAACACGGCCGTGCCCTTGACGCGCTGCGGCGGCTTCTTCTGGAGCATGCCGGCGAGATCGGCCATCGGCATCTCCTCGACGCGGGTCTTCTCCGCGACGATGCGCTGGCCGCGCGACCAGGTCCACATGACGATCATCACGCCGGCGGCGATCATCAAGGGCACATAGCCGCCCTCGAAGATCTTCAGCGCGTTGGCGCCGAAGAAGATCAGGTCGATCACGGCGAAGGGCAGCGCGACCAGCGCCGCCGCCCAGAGCGGCCAGCCCCACGCCTTCCACATCACGATGAAGGCGAGGCAGATGGTGACGATCATCGTGCCGGTCACCGCGATGCCGTAGGCGGTGGCCAGTTTGCTCGACGAGCCGAACAACACGCACAGCAGCAGCACGCCGATCATCACCGCCCAGTTGATGCGCGGCATGTAGATCTGGCCGGAATGGGCCTCGGAGGTGTGCTTGATCTCCATGCGCGGCAGCAGGCGCAGCTGGATCGCCTGACGGCTGAGCGAATAGGCGCCGGTGATCACCGCCTGCGAGGCGATCACCGTCGCGGCGGTGGCGAGCGCCACCATCGGCACGAGCGCCCAGTCGGGATAAAGCAGGAAGAAGGGGTTCTCGACCGCCTCGGGATGGGCGAGCGTGAGCGCCGCCTGGCCGAGATAGTTGAGCGCCAGGCAGGGGAAGGCGAGCACGAACCAGGCGAGCTGGATCGGCTTCTTGCCGAAATGGCCCATGTCGGCGTAGAGCGCCTCGGCGCCGGTGACCGACAGGAACACCGCGCCGAGCGCGACAAGGCCGATATGGCCGTTGCGGGCGAGGAAGCCGGCCGCCTCCAGCGGATTGAAGGCGGCCATGACGCCGGGATCGTCGGCCATGTGGCGAAGGCCGCCCAGGCCCATCAGCACGAACCACACGACCATGATCGGGCCGAAGAAGCCCGCGACGCGCGCCGTGCCGTGGCTTTGCACCGAGAACAACGCGACGATGATCGCGCAGGTCAGCGGCAGGATGNNTGGGTCGAGCGCCGGCGTCGCGAGCTTGACGCCTTCCAGAGCCGACATCACCGACACCGCCGGCGTGATCATCGCGTCGCCGAAGAACAGCGCCGCGCCGGCGATGGCGAACAGGAACACCGTCTTGTTGGGACGCCCCAGCGCCCTCTGCGCCAGCGCCATCAGCGAGNNCGTGCCGCCCTCGCCGTCATTGTCGGCGCGCATGATGATGACGACGTATTTCAGCGTCACGATGATCGTCAGCGCCCACAGGATCAGCGACAGCACCCCGATCACGTCGGCGCGCGAGATCGCCNNCGCATGGCCGCCGGAATGGCCGGCGGCGGTGATCGCCTCCTTGAAGGCGTAAAGGGGGCTGGTGCCGATGTCGCCGTAGACGACGCCGATCGCGCCGATCATCAACGCGATCAGGCCGCCGTGGGCCTGATCGTCGTGATGGGCGTCGGATGCAGGGGCGTCGGGGCGAAGCGTTTCGGGGAGGAGGGCCGCGCCGCCTTCAGGCGTCGCGGGCGAACCTTGGCTCGGAACGGCGCCGGGGCGGCCGCTCCCTGTTCGCCGGAGGTCATGACAGCACCTCGATGGAAACCGCACGGGATGGCGGCCGGGCGCTCACTTAGCCGTGAACCTCGCCGTGGGCAAGCGCGACATTTGAGCGAATTCCCCACATATCACTTCGAAAAGCAGTGAATTTCGCGGATCAATGCGCCCGCGAAATCGCGAATTCGACCGCCTCGATCATCGCCGCGCGCATCGACGAGGCGGGGAACAGCTCCAGCGCGTCGCAGGCGATCTTGCCGTAGTGGCGGGCGCGCTCGATGGTGTCCTCCAGCGCGCGGTGCTTTCTCATATAGCCCTGCGCGACGTCCAGATCGGCGTCGGAGGCCTCGCCCTTCTCCAGCGTGCGCCGCCAGAAGGCGCGCTCCGCCTCGTCGCCGCGCCGGAAGGCGAGCACGACGGGCAGCGTGATCTTGCCCTCGCGGAAATCGTCGCCGACGTTCTTGCCGAGCTTGGCGGCGGTGCCGCCGTAATCGAGCGCGTCGTCGATGAGCTGGAAGGCGACGCCGAGATTGTGGCCGTAGCTGCGGCAGGCGGCGACCTCGGCCTTGGGACGGCCGGCGAGCAGCGGGCCGACCTCGCAGGCGGCGGCGAACAGCGCCGCGGTCTTGGCGGCGATCACCGCCAGATAGGCGTCCTCGGTGGTCTGGGTGTCCTTGGCGGCGGCGAGCTGCATCACCTCGCCCTCGGCGATCACCGTGGCGGCGGTCGAGAGCACGTCGAGGCAGGGCAGCGAGCCGACCTCGACCATCATCCGGAACGCCTGGCCGAGCAGGAAGTCGCCGACCAGCACCGAGGCCTCGTTGCCCCACAGCATGCGGGCGGCGAGCTTGCCGCGGCGCATGTCGCTCTCGTCGACGACGTCGTCGTGCAGAAGCGTGGCGGTGTGCATGAACTCGACGGCGGCGGCGAGCTTGACATGGCCCTCGCCCTGATAGCCGGCGAGCTGGGCGGTGGCGAGCGTCAACATCGGGCGCAGGCGCTTGCCGCCCGAGGAGATCAGATGGTTGGCGACCTCCGGGATCATCGTCACCTGCGAGCCGGTGCGCGACAGGATGGCGGCGTTGACCTTCTCCATGTCGGATTTGGTCAGCCCGACGAGCCCGTCGATGCGCGGGGACGGCTGTTTGTCTTCCAATGCGACGACGACGCCCAAAGCCCCAGGTCCTTGTCTCTACGGTCCAGGNCCGACCATAACAGCCAGGACCATAAAGCGGGCGCGCGCGGACGGGAAGCCCCGGCGCGGAACGGATCGGACGTGGAAGAGCTGTTGCGCACCAACGATTTGGTTCTGATCAGCGCGGTCGAGGCGATTTTGGCGCAAGCCGGCCTGCGAATTTTCGTCGCCGACGCCCACGCCTCCGTGATGGACGGCTCCCTCGGCTTTCTGCCGCGTCGGGTGATGGTGGCCGGCCACGCCGCGTCGGCCGCCCGCGCCCTGCTGATCGAGGCGGGGCTTGAGGGCGAATTGCGCCCCGCCGCCCTGCGACCGGACGCTCGGGCGTGAGCGCGCCGACGACGGGGGCGACGCCCTCACCGACGACTTGTTTTTCGGCGCGCGGCTGCGTCTGCTCCAGCCCGCCCGCGGCCATCGCTTCGGGCACGACGCGGCGCTTCTCGCGGCCAGCTGCCCCGCCGGCGCGGGCGCGATTCTCGATGCGGGGTCGGGGGTCGGCGCGGCGGGTCTGGCGGCGGCGACGCGCGATCCGTCCGCCCGTTTGACCTTGCTGGAGATCGATCCCGCCCTCGCCGGTCTCGCCGCCGAGAACCTCTCCCGCAACGGTCTGGCCGCGCGCGGCCGGGCGGTCGCCGCCGACCTGCTGCGCGCCTCCTCCCGCCGCGCCGTCGGACTGGCGGCCGAAAGCTTCGACCTCGTGCTCACCAACCCGCCCTTCCTCGACGCCGACGCGGCGCGGGTCTCGCCTGATCCCGCCCGCGCCCGCGCCCATGCGCTGGCGCCGGCCGCGCCGGGCCGCGACGCGCTCGCCGACTGGTTGCGCGCCTGTCTCGCCTGCCTCGCGCCGGGCGGCGGCCTGCGGGTGATCCATCGCGCCGACGCGCTGGCGCGCCTGCTGGCCGCGGTGCAGGGCCGGGCGGGCGCGATCCGGCTCGCCCCGATTCGCCCCCGTCCGGGCGCGCCGGCGACGCGGGTTCTGCTCGCCGCCATAAAGGGCTCGAAGGCGCCGCTGCGGCTGGAGGAGGGCGTCGCCCTGACGCGCCCCGACGGCGGGCCCGATCCCCTCGCGCAGGCGCTTCTGGAGGGCCGCGCGCGGTTCTTCGAGGATGCGTCCCGGCCGTAACTATCCGGCAAGGTCGGGTGGTTAAGGTGAGACGGCGTCGGATGCGTCCGGCGCGCGTCGAGTTCGAGCGTGAGCGTACCCTCCATGATCCGCGAAGCGGCCCTGCTGTTGTTCTTCCCCGCCCTGATGGCTTACTCGGCGGCGTCGGACCTCATCACGATGCGCATCTCCAATGGCATCTCGATCGCGCTGGTGGCGGGCTTCCTCGCCTTCGCGGCGGCGACCGGCGTCCCGTTGGCGACGGTCGGCTGGCATTTCGCCTGCGCGGCCGTGGTGCTGCTGATCACCTTCACGCTGTTCGCCATCGGCCAGATCGGCGGCGGCGACGCCAAACTGGCGGCGGCGACGGCGCTGTGGTTCGGCTTTCCGCATGTCATGGAATACGGGCTGATCTCTTCGGTTTTGGGCGGCTTTCTGACGATGGGGCTGCTGGCGCTGCGGCGCTGGCCGGCGCCGCAATTCGTGCGCGACACGCCCTGGATGTTTCGCCTGCACAACCCCAAGGTCGGCATTCCCTACGGCATCGCTCTCGCCGCGGCCGCGCTGATCATCTATCCGGAGACGGCGATCTGGACCGCCGGCGTGATGGGCTGACGGGCGTCGCGCCTGCGCGCCTCGTTCGCCCGCAGGCGCGGCGGGTGACGTATTGGTGAATGCGTTCATCGCGTTTCGCAACGTCCGATTAACCATACCTTGACCTTTGGCTGATCAAATCCGGTTCAAGCGCGGTCTCGCGCGTCGGTTCGGAACGATCTGGTCATGAAGAAAGCTCAAATCGCGGTTCTCGGCGTGGCGCTGGCCTCCGGCGCGNGCCGCATGGTGGCTGATGTCGTCGGCGCGCCGCCCCCGCCGCCCGCGCCCGTCGTCGAGGCCGTTCCCTCGGTCAAGACCGTCGGCGTGCTGGTCGCCAATCGCGACCTGCCGATGGGCGTGCTGACCACGGTCGCCGATTTCCGCTGGCAGGAATGGCCGTCGGACAATNGTTCCCCGCCCGCGATCCGCAAGAATCCCGGCGGCAACGCGCCGCCCGAGGACGTCGTCGGCGCCATCACCCGCCAGCCCATCGTCGCCAACGAGCCGATCCTCAAGGAGAAGCTTCTGAAGATGCAGNGCGCCGGATTCATGTCGGCGCTGCTGCCGCAGGGCTATCGCGCCGTCGCCATCAACATCGACACCTCCGGCTCTTCGACCGCCGGCGGCTTCATCCTGCCCAACGACCGCGTCGACGTGATCNGGGTGATGCGCGACGAGAACGCGCNNACCAACGAATATATCAGCGAGGCCATTCTCCAGAACGTGCGCGTTCTGGCGATCGGTCAGGCGCTCACCGACAAGAACGCGCAGGGCACCGCGATCGGTTCGAACACGGCGACGCTCGAATTGAGCCCGCGTCAGGTCGAGCAAATCGTCTCGGCCCAGCGCATGGGCGGCGGAACGCTGACCCTGGCGTTGCGCAGCGCGCTCGACCTCAACCGCAAGGAGGAGGACCGCGAGGACGACGCGAACGTCGGCATGCAGGTCGTCCGCTTCGGCCAAACGGCCTCCCGCTAGCCGCCGCTCTCCGGCCCCGCGCCGCTCCCGTTCATCTCGCGTTTTCAAGGCGTCTCCGATGAAGTCCATTCGCTTCGCTCTACTCACCAGCGCGATGTTCGCCGCCGCCGGCCTGGTCGCCGCGACCGCCGTTCCCAGGCGCGCGCGCAATCGCGCGCGGCGGTGTCGGGGAGGCCGGGCAAACTCTGACGCTGGCCGCCGGCAAGTCCGCCATCATCGACCTGCCGCGCGACGCGGCGGAGATTTTCGTCGGCAATCCGAAGGTCGCCAACGCGGTGGTGCGCACCGCCCGGCGCCTGTTCGTGATGGCGGTCGACAACGGCCAGACCTCGATCTACGCGCTCGACAAGGACGGCAACCGCTTCCTCGCGCTCGACCTGCGGGTGGGTCGCGACATCGGCGAGTTGAACCAGATCCTGCGCACGGCGATGCCCAGCGCCAAGATCCACGCCAAGACGGTCAACGACAGCATCATCCTGCTCGGCGAGGCGGATTCGGCGCTGGAGGCGCAANAGGCCTACGACATCGCCCAGGCCTTCGTCGGCTGGTCGACCGCCGGCGGCAGCACGGCGAGCGGGCAAAACAGCGTCAGCTTCGGCACGACTCAGGTCGTCACCGGCAACCTGATCAACTCGATCACCATCCGCGGCCGCGATCAGGTGATGGTCAAGGTCACCGTCGCCGAAGTCCGGCGCAACGTCATCAAGCAGTTCGGCATCAACACCAACGGTGATTGGCNNTCGCGCTTCGGCGGTCTCAACACCGGCGGCGGCATGATGAATCCGACCTCGATCGGCCCCAACGAGGTCGCCACGGTGGCCGGCATCGGGCGCAGCGTCACCGCCACCCTCAACACTCTGGAGCGCAACGGCGTCGCCCGCGTGCTGGCCGAACCGACGGTCACCGCCACCTCCGGCGAAGCGGCGAAATTCGTGGCGGGCGGCCAGACCCAGGTCGCCACCAACTCGACCCGATCGGCGGCGGGCTGCACGGTCCAATACGCGATGAAGCCTTACGGCGTCAGCCTTAGCATGACGCCGATCGTGCTCAGCGAAGGCCGCATCCAGCTTCATATCAGCACCGAGGTGACCGAGGTCGACATCGTGCGCGGCGTCACCAATTCGGGGTGCTCCGGCTTGCCGGGCATGCGCACCCGCGCCAACTCGACCACCGTCGAGCTTCCCTCGGGCGGCTCGGTGGTCTCCGCCGGCCTGCTTCAGCAGCGTTCCGAGCAGATCTTTCAGGGCCAGCCTGGCCTGATGAGCCTGCCGATCCTGGGGACTCTGTTCCGCTCCCGCGAATTCCAGCGCGAGGACACCGAACTGATGATCGTCGTCACGCCCTACATCGCCAAGCCGGCCAGCGCCGACCAGATCGCCCGTCCCGACGATGGATTCGTGGAGCCCTCCGACGGGCAGGCGATCTTCCTGGGCCGCATGAACCGCATCTACTCGACCCGTTCGAACCCGCAGAACCTTCAGATTCTGAAAGGCCGCGTCGGCTTCATCAACGACTGAGCGCCCTCGATTACCGGAACGCCATCATGAACACCTCCCTCTCCCTGACCATGCGCCTCCTCGGCGCGGCTGCGGTCGCCCTCAGCCTCGGCGCCTGCGCCCGGCAGGACCGTATGACGACCGGCTCGGTGATCCCCAACGACACCCGCTCGCGTCACCCCATCGTTCTGGCCCAGTCGCCCGAGACGCTCGACATCTTCGCCTCCGGCGCGACGTCGCTCGACACGCGCCAGCGCGCCGACGTCGTCGCCTTCGCCAAGCGCTACAAGGACGCCGGCTCCGGCGAGATTCATATCCTGCTGCCGNCGCGGCGCTCCGAGGGCGGCAAGATCGGCGCGACGGTTTCGGCGATCCGCCAGACGCTTTCGGCCAGCGGCGTGCGCGGCGCCGTGGCCATCGGCTCCTACGAGGTCGCCGACCCCGCGCTCGCCGCGCCCGTTCGGCTGGCCTTCATGTCCTTGCAGGCGCGCACCGCGACGCGTTGCGGCGAATGGCCGGACGATCTCGCCGCCGCCGGATCGAAGAACGGCTGGGACAATCGCCCCTATTACAATTTCGGGTGCGCGACGCAGCAGAATCTGGCGGCCCAGATCGCCGACCCGCGCGACCTGACGCGTCCGCGCTCGCTCGACCCCGCCGACGTCCAGATGCGCACGCGCGCCATCGGCTTCGTGCGCCGCGGCGCGGATCCGACGACCTATTGGTCGACGCAATCCACCCCGATCGGCGCGGTCATTCCGTAAGAGGCGCACCATGAACGATTCGCCCTTCAGATCGCGCCGATTCCGCGCATCTCGATCCAGGCCTTCTGCGAGAGCCAGAATCTCGCCGCCATCGTCGCCGACGCCCAGCAGGACCGGCGCATGGCCAAGGCGCATGTGAAATGCCAGATGGGCGGCCTCGCCGCCGCCCTCGAAGCCTTCCGCGACGCGCCCACGCCCAATCTGATCGTCATCGAGTCGCNNTCGCAGCGCGAAGATCTGATCGCCGGTCTGGAGGAGCTGGCCGAATATTGCGACGGCGGCACGAAGGTCGTCGTCGTCGGTCACGTCAACGACATTCTGCTCTATCGCGAGCTGATGACGCGCGGCGTGTCGGACTATCTCGTCGCCCCGCTCAGCGTCATCAACTTCATTCAGGCGGTCTCCGATCTTTACGCCGGCCAGGAAGGCGGGCCGCTTGGCCGCGTCATCGCCGTGATCGGCGCGAAGGGCGGCTCCGGCTCTTCGACCGTGGCGCACAACCTCGCCTGGACGATCGCCAACAATCACGAGACCTCGACCATTCTCGTCGACCTCGACATGGCGGCCGGAACCGCGGGCCTCGACTTCAATCAGGACCCGCCCCAGGGCGTCGCCGAAGCGGTGTTCTCCCCGNACCGCCTCGACCATAACTTCGTCGACCGGTTGCTGTGCCGGGCCGGCGACGGCGACAAGCTCAACATGCTCGCCGCCCCCGCCACGCTCGAACGCGTCTACGATTTCGACGAGGCGGCCTTCGATCCGCTGATGGACATCCTGCGCGCCACGACGCCCGTCACGGTGCTCGACGTGCCCAAGGGATGGACCGGCTGGATTCGGCGCACTCTGATCGCCGCCGACGACGTGATCGTCGTCGCCGCGCCCGATCTGGCCAGCTTGCGCAACGCCAAGAACATTCTCGACCAGCTGCGCGCCGCCCGCCCCAACGACCGTCCGGCGCGACTGGTTCTGAACGGGGTCGGCGTGCCCAAGCGGCCCGAGATTCCGCCTGCCGATTTCGGCAAGAACGTCGAGACGGCCGCCACCGTGGTCGTTCCCTTCGAGCCCAAGCTGTTCGGCGCGGCCTCCAACAACGGCCGCATGATCGCCGAGGAGGAAGGCTCCGCCAAGATCGTCGAGGTGTTCGAGGAGNCCGCGCGCGTCCTTCTCGGCCGCGCCGAGGTCAAGAGGACGAAGAAATCGGTGCTCGCGCCGCTTCTCGAACGGCTTAACCGCAAGAAGGCGTGATCCGCGTCCATTCAAGGACGCGCTGACGGACTGCATGGAGCAAGAAGCCGATGTTCGGCAAACGTGGCGCCACCCCTCAGACTCCCACGCGCCCGGCTCCCGGGCCCGCGCCGGTCGCTGCGGCGTCGCCCGCCGCCCCGGCGCGTCCGCCCGCCCCCGCGGCGAGCGCGCCCGCGCGTCAGGAGGCGCCGCGCGCGCCTGATCGCCGGTCGGACGAATATTATCAGACCAAGAGCATGATTTTCGGCGCGTTGATCGAGGCGATCGATCTCAGCGCGCTGGCCAAGCTCGACCCCGAGANNACGCGCGAGGAAATTCGCGACATCGTCAACGAGATCATCGCGATCAAAAGCGTGGTGATGTCGATCGCCGAGCAGGAGGAGCTGCTCGACGACATCTGCAACGACGTTCTCGGCTACGGACCGCTCGAACCTCTGCTGGCGCGCGACGACATCGCCGACATCATGGTCAACGGCCCGCTCAAGACCTACATCGAAGTCAGCGGCAAGATTCAGCTCACCAACATCCGCTTCCGCGACGCCGCGCAGCTGATGAACATCTGCCAGCGCATCGTCAGCCAGGTCGGCCGCCGCGTCGACGAATCCTCCNCGATCTGCGACGCGCGTCTGCCCGACGGCTCGCGCGTCAACGTGATCGCGCCGCCGCTCGCCATCGACGGCGCCGCGCTCACCATTCGTAAGTTCAAGAAGGACAAGCTGACGCTGGATCAGNCCACCAAGTTCGGCGCGATCTCGCCGGAGGGCGCCGAGATTCTCAAGATCATCGGCCGGGTGCGCTGCAACGTCATCATCTCCGGCGGCACGGGCTCGGGCAAGACGACGCTGCTCAACTGCCTCACCAACTATATCGACGACGACGAGCGCGTCATCACCTGCGAGGACGCCGCCGAGCTTCAGCTCCAGCAGCCTCACGTCGTGCGCCTCGAAACGCGTCCGCCCAATCTTGAGGGCACCGGCGCGATCACCATGCGCGATCTGGTCAAGAACTGTCTGCGTATGCGTCCCGAGCGGATCATCGTCGGCGAGGTGCGCGGATCGGAGGCGTTCGACCTTCTTCAGGCGATGAACACCGGCCATGACGGCTCGATGGGCACGCTGCACGCCAACTCGCCGCGCGAGGCGCTCAGCCGTCTGGAATCGATGATCACGATGGGCGGCTTCTCGCTTCCTCCAAGANCGATTCGCGAAATGATCGTGTCGTCGGTGGACGTTATCATCCAGGCCGCGCGTCTGCGCGACGGCTCGCGTCGCATCACCCACGTGACCGAAGTTCTCGGCATGGAGGGCGACGTCGTCATCACCCAGGATCTGTTCCTCTACGACATCGTCGGCGAGGACGCGCAAGGCAAGCTGGGGCGCCACCGCTCCACCGGCGTCGGCCGCCCGCGCTTCTGGGATCGCGCGCGGTATTACGGCGAGGAGGCCCGCCTGGCCGCCGCCCTCGACGCCTCCGCCACGAACGAATGAGAGCGCACGCGCTGGAGACTCATCGCCATGCAGGGCGCCATGTCGCAAGCCAATCCGCTCGTCATCCTCCTCGTGATGGCCGCCGTCACTGGCCTTNTTTACGCGCTGTTCTACTCGTCGCTTTCGGGCGACGCGGCCGCGGAGAAGCGCATTGAGGCGATCTNNGAACGCCGGCGCGCCACGCGCGCCGACGGCCGCGTCGTCGACGCCAACGCGCGCCGCAAGCAGATCGCCGAGAGCCTTAAGGAGATCGAGGATCGCCAACGCTCGAAATCGGCCAATCTCGACGAGCGCATCGAGCAGGCCGGTCTCGCGCTGAGCAAGCGCCAGTTCATGATTGTTTGCCTTGGCGCCGGCCTCGCCACCGCGGCGTTGCTGGCCTTCAGCACGCAGAAATTCTGGCTCGCGCCCGCCGGTCTCCTCGTCGGCGGCGTCGGCTTGCCTCTGTGGGCGTTGGGGTTTCTTCGCGCGCGGCGCATGAATAAATTCGTCGAGGAGCTTCCCAACGCGATGGACATCGTCGTGCGCGGCATCCGCGCCGGCATTCCGCTCGGCGATTGCCTGCGCATCATCGCCTCCGAAGCGCAGGAGCCCGTGCGCGGCGAGTTCCGCACAATCGTCGAACAGCAGACGATGGGCGTCACCNTGCCGGAGGCAGTCGAGCGCATGGCCAAGCGCGTTCCTGTGACGGAGGCGAACTTCTTCTCCATCGTCATCAACATTCAGACGAAGGCGGGCGGCAATCTCTCCGAAGCGCTTGGAAACTTGTCGCGCGTTTTGCGCGAGCGCAAGAAGATGCGCGGCAAGATCTCGGCCATGTCGATGGAGGCGAAGGCCTCCGCGGCGATCATCGGCGCGTTGCCCTTCATCGTCGCCTGTCTGATCTATTTCACCGCGCCGGCGTATATGTCGCTGTTGTTCACCACCCAGGCCGGCCAGTTCACCATAGCGGGATCGCTGGGCGTGATGTTCATCGGCGTGATGGTGATGCGCAACATGATCCGGTTCGACATCTGAAGGCCCTGCGATGCTTTATTCGCTCTTCCAGCAAGCGATCTCGGCACAGACCCTCGGGGCGGTGCTTGTCGCGGTCGCGGTCGCCGCGAGCGTTCTCACCATGCTGATGCCGGCGATGGGTTCCGATGCGCTGGGCAAGCGTATGAAGGCGGTCGGCGCGGAGCGCGAGCGCATTCGCCAGCGTGAACGCGAACGTCTCGCCAAGGAAGGTCGCAAAGGACTTCGCCACGAGCAGAAGGCCTATATGAAGCGGATCGTCGACAATCTCAGCCTCGAAAATNGGCTGGGCACCGACACCGCGAAGCAGAAGCTGTGGATGGCCGGCTATCGCGGGCCGCAGGCCGAGACGGCCTTCGTGTTCTTTCGTCTCGTCGCTCCGATCGCCTTCGCCGTTCTGGCGGCGTTTTACGTCTTCGTGATCGGCGGCATCGAAAAGCCGTTCATGTTCAAGCTGGGCGCCTGCATCGCCGCGCTCTATGCGGGCATGAAGGCGCCTGAGATGTTTCTTTCGAACGCGACTCAGAAACGTCAGCTGTCGATGTCGCGCGCTTATCCGAACGCGCTCGACCTGCTTCTGATCTGCACCGAATCCGGCATGTCGATCGAGCATTCGTTCCGCAAGGTCAGCCAGGAGATCGGCGTCGAATCCGTCGCGATGGCCGAGGAGCTGACCCTGACGACGGCGGAGCTGTCCTTCTTGCCCGATCGTCGCCAGGCCTATGAGAATCTCGCCAGCCGCACGGGCCTCGACGCGATGAAATCGTTGGCGACCGTGCTGACCCAGGCCGAGCGCTACGGCACGCCTTTGGGCGCGGCTCTGCGCGTGCTCGCTCAGGAAAGCCGCGACCAGCGCATGAACGAGGCCGAGAAGAAGGCCGCCGCGCTGCCGCCCAAGCTCACCGTGCCGATGATCTTGTTCTTCATCCCGGTTCTGTTCGCGGTGATCATGACGCCGGCGATCATCCAGATTTACAAATGGGAGTGAGCGCGCCGGGAGATCGCGCGCGGTTCCGCCGGCGCCGCGGCCCTTGGCCGCGGCGTCGTCGTTTCGGCGGGCGCATATACGCTTTGTCAGCAATTCCGTTTCATAGTGTTTGACAGTTCAGCGTACGGAATTGAGTGATGATGGCGTTGCGTCGGTTTCTCCCCCTTTTCGTCGCCGCTGTCGCTTTCAGCGCGGGGAGCGCGCGCGGAGGTGCGCATCATGATGCGCCCCGCCCCGGGGTCTCCCGCAGCCGCGACCCAACCCGCGCCCGCGCCGGAGGTTGGAAAGCCGCCCTCCGCCGCGCCGGGCCGCGTGGAAGCCGATCCGTCTTCGACCGACGCGGTCAGTCTGCGCCGCTCCGACGCCGACGCGCCGGTCTCCGAAACCGCCGAGGGCGACGCCGCTCCGCCGCCCGCCCCGCGCCGCGCCGCGCCGCAGCCCGCCTCGCTCCCGCAGCCCGTTCAACAGGCTGCTCCGCCGCCCGCTCCCGCCGCCGAGCCGCGCGTCGCGGCCCCGCGCCTGCGGACGCCTACGTGCAGGACCGCCGCGCCGCCAGCCTGCATGGGCGGCCGCCGGCCCGGCGCCGGTTTCGGCCATGCAGCGTCGCCGCACCGTGTCGCCTGGCGAGTTCCGCGAACGCTGCGCCTCCGACGGCGGCCTGATGCAGGGCGGCGGCAAATACGGTCTTTGCATCATCCGCTGAGGACCGCCGCCCGCTCGTTCGCCGGTCATGGCCCGCCTCGCGGCGGGCTTTGGCGTTTGCGCGCCGCGCGCGCAGGGCGGGCCAGCGCGCTGCGGGCTTCCCGACGGCCTCGGGTTTGTGGGAAGGTGCGCGCCCAGGCGCGTCCCCCACCCGGTTCCCAGGACGCGCGCCAAGAGGAAACGCCATGTTGTCCAAATCGCTGCGCGATCCAACCNTGCTGCGCGAGCGCTGTTACGTCGCGGGCGAATGGATCGCCGCCGCCTCGGGCGAGACCATGCCCGTCGTCAACCCCGCCACCGGCGAGACCATCGCGACCGTGCCCTCGCTGTCGGCCGAGGAGACCCGCCGCGCCATCGAGGCGGCGCGCGACGCCCAGCCCGCCTGGGCGGCGATGACAGGCAAGGAGCGCGCAGCGGTCCTTCGCCGGCTGTTCGACCTGATGATGGCCAATCAGGACGATCTCGCGCTGATCATGACCAGCGAGCAGGGCAAGCCGCTCGCCGAGGCCAAGGGCGAGGTCGCCTACGCCGCCGCCTTCATCGAGTGGTTTGGGNAGGAGGGCAAGCGCATCTATGGCGACACCATCCCGAGCTTCGCGCGCGACCGGCGCATCGTCGTCGTCAAGCAGCCGATCGGCGTCACGGCCGCGATCACGCCGTGGAACTTCCCGGCCGCGATGATCACCCGCAAGGCGGGCCCGGCGCTGGCGGTGGGCTGCGCGCAGGTCATCAAGCCCGCCCCGCAGACGCCGCTTTCGGCGCTGGCGCTGTGCGTGCTGGCCGAGCGCGCCGGCGTGCCGAAGGGGATTCTGTCCTGCGTCACCGGCGCGGCCGAAGTGGTGGGCGGCGAGCTGACTGCCAATCCGATCGTGCGCAAGCTCTTCACCGGCTCGACCAAGGTCGGAAAGCTGTTGATGAAGCAGTGCGCCGACACGGTGAAGCGCACGTCGATGGAGCTGGGCGGCAACGCGCCCTTCATCGTCTTCGACGACGCCGACCTCGACAAGGCGGTCGAGGGCGCGATGGCCTCCAAATACCGTAACGCCGGCCAGACCTGCGTGTGCGCCAACCGTCTCTTCGCGCAGGACGGAATTTACGACGCCTTCGTCGAAAAGCTCGCCGCGGCGGTGAAGAAGCTCAATGTCGGCGACGGGCTTGGCAAGGGCGTCGAGATCGGCCCGCTGATCGACGAGGCGGCCGCGCGCAAGGTCGAGGGCCTCGTCGCCGACGCGACCGCCAAGGGCGCGCGCGTCGTCGTCGGCGGCAAGCGCCACGCGCTCGGGCGCACCTTCTTCGAGCCGACCGTCCTCGCCGACGTCAAGGGCGGCATGCGCGTGCTGTCGGAGGAGATTNTCGGCCCCGTCGCGCCGGTGGTGCGCTTCAAGACCGAGGAGGAGGCGATCCGCCTCGCCAACGACACCGAATATGGGCTGGCCGCCTATTTCTACGGCCGCGACGTCGCCCGCGTCTGGCGCGTCGCCGAGGCGCTCGAATACGGCATCGTCGGAATCAATCAGGGGCTGATCTCGACGGAGGTCGCCCCCTTCGGCGGCGTCAAGGAGTCGGGCGTCGGCCGCGAAGGCTCGAAATACGGCGTCGAGGACTATCTGGAGATCAAATATCTCTGCATCGGCGTCTGAGCCCTCGCGCCTCAAGCTCAGGCCCCGCGCCCGACCGGCGCGTGGCCGCTTGCGCCGGGACGAGGTCTTTCGGAGATGGTCTCGCTTGGACGCGCCGAGCGTGGCGCGTGCGGGCGACGAAAGCGCCGACGGCCCCGCCGGTTGACACCTCGGCGGGGCGCTGGTCGACTTCCCTTGAGCGATATGATCCTCGGGGAGAACGCCGATGCACACGCCCATCGTCAAAGCCCTCGCCAGGGCGCCCGCCAGGGCTCCGTGGGCAAGCGCCGCGCGCATCGCTTTCTTCGGATTGACCTCGCCGGGGCGGCGACGGCCAGCCTCGCGCAGACTAGGNGCGGCGCGCTCGCCGGCATCGTGCAACCCGAACCGCCGACCTTGATGCTTGGCCTCAACCAGCAGGCGCCGACGATTTTCGTCGCCGGCAAGATCTATCAGAGCCTGATGACCTACGCGCCCGACCTCAAGCCGCAGCCCGAGNCCGCCAAAAGCTGGGCGATGTCGGCGGACGGGCTGACCTACACGTTCGATCTTCAGCCCAACGTCAAATGGCACGACGGCAAGCCCTTCACCGCCGACGACGTGGTGTTCACCGTCGACAAGTTCCTGCGCGCCACCCACCCGCGCGCCGCCGTCTCGATCAATCGCTACGTCGCCTCGGTGACGGCGAAATCGCCGACGCAGGTCGAGTTCAAGCTGAAGGAGCCCTTCGGCCCCTTCCTCGGCATGTTCGAGGTCTCGACCCTGCCGATGATCCCCAGGCACATTTACGAAGGGACCGACTTCAAGACCAATCCCGCCAACGAGACGCCGATCGGCACGGGCCCCTTCAAGTTCAAGGAATGGAAGCGCGGCGCGCATATCCATCTCGTCAGGAACGAAAATTACTGGAAGGACGGCAAGCCCTATCTCGACGAGCTGTATTTCCGGGTGATCCCCGACTCCGCCTCGCGCGCCGTCGCCTTCGAGAAGGGGGACGTGCATTTCCTGCGCGGCGGCGACGTCGACAATGTCGACGTGCGTCGCCTGCGCGCGCTGCCCAATGTCGGCTTCACCGCCGCCGGCTGGGAGATGTATGGCCCGCTCGCCTTCATGATGCTGAACGAGCGCAAGCCCNCCTTCGACAACGTCAACGTTCGCCGCGCCGTGCAGGCGGCGATGGATCGCAACCTGATCGCCCGCACGATCTTCTTCGGCCTGCCGGCCGCCGGCCCGGTCGCCTCGACCACAAAGTTTTTCGACAAGGACCTCAAGATCCCCGCCGCCGATCTCGAAAACGCCAAGCGCCTGATCAAGGAGAGCGGCGTCGATGTGTCCAAGTCGCCGGTGAAGATTCTCAGCNTTCCCTATGGCGCGCAGTGGGATCGCCTGGCCGAATACGCCAAGCAGGTGTTCGACCAGCTCGGCCTTGTGGCCTCCATCGAGCCCGCCGACGCCGGCAGCTGGGCCAAGCGCGTCTCCGACTGGGATTTCGACGTCTCGTTCAACTACACCTTCCAGTATGGCGACCCTGCGCTGGGCGTGGCGCGTCACTATCTGTCGAGCAACATCGTCAAGGGCTCGCCCTTCGCCAACAATCAGGGCTACAAGAACGAGAAGGTCGACGAGCCGCTCGTCAAGGCGGCCTCCGCGGTCGATGCCGCCGAGCGCGAGAAGCTCTACAAGGAGTTCCAGAAGATCGCGGTCGACGAGGTCGCCAACGCCTATCTCGTCGAGCTTCAGTTCGCGACGATGTGGCGCCCCGAGGTGAAGAATCTCGTGCGCACCGCCATCGGCGTCAACGAATCCTTCGACGACGTGTCGCTCGACAAGAAGTGAGCGCAACACCCACGCGCAGCACAGGGACGGCGCGTCGCGGCGCGCCGTCCGTCTGGCTCGCCGGAGACCCGTGCGCATGGCCGGTTTTCTCGTCGCGCGGCTGATCAAGGCCGTCCTCGTGATCCTCGCGATCGCGGCTCTCAACTTCGTCCTGATCCGCCTCGCGCCGGGCGATCCGGCCTCGGTGCTGGCGGGCGAGGCCGGCGCGACGGACCCCAATTACGTCGTCGAGCTGCGCCGACAGTTCGGGCTCGACGAGCCGATGTGGAAGCAGCTCGGCCTGTATCTGTGGAAGGTCGCGCAGTTCGATTTCGGCTATTCCTATCGCAACCACGTTCCGGTGATGCAGCTGATCCTGGAGAGGCTTCCGGCGACGTTGCTGCTGATGGCGTCGAGCTTCGTCGTCTCGCTGGCGCTCGGCGTCGGCTTCGGCGCGCTGGCGGCGGGCGTCTCCTTCCAGCGCGCGCGCTGGCTCGACGCGCTGATCATGGCGCTCGCGCTGCTGTTCTACGCGACGCCCTTGTTCTGGCTGGCCCTGATGATGGTGATCGTCTTCTCGGTGAAGCTCGACTGGTTGCCGGCCTTCGGCATGGAGAGCGTCGGCGCCAATCTGCACGGCCTCGCCCGGGTCGCCGATATCGGCGCCCATCTCGTTCTGCCGACGCTCGCCCTGTCGTTCTTTTTCATGTCGGTCTATGTGCGCCTGACCCGCGCCTCGATGATGGACGTGATGACGCAGGATCACGTGCGCACCGCCTTCGCCAAGGGCCTGGGCTCCTGGACGGTGCTGCGCCGCCACGTTCTGCGCAACGCGCTGTTGCCGATCGTCACCTTCGCCGGCCTGCAACTGGGGCAGGCCGGCGGCGCCGTGCTGATCGAGACGGTGTTCGCCTGGCCGGGAATCGGGCGGCTGATGTTCGACGCGCTGCTGCAACGCGACTATCAATTGCTGCTCGGCGTCTTCCTCGTCACCTCCGCGACGGTGATCGTCTTCAACATCCTCACCGATCTCGCCTATCGCCTCGTCGACCCGCGCATCCGCATCGGCGCAGGCGCCAGATGAGCGGCGTCTTGAAGCNGCTTCGCGCGCCACCCTGGCGGCCTCGCCGGCCTCGTTCTTCTCGGGCTCATCCTGATCGTGGCGCTGTTCGCCGCGCTGCTGTTTCCCGTCTCGCCCTGGCAGATGCAGGGCGACCCGCTGCTCGGCGTCATGGAGGACAGGGCCTTTCCGCTCGGCACCGACATGCTCGGCCGCGACATCGCCGCGGGCCTGGCCTACGGCGCGCGCGTTTCGCTTCTCGTGGGCGTGGTCTCGACCGTCTTCGCTGTGGTCGTCGGCGTCGCCGTCGGCGCGCTCGCCGGCTATTTCGGCGGCTGGCTCGACGACGTTCTGATGCGCGTCACCGAGTTTTTCCAGACCATTCCGCAACTTGCGATGGCGATCGTTCTGGTGGCGATCTTCACGCCGTCGCTGCCCTCGATCGTGCTGGCCATCGCGCTCGTCTCCTGGCCGCCGGTGGCGCGTCTGGTGCGCGCCGAGGTGCTGTCGCTGCGCGAGCGGGAATTCGTCGAGGCCGCCGTCGTGNCTCGGCCGCCCGACCTCGAAAATCCTGCTCGACGAGATTCTCCCCAACGCCATGCCGCCGGTGATCGTCACCGCCTCGCTGATGGTGGCGACCGCCATCCTCACCGAGGCCGCGCTCTCCTTCCTCGGCCTCGGCGACAAGAACTATATGTCCTGGGGCTTCATGGTCGGCGCCGCCCGCACCATGCTGCGCGAGGCGCCGATGCTGACGGTGTTTCCGGGCGTGGCGATCNNCTCGCCACCGNNTGCTCGCCGTCAATCTCGTCGGCGAGGCGCTCAACGACAGCGTCAACCCCGGTTGCGGGAGCGCGGCCAATGACGGAGCCGCTGGCGCGCATCGAAAATCTCAGCGTCGCGTTGCCGAAGGGCGGCGACCGGCCCTTCGCGGTCCAAGGCGTCTCCTTCGACATCGCCCGCGGCGAGATCGTCTGCGTCGTCGGCGAATCGGGCTCCGGCAAGTCGGTCGTCGCCAGCACGCTGATGGGTCTGTCGCCGCGCGGCCTGAAGATCGTGTCGGGCCGCGCCGTCGTCGACGGCGAGGACGTCGCGCGGATGACGCGCGCGCGCCTGCGCTNNCTGCGCGGGCGCGAGGTCTCAATGATTTTTCAGGAGCCTTTGTCGGCGCTCAATCCGCTGATGCGGGTCGGCGCCCAGATCGAGGAGCTGTTCGAGGCGCATGGCGCCTATCGCGGCGAGGCCGGCCGCGCCCGCATCCTCGAATTGTTCGACTATGTCGGCCTGCCTGATCCGCCGCGGCTGGTCGCCGCCTATCCGCNNATCGCCGGCGGCCAGCGCCAGCGCGTCGTCATCGCGATGGCGCTGGCGCTCGACCCCAAGCTCATCCTCGCCGACGAGCCGACCACCGCGCTCGACGTCACCACGCAGGCGCAGGTGCTCGCTCTCCTGCGCAAAATTCGCGCCGAAAAGGGAACCTCGATCCTCTTCGTCACCCACGATTTCGGCGTCGTCGCCGACTTCGCCGATCGCGTCGTGGTGATGGAGAAGGGCGTGGTCGTCGAACAGGGCGACGTCGAGCAGGTGCTGACCGCGCCCGCCGCCGCCTACACCCGCAAGCTCGTCGCCGCCGTGCCGCGGCTGACGCCGGCGACCTTGCCGCCGCCCGAGGCGGAGACCGTGCTTTCCGTCGACGGCGTCACCAAGACCTACGGCGCGCGCGGCGTGCGCGCCGTCGACGACGTGACGCTGTGCGTGCGCCGCGGCGAGACGCTTGGCGTCATCGGCGAGTCGGGATCGGGCAAGTCGAGCCTGGGGCGCATGATCGTGCGCCTGATCGAGCCCGACGAGGGCCATGTCCTGTTCCGCGGAACCGACATGACGGCGCTGCCGGCCTCGCAATTCCGCGAGGCCCGCAAGGCCTTGCAGATGATCTTTCAGGACCCGCTGTCGAGCCTCAACCCGCGCAAGCGCGTGCGCGCCATTCTCACGGACGGCCCGGCCGCGCATGGCGTGGCGCGCGCGCAGGCCGAGAAGCGCGCCGCCGAGCTCNTCGCCGTCGTCGGTCTGTCGCCGGCCGCGCTCGACCGCTTTCCGCATGAATTCTCCGGCGGCCAGCGCCAGCGCATCGGCATCGCCCGCGCCTTGATGCTCAACCCCGAGGTGATCGTCGCCGACGAGCCGGTCTCCGCGCTCGACGTGTCGGTGCAGGCGCAGGTGCTCGACCTGCTCGACGATCTGCAACGGCGCATGAAGCTTGCGCTCGTCTTCATCACCCACGATCTGCGCGTCGCCGCCCAGCCGTGCCATTCGGTGGCGGTGATGCAGCGCGGCGTCGTCGTCGAATACGGCCCGACGCGCGACGTCTTCGCCGATCCGAAGCATGACTACACGAAGCGCCTTCTGGCCGCGATCCCGGGTCGCCGCCTCGACGATCGCCGGCTTGAGGATCGCCCCGTCAAGGAGCCCGCATGAAGCTGTTTNTTCGCAAGCCCAGCTTCGCCCACCAGCCGCGACAATACATGGTGCACGGCAGGCTGATCGAAGCCTTCGAGAACAACGATCGCGCCACGACGTTGCTCGGCGCGCTCGCCGGGGCGGGTCTCGCCNCCAGCGAGCCGAAGGATCACGGCCTCGCCCCCGCGCTGGCCGTCCACGCGGATCACTACCTCGATTTTCTGCGCACGGCCTATGACGAGTTTCAGAGCCTGCCCAACGCCGGCCCCGAAGTGCTGCCCAACATCCACGCCTATGTCGGCGCGGACGGCGCCTTCGCGCCGCGCGGCAAGCCGCGCCCCACCGGAATCATCGGCCGCGCCGGCTGGTATGTCGGCGACCTCTCGGCGGTGATCGCCCGAGGCACCTACGCCTCGGCGCTCGCCTCGGCGCACGCCGCCGTGTCGGCCGCGCAGGCGCTGCTGGAGGGCGACGCCGCGTCGTTCGCGCTGTGCCGCCNNCCCGGCCATCACGCCTATGTCGACCGCGCGTCGGGCTTCTGCTTTCTCAACAACGCCGCCATCGCCGCGCAGACGCTGCGCGGCAGGTTCGCGCGCGTCGCGATTCTCGATTTCGACACCCATCACGGCGACGGCACGCAGGCGATCTTCTATCGCCGCGACGACGTCTATGTCGGCTCGGTCCACACCGACCCCTCCGCCTACTATCCCCACTATGTCGGCTACGCCAACGAGCGCGGCGCCGGCTCCGGCGAGGATTACAACCGCAACATTCCGCTCGCCTACGGCGCCGACGACGCCACCTTTCTGGCCGCCAACCGCGCCATCGTCGAGGAGGCGCTGGCGCTGGGCGCCGAGGCGCTCGTCGTTTCGGCGGGCTGGGACGCGCACCACAAGGACCCGCTCTCGAAACTCGCGGTGACGACCGAAGCCTACGCCCGGCTTGGCGACCTCTACGGCGCGTTGAAGCTGCCCACCGTCATCGTGCAGGAAGGCGGCTACTCGCTCGAAGCCATCGCCGAGGCGGCGCGCGCCTTCGCGCAAGCCTTCCGCGCCGCCAGGGGCGTGTGATGATCGCCGACCTACGCGTCGACATGGAGCGCCTTTGGGCGACGCTGATGGCCTCGGCGCGGATCGGCGCGACCGAACGCGGCGGTCTGCGCCGCCTCGCCCTGTCGCCGCAGGATGGCGAGATGCGCGCGCTGTTCGCGCGCTGGTGCGAGGAGACCGGCCTGACGCTGCGCGTCGACGCGATGGGCAACATGTTCGCCCTGCGTCCGGGCCGCCGGCCGGGCGCCAAGGCGATCATGATCGGCAGCCATCTCGACACGCAGATCTTCGGCGGCCGCTTCGACGGCGTGCTCGGCGTGCTCGCCGGGCTCGAAATCCTGCGCACGCTCGACGATCGCGGCGTCGAAACGCAGCATCCGCTGATCGTCGCCAACTGGACCAACGAGGAGGGCGCGCGCTTCGAGCCGGCGATGATCGGCTCGAAGGTGTTCGCCGGCCTGCACCCGCTGGAGGCGGCGCTCGACATCCGCGACAAGGCGGGCGTGCGGCTGGGCGACGCGCTGCGCGCCATCGGCTTCGCCGGCGACGCCGCGCTCGGCCCCGAGGACATCGACAGCTATTTCGAGCTGCATATCGAGCAAGGCCCGCAGCTGGACGCGCTCGGCGCCAAGATCGGCGTCGTCGTCGGCGCCTACGATATCCGCTATCTCGTGGTCGAGGCGACCGGCGAGAGCGCCCATTCCGGCGCGACGCCGCTGGCCGACCGCCGCAACGCGATGGTCGCCGCCGCCCATGTCGTCGTGGCTGTGGACGAGATCGGCGCCGCCCACGCCGCCACCGGCGCGCGCAGCGCCTGCGGCCGCCTCGTCGTCGAGCCCAATCTGCTCGGCGCCGTCGCCCATCGCGCCGAGATCCTTTGCGACTTCCGCCATGCCGACCCGACCGTCGCCCAGGCGATGGTCGACGCCTTCCGCGCCCGCCTGCCCGCCATCGCGGACGCCTCGCGCTGCGCGCTGGCGGCGACGCGCGAATGGCGCTACGGCGGCGCGCCCTACGACGCCGCGCTCGCCGGCCTCCTGCGCGACGCCGCCCGCGCGCTCGGCCACGCGCCGCGCGACATGCTCACCGTCGCCGGGCACGATTCGATGAATCTCGCCTGCGTCGTGCCGAGCGTGATGATCTTCACGCCCTGCGACAGGGGCGTCAGCCATAACGAGGCGGAGAACGTCAGCCGCGCCGACGTCGAGCCGGCCGTCAACGCCATGTTGGGCGCGGTGCTCGGACGCGACGCCGGCCTGCGGAGCGAACCTGGAGCCCATTGAGGAGCCGCCCATGCCTTTCGTCTGCGACGTCCCCGCCCGCCCGACGCTCCAGCAGGACGACGAGGCGATCCGCATCACCCGCCGGGATNTTCGCCCCGGCGCGGTGACCGGCTGGCGCGAACATGGCTGGCCCTATTTCGTGGTGATGCTGGTCGACGGCGTGCTGCGCATCGACGACGGAACGAAACTGTTCGACGTGCCGCTGACGGCCGGCCGGTCCTATCGCCGCGTCGCCGGAATCAAGCACGACGTGATGAACGCCTCCGCCCATCCCATCGCCTTCGTCGAGATCGAGGTGAAGCGGCCCGACCTGTTGTCCGCGCCGCCGGCCTGAGCCTCAGGCGGGGGCGCGCAAGCCGCCGTGGCTGGCCCAGCTTGTCGCCGCCAGCCACCCGCACTCCACCGGCAGATTGACGCCGGTGATCGCGGCGGCGAGCGGCGAACACAGGAATGCGACCGCCTGCGCCACCTCCGCCGGCTCGACCATGCGTCCGAGCGCGGCGGTGCGGGCCAGCGCCGTCGCGTCGCGCTCGCCCTTGTCGATCGCCGCCTGCAAGGCCGGCGTGCGCGTGAAGCCGGGCGAAACGACGTTGACGCGCACGCCCGCCGGCCCCCATTCGGCCGCCAGACATTCCGTCGTCGCCACCACCGCCGCCTTGGCCGGCGCATAGGCGTGCAGCGGCACGGAGCGCATCGCGGTGATCGAGGCGATGTTGACGATCGCGCCCGCGCGCCGCTCCACCATGCGCCGCCCGAACAGGACGCAGGCGAGATAGGTCCCGCGCTGGTCGATGCGCACCACCTCGTCATAGAGCGCCATCGGCAATTCGCTCGGCCGCAGCGGCGGCTGCAACACGCCCGCGCAATTGACCAGCGTCGCGACCGGGCCGACCTCCGCCTCGACGCGCGCGGCGACGCGCGCCAGAGCCTCTTCGTCGGCGACGTCGACGACGTAGGCGCGCGCGCCGATCTCCTGCGCCAGCGCCTGCGCTTTCGCCGCGTCGCGGTCGAGCGCCACGACGCGCGCGCCGCGCGCCGTCAATTCGCGACAGCAGGCCTCGCCGATGCCGCTCGCCCCGCCGGTGACGACGGCCACGCCCTCGACGCGCATCGTGCTCTCCCGCTCAGATCGCCTCCGGCGTCATCACGATCGCCCCGCACGGGCACTCGGCGGCGCACACCCCGCAGCCCTTGCAGAAATCGTAATTGAACTGGAAGCCCTTGCCCGGCCCGAGCTTGATCACCGCGTTATCCGGGCACACGCCGTAACAATTGTCGCATTCGAAACAATTGCCGCAGGACAGGCAGCGGCGCGCCTCGTAGAGCGCGTTCGACTCGTCGAGGCCCTTGACCACCTCCTCGAAGGTCGTCGTGCGCCGCGCGATCTCCAGCACCGGGCGCACCGTGTGCGGCGCGTCGCCGTAATACCAGGTGTTGAGCATGTCGGCCGAGGCGATCTCGTGCTTGGGCGCGGGCGCGTAGGCGACGCCGCGCAGCCAGGCGTCGATATGGCGCGCCGCCTTCTTGCCGTGCCCGACCGCGACCGTGACGGTGCGCTCGGAGGGCACCATGTCGCCGCCCGCGAAGACGCCGGGCGCGCCGGTCATCATGTTGGGGCCGACCTGAACGACGCCGTCCTTGATCTCCAGTCCCGGCACGCCTTCGAGCAGCGACAGATCGACGTCCTGTCCCAGCGCCAGCACGACCGAATCGGCCTTCAGCGTCTCGAATTCGCCGGTGGGCTGCGGNAAGCCCTTGGCGTCGAGCGCCATCTTCTCGACGGTGATCTCGCCGGCCTCGACGTTCTTGATCGTCGACAGCCATTTCATCATCACGCCTTCTTCGAGCGCCTCCTCGACCTCGAAGTCATGCGCCGGCATTTTNTCGCGCGTGCGGCGATAGACGATGACCGCTTCGTCGGCGCCGAGCCGCTTGGCGGTGCGCGCCACGTCGATGGCGGTGTTGCCGCCGCCATAGATGACGACGCGCCGGCCCAGCAGCGGCTTGTCCTCGCCCTCCATCGAGCGCAGCACCTGCACCGCGTCGAGGATCTTGGCGGCCTCGCCGGCGGGGATGTAGGCGCGCTTGGCGATATGCGCGCCGACCGCGAGGAAGGCCGCGTCGAAGCCGCCCTCCGTCATCGCAGCGTCGATCTTGTCGACCTTGGAGTCGTATTCGATGACGACGCCGAGCGCCTTGATGCGCTCGACCTCGGCGTCGAGCACGTCGCGCGGCAGACGGTATTTCGGAATGCCGAAGCGCATCATGCCGCCCGGCATCGGCCCGGCCTCGCGGATCGTCACGGCGTGGCCGAGGCGGGCGAGATGATAGGCCGCCGACAGGCCCGACGGCCCCGCGCCGACCACCAGCACTTTTTTGCCCGACACATGCGTCGGCTTTTCGAAGGCCCAGCCGTTCTTGATGGCGAGATCGCCGAGAAAACGCTCGACCGAATTGATGCCGACCGCCGAGTCGATGGCGGCGCGGTTGCACGCGCCTTCGCAGGGGTGATAGCACACCCGCCCCATGATCGCCGGCAGCGGATTGTTGACGACGAGCGCGCGCCAGGCGCCTTCGTAATCGCCGCCTTCGGCCAGCGCCAGCCAGCCCTGAATGTCCTCCCCNGCTGGACAGGCGTGATTGCACGGCGGCAGCCTGTGCNNATATTCGGGCCGCACCGTGCGCCAGGAGCCGGTGCGGTTGACGAGCGAGGTGCCGACGTCGAGCGTGATCGCGAAGGGTCGTTCCATAGCCTCAGCCCTCCTCGCCGAGCAGACCGTATTCGGCGATGTTGGCGTCGCACATCGCTTGCAGCCGCGCGACGCGCGGATCGACCGCGCCGCCCTTGAACAGATGCGCGAAGCGGCGCTGACGCTTGAGATAGTCGGTCACCGGAACCTGTTTGCGGATCTTGCGCGCATGGGTGACCTTGCCGTGCTCGGCCTCGAAGATCGGATACAGCCCCGTCTCCACCGCCAGCCGCGCCAGGTGGATGGTGTCGTGCGAGGCCGCGCCCCAGCCCAGCGGGCAGGGCACGCTGATCTGGATGTAGCGCGCGCCGTGGATCGACATCGCCTTCGTCACCTTGCGTTCGAGATCGTGCAGATCGGCGACGGTGGCGGTGGCGACATAGGGGATGTTGTGGGCGACGGCGATCTTGGGCACCGACTTGCCGGTGCCGAACACGTTGCCGGGCTCTGGGCCGACGGGCGGCGTCGTCGCGGTGCGCGCGGTCGGCGGCGTCGCCGAGGAGCGCTGCACGCCGGTGTTCATATAGCCTTCGTTGTCGTAGCAAATATACAGCACGTCGTCGTTGCGCTCGAACATGCCCGACAGGCACTGGAAGCCGATGTCGGTGGTGCCGCCGTCGCCGCCCTGCGCGATCACGCGCACCGGNCTTTTCTTCACCCGCATCGCCGCCGCCACGCCGGTCGCCACCGCCGCCGCGTTGCCGAACAGCGAATGCAGCCACGGCAATTGCCACGACGTCTCCGGATAGGGCGTCGTGAACACTTCGAGGCAGCCCGTCGCGTTGACGGCGATCAGCTGGTTGTTGGTGGCGCGCATCGCCGCGTCGATGGCGTAGCGCGCGCCGAGCGCCTCGCCGCAGCCCTGGCAGGCGCGATGCCCGCAGGTCAGCGCGTTGGAACGCTCCTGCGAGGCCTGCACCGAGCGCGCCTCGGCGTCGACGAGTCGGTTGCCGACGGTGAAGGTGCCTTTCTGATAGTAGCGCAGCTTCTGCGGGGCCTCGTGGGGCGCGAGCGTCGCAATGTCGGGATGCGGTTCGGACATGATCGCGACCTCACTCGGCGGGGTTATGTTCGACGACCTGACGCAGCAGGTTTTCGGCGGTCGGGCCGGAACGCCGGGTGGCGCGGGCGGCGTCGATCTCGCGCGCGACGATCTTCTCGTTGAGATCGAGGAAGCGCGCGCCCTCCCAGGACCGTTCGACCGCGTCGACGAACAGCCTGCGCAGCGACGCCCGCGTGATCGGCCGTCCCCCNAGCCCGGCGATGGCGGAATGCAGATGCGGGGCGTTCGGCATGTTGCGCAGCGCCATGTCGACGTCGTTGGCCAGCGGCCCGCCCAGGCCCGGCGACACGCTTTTCTCGACGACGACGACGTCCTTGCAGCGCGCCAGCGCCTCGCGCAGCGCCGCCGTCGGGAAGGGACGATAGGCGACCAGCGTGACGAGGCCGATCCTGACGCCGTCGGCGCGCATGTCGTCGATGACGTCCTTGATGGTGCCGCACACCGATCCCATCGCCACGATCAGCGTCTGCGCGTCCTCGGCGCGATAGCCGCGCAGCAGACCGCCCGAATCGCGCCCGAACGCCGCCTTGAAGTCGCGCGCGTCGCGCTCGATCAGCTCCAGCGCCTGCGTCTGCTTGTAATGGGCGAGGTAGCGCACCTCGGTGAAGGCCTCCGGCCCCACCATCGCGCCGATCGAGATCGGATCGGCGACGTCGAGCACCTGCACCGGCTCGTAGGGCGGCAGAAAGGCGTCGACGCGCGCCTGATCGGGAATGTCGATGCGCTCCATCGCATGGGTGAGGATGAAGCCGTCGACGCACACCATCACCGGCATCGACAGCTCCTCCGCCAGCCGGAAGGCGAGGATATGCAGGTCGCAGGCCTCCTGATTGGTCTCGGCGAAGAGCCGCATCCAGCCCGCGTCGCGCATCGACATCGCGTCGGAATGATCGTTCCAGATGTTGATCGGCGCGCCGATGGCGCGGTTGCCGAGCGTCATCACGATCGGCAGGCCGAGGCCGGAGGCGTTGTAGACGGCCTCCGCCATGAACAGCAGGCCCTGCGAGGCGGTGGCGGTGGCGCGCGCGCCCGCCGCCGAGGCGCCGATCGCCACCGACAGCGCGGCGAACTCGCTTTCGACGTTGATGAACTCGCAATCGACCAGATGGCCGTCCTTCACCAGCTCGCCGAGCCCTTCGACGATATGGGTCTGCGGCGTGATCGGATAGGCGCAGATCACCTCCGGCCGGCACAGCGCGATGGTCTCGGCCATCGCGTGCGAACCCTCGATCTGTTTGAGCATCGCNGCGCTCCTCACGCGGAAAGGGAAATCGGGACGCGGATTGCGGTCTCAGGCGTGCGCGGCGCGCTCCAGCGCCGTGACGAAGTCGAACGCCTCCTGCGCGGCGGCGACGTTGGCGGCGCCGATGCGGCCCGGAAAGGTCTCCTCGATGGCGCGTTTGACGCTGTCGAAATGGACCAGTTCGGTCAGCGCGGCGAAAGCGCCGAGCAGGGCGGCGTTGGGCACCGGGCGCCCGACATGCTTCATCGCAAGCTCCGTCGCCGGCACGATCACCGCATGGCCGGGCGGCAAGGCGCCGGCCTGCTGGGCGATGTGAACCTCCTCGAAGCTCTTGTTGGTGTTGACGAGCAGGTAGCCGCCCGGCTTGAGGCCGGAGAACACGTCGATCGCCTTGAACAGCGTCGCGTCCTGCACGATCAGGCAATTGGGATCGAGAATCGGTTCGCGAAGCCGGATCTCCTTGCTGGCGATGCGGCAGAAGGCCACCACCGGCGCGCCGGTGCGCTCGGAGCCGAAGCTCGGGAAAGCCTGCGCGTGGCGCCCTTCCATGAAGGCGGCGACCGACAGCATCTCGGCCGCCGTCACGACGCCCTGGCCGCCCCGTCCGTGGATGCGAACTTGAAACATGCCCGACAGCTCGCCTGGTCCTCCAGGCGCAGCCGGAGCGTCCTGTGCGCTCATCTCGTCCTCCCCGCGGCGGGCGCGTTCCGCGACGCCGCCCAGTCGACGCAGAGCATCCCCGACGCCGCGCGCCTGTCGTAGAGCTGGATCAATCTGCGCGGCGGCGCGGCGGCGTTCGGTCGCGCCTGGCCTGCGCCATCGGATGCGGGAGCGTCAGATCGCGAAAATCTTGTCGAGAAGGTCGGATCGGCGCAATCGGATTGGGAAAGAAAGCGCGAAGGGAAATGGTGGAGCCAGACGGAATCGAACCGACGACCTCTTCAATGCCATTGAAGCGCTCTCCCAACTGAGCTATGGCCCCACGTTTTTCCCGGCGTTCCGGGTTATCCCCGGTCCCGATGCGGTCGGCTCCATTGGGTCGGAGCCGCCGGATTCGCGTCGCCTCGCGGCGAAGCGGGGCGGTCTATAGCCGGATCGCGGGCGCCGCACAAGAGCGCCCGCCAACTTTTATCGACGGACGCCGTCAGACCTCTTCGTCCGTCTCGATGTCGCCGTCGATCAGATCGGAGACGTCGTCGTCTTCGTCCTCCTCGGTTTCGAGGAACGCGTCGTCGGCCGACTCGTCGTCGTCGATGTCGATGTCCTCGACGCCTTCGACCGCCTTCTCGGGCGCGTCGGCGTCCTCCAGCGCGACGAGTTCGGCGCCGGCCGCGACGGCGGCGTCCTCCTCCTCCTCCTCGGGCGCGGGCTGGGCGGCGCGCGCGGGCGCGCGCCCGACCGCGGCCTGGAACGTCGCGCCGCATTTGGGGCAGACGATCGGGCTGCGGTTCAGGTCGAAGAATTTGGCGCCGCAATTCTGGCACTGGCGCTTGCCGCCGAGCCGGGTTTGGCCACAGCCGTGTTCCTCTTGGCCTCGAAGAAATCGGCGACCCGGTTAGAGGGCCCCCGCGCCCCTGTCAATTGAGGCGGCGCGACAGAAACGTGACAGCGCGCCCGCGCGCGTGATAGGCCGCCGCGGAACTTCCTCGCAGCGAGGCCGAAATTTGTCGTCCGACGGCCCCCAGACCCATGCTCACGACGGCGCGCCGGCGCCCGCCGTCGCCTCCCGTTCCGGCCCGTTGCGCGGCCGTCTGACGCCGCCGGGCGACAAATCCATGTCGCATCGCGCCTTTCTGCTCGGGCTGCTGGCCCCGGGCGTGACCGAGGCGGCCGGCGTGCTGGAGGGCGACGACGTGTTGCGCACCGCAAGCGCCTGCAAGGCGCTCGGCGCCGGCGTCGAGCGGCTTGGCGAAGGGCGCTGGCGAATCGCCGGCCCCGGTCTGGGCGCCGTGCTCGCGCCGCGCGCCGCGCTGGATTTCGGCAACGCCGGCACCGGCTCGCGGCTGATGATGGGCGTCGTCGCCGGCCACGCCGTGACGGCCGCCTTCGACGGCGACGCCTCTTTGCGCAAACGCCCGATGCGGCGCATTCTCGACCCGCTGGAGCGCATGGGCGCGAGCGTGCTCCGACAGGCCGAGGGCGGGCGCTGTCCGATCCTCCTGCGCGGAACCGCGGAGCCGATTCCGATCGACTACGAGACGCCGGTCGCCTCCGCGCAGATCAAGTCCGCGATCCTGCTCGCCGGGCTCAATTCGCCCGGACGCGTCGTCGTGCGCGAGAGCGAGGCCTCGCGCGACCACACCGAAAAGATGCTCGCCCATTTCGGCGCCGATCTGCGGGTCGAGCCCTGGGGCGAGGCCGGACGCGCGGTCACCCTGATCGGGCGCNCCAAGCTGAGCCCGGCGCCTGTCGTGGTGCCGGCCGATCCCTCCTCCGCCGCCTTCGCGATGGTGGCGGCCCTGATCACGCCGGGCTCCGACGTGACCATCGAGGGCGTGATGACCAACCCGCTGCGCACGGGCTTGCTGACGACCTTGCAGGAGATGGGCGCTGGGATCGAGATTCTCGACCGCCGGATCGAGGGCGGCGAGGAGGTCGCCGATTTGCGCGTGCGCGCCCGCGCGCTGAAGGGCGTCGACGTGCCGGCGGCCCGCGCGCCCTCGATGATCGACGAATATCCTGTGCTCGCCGTCGCCGCCGCCTTCGCCTCCGGCGCGACGCGGATGGCGGGCTTGCATGAGTTGCGGGTCAAGGAGTCAGATCGTCTGGCGGCGGTCTCCGCCGGGCTCGCCGCCGCCGGCGTGCGTCACGCGATCGAGGGCGACGACCTGATCGTCGAGGGCGGGGCCGGCGAGGTCGCCGGCGGCGGCGAGGTCGCCACCCATCTCGACCACCGCATCGCGATGAGCTTCCTGGTCATGGGCCTCGCCTCGCGCCGGCCGATGAAGGTCGACGACGAGCGCATGATCGCCACCTCCTACCCCGCCTTTCGCGCCGACATGGCGCGGCTGGGCGCGCAGATCGTATGAGCGCGCGATGACGCCCGCCGACGCTCTCGCCCTGGCCGCCGCGCGCCCTCGTGATCGCCATCGACGGCCCCGCCGCCTCGGGCAAGGGCACGCTGGCGCGCCGCCTGGCCGCTCACTACGGCCTGCCCCATCTCGACACCGGGCTGCTTTACCGCGCGACCGCGCTCGCCCTGATCGACGCGGACCGCCGCCTCGACGACGAGGACGCCGCCGAACAGGCCGCGCGCGGTCTCGCGCTGCTGGACTTCGACGAGAGCCGCCTTCGCGGCGGCGCGATGGGGNAGGCGGCCTCCATCGTGGCTGCGATGCCGCGCGTGCGCGCCGCGCTCACCGCGGCTCAGATGGAGTTCGCCCGCCGACCCGAGGGGGCCGTGCTCGACGGCCGCGACATCGGCACGGTGATCGCGCCCGACGCCGTCGCCAAGATTTTCGTGACCGCGAGCCCGGAGACCCGCGCCGGCCGCCGCNGCGCTGGTTTGAAAGGGCGCGGAGAAGCTGTCGATTTCGCCGAGATTCTCGCCGACGTGCGCAAGCGCGACGCCCGCGACGCCGCCAGAGCCGTCGCGCCTCTGGCCGCCGCCGCCGACGCGGCCACGCTCGACACCTCCGCGCTCGACGTCGACGCCGCCTTCCGCGCCGCCGTCGAAATCGTCGAACGGGCCAAACGAACCGTCCGCAAGCCGCCGCGCTGAAGAGCGCAGGGCGACAGGCGGACGGTTGCGGCGCGCAAGCCGAACGTCCGATCGTCGAGCGTCAGGCCGTCGAGCCTCCCCTCGTGCGCCGACGCGCGCGAACGACGAACCGAAGCCGAACGCGCCGAAGCCGAACGCAAAGAAAAGGCCGCCCCGAAGGGCGGCCCGAGGCATGACGCCGGTCGTCGCGCGGTCAGAGCGCCTTGTTGACCTTGTCGGCGACGCCGTTGGTCGCGTTCTTGATGGCCGACTTGGCTCCGCCGACCGCCTGCTGGGCGTCGCCCTTAGCCTCGCGCGCCGCGCCTTCGGCCTGCATCTGCTTGTTGTCGATCGCCTTGCCGACGGCCTGCTGCGCCTTGCCGGCGAGTTCGTTGGCCTTGCCGACGATTTTATCCGTGGTGGAGCCCATCATTTCCTCCGATGAAAAAGTAAAACACAGGGTTCGACCCGCAAAATCGCGCGAAGTCGTCGAGATGGCGTCGTCCGCTGCTTTCGTTCGGCCGCAGGTCGACGCCGATCTGCCTCTTCAACGGCGCGCTCCAGGCTTGGTTCCTCGCGGGGATCGAAAAATGCGCGTCGCGCTCGCGCGGTCTCAGAAGAAATCAAGCAACGCCGACAGCGTCTCCTGAGGCGCTTCTTCGGGCAAAAAGTGCCCGCAATCGATCGCCGCGCCGCGCGCGTCGCGCGCCCATTCCCGCCATACGTCGAGCGGCGAGCGCCCTTTCGCGGGGATGCCGGCCGCCCCNCAAAGCGCCAGCAACGGCGCCGCGACGCGCCGCCCCGCCGCCCGATCCGCCTCGTCGGCGGCGCGGTCGAGCGTCGCCCCGGCGCGATAATCCTCGCAAAAGGCGTGGATGGCGTGCGGCCGCGTCGACGCCGCGCGATAGGCCTTGAGCGAAGCGGGCGCAAATGCGGCGAGCGAGCGATCCTTGGTCCAGCTCGCCAGCGTCCAGTCGAGAAAATACGCAGGGTCGGCGCCGATCAACCTCTCGGGAAACGGCGCGGGCTGGGCCAGAAACGTCCAGTGATAGGTCGTCATCGCCCGCGCCGCGTCCATCCCCGCCCACATCTCGCCCGTCGGCACGATGTCGAGCACGGCGATTTTCTCGACCGCCTCCGGCCAGTCGAGCGCCAGGCGATAGGCGACGCGCCCGCCGCGATCGTGGCCGCAGACGCAAAAGCGCGGGAATCCCAGCTGCGTCATCAAGACGNNCGCGTCTTTGGCCATCTCGCGCTTGGCGTAGAGCGCGCCGCCGATCGAGGCCGGCGCCGCCGAACGGCCATAGCCGCGCAGATCCATCGCGACCACGCTGAAGCGCGCCGCAAGCGCCGGCGCGAGCCCGGCCCACTCCATATGCGTTTGCGGAAAGCCGTGCAGCAGCAGCAAAGGCGGGCCGCAGCCGCCGACGCGCGCGAAGATCGCGCCCGCCTCGCCCTCCACGACGACGTCTCGGAAGCCTGCAAACGGAACGGCCATGAGGCCTCCCAGAACGCCCGCGGGATCTTGCCGGCGACGCGCTCAGCCGGCCTTGGGCGCCGCAGCTTCTCCCAAATCGAAATCGAGGTCGAGCAGCGCGGCGGCGACCGCGTCCGCGCCCAGCTCGCCCGCCTTGCGGGGCGGCGGCGCGCTTGCGGCGGCCGGACGCGGCCCCGTCGCCCGCCATCCGATGTCGTTGCGGTGGAAAAGGCCCGGCGCCTCGATCTTCTCGACGGCTGCGTAGGCTTTCGCCTGCGCGTCCTTCACCGTGTCGCCGAGCGCGGTGACGTTCAGCACGCGCCCGCCCGCCGCCACCAGCAGCGGTCCCTCCATCGCCGTGCCGGCGTGGGTGACGATCGCGCCGGCCTCGCGCGCGGCGGAGACGCCGAGGATCGGCGCGCCCTTCTGCGGCGCTTCGGGATAGCCCTTGGCCGCCAACACCACCGTCAGCGCGGCTTTCGGCTTGAGCCGGACGGCGGCGTCGTCGAGACCGCCCCTGGCCGCCCCCGCCAGCAGGGCCAGCAGATCGACGTCGAGGCGCGGCAGCACGACCTGAGTCTCCGGATCGCCGAAACGGGCGTTGAACTCGATCAGCCTGGGCGCGCCGTCCTTGCCGATCATCAGACCGGCGAACAGCGTGCCCGAGAACGGCGTGCCGCGTTCGGCCATGCCGGCCATCGCCGGCTCGACGATCTCCTTCATCACCCGCGCCTCAAGCGCTTCGGTCATGATCGGCGCGGGCGAATAGGCGCCCATGCCGCCTGTGTTGGGGCCGACGTCGCCGTCGCCGACCCGTTTGTGATCCTGCGCGGAGCCGAGCGCCAGCGCTCTGGAGCCGTCGCAAATGGCGAAGAAGGAGGCTTCTTCTCCNTCCAGAAACTCCTCGACGACGACGCTGGAGCCGGCCTCGCCGAAGCGCCCGCCCAGAATGTCGCGCACCGCCTCCTCGGCCTCCTGAACGGTGGTCGCCACCACGACGCCCTTGCCGGCGGCCAGCCCGTCGGCCTTCACCACGATCNNGGCGCGCCGCGCGCGGATGAAGGCGATGGCGGCCTCCGGCATGCGGAAGCGGCCCCAGGCGGCGGTCGGGATGTTTTTCTCCCGGCACAGCTCCTTGGTGAAGAACTTCGAGCCTTCGAGCTGGGCGGCCGCCTTGNNAGGGCCGAACACCGCGATCTTGGCGGCGCGCAGCGCGTCGGCGACGCCGGCCACCAGCGGCGCCTCGGGCCCCACCACCACGAGATCGACCTTCTCCTGCGCGCAGAAGGCGACGACGGCCGCGCCGTCCATCGGATCGAGCGGGGCGAGCCGCGCGACTTCGCCAATTCCCGGATTGCCGGGCGCGACGATCAGCCGNCTCAGCAACGGGCTCGCCTTGATCGCGTCGGCGAGCGCATGCTCGCGGCCGCCCGAGCCCAGGATCAAAACTTTCATCGCCGCCCCCGCCATTTCGGGCGCTTTTACGGCGACGACGGCGCGGGGCAATCATGCTGACGCCGCGCGCCAGTCGGGATTCGTCGCCGGCGGCGGCGGGCCGAGGCGCCCCGCAGATAGGCTTCGAGCCGCGCCGCGCCGGTCGCCGGCATGATCAGCCCGAGCTTNGAGCGCCGCCACAGCACGTCCTCGGCGTTCATCGCCCATTCGTGAGCGATCAGATAGTCGACCTCCGCCTGGGTCAGCGTCGCTCCGAAATCCTCGCCGAGATCCGCCGCCGTCCGCGCGCCGGCGACGATACGCGCCGCCCGCGTTCCGTAAGCGTGCGCGAGCCGCCGCGCATGGGCGGGCGTCAGGAACGGGCGCTCGGCGACGAGCCGCTCGGTCAGCGCGCCGACGCCCTCGACCGGGAAATCGCCGCCCGGCAGGGGCTCCCGCGCCGTCCAATCGGCGTCGCCGCCCACGCCGAGCGCCGCCAGCGCCTCCAGCGCGAGCCGCCGATAGGTGGTGATCTTGCCGCCGAAGATCGACAGGAGCGGCGCGCCGGCGTCGTCGGTTTCGAAGACATAGTCGCGCGTCGCCGCGCGCGCTTCGCCCGCCCCGTCGTCGTAAAGCGGCCGCACGCCCGAAAAGGTCCACGCCAGATCGTCGCGGCCGATCCGGCGGCTGAAATAGGCGTTCGCGGCCTCGATCAGATAGTCGACCTCCGCCCCGCTCGCCGCGACCTTGGCCGGATCGCCGTCATAATCGCGGTCGGTGGTGCCGATCAGCGTGAAGGCGTCGCGATAGGGGATGGCGAAGAAAATGCGGCGGTCGGCGTTCTGGAAGAAATAGCAACGATCGTGATCGTAGAGCTTGCGCACGACGATATGCGAGCCCTGCACCAGACGCACCCCGGCTTTGGCGGCGACCCCGAGGCGCTGTCCGAGCACCTGCGCGACCCAGGGCCCGGCCGCGTTGACCAGTTTNTTCGCCCGCACCGTCTCGCGCCCGCCGCGCGCGTCCTCGATCTGGCAGGCCCAGACGCCGCCCTCGCGGCGCCCCGCGACGAGTTTGGCGCGGGTGCGCACGTTCGCTCCGCGCTCGCGCGCGTCGAGCGCCGTGAGCGCCACGAGTCGGGCGTCGTCGACGGCGCAGTCGGAATATTCGAACGCGAGCCGGTAGCCTGGTTTCAGAGGCGCGCCGGCCTCGTCGCGCGTCAGATCCAGCGTCCGCGTCGCGGGAAGCAAGGCGCGTCCGCCCAGATGATCGTAGAGAAACAGCCCGGCGCGCAACATCCAGGCCGGGCGCGCGCCTTTCTGGTAGGGCAGCACGAAACGCAGCGGGCGCACGATATGGGGCGCCATGCGCCACAGCGTCTCGCGTTCCTTGAGCGATTCGCGCACCAGCCGGAATTCGTAGAATTCGAGATAGCGCAGGCCGCCGTGAATGAGCTTGGTCGACCAGCTCGACGTGCCGCTCGCCAGATCGTTCATTTCGACCAGCGCGACCTTGAGCCCTCGCCCGGCGGCGTCGCGCGCCACGCCCGCGCCGTTGACGCCGCCGCCGATGACGAGAAGGTCGTAGGTCTCAATCACGCACGGCTCCCGGCCTCTCCCGCCCGCGCGCCGCCGCAATCAGGTCGACGTCGCCGCGGAGGCGGCGGCCGGCGCGTCCTGCTGCGGCGGTCCTGTCCGCACCCGCATGCGCAGCGGTTCGACGAATCGTCGGTTCAGCAGCGCGAGCCCCGTCGCCATGATGAGGATCGCCGGCGCCGCCGCAAGAGCCACCTCCGATCCGCGCAGCTCCGTTTCTCCCAACAAAACATAGGCCGCGAACCCGCCGATCCATTGAACCAGGAAGATCGGATAGCTCAGTTCGCCCAGCAGTCTGTCGATTCGCGCCAGCGTCGGCCCGGGCGCGAAGGCCGCCTGGGTGACGATCACGACGCCGGCCAGCGCGATGTTGATATAGAAGCCCAGCCCCTCCGCGAAGTGCTGCGGCGCGATCAGTCCGGCGGCNGAAAAATTCGTCGTCCACAAGACCAGGGCGAGGAGGCCGGCGCGCCGGTCGCTTTCCAGCCGCGCGCGGCTCGGGGCGAAATAGAGCAAGGCGCCGAAACCGAACGAATACAGCGCCGATTCGAGAGAAAAATAGCGATCCTCGAAGGGCTCGCCCGCCGCCAGATGCAGGATGTGGTGGATGACGCCGACGGCGAAGCCGGCCGCCGCGCCGCGCGCGCTGCGGGCCATGCCCAGCCACAGGATCNNATGCATGACCAGCTCGACCGCGGTCGACCACGCCGGCTCGATGAAACGGAACTGGAGATTGCCGAACGCCTGCGGAAGAATCGTGAAATTNCTCCAGAAAGTCCGCCGCGCCGGCCGGGCGCCCCAGCGCGGCATGAAGCGCGCCGCGTCGGGCGGGTCGGCGGCGATCGCCAGCCCGGTCAGGGCGCAGGCGACGAAATAGAGCGGCATCAGGCGCAACAGGCGGTTGGCGCCGAATCGCTTGAGATCGAAGTCATAGACCTCGCGCAGGAGCGCNGTGACCGCGAAGGCTGACAGCACGAAGAACGCCGGCACCGCGTAAAAGCCCAGAAATTCGGCGTAGACGGTCCCCACAAGATGCGAGGCCGCGACGACGGCGGCGAGAAAAAACGCAAGGTCCCGGGCATGACGGCGCCGATCCGCGTGGCGAGGGGAAAATCGTGGCGTAACGCTACGGAGGGCCGCTTAACGTCCGGTTTGCGGCCTCGCTCAGCCCTCCAGATCGCCCGCCAGGCGGCGGGCGCATGCGCGGCCGAAATCGGCCAGCCGCGCCTCGTCCTCGCCCAGGCGCGCGCGCAGCCCCATGCTTTCGAGCGCTGCGAGCGCCATCTGCGCCCGCGCCTCGGCGTCGGCCCAGGCCCCCGCCGCCTCGAAGGCGCGGGCGTAGACGCCGACGCTCTTCGCCCGCAGCGCCGCCGCGCAGGCGCGGATGGCGGGGTGCTCGGGCGCGGCGGCGGCGGCCGTGCCGCCGATCATGCAGCCGGGCTGCGAGGCGTCGCGGCAGAAAAGGCGGCCGCCTCCGCGAACAGCCCGCTCAGCCGCCCGACGAGGCGGCCGGGTCGCGCCAGCGCCTGCCCCGTGCGCGCGGCGGCGCTCTCGCCGTAATGGGCGAGGGCGGCGAGATAGGCCGCCTCCTTGTCGCCGAAGGCGGCGTAGAGGCTTGGACGCGTCAGCCCGGTCGCCGCGCCGAGATCGTCGAGCGTCGTCTCCGCGAAGCCCTTGCGCGCGAACACCTCGCCGATCGCCGCCAGCGCGGCGTCGCGGCAGAAGCCGCGCGGGCGCCCGCGCGGCCGCTTTTCGCCGCCTCCCGTTATTTCTGTATCGTCGCGCATAAAAATCCTTGACGGCCCCATCCGGCATTCTATCCTGAACGGTATAGAAATCCAGACGGAGTTCGACCATGAATCTCTATTACTCCNCCGGCGCCTGCTCGCTGTCCCCGCATATCGTCGCGCTCGAAGCTGGAATCCCGCTGGCGCTGAAGAAGGTCGATCTCGGCAAGAAGACGCTGGAGGACGGCTCCGACTTCAAGGCGGTCAACCCCAAGGGCTACGTGCCGGCGTTGGAGATTTCGCCCGGCAAGGTGCTCACCGAAGGCCCCGCCATCGTGCAATATCTCGCCGACCTCAAGCCCGAATCCGGCCTCGCCCCTAAAAACGGGACCTGGGAGCGCTATCAGCTTCAGGAGGCGCTCAATTTCGTCACCTCCGAGNCGCACAAGGGCTTTGGCGGCCTGTTCAACCCGGCGGTGACGCCGGAATGGCGCAAGGGCGTCCTCGACCGCCTCGACCTGCGCCTGAAATCGCTCGACGCGATGCTGGCCAAGCATGACTACCTCACCGGCGACAAATTCTCCGTCGCCGACGCCTATCTCTTCACCGTGCTCGGCTGGGCCAAGCCGCTGAAGATCGACCTCGCGCCTTACTCCCATATCGGCGCCTATCTGGCTCGCGTCGGCGCGCGTCCGGCGGTGCAGGAGGCGATGAAGGCCGAGGGCCTGATCAAGGGCTGAATCAAGGGCTGAGGCCCTTCGCCGCCCGATCCGCCCGCGCTTTCCGGCGCGGGCGTTTTGCGCGCCGCCGCCCAGGCCGGACGCCGCGCGAGGCGAGGCCGATCCGGGCGTCCGGCGCGCGGTCCGATCCTCGAAAGGCGTTTGTCGCGACCCCGCGAATGCATAGTCTGGGCGCCGACGACACGGTTCGATCGCAAGGGAAAACACCGAAATGCGTGACGCGAAATTCGCCCTCGCCCTCGCCCTCGCCCTGGCCGGCATGCTGTCGGCCCCGTCCCTCGCCTTGGCCGCGGAGGAAAATCTCGGCAAGGAAGGCGTCTTCACGATGATCGTCGTCAAGGACGCGGCGAAGTTCAACCGCTGCGTCATGCATCAGGGCAAGGGCAAGGACGTCCTGCGCATCGCGTCGAACCGTGGCGGCGCCTATTCCCTCAGCGTGCCCACCGTCGGGCAGGGCAAGGACGCGTCGCTTTCCGTCGCGATCGACGGCGCGCCCGGCCGGAGGATTCCAATCGCCGGGCAGGACAAGCAGCGGACCTGGGCGACCCTCGCGCCGGATGTCGTCGACGCCGTCAAGGCCGGGCGCAAGACCATCGACGTCGAGCTTGGCCAGGCCCGGTTCAAATGGCGCCTGAACGGCGACATGAAAGGCAGCTTCATCGTTCTGGATTCTTGCGTCGAGGGCTATCTCAACGGCGCATGATCGCGCCGCGGCCCGACGGCCGCGACAGGATTGCGAAGACCACCGACGAGACGCGCAAGCGCGCTGTCTTCGTCAGTCGAACCAGATCTGGAAATTGTTGTTCTCCGGCCCGGCGCCCGCGTCCGGCATGAAGACGTCCTTGTAGCAATCGCCGCGCGCGTTGGTCGCTACCCAGGGATGCGTCGCGTAGGTCTTCTGGTCGACGTTCTTGTCGGGCCCCAGCGTGTGATATTTCTTCCACTGTCCGTCGAAGCCGATCCAGTAAATGTCGACCGGGCGTTTCGAGCCGTTGTAGAAGGTCACCGTCACCGGGCGGGCGCTGTTCTGCGAGCGGTGCTTGCCGGGCGGCGGGCAGCCCCGGCCGCTTCCTGGCGTCTGCGACGCGGCGGCGGCGGTCTTCACGCCTTTGGCGCGCGCGCAGGCGATCGCCTTGTCGATCGCGCCGCCCGCGCCGGCGAGCTTCCAGTTTTGCAGGCCGCGATCGAGATTGATCGAGAACGACGGCAGAGTTCGAAAGGCGTTCAACTGGTCGCCGTCGATGTCCAGAAAGGCCCAGCCCTCGCCCGTCGGCTTGAAGTCGGCCTGCTCGGCGGCGTCGCCGAAGCCGTAGAAGCCTGCGACCTTCTTCTTGTTCTCGTAATAGGGAACCCCGACGCGCCACGCGTTTCCGGTCGTGGCGAGCCGAAGCTGCACTTTCCCGTTGTCGACGTCGGCGGTGCAATAGGCGAATTTGCCGTCGTTGGTGACGACGGCGACGGACCAACGGCCCAGCGTCTGGTAGGCGGTCTCGTCCGCGATCGCCGGCAGGGGCGAGCCAAGCGCCGCGAGCGCCAACGCCGCGCCGAGAAAGTTGCGAAAGGTCACGTCGTCATTCTCCTGTGTTCCGCGCCCCGCGCGCCGGGGCGATAGGCGAGGGCGCACGGCCTTGCGTCACATCGAACGCGCGCAGGCCAGGAGCTTTTCGAGCGCCGCTTTCGCGCCGGCGAGAGGGATGACGAGGGTGCGCGCCTTTCCCTGGTCGGGATAGACGAAGCTGATCCTGGCGGCCCCTCGCAGCTTGTCCTGAAGGCCGGTCTCGCCGCTCGGCGCCGCGCTCAGCCATTCCATGTCGTCCAGCGATTTGACGATCCTGGCCTCGACCGCGCGCGCGCCGCTCTTGTCGGCGCCCAGCCAGTAGGTCACCGTGACGGGCTTCGCGGTCAGCCCGGTTCCCGGCCCCATGATGGCGGGCACGACGGCGCCCGTCGCCTTGTCGACTGAAAGCCGCAAACCGGTCTCCGAGCCCGTCAGCTTCACCGCGTCGCAGCCCACGAGCGCGCGTGCGTCCTTGTCCCTCGTGAAGCGCAGCAGGGACCAGTCGCTCGGCAGAGTCTCCCAGCTGCGGAACAAGCCGGGCGCGATCTCCTCGATCTCCGTCTTCGCCGCCGGAGCCGCGGCGCAGGCGACCAGCGTCGCGTCGAGCGCGAAGAGACCAAGCGCCAAAGCGGCGACGAGGGTGCGGCGATGCGATCCGCTTTTCAAACTGTCGTCTCCGGCTCGCCGACCCGCCTGCGGGACCGTCGCGATGCGCTTGTTTGAGCCGGACCGCCGCAGCGGGCGTGCGCGCGCTTGCGCGCCGGCTCGTCGCTCATGTTCCGACGCGCACGCCGAAGACGCAAGCGCCGGCCGCGCGACGGGTCGCGCGCGGCGCGCTTCGCGGCTAGAGTGGCCCCTCCCGCCGCAGGAACCCCGCCACGATGACCGACGCGCTGAAACCCGGAGATCACGTTNTTCTCGTCGACGGCTCGTCCTTCGTGTTCCGCGCCTATTTCCAGTCGATCCGGCAGGACCAGAAATACAATTACCGCTCCGACCGCCTGCCCACCGGCGCGGTGCGGCTGTTCTGCGTCAAGCTGCTGCAATTCGTCCGCGACGGCGCGGCCGGCGTGAAGCCGACGCATCTGGCCATCATCTTCGACAAGTCGGAAAACTCCTTCCGCAAGCAGATTTACCCCGACTACAAGGCCAACCGCTCCGAGCCGCCCGACGACCTCGTGCCGCAATTCCCGCTGTTCCGCGCCGCGGTGCGCGCCTTCGGCATGATCCCCGTCGAGCAGGACGTCTACGAGGCCGACGACCTCATCGCCACCTACGCCCGCCAGGCGCGCGAGGCCAGCGCCGACGTGATGATCGTCTCCGCCGACAAGGATCTGATGCAGNCCGTCGGCCCGACCGTGTCGATGACGNACCCCGCCTCCGGCGAGCGCGACGAGCGGCGCATCGGCGTGCCCGAGGTGATCGACTATTTCGGCGTGCCGCCGGAGAAAGTCGTCGACGTGCAGGCGCTGGCCGGCGACTCCACCGACAACGTGCCCGGCGCGCCGGGCGTCGGCGTCAAGACCGCCGCCCGGCTCATCGGCGAATATGGCGACCTCGACGCGCTGTTGGCGCGCGCCGGCGAGATCAAGCAGCCCAAGCGCCGCGCCACGCTGACCGATCCCGCCGTCGTCGAGAAAATCCGCATCTCGAAAAAGCTGGTGTCGCTGGTCGACGACGTCGCGGTCGTCACGCCCCTGACCGATCTGCGCCTCGTCGCCCCCGACGCCAAANGAGCGATCGCCTTCATGAAGGCGATGGAGTTCACCACCGTGACGCGCCGCGTCGCCGAGCTTTACGACGCCGACGCCGGCGCCATCGAGCCCGATCCGAATTTTTCCGGCCCCGCCGGCTGGCGCGGACGCGACGGCGAGGCGCTGTCGCCGCCGGGCGAGGCGCTCTCGGCCGCGCCGGCGCCCGCCAGATCCGCCGCGCCGGCGCCCGCCGCGAAGGTCGGGCCAAGCGAGGCGCCGGCGAGCCGCGCCGGCGCCGTCGCCGCGCAGGCGCTGGAGGCCGCCCGCACGCCGCCGATCGAGCGCGCGCTCTACAAGACCGTGTCGACCAAGGCCGAGCTGGAGGAATGGATCGAGGCCGCGCGCCGCAACGGCGTCGTCGCCTTCGACACCGAGACCGATTCGCTCGATCCCGTCACCTGCAGCCTCGTCGGCGTGTCGCTCGCGACCGCGCCGGGCGAGGCCTGCTACATCCCGCTCGCCCACCGCTCCGGCGAGGCCGACGATCTGTTCAGCGACGGTCCCGCTTTGCTGTCCGGCCAGATGGCGGAGCGCGATTGCCTCGCCTTGCTCAAGCCGCTGCTCGAAGACGCCGCCGTGCTGAAGGTCGCCCAGAACGTCAAATTCGACGAGCTGGTGCTGGCACAGCGCGCAATCGCGGTCGCGCCCTGCGACGACACCATGCTGATGAGCTACGTGCTTGACTCCGGCAAGAACGGCCACGGCATGGACGAACTGGCCGCCCTGCATCTGGGCTGGAAGACGATCTCCTTCGGCGAGGTCGCCGGCACGGGGCGCAGCTTCAAGGGCTTCGACCGCGTCGCCATCGACAAGGCGACCGAATATTCCGCCGAGGACGCCGAGGTGACGCTGCGCCTGTGGATGGCGCTGAAGCCGCGCCTGGCGGCGGAGGGCGTCGCCACGGTCTACGAGCGGCTGGAGCGGCCGTTGCCCAGCGTGCTGCAACGCATGGAGCGGCGCGGAATCATGGTCGACCGCGCCATTCTCGCGCGCCTGTCGGGCGAATTCGCGCAGGCGATGGCCGGGCTCGAACACGAGATTCACGGCCTCGCCGGCGAGAGCTTCAATCTCGGCTCGCCCAAGCAGCTCGGCGACATTCTGTTCGGCAAGTTCGGCCTGCCCGGCGCCAAGAAGACCGCGACCGGCGCCTGGTCGACCGCCGCCGGCGTGCTGGAGGACCTCGCCGAACAGGGCCACGACTTGCCGGCGAAGATTCTCGACTGGCGCCAGATGGCGAAGCTGAAATCGACCTACGCCGACGCGCTGCCGACCTATCAGGACGACNGAGGGCGCGTGCACACCTCCTATTCGCTCGCCTCGACCTCGACGGGGCGGCTGTCCTCGTCGGAGCCCAATCTGCAAAACATTCCCGTCCGCAACGAGATGGGCCGGAAAATCCGCGCCGCCTTCGTCGCGCCGAAGGGCCGCCTTCTGATGTCGGCCGACTATTCGCAGATCGAGCTGCGCCTGCTCGCCCATATCGCCGACATCGCGCAACTCAAGCGCGCTTTCGCGGACGGTCTCGACATTCACGCGATGACCGCGTCGGAGATGTTCGGCGTGCCGGTCGAAGGCATGCCGGGCGAGGTGCGCCGCCGCGCCAAGGCGATCAATTTCGGCATCATCTACGGCATTTCCGCGTTCGGCCTGGCCAACCAGNCCGGCATTTCGCGCGAGGAGGCCGGCGCCTACATCAAGAAATATTTCGAGCGCTTCCCCGGCATCCGCGACTACATGGAGGCGACCAAGCGTCAGGCCAAGGCCGACGGCTTCGTGACGACGATCTTCGGGCGCAAGATGCACTTCCCGCGCATCGCCTCGTCGAACCCCAGCGAACGCGCCTTCAACGAGCGCGCCGCCATCAACGCGCCGATTCAAGGCTCCGCCGCCGACATCATCCGCCGCGCCATGATCCGCATGGACGAGGCGCTGGCGAAGGCGGGCGTGAAATCCGAGATGCTGTTGCAGGTTCACGACGAACTGGTGTTCGAGGTGGATGAATCCGAGGTCGAGAAGACCATCGACGTCGCGCGCAAGATCATGGTCGACGCGCCGCACCCGGCCGTGACGCTCAGCGTGCCCTTGCAGGTCGACGCGCGGGCGGCGCGCAACTGGGACGAGGCGCATTAAGAGGCGCTTCGTCATTGCGAGCGTAGCGAAGCAATCCATCGCCGGCGCAGTCCGGATTGCATCGTCGCTGCGCTCCTCGCAATGACGGGGAGCACGCAAGCAGGGAGATAGGATGCCCATCCTTGGCCTCAGCCACGTCACCCTCCTCGCGCGCGATCTCGACGCGATGGAGCGCTTTCTGGTGGCCGCGCTCGACGCGCGCAAAGTCTACGACTCGGGCGCGCAGACCTTCTCGCTCAGCCCCGAACGCTTCTTTCTGATCGGCGAGGGCGTGGCGGCGGTGTGGCTCGCCGTGATGCAGGGCGATCCTCCGCCGCGCTCCTACCAGCATGTCGCCTTCAGGATCGACGCGGCGGCCTTGGACGCCGCCGGCGCGCGCGTCGCGGCGGCGGGAATCGAGATCCGCCCCGGCCGCCCGCGCGTCGAGGGCGAAGCGCGTTCGCTCTACTTTTATTCGCCCGAGGGCCATCTGTTCGGCTGCATGACGGAACGCTGGAGGAGAGGCTGGCGCGTTATGCTGACGCGTCGGCGTCCCCATCCTCGCCCTCGCGGCCGGCGACCTCGGTGCGCGCCGCCCGTCCGGGCGACGCGCATGCGCTGGCGGCTATGATCGGCGCCCTGGCGGCCCATCACGGCGACGCCGCCGCGACAAGCGGCGAGACGCTTCTGGTCGATGCGTTCGGCGCCGAGCCCTGGGCGTATTTCCTTCTCGCGCAGGATCAAGAAGGCGCGCCTGTCGGCTATGCGGCCCTGCTTGTCGTCTATCAGGCGCAATTCGCGCGACGCAGCGTCGACCTCCACCATCTCTTCGTCGCTCCGGCCGCCCGCGGTCGGGGCGTCGGCCGCGCGCTGGTCGAAGCCGCGGCGGAGTGGGCCCGCGTCCGTAGCGCGGTCCGCCTGACGGTGGGGACCCATCCCGACAATGCGCGGGCGCGTTCTTATTATGAAAGGCTCGGCTTTTCGCCCCTACCTGCGGGCGGGGCGCGTTTCGCGATGAGGCTCGACTGATCCGCGCGGTTGGCGCAGCGCCGCAAAACCCCTAAAACGCCTCGACCCCTATTCAGGACGCCCGCCCGTGCCCCACGCCAAGCCCAACTCCTTCCGCAACGGCCCCGACGGCTCCGGCCGCTTCGGCGATTTCGGCGGGCGCTTCGTCGCCGAGACGCTGATGCCGCTGATCCTGNGGCTGGAGCAGGCCTACGAGACGGCGAGGAAGGACCCCGAGTTTCACGCAGAACTCGCGCGGCTGGGAACCCATTACGTCGGCCGCCCGAGCCCGCTCTATCACGCCGAGCGTATGACGCAGGCGCTTGGCGGCGCCAAAATCTACTTCAAGCGCGAGGAGNCCAACCACACCGGCGCGCACAAGATCAACAATGTGCTGGGCCAGATCCGCNTCGCGCTGCGGATGGGCAAGAAGCGCATCATCGCCGAGACCGGCGCCGGCCAGCACGGCGTCGCCACCGCCACCGCCTGCGCCAAATACGGGCTGGAATGCATCGTCTATATGGGCGCGGTCGACGTCGAGCGGCAAAAGCCCAACGTCTTCCGCATGCGGCTGCTCGGCGCCAAGGTCGTGCCCGTGCAGTCGGGCGCCAGGACGCTCAAGGACGCCATGAACGAGGCGCTGCGCGACTGGGTCACCAACGTCGCCGACACGTTTTATTGCATCGGCACCTCGGCCGGCCCGCATCCCTATCCGGCCATGGTGCGCGACTTCCAGTCGATCATCGGCAAGGAGACGCGCGAGCAGATCATGGCGGCGGAGGGCCGTCTGCCCGATTCGCTGGTCGCCGCCATCGGCGGCGGCTCGAACGCCATCGGCCTGTTCCACNCCTTCCTCGACGATCCCTCTGTGGCGATCTACGGCGTCGAGGCGGCCGGCTACGGCCTCGACGTCAAGGACGGCCACGCCGCCTCGATGGCGGGCGGGCGCNCCGGCGTGCTGCACGGCAACCGCACCTATCTGCTGATGGACGAGGACGGCCAGATCAACGAGGGCCACTCGATCTCCGCCGGCCTCGATTATCCCGGCGTCGGCCCGGAGCACGCCTGGCTGAAGGATGTCGGCCGCGTCACCTATCTGACCTGCACCGACAAGGAGTGTCTGGAGGCGTTCCAGACCACCTCCAAGCTCGAAGGCATCATCCCCGCGCTCGAATCCGCCCACGCGCTCGCCAAGGCGATCGGCNTCGCCCCGACCCTGCCGAAGGATCACCTGATGGTGGTCAATGTGTCGGGCCGCGGCGACAAGGACATCTTCACGGTGGCCGAGCATCTGGGCGGATTGTAAGGCCGCCCGGTCCTGTCAGGACTCTATTCACGCGTCCTTAACCCTTACAATTTAAGGTTGTTCTTGCGACGGACGGGCGCGCCCGCGGGCGTCCCGAAGGCATGACGCCGCTTTCCGTCGCCGCCGGGGCTGCAGGCCCCGAATGTCCCTCTTCTCCGTTTCAGGGACATCTTTCATATGCTCAGCATCAAGACCAACTCGTCGGCTATGGTCGCGCTCCAGAACCTCTCTTCGACGCAGAAGGAGATGGAGAAGACCCAGGCGCGCATCTCGACGGGTCTGCGCGTCGGCAGCGCCTCCGACAACGCCGCTTACTGGTCGATCGCCACCACCATGCAGTCCGACAACAGCGCGCTGTCGACGGTGAAGGACGCGCTGAACCTCGGCTCCGCCACCATCGACACGGCCAACGCCGGTCTGACCGCCTCANAGGATCTGGTCAACCAGATCAAGACCAAGCTCGTCGCCGCGACGCAGCCCGGCATCGACCGCGCCAAGGTGCAGGACGAAATCGGCCAGCTCCAGAAGCAGCTGAAATCGGTCGCCGACTCCGCCACCTTCTCCGGCCAGAACTGGCTGTCGATCGACAGCTCGCAGGCCTCCTACAACGCCACCCGCTCGATCGTCGCCTCCTTCACGCGCGACAGCNCGAACGCGGTGACGATCCAGACCATCGACGTCGACATCTCCAACAAGGCGCTGTTCGACGCCAACGGCGCCGCCGGCATCATCGACAAGAGCCGCACCTCCGGCACGACGACGGCCTCGGTCTACACGATGGACATTTCGGCGCTGACCGACTCGGCCGCCGATCTGACCACGCTGAACAACTACGTGAAGATCGCCGACGCCTCGCTGACCGACATCGTCTCGGCCTCCTCCTCGCTCGGCGCCGCCAAGNGCCGCGTCACCACGCAGCAGTCCTTCGTGTCGAGCCTGTCGGACTCGATCACCAAGGGCGTCGGCGCTTTGACGGACGCCGACATGNACCGAGAGTCGACCCGCCTTCAGGCGCTGCAGACCNAGCAGCAGCTCGGCGTCCAGTCGCTGTCGATCGCCAACCAGCAGACGCAGTCGGTGCTGTCTCTGTTTCGCGGTTAATCCGGGCGCGCTCGCGCTGGCCGCCGCGCCGGCGCGAGCAGGTCTCGCGGGCCGGGCGCCGCCCCCGTCCGCCCGCTTCGCGGCAGGGTCGCCGCCGCGCCCCTTCGCGTCTTCGGTCCTTTCTCCGGCGTCTCCTGCGGCTGGCGTTGGGACAGGCGGCGTGACGGCGCGACCCACGCGTCAAGTCGAGCCTGCCGGCCTCGCGGCCCGCAGGCTCGCGACGTTTTCGTCGCCGGCTCCGGGCGCGCCCGCGTCAACCTTTCGTTCATCCTTCCGAGCGCTTTCGCCGCCCAGAAGGCCCGCGAAGGCGTCAGCCCGCACCAGTTTCATACCCTCTTAAGACGCGCCGCCTAGCGTTCTCCTCACGACGGACGGGCGCCGATCAACGTGGCCCGCAGGCATGAAGCCGCTTCCGTCGTCCTTCGGGAACCGGCCCGGAATGTCCCTCCTCTCCTATTTAGGGACATTTCTCACATGCTTAGCATCAAGACCAACTCTTCCGCGATGGTCGCGCTCCAGAACCTCTCTTCGACGCAGAAGGAGATGGAGAAGACCCAGAGCCGGATTTCGACCGGCCTGCGCGTCGCAAGCGCCTCCGACAACGCCGCTTACTGGTCGATCGCCACCACCATGCAGTCCGACAACGCCGCTCTGTCGACGGTGAAGGACGCGCTGAACCTCGGCTCCGCCACCATCGACACGGCCAACGCCGGCCTGACCGCCTCCAAGGATCTGGTCAACCAGATCAAGACCAAGCTCGTCGCCGCGACGCAGCCCGGCGTCGACCGCGCCAAGGTGCAGGACGAAATCGGCCAGCTCCAGAAGCAGCTGAAATCGGTCGCCGACTCGGCTTCCTTCTCCGGCCAGAACTGGCTGTCGGTCGACAGCGCCGCCACCGGCTACAACGCCAACAAGTCGATCGTCGCCTCCTTCACGCGCGACAGCACGAACGCGGTGACGATCCAGACCATCGACGTCGACATCTCCAGCAAGGCGCTGTTCGACGCCAACGGCGCCGCCGGCATCATCGACAAGAGCCGCACCTCCGGCACGACGACGGCCTCGCTCTACACGATGGACATTTCGACGCTGACCGACTCGGCCGCCGATCTGACCAAGCTGAACGACTACGTGAAGATCTCCGACGCCACGCTGACCGACATCGTCTCGGCCTCCTCCTCGCTCGGCGCCGCCAAGGCCCGCGTCTCGACGCAGCAGTCCTTCGTGTCGAGCCTGTCGGACTCGATCACCAAGGGCGTCGGCGCTTTGACGGACGCCGACATGACCGAGGAGTCGACCCGCCTTCAGGCGCTGCAGACCCAGCAGCAGCTTGGCGTTCAGTCGCTGTCGATCGCCAACCAGCAGACGCAGTCGGTGCTGTCGCTGTTCCGCTAAGACGTCTCCGCCGCGCCGGTCTTCGGGCCGGCGCGACGGCTCGCCCATCCCCGCGCAAGCTCGTTCGGTCAGCCTCTGGCGAGGTCGTCGAGGAGTGACGTCGCGTGGATGGTGCGCTCGAACATTTGAATCGCGTCAGAACGAGCCTGCTGGCCCTGGGAGCCCGCAGGCTCGCTTTGCTGGGCGGCGCGGCGTTGCTCGTCGCCGTCTTGATCGGGGCCGCCGCCTGGTGGGCCGGAAAGCCCGTCTGGGAGACGCTTTACGTCGGCCTCGACCGGCAGGACTCGGCCCGCATCGGCGCGGCGCTGCGCGAGGCCGGCATGAGTTTCGACGCCGCCTCGGACGGCCAGACGATTTTCGTGCGCGCCGGCGAAGCGCCGCAGGCGCGCGCCTTGCTCGCCGAGCGCGGCCTGCCGCAAGGCGCCTCGGGCGGCTACGAGCTGTTCGACAAGCTGGGTTCGCTTGGCCTCACCACCTTCATGCAGGAGGTGACGAAGGTGCGCGCGATCGAGGGCGAGCTGTCGCGCTCGATTCAGCTTCTGCGCGGCGTGCGCGCGGCGCGCGTTCACGTCGTGCCGGCCGACCAGGGCGCCTTTCGCCGCGAGAAGCGCGCGGCGAGCGCCTCCGTGGTCATCCGCGCCGAGGGCTCCGATCAGTCCGCCACCGCCGCCGCGATTCGCCGCCTCGTCGCCGCCGCGGTGCCGGGCATGAGCGTCGACGCGGTGACGGTCCTGTCGGCCGACGGCGCGGTTCTGGCGTCGGGCGAAGACGGCGCGGACGCCGGCGCCGCGCGTCTGCGCGGCCTTGAACGCGAAGTCGCGCGCGAAGCCGAGACGGCGATCCGCCGCACCCTCAGCCCGTTGCTTGGCCCTGACAACGTGCAGGTCTCCGTCGCCGCCTCTCTTAATCTCGACAAGCGTCGCGTCGAGGAGACGATTTACAATCCCGAGTCGAAGGTCGAACGGTCGGTGCGCGTCGTGCGCGAGAACCAGAGCGCGCAAAACGCCGGCCAGGGTCAGGCCACGACCGTCGAACGCAATCTGCCCGTCTCCGGCCCGAAGCCCGGCGCGGGCGAGGCCAAGGCTCCTCCGAGGAGCANNGAGCAAACGCGAGGAGACCACCAATTTCGGCTCTCCTCCAAGCGCGTGCAGACGCAATCGGACGGATATGCGGTCGAGCGTCTGAGCGCGGCGGTGGTGGTCAACCGCGCCAGCCTCGCCGCCGCCAAGGCCGGCGGCGGCCAGCCCGACGCCCAGAAGGTCGCCGCCGAGCTGAAGGAGATCGAGAGCCTGGTGGCGCAGGCGATGGGTCTGCGCGCCGAGCGTGGCGACCAGATCAAGATCGCCGCCGTCGACTTCCTCGCGCCGGAGGCGGAGCCGGCCGCCGCGAGCGCCGGGNTCGCCGCGCTGCTGGCGCGCAATCTCGGGGTGATCCTGTCGAGTCTGGCCGCGCTCGCGATCGCGGCGATGGCGTTGTTGTTCGGCGTGCGCCCGCTCACCCGCGCTCTTCTCGCCGCCCCGCCGCCCGCCCCGGCCGCGCTCGAACCGCTGCATGACGACGAACAGCCCGTCTTCCCGGCGATGGAGCCCCATCCCGCGCTGTCGGAACCCGAGCCGCCGCCGCATCTCNGATCCCCGCGCCGCGTCGCCCAGCGCAAGCTCGAAGCGATCGTCGATCTGGATGAGAAGCTGGCGGCCGACATCCTCAAACAGATGCTTCGCGGCGAACCCGCAGGAGGAGCAGCATGAGCGCGCTGGCCCGTCTTCTGGTCGATTTCGGCGCGCCGCGCGAAACGACGGTGGTTCCCTTCGCCGGCCTCGCGCTCGGCGAGCCCGCCAACGTCTCCGCCTCGGCGGCCGTCTCCGCCTCGGCGGCCGCCTCCGCCTCCGCGGCCGCGCCCGTCACCCCGTCTCCCGCCGCCGCTCGCGCGGCTTGCGCCGCTCCCGACGCGCTCGCCGCCGCCCGCGCCGCCGGGCTCGAAGAGGGCCGCGCCGAGGCGGCCGCGCGTCTGGCCGAGCGCGAGGCCGAACACGAGACGCGCCTTGTCGGCGAACTTGCGCGGGCGCGCGCGCTCTGGGCCCAGGCGGAGGGCGAAGCGCTCGCCGCGCGCCTTGAGGCGGCGCTGGCGAGTTTGCGCGACGAGGTCGAGGAAGGCGTCGCCGCCGTGCTCCGGCCGCTCGCCGAGACCGGCGCCGCGCGCGAGGCGGCGCGACTGATGGCCGACGAGATCGCGCGTCTGCTCGGCGCCGGCGCCGGGCCGAGCACGGCCCGCCGCTGGAGATCGCGGGGCCGCCCGATCTGATCGACGCGGTGCGCGACGCGCTCGACCGCGATCCGCGCGTCGGGCCGGGCCCCTCCGCGATGGGCCGCATCCGCTTCGTCGAGGCCGAGGGCGTCGACGCCTTCGCCCGTCTCGGCCGCGCCGGCGTGGAGACGCGGCTCGCCGCCTTCGCCCGCGCGCTGCGCTCCGGCGCGTGAGGGCCGCATGTCCGCTCCCGACAAGGAAGAGAAGCACGAGATCATCATCGTCAAGCGCCGCGGCGCGNGCCACGACGAGGGCCATCACGGCGGCGTCTGGAAGATCGCTTTCGCCGACTTCATGACCGCGATGATGGCGTTCTTCCTGGTGCTGTGGATCGTCAACTCGACCAGCAAGGAGACGCGTTCGTCGATCGCGCGTTACTTCAACCCGGTCCAGCTCGCCGACACCACCGCCGCCCGCAAGGGCCTGCGCGAGGCCAAGGACGAGTTCGACGCCTCCGCCGGGCCGCCCNGACGCGCCGGACAAGGCGCCGGAGAAGCCCTCGGGCAAACCCTCGGACAAGCCGTCCGACAAGGCGCAGAACAAGCCCGCGGACAAGCCGTCGGAAAAGCCCGGCGACGCCAAGGCGGACTCTAAGGCCGATCCGAAGGCCAAACCCGATCCGCACGGCCGCGACGCGAAAGCGCCGTCGAAAGCTGACGCCAAATCCGACGCCAAATCCGACGCGAAGGCGGACCGCAAGGCTGACGCGAAAGCCGAGGCGAAGGACAAGCCCGCTCCCGCCTCGGCCGCCGCCGAGGCGCGCCTCGCCCGCGGCGCCTGCGCCCGGACGGCGAACCTCTGGCGCTCGACCGCCCGGCGCGGTTCGACGAGGAGGCGCTCGCGCGCGACCCGCAGGGCGCCTTGACCGCTCTCGCCGGCGAAGTCGGTCCGCCGACCTCCGCGCCCGAGGAGCCGCGCGCATTTCGCGATCCCTTCGCGCNNCGGTCAGCCCCAGCCTCGCCGGGCGCGCCTCGGCCAGGGACGCCTCCGCCGCCGACGGATCCGCCAAAGACGGGCAAGGGAAGGACGGGCAGGCGAACGAGGCCCTCAAGGAGGGGCTCGGCAAAGAGGCGTCGGCCAGGCAAGCCTCCGGCGCCGAGGCCGAAGCGCAGGCGCCGCCGCGGCGAAGGCGGCTCCGGCGTCGGAGGCGGCGGACAGGCCCCGGCTGAAAAGGCCCAGGCCGACAAGGCGCTCTCCGACGAGCTGGCGGCGGCGGTGCAAAAATCCTTCGTCGGTCCCGACGCGCCTGGCGTCGAGGTGAAGCGCACCCCGGACGGGGTTTTGATCAGCCTGACCGACAAGGAGAACTTCGAGATGTTCGCGGTGGGTTCGTCGGAGCCGCACCCGCGTCTCGTGCCTTTGATGGGCCGCGTCGCCGCCGCCTTGGCGAAGACGCCCGGCGAGGTCGTGTTGCGCGGCCACACCGACGCGCGGCCGTTCCGCTCCGCGGCGTCGGACAATTGGCGTCTGTCCTCGGCGCGCGCCGCGATGGCGCGTCAGATGTTGCTGAAGGGCGGCCTCGACGCCGCCCGCGTCGCCCGCGTCGAGGGCTGGGCCGAACGCGGCCCGCGCCGGCCTGAAAATCCGCTCGCCGCCGAAAATCGCCGCATCGAGATCCTCGTGCGCGACCGCGTCGCCGACAAGGAGGCCGCCCGCGCGCCGGACAAGCCCGCCGAAAGGCCGGCCGAGAAAGGGAGCGCACGGTGAGGGGGCGGCCGCGCCCGCCTCGCGCGCGGCGCTGCTCGTCGCCGCGTTGCTGTCGGTCGCGGCGATCCCTTGCGCGTCCGCGCGCGCGAGCGGCGGCGGCGGCGGCGGCCATGAGGCTCCCGCCGCCCCGCCCAAGCCTGCCCCGCCGCCCCCCGACGCCCGCGGCGGCCGCCGCGCCCGACGCCGATCAGCCGTGGCGCTTGATCCGCGCTTTGCATCGCCTGCAAGCGCGGCTTGGCGAGGGCGACGCCGTCGCTCAGGCCGCGCAAGGCGAACTCGTCGCCGACCTCGGCCGCCGCTTCGACGCCGCGCCGGAGGCGGTGTGGGACGATCGCCGCAACGCCGCCGCCCAGATGGTGTTGCTGCTGTCCGGCGCCGATCCGCGACCTGCGCGCCGGCGGCTCGACGCCGGCGCCTTCGGAGACCACGACNGCCCCGTGCGCGCCGGGCTGGCTTTCGCGGAGGGCGACGCGCAGGCCGCGCGCCGCGCGCTCTCCGCGCTCGACGACGCCCCGCTCGATCCGCTGCCGCGCGCCCACGCGTCGCTTGTCGCCGCGACGCTGATCGCCGCCGGTCCGGCGGCCGATCGGCCTGGCGCGCACGCGCTGTTCGATCGCGCGCGCCTGCTCGCCNCCGGGCTTTTGCCGGAGGAGGCGGCGCTGCGACGCCAGGCGCGGCTGGAGGAGCTCGGCGATCGCCCGCGCTTCGCCGCGCTCGCCGCCGCCTATCTGCGCCGCTACGCCGGCTCGGTCTACGCCTCGCCGTTCCGCAAACGCCTGCCTCAGGCGTTCGCCGCCCTGATCGGCGCGCCCGAGGACCTCGCCGCGCTGGCGCCGCTGGCGCGCGCCCTGTCCGCTCCGGAGCGCNGGCGCGGCGCTCGACGCCGTCGCCCGCGCCGCCTTGTCGAAAGGCGCCCCGATCTCGCCGCCGCCGCGGCCGAGCTTTGGCTCGACGCCGGCGTCGAGCCGGCCGCGCGCGACCGCGCGCAGATCTACGCGCTCGCCGCGCAGGCCCTGCGCGGCGGCCCCGAGATCGCGGCGCGGCTCGCCGAGACGCGGCCGGTCGATCCCGACGCCGACGCCTTGCGCCGCGCCGCTCTCGCCCTCGCCCGACAGGTCACGGCCTGGCCGCCTCCGCCTCCGCCGACGGTCCGCGACGCCTCGCCGGATCGCGGCAAGCCCGCGCCGGCGCCCTCGACCCCGCGCCCGCCGTCGACAAAGCCGGCGCGCGTCTCGCCGGCCGGGGCGCGGCGCCGCCCGACGCGGCCGCCCGCGCCGCCCGGCAAGACGGATCGCCGCCTCGTGCGCCCGAGGAGGGCCCGCCCGACCCGGCCGCCTCCCTCGGCGCGACGACCGAAGCGAAGATTATGAAGGCGTTGGCGGAGGGAGAGAGCCTTCTCCGCGCCGCGCCGCGCCTTGCCCCCGCGTCCGACGCCTCGCGGCCCGTCCCGTCCGGTCCCGGCGAGGCGCCGCCCCTCGCGCCGCCGCCGCGCCCTCGCGCGAGCCCTCGCCCGCCCAGGATTCGAACCGATGACGGAAAGTCCCTCCGCCGCCCGCGCGCCGGCCGCGTCTCCCGCGCCCGCCTCCTCCGTTCGCCCCGTCGCCGGCCGGGACGACGCGGGCCAGGACGCCGGCGGGCGCGAGGCCGCCCCAGCCGACGATTTCGAGCAGGCCGTTCGCCGCGCCGCCGCGCCGCGGCTGGCTCCCCTGCGCCGCCGAGGCGCGCGAGGCGGGCGACCCGCCGCCGTCCGCCGCCGCGCTTGCGTCGCAGGCCGCCGCGCCGGCGTCGCCGGTCGTCGCGGGGATCCCGCTCTCGCGGCTTTGCTGGCTCGTCTCGCCGCTCTCGATCCGCGCCTCGGCGCGGCCGAGGCTGCGACGTCGCCGCAGACGGCCGCTTCCGCCGCGCCGGCCGCCTCGCCGACGACAAGGACGGAACCGGCTCCGCGCGCCGTCGCGCCGCCGCCCGCCGCGCTCGACGCGCCTATCGCCGCCGCGCCGGCTCCGGAGGCGCCGCCCGTGGCGCTGGACGCGCTTGCCGCGGCCCGCCATTTGCCGCCCGCGCGCATCGAGGCGGCGCCGGCGATGCTCGGCGAGGCGGCCGCGGCCGCGCGGCCCGCCTTGTTGGAGGCGCCCGCCCATCCGCCGCCCGCGACGTCGCTGCGTTTGGCGCTGACGCCGGCCGGGCTCGGCGAGATCGAGGTGACGCTGCGCCTGCGCGGGGCCGGCTCGAAGCGGCGATCGCCGCCGATCGCCCGGACACGGCCGCGCTCGTCGAGAGCCGTCGCGGCGCGCTGAACGAGGCGCTGCGTCGCGCCGGCTACGAGGTCGACGCCGCCGCCGTCGTCGCGCGCGCCCGGCCGGTCGAGGCCGCGTCCTCCGCGTCTCCCGCCGATCCGCGCGCCGACGCCGACCGCGACCCACGCCACGCCGATGGCCGAAGCGAGGGGCGGGGCGAAGGGCTGGGCGGCAGGCAGGCCGATCGGCGAGGGACGAGCAGGAAAGGCGCGATCGCCTGCGCGCGGCGCGACGGGAGGCCGACGCCTCGCCGCGCGCCGCTCCGCCGCTCTTCGCGCTCGGGCCGCCGCGGTGAGACGCGCCGGCGCGCCCGCGCTCGCCGCGCTTGTCGCGGCCGCCGCCGCGCTCGCCGCTCCTGTCGCGGCCGCCGCCGCGTCCGCCGGGCCCAGGAGCCGCGGCCCCGGGCGGCGGCCTGTTCGGCGGCCCCGCAAGGCCGTTGCAGCGGCCGCGTTCGCCGCCGGTTTGGGCGCAGGGGCGCGTGATCGGCGCCCCTGCGCTCGTCGCCCCGCGGAGCGGCCCTCGGCGTCGGCCTCCTCGACGCCAGCCTCTTCCGCGCGAGAGCCCGCGATCGGGCCCTGCGAGGCTGAAATCGCCCGCGCGTCGCGCCGTTGGGGCGTGCCGCCGCCCGTGCTGCACGCGGTCGGCCTGACCGAGACCGGGCGGCGCGGCACGCTTTCGCCCTATGCGCTCAACATCGACGGGGCGACGGTGTTTCCCGCCACGGCCGAGGCGGCGCTGCGCCGATTCGAGCAGGCGCGGCGCGAAGGCGCGAAATTCGTCGATCTCGGCTGCATGCAGATCAACCATCGCTGGCATGGAAAGGCATTCGCCTCGCCGGCCCAAATGCTGGAGCCCGCCCCGAACGTCGATTATGCGGCGCGCTTTCTGAGGGATTTGCGCGCCCGCGAGNGCTCATGGACGCTGGCCGTGGCTCGCTACAACGCCGGCCCGAACAACGATCCGGCGCAGAAGCGGTATGTCTGCGCGGTGCTCGGCCAGCTCGTGCGCGCCGGCTACGGGACCTGGACTGATTCGGCCCGCGCCTTCTGCGCGAAAGCGCCGTGACGCAACGTCAGATTGCATTTCCGATAGGTCAGAAATCGCTTTCCCTAGCGGCATGGCGTTAACGAAGCGGACGGTTTCGTTAACCTTCTCGTTAACCACTTGTTAACCTTTGATTCAAAAGAAAAATTCTCAACTCATGGTTGCTTTTTGCGTCTTCCGCCTTGGCGCCGCCCCGCCTTCGCAGGTATGCAATCAGTAGTTGCGTAGCTGGTTGCAGCGTCCCGAAGAACACGAACGACGGGCGGGGTCTTGCCCCCGACCTGCATGAAGCGGGAACTCCCATGTATGTCTTGATCGAACCCAGCCGCCTCGTCGCCGACGGCTTCGCCGCCTCGCTGGGCCGGGAAGGCGTGNCCCTGGCGCGCTTCCTGCCGGAGGAGTTTCTTGACTGGGTCTCCGCCGCTCCCAGCGAGGACCTCGGCGCGGTCGAGGCCTTTCTGGTCGGCGGCTGTCACGAGCCAGAGAGCCTCTCCAAAGCGATCCGCTCGCGCTCGCCCGCTCCGGTGATCGCCATGCCGGAGCAGAACTCGCTGGAGCGCACCCTCGCCCTGTTCCAGGCCGGCGCCGACGACGTCGTGCGCAAGCCCGTCCACGCCCGCGAGATCCTCGCCCGCGTCGAGGCCGTGCGCCGCNCGCGACCGCCCGAGACCAAGGCCGTCTCCGTCGGACGTCTCGCCATCCATTTCGACGGCCGCTCCNCCGAGGTCGACGGCGTCGAGTTGCCTTTGCCGCGCCGCGAACGTCGCATTCTGGAGATCCTCGGCGCCCAGCGCGGCCGCTGGTTGACCAAGGCGCAGGTGTTTTCCGCCACCTACGGGCTGTTCGACGAGCGCATTCAGGAAAGCGTGGTCGAAAGCCACGTCTCCAAGCTGCGCCGCAAGCTCACCGCCGCGCTCGGCGCCGACCCGATCAGATCGCGCCGCTTCCTCGGCTACCGCCTCGCGTGACGGCGCGAGCCCCGCGCAAGGCGGGGCGCGCAGGCTGATCTTCGTTGCTTTTTCGGAGTTTGCACGATGAGTCTTTTGGCGCTTTGCGCACCAGCGTCGCGGGCATGAACGCCCAGTCCCATCGCATCGGCGCGGTGTCGGAGAACATCGCCAACGTCTCGACGACCGGATACAAGCGCAGCCGCGCCGAATTCGAAACGATCTGCGGCTCCAACACCATCGCGCCCTATTATACGGGCGGCGTCGCCACCGATCTGCAATCGCTCAACGACGAGCAGGGCACGATCCGCTCANCCGGGCGTTCGACCGATCTGGCGATGCGCGGCGACGGCTTTTTCGTCGTCAACAGCCCCGACGGGACGCCCGGCCTGACCCGCGCCGGCGCTTTCACGCCCGACGCCACCGGGCATCTGCGCAACGCCGCCGGCTATTACCTGATGGGCTACGACCTCACCGCCGGCGGCGCGCAGGTCTCCAACGGCTTCACCGGCCTGACCCGCATCGACGTCAACCAGGTCGCGCTTAACGCCCAGGCCTCCTCGACCGGCTTCATGATCGCCAACGTCAACGCCGACGCGGCGGTGGGCGCGACGTCCAACAGCTCGCTCGTCGCCTATGACGCGCTCGGCCACAAGACGCAGCTCGACTTCGCGTTCAAGAAGACCGCCGCCAACACCTGGACGGCGACAGTGACCGGCGGAGCCTCGACCGTGACCGCCACGCTGACCTTCGATCCGGCCACCGGCAAGATCGCGTCGCCGACCAGCCTGTCGCTGCCGATCGCCAACGGCAACACGGTGGCGCTCGACATCAGCAAGATGACCCAATACGCCTCCGCCTTCTCGGTGGCGCAGGCCTCCATCGACGGCCACGCGCCCTCCCAGCTCGACCGCGTCGAGATCGGCAAGGACGGAATCGTCTCCGCCGTCTATCAGGACGGCACCGTCGTCGCGCGTTACAAGCTGCCTGTCGCCAACGTCGTCAGCCCCGACAATCTGACCGCGCTCGACGGCAACGTCTGGTGGGAATCCCTCGCCTCTGGCCCCGTCGTGCTCGGCGACGCCCAGACCGGCGGCCGCGGCTCCATCGTCTCGGGCGCGCTGGAGGCCTCCACGGTCGATCTGGGCTCCGAACTCACCACCATGATCGAGGCGCAGCGCGGCTACACCGCCAACTCCAAAGTGTTTCAGGCCGGCTCCGAACTGCTCGACGTGCTAATGAACTTGAAGGCGTGAGCGATGCTCAATCTTGCGACCGCATTGCAGACAGCCCGCCTGTCGCTTCATAACGCGAGCGCCGAATCGGCGCTGATCTCGCGCAACATCGGCTCGGCCGGCCAGGCTGGCTACAACCGTCGCGTCGCCGACTACGTCGGCGAGGAGCCCGGCTACGGCGTCGCGGTGACCGTGCGCCGCATCGCCGAAGACGCCTTGCGCAACGCCGCGCTCGACGCCGATTCCCGCTCGACCGCCGCCTCCACGCGCCAGACCGCGCTCGACGCTCTCGACGACGTCGCCGGCTCCAAGGGCGGCGTGACGACGTTGCCCCAGCTCCTGGGCGCGCTCAAGAGCGCCTTGACCGCTTACGCCAACGACCCCAACCGCGCCGCCCTCGGCGAGGCGGCGGTGCGCGCGGCCGGCGACGTCGCCNAGAATCTCAACGCGCTCGCCGGGGCCGCGACGACGTTGCGCGAGGACGCCGACAAGGGCCTCGCCGACTCGGTCGGGGTCGTCAACGACCTTCTGGCCAAGTTCAAGCCCGCCAACGACGCCGTCGTGACGGCGCTGGCCACCGGCAAGGATCCCTCCGACGCGATGGATCAGCGCGACGCCATCCTCGCCGATCTGTCGAAGGAGATGGCGGTGNCATGTGCGCCCCAGCGCGACGGCGGCCTCGCCATCTACGCCGACGGCGGCCTCACCTTGTTCGAGAAAGAGCCGCGCAAGGTCGCCTTCTCGCCCGCCGGCGCGCTGCCCTCCGGCGCCNCCGGCGCCGCCGTCACCATCGACGGCGTCGACGCCACGTCGTCGAGTTCGATGATGAAGCTGGGCTCCGGCCGCATCGCCGCGCTCGTGGCCCTTCGCGACGAAGCCGGTCCGGCTTTGCAGGCCCAGTTCGACGAGACGGCGCGCGCGCTGGTCGACAATTTTTCCGAGAACGGCGCGCCGGGCCTGTTCGTTCCGGCCAACGGCGCGACGGGGCTGGCCGCGCGCTTGCGCGTCGCCGCCGCCGCCGATCCCGCCCAGGGCGGCGACGCGGTGCGGCTGCGCGACGGCGCGATCGCCGGGACGACGATGAATCCGACGGGCTCGACCGGCTACGCCGACCGTCTCAGAGCGCTCGCCGCCTCTTTCGACGCCGCGGCGAGCTTCTCCNCCGCCGCGGGCTTGCAAGCGAGCGCGACGCTTTCGGGCTTCGCCGAGCAGAGCCTGGGTTGGATCGCCGGACAACGCNAAAGCGCCTCCAGCGCCGTGGCGCAGGAGAACGCCGTGCGCGAGCGCACCGTCCAGTCGCTGTCCAACGCCACCGGCGTCAATGTCGACGAGGAGATGTCGCGCCTTCTCGACGTCGAGCGCGCGTTTCAGGCCTCGGCGAAAATTCTCACCGCCGTCGACGACATGTTCAACACCTTCTTGCAGGCCGTGCGATGATCCAACGCGTCTCCTCGCAGGCTCCGCCGTTGCTGCTGCGCGACGGCGCGCTGTCGTTGCAACGCGCGCGCGCGCCAACGGCGAAGCCTCGTCCGGCCGTCTCGCCGACCTTGGCGAGTCGCTCGGCGGCNGCGCTGGCGCGCAACGAACAGCGCGCGCGCGCCGCCGCCTTGCGCGAGCCGACACGCAAGACGACGTCGCCGCCTCGCGCGTCGACACGATTTCGACGACGATGGCGCATCTGCGCAAAGCGCCGGCGCCCTGCGCGACCAGCTGGTCGCCGCCGCTCAATCCCCAGACGCGCGCCGGCTTGATCGAGGCCGCCAAGGGATTCCTTGCGACCTACACCTCGGCGATGGGGCAAGACGTCGGCGGCGTCGCGCTGTTCGGCGGCGAAACGCTCGACGCGCCCGCGGTGGCCGCCTACGACGCCACGCGCGCGACCGGCCCGGCCGCGGCCGTCGCCGCCGCCTTCCAGAACGCGTTCGGCATGTCGCAGGACTCCGCCTCCGTTTCGACGATCGCCGCCTCCGCGATGGCGACGTTCCTCGACGGCACCTTCGCCCAGCAGTTCCAGCAACCCGCATGGTCCGCCAACTGGTCGCGCGCCACCGACAAGGCGTTCAGTTCGCAGATCGCGCCCGGCGAAACCGCGCCGACCACGGTCAGCGCCAACGAAGGCGCCTTGCGCGACATGGCGCGCCTCGCCGTGATGGTCGCCGATCTGGGCGCCGACAAGCTCAACAACGACGCCTTCGCCACGCTCGCCGGGCGCGCCANNGCGCTCGCCACCGGCGCCATCGACGCCTCGACCGTGATCGAGACGCGCATGGGCGTCTCGAAGAAGCGCATCGACGACGCGCAAACGGCGATGAGCGCCACGCGCGATCTCCTCACCCGCCAGATCGGCGCCAGCGAGGACGTCGATCCGACTGAGGCCGCGACCAGAATCAACGACCTCACGGCGCGCCTGGAGGCGACCTACGCGATCACCGCGCGCATGCGCGATCTTTCGCTGCTGAAATATCTCTGAACCGCGCCCGCAACGCCTATCAAACGGGGACGCTCGCCTTGTATCAATTCAGTTACGCCGACGTCCTCGCGGACGACTCGAGAGCTGCGCGTCAGGAAGAGCGGCAGGCCTTCGACATCGTGCTGGACCGTCTTGAGACCGCGCGCCGCAAGGGCCCGAACTCGGGCGAGGCGGTCGAGGCGTTGCATCTTCTCGATCGCTTCTGGAAGTTCCTGATGGAGGATCTCGCGCATCCCGACAACGGTCTTCCGAAGCCATTGAAGACCAACCTCCTGCAGATCGGCGTTTGGATTCTGCGCGAGATCGAGGGGTTGCGCCAGGGCCGCAAACACTCCTTCGACGCGCTGATCGAAATCAACGCCACGATTCGCGACGGTCTTCAGAGCACGCCATGATCCTCTCCCTGCGCGCAGGCTCGAAAGCCTATATCAACGGCGCGGTCGTCAAGGTCGACCGCCGCGTCAATCTTCATCTTCTCAACGACGTGAGTTTCCTGCTCGACCAGCATGTCCTCCAGCTCGACGACGCGAAAACGCCGTTGCGGCAGGTCTATTTCGCGGTTCAGGCGGCGTTGATCGATCCGGCCCAGGCCGCCAGCGCGCAGCAGATGGCGGGTTCGATCCTTCTGCGCGTGATGCGCGCCGTCGCCACGCCCGCGATCGCGATGGAGCTTCCCGGCGTCGCCCGCCAGATCGAACAGGGGCGTTATTTCGACGCGATGAAGCGTCTGCGCGCGTTGTTCCCGGCCGAGGACGAACTCCTCGCCGCCCACGCCGAACCCGCCAAGGAGAACGTGGCATGAGCGTCAACGCCGTCTCGACCGCCTCGCTCGNCCTCCGCCGTCGACGCCGCGACCCAGAAGAATCTGGTCGACTACAACTCGTTCCTGAAGCTTCTCGTCGCGCAGGCGCAAAATCAGGACCCGACCAATCCGCAGGATTCGACGCAATATCTCTCGCAACTCGCCTCCTTCTCGGCGGTCGAGCAGCAGACGCAGACCAACGCGAAGCTCGACGCTTTGCTGTCGGCCTCGCGACTGACCCAGGCCGACGGCCTGATCGGGCGCCACATCGCTTCCGCCGACGGGACGGCCAGCGGCGTCGTCGCGTCGGTCACCTTCTCGTCGAGCGGGCTCTTCGCGACGTTGACCAACGGCGCGAACGTCCCGATCGTCGACGGCGTCGTTCTGAGCTGAACGCGATGAACGCCGCCGACGCGCTCGATCTGTTTCAATCGGCCTTGTGGCTGGCGCTGATCGGCGCCGGCCCGCCGATTCTCGCCGCCAGCGTCGTCGGCGTGCTGATCGCCTTGTTCCAGGCGCTGACGCAGATTCAGGAAGCCACCCTCACCTTCATCCCCAAGATGATCGCGATGGCGATCGTTTTCGCCTTCACGGCGACCTTGTCGGGCGGCCATTTCTCCGCCTTCGCCGAACAGATCTACGCGCGCATCGAGCGCGGCTACGACCGCTGAGCCGACCGCCTCGCGCAAGCCGCGGCGGCGACGATGCGCCTCTACGCAGCCAGCGCGAGAGCCTTCATGACCGACATTTCGATCGCCGCCGGGCGGACGCGCAAGTCGCGCGACGTCGCCTTCGCCGCCGGCGTGCTGGCGATCCTGGCGATCTTCTTTCTGCCGATTCCGGCCTGGGCGGTGGATGTCGGCCTCGTGCTGTCGATCGCCTTGTCGGTGCTGATCCTGATGGTCGCGCTGTGGATCGAGCGGCCGCTGGAGTTCTCGGCCTTTCCCACCATTCTGCTCGTGGCGACGCTGCTGCGTCTGGCGCTCAACATCGCGACCACGCGCTTGATTCTGTCTGGCGGATCGCATGGCGCGCATGCGGCCGGCCACATCATCGCCGGCTTCGCCAATCTCGTCATGAGCGGCGACTTTCTGATCGGCCTGATCGTTTTCATCATTCTGGTGACGGTGAATTTTCTCGTCATCACCAAGGGCGCGACGCGTATCGCCGAGGTCGGCGCGCGCTTCACGCTCGACGCCATCCCCGGCAAGCAGATGGCGATCGACGCCGATCTGTCCTCCGGCCTCATCGACGAGCAGGAGGCGCGCCGGCGTCGCCACGAGCTTGAGGAGGAGGNNTCCGCCTTCTTCGGCGCGATGGACGGCGCCTCGAAATTCGTGCGCGGCGACGCCATCGCCGGCCTCGTCATTTTGGGCGTCAACGTCGTCGGCGGCATGCTGATCGGCGTGCTGCGCCACGGCATGAGCCCTTCGGCCGCCCTCGACGTCTACACCAAGCTGTCCGTCGGCGACGGCCTCGTCTCGCAGATTCCCGCGCTGATCGTCTCGCTGGGCGCGGGCCTGATCGTCGCCAAGGGCGGCGTGCGCGGCTCGGCCGAAAGCACGGTTCTGGCTCAGCTCTCATNNCATCCCCGCGCCGCCATCGTTTCGGCGGCGCTGCTGTTCGCGCTCGGCCTGACGCCTGGCCTGCCGTTCTTTCCTTTCGCGCTGCTCGCCGGCACGCTGGTCGGCGTCGGCCGCGCTTCGGCTGCGCGCGCGGCGCGGCGGGAGGCGCAGCTGGCGATCCCGCCCGCGCTCGACAAGCCGCAGGAGGAGGTCGCCCGCGATTCGGTGCGCGAGGNNCTGTCCTCGCCCGAGATCGAGCTGCGCTTCGGCAAGCAGGTCGCCGCCGACTTCCTGATGGCGCAAGGCGAGCTCGCCCATCGCCTCGCCCGCATGCGCCGCAAATTCGCGCGGCGCTACGGCATCGTCGTGCCGCCGGTGCGCATCGCCGACGACATCGCGATGGACGCCCGCTCCTACGAGATCCGCATCCACGGCGCGGGCGTGGCGCGCTTCCGCCTCAATCCCGGCGAGGTGATGGTGGTGACCGGCGACGGGCGGCGCCCCGATTACCCCTGCGAGGACGCGCGCGACCCCGCTTTCGGCGTCAAGGCGGTGTGGGTCAGCCAGGCCTTCGCCGCCGGCCTCAAGCGCGACGGCTTCACGCCGGTCGACCATCTGTCGCTGGCTTTGACGCATCTGTCGGAGGTGATCCGCGGCAATCTCGCCCAGCTCCTCGCCTATCGCGATCTGCGCGCGTTGATCGACCGGCTCGATCCCGACTATCGCCGCCTCGTCGACGAGATCGTGCCGCAACATCTCTCGATGTCCGGCTTGCAGGCGGTGCTGAAGCTGTTGCTCGCCGAGCGGGTGTCGATCCGCAACCTGCATCTGGTGCTGGAGGCGGTCGCCGAGATCGCCCCGCACGCGCGCCGGCCCGAGCAGATCTCCGAGCATGTGCGCATCCGCATGGCGCAGCAGATTTGCGGCGATCTTCTCGACGACGGCGTGCTGAAGGTGATGCGCCTCGGCCCGCGCTGGGATCTCGCCTTCCATCAGGCGCTCAAGCGCGACGCCAAGGGCGACGTCGTCGAGATCGACCTGGAGCCGCGCATGGTCGAGGAGTTCGGCCAGGAGGCCGCGCCCGCATTGCGCAAGCGCATGGACGAGGGCCACAGCTTCGTCGTTCTGACGGCGGCGGAGGTGCGCCCCTTCGTGCGCATGATTCTGGAGCGGCTGTTCCCCAACCTGCAAACCCTGTCGCATCTGGAGGTGGCGCGCGGCGTCGAGGTGCAGGCGCTGGGCGCGATCTCGTGATCGAGGCTCCCGACGCGGCGGTCATGTCGGGCGCGCTCGTGGCGGCGCGGGTGACGGCGTGCCTGATGGTGGCGCCTGGCTTTNCGAGCCCGCGCGTGTCGATGCGCGCGCGGCTGTTCTTCGCGCTCGCGCTCAGCCTCCTCGTCGAGCCGCTGGCGCGCGACGGGCTCGCCGCCGCCGCCGCCGGCCCGCTCGCGACGCAGGCGATGGCTTTGATGCGCGAGACCGCGATCGGCGCGACCCTCGGCGTCGTGGCGCGCGTGTATCTGCTCTGCTTCGAGATGATGGCGACGGCGATGTCGAACTTCGTCGGCCTCAGCGCCGCGTTCGCGCCATCGCCCGAGGCCGATCAGCCGATGCCGACCTTGGCGAGCGCGCTGGGCCTGGCGGCGGCGATGCTGGTTTTCGCGGCCGGGCTCGACGGCGAGCTGATCCGCGCTCTGGTCGGCTCCTACCGCGCCTTCCCGCCCGACCTCTCGCTGCCGCAGGCGACCACAACCTTGTTCGTCGAGGCTTTGCGGGACGCGACGCTGGTTGGTCTTCGCATCGCGGGACCGCTTCTGGCGATGGCGCTGGTCGCCAATCTCGCCTTTGGCGCGGCCTCCNGCTTCGTGCCGCAGGCGCCGGTTNACTTCGTCGCCGCGCCGATTCTGATCGGCCTGGGACTGGCCGCGCTGATCGCGCTGGAGCGTCCGGCCTTCGCCTTGCTGGTCGACGCGCTCGGCGCGCGTCTGGCGCAGTGGTGAGGGCGTGAAAGGAGGGCCGACATGAGCGAGGAGGGCGAACGCGCCGCTCGGCTTTCCGCGCGGCGCAGGCCTTGGAGACCCGCCGACGCGCCGCCGCGCTGCGCGACGCCGCGGTCGGGCGCGCGATGGACGTCGCGCGCAAGCGCGAGCGCGACATGGTCGAGCTGATGGGCGCGCTCGCCGGCGAGACGTTGATCGTCTCCGCCGCGACCCGCCGCCTCGCCGCCCTTCAGGCGGAGCTGATCGGCCTCGAACGCGAGCGCGCGCGGTTGCGCGCCGCGATGGCGCGCGACCGCCGCGTCGCCCGCGGCGCCGAGCGCGTCGCCGGCCGCCTCGCCGAGGCGGCGGCGCGAGCCGAGGAGCGCGCCGCGCTGGAAAGCTGGATCGACCAGGCGTTCGCCGCGCCCCGCGCGAGGGCGCGTGAGGCGACGCAAGCCCGCGGACAGCCTCGCGCTCTAACGTCATGCGATCCCGTCGCTCGCGTGAGGAGCAAGACGCCATGTCGATTCGCCCGCCTTCCGACCTCGTTCTCGACGTCGTGCGCGCGGCCGACCCGCCCGCGCCGCCGCCGCGACCGCCCGGCTGGCGCGCGCGGAGGCGATGGCGGAGCCNNCGCCGCGCTTCGGACCGCTCCGACCCAGACCGCCGCCGCCTTCGACGCGGCGATGCGGCGCGCCTCGTCCGCTCCCATCCCCGCCCCGCCCCCGCCGACGTCGACAAGACGGCGGCGATCGGCCAGGGCTGGNAGGAGATGTTGATGCGCCAGCTGTTGCAGGACGCGCTTCCGAAAAAGGCCGCGTCCGTCTACGGCGCCGGCACGGCGGGCGACGTCTGGCGCGGCCTGTTCGCCGAACAGCTGGCCCATGCGCTGGCCGGCTCCGGCCGCCTCGGCGTCGGCGCCCGTCTCGTCAAGACGGGCGCGCCCGCGTGAGCGCCGCCCTGCATTTCCTCGNACGTCGCGCGTCGCTGCGTCGAGACGATGGAGGAGGAGACCGCGGAGATCGCCGCCGGTCGCGACCCGGACGGCCGCGGCTTCGCCGACCGCAAGGCGATGGCGTTGTTCGAACTGACCCGCGCCGCGCGCGGTCTCGACCCGGCGACGCCGGCGCTGCGCCCGGCTTTGACGGCTGCGCGCCGCCGTCGAGCGCAATCACGCCGCGATCGGCGTTCGTCTCGAAGCCGCCCGTCGCGTCGCCGAGACCATGAAGCGCGTCGTCGCCGAGATCGAATGGGACGGCGCCTACGACGCCGCCCGCCTGCTGCGCGACGCCCGACAGGGGACGCGGCGATGATCCGTTCCCTGTTTCTGGCGGTCTGGGCCGCCGCCGTGGGCGCTCGGCGCCGCGGCGCGACCTATNGTCGAGCGCGGCGCGAGGCGGCGCGGATCGCCGCCGAGAAACCGCAGGAGGCGCGCGTCGAGACGCGCAAGGCCAAGCCGCTTTCGGTGCCGATCTCGCGCGGCGGCCAGATGCGCGGCTATGTCGTGATGAACATCGCTTACGTCGTCGACGTCGCCGCCGCCGCCGCCTTCGGGCGCGACATCGAGCCCTATCTGCTCGATCAGGCCTTTTCCGCGCTCTACGCCGACGCCGGCTTCGACGCGGATCGGCTCGACGCCTACGACCTCGCGCGTTTCAAGACGACTCTGGGCGAGGGTCTCGCCCGCCGTCTCGGCGCGCCGATCGTGCGCGACGTTCTCATTCAGGAATTCAACTACGTCGCCGCCGCGGACTTACGCAAGTGACGCGCGCGGAGACCGGCGCGCGGACGCGCGCGGGGACGCCAAAGAAGGTGGAGCATGCAGCTGACTGGCAAGACCGCAGGCTATGTCGTGGCCGGGCTCGGCTGGACGTTTCTGGGAACCGGCCTCGGCCTCGACCATGCGGGGCTGCGCTTCGGCGCTCCGCTCGCCACGGTCGGCGGCTGGGTGATCGCCACAGGCCTGGCGATGGCGGTGATCGCCGCCTCGGAGCGCGGCTTCGGCGCGCTCGACCGCTTCTTCAGCGAGATTCTCGCCCGCACGCGCCGCGCCGCGCCGCGCGTCGAACCGACCTTCGACGCAGTGGCTGCGCCGCCGCGCTGGCGCGGCCCGCCGCCCAGCCGGCGCCGCGCGCTGACCGCCCGCGAGGCGGAGGCGCCGCCTTCCGTATGCTCGTCCGCGACGCGGACGCGCGCGCGCCGGAGGAGGTCGAGCGGCGCCTCGCCCTTCCGCGCCGCGCGAGCCCCTGGACGGCCTCGACGCCGCGCCCGGATTCGCTTCGGATCGCAATTTCGACGCCCCGCGCGGCTTCGACGCGGAACGCGGCTACGCCCCGCGCGCGGCGTCGACCCGCGGGCCGTCGCGGACGCGCGCAACGGGTCGGGCGCGTCAGGTTTGCGGCGCGGCGCGGAGCTTCATCGCGAGGCCGAGGCCCGGCGCGACGTCGAGCCCGAGCGCGGCGCGCCCGCCTCGCGCGACCCCTCGCGCGGTCTGGACGCCGCGCAGGGCTTCGACCGCCCGCGCGCCCCCGCGCCGCAACGCGAGCGCGAGCCCGGCAGCCTATGAAGCTCGCGCGTCCCATGAAGCCCGCGCAGACTATGAAGCCCGCGCAGACTATGAAGCCCGCGCCGCCTATCCGGCCGAGCGTCGGTCGGCTGCGCCGGCGCCCGAGCGTCCCGCCGCTCTCCCGACCGCCTTGTCCGCCGCCGCCCCGGCCCCCGCGCCGCCCCTACGCCGCCGCCTACGCCGATGACGGCGACGACGCCGAGGAGGCCGCTTCCGCCCGTCCGGCGGCTCCGCCGCGTCCGGCCGCGGACCGCGTCGACTCCCAACGCGCGCTTCGCGAACGCCTGCCGCTCGCCGCCCGCCCGGCGCCCGCTCCGGCGCGGCTGCGGGCCGGAGCGCGCCCGGCCTATCCGCTGGACGCTCCGCAGCCCGAGCGCGCCGCGCAGACGCCGCGTCCGCAGGCCGCCGATGCGCCGCCCATGCGCGAAGGGTTCCGCGACGGCCTTCGGCGCGGCGCGCAGGCCCCGCTCCGGCGCAGGATTCCGGCCGCGCCTTCGAGGAGCTGCTGGACTGGGCGGCGCAGGAGGCGCGCGCGCCCGCTCCGTCGCGCCCCGTCGAGGCGCCGGCCGCGTCGCCGTCGCGCCCGGCCTACCACCCCTCGCCCTCCCAGCCCGCCAATCTCGACGCCCGCGCGCGCGGTGATCGAGGAAGGCGAGATCGCCGGCCACGCCTATCGCGTTCTGGCCGATCTGACGGTTGAGATCGACACGTTGCTCGGTGCGCGGCTGTTCGAGTCGATGGAGGCCGCCCGCCGCTTCGTCGGCGCTCCCGACCGCGCCGCCGCGCGCGCCCGCTCGGTGGCGTGAACGCGGCGGCGGCGGATCAGTCAGCGCCGTAATAGGGCGCCGCGATTCGCCGCCGCGTCGCCGCCGGCAGCTCGTCGAGCGAGCGCCATTCGGAGACGAGGAGGCCGGCCTCGTGCGCCGTGCGCCGCACGACCTGCGCCTTGGCCGCGCGCCGTTCGCATTCGTCGAACAGCCACAGCGTCGCGGGCAGACGCGCCGGGTCGGCGAGCCGCAGCCTGGCGCCCTGCGCCGAAAGGTCGACGATGGTCGCCTCGCACAGAAAGCGCCCCTCGCCGTCGAGCGCCCGCCCGACGCGCAGCCGCACCCGCCGTCGCGCGCCGCCCCGGCGTTCGCCGCCCGCGAAGGCGACGCTGAAGGCGGCCTGGGCCGGGGCGGGCGGGTCGGAGATGAGTCGGCTCATCCCGCCAGCCGACCGCGCCGAGCTTGCGCGAGCGGCGCCTCGCGTCCCCGCCTCGCGCCCACTTCTCGCGAATTTCCCGGCGTGCATAATGGCTTAACCCTGATCCGGTTTATTTAGGCGGGACAGGAACTCCGCGCGGACGGACGCGTTGGCCGTCCATGCGGGGATCGCCCCGCCATCGCCCGTTTCGCTTTCGCGCCAGGTCGCCCCCAATGCCGTATCGCGCTCTCGATTCCCAAGCGTCCGCCCGCCTCAGCGGTTTGCGTATCCTCGTGGCCGAGGATGAGCCTCTGGTGGCGATGGAGATCGAGGACGTCATCCTCGAACATGGCGCGATCCCCGTCGGGCCCTTCGCGTCCTTGTCCGAATTGATGGCGGCGATCGAGGAGGGCGGTTATGACGTCGCCATTCTCGACGTCAGGCTCGGGCGCGATGAAAGCTTTCCGGCCGCCGACCGTCTGCGCAAGAAGGGCGTGCCGTTCATTTTCATTCCGGCCATGCCGACCGCAGCGATCTTTTCTGCGCCTATCCCGAGGCGGCGCTGTGCAAAAAGCCCTGCGCGCCGGAGCGCCTGCTTGAGGCCGCCCTGACGACGATCGAGCGCGTGCGCGCCGCCTGAGGCGGCCTCGGCGCGGGTTTCGGCGCGGCGCGCGCTTGTCGCCTCGCCGTCGGCGTCCTAAACACGGCGGGACTCTCCTTTCTTCTCGCTGCGAGGCCGCGCCCATGCCCGTCTATCGTTCCCGCACGTCCACCCACGGCCGCAACATGGCGGGCGCGCGCGGGCTGTGGCGCGCCACCGGCATGAAGGACGGCGATTTCGGCAAGCCGATCATCGCCGTCGCCAACTCCTTCACGCAATTCGTGCCCGGCCATGTCCATCTCAAGGATCTCGGCCAGATGGTGGCGCGCGAGATCGAGAAGGCGGGCGGCGTCGCCAAGGAGTTCGACACCATCGCGGTCGACGACGGCATCGCGATGGGTCACGACGGCATGCTCTACAGCCTGCCCTCGCGCGAGGTGATCGCCGATTCCGTCGAGTATATGTGCAACGCCCATTGCGCCGACGCGCTGATCTGCATCTCCAATTGCGACAAGATCACCCCCGGCATGCTGATGGCGTCTCTGCGCCTCAACATTCCCACCATCTTCGTCTCCGGCGGCCCGATGGAGGCCGGCAAGGTGGTGCTCGACGACGGCCGGACCAAGGCCGTCGACCTGATCGACGCGATGATCGCGGCCGCCGACGACAAGGTGTCGGACGCCGAGGTGCAGCGCTACGAGCAGAACGCCTGCCCGACCTGCGGCTCCTGCTCGGGCATGTTCACCGCCAATTCGATGAACTGCCTGGTCGAGGCGCTCGGCCTCGGCCTGCCCGGCAACGGCACCCGGCTCGCCACCCACGCCGACCGCAAGGCGCTGTTCCTGCGCGCCGGGCGCGCCATCGTGGAGATGGCCAAGCGCTATTACGAGGGGAACGACGACAGCGTGCTGCCGCGCTCCATCGCCACCTTCGCCGCCTTCGAGAACGCGATGACGCTCGACATCGCGATGGGCGGGTCGACCAACACGGTGCTGCATTTGCTCGCCGCCGCGCATGAGGCCGGCGTCGACTTCACTATGGCCGACATCGACCGGCTGTCGCGGCGCGTGCCCTGCGTGTGCAAGGTCGCCCCCGCCGTCTCGACCGTCCACATCGAGGACGTGCATCGCGCCGGCGGCATTTTCGGCATTCTGGGAGAACTCGACCGCGCCGGGCTGATCGAGCGCTCCACCAGGACGGTGCACGCGGCCACGATGGGCGACGCGCTCGACCAGTGGGACGTCAAGCGCACCAACAGCGACGAGGTGCATCACTTCTTCAAGGCGGCGCCGGGCGGCGTGCCCTCGCTCGTCGCCTTCTCGCAGGATCGGCGCTGGGACGATCTCGATCTCGACCGCGAGAAGGGCGTCATCCGCAACGCCGCGCACGCCTTCTCCAAGGATGGCGGCCTCGCCGTGCTCTATGGCAACCTCGCGCTCGACGGCTGCATCGTGAAGACGGCGGGCGTCGACGAGTCGATCCTGAAATTCTCCGGCCCCGCCCGCGTGTTCGAATCGCAGGACGCCGCCGTCAACGCCATCCTCACCAATAAGATCAAGGCCGGCGACGTCGTCGTGATCGTCTACGAAGGCGCGCGGCGGCCCGGCATGCAGGAAATGCTCTATCCGACGAGCTATCTGAAATCGAAGGGGCTCGGAAAGGCCTGCGCGCTGATCACCGACGGCCGCTTCTCGGGCGGCACCTCGGGCCTGTCGATCGGCCATTGCTCGCCGGAGGCGGAGGAAGGCGGAACCATCGGCCTCGTCGAGGAGGGCGACCGGATCGAGATCGACATCCCCAACCGCACCATCCACCTCGCGGTGGACGAGGCGACGCTCAAGGCCCGCCGCGCCGCCAAGGGCCCCGCGCCGTGGAAGCCCGCGCCGCGCAAGCGCAGGNTGACGACCGCGCTGCGCGCCTACGCGGCCTTTGCGACGTCTGCGGCCAAGGGCGCGGTGCGCGTGGTGCCGGGTAAGGGCTGTCCGGAGCGCAAGACACGACCGGGCCGGCGCATGCGCCGGCCTTTTCGTCGGCGATCCTGCGACGCCGCGATCACGACGATGCGCGCGCGATTGACAGAGGAGAACACTGAGTATACCGATCGGTAAAGTTAAAACCGATTGGTACAGACAATGCGCGCCTTCTTTTCTCGACGCACGCCGCCGATGTCGCCGCGTCAGGTTCTGAGCGCCGGGGCCGGCGCCGCGTTGGCGGTGGCTTTGGTCGCCGGCCTGACCGTCTTTTCCGGCGCGCCGCTGTTGATGGCGCCCTTCGGAGCCAGCTGCGTGTTGCTGTTCGCCGCCCCTGCGAGCCCGTTGTCGCAACCCGCCAACGTCCTGTTCGGACATCTCNTCGCCGCCTGCGGCCTTGCGCTCAGGCAGGTTCTGCCCAACGAGTGGTGGGCCTTGGCGCTCGCCGTCGGCGTCGCGGTGGCGGTCATGGCCGCATTGCGGGTGACCCATCCTCCCGCCGGGGCGAATCCGCTCGTCGTCTTCTCGCTCGACCCGACCCTGCGCTTTCTGATCGAGCCGGTGGCGCTGGGCTCGCTGGCGCTGCTGGCGGCGGCGACGGCCTATCACCGCCTGTCGGGCGGACGCTATCCGCATCAGGCGCCGTGATGGCCCGCACGGTCGCCGAACGCGCCGACGCGGTCACCGCTCTGGCCGAGGTGTTCCGCCGTCACGGTTTCGAAGGCGCCACGCTTTCGCGCATCGCCGCCGAGACGGGATTGGGCAAAGGCAGCCTCTATCATTTCTTTCCCGGCGGAAAGGACGAGATGGCCGACGCGGTTCTCGCCGACGTGCGCGCCTGGTTCGAGGCGCATGTGTTCGCGCCTCTGGAGGACGCCGCGATTCCTGCCGACGAGGCCATCGAGCGCATGCTGGAGGCGAGCGCCGACTATTTTCGGCGGGGTGGGCGGATCTGTCTGATGNGGGTTTTCGCCCTCGACGTCGCGCGCGACCGCCGCGCCCGGGCCATTCACGACTATTTCGAACGCTGGCGAAGCGCGCTCGCCGACGCCTTGCGGCGGCTCGGGCATGACGAGGAGGCCGCGCGGGCGCGCGCCACGAGGATCGTGGCGGGCGTGCAGGGCGCGATCGTGCTGTCGCGCGCGCTCGACGATCCCGTCGCCTTCGACGAGACGCTGGCGGGTCTGCGCGAGCCCGCCGCGTCACTGCACCACCAATTCCGCCTGCAACGCTCCCGCGCTCTTGAGCGCTTGCAGGATCGCGATGATGCCGGTGGGCTTCACGCCCACCCGNTTCAGCCCGCGCACCAGCGTGCGCAGGTTGGAGCCGTCGACCAGCGAGAACTGGCCGCCTTTCTCGATCGCGTCGATCTCCGTGCGCGGCACGACCTGCGTCTCGCCCGGCGAAAAGGCGGGCGGCTGCGACACTTGCGGGCTCTCGGTGACGCGCACGGTCACCCCGCCATGCGTCACCGCGGCCGGGGCGACGCGCACGCCCTCGCCGATGACGATGGTGCCGGTGCGCGCGTCGACCACCACGCGGGCGGGCGCGTCGGGCGTCACCTCGATCGAGCCGATCTCGGCCAGAAACCGCGTCAGCGAGCCGCGCGGCGGAGCGGCGAGCGCGACCGTGCGGTCGTCGCGCTCCTGCGCCAGCGCCCGGCCGAAGATCTGGCGCGTGCGCGCGTTGATCGCGTCGGCGACCAGCGTCGCGGTGCGATAGTCCGGATTTTTCAGCGTCAGCGCCATCGGCCCGCGCGCCAGACGCGGCGGCGGCTCCTTCTCGACGATGGCGCCGCCCGGCAGCCGCGCCACCGTGGCGACGCCCTGCGTCAGCGATTCGGCTTCGCCCTTGGCGGCGAGGCCCGAGACGATCAGCCGCCCTTGCGCCACCGCATAGGTCGCCCCGTCCGGCGCCGTCAGCGGCGTCATCACCAGCGTGCCGCCCATCAAAGAGGAGGCGTCGCCGAGCGAGGAGACGGTCACGTCCAGTCGCGCCCCCTTGGTCGCGAAGGCCGGCAGGTCGGTCGTCACCATCACGGCGGCGACGTTCTTGACGCGCATCGCGCCGGGCTTGGTCTGCACGCCCATGCGGTCGAGCATGGATTGCAGCGACTGTTCGGTGAAGATCGCGTTGCGCAGGCTGTCGCCGGTGCCTTGCAGGCCCACCACCAGCCCGTAGCCGACGAGCTGGTTGTCGCGCGCGCAGCACGTTGGTGATGTCCTTCACGCGCGCCGCCTGCGCCGGCGCGCGCTCATGAGCAGGCCCGTAGCGACCGTCGCGGCCAGCGCCGTCGCCAGGGCGAGCGGCGCGAGCAGGCTTTCGGCTCGCCTCACGGTCCCGCCTCCACCATCACCAGTCCGTCGCTGCGCAACAGCCCTGTCACCACCACCCCGGTCGAGGCGTTGCGCGCGCGGATGCGCCTGCCGGCGGCGCCGGCCTGCAACGCCACCCCGGCGGCGCGCACCTCCATGCCGCCGCCGCGAAAGGCGAGCGTCACCGAACCGCCCATTTTCACCGCCTCCGGCTCGCCCAGCGCGGCGAGCGGAATGGCGCGGCCCGGCAGCAACGTCGCGCGCGCCGCCTTGCCGATCGCCTCGTCGAACGACGTCGCCACGCCGCCCGGCAGCGCCTCGGCCTGACGCGCTTCGACCATGTCGACGCGCAGCGTCTCGCGCGGATAGATCACCCGCGTCGGAGTGAGATAGGCGAAGGTCGCCGCATCCTGCGCCTGCGCGACGGGCGCGGCGAGGCAGAGCGCGAGGGTCGACAGAGCGGCGAGCCTCGCCGTCGTCCGCGTCGCGAAACGGAAGCGCGCCATCGGCGACCTCACCGGATGATGCGCGCCAGCGTCGACGACATGTCGTCGGCCGCCTGCACGACTTTCGAGTTCATCTCATAGGCGCGCTGCGCCGTGATGAGCTGCGCGATCTCCTTCACCGGATCGACGTTGGAGCTTTCCAGATAGCCCTGCCGCATCGTCGCCAGGCCGTTCGTGCCGGGATTGCCTGTGGTCGGCGCGCCGGAGGCCTCGGTCTGCTTGTAGAGATTGCCGCCGAGCTGTTCGAGGCCGGCCTCGTTGACGAAGTCGGCGAGCGTGATCTGGCCGAGCTGCTGGGGCGCGGTCTGGCCGGGCAGGATGGCGCTGACGATGCCGGCGTCGCTCACCGTGACGTTGGTGGCGTTGGCCGGCACGGTCATCGCCGGCAAGACGGTGTAGCCGTCGAGGGTGACGATCTGGCCGGTGGCGTTGGTGTTGAAGGCGCCGGCGCGGGTGTAGAAGGTGTCCCCGTCCGGCCCCTGGATCTGGAAGAAGCCGCGGCCCTGCAAGGCGAGGTCGAGCTTGTTGCCGGTCTGGGTGATGGTGCCCTGAATGTGCAAGTTGCGGATCGCGGCGGTGCGCACGCCCAGACCCACCTGCGCGCCTTCCGGCACGGTGTTTTCGGTGCCGCGCGCCGCCACGCCCGAGGCGCGTTCGGCCATATAGAGCAGATCGGTGAACTCGGCCCGGCCCTGCTTGAAGCCGGTCGTGTTGACGTTCGCCATGTTGTTGGCGATCACCTCGACATGGGTCTGCTGGGCGGCGAGCCCCGTCGAGGCGATGTAAAGGGCGCGCAGCATCGCGAAGACCTTTCAGATCTGGATCCGGGAGATTTCCTGAAGCGAAGACACGAAGCGGTCGCGCAGCGCGATCGCCGTCTGCAACGTGCGCTCGGCCGCCATCACCTTCGTCGCGACCTCCGTCAACGACGCCCGGCCGGCGACGCCGTCGAGCGCGGCCGTCTCGGCTTCGCCCAACGCATGCGCGGCGTCCTTCGCCTGACGCGTCAGGAATTCGGAGAACGAGCCCTGCGCCGGCGCGGCGTCTGCGGCCGGGGCCTGCGTCGTGAAGGCCGCCGAAGCGGCCGAGGACAGAGCGGACAATGCGGACAAGGCGGGAAACGTCATGGCGAGGACTCGCGCAGCAAGAGGATGGGGAGGGGGCGCGCCCGCGCCCGTCTTAGGACTTCAGCAGATCGAGCGTCATCGCGTGCAGCTCGCGCGCCTGTCGCCAGATTTGCAGCGACGCCTGATAGGATCGGTTCGCCTCCTTCATGTCGGCGAGCCGNACCAGAGGGTCGACGTTGGGCAATTTGACGAAGCCCTTTTCGTCGGCCGCGGGATGGGAAGGGTCGTAGCTGGTGCGGAACGGGCGCAGATCGGCGCTCACGCGTTTGACCGCCACGAGATTGACGCCGCTCGCGCGGTCGAGCGCGCTGTCGAAGCTGACGAGCTTGCGCCGATAAGGGTCGGCGCCCGGCGTCGAGCCCGTCGATTCGGCGTTGGCGAGATTTTCGGCGACGACGCGCATGCGCGTGGATTGCGCCTGCAAGCCCGAGGCGGCGATGCGGAAGGTGGCGGAGAGCGGATCGAGCATCGCTTAGCCTTTCGCGACGGCGAGCGAGAGCCGCTGGAAGGCCTTCAGCGCCGCGCTGGCGACGCCGGCGGCGCGGTTGGTTTCGGCGGCCCGCGCCAGCTCCTGTTCGATCGAGACCGCGTTGCCCGACAGGGTCGTCTCCCATCCCCGCGCCTCGGCCGCGCGCGGCGCGGTCGAAGCGTCCGGCCCGTCGCCGAAATGCGCGGCGCTGGTGCGCGCCAGCCGCGTCGCGGCCGCGTCGAGCGTCTCCTCGAAGGGTTTCAGGTCCGAGGGCCGGAAGCCCGGCGTGTCGGCGTTGGCGACGTTGCGCGCGATGGTCGCCTCGCGATGGGCGAGCCAATCGAGGCGACGCGCGCCGAGCGCGAATAGATCGGTCATCGGAACGGACCCCTTGGCGCGAGAGCGCCGATCGCCGTCACGATGACGCGGCGGGCTTGTCCGTGGCTGATGAGGCGCCCTCGCGCAGAGCCGCCCGCCCGATCGCGTCGGCGACGGCGGCCGCCATGCTGCCGGCGCGCCCGGGCGCGTGCAGGCCGAGCAACTGCACCCCGCCGCCGCGCGCGCCCAGCGTCAGGCGCAGAAAGCCGTGAGCGGCGGCGCGCTGAATTCGAGATCGAGCGCGACGCAGGAGCCTGCCTCCCAGCTCGCCAGCGCCTGCGCGCCGAGCGCGAAATCGAGCGCGCCGGGCGTGAAATAGGGTTCGGCGCTGGAGGCGACGATGTCGGCGATCGAGGCGTGCTCCCCGGCGCGCACATGGTGGAGCAGGGCGTCGAGGTCGACGAGGCGGATTTCGCTGGCGACCGGTTTGAGCGCTTCGGCGAGCAGGCGCTCGCACAGGGCGTGTTCGGCGGGGAGGTCATGCGCGGGCTCCCTGTGTGGAGATGCGCGGCGCGGCGCGCGTGCGGGTGGCTTCGCCGAGCGTGTGGATCAGCGCGGCGACGGCGGGGTAGAACTCCGGAGGAATCATCCGCTCGACCACGGCGGCCTTGTGCAGCGAGCGCGCGAGCGCGCGATCCTCGATCACCGGGATCTTCGCTTCTTCCGCCATCGTGCGGATTTTCAGCGCCATGTGGTCGACGCCCTTGGCGAGCACCATCGGCGCCGCCGTCTCGCCGCGCACGTAGCGCAGCGCCACGGCGTAATGGGTCGGATTGGCGACGACCAGCGTCGCGCGCGGCACCTGGGCGATCATCCGGTTGCGGGCGCGACGCATCCGCAGCGAGCGCAGCCGACCGCGCACATGCGGGTCGCCCTCGGACTGACGCGCCTCCTCCTTCACTTCCTGTTTGGTCATCCGCATGTCCGCGCGCCAGTTGCGATGCGCGATCACGAAATCGGCCGCCCCCGCCACGCCGGCCACGACGACCAGCGCCCACAGGGCGCGTCCGCTCTCGGCGAGCGTCAGCGCCGGCAGCGTCTCCGGCCCGCGGGCGAGTGCGTCGAGGATGGCGCCCATGCCGGTCGCTCCGACATAGACGAGCGCCGCCACCGCGATCGTCAGGCGCAGCGCCACCAGCCCGGCGTGCTTCATGGCCTTGCCGCCGAACAGCCTGCTCCAGCCCGCCGCCGGCGACACCCGCGACCATTTCGGCGCGATGCGGTCGGCTACGACGCGCGGCCGCGCCTGCGCCAGCGCCGCGAACAGACTCAGGCCGGCGATCGGCGCGGCGAGCCAGAGGATCGGCAGCGCGATCTCGCCCAAGGCGCCGAGCAGAAGCGTCGCGGCGTCCTCGCCGCTGCGCAGGCGAATCTGGTCGACGCCTTCGAACCGCGCCGCAAGCCCCGCGTCAAANGCCGGGGCGAGCGCCGGCGCGCTCGACGTCACGCAGATCCACACGCCGAGCAGCCCGGCGGCGGCGATCGCCTCGCGCGAGGTCGGCGCCTCGCCCTTGGCGAGCGAGTCCTCGATTTTGCGTTCGGTCGGGTCTTCGGTTTTGTCTTCGCGATCGGGCGCCTCGCTCATGGCTTACTCCGCCGCTTCGGCCGCGCTTGGGCGCTGCGCGGCGCCTTCGGCGATCATCTGCACGACGATGCGCTCGATCGCCGAACGTGCGGCGGCGACGTCCTTCTCGGCGATCTGGTCCGCGTTGCGCAGCTCCGCCTCCACCATGCGCCGCGAGCGCGCGGCCATCGCCGACAGCACCGCGTCGCGGAATTCGTCGCTCGTTCCCTTCAACGCGGCGATCACTTGCTCGGTCGGCGCGCGGTCGAACAGCAGCATCCGTTCGCGTTCGCTGAGCATGGCGACGTCTTCGAAAGCGAACAGATTCTCGCGCAGCTTCTTGGCCGCGTCCGGCCGCGTCGCTTCGAGCGCGGCGACGATCTCCTCGACCTGGGCGCGGTCGAGCCGCGCGGCGATTTCGACGAGGCGCGCCTCCNNGGCTTCGGGCGCGGCGTCGGCGTCGGCGCCGAACAGGTCGCGGTCGAGCGCGGTTTCGACCAGCCGCAGCGTCGGGTCGGGCAGCCGGCGCAGCCCCACCAGACGCTCCGCGGCGACGTCGCGACGCTTGGGAGGCAGCAGCACGAGAATCGCCGCNGACGCGCTCGGGTCGAGCCGATCGAGCAGGAAGGCGGCGATCTGGGGATGTTCGACGCTCATCAATTGCGCCAGGCGCCGGTCCGGCAGCGCCGCCGCGCGCGACCAGAAGGATTGTTTGGGCGCGCCGGTGACGTCGGCCATGATGTCGATCACGACGTCGGCGGGCAGCACGCCGTCGATGAGGCCGCGCGCGCGTTCGAGATCGCCGACGACGTCGGCGCCGGCGCTGAAGCGATTGGCGAAATCGTCGACCATCGCCTCGACCTCGGGCGCGGGCAGGGCGCGCAGCCCCGCCGCCGCCTGCGCGAGGCGCCGCAGTTCGACCTCGTCGAAATGCGCGAGCAGCCGCGCCGCGACGGGCTTNTCCATCGCCAGCAGCAGCGCCGCCGCCTTGTCGACGCCGTCGAGGGCGGCCCGCTCTCTCATGCCTGCGGCCGCCGGCGCGACGCGGGCTCGGCCTGCGTCGACATTTCGCGAATCGCGACGCCGAGCCGATCGGGCTCGTCGTCGAGCGCGATCACCTCGCCGCGCGCGACGACGCGGCCGTTGATCGCGATGTCGACCCAATCTCCGAGCTTGCGGTCGAGCGCCAGCACCGCGCCCTCGCGCAGCGCGGCGACTTCGGCGAGCGGCATGCGCAGATGCCCGAGCACGATCTCGACCTCGACGCGCACCCGTTGCAGATGCTCCGGCAGNCGCCGCCGCGCGCCGCGGGCCGGCGCGGGGTCGGCGAGAGCGTCGTCGATCGGGGCGGCGGGCTCGTCGAGCGCGGCGTCGTTCATCGTGAGGACTCCTCGAAAAACGCACGGCGCCGTCGAGCCGACGCGCCAGTCGATCGTGTAGCGGCCGCCGCTTTGGCCCAGTTCGGCGTCGAACAACGCGACGCCCTCGGCCTCGACCCTGGCGAGCGAGGCGGCGGTGAGACCGAGCCGCAGCACGTCGCCGACCTTCATGCCGATCATGTCCGACAACGGCTTCTGCCCCGCCTGCATGCTGACGGCGAGGTCGAGAGCCAGCGCGTCGAGCGCCGGCGCGCCGCCCTTGGGCGCGCGCCTCGCCGCTCAGGCCGAGCCAGGCGCGCGGCGCGATCAGCGTCAGCCGCGAATCGCGTCCGATCAGCCGCATTTTCAGGCCGGCGGCGATGTGGCCGGGCGGGCGCTCCTGCGCCGCGACGACGCGGGCCTGGGCGATGTCCGCGCGCCCGAGCGCCTCGCCGAGCGCGTAGGCGAAGGCCGGCGCGAGCCCTTCGACGATGGCGCGCTCCAGTTCGCTGGGTTTGCGCGCGTCGCGATAGGGCTGGGCCGACCCGTCGCCGCCGAACAGGGCGTCGATCAGATCATAGAGCGCGCTCTGGCCGATTTCGACCGCCGCCGCGCCGTCTTCTCCCTGCATGGTCACGACGAGGCCGGGGCCGGGCTCGGCGTCTTCAGGACCCGCGTCGGGCGCGAAGCCGGCGCGCAGGCCATATCGCGCCGCCAGCGTCTCGGCGAGCTTGCCTGCGAACGCCTTGGCCAGCGGCCGCAACGCGGCGTCGTCGCCCTGCGCGGCCTTCGCCGGCGCCAGCAGCAGCGAGAGGCCGGCGCGCGCGTGGGTCTGCGCGCGAGGGGGAGCCGCCCGCTTCCGCGTTAGGCGGCCTTTGCATTGCCGCCCTCCACCGTCGCCGTCTCGACTTCGTCGATCGTCGGACGGCTCTTGGACGAAATCACCTTGCGGCCGTGTTCGACCGCGATCTGCGGCATCGCGCCGTTCATAAAGGCGAGCAGCACCTGTTTGGCGACGACGAACAGGCTCTCCTTGGCGTGGCGCACGGTCTTGATCTTGGCGGCCAGCGGATTGAGCATTCCGTAGCTGATGAAGATGCCGGCGAAGGTGCCGACCAGCGCCGCGCCGATCAGTCCGCCGAGCAGCCGNGGCGACTGGTCGAGCGCGCCCATCGCCTTGATCACGCCGAGCACGGCGGCGACGATGCCGAGCGCCGGCAGCGAATCCGACACCGCGGTGATGGAGTGATAGGGCTTGAGGGCGTCGTGCATCATCGTGCCGATCTCTTCGTCCATCAAAGCCTCGATTTCGTGCGGACGCGCGTTGCCGATGATGATCAGGCGCATGTAGTCGCACACGAAGGTCTCAAGCTCGTGGTTCTTGCCGACGCTGGGATAGGCCTGGAAAATCGCCGACTCGGCCGGATTGTCGACATGGCCCTCGATCGCGCCGCGCCCCTTCGAGCGCAGTTCGCGCATCAAGGCGTGCAGCAGGCCCAGCACTTCGAGATAGTCGGAGGTCTTCGGCTTCTTTTCGAGGAGCCCCTCGACGATCGCCTTGCCGGTGTCTTTCAGAACGGGGATCGTGTTGGCGGCGGCGAAGATGCCGAGCGCCGAGCCGCCGATGATGACGAACTCCCAGGGCTGGACGAGCACTTCGAGATGCCCGCCCATCGCGGCGAAGCCGCCAAGGAGCGCGGAGAGAGCGACGACGAGGCCGATGGCGAAGGTCACGGGATGGGCGCAGTCCAATGAGCGTTGACCTCTCGACAAGACGCGGAACGCCTTGCGCCGGGCTGGAGCGGCGAGCGCGCGCCGCCAGCCGTCGCGCGCTCGCCGCGTTTGGCGAGTGAGCCGCGCGCCGGCTGTTGGGGCGTGTCGATTTCGAGCAGGGCGCCGGCGAGCGCTCGTAAAGGAGATGATTTCGGCCGCGCCCGGCGACGACGGGCGCTTGTCCTTCGTCGTTCCGGCTTCATTGGCGAAGGCGTCCGGACGTCGCCGCCGGACGTCGATTTCTCCGGGCGGAACCCCTCTCATTTTGGGGTGACATAGGGAGGGCGAAGACCTGGGAAAGCCGATGGTCCGCTTTTGTCGGCCCTCCGTCGGTCTTTGATCGGCGATTGCCTTGAGGAAACGACGGCGTCGCGGGCCCTCCGGCGCGGCGCGCCTGCGGTCCAGTCTCGCGCAAGCGTGTCGTGGCTAGCCTCTGCGTTGACGCGCGTGTCGCGCCGACGGGCCCATTCATGACCACGACCTATCTGTCCTATCGCCTCGCCGCCGCCGACATTCCCGGGTCGATCGCCCGCATCTCGAAAGATCCGCCGGTGGCCCGCGAGGTCGCCTATTGGAACGACCACATCGACAAGGTCGCCGACATCGAGTCCTTCGTCGGCGACAAGCGGCTTTTCGCCTTCGCGATGAAGGCCTTCGGCCTCTCGGACATGGGCTACGCCAAAGCCTTCATGACCAAGATGCTGAAGGAGGGCGTGTCCTCTCCGACGGCGATGGCCAACAAGCTGTCCGATCAGCGCTATCGCGATTTCGCCAAGACTTTCGATTTCAACACCTATGGAAGCGTCACGACCTCGTTGTCGGCGGCGCGCACCGGCGTCGTCGATCGCTATCTGCGCCAGACGCTGGAGGAGAACACCGGGGCCCAGTCGCAAGGCGCCCGCCTGGCGTTGTATTTCCAGCGCAAGGCCTCCTCGATCGCCTCGCCGATGGGGATTCTCGCCGACGCGGCCTTGCTGAAGGTGACGCAGGTCGCGCTTGGTCTGCCCGAGACCATGTCTCTGGCTCCCCTCGACAACCAGGTCGCCATGATCAAGGCGCGGCTCGACGTGTCGACCTTCAAGGACCCCGCCAAGGTCGACGCCTTCCTCAAGCGCTTTTGCGCGATGAACGATCTGGCGACCGGGGCGAGCGCCTCCNCCTCGCCCGCCGTGATGCTGTCGCAGGCCTCCGGTCAGGGCTTCAGCGTCGACGCGCTGATGGCCGTGGCCAAGCTGCGCACGGGGGCTGAGGATGCAGAGCGGGCTGCATGTCGGCGTCTCCGCCCAGATCGCGCTGCGCGACCGGCTGGAGACCATCGCCCACAATCTCGCCAACGTGAACACGCCGGGCTTTCGCGCCGAACAGGCGAAGTTCGACGCCGCCGTCGCCCGCGTCGGCGCGCAGACGCCGGTCGCCTTCGTCGAGGCGCAGGAGCCCTATCTCTCGCGCGAGGCCGGCGGCGCGATCAAGACCGATTCGCCGCTCGACGTCGCCGTGCAGGGCGACGCCTTCATGGCGCTGGAGACCCCGCAGGGCACGATCTACACCCGCGACGGACGTTTGTTCATGACGCCGACCGGCGCCTTGGTTTCGGTCAACGGCCACGCCGTTCTGGACGCCGGCGGCGCCCCGGNNCTCGACCCCGCCGGCGCGCCGCCGGTCATCGGGCGCGACGGCATGATCGTGCAGGGCGAGCGCCGCGTCGGCGCCATCGGCCTGTTCGCCATCGACCCCGCCGCCCGTCTGAGCCGCGCCGACAATTCCGGCGTCGTGCCCGACCGTNCCCCGACCGCGGTGCTCGATTTCGGCCGCAACGGCCTGTTGCAGGGCCATCTCGAAAACGCCAACGTCTCCGGCGTCACCGAGATCGCCCGCCTGGTCGCCGTGCAGCGCGCCTTCGAGAACGTCGTCGCCGCGCAAGGCCATAGCGAACAAAGCTTCGTCGACGCCATCAAGACGCTGGGCGGGGCGGGCGCGTGACCGCGCTGCGTCGCCTCGCGGCCGCCGCCGAGGCCGCGGTCGCCACCGGTCTTGCGCGCGCCGGCGGCGAGGTCGTCGCGGTCACGCCGGGGCTGCTGCGCGTCGCCGGTCTCGCGCCGCTGGTCTCGCTCGGCGATTTCGTCGGCGTCGAAACGCAGGACGACGCCGCCCCCGCGCTCGGCGAGGTGGTCCGCATCGAACCCGACGCCGTGCTCGTCAAACCGTTCGACCGCGACGAGGGCGCCGCGCTCGGGCGCGCCTGCTGGCGCATCGGCCCGCATCGCCTCGCCCCCGATNCTGGCTGGGCCGGCCGGGTGATCGACGCGCTTGGCCGCCCCGTCGACGGCGCCGGGGCGCTGACGCCGGGTCCGACGCCGCGCGCCACGCTCGGCGATCCGCCCNGCCCCCTCACCCGCGCCCGCGTCGGCGCCCGCCTCGCCACCGGCGTTAAGGCGATCGACGTCTTCACGCCGATGGTCGCCGGCCAGCGCGTCGGCGTCTTCGCAGGGTCGGGCGTCGGCAAGTCGACGCTGCTCTCGATGCTGGCGGCGGCGAACGATTTCGACGCCGTCGTCGTCGCTCTGGTCGGCGAGCGCGGCCGCGAGGCGCGCGAATTTCTGGAGGAGAGCCTGGGCGCCGCGCGCGACCGCGCCGTCGTGGTGCTCGCCACCGCCGACGAAAGCGCGATGATGCGCCGCCTCGCGCCGCGCACCGCCGTCGCCGTGGCCGAACACTTCCGCGACGCCGGCAAATCCGTGCTGCTGATCGTCGATTCGATCACCCGCTACGCCCACGCCCTGCGCGAGGCGGCGCTGTCGGCGGGCGAACCGCCGGTGGCGCGCGGCTATCCGCCGAGCGTCTTTTCCGACCTGCCGCGGCTGCTGGAGCGGGCGGGTCCGGGCGAGGAGGGCAAGGGCGCCATCACTGGCGTCTTCTCGGTGCTGGTCGACGGCGACGACCACAACGACCCCGTCGCCGACGCCATCCGCGGCGCGCTCGACGGCCATCTGGTGCTCTCCCGCGCCATCGCCGACGAGGGCCGCTTTCCGGCCATCGATCTGCTGCGCTCGATCTCGCGCCTGGCGCCGCGCGCCTGGAGCGCCGACGAGCGCAAGCTCGTCGCCTCGCTCAAGGCCATGCTGGCGCGCTTCGAGGACACCAGGNATCTGCGTCTGATGGGCGGCTACGCCCGCGGCGCGGACGCCGAGCTTGACCGCGCGGTGGCGTTGTCGCCGCGCATTTACGGCTTCTGCGAGCAATCGCCCGGCGATCCGGTCGCCGTCGACGCTTTTCGCGAGCTGGCGGCGGCGCTGCGCGCCGACCAGCCGGCCGCCTGAGCGCCGGGTCAGATTGGCGCAAGCGCGGCCGGCCACAGTGACGCCGACGACGCCGCGATCCACGCCGCGCGCCAGGACTGAGACGACATGGTCGCCATGCTTTCATCGCTCGACGCAGCCCCCGATCTGGAGGCGATGCGCGCGCATCTGCTCGATTCGACGGCCGAACGGCTGCGCGCCCGCGCCCGCGCCAGCCTGGGCGCGGCGCAACGCGCCCGCGACGGTCATGAGGGACCCGCCGTGTTGCGGTTGCGCATGCTGGGCTCGCCCATGCGCTCAAGCTCGGCGCCATCGACGCCGAAGCGCGCGCCGAGGCGGCGATCGCGCTGACGGCGTTGCGCGAAGCCGTTTTGAATCGGCCGACCTTCAGTTTCGCCGACGCCGGGCTCGGCTGCGCACCCTGGAGGCGTGAGATGACCCCACAAACGCGCGCGCGACGCCCGTCAGGAGCGCCGCCGCGTCGCCGCGCAGGACCGCACCTTGCTGCGCCTGGGCGTCGTCGCGGCCGTCTTCGCCGCGACGGCCGCGGGCGCGATCACCCTGTCGCCGGGCGAACCGGGCTTGCGTGGTCTGGAGCATCTCGCCCTGTTCGCGCAGCCCTCGCGCGGCCGCGCCCAGAAGCCGCCTGCGCCCCCGCCCCCGCGACCGCGCCCGAGGCGGGCGACGAGGAGCCCGCCGCCGCGCCGCCGCGCTTCGCCGCGCCCGCGACGCCCTCGCCGCGGCTGGCCTCGCGTCCCCGGCCCTCGACGAGCCGCTCGTGGTCGGCGCTTTGCCGGACGCCGTCCCGACCTCGCTGTCGGGGCGCGCCGCCGCGACGCCGTTGGCGGCGTGGCGATCTACGACATGGTCGGCGAGCGCGTCTTGCTGGCGGGCCCCGCCGGCGTGGTCTGGGTCCGCGCCGGCGTCGATCTGGGCGAGGCGGGGCGCGTCGACCGGGTCGACCTGGAGCGCGACGGCATCGTCGTGTTGACCTCCAAAGGCGCGATTCGGCAGCGCCGCTGATCTGGCGCCGCTGACTGACTTGACGTCGCGCTCAGGCGCCGAGCAGGCGCCAGGTCAGCATCGCCGCCGCCAGATCCTCGATCGAAGCGCCGACGGATTTGAACGCCGTTATCTCCTCGTCGCCGCCTCGGCCGACCGTCCCGCGCGCCAGCGCCGCGAGATCGCCTTCGACGCGCTCGGCCGCATAGGCGCCGGCGCGGATCGCCACGGCGACGTCGCCGCCTTCGACGAGCGCCGCCTCGGTGTCGACGAAGACGCGGGCGCGATTCAACGCCTCGTCGTCGGCTTCGCGCATCGACAGGTTGAAGGCGCCCACGAGATCGAGATGCTGACCGGGCTTGAGCCATGCCCCCAGCACGATCGGCGCGCGCGACAGGGTCGCGCAGGAGATCACGTCGGCCGCCGCGACGGCCGCGCGCGGATCGTCGGCGACCGTTGTCTCGAAATCCCCNGCCAGGCTCCGCGCGAGCGCCGCCGCGCCCTCCCGCGAGCGGTTCCAGATCGTCACCTTCCGGATCGGCCGCACGGCGGCGTGGGCGCGCGCCAGGAACGGGGCCAGCGCCCCNGCGCCGATCAGCGCGAGATGCGTGGCGTCCTCCCGCGCCAGCNNGCGCGCCGCCAGAGCGGAGGCCGCGGCGGTGCGCCACACGGTCAGCCTCTTGCCGTCCATCGCCGCCAGCGCTTCGCCGGTGCGCCCGTCCTGCAACAGATAGACGCCTTGGATCGCGGGTAGCCCCAGCGCGCCGTTGTCCGGAAAGACGGAGACGATCTTGACGCCGAGNAAGGCGCCGGCGCCGGGCGCGCCGTCGGTCAGNGCCGGCATCAGCAGCGCGGTCGCCGGGCTGACGCCGGCGCGCGCGATCTCGTGATGATGCCGATGCGGCGCATGGAAGCCGGCGACGAACGCGGCGGCCAGCGCGTCGATCAAGGCGGGNAAGGTGAGAAGCCGATCGATCTCTTCGGCGCCGACGACCCGCATCGGCGCCGCTCAGCGCGTCGCGAGCGCGGTCGACGCCGAGGCGGGCGCGGCCGATTGCGCCGCGCTCTGCGCCTCGGCCTTCGCCCGTTCGGCCGCCGCGCAGCTTATGCGCTTCGAGCCGCTGGATGGAGGCCTGCCGGCGGTGCCGGCGCTGGCCGTTCCAGGTGATCGCGCCGCCCAGCACGACGCCCAACGCCATCGCCGCGAACACCACGGCGTAGAGCGGCATCGGCTCCGTGACATAGGGGTGACATGCAGATTGAAGACGTCGCCCGACAATTCGACGGGTTGCCGATTGGCCATCGCCCAGCCCACCGCAAGCGCGACGAGCGGAACCAGAACGATCGCTTTCAGGAATGTCTTCATTCAATTCCCCATTCGCCGGCGTTCCGGCCGAGGCCGGCGTCACTCGTCCTCATTGAGACGTTCGCGCAGCTCCTTGCCGGTCTTGAAGAAGGGCACGCACTTCTCGTCGACTTCAACCTGCTCGCCGGTGCGCGGGTTGCGTCCCACCCGCGCGTTGCGCCGTTTCACCGAGAACGCGCCGAATCCGCGCAGCTCCACACGGTCGCCGCGCGCCATCGTGTGCGTGATTTCGTCGAGAATCGCGTTCACGACGTTCTCCACGTCGCGCTGGTACAGATGCGGATTTCGCTCGGCGATCCGCTGCACGAGCTCCGATTTGATCACGTCTCATCTCTCCCGAAGGTCTAGAACTACTTAAAAATAACAGGTAAAACAGTATCCGCGGTCACGGACCCTGCCAAACCGACAATAGGCCGTCAAGCTTCGCCGTCGCCGCGGCGTCGGAACGAAGCAGCGCGGCCGCGCCCGGCCATCCCACGGCGTCGAGCACGATCGCGCCGGCTTCGCTCATGGCTAGCCGCGACAGCGTCCCGCGCGCCGGCTTCCACTCGCGCGTGGGAAGGCTTTCGGGAATGTTCTTGGACTCGGCGAGCCAGCGGCGCGCCGCGTCCTCAGCGCCGAGGCGGTCGACGAGCTTGAGCGCGACGCCTTGCCGACCGGAGAAAACCCGCCCGTCCGCCACCGCCGCGAGCGCCGCCTCGTCCATGCCGCGGCGCTCGCGCACCAGCCGCTTGAACCAGTCGTAGCCGTCGTCGATCAGCGCCTGCATGGCGGCGCGCGCCTGTTCGCTGGTCGGCGAATAGGGGTTGGGCGAGGCTTTCAGCGGCGAGGACTTGATCTCCTCGACCTTGACGCCGAGCAGGTCGAGCGTCTTCGTCATGTTGGGATTCTGGAAGACCACGCCGATCGATCCGACGATCGAGGTTTCCTGCGCGACGATCTGGTCGGCCGCCAGCGCCGCGATATAGCCGCCGGAGGCGGCCATCCGNCCGACCACCGCGACCAGCGGCTTNTTCTCCGCCAGCTTGCGCAACTCCGTATAGAGCCGCTCGGAGCCGGAGGTGGTGCCGCCGGGGCTTTCGATCGTCACCAGCGCCGCCTTGACGCGTTTGGCGGCCGCGACCTCGCGGATCAGCTTGACCGTCTCCTCGTCGCCGGTGATCAGGCCCGACACCTTGATGCGGGCGACCTGCTCGGCGCCGTCTCCCTCGTTCACCCGCGCGCCGTAGAGCCCGGCTCCGAGCGCGGCGATCAGCGCGACGCCGATCGCGGCCGCGCGCCAGAAGGTGAGCCTGCGCGTCAGGGCGCGCCGGTCGGCGAGAAGATCGGGCGTCGGGAGGTTCGGCATCGCTAGGCTCGGCGGGGGCGACGCGCGGACCATATGGGAGCGTCGCGGGCGACGCAACGCACCTTCGTGAAGACGGCGAAAGTCTCTGCGTTTTCATGCGGTATGGACCAAATCGGACGCCGGTCCCGCCGTCGCCCCGCGAAATCAGGCGACGGCGCGCCGGGCGATGGGCTAGACCCGGGCCGCGCCGCACGGAGGGCGCCGATTCGATGCCGTCCGCCCGCCGCCAGATCGCCGAACCCCGCCTGTTCGACCCCGCCGGGGACGCGCAGGACCCCGCGCCGTGCTGGCGCGCGTTTTCGGCTATTCCGATTTCCGTCCGGGTCAGGGCGAGATCATCGACGCCTGGCGCGCCGGGCGCGACGTGCTGGCGGTGATGCCGACGGGCTCGGGCAAGTCGATGTGCTACCAGCTTCCCGCGCTGCTCGACGGCGGTCTCACCGTCGTCGTCTCGCCGCTGATCGCCCTGATGCGCGATCAGGTGCGCCAGTTGCAGGCGTTGGGCGTCGCCGCCGGCGCGCTCAATTCGGCGCAGGATCCCGACGAGACGGCGTCGATCTGGCGCGCCTTGCGCGAGGGATCGCTGCGCCTGCTCTACGTCTCGCCCGAGCGATTGCTGGTCGAGGGATTCGCGGAACGCCTGAAGGCGGCCGGGGCGCGCCGCCTCGCCGTCGACGAGGCCCATTGCGTCTCCGAATGGGGCCACGACTTCCGCCCCGATTATCGCNGGCTGCGCCGCGCCGCCGAGGCGCTCGGCGATCCGCCGGTGCTGGCGCTCACCGCGACCGCCGGCCGAGCCGTGCGCGAGGACGTCGTCGCGCGGCTGTTCGGCGCTCAGCCCGAGATTTTCGTCCACTCCTTCGACCGCCCCAATCTCGATCTCGCCTTCGCCGAGAAAAACGCGCCGCGCCGGCAGATCGAGGAATTTCTCGCGCGTCGGCGCGGCGACAGCGGCATCGTCTATTGCGCCTCGCGCGCGGCGACCGAGCGGCTCGCCGCCGGCCTGACCGAGCGCGGCTTTCCGGCGCTGCCCTATCACGCCGGCCTCGACGCGGCGACGCGGCAGGACCATCAGGACCGGTTTTTGCAAGAAGACGGGCTGATCATGGTCGCCACCGTCGCTTTCGGCATGGGCGTCAACAAGCCGGACGTGCGCTTCGTCATCCACGCCGACATGCCGGCCTCGGTCGAGGCCTATTATCAGGAGATCGGCCGCGCCGGCCGCGACGGTCTGCCGGCGCACACGCTCACCCTCTATTCGCTGGAGGACATGGCGCTGCGCCGTCGCCAGATCGCCGAAAAGGCGATCGACGAGGAGCGCGCGCGCATCGAGCATCGCCGCTTCGGCGCGCTCGGCATGCTGTGCGAGGGCGTCGGCTGCCGGCGCAAGCGGCTGCTCGCCTATTTCGACGAACCGAGCGAGGATTGCGGCAAATGCGACGTCTGCCGCGGCGCCCTGACGCTCGACGACGCCACGCTCGACGCGCAAAGGNCGCTCTCCGCCGTCGCCCGCACCGGCCAGCGTTTTGGAGCGGGCCATCTCGCCGACGTCCTGATGGGGCTGGAGACGCCGTCCGTCGCCGCGCGCGGCCACGACAAGATCAAGACCTTTGGAGTGGGCGCGGACAGGTCGAAAGCCTTCTGGCAGGCGCGCCTGCGCCAGCTCTTCGCCGCCGGCGCGCTGGAGGAGGCGAGCGCCGAACATGGCGGCTTCCGTCTCACCGAAAGGGGCGAGGCGATTCTTTTGGGCCGCGAGACGATCTCGCTGCCCGAGCCGAGGTTGAAATCGACCGAACGCCTCTCCGCCGATCAACGCCGCGGCAAACGCCGCGCGGCGATGGAGGAGGCCGAAGCCGGCCCCAACGCCCGCCTTCTCGCCACGCTGAAGAAGAAGCGGCTGGAGCGCGNNCGCGAGGGCGTCGCCGCCTACATGATCTTCTCCGACAAGACGCTGATCGAGATGGTCGAGACCATGCCCGCGACCTTGACCGAGCTGCGCCGCGTGCAGGGCGTCGGCGAGGTCAAGCTGGCACGCTACGGCGAGATGTTTCTGGAGGCGCTGGCGGAGGCGGCGCGCTGACATCGTATGTCAGACAGACGAGTTGACAGCCCGGCGAGGGCGTGACATCGTATGTCAGACACACGAGGAGAAGCCGCCATGTCCGCCATGTCCGCCACCCCGCTGCGCGTCTCGCTTCGCCTCAAGCCCGCCGTCGCGGCCGCCGTCGACCGCGCCGCCGCCGAGGTCGGGCTCGCCCCGACCGTCTTCATGCAGAAGGCGATCGAGACCGCCGTGCGGCACGAGCTTCCCGCCGCCGAACGCGAGCGCTCCGAGCGCGAGCAGCGCGTCCTGCGCCGGGCGCAGGAGATGGCCGTCGAGGTCTATCGCGCGCAGGGTTTCGACGCGCATTTCACGCTGCGCGTGATCCGCGCCTTGATGCGCGACGCGGCCTTTCGCGACCTCTACGAAAGCGTCATCGAAGCCGACGCCTATGACGACAAGGCGCCGCTCAAGACCCCGCTCAACATGTATCTGGGCTGGACCATCAAGAACGCCGTGCCCGCCACGCCGCTGCTGGATGACAAGGGCGCGCCCAAGCGCGCCGTCGTGAAGGGCGAACCGATCAAGAGCTACACGCTGCTGGCCCACAAGCCCTGACCCGCCGCGCGCCGAAATTCGCGCGGAAAATCAATCCGCTGCCCTGCGCCTGCGCGTCCCGAAAAAGGTCGATTCGGACGGCGCTTTCGGATAGGCTGCGCGCCGATCCGCGCGCGCCCAGATCAGGCCGCGCCGCCCTTCAGCGAGACCCTGTCAGCCGCATGACCGACCACACCCCGCCGGCCGCCTCCGAACCGTCCGACCCCAACGCCTACGGCGCCGATTCGATCAAGGTGCTCAAGGGCCTCGACGCGGTGCGCAAGCGCCCCGGCATGTATATCGGCGACACCGACGACGGCTCGGGTCTCCATCACATGATCTACGAGGTGGTCGACAACGCCATCGACGAGGCGCTGGCCGGACACGCCAGCCGCGTCACCGTCTCGCTCAACGCCGACGGCTCGGTCACCGTCACCGACGACGGGCGCGGCATCCCCACCGACATCCATCAGGAGGAAGGCGTCTCGGCGGCCGAGGTCATCATGACCCGGCTCCACGCCGGCGGAAAATTCGACCAGAACTCCTACAAGGTCTCCGGCGGCCTGCACGGCGTCGGCGTGTCGGTCGTCAACGCGCTGTCCACCCGGCTCGAACTGCGCATCTGGCGCGGCGGGCGTGAGCATTTCATGAGCTTCACGCATGGCGACGCCGACGCGCCGCTCGCCGATGTCGGGCCGGCGGCGACGGTCGACGGCAAGCCCAAGCGCGGCACCTCGGTCACCTTCACGCCCTCGCCGCAGACCTTCACCCATATCGCTTTTGAATACGGGCGCATTTTGCATCGTCTGCGCGAACTCGCCTTCCTCAATTCCGGCGTGCGCATCATCCTCTCGGATCTGCGTGGCGCCGAACCGAAAATCGAGGAACTGCATTATGAGGGTGGGCTCGAGGCCTTCGTGCGCTTTCTCGACCGCGGCAAGACGTCATTGCTGCCGGCTCCAATCCTGATGCGCGGCGAGCGTGACGGCGTGACGGTGGAGGTTGCGCTTTGGTGGGCGGACAACAGCTTCTACGAAAACGTCCTGGCCTTCACCAACAACATTCCACAACGTGACGGCGGCACACATCTTGCCGGATTCCGTGGTGCGTTAACGCGACAGGTGACGGGCTACGCGAGCGCTTCCGGCTTATCGAAGAAGGAAAAGGTCGAACTTACCGGCGATGATTGCCGCGAAGGCTTGACCGCCGTCCTGTCAGTGAAAGTGCCGGACCCGAAGTTTTCCTCGCAGACCAAGGACAAGCTTGTATCCTCCGAGGTGCGCCCCGTCGTCGAAAGCATCGTCAACGAGGCGCTCGGGCAATGGTTCGAGGAGCACCCCGCCGAGGCTCGCGCCGTCGTCGGTAAAGTCGTTCAAGCCGCTGCGGCGCGAGAAGCCGCCCGAAAGGCGCGCGAAACAATTCGAAAGGATGCGCTCAGCGTCGCGTCTTTGCCGGGTAAGCTCGCAGACTGTCAGGAGCGCGATCCGGCCAAGTCGGAGTTGTTTATCGTCGAGGGCGATTCTGCGGGCGGCTCGGCCAAGCAGGGCCGCAACCGCGAATATCAGGCGATTCTGCCTCTGCGCGGCAAGATCCTCAACGTCGAACGCGCGCGCATGGAGAAGATGCTGTCGAGCCAGGAGATCGGCACGCTGATCACCGCGCTCGGCGCCGGCATCGGCAAANCTCAAGAGGATGGCAAGAACAAGAATGTAGCGTTCAACCCCGACAAGCTGCGCTACCACAAGATCATCATCATGACGGACGCCGACGTCGACGGATCGCATATCCGCACGTTGCTGCTGACCTTCTTCTATCGCCAGATGCGCGAGNCGATCGACCGCGGCCATCTCTTCATCGCCCAGCCGCCGCTCTACAAGGTGACGCGCGGCAAGTCGGAGCAATATCTCAAGGACGAGCGCGCGCTGGAGGACTACCTCATCGACGCCGGCCTCGACGGCGCCGTGCTGCGCCTGGCCTCGGGCGAGACGCGCGCCGGCGCCGATCTGCGCGCGCTGGTGCAGGAGGCGCAGCTCGTGCTGCAAACGCTGGCGGCGATGCACACGCGCTACGACCGCGTCGCCGTCGAACAGGCCGCCATCGCCGGCGCGCTGCGCCCGCTCGGCCTGTTGTCCGACGACGAGGCGGCCGCGCTCGCCGCCGACGTCGCGCGCCGCCTCGACGCGCTCGCCGAGGAGACCGAACGCGGCTGGCGCGGCGAAACGCTGAACGGCGGCGTCGTGCTCGCCCGCGAGGTGCGCGGCGTGCGTCAGGCGGCGATCCTCGACGCCGGTCTGCTCGCCTCCGCCGAGGCGCGCCGTCTCAACGAGCACGCGCGCACGCTGGCCGAGGTCTACGACCGCCCCGCGGTGTTCCTCCGCAAGGGCGACGAGACGCAGGTCGCCGGGCCCGGCGCGCTGCTCGACGTCGTCAAGGCCGCCGGGCGCAAGGGCGTCACCAACATCCAGCGCTACAAGGGGCTGGGCGAGATGAACGCCGAGCAGCTCTGGGAGACGACGCTCGACCGCGACGCGCGCACGCTGTTGCAGGTCAAGGTCAAGGAAGGCGACGACGCCGACGATCTGTTCGTCAAGCTGATGGGCGACGCCGTCGAGCCGCGCCGCGAGTTCATCCAGGACAACGCTCTGAACGTCGCCAATCTCGACGTGTGAAGGCGCGCGCCCTCACGTTTTTCTCACTTGGCGTCTAGGGGCCCCGCTTGCAGCATGGCGAACCCAGCAACGGGAGGCGTCCATGTTGGTTCGTATCGCGCGCGTCGACTCCATCGAGTTCGACAGTCACTCGACCGTCGACGTCAAGGGCGTCATCGCGAACGGTCAGGTGAATACGGGCGGATGGACGCAGATCCGCTGCGCCCGCTCGACGGCGCCCGCAGGATTCGCGCATCCATCTGGAGTTCGTCGGCGAGCGCCCGACGGGCATGGTGACGCAGAGCTTCGTGAAGGTTCACGCCCGCCGCGAGGTCAAGACTTCGGGCTATGTCGGCGTCGTCGTTCACGTGCGGGGCGCGCAGCTGACGAAAGACTTCTGAGGCGCGACGCGACGAGCCCTTTCAGTCCGCCGCCAACGCTTCGTCCTGACCCGCCCGCGCCAGCGCGGCGCGCACGAAGCCCGCGTCCGAAAGGCTGTCGAGCGCGTCTTGCAGCCAGTCGATCGCCGCCGCCCTGGCGCGGGGCAGCGCCACCGCTTGCGCGATGGACATGAAGGCCGGCTCGATCACCCGCAGGCCGGGCGTGGCGCGCATGAAGGCCTCGATCGGCTGGCGCAGGCCGGCGGCGGCGTCGAGGCCCTCGGCGAGGAAGCCTGCGGGCGCGGCGTCGGAGGTCTCGAAAGCGACGAGACGGGCGCGGGCGAAGGCGCGTTCGAGATGCAGCGCATAGGCGCCGCCGCGCCCCACCGCGATGGCGACGCCGTCGCGGTCGAGATCGTCGGGCGCGCGCAACGCCGCCTGCGCGCGCGTCACGAAGACGGCCTCCAGTCGCACATAAGGGCGGGTGTAGACGAGCGTTTCGCCGCGTTTGGGATCGACGGCGAGAAAGGCCACGTCCCAGACCCCGGCGCCGGCCTCCTCGACGACCTTGCCGGCGCCGTCATAGGCGAGGAGATCGAGCCGNACGGCGAGCCTCGCGGCGAACGCGCGGGCGAGATCGACGCTGACGCCGGTGAGCGCGCCGTCGTCCGCGCGCGTGGCGAGCACGGGATTGCCGCAGTTGATCGCCGCGCGCAGCCGACCGGCGGGCGCGAGCAGGGCGCGGGCGGCGGCGAGGGCCCTCACATCATCTTCGCTCATTCCGGCTCCCGGTCGAGGAAGGCGCGCAGCCGCGTCTCCAGATCGTCGCGCCTGAGTTCGCATTCCCACAGCGTCAGCGTCGTCCAGCCCATCGCGGCGAGCGCGGCGAGCGCGGCCTCGTCGCGGGCGCGGTTGCGGGCGATCTTGTTCGCCCAATAGTCGGCGTTGGCCTTGGGCGCGCGGNNGCCGCGCGCGCAGTCATGGCCGTGCCAGAAGCAGCCATGCACGAAGATCGCCCGTCTGGCGCCGAGATAGGCGACGTCCGGCGAGCCCGGCAGGTCGCGGCGGTTGAGGCGATAGCCGGGCGCGAAGCGGCGCAGCACGGCGCGGACCATGCGTTCGGGCCCGGTGTCGCGGCCCTTGACGGCGCGCATGGTGTCGGAGCGGATCTGGTCCGCGCCGCGCGGCGGATCAGCCTTCTTCGCCGTCATGCGCGTGTCGCCCATGATGGCCGTCGGGACCGTCATGCGCGTCGATGAAATCGCCCTGCTCGGGCTCGGCGCCCTGCTCGACCTGGGCCGGGCCGCCGGTCTCGCGATAGCGGCGTTCGGCCAGCCCGGCGAGGCGCTGGCCCTGCACCGCGAGCACGCGGCGCAGCCCGCCCTTGACCTCGCGTTCGGCGATCACCTGCGCGAGGCGCGAGATCACCATCGCACGGCGCGCGAGGCGCACGTCGGGATGCTCGCGCAGCTTGCGCACCGCCTCCGAGACGACGCAGCCGCGATGGCTTTCGGGCAGGTCGACGTCGAGCCCGCCTTGCGGNGGNTCCTTCTCGTTGAGGATCGCCTTGAAATGCGACTGCGCGACGGCGCGGCGCGCGACGGCGCGTTCGAGCGCGTTGAGCGTGGCGCGCGCCTCGCGCGTCTGCGCGGTCTTGGCCTTGGGATCGACCGTCTCGAAGCGCGGCAGCGGCCAGACCTCGATGTCATGCACCTCGAAGGGNTCGAGCACGCTCATCGCCACCGCGTCGGTGCGCTGGTTGGTGAGATGGCGGCGGATGCGCGCGCGCAGCCGTTCGTTGGTCTGGCCGACATAGATCGGCTCGCCGTCGTAATCGTAGAAGCAGTAGACGCCCCAGCGCCAATCGCCCGCCTTTTTCCCGCTGTCGCGGAACGGCGCGTCGAGAAAACGGTCGAGCATGCGGCGCAGCCCNGCCGTCTCGAAGGGCGCCGACAGGCCGGCGCGGCGGCGTAAGGCAGCGACTCGGGCGAAAACAGGCTCATCGCGCGCGCGCCAGCGGTTTCAGCAAATGCTCGGAGAGGAAGCGCACCGCCGGGGCGGCGAGCCCGTCGCCGAGCAGATGATACGCCTCATTGTAGGATTGCGGCAGCCTGAAATCGTCGCCGAGCCCCATCAGCCGCGCCGCCTCGCGCGAGGACAACAGCCGCGAGCGCAGCCGCTTGCCCTCGACCACGAGGATGAATTGCCGGCTCGATCCGCCGCCCGGCGTGCGCAGACAGCCCGCCAGCCCGTCGAAACGCGCCTCGGCGCGCTGCGCCTTGCGCCCGTCCGCCTCGTGGCGGGTGCGGCGGTAGACGGCGCCGACCTGACGCCCGCCCTGTTTGCGGGCGGCCTCCAGCTTGGCGCGGTTGACGGGCGACATCAGCGAGACGAGGCGCGCTGTCTCGGCGGGGCTGTGCCAGGGCACGTCCGCGGGCGTCTCCTCGATCAGATCGGCGAAGGCGAGATTGCGGGCGGGCGGCGCCGGCAGTCGCCACCAGCGCCAGCGGCGCTTGAGCCTGTCGGGCAAGGCCGCGTGCGCGCGCAGCACGGCGGGGCTGGCGAAGAACGGCGAAGGCGCGTCGCCGGCCAGCCCCTCGGGCGGCGCGACGTCTTCGCGCGCCGCGACGATGAACAGGCGCGGGCGCGATTGCGGCGTGAAGTGCTGCGCGTCGATGACCAGCGCGCCGAAGACATAGCCGAGCGCGGCGATCGCGCGCGCCAGCGTCTCGAAGTCGGCGCCGCCGTTGGAGGTGAGCGCGCCGACCACGTTCTCGATGACGAGAAGTCTGGGCGAGCGGCCCTCGCGGGCGAGGCCGGCGACGACGTCGCGAAAGCCGAAGAAGGCGCCCGAGCGCGTCCCGTTCAGCCCCTTGCCGACGCCGGCGAGCGAGAGGTCCTGACAGGGGAAGGAGGCCCAGGCGAGATCGGCCGCGCCCGGCAGATCGGCGGGGCCGAGCGCATGGACGTCGCCCTCGCGCATCTCGCCCTCGCCCCAGTTGAGGCGATAGGCCGCGGCCTTCTTGGCGTCGAAATCATTGGCGAACAGGCAGCGCCAACCNTCAAGCCCGGCGCGCGCCATGCCGCCGCCGGCGAAGAACTCGTAGAAAGTGGGCTGGGCCATCTCAGCCCCTCGGAGGCATGGTCGGCGCGCGCCTCACACCCGCATCGGCATCAGCACGTAGAGCGCGCTCGCGCCGTCGCGGTCCTGCACCAGCGTCGGCGAGCCGGCGTCGGCGAGCTTGAACAGCGCCGTGTCGCTGTCGAGNCGCTGGGCGATGTCGAGCAGATATTTGGCGTTGAAGCCGATATCGAGAGGCGCGGCGTCGTAGTCGACCTCGACCTCCTCGGTCGCCGAGCCCGAATCCGGGTTGTTGACGGTGAGCGTGACTTTGCCGTCGCCGATCGACAGTTTTACGGCGCGCCCGCGCTCGGAGGAGATGGTGGAGACGCGGTCGACCGCCTCCTGGAACGACTTCTTCTCAAGCGTCAGGCGCTTGTCGTTGCCGGTGGGAATGACGCGCTGATAATCGGGGAAGGTGCCGTCGATCAGCTTGGTGGTGAGCACCACCGCGCCGAAGGTGAAGCGCGCCTTGGCGGTGGAGAGTTCGACCTTCACCTCCTCGCCCGCGTCGTCGACGAGTTTGAGGATTTCGGCGACCGCCTTGCGCGGCACGATGACGCCCGGCATGCCGGCCGCGCCNCTGCGGGGCGGGCGCTCGACGCGGGCGAGGCGATGGCCGTCGGTGGCGACGGCGCGCAGCATGACGCGACCCTCGACCTCGACGGTGTGCATGAAGATGCCGTTGAGATAGTAGCGCGTCTCCTCGGTGGAGATCGCGAACTGGGTCTTTTCGATCAGCTTCTTGAGATCGCCCGCGGCGAGCGTGAAGGCGTGCGTGAGGTCGGCGGTCGACAGGTCGGGAAAATCGGCCTGCGGCAGGCATTGCAGATTGAAGCGCGAGCGCCCCGAGCGAAGCAGCATCTGGCTGGTCTCGCCGGTCATCTCCAGCGACACCTGCGCGCCGTCGGGAATCTTGCGCACGATTTCGTAAAGCGTGTGCGCCGGCGCGGTGGTGGCGCCGGCCTGGGCGATGTCGGCGGGCACGCTTTCGGTGATCTCGATGTCGAGATCGGTCGCCTTCAACGTCACCGCCGCGCCCTTGGCCTCGATCAGCACGTTGGACAGGATCGGAATCGTGTTGCGGCGCTCGACGACGCGGTGGACATGGGCGAGCGCCTTGACCAGCGCGGCGCGCTCCAGCGTGATGTTCATGGCAGCCTGCACGATCCAGCGAAACGAAAAGAGGCGGCCGGGCCGCCGGGGCGGCGACTGTGCAATGGCGCGCGCACGCGCGCAAGCGCTCGGCGCCGCCATCCCGGAAACCGCGCCCAAATCCGGGTCGACGCCGCAACGCTCCGGCAACCTTAACCGGGCCGCAATTTCTCGGCACTAGCATCTCCCGCAAGGACCGCCGCGGCCGCGGCGGCCGTCTTTGGGACTCCGGATGGGGCTGTTTGGGGGCAGAAAGAAGCGTGAACGCCACGAGCCGCGTCTCGACGACGCCGGCCCGCACGGCGATCTGCGCGCCGACCCGGCCGATCNNGGCCGGGCGCCGCGAAGGCCGGCGCCGGCAAGCGCCGCTCGGGCAGATCCGAGAACAGGGCGTCCGCCGCGCGTCCCGCCCGCGCCCGCCGCCNGCCGTGGGCCGCTCGGCTGGATCGTTTACTGGACGGCGACGCTCGGCCTGTGGGCCGTGATCGGGCTGGCGGGCCTGTTCGCCTATCATTTCACCAAGCTGCCGCCCATCGACCAGCTCGCGGTGCCGCGCCGCNCCNCCAACATCGCGATTCTGGCCGCCGACGGCTCGCTGATCGCCAATCGCGGCGACACCGGCGGCGCCGCGATCCCGCTCGCCGAGCTGCCTCCTTACGTGCCGAACGCCTTCATCGCGATCGAGGATCATCGCTTCCGCAAGCATTTCGGCGTCGACCCGGTCGGCGTCGGCCGCGCGGTGGCGAGCAATCTGATGGGCAAGCGCGGCATGCAGGGCGGCTCGACGCTGACCCAGCAGCTCGCCAAGAACCTGTTCCTGACCCAGGAACGCACCCTCTCGCGCAAGATTCAGGAGGCGATTCTCGCGCTCTGGCTGGAGAGCAAATATTCGAAGGACCAGATCCTCGAACTTTATCTGAACCGCGTTTATTTCGGCTCGNGGGCCTATGGCGTCGACGCCGCCGCCCGCAAATATTACAACAAGAGCGCCCGCGCGCTGACCCTGCCGGAGGCGGCCACCCTCGCCGGCCTGATGGTCGCGCCCTCGCGGCTGGCTCCCAACCGCAACCCCGAAGGCGCGCAGGAGCGCGCCGAGCAGGTCGTCGCGGCGATGAAGCGCGAGGGATTGATCACCGAGAAGATGGCGCAGTTCGCCGAGACCCGCCCCGCCGAGGTCTCGCGCGCCGCCGGCGCCGGCTCGGCCAACTACGCGGCCGACTATGTGATGGACATGCTCGACGAGACGGTCGGCGCCGTCGACGAGGACGTTCAGGTCGTCACCACCATCCAGCCGCGCTTGCAGGCCGCCGCCGAAAAGGCGCTGGAGGACNGGCTCGCCGCCAAGGGCGTCAAGTTCGGCGTCAGCCAGGGCGCGGTGGTGGCGCTCGATCCCGGCGGCGCGATCCGCGCGCTGGTCGGCGGCCGCGACTATTCCGCCAGCCAGTTCAACCGCGCCGTCATCGCGAAACGCCAGCCCGGCTCCGCCTTCAAGCCCTTCGTCTACCTCGCCGCCATCGAGAAGGGGCTGACGCCCGACACGCTGCGCACCGACGGCCCGATCAACGTCAAGGGCTGGCGGCCGGAGAATTATTCCAGGGAATATTTCGGCGAGGTGACGCTGACGCAGGCGCTCTCGCTGTCGCTCAACACCGTCGCGGTGCGCCTCGGCCAGGAGGTCGGCCCCGCCCGCGTCGCCGCCGTCGCCCATCGTCTCGGCGTCGCCTCGNGGCTCAAGCCGNATCCCTCGCTGTCGCTTGGCTCCTCCGAAGTGACGCCGCTTGAGNCGACGACCGCCTACGCGCCTTTCGCCAATGGCGGCCTGGCGGTGCAGCCCTATGTCATCCAGCGCGTGCGCACGGCCTCCGGCAAGCCGCTCTACCAGCGCAAGGGCTCGACGCTGGGGCGTGTGATCGACGCCAACGCGCTCGGCATGATGAACGCGATGATGCAGGAGACCTTGCTCACCGGCACCGCCCGCAAGGCGGAGCTGCCGGGCTGGCAGGCCGCAGGCAAGACCGGCACAAGCCAGGAGTTCCGCGACGCCTGGTTCGTAGGCTACACCAACGCGATGGTCGCCGGCGTCTGGCTCGGCAACGACGATTCCNCCACCAAGAAGGTTTCGGGCGGCAATCTGCCGGTCGAGATCTGGAGCCGCTTCATGAAGGTCGCCCATCAGGGCGTGCCGCCGACGCCGCTGCCTGGCGCCGGCTGGCGGTCGACGCCGCCGCCCGGCGAAGGAATCGGCGCGCTGCTCGGGCGTCGCGCCTGCGCGCGACCCGCCGGCGGGCAGGTCGCCGCCGCCGCCCCGCCGCCGCCCGCCGACGTTCCTGCCGCGGTGCCCACCCCCGCCCGCGCCCGCGCACCGCTCAGGACGAGCAACAGGACGCCTCGCGTCCGCTCGGGGAGAAAGGCTTGCTGGAACGCCTGTTCGGCGGCTGACGCGCGGCGAGGCCCCCGTCCGGCGCGCCGGACGGGAGCGACGCCTTAGTGCAGGCTGACCGTCGTCAATTCGCGTTCGAACGCGTCGGCGAGGGCGACGTCGCGCGAATCCGTCAGCATGATCGGCGCGCCGTCGGCGCCCAGCAGCGCGAAGATGCGCAGACCCGGCTCGATCTTGGGCGCTTGCGGAAACAGCCGTCCGAGTTCTTCCGACTGGAAGGCGCGGACATAGGCGACCGAGCCGCCGCCGAGGCTTTTAAACTCCTCGGCCGAGAAAGGCGGGCTCTCGTCCCGCGCGAAATGCGAAAACCTGGGCGCCGAAGAATTGGGCGTCGAAAACTTAGGCGTCGAAAACTTGGGCGTCGAAAACTTGGCGGTCATGATGATTCCTCCTCGCGGCTCGACGTTTCGACGCCGCGAACGATGCAGGAATGAGGCCGGGGTCAGTCCCGCGTCGCGATCGCGATCCGCCGCGTCACCCGTTTCGGCTCCGGCCGCGACAGGTCGATCGACAGAATGCCGCGCTCCAACGAGGCGCCGAGAACCTCCATGCCCTCGCCGAGCAGGAAGCTGCGCTGGAACTGCCGCGCGGCGATGCCGCGATGCAGAAATTCGCGCGCGCGCTCGCTTGCCTCCTCGACCTGACGGCCGCGAATCGTCAGCTGGTTCTCCTCCTGCGCGATCTCCAGCTGCTCGGCGCAGAAACCGGCGACCGCCAGGCTGATGCGGATGCGCTCCGCCCAGCCCTCGTCCGCGGCGAGCCGCTCGACGTTGTAGGGCGGATAGCCTTCGCCTGCGCCGGCGCGCGCGGCGCGCTCCAGCGCCTTCTCGACCTCGTCGAAGCCGAGAAGGAAAGGCGAATTCAACAGCGTCGTGCGGCTCATGGGGTGTCTCCGCAAGCCCTGAAGGCGCTTTGGCGGCGGACCCGATGACGCGGCGTCCGGCTTGATGGGCATGGCGCCGCGCGGGGTCTGCGCAAGGCCTGGCCGATCGCTCGGCCGGGGAGGCCTCAGAACAGCCCTTCGACCTGCCCGCGCGCGTTCAGCCGGATCNNGCGCGCCGCCGGCGCCTTGGGCAGGCCCGGCATCGTCACCACGTCGCCGCACAGCGCCACCACGAAGCCCGCGCCCGCCGACAGCCGCGCCTCGCGCAGATTGACGACATGGCCGGACGGCGCGCCGCGCAGCGCCGGATCGGTGGAGAAGGAATATTGCGTCTTGGCGACGCAAACCGGCAGCGCGCCGTATCCCTGCGCCTCGAAGGCGTCGAGCGCGGCGCGCGCCGCCGGCGCGGCCTCGACATGCGAGGCGCCGTAGATTTCGCGCGCCACCGTCTCCAGCTTTTCGAACAGCGGCGTCGCGTCGGGATAAAGCGGCGTCAGCCTCGCCTCGCCGGCTCCGCGCGCCGCCGCCCTCACCGCGCGGGCGAGATCGAGCGCGCCGGCGCCGCCCTGCGCGAAATGCGTGCACAGCGCCGCCTCGACGCCGAGCGCGTCGCGGCAATGGCCGATCAGCGCGGCGTGCTCCTCGGCGCTGTCGGCGGCGAAGGCGTTCACAGCGACGACCACCGGCGGCCCGTAGCGGCGCAGATTGGCGACGTGGCGGTCGAGATTGGCGAAGCCGCGCCTGAGCGCGGCGACGTCCGGGGCGTTGAGGGCGCTCTTGTCGACGCCGCCGTGCATTTTCAGCGCCCGCACGGTCGCCACCAGCACGGCGGCGGCGGGCGCGATGCCGGTCTGGCGGCATTTGATGTCGAGGAACTTCTCCGCGCCGAGATCGGCCCCGAAGCCGGCCTCCGTCACCGTCCAGTCCGCCAGCCGCAGCGCCGTCAGCGTCGCGGCGACGGAGTTGCACCCATGCGCGATGTTGGCGAAGGGCCCGCCATGCACGAAAGCGGGCGTGCCTTCCAGCGTCTGCACCAGATTGGGCTGGAAGGCGTCGCGCAGCAACACCGCCATCGCGCCGGCCGCGTCGACGTCGCCGGCGCGCACCGCCGTCTTGTCCGCGCTCGCGCCGACCACCATCCGCGCCAGCCGCTCTTCGAGGTCGCCGAGCGAACGGGCGAGGCAGAACACCGCCATCACCTCGGAGGCGACGGTGATGTCGAAGCCCGATTCTCGGGCGTAGCCGTTGGCCGGTCCCCCNAGCCCCAGGACGATCTCGCGCAAGGCGCGGTCGTTCATGTCGACGACCCGCCGCCAGGCGACGCGGCGCGGATCGATCCTCGGCTCCAGGCCCCAGTAAATATGGTTGTCGACCATCGCCGAGAGCAGATTATGCGCGGCGCCGATGGCGTGGAAATCGCCGGTGAAATGCAGGTTGATCTGCTCCATCGGCACGACCTGCGCATAGCCCCCGCCCGCCGCGCCGCCCTTCATGCCGAAGCAGGGGCCCAGCGACGGCTCGCGCAGGCAGATCGCGGTCTTCTCGCCGAGGCGCGACAGCGCGTCGCCGAGCCCGACCGTGGTCGTCGTCTTGCCTTCGCCCGCCGGCGTCGGGCTGATCGCGGTGACCAGGATCAGCCGGCCCTGCGGGCGTCCGGCGAGGCTCTCGATAAAGCCTTCGTCGATCTTGGCGGCGTGCCGGCCATAGGGAATCAGCGCGGTTTCGGGNAGGCCGAGTTTGGCGCCGATCTCGGGCAGGGGGCGCAGCGTCGCCGCGCGCGCGATGTCGAGATCGCTTTTCATTCCAGTCTCCCCGTCCGTCCCGGCCCCTTAAGGCGGCGCACCATGCGCCGCCGCCGCGCCGCCGACAACCGGGCCGGCGAGAACAGGTGTTGAACATCGCCGCCGCCCGTCCCAAGGTCCGCCCCGTGATGACCCCGATTCGCCGCCATGAAATGGTCGCCCCAGCAGGCCGCCGCGCTCGACGCGGTCGGCGATTGGCTGCGTCGCGGCGACCGTCCGGTCTTTCGCCTGTTCGGCTACGCCGGCGCCGGCAAGACGACGCTCGCCCGCCATATCGCCGAACAGGCCGACGGCGACGTCGTCTTCGCCGCCTTCACCGGCAAGGCGGCGCTGGTGATGCGCGCCAAGGGCTGCGCCGACGCGCGCACGCTGCATTCGCTGATCTACCGGCCCGACGACGTCGACTCCGAGGCGCCCACCTTTTCGCTCAACCGCGACAGCGACGCCTCCAAATCCGAGCTGATCATCGTCGACGAATGCTCGATGGTCGACGAGGAGCTGGGGCGCGACCTGCTCTCCTTCGGCAAGCCGGTGCTGGTGCTGGGCGATCCCGGCCAGCTGCCGCCGATCAAGGGCGGCGGCTTCTTCACCGAGGCCGAGCCCGACGTCATGCTCTCGGAGATCCATCGCCAGGCCGCCGACGACCCGATCCTGCGTCTGGCCGACGTCGCGCGCGCGGGCGGGCGGCTGACGCGCGGCGTCTACGGCAAGTCGAAGGTGATCGGCCGCAACGAGATCGACGCCGCCCAGGTGCTCGCCGCCGACCAGACGCTGGTCGGGCTCAACAAGACCCGCCGCCAGTACAATCAGCGCATTCGCACGCTGTCGGGCTATACGGTCGAGACGCCTGTGGCGGGCGACAAGCTCGTCTGCCTGAGGAACGACCGCGCCAAGGGCCTGCTCAACGGCGGCCTGTGGCGGGTCAAGTCGGCGCAGGGCGCCAAANAGGGCCTGTTGCGCTACACGCTGAACTCCGACGACGGCGCGACCTCCGGCGCGGTGAAGGTCGCCGTGTTGCCGGAGTTTNTCGACGGGACCGAGGGCGAATTGCCCTGGACCAGGCGGCGCGAGTCCGACGAGTTCGATTACGGTTACGCCCTCACCGTGCACAAGGCGCAGGGCTCGCAATGGGACAAGGTGGTGCTGTTCGACGAGGCGTACGCCTTTCGCGAGCATCGCGCGCGCTGGCTCTACACCGCGATCACCCGCGCCGCCAAGGAGATCACCATCGTCGCCTGAGCCGCGCGCGCCTCTCACTGGCCGCGTTCGACGACGCCCGAGGGCTGGAACGGCGCCGGCGCGTCGTTCTTGAGCGTCAGCTGCAAACCGGCGGCGACGAACACGACGCGCGCGCACGCCTGCGCCAGACGCTGGTTCAGCCAGCCCTGCGCGTCGCGGAAGGCGCGCCCGAGCGGATTGTCCGGCACCAGGCCGAGCCCGACCTCGTTGGAGACGAGAAACGCCTCGCCCGGCAGCGACGGGATCAGCGCCGCGAGCGCCTCGCCCTGCTGCGCCGGGTCGGCGCCGGCGTGCATCAGGTTCGACAGCCATAGCGTCAGGCAATCGACGACGACGACGCGCGCCGGCGCGGCTTCGCGCGCGAGCGCCGCGACCNNAGGTCGCGGCTCCTCCACCACCCGCCAGCGCCGGGCGCGATCGGCCCGGTGGCGGGCGATGCGTTCGGCCATCTCCGCGTCGAGCGCCTGCGCGGTGGCGATCAGAACCGGCTCGAAAAGGCTCATTTCCGCCTCCGCGAGCGCGAAGCGGCTCTTGCCCGAGCGCGCGCCGCCGAGAACGAGGGTCGTGGTCATGCGTCGCGCTCGCCGAAGGAGGGACCGTCCTTCGCCCCTGGGTGGAGCGAAGGCGAGATGGGGGCCGTCCTCAGCCGACCTTCGGCAATTCGGCGAGCGCGGCGCAGAGCGCCGCCTCGTCATATTCGGCGTCGACCAGCTGGCCGCCGAAATAGGAGATATAGGCCCCCATGTCGAAATGGCCGTGGCCGGAGAGGTTGAACAGGATCGTCTCGTCGCGGCCCTCCGCCTTGCAGCGCAGCGCCTCGTCGATGGCGCAGCGCACCGCATGCGTGGATTCCGGCGCCGGCACGATGCCCTCGCAGCGCGCGAACTGCACGCCCGCCTCGAAACAGGCGATCTGCTGATAAGCGCGCGCCTCGATCAGCCCGAGCCGNTAGATGTGCGAAATCAGCGGCCCCATGCCGTGATAGCGCAGGCCGCCGGCGTGGAAGCCCGGCGGGATGAAGGTCGAGCCGAGCGTGTGCATCTTCATCATCGGCGTCAGATGCGCGGTGTCGCCGAAGTCATAGGCGTATTTGCCGCGCGAAAGGGTCGGGCAGGCGGCCGGCTCCACCGCGATGATGCGGCGCTTGCGCCCGCCGCGCAGATGCAGGCCGAGNATAGGGAAGGCGACGCCCGCGAAGTTGGAGCCGCCGCCCGCGCAGGCGATGATCACGTCGGGATCGTCGTCGGCGATCTCGAACTGCTTGATCGCCTCCTCGCCGATGATCGTCTGATGCAGGCAGACATGGTTGAGCACCGAGCCGAGCGCGTAATTGACGTCCGGATTTTTGGCGGCGATCTCGACCGCCTCGGAGATCGCGATGCCGAGCGAGCCGGGATTATTGGGGTCCTTGGCGAGGATGGCGCGGCCCGACTCCGTCTCGTTCGACGGCGAGGGGATGCAGCGCGCGCCATAGGTCTCCATCAAGGCGCGGCGATAGGGCTTCTGGTCGTAGGAGACGCGCACCTGGAACACGGTGACGTCGATGCCGAACAGCGAGCCCGCGAAGGCGAGCGAGGAGCCCCACTGGCCCGCGCCCGTCTCGGTCGACAGCTTCTTCACGCCCGCCTGCTGGTTATACCAGGCCTGCGGCACGGCGGTGTTGGGCTTGTGCGAGCCGGCGGGCGAGACACCTTCATATTTGAAGTAGATGCGGGCCGGCGTGTCGAGCGCCTTTTCGAGCCGCCGCGCGCGGATCAGCGGCGAGGGCCGCCACATCCGCAGCACGTTGCGCACGGGCTTGGGAATCTCGATCCAGCGATCGCTCGCCATCTCCTGTTCGATCAGCGACATCGGGAAGATCGGCGCGAGATCGTCGGGCCCGGCGGGCTGGCCGGTGGCGGGGTTGAGCGGCGGCGGGGGCGGCGTCGGCAGGTCGGCGACGATGTTGTACCAGTCCTTGGGGATGTCTTTCTCGTCGAGTTCGTAGCGGACGCGGCGGCTCACGGGCGGCTCCTGCGGTTCGAGAGCGGGTGGAGTTCGAGAGCGGATCGCCCTCTTGTCGCGCGGCAGGGAAGCGCAGACCTTGCCCTGGCGCAAGGGCGCGGGAAGGGCTTTCGTCGCGCCTCAGGCCAGCCGCGTCCTCGCGGCGCGATCGTGGAGAACGCCGTCGATCAGCGGCGCGCGACGGCCGACGCCCTCATGCGCGACCCCAGGCGCTCGTCGAACGCGATGACCCGGCGCCGTCCGCCGCCAACGGCGAGGGCGGAATGGGGCGGGAACGATGCGAAACGCGGCGGCCCGCGCGACGGCCGGTCACCTCAGCCGCGCCATCATCGCCAGATCGTGGAAGACGCCGTCCACCAGCAACGCGCGACGCTGGACGCCCTCGTGGTCGAAGCCCAGGCGCTCATAGAGCGCGATGGCGCGGGCGTTGTCGCCGCGAACGGTCAGCTCCACGCGCGTGAAGCCCGCCGCGTCGGCNGCCGCCAGCGTCGAGGCGAGCAGAACGCGCCCCAGCCCATGCCCCCTGAACGTCGGCAAGAGCCCCATTCCGAGAACGCCGCGATGCGACTGCGACGATCGGGTCAGCCTGCAAATGTCGGCCCAGCCGACGAGACGGTCGGCGCAGAAAAGCCCTTGGTGAATATTTCCGGCGGCGAGCGATGTCGCGACGAACTCCCGCGTCGTCTCGACGGGCGGCGCCTGCGTCAGCGCGAGATAGAGCTGTTCGCGCGCGACGACATCCAGAACGGCGTGAAAGGCGTCGACGTCCTCAAGCCGCAAAGGCCGGCATGTCATCCCGGCGAGGTCGGCGCGATTGGGAAAGCTCATGCGGCCATGTTCGCCGACCGGCGCCGTCCGGGCAAGATCGGGCGGACGACCGCCCCGCTCACGCCCGAGCGGAGTCCCCTCCAACGACAGCGGCGGCCTGAAGCGGCGCAGCCTCAGCGCGTTGGTCACCACCGACACGCTGGAGAGCGCCATCGCCAGCCCCGCGATCATCGGCGACAGCGTCCAGCCGAAGGGCTTGTAAAACAGCCCCGCCGCCAGCGGGATCAGCACGACGTTGTAGCCGAACGCCCAGACCAGATTCTGGCGGATGTTNTTCATGGTCGCGCGGCCGAGCGCCACCGCGTTCGGCGCGCCCTCGATTCGCCCGGCGATCAGCACCGCGTCGGCCGATTCGATGGCGACGTCCGTGCCGTCTCCCATGGCGAGCCCGACGTCGGCGCGCGCCAGCGCCGGCGCGTCGTTGATCCCGTCGCCGACGAACAGAACGCGCCGCGCCGCCGCGCCGCGCCTTGCCCCNGCGTCTTGCAGACGAGCGACGACCTCGGCCTTTTGCGCGGGCGGAACCTGCGCCTCGACCGTCTCGATCCCGACCGCGGCCGCCACGGCGCGCGCGGCGCGGGCGTCGTCGCCGGTGATCATGACAGGCGTGACGCCCAGTCCCTTGAGCGCGGCGACGGCGCGGGCGGAGGTCGCCTTCGGCGCGTCCGCCACCGCCAGCGCGGCGACGACGCGCCCGTCGAGCGCGAGGTAAAGCGGCGAGCGCCCGAGCGCGCCGAGCCGCTCGGCCTGCGCGGCGAAGGCGCCGACGTCGAGGCCGAGCTTGGTCATCAGCCGCTGCGCGCCGATGGCCACACTCCGGCCCTCGACCCGCGCCGTCGCGCCGAAACCGGGATCGGCGGCGAAGCCCTCGACCGGGGCGGGCGCGACGCCGCGCGCCGACGCCGCGCGCAGGATCGCCTGCGCGATCGGATGCTCGGAGCGCGCCTCGACGCTGGCGGCGAGCCGCAGCGCCTCGTTCTCGTCGAGGCCGTCGACCACGAGGTCGGTCATCTCCGGGCGCCCGAGCGTGATCGTGCCGGTCTTGTCGAGCGCGGCGACTTGCGTCTCCGCCAGCGCCTGAAGCGCGTCGCCGCGGCGCACCAGCAGGCCGAGTTCGGCCGCCTTGCCGCTCGCCACCATGATCGAGATCGGCGTCGCCAGCCCCATCGCGCAGGGGCAGGCGACGACCAGCACCGCGACCGCCGCCGTCACCGCATGGGCCAGACGCGGCTGTGGCCCGACCAGCATCCACGCCACGAAGGTCAGCGCCGCGATCGCCATCACCACCGGCACGAAGACGCCCGTCACCCTGTCGATGACGCCCTGAATGGGAAGCTTGGCGGCCTGCGCCTGCTCGACCGCGCGCAGGATCTGCGCCAGCATCGCGTCGGCGCCGACNCTTGGCGGCGCGCACCGTCAGCGCGCCCGCGCCGTTGACAGAGGCGCCGACGACGCTCGCCCCGGCCGCTTGGCGACCGGGATCGGCTCGCCCGAAATCATCGCCTCGTCGACATGGCTCTCGCCCTCGACCACCGTGCCGTCGACAGGGATTTTNTCGCCTGGCCGCACCAGCACCAGATCGCCGGGCGCGACCATCTCGACGCCGATCTCCTCCTGCCGCCCCTCGCGCAACAGCGTGGCGCGCTTGGGCGCGAGATCGACCAGTCGGCGGATCGCCTCGCCGGCGCGGCCCTTGGCGCGCGCCTCCAGAAGCCGGCCGAACAGCACCAAAGTGATGACCACGGCGGCGGATTCGAAATAGGGCTGGCGCGAGCCCTCCGGGATCAGCGAGGGNGCGAGCGTGACGACGCTCGAAAACCCNCACGCCGCCGTCGAGCCCAGGGCGACCAGCGAATTCATGTCCGGCCCGCCCTTGGCGAGCGCGGGAAACCCCTTGGCCAGAAATCCCCAGCCCGGCCCGAACTGCACGAAGGTCGCCAGCGCCATGACCGTCAGCGCCAGCGCCCGTTCGCCGAACAGGTCGACGAGCGCGTGATGCAGGCCTGGGACGAGGTGCCCGCCCATCTCGACCAGAAACACCGGCGCGCTCGCCGCCGCCGCCAAGNNCACGCGCCGCCGCAGCGCCGCCAACTCGCCCGCGCGCCGGGCGCGCTCGCGCTCGGCCTCTTGCGCGGCCGACAGCGCCGGGGCGGCGGGATAGCCGGCGGCGGTCGCCGCCTCGGCCAGCCGCCGCGCGACGTCGGGCGCGGCCAGCGCGCGCACGCTGGCGCGGCCGGTGGCGAGGTTGACGCTGGCCGCCAGCGCGCCGGGCGTGGCGAGCAAGGCTTTCTCGACCCGCCGCACGCAGGCCGCGCACATCATCTCGGAGACGGCGAGGTCGACGATGGTCTCGGCGGGCTCGTAGCCGGCTCCGCGAATCGCCTCGATCGCGGGCGCCAGTCCGGCCCCGGCGGCGAGCGACACATGCGCGCTCTCCGTCGCCAGATTGACGCAGGCCGCCTCCACCCCCGGCGCCGCGGCGAGCGCCTTCTCGACGCGGCGCACGCAGGCCGCGCGGCTCATCCGCGCACCGCGACCTCGAAGGTGCGGTCTGCGTCGGCGGGGCGGATGGGTGCGTTCATGGCCGGGTCTCCTGCCGCTTTGCGCCTCGCGACGGGCGGGGCGCCGAACGGCCGGCCCCTCGAAGGGCCGCGCGTGACTCTCGCCCTTCATATGGCGGCTTGCGGCGGCGCCGTCATCTCGCTTCGTGCAGGTCTGGCCTGCGCCGGCTTGACGGGAACGCCCCGCGCCCCTTGATAAGGCCCGACGCGGCCGCCGGCCGCCGGCATCGGGAGCGCCCCATGAGCGACGTCGCCTTCATCGTCGAGGATATGAGCTGCGGCCATTGCGTCGGCGCCATCGCCAAGGCCGTCGAAGCCGCTATGCCCGGCGCCAAGGTGACGGCCGACCTCGCCGCCAAGCGCGTCGCCGTGACCGGCGCGGCCGACGCGAAACAGGTCGAGAAGATCATTTCCGACGCCGGTTACACGCCCAAGCGCGCTTGAACCGTGCGCGCTTGAACCGTGCGCGCCTGAGCCGTGAGCCCGAGCGGGCGAGGCGTTCTGTCGGTCGAGACGGCGCGCGCCGATTCGTCCGGGTGAAATTGGACATCGATATTTAACCCGGGTATATTCTCTCCCAAGGAGAGAGTTATGATCGGCATGACCCGCGAGACGAGATGCGCGGCGTTTCTCGGCGAGCGCTTGTTGGCGCAGGGAGCGCGGCGCAGGTCGCTCTGGCGCTGAGGGCGCGCAAGGCGCGGCCGGACGAGCGCCGATCCTGATCTTCGAGGAGGAGGGCGGGCGTCAGATCGATTTCGATCTGCGCGGCGGCGAGGAGGAGGTCCTCGCCCGGCTCGACCCGCCGGCCCCGTCGGCGCGGCGCTTGGGGCCAGGCCGCCCCCGGCTCGGCGTCGTCGCCCGCGAGGTGACCTTGCTGCCCCGCCATTGGGAATGGCTGGCGGCGCAACCCGGCGGGGCCTCGACGACGCTGCGCAAGCTGGTCGAGGCGGCGCGCAAGACCGACGCCGGCAAAACCGACGCCGACGCGCGAAAGGCGGCGGCCGACAATTTCATGCGCGCCACGCTCGGCGACCGCCCCGGCTACGAGGAGGCCGCGCGCGCGCTCTACGCCGGAGACCGCGCCCGCTTTTTCGACCTCACCCAGCCCTGGCCCGCCGATCTGCGCGACCACGCCCGCAAGCTGGCGCAGGGCGCCTTCGTCTGAACTCAGGCCGTCAAGCGTCGGATCGCCGTCTTGAAGCGGGCGAAAATGTCGTCGCGCGCGACATGGCGCCCACGCGCCACTTTCAGCGCTCCTCGCGCCCACACTCGGTCGATCCGCGCCCCGGCGAACGCCCAGGCGTCGAGCAGCGTCTCTCCGCCGCGGCCGGCCAGCGTCGGCTGGTCGAGATCGAGGCCGACGAGATCCGCGTCGGCGCCGGGCGCGATCCCGATCCGGCGCCCGAGCGCCTTCGCGCCGCCGGCCAGCGCGCCCTGATACAGCGCTCGACCTGTCGAACCGCCGGGCGGCGCGGCGACGCAGCGCTGGCGCAGCGCGAGACGCTGGGAATATTCCAGCATCCGCAGCTCGTCGGCGAGGCCGATCTGGACGTTGGAGTCGGAGCCCACGCCGAACGCGCCCCCGGCCGCGAGAAAGCGAGGCAGGTCGAACACGCCGTCGCCGAGATTGGCCTCGGTCAGCGGGCACAGCCCGGCGGTCGCGCCGGCCTTCGCCATGTCCTGAGTCTCGTCCGGCCGCATATGGGTGGCGTGGATGAGGCACCAGCGCGCGTCGACCGGGGCGTTGTCGAGCAGCCAGCGCACCGGACGCGCCCCCGTCGCGGCGACGCAGTCCTCCACCTCCTTGGTTTGCTCGGCGACATGGATGTGGATCGGCCCGTCGCCCGCGAGCGCGACGACGCGCGTCAGCTCTTCGGCGGTCGCCGCCCGCAACGAATGCGGCGCGACGCCGAGCCGCGCGCCCGGCAGGTCGGCGAGATGGCGGCGCGAGGCCTCCAGCAGCCGGGCGTAGAGGTCGAGATCGCAGATGAAGCGGCGCTGATCGGGGCCGGGCGGCGCGCCGCCGAAGCCCGAATGCGCGTAGAACACCGGCAGCAGCGTCAGGCCGACGCCGGCGGCGCCCGCCGCGGCGGCGATGCGGCCGGCCATTTCGGCCGGATCGGCGTAGGGCCGCCCGTCGCGGTCGTGGTGGAGATAGTGAAACTCCCCGACGCTGGCGAAGCCCGCCTCCAGCATCTCCACGTAAAGCTGCGCGGCGACCGCCTCGACGTCCTCCGGGCTCATCGTCAGGGCGAGGCCGTACATCGCCTCGCGCCAGGTCCAGAACGATTCGGCGTCGGCGGCGCGCCTCTCGGCGATTCCCGCCATCGCGCGCTGGAAGGCGTGGCTGTGGAGATTGGGCATGGCCGGGGCGAGGAGACCGACCCGCGCCTCGCCGGGCCGCGGCGCGACGCCGGCCGCGACCTCGGCGATCTCGGGGCCGTCGAGGCGCACGCGCACGTCGCGCGTCATGCCGTCGGGAAGCAGCGCCCAGTCGGCGTGCAGCGTTTGGGTCATACGGGGTCTCCTTGTCGTGGCGGGGCGTCTGATGGTCCCCTTGGCGAGCGCTCGCCTCACTCTTACTTACCTGCTTACTTACCTGCAGATCGCGCGATGTTCCTCCCCTTCCCGCCTCACGCCGACAGGCGCGGTTGCGCCGCCCCCGGCCGCGCCCTAAAACGCCGGCGCAGGAGACCATGATGACCGACGCCCCGGCGATCTGAAACTGATGGCGCTCGACGAGGAAGACCTCGCCGTCCTCTCCGCCCATGCGCAGGACGCCCTCGTCCCGGCGCGCGATTTCGCATGGCTGCCGAAAGAGCGGCGTTTCGCGCTGGTTCTGTCGCGCTTCGATTGGGACGGCTTCGCGAAGGGCCGCCGCGAGCGCGTCATCGCCGGCCTGCATTTCGACCGGGTGTCGAAGGTTTCCTCGATCGGCTTCGACCGCCGCGATCCCGAGCTGCTTCTGGAGCTTCTGGCGATCGGCTTCGTCCCCGATCAGGCGCCGGGCGGCAGCGTTTTGCTGACCTTTTCGGGCGGCGCGGCGCTCAAGCTCGACGTCGAATGTCTGGAGGCGCAGATGCAGGACGTCGGTCCGCGCTGGGTCGTCGATTCCTGCCCCGAACATAAGCTCGACGACGCGCCCGACTGGCTGGCCGCCGTCGACGCGGCCGGCCTGCCGCCGCTTCCGCCGGAAAAAGGCTGAGGTTTTCGGACCAGTTTTCTTTTCAGGACAGTGTCTTCGATGCCGATCCGTCTCGACGCGGCCGCCGCCGATTTTCCCGACCGCTTCGCGGCGCTTCTGGCGATGAAGCGCGAAGTCTCCGAAGACGTCGACCGCGTCGTCGCCGAGATCATCGAGGCGGTGCGCGCCGAGGGCGACGCGGCGCTGATCGCCTTTTCGAAGCGTTTCGACCGGGTCGATCTGGGCGCGCTGGGCCTTCGTGTCGGCGAGGCGGAGATCGACGCCGCGCGCGCCGCCTGCGCGCCGCAGGCTCTGGCGGCGCTGNGGCTGGCGGCCGAGCGCATCCGCGTCTATCACGAGCGCCAGCGCCCGCAGGATCTGCGTTTTTCGGACGCGGTCGGCGCGCAACTGGGTTGGCGCTGGAGCGCGATCGATTCGGCCGGCCTATACGTGCCGGGCGGCACGGCCTCCTATCCGTCCTCGGTGCTGATGAACGCGATTCCCGCCAAGGTCGCCGGCGTCAAGCGCCTCGTCGTGGCGATGCCTGCGCCCGACGGCAAGCTGTCGGCGCTCGCGCTGGTCGCCGCGCGCCTTGCCGGGGTGGACGAGATTTATCGCGTCGGCGGCGCTCAGGCGGTGGCCGCCCTCGCCTATGGGACGCGCACGATCGCGCCCGTCGTCAAGATCGTCGGCCCCGGCAACGCCTATGTCGCCGCCGCCAAGCGCCGCGTCTTCGGGGTCGTCGGANTCGACATGATCGCCGGCCCCTCCGAGGTGGTGATCATGGCCGACGAGACCGCCGACGCCGACTGGATCGCCGCCGATCTGCTCGCCCAGGCCGAGCACGACGCCGCCGCCCAATCGATTCTGGTGACGGACGATCCCGGCCTCGCCGATCGCGTCGAGCAGGCGGTGGAGACGCAACTCGCCAGCCTGCCGCGCCGCGCCATCGCGCAGGCGAGCTGGCGCGACTACGGCGCGATCGTCCTGACGCCCTCGCTCGGCGAGTCGATCCCCCTGATCGACCGGCTCGCGCCCGAGCATCTTGAAATCATGGCCGCCGATTGCGAGGCGCTCGCCGCGCGCGTGACCAACGCCGGCGCGATTTTCCTGNGCGCGCACACGCCCGAGGCGATCGGGGATTACGTCGCCGGCGCCAACCACGTGCTTCCCACCGCGCGTTCGGCGCGCTTCGCCTCCGGGCTCTCGACGCTCGATTTCATGAAGCGCACCTCCGTGCTCAAATGCGACGCCGCCGCGCTGCGCGCGCTCGCTCCCGCCGCCATCGCGCTCGCTCAGGCGGAGGGCNTCGACGCCCATGCTCGTTCGGTCGCCTTGCGCGCCGGCCCGGGAGCGCCGCGATGAGCGATTCCACGCGCGACGACAAGCGCCGCCTGGTCTCCGTGATCTTCGACAAGGAATCGCTCGGCGACGCCACCGAGGAGCAGGACAACGAGCGCGCCATCGCCATCTACGATCTCGTGCAGGACAATGTCTTTCACCTGTCGGGCCGCGACGACGGGCCCTATGCGCTGACGCTGGCGATCCACCACGCCAAGCTCGCTTTCGACGTTCGCCTCGCCGACGGCAGCCCCGCCGCCGCCCATTTGTTGTCCCTGACGCCTTTCCGCGCCACGCTTCGCGACTATTTCGCCACCTGCGAGACCTATTTCGCCTCGATCCGCATGGCCACGCCCGAACAGATCGAGGCGATCGACGAAATGCGCCGCCAGATCCACAACGACGGCGCGACGCTGCTCATCGACCGCCTCAAGGGCAAGATCGAGATGGATTTCGACACCGCGCGGCGTCTGTTCACGGTGATCACCGCGCTGCGCTGGAAGGGCTGAGGAGCCTCCGAGCCTTGCGGTCGCTGCGGGCGCTTGCGCCGGCCGGGCGGCCGCGCGATGGTTCATATATGATCGAAACCGTCGACCTCGACCTGACCGCCGCCGACGGGGCCCGGCTTGCGGCGCGCTGGCTGCGCCCGGCTCAGCCCTCCCTCACAGTCGTCTTGCACGGCGCGACCGCCGTTCCTCGACGCTATTACGAGCCCTTCGCCGAATGGCTCGCCGGCCATGCGCGGGCCCAGGTTCTGCTCTACGACTATCGCGATTGCGGCCTTTCGCGGCGGCCCGGCCGCTTGCGCGCCTCGATGGCCGACTGGCTGGCGCGCGATCAGGACGCCGCGCTCGCCGCCGCGGCGNCGGGCGGCGGGCGAGGGCCGCTCGACGTGCTGGGCCATTCTCTGGGTGGTCTCGGCCTGATGTTCCATCGCGACGCGGGCCGGGTGCGCCGCCTCGTCGCCGTCGCCTCGGGGGCCGGATACTGGCGCGATCACCCCGCGCGGGCGCTGCCGCGCGTGGCCGCGTTCTGGTTCCTGCTGGGCCCGGTCGCCGCCGGTCTGCTCGGCTATGTGCCGCGTCAGATCACCGGCTTCGGCGAGCACGTGCCGCGCGCGGCCTTCGCGCAATGGCGGCGCTGGTGCCTCCAGCCCGAATTTCACCGCGTCGACTGGGGCGGGGCGCTGCCTGCGCCCGATCTCGACGCGTTCGGCGGTCGGCTGCGTCTTGTCGGCGCCGCCGACGACGATCTCATTCCGCCTGCGGCGGCGCGGGCGCTCAGTCGCTTTTATCCGGCCGCCGCCGCCGACTTCGCGTTGCTCACGCGCGCCGACGTCGGCGGCGCGCGCATCGGCCACGCCGGCATGTTCAAGCCGAGCCGCCGGGCGCTCTGGCCCAAGATCTGGGGCCTGAGCGGGCGCCTGCGCTGTGGCGCCGCCGCAAAGATGCTACCCGCGCCGCAGAAATCCGGGCGCGAACCGCCCCAATCTGGAGATCGGACATGGCGGAAGGCAACGGCAACGGCGCCGGCGCGCAGCAGGACACGACGCCCCAGCTCTCGGTGCTCGTGCAATACGCGAAGGATTTGTCGTTCGAGAACCCCAACGCCNCGCGCTCGCTCGGTCCGCAGGAGCAGCAGCCCAACATCCAGATCAACGTCAACGTCAACGCCAACCCGCTTTCGGACACCGATTTCGAAGTGCTCCTGAAGCTCGAAGGCTCGGCCGGCGAGGGCGCCGGCACTCTGTTCCGTTTTGAACTGGAGTATGGCGGCGTCTTCCGCCTGCTCAACATCCCGCAGGAGCAGTTGCCGCTTCTGGTGATGATCGAGTGCCCGCGCCTGCTCTTCCCCTTCGCGCGCCAGATCGTCGCCGACGCCATCCGCGCCGGCGGCTTTCCTCCGCTTTACATCGACCCGATCGATTTCGGCATGCTGTATCAGCAGCGCATGCAGCAGCAGGGCGTCGCCTGATCGGCGGTTTCGCGAATCGCTTCACCGCGGCGGCGGCGCGCTGAGGGCGCGCCGTTCGCTTTTCGGCGGTCGACCGCGCCGGGCGCGCGGCGCGCCGCAGGCGGTCGACGGCGACCGCGGCTGGCAGGCGGCGGTCAAAACGGCCGCGGCTTGCCGCAGGCTGTCAAAAGCGACATGGTGCGCCCGACGTCCGTTCGCCTGCGCGCGGCGCGATTCACGCGCCCGCCTTTGCGCGCTCCGGAGATTTTCCCAGTGCAGCGATTCGTTTTGCGCTCCCTCACCGCCCCGCGGCTGCGCCGCCGCGGCCGGCCTCGCCCTGCTCGCCGCCGCGCCCGTTTTGGCGCGCGAGTTCCCGCCGGTGGCGACGCCCTTCGAGGTCGGCGAGAGCCGGTCGGGAAACTACCTCGCCGCGCTGGTGGCGGGCTCCTCGCGCGACACCTTCGCCGCCGCGACGTTCTTCCGCGAGACCCTGCGCGCCGACCCCGGCAACGTCGAACTTCTCGATCGCGCCTTCCTCGCCTCCCTCGCCAACGGCGACATGACGGAGGCGTTCCGTTTCGCCGACGCGCTGGTCCGCAAGCCGGGCCAGAACGGGCTGGCCTATTTGGCGCTGGCGTGCCGCGAATTCGCGTCGAAACGCTACGCCCAGGCGCGCGCGCTGCTCGCCCGTAGCGGCTCCGTCCGGTCGCGCGACGTCACCACGACGCTGCTGGCCGCCTGGTCCTACGCCGGCTCGAAGGACGCCAAGGCGGCGCTCGCCGCCCTCGACAAGCTCGCCGACCCGTCCTTCGCGGTCTTCCGCGATTTCCACGCCGGGCTGATTCTCGACCTTCTGGGGCAGGGCGACGCGGCTCTGACGCGCATGAAGGCGGCCTATGAGGGGGAGAAGCAGACGTTGCGTCTGGTCGACGCCTATGCGCGGATGCTGTCGAGCCACGGCAAGCGCGACGAGGCGTTGGCGCTATACCGGGATTTCGCCCGCACCTTGCCGCGCCATCCCGTCGTGCTCGCCGCGATCGCCGATCTGGAGGCGGGCAAGACCCTCAAGCCGATCATCGTCGACGCGCGCGAGGGCGCGGGCGAGACGCTGTGCGGGCTGGGCGCCGCGGGCGGGCGCACCGGCGACGAACTCGCCTCGCTGGTCTATCTGCGCCTTGGCCTGCATCTTGCGCCCGACAACGGCATGGCGCTGCTGTCGCTCGCCGACGTCTATGAGCGCACCAAGCAGTTCGAGCGCGCCATCGACGTCTATCGGTCCGTGCCGCAGACCTCGCCGCTGCGCGGCTCCGCCGAAGTCCAGGCCGCGCTCAGCCTTGAGCAGCTCAACCGCGTCGAGGACGCCGTCAAGCAGCTTGACGCCATCGTCGCGGAGCGGCCGACCGACGTCGACGCGTTGATGGCGCTCGGCAACCTCCAGATCACCCGCAAGGACTACGCCGCCGCCGTCGTCGCGCTGAACAGGGCCGTCGCGCAGGTCAAGCCCGAGCCCGGCTACTGGTCTCTCTATTACCGTCGCGGCGTCGCTTATGAGCGCNGCCAGGACTGGCCGAAGGCGGAGGCGGATTTCCGGCAGGCGCTGGCTCTTTATCCCGAACAGCCGATGGTTCTGAACTATCTCGGTTACAGCCTGGTCGACCGCGGCCTCAATCTTGACGAGGCGTTCAAGATGCTGCGCCGCGCCGTCGAGCTGCGCCCCACCGACGGCTACATCGTCGATTCGCTGGGCTGGGCCTATTACAAGCTCGGCCGCTATCCCGAGGCGGCGGCCGAACTGGAGCGCGCGATCGGGCGAAGCCCTCCGATCCGGTGATCAACGATCATCTGGGCGACGCTTACTGGCGCGTCGGGCGCAAGCTCGAAGCGACCTTCCAGTGGAACAAGGCGCGCGATCTCAAGCCCGAGCCCGAGGATCTGACCAATATCCTGCGCAAGATTCAGGATGGCCTCGACGACGCCCCCTGCGTCCGGCATGGCGCTGCCGCCCCGCCCGCGCCGATTCCCGGCATGAGCGGCGACGGAATGGGGGCATGGGCGGCATGGGCGGCATGGGGGCGTGGCCCCGTCCGCGCCGCCTCCTCCTCCCGTCGTCGCGCCCGCTCCGCCCGGAAACGGCGGCTGACCGCCGGTCCAATGGGCCCAGAAAGGCCGTGACGATGCGTCTGGTCGAGCGCGCCGGACCCAAGATCAATCTCAGCCTGCTGGCGCTGTCGCGCCGCGACGACGGCATGCACGCGCTGGCGAGCCTCGTCGCCTTCGGCGGCGGCGGCGATCTTGTCGCGCTCGATCCCGGCCCGGCTTTGTCGCTCGTCGTCGACGGGCCGACCGCCGGAGCGGCGGGGCAGGGCGACGACAATCTCTGCCTCAAGGCCGCGCGCGCCTTGGCCGAGCGCGTCCCCGGCCTGCGGCTCGGCGCGCTGCGCCTGACCAAACGCCTGCCGGTCGCCGCCGGCGTCGGCGGCGGTTCGGCCGACGCGGCGGCGACGCTCCGCCTGCTCGCCCGCGCCAACGCGCTCGCGCCCGACGACGCCCGCCTGATCGCGGCGGCGCAGGCCTGCGGCTCCGACGTGCCCGTCTGCCTCGCCGCCCGCGCCCGCCTGATGTTCGGCGTCGGCCATGAGNCCGGCCCCGTGCTGCGTCTGCCCCCTCTGTTCGCCGTCCTCGTCAATCCGGGCGTCGCGCTTCTGACGAAGGACGTCTTCGCCCGGCTCGGCCTCAAGCCCGGCGAGACCCACGCCTTGCAGCCCCATCCCGCCATCGCCTCCGGCCTCGACGCCGACGCGCTGCTGGCGCTCCTGAAGAAGACCCGCAACGACCTCGAAGACCCCGCCTGCGTGCTCGCCCCTGTGGTCGGCGACGCGCTCGCCGTGCTCGGCGCGGCGCGCGGCGCGAAATTCGCGCGCATGTCGGGCTCGGGCGCGACCTGCTTCGCGCTGTTCGCGGACAGAAGGCTCGCCGCCCGCGCCGCGCGCGCGATCCGCCGCGACCGGCCGGGCTGGACCGTCTGGGCGACGGCGCTGCGCTGAAAAGCGCCGCCTTTTGCTTGCAATCCGCGCGGCGCGGCGCCATAAGCGCCTCTCCAAATCGCCCGGCCAGTCAGGGCTGCCGTGGCGATTTTTCCGCGCGACCCGCGCGGGCCGGACTCCGGTCCGGTTCAGCCTCAGGCGGATCGCCGCCCAAGGAGAGCCAAATGCCCAAGCTGAAGACCAAATCGGGCGCGAAAAAGCGCTTCAAGATCACCGGCACCGGCAAGGTCGTCTACGCCCAGGCCGGCAAGCGCCACGGCATGATCAAGCGCACCACCAAGCAGATCCGGAACCTGCGCGGCACCAAGGTGCTGTTCAAGACGGACGGCGACAACATCAAGCAGTACTTCCTGCCCAACGGCTGACCGAAGTCCCGCGCCCCGCGCGTTCCGCGCGGACGTTTCGCCCTTTTCCATTTTTTCCGTGATCTCAGGAGCTTAATATGGCTCGCGTCAAACGCGGCGTCACCGCCCACGCCAAGCACAAGAAGGTTCTCAAGCAGGCCAAGGGCTTCTACGGCCGCCGCAAGAACACCATCCGCGTCGCCAAGGCGGCGACCGACAAGGCGATGCAGTATTCGTATCGCGACCGCAAGAACAAGAAGCGCACCTTCCGCGCGCTCTGGATTCAGCGCCTCAACGCCGCCGTGCGCGAATTCGGCCTGACCTACTCCAAGTTCATCGACGGCATGAACAAGGCCGGCGTCACGCTCGACCGCAAGGTCCTCTCCGACCTCGCCATCCGCGAGCCGGCCGCCTTCAAGGCGATCGTCGAGCAGGCCAAGGCCGCGCTGCCGGCCTGATCGGGCCGCGCCTGGTTCCAATAAAAGCCCGCCGGCGACGGCGGGCTTTTCATCAACGTGGGCGCCGCCTTCCGCGCGCACCGACATTTTCGCCCTTCGCCTTGGCCAATTCGCCAGCGGCCGCGATCAAGAGTCCTGGTCGAGAGCGGCGGCTGAGCGCCCGCCGCCGGCCAGCCCGCCGGCGGGAGCGACGTCGAGCGTCGCATGGTTTCGGCCGGCGTCAGCCGCGCCGGGCGGGCTTTCGGCCGCCTTCCTGAATTTTGCGCCAGGTGTCGCTTTCTGCGATCGTCCTGCGGATCGACGCGATGTTGGCGGCGGCGTCGGCGGGCGACAAATCTTGTCGCGCCACCGCTTCGGCCTCGCCGAACTTGCCCGCCAACGCCAGCACCAACGCCAGATTTTGGCGCACCCGCGCGTCGGCGCGGCGCGCGNNGCTGGCTTGAAGCAAAGTCGCCTCCGCGCGCGGCAGATCGCGCGAGAGGGCGTAGGACAAGCCGAGATTCGACATCACGCCCGGTTCGCCCGGCGCGATCTTCAGCGCCGCCTCGTAATATTGCTGGGCGCGCGCATGGTCGCCCATCTGGTCGGCCACGGAGCCTTGCGCCGACAGCACCGACCAGTTCGGCCGCTCCGGCGTATGCGCGCGCTCCAGCGCGGCGGCGGCCTCCTTCAGGCGGCCGGCGTCGGCGAGCGCTTTTCCGTAGGCGCCCACCACGGCGAGATTGTTCGGGTTCTTGGCCACCGCGTCCTGAAGCACGGCGACGGCCTGCGGGTGACGCTGCTCGGCGCGCAGCGCCGCCGCATAGGCCATCGCTCCCGCGGGGTCGGCGGGGTGGGCCTCGTAACGTCGGCCCGCTCCTCGACGCGGGCGTGCAGCTGGNCCGGGATCGGTCGTCACGGCGGCGGCGGCGATCGAGCCGGTCGTGTCGCCGGTGGACTTGCAGCCGCCCAGCGCCGCGCTCGCCAGCGCCAGGCAGAGCAGCGCGGCCCAGCCCCGGGGGCGGACGACGGACGGGCGGGGCAACGGGACATCGGCGGGCGCTCCTACAAGCGACGAGGCGCGAAACGAGTCGGGGCGCGAGGCGACCCGGCCTCGCCTCGCCAGCAATATTTGGTTAACGCTAACGAGCGGTTAATCGCGACGCGCTATCGCTGCGCCGACCCGCCGCGCCCCACGGAGCCCGCTTTGTCCGCCACCCTCGCCTCCGCCCCGCTCGCCTTCGCGCCCGCCGACGCGCCCGCGACGCCGATCCGCTTGATCGCCGCCGACGCCTTCGCCGCCGTCGAGACGACGCTGCCGGACGCCGCGCGCGACTGGCTGAAGGCGGTGGGCTTCGTCGCACGGCCGGGCGGCTGCGCGCTCGCCCCGACGGCGCCGNGCGGCATCATCGCCCTCGCCGTGGTCGAGCCGCAGGGCGCGCGGCTGCGCGACCCCTTCGCCGCGGGGCGGCTGCCGGGCGTGCTGCCGCCGGGGCTTTACCGGTTCGAGGGCGCCGTCGACGCGCTCGACGCGCTCGCCTTCCTGCTCGGGAGTTATCGCTTCGCGCGCTACAAGGCCGCGACCGCCGGAGCGCGGCTGATCGCCCCGCAGGGGCTCGACGCCGCCCGCGTCGAGCGCGTCGCTGCCGCCGTCGCGCTGGGGCGCGATCTCATCAACACGCCCGCCAACGATCTCGGCCCGCAGGAGCTGGAGGACGCCGCCCGCGCGCTGGCGCGCGCGCAGGGCGCGACGGTCGAAACGATTTCCGGCGACGCGCTGGCGCAAGGCTTCCCGCTGATCGCGGCGGTCGGCCGAGCCTCCNCGCGCGCGCCCCGCCTGATCGACATCCGTTTCGCCGGCGAGGGGCCGCGCGTCACGCTGGTCGGCAAGGGCGTCGTGTTCGACACCGGCGGCCTCGACATCAAGCCCTCGGCGTCGATGGCGCTGATGAAGAAGGACATGGGCGGCGCCGCCGCCGCGCTCGCCTGCGCCGCCATGATCGCCGGCGACATGCGCGCCGGCCTTGGCCCGAGGATCGCGCTGCGCGTGCTGCTGCCGGTCGTCGAGAACGCGGTCGCCGGCGACGCCTTCCGCACCTCGGACGTCTACCGCTCGCGCAAGGGCCTGACGGTGGAGATCGGCAACACCGACGCCGAGGGGCGGCTGATCCTCGCCGACGCGCTCGCTTACGCCTGCGAGGAGCGGCCCGACCTGCTGATCGACTTCGCCACGCTCACCGGCGCGGCGCGCGTCGCCCTCGGTCCGCAATTGCCCCCGCTCTTCACCGAAGACGACGCGCTCGCCGAGGCGCTCGTGGCGGCCGGGCGCGCGGTCGACGATCCGGTCTGGCGGCTGCCCTTGCACGCCCCTTACGACGCCTTGCTCGACTCCCGGATCGCCGACCTCAATTCGGCGCCGGGCGGCGGCATGGCCGGTTCGATCCTCGCCGCGCTGTTCCTGCGCCGCTTCGCCGAGGGCGCAGGGCGCTGGGCCCACATCGACATTTACGGCTGGACGCCGAAGGAGCGGCCCGGCCGCCCCGAGGGCGGCGAGCCGCAGGCGGCGCGGCTTGTGCACGAGGCTCTCGCGCGCCTTTACGGGGTTGAGGTATGCCGGTCGAGCTGCGCCCGGCGCAGGCGCTGAAACTGATGCACGACGTCGCCTTCGAGATGGTGCTGGGCGCCGGCGCCGACGACGTCCCCGATTTCTCGATGCGTCAGNCGACCATGTTGCTGACGATCTATCTGGAGCCTCNNCCCCACACCGTGCGCGGGCTGGCCAGGAAGCTCGCCGTCACCAAACCCGTGATCACCCGCGGCCTCGACACGATGGGCAAACACGACCTCGTCACCCGTCGCCGCGACGAGACCGACCGCCGCAACGTGCTGATCCAGCGCACTGTGAAGGGCGCGTTGTTCGTCGAGAAATTCGGCGACCTTGTGGTCGCCCGCGGCAAGGAGATCGGGCCGTGACGCGCCCGCCGCCAGGAGATCGCCGATGACGTTCGACCCGAGGATCACGCCGGCGCGGCCCGATCTGGCCGCCGCGCATCTGCGCGCCAGCGTCGAGGCGGCGCGCTTCGTCGAAGGCCGCGCGATGGTCGTGGCGGAGCCCGTCGTCGACCTGCGCAAGGCGCCCGACCTCTCGCTCGGGATCGAGACGCAGGCGCTGTTCGGCGAGACCGTCGTCGTCTACGAGGACGAGGAGGGCTGGGCCTGGGGCCAATGCGCCCGCGACGGCTATGTCGGCTATCTCTCCTCCACCGCGCTCGTCGCGCCGGGCCTTGCGCCGACCCATCGCGTCGCCGTCGCCCGCGCGCATGTCTATCCGGCCGCCAGCGTCAAGACCGCGCCGCTCATGGCGCTGACCCGCGACGCGCGGATCGCGGTGACCGGCCGCGAGGACGTCTGGGCGAAGACGCCGCACGGCCTCGTCTTCGCCGCGCATCTGGCGCCGCTCGACGCGCGCGTCGACGATCCCGTCGCCGTCGCCGAGCTGTTTCTCGGCGTCCCCTATCTGTGGGGCGGGCGCTCCTCGCAGGGGATCGATTGCTCCGGCCTCGTCCAGACCGCGCTGCGCGCGGCGGGCGTCGAGGCCCCACGCGATTCCGACATGCTGGCGCGGATCGGCGCGGCGCTGCCGGTCGACGAGGCGATGACGCATCTGCGCCGCGGCGATCTCGTCTTCTGGAAGGGCCATGTCGGGATCATGCGCGACGCCGCGACGCTGCTCCACGCCAACGCCTTCCACCTGCTCGTCGTCGAAGAGCCCNTGTCGCAGGCGCGGGCGCGGATTCTGGCGAATGGCGGCGGCGCGATGACGGGGGCGCGCAGGGTCTCGTCGTAGCGTCCCGCCGGGAGGGCCGTCGCCCGCGGCGCGTGCCGGTCGCGGAACGGCGGGCCGCCCTCAGTATCCCCGCCCGCGCTCCACCACATGTTGCAGCTCCTCGCCGCGCTCCAGGGCGCGGATTTGCCGGGAGACGCTGGCGGCCACCGCGTCGGGGTCGCTCTGGGCGGAGTTGTGGGGCGTGATGGTGACGCGCGGATCGCTCCACAGCGGCGACGACGCCGGCAACGGCTCGGCGGCGAAGACGTCCAGAGTGGCGGCCTTCAGCACGCCCTCGTCCAACGCGGCGAGAATGTCGGCTTCGTTCTGCGAGCCGCCGCGCCCGGCGTTGATCAGGATCGGGCCGCCGAGCCGCCCGTCGCGCGCCAGCTTGCGGAACAGCGCCATGTTGAGGACGCCGCGCGTCTCCTCCGTCAGCGGCATCAGCGCCACCAGGATGTCGGTGCGCGCCAGAAAGGCNGTCGAGCCGGCGGCGCCGGCGAAACACTTCACCTTCTCGATGCGGTGGCGCGAGCGCGCCCACCCCGCCACGTCGAAGCCCACCATCGCCAACTTGCGCGCCGCGTCGGCGCCNAGCTCGCCCAGGCCCATCACGCCGACGCGCACGTCCTTGGCGGCCGGCTGGCTGTCGTCGTCATGCCANGATTTTTCGTATTGCTGGTAATCGTACATGCGTTGCTGGCGATGATGCATCAGCACATGCAGCAAGACCCATTCGCTCATCCGCATCGTCAGGTCGGGATCGACCACGCGCGCCACCGGCACGTCGGGCAGATCGGGATCGGCGAAGACGTGGTCGACGCCGGCCCCCAGCGAGAACACCGCCTTGAGGTTGGGCAACGCCTTGAGCGAGCCGGGCGGGTGTTTCCAGGTCGCGACGCCAGCNACGTCCTCGCGTTTGAAGTCGTCGGCCGGGGTGACGATCGGCTTTTCCGGCAACAGGCGACGGAAGCGCTCAAGCCAGGGCTCCACGTCCCAGCCGGACACGGTGACGAGCACGGTCATTCCACGCCTCCACTCCGTTCCGCGGCGTCAGGGGAGCGGCGCGGCGTTCGCGCACCGGTCCGCGGTCGGGGTCNGCACCTTCGCCCACGACATAGGCGGCGCGCAAGGCGCCCGCCGCGCGTTCGGCGCTCGCCGCGTCGGCGGCGTGCACGACGCCGAGCGGATGGTCGGCGCCGACGGCGTCGCCGATCCCCGCCAGCCGTTCGAAGCCCACGCGCGGATCGATGGCGTCCTGCGGCCGCGTGCGGCCGCCGCCGAGGCCGACCACGGCCAGCCCGATCGCCCGCGCGTCGCACGACAGCACCCGCCCCGGCGTCGCCGGCGTCACCGTCAGCGTCGTCGGGGCGCGCGGCAGATGGCGCTCGGGCGCGTCGATCAGATCGGCCGGTCCGCCGAGCGCCGCGACCATCCGCGCGAAGCGCTCGGCCGCCGCGCCCTGGTCGAGCGCCGCCGCGAGCGCGCCGCGCGCCGCGTCGAGATCGCCCGCGAGGCGGCCAAGCACGAGCATCTCGGCGGCCAGCGCCAGCGTCGTCTCCGCGAAGCGNGGGTCGCGCCGCGCTCCGGTCAGCATGTCGATGGCGTGGCGGGTCTCCAGCGCCGCGCCGGCGGCCGAGCCGAGCGGCTCGTTCATGTCGGTGACCAGCGCGACGGTGGGCAGGCCGCCGGCGCCGGCGACCTGCGCCAGCGAATCGGCGAGGTCGCGCGCCGCCTCGCGCGTCGTCATGAAGGCGCCCCCGCCCGTCTTGACGTCCATGACGAGGCCGTCGAGGCCGGCGGCGAATTTCTTCGACAGGATCGAGGCGGTGATCAGCGGGATCGACTCGACCGTCGCGGTGACGTCGCGGATGGCGTAGAGCCGCCGGTCCGCCGGCGCGAGGTCGCCGGTCTGGCCGATCACCGCGCAGCCGACCTCGCGCACGACGCGGCGAAAGGCGTCGAGATCGGGTTGCGAGCGGTAGCCGGGAATAGCGTCCAGCTTGTCGAGCGTGCCGCCGGTGTGGCCGAGGCCGCGGCCCGAGATCATCGGCACATAGCCGCCGCAGGCCGCCACCAGCGGGGCGACGACGAGACTGGTGGCGTCGCCGATCCCGCCGGTCGAATGCTTGTCGAGCGCGGGCCCGTTGAGCGCCTGCGCGCGCCAGTCGAGCGTCGCGCCGGAGCGCGCCATCGCCTGCGTCAGCGCGACGCGTTCGGCCAGCGTCATGCCGCGGAAGAACACCGCCATCGCGAAGGCGGCGGCCTGGCTCTCGGAGACGCGTTCGTCGCAAAGCCCGGCGATGAAGGCGGCGATGTCGGCGGCGTGCAGCGCCGCCCCGTCGCGCTTGGCGCGGATGATCTCCTGCGGCAGGAACGCCGCGCCGCTCAAGGCTTCGGCTCCGACGCGATCTGCTGGATCAGCGCGTCGAGCAGCCGGCTGGCGCCGAGGCGGAACCGCGCCGGCGTCGCCCAGAACGCCTCGTCGTCGTCCTTGAAGTCGGCCATCGCCTCGTCGGCCATCGACATATAATCGGCCGCCTCGCGCGCTTCCGAGACGCCGCCCGAAATCTTGACGCCGCAATCATGGCCCGAGCCGGAGATCACGTCGAGCATGGTCTCGACCGCCTCCGGCGTCGCGCCGAGCGCGACGCGCCCCGTCGAGGTCTTGAGGAAATCCGCGCCGCCTTCCTCGATCGCCATCGCGGCGGCGAGCGCGATCGCCTCCGGCGTCTTCAGCTCGCCCGTCTCCAGAATCCATTTCAGCGTCGCCGCGCCCGCCGCCTCGCGGCCGGCCTCCAGCGTCGCGACGGCGGCCTCCATGCGGTCGTCGAGGATGGCGCGCCAGGGGATGACGACGTCGACCTCCTCGGCGCCGGCGTCGAGCGCCGCTTCGACTTCGCGGCGCAGCGCCGCCGCGTCCTCGCCGCCGGCCGGGAAATTGGCGACCGTGGCGACCTTGATTCCGGTGCCTTCGAGCCGCGAGCGGGCGCGCTCGACGAAACGCGGCCAGACGCAGACCGCGGCCACGGGGCCGTAGGGCGTCTGGGCGCGCGCACAGCGCGTCGAGGCTCGCCTCGTCGGCCGTGTCGGACAGATCGGTGAGGTCGAGCGCGGCGAGGCAACGGCGGGCGGGCGACAGGTCAGACATCGCAGTCTCCGATGAAGCGTGTGAGCAGGCGCCGCACGCGCGTCGCGGCGGCCGCGGCCGCCGCTTGCGTCTCGCCATGNCGAGGGGCCGCGCCCTCCAGCCCGGCGCCGAGATTGGTGACGAGAGACAGCCCCGCCACGCGCAGCCCGAAGCGGCGCGCCAGCAGCGTCTCGGGAACGCTGGACATGCCCACGAGATCGGCGCCGAGCATGCGCGCCATGCGGATTTCGGCCGGCGTCTCGAAGGACGGGCCTGAGAACCAGGCGTAGACCGCTTCGGGCGGATCGAGCCCCAGGCTCGCGCCCGCGCGCCGCAGCCCCGCCCGCAAGGCCGGATCGTAGGCGTCGGTCATCGTCACGAAGCGCGCGTCGCTCGGATCGCCGAACAGCGGATTCGCGCCCGCGAGGTTGAGATGGTCGGCCAGGATCGCGACCGTCCCCGGCCGCCAATCGGTCCGCAACGAGCCGGCCGCGTTGGTGAGGATGATCGCGCGCGCGCCCAGCCCCGCCAGGCATTTGATCGGCTCGCCCATCGCCGCCGCCTCGCCGCGCTCGTAATAGTGGGCTCGCCCTTGCATCAGCGCGACGCGCCGGCCGGCGATCCGCCCGACCGCAAGCCGCCCCGCATGGCCGCCGACGCGCGGCGCCGGAAAGCCGGGAAGCGCGGCATAGGGAACGCTCGTCGCCTCCTCGATTTCGTCCGCCAGCCCTCCCAGGCCTGTGCCGAGCACGACGGCGAGATCGACGGGTTCGACGCCGAGCGCCCGCAGCAGCGCCAAGGCGGCGGCCGGCTCGTCCGAAAACAGGTCGCGGCTGCGCTCATCTGGGCCCTCGCGTCGGCGCGAGATTGTCCGGCCCGAACGAGGCGGGCAACAGCGCCTCCAGCGTGAAGCGGGCGCGCACGCCTTGCGGTCCGGCGACGAGAACCACCGCGTCGGGAGACGCGAATTCGCGCAGCCTTTGCCGGCAGCCGCCGCAGGGCGTCGTCAGCGCCTCTCCCTCGCCAAGCACAAGCGCCGCGCGCAGACGACGGCCGCCCGCCAGCACGAAGGCCGACAGCGCGCCCGCCTCGGCGCAGGCGCCGAGCGGGTAGGCGGCGTTCTCGACGTTGCAGCCGGCGAAAGCTGCGCCGTCCTCGCCAAGAACGGCGGCGCCGACGCGAAAGCCCGAATAGGGCGCGTGCGCCATCGCCTGCGCGGCCTTGGCTGCGTGGAACAAGCGGTCGATCTCGGCTTCGCTCGGCATCGGCACAGTTTCGCTCCGCGCGCATGCGCCTTGCGTGGCCTTCGCTCGAAGCGGAGCTTTGGCGCGGCGGCGAGCGCGTGGCGGCGTCGATGCGCGATCTTAGCCGGCGACGGCCGCCATGAGAACAGCGCGTCGCTCGGCTCGAAATTCCGGAGCGCAACGGTTCGTGCGCGCCGCGCCGGGCGTGAGGCGGCCAAAGGCGACGGGCGAGGCTAGCGCGTCGCGCGGCGAATCCAGGAGATCGGCGCCGCCCATCTCACGACCACGTCCCTTATCGGCTCGACGGCGTTGTAACTCAACAAGTCATACCGTCCGAACGATGCGCCGCGCTTGAGATGTTTTATATATGCCTTTTCGTTTTCGGTGACGACGACGCAGTCATGGCCGACCGCCGCCGTGCGCGAAGTCGGCGGAGCGAAAAAGAGCGTCGCCCTCCCGGTATACCGGCTCCATCGAGCCGCCTTTGACGATCACCGCAAAAAGGCGAAGCGGCGGACCGGTCAGCCAATCGATGGCGTTTCCGTCTTCCGGAATGATGTTGACATGATCTCCGGCGCCGACGACGCCCAATACTGGAATGCTCGTTTCGCTTTTGGAATTCGAGCCGAACGCCAAATATTCGGGAGCGACTTTAAACGCGGCGGCGTAGGCTTCGATCACCTCAAGCGACGGGGTGCGCGTTTGTCCGTTTTCATGGGAGGCGTAGGTCGACGGCGTCCAGCCGAAACGGCGCGCGGCTTCTTGCGCCGAACGGAATCCAGCAGCTATCCGCGCGGCGCGAATCCTTGCGTTTACGTCCATTCTCCAATGGTTAGAGAAGGGTCCAACAGAAGTCCTGTTGACGATTGACAGAATTTCTGTTGATGTTGCGTCGGCCGACGAGCCGCCGCCGCTTCCTCTTGGAAGATCGCAGGACGCCGCGTGGAGACCTTCGCATGGTTTGGCTCGCATGGATGTTGCTTGGTCTTTTCCTGGGAATTATTCTTGGCGGGGCGATAACGGCGCTGTTTATCGCGATCGTCCACGATGTGGAGATGTCCCGAATGAACGGCGAGTAAGGCATTATATCCATATTTCGTCGATCGCGCTCTCTCCGCCGATCGCAAACGCATCGTCCCCATTTTAAATGTTTGAAAAGCGTTCATTTAAATAAACAACTATTCAGGCAGTTCAGAAAACAACATTCATGGCGTATAAATAGAAATTCACGTGCAACCAAGCATCCCCATGACTTTTGTCCTGCGTTCTCGTCGGCGCATCGCCCGCAGGGCTCGCATCATCCCGATTGCCGTCGCGAGGGACGCGGCTATCATGGCGGGCGAAGACGCTCGTCTTCGCGCACGCTGCGTCGCGCGCGGGTTCGGCGGCCGCCTCTCCTCTCCGCTTCGGGAGCCCGAACGATGCGCAGCAGCCCCTTCATTCTTCTCGCCGCTTTGGTCGCCGCCGCGCCCGCTCGCCCAGACTCAGTCGCCGGAGGCGGCGACCGGGCGCATGTTGAAGCAGGCCGGCGTCGCCGCCCGCCACATGGTCGCGGCGGCCAATCCTTTGGCCGCGGCGGGGCGGGAGATGTTGCGCGCCGGCGGCTCGGCGGTCGACGCCGCCATCGCGACGCAGCTCGTTCTGGCGCAGGTCGAACCGCAAAGCTCGGGGCTCGGCGGCGGCGCCTTCATGGTCGTCTACGACAAGGCCGGACGACGGGTCGTCACGCTCGACGGCCGCGAGACCGCGCCCGCCGCCGCCACGCCCGACCGCTTCATGAAGGACGGCAAGCCGATGCCCTTCATGCAGGCGGTCGTCGGCGGGCGCTCGGTCGGCGTGCCGGGCACGCCGCGTTTGCTCGGCGAGGCGCACCGGCGCTTCGGCAAATTGCCCTGGGCGAGGCTGTTCGAGCCGGCCATCCGGATCGCCGAGGACGGCTTCACGGTGTCGCCGCGCCTCAACGGCCTGCTGACGCAGGAGATCGCGCTGCGTGCCGACCCGCGCGCGCGGGCGCTCTATTACGACGAGAGCGGCGCGCCGCGCCCGGTCGGCTATCTCTTGCGCAACCGGGCGATGGCGGGCGTTCTCAAGACGCTGGCGCAGAAGGGCGCGGACGCCTTTNACGAGGGCGCGATCGCCGGAGACGTGGTGGCGAGCGTGCGCGATCACCCCACCAATCCCGGCGACATGACGGCCTCCGACCTCGCCGGCTATGCGGTGGTCGAACGCGAACCGGTCTGCGCGCCCTATCGGCTCTGGCGGGTCTGCGGCATGGGGCCGCCCTCCTCGGGCGGCGTCGCGATGGCGCAAATCCTCGGCGTGCTGGAGACGCAGGATCTCGCGGCGATGGGGCAGGGCCCGGACGCCTTGCACTGGATTTCGGAGGCTGGCCGCCTCGCCTTCGCGGACCGCGCGCTCTATCTCGGCGACCCTGCTTTCGTCGACGTGCCGGTCGCCGGCCTGATCGACCGCGACTACATCCGCGCGCGCGCCGCGCTGATCCAGCCCGACCGCAGCCTCGGCCGCGCCAAAGCCGGCGCGCCGCCGATGAAGAAGACCATGCGTCTCGCCCCCGGCGAAGGCGTCGAGCATGGCACCAGCCACATTTCGGCGATCGACGCCGACGGAAACGCCGTGGCGATGACCTCCACCATCGAGGACGGCTTCGGCGCCCGCGTCATGACGCGCTCGGGTTTTCTGCTCAACAACGAGTTGACGGATTTCAACTTCGCGCCCGAAGAGGACGGCAAGCCGGTCGCCAATCGCGTCGAGCCCGGCAAGCGGCCGCGCAGCTCGATGACGCCGACGCTGGTGTTCGACGCCGGCGGCGCGCTCGTGGCGACGCTCGGATCGCCCGGCGGCAGCCTGATCATCAATTACGTCGCCAAGACCTTCGTGGCGATGTTCGACTGGGGCCTGAGCCCGCAACAGGCCGTCGACCTCGCCAATTTCGGCAGCCGCAACGGGCCCACCGAAGTCGAGGCCGGCACGGAGGCCGAACCCTGGGCGGCGGCGCTGGCGGCGACGCGAGGGCATATGGTGAGAGCGATCGAGATGACCTCCGGCGCGCAGGCGATCCGCGTGACCCCGCGCGGGCTCGACGGCGGCGCCGATTCGCGGCGCGAAGGCGTGGCGATCGGCGACTAGCCGCGGGGCCTGACCAGCCCCAGCACCAGCGCGCAGCCGGCGACGATCGCGCCGGCGCCGGCGACCTGCGCCGGGGTCAGACTCTCGCCCAGCCACAGCGCCCCGACGCTCACCGCGACCGCCGTGACCGCGAATTCGACGCTGATCGCCCGGGTCGGGCCGATTTCTGCGACGAGGCGGAAATAGACGACATAGGTCGCCGCGCTCATCCCGGCGCCGAGAATGAAGAGGAAAAGATAATCGAGCGGCGCCGGCGTCGTCGGAACCGGCGCGACGAGCAGGAACGGCGCGCAGATCAGCCCNCCGGCCAGAAAGGCGCCGATGGTCGTCTCGAACGGGCCGACGCCCTTCATCCGCATCCCGGCGTAGACGCTGCCGGAGGCCGCGCACAGGCAGGCGCCGGCGCAGGCCGCGCAGCCGAGCAAAAACTGCGGCGTGATCGCCTGCGCCGGAAAGCCGACCAGCAGCGCCACGCCGGCGACGCCGAGCGCCAGCCCCGCCAGCCGCGCCGGCGTCAGCCGCTCCAGCCCGACGGCGCGCGCGATCAGCATCGAGAACAGCGGAATGGTGGCGACGATGATCGCCGCCATCGCGGTGCCGATGCGCGGCGTCGCGTAGTTGAGCCCGAGCAACTGGCCGGCGACCGTCGTCGCGCCGAGCATCAGATAGGGCGCCGGGCCGTGCCGGAAATCGAGCCGCCGCCCGGTGGCGCGCGCCAGCGCGAGAAGCGTCCCCGCCGCCACGAAGCAGCGAAACGTCACGCCGCCGACCTCGCCGAAAGCGGCGACGACCCGCAGCAACACCAGGAACGACAGCCCCCAGGCGAGCGCAAGAAACAGATAGCCGGAGAGCTGGCGCGGGGTCATGGGGGCGTTTCATAGAAAAGTAGAGATGCTAGCGCGCGATGCGAGGAAATTGTATTGCGTATCTCGTAATCATTCGCAATGATACGTTGCATAATTGCGTGATGTCTCTCGCGCAAAAGACTGGATTATTAAAATGGCAGATGTAAGTAAGAAATTGTCATCAAAATTTGAGAAGTCACATCGGTATGCAAATTTTGGTGCGTGCGTTAACAAAGTTGGCATAAAGGGCTTCAGGNGAGTTACATGCGAAATAGAATTTGAATATCCAGTGACTGCAATAACCGGATTAAATGGCGCAGGAAAAAGCACGGTAGGCCAATTGTTGCTATGCGCATACAAAGACATTTCGACGACTGATTTTAAAAGGTTTTATATAAAAGATTTCTTCCCCGTCTCGGTGGTTGACCCGTTTCCATTTAGTAATGAAGCCAGTGTTGAGTATCGTTATCAAACAAATTCTATGTCCGAAGATCAAACTCTAACTGTAAGTCGAACCGCCAAGGAGTGGAGTGGCTATAAACGGCAGCCGGAGAAGGCATCAGTCTATGTGGGGCTTGCATTCTATTTGCCGAAAGTGGAACGCAGAGATCTAACAATATATAGCGCANAAAACATCGTTTTATCTGATAGGGCTGAAGTCGAGGACGGGGCAAAGTGGGCTTCCAGAATACTTGGAAATCCGTATGATGAGATTTTCTTCCAGGGCGTTAGAAGCGACGCCCGTAAAGCTGGCNTCGGAATGGCGAAACGTTTCGGAGCAGAATACTCAGAAAACAATATGGGATTTGGAGAGGGGCGTGTTATTCACACCATACGTCTTCTTGAAAGCTGTCCTATGCAGTCCTTAATTATATTGGAGGAGCCAGAAACTAGCCTTCACGAGTTCGCCCAGTATGAATTTGCGAAATATCTTTTAGATGTCAGCTTTAGGCGCGGCCATCAGATTATATTCTCGACGCATTCATCCGCAATAATTCGCGCTTTGCCACCCCGCGGGCGAAAGATGCTTTCGCGAGATAAAGATAATGTCAGGGTTTATGATCGCCTATCGTCAATACACCTTCGCAATGCCCTTACCGAAGGACACGACGGCCATTTGATCGTCTGTGTTGAGGATGCATTCGCCCAGTCTCTCTTGAGGGAGATAATTCGGATCAAGCGCCCGGAGATACTGCGACGAATTAAAATCCTTCCATTCGGGGACGCAGAGGCGGTAAAAGGTGCTGTGAGTGTTCTAAAATTAAGCGCAATAAAGGCTATTGGAGTACGCGACGGAGATCAGGTCGAGCTGGTTAATCAAAAGGTATATAGTCTACCCGGCGCTTGCGCACCAGAAAAGCTGATATTTTGCTCGCCTCAGGGAAAGGCGGAGCTTATTAGAAGCTATTCTTTTGATCTTGATAAAATTTTAGCGGCCTATCCGGATATGGATCACCACGAATTCTCAACCGAAGCGGCTAAAATCACCGGGGCATCAAGAGAGGTGATCGAGTCGGATTGCATTCGTGCGTTCTTACAGTCCCAATCTGATGATTGGGGGCGCTCGCTGGTAGAAAAATAGAGGCCGAGGCGTAGAAGGCTAAGGCGAACCGCTCTGCGAAAGGTTGGTTGAGATCAAGACCAGATGCCTTCATTGATTCGCGAGCTAAACAACGCCCGCCCCCTCACTCGCCCGCGCTGAGCCGCTCCACCTGCGCGCCGCAGCTCGGGNNCTTCTTTTCGAGATGCTCGAAGCCGCGGTCGAGATGGTAGACGCGGCTCACCACCGTCTCGCCCTGCGCGGCGAGCGCGGCGATCACCAGCGACACCGAGGCGCGCAGATCGGTCGCCATCACCGGCGCGCCTTTGAGCTTCTGCGTGCCGGTGACGACCGCCGTGTCGCCTTCGAGATGGATATGCGCGCCCAGACGCGCCAGCTCCTGCACATGCATGAAGCGATTTTCGAAAATCGTCTCGCGGATGCGCGACACGCCGTCGGCGCGCGTCATCAGGCCCATGAACTGCGCCTGAAGATCGGTCGGGAAGCCGGGGAAGGGCTCGGTGGTCACGTCGACCGGCAGGATCGGCCCGGCGCCCTTGCGCACGCGCAGGCCCGCATCCTCCTGCACGACCTCGGCGCCGGTCTTGACCAGATCGTCGAGCGCGGCCTGCAACAGATCGCCGCGCGCCCCTTCGAGCAGCACGTCGCCGCCGGTCATCGCGACCGCCATGGCGTAGGTGCCGGTTTCGATGCGGTCCGGCATCACCGCATGGCTCGCCCCCGACAGCCGGGCGACGCCCTCGACCTCGATCTCGCTCGTGCCCGCGCCCTTGATGCGCGCGCCCATCTTGCCGAGGCATTCGGCGAGGTCGACGACCTCGGGCTCGCGCGCGGCGTTCCTGATCAGGGTCGCGCCGTTGGCGAGCGTCGCCGCCATCAGCGCGACATGCGTGCCGCCCACGGTGACCTTGGGGAAGTCGATCTCGCCGCCCTGCAAACCCCTGGGCGCCTTGGCGACCACATAACCGGCGTCGATGTCGATCGAGGCGCCGAGCCGCTCCATCGCCGTCAGCAGGAAATCGACCGGCCGCGTGCCGATGGCGCAGCCNCCNGGCAGCGACACTTTCGCCTCGCCCATGCGCGCGAGCAACGGCGCCAGCACCCAGAACGAGGCGCGCATGCGCGACACCAGCTCGTAAGGCGCGGTCGTGTCGACGATGACGCGGGCGTTGAGATGGGCGGTCTGCCCGGCGACCTCGTGCTCGCCCTTGCGCTTGCCGTCGATCGAGGTGTCGACGCCGTGATTGCCGAGAATGCGCATCAACTGGTTGACGTCGGCGAGCCGCGGCAGGTTTTCGAGCGTCAGCGTGCGGTCGGTCAGCAGGCTGGCGATCATCAGCGGCAGCGCGGCGTTCTTGGCGCCCGAGATCGGGATGCGGCCGTTGAGAGGGCGTCCGCCGACGATGCGAATCCGGTCCATTCTCAGCTCTCCTGCGCCGATGCGGCGCTGTCTTCGTCCGGCCCGGCCTCGGCCTCCGCCGCCTTGCGCCCGCGCGCCTGCGCCTTGCGGCGTTTCAGATTCTCCGCAGCGCCTCGGCCCGGCGGCGCGTCGCCTCGGCGCGTCGCGTCGCGTCGGCGTTCGGCGGGGTGGAGTCGCGAGCAGGGGCCATCGGCGGTCCAGGCGTGTTTCGGGGGCGCTTGTAGAGGGCGCGCGCCGCTCCGGCAAGGATCGGGCGCCGAAACTCGGCCGGCCCGACGCCGAATCGCTTGCCCTGAAGAGGGCGCTGTGGCACATAGCGCCCGCCCGCGCGGGTCGCCCCGCGTCGCGTTCGCTGCCGTAGCTCAGTGGTAGAGCACTCCCTTGGTAAGGGAGAGGTCGAGAGTTCAATCCTCTCTGGCAGCACCACCCCGCCCTTCCGCCCCCTGCGTCCGCCGTTTCGATCCTGCGCGCCGCCGCTTGCGGGCGGCGCCTACGCAAATGTGATCGCGGCGCGACGTCGCGTCGCGCCGGCGCCGGGGAATAGGCGAATTTCCCTGTCGCGGCGGCGCTTTGGCCGTCGCGCGGCTTGCCGCCGGGCCGGCCGCCGCGCGCGAACGGCGCCGCGTTAGGCAGAAATTGCAACCATTTGGAGGTTACCGACTAACCTTGACGCCAGCTGGCGGGGGCGAACCGCTTCAATTTGAGTCATTGTGGAGGCGGATGCGGTTTGATGGCGCCGGCCCCCTTTTCGGCGCATTTCCAGAGAGGCCAGACATGGACAAATTGCGTGCGATTCTTCGCGATCACGGCAAGCTCGCCGTCGACGCGACGACGCTGCCTGAGGACGCCGATTTGTTTTCGGTCGGCCTGACCTCCTTCGCCACCATCNCGCTCATGCTGGCGATCGAGGACGCCTTCGGCGTCGAAATTCCCGACGACCGCCTTAACCGCAAGACCTTCTCCAGCCTGCGCGCGCTCAACGGCGTCATCGAGTCGCTGGCCGCCTGATCGTCCGTCCTTCCTCGTTTCGAGACGTCGTCATGTCCTCCCTCTCCAGTCCCTTGTCGCCCGCGCCGTCGAAGCCGCGGAGGTCGCCGCCGCGCATGCCGACGACGTCGACGCGAAAGGTCGCTTCCCCGCCGAGGCGATCAAGGCGTTGGCCGAGCGCAAGCTGCTCGGCGCGATGATTCCGGTCGAATTCGGCGGCGAGGGCGCCTCGATGGCCGACATCGGCGAACTTTGCGCCATCCTCGCCCAGGGCTGCGCCTCGACCGCGATGATTTTCGCGATGCACCAGATCAAGGCGTCGAGCCTGGTGGCGCATGGCGGCGGCGCGCCCTGGCACGAAAACTACATGCGCGAGGTGACGGCCAAACAGCTTCTGCTGGCCTCCGCGACGACCGAAGGCGGCATCGGCGGCGACCTGCGCAATTCGATCTGCGCGGTCGAGGTCGACGGCGACCGCATGACGCTGACCAAGAACGCCACCTGCATCAGCTATGGCGACTACGGCGACGCCATCCTCGCCACCGCCCGCCGCAGCCCCGACGCGCAATCCTCCGATCAGGTGATGGTGGTGCTGCGCAAGCAGGATTACACCCTCGAAAAGACCTCGAAATGCGACGCGCTGGGCATGCGCGGCACCTGTTCGGACGGCTATGTGCTGCGCGCANGGCGGCCGNCCGAGCAGATCATGCCGCTTCCCTTCGCCGAGATCGCCGCCCAGTCGATGCTGGCGGCCGCGCATCTGCTTTGGGCCTCGCTGTGGTTCGGAATCGCCAACGGCGCGATGGCGAAGGCGCAGAATTTTGTGCGCTCGGAGGCGCGCAAGAATCCCTCCGTCACCCCGCCCGGCGGCCTGCGTCTGGCGGAGGCGGCCTGCGACCTTCAGGCGATGCGTTCGCTGATTCTCGACGGCTTCCGTCGCTACGAGGCCGCGNCACAGAATCCCGACGATCTCGGCTCGGTGTCATTCCTGGCCGCGATGAACACCGTCAAGCTCAACGCCTCGACGATGATGAACGACATTCTGCGTCAGGCGCTGATGATCGCCGGCATCCACGGCTATCGCAACGACTCGCCCTATTCGCTCGGCCGTTCGCTGCGCGACGCGATGTCGGCGCCGATCATGATCTCGAACGACCGCATTCTGGGCAACACCGCCCGCCTGCTGCTCGCGCATCGCTTCGAAGCGCGGCTGTCGGTCTGAGCGGGGAGGCTGAAGACATGTGCCAGAGCTGCGACACGTTTCTTGATCGTCTGTTCGCCAAGGGCGTCCTCATCGACACCGGCGTCGACGGCCTTTACGGCCGCTCCGGCCGCTTCGAGGAGGTGATCGCCGGCATCGAACGCCTCGTCGTCGCGCTGGGAGGCGCGGACGGGGCCGAGGTGATCCGCTTTCCCNCGGCATGGCGCGCGCTGTTCGAGAAGAGCGGTTACCTCAACTCCTTCCCGGNNCTCGCCGGCACCATCCACGCCTTCGCCGGCAAGGACCGCGACCATCTCTCCCTTCAGGAGGCCGTCGCCGCCGGCCGCGACTGGGGCGAATTCCAGAAGATGACCGACGTCGTGCTGTCGCCGGCCGCCTGCTATCCGCTTTATCCGGTGATCGCGCGGCGCGGGCCGCTGCCCAGGGGCGGCGCGCTGATCGACCTGCAAAGCTATTGCTTCCGTCACGAGCCCTCGAAGGACCCGGCGCGGATGCAGTTCTTCCGCATGCGCGAATATGTCCGCATGGGCTCGCCCGACGAGGTGACCGAGTTCCGCCAGACCTGGCTGACGCGCGGCGAGGAGATGATCAAGCGCCTCGCGCTGCCCTATCATCTCGACGTCGCCAACGATCCTTTCTTCGGCCGCACGGGCAAGCTGCTCGCCAACAACCAGCGCGACCAGCGCCTGAAATTCGNNCTGCTGGTCCCCATCGAAGGCGGCGAGGCGAACCCGACCGCCTGCCTCTCCTTCAACTACCATCAGGATCATTTCGGAACGAAATGGGGCCTGACGCAGGCCGATTNNGGCGCCGTCGCGCACACCGCTTGCGTCGGCTTCGGTCTGGAGCGCATCGCGCTCGGCCTGTTCAAGCATCACGGCCTTGACCTCGCGGCCTGGCCCGCGGGCGTGCGCGAGGCGATGGGGCTCTGAGCGATGGCCGCGCGCGCGATCGAGGGCCTGTCCCCGCAGGGCTACGTCGCCCATCGCCTCCACGCGCCCGACCGCCAGTGGCTGGAGACCAATTGCTCGGTCGATCTGTGGATCGAACTGCTCCACAGCCTCGGGCGCGATCCTGTCGCCGCCCTCGGCGTCACCGCGCGGCTCGATTTCGAGGGCGACCAGTTCACCTTCTTCAAGCTGCCGCCCGGCGAGGTCGAGGCGCTGACGGGCGTCGAAACGTGCGAATTGTCGCTGTTCGACGATCTGCTCGGCCATCTCGAAACCCAGATCGCGCGCGGCCGCGTGCCGCTGATGGAGGTCGACGCCTTCGTGCTGCCCGACACGCGCGGGGTGAGCTACGGCGTCGAACATTCCAAGACGACGATCGGGATCAACCTGCTCGACCGTGCGGGCCGGCGCATCGAATATTTCCATAACGCCGGCTATTTCGAACTGGCGGGCGCGGATTTCGACGCGCTGGTCNGCGCGCGGCGCGCTCTTCCCTATTGCGAATACGCCAAGATCCACGCCGCCCCGCGCGTCGAGGCGAGAGCGCTGGCGCGCGACCTGCTGCGCGGCCATCTCGCCCGCCGACCGGCGCGCAACCCTGTCGCGCGATGGGCGCAGGCGCTGCCCGCCCACGCCGAGCGCGTCGCGCAAGGCGGCGAGGCCGCCTTTCACAAATACGCCTTCAACACCTGCCGCCAGNCCGGCGCCAATTTCGAGNCGATGGCCGACCATCTCGACTGGCTCGACCCAGCCTTCGCGCCGGCCGCCGCCGACGCCCGCGCTCTCGCCGCCGACGCCAAGATCGCGCAGATGAAGCTGGCGCGTCTGCTGGCGCGCCGCCGCGCGGCCGAGGCCGGCGCGCTCGCCGAGCCGATGATCGCGACCTGGGATCGCCTGTTCGCCGGGCTGGAGCGGCTGGCGTGACGCGCATCCGGCGCTGGCGTGTGGTCGAGACCGCGCCCGACGCCGNNCGCGTCGGCGCTTGCGACCTCGCCCCCGACGCGGGCTTTGCGACGACCGAGACGACGGTCGCCGCCGCGCTCGCCGCGCAGGGCGGCTTCGACCCGGCCAATCCCCGCGATCTCGACCTGTCGGAGTTCTGGTGGCTCGCCGAGATCGAAGGCGAGGGCGCGCATGTCTTGCGCTTCGAAGGGCTGGCCGGCGTCGCCGACGTTTTCCTCGACGACGCGCCGCTGTTCGTCGCCAAAACATGTTCCGCCGTCNACGAGGCGCGCGTGTCGCTGCATGGCCGCGCCCGCCTCGCGCTGCGCTTTCGCGCCATGCGCGGCGTGTTCGAGAGCTACAAGGGGCGCGGGCGATGGCGGCAACGCGCGGTCGAGGAGCCGCGCCTGCGCTTCCTGCGCCAGACCCAGCTTGGCCGCGTGCCCGGCTGGGNNCCCAAGGCGCGCGTTCTGGGGCCGTGGCGGCCGGTCGCGCTGATCCCGGACGCCGATCTCGCCCCGCGCGTCGCGCTGTCCGCCACGCTCGACGGCGAGGACGGCGTCGTGATCTGCGAGATCGCGCCCGACCCGGCGCAAGGCCCGGTCGTGGGCGACGTGGCGCTCGCCGTCGCCGGCGAGATCGCGCGCGCGCCCTCGACGNCGCAGGGCCGCGCCCGGCTTGCGCTGCGTCTGCCGGCGCCGGCGCTCTGGTGGCCGGCCACGCATGGCGCGCCCGCCCTGCATGAGGCCCGCGTCACCCTCGACGGCCGCGAGATCGAGCGCCGCCGCCTCGGCTTTCGCCGCGTCGCGATCGACCGCGGCGAAGACGGCGAAGGCTTCGGCTTCACGATCAACGGCGTCCCGGTCTTCGCGCGCGGCGCGGTCTGGGTTCCGCCCGATCTCGCCCGCCTGCCCGACGATCCCGAAACCCTGCGCCCAAGCCTCGCCGCGATGGTCGAGGCGGGCATGAACATGGCGCGCGTCGCCGGTCCCTTCTTCCCCGAGAGCCGCGCCTTCTACGAAATCTGCGACGAACTCGGCCTGATGGTCTGGCAGGATTTTTCCTTCGCCAATCTCGATTATCCCGCCGACGATCCGGATTTCCGCGCCGAAGTCGCGGCCGAGGCCGAGNGATTTTTCGACCGCGTCNGGCCCTCGCCGTCGCTGGTCGCGCTGTGCGGCGGCGCCGAGGTCGCCCAGCAGGCGGCCATGCTCGGCCTGCCGCGCGCGGCCTGGTCGAACGCGCTGTTCGACGATCTGCTGCCGACGGCGGCGGCGCGGCGGCGGCCCGATTGCGCCTATCTGCCCAACACGCCTTTCGGCGGTGCGCTGCCCTTCGTGCCTGAGGCGGGCGTGACGCACTATTACGGCGTCAGCGCCTATAAGCGCGGCCTCGACGACGCGACGCTCGCCCGCCCGCGCTTCGCCAGCGAGTGGCTCGGCTTCAACCACGTTCCCGACCACGATCCGCCGCTCGACGAGAACGGCGTCGCGCAGCCCTGCTTCGGCGCGCGCATCGAGGGCGACACCGGCGCGGTGTGGTGGTTCGAGGGCGTGCGCGACCACTATCTGCGCCTGCTTTACGACGTCGATCCGGCGGCGCTGCGCCGCGACGATCCCGCCCGCTATCTCGATTTTTCGCGCGCCGTCACCGCCGAGGTCGCGACCGAGACGATCGCGCGCTGGCGCCGCGCCGGCTCGCCGACGAGAGGCGCGATTTCGCTGATGCTGCGCGACGCCTTCGCGCCCGGCGCCGGCTGGGGCCTGCGCGACCATCGCGACGCCGCCAAACCTGTCTGGCGGGCGCTGGCGCGGGCCTTCCGCCCGGTGCGCGTCGTGCTGACCGACGAGGGCCTCAACGGCGCCCGCCTGACCCTGATCAACGAGACGCCCCGCCCGCTCGCCGCGACGCTCGACCTTTCCTGTCTGCGCGACGGCGCGACGCCGGTCGCCACCGCGCGCCGCGCGGTCGACCTTGCGCCGCGCAGCGTGACGAGCCTCGCCGCGACCGATCTGCTCGGCGGCTTTTTCGACGTCGCTTACGCCTATCGCTTCGGGCCGCCCTCGCACGACGTCGTCGTCGCGCGACTGACCGGCGAGGACGGCGCGGCGCTCGACGAGAGCTTTCTCTTCCCGCTGGGACGCGCCGCCGCGCTCGCCGATCCGGGGCTCTCGGCGCGATTGATCGAGGTCGACGGCGCGCCGGCGCTGGCGCTTTCATGCCGTCGTCTTGCGCAGAATCTGCGGATCGTCTGCCCCGGCTGGCGGCCGCGCGACGACGGTTTCCATCTCGCGCCGGGCGCGGAACGGCTGGTCGGGTTGCGCCCCGACGGCGTCGACGCGCCCGCGCCGCGCGGCGAGGTCCGCGCGCTGGGCGCGGCGTCGCCCGCGCTGTTCTAGGAGTCACGCCGAACCGTGCGGCGCGGTCTTCGCCGCGCCCATCCGCGCGATCACCGCGTCGAAGGCGGCGGAGGCGGCGCGGCGCGCCTCGGGCGCGGTGAGGTTGTGGTCTGCGTTCTTGACCCTCGCGAGAGCTTCGGGGCCATGCGCGTGCGCGAAGGCCGCCTCGTCGCCGAAAAACAGCTTCGCNTCGTCGATGGCGCGGTCGCCTTCGCTGACGATCACCGTCAGCGCGACGTCGCGCGCCGCCAGCGCGGCGAAGGCGCGCCGCCCCTCGGCGACGAGGCGCGCCTGATGGGTGAGGGCGAGGCCGCGCCGCCCCAGACGCGCCTGCGCGTCGCGCCAGACCAACCGGCTCAACCGGCGCGTCAGCGCGACCGGCGAAATCTCGCCGCGCAGCAGCCGCCGGATNCTGGCGCGGGTCGCGCCTCCTTGGCCAGCTCGACCGTGTGCACGGGCTGGCGCATCNACCGTGTCGAAATCGTCCTGCGGGTTCCAGATGTAGCGCTGGGCGTTGATCAACGCCGCGCCTTTGACGCGCGGATCGGCGACGGCCGCCGCAAAGCCGAGAAAGGCGCCGCTGCACGGGCCGCGCAGCGCCACCGGCAGCGCGCCGAACCGTCGCTCGATCAGGTCGATGGCGGCCGAGACGTCGGCCGCCCGCCGAGCGTCGTAAAGCGGTTCGTCGTCGTCGTCGGGGGCGCTGTCGCCGACGCCCGCGATGTCGAAGCGCAGCGTCGCGACGCCGGCGCGCGCAAGACGGCGCGCCTCCGCGACGTCGCCGCGAGCCCAGCCGATCGCGCGGTTTCGCCCGGCGTTGAGCAACAGCGCCGCCGCGCGCGGGGGCGCGCCGACCGGCGTCGTCAGCACGCCGAAAAGCCGGCCCTGCGGGCCGAAGCGCAGCGCCTCCTCGACCAGACCGTCGTCGAGANNCGCGCCGCGGCGGGGGCGGCGTCCGCGCGGGCTCGACGGGCGCGGCGTCGCCGCCGGCGCTGCGNNCTGCGCGCTCGCCCACGCCACGATCGCCGCCGTCGTCGCCTCCGGCATCGCGAAGCTGGACGGGTCGAACGCCGCCTTCTCGTAGCCTTCGAATTCGATCAGCGCGACGCGTCCGGGCGCGAGCGCGTCGACCAGCGTCTGGCAGCCCGCGCGCTGCTCGGGCCGCGCGACGATCAGCGTCGCCGGGCTGGCCGCCAGCGCCGCGGCGGCGACCTCGATGCGCCCGACGCTGTCGCGCTGCGGCCCCGAAAGGCCGAACCCCGCCACCGCCAGCCCGCCGGGCGGCGCGCCGACGTCGGGCGCGAGCCCCATCGCTTCGGCCGCCATTCGTCCGGCCGCCACCAGTTCGCGCAACGCCCGCCGGCCCGACAGCCACGGCGCGACCAGCACGGTCCCGGCGAGCCCCTCGATCTGCCCGCAGGCTCGCGCGGCGGCGGCGCCGCCCAGTCCGAATCCGATCAGAATGACCCGCCGCGCCCCGCTTTGCGCGCGCGCCGCCTCGGCCGCGTCGCGGATCGCGCGCGTCCAGACGAGGTCGAGATCGGCGTCGTCGGCGAGATCGCCCGAATGCCCGGAGCCGGGCGGATCGAACCGCAGGCAGGGCAGTCCCGCCGCCGCCAGATCGCCCGCCAGCCGCCGCGTCATCGGGTGGAAGCACAGCCCTTCATAGCCCCAATGCGGCGCGATCACCGCCGCGACCTCCCCGGCNGCGGGATGCAGAAATCCGAACGCCTCGCCCACGAGCGTCGGCATGCCGTANGGCGCGGGCGAGGTCGGACGTCGGAGGCGGCGGAAAGCTCATACGCGCACGGTGCCGAAGGTGGGCCTCGAAAAGGGTCTTGCGGCAGTTTAGCCCGCAAACCCTTAACAACGGCTGCGGCCGCTCGCCCGCGCGCCCTCCGCTTCGGCGAAGAGCCGTCAATTTCGCGTGAGCGCGCCGCCTCCGACGGGTTTCTCGACAAGCCCGCCCCGGCCGTGCGACAAGCCGCCCATCGTCAGGCTGGAAGCCTGCCCCAGACGTCATGCCGGGAATCCGATGTCCGCCGACCACGCCTCGATCAAGACCGACGCCCTCGCCGCCATCGCCGCGGCCGCAGACGAGGCCGCCCTCGAAGCGGCGCGCGTCGCCGCGCTCGGCAAGAAGGGCTCGATCTCCGCGCTGCTGGCGACGCTCGGGAAAATGTCGCCCGACGAGCGCAAGAGCGCCGGCGCCGCCATCAACGCCTTGAAGGACGAGGTGACGGGCGCGCTGGAGGCGCGACGCGTCACGCTGAAGGCCGCCGCCCTCGACGTGCGCCTCGCCGCCGAGACGCTCGACGTCACCTTGCCCGCCCGTCCCGCCCCCTCCGAGACCGGCCGCATCCACCCCATCAGCCAGGTGATGGACGAGATCGCAGCGATCTTCGCCGACATGGGCTTCTCGATCGCCGAAGGCNCGGACGTCGAGACCGACGATTACAATTTCACCAGGCTCAACTTCCCGCTCGGCCACCCGGCCCGCGAGATGCACGACACCTTCTTCTTCAACCCCGGCCCGGACGGGNAGAGGAAGCTATTGCGCACCCATACGAGCCCGGTGCAGGTGCGCACCATGCTGACGCAAAAGCCGCCGATCCGCGTCGTCTGCCCCGGCCGCACCTATCGCTGCGATTCCGACCAGACCCACACCCCGATGTTCCATCAGGTCGAGGGGCTCGTCATCGACAAGGGCAGCCATCTCGGCCACCTAAAGTGGATTCTCGAAGAATTCTGCAAGGCCTTCTTCGAGGTCGATTCGGTCAAGATGCGGTTCCGGCCGAGCTTCTTCCCGTTCACGGAGCCCTCCGCGGAAGTCGATATCCAGTGCCGCCGTTCGCNNGGGGAAATCCGCTTTGGCGAGGGCGAGGACTGGCTGGAGATTCTGGGCTGCGGCATGGTGCATCCCAACGTGCTGAGGAATTGCGGCCTCGACCCGGACGTCTATCAGGGCTTCGCCTGGGGCATGGGCATCGACCGCATCGCCATGCTGAAATACGGCATGCCGGACCTGCGCGCCTTCTTCGAGGCGGACGTGCGCTGGCTGAACCATTACGGGTTCCGGCCGCTGGACTTCCCGACGCTGGCGGGCGGGCTGTCGAGCTGAGGCGAGCGGACGGAACCCCGTCCGCGCGCGTCAGCGCCGCCTCAATACGCGCATTCCGTGAACACCGGCTCGATCGATCCGTCCCACGCGCCGCGATAGCGCTTGAGCATCGACTCGGCGTGCGTCTCGCCGCTGTCGAGGATCGTGTCGAGACGATCGAGGAAATGCGTCTCGTCCGCGCCCCGCGAGTCGATGCGATGGCGCGCCTTGAGGCCCGCGCGGGCCAGCGCCAGAACCTCGCGGCCGATCTCCTGCAAGGAGCGACCGCGGATCGACGCCTTCAGCGCGAGGCGCGGCACGTCGTCGCGCAGCTGCTGCCGCTCCTGCGCGCTCCAGCCCTTGACCAGATCCCACGCCGCGTCGAGCGCGGGCTTGTGGTAGAAAATTCCCACGAACAGCGCCGGCAGCGCGGTCAGCATGCGCCGGTCGCCGGCGTCGGCGCCGCGCATTTCGAGATAGCGCTTGAGGCGCACCTCCGGGAAGATCGTCGAGAGGTGGTTGGCCCAGTCGGAGATATAGGCGACCTCGCCCGGCGCGCGGTCGAACTTGCCCGCCAGCAGATCGCGGAACGAGGCTCCCGTGACGTCGTGATAGACGTCGCCGCGCTTGAGAAAATACATCGGCACGTCGAGCGCGTAGTCGACATAACGCTCGTAGCCCATGCCGTCCTCGAAGGCGAAGGGCAGCATGCCGGCGCGGGCGTTGTCGGTGTCACGCCAGATTTCCGAGCGCATCGACAGGAAGCCGTTGGGCGCGCCGTCGGCGAAGGGGGAATTGGCGAAGAGCGCGGTGGCGAGCGGCTGCAAGGCGAGCGACACGCGCAGCTTCTTCACCATGTCGGCCTCGCTCGAAAAATCGAGATTGGCCTGAACGGTGGCGGTGCGAAACATCATGTCGAGGCCGCGCGTGCCGACCTTGGGCATGTAGTTCGCCATGATCTTGTAACGCCCCTTGGGCATCGCCGGCGTTTGCGCGCGCGTCCATTTCGGACTCATGCCGATCGACAGGAAGCCGACGCCCAGCGGATCGGCGATCTCCTTGACCTGCGCGAGATGGGCGTTCAGCCCNGAACAGGTCTGGTGGATGGTGTCGAGCGGCGCGCCCGACAGTTCGAACTGGCCGCCGGGCTCCAGCGAGATCGCGCCGCCGTGGGTGACGTCGTAGAGGCCGATGATGTTGTCGCCCTCCATGATCGGTTCCCAGCCGAGCATGCCCTGCATGCCTTCGAGCAAGGCGCGGACGCCGCGCCGGCCCTCATAGGGGACGGGAGAATGATCGGCGAGGCGGAAGGGAACCTTCTCGTGCTCGGTGCCGACGCGAAAGGCGGATTCGGGCTTCTCGCCCGCCGCGATCCAGGCGACCAGCTCGTCGCGGGATTGGATCGGCGTGGCGTCGACGACGTCGCGGGCCATGAAGGCTCCTTGGAGGCGCGAGCTTCAAGGGCTCGCGGGAAAGGATCGGAGAGATTAAATAAGACGTGGCGATGAAGACGGCAAATCGCCGCCGCGAAGACAGCGAGGGCGCGATGACGGTCGAGATCAAAATCTGCGGACTGACGAGCCCCGACGCGATCGCCGCCGCGCTCGACGCCGGCGCCGACATGATCGGCTTCGTGTTCTTCNGAGAAAGCCCGCGTTTCGTCGCCCCCGAGGCGGCCGCGCGGCTCGCCGCGCCGGCGCGCGGGCGGGCGCGGATCGTCGCGCTCAGCGTCGACGACGACGACGCGCGGCTCGACGCGATCGTCGCGACGCTCGCGCCCGATCTGATCCAGCTGCACGGCAAGGAGACGCCGCAGCGCTGCGCCGAGCTTCGCGCGCGCACGGGGCGGCCGGTGATGAAGGCGCTGGGCGTGGCCGAGCGCGACGACCTCACCGCGGTTCCCGCCTACGCCGCCGTCTGCGACCGGCTGCTGATCGACGCCAAGCCGCCCAAGGACGCGCGGCTGCCGGGCGGCAACGGCGTCGCCTTCGACTGGCGGTTGATGGAGGGATTTTCTCCCGGCGCGCCGTGGCTGCTGTCGGGCGGGCTGACGCCCGAAAACGTCGCCGACGCGTTGCGGCTGACCCATGCGCCGGGCGTCGACGTGTCGAGCGGCGTCGAGCGCGCGCCGGGGGTGAAGGACGCCGCCAAGATCGCCGCCTTCGTGGNNCGGCGCGCGCGCGCCGGCCCTGCGTCTGGCGGACTGACGGTCGAGCCGGCGAAGCGCCGCGCGTCGCAAGCGGCGCGCGGGCGGCGGCGTCAGCGCAGAGCCGCGCCGGTCTTCTTGCCGACCTCGGCGACGATTTTGGCGGCGACCGCCTCGATCTCGGCGTCGGTCAGGGTCTTGTCGCGCGGCTGGAGCGTGGCGGAGAGCGCCACGGAGCGCTTGCCCTCGGGCACGCCCTGCCCCTCATAGACGTCGAACACCGAGACGTCGGCGAGCAGCTGGCGCTCGGCGCCCTGCGCCGCCTTGACGATGTCGGCGGCCTTCACCGTCTTGTCGACGAGGAAGGCGAAGTCGCGGCTCACCGGCTGGAAGTCGGACAGTTCGAGCTTCGGCTTGGCGCGGGTCGGGCGCGCCTTGGGGGCGGGCACGGCGTCGAGCGTGATCTCGAAGCCGGCGAGCGGCCCNTCGACGTCGAGCGCCTCCAGAGCCTTGGGGTGGAACTCGCCGAACCAGCCGACGACGTTTTTCGGTCCGAACTGCAAGGTTCCCGAACGGCCCGGATGCAGGAAGGCGGGGCCGCCGGGGACGATCTGCACCGCCTGCAACGAGACGCCGAGCGCCTGCAACAGCGCCAGCGCGTCGGCCTTGGCGTCGAAGGCGTCGACGCCCGCNGCGCGCTCGCGCCAGTGGCGGCCGGCGCCCTCCGGCCGGGCCGAGCCGCGGCGGACGACGCAGGCGTTCATGCGCTGGTCGGCCTCGCCGTCGCCGAGGAAGACCTGACCGACCTCGAACAGGCCGACATCCGCGAAACCGCGGTCGGCGTTGCGCTGGGCGGATTTCAACAGGCCGGGCGCCAGGCTCGGGCGCATGTCGGAGAGATCGGCGGCGATCGGGTTGGCGAGCGCCAGCGCCGGCGCGCCGCCGCCGAACAGGGTCGCCTGATCCTTGGAGATGAAGGACCAGGTGACGCCCTCCACCAGCCCGCGCGCGGCGAGCGCNCGACGGGCGGCGCGGACCCGCTTNTGCAGCAGCGTCAGCACCGGTTTGAAGGCGGTGGCCTCGTCGCGCGCGAAGGGCGTGGGGACGATGCGGTCGAAGCCGGCGATGCGGGCGACCTCCTCGACGAGATCGGGCTTGCCCTCGACGTCGNNGGGCGCCAGCTCGGCGCGCGCACGCTCGCCCCGCGTCGTCNNCTGACGCAGGATCGTGAAACCGAGGCGCTCCAGAATCGTCGCCTGCTCGGCGGCGGGAAGGTCGAGGCCGGTCAGGCGCCGCGTCTCGCTCCACGGGAACGCGACGCGCTTGTCGGGCTCGGGAACCTTGCCGGCGACGATCAGCTCGGACGGCTCGCCGCCGCACATCGCCATGATCAGCCGGGTCGCCAGCTCCGCGCCCGGCACGGCGAAGGCCGGGTCGACGCCGCGTTCGAAGCGGTAGCGCGCGTCGGTGACGATGCCGAGCTTGCGGCCGGTGGCGGCGACGTTGGCGGGGTCCCACAGCGCCGATTCGATCAGCACGTTGGTGGTCGTCTCGTCGCAGCCGGAATGCTCGCCGCCCATCACGCCGGCGAGCGCCTCGACGCCGGCGGCGTCGGCGATCACCACGGTCGGCGCCTGCGGGCGATAGGTCTTGCCGTCGAGCGCGACGATCTCGTCGCCCTCGCGCGCCGCGCGCACGACGAGATCGCCCTTCACCTTGTCGGCGTCGAAGACATGCAGCGGGCGGCCGCAATCGAAGGTCATGTAGTTGGTGACGTCGACCAGCGCCGAAATCGGCCGCAGGCCGATGGCGCGCAGGCGCTTCTGCATCCACTGAGGCGCCGGGCCGTTCTTGACGCCGCGCACCATGCGCAGCGCGAAGGCGGGCGCGAGATGGGCCTGATCGGGCGCGAAATCGAGCGTCACGCCGGTCGGGGGGAANCAGCCCCTTGACGGCCGAAACGTCGAGCGGCGNAGCTTGCCCAGCCCCGCCGCCGCCAGATCGCGCGCGACGCCGCGCACGCCGGCGGCGTCGGGGCGGTTGGGCGTCAGGTTGATTTCGATGACCGGGTCGGCGAGGCCGGCCCATTCGACATATTTGGCGCCGACGGGNGCGTCGGCGGGCAGGTCGAGAATGCCGTCATGATCGTCGGAGAGCTGAAGCTCGGCGCCCGAGCACAGCATGCCGAGCGATTCGACGCCGCGGATGACGCCCTTGCCGAGCGTGATGTTCTTGCCGGGGATGTAGGTTCCCGGCGGCGAGAAGACGCTCTTCATGCCGGCGCGGGCGTTGGGCGCGCCGCACACGACCTGAACCGGGGCGCCCGATCCCGTATCCACCTTGCACACCCGCAGCCGGTCGGCGTTGGGGTGCTGCACGGCCTCGACGACAGAGGCGATGGTGAAATCGCCGAGCCTGGCGGCGGGATCGTCGAGACCCTCGACCTCCAGCCCGATGCGGGTCAGCGTCTCGACGATCTCGGCGAGCGAGGCGGACGTGTCGAGATGGTCCTTGAGCCAGGAGAGGGTGAATTTCATCGGGACGGGGCTCCCGCGGCGGGGCCGCGGAACGAGAAGAAGGGTCGGCCGGTCGATTACCGCGCCACGGCCCGATTTTCCACCCCGCGTCGCGCCGGGCCCGTCTCGACAGTCGCGTCGGCCGAACGAAAGAGGTATAGAACCCGACGGCGCCGCGTTCCGGCGCTGCGCCGCGACGGGATCATGGACATCAAACGCGTCACCATCATCGTCCACGACCTCGTGATGACGGCGCTCGCCTATGCGCTCAGCATCTTCCTGCGCTGGCCTATCGCCGAGATCGAGCCGCGCCTGGCCGCCTTCGCCCGCATTCTGCCGATCTTGCTGGTTCTGGCCGCGCTCGCGTATTGGCGGGTCGGCCTCTACCGGTCGAAATGGCGTTTCGCCTCGCTGCCCGACCTGTTCAACATCTTCAAGGCCGCGAGCTTTCTGGCCCTGTCGCTGCTCGTCGTCGATTACGCGATGTATGCCCGCGGCGTCTCGCCGATGTTCCTGTTCGGCGAGAAGGCGGCTTTTCTTTATTGGGTGATGCAGATGTTCCTGCTGGGCGGGCCGCGGCTCGCCTATCGCTATTTCAAATATCTGCAATCGCGTCACGGCTCCGAGGTCAGCCGCGGCGCCGCGCTGGTGCTGGGCCGCGCGGCGGAGGCCGATCTGGTCTTGCGCGCGCTCGAAGCCAACAAGAATCGCGAGGTCGAGGCGCGCGGCATCCTGTCGCCGCGCGCCACCGATCACGGCGCGCAGATCCGCGGCGTGCCGGTGCTCGGCGACTACGACGATCTGGAGCGCGTCGTCGGCGAGTTCGCCGACAACAACATCCCCGTGCGCCGCTTGATCTTCGCCCCCGAGGAGTTCGCCCCCGACGACGCGACCGAACGCCTGCTGGCCACCGCCCGCCGCCTCGGCGTGCAGCTCCAGCGGCTTCAGACCCTCGATTCCGACGACGCGCAAGGCGCGCTGAAGCCGATCGAGATCGAGGACCTGCTGTTTCGCCCCTCCGTCGAGGTCGACCGCGATCGCCTCGTCCAGGCTTTGCGCGACAAGCGCGTGCTGGTCACCGGCGGCGGCGGCTCCATCGGCTCGGAGATCTGCCGCCGCGTCGTCGCCTTCGGCGCCGGCGAATTGCTGATCGTCGAGAATTCCGAGCCCTCGCTGCACGCCATTCTCGAAGAGCTGGCCGAAACCAAGATCGGGGTGAAGATCGCCGGCGTCATCGCCGACGTGCGCGACCGCGACCGTCTCGACGCTGTCTTCTCCGGCTTCGACCCGCATCTGGTCTTCCACGCCGCAGCGCTGAAGCAGCTGCCGTTTCTCGAACGCGACTGGGCGGAAGGCGTCAAAACCAATATTTTCGGCTCGAAGAACGTCATGGACGCCGCCCGCAAGGCGCAGGCGGTGGTGATGATCTCGACCGACAAGGCGGTCGATCCGGTCTCCATCCTCGGCGCGACCAAACGCTTCGCCGAGATCTACGCGCAATCGCTCGACGAGGAGGAGCGCGGCGACGGCGCGCGGCGCGTGATCTGCGTGCGCTTCGGCAACGTGCTCGGCTCGGTCGGCTCGGTGGTTCCCAAGTTCAAGCAGCAGATCGCGCGCGGCGGCCCGGTCACCGTCACCCATCCCGACATGGTGCGTTATTTCATGACGGTGCGCGAGGCCTGCGACCTCGTGCTGACCGCCGCCAGCCACGCGCTGCGCCCGGAGGAGGGCGCGGAGGCCGCCTGCGTCTACGTGTTGAAGATGGGCCAGCCCGCCCGCATCGTCGATCTCGCCAGCCGCATGATCCGTCTCGCCGGCTTCGAGCCGGGCAAGGACGTCGAGATCGTCTTCACCGGCGCACGCGACGGCGAGCGGCTGAACGAGGTCTTGTTCTCCTCGCACGAGCCCTCCGTCGACATCGGCGTCGACGGCGTCACCGCCGCGCGCACGCCCGTCTTCGAGCGCGGCCAGATCGAGGCCTGGCTCTCAGCGCTCGCGGCGGCGGTGAAGGCCGGCGACCGCGCCGCCGCCGAGGCGACGCTCGGCGCCGCCATCCCGGCCTTCGCGCGGCGCAAGCCGATCCGCGCCAGAGCCGAAGCCGAGGCGAGGTCCGGCGGCGCGGTGGTCGATCTCGCGGCCGCGCGCCGGCTCAACGCGCCGCGCTGAGGCCGGCTCACGCGCCGCGCGCCAGCCGGCGCAGCGTCAGCGCAACGAGGATCGCCGCGACCGCCAGCGCGGCGAGCAAGCGGCGGGTCGACGCGCAGCGCCGCCGCCGCCAGTCCGGTCAACGCGGCGTTCAACGTTCCGACCCGCGCCAGCACGCCCCACACGCCCATGCCGCCGGTCACCGCGCGCTGGTAGAAATGGCTGCGATGGGCCTGCGCGAGATTTTCCCCGCGCCGCCAGCGCAGATACAGCGTGAGCGTCGCGTCGCAGAGATAGTAGAGCGGGGCGATCAGCGCCGCGACGGGCTGGCCGGCGGCGGCCAGCCGCAGCAGGCCCGCGCCGACGATCAGCCCGAGCGACAGACTGCCGACGTCGCCCAGAAACAGCTTGGCGCGAGGAGCGTTGAACGGGAAGAAGCCGAGCAGCCCGCCGACGGCCGCCAGACAGACAAGTCCGGTCGCAGGCTCGCCATGACCCGCCAGATTGGCGAGCGCGGCGAACAGCGCCGGCGCGCCGAGCCCGACGACGGTCATGCCGTCCATGCCGTCCATGAAATTCGTCAGATTCACGAACCAGACGAGGCCGACGCTCGTCGCCGCCAGCCAGAGCAGGAGGGCGAGCGCGCCATAGCCGCCGACGAGCGTCGCCGGAGTCGTCCAGACCACCGCGCCGGCGGCGACGAATTGCGCCGCGAGCCGCGCGCCTGCGCTCAGCTGGAGAATGTCGTCCGCCGCGCCGAGCGCCGCCAACGCAGCGGCCCCGGCGAGCAGCGCGACCAGCGACGCTGGCGCCTGCGAAAGCGGCGCGCCTGTCCAGGCCATTCCGGCGGCCGCGAGCGAAAGGATCGCCAGCATGATCGCAAGCCCCGCGCCTTGCGGCGTCGGAATCGTGTGCAGGCCTCGCGCCGAAGGGCGCGCCATCGCGTAGCGCCGCATCACGGGCGTCAGGGCGACGATCAGCGCCGCCGTCAGCGCCGCCGAGGCGGCGAGAACAAGGACGATAAGCCGCCAGGCGGGGACGACGACGAAAACGAAATCGGTATGCATGGGGCGACGGCTTAACCGCTCCTCCCGCTCCCGTCACGCGGCGCGCGCGGTCTGAATCGATTTCGTTTGCCTTGGCCGCTGAATCCGGATTCGATGCTGCCACAGGCGACGGCCGGCTTCCGGCCGCCCGTCCAGGGCGAGGGCCTCGACGCCTTCGCCCAAGATCATGCGCGAACGACGCGCCAGTTGGGAGATGTCATGAAAACGATCCGCATCGCGGCGATGAGCCTCGCCGCCCTCCTTCTGGGCGCGAGCGCGCTCCAGGCCAAGACGCTGGTCTATTGCTCGGAGGGTTCGCCCGAGAACTTCACGCCGGCGCTCAACACCACCGGCACCTCGTTCGACGCCGCGCGCGGCGTCTACAACAAGCTCACCGAATTCGAGCGCGGCTCCACCAAAGTCGTTCCCGGCCTCGCCGAAAGCTGGACCGTCTCCGAAGACGGCAAGGTGTTCACCTTCAAGCTGCGCAAGGGCGTCAAGTTCCACGCGATCAAGCCGCAGAACGGCCTCGCCTTCACGCCGACGCGCGACTTCAACGCCGACGACGTGATGTTCTCCTTCAATCGTCAGGCCGACGAGAGCCACCCTTATCACAAGGTGTCGGGCGGCAAATACGACTACTTCTCCGACATGGACATGAAGAAGAACGTCAAATCGTTCGAGAAGGTCGACGATTCGACGATCAGGATGACCCTGAACGAGCCGAACGCGCCGATCCTCGCCAATCTGGCGATGGATTTCATGGCGATCCATTCGGCCGAATACGCCGACATGCTGCTCAAGGCCGGCAAGCCCGAACAGTTCGATCAGGCGCCGGTGGGCACGGGCCCGTTCTCCTTCGTCGCCTATCAGAAGGACGCGATGATCCGCTACAAGGCGAACCCCGCCTTCTACGGCGAGAAGGCGCTGGTCGACGACCTCGTCTTCGCGATCACGCCCGACCCGACGGCGCGCTACGCCAAGCTGAAGGCCAACGAGTGCCAGTTCATCATCGCGCCGCGTCAGGCCGATCTGCCCGAGATGCAGAAAGACCCGGCGCTGAAGGTGATCAACCAGCCCGGCCTCAACATCGCCTATTGGGCCTTCAACGTGACCAAGCCTCCCTTCGACAAGAAGGAGGTGCGTCAGGCGCTGAACATGGCCATCGACAAGGCGGCGATCATCAAGGACGTCTATCTCGGCGCGGGCACCGCGGCGGTGAACCTGATCCCGCCGACGCTGTGGGGCTACAACAAGGACGTCAAGGACTGGCCGTTCGACGCCGCCAAGGCCAAGGAGCTGCTCGCCAAGGCGGGCGTGACGACGCCGCTCGACATCGACCTGTGGCATGCCGGTGCAGCGCCCGTATAACCCCAACGCCAAGCGCATCGCCGAGATGATGCAGGCCGATCTCGCCAAGGTCGGCGTCAACGCCAAGCTCGTCACCTACGAATGGGGCGAGTATCGCAAGCGCGCCCAGCAGGGCGAGCACATGACCGCGCAGCTCGGCTGGACCGGCGACAACGGCGACCCGGACAACTTCTTCTTCCTGCGCGGCTGCTCCGGCGCGCGGGCCGGCGGCCAGAACCTGACGAAGTGGTGCAACAAGGACTACGACGACAGGCTGATCAAGGCGCGCGGCCTCTCCGATCAGGCCGCCCGCGCCAAGCTCTACGAAGAGATGCAGGCGATCGAGCACGAAGACGCCCCCGACATGAAGATCGCCCATTCGGTGGTCTACGAGGCGATGCGCGCCAATGTCGAAGGCTTCAAGCAGAGCCCGTTCGGCGCCCATCACTTCAACGGCGTCGACGTGAAGTGAGCGAAGGCGAGGGGGCGGCCGCCAGGCCGCCCCCGCATGCCCGCGTCGCGGGCTAAGCGATGGGCCAATAACGGCGCGGACGGCCGCGCGGCCGCCGTCGCCCTGTCGGGTTTGGCATGATCAAGTTCTTCCTCAAGCGTCTGGCGCTGACGGTTCCCACCTTCTTCGCCCTGATGTTCCTCACCTTCGTGGCGATCCGGCTGGTGCCGGGCGACCCTGTCGAGGTGCGCGTCGGCGAACGCGGCATCAGTCCCGAGCGGCTCGCCTATTTCCGCCATGAGCTGGGCCTCGACCAGCCGGTGTGGAAGCAGTTCCTCGATTATGTCTGGGGCCTGCTGCATGGCGATTTCGGCACCTCGCTGGTCACCAACACCAAGGTGCTCGAAGAGTTCTTCACGCTGTTCCCGGCGACGGTCNGGCTGTCCTTCTTCGCGATGGCCTTCGCGGCGCTGATCGGCGTGCCGGCCGGCGCGATGGCGGCGGCCAAACGCGGCGGCTGGTTCGACCAGTTTCTGATGAGCGTGTCGGTGGCGGGCTATTCGATGCCGATCTTCTGGTGGGGCCTGTTGCTGGTCATGCTGGTGTCGGTGCAGCTCGGCTGGTTGCCGGTGTCGGGGCGCATCGACCCGATCAAATTCTATTTCGAGCCGGTGACCGGCTTCATGCTGATCGACGCCTGGCTGTCGGGCCAAGAAGGCGCGGTCAGGGACGCGCTCGCTCATCTCGTGCTTCCGGCGATCGTGCTGGGCACGGTGCCGCTGGCGGTGGTGGCGCGCATGACGCGCTCCTCGATGCTGGAGGTGCTGGGCGAGGATTACATCCGCACCGCCCGCGCCAAGGGCCTTTCGGAGGGCCGCGTCTACGGCCTGCACGCGCTGCGCAACGCGCTGATTCCGGTCGTCACCGTGATCGGGCTGCAAGTCGGCACTCTGATGGCGGGCGCGGTGCTGACCGAGACGATCTTTTCCTGGCCAGGCGTCGGCAAGTGGCTGATCGAGGCGATCGGCCGGCGCGACTATCCGGCGCTGCAAGGCGGCGTGATGCTGGTCTCCAGCGTCGTCATTCTGGTCAATCTTCTGGTCGACGTGCTTTACGGCGTCATCAATCCGAGAATTCGTCATGCAGGCTGAGGCCAGCGCCATCGAGACGNNGGCGCGCCGCCGCCCAATCCCTTCCGAGCCTTCGTCGCCGCCTTCGCGGAGAATCGCGGCGCGCTGGTCGGGCTGACGGTGGTGTCGACCGTCGTCATTCTGGCGGTGTTCGCCGATCTGATCGCGCCCTATCCGCCCAACGAGCAATTTCGCGACGCGATCCGCGTGCCGCCGGTCTGGTCGNACGGGNGGAGCTGGCGTTTCCTGCTCGGCACCGACGGGTTGGGGCGCGACATGCTCTCGCGCCTCATCCACGGCGCGCGGGTGTCGCTGTTCATCGGTCTGGCGGTGATGTTCGTCTCGGCGATGATCGGCACCGCGCTCGGGCTGACGGCGGCGCGTTTCGGCGGCCTCGTCGACGTGATCATCACCCGCGTCATGGATCTGCTGATGGCGGTGCCGGGCCTCGTTCTGGCGATCCTCGTCGTCGCGGTGCTCGGGCCCTCCTTCCTCAACACCATCGTGGCGATCACGGTCGTCTATCTGCCGCGCTATGTGCGCCTCGTGCGCGCCTCGGCGACGGCGNGGCTGAGCAAGGATTACGTCACCGCCGCCAGAGTGTCGGGCGTGGGGCCGCTCCGGCTGATGCTGCGCACGGTGCTGCCGAACTGCATGGCGCCGCTGATCATCCAGGCGGCGCTCGGCATGTCGGACGCCATTCTCGAAGCCGCGGCGCTCGGCTTTCTCGGCCTCGGCGCGCAGCCGCCGCTGTCGGAATGGGGCGCGATGCTCGCCGACGCGCGCGAGTTCCTGCGCTCCGACCCGTGGCTGTTGACGCTGCCGGGTCTGGCGATCCTGATCACGGTCACCTCGATCAATCTTCTGGGCGACGGTTTGCGCGACGCTCTCGATCCCAAGCTCAGGNAGGTCGTGATGGCGTTGCTCGACATCCGCAATCTGTCCGTCAGCTTCGCTACGCGCGGGGGCCAGTTCACCGCGGTCGACGGCGTCGACATCGCGGTCGACCGCGACGAGACCCTCGCCATCGTCGGCGAATCGGGCTCGGGCAAGTCGGTCGCCATGCTGGCGGTGATGGGGCTGTTGCCGTGGACGGCGACGGTGAGCGCCGATCGCATGGAGTTCGACGGGCGCGACCTGCGCACGATCACGCCGGCCGAGCGCAAGGCCATCGTCGGCAAAGACCTGACGATGATCTTTCAGGAGCCGATGTCGAGCCTCAATCCGTGCTTCACGGTCGGCTTCCAGATCGGCGAGACGCTGAAGGCGCATCTTCAGCTCGACCGCGCGGCGCGCAAGAGGCGTGCGGTCGAGCTGCTCGATCTCGTCGGCATTCCCGATCCCGAGCGGCGGCTGTCGGCCTTTCCGCATCGCNTCTCGGGCGGCATGAGCCAGCGCGTGATGATCGCTATGGCGCTCGCCTGCAACCCCAAGCTGCTGATCGCCGACGAGCCGACCACCGCGCTCGACGTCACCATCCAGGCCCAGATCCTCGATCTCCTGCGCCGCCTGCGCAAGGAGAACGGCATGGGGCTGGTGCTGATCACCCACGACATGGGCGTCGTCGCCGAGATGGCCGACCGCGTGGTGGTGCAATATGCCGGCCAGCAGGTCGAGACGGCGGCGACCGCGCCGCTGTTCGAGGACCCGCATCATCCCTACACCTCGGCCTTGCTGGCGGCCTTGCCGGAGCGCGCGACCGGGCGGCGGCTGCCGGCGATCCCCGGCGTCGTGCCGGGCCAGTTCGACCGGCCCAGAGGCTGCCTGTTCTCGCCGCGCTGCGCGCATGTCTTCGATCGCTGCCGCGTCGAGCGGCCGACCCATTGCGGGCCCGAGCAGGGGGGCGCTGTGCCACGCGCCGCTGGTGGCCGGCGTCGCGCAGCGGCGCGAGCAAAGCAAGGAGAGCGCGGCATGAACGCGCCGGTTCAAAATCCCGTCGTCGAATCGCGCGATCTGCGGCGCGACTATGAAGTGCGGCGCGGCATGTTCGCCGCGCCCGCCACGGTCAAGGCGCTGGCCGGCGTCTCGTTCCAGCTCGAAGCCGGCAAGACGCTGGCGGTGGTGGGCGAATCGGGCTCCGGCAAGTCGACGCTGGCGCGGCTGCTGACGATGATCGAGNCGCCGACCTCCGGCCAGCTGCTGATCGACGGCAAGGACGTCGCCCATGCCGACGCCGAGACGCGGCGGCGGCTGCGCCGCGAGGTGCAGATCGTCTTCCAGAACCCTTACGGCTCGCTCAATCCGCGCCAGACCATCGGCGACGCGCTGGAGGAGCCGCTGCTGGTCAACACCGACCTGCCCAAGGCCGAGCGCGAGAAGCAGGCGCGCGCGATGATGGCGCGCGTCGGGCTGCGGCCGGAGCATTACGAGCGCTATCCGCACATGTTTTCGGGCGGCCAGCGCCAGCGCATCGCCATCGCGCGGGCGCTGATGCTGCATCCCAAGATCCTGGTGCTCGACGAGCCGGTCGCCGCGCTCGACGTGTCGATCCGCGCGCAGGTGCTCAACCTGCTCGCCGACCTGCAGGAAGAGTTCAAACTCGCCTACATCTTCGTCAGCCACGACCTTTCCGTGGTGCGCTACATCGCCGACCGGGTGCTGGTGATCTATCTCGGCCACGCCGTCGAACTCGGAACGCGCGACGCGATCTTCTCCGATCCGCAGCATCCCTATACGCGGGCGCTGCTGTCGGCGACGCCGGTCGCCGATCCGGGCGCGGCGCGCGAGCGCATCATCCTGAAGGGCGAGCTGCCCTCGCCGATCAATCCGCCGCCGGGTTGCGCCTTCCATCCGCGCTGCCCGCTGGTCTTCGACAAATGCCGGGTCGACTCGCCGTCGATCGAGGAGAAGCACGGCCGCGGCGTGGCGTGCTGGGCGGTGAAGGGGTAAGCGGGCCGGGCGAGGCGAACGAAACTTGAACAGGCGGCGCGCCGACGCGCTATGATGGGGGCCGAATCCGTCAGGGACGCCCCGTCGTGTCGCGCAGCGCCGCCTTTTCGTCTCCACCCAGGTCGTCCTCGACGAGGCGCGGCTGGTCGATGGGCGGCAGTCGGAGACGGCGCTTCTGGTCGCGCGCGGGGCGCGGCGGATGTTGCGGGCGATGGGCTTCGTCACCCTGCCCGAGGTCGCTTTGCCGTCGGGCCGGCGCGCCGATCTGATGGCGCTCGGCGAAGACGGCGAAATCCTCATCGTCGAGATCAAGTCGAGCGTCGCGGATTTCCGGGTCGACCGGAAATGGCCCGACTATCGCGCCCATTGCGACCGGCTGTTCTTCGCCATTCCGCCCGATCTCGATCCCGCCATCATGCCGGGCGACGCCGGGCTGATGGTGGCGGACGGATTCGGCGCGGAGGTCTTGCGCGACGCGCCCACGCACAAGCTCGCGCCCGCCACGCGCCGCGCCCTGACGCTGCGTTTCGCCGGCCTCGCGGCGGATCGACTTCACGCGCTCGGCGATGCGGGCTTGGGGAAGGGGTTATAGTCGCTGCTTTCATCGCGCGCATCCCTTCTCCGCGCGTGCGGGAGAAGGACGCGCGCCGATGACGCGACTCTCTCACGCCTCCGCGCTCCAGCGCGCCCACCAGCGCTTGAACTGCGCATGCGCCTCGCGCGCGAACTTCTCCTGCGAAGGCGACAACCTATCGTCGGGATTGAAATGGCGCTCATAGGCCGCGTCGCCTTCCAGCGTCATCAGGAACTTGTAGTAGAGAACGAGATCGGGGCCCTCGTCGAAGGTCGAGAGCACCATCAGCGCCTCCTCCAGCCCTTGNGCGCGACGGCGCGCCCGCACGTCGCCGGCGGCGGCCTGTTCGGCCAGCGCGCACAGCGTCAGCACCTGTTTGGGCAGCACGTTGCCGATGCCGGTGATCGCGCCCTTGGCGCCGCAATTGACGTAGCCGTGCACGACCTGGGTGTCGACGCCGACCATCAGGATCAGCCTGTCGTTCTGGCCGGTGATGAACTGCGCCGCATAGGAGAGCGCCGGCCCGCCGCCGAACTCCTTGAAGCCGACGAGATGGGGATATTTTTCGTGCAGCGCGAAGAACAGCTCCGCTTTCGTCTCGAAGCCGTAATAAGGGCTGTTGTAAATCACCGAGGGCAGGCCGGGCGCGGCCTCCAGAATGGCGGAGAAATGCGCCTTCTGCGCCGCCGGCGAGGAGCCGCGCGACAGCACGCGCGGAATGATCATCAAGCCGTGCGCGCCGGCGCTCTTCGCATGGGCGGCGAGCGCCACGGCGCGCGCGCTGTTCTGCGCGCCGGTGCCCACGATCACCTTGACGCCCGCCTTCAGCAACGCCTCGACGCCGGCCATGCGCTGTTCGTCGGTCAGCAGCGGCCAGTCGCCCATCGAGCCGCAATAGACCACCGCCGACATGCCCGCGTCGATCGGCTCGCGCCCCTTGCGCGCGAGCGCGACGAAATCCGGCGCGCCGTCGGCGCCGACCGGCGTCATCAAGGCGGGGATCACGCCGGAGAAGATGCTTTGGCTCATGGAGGCTCCTGTCCTGGCGGGGCGTCGCTCGCGCGTGTCCGTCTACGCTCCGAACTTTGTATATTGTATAAAATAAATGCGCAAGCGCCCGATCGGCTTTTGCGGCGAGCCGCCTCGGGCCGTAGCCGTCGCCGCCGCCCGGCGCCGCCGCCGCTCCAACGAAAACGCCGGCGCGAGGCCGGCGTCTTTGGTTGGGGCGAGGCGGGGAGAGGACCCTCAGAACTCGACGTCGAGNCCCTCCATTTCGTCGGGCTCCGATTCGGCGCCGGCGATCCATTCCTTCATCAGCGGCAACCCCATGATGTGGTCGCGATACCCAGCGCACACGGCGTCGAGTTGCACGTCGTAGGTGACGAAGCGCGAGCACACCGGCGCATACATCGCGTCCGCGATGGTCTTCATCTCNCCGAACAGGAACGGCCCTCCATAGCGGGTCAGGCAGTCGCGCCAGATCTCGCAAATATGGTCGATATCGGCCTGCGCGCCGGCCCAGACCTTGAAGCCGGGATATCGCCCTTTGACGTTGAAGGGCAGGGCGGAACGCAGATTGGCGAAGCCCGAATGCATCTCGCCGCACACGGCGCGGCAATGCGCGNNCTTGGCGACGTCGCGCGGGTAGATGCGGGATTCCGCATGCGTCTCATGCAGATAATCGGCGATCGCGAGCGTGTCCCAAACGTCGACCACCCCGTCGCGAAGCCGCGGCACGCGATAGGAGGGCGACATCAGCAGCAGCTCCGCGCGTGCGGAGGGATCGTCCGCCGACACCGTCACCGCGTCGAATTCGAGGCCCGCCAGCTTGCAGATCAGCCAGCCGCGCAGCGACCGCGAGGAATAGTTTTTCGAAGAAATGGTCAGCCGCGGCCGCGGATTGGCCGGATCGCCGGGCTTGGGCGCAGGCCGCGGGATCGATCCGACGGGGCGGTTCGCCGGGATCGGCGCCACGGTCGCGACGGCGTCCGCCTGTGGCTGCGCGGCGGCCTGCTCGGGCGCGCCGGATTTCGCCGCGCGCTTGGGCTTTGAGGCCTTCTCCGCCGCTCCCGCAGTCCGGCGCGTCGTCGCCGCGCCCGCCGGCTTCGCCTCGACGCGCTTGGCCTCGACGCGCTTGGTCTCGACGCGCTTGGCCTCCGCCGGTTTCGCCTCCGCCGTCGTGTCTACGACTTTCGTCTTGGTGGTCTTGCTCATGGCCCGCCCTGAATCCGTCCCCGCGTCGATCGCCGCTCACGACGCGAGGCGTTTCTCGCCCTCGCGACTCTAGGCGGCTTCGGCCGCGCCGATCTCTACGCCCTTCGGAGGGGGCCCGCCTTGCGCAGGATCGTTGCGTTGCCGTCGTGCGACCCGATAGACTGTAGCACGATGCTTTACCATGCCTATCAGGCCCAGACCGATCTGACCGAGCCGCTGCGGCTTTTCGCGAAGTCCGCCTNNGCGATCTGATCGACGCCGCGCGCCTCGCGCGACATGCCCTTCGTGCGCGCCATGCGCGCTGCGCTGGAGATGACCTCTCGCGCGACTTTGACGCATGATCGCCCGCCCTATGGGATCGACAAGGTCATGGTCGGCAACGCGGAGGTCGCGGTGCGCGAGGAGGTCGTCGCCTCCACCGCGTTCGGCGCGCTGCTGCGCTTTCGCAAGGACGTCGAGGCGCCGCAGCCCCGCGTGCTGGTCGTCGCGCCGATGTCGGGCCATTTCGCGACGCTGCTGCGCAACACCGTGAAGACGCTGTTGGGCGATCACGACGTCTACATCACCGACTGGCTCAACGCTCGCGACGCGCCGCTCGCGGCCGGGCGCTTCGGCTTCGACGAGTATGTCGAACATGTCATGTCGTTCATTGAGACGATCGGCCCCGGCGCGCATGTCGTCGCCGTCTGCCAGCCTTGCGTGCAGACCTTGATCGCCGCCGCTTTGATGAACGAGGACCATCATCCCGCCGCCCCCGCCTCGATGACCTTGATGGCCGGGCCCATCGACACGCGCGTCGCCCCGACGGAGGTCAACAAGCTCGCCAACGACAAGCCGATCGAATGGTTCGAGCGCAACCTGATCTCGACCGTGCCGAACCAATTCAAGGGCGCCGGCCGCCGCGTCTATCCGGGCTTCATTCAACTGACCGCCTTCATGTCGATGAATCTCGATCGTCACATCAAGGCGCATTCCGACATGTTCAGGAGCCGCCGCCGGCGAGTTCGACAAGGCGAAGGCGCGCAAGGATTTTACGACGAATATTTCGCCGTGCTCGATCTGCCGGCCGAGTTCTATCTGGAAACCGTTCGTCAGGTTTTCCAGCAGCATCTGTTGCCCAGGGGCGAGATGACGTGGCGCGGCCGCAAGGTCGACCCCGCCGCGATCAAGCGCACCGCCTTGCTCACCGTCGAGNGGGAGCGCGACGACATTTGTTCGGTCGGCCAGACGGTGGCGGCGCAGGATCTGTGTTCGTCCTTGCGGCCCTATCGCAAGAAGCATCATCTGCAAGCCGGCGTCGGCCATTACGGCGTGTTCTCGGGGCGCCGCTGGGAGACGCAGATCTATCCGCTGGTGCGCAATTTCATTTTGCAGAACGACTGAGCGGCGTCCGCTTTCCGAAATGTGAAAGCCGCCGGCGCTCGCCGGCGGCTTTTCTTGAGCGCGCCTCGGCCTGCGCGCGCCGCCGTCTACGCGCGGGTCTTCTCGATCCAGGCCGCGAAAGCGTCGATGAACGTCTTGAAGAAGGCCTTGGTGTCCTCCTTCTTGAGCGATCCGTCCTCGGCGAATAGATCGCCGGCGCCGCCNAGATACATTTCGGGATTGGGCATGGTCGGCATGTTCAGGAAGGCGAGCGTCTGACGCAGATGGTTGTTGGCGCCGAACCCTCCGATCGCGCCGATCGAGACGGACACCACCGCCGCCGGTTTGCGGGCGAACACGCTCTGACCCCAGGGGCGCGAGCCGACGTCGACGGCGTTNTTCAAAACGCCCGGCACCGAGCGATTATGCTCCGGCGTCACGAACAGCACCGCGTCGGCCGATTTGATGGCGTTTCGGAAGGCGACATAGGGCGCAGGCTGGGGTNNCAGCGCGTCGAAGTCCTGATCGTAAAGCGGCAGATCGCCGATTTCGACGAACTCGAAGCTCAGATTGGCCGGAGCGAGCGCTGCGATCGCTTTGGCGGCCTTACGGTTGAACGAGTCCTTGCGCAGGCTCCCGACGACGACGGCGACTTTGGCGGGCTTGGACATGAAGGCGAATCCTCTCAGGTGAAAGAGCGTCGGCCTTTATAACCCGCGAGCCAGTGTTTCTTTCCTTGCATCCGCGCAGACGCGCCGTGAATTTTGCGCAAACGCGACGCCGCCCGGTCCAACCGGCGCGGCGTCGGGCTTCAGCCGCCGCCCCCGTCTGGAGCGCCCACGCCAGCGCCAGATAACGGCCGACCNNGGAGATCGTCACCAGAACAACGAAGACGGGAAGCGCNTCGCGCAGGACGCCGGCGACGACCGTCAGCGGGTCGCCGATGATCGGCGCGAANGAGAGCAGCAGGCTCCAGCGCCCCCACTTGCGATAAAACGCCTCCGCCTTGTCGAGCGCCTCGCGTTTGACGGGAAACCAGCGCGCGTTTTCGAAGCGCGCGAGACCGAGGCCGAGCCAGTAATTGACGATCGAGCCGCCGACATTGCCGAGACTGGCGACGCTCACCAGCGCCCAGACCGGCGCGCGATGGGCGAGAATGAGCCCCGACAGCACCAGCTCGGACTGCGCCGGCAGGATCGTCGCCGCCAGAAAGCTCGCCGTGAACAGCGACAGATAGTCGGCCCAGAATTCCGTCATTGGGTGCCGAACATGCGGTCGCCGGCGTCGCCGAGGCCCGGCACGATGTAGCCGTGATCGTTGAGGCGTTCGTCGATCGCCGCCGTCCAGATCGGAACGTCGGGATGCTCGGCGCGCAGCCGCGCGACGCCCTCCGGCGCGGCGACGAGACAGACGAAGCGCAAATCGCGGCATCCCCGCGCCTTCAGCCGGTCGAGCGCGGCGCAGGCGGAGTTCGCCGTCGCCAGCATGGGGTCGACGACGATCACCAGCCGTTCGGCGACGTCGGGCGGCGCCTTGAAGTAATATTCGACGGCCTTCAGCGTCTGCGGATCGCGATAGAGGCCGATATGGGCGATGCGCGCGGAGGGCACCAGCTCCAGCATGCCGTCGAGAAAGCCCACGCCCGCGCGCAGGATCGGCGCGAACACCAGTTTNTTGCCGGCGATCATCGGCTGACGCGTCGCGCCGAGCGGCGTCTCGATCTCGACCGCNTCGGTCGGCAGATCGCGCGTCACCTCGTAGCACAGCAGCATCGCGATCTCGTTGCAGAGCTGTCGAAAACCTTTGGTCGAGCGCGACTTGTCGCGCATCAGCGTGAGCTTGTGGCGGATCAGCGGATGATCGACGACATGAACGCCGTCGCGGCGCTCGCCCTCGCGAGACTGCGGCGTAGTGTCTGGCATGGCGGTGTGCTCCTCAACGTGGCGGCGCGCTCCCTCATAGCCGGCGAAGGCGGTCGCGCGCCAGAGACGCAACCCTTTGGCGTCCTCACGCGTTGGACAGGTTTCCCGAATGCAGCGAAAGGAGGCCGTCATGGCCTATTACAGCGGATTCGTGGTCGCCGTTCCGACGGCCAACAAGAGCGCCTACGCCGCGCATGCGCGCAAGGGATGGCCCTATTTCGAGAAGCTCGGCGCGACGCGGCTGATCGAGGCCTGGGGCGACGCCGTTCCCGACGGAAAGCTCACCGACATGAAAAAGGCGGTGCAGGCCAAGAGCGACGAGACGGTCGTGTTCTCCTGGATCGAATGGCCCGACAAGGCGACCGCCGACGCCGCCGACAGGAAAATGCGCGAGGATCCGGCGATGGCCGAACTCGGCAAGGACATGCCCTTCGACGGCAAGCGAATGATCTATGGCGGCTTCGCGCCGCTCTACGATTCCGCGGCCGGCTGAGCGCGTCGGCGCTGGCGGGCGAGGCCGCGTTTGGCCATCATGGCGCGCCGTGCGGAGCGCCGACGATGTCCGACCTCGCCACAGAGCCGCCGACCAGCCTTGTGCGCGCCGCGATGGCGGCAGTGACTCAGGACGGCTGGTCCGACGACGCGTCGGATTGGGAGGCCGTGGCGGCGCTGCGCCGGCGGCTCGATCGCGAGACGCTTGAGGCTTTGATCGGCCTCACGCGCGACCAAGCGTCGCGACCGCGCAGGTTGGGCGCGATGCTGATCGGCCAGTTCGGACAGGTCGCGCCCGATGCGCCGACGCTGTTTCCGGACACGCGTTTCGTCGCCCTGCGCGACTTGCTCGCCGACGAGCGCGCCGGTCCGGCGAGGCCGGAGGTTCTCGCCAGCGCGGCGATCGCCTTCGGCCATCTCGGCGACGCGCGCTGCGTCACGCTGGTTTCTCCGCTCGCCGACCATCCGGCCGCCGCGACGCGCCTTGCGGCGGNNCGATGGCTGGCGACGCATGACGACGCGCTCGACGCGCTGATCGGCCTGTCGCGCGACGAGGACGCGCAGGTGCGCGATTGGGCGACCTTCGCGCTCGGGCGACAGACCTCGCGCGACACGCCGGCGCTGCGCGACGCGCTGCGGGCGCGGCTCGACGATCCCGATTTCGACACGATGAGCGAGGCCGTCGCCGGGCTGGCCGCGCGCGGCGACGGCGCCGCCGCGACGGCTCTGGCGCGGGCGCTGGCGCAGGGCGACGCGCTCGACGATCCGTCGCTGCTTCTGGAGGCGGCGCGCAGGCTCGCCGATCCGCGCCTGCTCGCCGCGCTGCGGGCGGCGCGACAGGCGGCCGACTGGCCCGCGCATGTCGTGGACGACTGGGCCGCGGCGGTCTCGGCGTGCGGCGGCGATCCTAGAGAAGCTGACGCCGCGCGCCGTCGCCTTCAACCCGAGATGGACGGCGAGGCTCGCGCCGATGTCGGCGAAGCTGGCGCGCCGGCCGAGCGCGCGCGGGGCGAGTCCGCAGGCCAGGACCGGGACCTGTTCGCGCGTATGATCGGTCCCCGACCAGGTCGGGTCGTTGCCGTGATCGGCGGTGAGGATCAACAGATCGCCCTCGCGCAACGCCGGCAGGAGCCCCGCCAGCCGGGCGTCGAAGCGCTCCAGACAGGCGGCGTAGCCGGGAACGTCGCGGCGATGCCCGAACTCCTGGTCGAAATCGACGAGATTGACGCAGCACAGGCCGCCCTCCGGCAGCGTCGCGAGCGCCTCGGCGAGCATGGTCATGTGATCGTCGTTGCTCGCGCCCTTGCGCTCAAGCCCGGTGTCGCGATGGGCGAAGATGTCGCCGATCTTGCCGATGCTGAGGACGGCGCGTCCCGCCGTCCGGGCGAGGCCGAGCACGTTGCCGTCGGGCGGGGANATCGAGAAATCCTTGCGGCGCGGGGTGCGGCGGAAGCCGCTCGCCGCATCGCCGACATAGGGCCGCGCGATGACGCGGCCGATCTTCAGGGGATCGCAGAGGCGGCGCGCCAGCGCGCAGAGATCGTACAGCCTTTGAAGGCCGAACGTCTCTTCATGCGCGGCGATCTGCAACACCGAGTCGACCGAGGTGTAGGCGATCGGCTTGCCGGTCAGGCGGCTTTGCTCGCCCATCTCCTCGATGACCTGAACGCCCGAGGCGTGGACGCAGCCGAGAAGGCCGGGAAGACGCGCGCCCTCGATCAGCCCCTCGACCAGCGCCGGCGGCAGGGCGGGAACGGCGCGCGGAAAATAGCCGAAGGCGAAATCCGCCGGCGCGCCGGCGATCTCCCAATGGCCGGATTGGGTGTCCTTGCCCTGCGAGATTTCGACGGCCGAGCCGTAGGCGGCGCGCGGGGCGGCGCAGTCGAGACCGGGCGGAACCGCGCCGGTGGCCGTCTCGCAGGCGAGCCCCAGACCGAGCGCGGCGAGGGCGGGCAATCGCAGGGGNCCGGCGCGCAGCCCGGCGCGGTCGCCCCGCCCATGCGCGCAGGCCAGGGCGATATGGCCCAGCGTGTCGGCGCCGAGATCGTCATAGCGCTCCGCGTCGGGCGCGCCGCCGCAGCCCACCGAATCGAGCACGACAAGAAAGCCGCGGCTCATCGCGCCGTCCTCACTGCGCCACCACGCTTTCCGGCGCCGCCTCGATGCGGAAGGCGGCGGCGAACAGCGCCTTGGTGTAGTCCGTTTTCGGCGCGGCGAAAATCTCCTTGGCGGAGCCGGCCTCGACGACCTTGCCGTGGCGCATCACCACGATCTCGGAGGCGAGCGCGCGCACGACCTTGAGATCGTGGCTGATGAACAGATAGGCGAGGCCGCGCCGGATCTGAAGATCGCGCAGAAGGTCGACGATCTGGGCCTGCACCGACATGTCGAGGGCGGAGGTCGGCTCGTCGAGGACGACGAATTTCGGCTCCAGCGCCATCGCCCGCGCGATGGCGATGCGCTGGCGCTGGCCGCCGGAGAATTCGTGCGGATAGCGGTCCATCGCCGCCGGATCGAGGCCGACGTCGGCGAGCGCCTGCGCGACGATGGCGCGGCGCTCGGCCTCGGCGAGGCCCGGGCGCTGGATTTCGAGACCCTCGGCGACGATCTCGGCGACCGACATGCGCGGCGACAGCGAGCCGTAGGGGTCCTGAAACACCATCTGCATGTCGCGCCGCTTCGGGCGCATGGCGGCGGAATCGAGCCCGTCGATGCGTTGGCCGAGATAGAGGATCGGCCCGTCGGAGCGGATCAGCCGCAGAATGGCGAGGCCGAGCGTCGTCTTGCCCGAGCCCGACTCGCCGACGACGCCGACCGTCTGGCCCTCGCGCACGCTGAGCGAAATGCCGTCGACCGCCTTCACATGGCCGACGGTCTTGCGCAGGAAGCCGCGCTTGATCGGGAACCAGACTTTTAACGCGTCGGTCTCGACGACGGTCTTCGCCGTCGGGTCGCTGGGAGCGGGCGCGCCCTTCGGCTCGGCGGCGAGCAGCATCTTGGTGTAGGGATGTTCCGGCGCGCAGAAGACGCGTTCGCTCGGCCCCGTCTCGACGATCTTGCCTTTCTGCATCACCGCGACGCGGTCGGCGATGCGACGCACGACGCCCAGATCATGGGTGATGAACAGCATCGCCATGCCGTGTTTGTCCTGAAGCTGCTTGAGCAGCTTGAGGATCTGCGCCTGCACGGTGACGTCGAGCGCGGTGGTCGGCTCGTCGGCGATGAGGAGCTTCGGCCGGTTGGCGAGCGCCATCGCGATCATCACGCGCTGGCGCTGGCCGCCCGAGNNCTGATGCGGATAAGCGCCAAGCCGGCTTTCGGGATCGGGCAGGCCGACTTCCGTCAGCAGCTCCAGCACGCGGGCGCGCACCTTGGCCTTGTCGGTCGTCTGATGCAGCTCGATGATCTCGCCGACCTGCCGCTCGATGGTGTGGAGCGGGTTGAGCGAGGTCATCGGCTCCTGAAAGACGATGGTGACGTCGTCGCCGCGCACGGCGCGCAGGCTCGCCTCGTCGGCTTGCGTCAGGCTCTTCCCGGCGAAGGCGATCTCGCCCTGCGTCTCGGCGACGCCCTGGGCGAGGCGCACGATGGAGAGCGCGGTGACCGATTTGCCGGAGCCCGATTCGCCGACGAGCGCCAGCGTCTCGCCCTGAGCGAGTTGGAACGACACGCCGTCGACGGCGACGGTCTCGCGCCCGCCCTGACGGAAGATCACGCGCAGATCGCGCACGTCGAGAAGCGGNCGCGCTCATGCAAAGGTCTTTCGCGGGTCGAAGGCGTCGCGCACCGCCTCGCCGATGAAGACGAGCAGCGCGAGGATGAAGGCGACGGCGCCGAAGGCGGTCAGGCCAAGCCAGGGCGATTCGAGATTCTCGCGTCCCTGCAACAGCAATTCGCCGAGCGAGGGCGAGCCGGGCGGCAGGCCGAAGCCGAGAAAATCGAGCGCGGTGAGATATTCGATCGAGCCGGAGACGACGAAGGGCAGGAAGGTCAGCGTCGCCACCATCGCGTTGGGCAGCACGTGGCGCGTCATGATCTTGCCGTCGGAGAGGCCGAGAGCGCGCGCGGCCTTCACATATTCGAAGTTGCGCNNGCGCAGGAACTCGGCGCGCACCACCGAGACCAGCGACACCCATGAGAACAACAGCAGGATGCCGAGCAGCACGAAAAAGCCCGGCGTGATCACCGCGGCGATGATGATGAGGATGTAGAGGCGGGGAAGCGACGACCAGATTTCGATGAAGCGCTGGCCGAGCAGATCGACCCATCCGCCAAAATAGCCCTGCACGGCGCCGACCGCGACGCCGATCGCCGAGGAGATCGACGACAGCAGCAGCCCGAACAGGATCGAGATGCGGAAGCCGTAGATCAGCCGCGCCAGCACGTCGGCGCCGTTTCGGTCGGTGCCGAGCCAGTTCTTTCGAGCCCCTTGCAGCCAAGTTCCGGCGGCAGCTTCGCCTTGTCGAGCGCGACCGCGCATTGCGTCTCGCTCAACATGAAGCTCNGGCGGCGAGGGAAAGGGCGTGGGCGGATTGAGCACGCGCGTGCGCGGCCCGAAGCGCACCGGCGGCCAGATCGCGTAGCCGTTCGCGTCGATCTCCTTCTGGATCGTCGGGTCGCGATAGTCGGTCTGCGGCAGGAAGCCGCCGAATTTTTCCTCGGGGTAGTCGACGAGGACCGGGAAGAGCGACTCGCCCTTGTAGGAGACGTAAAGCGGCCGGTCGTTGGCGATCAGCCGNGCGAAGAGCGACAGCACGAACAGCACGACGAACAGCCAGAACGACCACCAGCCGCGGCGGTTGCGTTTGAAGTTGTCGAGGCGGCGGCGGTTGATCGGCGTGAGGTTCAGCCAGCGGCGGCGCGCGCCGCCGGCGCGGGCGCGAGAGCGGCGTCGAGCGCGGTCATCGTCACACCTCCCGCGTCTCGAAGTCGATGCGCGGATCGACCCAGGTGTAAAGGAGGTCGGAGACCAGGTTCACCACCAGCCCCATCAGGGCGAAGATGTAGAGATTGGCGAAGACGACCGGATAATCGCGATTGAGGATCGCCTCGTAGGAGAGCAGGCCGAGGCCGTCGAGCGAGAAGGTTTTCTCGATCAGCAGCGCGCCGGTGAAGAAGGCGTGCACGAAGGCGCCGGGAAAGCCGGCGATGACGATCAGCATGGCGTTGCGGAACACGTGGCCGTAGAGCACCTGGCGCTCGTTCAGGCCCTTCATGCGCGCGGTCTGCACATATTGCTTGCGGATTTCGTCGAGGAAGGAATTTTTCGTGAGGAAGGTCGAGGTCGCGAAGGCGCCGATCAGCATCGCGGTGACGGGCAGCGTGATGTGCCAGGCGTAGTCGGCGATCTTGCCGAGCGTCGACAGCTCGTCCCAATTGTCCGACCACAGGCCCTTGGACGGAAAGATGCTCCAGAACGAGCCGCCGGCGAACAGCACCAGCAGCAGCACCGCGAACATGAAGGAGGGGATGGCGTAGCCGACGATGACGACGGCCGAGGTCCAGGCGTCGAAGCGCGAACCGTCCTTGACCGCCTTGCGGATGCCGAGCGGGATCGACACCAGATAGGAGATCAGCGTCATCCACAGGCCGAGCGAGATCGAGACGGGCAGCTTCTCCTTGATCAGCTGCAAGACCGAGGCGTCGCGGAAATAGCTCTTGCCGAAATTGAAGGTCGCGTAGTCGCGGATCATTTTCAGAAAGCGTTCGTGGGCGGGCTTGTCGAAGCCGAACTGCTTCTCCAGCTCGGCGACGAATTTCGGGTCGAGGCCCTGCGCGCCGCGATAGGTGGAGCCGACCTCGCCGCTGGCGGCCTGCATCTGCGCTTGCTGGCCGACGTCGGAGCCGCCCATGCGGGCGCCGTTGTCGAGGCCCTGCAACTGCGCGATGACGCGCTCGACCGGGCCGCCGGGCGCGAACTGGATGATGACGAAGGAGATCAGCATGATTCCGAGAATGGTCGGGATCATCAGAAGCAGTCGGCGGGCGATGTAAGCGATCATGCCTTGACCCCGACCCTCTCGGCTTTGGCCGGGTTCCAGCGCNCACAGATCGGGCGCGCCGGTCGCGTATTTCGGATGCTTGTCGGGCAGGTCGTAGGCGTCCCAATAGGCGATCCAGGCGACGTCGCGATACCACATCGGGATCCACCAGCGCCCGGCGCGCAGCACGCGGTCGAGCGCGCGCNNGGCGGTCTGCGCCTCGACCTTGGTCTGGGCGAGCGCGATCGTCTCGACCAGCGCGTCGACGGCGGGAACCTTGACGCCGGCGAGGTTGCGCGAGCCCTTGGTGTCGGCGGCCTTCGTGGTGAAGACGTTGCGCAGCTCGACGCCCGGCGTGATCGCGCCGCCAAGCGCCATCGCCACCACGTCGAAATCGAAATCGTCGAGGCGGCGGCGATATTGCGCGGCGTCGACGACGCGCGAGGTCAACGTGATTCCGAGCCGCTTGAGGTTGGCGCCCCAGCTCTGGACATGGCCCTGAAACACGGGAGAGGANTCGAGAACCTCCAGCGTCAGCGGCTGGCCGCCGGGCAGGCGCAGCGTTCCGCCCTCGCGCGTGCAGCCGGCGGCGCGCAGCAACTCGTCGGCCTTCTTCAACNNAGCGCGCGGTCGGAGCCCGAGCCGTCGCTGACGGGGAACCCAGGGCTGGCCGAACACTTCGGCGGGAAGCTCGGCGCGGAAGGGTTCGAGCAACCTGGTCTCGTCGGCGTCTGGCGGATCGACCGCCATCATCGGCGAATTCTGGAANAAGGAGTGGAGGCGCTTATAGGCGCCGAACATCAGATTGGCGTTCGACCATTCGAAGTCGAAGGCAAGCCCCAGCGCCTCGCGCACGCGCGGATCGGACAACGCGGGGCGGCGGGCGTTGAAATACCAGCCCTGCGAGGGAACGGCCTTGCCGTCGGGCAGCGTCACGCGTTTGACGCGGCCGTCCTTGACGGCGGGAAAATCGTAGCCGGTGTTCCAGATGCGCGAGGTGTATTCCTCGTTATAGGTGACGCGGCCGGCCTTGAACTCCTCGAAGGCGAGGGTGCGGTCGCGCGAATATTCGTAGCGCACGCGGTCGAAATTGTTCAGCCCGACATTCACCGGCAGGCCGACCGCCCAATAATCGGCGACGCGCTCGAATTCGATGAAGCGGCCCTGCTCGAAGCGGGCGACCTTGTAGGGGCCGGAGCCGAGCGGCGCCTCCAGCGTCGAGGCCTCGAAGTCGCGCCCCTCCCACCATTTGGCGGAGAAGATCGGCAGGCCGGCGACGATCAGATGCGCGCGCGCGCGCGCGTCGGGNGCGAAGCGCACATGCACGACGCCCCCCTCCGCCTCGACGCTCGCCATGTCGGCCAGCAGCAGGCGATAGGAGGGATGGCCCTTCGCCTTCAGCGTNCGACAGGAGAAGACGACGTCGGCGGCGCGCAGCGGCGAACCGTCGTGAAAGCGCGCCTCGGGGCGCAGCAGGAAGCGATAGGACAGCTTGTCGGGCGTGACGCGCACGGCGCGCGCGACGAGGCCGTAGGCGGCGTCCGGCTCGTCGCCGGAGCCCGTCATCAGGCTGTCGAAGGTCGAGCCCATGCCGGCGGCGCCGTCGCCCTTGAAGACGTAGATGTTGAGAGTGTCGAAGGTCTCGAAAGTCTGGTTGCCGGGCTCGACTTGATCTGGAGCTTGATGACGNCCGCCCTTGGGGATCGATGGATCGACATAGGGGAAATGCGGGAAATCGGCCGGCAGGGCGAGATCGCCGAAGGAGGACAGGCCGTGGCTTTCGCTCTCGCCGGGGGCGAGCGGCGCCGGCGCGGCGACGTCCGGCGTCTGCGCGCCCGCGTCTCGCACGGAGACGCTCGCGCCCAGACCCAGCCAAGCCATTCCGGCGAGCAGTCGTCGACGGTCGAAACGGGTCAAATCGGGCGCTCCTGGGGCGGCCGGCGGGGCGGCCTGCCGAAAAGACGTCAAAGAGAATCAACGGCGGCGATTATCCCGGATTTCGAGTCGCGCGCCAGACGCCGGCGCCCGCGCGGTCCGATCGCGGCGCTTGCCGGGGGCCGCCGCACGGCCTTAGCCTGGCCCATGAGCCTCGATCCGCGCCTGAATCTCGTCACCCTCGGCGTCGCCGATCTCGCCCGCGCCCGGCGATTTTACGAGGCGCTGGGTTGGCGCGCCTCGCCCGCCAGCCAGGGCGACGTGGTGTTTTTCCGCTCGNGCGGCGTGGTCCTCTCGCTGTTCCCGCGCGACGAACTGGCGCGCGACGCCGACGTCGCGTCGGCGNGGTCAGGCTTTCGCGGCGTCGCGCTGGCGCAGAACGTCGCCTCCCGCGAGGATGTCGCCGCCGGGCTCGCGGCGGCGCAGGCGGCCGGCGGCCAAATCGTCAAATCCGCGCAAACCGCCGAATGGGGCGGATTCAGCGGCTACTTCGCCGATCCCGACGGGCATCTCTGGGAGATCGCCCATAACCCGTTCTTCCCGCTCAACGCGCGCGGCGAAATCGACTTGCCGTGAGGTCGACCCGGGCGACGCCGGCGCGTCGCCCGAGATCGTGTCGACGCGCGATTTCATGCAAAGGCCGGGCGCGGGCCCGGCCTTGATACGCGTCGCACGCAGCCTGGCCGGTCGTTACGGCAGGGGCGCAGGGCTGGCCGCCTGGGCGCGCAGATAGGCGATGAGGTCGGCGCGGCTGGCGGCGTCCTTGTCGCCGGCGAAGGTCATCTTGTTGCCGGCCGCGAAGGCCCGCGGATTGGCGATCCAGTGGTCGAGATTGTCGTAGGTCCACTCGCCGCCCTTGCCCTTCAGCCCGTCGGAATAGCCGAACGAGCCGGAGGCGATCTTGCGCGTCACGACGCCGTAGAGATTGGGGCCGACCTTGTTGGCGCCGCCGGACTCGATGGTGTGGCAGGAGGCGCAGTTCTTCTTGAACGTGGCCTCGCCCTTGGCGGCGTCGGCCTTGGCGAGGCGCTCCGCGATCGGGGCGTCCTTGGGCTCGTCCTTTTGGCCTCGCCGCCGCCCTGATGGGCGCCTGCGGCCGCCGCCTCGATCGCCGGAGGGATCCAGCCCGGATTTTCGGCGTCTCCTTGGAGAACACGGCTTCGGCGAAATAGCCGAGCCCGAGCGCGAACAGCAGCGTGCCGAGCAGGATGCCCGCGATCTTGTTGAGTTCGAAGAAGTTCATCCCGTCGGTCCCCGTCCGTCCCTCGAAGAGCGTCTTGCGCGCCGGCGCGCCGCGACGCGCCCGCGGATGGCGATCCGGGACGCGAGGCGGCGCACGCTAGCCGCTTTGCCCGGCGCTTGGCAACACGTATAAGCCTGCGCGACCTCCTCCTTTCCGCGGTCCCGCCCGTCCATGCCTTCAGCCCGCTCCGCCTCGCCGATCGTGATCGTTCCCGCGCGCATGGCTTCGACCCGGTTGCCGTCGAAGCCGCTCGCCGACATTCACGGCGCGCCGATGATCGTGCATGTGTGGCGGCGCGCCGTCGAGGCCGACATCGGCCCCGTCGTGGTCGCCGCCGACGATCCGGCGATCGTCGCCGCCGTCGAGGCGGCGGGCGGGCGCGCGGTGCTGACGGGAAGCCATCACCAGTCAGGCTCCGACCGCATCTTCGAGGCGCTCAACCGCGTCGACCCGGAGGGCCGCCACGACGTCGTCGTCAACGTGCAAGGCGATCTGCCGACGGTCGAGCGCGAGCGTGCGCGCGGCGATCCGGCCCTGGCCGACCCGGCCGTCGACATCGCGACGCTCGGCTGCGCGATCGTGCGCGAGGAGGAGAAGACCGAGCCCTCGGTCGTCAAGATCGTCGGCGCGCCGGTCGCGCCGGACCGGCTGCGCGCGCTCTATTTCACCCGCGCGACCGCGCCTTACGGCGAGGGGCCGCTCTATCACCATATCGGGCTCTACGCCTATCGCCGCGCCGCGCTGGCGCGCTTCGTGTCGCTCAAGCCCTCCGCGCTCGAACAGCGCGAGAAGCTCGAACAGCTGCGCGCGCTGGAGGACGGCATGCGCATCGACGCGCAGATCGTCGAGGCGGTGCCGCTCGGCGTCGACACGCCCGCCGATCTCGAACGCGCCCGCGCGGCGCTTNCGCCCCCAATGACCGAGGAACGCATGTCCGCGAAGAAAATCGCCTATCAGGGCGAGCCCGGCGCCAATTCCGACATCGCCTGCCGGGACATGTTCCCCGATCACGAGCCGCTGGCCTGCGACACGTTCGAGGACGCGCTGACCGCGATCCGCGACGGCGGCGCCGATCTCGGCATGATCCCGATCGAGAATTCGCTGGCCGGGCGCGTCGCCGACATCCATCACCTGCTGCCGGCCTCGGGGCTGCACATCATCGGCGAATATTTTCTGCCGATCCGCTTCCAGCTGCTCGGCCTGCCCGGCGCGCGCATCGAGCAGATCAGCGACGTCTACAGCCATGTCCACGCGCTCGGCCAATGCCGCAAGGTGCTGCGCCGGCTCGGCGCGCGCGGCCATGTCGCCGCCGACACCGCGGGCTCGGCGCGCCAGGTCGCGGATTGGGGCGACCCGACCAAGGCCTCGCTCGCCACGAAGCTGGCGGGCGAGATCTACGGGCTGAAGGTTCTGGAGGCCGACGTCGAGGACGAGAAGCACAACACGACGCGCTTCGTCGTGCTGTCGCGCACGCCGCAATGGGCCGAGCAAGGCGAGCCCAATCTGGTCACCACCTTCGTCTTCCGCGTGCGCAACGTGCCGGCCGCGCTCTACAAGGCGCTGGGCGGCTTCGCCACCAACGGCGTCAACATGACCAAGCTCGAAAGCTACATGCTCGACGGCCAGTTCACCGCGACCCAGTTTCTCGCCGACGTCGACGGCCATCCCGACGACAGGGGGCTGAAATTCGCGCTGGAGGAGCTGTCCTTCTTCACCCGCGAGATGCGCATTCTCGGCGTCTATCCGGCGGCGCCCTTCCGCATCGAGACGCAGGCGGCGGCCGAGTGACTAGGGGCGCATGGTCGCTGCGCGACGCCGTCCCCGGCGACGCGGACGCCATCGCCTATCTGCACTGGAGGGCTGGGAAGACGCCTATCGCGGCCTTCTCGACGACGCGTTGCTCGACGGCACGACGCTCGCCATGCGCCGCGCGCAATGGCCGGACTGGCTGGCGCAGAAGCGCGACGGCCTGATCGTGGCGCAGGAGGCCGATGGCGGGCTCGTCGGCTTCGTCTGCGCGGTGGCGGCGCGCGACATCGCCGCGCTCGGGGCGGCGAGCGAGATCCAGCTTCTTTATGTGCGCGCCGACCGGCAGGGCTGGGGCTCGGCGCCGCGCTGCTGCGCGCCGGCGCGGCGCGGGCGGCGGCGCTGCGGCCGGGGCCGATGGGGCTCTGGGTCGTCGCCGGCAACGCCGGCGCCCGGCGGTTCTACGCGCGCATGGGCGGGAGGCCGGGCGTGGAGCGGCGCGAATGGCTGCGCGGCGCGCCGATCGACGAGGTCGCCTATCTGTGGGAGCGGCCGGAGACGCTCGGCCAGGCTTGTTCCAAAATGGGACGGTCGGTTTAGCCGCGCCGCATTTCGCGAAGGGTTCGAGCGCGGCGGCGCGGGGCGGCGCCTATATCTTGCGCGCTCGCCCGGCGCAGGCCGCCAGATCTCGGGGACCTTGCGTAAGGGCGCCGATTCGTCGGCTCTTTGTTCCCGGTTTCGCTTGATCCTCAACAGGGGCGGCCCAAGAGCGATTGATCTTTTGGGAAATATATTAGATTTTGGGCATGATCGCGTCTTTCGCTCCCGCCTCGCCTGCGCCCGCCCGCGCATCCGACCGCATTCTCGACGCGCTGCGGCGGAAGATTCTGACGCTCGATCTCGCGCCCGGCGCCAAGCTCGACGAGCTGGAGATCGCGCGCGCGCATGGCGTCAGCCGCACGCCGGCGCGCGAGGCGATGCTGGCGCTGGCGCAGGAGGGGCTGGTGTCCGTGCGGCCGCAATCGGGCACCTTCGTCGCGCTGATCGACGCCGACGCCGCGCTTGAGGCGATGGAGGCGCGGCGCGTGCTGGAGGAGCTTTGCGCGCGGCGGGCCGCGGAGCGCCGCGTCGCGGCCGAAGTGTTCCGCGACAGCCTGCGGCGCGCCCGCGAGGCGGCGGCGGCGCAGGACGGCGAGGCGTTCGAGGCGGCCGGGGCGGCCTTTCACGCCACGCTCGCCGAGGCGGCGCAGGCGCGCTCCATCGGCGCGCTTTCGGCGCGGCTGCGCGCGCCGATCGAGCGGTTGCGCCGTCTCGCCGCGCCCGCCTCGGGTGGCGACCGCATGAAGCGCGGCGTCGACGAGCGCGAGGCGATCGTCGTCGAGATCGCGCGCGGCGAGGCGAAGGCCGCCGCCCGCGCGATGCGCCGGCATTTGGCGGCGAGCGGCGTCGACGTCGAGGCGGCGCGCGCCGCCCATCCCGATTGCTTCATCTCCTCTGGAGCGCGCGTGACCCCTCTCCTTTCGACCTCTCCGGCCGCCNNGCGCTCGTCACCGGCGCCAACACGGGGCTGGGCCAGGCGATCGCGCTGGCGCTCGCCGAGGCCGGCGCGGATGTCGTCGGCGTCGGCCGCTCGGCGATGGACGAGACGGCGGCCGGCGTCGCGCGGGCCGGGCGCGCCTTCGCGGCGATCCGCGCCGATCTGTCGGGCGCGGCCGATCACGCCCGCGTCGTCGCGCAGGCGGGCGTCGTCGACATTCTAGTCAACAACGCCGGAATCATCCGCCGCGCCGACGCGGTCGATTTCACCGAGGCCGATTGGGACGCGGTGATCGACACCAACCTCAAGAGCGTGTTCTTCCTGACGCAGGCCTTCGCGCGCGGCTGGCTGGCGGCGGGCCGCAGGGCCAAGGTGATCAACGTCGCTTCCCTGCTGTCCTTTCAGGGCGGGGTGCGGGTTCCCTCCTACACCGCCTCGAAGAGCGGCCTCGCCGGGCTGACGCGGCTGCTGGCCTGCGAATGGGCGGGCCGCGGGATCAACGTCAACGCGCTCGCGCCGGGCTATTTCGTCACCAACAACACACAGGCGCTGCGCGCCGATCCCGCCCGCGACGCCGCCATTCTCGGGCGCATCCCGGCCGGCCATTGGGGCGAGCCGCACGAGATCGGCGGCGCGGCGGTGTTTCTCGCCGCGCCGGCCTCCGATTACGTGCACGGCGTCGTGCTGCCGGTCGACGGCGGCTGGCTGGCGCGCTGACGGCTCGCGCCGCGGCCACTCATCGAAGGATCGGGCGAAGGGAGATCGCGCCATGACCCAGAGCATCGAAATCCGCCACGCCGTCCACCCCGCCGACGCGCGCGGCTACGACACGGCCCGGCTTCGCCGCGAATTTCTGGTGACGGCGTTGTTTCCCGTCGACCGCATCCGCCTCGTCTACAGCCATATCGAGCGCATGATCGTCGGCGGCTGCGTCCCGGTGGCCGGGGCGCTGACGCTGGCGGCCCCCAGGNAGATCGGCGCCCGCGATTTTCTGGCGCGCCGCGAACTCGCCGTCGTCAACCTCGGCGGGCGGGGCCGGGTGCGCGTGGGCGGCGAGACTTTCGACCTCGCCAGGGGCGAGGCTGTCTATGCGGGGCTCGGCGCCGGCGCGGTCGCGCTCGAAAGCGTCGACGCCGCCGCTCCGGCGCGTTTCGTGCTGCTGTCGACGCCGGCCCATCGCGTCTGCCCGACGAGGAAGCTCGACGCCGCCACCGGCCGCCGCCTCCTGGCAGGGGCTCCCGAGACCGCCAACGCGCGCGAAATCCACCAGATGTTGATCCCCGGCGCGGTCGACTCCTGCCAGCTCGTGTTCGGGATCACCCGCTTCGAGCCGGGCTCTGTCTGGAACACCATGCCCGCCCACACCCATGACCGCCGCAACGAGGTGTATCTCTATTTCGACATCGCCGAAGGCCAGCGCGTCGTGCATCTGATGGGAGAGCCGCAGGAGACGCGCCATCTCATCGTCGGCGAGGGCGAGGCGGTGATTTCGCCGCCCTGGTCGATCCATTGCGGCGTCGGGACCGGCTCCTACTCCTTTCTATGGGCGATGGCCGGCGACAATCAGGACTATTCCGACATGGACATGGTGGCGACCGCCGATCTGCGCTGAGCCGTCCCGTTTCGGGACCGTGCGTCAACGGGCGCGCCGATCCCTCCGGGCGCAGCCCGCCGCGGCGGCGCCAGATGTCGCGCCCTCTGAGCCTCGACCCGCCACATCCGGGGCGGGGCGTCGGCCGATCCGATTCGTCGCCGATTCGTTCGGGCTCCGTCCCGAAGGTTAAGCCCGCGCGGCCGCGCCGGCGGCGGCCGCGATGACGCGGGGCGTCGCCTCCCGACGCAAAACGGCTTTGCTTCCTCGGGACGACCGGATAGCGCTGCGGCGTCCTCCGGTTCGAAAGGCCCGCCTTGAACGTTCTCCCGCACTGGCCTTCGGCGAGCGCCGGTTTCGCGCTCGGGCTTGGCCTGATCGCCGCCATCGGCGCGCAGAACGCCTTCGTGCTGCGGCAGGGGCTGAAGGGCGAGCATGTCGCGCTGGTGGTGGCGATCTGCGCCTTGTCCGACGCCGCGCTGATCGCCGCCGGCGTCGCGGGGGCGGGGNCCTTGTCGGGCGAAAGCGCGTGGATCGGGCAGGCGTTGCGCTGGGGCGGCGCGGCCTTTCTGGCCGCCTACGGCCTGCGCAGCCTGGGCGCGGCGTGGCGGGGCGGACAGGGCGGACTGGTCGCCGAGGTCGGCGGCGGCCATGCGCCGGCCGGCGCGGTCGCGGCCGCCTGCCTGGCCTTCACCTGGTTCAACCCGCATGTCTATCTCGACACGCTGGCGCTGGTGGGCGCGGTGTCGGCGCGCGCCGCCTCGCCCTGGAGTTTTGGAGCGGGCGCGATGACGGCGAGCCTGGTGTTTTTCTCCGCGCTCGGCTTCGGCGCGCGGCTGTTGCGCCCCGTTTTCGCGACGCCGACCGCCTGGCGCGCGCTCGACGCGGGCGTCGGCGTCACGATGCTGGCGCTTGCCGCGGGCCTGGCGCTGGGCTGAGGGTCGGGGATCTGAAGGTCGCGGATCTGGCGTTCGGGGATCTGACGTTCGGGGATCCGACGTTCGGGAATGAGGCGACGCGTTAAGATTTGCGGCGGCGCGACGGCGGCGGGCGCGGGCCGCCCCGTCCGCATCTTGCGTCCTGCCCTCGCCGCGGACGCGACATATGGCGCGGACGCGGCGATTTCAGCGATTCGGACAGGGTTCGTTCCCCTCCCGTCCCAAAGCTTAACGGCGTTCGGCTTGATCGGGGCGAAGACGGTCCGGAAACGCAAAAAGCGCGCCTGTGGGGCGCGCTTCGCATAGGCCGGGCGAGGCCCGTCGCGGCGTCGTCAGAGCGGGGCCGTCACTTCGGCGCCAGCACCATGATCATCTGGCGGCCTTCCATCGAGGGTTCGGCCTCGACCTTGGCGGCGGCGGCCGTCTCGGCCTTGACCTTGATCAGCAGTCGATAGCCGAGTTCGGTGTGCGCCATCTCGCGGCCGCGGAAGCGCAGGGTGATCTTCACCTTGTCGCCTTCCTCCAGGAAGCGCATGACCGCCTTCATCTTCGTCTCGTAATCGTGGTCGTCGATGCCGGGACGAAGCTTGATCTCCTTGATCTCGACGATCTTCTGCTTCTTACGCGCCTCGGCCGCCTTCTTCTGTTCGAGAAAGCGGAACTTGCCGTAATCGAGGATCTTGCAGACCGGAGGATTGGCGTTGGGCACGATCTCGACGAGATCGAGCGAGGCCTCCTCGGCGAGGCGCATGGCCTCCATGAGGTCGACGACGCCGCGGTTCTGGCCTTCGGCGTCGATCAGCTGCACTTCTCGCGCGCGGATTTCGCGATTGGTCCGGGGCCCCTCCTTCTGCGGGGTCGGCGGCGCTTTCATGGGACGACGAATGGAGGTTCTCCTACGGACGTTGAGACGGAAATGCGGGGGAGTTCCCGCGCGCCTTGAGGCGGCGGGGGCCCGGGCGAACATTGAGGCGTCGGACGCCCAAGTCAACCACTTCCGCCGTCGCGACGGCGAGAATCGCGCGCGACGCGGCGCCTCATCCGCCGAACCAGCCGGCGCGGACGGCGAGGCGGGCGGCCATCGCCAGGCAGGCGAAGACGATCAGGGGCCGGATCAGCCGCGCCCCGCCCGCCATCGCGGCGCGCGCGCCGAGCGCCGCGCCGAGGCTTTGCGCCAGCCCCATCGCCAGCCCCAGCGGCCAGACGATCTTGCCCATCACGGCGTAGGCGATCAGGCTGGCGACCGCCGAGGCGAGATTGGCGAGCTTGGTGTCGGCGACGGCCGCCACCGCCGCGCGGCCGAGGCCGGCGACGCAGACGATCATGTAGAACGAGCCCGCGCCCGGCCCGAACAAGCCGTCATAGAGCCCGACCAGCGGCGCGAAGACCCCNGCCGCGACTCCGACCGTCAGGCGCGGCGCGCGGTCTTTGTCGCCGAGCGCCGGGGTGAGGGCGAAATAGACCGCGATGACGATCAGCACCACCGGCATGGCGAGCGTCAGCCAGGCGGTCGGCACGCTGGAGAGCGCCAGCGCGCCCGCCACCGCGCCCGCCGCCGCGCCGGCGGCGAAACGCCAGGAGGCGGCGTCGCGATAGGCGCCTTTGCGCGCGAAGGCGGCGGCCGCCGCCGTCAGGCCCATGCTGGAGTTGACCTTGTTGGTGGCGACCGCCGCCGCCGGATCGAGCCCCGCGAGCGCCAGCGCCGGCACGGTCAGCAGGCCGCCGCCGCCGGCGATGGTGTCGAGAAAGCCGGCGGCGAAGGCGACCGCCATCATGATCGCCAGAAGATCGGGCGCGACGCCGAGCAGCGCGGTCATCGCGCCGCCTTCGCCGTTCGCGCGCGCGCGCGCGTGGGGGCGGGCGACGGGTTTGGCGCGCGCGACGGGCGCGGGCGTCTTGTCCGGGAAGGGACAGAGATCGGCGAGCGCGCAGTTGAAGCAGGCGGGACGCTGCGCCTTGCAGACATAACGCCCGTGCAGGATCAGCCAGTGATGCGCGTGCAGGCGGTAGCGCGCGGGAACGCGCTTTTCGAGCCCGGCCTCGACCGCGCCGACATTCGCGCCCGGCGCGAGGCGCAGGCGGTTGGCGACGCGGAAGACATGGGTGTCGACCGCGATGGTCTCCTGTCCGAAGGCGATGTTGAGCACGACGTTGGCGGTCTTGCGCCCGACCCCNGGCAGCGCCTCCAGCGCGGCGCGCTCGGCNGGAACGCGGCCGCCATGCTCGGCGACGAGGCGGCGCGACAGTTCGGCGACGTTCTTCGCCTTGCCGCGATAGAGGCCGATGGTCTTGATGTGGCCGGCGATCGCCTCCTCGCCCAGCTCGGCCATCGCCTGCGGCGTCGAGGCGACGGCGAAGAGGCCGCGCGTCGCCTTGTTGACGCCGGCGTCGGTGGCCTGCGCGGAGAGCGCCACCGCCACAAGCAGCGTGAAGGCGTCGGAATGCTCCAGCTCGCCTTTGGGCTCCGGGTTCAGCGCGGCGAGCCGGGCGAACGCCTCCTCGACCTGCGCCGTCGGCAGCAGGCGCGGCGCGCGGGCCGGCGCGGCCGGCTTTTCGGCGACGCGTCGGGGAGGCGGCGCTCTTGGCCGTGGAGTTGGCCGCAGACTTGCGCGCGGACGGGGCGGAGGATTTGACGGCCTTCATGGCGTCGCTATAGCAGCGCCGCCGCTCTCGGGCAGCGGCTTCTCCATGAAGATCGACAGCGGATCGTCGCGATATCCGCCGAAGGGGCCGCGCCGGCGATAGCCCGCCGCCGCGTAAAGCCGCAAGGCGGCGAGGCTGGCGACGCCGGTCTCCAGCCGAAGCGTCGTCGCGCCCCGCCCTTGGGCCTCCTCCTCCAGCCGGCGCAGCAGGGCGCGCGCCACGCCGCGCCCGCGCCGCGCCGGATCGACCCACATGCGCTTGATCTCCGCCTCGCCGCCCTGTCGCCACAGCGCGCCGGTCGCCACCGCCCGCCCGTCGCCGTCGCGGGCGACCAGAAGCGTCGCGCCCTCGCCGCGCAACGCGTCGGGCGGCGGCGTGTGATCGCTTTCGGCCGGGTAGAGCGCCGCCATAGCCGCCGCGCCGGCGTCGAGCAGAGCCGCGACGCCCGACGCGTCCGGGCTTTCGACGCTGATGGAGAAGGCTTCGCGCGACATCGATTCGTTTCGCTCCGGCTTCGTCTGCGCTCATCTTGGCGCCGCCTCGCCGCGCGCGCTACAACGTCGCGGACCGAGGCGGCGGATCGGGCGTGAGACCCTTATGACGCAGCGCCCCACGCAGGAGGAGCGTTCCATCGCCGCGTCCCGGGACGATCCCGCGACGCGCCCCATTCTCCATGTCCGCTTGACCGCCCATCGCTCGCTCGACGCGCGCGGCCGCGCGCGTTTGCTGGCGTTTTTCGCCCTCGTCTCCGGCGCCGTCGGAGCCCTGTTTTATGCGATGGGAGCCTGGCCGGTGGCCGGCTTCTTCGGCCTCGACGTGGCGCTATTGTGGTGGGCGCTGCGCCGCAGCGCCCACTCGGCGAACGCCTATGAAGAGGTGAAGGTGACGCCGGTGGAGTTGTCCCTGGCCCAGATCGGCGACGACGGGCGTCGACGCGACTGGAGTTTCAACCCGTGCTGGAGTCGCCTCGACCGGCGCGCAGACGAGGAGTTCGGTCTTCTCCATCTCGTCGTCGCCCATCGCGGCCAGCGCATCGAAATCGCCCGCGTGCTCGGCCCGGCCGAGAGGCCGAATNTCGCCGACGTTCTCGTCGGCGCGCTGGCGCTGGCCCGCCGCGGCCCTCTTCGTCGCCGACTGAACCGCGCCGCCGGCGCCGCCGCGGCCGCCCGCCTTCTGTCCCGCGCCGCCGGCGGCGGGCGACAGTCGATTTGCAGGGCGACCCGACGCCGGTCCAGGCGGGGCGCTCCGTCGGCCGACGCTCCCGCCCCCGCCGCGCTGTCGCCGAAAGGCCTGGAACCGATCGAGGCGGGGATCAAGGTCGCCGGAGGCGTCGCGATGAACGCCAGCCCCTCCGTCGTCGCCGACGGGCGAAAGGCCGGCGCGGAGCCTGCCCGACCCTTGCGCCGGCCTGTCCCTTCACGTCGCCGCCGCCCGCGGCCGGGGCGTCGGCGCAACCCGCATCCCGCGCGCCGACCGGCGGCGGTTTCGGGTGGCGCGACGCATGCGCCGGCGTATGGTCCCCGATCCTCCCTCACCGATCGGTCCGAGCCATGTCGCGCCTGTCCCTGTCGAGCCTGTCCCAGTCGAGCCTCTCCCTGTCGGGCCCGCCCGCCACGCCTCTCCGCGCCGCGTCGGGCGACGAGGCGGGCGCCGCCGCGGCCCCGACGCCGGCGTCGATGTCGGAACGCTGCGCCGACTACGACCGCGTGCGCCGCGCCATCGCCTTTCTGTCGAGCCAGCGTCTGCGCCAGCCCGGCGTCGAGGAGGTCGCCGCCGCCGTCGGCCTGTCGAGCGCACGCCTGACCGGCCTGTTCCGGCGCTGGGCCGGGCTGACGCCGAAGGATTTTCTTCAGGCGATCACCCTCGACCACGCCCGCCGCCTGCTGCGCGAGAGCGACGCCTCGGTGCTCGACGCCGCGCTTGAAGTCGGCTTCTCCGGCCCCGGCCGCCTGCACGACCTCTTCGTCGTCCACGAGGCGATGTCGCCGGGCGAGTATAAGGCGGGCGGCGCCGGCCTGACCTTGCGCTACGGCTTTCACCCCTCGCCCTTCGGCGAGGCGCTCGCCGTCGTCACCGATCGCGGTCTGGCCGCGCTCGGCTGGGCCGACGCCGAGCGCGCGCCCGACCAGGCCAAGCCCGGCCCCGGCCGGGAGGGCGCGCTCGCCGACATGGTGCGGCGCTGGCCCAACGCCGTCTTCGTCGAGGACGCCGCCGCCACCGCGCCCTCTGTCGCGCGCGCGTTCGATCCGGCGCTCTGGCGTCCGCAGACGCCGCTGCGGGTGGTGCTGATCGGCGCCGATTTCGAGGTGCGGGTGTGGGAGACCCTGCTGACCATCCCGGTCGGGGCGGCGACCACCTATGGCGCGGTGGCGCGCCGGATCGGCAAGCCGAAGGCGGCGCGCGCGGTCGGCGCGGCGGTGGGGCGCAACCCGATTTCCTTCGTGGTGCCCTGCCACCGCGTCCTGGGCTCGTCCGGCGCGTTGACCGGCTATCACTGGGGCGTCACCCGCAAACAGGCGATTCTGGGCTGGGAGGCCGGGCGCCTGGGCTAGGCGGGCGGCTCAGTCGCCGCCGCCGTCTCCCCGCACGAATCGCCGCTCGCCGCGTCTGCGTCGCAGGAGCCGGCGTCCCCGCCGCGATCCCGCGCGCCGCTGGAAGCGGCCCAGCCGCCATGCGCGTCGAGCGTTCCGTCGGACCCGCCGTCGCGCCCGCGCGCCACGGCGAAGGCGGCGAACCGCCACGCCAGCCAGGCCGCCGCGACGAGCGCCGCCGCCGCGAGCGCGAGGGCGCCGGTCACCGGCTCAGAACAGCGACGGCGTCGAGGCGCCCCCGCCGCCGCCGGGGCGGCGTCGGGTTTAGGCTCTGGCGCCGGGCCTTGCGCCGCTCGCGCCGCGGCTGGTCGGCCTCCGCGCGGTTCGAAACGCCGAGACGGGCGGCCAACTCCGCGGCGCGCGCCTCGGTGAAGCGGGCGTGGCAGAAGCCGTGCTGGACTTCGCTCTCATAGGCGCCGCAGGCCATTTCGCGTTCGGAGGTGAAGCCCGCCTGCTCGCGCGCCACCACCTTGACGGCGTCATGCCCGCCGGCGCGCCCGATCAGCGTCTTGTAGTGGGCGCGCACCTGTTGCTCGGCGTGGCTGCGCGCCTTCTCGATGTCGCGCGCTGCGCGCCACCGAGGCGGCCGGCGGCCCCCACATGCCCGTCACGTCGGAGCGGCAGGCCTCCTTGGCGAAGACGCAGGCCTGTCCGGGCCCCTTCATCAGCACCGCCCCATTCAGCGCCGAAAAGCTCATCGCGCAGCCTTCGGCCGGCAATTCGTATCGCGTCAGGCCGGTCTCCTTGCCAAGCTCCTTGGCCTCGATCGGGCCGCGCGCGGCGAGATCGACGCGGCACGCCTTGCCGGATCCATCGCTGGCGACGCCGACCAGTTGCAGCTTGGCCGCGAACAGCTTGCCCTCGCGCCGTTCGAGTTCGAGCCGGCTCTGGCTGCCGTTCAGCGACAGCGTGCGGTCGACGATCGCGGCCTCGACGCCGGCTCCGGAGGCGGCCGCCGCGCGGCGGCGGGCGCGTTCCTGGCGTCGCGTCGGCGTGGCGGGGCGGCCGCGTCCGGCGGCTCGGCGGGCGCGAGCGTCGGCGGCGCGACCGAGCCGGGCATCGCGAACTGCGCCTGCGCGGACGCAGCGCCCGCAAGCGCCGCGCCGGCGGCGAGCGCGACCGCGCGCGCAACACGAAATGTCGGCCGCAACCGGCCGGGAAGAAGCGATGAACGCAACATTTGAAAAATCCGCCGCGACGCTTCGCGAGGCCGTCGGCCCCGCGCATGAATGGCGCGACATTAGCGAATGGCGTCGGCGCCGTCAGCCCGTTTCGTCGGCGCTTCTACGATTGACGAAGCGTCGGCCTCGCCGCGTCGGGGCCAGAGCGCGAAAAATTCGCGACCCGCAAGGCTTGCGGCGTCCTTGCAGGCGCCGCAGCCCGCTTATATCAGCCTCGACCCGCGCATCCGGCGCGGAGACGTCAACCATCCCATCGGGGACCGGGCGTCGCGCGAACGGCGGTGAGCCGGACGCGCTGGACTCCCTCGGCCGGGTCGCTCCGGGACCGGCGGTCTTGCGAGTAGAAAGGAAACGCACTCATGGCCAAAGTGATCGGCATCGACCTCGGCACGACCAACTCCTGCGTCGCCGTCATGGAAGGCTCGACGCCCAAGGTGATCGAGAACGCGGAGGGCGCGCGCACGACCNCTNCCATCGTCGCCTTCACCGACGACGGCGAGCGCCTCGTCGGCCAGCCCGCCAAGCGCCAGGCGGTGACCAACCCCGAGCGCACCTTCTTCGCCATCAAGCGCCTGATCGGGCGCACCTTCGACGATCCCATGACCAAGAAGGACATGGGCCTCGTCCCCTACAAGATCGTGCGCGGCGGCAATGGCGACGCCTGGGTCGCCTCGGACGGCAAGCAATATTCGCCCAGCCAGATCTCCGCCTTCATCCTTCAGAAGATGAAGGAGACGGCCGAGGCGCATCTGGGCTCGCCGGTGACGCAGGCCGTCATCACGGTGCCCGCCTATTTCAACGACGCCCAGCGTCAGGCCACCAAGGACGCCGGCAAGATCGCCGGGCTTGAGGTGCTGCGCATCATCAACGAGCCGACCGCGGCCGCGCTCGCCTATGGCCTCGACAAGAAGAAGTCCGGCACCATCGCCGTCTACGATCTGGGCGGCGGCACCTTCGACGTCTCGATCCTGGAGATCGGCGACGGCGTGTTCGAGGTGAAGTCGACCAACGGCGACACGTTCCTGGGCGGCGAAGACTTCGACATGCGCCTCGTCGAATATCTCGCCGACGAGTTCAAGAAGGAGCAGGGCATCGACCTGAAGAAGGACAAGCTCGCCCTCCAGCGCCTGAAGGAGGCGGCCGAGAAGGCCAAGATCGAGCTGTCCTCGGCGACGCAGACCGACATCAACCTGCCCTACATCACCGCCGACGCGACCGGGCCGAAGCATCTGACGCTGAAGCTCACCCGCGCCAAGTTCGAAAGCCTTGTGGATGATCTCATCCAGAAGACCGTCGAGCCCTGCCGCAAGGCGCTGAAGGACGCGGGCGTCACCGCCGGCGAGATCGACGAGGTCGTTCTCGTGGGCGGCATGACCCGCATGCCCAAGGTGCAGGAGGTGGTGAAGCAGTTCTTCGGCAAGGAGCCGCACAAGGGCGTCAACCCCGACGAGGTGGTGGCGATCGGCGCGGCCGTGCAGGCGGGCGTGCTTCAGGGCGAGGTCAAGGACGTCCTGCTTCTCGACGTGACGCCGCTTTCGCTCGGCATCGAGACGCTGGGCGGCGTGTTCACCCGCCTGATCGACCGCAACACCACCATCCCGACCAAGAAGTCTCAGGTCTTCTCGACGGCTGAGGACAATCAGACCGCCGTGACGATCCGCGTCTTCCAGGGCGAGCGCGAAATGGCCGCCGACAACAAGTCGCTCGGCCAGTTCAACCTCGAAGGANTTCCGCCCGCGCCCCGCGGCATGCCGCAGATCGAGGTCACCTTCGACATCGACGCCAACGGCATCGTCTCGGTGACCGCCAAGGACAAGGCGACCGGCAAGGAGCAGCAGATCCGCATCCAGGCCTCCGGCGGCCTGTCCGACGCCGACATCGACCGCATGGTCAAGGACGCCGAGTCGCACGCGGCCGAGGACAAGAAGCGCCGCGAGCTGGTCGACGCCCGCAACCAGGCGGAGGCGGCGGCGCATTCGGCCGAGAAGACCCTCGCCGAACATGGCGACAAGGTCTCCGGCGCCGACAAGTCGGCCGTCGAGGCGGCGGTCGCGGCCGTGCGCACGGCGATCGCCGGCGAGGACGTCGAGGCGATCAAGGCGCGCGCCAACGAGCTGGCGCAGGCGACGATGAAGATCGGCGAGGCGATGTAAGCAGCAGGCAGACGCCGCCGCGGCGGCTGGCGCCGGCGCTCACGAGGCCGGCCATCAGGCCGGCGGCGCCAGCCACAAGGCCGACNNGACGACGTGATCGACGCCGAGTTCAAGGACGTCTCCGGCGACAAGAAGCGCTGAGCCGTTTACGTCGAACCTCAAAACAGCCCCGCTCGCGAGAGCGGGGTTTCGTTTTCGGCGTCACCCCTCATGGTGAGCGTGTCGAACCATGAGATCGCTGGCTGCGGCGACGGCGCGCCCGACGCGCCGCGCCTCCCGATCGTCTCGCGGCGCGGCGTTCTGGATGGCTTTTTCCGACGGTCATGATCCTCATTCTCGCCCAGGCTTATCCGCCCGCCTCCGGCGGCATCCAGANNCTCATGGAGGGGCTCGCCGACGCCCTCGCCGCGCGCGAGCCCGCCCTCGTTCTGGCTGACGGCGGCGCGTCGGCGCGCGCCTACGACAGAACCCGCGCCGCGCCCGAGCGGCTGACCGTCGAGCGGTTCGGCGGGCCCAGGCCCCTGCGGCGCTGGCTCAAACGTCGTCGCGTCGCCGCGCTCGCCGGGCAGGCGCGGGCGATCTTCGCCGATTCCTGGAAAAGCCTCGAAGCCTTGCCGCCGCTCCCCGCGGGCGTTCCCGTCGTCGCCTTCGGCCACGGCAACGAATATCCCGAGGATGGCCGCAAACGCGAGCGCATCCGGTCGGCTCTGGCGCGCGCCACCGCGCTGGCGCTGGTCTCGCGCGACACCTATCAGCGCGCCCGCCCCTTCTTCGAGGGCGTGACGCAGCCTTATCTGATCCACCCGCCGATCCATCCTCTGCCGCCGGCCTCGCCGGAGGATTGCGCCTGGGCCGCCAGGCAATGGCGCGGGCCGGGGCCGCGTCTTCTCTCGCTCTCGCGCCTGNATCGGCTTCAAGGGGTCGACACCACGCTGCGCGTCTTCGCGCGCCTGCGTCAGGATTTTCCGGGTCTCGAACTGGTGATCGCCGGCTCCGGGCCGTTGGAGGAGNGAGCCAAGAAACTCGCTTCCGCGCTTTGGGTGAGCGACCTCGTCAATTTCGTCGGCCGCGTCGAGGGCGGCCGCAAGACCGCGTTGATGCATTCGGCCCATCTCTATATGCAGCCGGGCCGCATGGCGGACGGCGAACGCGAGGGCTTCGGCCTCACCTATCTCGAAGCGGGGTTGGCCGGCCTGCCTTCGATCTCCGGCGACGCCGGCGGCGCGCCCGACGCCGTCGATCATGGCAAGACCGGTCTGGTCGTCGACGGCTCCGATCTCGACGAGACGATCGAGGTCACCCGCGCGATCCTCTCCGACGTCAACATGCGCCAGCTTCTGGCCGAGGGCGCGCGCAGAAAGTCCGCGCGCGGGGTGTGGGACGTCAAGATCGCCGACTATCTCGCCTTGATCGAGCCCAAATGAAGGAGGCGCCGCGCTTTGCGACATTCGAGACGGCGCAGGGTTGGTGCGCCGTCGCATGGTCGCCGCGCGGCGTCGTGCGGTTTCGCCTGCCGGAGGCGTCCGAGCGCGCGCTCGCCGCGCGACTGGCGCGCGAAGCGCAGCCCGACGCTCCGCCGGACTTCGTGCGGGACCTGATGGAGCGGGCGCGCCGTTATTTCCAGGGCGAAGACGTGGACTTCCGCGACGTCCCTCTCGATCTGTCCGGCGCGCCGGAGTTCTCGCGCGCGCTCTATGGCGAGATCCTAAAGCTGAAGCGCGGCGAAACCACCACCTATGGCGCGCTCGCCGCCGCGCTCGGCGCTCCCAAGGAGGCCGCGCGCGCGGTCGGGCAAGCGATGGGGGCCAATCCGGTGCCCTTGATCGCGCCCTGCCACCGCGTGCTTGCGGCTGGCGGAAAGCTCGGCGGCTTTTCGGGACCCGGCGGAGGCGCGNCAAAGGGGCGCATGCTGGCGATGGAGGGCGTGCGCCTTAACGGCGCCGATCCTGCGCAGACCGACTTTCAGTTTTGAAAGCCAGACGCGCGCCCCGACCTCGGAGCGCGCGAAGAATCGACAAGCGATCGAAGCGACGGCTGGAAGCGCTCTGTCTCAGTGACCGGTCGCGGTCGCCGATTGCGCGATTTCGAACAGAAACCAGCACCGCTTCTCCGTCGCGTCGACGAAATTCTCCAGCAGGCTCGCCGACGCGATGTCTTCGGCGTCGTCGCACACCTTGTGGGCCTTCCTCATGCCCGCGACGACCGCCTTGTTGTCTTCGAGCAGCTCGCGGATCATCTCGTCGGGCGCCAGATCCGAGCGGGTCTGTTCGACGAGCTGCGACTGTTCGAGCGCGTCCGACAGGCTCGTCAGCGTGCGCGCGCCGATCTTGCGCACGCGCTCGGCCAATTCGTCGATCGTTCCGAACACGGCCTCGGCATGGTCGTCGAGCATTTCGTGATAGTCGCGAAAATTCGGTCCCGACATGTGCCAGTGGAAATTCTTGATCTTCATATAGAGAACGAATGAATCGGCGAGGCAGCCGTTCAGGGCCTTGGCGACTTTTTCGACGTCCGCGGGGTCGAGATCGGTGGGCGTCGCCAGCCTGCTGTTGCGGCGCGAGGCGTCGGCTTTGTCTCGGACTTCGCGGCTTTCTCCATTTTCGGCATGGGGCTCTCCATCGACTGGCTTCACAACAAAGCCGTCCGCGGAAAGTTCCCGCTTATCGACCCGATTGCGCCGCCGCGATTTCGGCGACGATGGCGCGCGCCGCCTGGGCCGGATCGTCCGCCTCTGTGACAGGCCTGCCCACGACGAGCGCGTCTGCGCCGTCGCGGATCGCGCCTCCTGGCGTCGCCACCCGTTTCTGGTCGCCGAGCGCGGCGCCGGCAGGCCGCACGCCCGGCGTGATCAGTCGCAGCGAGCGGCCGACCCTGGCGCGCATCGCCGCCAATTCATGCGGCGACAGGATGAGCCCGGCGACGCCGACGGCGCGCGCCTGATCGGCGCGCCGCGCCACGGTGTCGGCCACGCCCTGCGCATAGCCCGCCTCGGCGAGATCGGCGTCCGTCATCGAGGTCATCACCGTGACGCCGAGAATCTGCGTGTCGGTCCCCGCGACCCCGGCGAGAGCGGCCTTCATGGTCTGGGGATAGGCGTGCACGGTAAGATAGACCGCGCCGAGCCTGGAGACCTGTCGCGCCGCCTTTTCGACGGTGTTGGGGATGTCGTGCAGCTTGAGGTCGAGAAAGACTTTCTTGCCCTCGTCGACCAGCGCGCGCACGAGGTCGAATCCGCCGCCATAGGCCAGCTCCATCCCGATCTTGTAGAAGCACGCCGCCTCGCCGATGCGCGCCGTCATGGCGCGCGCCTGTTCGACGCCCGGCACGTCGAGCGCGACGATCAGGCGATCGCGCGGCGAGGGCTCATGGTCGCGCGCGGCGGTCGGGGTCATGGCGTCGTCCTTTGGCGGAATGAGCGGAATGAATGGAGCGGGCGTCGTCAAACATGGCGCGCGCGCCCTGTCAGGCGCGCATGGCGAAAGCCGCGGGCGCGGGTCCGCGGCGTTGGAGGACGCGCGGCGCCGTCGCGCCTGCGCCGTTCGCGGCCGTTAGCGTCGGAACGTGTTGCAGGCGTCGATCTGCCCGGTTTGCAGGCCGGTCTTGAACCACTGCACGCGCTGCGCCGACGAGCCATGCGTGAAGCTGTCGGGCACCGCGTAGCCGCGGCTCTGCTTCTGCAAGCGGTCGTCGCCGATGGCGCTGGCGGTGTTGATCGCCTTCTCGATGTCGCCGTCTTCGAGAATCTTCCATTTCTGATCGGCGTTGGCGGCCCACACGCCGGCCAGGCAATCGGCCATCGCCNNGACGCGCACGGACAGGGCGTTGGCCTGCGTCTGGCTGGCGTTCTGCTGCGCCTGCTGCACTTTCGGCAGAATGCCGAGCAGGTTCTCGACGTGATGTCCGATCTCGTGGGCGATCACGTAGGCATAGGCGAAATCGCCGCCGCCGCCGAGCTTCCTTTTCATGTCGTCGAAGAAGGAGGTGTCGAGATAGACCTTCTGATCGAGCGGGCAATAGAAGGGCCCCATCGCCGACTGCGCCATGCCGCAGGCCGAATTGGTCGCGCCTGAGAACAGCGCGAGCTTCGGCTTGACGTATTTGATCCCCTTCTGCTCGGGCAGAATCTGGCTCCACACGTCCTCGTTCATGGCCAGGACCTTGGCGACGAAAGCCCCTTCCTGGTCGCTCGGCGCGCCGGATTTGGGCGGGCCGCTGGCGACCTCGCCGCCGCCNCCTCCCGTGACGATCTCCGCGCCCGAGATCAGGATGCGCGGATCGATGCCGAGGAACATGCCGATCAGGCCGAGGATGAGCATCGCGCCGAGGCCGAGCCCGCCGCCGCCGATCATTCCGCCGCCGCCGCCTTGACCGCGATAGTCCTCGACATTGTCGGAACCGCGGAAATCTTCCCACTTCATGCGCGCCTCCTGAAGGCTGGCGGCGAGCCCGCCTTTCAACTCCTCGCCGGCGTCGCGGCCGGGCGTCAGGCTGCTATGTAACAGCGCGCGACGCGCTCCGACAGGCGCCCGCGGCTAAACTTCCGGCAAGCCCGCGGCTGCGCGCGAGCGGGGCTCGCGGGCCTGCGCTCAGCGAGCCGCGCCCGCCAGCCCGCGCCTGTCGAGCTCCGCGCGCACCGCGCGAAGGTCGCGCCAGGCGAGCGCCTTGTGCTGGGGGCTGCGCAGCAGATAGGCGGGGTGCAGCGTCGCCATCGCCTGGGCGCGAAGCCCGTGCGACTCGAAGACGCGCCAAGCGCCGCGGCTGCGCATGATGCCCTCTTTCAGACCCAGGACCGTCTGGCTCGACGGGCCGCCGACGCACAGAATGATTTGCGGCGCGGCGAGCTCGATCTGGCGCAGGAGGAAAGGCAGGCACGCCGCCGTCTCTTGCGGGCTCGGCGTGCGGTTTCCGGGCGGGCGCCAGGGCACGACGTTGGCGATGTAAACCGTGTCGCGGTCGAGCCCGATCGACGCGAGCATCTTGTCGAGCAACCGCCCGGCGCGGCCCACGAAAGGCAGGCCGACGCGATCCTCATCCGCGCCGGGNGCCTCGCCGATCACCATCACCGGCGCGCCCGGCGTTCCGTCCGCGAACACCAGCTGCGTCGCGGTCGTCTTGAGCGCGCAGCCGTCGAATTCAAGCAGCGCGGCGCGAAGCTCGTCGAGCGTGCGCGCCTGCCGGGCGGGGTGTTCCGTCGGCGGGCGCGGCGGTGCGCCGGCGACCTGCGTTTCGCCCCGCGCCGCCGTCGTCTCGGGCGCGAAGCGGTCGACCGGCGTCTCCGACGCCGCCCAGTCGAGCCCCGCCTCGGCATGCCAGGCGAACAGCGATTCGAGCGCCCGCTCCGGCTCGTCCGACGCGGCCAAAGCGCGCGCCAGCGCCTCCGCCGTGGGCGGATCGGGCAGACTTTGCGAGTAGCTCTTGTGCGCGGGGCGGCTCGGCCATAGGGCTTTCTAACAGCTTCCGCCGCCCGCCGCGACGTCGCGCCGGTTGAGTTCGGCGCGGGAACAGGCTACGCAGGAAAATAGTTCACAAAGGAACTATCTCGATGTCCGAGACCACTCACGAGCTGCCGCCGCGCGAGGCGATGGAGTATGACGTCGTCATCGTCGGCGCGGGCCCCTCGGGCCTGTCGGCCGCGATCCGTCTGAAGCAGCTCGATCCCGAGCGCTCCGTCGTCGTGGTGGAGAAGGGCGCCGAGGTCGGCGCGCATATCCTGTCGGGCGTGGTGCTCGATCCGATCGGCCTCGACAAGCTGTTGCCTGACTGGCGCGACGATCCCGAACAGCCGCTCAAGACCCAGGTCGTCGACGACCGCTTCTATTATCTCGGGCCTTCGGGCGCGCTGCGCCTGCCCAATTTCGGCATGCCGAAGCTGCTCGACAATCACGGGCTTTACATCGGCTCGCTGGGCCTGCTGACGCGCTGGCTGGCGGCCAAGGCCGAGGCGCTCGGCGTCGAGATCTATCCCGGCTTCGCGGCGGCCGAGCTTCTGATCGAGGACGGCGTCGTCAAGGGCGTCGCCACCGGCGACATGGGCGTCGCCAAGGACGGCCATATCAAGGACTCCTTCGCCCGCGGCATGGAGCTGCGCGGCAAATACACCTTGCTCGCCGAGGGCGTGCGCGGCTCGCTCGCCAAGATCGCGATCCGCCGCTACGAGCTCGACAAGGGCCGCGACGTCGCCAAGTTCGGCGTCGGCCTGAAAGAGCTTTGGAAGGTCGACAAGTCCAAGCACAGGCCCGGCTTCATCCAGCACACGTTCGGCTGGCCGCTCGACAGCCGCACCGGCGGCGGCTCCTTCCTCTACCATTTCGACGACGATCTCGTGGCGGTCGGCTTCGTCGTGCATCTCAACTACGCCAATCCCACGCTCTCGCCCTTCGACGAGTTCCAGCGCTTCAAGACCCACCCGATCGTCGCCGACACGCTGGCGGGGGCACGCNGCCTGTCCTACGGCGCGCGCGCCATCACCGAGGGCGGCTGGCAGTCGGTTCCCAAGCTCTGCTTCCCCGGCGGCGCGCTGATCGGCTGCTCGGCCGGCTTCGTCAACGTGCCGCGCATCAGGNGCACGCACAACGCCATGCTCTCGGGCGTTCTCGCCGCCGATCATCTCGACAAGGCGCTGGCGCAGGGCCGCGCCGGCGACGAGCTGACCACCTACGAGGACGCCTGGCGCGACGGCGAGATCGGCGCCGACCTCAAGCCGGTGCGCAACGTCAAGCCGCTCTGGTCGAAATACGGCACCGCGCTCGGCGTCGGCCTCGGCGGCCTCGACATGTGGACCAACAGCCTGTTCGGCTTCTCCTTCTTCGGCACGCTGAAGCACGGCAAGCCCGATCACGCGAGCCTCAAGCCGCTCGCCGAGGTCAAGCCGATCGCCTATCCCAAGCCAGACGGCAAGCTCACCTTCGACAAGCTCTCCTCCGTGTTCCTGTCGGGCGCGAACCATGAGGAGGATCAGCCCAGCCACCTCAAGCTGACCGATCCCGCGATCCCGATCGAGAAGAATCTGCCCGTTTGGGGCGAGCCGGCGCGGCTCTATTGCCCGGCCGGCGTCTACGAGGTGGTGGGGCTCGACGAGGGCAAGCCGCGCTTCGTGATCAACGCGCAGAACTGCGTGCACTGCAAGACCTGCGACATCAAGGACCCCTCGCAGAACATCACCTGGACGACGCCCGAAGGCGGCGGCGGGCCGAGCTATCCGATGATGTGGCGCCGCCGACGCGACGCTGCGACGAAGGCAGGGCCGGCGCCCCGCCTTTCGTTTTCGCGTCAGCCCCGCCGGCGTTCTCCCCGCCCGAGCACGAGACGCTGCACGACCGGCAAGGTGAACGAGATCAGGAAGAAGCGCGCCAGATGATGCGCGCCGACATAAATCGGATCGAGCCCGAGCGCCAGCGCCAGCAGCGTCATCGCTTCGAGCCCGCCCGGCGCGAAGGCGACCATCGCGTCGGCGTAGGACACATGCACCATGCGCGAGGTGAGCCAGGCGAAGCACGCCGCCGTCGCCGCCGCGATGGCGAGCGAGCCCGCCACAGGCGCGATCGCGCGCCGCAACATGCCGAAATCGAAGGCGTTGAAGCGCGAGCCCGACCACGCCCCGATCATCACCTGACCGACGATCAGCACCGCCTGCGGCGGCTTGCCGGGAGCGAGCCCCGCGCCATGCGCGAGCGCGGCGACGATCAACGGCCCGAACATCACCCCCGCCGACAGGCCGAGCCGCTCGAACAGAAAGCCGAGCGGCAGCCCGAGAGCCAGGATCGAGGCGATCCATAACGGCCCGTCGACNCGGCCCCGCCGCGGCCGCGTGAACCGTCGCCGCGCCGGACCCGCCCCCGCCAGCGCCGGGGCGAGCGCCACCAGAGCGAACAGCCGCACGAGCTGCGCCAGGCTGACGCGCGCGATGTCGGCGCCCGCGCCCGGCGCCAGCGCCAGAACATAGGAAAGCGCGCCGGGAATGGCGGCGAACAGCGCGGTCGGCTTGTCCCACCCNCCGACCCGCGTCGTGAAGGCGACGCTGCCCGCGATCCCGATCCCGATCGACACGCACATCACCGCCAGACTGACCGGATAGCGCCCGAACGCCTCCAGCATGCGCGGCGTCACCGAGGAGCCGAGCGCCAGCCCCGCGAAGGCGAGCGCGACGACGCGCAGGAGCGGCGACAGCTGCGCGCCACGCCCCGCCGCCGTCAGCGCCGCCGCCGCCGCCATCGCGCCCGAAAGCCAGCCCGCCGGCACGCCGAGCCGCGCGGCGAGCGCCGCCGGCCGCGGCCGCCGCCAGCGTCTCGATCTGGCGACCCCAGCCGCCCTTCGGCGCGAGCCAGCCCTTCACGCCCGCCGCCCGAGCCAACGCGCCATCCGCGCGGCGACCTCGGCGACGTCGGCCGGATCGCGCGCGTAGCAAATCCGTAGATAAGGCGCGCCGCCCGCCCCGAAGGCCGAGCCCGGCGCGACGCCGACGCCCGCCTCGTCGACGAGCCGCAGCGCCAGCGCTCGCGTGTCGTCGAAGCCCTCCAGATGCGCGAAGAGATAGAACGCCCCGTCCGGCTCGCCGAAATCGACGCGGCCCGTCGCCCGCAGCCCCTCGGCGAGCGCGTGACGCGCCAGCGCCGCGCGCCGCTTGCCTTCCTCGACGAACGCCTCGCCCTGCGTCAGCGCCGCCAGCGCGCCGCGCTGCGCGAAGACCGGCGATCCGGAGGTCGAATACTGGACCAGATTCTCGACCGCCTGTCCGGACCGNGCCGGCGCCTCCAGCCAGCCCACGCGCCAGCCCGTCATCGCCCAGTTCTTCGACAGCGTCTGCACGAACAGCACGCGGTCGCTTTCGTCCATGTGGTCGTGGAACGAGGGCGCGCGCCCTCGNTAGAAGAAGCGCCCGTAAATCTCGTCGGCGACGATCCACAGCCCGTGCTTGCGCGCCAGCGCCAGCACCGCCTTGATTTCTTCGCCGGTCGCCGTCCAGCCGGTCGGGTTGGAGGGNGAGTTGACGATGATGGCGCGGCTGCGCGGCGTGATCAGCGCCTCGATCAGGTCGAGATCGAGCGTCCACTTGCCCTTGCCCGGCCGCCCGGCCGCGTCCGCGGCGCGGCGCATCGGCGCCTCGACCGGCCGCGCCCCGGCGGCGAGCAGCGCGCCGGGAAAATTCGGCCATGCCGGGGTGGGCACGATCACCTCGTCGCCGAGCCCGCACACGAGGCGCAACGCGATCTGGATCGCATGCATGCCCCCGGTGGTGACGAAGAAGCGCTCCGGCCCGAACGCGCCCGCGCCGGCGAAGGGCGCGCCATAGACGCGCGTCATGTAGTCGGCGATCGCCTGACGCAGCTCCGGTAGGCCGCGCTGCCAGGTGTAGAAGGTCTCGCCCTGATCGAGCGAGGCCTTGGCCGCCTCGCGCACGAACTCGGGCGTCGGCAGATCGCCTTCGCCGACCCAGAGCGGGATCAAGCCTTGTCGGCCCCGACCATAGTTGAACATCTCGACGATGCCGCTTTCGGGCGCGGACCGCGCCTCCGGCCGCACGGCGTCGAGAAAGCGGGCGGTCGGGGCGGTGGGGTCACGCGGCGGCGATCCTCAAAAATGTCAGCGAGCCGCGACGGTAGAAGCCGCGCGGGACAAGAAAGGCCCCGGCGGGAAGCCGGGGCCTGTGTCAAACGCATGACGGCGAGAGCGGATTGCGCGAGCCGATCGGCCGCGGCTCCCGCCGCGCGGGGCGCGGGATCAGCGCTTGGCGAGCAGATCGCGGATCTGTTCGAGCAGCACGACTTCGCGCGGCGGCGCCTCGGGGCGGCGGGGGCGGCCTCTNTCCGTGCGCTTCATGCGGTTCATCGCCTTGACGACCATGAACAGCGCGAAGGCGATGATCATGAAGTTGACGGCGGCGGTGATGAAGGAGCCGTAGCCCAGCACCGCGCCCTGCTTGGCGGCGTCGGCGTAGTTGGTCGCGGTCACCGCGCCCTTCAGGGTGAGGAAGTAGTTGGAGAAGTCGAGGCTGCCGGGCGTCAGCGCGCCGATGATCGGCATGATGATGTCCTTGACGAGCGAATCGACGATCTTGCCGAACGCGCCGCCGATGACGACGCCGACCGCCAGGTCGACGACATTGCCCTTGAGGGCGAATTCTTTAAATTCCTTAAGCATTTAGCTCTCTCCAAAGCTTCAATAAACGCCCGCCTTGGCGAGCCGCGGTTGTGTTATCGCATTTCCGTGAACTGGAAAAGGCTTTGTCAACCATGTCGTTCGCGCGCGGCCAACGGCCTCGTATGCGTTCGGCTTCCTTGAGCGCGTCCGCGGCCGCGGGCGGAAAAGCGCTGCCCTTTTCTCGCGCAGGCGCTAGCATGTCGCGCGGAGAAAGGACGCGGCATGAAGGGCTATCTGGCGGCGGCGGCGGCGCTGCTCTATGTGGCCGCTCTCTTCGGCGTCGCCTATTACGGCGACCGGCGCGCCTCGTTGCAGGCGCCGCGCCCGGCGCGCGCGGCGGTCTACGCCCTGACGCTGGCGGTCTATTGCACGTCCTGGACCTTTTTCGGCTCGGTCGGCCTCGCCTCGCGGGCTGGCCTCGACTTCCTGCCGATCTATCTTGGCCCTTTCCTGGCGATGGCGCTCGGCTACCCGGTGCTGACCCGCATCGTGCGCCTCGCCAAGTCGCAGAACATCACGTCGGTGGCCGATTTCGTGGCCTCCCGTTACGGCAAATCGGAATCGGTCGCCGCGGTGGTCGCCTTGATCTGTGTGGCCGGCATCGCGCCCTATCTGGCGTTGCGGCTCAAGGCGGTGTCCTCCTCGCTCCTCGTCGTGCTCGACGGCGGGCTTCGCCCGGCCGCCTCCGCCGACGGAGCCGAGGCGGCGTTCACCGCCTTCGCGGCGGTGGTGCTGGCGGTCTTCGCCATGCTCTTCGGCACGCGTCGCGTCGACGCCACCGAGCATCAGGACGGGTTGATGCTGGCGGTCGCGGTCGAATCGGTCGTCAAGCTCGTCGCGTTCCTTCTCGTAGGCGCCTATGTCACATTCGAGCTGTTCGACGGTTTCGTCGATTTGACCGCGCAGGCGCAGGCCTCGCCGGAGACCCGCCCGCTGATCGAGCGCGTCCCCGACTGGCGCGAATGGCTGGCGATGACTTTGCTGTCGGCCTGCGCGGTGGTGCTTCTGCCGCGCCAGTTCCACGTCGCCGTCGTCGAGAATCGCGACGAGCGCGACGTGCGCGCCGCAGCCTGGATTTTTCCTCTCTATCTCGTCGCGATCAATCTTTTCGTGCTGCCGCTCGCCATCGCCGGCCGTTTGCTTCTGCCGGGCGCCGACGTCGATCGCGACATGATGGTGCTGGCGCTGCCGATCCGCGCCGGCAGCGAGNCCGCCACCATCGCCGCCTTGGTCGGCGGCATTTCGGCCGCCACGGCGATGGTGATCGTCTCCACCGTCGCCTTGTCGATCATGGTCTCGAACGACCTGGTGATCCCGATGGCGCTGCGCGGACGTTTGTCGCGCGGCGCGCAGGAGCCCGCCGACGTCGGGTTCGCGATTTTGGCCATGCGCCGCGCCGTGATCGCGGCGGTGCTGGCGCTCGCCTATGTCTACGCCCGCAACGCGCACGAAACGGCGCTCGCGGCCATCGGGCTCGTCTCCTTCGCCGCCATCGCCCAGATCGCGCCCGCCTTTNTCGGCGGGCTGATCTGGCGCGGCGGCACCGCGCGCGGCGCGAACGCGGGGATGATCTCGGGCATCGCGGTGTGGGCCTATACGATGCTTTTGCCCTCGCTCAACCCCGACCGCAACGTTCTCGGCGGCATCGTGCGCGACGGCCCCCTCGGCGTCGCGGCGTTGAAGCCCACGGCGCTGTTCGGGTTCGATCTGCCGCTCGTGGCCAACGCGACGTTATGGAGTCTGTCCGTCAATTTGCTGTGCTATGTCGCGCTGTCGCTGACGCAGAAGGCCAACCCGATGGAGCGGCTGCAAGCCGAGATCTTCGTCGGCGGCGGGNCGCCGATGGGGCAGGCGCTCAGGGTCTGGCGTTCGAGCGCCTCGACCACCACGGGCGAACTCGTGGCCACCGTCGAGCGCTATCTGGGGCGCGAGCGCACGCGGCGCTCCTTCGAGGCGTTCATGGCCACGCGCGGCCAGGATTTCGATCTGACGCGCGAAGCCGACATTCAGGTCGTGCGCTTCGCCGAATATCTGCTCGCCTCCGCCATCGGCGCGGCGTCCTCGCGTTTGGTTCTGTCGCTGCTGCTGCGCAGCGGCGCGGTCTCCAACAAAGCCGCGCTCAAGCTGCTCGACGACGCCTCCGCCGCCATCCAGCACAATCGCGACGTTCTCCAGCACGCCCTCGATCACGCCCGTCAGGGCATCACCGTGTTCGACCGCAACCTGCGTCTGGTCGCATGGAATCGTGAGTTTCGCGATCTGTTCCAGCTTCCCTCCGATATATTGCGCGTCGGCGTCGGGCTCGAACACATCGTGCGCTTCAACGCCGAGCGCGGCCTCTACGGCGAGGGCGACACGGATGATTTCGTCGCCGATCGCGTCGAGAGCCTGGTCAACGACGTCGAGCCGTTCCGATTGCGGATCGAGGCCGGGGCGGTGATCGAAATCCGCTCGGCGCGGATGCCGGACGGCGGCCTTGTCACCACCTACACCGACGTGACGGACGCCGTGGNNAGGCCGAGGAGGCGCTGGAGGCGACCAATGAGACTTTGGAGCGCCGTGCGCGAGCGCACCGATCGGCTCTTGCGCCTCAACGAGGAGTTGGCGCGCGCCAAGGCCGAAGCGGATGACGCCAATTTGTCGAAGACGCGTTTTCTCGCCGCCGCCAGCCACGATCTGTTGCAGCCTCTCAACGCGGCGCGGCTCTACACGACCTCTCTCGTCGAGCGCGCCGGCGCGCTGTCTCCTCGCGACGAGACCGCGCTGGCGCGCAACGTCGACGCGTCGCTCGAAGCGGTCGAGGAGATTCTGATCTCGTTGCTCGACATTTCGCGGCTCGACGCCGGCGCGCTCAAGCCCGAATTCGGCAATTTCGACGTCGCCGACGTGCTGCGCCAACTCGCTGTCGAATTCGCGCCGATCGCGCGCGAGAAGGGCTTGCGCCTCGATTTGCAGACCGTCGCTTGCGGCGTCGTGTCGGATCGTCGCCTGCTGCGTCGCCTGTTGCAGAATTTCATTTCGAACGCGGTTAAATACACGCCCCGCGGGCGCGTTCTGGTGACTTGCCGACGGCGCGGCGAGACGCTGCGGATCGCCGTGATCGACACAGGGCTTGGCGTGCCGCGCGCCCAACGCAAGACCATTTTCGAGGAGTTCCGACGCCTCGACGAGGGCGCCCAGGCCGCCCGCGGGCTTGGGCTCAGGCTGTCGATCGTCGAGCGGCTCGCGCGCGTTCTGCGCCATCCCATCGGTCTGCGTTCGATCGAAGGCCGCGGTTCGGTGTTTTACGTCGACGTGCCATGCGCCGCCATGCCCGCTCCGGAACAGGGCCCGCCGGCGCCCAGTCCGNCGCCGGCCGCGGCGCTGTCGGGCCTTCTCATCGTCGCGCTGGACAACGAGCCGCGCATTCTCGAAGGCCTCACGATCATGCTTGAGGGCTGGGGGTGCCGCGTCATCGCCGCGCGCGACGCCGGCGAAGCTCTGTCGCTGACGCCGCCGGACGCGCGCGTCGGCGGCGTTCTGGCCGATTATCACCTCGACGAAAACCGCACCGGGCTTGAAGCGATCGCCCGCCTGCGGCTCGACTGGGGCCATGTCCCGGCGGCGCTGATCACCGCCGACCGTAGCGACGAGGTCCGCGCGCGCGCCCGCGAGGCGGACGTCGTCGCGCTCAACAAGCCGCTGAAGCCGGCCGCCTTGCGCGCTCTGCTGACGCAATGGCGCGCGCGTTCCGAAACGCTGTCCTGAAACGCGCCGGGCGCGCCGCCCCTCCTGCGGGAAGGCGGCGCGCCCGGCGGCGTCCTCGCGCCGTTCCGTCAGGCCGCCCTGGCGGCTTTCGGCGCAAAGCGGCCGTAGAAGGTCTCGCCCTTCTCCGCCATCTCGCGCACCAGCTTCGGCGCCGCGAAACGCGGCCCGTGCTTGGCGGCGAGCCGGTCGGCGAGCGCGACGAAGGTCTTCAGCCCCATGAAGTCGATATAGCTCAGCGTGCCCCCNGACCACGGCGCGAAGCCGAAGCCGAGGATCGAGCCGACGTCGGCCTCGCGCGGATCGGTGACGACGCCTTCCTCCATCGTGCGCGCGGCTTCGAGCGCCTGCGTCACGAGGATGCGGTCCTTCAGCCCTGCACGNTCGATCGTATCGGGATCGAGACGCTTGGGCTGGAGGTCGGCGAGGCCCGGCCACAGCGACTTCGGGCCCTTCTCGGGATAGTCGTAAAAGCCCTTGCCGTTCTTGCGGCCCAGGCGTTGGCGCTTGACGACCATCTCGTCGAGCAGCGCCTCCTGCGCGGGGTCGACCGCCTGCGGTCCGAGGTCCTTTTTCGTCGCCTGAAGAATTTTCCAGGCGAGGTCGATGGCGACCTCGTCGTTGAGCGACAGCGGCCCGACCGGCATGCCGGCCATCTTGGCCGCGTTCTCGATCATGGCGGCGGGCACGCCCTCCATGAGCATGAGATGCGCTTCCTTGACGTAGTTGCCGACGCAACGATTGGCGTAGAAGCCGCGCGTGTCGTTGACGACGATCGGCGTCTTCTTGATCAGCCGCACATAGTCGAGCGCGACCGCGAGCGCCTCGTCGCCGGTCTCCTTGCCCATGATGATTTCGACCAGCATCATCTTCTCGACCGGCGAGAAGAAATGGATGCCGATGAACTTCTTCGGGTCGCGCGCCGCCGAGGCGAGCGAGGAGATCGGCAGCGTCGAGGTGTTCGACGCGAAGACGACGCCCGGCCGCAAATGCGCCTCGGCGTTCTTCGTCGCCTCCGCCTTCACGCCGCGATCCTCAAACACCGCCTCGACGACGAGATCGCACTCGGCGAGCTGGGCGTAGTCCGGCGTGGCTGTGATGCGCGCCAGCAGCGCGTCGCGGTCGGCGGTCTTGGCGCGGCCCTTGGCGATGAGGCCGGTCATCAGCTTTTCGGAATAGGCCTTGCCCTTGTCGGCGGCGGCCTGATCGCGGTCGATCAGCACCACCTCAAGCCCGGCCTGCGCCGAGACATAAGCGATCCCCGCGCCCATAAAACCGGCGCCGAGAACGCCGATCTTNTTCAGCGTGGTCGGCGCCACATTGGCGGGNCGGCGCGCGCCCTTGTTCAATTCGCCCATCGACACGAACAGCGAGCGGATCATCGCCGCCGCTTCCTTCGAGCGCAGAATCTTGGCGAACCAGCGCGACTCGACTTCGAGCGCGAGGTCCATCGGCAGCTGCAAACCCTCGTAGACCGAGTGCAGGATCGCCTTGGCGGCGGGATAGTTGTCGTGCGTCTCGCGCCGATAGATCGCGTTGGCGGCCGGCCAGATCATCATGCCGGCGCCCGAGAACACCTTGCCCGAGGGATTCTTGAACCCCTTCTCGTCCCACGGCGCGACGCCCTTGCCGCCGCCCAGGATCCACGCCTTCGCCTTGGCGACGACCTCGCCCGCCGGCGCAAGCTCATGCACGAGCCCGGCCGACTTCGCCGCGCGCGGGCGCATCTGGTCGCCCTTGAACAGCATTTGGAGCGCGTCGCCGGTCTGCATCAGCCGCGCCACGCGCTGCGTGCCGCCGGCGCCGGGGAACAGGCCGATCTTGACCTCCGGAAGGCCGACGCGCGCCTTGTCGCTGTCGGACAACACGCGATAATGGCAGGCCAGGCACAGCTCGAAGGCGCCGCCGAGCGCGACGCCGTTGATCGCCGCGGCCCACGGTTTCCCGCTGGTTTCGAGCTTGCGATAGACCTGAGAGAGTTTGCGGGATTCGTCGAANAAGACCTTCATCGCCTTTTCCGGACCCTGCTCCTTGCTCATCTTGGCGAGCTCGCGGCCGAGCCCTTCGAGCATCGTCAGATCGGCGCCGCCCGAAAAGGCGTCCTTGCCGGAGGTGACGACCGCGCCCTTGATCGCCGCGTCGCCGGCGACCGTGTCGACGATCTGGTCGAGTTCGGCGATGACGCTGGCGTCGATGACGTTCATCGACTTGCCCGGCATGTCCCACGTCACGAGCGCGACGCCGTCGGCGTCCACGTCGAGGCGGAAGTTCTTGTAAGTCATGTCAGCCTCCGCTCAGACGCGTTCGATGATGGTGGCGGCGCCCATGCCGGCGCCGATGCACAGCGTGATCAGCGCCGTCGATTTGCCGGTGCGCTCCAGCTCGTCGAGCGCCATGCCCAGGATCATCGCGCCGGTCGCCCCGAGCGGATGGCCCATCGCGATGGCGCCGCCATTGGGATTGACCTTGGCCGGATCGACCTCGAAAGCCTGCATGAAGCGCAGCACCACGGCGGCGAAGGCCTCGTTGACCTCGAACAGGTCGATGTCGCCGATCGTCATGCCGGCGCGCTTGAGAACTTTCTTCGTCACGTCGACGGGACCGGTCAGCATCAGCGCCGGCTCAGAGCCGATCACCGAGAACGCCTTGACGCGCCCGCGCGGCTTCAGCCCCGCCTTGGCGCCGATCTCCTTGTTGCCGAGCAGCACGGCGGCCGCGCCGTCGACGATGCCCGACGAGTTGCCGGCGTGGTGGACGTGGTTGACGCGCTCGACCTCCGGATGCGCGTCGATGGCGACGGCGTCGAAGCCGCCCTGTTCGCCCATCATCGCGAAGGAGGGCTTCAGCGCGCCGAGCGACTGCATGTCGGCGCCGGGGCGCATATGCTCGTCATGGGCGAGCAGCACGATGCCGTTGGGATCGCGCACCGGCACCACCGACTTGGCGAAGCGCTTGTCGGCCCAGGCGGCGGCGGCGCGCTTCTGGCTCTCGACCGCGAAGGCGTCGACGTCCTCGCGCGAGAAGCCGTATTTCGTGGCGATCAGATCGGCCGAGACGCCTTGCGGCATGAAATAGGAGGGGATCGCGATGGCCGGATCGACCGGCCAGGCGCCGCCCGACGCGCCGATGCCGACGCGGCTCATCGATTCGACGCCGCCGGCGACCGCCATGTCCTGTTGGCCCGACATGATCTGAGCGGCCGCGAAGTTCACCGCCTCAAGCCCGGAGGCGCAGAAGCGGTTGATCTGGATGCCCGGCGCGCCGTCGCCATAGCCCGCCGCCAGCGCCGCCGCGCGGGCGACGTCGCCGCCCGCCTCGCCGACCGGATCGACGCAGCCCAGCACCACGTCGTCGACGAGACTCGTGTCGAGCGTGTTGCGGCGCTTGATCGCGTCGAGCGCGGTCACCGCCAGCCCCAGCGTCGAGACCTGATGCAACGATCCGTCCGGCTTGCCGCGTCCGCGCGGCGTGCGCACGGCGTCGTAGATGAAGGCGTCGGCCATGTTTCCCCCTTGTCGATCAGGCGGGGCGCGCGGCCCCGCCGTCTGTTCCGTGTGAGTCCTAAAACGTTTGTTGCGTCTTGAACCGGGTCGGCTCGCCGGAGCGCCCGATCAGGTCTTCCAGCATTTTTCGCCGCCGCCTGCGCGGCGCGGGACTTCGTCTTCTCGCCTTCGATGGCGACGAGACGCGTCTCCTGCGTTTGCAGCTTGGCGACAAGGCTGCGGCCGAAATCGCCCGACTGTCCGACCGATTTGAGGTTTTCGCGCACCCGCGTCTGATCCTCGAAGATCTCGGCCTTCTCCTGATCGAGCGTCTCGATCTTCGCCTGTTCGCCGGCCACCGCCTCGGCGGCGTCGGCGATCTTTGCNAGCCGCTCGACGGCGGCGGGTTCGAGCTTGGTCTCCGACAGCGCCGCCGCGAAGGCCTCGCGCGTCAGCGTCTCGAAGGGCCGGCCGGGGAACAGCAGCTGCGCGATGCCGGCGCGCGAGGCGTCGGCGATCTGCACGCTCTGCCCGATCGGACGCTCGATCGTCACCTCGATCGCCTGCGTCTGGCCCGGCGCGATCGAGCGGCGGATGCGCCAGTCGCGGCCCGACAGCGTCGCCTCGTTCGGCTTNGGCGCCACCAGCGTCGCGCCCTCGACGCGGGGATGGTCGATGACGACGTCGCGCGGGCGCTGGTCGTCGTTCTTGACGCGGTAGAGCGTCGTCGTGCGTTCGAGCCGGGTGACGTTGAGCACGCCGCGCGCCAGCGCGATTTCGGAGACGATGCCCTTGCTCGTCGTCTCGCGGTCGACGCTCACCTTGGCGTCGGCGCCGAAGGCCATCAACCGGTCCTGACCGGCCGGCAGCGTCGGCAATTGCGCCTCGCCGACGAAGACGGGGCCGGCCTGCGAGGCTTCGTAAAGCGTCACCGAGCCGGCCGGCCAGGCGGTCGCGCCGGCGTTGCTCAGGCGCACCGCGCGCCAGGGATTGCGCGACGAAGCGCCCGACTGGACCCAGGCCGAATCGGAGGCCTGCGTCTCGACGTCGAGGAAGGGCAGCGACAGGCTCTCGCCGGCCTTCGCCTTCACCGGCGCGGTCAGCGCGAAGGTCGCGCCCAGCGAGCCGTCGGCGGCCTCGGCGGCCGAAGCCGCGGAGGCGCCCAGCGGGGCGGGGCGGGCGGGGCGGCGTCGGCCGCCGTCTCTAGGGCGCCGTCGGCCGATTGCGCCCGCATCGCCGGGGCGGCCNATCGCCATCGGGCGCGGCGCGGACGCCTTGCGGCGGGTCATGTCGGCGGCGTCCGCCATGCGCTGCACGGCGGCCGGCATCTGGCCCTCGTCCATGCGCGGCAGCGCGAGCTTGGGCACCGGCGGCGGCACGGTCGGCCGCGACACGTAATAGGGGTCGTAAAGCGCCTGCCGGAAGGTGACGGGCGAGCCGGAGGTCAAGGTCAGGGCGACGTCGTTCCAGTCCGCCCCCGTCATGTTCTCGATCACCGCCCAGCCTTGCAGGCGCGCCTTGCCCGCTTCGCCCTGCGACAGGCGGTAGGCGGCCTTCCACACCGGCGCCTCGGCGACATAGCCGACGCGCACCTTGCGCGCCTCGCCTTGCGCGAGGTGAATCGAGACGTCGCGGCCCGACTTGTCGCGCGCCGCCGCCAGCGCGGCCAGCGCCGCCTCGACCTGCGCGCCGAGTTTATGATCGGCGAAGGCGAGGCCCTGCGCCTCTTCGAGCACGAACTGTTCGACGGCGAGGCCCGCCATCAGCGCGACGCGGGTGACGGCGCGCTCGTTCCCGTCCTTGTCCTTCACGGTCTCGGGCGTCGCCGACAGGATCACGCCCGACAGCTTGCGCGGCTCTCGACCGAGACGCGCGCCCTTCAGCGCGTTCATCAAGGCGGGAAGATTGGCGAGATCGCTTTCGCCGAACGGCAGCGACTGGAAGGTCTGCGCCGCGCCGGCCTTGCCCGGCAGCGAGGCCGAGGCGGCGCCGGCGGCGTCCATGACGATCAGGCTNCTGAGCACGTCGTCGACCTGTTCGAGACGCACGCGCAGGCCCAGGCTCGTCTGGCCGGCGGCGACCTCGGCCTCATATTCGAAATAGCCGACCCCGCCCGACGACAGGATCGCGCGTTTCAGCGTCAGCCGCCCGCTTGCGCGCTCGCCGCCGCCAGCGCCGCGACGCTTCCGCCGCCAGCGCCGCCGTCCTGATCTTCGAAGCCTTGCGCATGGTCATCATCGAACTCCGTCCAAAACCCCGGCGCGGATGTGCGCCGAGGATCGTGTCGGAACGGCGGCGCCTCAGAAGGCGTCGGCGGGCAGCGCCATCAGCGCGTCGGCGCCGGCGACGACGCCGGCCAGCCGCGTCGCGCATTCGGGCATGATGCGCTCGACATAGAAGCGCCCGACCGCGAGCTTCTCGGCCATGCCCGGCGCATCCTTTTTCTCCAGAGCGACCTTGGCCATGCGCGCCCACATGTAGCTCATCGCCACCAGGCCGAAGAGATGCATGTAGTCGGTCGCGCCCGCGCCGGCGTTGTCGGGCTTGGCCATGCCGTTCTGCATGAACCACATCGTCGCCTGCTGGAGCTGGTCGAGACCGCCCTTCAGCGACTTCGTGAAAGGCGCGAGCTCGGCGTTCTCCTTGTTGTCCTTGAGGAATTCTCCGACCTCGGCGAAGAACGCCATCGCCGCGCGCCCGCCGTCCTTGGGCAGCTTGCGGCCGACCAGATCGAGCGCCTGGATGCCGTTGGCGCCCTCGTAGATCTGAGCGATGCGCGCGTCGCGCACGAACTGCTCCATGCCCCATTCGGCGATGTAGCCGTGGCCGCCGAACACCTGCTGGCAGGCGACCGCGTTGTCGAAGCCGCGATCCGTCAGCACGCCTTTCAGCACCGGCGTCATCAACCCGAGCAGGTCGTCGGCCTTTTGCCGATCGCCCGCGTCGGGNGAGCGGTGGGCGACGTCGGAGGCCAGCGCCGTCCAGATCACGAAGGCGCGCGCCGCCTCGTTGAAGGCGCGCGCCTTCAGCAGGTTCCGGCGCACGTCGGGATGCACGATGATCGGGTCGGCGGCCTTCTCCGGCGCCTTCGTCCCCGACAGCGAGCGGCCTTGCAGGCGGTCCTTGGCGTAGGCGGCGGCGTTCTGATAGGCGACCTCGCTTTGCGACAGGCCCTGGATGGCGACGCCGAGGCGGGCCTCGTTCATCATCACGAACATGGCGGCGAGGCCCTTGTTCTCCTGACCGATCAGGAAGCCCTTGGCGCCGTCGTAGTTCATCACGCAGGTCGAATTGCCGTGAATGCCCATCTTGTGTTCGATGGCGCCGCAGGAGACGCCGTTACGCGCCCCGACCTTGCCGTCCGCGTCGATATGGTTGCGCGGCACGATGAACAGCGAAATGCCCTTCACGCCGGCCGGCGCGCCCTCGATGCGCGCGAGCACGAGATGAATGATGTTCTCGGTGATGTCCTGCTCGCCCGCCGAGATGAAGATCTTCTGGCCGGTGATGGCGAAGGAGCCGTCCGCCTGCGGGACGGCCTTGGTCTTGAGCAAGCCGAGATCGGTGCCGCAATGGGGCTCCGTCAGGTTCATCGTGCCCGACCACACGCCCTCGATCATCTTGGGCAGATAGGTCTGCTTCTGGGCGTCGGAGCCATGCACCTGAATGGCCGCCATCGCGCCCATCGTCAGGCCCGGATACATCGAAAACGCCATGTTCGCCGACGACGAGAACTCGTTCATGATCGCGCCGAGCGTGTAGGGCAGGCCCTGCCCGCCATATTCGGCCTCCGCGGCCAGCCCGATCCAACCGCCCTGGGCGTAGGCCTCATGCGCCGCCTTGAAGCCCTTCGGCGTCGTCACCGAGCCGTCGGCGTTGCGCTTGGCGCCTTCCTGGTCGCCCGACAGGTTGAGCGGCTGCAAGGTCTCCTCGCAGAGCTTGGCGCCCTCGCGCAAAATCGCCTCGACCACGTCCGGGCTGGCCTCGCCGAAGCCCGGCAGGTTCGAAAGCTTTTGCATCTCGAAGACGTCGTTGAGCAGGAACAGGACGTCGTCGACCGGGGCCTTATAGCTCGGCATGGCTCTCCCAGCGGCCCTCGGGCCGGCGTTTCCATCAGAACGTCCGGCGCGGCCGCCGGTTTCGTTTACATGTAAACTAAGTCGGACGACCGTTCAACCCGTCGCGGCGAAGATTCTTCGCGCCGCGCCGCGCCCTGTGGCTCGCCGGAAAGCGATCGCCTAGACTGCGGCGATGAGCGACGCCGATNNCTCTCCAATCTCGCCCCCGTCACCGTCTCCGAATTGTCGGGCGCGCTCAAGCGCACCGTAGAGGATCGATTCGGGCTGGTGCGGGTGCGCGGCGAGGTGTCGGGCTATCGCGGCCCGCATTCCTCCGGCCATTGCTATTTCAGCCTCAAGGACGAGGGCGCGCGGCTCGACGCGGTGATCTGGAAGGGCGTCTTTTCGCGCATGAGGACGCGCCCGGAGGAGGGCGTCGAGATCGTCGCCACCGGCAAGCTGACGACCTTCGCGGGCAAATCCTCCTATCAGATCGTCGTCGAGCAGATCGAGCTGGCCGGCCTCGGCGCGCTGATGGCTTTGCTCGAAAAGCGCCGTCAGGCCTTCGCCAAAGAGGGTCTCTTCGACGAAGCCCGCAAACGCCCGCTGCCCTGGCTGCCGAACGTCGTCGGCGTCGTCACCTCGCCCACCGGCGCGGTCATCCGCGACATCCTCCACCGCCTCGACGACCGTTTTCCGCGCCATGTCATCGTCTGGCCGGTGCGCGTGCAGGGCGAGACCTCGGCCGAGGAGGTGGCGGCCGCCATCCGCGGTTTCGACGCGCTGGAGCCGGGCGGGCCGATCCCGCGCCCCGACCTGCTGATCGTCGCGCGCGGCGGCGGCTCGCTCGAAGACCTTTGGGGGTTCAACGAAGAGGCGGTGCGCGCCGCCGCCGACTGCTCGATTCCCCTGATTTCGGCCGTCGGCCACGAAACCGACTGGACGCTGATCGACCACGTCGCCGACTGGCGCGCCCCGACGCCCACGGCCGCCGCCGAACGCGCCGTGCCGGTGCGCGGCGAGCTGCTGGTGCGCGTCGCCGGCCTCGGCCAAAGGGCGCTGGAGGCGCTCGGCCGGGGCGCGGCGCAGACGCGGCGCGACCTCGCCCAGCTCGGCCGCCGTCTGCCTGCGCCCGAAACGCTGCTGGCTGCGCCCGCCCAGCGCCTCGACCGGGCGGTCGAGCGCGTCGACTATCTCAGCCGCGACCGCCTCGCCGCCCAGGAGCGCCGTCTCGCCCGCGCCGCCGCCACGCTCGAACGCCATCAGCCGCGCGCCGCGCTCGAACGCCGCCGCGGCGCGCTGGCCGCTCTGGCCGGACGCNTTCGCCGCCTTTCCCCCGCACGGTTGGTCGAGCGCCTGCGCGCCGATCTCTCGCGCCTCGGCGCGAGCCTCGACAGCCGCCGCCGCCCGCCCGCGCGATCTCGCNCCGAGACCTGCGGCCGCGCGCGGCCCGCCTCGCGGCGGCCTTCGAAGCCGGAGCGCGGCTCGCCCGCGCCGAGCGCGGCCGTCGTCTGGGCGAGGCCGCCGGCCGGCTGCGGCGCGCCGTCGAGGCCGGCCGCCACGCGCGCGCGGCGCNGTTTCGCGGCGGCGGGCGCGTTGCTCGAAAGCCTGAGTCATCATGGCGTGCTGGCGCGCGGCTACGCGGTGGCGCGGGCGTTCGGGCCGGACGGCGAGCCCGGCGCCCTGGTCGACGCCGCCGCGCTCGCGCCGGGCCTGCGCCTGCATCTCGAATTCCGCGACGGATCGGCGGTCGCGGGCGTCGAGTCGGTCGAAGGCGACGCGCGCGGCCCCGGCCTCGCGAGGCGAAGCCGAGGCCCGCATGGGAGGACGCCGGCGCGGCCGGCGGCCAAAAACCCGGACGCGACGACCCGTCGCAGGGGCATCTGTTCTAGATCCCGGTTTCCTGCCCGCTTTTGGCCGAAAGAGCGAGACGCCCCCATAGGCGGGCGCGCCGCCGCGGCGTTACCCTGTCGACAAGAAAATCAGGGAGGACCGGGATGCGCATCGCGCTCATCGCGGACATTCACGGCAATCGCGAGGCTTTCGACGCCGTTCTCGACGCGATCGCCCGCGAAAAGGTCGACCGCATCGCCTTGCTCGGAGATTTCGTCGGCTACGGCGCCGACCCCGGCTATTGCGTGACTCGCGCCGCCGAGCTGGTCGCGCATGGCGCCATCGCCGTGCGCGGCGACCACGACGCCGCCGCCGCGAGCGGCGTCGCGGACGACTTCAACGACTACGCCCGCGTCGCGCTCGGTTGGACGCGCGCGGCGCTCGACGACGCCCAGCGCGCCTTTCTCGCCGGCCTGCCGCTCACGCAGGAGGAGGGCGAGCGTCTTTATGTTCACGCCTCCGCCGCCGATCCCGGCGCCTGGCGCTATGTCGGCGACGCCGCCTCAGCGGCCGAGGCTCTGGCGGCGACGTCGCGGCGCGTCGTCTTGTGCGGCCACCACCATAAGCCGGCGATCTACAGCCAGACGCCGGACCACGCGCCGACGGCCTTCATCCCCGCCGCCGACGCGCCGGTCCCGCTGCTGCATCATCGCCGCTGGCTGGCCGTTTTAGGCGCCTGCGGACAGCCGCGCGACGAGAACCCCGCGNCCGCCTACGCCATTTTCGACGAGGCGACGCGCTCCTTGTGCTATCGCCGCGCGCCCTATGACATCGAGAAAGCGGCGCGCAAGATTCACGCGGCCGGTCTGCCCCAGATTCTGGCGGCGCGTCTCTTCGTCGGGCGTTGAGGGCGTCCAGGGTTCCGTTTCCGCCCTTGTGGGTCTATGAGGGACGCCACCTTCGGGAGACAGGATATGCTGCGCAGGGACGGCGGCGCCGGCGGCGAGGCCAAGCTCGATTTTCGCGAGAGCGACTACCGCATCCTCAAGCCCGGCGCATACGTCGTTTGCGCTGTGTCGGGCAAGAAAATCCCCCTCGAAACGCTGAGCTACTGGAGCGCGAAGCGGCAAGAGGCCTATGCCGGCCCCGCCGAGGTCGCCCGGAGGCTTGACGGCGAGCGCGCCGCCGAAAAGTGAGTCGTGACGCCGCATTCACGCGGCGTTAACGTCGTTCACGCGACCTTGAAGTCTCACCCCTGCGCGGGAGCGTTGCGCCCATGTGCCGTTGGCTCGCCTATCGCGGACGTCCATTGTTGATGGAGGCGCTCGTCACCGAGCCCGACCATTCTTTGATCGCCCAGTCTTTGCGCGCCGACGAATGCAAGGCGGTCACCAACGGCGACGGCTTCGGCGTCGGCTGGTATGGCGAGCGCCACGAGCCCGGCCTGTTCCGCGACGTCCGCCCGGCCTGGTCGGACGAGAATTTGAAAAGCATTTGCGCCCATGTGCGCTCCGGGCTGTTTTTCGCGCATGTGCGCGCGACCACCGGCAGCGCCGTCAGCCGCGCCAACTGTCATCCCTTCGCCTATGGCCGCCACATGTTCATGCATAACGGCCAGATCGGCGGCTTCGACCGCATCAAGCGGCGGGTCGAGGCGCTGATCCCCGACGATCTTTACNCCGCCCGTCTCGGCTCGACCGATTCGGAGGCGATCTTCCTCGTCGCCCTCGCCAAAGGCCTCGCCGTCGATCCGATCCGCGCGCTGGCCAGGACGTTGGCGCAAATCGAGGCGATCATGCGCGAGGCGGGCGTGAGCGAGGCGCTGCGCCTGACGGCGGCGGTGACCGACGGCGAGACTTTGACGGCGTTTCGCTGGGCCTCCGACCAGAAGGCGCCGAGCCTGTATTATCAGGAGTCGAACGGCGACCTGCTCGTCGTCTCCGAGCCGCTCGATTCCGATCGCGAGGGCTGGAAAGAGATCCCGCAGGCTTGCGCGATGGAGGCGCGGCCGGGGCGCAAGGTCGAGCGCCGTTGCCTCGAAGAGGCGATGCGCGCGGCCGCCTGAGGCGGCGCTTCAGCCTTTCGGGCGTTTGCGTTGCAGGCCCGAGCGCTTGCAGCTCGCCACCAGCTCGTTCTTCTGATTGTAGGCGCGGTGCAGGAAGGTGACGATCCCCGCCTCCGGCCGCGATTTCGACTCGCGCAGATCGACGATCTCGGTCTCGATGCGCAGCGTGTCGCCGTGGAAGACGGGCTTGGGAAAGCGCACCTCGTCCCAGCCCAGATTGGCGATCGCCGTGCCGAGCGTCGTGTCGTTGACCGAGATGCCCACCATCAGCGCGAGCGTGAAGCAGGAGTTGACGAGGCGCTGGCCGAACTCCGTCTCGGTGCGGCAATACTCCTCGTCGAGATGCAGACGCGCCGGATTGTGGGTGATCGCCGAGAACCAGACGTTGTCGGTCTCGGTGACGGTGCGCCGGATCGGATGATCGAACAGCTGGCCCACCGTCATCTCGTCGAAATAGACCCCAGCCATCGCGTCCTCCCCGCTGCTCGCCCGCCACCCTAATGCATTCGGCGCGGCGGCGGAATCCGCCCTCTCACTTGCTCAGGCGCACCCCGCTGTAGATGGCTTTCTTGAACATCTGATCGACCGCGGAGGCGATTCCGGCCGTGTCCTTGCCGACGAAGGCGACGTCCGGGCTGCTGGCGCAGGCCTGCATCGCCGGCTTGATCTTGGGGATCACGAAATTGTCGATATAGGTGAACCGCCACTCGTTGGTCATCCAGTTGCTCGGGTCGGTCGAGGCGGCCGGCGACAGCAGATATTCGGTGTAGAGCGTCATCAGGGTGGCGTTCTTGTCCTTGATGCGCTGGCACCAGCCCGGATCGACCGACTGGATCTGCATCTGGCCGTTGCCGCTATGCGTCGGGGTCCAGGGGTCGGGCACGCAGGCGCCGGCGACCGGATCGCCGATCGGCGGATAATAGGGGCCGGAATCGGGCGGCGGGTCCATCGACCAGCAGCGCACGCCGTCGAACGGCGGATAGGCCGTCGCCGCCGTCGACCAGTTGGTTTCGGTGATGTTGTCGGCGGAGTTGGTGGTGCCGTCGGACATGAACATCACATAGGTCTGCGGCGCGGCCGCGCTTGAGCCGTCGCCCGTCGCCCCGATCGCGCCGGCGAGGCTTTGCAGGCCGTGATAGGTGCTGGTGCCCGCATGCCAGCGCGCGATGTCGATCTTGTCGGCGATGGCGCCCAACGTCACATAGTCGTCCGTCGGCGTGGTCAGGATGTGGAAGTCGACGTCGAAGGTGTAAAGCCCGATCCGCACNCTTCGGCCCGCCGGCGGCGGCCGCGCTCTGGGCGCCGGCGATCACTTTTTCACCGCGTCGCGAATGACGTCGATGCGCAGCTTGTAGCCGGCGGCGTGGGCGATCGTGACCGTGTCTTTGGACGGCGAGCTTTCCGGCCCGTGGCAGGCGAGCGAGCAGTTGATCGAGCCGTTGCTCATCATCGCCTGCTGGTCGGCGAGGTCGGCGCCGAGCCCCATCGACTGCGAGGTGTCGACGAGGATGTAGACGTCGAGATAGCGCCCGCCCTTCGACGCCGTCGACACCGCGCGCCCCGACTGCGTCGTCAGGGTCGGGAACACCGACGAGAACACGAAATCGACCGGAATCGTGAACGTCACCGAAACCGACGCCGTGTCGCCGACCTTGTTCAGCGAGATGGCGGCGACGGCGTTGGGGATCTCGCTGTCGACCATTGAATGGAAGGTTCGCGAGGCGGCCGCGATAGCTTGCTCCTGCCGGGCGGTCTCGTCGGGCGTGGTCGCCGCGCCATAGGCGACCATGCCCGCCAACGCGGCCGCGTCGGCGGCGTTCTGGGCGACCGTGCGCTGCGTCGTCACGCCGGCGTATTGAACGGCGCCCGCCAACAGCAAGAACATAACCGGCATGGTGATCGCGAAGATCAGGGCGACGACGCCGCGGTCGTCGTCGGCCCATTCCGCCATTCGTCGTTTCGTCGTCGCAAGTAAGACCATGTCTTGAACGCCGTTCGCCTGCGTGATGCGCTCGACCATGCGGCGCGACGAATTAACTGGCGCTTGCGCGAATCCCGACAATTTTGTGAATGAAGGAGAAGAACTGGCCTAACCGCCTGAACCGAAGCGCGGACTCGACCCGGAAATTTTGCGCCGCCCCGGTTGAGCCGCTGCGCCCCCAGCGCCCAGGGTGGCCGCATGAGCCGCCTGCCGATCCCCGTTCGGGCGCCTTCGCGCTGGCGCAGGCCGCGCCCTGCGCGGCCGGGCCGCCGAAGGAGAGGATGCCGACGCGCGCAGCGAAACGCTCACAGCGTCACCGGCTCGGGAAAGGGGCGGCCCCAGTTCGCAATCGTCACGCGGCGGATCGACGGATCGAAAGAGGGGTCCTGCGCGACGATCCTCATCACCGCCTCGCGGCTCTCGGCCTCGACGATCCACAATCCGCCCTCGAACGGCGCGCCGGGCTGCGGACGCAGACCGCCGGCGATCAGGATTTTATCGCGACGGGCGCGTAGAAAGGCGAAATGCGCCTCCTGACGCGCCGCGCGGACCGCCGCCATCTCCGGCAGGTCCGAAAGATCACCGCCCAGCGCGCCATGCCGGCTCTCCCCGGTGCGCGATGTTGAGCGAGGCCCTCGTCCATGCCAAGGAGGGCATGAGCCCGCCCGCCGATCCCCTTTCGCGCGCCTTCGCGCAGGCGCAGGCCGCCGCCCTGCGCGGCGAGGCGCCCATCGGCGCGGTGGTGANNCGCGGGGGCGAGGTCATCGCGGCCGCCGGCAATCGCACGCTGGAGCTGAAAGACCCGACCGCCCACGCCGAAATCCTCGCCATCCGCGAGGCCGCCCGCGCGATCGGCTCGGAGCGGCTGGTCGACTGCGATCTTTACGTGACGCTTGAGCCCTGCGCGATGTGCGCGGGGGCGATCTCCCATGCGCGCATCCGCAGGCTCTATTTCGCGGCCGACGACGCCAAGGGCGGCGCGGTCGAGCATGGGCCTTGCTTCTTCGCGCAGCCGACCTGCCATCACGCGCCCGAGGTCTATGGCGGCCTGCGCGCGCGCGAATCGGCGGCGTTGCTCAGGGATTTTTTCGTCCAGGCGTTGAGCGCGCGCTCGATGGCGCGCTTCATCTCCTCGCGCTCGGCCTCGACGGAGCGCACGATGCGCGCGGCCGAGAAGAAGTCGAGCGCCTTGAAGCGGTCGACCTGCGGACGCAGCAGCAGATGCGGCGGACGGCGCGCCAGCTTCTCGTTGAGCACGGCGTGCTGGAGGATCTGCGTCGCGCCGAACAGGGCGGCGACGCGGTCGGGCGCGCTCGCCTCGCCCGGCGTCGGCCCGCCGATGACGTCGCAGGCGATCACCACGTCGCAGGCCTTCAGCAGGCTCTCGTAGGGAACCGGATCGACCAGCGCGCCGTCGACCAGCGCGCGGCCCTGATGCTCGACCGCCTTGATCAGGCCCGGAATGGCCATCGAGCCGGCGACGGCGGGCAGCAGCGGGCCGGAGGTGAACAGCGCCGGCGCGCGGCGGTAATAATCGGTCGCCGAAACCGCGAAGGGAATCGCCATCTCCTCGATGCGCTCGGGCGCNGCCGGGGGCCAGAACAGCGACAGAAATTTCTCTGCGTCGACGAGGATCGGCCCCGACAGCCAGCCCGAGGCGCCGACCCGCGCTTGCAGCGCCCGCGCCGTCGCCCCGGCGCGATCGCGCGTGAGGCTCATCGCATGGGCCCGCAGATCGCGGGCGCCGACGCCCCAGGCGTAAGGCGCCCCNACGACCGCCCCCATCGAGGCGCCGGCCACGGCCGCCGGCTTCAGACCCAGCTCGTCGAGAACTTCCAGCAGCACGAGATGCGCCAGCCCCGGCGCCNNGCCTGCGCCGAGCGCAACGCCGATGCGGGGGAAGTGGCGGCCGACATGCGAAGTCTCCTGAAAACCCAACGGGCGCGCCGCGCCGGCCGCGGCGGCCCGCCCTCAAGGTGGCGATCCGCGTCGCTTATGCCAAGCCCGGCGCAGCCGCCTATGCCAAGCCCGGCGCAGCCGCCAAGCCCGGCGCCTCACGACGAAATGGCGTTCGCGAGGCGCCGGCGCTAACCGCGCTCGTCGTCGCACAGGCCCTTGATTCGCCGCACGCGGCCGATCCGTCGCGCCGCCGCCAAAGCGTCGGGCCCCGGCCGGGAAGGCGACAGGGGCGACCGCGCCAGCGCCTCGCGACGCGCCAGCACGACGCCGTCGGCGGGTCGCGCCAGCCCGCCCAACCGCGCCGCGGCGCGACGAACACGGCGCCCGCGAGCGCCTCGCGTGACGTGCCCTGCGCCGCGGCGAGCGACAGCGTTTCGCGCGCCGCCTGCGCCCAGCCCGGCGCCGGCGCGAGGCCTGAGGCGGCCACGAGCGTCCATGCGGCGCGCGCCTCGCCGACAGCGCGGGAAAGCGCTTGCGTCGGATCGCCGTCGGGGCGCTTGAGCGCGCACCCCCTTCCTCCGCCAGCCGGGCGGCGAGCGGATCGCCGCAGAAATCGACGATGGCGACGTCGGCGAGCAGGCCCGCGAGCGCGGCCTCGACCAGCCGCGACAGGGTGAGGGTCAGGCCCGGCTCGGGACGCGCGTGAACGATCAGGGCGGAGAACATGGCTCTGGCCTAGCACGAGCCGGCGGATTTGGCATGTTCCTGTTTTGTTCTTGACAGTCGGGGCGACGATTCTTATGTCTGACGCTGTCCCGGAACGGGACGCCGAGATCGGGGTTTCACTGACGCGCGGCGTGTGAGCCGCGCCGCGAGACGAGGGAGCCAGCCATGCCGAGCCGCCTGTCCCCGCGCCAAGCCGCAGCCGCGTCGTCCCTGACGCGGCCGCGAGACCCGGGCCGCCTGATCGGGTCGGGCCGGGGGCGGAGCGGGTCTGGCTCGACGGCCAACCCTTCGAAACTCCGCTGCGCAAGGGTCGCGGCGCGATCGGCGCCGTCTCGGGCCGCTACGAGACCTTGCGTCGCGAACCCATCGACGACGGCTGGGGCGGGCGCGATTCGGTCGAGCCGCTGCGCACGACCGTCACGCCGGAGCGCGCGCGCTCCATCATCGCTCGAAACGACTCGCCCGACATCTCTTTCGATCGCTCGATCAATCCCTATCGGGGTTGCGAGCATGGCTGCGCTTATTGCTTCGCGCGGCCCACCCACGCCTATATGGGGCTGTCGCCGGGGCTCGATTTCGAGAGTCGGCTTTTCGTTAAGGAAAATGCGGCCGAACAGCTCGAACGCGAGCTCGCCGCGCATGGTTACGCGCCGCGCACCATCGCCATCGGAACCAACACCGACCCCTATCAGCCGATCGAACGGGAGCGCCGCGTCATGCGCGCGGTTCTCGAAGTTCTGGCGCGCGCCAACCACCCGGTCGGGATCGTCACCAAATCGGCGTTGATCCTGCGCGATCTCGACCTGTTGGGGCCGATGGCCGAAAAGGGGTTGGTCAAGGTCGGCGTCTCGATCACCACGCTCGATCCCGATCTCGCCCGCAAGCTCGAACCGCGCGCCGCCTCCTCCCAGAAGCGGTTCGAGACCATCNGCCGCCCCGCCGCCGCGGGCGTGCCGACCGGCGTCATGGTCGCGCCCGTCATCCCGGCGCTGACCGATCATGAAATCGAGAAGATCCTGGCGCGCGCCCAAGCCTATGGCGCGACGGAGGCCGGATATATTCTTCTGCGCCTGCCGCTTGAGCTGCGCGATCTGTTTCGCGATTGGCTCCAGGCCCATGCGCCCGAGCGCGCCGCCCGCGTGATGGCCATGACGCGCGAGACCCGCGACGGCAAGGATTATGACGCGCGCTGGGGCGTTCGGATGACCGGCGAGGGACCCTACGCCTGGATGATCGGGCGCCGCTTCGAGGCCGCCGCGACGCGTTTGGGATTGGGCGAACGCACGAAGCTGCGCGCCGATCTTNTCGTTCCGCCCGTCCGCGCCGCTCGCGGCGCTTCGCGCGATCAGCTCAGCCTGTTCTGAAGTCCACGCCGCGCTCGGGCGGATGACCAAAGGTCAGGCTGTCCGCCGCCATGCGTTCGCGGCGCGCCCCGCCCTTCGACGAACGAACGAGCAAGTCGCGACGATTGCTTCGCATTTGTCCTGTCGCGTTAACGGCGGTTCAATTCGAAGTGGTTACATCTGGCGGACAAGTGAAACGCGCGGGATCCGCGCCGGAGCGTCGCCAATGCCGCTGGACACCAAGATGCCCATTCTCGTGGTCGATGATTATCAGACCATGGTGAAAATCGTCCGCTCGATGCTGGCTCAGCTCGGCTTCGAAGACGTCGACAGCGCCTCCGACGGCCAGGAGGCGCTCGAAAAGATGCGCGGCAAGAAATACGGCCTCGTCATCTCGGATTGGAACATGGAGCCGATGAACGGCCTCGACCTGCTGCGCAAGGTGCGCGCCGAGCAGNCAGCGGAGGTTCGCTTCATCATGGTGACGGCGGAGTCGAAGACCGACCACGTCATCGCCGCGCGTCGCGCCGGCGTCGACAACTACATCGTCAAGCCGTTCAACGCGCAGACCTTGCAGTCGAAGATCCAGGCGGCGCTGGCGGCCTGAGCCGCCATCCTCACCAAACGAGCTTGCGCATCATCGCGGTGGGCCGCGCCGGGCCTTGCTCGGCGAAGCAACGCTCCAGCGCCGCCTCGTCGATCGAGCCGTCGGGCCGGGTGTAGCGGTCGCGGTGGATGCCGTCGATCACGAACAGACAGTCGAAACCGTGCTTTCGCGCGCCGGCGACGTCGGTGTGGATCGCGTCGCCCAGACACAGCACGGCGCCGCCCTGCGGCAGCCCCCGCGCGCGCTGCGCGCGCGCCGCCGCCTGAGCCTTTGCGTAAATCGGCGAATAGGGCTTTCCCGCATAGCTGACGCGGCCCCCGAGCGCCTCGTAGCGCGCCGCCAGCGCCCCTCCGCAGTAAATCAGCCGATCGCCGCGATGCACGACGATGTCGGGATTGGCGCAGATCGCGTCGAGGCCGCGCGCGCGCATCGCTTGCAATTCGTCCTCGTAGTCGGCGGGCGTCTCGACCTCGTCGTCGCGAAGCCCGGACAGCACGGAATAATCCGCCTGCGACACGGCGACGTTGGCGGGCGCGGCGGCGCCGGTCTGCGCCGCCAGCTCGGGAAACAAGGACAGGTCGCGCTCCGGCCCGATGAAATGCACCGCGCCGCCGCCGCGTTCGGCCATCAGATCGAGCGTCACGTCCCCGGATGAGACGATCGTGTCGTAGCATGAGCGCGGCGCGCCGTAGCCCTCGAGCGTCGCGTAGAGCGGCCCCGAAGGCCGCGGCGCGTTGGTGATCAGCACCACCACGCCGCCGGCCGCGCGATGGCGCTCCAGCGCCGCGCAGGCCTCTGGAAAAGCCTTCACGCCGTCGTGCACGACGCCCCAGACGTCGCACAGCAGCACCCGATAGCGCGCGGCGATGGCGCGAAATCCGGGCGACGGCGCGGGGAGGGCGGATTCGGCGGGAACGGCCCCAGGCGAGCCATGCGAGGTCGGATCGGTCATGATCGCGGCGCTATCGGCGCGGCGCTCGCGAGTCAAGCCGCTCCCGCCGGCCGGACCGAACTCCGCCGACCCCGCCCCGCGCCCGGACGATGTCGACCCTGCGCGAGCGGCGATGGCGAAGTCTCGCCCCGCGGCGTAATGTCCTACGATTCGCGGTCCCGGCCGCCTCACTCATTCCTTTGGACGCTGCGAAGACGATGCCTCGTTATCTCAATCCCCGACGGTTCCCCGGCCCACCTCGCGCCACAGTCAGGCCGTCGCGTTGAGCGGCTCTTACAAGCGCGTCATCGTCCCCGCAATTCGCCGCCGACGGCGGCGTCACGGAACAAATGGCGACGGCCTTCGATCATTTTCTCGCGGTCGTCGCCGCCGCCGGCTGCGAGCCGCGCGACGTCGTCAGGGTGACCTGCTACTGCGTCGAGCGCGGCTACGGCGCGTTGTTCGACGGCATTCGGGAGGCGCGCCTCGGCGCCGCCGCGCCCGTCAGCGCCTATTTCGAGGTGGCCGGCCTGTCGCATCCCGCCGCCCTGGTTTGCATCGAGGGCGAGGCGGTGCAGGAGAACGCCCCGCAACGCTGAAGCGCGGGGCCGACGCGCTCCGCCTCCGTCAGGTCAGGCGGAGGGCGTCCTCAGGAGGGCTGGAATGTCGAATCCTCCCCGGCGAGACGGTCGCGACGCCCGGTTTCCCTGGCCGAAGCCCTCAGCGGCTGCATCGCTCCGGCGCTGCGCCGGCAGGGGTTCGGCGAGACCGAGATCGTCACCGACTGGCCGCAGATCGTCGGAGCGCGGCTTGCCGCGGTCTGCGCGCCGGTGCGGTTGGCCTGGCCGCCCGCGCCCGCGCGCGCCACGCCCGGCGAGGCCAGCCCGGCCACGCTATGCGTGCGCGTCGAAGGCGCCTTCGCGCTCGAATTGCAGCATCTCGCTCCGCTGGTCGTCGAGCGCGTCAATGCGCGGCTGGGCTGGCGTTGCGTCGAACGTTTGCGACTTCTGCAAGGCCCGCTGNCCGCGCGCACGCCCCCGAACGCCGCCTGCGCCCGCGCCGTCCCCGGACGACGCCGCCCGCGCCGCCTGCGCGATGGGGAGGTCGCCGACGAGGCGCTGCGCGGAGCGCTTTCGCGCCTCGGCGCCCGGGTCTCGCGCAAGAACGCCGATCGCAGGCCGGCGAGGGATGACGGTCCGCGCCGTGGCTGTGACACAAAGACGGACCTGAAACTAAAAATCGCCGCGCGACGAAGTCGGCGGCGATTGAAGACGCAAGACACCCATGCGGGTGAAGAGCCCGCGCAGCGTCAGCGCCTAATTTTGGGCGTTTCCTCCAATCGCGATCGGCTCTTCTGCGAGCGCGCGGCGCGATGCCCGCAAACTATCCATCCAAGCGCTTATGTCAATGCTGACATGTCGGCTGAACATCGCTCACGCATGGTTTCGTCTCGCGCCGGACGGGTTCTGTGGAAAATTCGCGTCGTTTGGCTGCGCTTGCCACGAAAAGCTCTCTGTTCGATGGTGAGCATCTGCGCGCCGCGGGCAGCTTCGCCGCGGTCCAGGGAGTTTTGCATGTTCGTTCGCCGTGACGTTCTCGCTTTCGCCGCCGTCGGCGCCGCCTCGGCGCTGGTCGGCCCTGCGCTGGCGCAGGCGCAGAAGGCGCCGCCCAAGGATGCGGTGTCCCTCGTGGAGTTGATGGTCGAGCCCCGACCAAAGATCTTTGGCTGGGCAAGGCGGACGCCCTGTGACCATTGTCGAATACGCCTCGCTCACCTGCGGGCACTGCGCGCATTTCCACGAGTCGACATGGCCGACCCTGAAGTCGCAATATATCGACGCCGGCAAGGTCCGCTACGTCTTGCGCGACTTCCCGCTCGACCCTCTCGCCGCGGCCGGCTCGTTGCTGGCGCGCTGCGCCGGCGACGACAAACGCCAGTCCGTCGTCGACCTGTTGTTCTCCAACCAGCCCAAATGGCTTGTGGACAAGCCTGTGGACGCGCTGCGCGAGCTGCTCAAGCAAGCCGGTTTCACACAGGAATCCTTCGACGCCTGCTTGAAAACCAGACGCTCTATGACGCGGTGATCAAGACCCGCGAGGCGGCTTCGGAGAAATTCGGGGTCAACTCGACGCCGACCTTCTTCATCAACGGCAAGACCTATCGTGGAGCGCTGACGGTTGCCGAGCTGCAAAGGCCCTCGAACCGCTGCTCGCCGGAAAGTGACCGCGTCTTCCGGCCGGCGCCGGCGCGTCTCGCCCTGAGCGCCGGCCGGGAGCGCTTGCGCCGTGAAGTTCAACAAGCTTCGCCTCGTCGGCTTCAAATCCTTCTGCGAGCCGACCGATTTCCTGATCGAGCCGGGGCTGACCGGCGTGGTCGGGCCGAACGGCTGCGGCAAATCGAACCTCGTCGAGGCCCTGCGCTGGGTGATGGGCGAGAATTCGACCAAGAACATGCGCGCGTCGGGCATGGACGACGTGATCTTTNCGGGCTCGGGCGGGCGGCCCGCCCGCAACACCGCCGAGGTCAGCCTCGTCCTCGACAATTCCGACCGCACCGCGCCCGCCGCCTTCAACGACGCCGAAACGCTTGAAGTGTCGCGCAAGATCGAGCGCGAGGAGGGCTCGGTCTATCGCGTCAACGGCAAGGAGGTGCGCGCCCGCGACGTTCAGCTCCTGTTCGCCGACGCCTCGACCGGCGCCCGCTCGCCCGCGATGGTGCGCCAGGGCATGATCGGCGAGCTGATCAACGCCAAGCCGCAATCGCGCCGCCGCATTCTGGAGGAGGCCGCCGGCGTCGCCGGCCTGCATTCGCGCCGCCACGAGGCCGAGCTGCGCCTCAAGGCCGCCGAAGACAATCTCGTGCGCCTTGAGGACGTGCTGCGCCAGATCGAGGGCCAGGCCGACAGCCTCAAGCGCCAGGCGCGGCAGGCCAGCCGCTACAAGGCGCTCGCCGCCGACATTCGCAAGGCCGAGGCGACGCTGTTCTACGTGCAGCATCGCGACGCCCAGGCCGCGATGGTCGACGCGGTCGCGCGCTTCGACGCCGACACCCGCGACGTCGCCGAGCGCACGCGCCAGCAGGCCGAGGCCGCGCGCTTGCAGGCTTTGGCCGCCCATGCGCTGCCCGCCCTGCGCGAGGCCGAGGGCGAGGCCTCCGCCAATCTCCAGCGCCTCGTCATCGCCCGCGAGGCGCTCGACGGCGAGGAGCGCCGCGCCCGCGAGCGCGCCGCCGATCTCGATCGCCGCCTCGCCCAGGCCGCGCAGGACCTCATCCGCGAGCGCGCCGCCATCGAGGACGCCGCGCAGGTGCTGGAGCGCCTCGTCGAGGAGGCCGAGTCGCTGGCCGCCGAAGCGGAGAACGCCGGCGAGGCCACCGACGCCGCGCGCGAAACGCTGCTGCGCGTCGAGGACGCGCTCGCCGCCTCCGAAAAGCGTCTCGCCGAGGCCCAGGCCGCCCTCTCCGACGTCAACGCCCGCCGCGCCGCGCTGGAGGCGGGGCTGCGCGACGACCATGCGCGCTACGCCCGCATCGAGGCCGACCGCGCCCGCGTCGGCGCCGAGCGCGCCGCGCTGGCGGCGCAGGCCGGCGACGCGCAGGAGGCCGCCCGCCTCGAAACCTTACTGGAGGCCGCCGCCGAGGCGGCCGAGGAGGCCGAAGCGCGCGCCCTCGCCGCCGAGGCCGCCCACCGCGCCGCCCGCGAGCGCGAGACCGCCGCGCGCGGGCCCTCGCCGAGGCCGAACGCAAGGCCCAGCGGCNTGGAGACCGAATCGCGCACCCTCACCAAGCTGCTGGACGCCCATCGCAACGATCTCTGGCCTCCCGTGGTCGAGGCGATCAAGGTCGAGCGCGGCTACGAGGCCGCGCTCGGCGCGGCGCTGGGCGACGATCTCGACGCCTCCGTGACGCCTTCGGCGCCGACCCACTGGCGCGACACCGGCGCTGGGCAGGGCGACGCGGCGCTGCCGGCGGGCGTCGAATCGCTCGCCGCCCGCGTCGAGGCGCCCCCGCGCTGGCTCGCCGCCTGCGTCAGATCGGCGTCGTCGCCCGCTCCGACGGCGCGCGGTTGGCGACGGGCCNTTAAGCCCGGTCAGCGCCTCGTTTCGAAAGAGGGCGACCTGTGGCGATGGGACGGGCTCGTCTCGGCCGCCGAGGCGCCGACGCCCGCCGCCCGCCGCCTCGCGGAGAAAAACNCGGCTCGGCGAGCGCAAGGCCAGGCCGCCGCCGCGCGCGAGGCCGCCGACGCGCTTCGCCTCGTCTCCGAGGACGCGATGGCCGACCTGCGCCGCGCCGCCGACGCGGAGACGCAAGCCCGCCAGACCCAGCGCGACGCCGTCCGCGCCCTCGACGCCGCCCGCGCCGCCGCCGCCGGCGCGAGCGCAAGCGCGGCGAGGTCGCCGCGCGGCTTTCCGCGCTCGACGAGGCCGCCGCCCGCGTCTCCGCCTCGCTCGACGAGGCNNGAAGGCCAAGATGGAGGAGGCGCCGAGCGCCTCGCCGCCCTCGACGCCCCGCACGCCTTGCAAGGCGCCCTCGACGCCGCCCGCGCCGACGCCGCGCGCGATCGCGCCGACGCCGCCGAGGCGCGCGCCGCCGCCCAGAGCCTGCAACGCGACGCCGAGGCGCGCGCCCGCCGGCTCGCCGCCATCGCCGCCGACCGCGCCCAATGGACGGCCCGCCGCGCCCGCGCCGACGACCAGATCGCCGCCCTCGAATCGCGTCTCGAAGATCTGCGCGCCGAGAAGCAGCGCCTCGACGACGCCCCGNATCTGTTCCTGCATCAGCGCCGCGTGCTGATGGACGAGATCGACAAGGCCGAGGCCGCCCGCAGGGCCGCCTCCGACAAGCGCGTCGCCGCCGAGAGCGCGATGCTTGAGACCGATCGCGCCGCCCGCGCCGCGCTCGACGCGATGGCCGCCGCCCGCGAATCGCGCGCCCGTTCCGAGGCGCAGCTTGAGGCGCTGCGGCTGCGTCTGGCCGATCTCGTCGCCCAGATCGAGGCCGATCTCGGCGTCGCCNCCGGCGATCTTCTCGCCCTTGCGGGAGCGGAGCCCGGCGCCGCGCTCGACGAGGCCGCCCGCCTTCAACGCCGGCTCGACGACCTGAAGCTGGACCGCGAGCGCCTCGGCGCCGTCAACCTGCGCGCCGACGACGAGCTGGAGGAGGTCGAGAAAAGCCGCGAATCGCTCGCCGGCGAGCGCGACGACCTCAACGAGGCGATCCGCAAGCTGCGCGGCGCCATCGCCAGCCTCAACAAGGAAGGCCGCGAGCGCCTGCTGGCCGCCTTCGACGTCGTCAACGGCCATTTCAAGGAGCTGTTCACGACGCTGTTCGGCGGCGGCGAGGCGNGGCTGCGCNTCATCGAATCCGACGATCCGCTGGAGGCCGGCCTCGAAATCCTCGCCCGCCCGCCGGGCAAGAAACCGCAAGTGATGTCGCTCTTGTCGGGCGGCGAGCAGGCGCTCACCGCGCTGTCGCTGATCTTCGCGGTGTTCCTGACCAACCCCTCGCCGATCTGCGTGCTCGACGAGGTCGACGCGCCGCTCGACGACGCCAACGTCGAACGCTTCTGCGATCTGCTCGACGCCATGCGCGGCAAGACCGACACGCGTTTCGTGACGATCACCCACAATCCGATTTCGATGGCGCGCATGGACCGCCTGTTCGGCGTCACCCAGGCCGAGCGCGGCGTCAGCCAGCTCGTCTCCGTCGACCTCGAAGAGGCCGAGCGCTTCCTCGAAGCGAGCTAGGTCTGCGAATGTCTTCGCCATGCGTCAAATGCGCCAAAGACGCTTGGCGGCCGGATGTCGCTCATTGTCTTCAGCCCAATTTCCAGCCCCCAGGCTCATTGAAAGTCAAAGCCGGACATGACGGCGGAGAGAAAGACGACGGGGCGTCGATCGTAACGGGTCGCGACGCGCCGTCGCCCTTGAGGCGGGCGCCTACGGCCTTCGAAAAAGCGGCCGCAGACGCTCTATTTGCGCCTCGCTCAGGCAAAAAGACGCCTCATCGCTTATGCGCGAATCGCAACGTCTCGCGAAAATCAATGAGTCGTGACCCAAGCTCTATAGGGGCGCTTTAAAACTTGATAAATCGACTTATTCATTCCAAATCCGCATCTGAAAGTTGGACATCAAAACATACGGATTTTTGATTTTTCGAAACAGCGCCAAAATAATATGATTCGTCTATCCGGATCGCGGGGGCGGAAATGAACGTTGGGATGAGTGAATGGGCATATACATCAAAGTATAGGCCCATTTTGTTCGAATGGTTCGTTTGCAACCCCGCAGGCGAGAATGATCATTGTTCTCCGAGGGAGGTTGCTCAATTCTTACAACCAGATGGTTGCGATGCGTCAATGTAATTAGCCCGAATTGATAGGGGCTAATCCCGTATTGTAGCCCCAAGTTCACTCTCGCCAACGATCTCGATCCATAGAGTATATCATGCTCATATGTTCGGCCTAAATACTCCCCTCCGTGCGCGAGCGTCAGCGCGTGGAGGCCGAGTATATAGTCTCTGGGCGAAGTAAATATGCCGGATAGCATCTTATGCTGAGCGCGCAAATACGTATTGATTTGACTATTGCTTATTAGAAAATTGCGAGAAATCTTAGTATTGCAGAGGGCTGCTTTATATAAAACGGCAAAGCAAGCCTTATAACCCCCATCGTCACAAAGCAGTGGCTCGTCATTGTGGTATGACATCGCTGAGAATTTTAGATAGCCGTAAACAGACGCCAGACTTGTCAGCAGAGCGATCGCAATAGTTGAGAGTGCGCGCGCGAACATTAGAGCGCTCCTGGACGGTCTACGGGAGCGGTGTTTTCCATCAATCCTACCCCGGATGCGCGAACAGCTTTCCGTCTTTCACCGCCTGCCGGAAACGGCGCGCCACCGCGGTCGCCTGCTTCTTCGTCGGGCGACCTCGTCCGACGCCTTCGCCCGGATCGCGACGCCCGCCGGCGCCAGCCGTGACAGCCCTCCTTGTGCGGCGGGCGCGCCGCCGCGATGCGGTCGCGGATCATCGCTTCGAGCGCCAGATTCTGAAGTCGGGCGGCGCTTGGCGGCGGCGCGGCGTCGCCATCATCGCCATCGTGACCTGCCGACCCGTCTTCTGCGTCGCCTTGTCCGCGGACATGACCGGTCCAAACCGCACCCAAAATCGTGCGCTATGTCACGCGGAGGAATGGCGAGGTCGAGCAAGAAGACGGAGACCGGGATAAGGGAATTTCCCCATTCGCCGAGTTCCGCCGCGCCCCTTGGCGGGCTATCAGGGCGGCGCGTCTTCGAGTGGCGTCCCGGCCATGATCGCGACGCGGTTCCTGCTTTCGCATCGGCGCCGGTCGTAGCGGACAGGGGCGTCGCAGCTCCTCTCGGTCGACGTGCAGGAGGCCGAGCCTTTCCTGGCGCGAGCTGTCTCCGCGGCCGCGCCCTCACGCCGACGGACGCGCCGGCGCGCAGGGCCAGCCGCCGGAGAAGTCGACCACGGCGCCGGTCAGAAACCGCGTCCGCGCCGTCGCCAGAAAGCCGATCAACTCGCCGATCTCCTGCGGCTCGGCCAGTCGCCCGACCGGCACGCTCGCCTCGACATAAGCGCGCCCGTGCGGCGTTTCGCGAAACAGCGCGCGTGGATAATAGGCCTCGCTGTACAGAAAGTTCGGCGCGACGGCGTTGACCGTGACGCCATAGGGCGCGCAGTCGATCGCCAGGGAGCGCACCAGCGCGTTGGCCGCCGCGCGCGCCGCGTCCGGAAACGCGCCGCCCGAAAGCGGCAGCCGCGTGCGGTTGGAGGTGATCATCACCACATTGCCGCCGCCGGCGTCGCGAAACGCCGGCAGGGCCGCCTGGATCAGCCGGAACGGGAATTCGACCAGGCGATCGTAATTGTCGCGCAGCGACGCGATCGGCGCGCTCTCGGGCGGGAAGGCGGGGGCGGGATGATGGTCGTTGCTGACGATCGCCGACAGACGCCCGGCATGGCCGAGCGCCGCCGCGATCACCGCTTCGGGCGTCGTCTCGCTGATCGGCGTCAGCCGCGCGCGGCTCTGGCCGAAATCCTCCCAGGCGGTCTTTTGCGCGAACGCCGCGTCATGCGCGAGAACATGAAACCCCAGATCGAGCAGCGCCTGCACGGCCGGCGGCCCGGCGAAGCCGGTCGCGTTGGTGACGAGGGCGAACGGTCCGTCGGGCGAGACGTCGGCGGCGAACGACATGGCGGGCCTTCAAAAGATGGAGCGCGACCGGCTCAGCCTATCCGCCCCGACGCCGCCGGCAAGGCCGGGCCTTCGACGCCTCTCCGCCGCCTCTTGCGGCCTCTTGGCGGCCTCCTGGCGGCTTCCTTCGGGGCTGTCGACGCCCGCCCTCGCTCACATTATGTTCACCGCTCGCGCGCCACACTCGACTGCCCCGACGAGATGGACTGGCGCACATGCGCGAGGAGCCGGCATGAACCGCTTGCACTACGCCTTCTACGAGATGGCCCACGCCGCTCTCGCGCCCTACCGCCTGATGTCCGACGCGACGCGTCTCGCGCTCAAGAATCCGCTCAACCCGTGGGCCCACACGCCCTTCGGTCGAAACCTCGCCGCCGGCGCGGAAGTGTTCGAGCGGATGACGCGTCGCTACGGCAAGCCCATCTTCGGGCTCGACTACACGGTGGTCGGCGACGCCGAGGTCGAGGTCGTCGAGCGCGTGGTTTGGGAGCGCCCTTTCTGCAAGCTGATTCATTTCGAGCGCCAGTTTCAGGGCGCCGCCCCGCATCAGCCCAAGCTCGTGCTCGTCGCGCCGATGTCGGGCCACTACGCGACGCTGCTGCGCGGCACCGTGGAGACCTTTCTACCCACCCACGAGGTCTACATCACCGATTGGGCCGCGCGCGACGTTCCGCTCGGCGCCGGCCGCTTCGATCTCGACGACTATATCGACTACATGATGGCGATGTTCTCGCATCTGGGTCGTTGCCATACGATCGCGGTGTGCCAGCCCTCCGTGCCGGTGATCGCCGCCGCGGCGCTGATGGAGGCGATGGGCCATCCCGACGCGCCCGCCTCGATGACCTTGATGGGCGGCCCCGTCGACACCCGCCAGGGCGTCACCGAGGTCAACAAGCTCGCCGCCCAGCGCGGCCCCGAATGGTTCCGCCGCAACTGCATCCACCGTCTGCCCTTCNCCTATGCGGGCATGGGCCGCGAGGTTTATNCGGGCTTCCTGCAACTGTCCGGCTTCATGGCGATGAACATCGACCGCCATGTCGAGGCGCATATGGACATGTTTAACCACCTCGTCGAAGGCGACGGCGACTCGGCCGAGAAGCACCGCGACTTTTACGACGAGTATCTCGCCGTGATGGACCTGACGGCCGAGTTCTATCTTCAGACCATCGAGACCGTGTTCCAGAAGCATCTTCTGCCCAAGGGCGAGATGAAGCATCGCGGCGTCGCCGTGGACCTCGCTGCGATCCGCGCCTGCGGACTGATGACGGTGGAAGGCGAGAAGGACGACATCGCCGGCGTCGGTCAATGCTCGGCCGCCCACGCGCTATGCGTCAATCTCNCCAAGGAGCGCCACCTCAAGCACCTTGAGCTTGGCGTCGGCCATTACGGCGTCTTCAACGGCCGCCGCTTCCGCCAGAACATCGCTCCTGCGATTCGCGCCTTCATCGACAAGATCGACGCAATGGACGGCGTCGACACGCAGACCACGCGCCGCATCGCTTTTGCGTGAAGCCGACCTCGCGAGCGCGCGCATGACCGGCGCGACTCTTCGCGACGCGCGCCTCGCGCGACTCTTCGCAAGAGTCGCGTGAGCGGCTAAACACGCTGGAGCATGATTCGTCTCTTCCGACAGNGCCGCGCGCGAGGCGCCGCGCCCGACGTCATCGACGTCGCCCATGACGGGCGCGTCGTGCGCGTCGCGGTGATGCGCTCGGCGGCGGCGCGCCGCATCACGCTGCGCGTGCGCGCGGCGACGCGCGACGTCGTCGTCACCTTGCCGCGCCGCGCCTCGCTGGCGTCCGCGCGCTCATTCGTGGAGAGCCACGCCGACTGGATCGGCGCGCGTCTCGCGCGTCTGCCGCAGGCTGCGCCCTTCGTCGCCGGCGCCGTCGTGCCGTTGCGTGGCGTCGAGCACGAGATCGTCCACGAGCCTGGCGCGCGCGGCGTCGTCAGCCGTCGCGAGGGCGAGGGCCGTCGTCCGCGCCTGTGCGTGTCGGGCGACGCGCGTCATCTGTCTCGTCGCCTCGCCGACTATCTGAAGCGCGAGGCGCGCCGCGATCTGGAGGCGGCGGTCGCGCGCCATTGCGCGACGCTGTCGGTGCACGCCGCCAGCGTCACCTTGCGCGACACCACGAGCCGCTGGGGCTCCTGCACCGCGCAAGGCGCGTTGAATTTCTCCTGGCGGCTGATCATGGCGCCGCCGTTCGTGCTCGACTATCTGGCCGCTCACGAGGTCGCCCATCTCGTCCACCACGATCACTCCGCCCGCTTCTGGACGCTGACGCGCCGTCTCGCGCCGGAGACCGACCGCGCGGAGGCGTGGCTGAAGGCGAACGGCGCGAGCCTGCATCGCTACGGCGCCGACGCCGGCGCGACGCCCGCGCTTCCCGCGCATGGCGACGACGCGGCGCCGCAGCCCGAGCCCGAGACCGAGACCGAGACCGAGACCGAGGCGGTGGCGGTGGCCGAGTGCGAACCGCTCTCGCCGCCTCTCGACCCCGTCGAGGCGCTGCTCGCCCGCGCCCGCGCGCTCGTCGAAGCGCTCGATCAACGCCCGTTGGACGAGGGTCGCCGCGTCGCCTAGGCTTTTCCGGCGCGCGCGTCGTTCGGCGGCGTCGACGGGGGCGGTTCGGGAGAGGGCATGGACGAGGCGGGCGGAGATCCATCGCGGCGCTCACGACGGTTTCGCCCGCACACGCGCGCCGCGACGCTGACGCTTGGCCTGATGACGGCGATGACGCCGCTCGCCACCGACATCTACCTGCCCGCGATGCCGGCGCTGGCGCGCGATTTCGGCGCGACGGAGGCGTCGGCGCAGCTCACGCTGTCGATCTTCATGATCGGCTTCGCGCTCGGCCAGGTGATCTACGGCCCCGTCTCCGACCGCGTCGGGCGTCGCCCGACGGTGCTGTTCAGCTTCGCGCTGTTCACGCTCGGCTCGATCGCCTGCACCGTGGCGCCGAACATGCCCACGCTGCTCGCCGCGCGCGTCGTGCAGGCGACCGGCGGCGCCGGCCCCGTCGTCGTCGCCCGCGCGATGGCGCGCGATTTTTACGACGGGCCCGAAGCCGGCCGCGGCTCTCGCGCATGGCGGCCATCATGGGGCTGACGCCGATGGTCGCGCCGATGATCGGGGCGGCGCTGCTGGGCGTGGCGGGCTGGCGTTCGAACTTCGCGTTCGTGGCGCTGGTCGCCGTCGTCTTCGGCCTCTATCTCGCGGCGCGTCTGCCCGAATCGCTGCGCGAGAAGCGCGCCGGCGCGCTGACGCCGTCGCTGCTGTTCGACGGCTACGGCGAGCCGCTGCGCGCGCCCGGCTTTCGCGTCTACATGGCGCTCAACGCCTTCGCCTTCGCCGGCCTGTTCGCCTTCATCTCGGTCGGCAGCTTCATCCTGCAAGGCGTCTACGGCTTCAGCGAGAAGGCTTTCGCGCTGGCCTTCGGCGCGGGCTGCCTGAGCTTCGTGTCGGGCTCGTTCCTGTCGTCGCGGCTGATGCGTCGCTATGGCCTGACGCGCTCGATCGCGATCGGCGTGGCGATGCTGGCGGCGGGCGGCGTGGCGATGCTGGCCGCGGTTCTGACCACGACCGCCGCGCTCGCGCTGATGGCGCCGATGCTGATCTACTGGGCGGGCGTCGGCTTCGTGTTGCCGGCCTCGACCGCGAGCGCTATGGCGCCGTTTCCCCGCCGCGCCGGCGCGGCCTCCTCGCTCATCGGCCTCGCCCAGACCTTGTTCGCCGCCGCCGTCGGCGCGGCGCTCGGCCATGCGCTGTCGGGCTCGGCGCTGCCGCTGCCGATCTGCAACGCGCTGACGGGAACCGCGGCGCTGGCGCTGTTCGCGCTGAGCGGCAAGGCGCGCGTGGCCCACGGCGCGCGGTGAGGGGCGATCCGCGCGGCCCCGGCGCCGTCAGCGGCGAAGCCGCGGCGCCAGCGCCGCCAGCGCCTGCGCCAGCATCGCGTCGGGAGCGTCTTCGATCGACAGGCGGATCGCCTCTTCGTCCTGCGTCGGCGGCTCCAGCGTCGCGATCTGGCTGTCGAGCAGCGCCGGCGGCATGTAGTGCCCGGCCCGCGCCGCCATGCGCGCGTGGATCACCGCGCGCGACCCGTCGAGGAAGATCAGCCCGACGTCGCGCCGCGCTCCGATCAGCACGTCGCGATAGGCGCGCTTAAGCGCCGAACAGGCGACGATAGCGTGGCCCCCGGCGGCGCGTTCGGCGTCGATCCAGGCCGCGATCGCCGCCAGCCACGGCGCCCGGTCGGCGTCGTCGAGCGGTCGGCCCGAGCGCATTTTTGCGACATTGGCGGGCGGGTGCATGTCGTCGGCGTCGCGATAGGGCCAGCCGAGCGCGCCCGCCAGCATCGCGGCGAGCGTCGTCTTGCCGGAGCCCGAAACGCCCATCACCACCAGCGCGGCGAGCGGGGCGTTCATCGCGCCTCCTTCGGCGGCTCGACATGGCCGCCGAAGCCCTTGCGCATCGCCGACAGCATTTTCTCCGCGAAAGTATGCGCCTGCCGCGAGCGAAAGCGCGTGAAGAGCGCCGCCGTCAAAACCTCGGCGGGCACCGCTTCGTCGATCGCCGCCTGCACCGTCCACCGGCCCTCGCCCGAATCCGCGACATGGCCCGAATAGCTGGCGAGATCGCCCTCCGCCGCCAAAGCGCTCGCCGACAGATCGAGCAGCCAGGAGGTGACGACCGAGCCCCGCCGCCAGGTTTCCGCGATGTCGGCGAGATCGAAATGAAAGCGGTGCTCCGGCGCCAGCGACGCGCTGTCGGCGTGTTTGAGAATGTCGAAGCCCTCGGCGATGGCCTGCATCATTCCGTATTCGACGCCGTTGTGGATCATCTTGACGAAATGGCCGGCGCCGGGCGGGCCGGCGTGCAGATAGCCTTGCTCGACACGCGGGTCGCGTCCGTCGCGATGGGGCGTCGCGGAAATGGCGCCGCGCCCCGGCGCGAGCGCCGCGAAAATCGGGTCGAGCCGCTCGACCGTCGCCTTGCGCCCGCCGATCATCAGGCAATAGCCGCGCTCCAGCCCNCACACGCCGCCCGAAGTGCCGACGTCGAGATAGTCGACGCCCTTGGCGGCGAGCACGGCCGCGCGGCGCACGTCGTCTTTCCAGAACGAATTGCCGCCGTCGATGATCGCGTCGCCGGGCTCCATTATGCCGGCGAGCGCGTCGATGGTCGTCTCCGTCGCCCCGCCGGCGGGCAGCATCACCCACACCGTCGCGGGTTTGGCGAGCTTCGAGACCAGCTCCGCGAGATCGCGGGCGACGACAGCGCCCTCGGCCGCCAGCGCCGCGCCTGGCGCGGAATCGCGATCCCACACCACGCAGGAATGGCCCGCGCGCAGCAACCGCCGCACGAGATTCGCGCCCATGCGGCCAAGGCCGACCATGCCGAGTTGATGCCCCGTCACCGCTCGCTCCCCGTCTGAATCGTTTTGATCCGTCGCGAAGGAGAGTGCGCCAACCCGCCGCCCCGTCAAGCCGGCGCCAAACCGCGAACGCAAGCGAACGCCGCCGGTCCGCCCGTTAACGCCGTCTGAACCGTCGTCCCATAACGGCGCGTGTCGAAAAGAGACGGCATTTCATCGGTTTCGTGAACCTCGCCTTTACCCAAGCCGTCGATAGTCGCCCCTGTCAGTTGCGTAGCGAGTACAGAGTAAATGCGTTCCATGCGCGCCCGGGCGGTCGTCCCCCTCTCCAGAGTCAGGTTTTGCGTCCTGGAGAGCGGCCGGCCGGCCCGGGCGTCGCACGGTCCTTCGCCGCCTTGACCGGCGAGGACATTCTTATCGGCGATTGCGTCGAGCAGATCGGCCGCCTCGCGCCCGAGAGCGTCGATCTGGTCTTCGCCGATCCGCCTTATAATCTCCGCNTCGAAGGCGCGCTGTCGCGCCCCGACCAGTCGGTCGTCGACGCCGTCGACGACGACTGGGATCAGTTCGCGAGCTTTTCCGACTATGACCGCTTCACCCGCGACTGGCTCGCGGCGGTGCGGCGCGTGATGAAGCCCGACGGCACGATTTTCGTGATCGGCAGCTATCACAACATCTTCCGCGTCGGCGCGATCCTTCAGGACATGGGGTTCTGGATTCTCAACGACATCGTGTGGCGCAAGACCAACCCGATGCCGAATTTCCGCGGCCGCCGCTTCACCAACGCGCACGAGACGCTGATCTGGGCGTCCAAAAGCCCGCAGGCCAAGGGCTACACCTTCAACTACGAGGCGTTGAAGGCCGGCAACGAGGATNTGTCGCTGCGCTCCGACTGGCTGTTTCCGATCTGCACCGGCGCGGAGCGCCTGAAGGGCGCGGACGGCAAANAGACGCACCCCACCCAGAAGCCTGAGGCGCTGCTCGCCCGCGTGCTGATGGCGGCCTCCAAGCCCGGCGATCTGGTGCTCGATCCTNTTTTCGGCTCCGGCACCACCGGCGCCGTCGCCAAGCGCCTGCGTCGCCGCTTCGTCGGGACCGAGCGGGACGAAGCCTACGCCGCCGCCGCGCGCGCGCGCATCGACGCCGTCGAGCCGATGGCCGAGGACGCGCTGGCGATCGCCCCGACCAAGCGCAGCGAGCCGCGCGTCGCCTTTCTGTCGGTGGTCGAGGCCGGCCTGATCGCGCCCGGCGCGACGCTGGTCGACGCCAAACGCCGCCACAGCGCGACGGTGCGCGCCGACGGCACGCTGGCGCTTGGCCAGATCGTCGGCTCGATCCACAAGATCGGCGCGCTGACTCAAGGGTTGCCCGCCTGCAACGGCTGGACCTTCTGGCATGTCGAGACGCCGGAGGGGCTCGTCTGCGTCGACGACATGCGCGGCAAGATGCGGGCGGCGATGAAGGCGGCGGGGATTGATCGGCCGGGGAGACTGATCGGCGCGCGGCGCGAAAGCCGCCGCGCATGCAGGCCCTCGCAAACGCCCGGCCATACGGCCGGGCGTGCGCGTTTCGGGCGTCCGCGCGCCTCACCCCAAATTCAGCTCCTTGAAAAAGTCGTTCCCCTTGTCGTCGACGACGATGAAGGCCGGGAAATCCTCGACCTCGATCTTCCAGATCGCCTCCATCCCCAACTCGGGATATTCGAGCACCTCGACCTTCCTGATGCAGTCCTGCGCCAGCCGCGCCGCCGGGCCGCCGATCGAGCCGAGATAGAAGCCGCCATGCGTCTGGCAGGCGTCGCGAACGGCCTTCGAGCGGTTGCCCTTGGCCAGCATCACCATCGAGCCGCCGGCGGCCTGGAACTGGTCGACATAGGCGTCCATGCGACCCGCCGTCGTCGGCCCGAACGAGCCCGACGCCATGCCGGTCGGCGTCTTCGCCGGGCCGGCGTAATAGACCGGGTGGTTCTTGAAATAATCGGGCATCGGCAGGCCNCTTTCGAGCCGCTCGCGGATTTTCGCATGGGCGAGGTCGCGCGCCACGATCATCGGCCCGCTCAGCGACAGCCGCGTCTTGATCGGATGCTTGGACAGCGTCGCCAGAATCTCGCTCATCGGTAGAGTGAGGTCGATCTTGACGACCGCGCCGCCCAGCGTCGCCTCGTCGACATGCGGCATGAAGCGCGCCGGATCGCGCTCCAGCGCCTCCAGAAACACGCCGTCCTTGGTGATCTTGCCCTTGGCCTGACGGTCGGCCGAGCAGGACACGCCGACGCCGATCGGCAGCGAGGCGCCGTGACGGGGCAGGCGGATGACGCGCACGTCGTGGCAGAAATATTTGCCGCCGAACTGCGCGCCGACGCCCATCTGCTGCGTCAGCTTGTGAATCTCGGCCTCCATCTCAAGGTCGCGGAAGGCGGTCGCGTCCTCCGATCCCTTGGGNGGCAGCTCGTCGAGATAGCGCGTCGAGGCGAGCTTGACAGTCTTCAGGTTCTGTTCGGCCGAGGTGCCGCCGATCACGATGGCGAGATGGTAGGGCGGGCAGGCGGCGGTGCCGAGCGACAGGATCTTGTCCTTGAGGAAGTCGATCAACCGGTCATGCGTCAGCAGCGACGGCGTGCCCTGATAGAGATAGGTCTTGTTGGCCGAGCCGCCGCCCTTCACCACGAACAGGAATTTATAGGCGTCCTCGCCCTCGGCGTAGATGTCGATCTGCGCGGGCAGGTTGTTGCGGGTGTTCTTCTCCTCGAACATCGACAGCGGCGCGAGCTGCGAATAGCGCAGATTGCGCTTCTCGTACGCGTCCTTGACGCCCTCGGCGAGCGCGGCCTCGTCGTCGCCTTCGGTGAACACCATGCGGCCCTTCTTGCCCATGATGATCGCGGTGCCGGTGTCCTGGCACATCGGCAGCACGCCGCCGGCGGCGATGTTGGCGTTCTTTAACAGGTCGAAGGCGACGAACTTGTCGTTCGAGGTGGCCTCGGGATCGTCGAGAATCTTGGCGAGCTGGGCGAGATGGCCGGGGCGCAGCAGATGGTTGACGTCGCCCATCGCCTCTTCCGACAGCCGCCGGATCGCCTCGCGCGAGACGACCAGAAACTCCTTGTCGCCGAATTTTTCGAGCTTCACGCCCTCCTTGGTGACGAGACGATAGGGCGTCTCGTCCTTGCCCAGCGGGAACATGGAGCGGTAGGCGAAGGTCATGGCCGTCCTCGGTTCGGATGGAGCGAAGATGCCCCGTCATAGACCCGGCCGGGACGGGTTTCCAGCGGGCCGAAAGGGGGAAGGGCGGCTGCGCGCCGCCGCGCCGCCGTCATGGCGAGCGAAGCGAAGCCATCCATCTCGCCGCGCCGCGCGTCGGGATGGATGGCTTCGTCGCCGCGCTCCTCGCAATGACGGGCCTGCGCGGCGTCGGCCTCGCGACGCCTTCCCCGCCGTCGAAAACCCCGCTAGAAGCGGGCGATGCGATTTCTCAAGGCGACGACCCGAATTACCGGCCCGGCCCGCTGAGCGCGCCGCGGCGCGCCCGCGCGCCGGGATCGTCCGCCCTTGACCCTTTCGCGGGCCCGCCGCCCGCCCATCCGAAAAGACCGCCATGAACGACGCGAACAAGGCCGCCCAAGCCCAGAAGGCCAACCAGACTCAAGCCCAGAAGGCCAACCAGAAGGCCAAGAAGTCGGACGGCCCCGACTATTCCGCCACCCTCTATCTGCCGAAGACCGATTTTCCCATGCGCGCCGGCCTGCCGGCCCGCGAGCCGGAGATCCTCGCGCGCTGGGAGAGGAACGACCTCTACCGCCAGCTTCGCGACAGCGCCAAGGGCCGCAAGAAATTCGTCCTGCACGACGGCCCTCCCTACGCCAACGGCGCGATCCATATCGGCCACGCGCTCAACAAGATCCTGAAGGATCTGGTGACGCGTTCGCAGCAGATGCTGGGCAAGGACTCCAACTACGTTCCCGGCTGGGACTGCCACGGCCTGCCGATCGAGTGGAAGATCGAGGAGAGCTATCGCGCCAAGNGGAAGAACAAGGACGAGGTTCCCGTCGTCGAGTTCCGGCAGGAATGCCGGGCGTTCGCCGAGCATTGGGTCGGCGTCCAGCGCGAGGAGTTCAAGCGTCTCGGCGTCGTCGGCGACTGGGCCAAGCCCTATCTCACCATGACCTATCCCGCCGAGGCGACCATCGCCCGCGAGATCATGAAATTCGCGCAAAACGGCCTGCTCTATCGCGGCTCAAAGCCCGTGATGTGGTCGGTGGTCGAAAAGACCGCGCTCGCCGAGGCCGAGGTCGAATATGAGGATCATGTCTCCGACACGATCTTCGTCGCCTTCCCGATCAAGGCGCTGAAGGACGGCGTCGCCGAGCGCGCCCGCCGCGCCGCAGAACTGTCCGGCGAGAACGCCGACGACGTCGCCGCCACCGTGGAGCTTTCCGAGCGCGCGCCGCCAGCGNTGGTGATCTGGACGACGACGCCCTGGACCATCCCCGGCAACCGCGCCGTCGCCTATTCGCCGAGCGTCGATTACGGGCTCTATCGTGTCGCCAAGGCGCCGGAGGGCAATTGGGCCAGGGTCGGCGGCCTCTACGTCGTCGCCGACAAGCTCGCCTCCGATCTCTTCCACGCCGCCAAGGTCGAGGCCTTCGAGCGCGTGCGCTCGGTCGATCCGGCCGACATCGCCTGGCTCGCCCATCCGCTGGCTTCGCTCGGCTACGACTTCAAGGTTCCGATGCTGGCCGGCGACCATGTCACCGACGACGCCGGCACCGGCTTCGTCCATACCGCGCCGAGCCACGGCCGCGAGGACTTCGACGCCTGGATGGCGTCGGGCCGCCTGCTCGCCGAAATGGGGATCTCCAACCACATCCCCCATCCCGTCGACGCCGACGGTTTTTACACCAAGGACGCGCCCGGCTTCGCCGGCGCCCGCGTCATCGACGAGAACGGCAAGAAGGGCGACGCCAACGAGCGCGTCATCAAGGCCTTGGCCGAAGCGGGCCATATCCTCGCGCGCGGCCGCCTCAAGCACCAGTATCCGCATTCGTGGCGCTCGAAGAAGCCGATCATCTTCCGCAACACGCCGCAATGGTTCATCGCCATGGACAAGCCCGTGGCGAAGGGCTTTCCGGCTGAGGGCCGCAGCCTGCGCGACGTCGCGCTGAGCGAGATCAAGGGCGTGCGCTGGGAGCCGGAATCGGGCGAGAACCGCATCACCGGCATGATCGCCAACCGCCCCGACTGGGTGGTGTCGCGTCAGCGCGCTTGGNGCGTGCCGATCGCCGTCTTCGTGAAGAAGGACGGCGACGACATCCTCGTCGACGAGGCGGTCAACCGGCGCATCGCCGAGGCCTTCCACGCCGAGGGCGCGGACGCCTGGTTCAAGCCCGGCGCCAGGNAGCGCTTCCTCGGCGACGCCTACAAGGCCGCCGAATGGGACAAGATCGACGACGTGCTCGACGTCTGGTTCGATTCGGGCTCGACCCACGCCTTCGTGCTGGAGGACCCGGTCGCGTTCCCCGGCCTCTCCGGCATCCGCCGCGTCCATGACGGGNGCCCCGACGAGGTGATGTATCTCGAAGGCTCCGACCAGCATCGCGGCTGGTTCCATTCCTCTCTGCTGGAGAGCTGCGGCACGCGCGGCCGCGCGCCCTTCGACGTCGTGCTGACGCATGGCTTCGTGCTCGACGGCAAGGGCCAGAAGATGTCGAAATCGCTCGGCAACGTCGTCGCGCCGCAAAGCGTGATGGCCGAATCCGGCGCCGACATTCTGCGCCTGTGGGTGGCGGCGTCGGACTATTCCGACGATCTGCGCATCGGCGACGAGATCATCAAGACCTTCGTCGAGATGTATCGCAAGCTGCGCAACACGCTGCGCTGGATGCTGGGCGCGCTCGCCCATCACAAGGCCGGCGAGGACGTCGCTTACGCCGACATGCCGCAGCTTGAGCGGCTGATGCTGCACCGCCTCGCCGAACTCGACGTCGTGGTGCGCGACGCTTATGCGAACTTCGATTACAAGCGCGTCGTCGCCGCCCTCAACCCGTTCATGACGAGCGAGCTGTCGGCCTTCTATTTCGACGTCCGCAAGGACGCGCTCTATTGCGATCCGCCCTCCAGCGTGAAGCGCCGCGCCGCGCTCGCCGTCGTCGACGCGATCTTCTCGCGCCTGACCGTCTGGCTCGCGCCGATCCTCGCCTTCACGGCGGAGGAGGCCTGGCTGTCGCGCGCGCCGTCTGAGACCGGCTCCGTGCATCTGGAGGTCTTCNCCGACACCCCCGCCGCCTGGCGCGACGAGGCGCTGGCGGAGAAATGGCGCAAGGTCCGCCGCGTCCGCTCGGCGGTGACGCAGGCGCTGGAGATCGCCCGCGCCGAGAAGAAGATCGGCTCCTCGCTCGAAGCCGCGCCGAAGGTGTGGGTGAACGAGCCCGACCTCCTCGCCGCGCTCGAAGGCGTCGACTTCGCCGAGGTCTGCATCACCTCCGACATCGCGGTCGCGGCGGGCGAGGGCCCGGCCGACGCCTTCCGCGCCCCCGACGTGGCGGGCGTGGCGGTGGTCGCCGCGCTGGCGCAGGGCAAGCGCTGCGCCCGCTCCTGGCGGGTGACGCCCGAGGTCGGCGCCGACGCCGACTATCCCGACGTCACGCCCCGCGACGCGCAGGCGCTGCGCGAGCTTGGTTTCAAGCCGGGCCAGACGGGGCGCCGGCGTGACGCCGCGCGCCGTCGGCCTCTGGAGCGCCGCCCTCGCCTTCGCGCTCGATCAGGGCTCGAAGCTGTGGCTGCTGCATGGCTTCGATATCGGCGCGCGGCAATTGCCGATCCCGCTCGCGCCCTTTTTCGACCTGACGATGGCCTGGAACAAGGGCGTCTCCTACTCCTGGTTCACCGCCGAGTCGCGGCTCGGCTGGGCGCTTCTGGTGGCGGTGACGCTGGGGGCGACCCTGTTTCTCGGCGTCTGGATGTGGCGCGCCGCCGGCGCGCTGACGGCGGCCTCGCTCGGCCTCATCGTCGGCGGCGCGCTCGGCAATCTCGTCGATCGCATCCTTTACGGCGCGGTCGCCGACTTCTTCCATTTCCATGTCGGCCAGTTCTCCTGGTATGTCTTCAACATCGCCGACGTCGCCATCGTTGCCGGGGTGGCGGGGCTCCTGTATGAGTCCTTCATTCGCCGGAGCGAGCCCGGCGCCGAAAATTCGCCGTGATGGCGACGCAGGAGAGGATGAGCGAAGCGGCAGGAACGTCTTGCGACGTCCCCGCCGACGCGCACCGCGCCGCGAACCCGGAGAAGCAAGCATGACGCTGAAGACGAGCGCCCGCGTCAGGATCGCGCTTTCGGCGACCGCGCTGATCGCCGCGATGGCGGCTGTCNGACCCGCGCGCGCCGGCGACGACGGCTCGGGCGACCTTCTGGACGTCGCCAAGGGCGTTCTGATGTTCGGCATCACCTCCTCGCCCGACGAGAAGCCGCAGATCGACTATCGCGAACGCGCTCCTCTGGTTCTGCCGAAGGATCGCGGCGGCCTTCCGCCGCCCACCGAGCGCGCGCGCCGGCCGGACTGGCCGAACGACCCCGACGTCGCCGCGCGCGCCGCCGCCGCGGCCGAAGCGCGCGCTCCGCGCAGCGTCGTCCCTGGCCAGGCGACGCGCGTCTCCGCCCATGAGCCGGCCGCCGGCCGCGTTCCCGGCGGCGGCGCGGCCGACACCCAGACCGAGGAAGGCTGCCGCAGCTTCGGCGGCGACCGCGCCTGCGCCTGGATGCATCCCGACCGGCTGCGCTCGCTCGGCGTCAAGCGCGAGGAGCGCAACCGCGTGCCGGTCGGCTCCGAGCCCGACCGCGCCTACCTGACGCAGCCTCCCAAAGGCTATCGCCGCGTCACGCNNAGGACACTGGCGGCGGCGTCGTCAAGCCCGTGATCGCCGAGGATACGCCGAATATCGGCGGCTTCCTCCGCAACCCCTTCGGCAAGAAGGACGACGACGACTAAGGCGACGCCACGCCGCGCCGGCGCGCTCGGCGGCGAATTTGGGTTTCCGGAAAGGCCGCTTATATTGAAGCGGCCTTTTCGCGTCCGGCCCACGCCGACGCCTTTCGGAAACCTACATGCCTGCTGAACCGTCGCCTGCCCGCCCTTCGCCCGCCGGCCCCCAGATTGCGCATTTCCATCTCGACAACGGTCTCGAAGTCGTCGTCATCCCCGACCGCAGAGCGCCGGTCGTCACCCATATGGTGTGGTACGCAACGGTTCCGCCGACGATCCGATCGGCAAGTCCGGCATCGCCCACTTTCTCGAACATCTGATGTTCAAGGGCACCGCGGCGCATGCGCAGGGCGAATTCTCCAACGTCGTCGCGGAATTGGGCGGGCAGGAGAACGCCTTCACCTCGTTCGACTACACCGCCTATTTCCAGCGCGTGCCGCGCGCCCATCTCGCCCGCATGATGGAGTTCGAGGCCGACCGCATGACCGGCCTGCTCCTCGCCGACGAGCAGGTCGCCCCCGAGCGCGACGTCGTGCTGGAGGAGCGTCGCATGCGCACCGACAGCGATCCCAGCCAGCAGCCGTCCGAGGCGATGCAGTCGGCGCTGTTCGCCCATCATCCCTACGGCCTGCCGATCATCGGCTGGGAGCACGAGATCGCCGGCCTCGGCCGCGAGGACGCGCTCGCTTATTACCGGCGCTTCTACACGCCCGAAAACGCCGCCCTGGTCGTCGCCGGCGACGTCGACGTCGAGGAGGTGCGCGCCTCGCCGAGGCCGTTTACGGCAAAATTCCCGCACGCGGCGCCCGCCCCGAGCGCCTGCGCCCGCAGGAGCCGCCGCTGCGCGCCCATCGCCTCGTCAGCCTCGCCGACGCCAAGGTCGAGCAACCCGCCGCCACCAAGATTTACATCGTGCCCTCCGCCCGCACCGGCGCGCCCGGCGAGGCCGAGGCGCTCGACGTGCTCGCCCATCTTCTGGGCGGCGGCCCCACCAGCCTGCTCTACCGCCGGCTGGTGATGGAGGAGAAGATCGCCGTCGCCGCCGGGGCCTATTACATGGGCGAGGCCGTCGACGACACGCGCTTTATCTCTACGCGCTGCCCGCCGAGGGCGTCGCGTTGGAGACGCTGGAGGCGCGCGTCGACGCGCTCGTCGCCGAGGTGGCCGAGACCGGCGTGGCGCCGGCCGATCTCGCCCGCGCCCGCACCCGCCTCGTCGCCGACGCCATTTACGCGCAGGACAACCAGACCTCGATGGCGCGCTGGTATGGCGCGGGCGTCGCCATCGGCGCGACTCCGGCCGAGATCGCCGGCTGGCCGGATCGCGTCGAGCGCGTCACGATGGACGACGTCAAGGCCGCCGCCCGCAAGCTCGACAAGCGCCGCTCCGTCACCGGTTTCCGCTGCGCGCCGCCGCCGCCGAATGAAAGTCTCAGCGATGAACGCTCCCGTCCTGCCCTCGCGCTCGCGCGCCGCGATGGTCACGCTTGTCCCCTTCGGCCCGCCGGGCGAAGGCCGCTTCGCCTGGCTGGTCGAGGACCACGCCGTGCCCGTCGTCGCGCTGGTCGCCTCCGTCGACGGCGGGTCCGCGCAGGATCCGCCCGGCAAGGCCGGCGCCGCGTCCTTGATGGCCAATCTCCTTGACGAAGGCGCCGGCGATCTCGACGACGAGGCTTTCCACCGCGCGCTTGACGAACAGGCGATCGAATTCTCCGCCGGCGCCGAGCGCGACGCCTTCCGCATCCAGCTGCGCACGCTCGCCCGCAATCTCGACCGCGCCGGCGATCTCGCGGCCCTGGCGCTCAACGCGCCGCGTTTCGACGCCGCCCCGCTCGAACGCGTGCGCGCCCAGATGACGGCGGGTCTGCGTCGGCAGGCCAACGACCCGGACGCCCGCGCCGCGCGGGCGTGGCGCGAAACCGCCTATCCAGGCCATCCTTACGCGCAGCCGACGGAAGGCGCGCTCGACACCCTTCCTGCGATCGCCCGCGACGATCTCGTCGCGCTGCGCGCGGCCTGCTTCGCGCGCGAGGGCCTGCACGTCGCGCTCGTCGGCGCCGTCTCGCCCGAGCGCGCCGCCCGCCTGCTCGACCGCNTCTTCGGCGCCTGGCCCGCGCAGGGCGCGCGCCGCCCCGTCGCCGACGTGAGCGCGCAGGGCGCGGGCCGCCGCGTCGTCGTCGACATCGATCTGCCGCAGACGACGCTGCGCTTCGGCGCGCCCGGCCTCAAGCGCCACGATCCCGATTTCGACGCCGGCGTCGTCGTCAATCACATTCTGGGCGGCGGCGTCTTCTCGGCGCGGCTGTTCAAGGAGGTGCGCGAGGCGCGCGGTCTGGCGTACTCGGTGTGGTCGCAGCTCGCCTGCGCCGACCACGCCGACACGCTCGCCGGCGCCACCACCACCAAGAACGAGCGCGCCGCCGAGTCGCTCGCCGTGATCGAGGCCGAGATCGCCCGGATGGCCGAAGAAGGCCCGAGCCAGGACNGAGCCGACAAGGCCAAGTCCTACCTCACCGGCTCCTACGACCTGCGCTTCGACTCCTCGACCAAGATCGCCGGCGCGNCTGGTCGCCGTCATGCGCGACGGCTTTTCGCCCGCCTATCTCGACGAGCGCAACGCCCGCATCGAGGCGGTGACGCTCGACGACGCCCGCCGCGTCGCGCGNGCGTCTGTTCGGCCAGAAGCTGCTCTGGGCGATGGCGGGACGCCCGCGCGACCTCGCCGCCGTCTGAGACGCGCGCGCATGGCCCCGTTCGCCGTCTCGATCCCATCCTCGTCGACCGCATCGCGGCCGGCGAGGTCGTCGAGCGGCCGGCGTCCGTCGTCAAGGAGCTGGTCGAGAACGCGCTCGACGCCGGCGCCCGCGCGATCGAGGTGGTGCTGGAGGCCGGCGGCCGTCGCCTGATCCGCGTCAGCGACGACGGCGTCGGCATGAGCCGCGACGATCTCGCCCTCGCCGTCGAGCGTCACGCCACCTCCAAGATCCCCGACGGCGACCTCTCGCGCATCGACACGCTGGGCTTTCGCGGCGAGGCGCTGCCCTCGATCGGTTCGGTCGCCGACCTCGCCATCGCCACCCGCCGCGCCGACGAGCCGCATGGCTGGGCGCTGCGCGTCAGCGCCGGCGAGAGGAGCGAGCCCGTCCCCGCCGCCCGTCCCGCCGGCACGCAGGTCGAGGTCCGCAATCTCTTTTTCGCGACGCCGGCGCGGCTGAAATTCCTCAAGACCGAACGCGCCGAGGCGCAGGCCGCCGCCGAGGTGGTGCGCCGGCTGGCGATGGCCAACCCGGACGTGCGCTTCGCTTTCGCCGGCGCCGGCGTCACGCCCTTCGACCATCTGCCCGCCGTCGGCGGCCCGGCGCAGGCGCTGGCCCGCCGCCTCACCCAGATCATGGGCGAGGAGTTCGACCTCAACGCCGTCGCGCTCGATCACAGCCGCGAGGAGGTGCGCGTCACCGGCCGCGTCGGCCTGCCGACCTTCCACCGCGCCAACGCGCTGGCGCAGTTCGTCTTCGTCAACGGCCGCCCGGTGCGCGACAAGCAGCTTTCCGGCGCGATCCGCGCCGCCTACGCCGATTTCCTGCCCGGCGACCGTCATCCCGCGCTGGCGCTCTTCGTCNGGCTCGATCCGGCGGAGGTCGACGTCAACGTCCACCCCGCCAAGACCGAAGTGCGCTTCCGCGATCCGGGGCTGGTGCGCGGACTGGTGATCGGCGCGATCCGCCACGCGCTCGGCGAGGCTGGCCACCGCGCCGCGACGACCGGCGGCGACCGGCTGGCGGCGATGCTGGAGCGTGGCGCGCCCGCCCCGCCCGCCNGGCGGGCTGTGGGCCCATTCCGGCGCGACGCGTTCCGGCGCGGCCCTTCCGGCGCCCACGGCGGCGATCCCGCCCGCGCCCGCCCGGCGGACTGGGACTGGCGCGCCTCGCCTTACGCGCCGGGCTTCGACGAGCAGGGCGGGGCGCTGCCCGTCCATCGCCTCGACGCCGCCGCGCCCTTCGCGCCGCAGGCCCGCGCCGAGGCGACGCCCGCCGACGCGGCCGCGNCAGGCCCACCCCTCGGCGCCGCCCGCGCCCAGATCCACGAGACCTACATCCTCGCCCAGACGCAGGATGGAATCGTGCTGGTCGACCAGCACGCCGCCCATGAGCGCCTCGTCTACGAGCGCCTCAAGCGCCAGCGCGAGGCCCACGGCGTCGAGCGACAGGCGCTGCTCGCCCCCGTCGTCGTCGATCTCTCCGAACAGGAGGCCGACGCGCTGATCGCCGCCGCCCCGGCGCTCGCCGGCTGGGGCCTCGTCGTCGAGCCCTTCGGCCCCGGCGCGGTCGCCGTCGTCGAGGCGCCGGCGCTGCTCAAGGGCGACCTCGCCGCGCTCGCCCGCGACCTCGCCCAGACGCTGGTGGAGGAGGGCGGGCGCGACGCGCTCTCGGCGAAGATCGACCACAAGCTCGCGACCATCGCCTGTCACTATTCGGTGCGCGCCGGCCGCCGCCTGACGCCCGAGGAGATGAACGCCCTCCTGCGCGAGATGGAGGCGACGCCGGGCTCGGGGCAGTGCAATCACGGCCGCCCGACCTATGTCGCGCTCAAGCTCGCCGATCTCGAAAGGCTGTTTTCGCGGCGGTGAGGCATCGTCTCGCGCCTCACGGCGCGCGCAGAAAGACGACCTGCGTCCCTGTATAATCGCGCCGCTCCAGCCGCTCGTAGCCGGCGATGTCGCCGAGCTCCGCCTCGGCCTCCTCCTCGACCACGACCAGCGCGCCCGGCGAGAGCCCCCCGTCGCGCAGGCTCGCCAGCGCCAGTGGCGCCAGCTCCCGCCCGTAAGGCGGATCCAGAAAGGCGAGGGTGAAGGGCGCGTCCTGCGTCGGGCCGAGCCTGGTCGCGTCGCGCCGAAACAGCCGCGTCACGCCGCCCAGTCCCAGCGCCTCGACGTTCTGGCGGATCAGCGCGCGCGCCTGCGCCCCTGANTCGACGAACAGCGCATGCGCCGCGCCGCGCGAGATCGCCTCGATCCCGAGCGCGCCGGTGCCCGCGAACAGGTCGATCGCCCGCGCCCCGGCGCAGGCGTCGTCATAGCCATGCGCCAGCACGTTGAAGATCGCCTCGCGCAGACGGTCGGCGGTCGGCCGCAGGCCNCGGCCCTTTCGGGCCGGCGAGCGCGCGCCCGCGCAAGCGCCGCCGACGATGCGCATCGCTCAGCCGCCGCGCGGGCCGCGGCCCGGCCCGCCCGGCCCCCGCGAGGGACCGCGCCCGCCAGGCTTCCCGCCGAACGGCTTGCCCCCGGTTTGCCGCCGCCCGGTCGCCCGCCGGAAGGTTTTCCGCCGAACGATTTGCCCCCGAAGGATTTGCCCCCGAAGGATTTACCTCCGCCCGGCTTGTCGCCGAACGAGCGGCCCTCGCCGGAGCGCTCGCGGAACGGCTTCGCTCCGAAAGACTTTTCGCCGACGAAAGACTTGCCTCCAAAGGACTTGCCTCCAGAGGATTTGCCGCCGGGCGCGCGGGCCGGCCGCTCGCCGTCCGGCGCGAAGCGCCGCGCCGGCCTGTCCTCGCCGGCGGCGCCGTCGCGACGCGGCCCCTTCGCGAAGGGCTTGCCGAAGGACGCGCCCTCGCCGCGCGGCGCGCGCGGACCTGCGCCCGCCCGCTCGCCGCGCGAGAACCGCGCGGGCCGCTCGCCCTCGCCGCGCGGGCTTGGCGCGTAACCCTCGCCGCGCGGCGCGCGCGCGACGCGCGGACGCTCTTCGCCGTCTGCGCGCGGACGCGGCGCGTAGCCTTCGCCGCGCGGCTTGCCGTAGCCGCCGCCTTCCGCGCGGGGGCCGCGCGGGCCGGCGCCGAACGGGCGCTCGGCGCGCTGCGGCGCGCCGTCCTCGGAGAACCGGCGCGGCCGGGCCGGCGCGCCTTCGCCGAAGCGGCGCGGCGCGCGGCCTCCGCCGCCTCGTCGTCGCGGCGAAAACCGCGTCCTTCCGCGCCGCGCGTGCGCCCGGTCGCCGGCCGTCCGGCGTCGCGCGGGCCGCGCGGCATGTCGCGTCCGCGCTCGGCGGCGCGCTCGCCGGCGACGCGCGGCGGCCCCTTGCGCGTCCTGGGCGCCTCGATTTCGGGCTCGGCGCGCATGCGCCGCTCGACCGCGACGACGCGGCCGTGGCGATCCTCGGTCTGCGAGCGTTCGGAACGCATGCGCTCGGTCTCGGCGGCGCGCTCGGCGCGCAGCGCCGAGACGTGCATCCGCTTGGCCGGCGCCGGTTTCTTACGCGGCGCGGCCTCCTCGACCTCGTCCTCGCGCCACGTGATGCGCCGGCGCGGCGCCACGCGCCTCGCTCTCGTCGCGCTCGACCAGCGGCGAGTCGAAATCGACGCCGGCCTCCGCCGCGAGCTGCGGCCCCAGTTGATCCTTCAGATGGCGCGAGCGCACCTCCTCGACCGCGCCCTCGGGCAGGTCGCCGGCTGGAACGGCCCGTAGCTGACGCGGATGAGCCGGTTCACCGCCAGCCCGAGATGTTCGAGGATGCGCTTGACCTCGCGGTTCTTGCCCTCGCGCAGGCCCATCGTCAGCCAGACGTTGGAGCCCTGCTGGCGGTCGAGCGTCGCCTCGACGCCGGCGTAGTCGACGCCGTCGACGGTGACGCCGAGCCGCAACGCGTCGAGCCGCGCCTGATCGACGTCGCCATGCGCGCGCACGCGGTAGCGCCGCAGCCAGCCCGTCGAGGGCAGCTCCAGCACCCGCGCCAACCCCCGTCGTTGGTGAGCAGCAGCAGGCCTTCGGTGTTGATGTCGAGCCGGCCGATGGTGACGACGCGCGGCAGGTCGGCGGGCATCGCCTCGAAGATCGTCGGGCGGCCTTCCGGGTCGCGGTCGGTGGTGACGAGGCCGCGCGGCTTGTTGAACAGGAACAGCCGGGTGCGCTCGCGCTTGGCGAGCGGGTGGCCGTCGACGGTGATCTTGTCGCCCTCGGCGACGACGACGTTGGCGGTGTCGAGCGTGCGCCCGTTGACCGCGACGCGGCCCTCGGCGATCCACAATTCGGCGTCGCGGCGCGAGCACAGCCCGGCGCGCGCCATCACCTTGGCGATGCGGTCGCCCTCGCGGCGGGGCATCGTCGGGTCGGGCGCGGTCTGCGGCGCGGGCGCCGGCGCGTTGCGACGCGAGCGCGGCGCTGCGTCGCTCGACGCGCCGGCGGGCTTGCGGCTGCGCGGCGCGAAACCGCCTTCCTTGCCCGCCGCGAACGAGCCCGCCCCACGCGCCCGCGCCGGCCGCTCGCCGTCGCGCGGCTTGCCGGCGCCGAAACCGCCCCCGCGCGGCGCGCGCTTGGGCTCGTCTGCGCGCGGAGCGCGATTGGGCCCGTCGCCTCGCGACGTGCGCTCGGGGCGTTCGCCTCGCGAAGCGCGCGTGGGACGCTCGTCGCGCGGCGCGCTCCAGGGCGCGTCGGAGGCCGGATCGCGGGCGGGCGCGGCGGCGCGCTGGCGCGGGCGCTCCTCGCCGGGGCGTCGTCGCGACGCGGGCGGGGCGGACGGGAGGCGGCGCCGCGCGCATCGCTGCGGGCGGGCTTGCGCGGACCACGCGGGCCCGGCGTCTTGCTCGGAGGTTTGCTCATCGCCGCCTGATAGCAGGGGCGGGCGGCTTTGTCGCGCTCTTAGCGTTCGTCCCCGCGCGCGGTCGCCGCCGCGATCGCCTTGCGCATGACGCTCGGCAGCGCCTCGCCGCCGAGATCGCCGAGCGCGACCCAGCGGCACCCTTCCGGCGCGGCCGTCCCCGCGCCGACGCGGGCGCGCAACACGTCGAGCGTCAGCGCGAAATGCGTGAACACATGCCGCGCCTGCCCGGCGCGCGCGTAATCGCCGGGCAGAGGCGCGAGCCTCGGCGCGTCGTCGGGGTCGAAATCCTCCCGCCAGTCCGTCCCCGGCAGCCCNGCCATGCCGCCGAGCAGGCCCCTGGGCGGGCGCGTGCGCAACAGCACGAAACCGTCGGCGCGCTCGATCCAGAACGAAGCGCCGCGCCGTTGCGGCCGCTGCGCCTTGGCGGCCTTGCGCGGCAGCGTCTCGGCGAGCCCGCGCGCGCGGCCCTCGCAATCCCGCGTCAGCGGACAGATCGCGCAGGCCGGCCGCTTCGGCGTGCACACCGTCGCGCCGAGATCCATCATCGCCTGCGCGAAATCGCCGGCCCGCCGCGCCGGCGTGATCGCGTCGGCGTGGGCGCGGATCGCCNNGCGCGCGCCGGGCAGAGGCGTTTCGATGCAGGAGAGCCGCGCGACGACGCGCTCGACATTGCCGTCGACGACGACGGCGCGCCGTCCGAACGCGATCGCCGCGACAGCCGCCGCCGTATAGGCGCCGACGCCCGGCAGCGCGCGCAAGCCCTCCTCCGTGTCGGGAAAGCCGCCGCGCGCCGCGACCGCTTGCGCGGCCGCGTGCAGGTTGCGCGCGCGCGAGTAATAGCCAAGCCCGGCCCAGGCCCGCATCACCTCCTCGACAGGGGCGGCCGCGAGATCCTCGACGCGCGGCCAGCGGTCGAGAAAGCCCTGAAAATAAGGCTTCACCGCCGCCACCGTGGTCTGTTGCAGCATCACTTCGGAGAGCCAGACCCGATAGGCCGACGGCGCCGGCGAGCCGGGCGGGGCGCGCCAGGGCAGATCGCGCGCGCAGCGGTCATACCAGGCCAGAAGATCGTCGGCGACGCTCACGGCGCCGTCCCGAACGGATCGGACGCGGCGAGCCGCCCATCGACCACGTGCAGCCGCCGGTCGGCGCGCGCGGCGAGGCCGAGATCATGCGTCACGATCACGACGCTGGCGCCGCCTTCGTCGACCAGCTTGCGGAAAATCTCCAGCACCTGCTCGCTCGAATGGCTGTCGAGATTGCCGGTCGGCTCGTCGGCGAGAATGAGCTTGGGCGCGTTGGCGAGCGCGCGCNNGATGGCGACGCGCTGGCGCTGGCCGCCCGACATTTGCTCGGGCAGCTTGTGCAGATGGCCCTCGAGTCCGAGCGATAGCAGCAGCGCCGTGGCGCGTTCGATCTGTTGCTTCTCCGGCAGCCTGGCGAGCGCGCGCATCGGCAGGCGCACATTGTCGAGCGCGGAGAACTCCGGCAGCAGGAAATGAAACTGGAACACGAAGCCGAGCGTCGAAAGCCGAAGCGCCGCGCGCGCCTCCTCGCTCAGTCGGGCCGTCTCCCGGCCCTCGACGCTTAACCTCCCCGACGTCGGCGCGTCGAGCAGGCCGAGCATATAGAGCAGCGACGACTTGCCCGAGCCCGATGGCCCGGTGATCGCCAGAAACTCGCCTTGCCCGATGTCGAGATCGACGCCGTCGATCAGCGTCGTCTCGACCCCGCCGGTCAGGACGCGCGTCAGGCCGCGCGCCGAGACGAGGGAGGCTGGGGCGTCGGGCGCGCTCACGAGGCGCCCTGATGATGTCGACCGGATGCAGGCTCGCGGCCTTGCGCGCCGGCAGATAGCCCGCGAACACCGAGGAGGCGAGCGCCACCGCGCCGGCGATGGCGTAATGCAGCGGCGTATAGGCGATGGGCAGATGCGTGGCGTCGCCGAACGGCATCTTGATGGTGAGCGCGCCGAGCGCGCGGCACATCGCATAGCCGAGCGCGAAGCCCGCGACCATGCCGATCAGGCCGATGATCAGGGCCTCCAGCACGAAGATGCGGCGCACCAGCGCCTCGCCGAGGCCGAGCGACTTCATGATCGCGATGTCGCGCGTCTTCTCGTGCGTGATGGTGGAGACGATGTTGTAGGTGCCGAAACTCGCCACCAGCAGGATCGCGCCCACCACCGTATACATGATCAGGTTGCGGATCGCGAAGGAGGACAGGAGATCGTTGCTCTGCTCCTGCCACGACACCGATTTATATCCCGTCTGCGCCTCGATGCGCTGGGCGACGTCGCGCGCCGACATCACGTCGTCGAGGCGGATCCGCAACTCGTTCACGAGCCCGGTCTGGCCGGCGAGGATCTGCGCCGTCTTCAACAGCGTGAAGGCGGCGCCCTCGTCGGTGAAGCGCATGCCGGAGTGATAGAGACCCACGACCTGCGACAGCATCCGCGCGCCGGTCCCGGTCGCGATCACCACCGATTGCCCGACCTTGACGCCGAGCTTATCGGCGAGCGCGTCGCCCAGAATGATGGCGTTCGAGGCCTTGCGCAGGGCGTCGAGCGAGCCCTGCGTCACCTTGGCGGCGACTTTCGAGACCTTCGGTTCGCGCAGCGGATCGACGCCGGTGATCGAGGCCGCCACGTCGCGGCCGGCGTAACGGATCACCGCCCGCGCCGAGACCGCGGGCGCGACGGCGCCCGGCAGCCACGCCTCAAGCTCGTCCATCAGGGCGTAGGGATTNTTCAGGCCCGGCCGCAGCGCCGGCGTCGACTGCCCCATGATCTGGGCGGCCGCAAACGCCTGATCGGCGGGCTGGAGCGCCGGCGCGCGGCGATCGTCGGTGACGGTGACATGCGCCATCGCGTTGACGAGCTGCTCGACGAAATCGTCCTGCGAGCCCTGCATCAGCGCCGCCATCATCACCGAGAAGCCGACGCCGGTCGCCACCCCCAGCACGCCGACCAGCGTCTGGCGCAGCCGCGCCCCGATATGCGTCGTCGCGATGGAGACGATGAGGTCGAGCGCCGCCAGCATCACGGCGCCCCGCCGCGAGGCGCGCGCGCATGCCGTCGCGATATTCGGGCTTGGCGGGCGCGACGACGCGATCCTGCGGCCCGACGCCCGAGACGATTTCGACGCCGCCCGCCCCGCGCACGCCGGTCTTGATCTCGCGCCGGCGCAGCCGTCCGTCCTCATACAGGAAGACCGCGCCCGACAGCACGGCGTCGGCCGGGACGACCAGCGCGTCCGCCTTCTCGCGCGTGACGATGTTGGCCTCCACGCTCATGCCCACCTTCAGCGGCGATGCGTCGGGCAAAGGCAGATAGACGCGAAAGGTCTTGGTCGTCGGGTCGCCCTTCGGCGTGATCTCGCCCACCGTGGCGGTGACGCGGGCCTCGCCGAGCGCGTCGGCGCGAAGCAGGACGGTCTGGCCGGGCGTGACCTTGAGGATGTCCTCCTCGTTGACGTCGGCGACGACCCGCAAGGGCTTGGGCTCGCCGACCCAGAACAGCACGTCGCTCGTGCCGACGATCTCGCCGATATGCCCGTCGGCGCGCAGCACCACGCCGTCGACGGGCGCGCGCAGCGTCAGTTCGTCCATGCGGTCCTTCTGCGCGGCGATGCGCGCGTCGATCTCGGCGAGCGCGGTCTGGGCCTGATCGACCGACAATTGCGTGCCGGCGGCGCGCGCCGCCAGCCCTTGCGCGCGGTCGAGATCGCGCTGGCGGCGCTCGCGCGTCGCCTGCATCTCGGCGAGTTGCGCTTTCTCCTCGCCGTCGTCGAGCGTGGCGAGCGGATCGCCCTTTTTCACGCTCTTGCCTTCGCACAGGCACAGATCGACGATGCGCTTGCGCGTGAAGGGGACGACCTTGGCCCAGCGCAGCGGCTCGACCGCGCCGGTGGCGTAGACGATCTCCGCGACGCTGCCGCGCTTCGGCGCGAGCGCGGCCAGCCCGGCCCTCGCCCGACGCGTAGCCACCAGACGCCCCCGCNNGGCGCCCGCCAGCAGCAGCAGCGCGACCATCCAGCGAAGCGTCCGCATTTTCAGTCCTCAGGCGTTGGCGCGAGGCGGCGGCGGTTGGAAACCGCGTCGCCCGCGCTATTCTCGTCGTCGCGTGCTTCCACCGCGTCCGTGTCGAAATCCGGGCCCGACGGAGATAGGACGATGACCGACGCGATCAAGCCCGTGTTCACCGCCAGCGCCACCGCGACAGGCGGGCGCAACGGACATACCGCCGCCGCCGACGGCTCCGTCAAGGCCGATTTGTCCGTCCCCAAGGAGATGGGCGGGCCGGGCAAGCCGAACACGACGACGCCCGAGCATCTCTTCGCCGCCGGTTACGCCGCCTGCTTCGGCGGCGCCGTCGATTTCATCGCCAGGCAAAGAAGGTCGACGCCAAGGACGTCTCGGTCACCGCCGACGTCTCCATCGGCCCGCGCGAGAAGGGCGGCTTCGGCCTCGCCGTCAAGCTTCACGTCGCCTCGCCGAGCGTGCCGACGGCGACGCTGCGCGAACTGGCGAACGCCGCGCATGAGCAGATTTGCCCTACAGCCACGCCACGCGCGGCAACGTCGCGGTCGACCTCGACGTGAAGGGCGCCTGACCGGCGTTTCGCGCGCCCCTGAGGCGCCCCGGCGGGCCTTGGGGGCAGGGGCCGACATGTTAGGACGGGCTCCGGTTTCGGGGCCCGTTCGCGTTCGGGCCTCCGCCTCGCGTTTCGCCCGCCTTTGGGAGCCCCTATGTCGACCGCCGCCGTCCGCGCGCCCAACGATCTCGAAGCCTTCTGGATCNCCTTCACCCCCAACCGCGCCTTCAAGCAGCGTCCGCGCATGATCGCGCGCGNNGCGGGCATGTATTACTACACGCCCGAAGGCCGCCAGATCATCGACTCGGCCGCCGGCCTGTGGTGCGTCAACGCCGGCCACGGCCGCGCCCCCATCGTCAAGGCGATTCAGGATCAGGCCGCCGAACTCGACTTTTCGCCGAACTTCCAGTTCGGCCACCCCAAGGTGTTCGAGCTGTCCTCGCGCCTCGCCCAGATGGCGCCGGGCGATCTCGATTATGTGTTCTTCGCCAATTCCGGCTCCGAGGCCGCCGACACCGCGCTGAAGATCGCCATCGCCTACCATCACGCCCGCGGCGAGGCCGGCCGCACCCGCCTGATCGGCCGCGAACGCGGCTATCACGGCGTCGGCTTCGGCGGCATTTCGGTCGGCGGCATGGTCGGCAACCGCCGCACCTTCGGCCAGATGCTGGGCGGCGTCGATCATCTGCCCCACACCTACAACCGCACGGAGCAGGCCTTCACCAAGGGCGAGCCGGAGTGGGGCGCCCATCTCGCCGACGAGCTGGAGCGCATCGTCGCGCTGCACGACGCCTCCACCATCGCCGCCGTGATGGTCGAGCCGATGTCGGGCTCGACCGGCGTGCTGNCCCCGCCCAAGGGCTATCTCAAGCGCCTGCGCGAGATTTGCGACAAATACGGCATCCTGCTGATCTTCGACGAGGTGATCACCGGCTTCGGCCGCCTCGGCGCGGCCTTCGCGGCCGAGCGCTTCGGCGTGATCCCCGACATCCTCACCTTCGCCAAGGGCGTCAGCAACGGCGTCGTGCCGCTGGGCGGCGTCATCGCCCGCAAACATGTCTACGACGCCTTCATGAAGGGGCCGGAGCATGTCGCCGAGCTGTTCCACGGCTACACCTATTCCGGCCATCCGCTCGCCTGCGCCGCCTCGCTCGCCACGCTCGACGTCTATCGCGACGAAAAACTGTTCGAGAAGGCGGCCGCGATGGAGAGCCGCTGGGCCGACGCGGTGATGACGCTGAAGGGCGAGCCCAACGTGCTCGACATCCGCACCATCGGCATCACCGCCGCCATCGACCTCGCCTCAAAGCCCGACGCGGTCGGCCGGCGCGCCTACGACGCGATGGACAAGGGCTTTTTCGATCACGGAATCATGCTGCGCATCACCGCCGACACCATCGCGCTGACGCCGCCGCTGGTGGCCACCGACGCCGAGGTCGACGAGGTGATCGAGAAGACGAGGAAGGCGATCGCGCGGCGGCGTGAGCGCCTATCTGGAACCGGTCATGGCCGGGCTTGTCCCGGCCGCCCAAACCAGTCATGGCCGGGCTTGTCCCGGCCGCCCACGCCTGGGGCTGCGCGAAGCGCCGCAAACGAGGCGCCGCCCGTGGATGAGCCATGACGAAGACCGGTGCCTACGTCACCCCAGCGCCTCCACCGCGCCGACCAGCAGCCGCAAATCCTCCTCGCGCGACAGCCGGTGGTCGCCGTCGCGGATGAAGCTGATCACCGCCGGGTCGGCGTTGAGCCGTTCGAACAGCTTTTGCGCGTGGCGCCACGGCACGTCGGGGTCCTTCATGCCTTGCAGGATGTGGACCGGGCAATGCGTGCGGATCGGCGCGCCGAACAGCAGATGGGCGCGCCCNTCCTCGATCAGCGCGCGGGTGATCGGGTAGGGCTCGGGNGAATAGTCGGAGGGCCGCAGCCAGCGCCCTTGNGTCATGATCTCGTCGCGCACGGCCTGCGGCATGTCCGCCCACATCGGCTCTTCGGTGAAGTCGGTCGCCGGCGCGATCAGGACCATCCCGGCGAGCCGCCCCGCCTCGCCGCGCGCCGCCAGCGCCTTGGCGACCAGCAGCGCGATCCACCCGCCCATCGAAGAGCCGACCAGAATCAGCCGCTCGTCCCCGGCCAGCGCCGCGACGACGGCGAGCGCGTCGTCGCGCCAGCGCCCGATCGTCGCCTCCTCGAACGCGCCCTGCGATTCGCCATGCCCGGAATAATCGAAGCGCAGGAAGGCGCGGCCGGCCTGCGCCGCCCATTGGTCGAGCCGGCTGGCCTTGGTCGCCGTCATCTCCGAGCGGAATCCGCCGAGCCACACCACCGTCGGCCCCGCGCCGGCGCGTCGGCGCGCCGCCAGACGCCAGGCCTCGCCCTTTTCCTCGCGCGCGACGAAGACGACCGGATCGGGTTCAAATTGCGGATCGCTCACGAGAGGATTATCCTGCGCTTCCTGAGTTGCGGCCCCGCGCATCCCGGCGCGGCCCCTGGCGCCCGCCGGACGGACGCGGGGCGCCATGAGACGTCGAGGCGCCCGTTGACGCAAGCTCCCGCTGACTTCGCGCCCGAGACGCCCGGGCCGCTGGCCGGCCGCACCATCCTCCAGATCATTCCCGAAACCGACGCCGGCGGCGCCGAGCGCACCACCATCGACGTCGCCGCCGCGCTGGCCGAGGCGGGCGCCCGCCCGCTGGTCGCCGCCGAGGGCGGCCGGCTGGTGTCGGAGTTGCAGGCGCGCGGCGGCGTCTGGCTGCCGTTTCCGGCCAAGACCAAGAATCCGCTGGCGATGGCGGCCAACGTTCCCAAGCTCGCCCGCCTCATCCGCGAGGAGGGCGTCGACCTCATCCACGCCCGCTCCCGCGCGCCCGCCTGGGTCGCGCTCGCCGCCGCGCGCATGACCAAACGGCCCTTCGTGACCACCTATCACGGCAGCTACGCCGGCCGCTCGGCGGTCAAGGTCGCCTATAATTCGGTGATGGCGCGCGGCGACGTGGTGATCGCCAATTCCGATTACACCGCCGATCTGATCAACCAGCATCATCCCTTCGCCCGCGAGCGAGTGCGCGTCATCCATCGCGGCACCGACTTCCGCCGCTTCGCCGCCGGCGTCGTCGATCCCGCCCGCGTCGCCAGCCTGCGCGCCCAGTGGGGCGTCGAGGCCGACGCCCGGCTGGTGCTGCTGTCGGCCCGGCTCACCGGCTGGAAAGGCCAGAAGGTGCTTGTCGAGGCGGCCAAGCGCCTTGTCGAGCGCGGCGTCACGGATGTGCGCTACATTCTGGCCGGCGACGCGCAGGGCCGCGACGGCTACGTCAAGNGGCTCGACGATTCGATCCGCCGCAAGGGGCTGGAGGGGATCGTGCGCCGCGTCGGCCATTGCGAGGACATGCCGGCCGCCTTCATGGCCTCGTCGGTCGTGGTCGTGCCCTCCACCGAGCCCGAGGCCTTCGGCCGCGTCGCCGTCGAGGCGCAGGCGATGGGCGCGCCGGTGGTGGTGTCCGAACTCGGCGCGGCGGTCGAAACCGTGCTCGCGCCGCCCCGCGCGCCGGCCGCCGAGCGCACCGGCTGGAGCGTGCCCGCCGGCGACGCCGAGGCTTTGGCGGATGCGGTCGGCGAAGCGCTGGCGCTGGGCGCGACCGCCCGCGACGGACTCGCCAGCCGCGCCCGCGCCCACGTGCTGAAGCGCTTCTCGCTGGAGCGGATGATCGCCGAGACGCTCGACGTCTACGCGGCGCTGCTGCAACAGCGCCCGCGCTGAGCGCGGCTACCGCGCTTCGAGGCTGACGCGGGCGAAATCGGCGGCCTCGCGGGCGCCGACCTCAACGACCAGCTCGTGATCGCGCATGAGCCGCGTCCGCCCGCCCGCGTCGATCATGAGCGTCTCCACCGAGTCGCCGATCAGGGCGAGGCAGAGGAAGTCGCACGTCGTCCCCGGACGCGATCCGAAGGTGATGGTGGCCGCCAGTCCGTCGCGCCCCGCCCGTTTCAGGGCGAGCGCGATTCCTCCGGCGATGGCGAGAAGATCGTCGCGCCGCGCCAACTCGTCGGCCTCCCGTCGGTCGACCTCGCCAACTCCCGGCCGAGAACGACCTCGACGCGCGGCGTCGCCTTGAAGAGTTTTTGGGCGCGCCTGAAGGCGCGCGTGTAGGCGTCGGGATCGCGGCCCTCGATGGGGGTGGGCGGATTGCCGTCGAACAATTCGTGCAGCACGGCGTGACGCGGGCCAAGCTCGAACCGCCGCAGTCCGACCTGGGTCAGCGTCCGCAGGCGCAACGCGTCGGGCGCGTCGGCTTCGAAATGGCCATCGCCGTTCCACGCGCGCCTCGGGAAGGGCGCAGCGCATCAGCGTCAGGCCGAGCGCGCCGAAGGCGGGATCGGCGATCTGTCCGTGGATGCGCACCACGACGGCGCCGTCGCGCCGCCCTGCGACATGCGGCGAGGCCGCGATCAGCGCGGCGCGGGCGGCCGCCAGCCCGCGTCTTCGATCACCTTGAGATCCGGCCAGCCGGCGATCCAACGCGCCGACGCGACGCTCATCGGCGCGCCGTCGTTGACGGCGTAGAAACGCGCGTCGAGCGCGTCGAGGGCCGGCGCGCGGACCTCGAAGCCGTTCTGACGGCCCGCCTCCTCGGGGTGGGCGCGCGCCCAGTCCAGCATCTCGCGCAAAATGGCGGCGAGCGCCTCCGCGCCCATCTCGTCCAGCGCGTCGAGCGCGGATCGCGACATCGCGGCGAGATCGCGGGCGTTATGAATGTACTGGCTATGGCCGCCGTTGCGGACCTGCGCGAGGTAGTAATCCGCAAAATAGACGCCCCATGCGCGGCGCGGAATCTCGTCGACATGGAAAAGCCCCTCGCGCAGGGCGTTGACGTGGTCGACGACGTCGAGGACGAGCCGCCACGCCTCTTTGGGCTCGCCGGCCCGCTCATAGGCTGTGCGCGAGACGAGCGTCGGCCGGTCGTCGCCCAGGACCCGCGCCCCGAGCGACCAGGGGGCGGCGCGCTCTGGCGCAAGGCGGCCGACAGGCGCGTCGGGAGATCGCCGGGTCCTGCGCGCCGCCCGAGGGCTTGGCGCGGAACCACTTCGCTAAACTGGAAAAGAAACCGCTCATCTCCGCCTCCGTGCGGACGAGCGTCGCAGGTCTTCGTGAAGAAAACAAAATCGGGCGCGGCGCAGATTTCCCGCGGCGGAGGCGACTCCGCGTTGACGGCCCGCCCCAGCCCCGCTATAAGCCCGGCCACGAACCGGGCCTGCGATCAGGCGCCGGCTTCTCCCAATTCGATGTTCCGAGCGGGCGGCAGGCTCGCCCCTGAGGATGTAGAGAACAATGGCGAACACCCCGTCCGCGAAANAGGCCGTCCGCAAGATCGCCCGCCGCACCGCGATCAACAAGAACCGCCGCAGCCAGATGCGCACCTACGTCAAGAAGGTCGAGGCGGCTCTGGAGGCCGGCGACGGCAAGGCGGCCGCCGAGGCGCTGACCGCCGCCGAGCCCAAGCTGATGCGCGCCGCCCAGAAGGGCATCCTGCACAAGAACACCGCCTCCCGGAAGGTCGCCCGCCTCGCCGCCCGCGTGCGCACCCTGCTCGGCGAGAAGAAGGCCGCCTGATCGGCGCTTCCCGCGGCCTCGTCGCAAGCGGCTCGGGATTTTAGAGACTGAGAATTGCATCGACGCCCGGCTCTCCGCCGGGCGTTTTGCGTCGGCGCTTCGGCTGCGCCTCCGTCGGCGAAGCGCCGGGGCGCTGAGGCGCGCGCCGCCGCGCGTCACTTGCCGGATTTCGCCCGCGCCCATTCGCGCGCGGTCAAGGCTTGCGTCGCCGCGTCCATCGGGGCCGGGGCGAACAGCTTCGCCGTCGCGGCGGGGTCGGCGGACGCGCGCTCCTGCGCCGTCTCGGACCGGGCGAGCGCGCGCGCGGCCGGGACGGCGTTGGCGTAGCGCGTGCGCGCCGAGGCGCGCGCGACATGCTCGGGCCGCAGCGCGAAATCGACGAAGGCGGCGGCCTCGGCCGGATGCGGGGCGTCTTTGAGAATGGCCAGCGCGTCGACGACGACCGGCGCGCCCTCGCGCGGCGCCACGAACACGATCTCCGTCTCCTCGCCCGCCGCCCGCGCCCGCGCGGCCGTCTGCGCCGCGTCGCCCGCCGTCATCACCGCGAGGCGAGATCCCCGGCCGCCAGATCGGCGCCGATCGCCGCGCCTGGCGCGAACGTCTTGACGCCGCCGCGCGACAGCGGCAGCCGGTCGAACGCGCGACGCAGATCGGCGGCGCGGCGCGAATGCGGATCGACCTTGGCGGCGAGCGCGGCGGCCGCCGTCATCGCCTGCGGATCGTCGGGCAGCGCCACGCCGCAATCGGCGAAAGCCCTCAGCGTGTCGGGCCTGAACGCGACCTCCCAGCTGTCGAGCGCTCTTTCGCCCAACCGCTCTTTCGCCCGCCGCGCGTCGTAGGCGAGTCCGTAGGGGCTCCACAAAAACGGCGCGCCCCGGCGCGAGCCGCGCCAGCGCCGGATCGATCTGCGCCAGCGCCGGAATCGTCGCCGGATCGAGCCGCGCCAGCCTGCCGGCTTGCGCCGCTTGCGCCAGCCCTGCGCCGACAGCGTCGCGACGTCGTAGCGCCCGCCCACCAGCGCCGCCTCCAGCGCCTGCGCGGTCGCGAAGGCGTCGAGCGCCAGTCGAACGCCGGTCTCGCGCGTGAAGGCGTCGAGAGTGGCGGGATCGAAATCGTCGCTGATCGCGGCGACCGCGACGACGCGCTCGGGCCGCGGGCTCTGCGCCGCCGCCGCCGTGAGCGTGAGCGTCAGCGTCGACGCCCAAGCCCATGCGCCGGGCGGCGCGCCCAAGCCCGCCCGCCAGGTCGGCGCGCCCAAGCCCGCCCGTCAGGTCGGCGCGCGCCGGTCTTCACCGCCGCCACGCCGCCAGCCGCTCCAGCGCCGCGTCGATCGTCGCGTCCGTCTTGGCGAAACAGAAGCGCACGATGGTGCGCACATGCCGTTCGGCGTAGAAGGCCGACACTGGGATCGCCGCCACGCCCGCTTCGCGCGCCATCCGCTCGCAGAAGGCGACGTCGTCGCGCTCGCCCTGCGCCGAGATGTCGATATTGATGAAATAGGTGCCTTGAGAGGGCGTCGTGCGGTAACCCAGTTGTCCCAGGCCATGCGCGAGGCGGTCGCGCGAGCGCTCGTAGGTCGCGCGCATCTGCGAGAAATATCCGTCGTCTTTCGCCAATCCGTAGGCGACCGCCGCCTGCAAATTCGGCGGCGTCGTGAAGGTGAGGAATTGGTGGGCTTTGGCGAGCGTGCGCATCAGCGCCGGCGCCGCGCAGACGAGGCCCACCTTCCATCCCGTCAGCGAGAACATCTTGCCGGCCGAGCCGATTTTCACGGTGCGCTCGCGCATCGAGGGCAGCGCCATCATGGTTTCGTGGCGCCGCCCGTCGAAGGTGAGATGCTCCCACACCTCGTCGCAGATCGCGACCGCGTCGTGCTTCATGCAGTAGCGCGCCAGCAACGCCATTTCCTCGCGGGTGTGCGCGACGCCGGCGGGATTGAGCGGATTGTTGAAGATCACCGCCGCGGTGCGGTCGGAAAAGGCGGCGGCCAGCGCCTCCTCGGTGATGCGCCAATGCGGCGGCTGCAACGTCACGAAGCGCGGCGCNCCGCCGGCCTGCCGCACCAGCGGCAGATAGGCGTCGTACATCGGCTGGATCAGCACCACCTCGTCGCCCGGCTTGACGCAGGCGAAGATCGCCCCNGCCAGCGCCTCGGTCGCGCCCGAGGTGACGAGCGTCTCCGTCTCTGCGTCGAGGGCGAGGCCTTGATGGCGCCGGTAATGCGCCGCGATGGCGTGGCGCAGCTCCGGCAGACCCATCATCGGCGGATACTGGTTCCAGCCGTGGACGACCGCTTCGGCGGCCTTCTGGCGCACGTCGAGCGGGCCGGGATCGTCGGGAAAGCCTTGTCCGAGATTGACCGCGCCGGTCTCGCGCGCAAGGCGCGACATCGTCTCGAAGATCGTGGTCGGCAGCTCGGCGAAAATCGGGTTCATGGCGTCGACATGCGCTGAGGGCGAGGAGAGCCGGCGTGGCGCGGACACGCGCAGGCGCGCAGGTTAGCCGATACCCGCGGACCCGCAAAGCGCGACCGGCGCCCTCGATGCGGGCGCCGCGCCGCTTTGCGCGCCTTCGCCCGCGCCGCGATTGGCGGGGAATGTCCGAACCGCGTCCGCGCCGCGCGCAGACTTCGCCGCCCTCTCGGCGCAGTCTCGCCACGTCCTTTCATCGAGACGAGCCCGCACGTCATGACGCTCGACGCCACGCTTCGCGCCGCCGCCCTCTCCCGGGGCTGGACATCGCCATTCTGCTGTTTCCCGACGTCGAGATTCTCGACTTCGCGGGGCCCTATGAGGTCTTCACCGTCGCCGCCCGGCTGGCGCGCCGCGATCCCGGCGTCGCGCGCGCGCCGTTCCGGGTCTGGACGGTCGCCGCGCAGGCCGGCCGCGTCGCCGCCCGTCACGGGCTGAACGTCGTCGCCGACCACGGCTTTTCCGACGCGCCGCGCTGCGACGTCCTGATCGCGCCGGGCGGCGTCGTGACGCAGCCGCTTGAGGACGGCACGACGCTGGCCTGGCTCGCCGCCGCCGCGCGCNAGGCGAGCCTGGTCGCCTCGGTGTGCACCGGCGCCTTTCTGCTCGGCCGCCTCGGCCTGCTCGACGGCCGCGCCGCCACGACCCATTGGGAGGACGTGCCCGACCTGCGCGCCGCCTGCCCGGCCGTCGACGTGCGCGAGGACGTCCCCTTCGTCGACGAGGGCGCGATCGTCACCTCGGCCGGCATCTCGGCCGGGATCGGCATGAGCCTGCATCTGGTCGGCCGCATCCTCGGTCGCGACCACGCGATCCGCACCGCGCGGCAGATGCAATACGACTGGGCGCCGGCCTGACGGCGGCGCGGCGCTTGCATTTCCGGCGCGCGCCGCTTGCGTCGGCGCCGCTGGCGCTCGGCGGCCGCGCGCGCCATCTCATGCCCGACAAGGACGCCCGACCGTCGCGGCGTCCTGAGGAGATGAGAGTCATGTCCATCCGCGCCGTGAAGCGTCATTCCACCTCTCGCCCGGCCCTGGAAGGCGCCGGCGTGCATCTGCGCCGCGTCTTCGGCTTCGGCGACACCACCCAGACCGACCCCTTCCTGATGATGGACGATTTCCGCAACGACGACCCGCGGCTCTATTCGGCCGGGTTCCCCTGGCATCCCCATCGCGGCATCGAGACCATCACCTATGTGCTGGCCGGAACCGTCGAGCATGGCGACAGCCTCGGCAATCACGGCGTGATGGGCGCGGGCGACGTGCAGTGGATGACCGCCGGGCGCGGCATCCTGCATCAGGAGATGCCCAAGGGCGACGAGCAGGGCCGCATGCACGGCTTCCAGCTCTGGGCCAATCTGCCCTCGCATCTGAAGATGACCGATCCGCGCTATCAGGACATCCCGTCCGCCGAGATCCCGACCGTCGTCGACGACGACGGCACGGCCGNNCGCGTCATCGCCGGATCGTTCTGGGGCAAGACCGGCCCGGTCAAGGGCATCGCCGCCGATCCGCGTTATCTCGACGTCTCGGTGCCGCCCAACGCGCGCAAGCGGCTGAAGGTCGAGGTCGACTCCAACGCCTTCGCCTATGTCTTCGCGNGGAGCGGCTCGTTCCTCTCGGCGTCGAAGCCCTTCGGCGTGCTGACCGAGCGCGAGGGCCCCAACGGCGAGGAGACGCTGGTGCGCGAGACCGTCGGCAACCGCTCGCTGGTGGTGTTCGACCGCGGCGACGAGGTGGTCGTCGAGGCCGGCCCCGAGGGCGTGCGCTTCCTGCTGGTGTCGGGCCGCCCGATCGAGGAGCCCGTCGCCTGGCACGGCCCGATCGTGATGAACACGCAGGCCGAGATCATGCAGGCGATGCGCGATCTTCGGGACGGCACGTTCATCCGCTGACCGCGCCGCGTTGCGACGAACAGGCCGCGCGCCGCAAGGCGTGCGGCCCTTTAAACAGGCGCGAAACCCCGGCCGGCCCGACGCGATCGCCTCTTCGAGAAAATCGAGTCGGTCCTGCCCNCAGAACACCTCGCCGTCGCGCACATAGGCGGGCGAGCCGAACACCCCNGCCGCCATCGCCTCCTGCGCGTTGGCGGCGTANACGCCGACCGCCTCCGTGCGCGCGGCGGCGAGCGTCGCCTCGGCGTCCGCGCCGGCGGCCGCGACATGGGCGCGGATCGTCGCCTCGTCGGCGAGGTTCTGCCCCGTCCACACTCCGCGCATGGCGCTCGACGCATAGGCGGCGCAGGTCTGCGGCCGCTCCGCCAGCGCCACGGCGACGCGGTCGGCGAGCGCGGCGTCGAAAGGATGGAAGGCGGGTTTCGAAGCCAGCGGCAGGCCGCGCCGCTCGCGCCAGCGCTGCATCTCGAAGAGGCGATGGGTCTGCCGGCTGGGGTGGCGTTTGGCGAGCGGCAGCCCGCCCGTCTCGGGAAACACCGTCGACAAGGCCATCGGCTTGAAGCGGACCGCCACGCCGCGCCGGCGCGCCATCGCCACGAAGGCGTCGTGACCCAGATAGGCCCAGGTCGAAATCGTCGAGAAATAATAGTCGATGACTTGCGCCATGCCGCCCTCGGAAACCGGCTTCGAGCGCGCCAGCCTCGCCGCTGCGCGGCCCCGGCGCAAGCCGCCCCGCGACGCCGCCCCGCCGCCGCGCCGGCCGCGACGCAAACGCGGCTTGACGCGCGCCGCGTCGGGGCGAACATCACGGCCGTGATCACCTTCCCTTTCCTTCGTCGTCGCCGACGTCGGCACCAACGCCCGCTTTCAGATGCACGCCGCGCCCGACGCGCCGCCGGGGCGCGTCCATCGCCGCGCCACCGACGGCCATGCGAGCTTCGTCGAGGCGATCCGCTCGGTCGACTGGCCGCAGCGCCCGCGCGCGCTTGTGGTCTGCGCCGCCGGGCCGCTGTCGGGCCGGCGCATCGACCTGACCAACGCCGCCTGGTCGTTCGACGGCCCCGCCATCGCCGCCGCGCTCGATCTCGAACAGGGGCTTNTGCTCAACGATTTCGAAGCGCTGGCGCTCGCTGTCCCGGTTCTGCCGGACGACTGGTCGCGCCCGGTCGGCCCGCAGCCCGCGCCCGACCCCGCCGGCCCGCGGCTGGTGGTGGGGCCAGGCACCGGCCTCGGCGTCGGCCTCGTCGTCCCCGTCGCCGGCAAGTGGCGCGCCCTGCCGAGCGAGGGCGGCCATGTCGACCTCGCCCCGCTCGGCGACGAGGAGGCGGCGATCTGGCGCGCGCTTGAGCGCGTCGAGGGACGGATCACGNCCCGATCGGTTCTGGCGNGGGCGGGGATCGCCCGGCTGCATCGCGCCCGCGAGCGCGTCGCCGGCCGCGCCAGCGACGTCGCCACCGCCGCGCAGGTGACCGAACGCGCCCTCGCCGCGCCCGATGGCCCCGAGGCCGCGACGCTGCGCTGCGCCTGGCGGATTCTGGCGCGCGTCGTCGGCGACTACGCCTTGATGAGCCTGCCGCGCGGCGGCGTCACGTTGGCGGGCGGCGTCGCGCGCAAGATCGCCGACTTTCTCGATCCGGAGGCCTTCCGCGCCGCCTTCGAGGCGAAGGCGCCGATGCGCGCCGCGCTCGCCGCGCTGCCGGTGCGCCTGCTCGAACATGACGACGCCGCGCTCGCCGGCATGGCGGCGCTGGCGCGCAGGCCCGGGNCCTATGACGTCGCCTGGCGCGAGCGGGCGTGGCGCTGACGCCGATCGGCGGCGGAGCGATTACGCCGCGTGCGGCGCAGACTGTTGGGTGAGAACGGCGTAGAGCCCGGCCGCGTCGCGCGCCGCGCGCAGCGTGGCGACCTGGGTCGCGTCGCGCAGCACGCGGGCGATGCGCGCCAGCGCCTTGAGGTGGTCGGCGCCCGACGATTCGGGGGCGACCAGCATGAACACCAGATCGACCGGCGCGCCGTCGAGCGCCTCGAAGTCGATCGGCTTCTCCAGCCGCGCGAAGACGCCGAAAATGCGCGTCGCGCGCGTCAGCTTGCCGTGCGGGATGGCGACGCCGCCGCCGACTCCGGTCGAGCCGAGCCGTTCGCGTTGCAGCAGCGCGTCGAAGATCTCACGCTCCGGCAGCCCGGAAATCCGCGCCGCCCGCTCGCTCAGGTCTTGAAGCACCTGTTTTTTGTTGGCGGCTTTCAGATTGGGCAGCACCGCGTCGGCGCTGAGCAAATCGTTCAGAAGCATGGACTTGGGTCCGATCGACTTGGTCTGTGTGCGGGGAGGAGCGGCGCCCGGCCGGGCCTGCGTTCCTCCCTCGGTTTCGTTCGCCCGACCGAAGCGGGCCGCCCGACGCTCGCATCCGGCGGCTCCTCGAAGCAATTCGCATGCCGAGGGCGGGCGCGGGAGGCGGATCAGGCTTTGGCGGCCCGCCCTTCCGGCGCGGGCGGATCGATCCACCCGATATTGCCGTCGCTGCGCCGATACACGATGTTGACGCGACGGTGGCCGGCGTGGCGGAACACCAGCACCGGCGCNCCCGCTCAGATCGAGCCCGCGACGGCGTCGGCGACGGAGAACTCGCGCACCTTGGTGGTGTTCTCGGCGATCACCAGCGGGTTGTAGTCCTGCCCGATCTCGGCCTCGTCGTCGTCGCCGCCTGGTGCTTCCAGCACGTAATAATCGGCGGTGATGGCGGCCGGCGCGGCGATGGCCTGCGGCGAGTTGCGATCCTTGAGCTTGCGCTTGTGGCGGCGCAGGCGCTTCTCGATATGTTCGAGCGCCTGTTCGAAGGTCGCGTAAGGCTCGTGCCCGCGTCCCTCGCCATGCAGGGTGACGGCTCCGCCGGGGTGGAGCTGGCAGTCGCAGCGGAACGCCGCGCCGTCGCGCGTCAGCGTGACGGCGCCCGTCACGTCACCCGGAAAATGCTTCGATACGGCCTGGGTGACGCGCATGGTGACATGCTCGCGCAAGGCCTCGCCGATATCGATGTTCTTTCCCGAAACGCGCAGTGGCATCGCGTCACCTCTCTTGGCTGCGGGCGCCGCGCGCCGGACCTCCAAAGTCGCTTCTCCGCGTCGCGCCCTCGCCGGGCGGGCGGAACGCCTTTGGACGGCGTTTGGCGCCTTCAATTCGCGCTCGGGACGAAGACCCCGAGCCTGACCAGCGTTACGAGGGCGGACTCGCGAAGTCAAATCCCTCGCCGCGCCCTCGCGGCGGGCGCGCGCTCACCCCGCCGACGCGCCTCCGGTCGCCGCGGCGCGCCGCGCGCTTCTCCCGCCGCCGTTCGACAGAAGAGGGAATACGCAGGGATTCCCGATATTTGGCGACGGTGCGCCGGGCGATGTCGACCTTCTCCTCGCGCAGCCGCGCCGCCAGCGCGTCGTCTGACAAGGTCTCCTCGGGGCTTTCGGCCTCGATCAACGCCTTGATCCGGCTGCGCACGGCCTCGGCCGAATGGGCCTCGCCGCCGTCGGCCGCCTTGATGGAGGCGGAGAAGAAATATTTCATTTCGAAGAGGCCGCGCGGCGTCGCCATGTGCTTGCCGCTGGTGACGCGCGACACCGTCGATTCGTGCATGCCGATGGCGTCGGCCACCGTCTTGAGATTGAGCGGGCGCAGATGCTCGACGCCATGCGCGAAGAAGCCGTCCTGCTGACGCACGATCTCGGAGGCGACCTTGAGGATGGTCCGCGCGCGTTGATCGAGGCTCTTGGTCAGCCAGTTCGCCGATTGCAGGCAGCCCGAGACGAAAGAACGGTCCGCCTCCGAGCCGCCTTTGGCGCCGATCAGGGCGGCGTAGCTGGCGTTGACCAGCACGCGCGGCAGCGCGTCGGCGTTGAGTTCGACCTGCCATGAGCCGTCGGGCGCGGCGCGCGTCAGCACGTCGGGCGTGACGGGGATCGGCGGCTCGCCGCCGAAGGCGCGGCCGGGCTTGGGATCGAGCCGGCGCAGCTCGGCCGCCATGTCGAGAAGATCGTCGTCCTCGACGCCGCACAGCTTGCGCAGGCTTGCATAGTCGCGGCGCGCGAGCAGGGGCAGATCNGCCACCAGCGCCGCCATCGCCGGGTCGAACCGGTCGCGCTCCTTGAGTTGCAGCGCCAGACATTCGGCGAGGTCGCGCGCCCCCACGCCCGTCGGCTCGAACCCTTGCAGCAGCGCCAGCGCCGCCTCGACGCGCGCCCGCCCGCAGCCCAGCCGCTCGGCGATTTCGTCGAGATCGGCGCGGCAATAGCCGCCCTCGTCGATCGCGTCGATCAGCGCCGCGCCGATCAGCCGGTCGACCGGATCGGCGCTCGCCACCATCAATTGCCGCGTCAGATGGTCGGCCAGGCTGACGCGCTCGGCGACATAGGCCTCCAGATCGGGCGCCTCGCCGTCGAAGCCGCCCGACGACCCCGGCGCGCCGCCGCCGGTTCCGCTCCACGCGCTCTCCGACAGGCCCGGCGCGTCGGCGNNCGCGCGCTCCTGCGTGGCGGGAATGCGCTCGGCCTCGAAGGTGTTGGAGAAATCCGTGTCGAGCGCCGCCTCCAGAGCCTCCGATCCCGTCTCCAGCGTCGTCGAATCCCATTCCCGCGCGGACTCTTCGCCGCCTTCGGGCGCGTCCGGCCCGTCCTCCTCCCGCCCGGTCGGCGCCTCTTCGGCGCGCTCCAGCAGNGGATTTTTCTCCAATTCGCTTTCGATGAAGGCGGAGAGTTCGAGATTGGAGAATTGCAGCAGCTTGATCGCCTGCAGCAGTTGCGGCGTCATGGTCAGGGTCTGTCCCTGACGCATCGTCAACTTCGCCGAGAGACCCATACGCGCACCCTGCCGCGCCGATCGGCGCGCTTCTTGCTTGTTCTACAACATCAGGCCCATTTCGCGAATTGCTGCGTGCTTGGACAATCGGCGCAATCGCGGGCAGGGTGAATGATTTGTTGGCGCCCGAACCATGCGATCAGGGCGTCGAGATCGGCGGGAGAGCGGATCTCCGCGATGGCGCGGGCGAAATGGTCCGGCGTGAAGCTGCACGGCGCGATGCGTCCGTCCTCGTCGATGAACAGGAAATTCTCGGCGATCGTGCAGGCCTCGACGCGAAGCGCCGCGCCGCGCGTCGTCTCCTCGATCCGGCGGACATAGGCGTCCCCGCCGCAGATCGTCAGTCTGCCGTGGAGTTCGCGCCGCAGCGCCGGCGGCTCCGCCCGCAACGCGGCGACGTTGTGCGGCGTCAGCCGGTGAGCAGGCCAAAACTCCGGGCGGTCGCGNCCNCCGAGTTGATTGAAGCTGACCTCGTCGACGCCCCACGCCGCCGCCGTTCTGCACAGAGCGCCGAAATCGTCGATGTTGTCGCGCATCAGCACTATGTTGATTCGAATTTTCAGCTTTGCGCCGCGCGCTCTCGCTCCTCCCTCAGACGGCGCACCCNNCTCCTCCAGCGCGGCGAAGCCGCCCGGCCAGCCGCGCATCCGGTCGTGGAACTGCGCGAAACCGTCGAGACTGACGGTGATTTCGCTATAGTGATCGAGGATGTGTCGCCGCGAGCGGCTGGAGCGCAAGGTCGCGCCGTTGGTCGTCACGCTGACGGCGATCCCGGCCGCATGCGCCGCTTGCGTGGCTCCTTCAAGCGCGCGCCATAGCAAAGGCTCGCCGCCAAGCCAGCTGAGCAGGATCGGTTCGCCCCTCGCCGCTCCCCAGTCCCGCAGCAAAGCGATGAAGCGGCGCGCTTGCGCCAGATCGGCGCGGGCCGTCGGAGAACGAAGCCGCCGGTCATAGGCGCAAAACGGGCAGGATAGATTGCAGACGTTGAGGACGCGCCAAACGATGATCATTTCCGCTCCCGGAGTTTTCGCCGCCAATCCTGACGGCCCGGTGATATAGAGGCTGCGGGGTTAGTAGAGCGGGAAGAATTCGAAGCGGGACGTCGCGCGCCCGTCCGCCGGCCGATCCGCCGTCGGGCGCAAGAAGCGGTTGGCCGCCCCGGCGCGGCGGGCTATCGCTGTCGCGGGCGCGCCGCCGCGTCGTCCGGCACCGGAGAGCGCCTTGACCCAGATTTTCGCCGGCCGCGTCGTCGTCGCCACCCACAATCCCGGCAAGCTGAAAGAGATGCGTGCGCTGCTGGCGCCGTTCGGCGCCGACGCGGTGTCGGCCGGCGAACTCGGCCTGCCGGAGCCCGAGGAGACCGGGACGACCTTCGCCGCCAACGCGCTGTTGAAGGCGCGCGCCGCCTGCGCCGCCGCCGGCCTGCCCGCCATCGCCGACGATTCGGGCCTGTGCGTGGCCGCGCTCGGCGGCGACCCCGGCGTCTATTCGGCGCGCTGGGCGGGGCCGTCCAAGGATTTCGCCGCCGCGATGGGGAAGGTCGAGGCGGCGCTGGCCGCCTCCGGCTCGCGCGACCGCGCCGCCGCTTTCGTCTCGGCGATCGCGTTGGTCTGGCCGGACGGGCGCGTCGTCGAGGTCGAGGGCCGCGTCGACGGGCTGCTGGCGTGGCNNCCGCGCGGGGCGGGCGGCTTCGGCTACGATCCGATGTTTACGCCCGAAGGCGCGGCCAGGACGTTCGGCGAGATGACGGCTGACGAGAAGCACGCCGTCTCCCACCGCGCCCGCGCGATGGCGGCCCTGCGCGCGGCCCTGACCGCGTGAGCGCCGGGCGCGCGCGCCCGCGCGGTCGCGGTCCGCTCGCCTAAAGTCTTGTTTCCGCGAAGGGCCGCACATGACGGCGCGCGCCGGTCGTGTCATAAGCCCGCGATGAGCTTCGACGCCCCGCGCCCGTCCCTCTCCCCTTCGCCCGCCCCCGCCGCGCAAGGCGGCGACGTCGCCGCCGGCGCGCCGGACCCCGGCTTCGGCGTTTACGTGCATTGGCCCTTCTGCCTGTCGAAGTGCCCTTATTGCGATTTCAACAGCCATGTCCGCCTCGCCCCGCCCGACGAGTCGCGCTGGCTGGCGGCGTTTCGCGCCGAACTCGCCCACCGCGCCGCGCTGACCGGCCCGCGCCCGGTCGACACCGTGTTTNTTGGCGGCGGCACGCCCTCGCTGATGCATCCGCGCACGGTCGGCGGCGTTCTCGACGAGATCGCCCGGCTGTGGACGCTCGCCNCCGGCGTCGAGGTGACGCTCGAAGCCAACCCGACCAGCGTCGAGGCCGACCGCTTTCGCGGCTACCGCGAGGCCGGCGTCAACCGCGTCTCGCTGGGCGTGCAGGCGTTGAACGACGCCGATCTGCGCGCGCTCGGGCGGTTGCATTCGGTCGCCGAGGCGATGGCGGCGCTCGACGTCGCCGCCGCGACCTTCGATCGCTATTCGTTCGATCTGATCTACGCGCGGCCCGACCAGACCCCGCAGGCCTGGCGCGAGGAGCTGCGCCGCGGCCTCGCCCGCGCCGGCGGCCACATGTCGCTTTACCAGNCCACCATCGAGCCGGAAACCGCCTATGAGAAGCTGTTCCGCGCCGGCAAGCTCAAGACGCCGGACGCCGAGACCGCGCGCGCGCTCTGGGACGTGACGCAGGAGGAGACCGCGGCCGCCGGCCTGCCGGCCTACGAAATCTCCAACCATGCCCGGCCGGGGCAGGAGAGCCGGCACAATCTCGTCTATTGGCGCTACGGCGATTATCTCGGCGTCGGCCCCGGCGCGCATGGCCGCGTCGGCGCGGGCCGCCGCCGCCGCGCCCAGGCCACGGAGNAAAACCCGGAGCATTGGCTCGCCCGCGTCGGCGCCGAAGGCCACGGCCTCGTCGTCGACGATGGCCTGTCGGCGGAGGAGCAGGGCGACGAGTTCCTGCTGATGGGGCTGCGTCTGCGCGAGGGCGTCGATCCCGCCCGCTTCGCCGCGCTCTCCGGCCGCCCGCTCGATCCGCGCCGCGTCGCCAGCCTGATCGAGGACGGCATGGTCGAGAAGACCGTCGAAGGGCGTCTTCGCGTCACGCCCGAGGGATTCCCTCTGCTCGACGCGGTGGTGGCGGATCTGGCGGCGTGACCGGCCCGGCGGGAGGCGGGGCGTCGCGACGTAAGGATATAAAGATTTCTTTATATGCCCCTTGCCGGCGCGGCGTCGCGATGATAGGACGCCGGCCTATCGGAGCCGCGCGCGGCTCCCGGGCCGCACGAGGCCCGCCCGCCACGAGCGCCCCGCGAGGCGGCATGACCCAGCATTTCAGCGACTACCGCATCAAGGACATCTCCCTCGCCGAATGGGGCCGCAAGNGGCTCGACATCGCCGAGACCGAGATGCCCGGCCTGATGGCGGTGCGCGCCGAATACGGCCCCGCCCAGCCGCTCAAGNGCGCCCGCATCGCCGGCTCGCTGCACATGACCATCCAGACGGCCGTTCTGATCGAGACGCTGAAGGCGCTCGGCGCCGACATTCGCTGGGCGTCGTGCAACATCTATTCGACGCAGGACCACGCCGCCGCCGCCATCGCCGCCGCCGGCATCCCGGTCTTCGCGATCAAGGGCGAGAGCCTTGAGGACTACTGGGAATACACCCGCAAGATTCTGGAGTGGCACGACGGCGGCGAGCCCAACATGATTCTGGACGACGGCGGCGACGCCACGATGCTCGTCCATCTCGGCCTGCGCGCCGAGCAGGGCGACGTCGCCTTCCTCGACAAGCCGGGCTCGGAGGAGGAGGNNATCCTCTTCAAGCTGATCAAGCGCACGCTGAAGGAGAAGCCGGGCTGGTTCGCGCGCCTCGCCGCCGCCATCAAGGGCGTCTCCGAGGAGACCACGACCGGCGTGCATCGCCTCTACGTGATGGCCAAGGAAGGCAAGCTGCTGTTCCCGGCGATCAACGTCAACGACAGCGTCACCAAGTCGAAATTCGACAATCTCTACGGCTGCCGCGAGTCGCTGGTCGACGGCATCCGCCGCGGCACCGACGTGATGATGGCCGGCAAGGTCGCGATGGTCGCGGGCTTCGGCGACGTCGGCAAGGGCTCCGCCGCCTCGCTGCGCAACGCCGGCTGCCGCGTCATGGTCTCCGAGGTCGATCCGATCTGCGCCCTTCAGGCGGCGATGGAGGGCTATGAGGTCACAACGATGGAGGACGCCTGCAAGCGCGCCGACATCTTCGTGACGGCGACGGGCAACAAGAACGTCATCACCGCCGACCATATGCGCGCCATGAAGGACCGCGCCATCGTCTGCAACATCGGCCATTTCGACAACGAGATCGACGTCGCCGGCCTCAAGAACCTGAAGTGGTCGAACGTCAAGCCGCAGGTCGACGAGATCGAGTTCCCCGACGGCCACCGCATCATCCTGCTGTCGGAAGGCCGGCTGGTGAATCTCGGCAACGCGATGGGCCATCCCTCCTTCGTGATGTCGGCCTCCTTCACCAACCAGACGCTGGCCCAGATCGAGCTGTTCGCCCACGGCGAGAAATACGGCAAGCAGGTCTACACCCTGCCCAAGCATCTCGACGAGAAGGTCGCCGCCCTCCACCTCGACAAGATCGGCGTCAAGCTGACCAAGCTGTCGAAAGAGCAGGCCGACTATATCGGCGTGCCGGAAAACGGCCCCTTCAAGGCCGATCATTACCGCTACTGAGCGCCGCGGCCCGACCGGGGCGCGCGCCGTTTCCGGAAATCGCAACCCCGCGCCCGGCGCGGGGTTGTCTCTTTCGGGACGGCCGCGACGCGGCGTCGCGACAAAGCGTTAACCACATTCTCAAGACTCGGCCGTAGGTCTATTGTCGGAGCGATTCGGCGGACGGGGCGGACGTTCGCCGACCGAAGGGCCAAATTCCCCCGCGAGGGGCCGGTCTCGTCCGTTGAGCGAGGGACCATGTGGACTGGCGTGCGCGCCGGATGCGCTTGGCGCGTCCTGCGAAGCGAACTTGACGCTGGGGCGCCGGCGTTTGGGCGAAGGCGCGCGCCGCCGCGGCTGGGCGCGTTCGCGGCGATGCTCGCCGCCGGCCCGGCGCAGGCCGCCGACGCCTCCTCGCTGTCGATCGAATCGCTTTATCAAAACCAGGGCGTCGCCGGCGTCGCCATCTTCGCGGCGCTGGTTTTGTTGACCAGCGTCACCGCGGTGCTGCACCTGACCGGCCGCAAGCAATGGACGCAGCGCGAGGCCGCGCTCGCCGCGGACCTGACCGACGCCCGCGCCCGACTCGATCGGGCGGNNGCGTTTCTTTCGGCCGAGCCGCAGATCGTCGTCGCCTGGGGCGGCGCGACCGGCGAGCCCGACATCGCCGGCGATCTGACGCTCGTCACGGATGCGCCGGCTCCGCGCCGCGTGCTGGGCTTCGGATCCTGGCTCGCGCCCGATCTCGCGCGCCGCGTCGAGACGGCGGTCGAGGCGCTTCGCAAGCGCGGCGAGGGCTTTCGCCTCACCGTCGCCAGCCTCGCCGGCCGGCATCTCGATCTTGAGGGGCGCGCGATCGGCGGCCGCGCCATCCTGCGCATCCGCGACGTTTCGGGCGACCGGCNNGAAACCGCCCGTCTGCGGGAGCGCCACGCCCAGCTCGCGGCGGAGACCACGGCGCTGCGCGCCGCGCTCGATCTCGAACCCGCCCCGGTGTGGGCCCGCGATAGGGACGGCAAGCTGATTTTCGTCAACGCGGCCTACGCCCGCGCCGTCGAGGCGGAATCGCCGCAGGACGCGGTCAAACGCGGCCTCGAACTGCTCGACAAGCCCGCCCGCGAGGCGGCCGAGCAGGCGCGCGAGCGCGGCGAGGTCTGGAAGGCGCGCGCCGCCGTGGTGATGGCGGGCGCGCGCTGCACGCTCGATCTCGTCGAGACGCGCGTCGAGGACATGACGGTGGGCGTCGGCGTCGATCTCTCGGAGATCGAGACGGTCAAGAAACATCTTGGCCAGCAGATGGAGTCGCACGCCCGCACGCTCGACCAGCTCGGGACCGCGGTCGCGATCTTCGACCGCGGCAAACGACTGGTCTTCCACAACGCCGCCTATCGCAAGCTCTGGGGCCTCGACGAGNGCGGAGCCGCGCACAGCCCGACCGACGGCGAGATCCTCGATCGGCTGCGCGCCCGCGGCAAATTGCCGGAACAGGCCGATTATCGCGGCTGGAAGGCCGCTTTGATGGGCGCCTACACCTCCGTCGAGACCGCCGAGAACGCCTGGTATTTGCCCGACGGGCGCATGTTGCGCGTCGTCGTCAGCCCCAATCCGCAAGGCGGCGTCACTTATCTGTTCGACGACGAGAGCCAGCGCCACCTGCTCGAGTCGCAATACAACAGCGTCATTCGCGTGCAGGGCGAGACGCTCGACTCCTTGCGCGAGGGCGTCGCCTTGTTCGGCACCGACGGGCGCCTCAAGCTTTCAGATCCGGCGATGGCGCAGCTCTGGCGGCTCGACCCCGCCTCGCTCGCGCGCGGCCCGCATATCGACGACGTGTGCCGTCAGGCGGCCGCCCTGGCGCCCGACGACCCGGTCTGGACCGCGATACGGTCTCTCGTCACCGGCCTTTACGACGCGCGCACCGGCTTCACGCAGCGCATTTCGCGCGGCGACGGCGCGGTGGTCGACCTCAACGCCGCTCCTTTGCCCGACGGGGCGACGCTGCTCACCTTCTCCGACGTCACCGCCGGCGTCAGCGTCGAACGCGCTTTGACCGAACGCAACCGCGCGCTGACCGAGGCCGAGACGCTGCGCAACGACTTCGTGCATCACGTCTCCTACGAGCTGCGCAGCCCGCTCACCCACATCATCGGCTTCATCGAAGCGTTGAACGACGGCGGCGTCGGCCCGCTCAACGCCAAGCAGCGCGAATACGCCGGCTACATCCTGAAATCCTCCGCCGCGCTTCTGGCGATCATCAACGACATTCTCGACCTCGCCACCATCGACACCGACGCGATGACGCTCAGTCTTGGCGAGGTCGACATCCGCAAGACCATCGCCGCCGCCGCCGAGGGCGTGCAGGACCGGCTGGAGGAGAACGAGATTCGCCTCCAGATCGTCGCCGCCGACGACGTCGGCTCTTTCGTCGCCGACGGCAAACGCATTCGCCAGATTCTCTTCAACCTTCTCTCGAACGCCATCGGCTTCTCCGCGCCGGGACAGACGGTGACGCTGGCGGCGTTGCGGCGCGGCGACGAGGTGTCTTTCAAGGTCTCCGATCAGGGCCGCGGCATCCCTCCGNAGATTCTCGACAAGGTGTTCGACCGCTTCTCAAGCCACACCATCGGCTCGCGCCATCGCGGCGTCGGCCTTGGGCTGTCGATCGTGCGTTCTTTCGTCGAGCGCCACGGCGGCAAGGTTTATATCGACTCCGCGCCCGGCGGGACGGCGGTCACCTGCGTATTTCCGGCGGCTCCGTCCTCGGGCCTGACCGAGGCGGTCGCCGGCGGCAAGCAACAGCAAGGATGATGATGGCGTCGAAGCGAGCGGTCGATCCGGTGTGGCCGATGGGCTGGCCAGCGAGCGCGACACGGCCGCGCTGGCGCGTCTGGTCGCCCGTCTGGTCGAACCGGGCATGTTGGTGACGCTGTCGGGCGATCTGGGCCNNGGCAAGACCACCTTCGCGCGCGCCCTGATCCGCGATCTGGTCGGCGATCCCGATCTTGAGGCGCCGAGCCCGACCTTCACGCTGATGCAGATTTACGAGACCGCGCGCGGCCCCATCGTCCATGCCGATCTCTATCGCATCTCCGACGCCGCCNGGCTCGCCGAACTGGGCTGGGAGGAGGCGGGCGAGGNNGCGTTGCTGCTGGTCGAATGGGCCGAGCGCGTCGGCGACGCCTTGCCGCCGGATCGGCGAGGTTGCGTTCGCTCTGGCGCCCNNGATCTCGGCGACGAGGCGCGCCGCGCGGCGCTGATCGGATTTGGCCGTTACGGCGAGCTGGTGGCGCGCGAGCGCGCCNTCGGCTCTGCTCTGGCCGACGCCGGTTGGGCCGGGGCGCGTCGCGACTTCATGCTCGGCGACGCCTCGACCCGCGCCTACGAGCGGCTGTCGCGGCCGAACGGCGAAACCGCGATCCTAATGATCTCGCCGCCGCGTCCCGACGGACCGCCGGTGCGCTACGGCAAGCCCTACAGCGCCATCGCCCGGCTCGCCGAGGACATCAGGCCGTTCGTCGCTATCGCCGAGGGTTGGCGGCGCNAGGGATTCTCGGCGCCCAGGATCGAAGCCGTCGATTTCGACGCGGGCCTCGCTGTGATCGAGGATTTCGGCGGCGAGGGCGTCGTCGCCGCCGACGGCGCGCCGATTCAGGAGCGCTATATGGCCGCCGCCGCCGCGCTCGCCACGCTGCATGCCCGCGATCTGCCCCAGGAGTTGCCCGTCGCCGGCGAGGTCTACAAAATCNCGCCCTACGACATGGACGCGCTGCTCATAGAGGTCGAGCTGGCGACCGAATGGTTCGCCCCGCATGTGGCGCGCATGGGCGTTTCGTCGAGCGCGGCGGCGGTGTTTCTCAACATCTGGAGGGACGCGCTCGCCGAGGTCGTCGCCGCGCGCGCGACCTGGACTTTGCGCGACGTCCATTCCCCCAACCTGATCTGGCTGCCGCGACGCNGGGGCCTGCGTCGCGTCGGGTTGATCGACTTTCAGGATTGCGTGCTGGGCCACCCCGCCTACGACGTCGCCTCGCTGGCCCAAGACGCCCGCGTCGCCGTGTCGGACGAGCTGNGGCTGCATCTGCTCTCCCACTACGCCATCACCCGCAAGCGGGCGGAGCCGACCTTCGACATGGAGGCGTTCGCGCGCGCCTACGCCATTCTCGGCGCGCAGCGCGCCACCAAGATCCTCGGCATCTTCGCCCGCCTCGACAAGCGCGACGGCAAACCGCAATATCTCGCCCACATGCCGCGCGTGCNNGCCTATCTCATGAAGAACCTGCGTCACGAGGCGCTGGCGGGCGTGCGCGAATGGTTTGAGAACTATCTTCCGCAGGCGTTGCAGAACGAGGCATGACCGGCGGGCTTTCCGCGCCGCGACCGAGAACGATCAACGATGACCACTATGCCGACCGCCCGACCCTGCAACGCGTCGACCGCGCCGGGCTGGGCGCCCGAAGCCGCGATGGTTTTCGCGGCGGGCCTGGGCACGCGGATGCGGCCGCTGACGCTGACGCGCCCGAAGCCGATGGTCGAGGTCGCCGGCCGGGCGCTGATCGACCACATGCTCGACCGCCTCGTCGAGGCGGGGTCAAGCGCGCCGTCGTCAACGTCCACTGGCTCGCCGACCAGATCGAGGATCACGTCAGGCGTCGCGCCGACATCGAGGTGATCGTCTCAGACGAGCGCGACAAACTGCTCGATCAGGGCGGCGGGATCATGAAGGCCTGGCCCCATCTCGGCGACGGCCCGATTCTGGTCTGCAACACCGATGCGGTGTGGATTCCCTCCGGCGGCTGGAGTCTGCGCCGGCTGTTCGAGGCCTGGGACCCCGCGCGCATGGACGTCGCCCTCGTCGTCGCCGCCGGCGCCAACGCCGTCGGCGTCGACTGGCCGGGCGATTTCTGATGGACCCGCAGGGCCGCCTGACCAAGCGACCCGAGCGCGTCGTCGCGCCTTTCGTCTACGCCGGCGTCGGCCTGATCGACCGCGCGGTCTTCGCAGGGAGACGCGCGAGGTCTTCAGGCTTGCGCCTGTCTTCTTCGACGCGGCCGCCAGGGCCGCCTGCGCGGCGTCAGGCTTGACGGCCAGTGGCTGCATGTCGGCGCGCCCGGCGCGGTGGCGGAGGCGGACGAGGCGTTCGCCCGCTCGCTTCTCTGAACGGCGGCGACCTTTTCGCGCGCGGCGCGCGCGTTTCTCCGCGCCGGTCGGCGCGCCGATGCTGCCCGCCGTCGCCCGCGCTCTGTTGGGCGGACGACTGATCCCGCCGCCCGATCCCGCCGATCCTCTGGCGCTCGCCGCGGTCACCGTCTACGTTCCGAGCCGGCGCGCCGCCNGCGCCCTGGCTCAAGCGTTGACCGACGCCGCCGGCGGCCGCGCGCTGATCCTGCCGACCATCCTGCCGCTCGGCGCCTTCGAGGACGAACGCGAGGGCTGGCCGCGCGATCCTCTGGAGGAGGATCTCGACCCCGATCCGGCCATTCCGCCCGCCATCGGCGACATGGCGCGCCGCCTGCGTTTGACGCGTCTGATTCTGGCGTGGGGCCGGGCGTTGAAAGGGGCGATCGTGTGGGACGGCGAGGCGCCCGCCTATGGCGATCGCGAGCCCAATCTCGTCGCCGCCACGCCCGCCTCGGCGCTGGCGCTGGCGAGCGATCTCGCCAAGCTCATCGACGAGATGCGCATTGAGGGCGTCGACTGGCCGAGGCTCGACAATCTCGTCGCCGGCGATCTTGATCGCTATTGGAGATCANCCCTTCGCTTTCTCGACGTCGCCCGGCAGGCTTGGNCGCAGGCGCTGGCCGCGATGGGGCTGATCGACGCCGCCGACCGCCGCGCCCGCCTGATCGCGCGCGAGACGCGCAAGCTGCGCGAGGGTCTCGCCGGCCCCGTCGTCGCGGTCGGAACCACCGGCACCAACGCCGCGACCGCGACCCTGCTCGCCGCCATCGCGGCCAGCNCCGCGCGCGCCGTGGTGCTGCCCGGCCTCGACCGCGACCTCGACGACGAAGCCTGGAACGCCATCGGCTGGAACAAGGGCGGCGAGGCCGGATTCGCCTCCGGCGCCGGCCACCCGCAGGCGACGCTGCGCCGTCTGCTCGACCTTCTCGGCGTCCAGCGCCGCGACGTCGTCGGCTGGAGCCGCCGCCCCCGCGCTGGCGCTGNNCGAGCGCGGTTTCTGTCCGAGGCGCTGCGCCCGGCCGAGCTGACCCACCGCTGGCGCGACCGCAAGAAACGACTCTCCGACGCCGATCTGCGCCGCGCCCTCGACGGCGTCGCGCTGATCGAGGCGCAGGACGAGCGCGAGGAGGCGCTGGCCTGCGCCGTGCTGCTGCGCGAGGCGCTGGAGACGCCTGGCAAGCGCGCCGCGCTGGTGACGCCCGACCGCGGCCTCGCCCGCCGCGTGCGGGCCGAAATGGCGCGCTGGGGCGTCGAGGTCGAGGACAGCGGCGGCGAACAGCTCTTGCGCACGTCGGCCGGGGCGCTCGCCGGCCTCGTCGTCGAGGCGGCGGCCGAGCGCACGCCGCCGGCCTGGGTCGCCGCCGTGCTCGCGCACCGTGACGTTCGGCTCGGATTCGCCGAGGGCGACTATGCGCGGACGCGCGACGATTTCGAGGTCGCCTGTTTGCGCGGACGCCCCGCCGACGACGCGCTTTCCGACCCCGCCAGACTCATTCTGCTCGCCCGCGAAGCGGCCGCCGACCCGCGCGCCCATCCCGCGCTGCGCGGCCTCGACCGGGAACGCTGGTCGGCGCTCGAAGCGCTGGCCGCCCGACTGACGCAGGCCTTCGCCCCGCTCGCCGCATTGCGCGACGAGGCCGGCGCCGCGCCCTTGCCGGCCTGGCTCGACGCCCATCGCGGCGCGCTCGCGGCCCTGACGCAGACCGCGCAGGGCGAGACGCCGCGACCGGGCCGCGACCGGGCCGCGCTGGCGCAATTGCTCGACGAGACGGCGCAGGCCGCCGACGACGAACTGATGCTGGGATGCGCCGATTACGCCGCTTTCATGCTGCGCTTGCTCGACGCCGAGGCGATGACCCCGCAGCCCGGCCATCCCCGTCTCGTCATTCTTGGCGCGCTGGAGGCGCGTCTCGTCGACGTCGACCGCGTCGTCGTCGGCGGTCTCGACGAGACGGTGTGGCCGGCGGCGGCGGCCACCGACGCCTTCCTCAATCGCCCGATGCGCGCCGCCGCCGGCCTGTCGCCGCCCGAGCGCCGCGTCGGTCAGAGCGCCCACGACTTCGTCATGGCGATGGGCGTTCCCGAGGTCGCGGTCACGCGCGCCTTGCGTCGCGGAGGGGCGCCCACCGTCGCCTCGCGCTTGTTGCAACGAATGGAGGCGGTCGCGGGCGACGCGCTCTGGCGCGCGGCGCGCGCGCGCGGCGCGATCCCGCTCGCCTGGGCGCGTCGTCTCGACGCGGCCCGCCCGGCGGACGATCCGCCCGCGNCCCGGCCGGCGCGCCGCCCCGCCCCGCGCCCGCCGGTCGCGCTTCGCCCGAGCGCCCTGTCGGTGACGCGCGTCGAGACGCTGCGCCGCGACCCCTACGCCGTCCATGTCGAACGCATCCTCAAGCTCGCCCCGCTCGAAGGCTATGGCCTTGTCGAAGACGCCGCCGCGCGCGGCTCGGCGTTGCACGAGATCGTCGCGCGCTTCGCCGCGAGCGCGCCGGTCGGGCCACTGCCGGCGGACGCGCGGGCGCGCCTGGTCGCCGTCGCGGAGGAGGTCTTCGCCGCTTCGCTCGATGAACCCGGCTTCCGCACGCTCGAATGGCCGCGCGTTCTGGCCGTCCTCGATCGCTATCTCGACTGGGAGCGCGATCGCCGCGCCACGCTGTCCGGTCTCGCCGTCGAAAAATCCGGCGCGCTCGACCTGACGCTCGAAGACGGCTCGACGTTCCGTCTCACCGCGCGTCTCGACCGGATCGAGCGCCACGCCGACGGGTCGCTGCGGGTCGTCGATTTCAAGACCGGATCGATCCCCGCGCCGCCCGAAGTCGAGGCCGGCTTTTCGCCGCAGCTCACTCTGGAGGCCGCGATGGCGGCGCAGGGCGCCTTCGGGCCCGATTTCGCGCAGGGCGCGATCCAGGGTTTACGTCGCCCTGAAGGCGGACGAGGCGCAGGAGGCCAGGGCGGGCGGGCGCCAAGGCGGATTTCGACGCGCTCGCGCAAGCCCATCTCGACGGCGCGCGGCGNNACTTCTGTCCGCCTATCGCGATCCCGAGACGCCCTATCTGAGTCAGCCCGTGGCCGCCTACGCCCCCAAACATTCGAACGTCGCCCATCTCGCCCGCGTCAAGGAATGGTCGGCGACCGGCGGCGAGTCGGGNCGAGGAGGCGACGCGTGAGCGCCCCGGTCGCCGACGACACCCGCCGCAAGCAACTGCTGGCCTCCGACCCCGCGCGCTCCGCCTGGGTCTCCGCCAACGCCGGCTCCGGCAAGACCTACGTGCTGGTTCAGCGCGTGCTGCGACTGTTGCAGGAGGGCGTCGATCCCTCCCGCATCCTGTGCCTCACCTTCACCAAGGCGGCGGCGGCCAACATGGCCGCGCGCGTCTTCGATCGCCTGCGCGGCTGGGCGACCGCCGACGACGCGACGCTCGCCGGCCTGCTCGAAGAAACCACCGGCGCGACGCAGGACGCCCGCGCCCGCGAGCGCGCCCGCACCTTGTTCGCGCGCGCCATCGAGACGCCGGGCGGCCTCAAGATCCAGACCATTCACGCCTTCTGCGAACGCGTGCTGCATCAATTCCCCTTCGAGGCGAACGCGCCGGCGCAATTCAAGGTCGCCGACGCGATGCAGGAAGGCGAGATGCTGCGCCTGGCCTTGCGCGACGCGCTTGACCAGGCCGCGCAGGGCGACGCGCCGCTGGCGCGCGCCGTCGAGCGCCTCGCCGTCGATCTCGGCGGCGACCGGATGCGCAAGCTGCTGCGCGAGGCGACCGCCCGACGCGACGAGATCGCCGCGCTGTTCGAGGAGTTCGCCAGCGTCGAGGCGGCCGCCGCCGCGCTGGCGCGCGAGCTGGGCCTCAGCCNNCCGGCGAGACCACCGCGGCGCTCGACGCGCGCCTGCTGGCGCAGGCTCCCCGCGCGACGAATGGCCCGCTTACGCCGCGCGGATGGCGGCCGGCTCGAAGACCGACGCCGACAACGCCCGGGCGCTGCGGGCCGCGGCCGCCGCGGCCGGCGACGCCGAGGCGGCGCGGCTCTACCCTACGCCTTCCTCACCGACAAGCTCCAGCCGCGCAAATGGACGCTGACGGCCGCCCTGCGCAAGAAGGATCCCGTGCTGGGCGACTGGATGGACGCGCAGGCCGACGCCCTTCTCGCGCTGATCGAACGCCGGCGCCGCGCCGCGCTGGTCGAGCGCACCGCCGATCTTCTGCGCCTCGCCGAGCGCGTGCTCGCCGGCTACGCCGCGCGCAAGGCCAAGGCGGGCCTGCTCGATTTCCACGATCTGATCGACCGCACCCGCCGCCTGCTCGACGGCGCGCCCTCCTCCTGGATCATGTGGAAGCTCGATCAGGGCGTCGATCATGTCCTCATCGACGAGGCTCAGGACACCTCTCCGGCGCAATGGGACATCCTCAAGGCGCTGACCCGCGATTTCTTCTCCGGCGAGGGCCGCGCGACCCGCCCGCGCACGGTCTTCGCGGTGGGCGACGAAAAGCAGTCGATCTTTTCCTTTCAGGGCGCGGCGCCGCGCCTGTTCGGCGAGACCCGACGCGGCTTCGAGACGCAGTTTGCGCGGATGGGCCGCGCCGACGATTTCCGCCCGCTGACCTTGCATGTGTCCTTCCGCTCAGCGCCCGCCATTCTCTCGGCGGTCGACGCGGTTTTCGCGCCGCCCGCCCATCATCGCGGACTGGCCTCCGACGACGCCTTCCCGCCGCACGAGGCCTGGAAGGCGCGGCTGCCGGGACATGTCGAGCTGTGGCCGGCCATCGGGCCGGACGCGCAGACCGCGCCCGACGGCTGGACGCCGCAGGCGGTCGCCGGCGCGCTGGCCCTGNAGGCCCGGCTCGCCGAGCGTGTGGCGGACTATGTCGAGAATCTGCTGCGTCCCGGCTCGCCGGAGCGCGTCCATGACGAGCTCCGCCGCCCGCGTCCGGTGCGCCCGGACGACGTCATGATTTTGTGCGCGCGCGGCGCGATTTTCGAGGCGATCAACCGCGCATTGAAGGCGCGCGGCCTGCCCGCCGCCGGCGCCGACCGCATCCGCCTGGCCGAGCACATCGCGGTGATGGATTTGATCGCCGCCGCCCGCGCCGCGCTGCTGCGCCCCGACGATCTGACTCTCGCCGCGGCGCTGAAATCGCCGTTGATCGGCCTCGACGACGACGATCTGACGGCGCTCGCGGTTGATCGTCCGGCCTCGCTCGCCGACGCGCTCGACGCCGCGCTCGCGCCCCGGCATATGGCCGCCGCCCGCGCGCTGGCGCGCTGGCGCGATCAGGCGCGCCGGCTCTCGCCCTTCGCCTTCTACGCCCGATTGCTGGGGGAGGAGGGCGGGCGGCGCGCTTTCGTCGAGCGGCTCGGCCCGGAGGCTGGCGACGTCTGCGACGAATTCCTCGGCCTCGCGCTGGAGCATGAGCAGAGCGCTGCGGTGTCGCTGACGCGCTTCGTTGAGGCGGTCGAAGCCGGCGAGATCGAGATCAAACGCGAAAGCGAGACCGGCGGCCTGATCCGGGTGATGACGGCCCACGCCGCCAAGGGCCTCGAAGCCAAGATCGTCATCCTGCCCGACACCGCCAAGCCGCCGCTCGCCCCCAACCAGCAACCGCCGCTGCACCGGCTCGCCCGCGCCGCCGCGCCCGACGGCGCCGCGCCCTTTCTGATCGCCGCCGGAAAAACCGCCGACGACCCCGCCGCCGCCGCCGCCGCCCGCCGCGCGGTTCTGGAAGGCGCCGAGGACGAGCATCGCCGGCTGCTCTATGTCGCGCTCACCCGCGCCGAAGAGCGGCTGGTGATGGCCACCGCCCACGGCAAGCGCGGCCCCGACAAGGCGTCGTGGCGCGTCATCGTCGAAACAGCTCTGAGCGCGGAGGGCGCGCTGGAGGAGGCGCCCGCCTTCTGGGACGCCCGCGAGCGCGTGCTGCGCCGCGTCGTCGGCGTCCCCGCCGCGGCGCCAGCGCCGCCGCCAGCGCCGCCGCTCGACGTCCCCGCGCCGGATTGGCTCTTCGCGCCGGCCGCCGCCGAGGTCGGCCCGGCTTTCCTTTCGCCCTCCGCCGGCGCTCCGACCTTGGCCGGCGAGGAGGGCCGCCGCGCCCGCCGCCGCGGCCGCCGCTTGCACGAGATCGTCGAGGGGCTGGCGGAGATGACGCCGCCCGCCCGCGCCCGCGCCGCCGCCGCGCTTCCGCCCGACGAGCGCGATCTCGCGCGCGCGCGCTGCGGCNTGATCGACGACCCGCGGCTGGCGCGCCTGTTTGGGCCGGGCTCGCGCGCCGAAGTGGCGCTGCGCGCCACGCTCGCCTCGGGCGAGATTGTCGTCGGCCGGGTCGATCGCCTGTGGATCGGGCCGGACGAAATTCTGGTGGGCGACGTCAAGTCGGGCCGCGCCGCCGACTTCGCCCGCCATGCCGAGCAAATGCGTCTCTACGCCGCCGCGCTGTCCGTCATCCATCCTGGCCGACCGGTGCGGGCGCTGCTGATCTTCGCCGGCGACGGCGCGGTGGAGGAGGTGGACTGAGCGCCCCCGCTCCTTGATTCTTGGCCGCCCCGTCCCTAGCTTCCGGGCCAACGCAGGCGACAGGGCCGGCGCGATTCTGACGTTTCCCGGAAAGGCCTTTCTCATGGCGACGAACAAGGTGACCGACGCGAGCTTCGAGGCGGACGTGATCAAATCCGCCGAACCCGTCGTGGTGGACTTCTGGGCGGAGTGGTGCGGCCCCTGCCGCATGATCGGCCCGTCGCTGGAGGAGATCTCCGACGAGATGGCCGGCAAGGTGAAGATCGTCAAACTCAACGTCGACGAGAATCCCGCCGTCTCCGCCAAGCTCGGCATCCGCTCGATCCCGACGCTGATGCTGTTCAAGGACGGCAAGCTCGCCGCCCAGAAGGTCGGCGCCGGCTCCAAGGGCGATCTGACCAAGTGGATTCAGGCGGGCCTTTGAGGTTTCGCCGCAGGCGATGAAGCAAGGCCGTCCCCGGGGCGGCCTTTTTGAACGCCGCTCGTCGGCGACGCCCGCCTCGCGCAGGGCTACGCGCTGAAAGCCCTGCGTCTCGCCGAGCCGCGCGTCGAGGCCCATCTCGCCGCCCGCGCGGCCGCTCCCGCCAGACCCTGGCGCCTACACGGCGACCGGCGCGCTCACGCCGACGCCCACGCTCGCCCACGCCCGGCGCGCGGCGCTTTCGATCTGCGCGCCCATCTCCCCGCCGATGCGTTGCGCGCAGGCGACGGTGAGGTCGGCGAACGCGCCGAAGGTTTTCACGCCCAGCATGCGCGGGTCGCTCAACGCGGCGTGCAGAGCCGCGCCGCCGCCCCGATGTCCTCGCCCAGCGCCTGCGCGACGCGGCGGAAGGCGAGCGAGGGGATCGCCGCGACGGCGTAGGCGTCGATGCGGCCCTGGGCGTCGGGGCGCACCTCCGCGACGTGCTGGAAGCCGCGCTGCCAGGCGCGCGGATCGCCGGGCTCGGCGAGGTTGCGCGTGCAGGAGAGCGGCGGCAGCGCCGTGCCGGCCCCAAACCGCCATTCGACCGCCGCGGCGGGATCGTCGCGCCGCGCCCGCCAATGCCGGAAGGCGAGGGCGAAACAATCCGACAGGCTCTCGTGCAGGCCGGCCTGCTCGGCGTCGCGATAATCGAGCCGCGCGCAATAGGCGGTGACGGCGTGCGCGAATTCATGCGCGACGTAGTCGGGCGACTGCGCGAAATCGCCGAAATAATAGCGCCGCCCGTCGACCCCTCGAACGGCCAGGGCCCAGAAAACCGCATCGCTTCGAGATCGGGATCGTAAAAGCCGCCGCCCGAAGGATAGCGCAGAAACATCACCACCCGCCGCCCCTCGCCGTCATAGCTGCGCCGCCCGAACGCCTCGCGCCAGAACGCCAGCGCCTCGACCATCAAGGCGTGGCTGTCGCGATGCAGCGGATGAGCGGCCGGATCGGGGATCGCGTCGGCGGGCAGAAAGGGCAGGTTCTGGAAGTCGTAACAGCGGATGACGACGCCCTCCGTCGCCGCGCGCGCGGCCGCCGCGTCGCGGGTCGCGATGGAGGAAGGCGCCCGTTCGCGCGTCGCCTTGGTCGTCGGGGCGCGCTCGGCCTTCGCCGCGCCTTTGCGCGCCGGCTTTTGGCGCCGGCCTTCTCGGCGCGCTTCTTTCCGACCTTCTTGTCTTGCGCCTTGCGGTCTTCAGTCTTGCGGTCTTCAGTCTTGCGTTCTTGCGGCTTCTTGTCTTGCGGCTTGGCGACCGAAGCGGATTTGCGGGCCATCGCGTCTCACCTTCGCTGTTGACCCGAGCCTAAGCGCGCCCGCGCCAGCTTCAAGCGAAACCGGTCGGCTTTGCGACGAGCGCCGCGATCAACGCGGGATTTTGCAAGGGGCCGGGCGCCGCGGCGACGCCGACCTCGCTCCAGCCGCCGCGCACCGCATCGAGCAAGGCGGGCGGCGCGCCGGCGCCCGCCTTCTCCAGCGCCTGAGCGGCCGAGGCGGTGAGGTCGGCGAAGGCCTGAATCGTGTGGACGTTTTTCATCTCGGGGCTCGCCAGCGCGGCGTACCAGACCCGCGCCGCCTCGTCGATCGCCTTGGCGGCGTCCTTGTCTTCGCCCAGCCGCGCCGTCACGCGTCGGAACGCATGCGAGGGGACGAGCGACGCCGCGTAGGCGGAGTCCGCCGGCGTCACGGCGCCGATCGAGCTGCGCCCCGCTTCCCACGCGTCGACGTCGCCGGGCGCGTCGAGGTTGCGCGTGCAGGGTTTCTGGAGCCCCGACGGCGGGACAATTTTCGCGGTCTGCGAGCCGAAGCGCCAGTCGATGGGCGCCGGGGCTGCTTGCGCNGACAGCCAATGCCGGAAGGTGATCGCGAACACGTCGGACAGGCTCTCGTGCAAAGCCGCTTGATCGGTCTTGTCATAGTCGAGCGACGAACACGCGCAGGTGACGGCGTGCTGAAACTCATGCGCGAGATAGTCGGGCGCGCGCGGAATCCCCGAAAATTCGTAAACGACGCCTCCGGTCTTTTTGCCGCTCCATGTCTCGCTGAAGCGCAGGCATTCGACGGTGGCGTCATGCAAGGACCCGCCGCAACTCATGTCGTTGAGAATCACCGCCAGCCGCGCGCCTTTTCCATCATAGGACTCGCGCCCGAATCGCTCCCGGTAGAACGTCAGAAGCGCTTTCGTGAGATCGAAGAAATCGCCATAGCCCGGCCGGTTCGGATCGATCGGAGCGAGCCGCCGGCCACTCTTGAGATCGGCGAGATCGTAGACCTCGACGTCGGGGAGCTTCGCGCCGGCGAGCGCGCCGCCCCGGCCGCGTCCAGGCGCAGGGCGAGCGTCGCGGGCTCGTCCCCGCCGCGCTTGCGCCGGCGCCCGGCGCTGGCGCCCGCACGATCCGGCGTCGTCTCGCGCGGCGTCGCGCGCGTCTTCGTCGCGGCCGTCCGGGAGGCGGCCTCCGGGACCGCTTCCACAACGCGACGGGCCGTCGTCTTCGCGCTTTGCGGGGCTTCTCCTGGCCGCCTGCGCTCCGCCGCCCTTTGCCGCGCCCGCGCGTCCCATCTCCGCGCGCCCCTTCTCCGCGCCCGCCGTTCCGTCTTTCGCGGCCGCCGGCGGTTTGCGCGCCTTGCCTCCTCGCGTCGTCGACGCGACCAACGCCTTTGCTTGGGGTTTGTTTGCGCCGTCCGGCTCGTTTGACTTCGCCATTGCTTGACGCAGCCTCCGCGAAACTCAGAGAAGAGCGCAAGGTGCTGGAAGCGTCAAGTAACCGACACGCCGCGTCGCCCTGTCAGGTCACGGCGGTTCCGTCGAAAGCCAGCGCCTCGCCGGCGAGGTAGAGCGAGCCGCAGATGACGATGCGCGGCGCNGTCTTCCACGCCCGCGCGCGCAGATAATCGAGCGCGGCGGCCAGCGACGGCGCGGCGACGGCGGGGTGNCCGGCGGCGCGCGCCGCCGCGGCGAGATCGAGCGGCGGCCGCCCGGCCGCGCTGGCGCTCACCGGAACCGCGATCATCTCCTGCGCCAGCCCCTTGAAGGCGCGCAGGAAGCCGGAGGAATCCTTGGTCGTCAGCATGCCGCAGATCATCGCCAGCGGCCGGTCGGAGCGCTCGGCGAGATCGGCCAGCGCCTCCGCCAGCGCCCGCCCGCCATCCTCGTTATGGCCGCCGTCGAGCCAGATCTCGGCGCCCGCCGCCGCCGCCGCGATGCGGCCGCGTTGCAGGCTCTGCATCCGCGCCGGCCATTCGACGTCGAGCATCATCCGCTCGAAGGTTTCGGCCGGCAGCTCGGGACGCAGCGTCCGCAGCGTCGCGACGGCGGTCGCCGCGTTGACGAGCTGGTGGCGGCCGGGAAGTTTCGGCGCCGGCAGGTCGAGCAGCCCGTCCTCGTCCTCGTAGACGAAGCGCCCGTTCTCCAGCCTGCCGTGAAAATCCTCGTCGCCGATCTTCGGGCGCATTCCCCTGCGCGCCGCCTCGCGCTCCAGCGCCGCGAGCGCGTCGCGCGACTGCGCCGCGAAGATCGCGCGCGCGCCGGGCTTGAGGATGCCCGCCTTCTCGAAGGCGATCTTCTCGGCCGTCTCGCCGAGATATTCGACATGGTCGACCGACACCGGCGTGATCACGCAGGCCTCGGGCGCCGCGATCACATTGGTCGCGTCGAAGCGTCCGCCAAGCCCGACCTCCAGCAGCAGCGCGTCGGCCGGATGCTCGGAAAACAGCAGGAAGGCGGTCGCCGTTGTGATTTCGAACAGCGTGATCGGCTCGCCCGCGTTCGCTTTCTCGCAGCGCTCCAGCGCGTCGAGCAGAACGGCGTCGCCGACGAGTTCGCCGCGTCCCCGGCGCCCGAGCCGGATGCGCTCGTTGAAGCGCACCAGATGCGGCGAGGTGTAGACATGCACGCGCTGACCGGCCGCCTCCAGGCCGGCGCGCAGAAAGGCGACGGTCGAGCCCTTGCCGTTGGTGCCCGCGACATGGATCGTCGGCGGCAGACGCCGATGCGGGTCGCCGAGGCGCGCCAGAAGCCGCGTCAGCCGCTCCAGCGACAGGTCGATCAGCTTGGGATGCAGCCGTTGCAACTCGTCGAGCCGCGCCTCGACCGCCTCCCGCGACGCCGTCATGCTCACGCGGCGTCGGCCGGCGCGGCGGTCTTCTCGGGCTGCGGCTTCTTGGTCAGCAGCCGCAACAGCCGCGCCAGCGTCGGGCGCATCTCGTGACGCGCGACCACCATGTCGACCATGCCGTGATCGCGCAGATATTCGGCGCGCTGGAAGCCTTCGGGCAGCTTCTCGCGCACCGTCTGCTCGATCACGCGCGGCCCCGCGAAGCAGATCAGCGCGCCGGGCTCGGCGACATGCACGTCGCCCAGCATGGCGTAGGAGGCGGTGACGCCGCCGGTGGTGGGGTGCGTCAGCACGACGATATAGGGCAGCTTCGCCGCCTTGAGCTTGCGCACCGCGACGGTGGTGCGCGGCATCTGCATTAGCGAGAACATGCCCTCTTGCATCCGCGCCCCGCCCGAGGCGGCGAACAGGATGAAGGGCGCCTTGCGCGCGATCGCCGTCTCGATGGCGGTGACCACCGCCTCGCCGGCCGCCATGCCGAGCGAGCCGCCGATGAAGGCGAAATCCTGCACCGCGATGACGACCGGGTCGCCTTCGAGCTTGCCGAAGCCGACGCGCACCGCGTCCTGAAGGCCGGTCTTGGTCCGCGCCTCTTTCAGGCGATCGACATATTTCTTGTCGTCGCGGAATTTCAGCGGGTCGACCAGCGGCTCGGCGACGGCGATCTCGTCATACCGGCCCTCGTCGAACATCGCGCTGAGCCGCGCCTTGGCGTCGATCGCCATGTGGTAGCCGGAGCCCGGCACCACCATCAGATTGGCCTCCAGCCCNTTGTGATGCACGAGCTGGCCGGAATCGGGGCATTTCACCCACAGCTTCTCGGGCGTGTCGCGGCGCAGGAAGGAGCGGATTTTCGGCGGAACGACGTTGGAGATCCAGTTCATCGCGAACCCGTTGATGCGAGGCGGCGCACCCTGCGCCGCGATTGCCGCGATTCTGCGGCGTTATTTGCGGACCGAGCGCGCGCCGCGCGCGATCTCTGCGACCAGCCCCGTCACCGCCGCGACCGTGCCGGCGCTGGCGCGGCCCTCGGCGTCGAGCGATCCGGCGAGCGCGTCGATCAGCGCGGTCCCCACCACGACGCCGTCGGCCTGCGCCGCGATGGCGGCGGCGTTTTGCGGCGTCTTGACGCCGAAGCCGACGGCGACCGGCAGGTCGGTGTGGCGCTTGATGCGCGCGACCGCCGCGCCGACNCTTGAGTAGTCCGGGATCGCCGCGCCGGTGACGCCGGTCACCGAGACGTAATAGACGAAGCCCGACGTGTTGGTGAGCACCTTGGGCAAGCGCTTCTCGTCGGTCGTCGGCGTCGCCAGACGAATGAAGTTGAGCCCGGCCGCCAGCGCCGGCCGGCACATCNNGTCGTCCTCCTCCGGCGGCAGGTCGACCACGATCAGCCCGTCGACCCCGGCCTCCTTCGCCTCGGCCAGGAAGCGCGCGACCCCGTGCACATAGATCGGATTGTAATAGCCCATCAGGACGATCGGCGTGTCGGCGTCCGTGGCGCGGAACGCCTTCGCCATCGCCAGCGTCCGCGCCAGCGTCTGCCCGCCCTTCAGCGCCCGCAGCCCCGCCGCCTGGATCGAGGGCCCGTCGGCCATCGGATCGGTGAAGGGCATGCCGATTTCGATCACGTCGGCCCCCGCGCCGGGCAGGGCGGCCAGGATCGTCGCATAGGTCTCGGGGTCCGGATCGCCCGCCATCAGGAAGGCGACGAGCGCCGCGCGCCCTTCGGCGCGGGCGCGGGCGAAACGGCGGTCGATGCGTGTCTGCGTCATGGACGCCGCTCTANNGCACGGCGCGGGCGAGGGCGGAACATGCCCCGCCCGCCGGCGCTCCGTCATTTCAACAGCAGCGCCGGGATCTTGCAGGCCCGCATCAGTTCGGCGGTGGTCGAGCCGAGCACGAGGCTGCGCAACCGCGAATGGGAGAAGGCCCCCATCACCAGCAGCCCCATATCCTCCTCCTCGGCGTACCACGGCACGCCGCGTTCGGCGGGGCCGGGCACGACCTGCGTCTTCACCGCGAAGCCGGCGGCGCGCAGCCGCGCTTCGGCCGCCGCCAGCGCGTCGCGCCGCTCCAGCCCCGGATCGCCGGCGCTGACCAGATGCAGCGTCAGCCCCTTGAGCAGCGGCGAGGCGGCGGCCTTCTCGATCAGCTGCTCGCCGCCCTCGCCCGGCTCCACCGCGATCAGCGCCGTGCGCGGACGCCGGAAGCCGCGCGCCGCCACCAGCACGTCGCGATGGGCGAGCCGCGCCGCCCGCTCGGTCTCCGAGCCCAGCCGCAGCGACACGAAATCGGCGCTCTGGCCGCGTTTGCCGAGGATCACGAGGTCGGCGTCCGCCTCGCGTTTGGACATGGTGTCGAGGAAGGGGGCGTCGACGAGGTCGGTCGTCACCTCCTTGACGCCGGCGGCTTCGAGCTGGCGCTCCAGCGCCTCAAGCTGCGCGGCGAGCGTCTCGTCGAGCTTGCGGTCGATCTCGATGTCGCGCGAGATTCCTTTGGCGAACACGCCGGGCTGGGTCTCCAGCGCCATCGCGCCGACCAGATCGGTCTGCGGGGCGGGGCGCTTGCCCAGAGTCGAGACGAGCTCCACCGACGCGTCCATGCGTTTGGCCGCCCAGATCGCGTGGTCGGCGACGCTCTGCGCGTAGATCGAGGCGTCGAGACAGGCGAGAATTTTGCTCATGGCGCTTCCTGCTGCTGGCGGTTCCTGCTGCCCGCGCGTCTTGAATGAGGCGTTCGCGTGCGCAGATTACGACGGGAACGGCGTCTGTCACACCCGCTTGCCGCTCGTCGCGTCGAANAGATGCACGGCGCGCGGCGGGATGCGCACATGCGCGCGCTCTCCGCGCGGACGCGGCGCGTCGGGCCCCTGCGCCACGGTGAACGGCGTTTCGCCGAAACGGGCGTGGACCAATCGGCCCATGCCGAGTTCCTCCACCAGCTCGACGCTCATCTCCAGCGTCGCGCCGTCGCCGCCCAGCGGGTCCTGCGCCAGATGCGCCAGCTCCGGCCGCACGCCGACCGTGACCTTGAGCCCGACCGGCACGGCGTGCGCGTTGGGGTCGAAGCCGAGCGCGCCGCCGCCGTCAAGCCGCGCCCGCGCGCCCTCCTCGACGACGCCGGTGAAGAAATTCATCGGCGGCGAGCCGATGAAGCCGGCCACGAACACCGAGGCCGGGCGTTCGTAGACCTCCAGCGGAGCGGCCGCCTGCTCGACCTGCCCCTTGTTCATCACCACCAGCATGTCGGCGAGGGTCATCGCCTCAAGCTGGTCGTGGGTGACGTAGACGCTGGTGACGCCGAGCGCGCGCTGAAGTTTTTGNATCTCGACACGCATCGTCCCGCGCAGCTTGGCGTCGAGATTGGACAAGGGCTCGTCGAACAGGAAGACGGAAGGCTTGCGCACGATGGCGCGCCCCATCGCGACGCGCTGGCGCTGGCCGCCCGAGAGCTGGCGCGGCCGGCGCGTCAGCATCTCGTCGGTGAGTTCGAGAATGCGCGCCGCCTCGCGCACCCGCGCGTCGATCTCCGCCTCCGGCGTTTTGCGGTTGCGCAACCCATAGGCCATGTTGTCGTAGACGCTCATATGCGGATAGAGCGCGTAATTCTGGAACACCATCGCGATGTCGCGATCCATCGGCTCCAGATCGTTGACCACGCGCCCGCCGATCGAGATCGCCCCGCCGGAGATTTCCTCCAGCCCCGCGATCATTCTGAGCAGCGTGGACTTGCCGCAGCCCGACGGCCCGACCAGCACGCACAAGGCGCCGTCCGGCGCCGCGAAGGAGACGTTGCGAACCGCTTTGACGCCGCCCGGATAGACCTTGATCACGTCGTTGATGAGGACGTCGGCCACTTACTTCTCCGTCTCCACAAGGCCCTTCACGAACAGCCTCTGCATCGCCACCACCACGATGACAGGCGGCGCCAGCGCCAGCACCGCCGTCGCCATCGCCAACTGCCATTCGGTGAGCGCGTCCTGCGTCGTGATCATCTTGCGGATGCCGATCACGACGGTCTGCATCGATTCCGTCGTGGTGATCAGCAAGGGCCACAGATACTGGTTCCAGCCATAGATGAACTGGATCACGAACAACGCCGCCATCGTCGTGCGCGAGAGCGGCAGCAGCGTGTCCTTGAAGAAGCGCCACGGCCCGGCCGCGTCGATCTTCGAGGCCTCGACGAGTTCGTCGGGAATGGTGCGGAAGAATTGCCGGAACAGCAGCGTGCCCGTCGCCGACGCGATCAGCGGCACGACGAGGCCGCCATAGCTGTTGAGCAGGCCCAGATCGGCGACGATCTTGTAGGTGGGGAAGATGCGCACCTCGACCGGCAGCATCAGCGTCACGAAGATGATCCAGAAAATCGTCTGCCGGAACGGGAAGCGGTAGAAGATCAGCGCGAAGGCCGACAGGATCGAGATGAGGATCTTGCCCAGCGCCACGCCCATCGCCAGCGCGAAGGAGTTGGCGAGCATCCGCAGCACCGGCTCGCGCGCCGCCTGCGCGCCGGAGGTGAGCAGGCGCGCGTAGTTCTCGACCGTGTAGGGTCCGGGCATGAGGCCGAGTTGGCCGTTGACGATGGTCGCCGGATCCCAGGTCGAGGCGACGAAGGCGAGGTAGACGGGAAACACCAGGACCAACACGCCGATGGCGAGGATGAGGTGCGGCGCGAGCCGCGCCAGGAAGGAGCGCCGCTCGACCATCAGTAATTCACCTTCCGCTCGACGAAGCGGAACTGGAAGGCGGTGAGCGCGATGACGAGGATCATCAGCACCACCGATTGCGCCGCCGACAGCCCGAGATCGCCGCCCGACTTGCCGTCGTTGTAGACCTTGAACACCAGCGTCGTCGTCGCCCCCGCCGGCCCGCCATGCGTCACCGCGTCGACGATGCCGAAGGTCTCGAAGAACACGTAAACGACGTTGACGACGGCGAGATAGAAGGTCGTCGGCGACAGCAGCGGAAACACGATGGTCCAGAACCGCCGCGCCGGCCGCGCCCCGTCGATGGCGGCCGCCTCGATCAGGCTTTGCGGGATGGATTGCAGCCCGGCGAGGAAGAACAGGAAATTATACGAAATCTGCTTCCACGTCGCCGCCATCACGACGAGGATCATCGCATGCGTCCCGTTCAGCGTCGGGTTCCAGTCGATCCCCATCGCCATCAGCCAGCGCGACGCCATGCCGAGCGAGGGCTGGAACAGAAACAGGAACAACACGCCTGCGATCGGCGGAGCCACCGCGTAAGGCCAGATCAGCAAGGTCTTGTAGATCCCCGCGCCGGCGATCTGGCGATGCGCCATCGTCGCCAGCAGGAGCGCGATGGCCAGCGACAGCGTCGCCACCGCGAGCGAGAACACCGCCGTGACGCCGGCCGCCTTCAGATAGGTCGGATCGGAAAACAGCGTCCGGTAATTCTCGAACCAGACATATTGCGCGTCGCCGCCGAACGCGCTCTCGATCTGGAAGGACTGCCGCACCGCCTGCCCGGCCGGCAGGTAGAAGAAGATCAGGACGATGGCGAGCTGCGGCAGGAGCAACAGCGCCGGCGCCAGCTTGCCCGAATAGACCGCGCGCTTGTCCATCGTCGTCCCGCCCGCCCGTCGTCGTTCGCCGCCCGCCTGCGAGCCCGGCGGCGTCNNGAGGCCGCCGGGAAGCACGGGGCGCGCCGCCCCGCCTGTTACTTCGCCACGGTCCGCTCGAACTGGCGCAGCGCCGCGTTGCCGCGTTCGACCNGCCGCGTCGAGCGCCTGCTGCGCGCTCTTCTGGCCGCCCAGCGCCGCCTCCATCTCCTCCGCCCAGATGTCGCGGATCTGCGGCAGGTTGCCGAGACGCAGGCCGCGGGAGTTCTCGGTCGGCGGCTTGTTGTTCAGCTCCTTGATCGGCGTTTCGAGATAGGGGTTCGCCGTGTAGAAGCCCGACGCCTTCACCTTTTCGTAGGCCGCCAGCGTCACCGGCAGATAGCCCGACTCGGTGTGCAGCTTCGCCTGCCGGTCGGTGTCGGACAGGAAGGCGAAGAACTTCGCCACGCCCTTATATTCGGTGCTCGTCTTGCCGCCCATCACCCACAGCGACGCCCCGCCCAGCGTCGAGTTTTGCGGCGCGCCCGCGACGTCCGGGTAATAGGGCATCGGCGCGTTGCCCCAGGCGAATTTCGCGTTGGCCTTGGCGATGCCGTAGAAGCCCGAAGAGGTCAGCTCGATCGCGCACTCGCCCGCCGAGAAACGTCCCTCGCCCGAATTGGTGCGGCCGGAATAGTCGAACGTCTTGGTCTTTTGCAGTTCGACGAGATTGGCCAGATGCTTCACGAACAGCGGCGAATTGAGCGTCAGCACGGCGTCGAAGCCGTCGATGCCGTTGCCCTTGGTCGCCAGCGGCGTGTTATGCCACACCGAGAATTGCTCGATGTTCGCCCAGGTCGGCCAGGCCGTGGTGAAGCCGCAGGTCTTGTGCTCGGGCAGCTGTTGCAGTTTCTTGGCCGCTTCGAACACCTCCGGCCAGGTCTTGGGCGGGTTCTCCGGGTCGAGGCCGACCTTCTTGAACGAGTCCATATTGTAATACATCACCATCGACGACGAATTGAACGGGAAGGACAGCAGCCCCCTTTCGCGGTCNGAATAATAGCCGTAGATCGCCGGCAGATAGGCCTTGGGATCGAACGGCTCGCCCGCCTCGCGCATCGCNTCGCCGACCGGTTTGATCGCCTTGCCCGCCGCCATCATCGTCGCCGTGCCGACCTCGAACACCTGAAGAATGTGCGGCGCGTCGCCGGCGCGATAGGCCGCGATGCCCGCCGTCAGCGTCTCGGGATAAGAGCCCTTGAAGGAAGGCGCGATCTTGTAGTCGCTCTGCGCCGCGTTGAACTCGGCGGCGAGGCGATTGACGATTTCGTTGTTGACGCCGACCATCGCATGCCACCAGCGGATTTCGGTCTGGGCGAGAGCAAAGGTCGAGGAGCCGGCGACGAGGGTCGCGGCGAGGCACAGGCGACGGAAGGACATAAGGCGTCTCCCAAGGCGCGCGCGGCGCGGGTGAACCCCGCTTGTCCGGACGGCCGATGACGGGAGAATGACGAAACGAAGACGCCCCCGCAAGCGGGGGCGTGAGCGGCGTTCGGTCAGGGCGGGCTCACGCCTCGCCGTTCTCCTCCGCCTTCATGCGGTCGGGGCGCGGCATCGAGATGATGTTGTAGCCGGCGTCGATGTGATGCACCTCGCCGGTGACGCCGCCCGACAGCCCNGACAGGAAATACAGCGCCGAGCCGCCGATCTCCTCAAGCGTCACGGACTTGCGCAGCGGCGCATGCGCCTGCATGAACGAGNNCATCGCCCGCGCGTCCGAAATGCCGGCGCCCGCCAGCGTGCGCACCGGCCCCGGCGACAGCGCGTTGACGCGAATCCCCTGCGGCCCGTAATCGGCGGCCAGATAGCGCACCGACGCCTCCAGCGCCGCCTTGGCGACGCCCATCACGTTGTAGTTCGGCATCACCCGCGACGAGCCGCCATAGGTCAGCGTGATCATCGACCCGCCGTTCGGCATCATCGCCGCCGCGCGCTTGGCGATTTCGGTGAAGGAGAAGCAGGAGATCACCATGGTGCGAGANAANTTCTCGCGCGTGGTGTCGGCGTAAAGCCCCTTCAGCTCGTTCTTGTCCGAGAAGCCGATGGCGTGGACGATGAAGTCGATCGTTCCCCACGCTTCTTTCAGCGCCGCGAACACGGCGTCGACCGAGGCGAGATCCTCGACGTCGCAGGGCAGCACCAGCGTCGCGCCGAGCGATTCGGCCAGCGGCGCGACGCGCTTGCCCAGCGCCTCCCCNTGATAGGTGAAGGCGAGCCCNGCCCCGTGCTTGGCCAGCATCTCGGCGATGCCCCAGGCGATGGAGTTCTTGTTGGCGACCCCCATGATCAGGCCGCGCTTGCCGCTCATTAGTTTAGTCATAAACATCCTCGCGTCGGCCGCGTTCTAGCGCCGCCCGACGCGGCCGGACAAGCCGGCGTCCCATCACTTGATGTTGCCGAATATGACGAAAGCGTCGCCGCCGGCCGCCGCGCGGGCGGACCGACCGCGGCGCGGCGCCCTCACGCGTCGGGGTGCTTCATCACGATGGTGGCGTTGGTGCCCCCGAAGCCGAAGGAGTTCGACAGCACGCAGCCGAGCTTCGCCCCGTCGACGCGCTTGTGCAGGATCGGCATGTCGGCGAAAGCCGGGTCGATCTCCTCGATGTTGGCGCTCTCGCAGATGAAGCCGTTCTGCATCATCAGCATCGAGTAGATCGCCTCCTGCACGCCGGTCGCGCCGAGCGAATGGCCGGTGAGCGACTTGGTGGCGGCGATCGGCGGGCATTTGTCGCCCGCCCCGAACACCGCGCGGATCGCCTCGATCTCTTTCTGGTCGCCGACCGGCGTCGAGGTCGCGTGCGGGTTGATGTAGTCGACCGGCGCCTTCACCGTGGCGAGCGCCATCTGCATGCAGCGGATCGCGCCTTCGCCCGAGGGCGCCACCATGTCGTAGCCGTCCGACGTCGCGCCGTAGCCGACGATTTCGGCGTAGATCTTCGCGCCGCGCGCCTTGGCCCGCTCGTATTCCTCAAGCACCACGACGCCCGCGCCGCCGGCGATGACGAAGCCGTCGCGGTTCTTGTCATAGGCGCGCGAGGCTTTCGCCGGCGTGTCGTTATAGGACGACGACATCGCCCCCATCGCGTCGAACAGCACCGAGAGNCGCCATTCCAGCTCCTCGCAGCCGCCGGCGAAGACGACGTCCTGCTTGCCGAACTGGATCATCTCGTAGGCGTTGCCGATGCAATGGTTCGACGTCGCGCAGGCCGACGAGATCGAATAATTGACGCCCTTGATCTTGAACCAGGTGGCGAGCGTCGCCGAGGCGGTCGACGACATCGCCTTGGGCACGGCGAAGGGGCCGACGCGTTTGGGCCCCTTGGTCTCGGCCAGATGCGCCGACTCGACGATCACCTTGGCCGAGGGCCCGCCCGAGCCCATCACGATGCCGGTGCGCGGATGGCTGACCTCGTCCGGCCCGAGCCCGGAATCGGCGATCGCCTGCTCCATCGCGACATGGTTCCAGGCGGTGCCGGCCGCATGGAAGCGCATCGCGCGCCGGTCGACCACGTCCTCCGCCTTCAGCGTCGGCATGCCGTGCACCTGCGAGCGGAAGCCCAGCCGCGCGTAATCGTCGGCGCGCACGATGCCCGGTTTGGCCTCGCGAAGGGAGGCGAGCACCTCGTTCGGGTTGTTGCCGATCGAGGAGACGATCCCCATGCCGGTGACGACGACGCGCCTCATGATGCTACCCTGTCCTCTCGATGCGCGGCGCGGTCTGTGCGCCGAAACGGGCGATTGCGCGCCCTGGATATGGTCGGCGCGCTCAGGCCTTGAACAGTCCGACCTTCATGTCCTTGACCTCGTAGATCCTGCGCCCGTCGGCCTCCAGCCAGCCGTCGGCGATGCCGAGAACCAGACGCGTGCGCATCACGCGCTTGAAATCGACGCCGTAGACGACCTTCTTGACGCTGGGCAGCACCTGATCGGCGAATTTCACCTCGCCGACGCCGAGCGCCCGGCCGCGGCCTTCCGCTCCCAACCAGCCCAGATGGAAGCCGGTGAGTTGCCACAAAGCGTCGAGGCCGAGGCAGCCCGGCATCACCGGGTCGCCCTTGAAGTGGCATCCGAAGAACCAGAGGTCGGGCTTGATGTCGAATTCCGCGCGCACATGGCCCTTGCCGTTGGGGCCGCCGTCTTCCGAGATTTCGGTGATTCGGTCGAACATCAGCATCGGCGGCAGCGGCAATTGCGCATTGCCGACCCCGAACATCTCGCCGCGCCCGCAGGCCAACAAATCCTCGTAGGAAAAGCTCGACCGTCTCTCGACCATGGGAAAATCATTCCTGCTCGGCCCCCGGTGCGGGCCTATGGCTTCTCTCTACAACCAAAAACCGCGCTTCGGAAGCGCGACGCGCGCCAGCGCCGCCTGCGTCGCGCGCGTTGCGCAACCCGACGCGACGTCCTAGATGGAGGGGCTCAAACCGCTTGGAACAGCTCCAGCCGCCGCTCGGCGCCTCCCGCCCGGCTCCGACCGCAACACCCGCCGCACACAGACCCGCCGCCCCGAGACCCCTCGTCCGATGTCCGACACCGCCTCCCTCCGTCCCGCAGCCCGGCGCCCCGGCCGCCCGAGCGACGCGCTCGCCGGATGCCTGGTGCATGATTTGCGCGGGAAACTGCGGCAGGCCGGCTTGCGTCCGACCCGTCAGCGCGTCGCGCTTGGCTGGCTGCTCTTCGGCAAAGGCCACCGCCACGTCACCGCCGAACGGCTGTACGAAGAGGCCGGCTCCGCCCGCGTGCCGGTGTCGCTGGCCACCGTCTACAACACGCTGCATCAGTTCACCGAAGCCGGTCTGTTGCGCGAGATCGCCGTCGACGGCGCCAAGACCTATTTCGACACCAATCTGTCCGCGCACCACCATTTCCTCGAAGACGGCGGCGACACGCTGGTCGACATTCCCGCCGGGCAGATCGAGCTTGGCCGTCTGCCCGAGCCTCCGCCGGGCATGGTGATCGAGCGCGTCGACGTGGTGGTGCGGCTGCGTCGCGCCTGAGCGTGTCGCGGGAACCTTTGCGGCGCCGCGGCGTTCGGCGGTGCGGGACCAGCGCGGGGGCGGATCGGTCGCGCGTCGGCGCGTCCAGCCATCCCCGCGGCGAAGCGGCGGCGAGGCGCATGATCGGACGCATGATCGAAATCGGACGCATGATCGAAACGAAGACGGAAACGGCTTCCGGGACGCGGGACGGGTCGCCCCGCCCGCCCGCCTTTGCTCTCGACCGGACCGGCGCGCCCGTCGCCGCCGCGCCGCTGAACCGGCGCTGGTTTTGCGCCGCGCTGGGCGCGACCTCGCTGCTCGGCGCCTGCGCCGTCGCGCCGCCGCCGCCCGTCCTTGCGGCGCGCCCGCGCCGCCCCGCGCCCAACGTCGACCCTGCCTATTGGGCGATGTGCGACGCCGTGGAGGACGGCCCCTACACGGTCGAAGCTGTCGATCTGTCGCAGATCCATCCGCGCTTCCTGCGCCGCGAGGTCGCGTTCTCAGGCCCCGAGGCGCCCGGCTCGATCGTCGTCGACGTCGACCAGCGTTACCTGTTTNTCGTTCTGCCGGGCGGCCGCGCGATGCGCTACGGCGTCGGCGTGGGCCGCGAGGAAGCCTTCAATTTCAAAGGTATGGCGATCATCCAGCGCAAGGCCGAATGGCCGCGCTGGATTCCCACTCCGGACATGGTCAAACGCGATCCCGACCGTTACGCGCAATGGAAGGGCGGCATGGACGGCGGCNCCCGAGATCCGCTGGGCGCGCGGGCGCTGTATCTCTATCGCGACGGCCGCGACACCTATTATCGCCTACACGGCACCAACGAGCCTTACTCGATCGGCACGATGGTCTCCTCGGGCTGTGTGCGCCTGCTCAATCAGGACATCATGGATCTGTATGGCCGGGTGGCCGTCGGCGCGCGCGTCGACGTGCGCTCGGGCGGTCGTCGCGCGCCCCAGATCGCCGCCGCGCCGGCCGGCGCGATCGTCGAGGACGCCGTCGAATGAGCGCCGGCTTGTCCTATTTCACCGTCTCGCCCGGATAGGCGCCCCACAGCGTCGATTGTTCGAGATAGCCGTCGAACCGCTCGCCGAACAGCCGGCACCAGACGCCGTCGCAGGACTTCACGCCGGCGATGACGCCGGCCTGAAGCCGCGCCACCGCCGCGGCAGAAGCGGCNGGCGCCTGGCGCAGCGTCAGCAGCTCGCCCTTTTTCCAAGGCGCCACCAGCGCCGTGCGTTTGCCCGACAGCAACGAGTGCAGCACCCAGCCTTCCGCTCCNTCCGAATCGCGGATGCGTCGCCAGGTCTCGAACTCCGCGACGATCTCGACGGGAAGGCCGGCGCGCTGGAACACGACCTTGGCCCCATGCTCCTTGGAGGGGCCTTCGCGCAGGATGACCCGATCGGATTTCAGACTGGCGAACCGCGGCAGGGGCAGGCGGGTGACCGGCCCGACCGGTCCCTGCGTCTCGGGCGTCGCCGCGCCGGCCGCGCCGGCGCTCGCAGCCGTCGTCGACATGGCCAGAACGCCCAGCGCGGCGCCGGTCGCCGCGCGCAGGGCGGCCCGGCGGGAGGCGGGGAGAGGATCATGCGCTCACCTTCGACTCGGCTCTGGCGGTTTGGCGCGCGCGTCCCGCTGGGACGTTCGTCGGCTTTCGGTGCGCGCGCGGCTCTGCTAGATGAGGACGACGCCGTCGCGGGCGACGGCGAGGGGTTCGGAGAGTCCCTTGTCCTCCGAACGCCGTTAACGATGCGTGAAGACCGCGGCGCCTGGCGCGGCGGGAAGGGCGGGAGACGAAGCGCGCATGCCTAGGAAGAAGCCGATCGTCGTGGTCACGCGCAAACTCCCCGAGAGCGTCGAGACGCGCATGTGCGAACTGTTCGACGCGCGCCTCAATCTCGACGACGCGCCGATGACCTCCCAGCAGATCGTCGAGGCGATGAAGACCGCCGACGTTCTGGTGCCCACCGTCACCGACCGCATCGACGCCCATATGGTCGCCCAGGCGGGCGAACAGCTGCATCTGATCGCCAATTTCGGCAACGGCGTCGACAATATCGACGTCACCTCCTGCCTGCGCCGCGGCGTCACGGTGACCAACACGCCCGGCGTGCTCACCGACGACACCGCCGACATGACGATGGCGCTGATTCTCGCGGTGTCGCGCCGCATCGTCGAGGGCGCGAAGATCGTGCCGGCCGGCGACTGGGTCGGCTGGTCGCCGACCTGGATGCTCGGGCGCCGCATCACCGGCAAGCGTCTGGGCATCGTCGGCATGGGCCATATCGGCCAGGCGGTCGCGCGCCGCGCCAAGGCCTTCGGCCTGTCGATCCATTACCACAACCGCGAGCGGCTGCCCGAGCATCAGGAGGAGGAGCTGGAGGCGACCTGGTGGGAGTCGCTCGACCAGATGCTGGCGCGCATGGACATCATCACCATCCATTGCCCGCACACGCCGGCGACCTATCACATGCTCTCCGCCCGCCGGCTGAAATATCTGCGTCCCCACGCCATCGTCGTGAACACCGCCCGCGGCGAGGTGATCGACGAGAACGCGTTGATCCGCATGCTGGAGCATGGCGACCTCGCCGGCGCCGGCCTTGACGTGTTCGAGCAGGAGCCGGCGGTCAATCCCAAGCTGATCNGAGCCGCCAAACGCGGTCTGGTGACGCTGCTGCCGCATATGGGTTCCTCCACCGTGGAGGCTCGCCTCGATATGGGCGAGAAGGTCATCCAGAACATCAAGACCTTCATCGACGGCCACCGCCCGCCCGATCGCGTGCTGCCCAGCATGCTGTGAGGCCGCCTCGCCGCGACGAATTGAGCCCCGGCCGCCGGCCGGGGCTTTTTCTGGGCGCTCGAAACGCGGACGCGGCGCTCCGGCCGCAATAAAAGCCGCCGCCCGATCGCTGGACGGCGGCGTTGTTCCGAAGACCGTCGGATCGGCTTACCGCGACGCGATCGGCCTCGGCCCGCGCGTTTCGGCGGCCGCGTCGCCGGGGCCGACCGAATCGAGCCCGTAGACGTCCGGCCGGAAATGCGCCAACCCGTCGCGCGAGGCGTAGCCGGTCAGATAGACCCAGGCCACCGGCACCGGGGCAGGCAATTTGATGTCCTGCCGCTCGCCGGTGGCGATGGCCGTCGTGATCGCCTTCTTGTCCCAGCCGCCCTTGACCGGCTCGGCGAGCCAGGCGGCGAGGTCGTAGACGCCCTGCACGCGCACGCAGCCATGCGACAGGAAGCGGTAGTCGCGCCCGAAATAGGATTTCGAGGGCGTGTCGTGCATATACACCGCGTCCTTGTTCGGCATCGCGATGCGGATGTCGCCCAGCGCGTTGCCGCGCCCGGAATCCTGGCGGAGCGTGTAATTGGTCGCCTGCTCGGTCGTCCAGTTGATCGAGCGCGCGCTGACCTCCTTGCCCGCGCCGTTGAGGATGCGGATGTTGGCCCGGCTGAGATAGCCGGGATCGCGCTGCATCTTGGGGATGATCTCGTTCTTGATGATCGAGGCCGGGACCGTCCAGGTCGGGTTGAGGTTGATCGCCTGAATCTTGGCGACCGTCTCGGGCGAGGCGTGGTCGGGATCGCCGACCACGGCCACGTAGCGCCGCGCCACCGTGCCGCCCTGCACCGCCTCGACCGAAGCGGAGGGGATGTTGACGACGACATAGCGCTCGCCGAAGGAGAACATATAGCCGGCCATGCGCTGCGCCGAGGAGACGAGCTGACGGAAGCGCGCCGCCGCCGGCACGTTCATCGCCTTCAGCGTCGCGCCGTTGAGGACGCCGGTCTTGCGCAGGCCGTGCCGATCCTGGAACGACAGCACGGCGGCTTTCAGATCGGCGTCGTAGACGTCGCCCGCCGCCTTCGACTCCGGCAGATCGCCCTCCATCGCCAAGCGCTTGCGCAAGGTCGCGACGGCCTTGCCGCGCGCGCCCGGCGAGACCGCCGAAACGGTCGGCCAGCCGCCGGCGTCGGCGATGGCGCTGTAGCGCTCGGAAGCCTTCGCGGTGGCGTAGAAGGTGTCGGGCGTAAAACTCGGCTCGCTCGATTCCGACAGCGCCGTCTCGCGCGGCGGCGGCGGCGGCGCGGCCGCCTTCTTGCGCTTGCGCGGGGCCGGCGGATGCGCGGCCGGCGCGGATCCCCGCTCATGCCGCCGTCCTGCGCGGGCGCGGGCGCGGCGGCCGCGGCCGCCGGAGCGGCCGGCGTCGCGCTGGCGGCGGGGGCGGCGGGCGCGCTCGCCGCGGGCTTCGGAGCCGTGACCGCCGGCGCGGCGGGCGCGGCGCCGCCGGCGCGACAGGCGCGACCGAACCGGGAATCGTCTGCGCGCCGAGCGGGCCGGCGAAAAGCGTCGCCCCGCCACCAGCGCCAGCGCGGCGAAGGACGACCGGAACCGGAGAACAGGTGACATGCTAAAATCCTTATCGCCCCGCAGGGCCATCATGCGGCGGGCGCCGAAGGTCCAGGGGACGGGCGCCGTCCAGACCCGGCCGCTGCGCGCCCCGGCGCACGCGACCCTCGACCCGACTTCGCCCGCTCCGCCCGCGACCATGCGGCGGCCAATCAGGGATGGTCCTTTACCACAGCCCGCCTTGCGGCGAAATTGGGGGAGCCGCCCGAAATTCAGGCGAAATCCGCCTCAACCCACCAGGATGACGTGCAAAGTTCGCGGACCGTGGGCTCCGAGCAACAGTGTCTGCTCGATGTCGGCCGAGCGCGACGGCCCGGTGACGAGATTGATCGCCCGCTCCGGCCCCTCCGGCCGCGCCGCCCTCAGCTTCGCCCACAGCGATTCAAGATCGCCGACGACGTCGCCGGCCGCCACCAGGGCGATGGCGTTGTCGGGCAGGAAATTCAGCGTCGTCGGATTGGCCGGGCCCGACAGCAGCGCCAGCGTGCCCGTCTCCGCCACGCCGGCGAAGGCGTGCACGAGGCCGTTGAGGTCGTCCCCCTCAGAGGGGCCCTCGCTGACCTCCAGCGCCGAGCCGTGAAAGTCGAGCGCGGCGAGGCGCCGGTCGCTTCCGCGCCGCAGCCTCGCGGGAAGATTGTTGGCGCGCAGATGCCGGGCGATCTCGGCGGCGACCTCGTGGATCGAGCCGACCCGCGCGAAACTGGCGGAGGCGGCCATGACCTTGTCGCGAAACAGCGCGAGCCGCGCCTCGCCCTCGACCTGCCCGAGCGCCGGGACGACGCCCTTCGGCTTGGTCGCCATCCGGTCGGCGACGACGCGCAGGCGCGGCGCCTCCTTGCCGGTGACGTTCAACGAGCGGCGAATGTCGCCGAGAATGTGATCGCGCGCGCTCATGTCGGCTTCGTCCGCTTCTTCCACAACGCCTGAAACGTGTCGCCCGCCTGCGGCGCGGCGAGATTGCGATGCGCCGTCCAGCCCGACGCCATCGGCATCGCCTTGAACGAACCCTTCGACCCGCCGGCGAGATTGAGCGCCTTGGTCACCGCCCGCGTCGCCGATTGGTAGAGCTTCGGCCGCGTCGCCATGAAGGCCCAGGCCTTCAGGCCGTTCTTCACGCCCGAAGGCGTCAGGCCGCGCTCGAATTCGCGCTCCCGCCAATAGCGCATCAGCTTCGGCAGCGGGATGCGCACCGGGCACACGCTCTCGCAGCGCCCGCAGAAGGTCGAGGCGTTGGGCAGATGCCCCGCCTGATCGACGCCGACCAGCGAGGGCGTCAGCACCGCGCCCATCGGCCCCGGATAGACCCAGCCGTAAGCATGCCCGCCGACCGCGTGATAGACCGGGCAATGGTTCATGCAGGCGCCGCAGCGGATGCAGCGCAGCATCTCCTCGAACTGGCCGCCCACCATCGCCGAGCGGCCGTTGTCGAGCAGCACGACGTGATATTCCTCCGGCCCGTCCGGGTCGCCGGGACGGCGCGGCCCGGTCGACAGCGTCGTGTAGACGCTCATCTCCTGGCCCGTCGCCGAGCGCGCCAGCACGCGCAGGAACTGGCTGACGTCCTCCAGCGTCGGCACGACCTTCTCGATCGAGGCGAGCACGATGTGCACGCGCGGCAAGGTCTGCGTCAGGTCGCCGTTGCCCTCGTTGGTGACGATGATCGAGGAGCCCGTCTCCGCCACCAGAAAATTCGCGCCCGTGATTCCGACGTCGGCGGACAGGAATTTCTGGCGCAGCACCGCGCGCGCCTCGGCCAGCAGCGAGGTCGGCTCGGCGAGGTTGCGGGCGGGGTCGAGATGGGTGTGCACGCGCCGGAAATCGGCCTCGACCTGATCCTTGTTGAGATGCACCGCCGGCGCGATGATGTGCGAGGGATGCTCGCCGCGCAGCTGGATGATGTACTCGCCCAGATCCGTCTCGATCGGCGTGATGCCGGCGGCTTCGAGCGCGCCGTTGAGCCCGGTCTCCTCCGAGATCATCGACTTGCCCTTGGTGACGGTNCTCGCGTCGCGCGCCCGGCAGATGTCGATGATGATCTGGTTGGCCTGCGCCGCGTCGCGCGCCCAATGCACCGTGGCGCCGGCGGCGGTCGCCGCCTTCTCGTAGGCCTCCAGATAGAGGTCGAGATGGGCGAGCGCATGNTTTTTGATGTCGCGCGCGCTGTCGCGCAGCGCCTCGAATTCGGGAACCTTCGCGGCGGCGGCGGCGCGCCGCTCGATGAAGTTCTTGCGCACATGCCCGAGCGCGCGCTGCAACGGCGCGTCGTCGAGCGCCTCGCGGGCGTTCAGGTTGAAGCGCGGGGAGGTGACTTCGACGCTCATGACCGCTTCTCCTCGGCCGCCGCGCCGATCGCCGGCGCGTCGAGCATGTCGGCGAGAACCTCGGCCACATGCCGCGCCTCCACGCTCTTGCCCTGTCGGCTGAGCTTTCCCGCCATGTTCATCAGGCAGCCCAGATCGCCCGCCAGCACCAGATCGGCGCCGGAGTCTTCGATATTGCCGATCTTGGCCGACACGATGGCGTCCGACACGTCGGGATATTTGACGCAGAACAGCCCGCCGAACCCGCAGCAGGTTTCGCTGTCCTTCATTTCGACCAGGGTCAGGCCCTCGACGCTGGCGAGCAGTTCGCGCGGTTGCGCCTTGACGCCGAGTTCGCGCAGGCCCGAGCAGGAATCATGATAGGTCGCGCGCTGCGCGCAGCGCGCCGCCACCCTGCGCATCCCGCGCACGTCGTAGAGGAAGCTGATCAATTCATGGCACTTGTCCGAAAAATCCTGCGCCTTGCCGGCGAGGTTGGGATCGCCGGCGAACAGCTCCGGAAAATGCTTGATCAACTGCCCGCCGCAGGAGCCCGACGGGATCACGACGTAGTCGCAATCGCGAAACGCCTCGATCGCCTGCAAGGCGAGCGCGCGCGCGGTCTCCGTGTCGCCCGAATTGAAGGCCGGCTGCCCGCAACAGGTCTGGCTCGGCACCACCACCTCGCAACCCGCCGCCTCGATCAGCTTGGCGGCGGCGAAGCCGACCGAAGGCCGCGTCAGATCGACGAGACAGGTCGCGAAAAGCCCGGCCCGCGGCCGCGTCGCCGTCGTCTCCATGAAGTCCCCGCGCTGTGGGCGCGGCCGGCGCGAACGCCGGCCCGCCCATGTTACTTGATGACCATCAGAGTGAACGGATAGACATAGGCCTGCAAGCTCACGAACAGACCCACGAGGCAGGCGAGCACGATCGAGTGCCAGAACACGTAGCGCAGGATCGTGCTTTCGTGTCCGAACCAGTTTGTCGCCGTCGACGCCACCACGATCGATTGCGCGTCGATCATCTTGCCCATCACGCCGCCGGAGGAGTTCGCCGCGCCCATCAGATAGGGCGACAGGCCGAGCTGTTCCGCGGTGATCTTCTGCAAGCCGCCGAACAGCACGTTCGACGCCGTGTCCGATCCCGTCAGCGCGACGCCGAGCCAGCCGAGCAGGGTGCCGAAGAAGGGATACAGCACGCCCGTCGTGGCGAAGGCGAGGCCGAGCGTCGCGTCGATGCCCGAATAGCGCGTCAGCGTGCCGATCGCCAGCATGGCCATGATCGTGAAGAGCGAATAGCGCACGATCCACAAGGTCCGCGCGTAGGAGCGCAGCATTTGCAGCGGCCCGAAGCCCATCACGAAGCCCGCCAGGATCGCCGCGATCAGAATGCCCGTGCCGGTGTAGGACAGCCAGGTGAACGCGAACACCGCGCCCTCGGGAACGTCTTTGGCGACCACGGGCGCCGTCTTGACGATCACCTTGTCGAGCCCGGGAATCGGATAGGACCAGGTCGCGATCGGGTTGACGATGTTCTTGAACCACTGGCCGCCCCAGATGATCACGATCACCGAAAGGATCGCCCAGGGAACCCACGACATCCGGATCTGCTCGCGCGTCGCCTCGACGCGCGCCGGCGGCGGCGGCATGGTTCCCGCCGAGACGTCGCGTCCGCGCAGCGCCGGCGACAGCCACAGCNNCTTGGGCTGCCACACCCGCAGGAAGCCGATCAGGCACACCATCGAGACGATGGCGGCGACGATGTCGACCACCCACGGATTGATGAAGTTCGATACGACATATTGCGGGATCGCGAAGCTGAGGCCGCACACCAGGATCGCCGGCCAGATCTGGATCATGCCGCGGAAGCCCGCGAAGGCCCAGATCAACCAGAACGGCACGATCAGCGAAAACAGCGGCAATTGCCGCCCCACCATCGCGCCGAGCAGATAGGGATCGAGCCCGGTGACCGAGGCGAGGCCCTGGATCGGGGTTCCCAGAGCGCCATAGGCGACCGGCGCCGTGTTGGCGATCAGAGACAGGCCCGAGGCCGCCAGCGGCGAGAAGCCGAGCCCCATCAGCAAGGCGCCCGTCACCGCCACCGGCGTGCCGAAGCCCGACGCGCCCTCGAAAAAGGCGCCGAAGGAGAAGGCGATCAGCAGAAGCTGCAATCGCCGATCCGGCGTGATCCCGCCGATGGATTGCTGGAGGATCTGGAACCAGCCTTTCTCGACCGTCAGCCGGTAAAGGAAAATGACGTTGAGAATGATCCAGCCGATCGGGAACAGCCCCGTCACGGCTCCGTAGGTCGCCGCGCGGATCGCCACGCCGGCAGGCATGGTGAAGACGAAGATCGCCACCGCGAGCGACGCCGCCAGCGCGATCAGCGCGGCGACATAAGCCTCGATCTTGCCCCAGGCGATGAGAATGAGCAGCGTCGCCACCGGCAGCGCCGCCGTCAGCGTCGACAAAAGNGCGTTGCCGAATGGATTGTAAACCTGGGTCCAGGTCATGAGGCGCCCCCGCGTCGCGTTTCCCTGCCGCGGCGGCCCTGACGTCTCGTCGCATCCATTTCGCCCCGCGGCTCTTGACTGGTTAAATAAATTTACCAAGATGTCAACATGGTCGCCTCGTCTAACCAGAGCCGCAGTCGAACGGCCGGCCCCCGCCGCCGACCGGCGCCGGCCGCCGCCCCGCCCGGCGCCTGTCGCTCCGCCGATCATGGTCGCCACGCCGCGCGCCGCCGAAAGCGTCGCCGGCACGCTTGAGGAGATGATCCTTCACGGCGTTCTGCGCCCCGGCGAGCGTCTCGCGTCCGAGCGGGATCTCGCCGCCCGACTCGGCGTCTCGCGTCCGACGCTGCGCGACGCGCTCGCCGCTCTGGCCGGGCGCGGCCTGGTCACGCTTGGCCGCGAGGGCGCCCGCGTGGCCGAATATCTCGCCCCGCTTTCCGCGCCGCTCGCCGAGCTGTTCTCGGACGACGCCCGCGTCGCGGCCGACTATTTCGAGTTTCGCGCCACGCTTGAGGGCGAGGCGGCGCGTCTGGCCGCCCAGCGCGCGACGCCGATGGAGCGCGCCGCGCTCGCCGATCTTCTGGCCCGCATGCGGGAGGCCCACAAGCTCGACGACCCGCAAGAGGAGGCCGCGCTTGACGTCGAACTCCACATCGCCGTCTACGAGGCGGCGCATAACGTGGTCGTTCTGCACGTGATGCGCGTGCTCTCGCGCNTCCTGCGCAAGGGCGTTTTCTTCAATCGCGATCTTCTCTATCGCCGCGAGGGCGCGCGCGACCAGCTGCTCGCCCAGCACGTCGCCATCGTCGAGGCGATCGTCGCGGGCGACGCGCAGGCCGCCGACAAGGCTGTGGCCGCCCATATCGGATTTGTTTTCGCCGAGGTCGAAGCGCAGCGACGCGACGAGTTGCGTCTGGCGACCGCGCTGCGCCGCCTCAATCGCGCCGATCTGGTTCTGGAGCCTGAAGGATGAGCGCCATCGCATTTCCCGAGCCCGATCCCGCCATTCTCGCGCGCCGCGACGAAATCGTCGCCGCGCTGGCGCGCATCCTGCCGCCCGATTGTCTGGTGACCAGCGAGGACGAGCGGCGCGCCTACGAGACCGACGCGCTCTCCGCCTATCGGCGCATGCCGCTGGCCGTCGCCCTGCCGCGCGACGCCGAGGAGGTGGCCAGGGTGATGCGCGTCTGCCGCGATCTCGGCGTCAAGGTCGTGCCGCGCGGCGCCGGCACCTCGCTGTCGGGCGGCGCCATTCCGCAGGAAGACGCGGTCGTCGTCGGCGTCTCCAAGATGACGCGCGTTCTCGACGTCTCGATCCCCGACCGCACGATCCGGGTGCAGAGCGGCGTCACCAATCTCGCCGTCACCGCCGCCGTCGCAGAGCATGGATTCTTCTACGCCCCCGATCCGTCCTCGCAGCTCGCCTGCACCATCGCCGGCAATCTCGGCATGAATTCCGGCGGCGCCCACTGCCTCAAATACGGGGTGACGTTCAACCACGTTCTCGGCGTCAGGATCGTGCTGATCGACGGAACGATCCTCGATCTCGGCGGCGACTGGATGGACGGCGATCCGATGGACCTGCTGCCGCTGATCGTCGGCTCGGAGNGGCAACTCGGAATCGTCACCGAGGCGACGCTGCGCATTCTCCCGCAGGCCGAGGGCGCGCGCCCGGTGCTGTTCGGCTTTCCTTCAAGCGAGGCGGCGGGCGAATGCGTCGCCGCGATCATGGCGGCCGGCATCATCCCCGTCGCCATGNAGTTCATGGACAAGCCCGCCATCGAGATTTGCGAGGGCTTCGCCAAGGCGGGCTATCCGCTCGACGTCGAGGCGTTGCTGATCGTCGAGGTCGAGGGCTCGCCGGAGGAGATGGAGAGCCAGCTCGCGCAGATCGTCGCCATCGCGCGCGAGCACGGCGTCCAGGTCGTCAAGGAATCGCGGTCGGCGATGGAGTCGGCGGCGATCTGGAAGGGCAGAAAATCGGCCTTCGGCGCGACCGGCCGCGTCGCCGATTATATTTGCATGGACGGCACGGTGCCGACCTCTCAGCTCTCCTACGTGCTCAAACGCACCGCCGAGATCGTCGCCGGCTACGGCCTGCGCGTCGCCAACGTCTTTCACGCCGGCGACGGCAACATGCACCCGCTCATTCTGTTCAACTGCAACGACCCCGCCGAGCAGGCCAAGGCCGAGGCCGCCGGCTCCGACATTCTCAAGCTCTGCGTCGACGCCGGCGGCTGCCTCACCGGCGAACATGGCGTGGGGATCGAAAAGCGCGATCTGATGACCCATCAATTCAACCGCGTCGATCTCGACCAGCAGATGCGCGCCCGCGCCGCCTTCGATCCGGCCTGGTTGCTCAATCCCGCCAAGGTGTTTCCGCTGGAGGGCCGCCCCGCCTCGGAGACCGGGCGATGAGCGACGCCCCGCGCTCCGAACAGGAGATCGCCGATCTCGTCGCCGCCGCGCGCGCCGCCGGTCGCCGTCTGGCGATCGAAGGCGGCGGCACGCGCGCCGGGCTCGCGGCGCCGCGTCAGGCCGACGCGACGCTGACGACGCGCGAACTGTCGGGGATCGTCCACTACGATCCCGCCGAGATGACGATCACGGCGAAGGCCGGCACGCCGGTCGCCGCGATCGAGGAGGCGCTCGCCGCGCAGGGCCAGATGTTGCCGTTCGAGCCCGTCGACCCGCGCGCGCTCTACGCCACCAATGGCGCGCCGACGCTTGGCGGCCTTGTCGCGGCCGGCTTCTCCGGCCCGCGCCGCGTTCAGGCGGGCGGCTTGCGCGACGCGCTGCTGGGCGTGCGCTTCGTCAACGGCGCCGGCGAGATCGTCAAATCGGGCGGCCGCGTCGTCAAGAACGTCACCGGCCTCGACCTGGCGCGTCTGCAGGCCGGCGCGCAGGGCCGCTTCGGCGTGCTGACGCAAATGACCTTCAAGCTGCTGCCGCGTCCCGCCGCCCGCGCCACGCTGGCGCTCGACGGCCTCGACGACGCCCGCGCGATCGAAGCGCTGTCGGCGGCTCTGGCGACGCCCTTCGAGGTGTCGGGCGCGGCGCACGATCCGCGTCGCGGCCTCACGCTGCTTCGTCTCGAACACAACGCCGAATCGCTCACCTATCGCCTCGACGCGCTGACGGCGCGTCTGGCTTCGTTCGGTCGCGCGCGGCGTCTCGACCGCGACGAGGCCGACGCCTTGTGGCGCGACCTTCGCGACCTCGGCCCCTTTTCCGCCGCCGGAGCGCCGGTCTGGCGCGTCGCCACCGCGCCCTCGCGCGCCGCGCGTCTCGTCGCGGACCTGCGCGCCGCGCTGGGGAACGTCGCCGCGCTCTACGATTGGGGCGGCGGCCTCGTGCATCTGTCCGGCGACGGCGCGGGGCAGGGCGCGGCGGACGCCTGCGGGCGGCGCTCGGCGGCGCCGGCCACGCGCGCCTGCTGCGCGGGCCGCACGCCTCGGTCTCCGCCGCGCCCGACCCCGCCGCCGCGCTCAAGGCGCGTCTGGCGGCGGCCTTCGATCCTGACGGCGTGTTCGCGCCGCCCCCTGCGGCCTGAGCCTCGCCATGCAAACCAATTTCACCCTCGCCCAGCTCGCCGACGCAGCCACCGCCGACGTCGAGAAGATCCTGCGCAGCTGCGTGCATTGCGGTTTCTGCACCGCGACCTGTCCGACCTACGTGACGCTCGGCGACGAGCTCGATTCGCCGCGCGGGCGCATCTACCTGATCAAGGACATGCTGGAGAACGACCGGCCCGCCACGGAGAAGGTCGTCACCCATCTCGACCGCTGCCTGTCCTGCCTGTCCTGCATGACGACATGCCCGTCGNGGGTGCATTACATGCATCTCGTCGACCACGCCCGCGACTATGTGGAGCGCACTTACAAGCGCCCCCTCGCCGACCGTCTGATGCGCCGCATGCTCGGGCGGGTGCTCACCGACCGCGCTTTGTTCCGCGTGTCCTGCTGCGGCCCGGCCTTTCGCCNNGGCCTCGCCGGCAAGCTGCCCGGCGTCGGTCCCCGTCTCGCCGCCGCGCTGCGCCTGTCGCCGACCAGCTTCGCCGGCCGCTCGCCGACCGAAAGGCCGGGCGTATGGCCCGCCGCCGCGGACGCGGCCGCGCCGCAGATGCGCCGCCGCGTCATTCTGATGCATGGCTGCGCCCAGCCCGCCCTCCGCCCGGAGATCAACGAAGCGGCGATCCGCCTGCTCAACCGGCTTGGCGTCGATGTCGTCATCGCCGCGGATGAAGGCTGTTGCGGCGGCCTCGTGCATCATCTCGGACAGGAGGATCGCGCCCACGCGCTGGCCAAGCGCATGATCGCCGCCTGGACGGCGGAGATCGAGCGCGCGCCCGTCGAGGCCATCGTCATGACCGGGTCGGGATGCGGCGTCACCGTCAAGGACTATGGCTGGATGTTCCGCAACGATCCGGCATGGGCGCAGAAGGCGAAACATGTGTCGGGTCTGGCGCGCGACGTGACCGAATACCTCGCCGGCTTCGACCTCGCGCCCTTGCCGCGCGCCGATCTCGGCGCCGTGCGCACGGTCGCCTATCACTCCGCCTGCTCCTTGCAGCACGGCCAGAAGATCGTCGACGCGCCCAAGACGCTGCTGCGCGCCGTCGGGCTGACCGTCAGGNATCCGCCCGAGGGGCATCTGTGCTGCGGGTCCGCCGGCGTCTACAACATCCTCCAGCCGGAGCTGGCCGGCGCGCTCAAGGCGCGAAAGCTCAAAAACATCGGCGCGACCCGCCCCGACGTCGTCGCCGCCGGCAATATCGGCTGCATGACGCAGTTGCAGGAGGGGCTCGCGCAGGGCGGGTCCGGCCCGCCGATCCTGCACACGGTTGAGCTTCTGGACTGGGCCACCGGCGGTCCGCGGCCGACCGCTCTCGCCAGGCTCTGAGCGGCGCCGTTCTGCGGCCACGCACCGCTTGCCGGGCGACGCTCTCCGCGATCCGCGGGAGGGCGCGATCGTGGCGACGCCGCGTCGACAGCGTGACAATTTCGTCACGCGCGGCGCGAAAGAAAATGCGACGCCTAGAGAATGGGCGCTTTTGGGCTCTTCGCAGGTGCGGCGCCCAAGCGATGGGCGCGGCGCCTGCGAAACGAGGTGGCGCGGCGGCGCGGCTTCGTGATGTGTCGTGACATCGAAACTCTGCGCTCTGGAGCCTAGGTAATGTCGTTCGTCCGCGCGCTGTCGCCCGCCTCTGTGGCCCTCGGCCTCGCCCTTCTCGCCGCGCCGGCGCTCGCCGCCGATCTGCCGACCAAGAAGGAGGCCGCCAAGCCGGTCGCCGCGCCGACCAACCCCTTCCTCGACTTCGCTTTCGGCGGCAAGCTGATGAGCGACTACATCTCGCGCGGCGTCACCCAGTCGAACCACCGGCCGGCGGTCACCGGCTATGGCGAGATCCGCCTCAATCCGAACGACAACTGGCAGGTCTACGCCGGCGCGCAGCTGTGGAGCGTCAAGCTTCCGACCAACCCGGCTCTCGAAGCCGATTTGTACGCGGGCGTGCGTCCGACCTTTGGCCCGCTCGCCTTCGACTTCGGCGCGATCTGGTATGCCTATCCCAACAATACGCGCCGCTATTGGGTCGACGGCGCGGGCCTGACGACCTTGTCGGCGGTTCCGGGCGCGGTCCCCACCACGCCGAAGAACCCGAGCTGGGGCGAGGTCTACGGCAAGGCGACCTACACCATCAACGAGACCTTCTCGGTGGGCGCCAACGTCTACTATTCGCCTGACTGGACCGGCACCGGCGCCAAGGCCACCTACGCCTCCGCCACCGCCAAGGTGAACCTGCCGAAGGACTTCTACGTCTCCGGCGAGTTCGGCCATCAGTGGATCGGCACCTCCAAGGCGTCGCTCGGCCCGACCAACANNCAGTCCTACAACACCTGGAACGCGGGCGTGGGCTATGTCTACAAGGTCGTCACCTTCGACGTGCGCTATTCGGGCACCGATCTGAAGAAGTCCGAGTGCTGGATCAACACCTCCGATCCGGCCGGCAACGCCCTTGGCGGCGTCGCTTCGGGCCGCTCGGGCTGGTGCGGCCACCGCGTCGCCGCGACGCTGTCCTTCGACATTTCGGGCAAGGATCTGAAGTGAGGCCCGCGCGGCGCGATTTTCAAGCCGCTTAAAAACTCATTCCGTACGTCCGCCCCTTGGCGCTGCGCGTCGGCTCCCCAGATTGGGGTGACCGGCGCGCAAGCGATTTTGAGCGCGCTTGTTCGGAGATGAAGTGATGTCGCCTGACGAACGCCAGATGATTTCGGGCCTCTTCGATCGCGTCCGCGACGCGGAGCGGGCCCCGCGCGATCGCGACGCCGAGGCCTACATCGCCNGGCCGCGCCAAGGAATCCCCAACGCCGCCTACACGCTCGCGCAGGTCGTTCTGGTGCAGGAGCAGGCGCTTGGCGCCGCCCAGCGCCGCATCGAGGAGCTGGAGGGCGAGCTGCGCGCGGCGCAGGCGCAGTCCCAACCCGCGCAGGGCGGCTTTCTATCGTCGATCTTCGGCTCGTCGACGCCCGCCCGCCCGGCGCCCGCGCCGTCGAATACGGCTNTGGGGCCGCTCCGCGCCTCCGCCCCCGCCCTCTTATGGCGGGCCGCAGCAGGGATATGGCGCGCCTCAGCCCGGCGGCCCCTGGGGTGCGCCCCAGGGCGGTTTCGCGGCGGCGCAGCCGCGCGCGGCGGCGGTTTTCTCGCGGGCGCTTTGACGACCGCCGCGGGCGTGGCCGGCGGCATGATGTTGGCGAATTCGATCCAGGGCTTGTTCAAGTCCGATCCCCAGCTCGCCCAGACGGCCGGCCATTCTCACGCCGCCGCCGATTTGCAAGGGCTTGATTCGGACGCCTCGAACGTCTGGCCGACCGATCAGGGCGTGCGCGACGGCGGCTTTCACAACGCCTCTTTGGATCCCGGCGGCGACGCCGGCGGCTATGGCGACGCCGGCGCGGACGGCGGATATGACGACGGCGGCGGCTTCGACGACGTGTGAGCGCGCGGCGCATGATGGAAAACCCGCCGGCGGATCTCCGCCGGCGGGTTTCTCCTGTCCGCGTTCACGCGGCGCCTCCGTCCTCTACGGGACGTAGCTTTGATTCGTCGCTAGATCACGATCACCTTCGCGCCGACGCCGACGCGATCATAGAGATCGATCACGTCCTCGTTCATCATGCGGATGCAGCCTGACGAGACGTTGTGTCCGATCGTGTGCGGCTCGTTGGTGCCGTGGATGCGATAGAGCGACGAGCCGAGATAGAGCGCCCGCGCGCCGAGCGGGTTGCTTTCGCCGCCCTCCATGAATTCCGGCAGGTCAGGACGGCGCTGGCGCATTTCCGCCGGCGGGCGCCACGAGGGCCACTGCGCCTTGCGCGAGACATGCTTGACGCCCGACCATTCGAAGCCCGGCCGCCCGACGCCGATGCCGTAACGCAAGGCCCGGCCGCCCGGTTGCACGAGGTAGAGATAGCGCGACGGCGTGTCGACGATGATCGTGCCCGGCGCATGGGGGCCTGAATAGTCGATTTCGGCGCGGCGATATTTTTCGGCTGTTTCGCGCTGCGGACGCGCGGTCTCGATCTGGGTCGGATCGGCGAGCGCGACGCGGCGGCGCGGCTGGCCTTGCAGCGGCGCATAGGCCGGCGCGGCCGAGCGCACCGCCGGCGCATAGGCGAGGGCGGGCTCCGGCGAGCCGGGCGCGAGCGCGTAGGCGCCCTGCCGCGCCGGCCAGGGCTGGGCGATCACCGCGCCGGCGTTCTGCGCCGCAAGCGATGGCCCCACGACGATCGGCGTCGGTCGCGCAGCCGCCATGCCGGCGCCGGGACGCGCGATCACGCGCGCCTGCGGCGCGCCCGCCGCGAGGGGCGCGTAGACGGGCTGGGGTTGCGGCGCGACATAGGCGGGAGCGGCCGAATAGGCCATCTGCGGCGCGACGCCGGCGGGGGCGTGCGAGGGGCCGACCATACGCCCGCCATTGGCCACGAATTCGATGAAGCCGCCGCCATAGGCGCGGGCTGAACCTGCGCCTGCGCCGCAGCTGGCAGGCACGCGGCCGCCGCGAGAGCAGCCGCCGAGACGCCCCGGCCCAAATCCCAACCGCGCATCGTATTCGTCTCCTGAAGGCGCGCCGCGCCCTGTCGCGTCGAGACGACGCAAGCCGGACGCACAAGCGGTCGGGAACCACGATACGCGATCGAATTTTAGGAGAAAGCGTAATGAATTCTAATGGTTATTGAAGGATTAAGCGCGCCCGTGACGCAGCTTCCGACTGAGCGCGCCACGCATGGATCCAACATCGAAGGCCAGCAGCAAGGGCGTGCACACCAGCAGACCCGCGCCGACCTGGATCGCCAGCGTCAGCGCGCCGGGAGCCATGTGCCGCAGCGGCGCGACGCAGACCGCCATCGCNGCCGACCCCAAAACGATGGCGGCGAGATCGCGCGGGCGCGGCCAGACCGGCTTTTGCGTGGTCGCGAAGACCAGCAGCGCCGCCGCGCCGAGGCAAACGCCCAGACTCTGCGCTCGCGCCAGCCAGGTCGCGTCCGATTCGAGCGGCGCGAGCAGCGTCGCCGCGCAGGCGACGGCGAGCGAGATCAGCGCGCCTGCGATCACCGGAAGCGTTCTTTGCGCGATTTGGAAGATCGGCGTGACGCCGTATTGCATCACGCCGAAGGCGAAGAAACCAGGCAGCAGCGCCACGAGATAGCGCGAGAAATGACCATGATAGCTTTGCGGCACCAGCAGCGCCTCGAAGCTCGGCAGGATCAGCCAGAACCCGACGCAGGTCGCCGCCGTGACGGCCGCGACGATGGCGAGGTTGCGTCCGATCTGCGCCTTGGCCTCGGCTCGGCCCTCCAGTTCGTCGGCCCTCACCGCGAGCTGGAACAACATCACGTCGAGCGTCGAGGACACCGCCGCGACGAGCTTCAGTCCGATATCGTAGGCCAGCGCGAACTGGCCCATCTCGGCGAAGCCGAAACGTTGCGCCACGACGGTGCGAATGAGAAGAGGCGCGGCCTGCGCGATCACGCCGGCCAGCACCAGCGGCAGCCCATAGGCCATGTAGGAGCGCGCCAGGGCGCGCCGCGCCAGCGCGGGCGTCGCGTCAGGGTCGATCAGGCGCCGNCGCGCCGCCAGCACCGATCCGGCGACCGACGCGCACATGCCCGCAAGCGCCACCCGCGCGTCCTGAAACCACCACGCTCCGCCCACCGTCAGCGCCAGACCGAGCAGATGTTTGACCGCGACCATGCGGACATAGGTCTTGTCGTCGAAGCGCGCCCGCACGATCGCGGCGTGAAAGTCGAACATCGCATGCGCGCAGCCGCCGGCCGCCGCCAGCGCGAGCAACGATCCCGACAGCACGATCTCCACGCCCGACAGCGTCAGCGCGATGGCGCCGACGCCGAGCGCCAGCGTCATCAGCCCGAAAGTGAGGTCGAGCGTCGCGCGCACCTCCGGCCGCGTTTCGCGGGAGCGCGAGGAGTAGAAGCGCGTGGCCGCCTGGCGCAGCCAGTCGAACAGGGCGGTGTTGATGAAGGTCGCCGTCGCCGAGGCCAGCGCGATNCGGCCATACTCGGCCGGGCCGAGATGCTTGGCCACCAGGAGCCCGATGGCGAAGTTGAAGATCGTGTTGAGGGCGAAAGCGAAGACAACCGACATGCAGGGCGACCGACGCGGCGGGCCGCCGCGCCCGCGACCTTAACGGCGGGGCGATAACATTCCGTTGCGCCCTCGCCGCGCCGCTCCGTCTTAATTGGTGGCCGCCGGAAAGCTGCGCGGCGCGGCGGCGATCACGCGCGCCTGTCCCGATTCGATGCGCATCACCGCCAGCCCGCGCTCGTTCAGCCCGTCCGCCTTGAAACGGAACGCCCCGTCGACGCCAGTGAAGCCGGTCGGCGCCGTCAACGTCTGCGGGGCGAAGCGCGCCGCGCCCTGCGCGCGCGCCAGCGCCGCGGCGAGCGAGGCGGCGTCATAGGCCAGGCTCGCCAGTCGCGGCGGCTCCTTGCCGAACTTGGCGCGATAGCGCTGCGACAGGCCGACGAAGCCCGCGGGCTCCGGCGCCGCGAACCAGGCGCCCTCCAGCTGCGGCGCGCGCAACGCCCGTGGGTCGTTCCACTGGCTGACGCCCAGGAGCTGAACGGCGCCGGGGCGAAGGCCGGCCGCGCCCATCGCCTGCGTCGCCGCCGCGAGGCCCTCCGGCTGTTCGCCAAGGAACAGCGTGTCGATTTGCTCGCCGAGGGCGACGACCTTGCGCATCGTCTCCGTGAGCGTCGCGGCGCTGTAGCGCTCCTCCAGCATCACCCGCAGCCCATGCGCCGCCGCGCTGGTGCGCAGCGCCGCGCTCGCCACCACGCCGAATTCGGTGTCCGCGGCCAAGGCCGCCAATGACTTCTTTCCTTGGCCTGCGGCGTGGGCGACCACCCGCTCGACATAGCTCTCGATCAGCAGCGACAACAGATAAACGCCGGGCGCGGCGGCGGTGGCGTCGCTGGAGAAGCCGATCAGCGGCCGGTTGGACGCGCGCGCGACGGCGCCGGCCGCTTTCACCGAGGCCGCGAAGACCGGGCCCACGATCAGCTCGGCGCCCTCCGCCAGCGCCGCCTGCGCGGCCGCGCGCGCGCCGGCTGGCGTGGACGCGTCGTCCTTGACGAGAAATGTGACGTCGGCCGCCCCGGTCGTCAGCGTCGCCAGTTCGACCGCGTCGCGCAACGCCGGTCCCAGCGCGGTCGGGCCAGAAGGGCCGGTGAGGGGCAACAGAAGCCCGATCTTGACGGGCCCTTGCCGATGGTTTGAGCCGCGGGAGGGGCTTCGGGCGCGGGGGCGGGCGTCTCCGCCGCCGCATCCGGCGTCGCGGGAGGCGCGCCGGCGCCTCCGATCGAACCGGCCCCGAACNCCGGTGGGGACGCAGGCCGCGACCATCGCCGCCGTCCCGCTCGCCGCCGCGAGAAGTCCGGCTCGGCGGGTCAGCCGCGGCGCGGCGGGGCGGGGAGGTCGGTCAAGATGGTCTCCGCAGGGCGCGCGCCGGGCAAGCGGCGCGGCGGGCGATGATCGAGGGAAATCCGTAATGTTTCGTTAACGCTTTCGCCGCGCCGCCCGCGCGAGCTATAGCCAAGGGGCGGGGCTGCGTCGCGAGCCTGTCGCGAACCGTCGAAGGGTGGCGGGGCAATCGGGCCGAAATGCGAACGAAAGGGACGGCATGGGCGCGCGCGTCTATCACCTCGACGGCCGCGCCGTCGCGGCGCCGGCGCTGGCGCCGGGGCTGCACGTCGTCGCCACGCCGATCGGCAATCTGCGCGACGTGACGCTGCGCGCGCTGGAGACCCTTGCGGCCGCGGACGCGATCCTCGCCGAGGACACCCGGGTGACGCGGCGGCTCACCGCCCATTTCGGCATCGCCACGCCGCTTGTCGCCTTCCATTCCCACAACGCCGAGCGCGCCGCGCCCGCCATTCTCGCGCGTCTGGCGGCGGGCGAAAGCCTCGCTTTGGTGAGCGACGCCGGCACGCCGCTGATCTCCGATCCCGGCGGCGGCCTGGTCGCCGCGGCGACGGCCGCCGGCGCCCGGTCTACGNCGCTGCCTGGCGCCTCGGCGGCGCTGGCGGCGTTGGTCGTCTCGGGGTTGCCGACGGATCGCTTCCTGTTCGAAGGCTTTCTGCCGCAANAAGCCGCCGCGCGCCGGGCGCGCGCCGCCNGGCTGGCCGCGATTCCCGCCACGCTCGTCTTCTACGAATCGCCGCGCCGCCTCGCCGAGACGCTGGTCGATCTGCGCGCCGCGTTGGGCGATCGTCAGGCCTGCGTCGCGCGCGAGCTGACCAAGAAATTCGAAGAGGCCAGACGTGGCGCCTTGTCGCAGCTTGCGCAGGTCTACGCCGCGGATGAGCCGCGCGGCGAGATCGTCGTCGTCGTCGCCCCGCCCGACGCCGGCGCGGCGCTCGCGCGCGCCGACGATCTCGACGCGCGCCTGCGCGAAGCGATGGCGCGTCTGTCGCTGAAGGACGCCGCCGCTCTGGTGTGCGGCGAGACCGGCCGCCCGCGCCGCGAGGTCTACGCCCGCGCGCTGGCGCTGTCGCGCGACGAGACCGCCCCGTGACCGCCCGCGACGCCGACGCCCGCCGCGCCGCCCGCGCGGTGGGCCTGACGGCGGAGGCGCTCGCGGCCGCCTATTTGCGCCGGCGCGGCTATCGCATTCTCGCCCGCGGCTATTGCGCGCGGGGCGGCGAGATCGACATCGTCGCGATGAAGGACGACGCGGTCGCCTTCGTCGAGGTCAAGGCGCGGCCCACCCTGGAGGAGGCGCTGACGGCGGTGACGCCGCAAAAGCGCNGCCGCCTGTCGGCCGCCTGCCGGCGTTGGCTCGCGGAGAATGAATGGGCGATGGCCCTGACGTTGCGCGGCGATCTGCTCGCGGTGGCGCCGCGCCGCTTCNCCCGCCATCTCGAAGCCGCGATCGCGCTCGACCTCGGCCATGCCTGAAGACGCGCGCGCGACGCCGGCCGGACGAAGCCGCGCATGACGACGAAACCGTGACGCCCCGCTTGCTCCCGGCGCGCGGCGGTGGTAATCGCAGCGCCGTCCGGAGGGTGGCCGAGTGGTTGAAGGCGCACGCCTGGAAAGTGTGTATACGGGAAACCGTATCGCGGGTTCGAATCCCGCCTCCTCCGCCATTCAGCCGTCGTATCTGATTGAAGTGCTTTGACGTTTCGCGCGGCGGCGAAGTCCATTCCCTGTTTACGTCCCTGTTCGCGCTGGCGCATCCTTTGTTGACCGCTCGCGGTCGCGCCCGTTCCTGTTTCCCGCGCTCACCCCGCCAGCGCGGCCCGCGCCGTCGCCAAGGTGAGCGCGTCGGCGCCGGCGAGATAGGCGCGCGCCTCGCCGGTCAGGGGACGGGCGCTGGCGATGGCGGCTAGCGCGGCCTGTTCGGCGGCTTCGGCCTCGATCATCGCCCGCCGCGCGGCGGAAGCCCGGTCGCCTCGTCGGCGGCGTCGAGGATCGCGAACACGTCGCGCGCCTTCGCCAAGGCGTCTCGCGTCGTCCGCGCTAGCGCCTCCAGCGCCTCGCCTTCCGCAAAGACCGCAACGCGCTCAAAGGAGCGTTCGATCTGCCGGGAGATATGATCGGCGCCGTTGCAGGCGCTCCAGCCGCCAGGTCGGAACGGGTCCGGAATGATCGTCTCCAGCCAGCGCCCGGCGGTGGCCAAGCCGTGCCGCGCCTCCAGATCGCGCAGGCGTCGGCGGGCCTCCGCCAGCCTCGCCAGCGCCGCCCGATGGGCTTGGATGAGGGCGGCGGTCATGGTCACGCCTCCGAACCGCGCAGGAAGTCGAGGCAGACGCCGAGCACCGGGGCCGCATCGGCGGCGCTCATCTTCTCGTGCAAAAGGAACAGCAGCCCGGCAATCACTCCGGCCATCGTCGTGGGGCGCGGCGGGTCTTGGATAAGCCGGGAGAACGACGGCATGAACGTCGCGTCGGCGAAAGCGTCGGCGAGATCGTCGTCTTCTGGCGCGTTGGCGTTGTAGTAGGCGGTGGCCTCATCATGCTCGCAGATCAGCGCGGCGAGAGGGTCAGGCGCGGACGCGGTGGCGGCGATGGCCGGGACGGCCAGCGTCGCGCCTGCGACTCCAGCGGCGAAGATGGCGGCGCGACGGGTGAGGTTCGGGGCGTTCATCGGGCAGGTCCGGATTGAGAGGGAGGGTCGGGGGCCGCCGGGGCGAGCCGGCGGCGCTGGCGTCACGCGGCGACGGCTTGCATGCGGTTGGCGGCCTTGATGCGGATGACGGTCGAGACGACGGCGGTCTCGAACTTGGCGATGGCTTCGCCAAACGCGGCGCGCAGGGCCTTGGCGTCGAGGCGCCCGGCGATCTGTTCCGACGCCGTGACGGCGAAGCGCTCGCCAGCGGCGGCGGTCAGACCTCGCGCCTTGAACTCGTCCTTGGCGGCTTTCAGGTCCGCTTCGGCGGCCTTCACGATGGCGTCGAGGCGGCCGATTTCATCGGCGAGGGCTTCGGCGGGGAGTTTGTGGAAGCGGGATGCGGTGGCAGGCATTGCGGTTGCTCTTTTGAACCAATCTGCTACTATAGATAGCACATTAGTCGCAGGGGTCAACACATAAAATGTCAGACGCTAAAAATATCATTACAGCCGCTCAGATGCGAGCCGGTCGCGGACTGGTGGGTATGACGCAGGGCGATCTCGCAACGGCAAGCCGCGTCGCGAAGAGCACCATCGCCAATTTCGAGCTTGGCAAGCGCGCGCCGCAAGGCCGCACACTCCACGACCTGCGCGAGGCGCTGGAGGCGGCTGGCGTCGTTTTCCTCGACGACGGCGAGGTTGCGCCGGGCGGGCCGNGGGTGAGGCTCAAGGCGGCCGGCGAGGCAGGCGTGTAAACGAACCGCTTCCTCCGTCCTCACGCGCGCAAGATAAAAACAGGCCGTCCTGTCTGCGATATTATCGCTTGACGCCATCGCTTCCGCGCGCGATATTATCGCGATGAAAACGGTCGTCTTTACGCACGCCGCCGCGAAAGACCTCGACGCCCTGCCGCAGGATGCCCGCACCGCAATTCACGACGGTCTATGCGCCTACGCCATTGACGGGCGCGGCGACGTGAAGCGTCTCGCCGGGCGCGACGGCTTCCGCCTTCGGATTGGGCGCTACCGCGTCCTGTTCGCGGAAGATCGCACGACGGTTCTCGCCGTCTATGTCGGCAAGCGCGAAACCACCACTTATCGGAGGCAGTGACATGGCGCCCCTCAGATCATCAAGACCCCGGCGGGCGAGGAACTTGTCATCCTTCCCCGCGCCGAATACGACGCCCTAGTCGCCGCCGCCGCAGACGCCGACGAAGACGCCGCCGACGCCGCGCTGTTCGACGCGCGCATGGCCGATCTCGCGGCCGGTCGCGACGCCGCGCTCCCGCCGGAAGTCAGCGCCCATATCCTCAAGGGCGCCTCGCTGCTGACCGCCCTGCGCAAGGCGCGCGGCATGACGCAGACCGAGCTTGCCGAGCGCGCCGGGCTTGGACAGGGCTATCTCAGCGACCTTGAGACGGGGCGTCGGAAGGGAGCCGCCGACACGCTCGCGGCGCTGGCGACGGCGCTGGAATGCCCCGCTCAGTGGTTGACGCCGTGACGATTCTGACTGCGCGCCAAGATTGGCTAGGCCGCGTGAGAAAACCCTGTTGATCGTCCACGCTCACCCATGCGGCGGGGCGGCGCTTGTGTCGTCGCTAGTATGGCCGACCGTCACCTTGATGTTCTGCATCGCGCTGTCGGCGTTTCCCATCTGCGTTGATCGTGCCTGCCGCATCGTCGCTTCGTTGATCGCCGCGACCGCGAAGCGCCAGATCGTCGCAATCTCTTCCGCGGTCGCGTCCTCATAGCCGAGGGGCTGAGCAGCGCGTAGCCGCATTGCGCGCCTGCTTCGCGAAACGCCTCCACGTCGTTCTGCCGGGCGAAACAGGCGGCGTTGGCCGCGTGCGCGCTGGCGCCATAGGCGAAGCTGACGAGGCGGGGCATGACTACGGACGCGCGATTGTCGCGCCCGACCGCATGTTGGGCGGTGGAAGCCGCGCCGCCGTCGAGGCGCATTTCCTGTTCGCACGCTTCGGCAAGCGCGTCATAGCCGGCGCGGCGCAGGATCGGCGGAGCGACGGCTCGCACCGCGAGCCATGCGAAAACTCCGCGCAACGGCGCTCGTCTTCGAAACTGACGGCCGGAAGCGCGACAACGCCCGCGTCGGCTCGGTGACCTCGCTCAAGCTCGGCTTCAATCTCGCGCTCCAGCGCCGGCGGCATGAACTCGGCATGTCTCAGCAGCGCGCCCGCGAAGCAGCAGGCGGGCCAAAGGCCGGCGAAGGAGCGATGGAAGAACCGCGCCGAGGACGCCAGCGATGCGACAGGGCCGGCGCCGAGGGTCGCGCTCGCCAGACCAGCCGCAAGAAACTGTCGGCGATGGATGTGAAAGGCCATGAATCGTTCTCCGGCGGCGACCTTCATCCTAGCATTTCCGTCTGGAGAAATCATCCGCGAACGCTCACAAACGCCAGCGCACGCAAGCGCACAAAACATTGATATTGTTACAAGAACGATTGTTTGTTCGCGTTTGAAAGCGCATACTTCTGCCAATGACGACCGCAGCAGACCTTCGCGCCGAGCGCGCCCGATCCAACCTTTCGCAACGCGAGCTTGCCGCCCGCGTTGGCGCGTGAGCGACCCCGCGCCTGTGTCGTTTCAGGGAGCCACGATCCAGGGCGAGACGCGCAGGCCATGAGTTTCAACGCCGCGCAAGACCCGCCCCCTTCGCCGCCTCCGGCAAGCGTGCGCCGTATCAACGCCGACGGCACGCCGACGCCGGAACAGATCGCCTACGAACAGAAACTTAAGGCCTGGCTGATGCGCCTCGCCGCCGCGATAGGAGCGTGATGTGGGATTCTGGGCGCCCTGACAGGGAAGAGCGCATCGAAGGCCATGAGCCGGTCGACAGACGCGCTGAACCGCTCTCTGGAAAACCAGATGGGCGCCGTCAACAGCGCGTTTGACCCCGGCCTTGAGGCGCTGGGCGTCGGAACGCGCGCCGCGATCAACACGGCGAAGGGCTACAACGCCGAGGCGCAGAACTATCTCGGTCAAGGCCTGAACATGGCGCGCGGAGATGTGCGCGCAAACGCCGATCAGGCGCTCCGCTATCTCGACGGGGCGATGCAGGGCATGCAGCCTATGCGCAGTCAGGACGGGCTGCGTCGGGAATGTATTCCAACGCGCTCGGTTTGAACGGCGCGGGCGGACGCGATGCGGCGATGGCCGCGTTTCGCGATTACAACCCCGGCTATCGATATGCGGTCGACCAAGCGACAGACCAGGCCGCCCGCAAGGCCGCCGCGCTCGGCATGGCCGCGAGCGGCAACACGCTCGCCGCAATTTCGGATCGCGCCGGACACATGGCGGATCAGAACTACGGGTCGTGGATGGACCGCCTGAACGGCCAGCAGGGCCTCGGGATGCAGGCGCAGCAGCAGATCGGCCAGTATGCCGGCCAGCAAGCCGGAATCGCGCAGCAAACGGGCTCTACGCTGGGCTCGCTGGCCTCCAGCTGGGGCCAGAACGCCGCGTCGCTGCAGAGCAATCTCGGTTCGCAGATCGGCGGCTGGCAGAACCAGCTAGGCCGCGACACCAATGCGTCGTGGATGCAGCGCGGCACGACGCTGGGCGCGTTGCAGGCCCAGAACGCGAGCGCGATCGCCAACAACTACCAGATGGGCGCACAGGCCACCGCGGCCGGCGCGCAGAACATGTTCGGCGCCGGCATGGGGCTGTTGGGCAGCGGACTGAAGTTCGCGACGGGCGGCAACCTTTTCGGCGGCGGGTCGACCGGCACCGGCGGTCTGTACTGAGGGCGCGCCATGAATCTTGTCTCCGCCAACCCCGGAGCTTTCTTCGCGATGACCGCCAGCCTGGGCGACATCGCGGACCAATACTGGCAGCGCAAGCGGGCCGAACAGGCAGGCGATGTGCGCGCCAAGGCGGCCGAGACGTGGTTCGGGGCCGAAGGGCGCAGCCGACGCTCGGCAATCTCGGCGTCGGGATGGGCGCGCCGCAGGCGCCGGCGCCGCCGGTGCGCTCCGGCCTCCCGACCTTCGCCGCCGCCAACAGCGACGCGGGCCGCGCCTCCGTCCTCGGCGCGCTCGGGGCTGGCGTCGCGAACAAACGACCCCAACGGGCCGGATCGCGCGGCGTCGCTCGGCGAGTATGTCGAGAACGGCTCTTTGAACGGCGTCTCGCCGGAATTCCAACGCCGCGCGCTCGCCTTCCTGAACGACAACCCCTACGGCGTCGGCATCCGCTCCGGGTTTCGGTCGGTCGAGAAACAGCAGGAGCTTTGGAACGCCGCGCTGGCGAAATACGGCTCGCCCGAAGCCGCGCGCAAATGGGTGGCTCCGCCGGGATCGTCGAACCACAATCACGGGCAGGCGCTCGATCTCTCCTACGAGAACCCGCAGGCGACGCAGTGGGCTCACGCCAATGCGGCGGCCTACGGCGTGAAGTTCCCGCTCGGCAACGAGAACTGGCATCTGGAGCCCGCCGAGACGCGGAAGGGCGCAAAGGGTGTCCAACTCGCGCAGGCCGGCGCGTCGGATGGGCCCCTGTCCGTTCCGGCGGGGCAGTTCCTCGCGCAGCGCGCCGCGGCAGCCGATACTGCGCAGGCGGGCGGCGGTCAGGTCGGCCTCCCCGGGGTCGCGGGCGGAGCGCCGAACCCCGTCGCGCAGACCTCGGCGAAGGTGGACGCGATCAAGATGCTTCTGCGCAACCCGGAGACGCAGGCGTTCGGGCAGCAAATGTGGCAGGCGCTCGCACAGCCCAAGACCAGCCCGTTCGACTTTCAGGTCGTCGGCGATTCGCTCGTCCGCGTGAACAAGATGACCGGCGAAGCTGTTCAGGTTCCCGGCATGGGGAAGACGCCGAGCCCGGTCACGCTGTCGGAAGGCGCGACGCTCGTTGATCCTCGCACCGGCGCCGTGATCGCGCGCGGCGGCGAAAAGGACGACCGCACGACGACGCAGAAGGACTATGAGGCCGCCAAGGCGCAGGGTTTCAACGGCACGCTCTTCGACTATCAGACCGCCGTCAAGAAGTCGGGCGCGACCAACGTCTCGGTCGAGACGAAGGGCGAGCAAAGTTTCGCGCAAGAGAACGGCAAGGCGCTGGCGAAGATGTTCGCAGCCCATGCCGAAGAGGGCGCGAAGGCGGCGGACAATCTCAACCAGCTTGAACAGCTTCGCACGCTCGGCGACCAGATCGGCACCGGAGGCGGCGCGGCGCTCCAGGCATGGGCCGCCGACAAGGAATCAAGCTCGGCCCCAACGCCGGCAAGATCGAAGCGTATGGCGCGATCATTGACCGCATGACGCCGCAGCAGCGCGTTGCGCCGGCGCCACGTCGGACTTCGACGCCAAGATGATGAAATCGAGCCTGCCCAGGCTGATGAACACGCCGGGCGGCAACGCGCTCATCATCGATAATCTGGCGACCCTGCAACAGAACAGCATGAAGCGCGCCGACGTGGCGATGCGTGTTCAGGCCGGCGAGTTGACCGCGCAGCAGGGCATCCTCGCCATGCGCGAACTAGCGAAAGAAGCGTCGGGCATCAACCAGACGATCCGCGACGCCGCGATTGGGCGAACCCCGCTTCCCGCGCCCCGCCAGTCCGCGCCGCGCAATCCCGTCGCGAGCATTCGGGTCTCGACGCCGGAAGAGGCGCGCCGGCTTCCAAAAGGAACCCGGATCATCCTTCCCGATGGGACGCCGGGAGTTGTGCCGTGAGCGATCCTTGGGCCGATTTCCGCGTCAAGGAGCCGTCCGCGCCGGTGCAAGGCGGCGGCGATCCTGGGCGGAGTTTCGCGGTGCGCCTGCGCCTCCCGTGCAGGCGGATTCGCCCTTCGGCGCGATCCGCGCGCCCGCGCCGCACTACTCCGAAACGCTGGCGAGCAACCGCGCCGCGCTGGAGGCCGCCAACCCGGCTTGGTCGGCGACGAAAGCGCAAGCTGCGGACGTGGCGAAGAGCGCGGGCGTCGGCCTCGGCAAAGGCGTTCTCGGCGTGCTCGCCGCGCCGCGCGATCTCAGCGACACAACCGGCTATGGTCTGTCGTGGCTCGCCGCCAAAGGGGCGGAGAAGCTTGGGCTTCTTCCGCAGGGCCGCACCGCTGACGAATTGATCGCGGACCTGACCGCCGCCGGCAACGTCGGCAAGCCCGATCCGGTCGCATGGCCGCGCAGCGCCGACATGCAACGCGCCGTCGAGGGCGTCACCGGCGATNTTTACAAGCCAAAGACGACCGCCGGCGCCTATGCCGAACGCGTCGCCGAATTCGCGCCCGGCGCGCTTATGGGCGGCGGCTCGGCGGCGGGCAATCTCGCGCGTTTCGCGGCTGCGCCGGCCGTCGCGTCCGAAACGGCGGGGCGGCTCGCCGAAGGGTCGGGCTATGAGGGGTGGGCGCGCGCCGCTGGGGCGCTGGCGGGCGGCGTCGGGGCGCGCTGGCGGGTCGCGCCTCTGCGGCCGAACGCGCGGTGTCGCGCGCGGCGCAAGGCCTTCCNNGGCGGCTGAACGCGAGGCGATCNNCTGAATCGCGCCGAAGCCCTGTTTCAGGACGCGCAACGCATGGGCGTCCCGATGACGCGCGCGACAGCGGTTCAGGCCGCGTCGAACGGCGCGACCAATCTCGGCAACCTCCAGCGCGTGCTGGAGGGACAAGGCGCGTTGCGCGGCTATTTCGCACCGACCGAAGCCGGCGTCGCGGGCGCCGCGGGCCGCGCATTCGACGCCATCGCGCCAGGCTCGGCGACGCCATCGATGATCGGGCCGCAGGCGGCGGACGCCGCGCAGGGCGTGATCCGTGACGTTCAGGGCGCGATCAACCGGACGACGCGCCCGCTCTATCAAGCGGCCGAANCGGAGTCCGTCTCTCCGCAAGCCGCCGCCGCGCTGGCGAACGATCCGCTCTATCGGCGCGCGGCTGCGCAGGTGACGAAAGACCCCGCGCTGAATCGCACCGTTTCCGGCATGGCTCCGGACAGCGTCGGCATGGTCGATCTGGCGCAGCGCCGGCTCGGCGAAATGGCGGACGCGGCGCGCGCGCCCGGACAGGCGACGACCTCGAACCTTCGCGCGGCGAATTACGCGGACGCGCGCTCGGCGGCGCTGGAGGCGGCGGACGCGGCAAGCCCGGCCTACGCGCTGGCGCGCGAGACGCAGCGCCAGCTTCGCGCCCAATACCTCGACCCGCTCGTCAACGGGCCGCTCGGCAAGCTCGCCGACGCGCCCGACACCAAGCGCGCGATCCGCGCACTGTTTCCCGAAAACCCGGTCGCGGGCGGCGCTGGCGAGGTTCGAGAGGCGGTTCAGGCGCTGGCGCAGCGTCAACCGATGGTGGCGCGCCAGCTTGTGCGCGCGCATCTTGAGGGCGCATTCAACGAAGCCGCGCAGCGCGTGGCGGGCGGCGCCAACGAATGGGGAGGCGCAAGCTTCGCGGCGGCGGTGCGCGGCAATCCTGAACAGGCCGCCAGCCTCGCTGCGGCGGTGAAGGCGCTCCCGAAAGGCGAGGAGGTGCTGCGCGGCCTCGACCGCTTCCTCGACGTGATGGCGGCGACGGGACAGCGCCAGCGCGTCGGATCGCAGACCGCGTTCAACGCCGAGGCAATCGCGGGCCTGAAAGGCGGCGGCGCGGCCAACGAGGCGGCCAAGGTGGCGGCGTCGGGCGGCCTCAATCTGCCGAAGGTGATCGCGTCACGATTCGAGGAATGGAACCTTGGCCGGAACGCCGACGCCATCGCCCGGCTTCTGACCGATCCGGGAAGCGCTCAGCTCTTCCGCCATCTCGCAAAGGCTACGCCCGGCGGGTCCGGGGAGTGGCTGATATTGGGGCGTCTCGCCAGCCTCGGATTCAAGGGCTACTCGACCGGGAAAGGCGCGGCGAATGAAGCCCCATAGCGCCGTGAGCCCGACCGTCGCCATGTATGCGAACAGGTATGCGAGGATGAAACCGGCGACGACGACGTTGCCTTGGTCCGCCGGCTTGGCGTCCAGGGCGGCGAAGATGAACCGACGAAGGTCGCGACGAAGATCGCGCCCTGCAACAGATACCAGCCCGTTTGCCTGCGCATCGTCGCGCCTTTGTCCAGTGAGGTGATCGCATGACGATTCTCGGCGTTGATCCGGGCGTCAATGGGGCGGTCGCGATCCTCGACGCCGCAGGCGAGCTTCTGGAGGTCTTCGACATGCCGGCCTTATCGGACGGGGCGAAGGGACGGCAGGCCGTCAACGCGCCGTTGCTCGCCTCGCTCGTCTTCAAGTCGCACGCGACGCAGGCCTTTNGCGAGTTGGTCGGGCCGCGGCCGAAAGAAGGCGCGGTCGGCGCGTTCGGCTTCGGGCGCTCGCGCGGCGTCGTCGAAGGCGTTTGCGGGGCGGCCGGCGTGCCTGTGGTGATGCTCGCGCCTCCCGTCTGGAAACGGGCTGCCGCCATCCCGCCAGGCGCCGAGAACAAGGACCTCGCGCGCGCCNGCGCCATCGCCCGTTGGCCCGCCAAGGCCGATCTGTTCACCCGGAAGAAAGACGTGGACCGCGCCGAGGCCGCGTTGATCGCGCTGGCGGGCGTGGAACGCGGCAAGGGGCCTTCGTGAAGCATCCCCTGCCTCCCGGGCCGGGACGGCCCAAGGGCTCGACGAACAAGATCAATGCGCTGCTGCGCGACGCGATCTTGCAGGCCACGACCGAGGCCGGCGGCAAGGCGGGGCTTGTCGGTTATCTGCGCGTGCAAGCGGCCAAGAGCCCGGCGGCTTTCCTCGCCTTGCTGGGGAAGGTTCTTCCGACCCAGCTTGCGAGCGATCCGGACGCGCCGCCGGCAATCGCCGTGCTCGGGATCGACCGACCTCCGCCCGAGACCCGCGAGGAATGGCTGGCGCGCCGTAAGCGTGAAATGGCGGAACAGGGGAAGCGCGATGCAGTGCCTTGAAGAGGGCATGGCGAACGTCGAGCCGGGGATGCTGGAGGCCTGCGTCGAGGCCGTCGATTGGCGGATGCGCAACGATCCTCTGTTCGCCATCTTGACCGACATGATGGCGTTCAGCCTCTGCGGCGAGCCGCTGGAGGGCTCGCGCGCCTTCCTTCTTGAAGGGTTCGATCAATTCTGCGCCTCGCCGACCGCCGGTCCCGCAGACCGCGCATTCCACGCGGCGCATACGCTCAAGGTTTGGGATCGGCTTCTGGACATGACGCGCAGGGCGGGCATGGCGTGAGCGGCGAGCCTGCCTCTACACGCCGCCAACACGGCGGACGGTTCGCGCCGGGCGCGTCCGGCAACCCGGCCGGGCGCNCCGCTGGATCGCGGCACAAGGCGACGCTCGCCGTTGAGGCGCTGCTTGAGGGCGAAGCCGAAGCCCTGACGCGCAAGGCAATAGAACTTGCTCTGGCCGGCGACGGGCCGGCGCTGCGCCTGTGCCTTGAGCGGGTGGCGCCGGTTCGCAAGGGGCGTCCCGTCCGTCTCGACCTGCCGGCCGTAAACACGCTCGCCGACATGGCCGACGCCCAATCGGCGATCCTCGCCGCGATGGCGGCCGGCGAGGTGACGACGGATGAAGGCGCGGACCTCGCCAAGGTCCTGGAGGCGGTCGGGGCGTCAATCGAGCGCCGCGAGCTTGAGGCGCGCATCGCCAAGCTGGAGGGCAAAGGATGAGCGGGACCATCAACCGGCGGCTGCGCGCGCTGGAGGAGGCGGCCGGCCTCAAGCGGTGCGAACCGATGCGCGTACTTCGCGTGATCGTCGGTGCGGACGGCAGGCCGGGGAAGACCTATGAGCGCAAGGTTGCGGCGAACGAGGCGGAGCGGGCCGCCGCCTCGCCGTCCCCTATAGCCCCACAGATCGAATTAGGCGGGCGCTGGCGGGGTAGCGAGAGCTTTCGGTTCCCGGTTTAGGCGCACCCCTATTGCCGCCGGTGGGCCTCTAATGCGATCTGACGGCGTATCGTTATTCTAAGCTGGAGAAAGCGTCTCTCGTGCGCGTGCACGAGAGGGCGCGTCGCCTCACGACGACCCATACCGCGCCTCGAACGTCTGTGCGCCGCGCTGGACCGATCTGGCCACGCCGCGCAGCCCGACCCGGTCGCGGTGCTTCCCGACCGTCGAGGGCGAGACGCCGAAGTCGGATGGCAGCGCGTCCTGCATGTCGCGCGCGCGTGCCTCCTAATAGTCGCATTCGGCCTTGGCGGCGGGGATGGTCACCGGCAACGGCCAGGCGCCGGCGATGGCCGCCGCGATCTCTGGCGACGGCTCCTTCTATCCGTCCGACAGTCCGTCCAGATCATGCGTCCAGCGTGCATGTGAGGGCTCGCACGCGGCGCGCCATCTGGCGACGGCGGCGAGGATAGCCCGCTCGCGCTCGCACGGCTCCAGAACGGCGGCAAGCGATCCGAAACGGGCGATGAGGGCAGCGCGGCGAGCGGTGCGCGCATCCTCGCGGTCCTTTCGCTCGGCGGCGCGCGCCGCTTTCCAGCCGGGCTCCTTGGCCTCCATCCAATCGTCGAACCCGACGAACGGATTTCCGCCGCTCGCCGCGACGCTGGCGGACTTGGCTGCTTCCTCGAAAGTCATGCCTGCGGCCTTCGCCAGCGCCTCGCCTCGCGCTCGCGCCGCCTGTCGCTCGCCCTCGTGGGTGGTGCTGCGCCACAGGTCGATGACCTTTCGCAGCTTCCGGCTGATCTGTCCGCGCATGTGTCCGAACCTCATTCTCTGTCACGACGCCTTCGGGCTGGGCGCACGAAAGCAGCGGCGTCGATTCCCTTGGCGACGATTTCAGCGATCCTCGCCGCGTTCGATTCGGCGGCCTTGTCCGCCTCGACGCCGATGCGGAGCGGAAAGCGGGCGATTTCCTCATGGTTCGCCATGTCGCCGTCGCAGATCGCGATGACGACGGCGACGGGAGGTTCTTGCCGACCATGCGACACGCTCGCCGTGACGACGCGGAGCCCGGCTTCGGTCGAAATCGTGGTGAGATCGCGGAAGAACTCGACGCGGCCATGGGAGCCCAGATCGGGAAGCGGATGACGGTCATGGGGCGATCCTTTTCGCGGTCAGCAAGGAACCCGCGAAGCGCGAGCGAGGCGGGCCAAAGCCCTCGCGTGCGCGCACGCGCGCCGGGGTTAAGGGGGGTGAGCACCGCTTGAAGGCGCTTGGAAAGTAGCTTGGAAAGTAGCTTGGAAAAACCGCTTGGAAGGGCTTGGAAGGCATAGGCGCGTCACTCGGAAAAAGAGCGCTCGACGATCCGCGAACGGCGTCTCGACGCCGGGCCGGTCGTCTCGACTTGGATCGCGCCGCGAGCGAAGAGACGCTCCATCGCCGCCGCCAGATCGCCCCTCGAAAGCCCCTTGGCTTCCGGCAGCGGCGCAAACTGGTTCGGCGCGAAGGTCGCGCACTTGTCGGCGGAGACGCTGCGCCCGCTCGCATCGAACCGGCGCAGGCACGTCAGGAAGCATCGTTCCGCNCGCCGCGCCGCGCTCTTGGGGCGTCTCCCCAGTTCCGGCTCCGACGGGACGAAAGCTCCGGCGTTGTAGCGAAGCGCGATTTCCTCGCCGACGGCAGAATAGTTCGACTTGTTCCGTGTGAGCGTGCGCGCGTCGGCGTCGTCACGCTCGCCGTCGAGCGGCTTCGTGCGACTGAAATAGAGGCGACTGCGGACGCTGTTCGCCCACGCGGTCGAGCCGCTGGAGCCGGTGCCGGCGGCCAGCCCCGACAGGCTCGGATGCGCCAGCACCACGACGGCGCAATCAAAGTCGAGCGCCGCACCGCGCAACATCGAAACGAACTGCCGGGCGTGAGCGCGCTCGATCTCGTTGCCCGCGAAAATGTCGGCGAGGTTGTCGAGAATCACGACGGTCGGCGCTTCCGCCTCGACCTTGTTGCGAAACGCTTCGAACATCGGCGTCGGCTTGAGCGCGTCTTTGCCGCCGACCGCCATCACGGCGTCGCGGCCAGCAAGCGGCACGATGGTCAGGTCGTCAAGCTCGGTGAGCGCGTCCGAAATCATGCCGTCAAGGCGGCGATGGACTTCATCAAGCTCGTCCTCGGCGGACAGATAGAGCGCGCGGCCGTGCGCGGTCGGGAGACGCAGCCAGCGTTTCCCGCGCGCGACGGCCGCCGCAAGCTGGAGCGCCAACAGGCTCTTGCCGGTGCCGCCGTCACCCGACAGCAGCGTCACGTTGCGCGCCGGAATCCAGTCGTCGACCAACCATTGCCGCGGCCGGATCGCCCGCCCCGCCAGCGACGATGCGATAACGGATTCCAGGACAGGAAGCGTCGCCGGGCGCGTCGGCTCGCCCGGCGGCTGATAGTCGTTCGCCGGCTCGCCTCCCGCGTGAGGCGGGGGCGAGGGCTCCAGCGGCGCGAGAGCGACTGGCGCGAAGTCTTCGATCACGGCGCTTCCTCGATGGCGTTGATCGCCGGGCGCAGGTCGCGCATGAGCCAAGCGAGGGTGTTGAAGGTCGCCTTCGTGTGGCGGGACACGCCAAGCCTCGCGTAGGAGCCGAGAATGTTCGCGTATTCAGCGATGATCTCGGCGCGCTGGTCGGTGGCGGCGAAGGCCTTGGCGTTGCGCGCGACAGCCTCCGGCGAAAGGGCGAGGCTGTCGGCGATGGGGCCGATGATGGAGGCAGGGACGCGCTCGGCGTCGGCGCGCTGGCGCTCCAGATCGGCCCGGCGAACCGCGTCGCGCGCCGCCGTGATGCTGGAGACGCCCGGCGACCGGGTGAAGACTTCGCTCATTACGACGCCTCCTTCACCAAACCGTTCAACTCAGCGGCGACGCGCGCATGGTGCGCGGTGATCCGGCAACGCTGCGCAAGGCGAGCGACGACGACGCTGGCGATGGCGCCGAGCGAGGCGAATTCCGGTTGCGTAGGAGGGAAGGAGGGCTTAGTTTCGTCGGTGTTCGCCGCCAAGCTGAACACCTTCGAAATCCCCCGCGAGCGCCCGACCCGCTCGCGGGGTTTCGCGTTTTCGGGCGGCGGCCCGAGCGCCAGACCCGCGTTCATCACGCGGCCTCCGTCTTGAGCGCCATCGTGGGCAGGGCGGAGATGTAGCGCTGCGTCTCGCTCGCCCTAACGAAGGTGTTGCGGCCATTTTTGACGACCACGAGGCGGCCAGCGGCGATCTCGGCATAACCCTTGGTCACGCCCCAGCCGATGATCGCGAACGCCTCGCGAACCGGGATGAGGCGGTCAATCTTGTCGGTGATCTCGTATTTCGCCATTTGCGGCCTCCTGCCTTTGAAGGCGAGCGGCGCTGTTCAGCGCCGTTCGTGGCGCGAATCTCGTAACTGATTGAGCTAATGTCGAATTGCGCGATTGCGCGGCGATCTATCAGCCGCGCAATTAGCCGCGCAATTAGCCGCGCAATTTCGGCCTGCGAGGGCCGCGAGGTCCGGTCTTCAAATTTGGAGAGTGCGAACGCCACTTCGCCCGAAATGAATCGCGCGATACCTCTGGAATGTTTGATCGCATCCACTCTTCGGCTTGGCGGATGGTGGGGACTTGGCCATCGAACGCGGCGCGCAGGGCCTTTATGTCGTCATCGGTCGCCGCGCGGCGAGAAGGGGAGCGTCGCGTTTCGCCCAAACGTCGGTCGAGAGCGACCTCTTCGATAAGGATCACACACGGGCCGATCTCGGCTCCGGCTACAAACTGAACACCCTCGAAAATCGCATCCTGCGCACCTATGCCGCCCCATGCCGCCGCCGTGACTTCATGTCGAACGCCGGTTTCGTCGTCAGCCCACGCGGTAAGCTCTCCGCCGTGAAGCCAGTGGCGAAGTTGGTCGTAGGCTTCGCAAATATCCAACCAACGACCATAGACCGCGCCGGCGGCGTCCTTTGACCGCTGTCTGAAAGGCGGCGGCAGATCGCAGACACTTTTGTTTCTACGCCTACGGGGCCCAGAGTCTTGCCCCACGCTTGCCACACAATGCGCTCTTCGTCCGCAAGCTCGCCGGCGCCCCAGCGTTCCGGGTGCCTGCGCTCTGCAATTCGTAAGAGCGTCGTCTCAGTCCCAATCATGCCGGGCGGGTAGTAGCGGGTCTGAGAAGTTGGCCCGTGCGGCGGCGCTCTCAACTTGAGGCTTTGGCGTAGCAACGCTGGCGAGATGCGCGCGCTCGTCACTTGCCTGCCCTCGCCAGCGGGACGACAACGCCCTCGCGGCGGGGCGAGGAACCCCGCCCATGCCTCCATGAGCGCGCGCCTCTTCTCCAGCGCGTCGCCGCGGCGATAGGCCGCCTCGACCTTGTCGCTGTTGACGTGCGCCAACGCCGCCTCGGCGATCTCGCGCGGGAAATTGGTGCGCTCGCCGGCCCAGTCGCGAAATGCGGAACGGAAACCGTGAACCGTCACGGCGCGGCCCATGCGCTCCTTGAGCAGCATCGCCATCGCCATGTTGGAAAGCGGCTTGCCGCGCCGCCCGCCCGGAAAGACGAAGTCGGTCGAGGCGCTGGCGAGGGGCTGGAGCTTGCGGAGCAAATCGAGCGCCGGCGCCGACAGGGGAACGCGGTGATCCTTCCCAGCTTTCATCCGCGCCGCCGGAACCGTCCAGAGCGCGGCGTCGAGGTCGATCTCAGCCCATGTCGCGCCGATTGCTTCGCCGGTGCGGGCGGCGGTCAGGATGACGAACTCCAGCGCCCGCGCCGCCATCGCCTCGCGCTCGCGCAGGTCGGCCATGAACGCCGGGGCCTCGACGAAGGGTAGGGCGGCGTGATGGCCGCGCGTGAGGCGCTGGCGAGCNGGAAGAAGCTTCTGGAGGTGTCCGCGCCATCGCGCGGGGTTATCGCCCTTGCGCTGGCCCTGCGCCGTGGCGGCGTCGAGGATGGCCTCAAGCCTCCCNCGCACGCGCGCGGCGGTTTCGGGCTTATCCTGCCAGATCGGTTTCAGGACGNNCCGAAGCACGTCGGTCGTTTCGATCTGGTCAACCCGCCGGTCGCGGATCGGCTTGCAATAGTCGTCGAGGGTGGATCGCCATTGCGCCCGGTGCTTGGGATTGCGCCAGCTTCCCGCCATGCTGGACAGATAGGCGTCGGCGGCCTCGCCAAAGGTCGGGACATGNGGCCGCGCGCGCGCGTCGGCTGGGTCGAGCCCATCGGCGAGCGCGGCGCGGAACGCGGCGGCCTTCTCCCGCGCACGCGCAAGCGTCACGTCGCGGACCGGGCCAAGCCCAAGATCGCGCTCCCTGCCTTTGCGGGCGTAGCGGAAGACCCAGGACCGCCCGCCGGAAACGGTGACGAAGAGATAGAGGCCGCCGCCATCGCTGTAGCGGCCCGGCGCCGTGACCTTCTCGACAGTCCGCGCCGACAGGCGGTGGAGGGCGCGCCATAGCTTTCGGCCCTTCGTTCCCAGATTCGCTTACCAGTCCCGTTCCCAGTCATAGCGTCGGTTTCGGACGTATGGAAGCGGACGGCCGCGAACGACAGGTTGAAAGATCGCTTAGGCACAGGCGGATTTATGAACGCTGGAAAATGACGGCGAACGGGAGTTAGGCGGACGCCTCCTCCGCCACGCCTTTTCGAAAAATCCCGTAGCGTCTTGACGTACTCGCGCGTCGCGTGCGGTCCGCGCGGAGACCTGCGCTGCGGGAGCGGCCGCGCGAAAAGCGCCATCCTTTCCTCAACCCCGCCGGCGCGCGGGCGCTGACGCGCCCGGTCGCGAGCGCGTGCGCAAACGCGCGTTCAAGCGCGCGCGCAGGCGGCGAGAGGCGTTATGGTCGGGCGCCCGTCCGGCCCGGTTCCGATCGCCGTCTCGACGCCGAACACCTGCGCCAGCCGCGCCGCGGTGAACACCTCGCGCGGCGTCCCGCACGCCACGAGGCCGCCTTGGTGCAACATCGCCACGCGGTCGGCGAAGCGCGCGGCGGCGTTGAGATCGTGCAGCACGACCAGCGTCGCCAGCCGCCGACGGTCGCACAGCGCGCGCACCGTCGCCAGCACGTCGAAGGCGTGGCGCAGATCGAGCGCGCTGGTGGGCTCGTCGAGCAGCAGGATCTCCGGCTCGCCGGCCAGCGCCTGCGCGAGATACACCAGCCGACGCTGGCCCCGGACAATTCGCCGATCAGCCGGTCGGCGAGGTCGACGACGCCGAGCCCGTCATCGTCGCCTCCGCGACGGCCAGATCGGCGTCGGCGACGCAGAACCCGAGCCGTTTCAGCCGACCCAGCAGCACGGTTTCGAGCGCGGTGAGGGCGGGCGGGCGCGCCGCCTCCTGCGGCATGTAGGCGAGCCGCGCCGCCTTGCGCGACCCCGCCGCGAAGCGGATCGCGCCCTCATGCGCCGTCACGCCCGCCGCCGCCTTCACCAGCGACGACTTGCCCGAGCCGTTCGCGCCGACGAGAGCGACGAATTCGCCCGCCGCGATCGCCAGATCGACGCCGCGCACCGCCGAGCGTCCGGCGTAGGCGACGCCCGTGCGTTCGAAGGCCAGCCTCACCAGAAGCTTCGCCGCGAGCGCAGGATCAGCCACAGGAAGAACGGCACGCCGATCATCGCGGTGACGATGCCGATCGGAATCAGCGCGCCGGGGATCGCCACCTTCGAGACGACCGAGGCGAGCGACAGCGTCAGAGCCCCGGTCAGCGCCGAGCCGGCGAGCAGAAAGCGCTGGTCCTCGCCCAGAAACAGCCGCGCCACATGCGGCGCGACGAGCCCGACGAAGCCGATCGCGCCGACGAAGGCGACGGCGACGCCGGTGAGCAGCGACACCAGCGCCAGCGACCGCAAGCGCAGACGGCGCGGATCGACGCCCAGGCTCGCCGCCCGTTCGTCGCCCAGCCGCAAGGCCGTCAGCGCCCAGGCGTCGCGCGCCAGCGCCGGCGCGGCGAGCGCCAGCGCGCCGGCGAGCAACGCGACCTTCGGCCAGCTCGCGCGTTGCAGGCTGCCGAACAGCCAGAACACGATCTGTTGCAAGGCCTCGGGCGAGGCGACGTATTGCAGCAGCGAGATCAACGCCTGAAACAGGAACAGCATGGCCACGCCCGCCAGCGCCAGCAGCNNCGGCGTCGCCCCGCGCGTCGCCCCCACAAAATAGACGCCCGCGCAGGCCACCCCCGCAAACAGCAGCGCCGCGCCCGGCGCGGCATAGACCTCCGGGATCGGAAGACCCGCGCCGATCACGATCACCAGCGCCGCCCCGAAGCCCGCCCCNGCCGAGACGCCGAGCGTGTAGCTCGACGCCAGCGGGTTGGCGAGGATGGTCTGCATCATCGCTCCCGTCAGCCCGAGGCTCGCCCCCGCCAGCGCGGCCGTCGCCGCGATCGGCAGCCGGATCGACCACACGATCGCGTCGACCATGCGGTCGTCGGCGAGCCGCAGCGCCGAACGCGCCACCGCCGCGGGCGACAGGAAGGCGGGCCCCGTCGCCATGTCGAGCGTCATCGCCAGCGCCAGCGCCAGCCCGCACAGCCCGAGTCCGGCGAGCCGCCGCGCCGCGCGCGCCCGGTAGGCCGCCGCCGCGCCCCAGCCGCGCCCCAGCCGCGCAATCGGCGACGCTCACGGCCTCGCCCGCGCGAACCACGTGCCCGAATAGGCGACAGGCAAAAATCGCGCGTGATACTCCGCCCATTCCTGCGCCGGATCGACGTCGGCGAAGGCCTCCGGATAAAGCGTCTTGGCGATGTAGCGCGTCGCCACGAAATCGGGCAGCGAGCGCGCCAGCCCGTGCTCGATGGCGTGAACCTCGCCGGTCCGCACCGCTTTCAGGCCGGCCCAGGCCGGACGCGCCGCGTAGGGCGCGAGGCTCGCGCGCGTGGTCTCGATGGGCACGTCGTAACCCGTCTTCACCGCGTTCGGCTTGCCGACCCAGGACGAGCCGGCGATGAACACCACGTCGGGATCGCCGGCGATCACCGCCTCGGCGCTCACCGGCCCCCACGGGCCCGGCAATTTGCCGTCGGCGAGATTGACGGCGCCGATCTGCGTCAGGATTTTTCCCCACATCGTGCCCGAATAGGAGTTGCCGACGACATCGGCGCCGCCTTGTCCGAGTTCGACGTGCACCACCGGCTTTCGCGCCGGCGAGACCCGGCCGACTCGCTCCATCGTGTCGCGATATTTCGCTTCGTAAAGGCGGCCGAGCGCCTCCGCGCGCGCCTCCTCGCCCATCACCTTGCCGAGCGCGCGCGTGGAGGCGAGGTGTCGCTCGNNCAGCTGCGCGTTGTAGTCGATGACCACCACAGGCACGCCCGCGCTCTCCAGCTGTCCGCGGTTCGCCTCGATCGACTTCCACCCCCATTCCGACATCAGAAGCACGTCGGGCTTGAGCGAGATCACCTTCTCGACCGAAAAGGTGCCGTCGTCGGTGTGGCCGAGATCGGGCATGTCCTGAAGAGTGGGGATCACGGCGGCGTAGCGCGCGAAGATCGCCGGGCGCCATCCCGCCCAGGGCGCGCGCGAGATGCCGACGACCTTCGCCCATCCGGCCGCGCCGGCGACGGCGGTGAACTCCTCGAAATTGAAATTGACGGCGACGCGTCGCGCCGGCGTTTCGACCATCACCTTGCGCCCGAGCGCGTCGACGATCTCGACGGCGGCGGCGCGCGCGCGGGCGCGGCGCAGGTCATCGCGACGAGGCCGAGCGCGGCCGCCGCGGGGAAAGCGAGCTTCATGGGTTTTGTCTTTCGCGTGGGACGGCGGACGAGCCCCGCCCGAGCCCCGGTTGGGGTCGGCGCGTCGGGCGGGCGCGGCGTCAGGCGAAAGGCGGAGCCCGTTGCGATTGCGGGCGCAGACCGGCCGCGAAGGGGCGGCCGGCCTCGCGCGGCGTGGCGACGAAAGCGGCGAACCGCGCGAGACGCGCCGGCGCGTCGACGAAGGCGGCGGGCGCCGGCGGCGCCGACGCGCCCTGCGCGTGCAGAAGACAGGCCGCGTCGCAGCACGCGGCGGCGCTGGAGCGCGCGGGCGCGTCGGAGGCCTCGCCCGGCGAACACACAACGCCGAAGATCGCCGCCCGCGCCTCCATCCGCAACGCGGCGAGCGGCGACAGCGCGATCTGCGCGAGAAACAGATAGACGAACGCCAGCGCCAGCCCGCGCAGGGCGGGTTTCGAGGCGAGGGAGCGAAGCGTCGAGGCGGTCACGCGCGGGCCGAAATCGAGGAGGCACGATCTAAGGGAATCGAATTCCGACCGTCAAGCCGATCCCCGGCCGCGTTCGCGCGGCCGCGCCCGCACGGGAGCCCTGCGCCTGCCGCGCCCTCACGCCCGCGAGAACAGCAGATCGTCATAGGCGCGCGCCAGCGCCGGATCGGTGGCGAGGAAGCGCGTCATCGCGGCGCGCTGCGCCTCGCGCCGTCCGCGCCAGTCTTCGTCGTCGCGCTCCAGCGCCTCGATCAGCCGGCGCGCGCCCGTCTCGACGTCGGCGCCNGGATAGTAGGAGCCGAGATCGGCGACCAGCGAGGCGTTGTGGATCAGCGGATAGCCGAGCCAGCAGCATTCCAGATACATGTAGTTGAGCGGCAGTCCCCACTGATGCGAGATCACCACGTCGGTATGGTCGGCCAGGAAATGCGGGGTGTCGACGCGCCCGATGAAGCTCGCCTTGCGCGCCTGCACGATGTCGAGATGGCGCATCAGGCCTGCGAATTCGCGATCGTCGTGGACGAAGCGGTCGGCGTTGGCGACATGCAGGAAGGCGATCGCCTCGGGGCGGCGGCGAAACGCCTGCTCGGCGATCAGGATCGGGTAAAGGCAGAATTTCAGAACGTCGATATTGGGCTCCAGCACGCTGAGCCGCTTCGGCCCGGAATGTGGGCGATAGCAGCCCCCGTCCGGGCGATCGGCGTTGGCGCGCTCGATCGCCATCGGATCCCACACGAACGGCGCGACCCGCGCCGGCGCGCGCCGGAAGGTTTGCAGAAAGGCCGTCGACGTCTCCGCCACCTGCGGAATGATCCACAGCTCGTCATAGCGGCGATTGACGAAGATCGTGTCCCACAACGGCCGGCGGAAGATCATCGCCTCGATGTTCTGGACATATTCCGGTCCGCAGCAATAGCTGATCAGCCGCGCGCCCCGTCGCTTGACGATGTCGGTCTGCGCGGCGTCGATCTGCCCGCCGGTTTCGATCAGCACGTCGACCTGTTCGATCTTCTCCATGATCGGAAAGGTCGGAAACTCGGCGAGGCTCCAGGGCAGCCGCTCCGTCAGCGCGACCGCCGTGGTGTTGAGCAGCCAAACCTCATGGCCAAGCTCGGAGGCGCGCAGCAGCTTGGCCAGAAACAGCGCGTTCTGCTTGATGCCGTTGACGAACAGGCTCTCCGTCTCGCTNCTGAGGCCAATCGTCACGCCGATGCGCAGGGCGCGCCGGGTCACGACGCGGGCTCCCCGTCGTAGAGCCGCGACAGCCCGCGTCGAAGGCCGCGACATTGGCTTCGTTCTCCGGATCGAGCGTCGCCAGAAACGCTTGCGCGCGCCGGCGATAGGCGTCGAGCGCGCGGTCATGTTCGTGAAACGCCTGCACCAGCGCGAGCGCGCCGTCCTCGCAATCGAAATCGCGATAGCGATAGCCGCAGCCGCCCAGCAGCGGCGAGTTGTGGATCAGCGGGAAGCCGCCGTGCAGCGCCTCGTAATACAAATAGTTCTGCGCGTTCAGCCAATGATGCGAGACGAGGGCGTCGGCCTCCTTCTGGAGCACGTCGAAAACCGGATGACGCCCTTCGAAGCTCGCCATCCCGTTGCGCACGAGATCGAGGCTCGTCGCGAAGCCGACGAAGCCGGCGTGCTCTTTCAGCGCCAACGCGTTGAACACGCGCAGCACCTCGAACGCGCCCGGCGCGGCACGATAGGCCAGATCGCATAGCGCCATCGGCAAATGGCACGTCTTCACCGAGCAGATGTTCGGCTCCATGATCGCCAGCCGCCACCGCTTTCGCCCCGGCCGATAGGCGAAGCCGCCCGCCTCGCGCCCCGCGGCCGCGCGATCGACGAANAGCGGGCTCCACAGATGCGGCGTCACCCGCACNCGNGCGCGCGCGCCGGCGGCGTAATAGGCCGCGCAGCTGCGTTCGAACGCCGGCAACGTCCACACCACGTCGTAAGGCGAGCCCGACATCAGAAGGCCGTGGCTGAGCCCATAGACCATGCGCTCGGCGTCGATGACGAAATCGTTGGCGACGCGCATCGCCACGAGCTTTCCACCGCGCGCGTGAAACGCCCGCGTCCATTCCGGATTGAGCTGCGCGCTCAGCTCGATGACGACGTCGGTTTCGTTCATCGCCGTGTCGAGATCGATGATCGGGGCCGGCGATTGCGCGGCGAAGTCGCCCGCCTGTTCGGGCGAGCCCGGCCCGCCATTGACCAGAAAGCAACGCTCCACGAGCGGGCTGCGCTGAAGCAGCCGCAGCAGAAAGAAGCAATTCTGGAAGATGCCGTTCTCCCAGATCGATTGCGCGTCGCCGCGCAGGAAGATGGTGACGCCGACGCGCAAACGCCGGTCCAGGGCGTTAAGGCCGGTCACCGCCCGGCCCTCCGCCCGCGCGCGCTCTCCAGGCCGAGAAGCAGCCGCGCATAGGCCGAGAGATTGTCGGGCGCGCGAGGATGCAAACGCTCCAGAGCCCGCGCGCTGCGCGCCTCGTAGCCGGCCAGATCGGCGTCGTGTTCGTCGATCGCGCGCAGGAGTTGCCGCGCGCCGTCGGCGAGATCGTCGCCCTCGTAATAGTAGCCTACGTCCCGGAACAGCGGCGAATTATGCACCAGCGGATAGCCGCCATGCAGCGCGTCGAGATACAGATAGTTCTGCGTGCACAGCAGCTGATGCGACAGCACGATCGACGCCTCGCCCATCGCGCGCGCGAAATAGTCCCGCCCCTCCAGCTCCACCTTGCCCGCCTTGTGCAGATCGAGGCTCGCCAGCGCGAAATCGAAGGTCGCCTGACCGGCCAGATGCCGCGCGTTGTAGAGGCGCAGACGCCGCACGCAACCCGGCCGCAGCCTTTCCGCTAGATCGCAGATCAGCATCGCCGGCAGACAGGTCTTGATCGGCGAGATGTTCGGCTCGAACACCGCCACCGCCGCGCCGCCCGGCTGCGACGCCGCGCCCGCGCGGTATCCGAACGCACCCGCCTCCGCGCCGAGGCTCAGCACCGAGGCGTCGAGGATGGCGGGCGACCACAGATAGGGGCGNATCCGCACCGGGCAGCGATGCACCGTGCGCATCAGCGGCGCGAACGCCTCGTCTTTGGGAAGGAGCCAGATTTCGTCGGCCCGCCCGGCGTCCGACCAGTAGCCGGGCTTTCCGAACAGCGACGGCTCGATCAACCCCGAATAGGGCTGCCCGCATATGTGCCAGACGAGCGCGCCGCCACGTGCGCGAAACCGTGCGATCCACTTGGCGTCGAGGCCGCCGGCCATCTCGATCGCCACGTCGAGGCCGTCCTCCGCCTCCTGGGGCGAAAGCACCGCGAAGCGCCGCGCCTCGTCCGGCATGTCGGGCGGCAGGGCCCGCTGATCGCCGCAATCGATCAAGGCGACGCGCTCGACGNNAAGGCGAGCGCGTCGAGCTCCGCCCGCCAGATGGAGCACATTCTGGCCGATGCCGTTGTTCCACAGACTGTGCCCGGCATGGGTGAGTATGGACAGACCGATCCGCACCTGCGCTCTCGTCATCGGGGCGGCGGCCCGGGCCCCTGCCGCCCTATATGGAAGCCGGCGCGGCGAGGGGACGGCGCGCCGCCCGCCTCGTCGCCCCGGCGATCACCAGCTGTAGCTCACGCCCGCGCCGACGCCGACCTTCTTCACCCCCGGCGAATAGGTCACCGACGTGTTCAGCCTCCACCGCCCGTCCTCCGACGTTCCGCCGAGGCCGATCGCCACCGCGCCCTGTCCGTCGAACGCGCCGCCGCCGATGCCCAGCGACATCCGGCCCGGCCGCTCGTCGTAGCGGATTTGCGACGAGGCGATCGCGCCCGCGATTCCGCCCGAAGCGAGTTTGCGGTTGCGCGACACCTGCGCCGACAATTGGGTCGTCACCCTGGCGAGGTTGCTGATGTCCGCGCCCATCGCGCTCAGACTGTTGTCGACGGCGCCGAGCGCCGCGCCGACGCTCTGATAGCTCTGCCCCTGGATGGCGTATTGGGGGCGGTGATCGTTCCGCTCGTCTCGTCGAACCGCGCGCCGCCGCCCAGCGCCGCCGCGAGGTTCGAACTCAGACGGTTGATCTGGCCGCCATTGACGGCCTGAAGCGAATCCGAGCGCAACGATCCCGCGGCGACGTTGTTCAACACCACAGGGCCGCCGCCGCTGCCGGGCACGAGATAGGCTCGTTCGGCGTCGTCTCGCGCCCGCCCGGCCGCGACACGCCGGAGCCGTAGCGCAAAGGCCCGGCGGAGCCCGACGACAATTGCGCCGTGGTGGTCGTGACCGTGTCGAGACTGGTCGAGAGCGAGCCGTAAACTCTGTTCGTGTCGCTCAGGCTGGTCGAGAGCGATGTCACGCCGGTCGACAGCGACGCCACCGTGCTCGTGGTCGCGCTCAGACCCGTCGACAGCGAGGTCACCCCCGTCGACAGCGAAGACGTCGTGCTGGTGGTCGCGCTCAACCCCGTCGACAGCGACGCCAACCCGGTCGAAAGCGACGACGCGCCGGTCGAGAGCGAGGAGATGCCTGTCGAGGTCGATGTCGAGAGCGATGCGACGGTGCTGTTCGTGGCGCTGAGTCCGGTCGAGAGCGACGACACGCCGGTCGAGAGCGAGGAGATGCCTGTCGAGGTCGATGTCGAGAGCGATGCGACGGTGCTGTTCGTGGCGCTGAGGCCGGTTGAGAGCGACGACACGCCGGTCGAGAGCGAGGAGATGCCGGTGGAGGTCGATGTCGAGAGCGATGCGACGGTGCTGTTCGTGGCGCTGAGGCCGGTCGAGAGCGACGACACGCCCGTCGAGAGCGAGGAGATGCCGGTCGAGGTCGATGTCGAGAGCGATGCGACGGTGCTGTTCGTGGCGCTGAGGCCGGTCGAGGCGACGACACGCCCGTCGAGAGCGAGGAGATGCCGGTCGAGGTCGATGTCGAGAGCGATGCGACGGTGCTGTTCGTGGCGCTGAGGCCGGTCGAGAGCGACGACACGCCGGTCGAGAGCGACGAAATCCCCGTCGAGGTGGACGTCGAGAGCGATGCGACGGTGCTGTTGGTCGCGCTGAGGCCGGTGGAGAGCGACGACGCGCCGGTCGACAACGAGGAGATGCCCGTCGAGGCCGAGGTTGAAAGCGAGGCCACCGCCACATTGGTGTCGCTCAGGCCCGTCGAGAGCGAGGCGACGCCGGTTGAAGTCGAGGTCGACAGCGACGTGACCGCGCTGATTGTGGCGCTGAGCCCTGTCGAGAGCGACGACACGCCGGTTGAGAGCGAGGCGACGGCGACGTTTGTGTCGCTCAAGCCTGTCGAGAGCGATGCGATGCCTGTTGACGTCGATGTCGAGAGCGATGCGACGGTGCTGCTTGTGGCGCTGAGCCCCGTCGAGAGTGACGACACGCCGGTCGACAGCGAGGAAATGCCCGTCGAGGCCGAGGTTGAAATCGAGGCCACCGCCACATTGGTGTCGCTCAAGCCTGTCGAGAGCGATGCGACGCCGGTCGAAGTCGAGGTCGATAGGGAAGTGACCGCGCTGTTCGTGGCGCTGAGGCCGGTGGAGAGCGACGACACGCCGGTCGACAGCGAGGAAATGCCCGTCGAGGCCGAGGTTGAAATCGAGGCCACCGCCACATTGGTGTCGCTCAAGCCTGTCGAGAGCGATGCGACGCCGGTCGAAGTCGAGGTCGATAGGGAAGTGACCGCGCTGTTCGTGGCGCTGAGGCCGGTGGAGAGCGACGACACGCCGGTTGAGAGCGAGGAAATGCCCGTCGAGGCCGAGGTTGAAAGCGAGGCCACCGCCACATTGGTGTTGCTCAAGCCTGTCGAGAGCGATGCGACGCCGGTCGAAGTCGAGGTCGATAGGGACGTGACCGCGCTGTTTGTGGCGCTGAGACCGGTTGAGAGCGACGACACGCCGGTCGACAGCGAGGAAATGCCCGTCGAGGCCGAGGTTGAAAGCGAGGCCACCGCCACATTGGTGTTGCTCAAGCCTGTCGAGAGCGATGCGACGCCGGTCGAAGTCGAGGTCGACAGGGACGTGACCGCGCTGTTTGTGGCGCTGAGCCCTGTCGAGAGCGACGACACGCCGGTTGAGAGCGAGGCGACGGCGACGTTTGTGTCGCTTAAGCCTGTCGAGAGCGAAGCGATACCCGTTGACGTCGAAGTCGATAGGGACGTGACCGCGCTGTTTGTGGCGCTCAGGCCTGTCGAGAGCGAAGCGATGCCTGTTGACGTCGATGTCGAGAGCGATGCGACGGTGCTGCTTGTGGCGCTGAGCCCCGTCGAGAGTGACGACACGCCGGTCGACAGCGAGGAAATGCCCGTCGAGGCCGAGGTTGAAATCGAGGCCACCGCCACATTGGTGTCGCTCAAGCCTGTCGAGAGCGATGCGACGCCGGTCGAAGTCGAGGTCGATAGGGAAGTGACCGCGCTGTTCGTGGCGCTGAGGCCGGTGGAGAGCGACGACACGCCGGTCGACAGCGAGGAAATGCCCGTCGAGGCCGAGGTTGAAATCGAGGCCACCGCCACATTGGTGTCGCTCAAGCCTGTCGAGAGCGATGCGACGCCGGTCGAAGTCGAGGTCGATAGGAAGTGACCGCGCTGTTCGTGGCGCTGAGGCCGGTGGAGAGCGACGACACGCCGGTTGAGAGCGAGGAAATGCCCGTCGAGGCCGAGGTTGAAAGCGAGGCCACCGCCACATTGGTGTTGCTCAAGCCTGTCGAGAGCGATGCGACGCCGGTCGAAGTCGAGGTCGATAGGGACGTGACCGCGCTGTTTGTGGCGCTGAGACCGGTTGAGAGCGACGACACGCCGGTCGACAGCGAGGAAATGCCCGTCGAGGCCGAGGTTGAAAGCGAGGCCACCGCCACATTGGTGTTGCTCAAGCCTGTCGAGAGCGATGCGACGCCGGTCGAAGTCGAGGTCGACAGGGACGTGACCGCGCTGTTTGTGGCGCTGAGCCCTGTCGAGAGCGACGACACGCCGGTTGAGAGCGAGGCGACGGCGACGTTTGTGTCGCTCAAGCCTGTCGAGAGCGATGCGACGCCGGTCGAAGTCGAGGTCGATAGGGACGTGACCGCGCTGTTTGTGGCGCTGAGGCCGGTGGAGAGCGACGACACGCCGGTCGACAGCGAGGAAATGCCCGTCGAGGCCGAGGTTGAAAGCGAGGCCACCGCCACATTGGTGTTGCTCAAGCCTGTCGAGAGCGATGCGACGCCGGTCGAAGTCGAGGTCGATAGGGAAGTGACCGTGCTGTTCGTGGCGCTGAGGCCGGTGGAGAGCGACGACGCGCCGGTTGAGAGGAGGCGACGGCGACGTTTGTGTCGCTTAAGCCTGTCGAGAGCGAAGCGATACCCGTTGACGTCGAAGTCGATAGGGACGTGACCGCGCTGTTCGTGTTGCTCAGGCCTGTCGAGAGCGAGGCGATGCCTGTTGACGTCGATGTGGAGAGCGATGCGACGGTGCTGTTCGTGACGCTGAGGCCGGTTGAGAGCGACGACACGCCGGTCGACAGCGAGAAAATGCCGGTCGAGATCGATGTGGAGAGCGATGCGACGGTGCTGTTTGTGGCGCTGAGACCGGTTGAGAGCGACGACACGCCGGTCGACAGCGAGGAAATGCCCGTCGAGGCCGAGGTTGAAATCGAGGCCACCGCCACATTGGTGTCGCTCAAGCCTGTCGAGAGCGATGCGACGCCGGTCGAAGTCGAGGTCGATAGGGACGTGACCGCGCTGTTCGTGGCGCTGAGGCCGGTTGAGAGCGACGACACGCCGGTCGACAGCGAGGAAATGCCCGTCGAGGTCGAGGTTGAAATCGAGGCCACCGCCACATTGGTGTCGCTCAAGCCTGTCGAGAGCGATGCGACGCCGGTCGAAGTCGAGGTCGATAGGGACGTGACCGCGCTGTTCGTGGCGCTGAGGCCGGTTGAGAGCGACGACACGCCGGTCGACAGCGAGGAAATGCCCGTCGAGGTCGAGGTTGAAATCGAGGCCACCGCCACATTGGTGTCGCTCAGGCCTGTCGAGAGCGAGGCGATGCCGGTCGAGGTCGACGTCGACAGGGATGTGACCGCGCTGTTTGTGGCGCTGAGTCCGGTCGAGAGCGACGACACGCCGGTCGAGAGGGAGGAAATGCCTGTCGAGGTCGAGGTCGACAGCGAAGCGACGGTGCTGTTGGTCGCGCTGAGTCCGGTTGAGAGCGACGACACGCCCGTCGACGTGGATGTTGAGAGCGAGGCGACAGCGCTGTTGGTCGTGCTCAGGCCGGTCGAGAGCGAGGAGATCCCCGTCGATGTGGACGCCGAGAGCGAAGCCACCGCGACATTGGTGCCGCTGAGGCCGGTCGACAAGGAGGCGACGCCTGTTGAGGTCGACGTCGACAGGGATGTGACCGCGCTGTTTGTGGCGCTGAGCCCCGTCGAGAGCGACGACACGCCGGTCGACAGCGATGCGACGCTGGTCGAAGTCGAGGTCGACAGGGATGTGACCGCGCTGTTTGTGACGCTGAGCCCCGTCGAGAGCGACGACACGCCGGTCGACAGCGAGGAGATGCCGGTCGAGGTCGAGGTTGAAAGCGAGGCCACCGCCACATTGGTGTCGCTCAGGCCTGTCGAGAGCGAGGCGATGCCTGTTGACGTCGATGTCGAGAGCGATGCGACGCCTGTTGAGGTCGACGTCGACAGGGACGTGACCGCGCTGTTTGTGGCGCTGAGGCCGGTGGAGAGCGACGACACGCCGGTCGACAGCGAGGAAATGCCCGTCGAGGTCGACGTGGAGAGCGAGACGACCGCGCCGTCGGTCGCGCTCAAGGCGGCGTAGAGCTGGGAGCCGTTGATCGCGTCGGTCGAGTCGGCGCCGATGCGCCCCGCCGCCAGATTGGTGAGCGTGCGCTCGGCTCCCGCCGCGCCGATGCTGACCGTCGCGACCGGGCTCGCGCCGGCGAAGCCCGAAAGCGCCAAACCGCCGACGGTGGCGGACGACGTTCCCACCGCCGCCGCCACCCTCGCGCCGTCGCCGATGCCGACGGCCCCGTTCAGGCCCGCCGTGATCGAGATGTTGTTGCCGAGCGCGAAAGCGTTGTCGGCGGCGACGATGTTGTTGTTGCCGAACGCATAGGACCCCGTGCCCGAAACCAAGTTGGGGTCGCCGAACGCGCCGGAATTGGACCCCGACACCTGGTTGCCGACGCCCACCGCGATGCTCTGCGCGCCGGAGACCGAGGAGTTCCGGCCGATCGCAATGCTCGAATCGCCGCTGCTCGACGCGTTCGCGCCGATCGCCAGAGCGGAATCGGCGCTTGCGCTGGCCCGATCGCCTTGCGCGATGGCGTAGCGGCCTCGCGCGTCGGCGCCGACGCCGAAAGCCATGGAATTGTCGCTCGCCGCCGCCGCGCGGCGCCGATGGCGATCGTGTCGTTGGCCTTGATCCCCGCGCCGGCGCCGGCGCCGATGGCGATATTTTGCGAGCCTGAAACGGAGCTGCCGGCGTTTACGCCGAGCGCGAGGTTCTTGTCGCCGACAACCTTATCTCCCGCCTGGAAGCCGAAAGCCGCGTTGCTCGATCCGGAGACCGAGACGCCGGCCTCGAAGCCGAGCGCCGCGTTGTAATCGCCGGAGATGTCGCTGGCGGCGCCGCGTCCGACGCCGGTGTTGTTGGATCCTCTGACGTTCTGGCCGGAGTAACCGCCGATGGCGACGTTGGCGTCGCCGGACGACGACCGTCCGCTTTCCTCGCCGAGCACGACGCCGCCGCGGCCCGACGCGTTCGCGCCCGCGCTCGGCCCGATCACGACCGAGGCCTCCATCGTATTGCTCTGGCCGGCGTTGGCACCGATCGCGATCGTGTCGCGCCCGCCGACATCCGCGCTCATGCCGAGCGCGATGGCGCCGTCCGCTCCGGCGGAGGCCTGGAAGCCGAGCGCGAGCGCGCCGGCGGCGTTGGCCCGCGCCCGATCGCCGACGGCGATGGAGGACGACGCGCCCGCCACGCCGGCGCTGCTCAGATTGCCCAGCGCGACCGACCCCTGTCCGGCGGCCACGGCCATGTTGCCCATCGCGACGGCGCCGTTGGCGCTTCCGCCCGCCGAGGTGCCGTCGGCGGTGGCGATGGAGGAATAGCCCATCGCGACGGCGCCCTGGCCGGTCGCGTAATTCGGGTCGCCGATCGCGACGGCGCCGGCGCCGGTGGCCACGTTCCCCCAGCCGACCGCGGTCGCCGAGCCGACGCCCGCCACCCCGACCGCCGCGCGCCGTGGCCGATGGCGACGTCGTTGGCCACGGCGGCGCTGGCGCTCGCCGAGCGCCAACGATCCGGCCCCGCCGCTCCGGCCGAGCGCCCGATGGCCACCGCGCCCACCGCCCCGCGACCGCGCCATAGCCGTAGGAGGTGGCGTAATCGCCGTTCGCCCGCGCGCCGCTGCCGATCGCCACGACGCCGGTGTTGGAATAGGTCTGCGGCGTCGCCTCCAGATTGATGACGACCGAATCCGTGCCCGACACCACCGAGCGCGTGCCTACGCCCGAGGCCGGCCCCATGATCGCGAGCGAATTATTGCCCGACACCGTGATTTCATTGCCCATGGCGAATGAATTCTGTCCGGAGACGGTGATGTCGCTGCCGAAGGAGAGCGCCTGCGCGCCGGTCGAAACCGCATTGCTGCCGATCGCCGTCGCGCCCGAGTTGCCGGCGCGGCTGCTGGTGCCGATCGAGATCGTGCTGCCCGAGCCCGTCGCGCGCGCGTCGTTGCCGATCGCGACGCCGTTTGGCGCGGTGGTGCTCGCCAGCGAGCCGATCGCCACGCTGTTGTTGCCGGTGGCCGAGGCGCGGTAGCCGAACGCGTCGGCGAAGTTGCCGCTGGCGATCGCGCGCACGCCCAGCGCCATCGCCGACGTGCCGGAGGCCGATGTGAGCGAGTCGCCGACGGCGAAGTGGTTGGAGTAGATGGTCGTGTAGGAATCGGTGTAGGCGCTGTCGCCGATCGTCACATTGGCCTGATTGGCGACGTCCGCGTTGCCGACGAGGAAGTTGCGCACGGCCTGGCCGGCGTTGCCGCCGCCGCGCAGAATCAGATTCTGCGCCGCGCCGCTCGAATCCGGATTGGCGGTGATCGCCACGCCTTCGAGCGTGGTGGGCGTGCATTGAGAATCGCGCCCGTCGCGATGGTGGTGGATGCGCACACGAGCGCCTGCGCCGACGCGCTTGGCGACGCGCCGACGAGCGCCCCAACGGAGCCCGCGCCAAGCGCCAACGCTGTCGCCGCCCGGCCGCGCGCGCGTCCGCCCGCGCTCGGCGCCGTCGGCTCCGACAGGCGAAAGGCGGACAGCAGGGCCGAAACGCCGCCGCGCCCGAGGCGCCGACCTTCCAGCCGCGATTCATGCCGAGGATTCGATAGGCCTGGCGTAGCGCCGCCATCAACCGGCGCCGCGCGCCGCGCGAGGACGTGGCGTCAAGCCCGAAGCAAGACTGCAATCCCATAACCGCGGCGGCGATCCGCTGCGTGTTCAAAAATCTCGTCATTGAAAATCGCTCTGCGCTGCGATTTACGCGTGGAAATCAAAAACGCGACGCAACACGTCCGACTGGCTTCCGCGCTCGCTTGTGTCCTTACGAAGCGCTGACAACGTCAGGTAAACGTGGTTAACAAAATGTTAACGCCTTGAAAAGTTCAAACCGAGGTCAGCCCGCTCCGCCGGCTGAGGCCAGTAAGCGAGACATATATGTCATGTGTGTAAAGACGCGCGACGTCAGGACAAAATCGGCGAATGCGAAAATTATGCCGCTCTTCGGCGCCGCGTCGCTCCCTCAGCGTCATGCGCATGGCGTGCGGCGGCGCCGTCGCGGCCTTGGTCCAATTGCCCTCGCCGCGTTGGGCGCGAGCGTCGCCGGCGCGCCGAATGGTTCGGCCGCTCCGCTCGATCAATTTCCGCTCGCGGCGCCGTTTGACGTCTCGATGTATCGCGACGATGCGGTGAGGTTGGTAGAGACGGTTCACGGCGAATGGCGTGTCAAATGTAAGGAAATAATACCTCTAAGGAGACGTTTTTGCAATATTATGGCGCCGCTACGGAATACTGACGGTCGTGTTGAAGGTTCTTTTCTTATATCGACCGACAGGTCGGGAAAACCTGGAGTCCTGATGCGCATTTTGACGCCGCTCGTCGTAGGGCGTCCGACGGTGGTCGCGACCAGATTCGAGGCGCGCGCCAAGGCGCGCGCGGTTCCGGTCGTCTATCGCAAGAGCTGACCCCACGCTTTTGCGCGGCGACCTGCGACTATGTGTTCCCGCTCGATCAGGAGCTTGTCTTCGCGCTCAACGAGGCCAAGGACGTCGAGGTGTCGCTTTATCGAAATGATTCGCAGGAGTGGCTCTCGCCTGTCGTCGCCTCGCGCGTCAATTTGACTCTTCGCGGCGCCGACTTCGCGAAGGCCCTCGCGGCCGGATCCGCGCCGGCGGGCGGGCGCTGAGGTCTCGTCGCCGGGCTGAGGCGGCCAGGCCCGCGCATGGCGACGCGATTCGCGGCGCCGGACGCCCGCCGAAGGGCAAGACGCCGCGGCGTCCTACGGCGCGGCCGCGCGGTCGCGCGCAGACAGGGCGTCGATGTCGAAGCCGGGCCAGTCGATCCCATGCGAGGATCCGCCGCGCAGGATCAGATCCGCCGCCAGACGCGCGAGCGTCGGCGCCATCATGACGCCGTAGCCGCCTTGTCCGACGAGATGAAAGAAGCCTTCAAGCCGCGGATCGAATCCCGCCACCGGCGCGCCGTCCGGCGTGAAGCTGCGCAAGCCCGCCCATGCGCGCGGCGCGGTGCGAACCGTGAGGTGGGTGTGGCGCTCCAGCCAATCGACGAGCAAGGCGACGTCGAGATCGTCGGGTTGCGCGTCTTGCGGCGCGACGATGGTCTCGTCGCCCAGCGAGGCCATCACGCGCCCGCCATCCGGCTTCAGATACGGCGCGCTTCCGGCGAACTCAACCAAAGGCATGTCGTGCGGTGCAAGGCCTTGCGGCGCCGCGACGATGACGGCGGTCCGGCGCTTGGCGGTCAATCCGAGCGGAGTCGCTCCCGCCAGCGCCCCCACCACGTCGCCCCACGCGCCCGCCGCGTTGACGACGATCGGCGCGCGATAGCGCTCGCCGCCGGCGTGAACGGTCCATAGACCCGAGACGCGCGCGAAGGACGTCGCCGGCGCGCGGCAGATCAGCGTGCCGCCGCGCCGCCGCAGGCCGCGCAGAAAGCCTTGATGGATCGCCGCGACGTCCATGTCGGCGACGCCGGGCTCGTAGCAGGCGGCTGCGATCAGCTCGGCGCGGATCGTCGGCGCGCGCGCCGTCGCCTCCGCGCGCGTCATGCGGAAGATCGGGTCGCGCGGCGTCGCGGCGTCGAGGACGGCGTCGAGCGCGGACTCCTCGCCTGGACGCGCGATGGTCAGTCCGCCGCGCGGCGCGAGCAGCGGCGCGTCTGCGAAATCCGGCGGCGGGGCTTCGAAAAANGCGCGTCCGTCGGCGTTGATCGCGCGCACGAGAGGAGGGCCGAAATTCGGCGTGTAGAGCGCGGCCGAGCGGCCGGTCGCATGATGGCCGGGCCGATCCTCGGCTTCGAGCAGCAACGTCGCGCCATGCTCGGCCAAAGCCCATGCCGCCGCGGCGCCCGAGACGCCCGCGCCGATCACGATGAAATCCATGCTTCGCATCGCCCGCCTCCCGATTGAAAGCCTTCTCTCCTCGCCGCGCCGATCGCCGCGCGGCCAAACCGGCCGCAAACCTGAGATCATGTATCGACATATTCCGGCGACATGTATTGACATAATGCCGGAAACTGGCCAGCCTCGCGATCACGACGAGGGAGGCGACAATGGATCGCTCGCTGCGGCGCAGGCATCAAGCGCATCCCGCCGACGGCTCGGCGCGCAGCGACGCGCCGCGGCGGCTGCGCGCCGAGCCTCCGCCGTCGTCGCATGTGGCGTCGCAGGTGGAATGCGAAATCGCACGCCGGCATGCGGCGAAAGAGCGCTTCGCGGGCCCCAGGCGATCCGCGTCGTTCTCGCGCAGGCGCCGCCGCCGTGATCGGCCCGCGCGCGAGCCTTGGGAATCTGTAAGATGGTTTCGCCGGCGACGCTTTGTCGGCGGCCAGAGTGACGCAGAAGCGCAGCCCCGCACAAGGAGCCTGACATGAAGACCGCATTCAAGGCGATGCTTGTCGCGACCGCCGTCATGTGTTCGGCCGCCGTGGCTCAGGCCCAGGAGGCGACATTCGCCGTCACCGCCCGCGAAGTGGGCTTGCCGAGCTACAATCCGATCACCGCCACCAAGTTGAACAGCGCGAACTCGTTGATCTACGATCGGCTTCTGTTGCAGGACGCCGACCAGAGCTTTCATGGGCAGCTCGCCACCTCATGGGAGCAGTCCCCGGACGGCATGGCGTGGACGTTCAAACTCAAACCGGGCGTGAAATTTCACGACGGCGAGCCGTTCAACGCGGCGACGATAGCCTGGTGGGTGCCCAAATTCGCCGGCACGGAAAACAAGCAAACCACCGCGCTGATCGACCGTGTCGAGATCGTCGACGACCTGACCGTGCGCTTTCACATGAAGGCGCCCGATCCCAACCTGCTGTTCAATCTCGCCAGCGCGTTCATGGGCGTGCCGTCTCCGAAGGCCTATGACGCGCTCGGCGACAAGTTCGGCGTCACCGCCTCCGTCGGCACCGGGCCTTACAAGGTCGAATCCTTCACCGTCGGGCAGGAGACGGTGCTGGTGCGCAACGACGATTACAAATGGNGGTCCGATCTTTCGCGCAACAAAGGCCCCGCCGCCTTCAAGAAGATCACGATCCGCGAGATCGCCGAGGATTCGACCGCCTTCCTGGAGTTGCAGACCGGCGGCGTCGATCTGCTTTACACCGTGCCGGTCGATTTCCTGCCGCGCCTGAAGGCGTCGAAGGATATCAAGGTGATGACGATCCCGGGCACCGAAATCGTCTATATGCCGATCAACGTCACGGTCGAGCCGTTCACCGACATCAAGGTGCGCGCCGCGGCCGCCTACGCCATCGATCAGAAGTCGATCTGGCGCACCCTCTATGGCGGCGTCGGCAAGCCGGCGGACACCTTCCTCATCTCGACGCTCGAAGAGTCGAAAGTCGACCCCAAATACGCGATCTCCTACGATCCCGAGCGCTCCAAGAAGCTTCTCGACGAAGCCGGTTGGGCGATGGGATCGGACGGCGTGCGCGTCAAGGACGGCAAGAAATTGCAGGTCAAGCTATGGACCTCCAACGGCACCGAGTTCAAGCGTATCGCGGAAGCCGTGCAGGCGCAGCTGAAGGCTGTGGGCATGGGCGCCGACATCACCGTCTTCGACGCCTCGACCATCAACGCCCAGTATAAGAAANAGACCGAGCACCAGCTCGCGATCCGCAGCTATTCCTGGACCAACGCCGACATTCTCGATTGGTTCTTCAGCGCCGCGCGCCTTGGCTATCCCAACGTGTCGATGTTCGACGATCCCAAGGCGGAGGCGTTGAACGAGACGGCGACAAAGAAGTCGAAGACATGGGCGGAGCGCGTCGCCAACTTCAAGGCGTATCACNGGTACATTCTCTCGCAATACGCCTTCGCGCCGATCTACGAACCGGTCAATCTGTTCGCGTATTCGACGAAGCGGATCGCGCTGCCCGACGTCGTGCGCGGCACGCGCCTGACGAGTCAGACGATCCTCGACGCAGAGCCGGTCAAGTGAACGCGCGGGCGGCGCGTCGGCCCCGGCCGCGCCGACGCGCCGCCCGCGCCTGCGCGCGTCTCGCAGCCCGGTGAGTCCATGCTTCTATACGTCCTGAAACGGCTTGTGATGCTGACGCCCGTGTTTCTGGCGATGTCGGCGGTCGTCTTCATGATCGTCCATCTCGTGCCGGGCGATCCGATCGACCATATGCTTCAGATCGGCGCGACGCCCGAGCGCCGCGCCGAGCTGGTGGCGAGCTACGGCCTCGATCGTCCGCTCGCGTTGCAATATGTGACCTGGCTCGGCCATGTCTTTTCCGGCGATCTCGGCGAGGCGATCATCCTCAAACGCCCCGTGTCGCAATTGATCGCGGCCAATCTGCCCTACAGCGTCGCGCTCGGCGGCCTTGCCTTGCTGTTCTCGACGGTGGTCGGCGCCGCCCTCGGCGCGCTCGCCGCCTATTTCGCCGACACCGCTTTCGACCGCGCCGTCATGGCGACGATCCTGGTGGGCTCGACGCTGCCGAATTTCTGGCTCGGTCTGCTGATGATCCTGATCTTCGCGGTCCAGCTCGGCTGGTTTCCGGTGTCGGGCGCGCGCAGCTGGGACGCCATCGTGCTGCCCGTGCTGACCATCGGCCTCGGCGGCGTCGCGCTGATCGCGCGGGTCACGCGCGCGGCGCTGGTCGACGCCTGGCGGCAGGATTTCGTCGTCCTGTTGCACGCCAAGGGGCTCGGCCGCGGCGCGATCTTCGCGCGCCATCTGTTGCGTCACGCGCTGGCGCCGGTGGTCACCATCCTCGGATTGAAGATCGGCTGGGTTCTCGGCGGCGCCGTCACCATCGAATATGTGTTCGCGCGCCCCGGCCTCGGCTCGCTGTTGATCACATCGCTCGCCCAGCGCGATTATCCGGTCGTGCAGGGCTGTCTGCTGATGCTCGGGGCAGGGGTGTTGCTGGGGACGTTCCTCGGCGACCTGGCGCAGGCGGCGATCGATCCGCGCGTGCGCGACAGGTTGAGCTGAGATGTCTCGCGCGCCCGCCCTTCTTCGCGCCGCCGCGACGCTCTGGGCGGCCCGGCCGCGCTCTACCTGCTTCTTCTGGTCGCCGCCGCGCTGCTCGCGCCTTGGCTCGCGCCCTATCCCTACGACGTCCAGAACCTCGCCGAGGCGGCGTCGCCGCCTTCCGCCGCCCACTGGCTCGGCACCGACGAATTCGGCCGCGACCTCCTCTCGCGCATGCTGTTCGGCGCGCGCATTTCGCTCGGCGTCGCCGTCACCTCGATGATGGCCTCCGTCGTCATCGGTCTGGTGATCGGCGCCGTCGCCGGCTATGCGGGCGGCTGGATCGACCGCGCGCTGATGGCGGTGGTCGATCTCACCTGGTCCTTTCCCGAAATTCTCATCGCTCTGGTGATGATCGCCATCCTCGGGCCGGGCCTCGGCTCGACGGCCGTCGCCATCACCATCGGCTATCTCGCGCAGTTCGCGCGTCTGTCGCGCGCCCAGATCGCGGCGCTGAAGGGCGAACTGTATGTGGAGGCGACCGTCGCGCTGGGCGCCAGCCATCGCCATGTGTTGTTCGCCCATCTCGTGCCCAACGCGCTGACGCCGGTTCTCGTCGCCGGCATGCTCGCGGCCGGCGACGCCATCGTGCTGGAGGCGACGCTCGGCTATTTCGGGCTCGGCGCGCAGCCGCCGCTGCCAAGCTGGGGCGCGATGATGAGCTCGGGCGTGGCGCAGATGTTCATCACGCCCTGGGTCATCATTTTCCCCGGCGCCGCGATCGCGCTCACCGTCGTCGCCATCAACCTTTACGGCGACGCGCTGATCGAGGCGCTGCATATTCGCAACCGGCTGAAGGAGCGCNTGACGATGGCGCTGCTGGAGGTGCGCGACCTGTCGATCGAACTGGGCCGGGTGCAGCCGCTCGACGGCGTCGGTTTCACGCTCGACCGCGGCCAGACGCTTGGCCTGGTGGGCGAAAGCGGCTCGGGCAAATCGCTGACGGCGATGACGCTGATGGGCCTGCTGCCGACCATGCACGGACGCGTGCGCTCGGGCGCGATCCTGTTCGACGGCCGCGATCTCGCCCACGCCACGCAGGAGGCGTATCGCGCCCTGCGCGGGCGTCGCATCGCTCTGGTGATGCAGAACCCGATGACCTCGCTCGACCCCATGCGCACCGTCGGCTCGCAGATCGACGAGGTCGCGCGCTTGCATCTGGGCCTCGACGCCGCCGCCGCGCGCCGCCGCAGCGTCGAAGCGATGGACCGGCTGCGCATCCCCGCCGCCGCCGCCGTCCACGAGCGCTATCCCCACCAGCTTTCCGGCGGCATGCGCCAGCGCATCGTCATCGCGATGGCGCTGGCGGGCGAGCCGNATCTGATCATCGCCGACGAGCCGACCACCGCCCTCGACCTCACCGTCCAGGCGCAGATCGTGCAGTTGCTCGGCGAGCTGGTCGCCACCCGCGATCTCGCGCTGATGTTGATCACGCATGACATGGGCGTCGTCGCGCAGGCCTGCGACCGCGTCGTCGTGCTCTATGCGGGCCGCGTCGCCGAGAGCGGCGCCACGGCCGACATTTTCGAACGGCCGCGCCACNCCTATACGCGCGCGCTGATCGATTGCATCCCGCGCGACGGGCAGCCGCGCGGCACGCTCGCCGGCATCGCCGGGCAGGTGCCCGGCGTCGTCGACTACCCGCACGGATGTCGCTTCGCGCCGCGCGCGCGCGCCGACGCCGAATGCTTCGCGCGTCGGCCGCCGCTCGACGCCGCCGGCGCCTCGCAGGTCGCCTGTCTGCATCCCCTCGATGCGCCTTCGCCGGAGGGTGCGTCATGGCTGAGCCGCGCGCCGACGACGTCATTCTGCGGTTGGAGAACGTCAGCCGCGATTTCGACCTTGGCGGCTGGCTGCGCCGCTCCCGCAGGCTGCGCGCGGTGCGCGACGTCACGCTCGACGTGCCGACCGGGCGCGTGACCGGCGTCGTCGGCGAGTCGGGCTGCGGCAAGTCGACTCTCGCGCGTCTGGCGCTGCGTCTTCTCGCGCCCAGCGCGGGGCGCGTGATGTTCGAGGGCGAGGATCTCGCCGAACTCGGCGCGGCGCAGCTGCGTCGTCGCCGCGCCCGCATGCAGATCGTCTTTCAGGATCCCTATTCCTCGATCGACCCGCGTTACCGCATCGGCGACGCGCTCGCCGAGCCCTTCGTCGTGCAGGGCGTCAAAATGAGCGCCGCCGAGCGCGCCGAGCGCGTGCACGCTCTGCTGGCGACCGTCGGTCTCGACCGCGCCCACGCCGACGCCTATCCGCATCATCTCTCGGGCGGCCAGAAGCAGCGCGTCGGCGTCGCGCGCGCGCTCGCGCTCGATCCCCGTCTCGTCGTTCTCGACGAGCCGACCGCCTCGCTCGACGTGTCGATCCAGGCGCAGATCGTCGCCCTGCTCGAAGAGTTGCGGTCGCGCTTGTCGCTCACCTATCTGTTCATTTCGCACGACCTCGGGCTGGTGCGCTATTTCTGCGACCGCATCGTGGTGATGTATCTGGGTTCGATCATCGAGATTCTGCCGACGCCGGCGACCGCGCCCGGCCATCCCTACACGCGGGCGCTGCTCGACAGCGCCTTTCCGCCCGATCCCGCGCGCCGCCGCGCCATCGTGCGCGCCACAGGCGAAATTCCCAGCGCCATCGACGCGCCGCCGGGCTGCGCCTACGCGGCGCGTTGCCCGCTCGCCGACGAACGCTGTCGCCGCGAACGCCCGCTCCTGACGCCGGGAGAGCGCCACCCCGTGGCCTGCCATCACCGCCTCGCCTGACGGGCCCGCGCGCCACGCAGGCGCACGACAAGGAGCCGACCGATCATGTCGTTCACCGTGCTCACCGCCGAGCTTCAGCACGAAAGCAACACGTTCAGCCTGCGCGCGACCGGGCTCGACGACTTCAGGGCGCGCTATTTCATGATCGGCGACGAGGCGCTGCGCGAGCGCGGCGACGCCAACACGCCGCTCGCCGGCTTCCTCGACGTCGCCCGCGCGCAGGGCTGGCGCGTCGTCCACCCGCTCAGCGCCGGCGCGACGCCGGCGGGGCCGGTGACCCGCGAGGCCTATGAGCGCCTGGCGGGCCTCATCGTCGAGGCCGCGCAGGAGCACGCCGGCGCCGTCGACGGCGTGTTGCTCGGCCTGCACGGGGCGATGGTCGCGGAGCATCTCGAAGACGGCGAGGGCGAGCTGCTGGCGCGGTTGCGCGCCGTGCTGGGGCCGCGCGTCCCCATCGCGATGACGCTCGATCCCCACGCCACCGTCACCGAGGCGATGGCGGCGCAGGCGCAGATCATCGTCAGCTACAAGACCTATCCGCATGTCGACATGCGCGACTGCGCGGTGCAGGCCGCCACCGTCCTCGGCCGCGCCATGCGCGGCGAGATTCGCCCCGTCACCTTGCGCGAATCGATCCCGATGCTCGAGGAGGCGACCTGCGGGCGCACCGACGTCGGGCCGATGATCGAGCGCATCGCGCGCGCCCGCGCCTACGAGCGCGAGCCCGACGTCTTCGCGGTGAGCGTCAACGCCGGCTTCGCGAGCGCCGACATCCGCGAGGTCGGCCCCACCGTTCTCGTCACCTGCCAGGGCGATCTCGACCGCCATCGCGCCTTCGCCCGCTCCATCGCCGCCGACATTTGGGAGCGCCGTCGCGACAGCGTGACGACCTTCCTTTCGGTGGAGGAGGCGGCGGCGCNNGCGCGCGCCTTCGACGCGCGGCGCGGTCCGCTGGTGATCGCCGACTACGCCGACAACCCCGGCGGCGGCGCCTATGGCGACTCCACGACGCTGCTCGCCGCGCTGCTGGCCGCCGACGTGCGCGACGCCGCGCTCGGCGGGCTGGTCGATGCGCAGGCCGTCGCCGCGCTGTCGCGCCATGCGCCCGGTGACCGTGTGCGTCTGACGATCGGCGGAAAGACCGACCCGCGCGTCGGCGGCGCCCCGTTGGAGGTCGAGGGCGCGCTGTTGCGCCTGTCGGAGGGCGGCTTCGTCGGCGACGGGCCGATGCTCGGCGGCTTGAAGGGAAGTTTCGGCCCGACCGCGGTGCTGCGCGTGGGCGGCGTCGACGTGCTGCTGATCTCCAACGCGACGCAGCTTCTCGATCTCGGTCAGTTCCGCGCCTTCGGGATCGAGCCGACGGCCAAGCGCGTCGTCGCGGTCAAGTCGATGCAGCATTTTCGCGCCGCCTTCGAGCCTGTCGCGGGCGAAATTCTCGTCTGCGACGGCGGCGGGCTGTGCACGCCAGACATGACCAAGCTCGTCTTCAAACGCGCGCGCCGGCCGATCTTTCCGCTCGACCCCGACATGCGCCACCCCGACATTGCGCCACCCCGACATGCGCCATGACGATCGGGGCGGCGCGCCGGCCGCGCCGCCTGCGTGACGGCGCCGGCGCGGCGATCACTTGTCCAGCAGCGCCTCCAGCGCCGCCGACGCGCCCCGCAGCGGGAAATCGGCCCGCACCGCCCCGGTGATCAGCGAGGTCCAGCGCATCGTCGCCGTGGTCGCGCCGCTCAGCTCGGAGCGCACCGCCGCGTCGAGCGGCAGGTTGACCGTGCACAGCGCCGGCTCGCAGCTGTGAATCGTCAGCTTGCGCGCCTCGCGCCCGTCGAAGCTCAGCTCCGCGCCGGGCGCGATCAGGATCGAGGTCGGCAGCTGGATCAGCAGCTGCGTCGCGCCCTCCGACGGCTTGGCGACCGACAGCATGATCAGCATCTGGCGCATGTCCGCCGAGGCGAACACCGGCAACCGGGCGATGCAGCGCGGCGGCTTGGGCGGCGCGAGATGGTCGCAAGCGACCGTCCACAACTCGTGACGGCTGGTGACCGAGCGCAGCACCGTGTCTCCGCCCGCCGCAGGCGTCGGCGCGGTCGCGACGGCAGGCTCCGGCTGCGCGGGCTTTCCTGCGCCCGGTTTGGCCGGGCTCGTCGCCTTCTGGGGCGCCTTCGCCGCCGGTTGCGCGCCCGGCTTGGCGGTTTCGCCGGCGCTTTGGGCGACCGCCGCCGCCGCGAAGGCCGCGACGAACGTCGCCGCCGCGATGACGCGGCCGAGGCGTCGCGGCAAGTGATGCGTCATTGAAGAAATCCCGCGTTGCGTCGCTTTAAAGAACCCAAACGAATCAAAATCGCCTGCGACCTTAATCGCGCCCGCGCGGTCCCTGCAAATCGTCGCGCCGTCTCAAAGCGCCGGCCACGCCAGCGCGGCGAGCCAGAGCGTCGCGGCGACGCAAAAGCCGACGCCCGCCGCGCAGGACCAATCCCACAGCGCGTCGATCACACGCTCGCGCCGGTCAAGCGCCGCCGCGTCCGACGCGATCTCGCTCTGAAACATGCTCTCGTTTGAAAACGCCATCGCCGCCTCCTGCGACCGCCTCGCGAGAGTGGCGCGTCCGCCTCAACGAAATCTTAACGTTGGGCGCCGGCTCAGGCGACGGAATGAGCGTTCTCCCCGCGCTCTTGCCGATCGCGAACTCATGCGGGCCCAGGCGCGGGTCGCGATGGACGGCGCGATTCTCGTAGGTGGGAAAAATCGCCGTGATCACCGGCGGATGCGATGTATGGAACACCCTGTCGACGAACAAGCCCCGTTTGGCGAAGGCGTCATGGAGCGCCGGCCCCAGGCGCAACGGATAATTTGGCGAGGCGGTCGCCGCCGCGCGATCGAGACGCGCCTTGGCTTCGGCGAAATGCGGGTCGTCGGTCATGGCGGCCTCCCTCGCGCGGCGCGCAAGACGCGAGGCCGTCGCCTCGCGGTCCGCCGCCGCGTCAGCTTGACGCGTCTCGACCATGACCGCAATGCGCCGCGCGCCTGCGGCGTCGCGTCGTTGGACAGAGCGTCGCGCCGGGCGCACTCTCGTCGGCGGGCGCCTGGTGCGCCGCCGACATCGAAAGGAGAAGCGCATGAACGCAATTGCGGCGGGTCTTGCGGCGGTCGCCGTCGTCCTCGCCTCGGCGTCGGCGCGCGCCGAGCGGCTTTGCGTGGTGGACGCCCCGTTTCCTTCGGACGTGCGTGACGGCTTCGCCGGCCCGGTGATCGCCCTGCCGCCGGGGATGCCGGTCGTGGCGATGGATCAGATGGCCTTCGACGAGGCTGGCCGCGCCTATGTCGGCGTCGTCAGTTTCGAGGTCGTCTCTGGCTGGATCGCCGAGGCCGATCTGCGCTGTCGCCAGCGCGCCGCGCTAGGTTCGGGCGTCCGCCCCAAGGCGGGCCGCCCACATGCCGGCCAGCATGGCCGCCGCGAAGATCAAGCCGCGCGCGTCGCCGAGCGTCAGGCTGGCGACGGCNGGCCCGGGGCAGTAGCCCGACAAGCCCCAACCGACGCCGAACAGCGCCGAGCCGCCGATCAGACGGGCGTCGATAGCCCTCGCGTGCGGCAAGTGAAATTGCGCGTCGAGAATCGGCCTCTTCCGGCGCAGCGCCGCCGCGTAGCCGGGCAGGGCGACCGCCACGGCGCCGCCCATGACGAAGGCCAGGCTCGGGTCCCACGCCCCGAACGGATCGAGAAACGACAACACCTTCGCCGGATCGATCATGCCGGAGGCGACGAGCCCGAGGCTGAACAGAGCGCCGCAAACCAATCCGCCGAGAAGCCGCGTCATCGTCATGCCCCCAAAGATGGCGCCGAACGAAGACNNGACCGCCAGGGCGACCGCCATGAACGTCGCCGTCGCCGCCAGCGACCGCTTCGACAGGCGCGCCAACCCGCACACGCCGTGTCCGCTCGTGCAGCCGTTCGCCAGCGTGACGCCGACGCCCACCAAAACGCCGGCGAACGCGAACAGGCTGGCCGGCCCGGCGAGCGTCGCCTCGACCGTCCGCCCGGTCGCCGCCGTCGCCAGGAGCGGGCCGCCGAGCAGCCCGACGACGAAGCCGAGCCGCTCCAGGCTGGCCGGCGACCACGCTGGCGCAAGCAGCCGCGCGAGGATGGCGGAGACGCCGGCGATACGCCCGAACAGCGCCATATACAGCGTCGCCGCCAGCCCGATCGACAGCCCGCCGGCGAGCGAAGCGAAAGGCGTGAAGGAAGCGGCGGCGACGTTCATGCGGCGTGATCCCTTGCGTTCGGCGCGTCAGCCCAGCGTATCGGCCCAGATCGAGTCAGCCCAAGCGCGGGTGAACTGACCTTCGTCGACGGANGGCGCCTTGGAGACGCCGCCCGACCCTTCGACGACGAGCGGCATCTTCTTCTCGGCGTCGTAGCGATGCACCGAGTCGACGTGAATTCCGCGCGTTCCATCGACCATCGAATAGCAGGTGTTGGCCATGAGAATCGGCTGCGGCTCGCGCCCGGCGAAAATCTCGACCAAAGCCGCGGCGATCGCCTTGCCGTGCTGGTTGGCCATATGGCCGGACTTCGGCATCAAGGGCGCGGCCTGCAACGCGTCGCCGGCGATGTGGATTCCCTTCGCCGCCGTCGACTCGAAGCTGCGCCACTCAATGTCCGCCCAACGATCATTGACGTTGACGACCCCNGCGATCCGCGCGATTTCGGCGGCGCGTTGCGGCGGCACTAGGTTGAGGATGTCGGGCGTCTCGACGTCGCCGAGCTCGCTCGTCACCGCGCCGGTCGATGGATCGAACGACACCGCGCGCCATTTCGGCCGATATTCGAGAATGCCTTTGTAGTCGGCCTCCCAGACGCCGGTGAACAGCTTCTCTTTGGAGATCACCTTGTCGTTGGCGTCGAGGATGACGACTTTCGACTTCGGCTTGTGGCGTTTGAAGTAATGCGCGATCTGGCTGGCGCGTTCGTAGGGGCCCGGAGGGCAGCGATAGGGCGCGAGCGGGATGGTGAGCATATAGACGCCGCCGTCCGGCAGGGCTTCGAGCCGCTTGCGCAGCGCCAGCGTCTGCGGCCCCGCCTTCCAGGCGTGCAGAACCGTGCTGTTTGCGTCGGGATCGTAGCCCTGNATCCCGCCGGGAATGAAATCGAAGCCCGGCGCCAGAACAAGCCTGTCATAGGCGAAGGCGCCCGCCTTGTCGGTCGTCACCACGCGCGCGGCCGCATCGACGCCCGTCACGCTCGCCTGCACGACCTTGACGCCCCACAGCTTGGCCAGCTTGTCGTAGCCATGCACGAGCGTGTCGAAATCGCGTTCTCCCGACAGAACCTCGTTCGAGCCGGGGCAAGAGATGAAGGTCGGGTTGCGCTCGATCAGCGTGACGTCGATCCCGCCAGCGCTCCATTTGCGCAGATATTTGGCCGCCGTCGCGCCGCCGAAGCCGCCGCCGATGACGACGACGCGGGCGCGCGTCGCGCTTTGCGCGAGAACGGCGGGCGCTGCGAGCGCCGCGGCGGCGGCGCAGGGCGCGCAACGCGCCGCGGCGGTCGAGCTTGAGATCGATCATGGCGAGATCCTCACTGTTGCGCGGCGAAATAGGCGGCGAAGGCTTTCAGCTCGTCGTCGCTGTAGCCTTTGGCGAGCTGGTTCATGATCGTCCCCGCGCGTGCGCCGGACTTGAATTCGAGCAACGCCGTTTCGATGTCGGCGCGCTCGCGCGCGGCGAGCGGGGAATGATCNGAGGTCGCGCGCCCGTCCGTGCCGTGGCAATTGGCGCAGTTGGCGGCCGCGTAATAGACCGGCGAGCCAGGCGCCGGGGCCTGCTGCGCGGCGGCGGCCCCGCAGGCCGTCGCGGCGAGGGCCGCCGCAAATACGAAAAGCACGTTTTTCATGCATTTTCTCCGTTAAGGGCGATCAGGCGATGACGACGGATTTCTCCTCTTCCTCGCCGCGATTGTCGCGCCAGGCGACCGTGACGCGGTCGCCGGCCTTTGCGTCTTTCAACCGCCAGGAAAACAAGGGATCGGCGGCGACGCCCGAGCCGACGAAGGCGGCTGCGACGGGCGATCCGTTCACGGACAGCGTCACCTCGACGATGTGATGAGCGGGAATGATCAAGCCGTCGGCGTCCTTGCCGAAGCCGTTCTGCATGGGGTGAGACAGCAGCGCCTTGACCAGAACGCCGCGTTCGTCGACGGCGGCGCGAAGCCGGATGGGACGTGACATGCGCCTCTCCTCANNACCCGGCAGACAGCCGCCGACGATGACGCGCACGGAGCGCGCGGCGTGATAAAGCGCGCCGTCCGCCTCCACGAGCGCGCGCACCCGCGAGGTCTCGGCGAGCTTGATCTTGAGTTCGATCCACGGCTCGACGCTGGCCTGCGCCTCGCCGGAGGGCGTCAGCGACACGTCGGCGAGCAGCGGAAAGATGTTCTTTTCGCCGATCACCAGAATGCGCGTCGCCTTGAACAGCTTCGCCGTCACCTCGACCGGCACGTTGGCGCCATTCTCGGCGACGTCGGGCGCGTCGATGACGATCTTGTCCGTCTCGACCGGCTCGGAAGGCGTNAAAGCCTTGATCGCCGCCTCAAGACTGCGGGCGTTGAACGCTTCGTCGTTGCGCATGCGGGTCGCGGGAGCGGCNGCGCGCGGGGCGCCCAGCAGCGCGGCGAGCGCGGCCAGCGCCGATCCGGCGCCGGCTTCGCGCCGCGTGAGGCCGGCGGTCGGAGCGCGCGCTCAGGGCTTGCCACGCGCTCATGGCTTGTAAGGCGCCGGCGCGCCGGGGCCGGAGTTCGGACGCGGCGTCCCCGCGTCCGGACGGGCGCCGCCGACGCGGGCGGCCGCGCGCATCAGCGCCGCAAGGGTCTGGGGCGAGGCGGCCTGCATCATCGCCGCGACGACGGTCGGATTGCTCATCGCCTCGACCCAGCGCCCGGAGACGCGCGCGTCGGCGAATTGCGTCATCGCCTCGATCACCTTGGGATCGGCCATCGCCGCGACCCAGCCGAGTTGCGTGGCGGGCTCCATCGCCTTCACCGCCGTCTCGCTTTGCGCGACCTGCGCCATCGCGTCGATCCACAAGGCGAGCGTTTTGGGCTGGCCGATCCGGATCAGTCCGTCGATGGTTTCCGGGCGCGACAACGCCGTGATCCAGGCGTTGACGAGAGCCGGATCGCCGAGCCGCGAGAGGCCCTGAAGCAGTTTCGGGTCTGCTGCGGCCACGAGCCAGCGCTCGATCAGCGCAGGATCGGAGAGCTTCAGGAGGGCGGCGACGGCGGCCGGGCTGACGAGGAGGTCCGCGTAGCGGCGCGTCGTCGCCTGCGGCGAGCCCGGCCCGAGAAGACGGTCGATCGCTGGGCCGTAGAAGGCGGCCGACAGCCAGGCGGAGACGAACCTGTCGTCCGCAAGGCGCGCCGCGAGATCGGCAAGCCGCGGGTCGGCGATCGCGCCGATCCATGCGTCGAGCGCGGCGGGATCGGCGCTCTTCGTCGCGGCTTCGATCAGTTGCGGCGAGGTGAGCACGGAGAGCCAGTTCGCCGCATAATCCCGGTCTGCGCTCAGCGCGCGTTCGAGCGCTTGCGGGGAAGCGGCGGCCGTCAACCACGCAACGGCCTGCTCGGGCGTCACCGCCGCAGGACGCTCGCCGATCGCCCGGAGGATCGCGCGGGCGCCCTCGGGATCGACGACGGACGGCGCCTGCGCGAAGGCGGACGAGGACAGAAGCAGCGCGAGCGCGGCGACGCGGAAAGAGATGCGGGTCATGGGCGTCTCCTGTCAGAATTCGCCGCTGGCGCCGGCGCGGATGATGTCCTCCATCCCCGCGCGCAGCTTGACGGCCGCCTCATACAGGCGGTCGGGAACCTTGTTGGGGTTCGGCGCGGCGTCGATCCAGCGCACGTCCCAGTCGAGCATGACGAGCCACAGCTTCTTGTCGGCGTCCTCGACCAGCGCGATGCGGCAAGGCAGGAAGATCACGAACTCCAGACTGTGGTCGAGCAGCCGCGCGCCACCATCGCGTCGCAAAAGGAATAGACCTCGACGCGCGGCGACGGCTTTCCGGTGATCGCCTCGACATCCTTACAGCGCGTTCACGCCGACGAACTTGAAATTGATCTTGTTGGCGCGCTGCTTCATCGCCGCGACGACGTCGTCATAGTCGACGCCGGGCTTCACCGGCGTCTTGTAGGCCATCAGGTTGATGAGATCGCGCACTGAGAAAGGCGACAGCGCGAGCGAGCTTTGGATGAACTTCATCCGCGCCTGCGGCGTGATCGGGTCCATCATCGTGTTGGCGCGCCGCTCTTTCAGTTCGGGCGCGGGAATCGGGAACTTGTCGGGGCGAGTCGGCGAGGCCGCGGGCGCTGGCGCAAGAGGCGGCGGGGGCGCCGGCGCATAGGTTTGCGCGTCCGCCGGAAGCGCGACGAGCGCGGCGAGGAGAGCGAGGAGCGGACGGACCATCGTCATTTCGCCTTCGGCTGAGCGGACTCGTTCGCCCGCTTGTGAATCTCGGCGGCGCCGGCGGCGGTCGCCTTCATGCTTTGGGCGACTGCGCGCAGCGTGGCGTCGAGCGCCGCCGGATCGCTCGCCAGCATCAGCGCGTTGAGCACTTTGGGTTCGGTGAAGGCGTTGGCGTAGGCGCGCGTCGCCTGCGGATCGCTCCAGGCGAACATCGCGTTGACGAGGGTGGGGTCGGTGAAGGCGCTCGCCCAGCGATTGAGCAGATCGGGCGCCAGAGCCTGGGTCGCGGCGTCGATGATCTTGGGCTGCGTCACAGCCTTTGACCAGGAGCCGAGCAGCGCCGGATCGGACAGCCGCGTCAAGGCTTGCACGAGCCGCGGATCGCTGGCGGCTTGAAGCCAGGCGCCGAGCGCGCGCGGATCGCTGACGCGGATCGCGGCGTCGACAAAGCGCGGATCGACGAAAGCGCGCACATAGCCGGCGATCTGCTTGTCGTCGGCGAATTTCAGGAAGGCGTCCACGATCTTCGGGTCCGTGGCGACGGAGAGCCACTGCGTCCATAGCGTCGCGTCGGCGAGATTGCCGAACGAGGAGACGATCTGCGGATCGGCGAAGACGGCGAGAAGCCGGGCCGCCCATTGCGGATCGATCCAGCCCGACAAGGCTTCGACAAGCTTGGGATTGGTCAGCAGATCGAGCCAGGTGCGGGTGAGTTGGGGATCGCCGATGCGCAGCATCGCTTCGACCATCTTCGGATCGGTGAAGGTTCCAACCCAGCCCTGAAGCGTCTTCGCGTCGCCGAAGGCGAGCGCGGCGTCGATGAAGGCGGGGTCGGAGAAGCCCGTCGCCCATTGCTTGACGAGCTGGGCGTCGACCGACGTCAACACATTGCGCACGAAAGCTGGGTTGGTCATGATCGCCAGCCAGCGATTGAGGTTCTCGGCGCTGCCCTGTTTGAGCGCGGCCTCGATCGTCTCGGGCGATGTGAGAACGCGCACCCAGGCGGCCAGCGCCTGCGGGCTCACCAGACGCGAAAACTCCAGAACGGAGTCAGGCTGCTTGAGCGCCTCGGCGGCGATGTCGCCCATCTGTTGAAGCGACGGCGCGCTCGGAGGCGGCGGCGCTTGCTGCGCCCAGCCCGTCGTCGTCGCGCAGGATAGCCAAAGCGCCGCGGCCATCGTTCGTATCGCTTTGCCGCTCATTGCGCCCTCTTTCGCCTCGCGTTCGTCGAAACGACTAGACTGGAGAAAGCGTCGCCGGAATTTCTTTTTAGATATGTATATCACATTTGCGCATGATTTCATAAGAATCATACAATTAGGAGTGGACCGGCCATTTTGCCGCAGCAGAAGCACTTATCAAAAATGTTCAATTGTATATGGTGAAAATGAATTTGATTGGCCCAAAATGGCCGGTTACGTTCTTCATATCGAACGGGAGGCGGCCATGAAGTGCAAGATCGCGAGCGTGCTCTACGCCCTGATCGTCGCCCCTTCCGCGCCGCCCGCCGCGCCGGTCGCAGTGGAGCCGCCGCCCGCTCTCGTCGCCCATCAATTGACGACGAAGCCGCCCCGGGAAGTCTTCGCGCAATTCGTCGCCCCCTCGCGAGACGGCGTCTGAAGGCCCCGATCGGCTTTCGATTTTCGACTCCTTCCGGCTGGCCGCGCGGTCCATGCGCGGCCGTCGCCGTTGTGGCGGCTCACGTCGCGCCGCGCTGCTCGCGACGATGCAAAAACGCGCCGGACGGCGGCGTCCGGCGCGTCGCGAAATCGCGCGAAGTGAGACGTCAGGAGCGAACCGACGCCGGCCGATGGGCGTCGTCGACGCAATCGGACGACACGATGAAACAGGAAATCGCGATGCGTCTGAAACACCGATTTTCGATTTGCTTATCGCGCCCGAGGATGAGCCCTCCGATGAGCGTTTTGACGGCCCTTCCGACAAGCGCGCGGATGGCGACGCGCGTTGGGCACGCAGGAACGAATTTTCCTTCCTCTCGAACGTCGGAAGGCAAAAAACCCCACGAGCGCGGGCGTGAATGAAAAGACATCGCGCCGGTCGCGATTGTGGCGTCTTCTTCGAAACAGATCGGTCCGATCATGAATTTCCAGCAACTTCGTATCCTGCGCGAGACGGTGCGGCGCGGCTTCAACCTCACCGAGACGGCGACGGCGTTGAACACGTCGCAATCCGGCGTCTCCAAACACATCAAGGATCTCGAGTTGGAGCTGGGCGTCGAGCTGTTCGAGCGCCGCGGCAAGCGCGTGCTCGGCCTCACAGACGCCGGTCGGCAAGTGATCGGCTATGTCGACCGCATCCTCATCGACGCCGCCAGCGTCAAACGCGTCACCGAGCATCTGCGCGACGCGGCCTCCGGCGCGCTGGTGATCGCCACGACGCACACGCAGGCGCGCTATGTTCTGCCGCCCGTCATCAAGCGATTCCGCGACGAATATCCGAGCGTGCATCTGGAGCTGCGTCAGGCCGATCCGCAGCACATCGTCGGAATGTTGCGCGATGGCGGCGCCGACATCGGCGTTGCGACGGAGAGCGTCGCGCGGGTCGAGGAGCTTGTCGCCTTTCCCTATTACACGTGGCGCCATGTCGTGATCGCGCCGCGCGAGAGTCCGCTCGCGGCCGCCGGCCCGCTTTCGCTGGCCGACGTCGCCGCGCAGCCGATCGTCACCTATGGCGAAGGCTTCACCGGGCGCCCGATCATCGACGCCGCCTTCCGCGACGCCGGCTTGACGCCCGATATCGTCGTATCGGCGATCGATTCCGATGTGATCAAGGCCTATGTCGCGCTCGGGCTCGGCGTCGGCGTCATCGCGGAGATGGCGCTCGATCCCCAGCGCGACCATGATCTCGCGCTCGTCGCCTCCGGCCTTTTCGCGCCGGCGACCTCCTATATCGCCGTGCTGCGCGGCCGCTATTTGCGTGGCTACGCGCATCGATTTCTGGAGATTTGCCGCAGCGACCTCACCGAGGCCTATGTTCGCAAGGCGCTCGACGCGCAGCCGCGCTGAGGCCAGGCGGGGTCGTCCTAGAACGGCCAGGGCGAGACGCCGAAGATGACGGGATGAGCCAGCAGCAAAGCCGCCCAGACCGCGGCCGCCGCCAGCAGCCGCCGCCCCGGGAACGGCCCATAGGCCGGGCGTCGCCCGTCGAGCCAGGCTTGAAACGGAACGGTCGAGCTGCCGCTCGCCAACCGCGCCCATTCGGCAGCGCCGAGCCGCCGGCGCAGCCGCGCGTCGAGCGCCCTCATGCCGAGCAGCGCGAAAGCCAGAGAGCCGCCGAACAAGACGACATGGGCGAGATCGCCGTTGGGCGCGAGATGCGCCCCNGCCCACAGCGCCATCGCCCACAGGATCGGATGGCGCGCGACGCCCACGACTCCGGGGCGCGCGGGATCGTATCGCTCGGGATGCGCGCCGCCGAACGACAGCGGATTGGGCGCGCCCGCCGCCAGCGCGGCCAGCGTCACGGCGAAAGGCATGACGAGAAAGGGCGCCCAGGCCTGCCAGGCGGCCGGAGCCCATAGCTCGACATAGGGCGCGCGGGCGGCCGCGGCGATCGCCCAGCCGAACAGGGCCGTCGACAGAAGGCTATAGCCGATCAGGAAGCCTCTTTCGCCGAGCATGGCGACGCAGGCCGCCCGCGTCGCGGGCCGCGCGAAGATCGCGTGCGAGATGAANAACGTCGCAAGCGAGGCGAGGAACTCGCTCCACCCCATGCATTCTCTCCATTTGCCCCGGGCCGCCCTTGCGGCGCGCCGTCAGCCGCCTATCATCCCGGCCGACCATGAATCGGGCCGCGGGGAGCGCCTTGCCGAAAGCTTACTGGATCGGCCGCGTCGACGTCGCCGACCCCGAGGCCTACAAAGCCTATGTCGCCGCCAACGCCGAGCCGTTTCGCAAATACGGGGCGCGTTTTCTCGTGCGCGGCGGCCCCGCGACCCTCAAGGAGGGCGGCCAGCGCGCCCGCAACGTGGTGATCGAGTTCGAGTCGCTCGACGTCGCGCTGGCGTGTTACGACTCTCCCGAATATCAACGCGCCCTCGCCCTGCGCCTGCCCGCCGCCGTCGCCGACATCGTCGTCGTCGAAGGCTATGACGGCCCGCAGCCCACCGATTCCTGAAGGACCAGCCATGACCGATATGAAGCTCGTCGTCGTCGGCGCCGGCGGCCGCATGGGACGGATGCTGACGCGCGCCGTCGAGGAGACGCCGGGCGTCGCGCTGCACGCCGCGCTCGAACGCGAAGGCTCGCCCGCTCTGGGCCAGGACGCCGGCCTGCTCGCCGGCGTCGGCGCGAACGGCGTCCCCGTCACCGCCGATGCGCTGAGGGCCTTCGTCGACGCAGACGGCGTGCTCGACTTCACGAGCCCGGCGGCGACGGTGTTTTATTCCGGGCTCGCCGCGCAGGCCGGCCTCGTCCATGTGATCGGCACCACCGGTCTCGCCAAGGACGACCTCGCCAAGATCGACGCGGCCGGCCGCCACACCCCGATCGTGCGCTCGGGCAATATGAGCCTCGGCGTCAATCTGCTCGCCGCCCTCGTGCGCCGCGCCGCCGCCGCGCTCGGCGAGGAGTTCGACATCGAGGTGCTGGAGATGCACCATCGCAACAAGGTCGACGCGCCCTCCGGCACCGCCCTGTTGCTTGGGCAGGCGGCTGCGCAGGGGCGCGCCGTCGACCTCGACAGCCGTTCCGTGCGTTCGCGCGACGGGCATACCGGCCNNCGCAAGGCCGGCGACATCGGTTTCGCGACGCTGCGCGGCGGCTCGGTGATCGGCGAGCACGCGGTGATTTTCGCCGGCGACGGCGAGCGCATCGAATTCGTCCACAAGGCGGAGGACCGCAGCCTCTTCGCCAAGGGCGCGGTCAAGGCGGCCTTGTGGGGCAGGGGCAAGAAGCCCGGAGTCTATTCGATGATGGACGTGCTGGACCTCGCCTAAGGGGCCGGGGATCGGCGAAGGATCCCGATCCGGTGATTGACTGAAGCGAGGAGCGCGGTCTGATGTCTGATGGAGCGATGCAGGGTGTCGGCCGCGACGACGGGCCGGGCGCGGTGAGCGAGCGCGACGTCGTCGAGGTCTACCGCAGCCTCCTCGGGCGCGAGCCCGAGAGCGCGACGGTCATCCAGTTTGCGATGCGCCATCGCAGTCTCGCCGATCTCATTCGCGCGGTGGCGAATTCGACCGAGTACAATTGCCTTCGTCGCGGCTTCCAGACCGCCGTCTGGGGTACACGGCGATCTACGATCCGATCCAGATCATTCTCAGGCATGCGGCCAAGGATCTCACGCCGACGCCGGGTTTCAGGACCAACTATCTCGGCGTGAAGGTCGACGTCGATCGCTTCTTCCCCAATCTGAAGATCGGCAAAGGTGTGGAGAGTGCGCCCATTCCGGCGAATTGGCACACCGATCTGGCGGAGTTCTCGGCGGCGTTGCGGGCGGTCGAGAACGCCGGTCGCGACTTCACGATGATTGAGCTTGGCTGCGGTTGGGGCTGCTGGATGAACATCACCGGCGCCGCCGCCCGCCGCGCCGGCAAGCGGGCGCGTCTCATCAGCGTCGAGGGCGACGAGGGGCATGTCGGCTTCGCGCGCGATTCCTTGACGGAGAACGGCTTCGCCGAGGATCAGTTCATCGTCCATCACGGCATCGTCGGCCCCAGGGAGGGCGTCGCCTTCTTTCCGCGGCAAAGCCACGCCGGCGTGAAATGGGGCCTTGAGCCGGTGATCGGCCCCTCCCCGGAAGACGCTCGACGGTTGCGCGCGAGCGGCGCCTTTTCAGAGTTGCCGATGCTCAGCCTGCGCGACGTCGCGGAAGGGCGAGCGAGGATCGACCTTCTGCATATCGACATTCAGGGCGGCGAGGTCGATTTCGTTCGCTCCTGCATGGAGGAGTTGAACCGCGTCGTCGCCTATGTCCTTGTCGGCACGCATTCTCGCGCCATTGACGGCGAACTCGCGCGCGCTTTCACCGAGAGCGGCCGCTGGACGCTCGAAATCGAGCGTCCGACCTTCTACTCCAATGTCGACGGCGTGCTCACCACGCTTGTCGACGGCGTCCAGGGCTGGCGCAACCGCTCTTTTGACGCGAAATGAAGGCGCCTCAGACGCGCGCCCCGCGCGTCGGTCACCCGCTCGCCGTCCTCCTTCACGAAGCCGGCCGGCGCGCGGTCGAGCAGATCGAGCGCAAGCTCGCTGGGGCGGCACAGTCTGACGCCTTTCGGCGAGCACACGATCGGGCGGTTGACCAGCGCCGGATGCGCGACCATCGCGTCGAGGATCGCCGCGTCGGACACGCCGTCGGCCAGCAATCCGAGTTCGGCCGCCGGCGAGCCCTTCTCGCGCAACGCCTGGCGCGGCGTGAGCCCCGCCGCCGCGAACAGGCCCAGCAATTGCGGCCTGGTCCAGCCGGTCTTGAGATACTCGATCACGACCGGCGTCTCGCCCGACGCCTCGATCATCGCCAGCACGTTGCGCGACGTGCCGCAGGCGGGATTGTGATGAATGACCACGCTCATGATGACGCCTCTCCGCTGTNNTGAATCGCCTCACGCGCTCCGCGCGCCCTTCTCGAACCAGTCCTGCGAGCGGTTGACGATCCACACCACCGACAGCATGGCGGGCACTTCGATCAACACGCCCACCACCGTCGCCAGCGCCGCGCCCGAGGACAGGCCGAACAGGCTGATCGCCGCCGCAACGGCGAGTTCGAAGAAATTCGACGCGCCGATCAGCGCCGAAGGCCCCGCCACGCAATGCGCCTCGCCGCTCCAGCGATTGAGCAGATAGGCGACGCCCGCGTTGAAATAGACCTGAACGAGGATCGGGATCGCCAGCAGGCCGATCACCGTCGGCTGCTCCAGAATGCGCTCGCCCTGAAAGCCGAACAGCAACACCAGCGTCGCCAGAAGCGCGCCGATCGAGACCGGTTGCAGCCGCTTCAGCGTCGCCGCCAGCGCCGCCTCGCCGCCGCGCTTCAAGATGCGCGCCCGCGCCGCCTGCGCCAGCGCCAGCGGCGCGAGAATGTAGAGCGCCACCGACAGCAGCAGCGTCGCCCACGGCACGACGATGGTCGACAGCCCCAGCAGCAAGCCCACCAGCGGCGCGAAGGCGACCAGCATGATCGCGTCGTTGAGCGCCACCTGGCTGAGCGTGAAATTGGCGTCGCCGCGGCACAGATTCGACCACACGAACACCATCGCCGTGCAGGGCGCGGCCGCCAGCAGGATCAGCCCGGCGATGTAGGACTCGATCTGGTCGGCCGGCAGCCAGGGCCGCAACAGCCAGCCCACGAACAGCCAGCCCAGCAGCGCCATCGAGAACGGCTTCACCATCCAGTTGACGAACAGCGTCACGCCGACGCCGCGCCAATGCTTGGCGACGCCGCCGAGCGCCGAAAAGTCGACGCGCATCAGCATCGGCGCGATCATCGCCCAGACGAGGAGCGCCACCGGCAGATTGACCTTGGCGATCTCCGCCCCCGCCGCCGCCGCGAAGACGCCGGGCGCGAGCCGCCCCAGCGCCACGCCCACGACGATGCACAAGGCCACCCACAGCGTCAGATTGCGTTCGAAGAAACTCACGGCCGGCAGTCTCCGTCGAGGGCGCGCGCGGGGCTCTCGGCGACGCGCGTCAGAAAAGCGAGAAGCGGGAGCACGGCTTGCGGCGCGAGCGCGTAGCACACGCGCGGCCGCGCGATCTCGCCGGTCAGCAGGCCGGCTTCCTTGAGGATGCGCAGATGCTCGCTGATGGTCGAGGGAGCGAGCCCGATCTCGTCGGCGAGGTCGGCGCCCATGCAGCCCGCGCGCCGCAACAGCGTCTCGACGATCCTCACCCGCGCCGGATGGCCAAGCGCCTTGGCGAGCCGGGCGAGCGCGGCGCCGGCCTGCGCGTCGAGCGGCGCCTCGGCGCTGGCGGCGGCGGGGAACAGGTCGGGGCCATGCGCCCTCCCAATGTTTCGTTATTCGTCGAATAACGAAATACTCTCCCGCGCGTCTTGCCGCAAGCGTCGGACGGAAGCAGGGGCGACGGGGCGGCGACGTTCGCTCTTAGAGTCCTGCACAAGTCTCGCGTCGCGCCCCCGCCGATGGCCTGTCCCCGGATCTTGAGCCCGCGTTTCGGCGTCTCCCGCGCGCCGTTTCGCTGCGCTGAAACCACGCGCTCGCTCATCTTGACGAAGTCCGCGCGCGGGTGTTTTCAGGCCGCGATCTCACGCGACACGAAAGGAAGCGCGATGGACCGCCTGCTTGTCCTCGTCCGCCACGGCCAGAGCGACTGGAACCTGAAGAACCTCTTCACCGGCTGGAAAGACCCGCTGCTGACCGAAAAGGGCACGGAAGAGGCCAAGGCCGCCGGCCGTCGCCTGAAGGCCAAGGGCCTCGTCTTCGACAAGGCGTTCACCTCCGCGCTGACCCGCGCCCAGATGACGCTGGAGCTCGCCCAGGGCGAGATGGGCTCCTCGCTGGTTCCGGTGAAGGATCAGGCGCTCAACGAGCGCGATTACGGCGATCTTTCCGGCCTCAACAAGGACGACGCCCGCAAGAAATGGGGCGAGGATCAGGTCCATGTCTGGCGCCGCAGCTACGATGTCGCCCCTCCCGGCGGCGAGAGCCTGAAGGACACGGTGGCGCGCGTGCTGCCCTATTACTGCCAGAAGATCCTTCCCGGCGTGCTGCGCGGCGAGCGCACCATCGTCGCCGCGCATGGCAATTCGCTGCGCGCGCTGGTGATGGTGCTCGACAACCTCACCNCCGAGACGATTCCCAGCATGNGGCTGGAGACCGGCGTGCCGCTGGTCTACCGCCTCAACGCCGATTCGACGGTTGCGTCGAAGGAAGTGCTGCACGCCTGACCGAGCAAGCGCGACCTTGCACGCCTGATCTGCGCCCCTCGCGCCTTGGCGCGCCCGCCTCGCCCATCGTAGCCTGCGGCGCGCGAGGCGGCCGGAGCGCGGCCGCGCGTCGTCGCCAGGAGCCCCGGCAGGCATGACCAGCGCAACCTCAACCGCGCCGCCGCGGCGCGTGATCGACGGCCGTCTCGACAAGGTCGTCGCCACGACCGCCGAGGCGGTCGCCGGCCTTGTCGACGGCGCGAGCCTTATGATCGGCGGCTTCGGCGAGGTCGGCGTGCCCTTCGCTCTGATCGACGCGGTTCTCGAAACCGGCGCCCGCGATCTCGAAGTCATCTCCAACAACGCCGGCTCCGGCCATCGCGGCGTCGCCGCCCTGCTCGAACAGGGCCGCGTGCGCAAGATCGTCTGCTCCTATCCCAAGACGGCCGGCTCGACCGTTTTCGAAGAGCTTTATCGCGCCGGCAAGATCGAGCTGNGGCTGGTTCCGCAGNGCACGCTCGCCGAGCGCATCCGCGCCGGCGGGGCGGGGATCGGCGCCTTTTTCACGCCGACCGGCGCCGGAACCGTGCTGGCGCAGGGCAAGGAGACGCGCATCATCGACGGCCGCGAACAGGTGCTGGAGTTCGCGCTGAAAGCCGACATGGCGCTGGTGCGCGCCGACCGCGCCGACCGCTGGGGCAATCTCGTCTATCGCAAGACCGCGCGCAGTTTCGGCGCGGTGATGGCGANNCGGCGGCGACCGTCGTCGCCGTCGAGGTCGCGCAGGTCGTCGCCTTGGGCGCGCTCGATCCCGAGACGATCGTCACGCCCGGCGTCACCGTCGCGCGCGTCGTGGAGACCGGCCGATGACGCCCTACNNACGCACGCGCAGATCGCCGCCCGCGTCGCCCGCGACATCCCCGCCGGCTCCGCCGTCAATCTCGGCATTGGCATGCCCGTCAAGGTCGCCGACCATCTGCCCGCCGGCGTCGACATCCTGCTGCATTCCGAAAACGGGATTCTCGGCATGGGGCCGGCCCCGGCGCGGGACGCGTTCGACCCCGACCTCGTCAACGCCGGCAAGGCGCTGGTCACCGCGCTGCCCGGCGCGAGCTTCTTTCATCAAGCCGACAGTTTCGCGCTGATGCGCGGGNGCTGGCTCGACATCTGCGTTCTGGGCGCGATGCAGGTCGCCGCCAATGGCGACCTCGCCAACTGGAGCACCGGCGCTCCCGGCGCGATTCCCGGCGTCGGCGGCGCGATGGATCTGGCCTGCGGCGCGCGCGATCTGGNNGTCATGACCGAGCATCGCGCCCGCGACGGCGCCCNNAAGCTCGTCGACCTCTGCCGCTTTCCGCTCACCGCCAAAGCCTGCGTGTCGCGCGTCTACACCGATCTTGCGATCGTCGAGGTGACGCCGACGGGCTTCGTCGCGCGCGATCTGTGCCCCGGCCTGACGCTGGACGCCTTGCAGGCGGCGACCGGCGCGCCGATCGCCCTGGCGTAAAGGGCCGCGGAGCGGCCCTTTCACGCAGCGCGGAGGGCGCCGCTCAGCGCCGTTTCTGGCCCATGATCTGGCCCAGCACGTCGCTCCAGGCGTCCTGATGCGCCTGGCTCGCCTGCTGGCCGGTCTGGAACATCTGGCCGAGAATGTCGCCGAGCGAGCCGCCGGGGCCCGCGCTCGCGGCTTGCTCCGGCTCCTCCTCCTGCGGCTGTGGGGCCCGCGCCTGGCCCGCCGACGCGCGGCCGCCGCCGAGCATGTCGCTGATCTCGTCCTCGACGCCGCCCGCGCCCCCGGCCGAGACGCCGCCGCGCCCCCGCCCATCATCTGGCCCAGAATGTCGCCGAGCGAGCCGCCGCCGCCCGCGCCGGCGTCGGTCTCCTCGGGCTCCGGTCGCGGAGCAGGCCGTTGCGCGCCCCCGCCCATCATCTGGCCAAGAATGTCGCCGAGCGGGCCGAGCCCGCCGCCGCCGCCCTGCTGACCCGCGCCGCCGCCGAGCGCGCCGCCCAACGCGCCTCCAAGCCCGCCTCCAAGCCCGCCTGCGAAACCGCCGCCCAGCACCTGGCCGAGAATGTCGCCAAGCCCGCCGCCGCCGCCCATATTGGCCTGCGAGGTCTGCGGCTGCTGCGGCGGCGCGCCGCCGCCCAGCATGCCGCCGAGGATGGAGCCGAGCCCGCCCGCGCCGCCTCCCGCCAGAATCGAGCCGAGCTGGCCGAGCACGCCGCCCGCGCCCTGCGCGCTCGCCTGCTTGAACATGCCGCCCATGATCATCGAAGCGATGACCGGCAGCATGGCCTTGAGGACGCTCGCCGGCACGCCGGACATCGCGGCCGCCTGTTGCGCCACCGCGCGCGATCCCTCTTTCGAGCCGAACAGCGAGGACAGCACGTCCTCTCCCTGCGCGCGGCTCGCCGCGGCGGGGTCGCCATGCGCGTCGGCATGGACGCCGGAGGCCATCTTCTGAAGCAGGTCGCCCATCGCCTGGGGTCTTGCTGCGCCTGCCGCTGCAAGCCCATCTGGAAGGCCGGCGTCAGCGCCTCCATCGCCGCCTGCGCCTGGTCCGGGCTGATGCCGAACTGGCGCGCCAGGGTCTGCGCGGCGCCGCCGCCCTGCGCCTGCCGCAGGATGTCGTCGAGATTGAACATGAGCGAACGTCCTCCCGCGCGAAAGCGCGCGCGGCCGAAAGATAGGCGCGCGCCCCCGCCTTTCCAAGCAGCGCCGCGCAAATTCCCGCGCCGTGGTTACGTCGCCTGCGCCCGGCGTTCGATGCGCTTCAGCACGATCCGCGTCGCCGCCAGCGCCGCCGCGCCGAACAAGGCCGAGCCCGCCGCCATGCCGATCGCCGCGCCGCGCGCTCCGTCCCACGCCGCGCCAAGCCATACGAAGGGCATGACCCCGAGGCTGGCGCGCCCCCAGTTGAAGGCGGTCGACAGCAGCGGGAAGCCGAGATTGTTGAACGAGGCGTTGGCCACGAAGAGCCAGCCCAGCATCATCCACGCCGCCGCGCCCCAGAACATGAAGGTCAGAAACAACGCATGCGACTCCTCCGGCGCGTCGAACAGCCGCGCGATCAAGGGCGAGGCCACGTGCAGCCCCGCCCAGGTGGCCGCGCAATAGCCGGTCGAGAGCAGCAGGCACACGCGCATCGTCTCGCGCAGCCGCTCGAAACGTCGCGCGCCGAGATTCTGCGCCAGAATCGCGCCGACCGATCCCGACAGGGCGAAGACGGGCGCATAGGCGAGCGCGAAGACGCGGTCGCTCATCACCAGAGCGCCGACCGCCGCGTCGCCGAAACGCGACACCACCGAAAGCGCGAAGGCCGTCGCCGCCGGCGAGGCGAGATTGGTGAGGATGGCCGGCGCCGCGATGACCATGAACGGGCGCAGATCCGAGATCGCCTCGGCGCGCGTGGGGCGCCGCACCATGTCATGCGCGCCGACCGCGCCGCGCCAACCCACAGCCAGCATCGCCAGGCGCGCGACGACGATGGTGATCGCCGCCCCGAACAGGCCCAGATGCAGCCCGAAGATCAGGATCGGATCGAGCGCGGCCGTGACGGCCGCCCCCGACAGCGTCACCTGCATCGAGCGGCGCGCGTCGCCTTTGGCGCGCAACACCCCNGACAACGCCATGCCGAGGCTGAGCGGCGCGCTCGACGGCAAGGCGATCGCCAGAAACGCGCTCGCCATCTGCGCGGCCGCGCCCTGCGCGCCGATCAGCGCCACGAAAGGCGCGCGGAAAATCCACAGCCCGAGGCTGACCGCGCCCGAGATCGCCGCCACCAGCGCGAGGCCTGACCCCGCCAGCCGCCGCGCCGTCGCCAGATCCCCGCCGCCCAGCGCGCGCGCCGTGACGGCGGTGACCGCGATCGTCATGCCGATGGACAAGGACAAGGGAATGAACATCGCTTGCGCCGCGAAGGCGACGGCGGCCGTCGCCGTGGGATCGCCGAGGCGCGCGACGTAGAGCAGGGTGAGGAAGTCGACGAGGAAAACGGCGACCAGGCCGACCGCGCCGGACCCCGTCATCACCAGAACGTGGCGCAGAATCGAGCCCGAGACGAAAACGCCGGAGCGGGGCGGGGGCGCGCTCATGGCGTCACGTCCGCGTCGCCGCGCTCGGCGGGCGCGTCGCCGGCCACGACCGAGCGTGTCTCCGCGTTGAGCGCCGCGGATTTGCGCGCCGGAGCGGTGAGCGGCTCCGGCCGCACCGGCTCGCGATAGACGTAGTCGCCGCCCGCCTGTATCCGCCCTTCCTCGATTTGCGCCAGCAGGCGTTGCCTGTCGCGGGAGCGGATGTGCTCGACGAGATCGGCCGCGCGCGTGTCCTCGCCGTCGATTTCGGCCACCGTCGCGCCGCCGAAGGCGAGCGCGGATTCGAAGGTTTCGCGCATGTCGTAGTCGACCCCNGCTTCGATCAGTTCGATGGTGTGGCGCCGGTCGTAGGAGCGCGCGAACACCTTGGCGAGCGGAAATTCGACGCGCGCGATCCGTGCGATGCGGGTGGCGGTCGCCTGATCGTCGACGCAGATGGCGATCACCTGCGCCTTGTCGGCGCCGGCGGCGCGCAGCACGTCGAGCCGCCCGCCGTCGCCATAGAACACCTTGAAGCCGAAATTGGTCGCGGCGCGGATGCGCTCGACGTTGGAGTCGATCACGGTGACGTCGACGCCGGCGGCCAGCAGCACCTGGTTGGCGATCTGGCCGAAGCGGCCGAAGCCGATCACCAGCACAGTCCCCTCCTCGCCGTCGGGCGCGAAATCGGCGGCGTCGGCCGGCGTCGATTTCGGCAGTCGGCGATAGGCGATCTCGATGCCCTTGCCGACGAGCGGCCCCACCAGCATCGTCAAGGCCGAAGCCGCCAGGCCGAGAGTCGCCGCCTGCGGCGCCATCAGATTGAGTTGCGCGGCGAGCGGAAACAGCACGAAGGAGAATTCCCCNGCCGGCGTCAGCGCCGCCGAGGTGGCGAGCGCCTCCATGCGCCCCGATCCGCCGACCCGCAGCACGACGAAGGCGAGCACGAGTTTCAACAGGATCACGCCGATCGTCGCCGCGAACAATAGCCCGGCCTGACCCGCCACGACCGCGCCGTCGATCGACATGCCCACCGACAGGAAGAACAGCCCCATCAGCAGACCGCGAAACGGCTCGATGTCGGCTTCGAGCTGATGCCGGAACCGCGATTCCGACAGCAGCAATCCCGCCAGAAAGGCGCCGAGCGCCATCGACAGACCCGCATGCTCCATCGCCGCCGCCGCGCCGAGCACGACCAGCAGCGCGCCCGCCGTCATCACCTCGCGCGTCCCCGCCCGCGCCAGCAGGCCGAAGAACGGGTTGAGCAGCTTCAGCCCGCCCGCCACCAGAAGCGCGACCGCGCTGAGCGCCAGCCCCACCGCCAGCAGCGCCGACGACCAGCTCGCCGCCCCTCCGCCCGCCGCCATCAGCGGAATCAGCGCCAGCGCCGGGGCGACGCTGACGTCCTGAAACAACAAGATGGCGAGCGCGCGCCGGCCCCACGGGCGGTTCAACGCGCCGCGCTCCTCGATCGCCTGCAACGCCACGGAGGTCGCCGAATAGGCGAGCGCCAGGCCCGCGACCAGCGCGCCTCTCCACGACAGGCCCATCGCCGCCGCCGCGCCCGCAAGCGCGGCCAGCGCGCTCGCCATCTGGCCAAGCCCGAGCCCGACGATCTCGCGGCGCATCGCGATCAGCCGCGAGGGTTCGAGTTCGAGGCCGACGAGGAACAGCAGCATCACCACGCCAAGCTCGGAAAAGGCGAGCGCCGCGTCGGGATGCGAGATCAGCGCGAGCCCGGACGGGCCGATCGCCGCCCCGGCGGCCAGATAGCCGACCGTCGCGCCGAGCCCGAGATAACGAAACAAGGGCACGGCGACGACCGCCGCGCCGAGAAAGACGAGGGCCGGCGCCAGCGCGACGGGGGAATGGGAGGGGTCAGCCATCAGGTCTCTGCGCGGGGCTCGGCCCCAGACCTAGACCGCCGCGCGCAAAGGTCAACCGCGCGCGACGCGCGCCTGCGCTGCGCTCGGGCCGATGGCCCGCCGTTCGCGCGCGGCGCGCCGAACGGCGCGGCGCGCCTCGAAGGCGCGCGCATGGCGACGGGTTGGATCTGGAAGGGCCGCCTCCGACGGCGATGGCGCGCGCGCCTCGTTCAATTCCGAAAATGGACTTCGACGTGAGCAGGAATGCTTTGTCTTGAGGGCGTAAATCGGCGTTCGGGTAACTCACATATCCAAATTTCATCAATGCGCGATTATGACAGGCCGTATCGCGACAATCCTCATATTGGTCGGCGTGGCCCAAGCCGAGAGTATGGAGAAGCTCATGGCCGATGCCTCCGATCCAACGGGAACGTCGCTGAAGATCGGCGCCCGTTCGCTCAAGACAGGCCGGGACGATCGGATCGCCAACCAACCCCTGAGATTATTCGCCTCCAGAACCGCGATGCCGTCGCCGCCGGCGCCTGACTGGCCGCAGCGCAGGTCGGCGTCGACGAAGATCAGATATCGCATGTTGGGATCGTTATATTTGACGAGCCCCAATCCGGTTAATTCTTTGGTCGTGATGCGCCAGAAATACGATGGCGGCGAAGCGTCGCCTTTAAACCAGGCGGCGTTCCGTTGCGAATGAAAGACGGTTACGGCCGGCGACGCGAGAGCGATGCTCTTGCCGTCGAGTTGCGCGCCAAGCCATGTTTGAAAATCCCGGGCCGCGTCCGCGATCGCCGAATTGAAATCCTGTCTTTCTCTCCGGTCATCGGGAACGACATAGATAATCTTGATCGGGCCGCCTCCGGCCTGGGAAACATTTTGAAAGGCGTGCGCCGCCGCCTGTGGCCGATGTGGCGCCTCTTGCTGCGCCGCGGCAGGTTCGAAAGACGCCGACGTCAGCAGAAAAGAGACAAGCACAAGGCTTTAAATCGCCAAATATTCATCGCAACTTGCTCGTAGGCATGGAAATTAAAAATCAACATGCGGACATGGATGTAAACATCGAATGAACGAATCCGCCCAGGTGAGAGTGGGCTGGTTTTCGCCGGATCGATTTCGTCGACTGTCGGGTTCGCCCGGACGGAGGCCGTGCGGCGCAGAGGCCGAGCGTGGCGCGGATCACAACAGGCGGCGAATCGACCTCGCTCCAATCCGATCCCCGCCCGCCGCAAGCGCCGCTTCCACCCCCGCCGACCGGAAAGACATGGCCCCTCAAGCCGGCCGCCCGCGCGCCCGCGACATTCTCGGCGAGATCGTCGACGAACAGCGTCCGCCCCGGCGCGACGCCGATGCGCGCGCAGGCGGCGGCGAAGATCGCGGGGTCGGGTTTACGCAGGCCGAACTGCGCCGAGGCGTAGCCGTGCGGCGCCATCAAGGCCGGCAGGCCGGGGATCAGCGCGTCGAGCCCTCCAGCGCCAGCAGGTCGTTGTTGGTGAGCAGCCCGACTGTCGTTCCGCCCGCCTTCAGTTCGGCGACCAGCGCCAGCATGTCGGGGAAGGGCTTGAGCGAGACGCGCCGCGTCTCGACCCACAAGGCCCGCGACACCGGCGCGCCGATACGGGCGGAGAATTCGGCGAGGCAGCCCGCCGCGTCCCATCGCCCGGCGTCGGCGAGTTCGAAATAGTCCGAGTCCCAGATCGCCGCGCGGATCGCCGCCGCCGGCCGGCCCGTCGCCGCCGCCAGCGCGGCGATGCGGGTCTCGGGTTCGTAACGGGCGAGCACGTCGTCCATGTCGAACAGGACAAGGTCGAACGGCGTGTGTTCGAACGGCGGGACGTCGCAATCGGGGCGGGGGCGAGGCTCATGGCGCGACCTTGACACCGCCGCCCCGCGCTGTCCAACCCTGCGGCATGACCGCCGCCTCTTCGCGCCCGGCGTCCAAGCCGCCGCTGACCATCCTGCTCGCCGCCCCGCGCGGCTTCTGCGCCGGCGTCGTGCGCGCCATCGACGCGGTCGAGCAGGCGCTCAGGCTCTACGGTCCGCCGGTCTATGTCCGCCACGAGATCGTCCACAACAAATACGTGGTCGAAAGCCTCAAGGCGAAGGGCGCGATCTTCGTCGACGAACTGTCCGAAATTCCGCAGACCCGCGCCCCTGTGATCTTCTCCGCCCACGGCGTGCCGAAATCGGTGCCGGCCGAAGCCGAGAACCGCAACTTCTTCGCCATCGACGCGACCTGTCCTCTCGTGACCAAGGTGCATCGCGAGGCCGCCATCCACCACAAGCGCGGCCGCCGCGTCGTGCTGGTGGGCCATCGCGGCCATCCGGAGGTGATCGGCACGATGGGCCAGTTGCCCGACGGCGCCGTGCATCTGGTCGAGACCGTCGACGACGTCGCGCGGCTCGTCGCCGAAGCGGCGCCGCTCGCCTACGTCACCCAGACCACTCTCTCCGTCGACGACACCCGCGACATCGTCGAGGCGCTGCACGCGCGCTTTCCCGAGATCATCGGTCCGCACAAGGAAGATATCTGTTACGCCACCACCAACCGTCAGGAGGCGGTCAAGCGCGTCGCCCCGCAGGTCGACGCGCTGATCGTCGTCGGCTCGCCCAATTCGTCGAATTCGCAACGCCTCAAGGAGGTCGCCGAACGCGCCGGCTGCCCGGTGGCGCGGTTGCTGCTGCGCGCCTCCGACATCGACTGGACGCTGTTTTCGGGCCTGCGATCGCTCGGCGTCACCGCCGGCGCCTCGGCCCCCGACGTGCTGATCGAGGAGATCGTCGACGCCTTCGCGCAGCGTTACGCGGTGACCGTCGAAACCGTCTCGACCGCCGACGAGAACGTGTTTTTCCCGCTTCCGAGAGAGCTGCGCGAGGGCGCCTGAGGTCGGTCCCGCTTGCCCGCGCGCGCGTTGACCGCGCGCGCAATCGCGTGTCAGCTTGGGCGATGGTCGCCGATCTGCAATTCCATCTCATCCTGCCCGCCGCGCTGATCGCCTCCGCGAGCCCCGGCCCGGCGACGCTCGCCATCGCCGGAACGTCGATGGCGGCGGGCCGCCGCGCCGGCCTTGCGCTCGCCGCCGGCATCCTCACCGGCTCGCTGGCCTGGTCGAGCGCCGCCGCGCTCGGGCTCGGCGCGATCATGACCGCGAATGTCTGGATTTTGGAGGTCGTGCGCTATTTCGGCGCCGGCTATCTGCTGTTTCTCGCGTTCCGTTCGGCGCGCTCGGCGCTCAGGCCCGGCGCCGTCGAGGCCGTCGCCGTGAAGGGCGACGCCACCACGCTCTATTTGAAGGGCCTCGCCCTGCATCTCACCAATCCCAAGGCGATCCTGTTCTTCGGCTCGCTCTATTCGCTGGGCGTGCCGGCGGATGCGGATTGGCGCACGCTCGGCGCGGTGATCCTCGCGGTCGGGCTTCAGAGCGTGGTCGTCTTCTTCGGCTACGCGCTGATGTTCTCGACGCCCGCTCTGGCGCGCGGCTACATGCGGATGCGGCGCGGCTTCGAGGCCGCCTTCGCGCTCGGCTTCGGCGCCGCCGGCCTCAAGGTTCTCACCGCGCGCCTGCAATAGCGCGCGCCCTCATGCGTTGAGCAGGATCGCCACGCCCAGAACGATCATCGCCATGCCGGCGAGTTCGCGCCCGCTCGCGCCCTGCTGAAACAGCTTNTTCGAAGCGATCTGCGCCCAGATCACTTCGACAAGCGCCAGCGTGCGCACCGCCGCCGCGCTCGTCAGCGCGAAGGACAGGAACCAGAACTGCGAGGCGAGCGCGCCGGCGAAGCCCGCCTTCATCGAGGGCCGCCACAGCGCCGCGACCGCCTTGAGCTTGCCCCGGTCGGCGACGACGAGCCACGCCACGATGGCGACGGTTTGCAGGAACAGGCCGAGCGCCAGCACGCTCGTCGCGCGCAGGAAAAAGCTCGGGTCGTCGAGCCGCACGATGGCGCCGCGAAAGCCGATCGCAGACAAGGCGAAGAAACCGCCCGAGGCGACGCCGAGCAGCGTCGGCCTAAGCCCCATGCCGCCTTCCTCGCGCTGCGCCCGCGTCGGCCACGACATGATCATCACGCCGGCGGTGGCGATCACGATCGCGAGCGCCGTCGCCGCGTTCACATGGTCGCCGAGAAAGACGAGCCCGAACAGCGCCACCTGCACCGGCTCGGTCTTGGTGTAGGCGATGGTGGTGACGAAGGAGCGCGCCCGCATCGCCGACAGCATCAAGGCGGTGGCGAGGATTTGCGTCAGCCCGCCCAATGCCGCCCAGCCGAAGGCGACCGCGTCGGGGATCGGCGGCGCCCGCCCGACGACCGCGCAGACGATGGCCAGAAAGGCCAGCGCGAAGGGCAGGCCGTAGAGAAAGCGCACATAGGTCGCCCCGTCCGCGCCGAGCGGGCCGGTCAGGCCGCGCTGGGCGGCGTTGCGGTAGGTCTGCGCCAGCGTCGCCGCCAGCGTGAAGACGACCCAGAGATAGGGGGCGAACAGGCTCATGCCGGCTTGTGACGCTCGCGCCCGCGCCCGGTCAAGGGCGGGCGGGAATGAAACTTTTCCGCTCCCGGCCGTTGCGATCGCCGCCAGACACGCATTCAAAGGACCGCTCGATGCGCCTTCTCGTCGCCGCCGCCGCCCTCGCTTTGCTGGCCGGGTGCGCCCAGATCGGTCAGCCCAGGCCGGGCTGGTCGCCGCCCGAGCCCGCCAGGCCGGTCGATCTCGCCCGTTACGCGGGGCGCTGGTATGAGCTTGGCCGATACGAGGCGTCGTTCCAGCGCGGCTGCGAGGCGGTGACGGCCGACTACGCGCCGACGCCCGACGGCCGCATCAAGGTCGTCAACACCTGCCGTCAGGGTTCGCCGCAGGGGCCGGTTTCGACGGCCGAGGCGGTCGCGACCGTGGTTCCCGGCTCGCGAGGCGCCAAGCTGAAGGTCACGTTCTTCTGGCCGTTTTCCGGGGATTATTGGGTGCTCGACCGCGCCCCGGATTATAGTTGGGCGATCGTCGGCGAGGGCTCGGGGCGCTATCTCTGGCTGCTGTCGCGCCAGGCCCGACCAGGCGAGCAGGTGTATCAGGCGCTGCTCGCGCGCCGGCNNGCGCTCGGCTACGACGTCACGCGCGTACGCCGGACGCAGCATTGAGGCCAAAGGTTTGACGCAAGCGGCGCGCGCGGCGATAGGGGCGCCTCCCGCCGCACGCGAATCCCGTCATGGCCGTCTACACCGACATCACCGACGACGAACTCGCCGACTTCCTGTCGCGCTACGAACTCGGCGGCCTGAAATCCTTCAAAGGCATCGCCGAAGGCGTCGAGAACTCGAATTTTCTGGTCCACGCCGAGGCCGGCTTTTTCATTCTCACGCTCTACGAGAAGCGCGTGAACGAGGGCGATCTGCCGTTTTTCCTCGGGCTGATGGAGCATCTGGCCGCCAGAGGCTTCGCCTGTCCGCAGCCCGTCAAGACCCGCGATGGCCATATTCTGGGCCGCCTCGCCGGCCGCCCCGCCGCCATCGTCACCTTTCTCGACGGTCTATGGCCGCGCCGCCCCGAGGTGCGCCATTGCGGCGCGGTCGGCGAGGCGCTGGCGCGGCTGCATCTGGCCGGCGCCGATTTCGCGCTGCGCCGCCAGAACGCGCTGTCGGTGCCGGGCTGGGCGCCGCTGTTTCGCGCGGCGGAGGCGCGCGCCGACGAGGTGCTGCCCGGCCTCGCGGTCGCCGTCGCGCAGGAGCTGTCGCATCTGGAGCGCCATTGGCCGCACGCCTTGCCCGAAGGCGTCATCCACGCCGACATGTTTCCCGACAATGTGTTCTTTCTCGGCGACCGGCTGTCGGGCGTGATCGACTATTATTTCGCCTGCGACGACTTCCTCGCCTACGATGTCGCCGTCTGCCTCAACGCCTGGTGCTTCGAGCCGGACGCCTCCTTCAACATCACCAAGGGCATGGCGCTGCTGTCGGGCTACGAGCGCGTGCGCCCGCTCTCTGAGCGCGAGCTGGCGGCGCTGCCGACGCTGGCGCGCGGCGCGGCGCTGCGCTTCCTGCTGACGCGGCTGGTCGACTGGCTCAACGTGCCCNCCGGCGCGCTGGTCAAGCCGAAGGACCCGATCGAATACGTCAAGAAGCTGCGCTTCCACCAGAAGGTGGCGAGCGCGCGCGAATATGGGCGTCTGGCGTGAGCGCCTCGATCTCGGCCGAAAAATCGCCGCGCGGCTGGCGGAGAAAAAGCGCGCTCAGGCGGGCGCGGCCGCCGTCGAAGGCGCGCCCGAGGAGACAGGGCGCGNTCGAACTGTGGACCGACGGCGCCTGTTCCGGCAATCCCGGCCCCGGCGGCTGGGGCGCGATCCTGATCTGGGGCGCGACCCGCAAGGAGATGAAGGGCGGCGAGAACCCCACCACCAACAACCGCATGGAGCTGCTCGCCGCCATCAGCGCGCTGGAGGCGCTCAAGCGTCCCTGCGCGGTCGTTCTCCACACCGACAGCCAATATGTGAAGAACGGCATCACCAGCTGGATTCACGGCTGGAAGAAANACGGCTGGCGCACCGCCGACAAGAAGCCGGTCAAGAACGAAGACCTGTGGAAGCGCCTCGACGCGGCGGTGGCGCGCCACAAGGTCGAGTGGCGCTGGGTCAAGGGCCACGCCGGAACCGAACTTAACGAGCGCGCCGATCAACTCGCGCGCGAGGGGCTGGCGCAGGCGCGGTGATGAGAGTCGAGCGGGCGGCGGCGGTCAGTCCTGCCGGGACGCTCGCCCCGTCAACACGTTCTCCGCATCCCACGCATAGGCCAGCGTCTCGAACCGCCAGCTGCGCGCGTCGATCATCAACAGCCGCCCGACCAGCCCCTCGCCGAAGGGGACGATCTGGCGGATGACTTCGAGCGCCATCATCGAGCCGAGCGTTCCGGCGAGCGCGCCGAGCACGCCGGCTTGCGCGCAGGTCGGCACGGCGCCGGGCGGCGGCGGTTCGGGGAACAGGCAGCGATAGGTCGGATTGGGAACGCCGTCCGGCCCGCTCTCGAACGGGCGCAGCGTCGTCAACGTCGCGTCGAAGGTTCCAAGCGCCCCCGTCACGAGAGGCAGGCCCATCCGGCAACAGGCGTCGGAGACGAGATAGCGCGTTTCGAAATTGTCGGAGCCGTCGGCGACGACGTCGTGGCCGGCGAGCAGCGTCTCGACATTTTCCGCGCTCAGCCGCGCCTGCACGGGCGCGACCGCGACATGCGGATTGATCTCGGCCAGCGCCTCGGCCGCGCGCGCGGTCTTGGCGCGTCCGACGTCGCGGGTGCGATGCAGGATTTGCCGTTGCAGGTTCGACAGCGACACCACGTCGTCGTCGACGATGGTGAGATGGCCGACGCCGGCGGCGGCGAGATAGAGCGCCAGCGGCGAGCCGAGCCCGCCCGCCCCGATCAGCGCCACGCGCGCGCCCTTCAGCCTCTGCTGGCCCGGCCCGCCGATCTCGCGCAGCACCAGATGCCGCGCGTAGCGCTCGATCTCGTCGCCGTCGAGCTTCGCCCTCATGCGTCTTCGAGGCCCCAACGATCGCCGCACGCCCAGTCGAGCGCATAGTCCAGCCGGTCGTTGCCCCAGAACAATTCGCCGTCGGCCGTCACGAAGGAGGGCGACCCGAAAATGCCGCGCGCCGCGGCCTGCGCGCCGGTCTCGCGCAACGCCGCCTTAACGTCATCGCTTTGGGCCTGCGCAAGAATGCCGACGGCGTCCTTGCCGAGGCGCTCCAATAGCGCCGCGATCGTGTCGCGTCCCGAGATGTCGGCGCCCTCGCCATATTCGAGAGCGTAGGCCGCCCGCGCGAAGGCGCCGCGCATGTCCTCGGATAGGCACAGCTCGACGCGCGCGGCGAGCAATGTGTTTTGCGGAAACACCTTCGGCGCATGAACCGCAATCCGTCGCGGGCGCAGATTCGGGCGACGTCGCGCCACATATTCGCGCCCTTGACGGCGTTGACCACGAAGGGCGAGGTCGCCAGACCCTGCGCCTTGAAGATCGGCCCGAGCAGGAACGGCCGCCAAAGCACCTGAACGCCGCGCGCGGGCGGCGCGCTCGACCCGCATCGCCGCCGGGTAGGAATAGGTCGAGGCGAATTCGTGCCAGAATTCGAGGGTGGGCGCCTGCGCCATGTCTGCCTCCGCGAGGCGCGCATGTGGCCTTATCTGCGTGCGCGAGGCAAGTCGCGCCCCTCAAGTCGCGCCCCTCAAGTCGCACCGCGACTTGGGCGCCGCGCGATGGCGTCGGCGCGGCGGATCGTCTAGAGAGCCGCCATGCGTTTCGACCGCCCGTTTCTCCTTGCGCTCGCGGCGACCCTGGCCGCGTTGGCGCTTNTTTCCGCCCAGCCGCAGCTCGACCTCGCGGCCGCCGCGTTGTTTCACGGGCCGCGAGGCTTTGTCGGGCGCAGCCCGGCCGGAGAGGCGGCGCGCGTCGTCTTTATGCGACGCCCTTCGTCATTCTGCTGGNCGGCTCTGGCTTTGTGGCTCGCCGGTCGACTTGGAAGGGCGCGCCCGCGCGTGTCGGGCGCGGCGGCGCTCTGGCTCGTGGCGACGATGGCGCTCGGTCCCGGCGTCTTCGTCAATCTCGTCCTGAAGGACCATTCCCACCGCCCCCGCCCGGCGCAGATCGTCGCTTTCGGCGGGTCTTCCGACTTCCGACCGGTCGGGCGTTTCGACGGCGCCTGCGCCAAGAATTGCTCCTTCGTCTCGGGCGAGGCCTCGGCGGCGGCCTGGACGCTGGCCCCGCGCTGCTGACGCCGCCCCCGTCCGCGCCGCCGCGGTCGCGGCCTCGCTCGCTTTCNNGCCGTCGCCACGGGCGTGCTGCGAATGGCCTTCGGCGGACATTTCCTGTCCGACGTGGTTCTGGGGATCCTGTTCACGGCGCTGATCGTGCTGGGGACGCGGCCGTTTTCTTGCGCCGCCCGCCTCCCTCTCTATAGTCGCGCCGGCTTTTTTGGCGGAACCCCGCCGCAGTTTCGAGACATGCAGATCATGGCCGCTCAAGGAGACGTGAAGCGCGTCGTCCTCGCCTATTCGGGCGGGCTCGACACCTCGATCATTCTGAAGTGGCTGCAAACCACCTATGGTTGCGAGGTCGTCACCTTCACCGCCGATCTGGGCCAGGGCGACGAGCTGGAGCCCGCCCGCGAGAAGGCGCGCATGCTCGGCATCAAGGACGAGCACATCTTCATCGACGATCTGCGCGAGGAGTTCGTGCGCGATTTCGTCTTCCCGATGTTCCGCGCCAACGCCCAATATGAGGGCGACTATCTGCTCGGCACCTCGATCGCGCGCCCGCTCATCGCCAAGCGCCAGATCGAGATCGCCCGCCAGGTCGGCGCCGACGCGGTGTGCCACGGCGCGACCGGCAAGGGCAACGATCAGGTCCGCTTCGAACTCGGCTATTACGCGCTGGAGCCCGACATCAAGGTGATCGCGCCGTGGCGCGAATGGGAGTTCCGCTCCCGCGAGGCGCTGATCGACTTCGCCGAGAAGAACCAGATCCCGATCGCCAAGGACAAGCGCGGCGAGGCGCCGTTCTCGGTCGACGCCAACCTTCTGCACTCTTCCTCCGAGGGCAAGGTGCTGGAGGACCCCTGGACCGAGGCGCCCGAATACGTGCACATGCGCACGATCTCGCCTGAGGCCGCGCCCGACAAGGCGACCGAGATCACCATCGACTTCGAGCGCGGCGACGCGGTGGCGATCAACGGCGAGAAGATGTCGCCGGCGACGCTCCTGACCAGGCTCAACCAGCTCGGCCACGACAACGGCATTGGCCGCCTCGACCTCGTTGAAAACCGTTACGTCGGCATGAAGTCGCGCGGCGTCTACGAGACGCCCGGCGGCACGATCCTGCTCGCCGCCCATCGCGGCATCGAGTCGATCACGCTCGACCGTGGCCAGGCCCATCTGAAAGATGAGCTGATGCCCAAATACGCCGAGCTGATCTACAACGGCTTCTGGTTCGCCCCCGAGCGCGAGATGCTTCAGGCGCTGATCGACAAGAGCCAGGAGAAGGTCACCGGCACGGTGCGCATGAAGCTCTACAAGGGCAACGCCATCGTCACCGGCCGCAAGTCGCCTTACTCGCTCTATGATCAGGAGCTGGTCACCTTCGAGGAAGGCGCCGTCGCCTACGACCATCGCGACGCCGCCGGCTTCATCAAGCTCAACGCGCTGCGCCTGCGCACGCTCGGCAACCGCGATAAGCGCGAGAAGGCCAAGAAGGTCTGAACACGCGCTTCATGCGCGTATGGCGTTGCGTAAAGAGACGCCGTCGGATCAAAGGAGCCGCCTCGCGCGGCTCCTTTTGAGCGATCTTCGCCGTGGGACGCGGCGCCTGTCGCATTTCAATGACACATCTGCGTAATCGCGCGAGGCGAAGGCCGCCGCGCTTGACCCGACGCCGCCGCGCGCGTCGAGTGGGCGCGCGGATTCGCGACCGACGCGCGCCCGCATCGTCACGCGCTTTCCTGACCGCTTTTCCAACGACATTCAGACGAGACCCATGCGCCACGCTCTCGCCCTCGCCGCCGTTTTCGCCGCCGCGCCCGCCCTCGCCGCCGACTTGCCGAAGACGAAGTCCGCGCCCGCCGCGACGGCGCCCTCGCTCGCCTGCCTTGAGACGCGCGGGATCAGCAACGACGCCTTCGGCTTCGCCTCGGGTTCGGACGTCAACGATCTCGGCCAGCGCACGGCGGCGGTGGAATATGACGGCGCCTTCGGCGCCAAGTTCGGAACCGCCTGGTCGCATCTGGGCAAGACGCAGGTCGAGTTTTCGCCGATCCGTTGCCTCGACATGACCGCCTGGGCGACGGGCGCGTGGAGCCGTTCGAAGGACGATCTGGGCGGTGTCGTCTCACGCTCGCGCGTGTTCGGCGTCGGCTACGAGACGAAATACAAGATTCTGGGGCGCGACCTTCATGGCGTCGGGCTGACGGTGAGTTTCGAGCCTTCCGCCGCCTTCGGCCGGCTGCGCTCCTACGATCCGTCGATCCCCGCCGCGACGCGCTGGTCGCAACGCGCCTATACCGGCACGGCCAAGATCATCCTCGACAAGGAGCTGATCCGCGATCGCCTTTGGGGCGCCTTCAACGTCGAGAACGCCGCCACCTTCACGCGCGCCAACCTCAACGATTGCGCGACAAATTCGGGCTCGGGCTATTGCAAGGGCTCGTCGCTCAACCTGCGCGCGGCGCTCGCCTTCAAGCTTGCGGACGGGCTGTTCATGGGCGTCGACGGGTCGCATCAGCGCGTCTATGACGGCGCCTTCCTCAATCGCCATCCCGGCTACGCCTGGTTCGCCGGCCCCAATCTGCTCTGGCAGATCAGGGACGGCATGGCGCTCTCCGCCGCCTGGTCGCAGCAGCTCTCAGGCAAGGCGCCGGGGCAGGCGGGCGGGCGGCTCAATCTCGACCAGTTCAGCCGCACCGTGGTGAAGACCAAACTCGCGGTCGATTTCTGAGCGACGACGTCCGGGCGTGACGCGCCGCGATCAGCGCGCGTCGCGGATCGCCTGCGCGACGGCCTGTTGCTTGCGCAGCCGCCCGCGCTCCATCGGGTTGATCAGCGCCTCGGCGCGGCGGTTGGGAATGGCGCGCATTCCCTCGCGGGCGTGACGACTGTTGAAGCTCTCATCGTCGCGCGAGTCCGCCGCGAGTTTGAGCGCGAGCGCCCTGCGCGCGGCGGCGACATGCGCGCCCCTTTTTCGATGCGCGCGCGCATGCGCCGGCGCCGTTCGATCTCCGCGTTGACGCGCCGCCGCGGCGGCGAGCAGGCCATGCTTCACGCTGGTTCCGTCATGGCGGGTCGACGGCGCCGCGCCGCGCGGATCGGCCTTGCCGAGATGTTCGCGCTGGCGTCGGCGCTTTTGATCGCGCGCGCGGTCGCGTCGCTCGCGCAACAGCCGGGCGAGATCGAGAAGATCGCGGTCCGACGCCTCGCGAACGGCGGGATGGGCGGCGCGCTGAACGAGACGCCATTCGCCCTCGTCGAGAGCGCGTTCCTGACGTTTGCGGCTGACGGCCATGCGGCTCCTCCTGTTCTTGGTTGGTCGCAAGAACAACCGCAGGAGCGCGCGCAGGTTCGTCCGCGCAACTCAGCTATTAACGGTCTAAAAACGCCCCGAACCGATCACGGAGTCGATCAGCAGGCCGGCGACGAGCAGGAGCCCCGCGTCGCGATTGGAGCGAAACAGCGCCAGCGCGACGCTTTCGTCGGCGCGCAGCCGGCGCAATTGCCAGGCGAGATGGGCGGCCAGGCCCGCGAGCCCGAGCCATGACGCCAGCCCCGCGCCCGCTGCGGCGAGCGCGCCCGCCGCCAGCAGCGTCGTCAATGCGTAGAGGACCGCGACCGCCTCCTTCAGCCGCCCGCCGAACAGCCGCGCCGTCGAGCGCACGCCGGCGGCGGGGTCGTCGCGCTGATCCTGCACCGCGTAGATTGTGTCGTAGCCGATCGTCCAGCAGATCGCCGAGGCGTAAAGCAGCACAGCCGGAAGCTCGATCCGTCCGCGCATCGCCGCCCATCCCACCAGGGCCCCNCAGGCGAAGGCGAGCCCAAGCACCGCCTGCGGCCATGAGGTGAAGCGCTTGGCGAAAGGATAAAGCGCGACGACGACCAGCGAGGCGGCCGCCACGCCGATCGCGAGNCCAGGGAGAATCAGCGCCGCCGCGAGCCCGGCCAGGGCCTGAACGACAAGAAAGATCTGCGCGCCGCGCAGGCTCACCCGCCCCGAGGGCAGAGGACGCCCNCGCGTGCGCGCCACCTTGGCGTCGATCTCGCGGTCGACGATGTCGTTATAGGTCGAGCCCGCGCCGCGCATCGCCACCGCGCCGATGAGGAAGGCGAGAAGATGCGCCCAGTTCGGCGCGACGCCGCTCGCCACGCTGGCGAGCAGGCTCGATTGCCAGCACGGGAGCAGCAGCAATTGCCAGCCCGCAGGCCGGTCGAGCCGGGCGAGCTGCACGTAAGGCAGCGCGAAGGCGGGCGCGCGCCGCGCGAAGATGTTGCCGGTTGAGTCGGGCAAAGCGCTCATGACGGGCGCGGCCGCGTCAGAGCGGTCCGGTCGGAAGCGCCGGCTTCATCGGCGCGCCGCCGCCTTCGGCGGCGCGCTGGCGCGCCTGTCGGGCCGCTTGCGCCTGCATCTGGCGGACTTTTCCGGCGATGCCGCAGGCCTGGCCGGCGATCTGCCGGGTGCGGGCGGAGCCGCCGCGCGCCTGATTGATCACCTCTTCTGGGATGCCGCACCATTTCTGGTTCTTGACCATATACGAGATCATCGCCTGTTCGGAGGCGGCGAGCGCGTTCAGGCGCGGGCATGCGGCGATCGGGTCGAGCTTGCCCTTGCCTTTTTCTGTAACGCGTTGACGGCCGCGATCCGCGCGTTGCGCTGCGCGGTCAGCCGCTCGAAATCGGTCTGACAACTCGATTGCGCCGCCGCCTCGGTGATCGCGGCGCTGCCCACGAACGCGAAGAGGGATGCGGCGAAAAGCGAGAGAAGGGCGCTGCGCGAGCGGGACGCCGTCGTCGGGCGCATGGTCGTCATCCTCTGTTGATCGTCGTGCATAGCCTGCGGCGCGCGGCGAGAGCAAGAGCGGGCGCGCCGAAACGCCCGTCGGCCCGGACGAAACGGCGAAGCTTGATCCTTCGCCGCAGCGATGCGCCGCAAAAACGGCGCGGATGCGGCGCGGCGCGATCTTTCGCGTCCGCGTCAGGCGCGATAGCAGGGAGGGAAGCATAACCCTCCGCGAGGTCTCCCATGACGCGCCCCGCGCCCCGTTTGTTCGTCGACGCCGCGCTGGGCGAGGGCGCCCGCGTGCCGGCCGCGCGCGAGCAATGGACCTATCTGACCACCGTGCTGCGCCTTGGCGAGGGCGACGACGTCTTGCTGTTCAACGGCCGCGACGGGGAATGGCGCGCACGCCTGGCCGCCGAAAGCCGAAAATCGGGCGCGTTGATCGTCGCCGAGCGCCTGCGCGCGCAGACGGGCGGCGCGGATCTTCATCTGCTGTTCGCCCCGCTCAAGCACGCCCGCCTCGACTACATGGCGCAAAAGGCCGTCGAGATGGGCGTCTCGGCGCTGCGCCCGACCTTGACCGCGCGCACGCAGGTCTCGCGCGTCAATCTCGATCGTCTGCGCGCCAACGCGATCGAGGCCGCCGAACAATGCGGGGTCCTGCGCCTGCCCGAAATCCTGCCCGAAGCGAGCCTGCCGGCCGCGCTCGCGGCGCTGGAGCCTGAGCGTCTGCTGATCTTCTGCGACGAGGAGGCCGATCTGGCCGATCCCTGCGCCGCGCTTGACGCGACCGGATGGGCGGGGCGGCCGCTCGCCGTGCTGATCGGCCCCGAAGGCGGCTTCGCGCCGCAGGAGCGCGCGCTCCTGCGCGCCCTCCCGCTTGTCGCTCGGCTGTCGCTTGGCCCGCGTGTCCTGCGAGCCGACACCGCGGCGGTCGCCGCGCTCGCGCTGGCGCAGGCCCGGCGGCGACTGGCCGCGCGGCGCAGCGTCGCGGTGAGGTCCCTGCGTCGTCGTTTGGTCACGATCTTGCCGTGATTGCGCGCGACGAAGCCGGCGATGCTCCTCGACGCTCGTTTCGAATCGCTTCGCCTTGCGGCCGCGCTCTGCGCGGCGGCGCTCGCTTTGGCCCCGGTCTGCGCCCGCGCCGGTGGCGCGCAGGATCGCAATCCCTTCGGCGCGCCCGCGCTTCCACCACGAAGAACCCCTGCGCCGCCTACGGTCCGGGCTTCGAGGCGATCTCCGGGTCGACCTGCGTCAAGATCGGCGGCCGCGTTCATGTCGAGGCGTCGCGAGGGGCTTCGGATTGGCGCGTCGCGCCAAGCGCCAGCGCCGCGATGCGCGCCGCCGCGCCGGAATGGGCCGGACACGCCGCGCCTGGCGCGCCCTCGCATCTGCGTTTGCCTCGCCGCTACTGACCACGGCGCGGCTCTCAAGCGAGGGTTCGGATCGTCGTCCGGGAGAAGTCCGCGTGAGCATGATCGCCCGTCCGCCCGATCTCGCGCCGGCGCCGGGGTCGCGTTGTGGAGCGAATGGTTCGACCGGCCCGCGCAAGTCGCGCTGGTCGAGGCGATCCGCGCCGTCGCCGCGCAGGCGCCCTTCTTCACGCCGCTCATGCCGCGCACCGGAAAACCCTTCTCCGTGCGCATGACCAATTGCGGGCCGCTCGGCTGGGTCTCCGACCGCGACGGCTATCGCTATCAGCCCGCCCATCCCGACGGCGCGCCCTGGCCGCCGATCCCGGCGGCGTTGCTGGAGGCGTGGCGCGCGCTCGCCGATTGCCCGGTCGAGCCCGACGCCTGCCTCGTCAATTATTACGGCGCGGGCGCGAAAATGGGCCTGCATCAGGATCGCGACGAGGAGACCTTCGCCGCGCCGATCCTGTCGATCCAGCTCGGCGACGAGGCGGTGTTCCGCATCGGCGGGCCCGACCGCCGGGACAAGACCCGCTCCTTCCGCCTGCGCTCGGGCGACGCGCTGATCTTCGGCGGGCCGGCGCGGCTGGCCTTTCACGGCGTCGACCGCGTCGTCGCCGGCTCCTCGACGCTGCTGCCCAAGGGCGGGCGGATCAATCTGACGCTGCGCCGGGTGCGCCCGTTCTAAACAAGCGCCCGTGAAGACGCGCGCCCGCCTCGCTCACGCTTTCAGGCGCGCCAGCGCCAGCATCAGCGCGCCGGCGATCAGGCCCCAGAAGGCGCCCCCGACGCCCGCGATGGAGACGCCCGAGGCGGCGGTGAGGAAGGTCACGACGGCGGCCTCCCGCTCGCTCTCCTCCGCCAGCGCCGAGCGCATCGCGTTGGCGAAGGCCGGCAGCAGCGCGAGCCCCGCCACCGCCTCGATGATCGAGGGCGGGGCGGCCGCCATCATGGCCGTCGCCAGGCCGGCGGCGAGCCCCATCGCGACGCAGGCGACGCCGTTGACGACCGCCGCGCCCCAGCGCTTGGCGGCGTCGGGATGCGCTTCGGGCCCCGCGCAGATCGCCGCCACGATGGCCGCCAGATTGACGGCGTGGCCGCCGAACCCCGCGAAGCCGAGGCTGAACAGCCCCGTCGTCGTCAGCACCGGCCCGGGCGGGGGCTCGTAGCCGTTGATCTTCAGCACCGCGAAGCCCGGCAGGTTCTGCGAGGCCATCGTCACCACCGCCAGAGGCAGGCCGACGCCGACGATCGCCGCCGGCGCGAAGACCGGCGCCGTCAGCGCCAGCGGAAAACGCAACGCGTCGAGGCCGGGCAGGGGCCGTGATGAAACACGNGCGATGCCGACCGCCGCCGCCAGCGCCGCCGGCGCCGCGTAAAGCCGCGCGAAGCGCTGCGTCAGCGCCCAGACGGCGATCACCGGCAAGGCCATCGCCGGCGCGCTCGCCGCCGCCTTGACCGGCGCCAGACACAAGGGCGTCAGCACGCCCGCCAGCATCGCGGCCGCCAGCGAGGTCGGAATGCGCCGCACGAGATCGGCGAGCGGCTTGAACACGCCCGCCAGCGTCAGCAGGACGCCGCACACGAGGAACGCGCCGACCGCTTCCGCGAAGCCGCCCGCCGGCGCCGCCGTGGCGGCGAGCAGCGCCGCGCCGGGCGTCGACCAGGCGACCGAGATCGGCATTTTGTAGCGCAGGCTCAGCGCGACCGTGGCGAGGCCCATCGCCAGCGTCGCCGCCGCCAGCCCGGAGGCCGCCTGCGCCGGGCTCGCGCCCATCTGGGTCAGCCCCTTGACGATCACCGCGAAGGTCGAGGCGAAGCCGACGAAGGCGGCGAGCAGGCCCGCCGTGATCGCGGGAAGAGTGAAAACGCCCATCTAGCGACGCGCTCCTGCGGCGGTGTGCGTGGGCGCGCTTGATAGCGCATCCGCCTCGGTTGCGCAGCGTCGCCGGTCGGCGCTTGACGCATACCGACCAGTCGGTATGTTTGCTGCATGACGACGCCCCAGGCATCGCGCCCCTCGACGCCGAAGACGCCCCGCCGCCCGGACGGGCGCGCGTCTCCTCGACGCCGCGCGCGACGCCTTCCGCCGCGACGGCTACGCGGCCACCAGCGTCGACGATCTGTGTCGCCTCGCCGGCGTCACCAAAGGCGCCTTCTTTCACCACTTCGCGTCGAAGGAAGACCTGGCCCGCGCCGCCGTCGCCGAGTGGGGCGCGGTCACCGGCGCGCTGTTCCGCGCCGCGCCCTACGCCGCGCTGCCCGATCCCGTCGCCCGCGTCTTCGGTTATCTCGCCTTTCGCCGGGCGCTGGCGGAGGGCGAGCCGGCCGCCATCTCCTGCCTGTTCGGCGCGCTCGCGCAGGAGACCGCCGCCGCCATGCCGCAGCTGCGCGCCGAGGTCTGGAGCGGTCTCGACGCCCATGTCGGGATGGTCGCCGCCGACCTCGCCGCCGCCAAGGCGATCTGCGCGCCGCAAGCGGACTGGGATCCCGGACAGCTCGCCCTATTTACCCAAGCGACCCTGCAAGGCGCCTTCATCCTCGCCAAGGCGAAGGGCGACAGCGCCGTCGCGCGCGACATGATCGTCCATCTCGAAACCTATGTCGCGAGCCTGCTCGNNCCGTCGCCCCGCCGTCCGGCCCGACCATCGCCGCATCACAGCAAGGAGGTTGCCCATGACCGACGTCGCTTCGCCGCTCGCCGCCGTTCCGCCGCTCTCGCCGCATCTCGTCTGCGCCGACGCCGCCAAGGCGATCGACTTCTACGTCGCCGCCTTCGGCGCGCAGGCGATCGACGTCATGCGCGGGCCCGACGGCCGCATCATGCACGCCGGGCTCGCGATCAACGGCGGCGGCCTGCTGATGCTGACCGACGAGGCCCCGCAATGGGGCGCGCTGTCGCCGCTGTCGCTGAAAGGCACGCCGGTGACGTTGCATCTCAACGTCGCCGATTGCGACGCCGTCTTCGCGCGCGCCGTCGGCGCCGGCGCGACCGCGGTGATGCCGCCCGCCGACATGTTCTGGGGCGACCGCTATGCGCAGGTTCAGGACCCCTCCGGCCATCGCTGGTCGATCGGCCAGAAGCTGCGCGACATGACCGCCGCCGAGCGCGAGGCCGCCGCCAAGGCCTTTTTCGCTCAGGCCGCCACCTGCGCCGAGTCCTCGTGACCGGCACGGCCGCAAACCAAAGGAGGCCCGACATGACGCAATCGCGCACCCTCATCTTCGAGCGAGCGCTCAAGGCGCCGCGCGCGAACATCTGGCGCTGCTGGAGCGAGCCGGACCTGCTGAAACTCTGGTTCTGCCCAAAGCCCTGGCGCGTCTCCAAGGCGCGGATGGAGCTGCGTCCCGGCGGCCGTTTCGACACGGTGATGAACGGCCCCGCTGGCGAGGAGGTCGACAATCGCGGCGTCTTCCTCGACGTCGTCGCGGGCGAGCGCCTCGTCTTCACGGACGCTTTCGTCAGCGCCTGGGAGCCGTCGGAGAAGCCTTTCATGACCGTGACGGTGACGCTCGCCGACGCGCCCGGCGGCACGCGCTACCTTGCTCGCGTCGTCCATTGGAGCGAGGAGGATCGCAAGGCGCATGAGGCGATGGGCTTCGAAGAGGGCTGGGGCGCCGCCGCCGATCAGCTCGAAGCGCTGGCGNGTGACGCTATGAGCGCGCGCGTGCGCACCTGCCTGTGGGTGGCCGACCGCGCCGAGGAGGCGGCGCGCTTCTACGTGTCGCTGCTGCCCGGCTCCACCCTCGACGCGGTGGTCAGGCCGCGCCCCGGCGTCGCCGTCGTCGACTTCACCTTGCAGGGCGCGCCCTACCAGTTTCTGGAGGCCGCGCCCGCCCGCGACGCGCTCACCAGCGTCGTTTCGATCAGCGTCACGACGCCCGATCAGGCCGAGACGGACCGGCTCTGGACGGCGCTCACCGAAGGCGGCGAGGAGATCGCCTGCGGCTGGCTGCGCGACCGCTTCGGCCTGTGCTGGCAGATCGTGCCCGCCCGCTTCCTCGAAATTCTGCGCGCGCCCGACAAGGCGGCCGTCGGCCGCGCCATGGCGCGCATGGAGACGATGAAGAAGCTCGACGTAGCGGCTTTCGAGGCGGCGTTCAGGGGCGCGTGAGCGCGCCTCGCGGTTCGCTTACGTTTTGGGGCCGCCGCGCGACACGCCGACCTTGGCCGGGCGCAACACCCGTTCGCCGATCGCGAAGCCGTCCTCGACGACCTGCGCCACCGTGCCGTTGGGGACGCTGGGATCGGGGATTTCGAACAGCGCCTCGTGAAAGTTCGGATCGAACTTCTGGCCCTTCGGTTCGAGCTTGCGCACCTGGAAGCGCCCGAGCCGCGACAGCAGGTCGCGTTCGGTCGCNTCGACGCCCTCGGCCATCGCCGGATAGGCCTCGCGCGCCTGCGCCGGCATGGCGTCGAGCGCGCGGCGCAGATTGTCGGCGACGCCGAGCATCTCGCGCGCGAAATTCGAAACCGCGTAGACGCGCGCGTCGGCGAGGTCCTTCTCGGCGCGCCGGCGCATGTTCTCCGTCTCGGCCAGCGCGCGCAGCAGCTTATCCTTGATCTGCTCGTTTTCCTCGCTCAGCGCCGCGATGACGTCGCCGGCCGAGCGCGCGCCGCCCTCGCTCTCCTCGCGCGGCTCGCTGGCGAGGTCGCCGACGCCGACCTCGCCGACGCGCGGGGCCTCGGCCTGCGTGCCCGCGTGCCGCGCCGCGTCGTCGTCCTGTCGATTCTGGGTCATATCCTGCTCGCAAGGTTCGGGCGCGTCCGCGCGGGCGCGCCAAGCTCTTGCGCCCCGCCCGTTCGGGCGCGGCGCGTCGCGCCCGATATCAGCGCGCGCCGGGCAAAAATCAACCCGCCGGGCGTCGCTCCCTGGCCGCGCCGCGCGTCGGCTCCGCATGTCCGCCAAGTGCGTGCGCGCCGGCCGAATGACCATGCGTGGTCCCGCCGGCCGGCTTCGGCGCCGCGCCAAGCACGTCGAGCAGCCGACGGCGCGTCGCCGCCTGACGTTGCGGGGATTCGATCTTCGCGCCGGTCAGATCGGTGACGTAAAACACGTCGACCGCCCTTTCGCCGAAGGTGGCGATATGCGCCGAGGCGATGTTGAGGTTGAGGTCGCCGAGGGCGCGCGTCAGCTCGAACAGCAGGCCGGTGCGGTCGAGGCCGACCACCTCGATGACGCTGTGGCGGCGCGACAATCCGTTGTCGAAACGCACGCTCGGCGCGACCGAGAAGGTGCCGTCGCGCGCCGGCGCGGCCGGTTTGCGCTGGGCGATGGCGTCGGTGAGGCGCAGTTCGCCGCGCAACGCCTGTTCGACCGTCTTGGCGACCCGCTTGGCGCGGCGCAACTCGTCCTCGTTCTCCTCGAAGGCGCGCGACACCGACAGCACGTCGAGCGCCAGCCCGTCCGTGGTGGTGAAGATCTGCGCGTCGACGATGTTGGCGCCGGCCGCCGCGCAGGCTCCCGCCAGCATCGACAGCAGCCGCGGATGGTCGACCGCGACCACGGTGATCTCGGTGACGCCGCTGAAGGCGTCGGTCGTCACCTCGGTTTCGAGCGAGCGCATCTCCACTTCGGTCAACCGCAACAGCCGCGCATGTTCGACCTTGCGGGCGAGATCGACCTTCAGCCAGTAATTGGGATAGTGGCGCGCCGCATAGGCGTCGAAATCGGGGTCCGACCAGTTGAGCTTGCGCCGCAGCTCCTCCTGCGCGGCGGCGACGCGGACCTTGCGGTCGGCGGTCGAGTGCCCGCCCGACAGCGCCGTCTCGGTCTCCCAGTAGAGCGTGCGCATCAGCTGGCCCTTCCAGCCGTTCCACACGCCGGGGCCGACCGCGCGGATGTCGCACAGCGTCAGACAATGCAGCATGCGCAGCCGGTCGATGGTCTGCACCTTGGCGGCGAAGGTCTCGATGGTGCGTGGGTCGGAGAGGTCGCGGCTCTGCGCGGTCTCCGACATGGTCAGATGCTCCTCGATCAGCCAGGCCACCGTTTCGGTCTGGCGCGCGTCGAGGCCGAGGCGCGGGCACAGACGTCGCGCGACGGCCGCGCCGGCGATCGAATGGTCTTCCTGGCGNCCTTTGGCGACGTCGTGCAGCAGCAAGGCGACGGGCAGGATCAGCGGATCGTCGATCTGGTTGACGATCTCGGTCGCGATCGGCGCGTCGGCGGCGAGCTTGCCGGCCTTCAGCGCGGTGAGTTCGCCGATCGACCGCAGCAGATGTTCGTCGACGGTGAAGTGATGATACATGTTGAACTGCATCATCGCCACGACGCGCCCGAATTCGGGCACGAAGCGCCCGAGCGCCCCNGCCTCGTTCATGCGCCGCAGCGACACTTCGGGCGAGGCCGTGTCGGTGAGGATCGACAGGAACAGCCGGTTCGCCTCCGGGTTCTCGCGCAGCGCGTCGTCGATGCGCTTGAGCGAGGCGCGCACCATCCGCGTCGCATGCGGATGGATCGCCAGATTGCTGCGCGCGGCGTGCCAGTAGAGCCGCAGGATGTTGACCGGATCGCGCGCGAACACGTCGTCGCGCGCGACGTTGAGGCGATCGTGATCGAGCGTGAAATCGCCCGAGCCCTCGAAATCGGCGCGACGGCGGCGCAACCGGCCGACGAGACGGTCGAGCACCGGGCGCGGCGCGACATGCAGCGCCTGCACCGCCCCGAGCACGATGGCGGTGAGGTCGCCGACGTCCTTGGCGGTCAGAAAATAATGCCGCATGAACCGCTCGACCGCCGACAGTCCGCCGCGCGGCTTGTAGCCGAGCGCCTCGGCGACCGGGCGTTGCAGGTCGAAGCTGAGCCGCTCCTCGGCGCGGCCGGCGACGAAATGCATCATCGAGCGCACGCGCCACAGGAATTCCGCGCAGCGCCGGAAACGCAGCCCTTCGCGCGGCGACAGCGCGCCCTTGGCGATCAGCCCGTCGACGGTGTCGACGCGATGCAGATATTTGAGAATCCAGAACAGCGTGTTGAGGTCGCGCAGCCCGCCTTTGCCTTCCTTGATGTTGGGCTCGACGAGATAGCGCGACGCGCCCGCCCGCGAGGCGCGCTTTTCGCGCTCGGCGAGCTTGGCGGCGACGAATTCGCGCTTGGTCTTGCGCACGACGTCGTGCTCGAAGCGTCGCTCGAATTCGGCGAACAGCGCGGTCTGGTCGTTCAAGAGGCGCGCGTCGAGCAGCGAGGTGCGGATCGTCATGTCGGCCATCGCCTGGCGCAGGCATTCGTCGACGTTGCGCGTCGCGTGGCCGACTTTCAGCTTGAGATCCCACATCACGTAGAGCATCGCCTCGACGACGCTCTCGCCCCATGCGGTCTGCTTGTAGGGCAGCAGGAACAGGAGGTCGACGTCCGAGCCCGGCGCCAGCAGGCCGCGGCCGTAGCCGCCGATCGCCACGATGGCGATCTGCTCGCCGGAGGAGGGNTTTTCGACGTGATAGACGTGGCGCGTGACGTAGTCGTAGATCGCCAGCGTCAGCGTGTCCTGCAACGCGCACAGCGCCCGCGCGCAGGCGACGCCCTGGTGATCCTCTTCGAGCCGTTTGCGCGCCTGCGCCCGACCCTCCGCGAGCGTTGCGGCGAAGGTCTCCACCGCGGCTTTGCGGAACGCCGCGTCGTCGGGCAGGTCGGCGCGCAGGTCGGCGATCCGTCGGGCGAGGTCGGCGCGCTCGACGGGCGGCGCGGGAGGAGGCGAAGGTTGGCGTCATGGCGCCAAGATGGGCGCCGCCGTCCTCCGCGTCCATCGCCAATTCGCCTTGCGATCTCTTGTGCGCGCTTGTTGCGTGGAAATTTTCGACGCCCGTCCCCCGTCCAGGCCGTTTGACATAAAGAACGATTAGGACTTAAAACAGAACGATCGGCGCCATGCGGCGCGCCCTCAGAATTGTCCGGAGACGCCTATGCCAGCTCTCACCCGCCGTCTCGCCCTGCTGGCGGCGAGCGCCGCCTTCGCCGTCGCCCTCGCCGCCGCGCCCGCCGCCGCGCAGCCCAAGGAGTTGCGCGTCGACTGGGCGACCTATTCGCCGCTGTCGATCGTCATCCGCGACCAGAAACTCATGGAGAAGGAGTTCGAGAAGGACGGGATCGCGCTGCGCTGGGTGCAGTCGCTCGGCTCCAACAAGGCGCTTGAATTCCTCAACGCCGGCTCGCTCGACTTCGGCTCCACCGCCGGCGCGGCGGCGCTCGTGGCCAGGATCAACGGCAATCCGATCAAGGCGGTCGGCGTCACCCATCGCCCCGAATGGACGGCGCTGGTCGGGCGCGCCGACGCGCCGTTCAAATCCGCCGCCGACCTCAAGGGCAAGGCGGTCGCCGTCACCCGCGGCACCGATCCGCACATCTTTCTGGTGCGGGCGCTGGCCGAGGCCGGGCTGACCGAGAAGGACGTCAAGCTCGTCCTGCTCCAGCATCCCGACGGCAAGACCGCGCTGCTGCGCGGCGACGTCGACGCCTGGGCCGGTCTCGATCCGATGATGGCGCAGGCCGAAGTCGAGGCCGGCGCCAGACTGTTCTACCGCAACCCCGGCGCCAACACCTGGGGCGTCCTCAACGTCCGCGAGGAGTTCGCGCAGGCCAATCCGCAGATCGTCAGGCGCGTGCTGGGCGTCTACGAGCAGGCCCGACAATGGGCCCTCGCCAACCCCAGGGCTGAGCGCCGCGCTTGTGGCGGCGACCAAGCTGCCGGAGGCCGTCGTCGCCAAGCGCTCGAACGCTCCGNNGCTTCCAGACCACCCGAATCGGCTCCGATCAGAAGGAGACGATTCTGGCCGCCGGCGTGGCGTTGCAGAAGGCCGGCGTCCTCAAGGACGACGTCGACATGAAGGCGACCGTAGACGGCCTGATCGACGCGTCTTTCGCCAATTGATCGGCCGATGAGCCTCGCCGTCGCGTCCTCGTCCGAGGCCCCGCGCGCCCGTCGCGGCGCGGTGGGTTGGGCGTTGGGGCTGATCGTCCCGGCGACGTTGGCGCTCGCCTACGAGGCGGCGTTCCGCGCCGGCGCCGTGCAGGGCCGGCTGCTGCCGCCGCCCTCCGTCGTGCTGGCGACGCTGTGGAGCCTGGCGCGGTCGGGCGAACTGGCGACCCACGCGCTCGCCACGCTGGCGCGCGTCGGTCTCGGCTTCGTCTTCGGCGCCGGCGCCGGCGTGCTGGTCGGCGCGCTCACCGGCGCGTCGGCGACCGCGCGCAAATTGCTCGATCCGACGCTTCAGGCGCTGCGCGCCGTGCCGTCGCTGGCCTGGGTGCCGCTGTTCATTCTCTGGTTCGGGATTTTCGAATCCTCGAAGATCGCGCTGATCGCGGTGGGGGTGTTCTTTCCTGTTTATCTCGGCGTGATGGGCGCCATCGCCGGCGTCGACCGCAAGATCGTCGAGGTCGGCCGCGTCTTCCGGCTCGGCCGCGCCGAGCTGGCGCGCCGCATTCTTCTGCCGGCGATTCTGCCCGACGCGGTGATCGCGCTGCGCTCGGGGCTCGGGCTCGGCTTCATGTTCGTCGTCGCCGCCGAAATCATGGGCGCGTCCGAGGGGCTCGGCTATCTGCTCGTCGACGGCCAGCAGCTCGGCAAGGCCGACCAGATCGCCGCCGCGATCATCGCCTTCGCCGTTCTCGGCAAGCTGTGCGACGCGGCGCTGGTGATCGCGACGCGGCCTTTGCTGCGCTGGCGCGACAGCCACGCCCGCGCCGAGGAGGCGTGAATGCTGCGCCTGGACGGCCTCTCCAAGACCTATCCCAACGCGACGCAGGCGCTGCGCGGCGTCACGCTGGAGATGAAGGAGGGCGAGATCGTCGCCTTCGTCGGCGGCTCGGGCTGCGGCAAGACGACGATGCTGCGCCTCGTCGCCGGGCTCGAAGCGGCGAGCGCCGGCTCGGTCGAGATCGACGGCGAGATCATCCGCGAGCCCCATCCCTGGGTCGGCGTGATCTTTCAGGAGCCGCGCCTGCTGCCCTGGCTGACGGTGGCCCAGAACATCGGCTTCGGCCTCTCGGCGCTGCCCAGGGCCGAACGCGACGCCCGCGTCGAGGAGGCGCTGCTGCGCGTCGGCCTCGCCGGCTATGGCGGGCGCTGGCCGCGCGAATTGTCGGGCGGGCAGGCGCAACGCGTCGCCATTGTGCGCGCGCTGGTGGCGCGCCCCAAGGTGTTGTTGCTCGACGAGCCTTTCTCCGCGCTCGACGCCTTCACCCGCGCCAGCCTGCACGATCATCTGCTCGGCCTGTGGCAGGCGCGTCGCCCGACGCTGGTGCTGGTCACTCATGACGTCGAGGAGGCGGTGACGCTCGCCGACCGCGTCATCGTCATGCAGCCTCGCCCCGGCCGCGTCTTCGCCGATCTGACGCTTGACCTGCCGCGCCCGCGCGACACGCTGGCGCATGATTTTTCCGACGCCAAGCGGCGGATTCTCAAAGCGCTCGACGGCTCGCTGCAAGCCGAGGCGCAGGCCGCCGCCACGCCCGACACGGTCGGCGCATGGTGGTGAGCGCGACACAGGAGGAGTGACCCGATGGACGCCGACGCCCTTCGCGCCTTGCAGGCGCCGATCAAGGACAAATACCGCGCCAGCCCCGACGCGGCCATCGTCACGCTGAAGGCGAAAGGCTCGCTCGACGAGAGCAAGATCGCCTGCAACGTCGAGACCGGCCGCGCGCTCGCAGCCGCCGGGCTGCATCCGGCGAGCGGCGGCTCGNGGGCCGAGCCGTGCTCGGGCGACATGCTGCTCGAAGCCCTCGTCGCCTGCGCCGGGGTGACGCTGAAGGCGGTGGCGACCGCGCTGGAGATACCGCTCAAATCGGGCGTCGTGCGCGCCGAGGGCGACCTCGATTTCCGCGGCACGCTCGGCGTCGCCAAGGACGCCCCCGTCGGCTTCCGCGACATCCGCCTGTTCTTCGATCTGGAGACGGACGCCCCGCAGGAGAAGATCGACCAGCTCGTCAAGCTGTCGGAGCGCTATTGCGTGATCTTCCAGACCTTGGCGAAGCCGCCCAGGCTGGAGTTGGCGGTGACGCGGGGGTGAGACTTCGATGACGAAGTATCGCAGGCTCATCGACAAATATCCGATGGTCAATCCAGCCTGACCCGCCTTGCTTGCCCAACCGCCGCCATGTCAGTCTGTTGACCGAAAGGCGACGGTTTGATCATGCAAGGCGAACGGAAAGACCGGACAAACTTTCGGGTCTTGGCCGAACGACTGGGAAAATGCGTCTTGCTGCCAGTCGCCGCCGGCGATCATGTCGCCTTACGGCTGACGGCGAGTTTCCAGCCGCAAAGCTTTGAATCCGGGGAATATTTGGTCCATGTCGGCCTTCGTCAGGCGTCGATCCGGCTGGAGCATGAAGGCTACGACGTCGACGACAAATATTCCGCGACGGTCGCGAAGGAATTTTGGCACGAGAAGAACAAGGAAAAGATCGAAAGCCAGATGGGCGCCCAGGGCGAGGCGACCGGCAAGGGGCGACTGGCGGGCGTCGTCGCCTTCGCCGGAAAATTCCTCTCGGCGATCAAGCGGCAGGATGTCCGCACGTTCGAGGGCCGCACCGTCTTGCCGCTGGTGGAGGCGACGCCCGAAGGCTGGACCATCGGCGGGGCCTATGGCGATCCGCGCGCCGCGTCCGAGGCCGGCCATGCGGATCTGGCGGGCTGCCTGCGCGGCGACTATTTGACGGGCCGCGAGGGCGAGGCGCGCGACGCCGCTCAAAGAAGGACGCTCCGACCGCCGTGCTGCGCCCGCGCGTCGAAGGCGTCAATGCGAGCATGCTCAAGGCGACGCTCTATGGCGCGGCGGGCGGATTGGCCGTCAGCTTCGAGCGCAAGGACGGCGCCGCCTCCCCCACGCCCGCATCGAGGCCGAAAAGCACGCCGAAACCTACAAGCGCGCCCTGATCGACATTTGCCTTCAAAGGCGTCGCGCGAGGCGCGCGGCGCGGCGTTGCCGGGCGAGATATTGCTTTGCGAGGAGACGCGTGGCGTTCCCTCGCCGCGCGCGCGCCGAAATCGAAATGAGCTTGCGATGAAACCGACTTTTCCCCGCAAGGCGGACCGTCCGTGGACGCCGATGGAGCAGGCCCTCCGCCGGATCGACGATATCGTCTCTTCCGACAGGACCAGCTTTCGCGATCTGGTCGACGTTTCCGGCCTCGATCCACGTCTCGACTTTCGCAACGTCCGTTTCAACGGCGTGCCGTTGACGGATCAGGATATTCGCGGTTTCGATTTTTCGGGCGCCGATCTGACCGACACCGACGTCCAGAACGCGCGTTATGACGGCGCCACCCGTTTCGACGGGGCGCTGTTCAGCGGTCCCTCGCTCGATCCTGACGTGATCGACTTCAACCGCCGCCTGCGCGACCTTCGATTCGGCGACGCGGAGCGCGCGGTCCGCGATCGCCTCGCCGCCAACCGCGTGGTCGACGTCGTCGGCTTCTCGACGCTGATCAAAAAGGCCCCGGACGAGATGCGCCGGGCGCATTGGCTCGACGAGATGCGACGCCTCGGCGTCACGCCGGACGTCGTCACCTTCTCGACCTTGATCGAGAAAGCGCCGGACGAGACGCGCCGGGCGCATTGGCTCGACGAGATGCGACGCCTCGGCGTCGCGCCGAACGTCGTCACCTTCTCGACCTTGATCGAGAAGGCGCCGGACGAAGCGCGCCGCGCGCATTGGCTCGACGAGATGCGACGCCTCGGCGTCGCGCCGAACGTCGTCACCTTCAACACCTTGATCGAGAAGGCGCCGGACGAGGCGCGCCGCGCGCATTGGCTCGATGAGATGCGACGCCTCGGCGTCGCGCCGAACGTCGTCACCTTCTCGACCTTGATCGAGAAGGCGCCGGACGAGGCGGGCCGCGCGCATTGGCTCGACGAGATGCGACGCCTCGGCGTCGCGCCGAACGACTTTGTCTTTAATATTTTGATCGAGAAGGCGCCGGACGAGGCAGGCCGGGCGCACTGGCTCGACGAGATGCGACGCCTCGGCCTCGCGCCGGACGTCGTCACCTTCACGACGCTGATCAAAGCGGCCGCCGACGCCGCGCGCGCTTTATTGGCTCGACCGAATGCGCGAGGCCGGCGTCGAGCCGAACGAGGTGACGCGCGAAACCTTGCGCCTCAAGGGCGTCAACCTCGACGCGCCGCCGCCGCTCACCGCCTCACAAACGTAAAATATCCGCTTGGCCGGCCCTCGCGCCGCGCTTTTTCCTCGTAGCGGGTGCTTTTCCAGCCCGCCCACGGCGTCAGCCAGTCGGCGCCGCCCTTCGGCGTCCATGAAAAATCCGGGGAGCGGGCGATGCGCGCCAGCGTCCAGGCGGCGTAGTCGTCGATGTCGGTCGCGAAGCAGAACAGCCCGCCCGGCGGGATGATCCGCGCCAGCCGCGTCAGCATCGCGTCGGAGACGAAGCGGCGCTTGTTCTGTCGCCGCTTCGGCCAGGGGTCGGGGTAAAGCAGATCGACGCGTTGGAACGCGCCCGCCGGCAGCCGGTCGATCAGCCGCCCGGCGTCGTGATCGTGGATGCGGACATTGGCGAGGTTTTTCTCCTCGATCAGCGCCAGCATCTTGGCGACGCCGTTGACGAAGGGCTCGCAGCCGATGAAGCCGACGTCCGGGTTCTCCTGCGCGCGCTGCGCCAGATGCTCGCCGCCGCCGAAGCCGATTTCGAGACGATGGCCCGCCATCTCCCGCCCGAACAGCGCGGCGAGATCGACCGGCCCCGCCGGAACCGCCAGATGCGGCAGCAGGCTCTCCATCAGGCCGGCGTGATGGTCGCGCAGCGTCTTGCCGTGACGCCGCCCGAAGAACGGCGCGGCCTCGGGCGGCGGCGGATTGCCGGACGGGCGCTCGCCTTTCTTGCGGCCAGGGCGGGGAGGAGGGAAGGCGTCGCTCATGCGCGCCGGTTACGATGCTGCGGCGCGCCGCGCAATGAAAACCCGGACCGCTCGCGCGATCCGGGCTCTATTCCTGCGCGACAAAACGCGTTCGATCAAATCGCCTTCTTCAGCGCCTCGACGAGATCGGTCTTCTCCCAGGAGAAACCGCCGTCGGCCTCCGGCGCGCGGCCGAAATGGCCGAAGGCGGCGGTGCGCGCATAGATCGGCTTGTTGAGGTCGAGATGGGTGCGGATGCCGCGCGGGGTGAGGTCCATCACCTGCGCCACGGCCTTTTCGATCAGCGCCTCGTCGACGGCGCCGGTGCCGTAAGTGTCGGCGTAGATCGACAGGGGNCGCGCGACGCCGATGGCGTAGGAGAGCTGGATGGTGCAGCGCTTGGCCAGCCCGGCCGCCACGACGTTCTTGGCCAGATAGCGCGCGGCGTAGGCGGCCGAGCGGTCGACCTTGGTCGGGTCCTTGCCGGAGAAGGCGCCGCCGCCATGCGGCGCCGCGCCGCCATAGGTGTCGACGATGATCTTGCGGCCCGTCAGGCCGGCGTCGCCGTCCGGTCCGCCGATATAGAATTTGCCGGTCGGGTTGATGTGCCAGACCGTGTCCTTGGTGATCCAGTCCGCCGGCAGCGCCTGGCGCACATAGGGCTCGATCAGGTCGCGGATCTGACGCGACGACATGTCCTCGACCAGATGCTGATGGCTGACCACGATCTGCGTCACGCCGACCGGCTTGCCGCCTTCGTAGCGCACGGTGACCTGGCTCTTGGCGTCCGGGCCGAGCACGCTCTCCTTGCCGGAGTGGCGGGCTTCCGAGATCAGGCGCAGGATCTTGTGGGCGTAGTGGATCGGCGCCGGCATCGCNTCGGGCGTGTCGTCCGAGGCGTAGCCGAACATGATGCCTTGATCGCCCGCGCCTTCCTCGGCGTTGGTCGGCTGCTTGGCGTCGACGCCTTGCGCGATGTCGGCGGACTGGGGATGCAGGCAAACCTTGATGTCTGCCTTTTCCCAGTGGAAGCCGTCCTGCTCGTAGCCGATGTCGCGGATCGCCATGCGCGCGACATGGGCGATCCAGTCCTTGGTGACGTGGCTGGGGCCGCGCGTTTCGCCGGCGATCACCACCTGATTGGTGGTGGCCAGCGTCTCGCAGGCGGCGCGGATCGCCCAGGGGTCGATTCCGGCCTTGGGTCCCTCGCGATAGAACAGATCGACGATTTCGTCCGAGATGCGGTCGCAGACCTTGTCGGGATGGCCTTCGGAGACGGATTCGGACGTAAACAGGTAATTGCTGCGGGCCAAGGCGCGCTCCTGGAGCTGCGGAAAGCAGGACGCCGCGTCGCGGCGCTGCCCGGGACGGCGCGCCGGCGCAGGAGGCGCGGCGGCGACCGTTTCCGAAAGTCGGAAAGACGCGCCGGTCTTGGCAAAATGCGTTCGGTTCGTCAAGCAGTATTGGCGAATGCGTTCGCTATAAAGAACGAGGTGTGCTTTCCGCTTCCGCCAGCCGTCGCGCCAGCTCGACCACGGCGTCGCGAGTCGCCTGCGACCGGATCGACAAAAAGCACTGCATCAAATCATGCGCCTGAGCCGTGGCGGCCGAGCCGGCGCCTTCGAAAGCGACGCCTTCCTCCGCCAGACCATGCGTCGGCGAGCCGCCGAAGAAATAGGAAAGCGGCGCGTCGAGACGCTCGCAAAGCGTTTTGATCTGGATCGCCTTGAGGTGATCCTGCCCCTTCTCGTATTTCTGCACCTGCTGGTAACTGACGCCGAGCATGTCGCCGATCGCCTTTGGCTGAGGCGCAAAATCTCTCGCCGCGCCCGCAGCCTCGCGCCGATTCGCGCGTCGATCGGGTTCTCTTTTCTTTTCATGCGCCGCGCTCCGCGCTTGCCCGCGCGGCGGTTTTAGCGCGGTCGCGCGAGATGACGCAACGTCAAATTGCGCCTAAGCGACGCGACGCCTGCGCCACCGTCCCGCCAGCGCCAGCGCGGCGAAAATCGATCCGAGCGCCGCCGCCGGCCAGTCGCCGGCCTGAGCGTAGATCGTGGCGGCCAGCGGCTGCGGCAGGCCGGCGTCGATCACGTCGGCGACGCCCACCGGCAGCGACGCGACGATTCGGCCATAGGGATCGATCACCGCCGAAACGCCCGAATTAGCCGCCCGAATCATCGGCAGCCCCTCCTCGATCGCGCGCAGCCGCGCTTGGGCGAAATGCTGCCACGGGCCTGCGAGACGGCCGAACCAGGCGTCGTTGGAGACGTTCAGCAACAATCCCGGCCGCTTTTCTCCGGGCCCCTGCGCCGGCAGCGCCTCGCCTGGAAAGATCGCTTCGTAGCAGATCAGCGGCGCGACCGGCGGCAATCCCGGAACCGCGAGCGCGCGTCGCCGCGGACCCGCGGTGAATCCGCCAGGGATATGCACGAACTGCGTCAGACCGGTCGCGCGCAGCGCACGTTCGAAGGGCAAATATTCGCCGAACGGAACAAGATGCGCCTTGTCGGCGGAATCGATGATCGTTCCGTTCGGCCCGACCACCTGGATCGCGTTGTAGTAGTCATGCGCGCCGCCTTCGCGCGCGGCGCCGGTGATCAGATGCGCCTTGCCCTTCAGCGCGGCGCCGATTTGCGTCAGCGCGGCCGCGTCCCTGGCGAGGATGAAGGGGAACGCCGATTCCGGCCAGATCAGATGCGTGACGTCCGCGACGCCGCTGCGCTCGGGCGAGGTGGCGCGGTCCGAAAGGTCGATATAGCGCTTCAGGATCGCGTCGCGGTTGCGCGGATTGAACTTGGCGTCCTGCGGCAGGTCCGGCTGCATGATTCGCAGCCGCACGCCGGGCGTCGGCTTGGGCGGCTCGGCCGACAGCCGCAGCGCGCCGTAGCCCAAAAGGGCGAGGAAACCCGCCAGCGCCCAAACGATCGGCGCGCGCCATAACGCCCGCCGGCCAGGATCGGCCAAGGTCGCCGGGGCCGCGCAAATCGCGGTGGCGACCAGCGTCAGCCCCCACAGCCCGAGCGCCGAGGAGGCCTGCGCCAAGACCAGATGGCCGCCGAAAGCCATGCCGGGGACGTTCCAGGGAAATCCGGTCAGCGCATGCCCGCGCAGCCATTCGGCCGCCGTCAGGCCCGCCGCCAGCGCCAGCGCCCGCGCCCCGCTCGGCGACCACAGCGCGCGCGCCAAGGCGAAGCCCAGCGCCGGAAATAAGGCCAGCCCCGCCGGCAGCCCGAGCACGCCGAGCGGCAGCAGCCAGGCGAATTTGTCCGGCTCGATCAGAAACGCCTCGCCGATCCACCACAGTCCGGCGACGAAATAGCCGAAACCCCAGAACCAACCGTCGGCGAAAGCCCGGCGCAGCGACGCCCAGAACGCTCCGCGCCCGTCGGCGCGCGCGGCCGTCGCGCCGTCGATCAGCCACACTGCGAGCGAGAGCGAGATCGCCATCGCCGGCAAAATATGGACGGGCGCCATCGCGAGCGCGCCCGCCGCCCCNGCGCCGATCGCGATCAGCCGGCGCGTCCATCCATCCGCAAGAATGACGGCGTGCGCCAACTCCGTGAGCCCGCGGCCGCCTCCCGTCCGCTCCGCCTGCGCGCCTACGCTCACCTCGATCTCCCGGCCGATCCGATTCGCGCGGCAGGTTAGGCGGCTCGCGCCCGCATATCCAGCAGGCCGCCGCGGCTCGGCCGGCGGGTGGGCTCACGCCTCGTCCGTGTCCTTGGTCTGCGCCGCGGCGACGTCGGCCGACAGCGCGCGCACCCGCTTCACGCGCTTGGTGTCGGCCTCCACCACCTCGAACACCGCGCCATGCGGGCCCTCGATTCGCTCCCCGGCTCCNGGCACGCGGCCGGCCAGGGTCATCACCAGCCCGCCCAGCGTGTCGACGTCGTCGGCGTCGTCATGGTCGCGCAGCGCCAGGCCGGTCGCCTCCTCGACCTCTTCGAGGCTCGCGCGCGCGTCGATCAGATAGTCGCCGTCCGCCGTCTTCACGATGGCCGGCTCCTCGTCCTCGTCATGCTCGTCGGCGATGTCGCCGACGATCGCCTCGACGATGTCCTCCATCGAGACCAGCCCGTCGGTGCCGCCATATTCGTCGATCACCAAAGCCATGTGAGTATGGGTCGACTGCATCCGCCGCAGCAGCGCCAGCGCCGGCATCGCCGCCGGCACGAACAGCGGCTGGCGCAGGATGCCCGCCTCCGACAGCGGCGACGCCAGGTCGAGCGCGCCCACCAGCTTCGGCGTGGCTGCGCCCGTCNNGGCGTTTCGCGCTTGGTCCGCCGCGTCAGCCGCCCCGGCGATGTGGTCGAGGAAGTCGCGGATATGGACCATGCCCTTGGGGTCGTCGAGCGTCTCGCCATGCACGGGCAGGCGCGAATGCCCGGCCGTGCGAAACACCTGAAGCACCTCGCCGAGCGTGGCGTCGAGCGCCACGCCGACGATGTCGGCGCGCGGCACCATGATGTCGGAGACGCGGATTTCGTGCAGCCCCAGCACATTGGTCAGGAGCGAGCGCTCCTCCTGGCTGAGATCGCCGCTCTGCGTCGATTCGGCGATGGCCTCTTCGAGATCGTCGCGCGCGGAGGCGTTGGGCAGGCCGAGCATGCCGCGCAGGCGTTCGAAGAGGCTTGGGCTTCGCGGTTCGGCGCGGTCGGCGTCCTCGCTCATCGCGCCGCCTCCGCCGTCGCGTCGTCCGCCGCGAGCTGCGCTCCCGCATAGGGGTCGCCGACCCCGATCCGCGCCAGCGCCCGCCGCTCGGTCGCCTCCATCGCCTCCGCCTCCTCGTCGTCGTTATGGTCGTAGCCCAGCAGATGCAGCACGCCGTGCACGATCAGATGCCGGACATGATCGTCGAACCGCTTGCCCTCTTCGGCCGCCTCGCGCGCGCAGGTCTCCTGCGCCACCGCGATGTCGCCGAGCGTCGGCGAGCGGGCGAGCCGGCCGGGATCGTCATGGGCGGGAAAGGACAGCACGTTGGTCGGCTTGTCGATGCGTCGCCAGTCGCGGTTGAGCGCGCGGATGGCGTCGTCGTCGCAGAACAGGATNGCACGCTCGGCGCCCGGCGCCGTCGCCACGCCCGCCTCCGCCAGCGCCGCGTCGACCGCCTGCTCGGCCAGCCCCTGAAGGTCGCCCTCGCCCCAAAGCGGGCTTTCGACGGCGATCGAGACGAGCGGCGCGTCGGGACTTCGTGCGCTCTCGGGACTTCGTGCGCTCATGCGACTTCGTGCGCTCATGGGCGCGGGCCTGCGGGTCGGCGCGCGGCCGGCGTCTCGCCGCCCGCTTGCGCCTGCGCCAGCGCGGCGGCCGCCTCGTAGGCGCCGACGATGCGGCGCACGAGATCGTGGCGCACGACGTCCTCGGCGGTGAGGCGGATATGGCCGACGCCCTCAAGCCCGCCGACCAGCCGCACCGCCTCCGACAGGCCCGACGTCTGCCCGTAAGGCAGGTCGGTCTGCGTCGGGTCGCCGGTGACGATCATCCGCGAGCCCTCGCCGAGGCGGGTCAGAAACATCTTCATCTGCATCGAGGTGGCGTTCTGCGCCTCGTCGAGCAGGATCGCCGAATTGGTCAGCGTGCGCCCGCGCATGAAGGCGAGCGGGGCGACCTCGATCATCCCGGTCTGCAAGCCGCGCTCGACCATCCGCCCGTCCATGAAGTCATAAAGCGCGTCGTAGATCGGGCGCAGGAACGGATCGACCTTGTCTTTCATGTCGCCGGGCAGGAAGCCGAGACGTTCGCCCGCCTCCACCGCCGGACGCGACAGCACCAGCTTTTCCACGACGCCGCGTTCGAGCAATTGCACCGCATGGCCGACCGCCAGCCAGGTCTTGCCCGAGCCCGCCGGCCCCTCTGCGAACACCAGCTCATACGCCTTCAGCGCGCGCAGATAGGCGTCCTGCGCCGGCGTGCGGGCGCGCACCGCGCCTTTCTTGCGGGTCTGGATCGAGTCGAACGAGCCGCGCGATTGCGTCGGCGGCGCGACCGGCGGCGCGGCCGGCCTGGCCTGCGGGCTCTCGCCGGGAAACAGCACGCCCTGCATCGCGCTTTCCTGAATCGCGCCCTCGACGTCGCCGAGCGTCGCCGTCTGCCCGGCCTTGACGCGCGCATAGAGGTTTTCGAGCACCTTGCGGGCGAGATCGGCCGCCGCGCTCTCGCCGCGGATGACGACGTGGTTGCCGTTGGCGGTGACGACGACGCCGAGCTTGCGCTCGATCCGCGCGATGTTCTGGTCGTAGAGGCCGAAGACGGTCTGGGCGAGACGGTTGTCGTCGAAGGCGAGCGTCGCTCGGTCTCGGGCGCGCTCTTGCGGCTGTCGAGGGCTCGATCGGTCGGCGTCACGCGGCAACCTCTCCCTTATCCTCTTCGACGCCGATCAACCGACCGAACAGCGAGTTCGAGCCCTTCTCGACNNGATCTCCACGACGCCGATGCGACCGATCAGCGACGCCGCGCCTTCGACATGCACGGCTTGCAGCCAGGGCGATTTTCCGGCGATCTGGCCGGCGTGGCGTCCGGGCTTNTCGAACAGCACCGCGCAGGTCTTGCCGACGGTGGCGGCGTTGAAGGACTGCCTCTGCTCTTCGAGCAGGGCCTGAAGCTCGGCGAGGCGCCGCGTCTTGGTCGCCTCGTCGATCTGGTCCTTGGCGTCCGCCGCCGGCGTGCCGGGGCGCGCCGAATACTTGAACGAAAAGGCCGAGGCGAAACCGACCTGCTCGATCAACGCCAAAGTGTCGCGATGTTCCGCCTCGCTCTCGCCGGGAAAGCCGACGATGAAGTCGGACGACAAGGCGATGTCGGGCCGCGCCGCGCGAATGCGCCCGATCAAGGCGAGATAGGCGGAGCGGTCATGCTTGCGGTTCATCGCCGCCAGCACCCGGTCCGCGCCCGACTGCACCGGCAGGTGCAGGAACGGCATCAGTTTGGGTTCGTCGCGATGGGCGCGGATCAGCGCCTCGTCCATGTCGTTGGGATGGCTCGTCGTGTAGCGGATGCGCGCGACGCCGGAACCGCCGCGACCGCCGCGATCAAAGCGCCCAGCGTCCCCTCGCGCCCGTCGGCGAGCNTCGCCATGCCAGGCGTTGACGTTCTGGCCGATCAGCGTGATCTCGNNCACCCCGTCGCGCGCCAGCCCCGCCGCCTCGCCGACGATGCGCGCCAGCGGGCGCGACGTCTCCGAGCCGCGCGTGTAGGGCACGACGCAGAAGGCGCAGAACTTGTCGCAGCCCTCCTGCACCGTGACGAAGGCCGAAGGCCCGCGCGCCAGCGTCTTGGCGCGCGAGGGCGCCGGCAGATGATCGAACTTGTCTTCGAGCGGAAACTCGGCGTCGNNACCACCGGCCCGTTCGAGGCGCGTTTCAGCAGCCGGGAAGCGATGGTAATTCTGCGGCCCGACGACGACGTCGACCGCCTTCTGGCGGCGCAGGATCTCCGCGCCCTCCGCCTGCGCCACGCAGCCCGCCACCGCGATCTGCGTCGTCAGCCCCTGCGCCGCGCGCTCCTGCTTGACGAGGCGCACCTTGCCAAGCTCCGAAAACACCTTCTCGGTCGCCTTTTCGCGGATATGGCAGGTGTTGAGCACGACGAGGTCGGCCTGCGCCATGTCGGCGGTCTCGTCGAACCCNTCCGGCGCGAGCGCGTCGGCCATGCGCTGCGCGTCGTAGACGTTCATCTGGCAGCCATAGGACTTGACGAACAGCTTCTTGCGCCCCTCGGCCGGGGGCAGGGCGGCGGGCTGGCGTTCGTCGTCGGAAATCTGGCTGGCGTCCATGCGACCTGGGTCCGCCCGCACGCGCGCGCGCCGGGCCTCTCCCCCTCATACGGCCTCCCGCGTGGTTTTGAAGGGCGCGGCGCGCCTCGGGCGCGCGTCAGGCCAGATCTTTGGCCAGCACCAGCGCGTTCGCCGCCGGCCCGTCGGCGCGCCGGTAATAGCCCTTGCGGCGGCCTTCCTCGCGGAAGCCGAACCGCCGGTAAAGCGCCAGCGCAGGACCATTGTCCTCGGCGACCTCCAGAAACAGCCGCGCCACGCCGAGTTCGGCGAGCTGGCGCGTCTGGCGCGTCAGCAGCTCCCGCCCGACGCCGCGCCGGCGCTGACGCGGCGCGACGGCGATGGTCAGGATTTCGGCCTCGTCGCCGGCCCGGCGGCTGAGCAGGAAGCCGGTCAGGGGCCCGCGATCGCCCTCGAAGGCGCCCTCGCACAGGCAGGCGGAGGAGGCGAGCAGGCTTTCGAACTCCGCCTCGCTCCAGGCGAAGGCGAAGCCGTCGGCGCAGCTCGGCGCAGGGCCCGGCGAAATGCGAATCGACCGCGCCGTAGACCGGCGGCCGCGGCCGCCACAGACCCCACGGATCGAACAGCGCGAAGGGATTGTAGAAGGTCAGATAGCTGAAGGGATTGAACGGGTTCACGCGCCGCTCCCGGCGGCGCGCGGAATGCGCCCGTTGGTCTGCGCCTTGGCGTCGGGCGCCTTCAGGTAGAGCGGCTTCGGCGGCGCCGTGCCGGGGTCCGCGAGATAGCCGAGCCGCGCCACGAAGGCGATGTCCGCATAGGGCTCCTGCGTGACGATCTCGGACGGGATGCCCATCGCCGCCGCCTCGGCCGCGAGCGCCTGCGCGCCCGATCCGACGATGCGGAAGGGCCCGCGNCCGAGCGCGCGCACCGCCTCGCGCGGCGTCGTCAGGCGCGGCGACAGCAGCGTCTTGCCGCCGGAGGCGTAGGCTTGCGCGAAGATCGAGCCGTGCCGCGCATCGACGGCGGCCACGACCAGCCCGGCGACGCGCGCCGCGATCACCGGCGCGGCGAGCGCGGCGAGCGTCGACACNCCCACCACCGGCGCCTCGCGCGCGAGCCCGATCGCCCGCGCCGCCGCGATGCCGATGCGGATGCCCGTGAAAGAGCCCGGCCCCACGGTGACGGCGATCCGCGAGATGGCGTCCATGCCGCCCTCGACCGCGTCGACCACCCGCTCGATCAGCGGCAGCAACGCCTCGGCGTGGCCGCGCTCCATCACGATGGTCTCCAGCGATTCGGGCTCGCTTTCACCCGCCGCGAGGACGCATGCGGAGGTCGCGCCGAGCGCGGTGTCGATGGCGAGAAGCTTCATCGCGGGGCAGGGGCCGGAGGATCGTTCGAACGCAGACGATCATGTCGCAGCGCCGGGCGCCCCTGTCAAACGCCGCGCTCAGGACCCCGCGCGCGACGACAGCCGGGACCGCCCCATCGCCGGCCGCCGACGCCGCCGGCAGATCGAGCGCCGCGATGCGCCGGCCGCGCCGCAGCGTCTTCTCGGCCGAGACCAGCGCGTCGGCGACGTCCTCCTGCGCCTGCCGGAAATGGCCGTCGAGCCGGCGCACGCGCTCGGCGAGCCGGCGCACCTCCTCCATCATGGCGCCGACCTCGCGCTGAAGCGTCTGCGCCTCCTCGCGGATGCGCGCGTCGCGCACGACGCCGAGCATCACCTGCACCGCCATCATCAGCAACGACGGCGACACCACCATCACCCGCGCCTTGTGGGCGCGCTCGACCACGTCGGGAAAATGCTCGTGCAGATCGGCGAACACGGACTCCGACGGCACGAACAGCAGCGCCACCTCCTGCGTTTCGCCCGGGATGATATATTTGTCGGCGATGTCCTTCACATGCCGGATGAAATCCGCGCGCACCCGCGCCTGCGCGGCGCGGCGCGCCTCCTCGTCTTTGGCCTGGCGCGCGGCCAGAAAGGCTTCGAGCGGAAATTTGGCGTCGATGACGAGTTTGCGCGGATCGCCGGGCGGAAACACCACGCAATCGGGCCGCGTGGCGTTCGATAGCGGGTGCTGGAACGCATAGAAGCGCGCCGGCAGCCCGTCCTTGACGATCGCCTCCATGCGCCCCTGGCCGAAGGCGCCGCGCGCCTGCTTGTTGGCCAGAATTTCTTTCAGTCCGATCACCTGCTCGGTGAGTCCGCTCAGGCGCGACTGCGCCGCGTCGATCACCGCGAGCCTTTCGTGGAGCCGTCCAAGATTGTCGCCCGTGGTTCGGGTCTGCTCGGCGAGNCCGCTCGCCGACCTGCGCGCCGACCGCGTCGAGCCGCTCTGCCAACAACCGCGCCAGCCGCTCTGGCGCTGCGCGAGCTGTTCGCCCATTTCGCGCATCCGCCCGGTCGTCTCGGCGTGGGCCTGCGCGATCTGCGCCATCTTGTCGTCGAGCTCGCGCTGNGCGCTCGGCCTGCGCGGCCGCCGCTGCGGCTTGATCGCCGCCTCGACCGCGCGCCGNGCGCGTCCCCGCAGCGCGCTCATGACGAAGCCCGCGACGGCGAGGCAAATCGCCCCCGCGCCGACGTCCCAGCCAGTGATCGGCGCGTTCCCGACGAAAAACAGCGGGTCGCTCAGCTCCGGCGAGATCGATCATGCCGGGCAACCTAACTGATTCGCGCTCGGACGCGAACATAAAGAGAACGAATTGACCGGCCGCCGTCGCCGCGGCTAAACCCCTCAAACCTGCCCGCCGCGCCCGCCTGCCGGAGTTCTTTATGGCGATCCGCCCGATCATTCTTTTGCCCGATCCGCGTCTTCGCCAGATCTCCGAGCCGGTCGCCAAGGTTGACGCCGCGATCCGCGCGCTCGCCGACGACATGCTGGAGACGATGTACGACGCCNCCGGCATCGGGCTCGCGGCGATCCAGATCGCCGAGCCCAAACGCCTGATCGTCATCGACGTCGCCCGCAAGGACGAGCCCAAGACCCCGCTGGTGCTGATCAACCCGACGATCGTCGCCGAGGGCGGCGAGCCCTCGATCTACGAGGAGGGCTGCCTGTCGATTCCCGACTACTACGAGGAGGTGACGCGCCCCGGCGAGGTTGTCGTGCGTTATCTCGACCGCGAGGGCCGCGAGCAGGAGCTGAAGACTGACGGCATTCTCGCCACCTGCCTCCAGCACGAGATCGACCATCTCAACGGCGTTCTGTTCATCGACCATATCTCGAAGCTCAAGCGCGACCGCGTGGTCAAGAAGTTCCAGAAGCTCGCCAAGCGCGAGGTCTGAGTCGATGCGGCGCAATCAACGCGGAAAGGCGTGATCCGATGCGGGTCGTCTTCATGGGCACGCCCGATTTCGCCGTGCCGGCGCTCTCCGAGATCGTCGGGCAAGGCCACGAGGTCGCCGCTGTCTACACCCGCGCCCCCAAGCCCGGCGGCCGGCGCGGCCTCGATCTGACGCCGAGCCCCGTGCACCGCCTCGCCGAAGGGTTTGGCGTCGAGGTGCGCACGCCCCGCACGCTGCGCGACGCCGACGAGCAGGCCGCCTTCGCCGCGCTCGCCGCCGACGTCGCCGTCGTCGTCGCCTACGGCTTGATCCTGCCCAAGCCCGTGCTCGACGCGCCGGCCTTGGGCTGCCTCAACCTGCACGCCTCGCTGCTGCCGCGCTGGCGCGGCGCCGCGCCCATCCACCGCGCCGTGATGGCCGGCGACGCCGAGACCGGCGTCATGGTCATGCGCATGGAGGAGGGGCTCGACACCGGGCCCGTCGCCATGGCCGAGCGCCTGCGCATCGGCCCCGACGAGACCACTGGCGAGCTGCACGACCGCCTTGCCGGCGTCGGCGCCGATCTGCTCGCCCGCGCGCTCGCGGCGCTGTCGCGCGGCGCGCTCCAGTTCACGCCGCAGAGCGAGACGGGCGTGCTCTACGCCCACAAGATCGACAAGGCCGAGGCGCGCGTCGATTGGTCGGCGCCCGACCGCGACGTCCACAACCGCATCCGCGGCCTGTCGCCTTTCCCCGGCGCCTGGTTCGAGGCCGATTTCGGCAAGGGCCCGGAGCGCGTCAAGATCCTGCGCGCGACGCTGGCGCCGGGCGCGGGTCGGCCGGGCGAGCTGCTCGACGCCTCCGGCCTCGTCGCCTGCGGGCGCGGCGCGGTGCGCCTTCTCGACGTGCAGCGCGCCGGCGCGCGCGCCGCCGGCTTCGACGAGTTCGCGCGCGGCGCGCGCCTCCAGCCGGGAAAGGCCTTCGCATGACCCGCGAGATCGACTTCGCCGAGATTCGCCCCGAAGCGGAAAACGACGCCGGCGCGATCCGCACGCTGCTGCGCGACGCCTTCTCAACCCCGCCGAGGCCGATCTGGTCGAGGCGCTGCGCCGCGACGGCGATCTCGCGCTCGGCCTCGTCGCGGTTTCTCGGCATGGGCTTGAGGGCTATGTCGCCTTCTCGCGCGCCGCCATCGACGGCCGTCCGGCGCTTGCGCTCGCGCCGGTCGCCGTGCGCAAGGATCGCCGCGTCGAGGGCGTCGGCTCGCGTCTGGTGCGCGCCGGCCTGCGCGATCTCGAAGCCCGCTTCGTCGGCCATGTCGTCGTGCTCGGCGATCCGCTTTGGTATGAGCGCTTCGGCTTCGCCCCGGCGCCCGGCCTCGCCTGCCGCTGGTGCGGGCCGCATCTGCTGGCGCTGGCGCTCGGCGGGGCAGGGCCGGCGCAAGGCGCGCTCGCCTACGCGCCGGCCTTCGCGGCGCTCTGATCGCTCGCCCATGGCGCGCTTCAAGCTCACCATCGAATATGACGNNGGCCCCTTCGTCGGCTGGCAGCGACAGGCCAACGGCATGTCCGTGCAGCAGGCTCTGGAGGAGGCGGTGGCGCGCATCGACGCGCCGGCGCGGATCAACGGCGCCGGGCGCACCGACGCCGGCGTCCATGCGACCGGGCAGGTCGCCCATGTCGACCTCGTCAAATCATGGAGCGGCGACAAGCTGCGCGCCGCGCTCAACGCGCATCTGCGGGCGTGGCCCGTCGCGGTGATCGAGGCCGAGGCCGTCGCCGCCGACTTCGACGCCCGCTTTTCGGCGACCGGACGCCACTACGTCTACCGCATCCTCGCCCGCCGCGCCCCGCCGACCGTCTCGCGTGGGCTGATCTGGCATGTCGCGCGTCCCCTCGACGCCGACGCCATGCACGCCGCCGCCAGCCGCCTGCTTGGCCGCCACGACTTCACGACCTTCCGCGCCGCCGAATGTCAGGCCAATTCTCCGGTGCGCACGCTGGAGCGTCTCGACGTGCTGCGCCGCGACGAGACCATCGAGATTTTCGCCTCGGCGCGCTCCTTCTTGCACCATCAGGTGCGTTCGCTGGTGGGCTCGCTCGAACATGTCGGCTCCGGCAAGTGGAGCGCCGACGATCTGGAGGACGCGTTGCACGCCCGCGACCGCGCCCGCTGCGGTCAGGTCGCTCCGCCCGACGGGCTCTATCTCGTCGGCGTCGACTACGACGTGGCGCAGACCTGACGTTACGTCCGGTTTTTAGAAATCCTCTTTTGAATGGAACGATTTAACGACGCATTAACCATAAAATGTCGACACTGCGGCGTCGCCCTCCAGTCGCTCGGGACCGAGATGAGTCGTTCGCCCCACCTTTCGTCGCCGGCCTGACGCTCGTCGCCTCGCTCGTCGCCGCGCAGACCGCCGCCCAAGCCGCCGACCTGCGCGGCCCGGACCCGCTGCCGCCGATCGCCCCTGTTTTGGCGCCGGACGCCACGCCTTTCTTCGTCAAGCTCGGCGTCGGCGCTCTCATCCTGTCCGAGAAGGCCAGCATCACGGCGGCTGGCGCGCCTTTGCCGGGCGCCAACATCAAGGTGAAGGCGCAGACCACCGCGATTCTCGAAGTCGGCTATAACGTCACGCCCGCCTGGGCGATCTCGCTCACCACCGGACTGCCGCCGGTCGCCAAGGTCGACGGCGCCGGGCTGATCCAGCCTTACGGGCGGCTCGCCAACGTCCGCTACGGGCCGATGGCGCTGACCGCCCAATACCATTTCGATTTCGGCGCCTTCCGTCCCTATGTCGGCGCCGGTCCGGCCATGCTTCTGGTCCTGAAGAATCACGATCGCGCGTTGTCGAACTTTGAAATGCGCAATGCGGTCGGCTTCGCCGGTCAGGTCGGCGCGGACTTCATGATCACGGATCGATTCGGAGTCTTCGTCGACGCCAAGAAGATCTATTTGCGCACCAGCGCCGTCGGAAATCTCGGCGCCGCGCCGGTCAAAGGCAAGGTCACGCTCGACCCGCTGGTGCTCACCACCGGCGTCGTCGCCCGCTTCTGACCGGCGCTTCGGGGCGTCGCAAGGCGAACGACATAAAACGACGGCCGGCGGATGGTTTCCGCCGGCCGTCGTCTTCGCGCGTCTGGCGTCTCAGGCGGCGACGAGATCGCCTTGTTCGACGTCGACTTCCGACTGCGGAGCGCCGTGGGCCTCGAACTCAGTCTCGGCTTCGGTCTTGGCCTGGCGTATGATCGACACCGCGCGCGCGATTTGCTGCGGCGTATGCTTGGCCATCACCTGCATTCTGAAGCGCGCCGCGCCCTTGGGCACGGCCGGATACTCGACCAGATTGGCCAGCAGCCCGAGCGCGGGCAACCGCCGCGACACCAGCCGCGCCAGCCCTTCCGCGCCTGTTTTGACGCAGACGATCGCCGAGGCGTCGCCATAATAACCTAGATTCGCGTGATCGAGCGCGCTGCGCAACGCCAGCACGTTGCCCATCGCNTCGTCGCGCAGCCGCTGGCCCTCGGCGCTTTCGATGATCTCGAACGCCTTCAGCACGACCGCCGCCTGCGCCGGCGCGAGCGCGTTGGAGAACGTCGCCGAGGGCGAGAAGAAGCGCAGATATTCCTTCAGCGCGCGGTTCTTGACGCAGACGAAGCCGCCGTTCGACGCGAAGGTCTTGGAGAACGAACCCATCACCAGGTCGATTTGGCCCAGCATCCCCTGCGCGCCGATGAAGCCGCGCCCGCCCGGGCCGAGCGCGCCCAGATCATGCGCCACGTCGACGAGCAGCGTCGCGCCATATTCATGCGCGAGCGCTTGGAACGCCCGCAGGTCCGGAACGTCGGAATCCATCGAGAACAGGCTCTCTACGATCACCATGACGCCGTTCTCGGTGTCCTTNGAGCGGATGGCGGCGAGCCGCTTGCGGCAATGCTCGACGTCCAGATGACGGAACTGACGGATGTTGCGGGTCGCCGCGTTGGCGCCNTCCTGGAGACAGACATGCGACAGCATGTCCATCACGATGTGGTCGTAACTGCGCACGAAACCTTTGATGGCGCCGTATCCCGCCGCCCAGCCGGTCGGATAGAGGACGCATTCCGGCATCTCGAGGAATTCCGCGATCTTTCTTTCGAGCGCCACGGAATGGGTGGTGTTTCCCACCAACGCCGCCGACCCCGCCGAATGCGCGCCGTATCGCTTGAGCGCCTCGATCGCGGTCTCCACGATCGCCGGATGCGCCGCCATCGAAAGATAATCCTGAGAGGCGAAATTGACGCCCTCCATCAGATTGCCGCGATCGTCGGCCGCCAGCACCTCCGTGCGCGGTCCGAAATCGGTCGCTCTGGAGAAAGGCCAAAGCCCATTTTGACGGCGTAAATTTTGCCATTTATAGAATTGTTCGGACCGGTTGAGAAGATCGGCGCCGTGCGGCATGCGAAAATCGCGCATGCTGCTTGTCAGCGCGTCCAACGGCGCCTCGGGATACTCGTTCATCGTCAACCTCGACTCGTGCGCGACCCGTGCCTCATGCGTATTGTCCGACCTATCCTAGGCGATTCCCAACGAAGGTCTGTTGCGAAAACAGCGCGATGACATGAAAAGAGTCGCCCGCGGGCGCTCATCGCCGTTTCGGTCGGTCCTCGATCGCGGGGGCGTCGAAAGTCGTCAGGTTTCGTGGAGCGTCGTTCTTGCAAGCGCCCGATAATTTGGACGCAACCCAGCTTAGCACGGCGCGCCGCTGGCGGCGGATGACTTTAAGATTTGGTTAACTATTGGAACGCAATGAAAATGTGACGTTGCGGCGCCAGGCGGCCGCCGTCGCCCACGCGCGGCGTTTGCGCGCATGGGCGCAAGGCTGGGAGCGGCGAAAGTCCGGGGCCGCGCCGCCGCGCGAGGCTCAGGCGGCGGCCCGGCCCGACAAGGCGTTTTCGATCTTGCCCAACAACCGCGGCAAATCGACCGGCTTGGTGTCGAAGTCGCAGCATCCGACCTCGACGCTGCGGTCGCGGTCGGAAGACAGCGCGTGCGCGGTCAGCGCGATGATCGGAATGTGTCGGGTGACGGGGAGGCCTTGATCAGCACGGTCGCCTCCCATCCGTCCATCTCGCCGAGCGCGACGTCCATGAGCACCAGATCGGGCAGCGTCTCCGCCGACAGTCGAACGCCTGTCGGCCCGTCGGGCGCGCACAGCACGTCGAAGCCGGCGCGCTTGAGACGGCGGCTGAGCATGTCGCGGTTCATCTCGTTGTCTTCGACCAGGAGGATGCAGGGCATGGCGTCGGCTCGTGGAAGGTTCGGGTCGATCGGGATCGTTGGCTCATGCGGACATTTCGGCGGCGGGCGCGGCCGGCCGTTCGACGAGCAACCGGCGCAGACGCGCGATCTGCGCATCGGCGACGCGGTCGGCGTCGGCGGCTTCTCCTCGTTGCGGATCGCCGCGTGGAATCGATATTGTGAACACGCTGCCTGCGCCAAGCTGACTGCTGACCGTGACGTCGCCGCCCATCAGCAGGCACAGCTTGCGCGCCAGGGTTAGNCCGAGCCCACGGCCGCCATACTTGCTGCCGCTTGCGTCGTCCTCGCTTGAGAATTGCTCGAACAGCCCGGCNAGCGCTTTCGCCGAGACGCCGACGCCGCTGTCTTCGACGGCGATTCGGGCCGTCGGCACGCCGTCGTCTTCGACCGCGCGGGCGCTCACCCGCACATGGCCCGAGCGGGTGAATTTGATCGCATTGTCGATGATCTGCGACATCGCCTGGCGGACCTTCATCTCGTCCCACCAAGCCAGCCCTAAGTCGGAGCCGATTTCGACGTGGTAGTCGAGCCCCGCCGCCTCGGCCCTGGCGCGGAAGCCGTCGGCCGTCCGCAGGATCAGGGCCGCCGCGTCGACCGTCGTCGGCGACAACTCCATGCGCCCCGCCTCGATTTTCGACAGATCGAGCACTTCGTTGACGAGCTTGAGCAGTTGCTGGCCCGCGCCGTGAATCTTCGAGAGGTCCTGCGCCATCTCGGCGTCGCCTTCGTCCTCGGCGTCCTCGATCAGGATTTGGCTGTAGCCGATGACCGCGTTCAGCGGCGTTCGCAGCTCATGGCTCATGCGCGCGAGAAAGTCGGCCTTCGCCGCGCTCGCGCGTTCGGCCTCCTCGGTGGCGCGCCGCAGTTCGGCGGCCGTCGCCAGGTGCTGGCGCATTTCGGTTTCGGCNTCGCTCTGGGACACCAGGGCCTTGCCGTAATAGCTCGCCATCATCGCGACATAGCCGGCCGCCGCCGCCGTCGAGATCAGGCCGAAGATTTGCAGCTTGTCGAACGGAAGATTGCTGGGCGTGGGCNNGCGATGCGCGCCGTACGCCATCCAGAACGCCGCGCAATTCGCGCCGAACAGCGCCAGAACATATTTCCAAAGCCGCGGCGTCGCGTTCAGGTAGAGGAACGACAACAGCGGAATGGTCAGAACCCACGGCAAAGTCGGCGACGTCGCGCCGCCGTAGAAGTAGATGCTCCATAAAATGCAGAAGATCAGATTTTGAATCGAGACCAACGCGAGCGCGTTGTAGGACATGCCGGCGCGCAAAAGGAACGGGAACACCCAGAATCCGCAGATCGAAGCGGCCAGAACGTAGATTTGCGACTGCGGATCCGGATCGATCGAATAGAGCGCAAGCGGCACCGAATTGCCGATGAACGGCCCGAATATGTGGCTGATCAGAAACATCCGCGCCTGCTGGCGTCGATCCCGGTCGGCGGCCAGAGCGGGCGGGATGAACGAGTCGACGAGCGCGTTGATTCGCGGCAGCAGGCGAAGGCCGGCGGGGCGAGGGGGAGGAGGCCTTCACGCTGCGGTCTCTGTCCGGAGGGCGGGAACGGTCGAACGCGGCGCCGCTGCGCGAGGTCGGCGGTCGCCCGACCCCAGCCTAGCGGCGACGTCATTAAGGCCTCGTAAAGCGCGATGCGCTCTGGCCCTGCACCGCTTGTTAACCGCGCCGGGCGACGATGCGCGGACCCGGCGTCGCGTTCGTGAAGGGCTGCGCGTGGACTTCCTGATCCGCCTCCTCGACTGGTTCATTCCGGCCGCCCCCACTCTCGACCGTTCGCTGCGCGCGCAGATGCGCAACTTCGTCGCGACGCATCTGATCGGGCCGATCCTCGCCAGTCCTGCCGGCATCGTCCTGCTGACGACCGATCCGCAACCCTGGCCGATCGCGTGGATCATTCTTCTGTGCGTTTCGGCGTTCTGGGCGCTGCCGATCGTTCTGCGCGCCACCGGCGACCTTGAGNCCTGCGCGACGCTGTCCGTGCAGCTGCTGTCGTTCACGTGCCTCTACGGCGCGTTCCACTACGGAGGCGTGCGCTCGCCATTTCTGTCGTGGCTCATCGTGGCGCTGATGCTCGGATTTTTCTATCTGAATCGGGCGCCGCGGCTGATTTTGACGTTGTTCGCGATGAATTTCTTCGCATTCTATGTCGCCTATCTGACCTACGGCTTCTCCCAGCGCATCNCCTTGCGTGAGCTTGAGACGGTGAGTTGGGCCTCGATCTGTTCGGCGACGCTCTATATGTCCTGGATGGCGGTCTACTACGCGATCTTGCTGCGCATGGGCTGCGAGCTGGAGCGCGAGGCGCAGCGCCATCGCGACACCGCGGTTCGGCTCCGCCTCGCCAAGGAGCGCGCGGAGAAGGCCGACCGCACCCGTTCGATCTTCCTCGCCAAGATGAGCCATGAATTGCGCACGCCGCTGAATGCCGTCATCGGCTACAGCGAGATCNTGCTCGACGCCGTCGAGTTCGACNGGCAAGGCGCCCGAGAAAAGTCCGACCTCGAACGCATCAACGCCGCCGGCAAGCATCTCCTGGCGCTGGTCGCCGACGTCATGGACCTCACAAAGATCGAGCGCAACGAGATCNGTTTGAAGCCCGAGCGCTTCGATCTCGACGCCTTCTTCCGCTCCGTGATCGCCACCACCCACCATCTGGTCGCCGCCAAGGGCAATCGCCTTGTCTTTCTGAGCGCCGTCGGCGAGGAAGCGCCGCGCGCCGCTGAGACCGGCGCAGCCGGCTGGTTGGGCGAGGCGGTCACCGATCCGACCAAGTTGAGCCAGGTCGTGATCAATCTGATTTCGAACGCCGCCAAATTCACGGAGGGCGGTCTGATCACGCTCGTCGCTCGCCGCGACGCTCACGCGGGCGGCGACTGGATCGAGGTTCAGGTCCGCGACACCGGCGTCGGCATCGGCCCGGAGGAGCGCGAACGCTTGTTCCAGCCCTATGGGCAGGCCTCGGCGGCCACGCAGCGAAAATACGGCGGCACCGGCCTCGGCCTCGCCATCAGCCAGAAATTATGCGCCTTGATGGGCGGGGGCGTCACGCTGATCTCGGAGCGCGGCGTCGGCTCCTGCTTCACGGTCCGCGTGCCGGCGACATGGGCCGCCGAGACGGAGGCGGCGCGTCCGTCGCGCGAGCCCGCGCCCGCCCTCCCTTAGGCGTCGCCGCACTCCGTCTGGCCGGCATGCCGGCGCTTTCTTCCCTCCTCGCCGCGTCCAGAAGCCGGACGGATGCGCGGCCGCTGCGCGTCAGACCTTCGTCTGCGCCTCGCAAAATCGCGAAAATAGCGATATAAAACAACGTCATAACAAGATGCGGCGAAATCTTGACACCCTGCGGGCCGCTCAATATGGTGCGCGCGGCTCGCGATGGGCCGGCGCAGCTTTGCGTCGGCGTTTCCGGGCCGCCGCGCGACGCGGCGACGGAGCAGCGAGGACGCCGTATGGCCGGCCCTTCCGCCCCGCAGGAGCCGGGATCGCCCGGGGCCGGCGCGGACGATGCGCTCGACGCGCGCCTCGACCGGATCGGCGAGGCGCTGGATCGACGCAAGACGGAGGCGGCCGAGGCGGCGCGACGCAGATCCGGCCCGTCTTCGGCCGGCGCGATGGCGTTGGGCATGCGCGCGATGAGCGAGCTTGTCGCCGCCGTCATGGTCGGCGCGGGCATGGGCTGGGGCTTGACCGTCTGGTCGGCTCCGAACCCTGGGGTTGATCGCCGGGCTGGCGCTTGGCGGAGCGGCGGGGTTCTGGGGCGTCTATCGCCTCGCGGCGCGCAGCGGTGGCGGTTCGTCCGCGCAGGATGGCGGGCCGCAAGGGTGACGACGGCGCGCCGCCGTCGGCGCGAGAAAAATTCGAGCGGGCGTCGCGCGACGTCCGCCACTGTCGAGCGGCGCCGCGGCGTCGAAACGTGAAGCGCCACGGGCGCCGGATTTGCGGGGTATGACGTGTCGGCTGAAGCTACCGCGCTCGATCCGATCCACCAGTTTCAGGTCCACCCGATCGTTCCGATCCGCATCGGCGGCCTCGACCTGTCCTTCACCAACGCCTCGCTTTGGATGGCGATCGTCGTCGGCGCGGTGAGCCTGCTGATGCTCTACGGCACGCGCGAGCGCGCCGTCGTCCCCTCGCGGATGCAGGCGGCGGCGGAGAGCNTTTACGAGTTCATCGCCTCGACCATTCAGGGCGTCATCGGCGAGCAGGGGATGCGCTTCTTCCCGCTCGTCTTCACGCTGTTCATGTTCGTGTTCGCCTCCAACGCGCTCGGCCTGATCCCCTACACCTTCACGGTGACCAGCCAGATCATCGTCACCTTCGCGCTGGCGATGCTGGTGATGCTGACGGTCGTCGGCTATGGCCTTTACAAGCACGGCGCTCACTTCTTCCACCTCTTCGCCCCCTCGGGCGTGCCGATCGCGCTGCTGCCCTTCATCATCATGATCGAGGTGATCTCCTTCGTGGCGCGCCCGATCTCGCTGTCGGTTCGTCTCTTCGCCAACATGCTCGCCGGCCACATCACGCTGAAGGTGTTCGGCGGCTTCGTGGCGATGCTGCTGGCCGCCGGCGGCGCGGCGGTCATTTCGCCTCTTCCTCTCCTCGGCGTCGTCATCCTGACCGCTTTCGAGCTGCTCGTCGCGGCTTTGCAGGCCTATGTCTTCGCCGTTCTCACTTGCGTCTATCTGAACGACGCAGTTCACCCGGGCCACTGATAAAGATCGCAACAACAAAGAGTCGCCCGTTTCAAACCTCCAGGAGTTCTCACGATGGATCCCGTTGCAGCCAAATATGTCGGCGCTGGTCTTGCGGCTATCGGCATGGGCGTCGCCGCTGTCGGCGTCGGCACGATTTTCGGCAACTTCCTCTCCGGCGCGCTGCGCAACCCTCGGCCGCCGACGGCCAGTTCGGCCGCGCCTTCATCGGCGCCGCGCTCGCCGAAGGTCTTGGCATCTTCGCGTTCCTCGTCGCGCTGCTGCTGCTGTTCGTGAAGTGATCCGTCGCCGCGCCTTTCGGGGCGCGGCGTCCCCGCCTCCTGAACGAAGCGGGACCTGTCGAATCGCCGTCGCCGGCTCCGCGTCGCGACGGCGTGTTTCGCGCCTGAGAATTTCGCCTTCCGAAGCCTCTTCGGGAGTTTCGTTCCGAGACGTTCGCCGCTGGAGCCCTTGATGGCCACGCCCGCCGCCCCGCACGCTACGCCCGCCCCCGCCGCGCATGGGGCCTCGACCGCCGCGCCCGCGCCGGGCGGCCACGAGGCCGTGTTTCCGCCTTTCGACACCGCGACCTTCGCCGGGCAATTGCTGTGGCTGGCGATCTTCTTCGGCCTGCTCTACTGGCTGATGGCGAAGATCGCTCTGCCCCGCGTCGCCGGCACGCTTGAGGCGCGCGACGCCAAGATTTCCGGCGATCTCAAGGCCGCGCAAGCCGCGCGCGACGAGGCGGACGCCGCCCGCGTCGCCCACGAGAAGACCTTGGCGGACGCCAAGGCCCGCTCGCAGGCGATGGCGCAGGAGGCCAACGCCAAGGCCGCCGCCGCCTCCGACGCGCGTCGCAAGTCGCTGACCGCCGATCTCGACGCCAAGCTGGCCGAGTCCGAGAAGCAGATCGCCGACATGCGCGCCCGTGCGATGGCGAATGTCGACGACATCGCCCGCGACGCCGCCCAGATGATCGTGCGCCAGCTCTCCGGCCGAGACGTTTCGCCGGAAGAGGCGGCCCGCGCGGTCGCTTCGATCAAATCCGCCTGAGCTTCAAGAGGAGCGTTCCATGGGAGCCGAGGAATACGTCCTCTTTGGGTTCATCCTGTTCGTGCTGTTGCTGCTGTATCTCGGCGTGCACACCAAGGTCGCCGGCGCGCTCGACGCGCGCATCGACAAGGTGAAGACCGAGTTGGCCGAGGCGCAGACGCTGCGCGCGGAAGCCGCCGCCGTGCTCGACGACTACAAGCGTAAGGCCGCCCAGGCCGAGGCCGACGCGGTCGCCATCGTCGAGCAGGCCAAGGCGGAGGCCGCCGCGATCGCCAAGGAGAGCGAGGCGCGCATCGCGGAGTTCGTCGCCCGCCGCACCAAGCAGGCGGAGCAGAAAATCGCGCTCGCCGAGACCCAGGCCACCGCCGACGTCAAGGCCGCCGCCGCGGACGCCGCCACGCGCGCCGCCGAACGCATCCTGCGCGACAACGTTCAGGGCCAGAGCGCCGGCGACCTTCTCGCCAAGAGCGTCGAGGAGATGAAGCGTCGGCTCAACTGAGCCGCGCCTCGTGCCGCTTGGGAAACAAAGCGAGGGCGCGCCGTCGATCCTCGTCTGGCCGTCCGCGAGGTCGGCGTTTCCGTCAAAGCAAAAGGCCCGCCTGATCGCCGGCGGGCCTTTTTCGTTCCTGCTGTCGCTCTGTGGCTCAGGCCTCCGACAGTCCGCTCACGGCGCTGGGAACGCCTGTGCGAACCGCGCGCGTCTCAGTGGATCGCGCGCAGCACATGCACCGTCAGACCGATCAAGGACATCGCTCCGAACGCGGTCCAGCCCAGCGCGAGGTTGAGCGTCGAAATGCGCGTCATGAAATATCCTCCAGTCCAAAACCTGACTGGAGCTTCGCGCATTAGGGTTAATGGCCGGTTATCAGAAATACGCCGAGTCGTGGGGCGCAGGGCCATTTCCGAAAGCGGCGCGGGCGAGACTCGCGCCGCCGATCTTTCGCGACGTCAGTTTTGCGCCGCGGGCTTACGCCACGTCAGCACCGGCTTGCGCGCCGCCGCCGTCTCGTCGAGGCGCCGGCGCGGCGCGAGCCGCGGCGCGCCGACGAAGCGCTCCGTCTCGCCGCGCAGCGCGCTCATCGCGAGATCGCGCAGCGTCGCCACGAACAGATCGAGCGAGGCCTTGGACTCCGACTCGGTCGGCTCGATCAGCATCGCCCCGTGCACCACCAGCGGGAAATACATCGTCATCGGATGATACCCNTCGTCGATCATCGCCTTGGCGAAATCGAGCGTGGTGACGCCGCTGCCCTTCAGCCATGTGTCGTCGAACAGCGCCTCGTGCATGCACGGGCGTTCGCCGAACGGCGCCGAGAACAGATCCTTCAGCGTCGCGCGGATGTAGTTGGCCGACAGCACCGCGTCTTCCGAGGCTTGCCGCATCCCGTCCGCGCCATGCGACAGCATATAGGCCATCGCCCGCACGAACATGCCCATCTGGCCGTGGAAAGCGGTCATGCGCCCGAAGGCCTGCGTGCCCTCGGCCTGCTCGACCAGCTCGAACCGCCCGTCCGCCGCCGCGCGCACGAAGGGGACCGGCGCGAAGGCCGCGAGCCGCTCCGACAGCACCACCGGCCCCGCGCCNGGCCCGCCGCCGCCATGCGGCGTCGANAAGGTCTTGTGCAGGTTGATGTGCATCGCGTCGACGCCGAGGTCGCCGGGGCGCACCTTGCCGACGATGGCGTTGAAATTCGCGCCGTCGCAGTAGAAATAGCCGCCGGCCGCATGCACCGCTTCGGCGATCTCGACGACCTGCGGCTCGAACAGGCCGCAGGTGTTGGGGTTGGTCAGCATGATCGCCGCGACGTCGGGCCCGAGCGCGGCCTTGACGTCTTCGACATGCACCGTGCCGTCCGGCCGCGCCGGGATCGCGCGGACGGTGAAGCCGATCACCGCCGCCGTCGCCGGATTGGTGCCATGCGCCGACTCCGGCGCGAGCACGACGGTGCGCGTCTTCGCCTCGCCCTTGGCGGCGATGGCCGCCTTGATCGCCATCAGCCCGCACAGCTCGCCATGCGCGCCGGCCTTCGGCGACATCGCCACCGCCGGCATGCCGGTCGCCACGCACAGCCAGCGCCCGGCNCGTGGATCGCCCAGCGCGCCCTGGCACGTCGCCTGCGGCTGCAACGGATGCACGTCGCCGAAGCCCGGCAGACGAGCCATCTTCTCGTTGAGGCGCGGATTATGCTTCATCGTGCAGGAGCCGAGCGGATAGAGCCCGGAGTCGATGGCGTAGTTCATCCGCGACAGCCGCACGTAATGGCGCACCGCCTCGGGCTCCGACAGGCCCGGCAGATCGAGCGCGCTCTTGCGCGCCATCGCGCCGAGCCGAGACCGATGCGCGACCGGCTCCTCGACGTCGACGCCCGACGTGTCGGGGCGGCCGATCTCGAAGATCAGCGCCTCCTCCATGTCGAGGCCGCGATTGCCGGTGAAGGTCGAACGCGTCGCCGCGTCCGCGACGCCCGGAGCGGTCGGGCGGCCTTGCGTGTTCATGCTCATCACGCTCTCCGCTCACAGGCTCGCCTTGAGCGCGTCGACATAGGCGGCGCGATCGTCAGGCGTGTTCACTTCGGTGTTGGCGACGATGATCAGATCGTCGAGGCCCTGATCGGGCGCGAGCCGCGCGGCGCGCACGCCGCCCAGCACGCCGCGCTGATGCATGCCCTTGAGCACGTCGAAGGCGTTCTTGCGCGTGCGGATCGTGAATTCGTTGAAGAAAGTCGGCGTCATCACCTCGACGCCCTCGATCGCCGCCAGCCGGTCGGCGAGGTCGCAGGCGTTGGCGTGGTTGACGGCGGCGAGCTGNCGCAGCCCCGCCGCGCCGAGCAACGTCATGTGCATCGTGAAGGCGAGCGCGCACAGCCCCGAATTGGTGCAGATGTTCGACGTCGCCTTCTCGCGGCGGATATGCTGCTCGCGCGTCGACAGCGTCAGCACGAAGCCGCGCTTGCCGCTGGCGTCGACCGTCTCGCCGACGAGCCGCCCCGGCGCCTGGCGCAGGAACTTCTCGCGCGTCGCGAACAGGCCGACATAGGGCCCGCCGAAATTCAGTCCGTTGCCGAGCGACTGGCCCTCGCCGACGACGATGTCGGCGCCCATCGCGCCGGGCGCCTCGACCGCGCCGAGCGAGACGACCTCGGTGAACACCGCCACCAGCAGCGCGCCCTTGGCGTGCGCGGCCTCGGCGATGGGCGTGAGATCGCGCAGATTGCCGAAGCAGTCGGGCGTCTGCACCACGACGCAGGACGTTTCGCCGTCGATCTGCGCGATGATGTCCTCCGTCGCGCGAACGTCCGCCGGCGCCCGCACGACCGCGTCGCCGGCCATGCCCGACAGCGTCTCGATCACCTGCGAGTAATGCGGATGCAACCCGCCCGACAGCACCGCCTTGCGCCGGCGCGTGACGCGATGGGCCATCGACACCGCCTCGCCCGCCGCGGTCGAACCGTCATACATCGAGGCGTTGGCGACCTCCATGCCGGTCAGCGCCGCGACCTGCGTCTGGAATTCGAACATCGCCGTCAGCGTGCCCTGCGTGATCTCGGGCTGATAAGGCGTGTAGCTGGTCAGAAATTCCGAGCGCTGGATCAGGTGATCGACGCTCGCCGGCACATGATGCTTGTAGGCGCCGGCCCCCACGAAGAAGGGGAAGGCGGAGGCGGGCATGGTCTTGGCCGCCATCGCGCCGAGAATGCGCTCGACCTCCATCTCGCTCTTGGCGGTCGGCAGGTCGAGAAGGCCGGGCAGCAGCTTGCCGGCCGGCACGTCGGCGAACAACGCGTCGACGCCATCGACGCCGACGCGCGCCAGCATTTCGGCGCGGTCGCCGTCGGTGAGGGGGAGATAGCGCATGGGCCGCCTCAGCCGAGCGTCGCGAGATAGGCGTCGTAAGCGCCCTGATCCATCAGATCGGCGGCTCGCCCTTGTCGGCGATCTTGATCTTCATGAACCAGCCCGCGCCATGCGCGTCCTCGTTGACGGTCGCCGGCGTGTCGACGATCGCGTCGTTGACCGCGACGACCTCGCCGGTCACCGGCGCATAGACGTCGGAGGCGGCTTTCACGCTCTCCACCACGGCGGCGTCGCCGCCCTTCGTCACCTTGCGCCCGATCGCCGGCAGATCGACGAACACGACGTCGCCGAGCTGCTTCTGCGCGAAGTCGGTGATGCCGACGGTGGCGACGTCGCCGTCGAGGATGAGATATTCGTGATCCTTGGTGTAACGGATGTCGGACATGACGACCCTCGTTGGTCAGGCGTGAAAGACGGAAGCGAAAGAAGGCGCGGGGCTCACGCGCCGCGATAGAAGCGGGCGGGCGTGAAGGGCAGGGCGACGACGCGCGCCGGCATCGCCTTGCCGCGCACCATCAGATCGACGCTCGCGCCGACCTTGGCGAAGTCGGCCTCGACATAGCCCATCGACACCGGGCCGTTGACCGTCGGACCGAAGCCGCCCGAGGTGACGACGCCGACGATCCGCCCGTCGGGCGCGGCGATCTCGACGCCCTCGCGCGCCGGCNNGCGCCCCTCGGGCTTGATTCCGACGCGTAGCCGCCTGGCGCCTTCGGCGATCTGCGCCTGCAACCGCGCCGCGCCGGGAAAGCCGCCCTCGGCGCGCCTGCGCTTGGAGATCGACCACATCGGCTGCGCCTCGGCCGGCGTCGTCGTCGTGTCGATGTCGTGGCCGTAGAGGCACAGCCCCGCCTCAAGCCGCAGCGAATCGCGCGCNCCNAACCCGATCGGCTTCACCTCCGGCAGCGCCAGCAGCGCCTGCGCGAACGCCTCCGCCTTGTCGGCTGCGATGGAGATTTCATAGCCGTCCTCGCCCGTGTAGCCCGAGCGCGAGACGAGCAGCGGGACGCCGTTCCAGACGCCTTGCGTCATCGACATGAAGGGCTGCGTCTCGTGGCCTGGAACAAGCCTTGCGAGCGCCGCCGCCGCCTGCGGCCCCTGCACCGCGATCAGCGCCTGATCGGGCAGAACCTCCAGCGCGAGATCGGGCAGGGCGGCGGCGATATGGGCGAAGTCCTGAACCTTGCAGCCGGCGTTGACGACGAGGAACAGCGTCTCCTCGCCTCCCGCCGCGCCGGAGACGCGCGTCACCATCAGATCGTCGAGAATGCCGGCCTGGTCGTTGAGCAACTGCGTGTAGCGGATGCGTCCCGGCGCCAGCGCCGCGAGGTCGCCCGGCACGAGGCGTTCGAGCTTGGCCGCCGCGTCTTTGCCCCTCAGCCAGGCCTGCCCCATATGCGACACGTCGAACAGCCCGGCCTGCGCGCGGGTGTGCAGATGCTCCTGCATCACGCCCATCGGATAGTTGATCGGCATGTCGTAGCCGGCGAAGCCGGCCATCTTGGCGCCGAGCGCCAGATGCAAGGCGTGCAGCGCGGTGCGCGCCAGAGGGGGCGCCGAGGGAGGCGTAAGGGGGAGGACGCAGCGTCGTGTGACGTCATGGGCTCAGGCTCCGGCGAAAGGGCAGGCGCGACAACAGAACGCCGGGCGTCGCCGCCCGGCCGTCGCGCCCCCTCTGTCGATTCACCTGAGAGATTTCCCCCGTCGTTCCGGCCAGCGCCAAAACGTGCGGAAGCTACCCCGTCGGTGGGCGCGCCGAAACCGGCGCGCCGCTTTCCAGAGCGTCATCCCCTCGCGGTCCGTTGGCCTGAGCGTTTCCGGGGCGGTTGCGCCTTCGGCGCCGACGCATCGCTGCGCCGGACTCTTCCGCGGAGGACTTGAATGACAGCCGCGACGCTGCCCGTCGCCGCGATCCTTGTCAATCCGGGCGGGCCGCTATTCCACCGACTCAGCCCGCGCCTGCGGGAGGTCACCGCCGGCCGGCGCGTCGTCCGCCCGTCGCCGCCGGCTTCGATCCCTCGAAGGCGACGACGATCTCGTAGTCGTCGCTGGCGTATTCCTGGAGATAGGGCACCGTGAAGGTCTCGGTGACCAGCGTGAAGGGCGCGGCCTGCGACCCGCCCGCCGTCGCCGACACGCGATAGCTGCGCGTCGACAGCACGCGCTGATCCTTCATCGCGCGCACCACGACGCGCACGCCCGCCGAATAGGTTCCCGCCGACCCGGCCGGGCCGATCAAGAGATTGCCTTCGACGCCGACCTTAATGGCGATCACGCCGCCCTGGGCTGGCACTCGCGCGCGACGTCGGTGATCGCGAACTGATGGCGAACCGACTGGTTCGCCGGCCCGCCGACCCGCAACGCCGCGCCGCCGTCGACGATGATCGCCTCCGGGCATGTGCGCAGTTGCGGGGCGTTCGCCGGGCTCGCCACGGCGGGGTGGGCGCGGCCGGCGCGCCGAACGAAAGCAGACCCGCCAGACGGGAGGTGGACGACCCCGGCGCGCCGCTCCCCGAGCCCGATCCGCCGGCGCAACCCGCCAACGCCAGCGCGCACGCCAGAACGCCTGCAAGAGCGCTCAAAGGTTTAGCGCCCACAGGTTTCAGGCGCCGCCCGGCCTCGGGGTGTTTCAGCGTCGCGTCCGCCTGCATCTCGTCGCTCCCTTGCCTTGCGCAAAGCCCCGTCGGCAAAAGCCCTGTCGGCAAAAGCCGTGTTGGCGTGAAAATCGTGTTCGCCTATTGCGTCCCGCCGGCGTCGACCGCCGAAGATGGCCGCGCCGCGGCCTTGCGGCTCGGCGGGGCCGCTCCCGAAGGCTAGGGCAGTTTCTCGAAACCGTCCTTGAAGCCGGCCAGCGTCAACGGAATGCCGACGCCCTCCTCCGGCGTCTGGAAGATGATGAACGTGGCGGTTGTCCCGCTTTTCATCTGATCGAGGAGCTTGTCCTCCATCACCACCTCCGCGACGCAGCCCGTGGGCAAGCAGCGCACGAAACCGGCGCGGCCGATGTCGGTCTGGTCGATTTTCAAGCCGAGACCGGAGGGCAGCAACACGCCGAGCGGCGCGACGACGCGCAGCAGCCGGCTCTTCCCGTCGGCGGTTTTCAGCACGATGACGACGAGGTTGACGTTTGGCCGGTCTTCGGCGGCCACGCTTTGCAGGAGCGCGCATTGCTCGCGCGTCGCCCCCGGCGGCGTCTCGCAGCGCATCTCCCAATCGCCATGCTTGGATTTCACCGCGCCCTGCGCCCACGCGCTCGCGCCGCCGGCCTCGGCTAGAAGCGCGCCGCCCAGCGCGACCGCCGCGACGGCCGCCAGGCGCGTCAGCCTGTTTCGCGCCCGATCAAATCGCGCCATGCCAAAACCCTTCCGCTCAGACCGAAACGACGATCGCGACGCGTCGTCGCCGAAACCGCCCCGTCGAATCGCGTCAGCCGGTCGTGGTCGTCGATACCCTCGCCGGCGTCGCGTCGCCAATTTCGGCTCGCCGTTCACGCGAATCGCAAGAGGCCGACCCGCCCATCGCCGCGCGGGAGGCCGCGCGCGAGGCGGCGTGCGAAACCGGGGTAACAAAAGGGTCGATGCTGTCAAGCCTCGCGGCCCGCGCAGGCGAATCTTTCCACCTTGCGGGCGCGGCGTTCTGCGCCTTGACGCGTGGCATTGCGCTTGTGGCGAGATTATGATTTGGAAGACCTGATGGGCGTGCGTTCGCGTCGCGTCGCACGTGGTTCCGCGGATCGCCCGCAGGAGCGACGGGCGGCGGCGCCGACGCCGCGTCGTGGGGAAGAGCGGCGGGTCCGCGCTTCGGGGAGGAAAAGACACGTGCCGAACGCATCCCTGATGTCTGAAGCGCCGGGCCTGGCGCGAAAAGGCGCCGCCGCTCTGGGCGCGCTCGCGCTGTCCGCCGGCGTCGCCCTCGCGGCCGAATCGGGCGTGGTCGGCCACGCCGCCNCCGGTCAGCTCAACATGCAGACGCCCGTGACGCCCGTCGCCGCCGACATCGTGTGGTTTCACGATTGGCTGCTGGCGATGTGCTTCATCATCAGCGCCTTCGTTCTGGCGTTGCTGGTTTACGTGATGGTCAAATTCAACGAGAAGGCCAATCCCACGCCCTCCCGTCTGACCCACCACACCGGTCTCGAAGTCGCCTGGACGCTGATTCCGGTCCTGATTCTCGTGGTGATCGCGATTCCCTCCTTCCGCATGCTGCGCCAGCAGCTCGTCGTGCCGCCGGCCGACTTGGTCGTGAAGGTGACCGCCTCGACATGGCGCTGGAGCTACGAATATCCCAAGGATCAGGGCGGCGTGGCCTTCGATTCGGTGATCGTGCCCGAAGACNGGCTGAAGCCCGGCCAGCTGCGCCTTCTCACCGTCGACGAGCCGCTGGTCGTGCCCGTCAACAAGACTGTGCATGTGCAGGTCACCGCCGCCGACGTGATTCATTCCTTCGCGGTGCCGTCCTTCGGCGTGCGCATCGACGCGGTGCCCGGGCGCCTCAACGACAGCTGGTTCAAGGCCGAGCGCGAGGGCGTCTATTACGGCCAGTGCTCCAAGCTCTGCGGCAAGGATCATGCGTNNATGCCGATCATGGTGCGCGTCGTCTCCGACGCCGAATACGGCAAATGGCTCGCCTCCAAGCAGAAGAAGAGCGCCGCGCTGACGCCGGCCGCCGCGCCTGTCGCCTTCGCCGACNGCCTCCGCGTCGCTCAGCCGCTAATCTCCGAAGGAACGTTTCATGNNTCCGTCGCGACCGACACCCACACGCACGACGCGCACGACCACGTCACCGGCTGGCGGCGTTATCTGTTTTCGACCAACCACAAAGACATCGGGACGATGTACCTGATCTTTGCGGTGATCGCCGGCGTCATCGGCTTCCTGCTCTCTCTCGCCATGCGCATGGAGCTTCAGGAGCCCGGCATTCAGATCTTCAAGGGTCTGGCCGCGATGATCCAGGGCGTCGATCCCAACGAGGATTCGGCCAAGAACCTCTATAACGTGTTCATCACCGCCCACGGCGTCATCATGATCTTCTTCATGGTCATGCCGGCGCTGATCGGCGGCTTCGCCAACTGGTTCGTGCCGCTGATGATCGGCGCGCCGGACATGGCGTTCCCGCGCATGAACAACATCTCGTTCTGGCTGCTGCCCTTCGCCTTCGCGCTGGCGCTGATGTCGATGTTCTTTGACGGTTCGGCCGGCTTCAAGGGCTTCGCAGGCGGCTGGGTGATGTATCCGCCGATGTCGAGCGTCACCGGCACGCCCGGCCCGTCGATGGATTTCGTCATCCTGGCGCTGCATCTGGCCGGCGCCTCGTCGATCCTCGGCTCGATCAACTTCATCACCACCATTTTCAACATGCGCGCGCCGGGCATGACGCTGCACAAGATGCCGCTCTTCGCCTGGTCGGTGCTGGTGACGGCCTTCCTGCTGGTGCTGTCGCTGCCGGTTCTGGCCGGCGCCATCACCATGCTGCTGACGGACCGCAACTTCGGCACCGCCTTCTTCGATCCTTCGAAGGGCGGAAATCCGCTGCTGTTCCAGCATCTGTTCTGGTTCTTCGGGCACCCCGAGGTCTACATCCTCATCCTGCCCGGTTTCGGCCTGATCTCGCACATCGTCTCGACCTTCTCGAAGAAGCCGATCTTCGGCTATCTCGGCATGGCCTATGCGATGGTGGCGATCGGCGTCGTCGGCTTCATCGTGTGGGCGCACCACATGTATACGGTCGGCATGTCGCTCAACACGCAGCGCTATTTCATGTTCGCGACGATGGTGATCGCGGTTCCCACCGGCGTGAAGATCTTCTCCTGGATCGCCACCATGTGGGGCGGCTCGATCTCCTTCCGCACCCCGATGGTGTGGGCGATCGGCTTCATCTTCCTGTTCACGGTCGGCGGCGTCACCGGCGTCGTGCTGTCGAACGCGCCCGTCGACCGTATGGTCCACGAGACCTATTACGTCGTCGCCCATTTTCACTACACCATGTCGCTGGGCGCGACCTTCGCTGTGTTCGCCGGTNTTTATTACTGGTTCCCGAAGATCACCGGCTACATGTATGACGAGCGCCTCGGCAAGCTGCATTTCTGGCTGACCTTCGTCGGCGTCAACATGGTGTTCTTCCCGCAGCACTTCCTCGGCCTGGCGGGCATGCCGCGTCGCTATATCGACTATCCGGACGCCTATGCGACGTGGAACCGCGTCTCGTCCTACGGCTCCTACATCACCGGCGTCGGCCTCGTGGTGTTCTTCTACATGGTGATCGACGCCTTCGCGAAGAAGCGCCTCGCCGGCGCCAATCCCTGGGGGCCGGGCGCGACGACGCTGGAATGGACGCTGCCTTCGCCGCCGCCGTTCCATCAATACGAGACGCTGCCGCGCATCGCCGGTTCCGATCACTGACGCGCCGCGCGGCGCGTTTCGGCGCGCCGCGCCCTTGATCGCCTTTGCAGGGGAGCCGCCAGACGGATGAGCGACGTTCCGGTCCATGCCTACGCCGCCGCGCGCGCCTCGCAGGCGACGCCGCGCGACTATTTCGGCTGTTGAAGCCGCGCGTCATGTCGCTCGTGGTGTTCACCGCGCTCGTCGGCATGGCGGTGGCGCCTGGCGTCAAGAACCCGATCCTGGCCTTCGCCTCGCTTCTGGCGATCGCCGTCGGCGCCGGCGCTTCGGGCGCTCTCAATATGTGGTGGGACGCCGACATCGACGCGGTGATGAGCCGCACCGCCCGCCGCCCGATCCCCTCCGGTCGCGTCGCGCCCGGCGAGGCGCTCGCTTTCGGGCTCTTTCTGTCGGCCTTCTCCGTGCTGACGCTTGGCCTCGCCGCCAACTGGTTCGCCGCCGGCCTGCTCGCCTTCACGATTTTCTTCTACGCCGTCGTCTACACGATGTGGCTGAAGCGCTCGACGCCGCAAAACATCGTGATCGGCGGCGCGGCCGGCGCGTTCCCGCCGATGATCGGCTACGCCGCGATCTGCGGCGAGGCGCGTTGGGAAAGTTTTGCGCTGTTCGCGCTGATCTTCATCTGGACGCCGCCGCATTTCTGGGCGCTGGCCTTGGTGAAATCGGCCGATTACGCCCGCGCCGGCGTGCCGATGATGCCCAACGCCTGCGGCGCGCGGCGCACGCGTCGGGAAATTGTGGCCTATGCGCTTGTTCTCGCGCCGGTCGGTCTGACGCCCTGGCTTCTCGGCGTGGGCGGCGCGGCTTACGCCGTGGCGGCGACGGTCGGCGGGCTCGGCATGGTCGGCCTCGCGTTCGACGTCTGGCGCAAGGACGAAGGCAAACCCGCCATCGTCGCCTGCTGGCGGCTGTTTGGCTGGTCGATCGTCTATTTGTTCGGCCTCTTCGCGACCTTGTTGCTGGAGCGCGCGCCCTGGGCCGCGCTGTGGGCGCGCTGGGAAGGATGGTCGCATGAGCGAGCCCTCCGCCCCGCGCCTTTCGTCGCGCCGATGACGGAGCGCGAAGCCAGAAGCCGTCGCGCCCGCAACCTCGCCATCGGGCTTGCGCTCTTCGCCTTCATGGCGCTGATCTACGCCGTGACTCTGGCGCGACTGTCCGGCGCGGTGAGCGGGGGCGCGGGATGAGCGCCGCCCCCGTCCCCGCTCCCGCCGCCGACGTCGCCCGCCGCAACGCTCGCGTCGCCTTCGCGGTGACGGGCGCCGTCGCCGCCATGCTGGCGCTGAGTTTCGCCGCGGTTCCGCTCTATGCGCTGTTTTGCGCCGCGACCGGCTACGGCGGCACGACGCAGGTCGCCGCCGCTGCGCCCGGCGTCGTTGGCGCGCGCCCGATGCGCGTGCGCTTCGACGCCAATGTCCGCGGCGGGCTGCCGCTGCGTTTCGAGGGCGAGGTCGCCAAGATCGACATCCGCCCCGGCGAGACGAAGACGATTTTCTACAAGGCGACCAACCTGTCCGACCGCCCTGTCGCGGCGACGGCCGCCTACAACGTCACGCCCGACGCCGCCGGCGGCTGGTTTNCGAAGATCTCCTGCTTCTGCTTCACGGAACAGACGATTCCGGCTGGCCAGTCGATCGATTTGCCGGTCGTTTTCTTCCTCGATCCGGGCCTGGAGAAGGACGAGACGATGAAGGGCGTCACCGACGTGACGCTCTCCTACACTTNNTATCCTGTCCAGACGCCCGCCGCTTCCTCCGCGAAGCCGCAGGGCGGCGGGCAGGATGAGTCGATCGTCCGCCGCGTCGCGACAGCGCGGCGGCGGACGCAGGAAGCACTGACCAGCGCCGCTGGCGCGGAACGAGGATGGATCATGGCTGACGCTCACCACGCCAAGCCCAATCACGACTATCATCTGGTCGATCCGAGCCCGTGGCCATTTCTGGCCTCGCTGTTCGCCTTCATCGCGGCGATCGGATTGATTNTTTACATGAAAGGCATCGCCATCGGCGGCCTGAAGGCGGGCGGGCTGATCTTCGGCGCCGGCATGATCGCGCTCGTCTATGTCGCGATGTCCTGGTGGATGGACGTGATCAAGGAGGCCGAGCNNGGCTTCCACACCCGCGTCGTGCTCCATCACCGCTACGGGATGATCCTTTTCATCGCCTCGGAGGTGATGTTCTTCGTCGCCTGGTTCTGGGCCTTTTTCGACGTGGCGCTGTTCCCCAACGAAGCGCAGCAATTCGAGCGCACCGCCGCGATCGGCGGCAAGTGGCCGCCCGCCAACATCCATGTGCTCAGCCCGTGGGGGCTGCCTCTGGTCAATACGCTGATTTTGTTGACGTCCGGAACGACGGTGACATGGGCGCATCATGCCCTGCTCGCCGGCGATCGCGGCGGCCTCNAAGAAGGGTTGTTGCTGACCATTCTGCTCGGCGCGCTGTTCACCGCGGTGCAGATCTATGAATACGCGCACGCCCCCTTCGCCTTTAAGGAGTCGATTTACGGCGCCACCTTCTACATGGCGACCGGCTTCCACGGTTTCCACGTGTTCGTCGGCACCGTTTTCCTTATCGTCTGCCTGATCCGCGCGGCCAAAGGCCAGATGACGCCCAAGCAGCATCTGGGTTTCGAATTCGCTGCCTGGTACTGGCATTTCGTCGACGTCGTGTGGTTGTTCCTGTTCACCTGCGTCTATGTCTGGGGCGGCGCCGGCGGGCTCGTGGCGGCGCACTAACGACGTCTTCTTATGTCCAGTGACCGAAGGGTCGGCCCTGCGCCGGCCCTTTTTCATTTGAGTCGTCCGAATCAACGGCCGTCTTGCTTGCGCGAGCCTCGCAGCGCCTGGGAAAGACTGTCGTTTAAGAATTTCGAAACCATAACAATCTATAGTTGTGCAAACACAACCAAGAGAGCATCCTTCCCTTACAGCGACGGAAACGCGAAAGGGGCCTGAGATGAACGCTTCCGAAAGAATTGCCTTGAACGGGCGCGAGGGCGCGCAGGACGCCCCGGCCGCCGATTTTGTCTTTGCGGAACGCGAAGCCAATTCACGCGCCGGCTCGTCCACCCGCCTCGCCTCTATTGGAGAGGTGTCGCGTGAATTCGGCGTCACGCTGCGCGCGCTGCGCTTTNATGAGGACAAGGGCTTGATCGCGCCGTTGCGCCAAGGCGTGACGCGCCTCTACCGCCCGGAGGATCGGCGTCGCTTGTCGCTGATCCTCAAGNGAAAGCGGCTCGGCTTCACGCTGCAACGCATCCGCGCCCTTATCGACACGCCGGCGCAGTTCGACGATCCCGAGACGCACCGTCCCGAAATCGTGCGCGCGCTCTCGCCGACGGAAGTGGCTTCGCAACTGGAGACGCTTCAGCGTCAGCGCGACGATCTTGATGAAGCGATCGCCGAGTTGCGCGCCACCTTCACGCGGATGAGCGCGGCCGCCTAGGCGGCGGTCGCCCGCTCCGGTACGACGGGCCGCCTCCGCCCGAGATTCGGCTCGCGCCGCGATTGACGCGGGCCGCCTCCGACGGCCGGAGTCGGACTCTCCGCTTCGACGGCGCCCAAGCGCCGCCTCAGCCGGCGACCTTCGAGAAATCCGCCACCTGCCGCGTCGCCTCGCGCAGCGCCTCCAGCAGGCGCAGGCGGTTGAGCCGCAAGCCCGGCTCGTCGGCGTTGACCGTGACCTTGTCGAAGAAGGCGTCGACCGGCCCGCGCAGGCTGGCGAGAGCGCGCATCGCGCCCGGAAAATCCTCGCCGTCGAGCGCCAGCCCGGCCTGCGCCTTGGCGGCGTCGAGCGCGGCGCCGAGCGCCTTTTCCTCCGGCTCGCGCAGCAGCGCGGCGTCGTAGGGCTGCGCGAAGGCGGCCGCGCCGTCCTTCTTCTCCTCCGCCTTGAGGATGTTGGCGGCGCGCTTGGCCCCGGCGAGAAGGTTCTTGCCGTCCTCGGAGTCGAGCAGCGCGCCGAGCGCCTCGACGCGGCGCGTGATCGCCACGACGTCGTCGAGCGCGGCGCGCTCGCCATTGGCCNNAGCCGCCGCCCCCGAGATCGCCGCGTCGACGAGGTCGAAGCGCGCCCCGCGTTCGCGCAACGCGACCTTGAGCCGGTCGATCACGAAGCCAAGCAGGTCATGCGCCAGCCCCGCATGATCGAGCGGCCTGCCGAGCGCCTCGGACCAGCGCCGGAACAGCCCGTCGAAGATCAGCACCAGCGGCAGCCGCGTTCCGTTCGTCTCGATCAGCCGGATCACGCCCAGCGCCGCGCGGCGCAGCGCGAAGGGGTCCTTGGAGCCCGTCGGCTTCTCGTCGATCGCCCAGAAGCCGGTCAGCGTGTCGAGCTTGTCGGCGAGCGCGACGGCGACCGAGACCGGATCGGTCGGCGTGCGGTCGGTCGGCCCCTGCGGCTTGTAATGGTCCTCGATGGCGGCGGCGACGGAGGGNTTCTCGCCCTGAAGCGTCGCGTAGCGGCGCCCCATCAGCCCCTGCACCTCGGGAAACTCGCCGACCACTTCGGTCGTCAGATCGGCCTTGGCGAGCGTCGCCGCGCGGCGCGCCAGCGCCGGATCGGCGCCGACGCTGGCCGCCNNGAGCTCGTCGGCGAGCCTGGCGATGCGCGCCACCCGCGCGCCCTGCGTGCCGAGCTTCTCGTGAAACACGACGTTGAGATGGGCGAGCTTGCCCATGCGCTGGTCGAGCGGCTTGGCGAGATCGAGCCCGAGCCGGTCGGCCGCCTCCTTGTAGAGCGCGGCGTCGGGCAGCGGCTTGCGGTCGGTCTCCCAGAAATACAGCGCGTCCGAGAGTCGCGCGCGCACGACGCGGCCGTTGCCCGCCGCGATCGCCGCGCCGCCGTCCGACGCCTCGATGTTGGAGACGAGCAGGAAGCGATTGGCGAGCCCCTCGCCGCGCTTCGTCACGAAGCACTTCTGATTGGCGCGGATGGTGGCGCGGATCACCTCGCCCGGAATGGCGAGGAAGCGCTCCTCGAATTCGCCCATCAGCACCACCGGCCATTCGACGAGGCCGGCGACCTCTTCGAGCAGCGCCTCGTCCTCGACGACCTCCAGCCCCTGCGCCAGGGCGAGGTTGCGCGCGTCGTGGCGGATGATCTCCTTGCGCCGGTCGGCGTCGAGCACGACCTTGGCCTTGCGCAGCTTCTCCTCGTAATCCTCCAGCCGCTTCACCTTGAACGCGCCCGGNGCGAGGAAGCGATGGCCCCCNGTCATGTCGCCCGACGTCACGTCGCCGACCGTGAAGCGCACCACCTCGGGGTCTTCCGTCTCCGGCCCGAAGGTGCACACGATCGAGTGCAGCGGCCGCACCCAGGAAAACGCGCCGGCCTGCGCCGAGGCGGCGCCCCAGCGCATCGACTTGGGCCAGGGAAAGCTCTTCAGGATCGCCGGCAGGATCTCGGCCAGCACCTCCGCCGTCGGCTTGCCCGGCCGCTCGATCACGGCGACGTAAAACTCGCCTTTCTTGGGGTCCGTCTCGATCCGCGCCTGATCGATCGAGGAAAGGCCCGCGCTCTTTGANAAGCCCTCGACCGCGCCCTGCGGCGCGCCGACGCGCGGCCCCTTCTTCTCCTCCCGCGCGTCCGGCTGGCGGACCGGCAGATCGACGATGGCGAGCGCCAGCCGGCGCGGCGTCGCGAAGGCCTGCGCGCCCTCATAGGTCAGCCCGCGCTCGACCAGCGCGTCAGTGACGAGTTTCTTCAGATCGCCCGCCGCCTGACGCTGCATCCGCGCCGGGATTTCTTCGGAGAACAGTTCAAGCAGGAGATCGGGCATCGGACGGGCTCGGCTGCAAATGGGCGCGAGCGTTGTGGGGAGGGCGGCGCGGGGTCAAGCGGTCCCGGCGAGCGACCCGCCGCCGCATCCGCCCACCTGCGACTTTCCAACCCCGCGCGGCTCGGCTAGCCATGACGCGACAGACGAGGGAGCGCCCGCATGGCCTACGAAAACATCCTCACCGAAACCCGCGGCAAGGTCGGCGTCATCACGCTCAACCGGCCGCAGGCGCTGAACGCGCTCAACTCCGGCCTGATCGCCGATGTGATGGCCGCGCTGCGCGCCTTCGAGGCGGACCCGGCGATCGGCGCGATCGTCGTCACCGGCTCGGAAAAGGCCTTCGCCGCCGGCGCCGACATCAAGGAGATGCAGCCCAAGACCTATGTCGGGGCCTATCTCGAAGACATGTTCGCCGAGTGGGATCGCTTCGCCCACGCCCGCAAGCCCGTCATCGCCGCGGTCGCCGGCTTCGCCCTCGGCGGCGGCTGCGAACTCGCCATGATGTGCGATTTCATCATCGCCGCCGACAACGCCAAATTCGGCCAGCCCGAAATCAATCTCGGCGTCNTTCCCGGCGCCGGCGGCACCCAGCGCCTGACCAAGCTGGTGGGGCGCGCGAAGGCGATGGACCTGTGCCTCACCGGCCGCCTGATGGACGCCGCCGAGGCCGAGCGTTCCGGCCTCGTCGCCCGCGTCGTGCCGGCCGACACGCTGATGGAGGAGGCCATGAAGGCGGCGACCCAGATCGCCTCCAAGTCGCTGCCGGTCGCGATGATGACAAAGGAGGCGGTCGACCGCGCCGACGAGACCAGCCTCGCCGAGGGCCTGCGCTTCGAGCGCCGCCTGTTCCACGCCCTGTTCGCGCTGGACGATCAGAAGGAGGGCATGCAGGCCTTCATCGACAAGCGCAAGCCGAACTTCACCAACAGCTGAGCGCCCCCGCCGCCCGCGCGCCCTGTTCGTAAACCCTGCCGCCAGCCGGCCCGGCCCCCGGCCGCCGCGCAAGTGGCGCGCCGGCGCGGTCCTTGCTAGAGAAGCGCCGCCCCGCCGGGCGGCGGTTTTGCGCCGGGGCGGGACAGGCGTGCGCATTTGGGTCGAGAGGGCTTCATGGAGACCGCAGCCGACAGGAACGCCGTCGCCGAGAGCGTCGCGACGACGCTGGCGCAGGCCGGTTACGGCCGCGTCGAGCCGGCGATCCTGCAACCGGCGTCGATCTTTCTCGATCTGGCGGGCGAGGACATTCGCGGCCGCCTCTTCCTCGTCGCCGACGCCGGCGGCGCCGAGCTGGCGCTGCGCCCCGAATACACCATCCCCGTGGTGCGCGATTACCTCGCCTCGCCCCAGGCGGGCGAGGAGGCGGCTTTCTCCTATTGCGGCAAGGTCTTCCGCCAGCGGCCCGGCCGTGACGGCGAGTTCGTCCAGGCCGGCGTCGAGAGCTTCGGCCGCGCCGACGCCGCCGCCGCCGACGCCGAGATTTTCGCTCTCACGCTGGAGGCGCTCGCCGCCGCCGGGCTGACCGCGCCCGATCTGCGCGTCGGCGACGCGGGCCTCGTCTCCGCCTTTCTCGACGCCCTCAAACTGCCCGCCCCGCAACTGCGCAAGCTGCGCCGCGGCCTGATGCGCGGACATGCGACGGCGCGGATTTTCGAGGAGGTCGAGGCGCCCAACGGCGTCGATCATTCCGGCGTGCTCGCCGCGCTCGAAGGCGTCGACCGCAAGNGCGCCCGCGCCTTGGTGGAGGATTTGCTGTCGATCGCCGGCATCCGCGCCGTCGGCGGCCGCTCCGCCGGCGAGATCGCCGAGCGCTTTCTCGAACAATCGGCCGCCCGCNAACGAGCCCCCGTCGCCGCCGAGACGCGCGCGCTGATCGACCGCTTCCTCGCCGTGAAGGGCGACCCCGACGCCGCCTCCGCCGAATTGCGCGGCCTCGCCCGCGACGCCGGCGTCGATCTGACCGCCGCCCTCGACGCGCTCGACCAGCGCACCGGCTTCCTCGCCGCGCGCGGCGTCGACGTCGCCGCGCTCGACTTCGCCACCGCCTTCCATCGCAATCTCGATTATTACACCGGCTTCGTCTTCGAAGCCCGCGACCGCCCGCGCCGACGGCCAGCCCNNGTCGCCGGCGGCGGCCGCTACGACCGACTGCTCAGGACGCTCGGCGCGCGCGAGGACATCCCCGCCGTCGGCGCCGCCATCTGGATCGAGCGTCTCGACGCTCCGCGAGGCTGACCCATGATCGACGCGACCGCACCCGGCGCGCCCGCCGCCGACACGCTCATCCTCGCCGTCCCTTCCAAAGGCCGGTTGCAGGAGAACGCCAACGCCTTCTTCGCCCGCGCCGGGCTTGAGGTGACGCAGGGCCGCGGCGCCCGCGACTATCGCGGGACGCTCGCCGGCGCGCCCGACGTCGAGATCGCCTTCGTCTCCGCCTCCGAGATCGTCGCGCAGNCCGCCTCCGGCCAGGCGCATCTGGGCGTCACCGGCGAGGACCTGATCCGCGAGCAGCTCGCCGACGCCGACGAGCGGCTGGAGATCCTCNGCCCTCTCGGCTTCGGCCACGCCAACGTCGTCGTCGCCGCGCCGCAGGCCTGGATCGACGTGCGCACCATGGCCGATCTGGAGGACGTCGCCTCCGCCTACCGCGCCCGGCGCGGCGAGCGCATGCGCGTCGCCACCAAATACGTCAACCTGACGCGCCGCTTCTTCGCCGATCACGGCGTCTCCGATTATCGCATCGTCGAAAGCCTCGGCGCGACCGAAGGCGCGCCGGCGGCCGGTCAGGCCGAGCTGATCGTCGACATCACCACCACCGGCGCGACGCTGAAGGCCAACGGCCTCAAGGTGCTCGACGACGGCGTCATGCTGAAGAGCCAGGCCAGTCTCGTCGCCTCTCTGAAGGCCGACTGGACGCCCAAGGCCCGCGCCGCCGCGCGCGCCGTGCTCTCGCGCATCGCCGCCGAGGAGGAGGCCCGCCTCAGCCGCGAGGTGCGCGCGCAGGTCAAGACGACGGCCGCCGATTTCGTCGACGTCGCCCTTGCCCGCTTCGGCGCGCATGCGCCGCTGGGCCCGCCGCAGGAGGGCCGCGTCACCCTGCATTGCCCGGTCAAGGCCGTGGCCGAGGTCGCCGACTGGCTGATTGGCATGGGGGCGGAGCGCGTCTCCGTCAACGCGCTCGCTTATGTCTTCTCGGCCCGCAACGCGCTTTATGAGCGGCTGGAGCGCCGCATCGGCTGAGCCGCGCCCGCATCGCGGCGAGCGCGCCAGAATCTCGTCGTGTTTATGCGCGAAAGCACGCGTGCGTCGCCGCCCGCTTGGGCGCGCAGACTGAGCGACGAGATTGCGCGGCCGCGCGCCGGCGCCTATGGTCCGGCCCGGAGCGTGGCCGCGGCGGCGGGCGCACAGGGCGCGTGCGAAGGGGAGAGGCGATGAAGGCGATGGGCGGGACGCAACGAACGGGCGGCGCGGGTTTGGCGCGCGCCGCGCTGGCGGCTCTGGCGCTGACGCTGGCCGTGACCGGCGGGGCGCAGGCGCGCGAGCGCAAGGAGAAGAAAGGCGGCCGATCCCAAGAAGGCGGCCGAAGAGCGCTACAACCAGGAAAAGACCTATCCGACCAAGACGACCTGGGCGCTGCGCTCCATCAACGGCAAGCCGGTGCCGGCCGATTACGAAATCACCTTCATGATCGACGACAATTACCGCGGCTCGGGCTTCGGCGGGTGCAACTACTGGTCGGCGACGATCTTTCCGCAAAGGGCCAGCAGCTTCTGTCCGGCCCCATCGCCGTCACCAAGAAGACCTGCGAGCCCGCCCGCATGCAGATCGAGCGCGCCTATCTCGTCGGCATCCATTCGGCGCCGCAGTGGGACCTTCAGGGCGCGCAGCGACCATGAAGGGCAAAGGCGGTTCGCTGGTGTTCGACCGCGCGCTGTGATGGCCGCGCGCAGGTGAAGAGTCGAAAAGGGCGCGTCGGCCGGGCGCGCCCTTTCGTTATGCGTCAACGCGCCGGCGCGAGGTCGCGCGGCGAGAACACGCCGGCGCCGTCGGCCTCCAGCGCCAGATGCCGGTCGTGCAGCGCGATCAGCGTCGAGCGATGGCCGATCGACACCAGCGTCGTCTCCGGCGACATGCGTTTCAACGTCTCGTAGATCGCCGCCTCGGTCGGCTCGTCCAGCGCCGATGTCGATTCGTCGAGCAACAGCCATTTCGGCTTGGCGAGAATGGCGCGCGCCAGCGCGACGCGCTGCTGTTCGCCGCCCGAAAGCCGCTGCTGCCACTGATCGACCTCGTCGAGCTTGTCGCCGAGCCAGGGTAGCTTCACCGCGTCGAGCGCCGCGCGAATGTCGGCGTCGGAATAGGCGTCGGCCGCCGCCGGATAGGCGATCGCGCCGCGCAACGCCCCGTTCGGCAGATAGGGCCGCTGCGGCGCCAGCATCACGCCGCCGGGCTCGCGCAGCGCGCCCGTCGCGTAGGGCCACACGCCCGACAGCGCCCGGAACAGCGTCGACTTGCCCGATCCCGACGGGCCGGTGAGCAGCACGTGCCGTCCAGGCTCCAGCGTCAGCGCGTCGACGGCGACCACCGGACGCCCGTCCGGCAGCCCCACTTTCAACCCCTCGACATGCACGCGCCCGTCCGACGACGGCGCGACCGCCAGCCCCGGCTGCGCCTGCGCGCGTTCGATCGCCGCGTCGAAGGAGGTCAGACGGTCGAGCACCGCTTTGAAGTCGGCGAGCGAGGTGTAGTAGGTGATGAAGAAGGTCAGCGCCCCTCGACGCGCGAAGGCNGCCGCCGTCTGCGTCATCACCCCGAGCGTGATCTTGCCGCCGAAATAGAACGGCGCGGTGAAGATGTAGGGGATGATCGGCGACAGCTGGCCATAGGTCTGCGTGAACGCCATCAACTTCTTGCGCCGGTCGACCACCGCCAGATAGTTGGCGATGATCGCGCCGAAGCGCCCCATCAAGGAGCGGCGCTCCGTCGTCTCGCCGCCGAGCAGCGCGACCTGCTCGCCATATTCGCGCAGCCGCGCCAGCGAGAAGCGGAAATCCGCCTCGACCCGCTGCCGCTCGAACGACAGTTTCACCAGCGAGCGGCCGATCACATGCGTGATGATCGTGCCGATGGTGGCGTAGAGCAGCGCCACCCAGAACAGGAAGCCCGGCACGACGACGCTCGTGCCCGGAAACACGAAATTCGAGGACAGGCCCCACAGCACGATCGAGAACGACACCAGCGACGACAGCGTCGAGATCAGCAGGATCGAATAGGTGTAGACGCCATAACCGACCTGACCGCCGTCGATGAAGCGACTGACGTCTTCGGCGATGCGCTGGTCGGGATTGTCCGCCTCGCCGCCCGACAGACTCATGCGGTAATGCGCGGCGCCGGCGAGCCAGTTCGTCACATAGCGTTCCGTCAGCCAACGCCGCCAGCGCACGATCAGCATCGACTGCATCACGAATTCGACGACCGCGCTGGTCACGTAGATGAACGCCCACGGCGTGAACACCCACAACAGCAGCCGCCAGAACTCGTCCGCGTTCTTCTCCTGAATGGCGTTGAACCAGTCGCGGTTGAAGAAGGACAGCCGCACCAAGATGGCGACCTGCGCCTGATTGATCAGCACCAGCGCGATCACCATCGCCACCGCGATGCGCCGCTCCAGCCCCGAAAAGGCCGGCAGCGGCCACACCTGCGCCGAGCCGACGTCGTCTGCCTCGAAATATCGGTCGGCGATGCGCGTCATCGCGCGCACGACGGGCAGATGCGACACCGCGAAGGTGAGGATGGAGAACACCGCCACCGACACCGGCAGGCTCTCGGGCAGCTGATACTCATTCAACGCCTCCGGCCACAGGCCGGCGCGCTGCGCGATCACCGCGGCGCCGAACGCCACGGTTTCGACGCCGAAGATCGCGATGAAGATTTTCAGGAAGCTCGACACGCCGCCCGCGCGCAGCGTCGTCGCCGCGTTGATCGCCGCCGCGCCCGCCAGCAGCCAGAGCCAAGTGTCGCCGAGCGAGGCGGCCACCGCCGCCGTCGCCGCCGCGAAGAGACCGAGAGCAAGTCCAAGCGTCCGCATCCGATTCTCCCGCCATGCCGCGCGCCCCCTCATGAACCGGCGCGCGCCGCGAGGCAACGCCCGGCGCGAAGGCGCCGCGACTGGACATCGCCGCGTCCTGCGCCTAGTCAGGCGCCCCCGGCCGCGAGGAGAGGCGCCGATGACCAGGCCGCTGACGAAAGCCGAGTTGCGCGTCATATTGGAGGAGGTCGCGGCGGAAATTCGGCCGCGCGTCGGCGAAGGCGCGGTCGCCGCCTATATTCCCGAACTCGCCAAGGTCGACCCCTCGAAATTCGGCATGGCGGTGACGACGCTGGACGGCGCGGTCGTCGCCGTCGGCGACGCCGACGAGCCCTTTTCGATCCAGTCCGTCTCCAAGGTGTTCACGCTGACGCTGGCGCTCGGGCGCGTCGGCGACGCCTTGTGGCGGCGCGTCGGGCGCGAGCCCTCGGGTTCGCCCTTCAATTCGATCGTCCAGCTTGAGGCCGAGAAGGGCGTGCCGCGCAACCCGCTGATCAACGCCGGCGCCATCGTCGTCGCCGACGTGCTGCTGGCCGGCCGCGAGCCCAAGGCGGCGCTGGGCGAGATCGTCGGGTTCCTGCGCTTCCTCGCCGACGAGCCCGACATCGTGATCGACCGCGACGTCGCCCGTTCGGAGACCGCGACCGGCGAGCGCAACCGCGCCCTCGCCCATTTCATGAAGGCGTTCGGCAATCTGGGCCACGACGTCGACAAGGTGCTCGGCGTCTATTTCCATCAATGCGCGATCGCGATGAGCCGCCGCCAGCTCTCGCGCGCCGGCCTTTTCCTGGCCGACGCTGGCCGCGATCCGACCACCGGGCGCGCCGTGGTGACGGCCGAGCGCGCGCGCCGCGTCGCCGCGCTGATGATGACATGCGGCCATTACGACGGCTCCGGCGACTTCGCCTATCGCGTCGGCCTGCCGGGCAAGAGCGGCGTCGGCGGCGGCATTCTCTGCGTCGCGCCGGGGCGCGGCGCGATCGCGGTGTGGTCGCCCTGTCTCAACGAGAAAGGCAATTCGCTCGCCGGCTCGCTCGCGCTGGAGGCGCTGGCGCGCCGCACCGGCTGGTCGGTGTTCTGAACCGCTCGCCCGGCGTCACGATCACGAGAACAGGCCGCGCCGCCGCGCCGAGACGACTGGCTTCCAGCCCTTCGGCGTCGCCGCCACCGCGCGCGGACGAGCAGGCGCGGCCAAGGGCGTCGTCTGCGACATGCGCCCCCAACCGGGCGCGACCGGCGCGGGCGGCGCCGGCGCGCCCGCCCGCCTCAAGACCTGCGACAGCGACCGCGCGATCTGCGCGCCGGCGGCCTTGCCGGTCGCCAGCGCCGCGTCGCGCGCCTGTCGCAAGGCCGCGCCGATGGCGTGTCCGATGACCGCCAGAAGCACGGCGAAGACGGTCGGCGCCTCGATGCCCTGAAGCCCGGCGGGGCCGCCGGAGCGGATCGCGGCCGCGGCGACGCCGAGCGCCGCATAACCGAGCGCGAGCGCAATCGCGGCGCGCATGGGCCATCGCCGCCATCCCGCGCCCGCGCCGGCGAAAATCATCAGCGCGACGCCGCTGCGCCAGTCGCCTTTCACGGCGAACGTCGCCGCTACGAAACTGAACAGCAGGGACGGGGAACCAAATGCATCGGCGCGCGCCTTTCGAGAGGACAAGGCCAAACTGCGCGCCGCCTGCTCAACGCGCGCCTACCGGGCCCGGAATTCGCCGCGATGGTCGCCGCCGCCTTTCCACGATCGTTCAAATCTTTGCGACGCCCAAAGAAAGGGCCGCCCGAAGGCGGCCCCGTCCTGTTTCGAACCGAAGGACCTCTTAGAAGTCCATGCCGCCCATGCCGCCGCCCGGAGGCATGGCCGGACCGGCCGCGTCCTTCTTCGGCTTGTCGGCGATCATCGCCTCGGTGGTGATCAGCAGGCCGGCGACCGAAGCCGCGTCCTGCAGAGCGGTGCGCACGACCTTGGCCGGGTCGACGATGCCCGCCTTGATCATGTCGACATACTCTTCCGTCTGGGCGTTGAAGCCGAAGGTCTCGGACGCGTTGTCGGTGATCTTGCCGACCACGATCGAGCCCTCGACGCCGGCGTTCTCGACGATCTGGCGGATCGGCGCTTCGAGAGCGCGCAGCACCAGGTTGAGGCCGGCCTTCACGTCCGCATTGTCGGAGGAGAGCTTCTGCACCGCGAGCTTGGCGCGCAGCAGCGCGACGCCGCCGCCCGGAACGATGCCTTCCTCGACCGCCGCGCGGGTGGCGTTGAGGGCGTCGTCCACGCGATCCTTCTTCTCCTTGACCTCGACCTCGGTCGCGCCGCCGACGCGGATCACCGCGACGCCGCCCGCGAGCTTGGCGAGACGCTCCTGGAGCTTCTCGCGGTCGTAGTCGGAGGTGGTCTCCTCGATCTGCGCCTTGATCTGCGCGACGCGGCCCTCGATGTCGGACTTCGAGCCGGCGCCGTCGATGATCGTGGTGTTCTCCTTGTCGATGCGCACCTTCTTGGCGCGGCCGAGCATGGGGAGCGCGACGTTTTCGAGCTTGATGCCGAGATCCTCGGAGATCATCTGGCCGGAGGTCAGGATCGCGATGTCCTCAAGCATGGCCTTGCGGCGATCGCCGAAGCCCGGCGCCTTGACGGCCGCGACCTTCAGGCCGCCGCGCAGCTTGTTGACGACGAGCGTGGCGAGCGCCTCGCCCTCGACGTCCTCGGCGACGATCAGCAGCGGCTTGCCGGTCTGCACCACGGCCTCAAGGACCGGCAGCATCGGCTGAAGCGACGACAGCTTCTTCTCGTGGATGAGGATGTAGGGGTCGTCGAGCTCGGCGATCATCTTCTCCGCGTTCGTGATGAAGTAGGGNGAGAGATAGCCGCGGTCGAACTGCATGCCCTCGACGACGTCGGCNTCGGTGTCGGCCGTCTTGGCCTCCTCGACCGTGATGACGCCCTCGTTGCCGACCTTNTGCATCGCCTTGGCGATCATCTCGCCGATCGACTTGTCGCCGTTGGCGGAGATGGTGCCGACCTGCGCGACCTCGTCGGAGGACTTGATCTTGACGGCGCGGGCCTGGATGTCNCTGACGGCGGCCGCGACGGCCATGTCGACGCCGCGCTTCAGATCCATCGGGTTGATGCCGGCGGCGACGTATTTGACGCCTTCGCGCACGATCGACTGGGCGAGAACGGTGGCGGTGGTGGTGCCGTCGCCGGCCGCGTCGTTGGTCTTGGACGCGACCTCGCGCACCATCTGCGCGCCCATGTTCTCGAACTTGTCCTCAAGCTCGATTTCCTTGGCGACGGTGACGCCGTCCTTGGTGATGCGGGGCGCGCCGAACGACTTGTCGATCACGACGTTGCGGCCCTTCGGGCCCAGCGTCACCTTGACGGCGTTGGCGAGAATGTCGACGCCGCGCAGCATGCGATCGCGGGCGTCCGAACCGAAGCGGACTTCTTTGGCGGCCATGAATGGTCTCCGTTGGATGTCAGAAATCTGGGGAAAGCGAGAGCCGCGCGCGCGAGCGGCGCGACGCGCGAAAAGCGCGACTTAGGCGACGACGCCCATGATGTCGGACTCTTTCATGATCAGCAGGTCCTGACCGTCGATCTTGACCTCGGTGCCCGACCACTTGCCGAACAGGACGCGGTCGCCGGCCTTGACGTCGAGCGGCTGAACCTTGCCGTTCTCGTCGCGGGCGCCGGGGCCGACGGCGATGACTTCGCCTTCCTGGGGCTTTTCCTTGGCGGTGTCGGGAATGATGATGCCGCCCTTGGTCTTCTCTTCGCCTTCGATGCGCTTGACGACGACGCGGTCGTGCAGAGGACGGAACTTCATGGATGTTTCCCTGTGCTGTTTCAGCCTCGGCGCGGACGCGGGGCCCGACGGCGGGGCGGGTGAACTGGGGCCTGTTAGCACTCGCAGGCGAGGAGTGCTAACAAGGTGACAGGGAGATAGGATTGGCCGGGTGCAGAGTCAAGGTGTCGGCGTGACCGCGCAAGGGCCGCGCCGGCGATTGTTCCGTAACGGTTAACCACTCGTGGAATCAGACGGTTAACCAGATATTGAGTCGAACCGTTAACCCGTTTCGGTGTCGTTTCTTTCTCGTCTGAGCGTTCACGCGGCGCCCGCGCCCCGAATGGAGACCCCGCCATGCAAACCGGACACATCCCCGCCGAGGCCTTCCACCGCCTGTCCGGCCTCGACATTTTCCGCGAGATGCTGGCCGGACGCCTGCCCGCGCCGCCGATCGCCGCGACGCTGGACTTCATCATGACCGAGGCGGAGGAGGGGCGCGTCGTCTTCGAAGGCACGCCCCGCCACGCCTTCGACAATCCGCTCGGAACGGTGCATGGCGGCTGGGCGGCGACGCTGCTCGACAGCGCGATGGCCTGCGCCGTGCATTCGACGCTGGCGGTGGGCCTGGCCTACACCACCGTCGAGATGAAGCTGAATTACGTTCGCCCGATCGTCGAGGCGACGNGGACGGTGCGCTGCGAGGGCAAGATCGTCTCGGTCGGCCGCACGCTGGCGACCTCGGAGGGACGGTTGATCGACGCGCGCGGGCGCTTGCTCGCGCATGGCCTTGAGACCTGCCTGATCTTCCCGGCGAAGACCGAAAGCCTCCCGCCGCGTGACCCCGGCGCGTCCGACGCCTGGCGGCGCGAAGCCCGGTCAGTAGAACCCGACCGGAAAATACTTCAGATACGCTTCGCTGTAGACGCCGTTCTGAGCCAATCGGTGCAGCGCCCAGTCGAAGCCGCGCCGCAACCCCGCGTCGCCCTTGCGCACCGCGATGGCGACGCCGTCGCCGAACCAGCGGCTTTCGGTGAAGGGGCCGCCGAGGAAGCGGCAGCAACCCTGCGGCTCGCCGCTGGCCAGCCAGATCGCCAGCGTCACCCCGTCGCCGAACAGCGCGTCGACCTCGCCCGTGCGCAGCGCCGCNCGCGCCGCCGCCGCGGTCACATAGGTCTTGATCTTCGCCTGCGGGAAGAAGGTGCGTAGATAGTCTTCATGCGCGGTGCGCGCCTCTACGGCCACCGCGCGCCCCGACAGCGCCGCCGGCGTCGCCTCGCCGAGCGCCCCGTCGTCGCGCGTCAGGAAGCGCGCCGGCGTGCGGTAATAGGGCAGCGTGAAGTCGACCCGTTTGGTCAACCCCGGCGCGAGCGCCAGAGAGGCGACCGCCGCGTCGCCTTCGCCTTGCGCCAACGCGTCGACCAGCGTGTCGAAGCGGCGGGCCTGGATCGTGCAGCTCAGCGCCAGCGTTTCGCATAAAGCGCGCGCCAGATCGACGTTGAAGCCGGCCAACGACCCGTCCGCCGCGGGGAAGCCGAACGGGGGATATTCGTCGTCGGTGAGAATGCGCAGCGTCCGCCCCGCCAGGTCAGGCTTGGCGAGTCGGCGCGCCGGATCGAAGAAGCGCGGCGGCGCCGCGCCGAAGCGGGCGTCGCCCCCGCCGCCGGAACGCTCTGCGAAACGACGACGCCCTGCGCCGCCGGTTCGGCGACGCAGGGCGCGCGAAAGATCGACGCGAAGGCGATCGCCGCAAAGCGGCGATGCGGGCGCCGCGCATGCGGCCTCGAACCAGGTTCGGAGCGAAACCCGAACCCTGCCGCGGCGCAGGCGCGGACGCCGTCCGCCTCACTCGGCCGCGAGCTTCACGCTCGGCGCCGCCGCCTTCACCTCGGCGTCGACATGGCCCTCGAACTTGACGAAATTGTCGCGGAACATGCCGACGAGCTTCTTCGCGGTTTCGGCGAACTCGGTCTTCGACCCNCAGGTCTTGGACGGCTGGAGGATGTGCGGCTCGACGCCCGGCACCGAGGTCGGCACCGAGACCCCGAAGAAGGGATCGGTGCGGAACTTCGCCTTGTTGAGCGAGCCGTCGAGCGCGGCCGTCAGCAGGCGGCGGGTGACGCGGATCGGCATGCGGCGGCCCACGCCATACTTGCCGCCCGTCCAGCCGGTGTTGACCAGCCAGCAATCGACATGATGCTTGGCGATCAGCTCGCGCAGCAGGTTGCCGTATTCGGACGGATGGCGCGGCATGAACGGCGCGCCGAAGCAGGTCGAGAACGTCGCCTGCGGCTCGGTCACGCCCTTCTCGGTGCCCGCCACTTTGGCGGTGTAGCCGGACAGGAAGTGATACATCGCCTGCGCCGGGTCGAGCTTGGCGATCGGCGGCAGCACGCCGAAGGCGTCGCAGGTCAGCATCACGATGTTCTTCGGATGGCCGGCGCGGCCGGTCGGCGAAGCGTTCGGGATGAAGTGGATCGGATAGGCGATGCGGGTGTTTTCGGTCTTCGAGCCGTCGTCGAAGTCGGGACGGCGGGTGACCGGGTCGAGCGTGATATTTTCGAACACCGTGCCGAACCGCTCGGTCGTCGAATAGATTTCAGGCTCGGCCTCGCGCGACAGCTTGATCGCCTTGGCGTAGCAGCCGCCTTCGAAGTTGAAGACGCCTTCCTTCGACCAGCCATGCTCGTCGTCGCCGAGCAGCGTGCGCGAGGGATCGGCCGACAGCGTCGTCTTGCCGGTGCCCGACAGGCCGAAGAACACCGCGGTGTCGCCGTCTTTGCCGACGTTCGCCGAGCAATGCATCGGCATCACGTTGACCTGCGGCAGCGTGAAGTTCAGGTAGGTGAAGACGCTCTTCTTCATCTCGCCGGCGTAGCTCGTGCCGCCGATGAGCACGATCTTGCGCGAGAAGTCGATGGCGATCACGGTCTCCGTGCGCACGCCGTGGCGTTTCGGATCGGCCTTGAAGGAGGGCAGGTCGATGATCGTCAGGTCGGCGACGAAATGCGCCAGCNNCTCGCGCGCGGGGCGGATCAGCATGGTGCGGATGAACAGCGAATGCCAGGCGTATTCGGTGTAGACGCGGGTCTTGACGCGATTGGCCGGGTCGGCGCCGCCGTAAAGGTCCTGCGCGAACAGCCCATGNCCTTCGGCGTGNTTTTTGAAGTCGGCCAGCAGCGTGTCGAACTGGGCCGGCGAGATCGCGCCGTTATTGTCCCACCACACGGTCTTTTCGGTCAGCGCGTCNCTGACGACGAACTTGTCCTTCGGCGAGCGGCCGGTATGAACGCCGGTGTCGGCGGCCAGCGGGCCGTTGGCGGCCACGCGCGCCTCGTTGCGGCGCAACGACTCTTCGTAGAGCTGGGCCGGTTCGAGGTTGAAATAGACGCTCTTGAGGTTCTTCAATCCGAAAGCGTCCGGACCGAACGCCGGATTGACCTGGCCCACCTGGTTCATGATGGCTCCGTTACGTGAGAGGCAGGCCGGGCCCGCCGAAAAAGGGCCGGCGCGCCGCGTCAGGTTGCAGCGCCTGAACGCGGCCGTCGACCGAAGAGTCTCGCGCGGGTCCTACTCCCGGTCGCGCCGGAGAGCAACTGCCCGCAAGCGCTTAATTCGATTCCGGTGAAGCGGGGCTGAACGCGAATCGATGGCGCATATACAGGCGCAGGTTCTCGCGTTCGGGTCGCTGCGGCAAATCAAGAGGCGGCGCCCGGACTATTTGTCGTCTTAAGACTTTCGTCGCGCCAGTTCGGCCAGTTCGGCGAGCGCGCGCCGCAGCGACGCGGCGTCGGTCGCCCGCGCGGGAAAGGCGAGCCGCGCGGTTTTGTCGCCGCTCGCCAGGTCGACGCCGTCGGGATCGATCCCGCTGACCCGCCAGCTTCCCTCGCCCGCCTTGGCCAGCCCCGCATAGAGCGCGACGGCGTCGGGATGATCTTGGTTCATATGCGCGATCGCCTCCGCCTCGACGTCAATCAGCGCCTGTGCGCCTTCGAGAGGGGTGAGAAGATGGCCCGGCTCCAGCTCCGCCGCCCGCGCGAAGCCGCCGTTGAGATGGCCGGCGCCGATCGCGACGCGCAGAAAGGCGAAATCCGGAAAGTCCGCATAGAGCGCGGATTTCGGGTGTCGCGCGAGGAAGCGCCGGCGCGCCCGTTCGTCGCGGGCCGGGCCGACGCGCCCCGTCAGGGTCAGGCGGGGATGGGCGAGCGGGTCGCCCTTGCCGGCCTGCGCCAGCATCAACGAGACGCGCGGATCGGCCGCCATCAGCCGCGTGTGGCGCGACAACCCCGACACGAGAAGGATCGGCGCGCCGTCGACGTCCGTGGCGACGTTGACGAGCGACACGAAGGGCGAGCCGTCGGCCTCCGCCGCTGCGAGCGCGCCCGATCGCGCGGTGCGCAGCAGGCGCCGCGCTTCGGCGACGGGATCGAAATCGGCGGGCATGCGCGGGTCGCGCGGCGGCGGCGGGGGCGGGGGCGTTGCGTCGGCGGACGTCGTCATTTTCGCGGCTCCGGGCGGGAAATCCGGGCCCCGACGCTGGCGGGGCCGTTCATGGCGCCTATATATGCCGGAAATTCGCGTGCGCCGTCGCCGGTCGACCGTCACAATTCGGCCGACAAGCGGCGACAAGCCTCTTGCCGCCGCCGGACGAAAGGCGTCGGGCGGCGCGACCTACGGCGCGGCTGTGTTCGGCGCGCCCGCGGATGGAAAGGATTCAGGGGTCCATGCCCACCATCGCCCTCGTCGACGACGATCGCAACATTCTCACCTCCGTCTCGCTCTCGCTGGAGGCGGAAGGTTGGCGCGTCCAGACCTACACCGACGGCGCCAGCGCGCTCGACGGCCTCAAGGCGAGCNCCCCCGACCTCGCCATTTTCGACATCAAGATGCCGCGCATGGACGGCATGGAGCTGCTTCGCCGGCTGCGCCAGCGCTCCGACCTGCCGGTGATCTTCCTCACCTCGAAGGACGACGAGATCGACGAATTGTTCGGCCTCAAGATGGGCGCCGACGATTTCATCCGAAAACCCTTCTCACAGCGCCTGCTGGTCGAGCGCGTCAAGGCGATCCTGCGCCGAGCCAACCCAAGCGAGGCCGCCGCCGCCAAGGAGAGCGAGGCGCGCATTCTGGAGCGTGGCCTGCTGCGCATGGATCCCGAGCGCCACACCTGCACCTGGAAGGGCGAACCCGTGACGCTCACGGTCACCGAGTTCCTGATCTTGCAAGCGCTCGCCCAGCGCCCCGGCGTCGTCAAGAGCCGCAACGCCTTGATGGACGCCGCCTATGACGATCAGGTCTATGTCGACGACCGCACCATCGACAGCCACATCAAGCGCTTGCGCAAGAAGTTCAAGCAGGTCGACGACGACTTCGAAATGATCGAAACGCTCTACGGCGTCGGCTATCGCTTCAAGGAAGCGTGAGCGCCACGGCCCAGGAGCGCGCATGCGCGCCGCGCCCACCCAGGCGGCGCGCCGCGCATGGTCGCGCTTGCGCGCGCGTCTGCGCCTGGCGCGCCCGCGCCTTTTCTCGTCTTTGACGCGCCGGATCTTGCTGCTCAATCTGGGCGGCCTCGTCGCGCTGCTGCTCGGCTTTCTTTATCTCAACCAGTTTCGCGAGGGCCTCATCGACGCCCGCGTCCAGAGCTTGAAGACGCAAGGCGAGATCATCGCGGCCGCCATCGCCGCCTCGGCCAACGTCGACACGGACGCGATCACTCTCGATCCCGAGAAGCTGCTCCAGCTCGCCCCGGGCGAGAGCCTGGACGCCAGCGACGACGAGACGCTGCAATTCTCCATTTCGCCAGATCGCGTCGGCCCGGTGCTGCGTCGGCTCGTGTCGCCCACCCGCACGCGCGCCCGCGTCTACGACCGCGACGGCACGCAACTGCTTGATTCGCGCTCGCTCACCATGCGCGGCAACATTTTGCGCTACGAATTGCCGGCGCCGGTGGTGGAGGAGCCCAAGCCGAAATGGTGGGAGCGCGCCCGCGACGCGGTGCGCGACCCCTTCCGCGCGCCAATGCAGCCGCCCGCCTTCCAGATCGACGATGACGCGCCCTCCGCCGCCCGCGCCGATTCCGACGTCATGGCCTGCTGCGCGGCGAGGCGCGCGCGCTCCTTCCNNTCAACGCGCGGCCAGACCATCGTCTCCGTGACGGTGCCGATCCAGCGCTTCCGCGTCGTGCGCGGGNCGCTGCTGCTGTCGACGCAGGGCGGCGACATCGACAAGATCATCGCTTCCGAACGCTGGGCGATCTTGCGCGTCTTCGGCGTTTCGGCCGCCGTCATGGCGGTGCTGTCGATCTTGCTCGCCTCGGGGATCGCCGGGCCGATGCGCAAGCTCGCCGAGGCCGCCGAGCGCGTGCGCCGCGGCGTAAAATCGCGCCAGGAGATTCCCGATCTCACCTATCGCGGCGACGAAATCGGCCATCTGTCCGGCGCGTTGCGCGACATGACGCNNAGGCTTTACAGCCGCATCGAGGCGATCGAGAGCTTCGCCGCCGACGTCTCGCACGAGCTCAAGAATCCCNTCACTTCGCTGCGCAGCGCCGTCGAGACGTTGCCGCGCGTCAAGGCCGAGGCCTCGCGCGAGCGTCTGCTGGAGGTCATCCAGCACGACGTCAAAAGGCTGGATCGGCTCATCAGCGACATCTCCGACGCCTCTCGCCTCGACGCTGAGCTTGCGCGCGGCGATGTCGGCGAGGTCGACGTCAGGGCTTTGGTCGAGGGCGTCGCCGCGCTCGCCAACCAGCTTGACGCGCCCGCCGGCGTGCGCGTCGTGGTGACGGCCGGGCCCAGCGCGACGCCGCGCCCCTGGCGCGTGCTCGGCCACGCCTCCCGTCTCGGCCAGGTTTTCAACAATCTGGTCGACAACGCTCGTTCCTTCTCGCCGGAAGGCGGCGCGGTCGCCGTCACGCTCGCGGAGCGCCGCGGCGACGACGACGCGCCGGGCATGGTCGTCGTGGTCGAGGACGAGGGGCCCGGCGTCCCCGCCGACGCCTTCGAGCGCATTTTCGAGCGGTTTTACACCGACCGGCCGGACCAGGGTTTCGGCGACAACTCCGGCNTCGGCCTGTCGATCTCGCGCCAGATCGTCGAAGCGCATGGGGGCTCGATTCGCGCCGAGAACCGGGACGGACCGGACGGGCGTNCCAAGCCCGCCGGCGCGCGCTTCATCGTCTGGCTGAGGGCCGCTCCTTGAGCGCGCCTTTGGCCATTCACGCCAGCGCTGTGGCGGTAGGGGAATCCTGCGTGTTGCTGCGTGGTCCCTCGGGCTCCGGCAAAAGCGCCGCCGCGCTCGCCCTGATCGATCTGGCCGGCGCGCACGGCCTCTTCGCCCGTCTCGTGGCGGACGATCGGGTGCTGAGGCGCGCGGCGGCCGGCTGATCGCCAGCCCGCATCCCGCCATCGCCGGTCTGATCGAGCGCCGCGGGAGGGATCGACCCCGCCCCGCATCTGCCCCGCGCCGTGGTCGCGCTGGCGGTCGATTTGACCGACCGGTCGTTTGATCCTCCGCGCATGCCGGCCCGAGGCGCTGCGCGTGCTGATCGGGGGTGACGGTTCCCCGCATTCTGGCGACCGGATCTCCGGTCGAGGTCGCCGCCGCCGCGCTCGACCGCCTGCGTCGTCTCTGGCGCAAGCCCTAGCCCAAAACTAAATCGATCCGCTTGCAATTTGCTCCCGCAATGCACAAGACTACGCCTCCGCCGGCCTCCCGACGGCAAGGCCGCCGCCGTCCGGCGGAGCGAGGGGCGGGAAGTCGGGAGTTAGGCGTGAAAGGCGAGAGCGGCGCGCGATGATCGGCATGGTTCTGGTGACCCACGGTCATCTTGCGACGGAGTTCCGCGCCGCGCTTGAGCACGTCGTGGGTCCGCAAACGCAGATCGCGACGATCACCATCGGTCCCGACGACGACATGGAGCAGCGCCGCCGCGACATTCTGGAGGCGCGGGAATCGGTCGACTCCGGCCGCGGCGTCGTTCTCGTCACCGATATGTTCGGCGGCACCCCGTCCAATTTGGCGATTTCGGTGATGAACGGCCCAGCCGTCGAAGTGCTGGCCGGCATGAATCTGCCGATGCTGATCAAGCTCGCCTCCGTGCGCGACACCGCGACGCTGGCCGACGCCGTCAGCGCGGCGCAGGAGGCCGGCCGCAAATATATCCACATCGCCAGCCGCGTGCTGGCCGGAAAGTGAGGCGCGCGCCTTGGCCGAGGATTGTCCCCGCCCCCGGTGATCGACGGCGCGCTGTCGCGCGACATGGCGATCGTCAACAAGAAGGGCCTGCACGCCCGCGCCACCGCCAAATTCGTGCAATGCGTCGAGCGATTCGACAGCGAAATCCGCGTCACCCGCTGCGGCGAGACAGTGGGCGGCGAGTCGATCATGGGCATCCTCACGCTCGGCGCCGGCATCGGCTCGACCATCACCGTCCACGCCAGGGCGAGGACGCCGAGCAGGCGCTCGACGCCATCGCCGCGCTGGTGGCCAACCGCTTCGGCGAGGACGAGTAAGGCGCCACGCCGGGTCGCCCCCGCGGGCGGCGTCGATAACCATCGGCGCGCCCTTCGCTCTTGGCGCCGATAGCCATCCGCGCGCCCCTTCGCTATGGTCCGCCCGCGTCGCCGGCCCCCAAACAGGTCCGCAAGCCGAAGCGGCGCGGCGAGCCCGTCAGGAGTGACCCCGCATGAGCGGCGCGACCGAGTTTTCCGCCTCCCAGCGCCCCGACGCCGCCGAGGAAACCCATTTCGGCTTCGAGCGCGTTCCCCTTGGCGAGAAGCAGGGCAAGGTCGACGACGTCTTCCACAAGGTCGCCGACCGCTACGACGTCATGAACGATCTGATGTCGGGCGGCCTGCACCGGCTCTGGAAGGATGTGCTCGTCGCGCGTGTGAAACCTTCGCGCACGGCGCCCTTCCGCCATCTCGACGTCGCCGGCGGCACCGGCGACGTGGCGTTTCGCATCGTCAAGGCGGGCGGGCCGCGCACCCATGTCACCGTGCTCGACATCAATGGCGACATGCTGCGCGTCGGGCGCGAGCGCGCGCAGAAGCGCGGCCTCGACGGGCTCGATTTCGTCGAGGCCAACGCCGAGGAGCTGCCGCTCGAGTCCGATAGTTTCGACGCCTATACGATCGCCTTCGGCATCCGCAACGTGCCGCGCATCGAGCGGGCGCTGGCGGAGGCCTATCGCGTCCTCAAGCGCGGCGGGCGCTTCCTCTGCCTCGAATTCTCGCAGCCCGACGTGCCGGGCCTCGACAGGATTTACGACGCCTATTCCTTCAACGTCATCCCGCGCGTCGGCAAGATGGTGACGGGCGACGCGCAGCCCTATCAATATCTCGTCGAGTCGATCCGCGAATTCCCCAATCCCGAACGCTTCCGCATGATGATCGAGGACGCGGGCTTCTCGCGCGCCTCCTACGATCGGCTGACCGGCGGCGTCGTCTGCATCCATTCCGGCTGGAAGCTCTGATCGGATGGGACTGTTCGCCTCCATCGGCTCGCTCGCGCGCATGGCGCGCGCCGGCTGGGTGCTGGCGCGCGAAGGCGTGTTCGACGGCGTCGATCCGACGCTGCTGCCGCCCGAGGCGCGCCCGCTTCTGGCGATCGGCAAGCTTGTCGCCCGCAGGGGCCGCGGCCCCGGCGCGCTGACCCGCGCCATCAGCCTGCTCGGCCCCAATTATGTGAAGCTCGGCCAGTNNTTCGCCACGCGGCCCGACGTCGTCGGCGTCGCCGCGGTGAAGGAGCTGGAGGCGTTGCAGGACCGCATGGCGCCGTTTCCGCGCGCCGAAGCGGTCAAGACCATCGAGAGTTCTTTCGGCCAGCCGCTCGACGCGCTCTTCGTCTCTTTCGGCGAGCCGGTCGCCGCCGCCTCCATCGCGCAGGTCCACCCTGCGACCGTGCGCGACGCCGACGGGGCCGAGCGCAAGGTCGCCGTCAAGGTGCTGCGCCCCGGCGTCGCCCGCCGCTTCCGCCGCGATCTCGCGGACATGTTTTTCGCCGCGCGCTTCGCCGAGAAACATTTTCCTGACACCCGCCGCCTCAAGCTCGTGCAGGTGGTCGAGACGCTGGCGCGCTCGGTCAAGATGGAGATGGATTTCCGTCTTGAGGCCGCCGCCGCCAGCGAATTCGCCGAGAACGTGCGCGACGACGCCGATTTCGTCGTGCCGAAAATCGATTGGGACCGCACCGTCTCCGACGTGATGACGGTCGAGTGGGTGGACGGCGCGCCGCTCTCCGACCCGGCCGCGCTCGCCGCGCTCGGCGTCGATCTGCCCGAGCTTGGCCGCACCGTTCTGAAAAGCTTTNTGCGCCACGCCCTGCGCGACGGCTTTTTCCACGCCGACATGCATCAAGGCAATCTCTTCGCCGACGCCAAGGGTCGCCTGATCGCCGTCGATTTCGGCATCACCGGACGCCTCGGCGTCAAGGAGCGGCGCTTTCTCGCCGAGATCCTCTACGGCTTCATCGTGCGCGACTATATGCGCGTCGCGCGCGCCCATTTCGACGCGGGTTACGTGCCCAAGACCCACCGCGTCGAGGATTTCGCGCAGGCCACCCGCGCCATCGGCGAGCCGATCCATTCGCGCACCGCCGACCAGATTTCGATGGCCAAGCTGCTGACGCTGCTTTTCGAGATCACCGGCCTGTTCGACATGCAGACGCGCACCGAGNCGGTGATGCTGCAANAGACGATGGTCGTCGCCGAGGGCGTCGCCCGCAAGCTCGATCCGCATCTCGACATGTGGACCGTCTCCGAGCCGATCGTGCGCGAATATGTCGAGAGCTATGTCGGCCCGCGCGGCGTCCTCGCCGACGCCGGCCGCAATCTGGAGACGCTGGCGCGCTCCGCCCGCGAACTGCCCGAGATGCTCGCGCGCATCGACCGCATGACGACGCCCTGGGCCGATCCCGCCTCCGCCGAGATCGCGCCCTGGCGCGCCGCCGCCGTCGAGCCCGCCGCCGCGACGTCCCGCTCCGGCGTCTGGGCGTTGTGGGCGATCGCGGCGGCGCTGGCCTGGCTCGGCTATGTGTTGAGATGAGGCGCGACGGCTCTGGCTGGACGGGGAAGGGGCGCGATGAAAAGGGTTCTGCTCGTCATCGGCGGCGGCGTCGCCGCCTATAAATCGCTCGAAACCATCCGCCGCCTGCNNGCGAGCGGGATCGCCGCGCGCGTCGTGTTGACCAAAGCCGCCAAGCAGTTCGTGACGCCGCTCTCGGCGGCGGGCCTGTCGGGCGACAAGGTCTATGACGAACTGTTCTCGCTGACCGACGAGGCGGAGATGGGTCATATCCNNAGCTCCCGCTCCGCCGATCTCGTCGTCGTCGCCCCCGCGACCGCCGATCTGATGGCCAAGATGGCCAACGGCCTCGCCGACGATCTCGCCTCGACGCTGCTGCTGGCGACCGACAAGCCGGTGCTGATCGCGCCGGCGATGAACGTGCGCATGTGGCTGCATCCCGCCACCCGCCGCAATCTCGCGACGCTGAAGGGGGACGGCGTGCGCGTCGTCGGCCCCAACGCCGGCGAAATGGCCTGCGGCGAATTCGGCGCCGGCCGCATGGCGGAGCCCAACGAGATCGCCGACGCCGTCGAGGCGCTGCTGAACGAACCTGCGCGCATCGCGCCGACCCATGCGCTTCCCGGCCCCGAGGCGGGCGCGCGTCCGCTCGTCGGCAAGCGCGTCGTCGTCACCGCCGGGCCGACGCTCGAGCCCATCGACCCCGTGCGCTACATCGCCAACCGCTCCTCCGGCAAACAAGGCTTCGCGCTCGCCCGCGCCCTCGCCGATCTCGGCGCGGACGTGACGCTGGTCGCCGGACCCGTCGGCCTTCCCGATCCCGCCGGCGTCACGGTCCGTCGCGTCGAGACGGCGCGCGAGATGCTGGCGGCGGTCGAGGCGGCGTTGCCCGCCGACGTCTTCGTCGCCGCCGCCGCCGTCGCCGACTGGCGCGTCGCCAGCGAAGGCGGCGAGAAGATCAAGAAGCAGGCCGGCGCTCTGCCGCGCTTTGATCTCGTCGAGAACCCCGACATTCTCGCGAGCGTCGCGCGGCGCGCGCAGGCGCGCCCGACCCTCGTCGTCGGCTTCGCCGCCGAGACCGAGAAGGTGATCGCCCACGCCCAGGCCAAGNCTTGCGAAAAGGGCTGCGACTTCATCGTCGCCAACGACGTCAGCCCGCAAACCGGCGTGATGGGCGGCGACCGCAATCGCGTCCATATCGTCGACGCCGCCGGCGTCGAGGATTGGCCCGATCTCGATAAGGACGAAGTCGCCCGCCGCCTTGCGTCGACGATCGCCGCGCGGCTGGCGGCGANNGGGAGGGCAGGGCATGAGCCCCGACATGCGAATGAATGGACCGACCGTTCGGGTGATGCGTCTGCCGCATGGCGAAGGCTTGCCCGACCCCGCCTATCAGNNAGCGAAGGCGCGGCGGGGCTCGATCTGGCGGCTGCGATTTCCGAAAACGCCCGCCTCGTCATCGAGCCGGGCGCCTGGGAGCTGGTGCCGACCGGACTGGCGATCGAGCTGGCGCCGGGCTGGGAGGCGCAGGTTCGCCCGCGCTCCAGCCTCGCGCTTAAACACGGCGTGACGGTGCTCAACGCGCCGGGCACGATCGACAGCGATTATCGCGGGGAAGTCGGGGTTATTCTCATCAATCACGGGCCTNCGCCCTTCGAAATCGAACGCGGACAGCGTGTCGCCCAGCTCGTTCTGGCGCCTGCGCCGCAAGCGCGTCTGCACTTTGTCGAGGGATTGTCTGGAACCACGCGTGGCTCCGGCGGTTACGGATCGACAGGGTAGGTGTCGTTTCAATGAATCTTCTTTCTCGCCGCAGTCTTCTCGCCATCGCCGCCGTCGTCGACGTCGCGATGCATGCGCGGCCCTCCGCCGTCGCGGCCAAAGCGTTGGCCGCGCGCCACGATTTGCCGCCGCGTCATCTTGAGACGATGTTGCAGGATCTTGTTCGCGCCGGCGTGCTGAAAGGCGTGCGCGGCCCACGCGGGGATATGAGCTTGCGCGCGAGCGCCGACGCATCTCGGCCGGCGACATCGTTCGGGCCGTCGCAGGCGGCGCGGACGAGGCGGGGGCGCAGGACTCCCGTCTTGTCGCCGAAGTCGTGCAACCCGCCGTGGCGCGCGCCGCCGACGCGTTTCTTGCGGTGCTCGACAATCTCAGCGTCGAGGATCTCGCGCCAAGGCCGAGGCGCATGTCGTGTTTCAGCTCAAGACCGGCGCGGATGATTACACAATTTAAAATTGTAATATAATTCATATATCGACCATTTCACGTATATCGCATATCATCGTGTCACAGTGACGCGCTCTCCGCTTGGCGAGCGATGCATCGCGCCCAGCGGCGCCGGTTTTGGGATGGACGACGCCATGACGCAAGACGCCAAGACTCAAGACGCCAAAACGCAAAACGCCAAAACGCAAGACTCCGCCTCCAAGGCGGCCGGGACGGTGGGCCGAGGCCGCGTATATGGATCGATCGTCGAAACGATCGGCGACACGCCGCTGGTTCGTCTTGATCGCTTCGCGCGCGAGCGCGGCGCCAAGGCGATCATTCTCGCCAAGCTCGAATTTTTCAATCCGCTCGCCAGCGTCAAGGACCGCATCGCCGCCGCGATGATCGAGGCGATGGAGCGCGCAGGAAAGATCGCCCCCGGCCGCACGACCCTCGTCGAGCCGACGTCGGGCAACACCGGCATCGGCCTCGCCTTCGTGGCGGCGGCCAAGGGCTACAAGCTCATCCTGGTGATGCCGGAGTCGATGTCGATCGAGCGACGCAAGATGGTCGCCCTGCTGGGCGCGCAGCTGGAGCTGACGCCGGCCGCCCAAGGAATGAAAGGCGCGATCGCCAAGGCCAACGAACTGGTGGCGACCTTGCCCGACGCGGTCATTCCTCAGCAATTCGAGAACCCGGCCAATCCTGAGGTCCACCGCGCCACCACCGCGCTGGAGATATGGAACGACACGGAGGGCGCGGTCGACGTGCTGGTGTCGGGCGTGGGCACCGGCGGAACCATCACCGGCGTCGGCCAGGTTCTCAAGCGCAAGAAGCCGGGCGTGCGGATCGTCGCCGTCGAACCTGAGGATTCGCCTGTTCTGTCCGGCGGCCAGCCCGGGCCGCACAAGATCCAGGGCATCGGCGCGGGATTCGTTCCGGCGATTCTCGATCGCGGCGTGATCGACGAGGTGGTCGCCGTCGGCAATCAGACCGCTTTCGACACGGCTCGTCTCGTCGCGCGTCTGGAAGGCGTGCCGGTAGGGATTTCGTCCGGCGCGGCGTTGAGCGCGGCGGCCGATCTGNGCGCGCGTCCCGAAATGGCGGGAAAAACCATCGTCGTGATCATTCCCTCTTTCGCCGAGCGCTATCTTTCGACGGCGCTGTTCGAAGGGCTCTGATCGCGGCGCCGGCGCCGCGATTTGCGGCGCCGGCGAAATCGCGCATTGAAGCGACTCGCGGAAAACGCCATGTGTGGGGCGACAGTCGAAAGCCCGAGCGAGACATGGCCCGCACCGTGAAACCCTCCGCCAAATCAGCCGCCAAATCCGCCGTGAAAGCACGCTCCCCGCGCAGCGGGCGATCGCTCGGCGTGCCCGGCAAGGCCCGCGCCGCGTCTGCGTCCAAGTCCGAGAAAGCTAAGTCCGAGAAAGCGAAGTCCGAGAAGACGACCAGCGCGGGCCGAAACACCGCGGCCGGCAAGACCGCGACCAAACGCGCCGCCGCGAAAACCCTCGCGAAGAAGACCGCGGCTCCTAAAAGCGCGGCGAAGAAGAGCGCGACCAAGAGCACGGCGAAGAGCGCGGCGAAGGCCGCTTCTCGAAAGACAGCGGTGGGGATGCCCGTCGCCGAAAAATCCGCGTCGAGAAGGCCTGCGTCCAAGGCGCCCGCCACGGCGAGCCGTTCGGCCAAGACCGGCGCGGCCAAGACCGGCGCGGGCAAGAATGCCGCGGGCAAGAATGCCGCGGGCAAGACGCGTTCGGTCGAAACGACGCGTTCGGTCAAGGCCCATGCCCCGAACACGGGCGCGACAAAGGCGGTGTCCCGCGCGAGCGCGTCAGGCACGTCCGCGTCGAACCGGCGCTCGGCCGACAAGGGCGCGGCCCGTAAGGCCGCAGGCGGCAAGGCGACCGCCAAGCCCGTCGCGACGCAGGCGAAGAAAGCTGCCAAACAGGGCGCGGCCCGCCCGGCCTCGTCTCGAAAGGCCACCGGAGCGCCCTCGCCGGTCAAAAACGCCGTCAAGGCGTCGGCCAAACGCCCGCGAGGCGTCGGCCAAGAGCGCCCGCGAGGCGTCGGCCGCCCGCAAAGGCGCGGTTTCGTCCGGAGCCGCGACCCGCGTCTCCGAGCCGCCCAAGACCGCCGTCGCGCCGACGAAGACCGCCGTCGCGCCGACGAAGACGCGCGCCGCCAGGACGAAACGCGCCGCGCCGCCCGCGCCGGCCTCCGTGAACCCGCTCCTGACGCTTTGGCCGACCGGCCCCGCCGATTTGCCGCCCTTCGCGGATGTGGAGACCGGCCACTTCGCGCCCGCCTTCCGCGCCGCGATGAAGGCGCATCGCGACGAGGTCGAGGCCATTCTGGCGAACCCCGAGCCCGCGACCTTCGCCAACACGATCCACGCTCTGGAGAGCGCGGGCGCGCTGCTTACTCAGGTCGCGTTGGTGTTCTGGAACCTCACGGCGTCGAACGCGGACGACGCCCTGCAGGCGCTCGAACGCGAGCTTGCGCCCGAACTTTCGCAGCATTGGAGCGCGATCACGCTCGATCCGCGCCTGTTTGCGCGCGTCGACGCCTTGTGGAGCGCGCGCGACGCGCTCGACCTCGATCCTGAGCGCCGCCGCGTTCTAGAGCGCACGCATCTCGATCTGGTGCGCGGCGGCGCCAGATTGGGCGAAACGGAAAGAAGCNGCGTCGCCGAGATCAACGAGCGTCTCGCCTCGCTCACCTCGACCTTCATGCAGAACGTCATGAAGGACGAACAANGCTGGCGCNTTCTGCTCGACGAGGCCGACCTCGTCGGGCTTCCCGACACGCTGCGCGCCTCCGCCAAGCGCGCCGCCGAAGACGCCGGCGAGCCCGACAAATGGGCGATCACGCTGGCGCGCTCCAGCGTCGAGGGATTCATCACCTTCTCCGCGCGCCGCGATCTGCGCGAACAGGCCTGGCGCGCTTGGACCGCGCGCGGCGAGCATCCCGGCCCCACCGACAACGCCGCCGTGCTCGCCGAGGTCGTCGCCTTGCGCGGGGAATATGCGCGGTTGATGGGCTTCGAGACCTATGCGCAGTTCAGTCTCGACGATTCGATGGCCAAGACGCCCGCCGCCGTCGACGATCTGCTGTCGCGCGTATGGGCGCCGGCCGTGGCGCGCGCCGCTCAGGAGCGCGAGGCCCTCGCCGAACGCGCCCTCGCGATGGGCGAGGCCGCCGACGTCGAGGCCTGGGACTGGCGCTATTACGCCGAGCAGGTGCGCAACGAGAAATACGAATTCGATCAGGCGGCGCTGCGCNCCTATCTGTCGCTCGACGCGATGATCGCGGCCGCCTTCCATACGGCGAACCGGCTGTTCGGCCTCACCTTCGAGGAGATGACGGACGCGCCGCGCTACCATGCGGACGTCCGCGTCTGGGCTGTGAAGGACGCGGACGGCGCGCCCGTCGGCGCGTTCATGGGCGACTACTTCGCGCGTCCCGGCAAGCGCTCGGGCGCCTGGATGTCGAGCTTCCGCTATCAGAGCAAGCTCGACGTCTGCGTGCGTCCGATCATCGTCAACGTGATGAATTTCGCCCGCGCCGGGGCGGGCGCTCCGACGTTGCTCTCCTTCGACGACGCGCGCACGCTGTTCCACGAATTCGGCCACGCCTTGCACGGCCTTCTGTCGGACGTCACCTATCCCTCGATCGCCGGCACCGCGGTCGCGCGCGATTTCGTCGAGTTGCCGAGCCAGCTTTACGAACATTGGCTGGAGACGCCCGAAATTCTCGAAACCTTCGCGCGTCACGTCGAAACGGGCGCGCCGATGCCCGCCGAATTGCGCGCGAAAATGAAGGCGGCGCGCAATTTTAATCAGGGCTTCGGAACGGTCAGTACCTCATCGGCGCTGGTCGACATGGCGCTCTACTCCCGGCGTGACGTCGATGGGCTCGATCTGCGTGCGTTCGAAAAAGCCACGCTTGAGCGCATCGGCATGCCGCCCGCCATTTCGATGCGCCATCGCCTGCCGCATTTCATGCACATCGTGTCGGGCTACGCCGCCGGCTATTATTCTTATATGTGGTCGGAGGTGATGGACGCCGACGCCTTCGAGGCGTTCGCCGAAACGGGCGACGTTTTCGATCCGNCGACCGCGCGTCGCCTGCGCGATTGCATTTACTCAGCCGGCAATCGCCGCGATCCGGGCGAGGCCTGGATGGCGTTCCGCGGCCGCGCTCCGAGCGTCGAGGGCTTGTTGAAGAAGCGCGGCCTTGTCGGATGAGGCGATCCGCGCCGACGCAGCGCGGATTTGCTGACGAAATGGCCGGCGCGCCGCCTGCGCCGGCCGAAACGGCGCAGCGCCGCTTCACACGGCTTCGGGTTCGCCGGCCGCCTGGGCGACCGCCTCGATCGGCCCGCCGCCCAGCGATCCCAGCACGTTGAAGATGTTCGACACCGAATAGACGGCCGCGCGCAGATCGGAGGCGCATGCGGCCGGATCTGTGATCAGCTTGGTGCGGATGCCTTCTTCGCGCAGGCCCCAAACGAGCGGCGCGTAGTCGCCGTCTGCGGCCACCAGCACGAGAAAGTCGGGCCGCAGCCTCATGCAGGTCAACGCCAGCCGGATCATCAGGCGGTTGTCGTCGGAATGTTTCACCGCGCCCTCGGCCGCGCGCTTGGCAGGCGCCTCGATGACGTTGACGCCTTGCTGGCGCAACGCCTCGGAATAGCGGATGAATCCTTCATAGCTGCGTGCGATGTCGGCGTCGTTCATGGTCGCCGGCGGCATCCGGATCGCCGGCGCGAAAATGTCGAGCACCTCGTCGCCCGACTCTTCGAGGAAATTCACCAGTTCGCGATAGGGGACATGGGCGTCCCAATTGGCGTTGCGCAAGGTGTAGCGAACAGGTGGGCGTCGACGCCAACCACATACTTCATCGTCAAGACTGTCCTTGATGGGGGATGCGCCCGCTTCGCGCCGCGAGGCGGTCGATTCGAATGAGGCCGATGCTGCGCCTCGCGCCCCCTCGCGGCAAGCGCGCCGCGCCGATTTATCCAGAAATCGGCGCCGCCGGCGTGACGCCTCGCCCGCGCGGCGCATCAAGCGCCGCTTGCCGACGCAAGGCGGCGATGTTAGGCGGCGTGACAGCCTGTTATGACATTGCGACCGTTTCAAGGAGCGCCGAAATGACCATCCGCCTGCACCGCGGCGATCTGCCGGAAGGGCTCGATTTCGGCGACGCCGTGGCGGTGGACACCGAGACGCTGGGGCTCAATCCCCATCGCGACCGGCTCTGCGTCGTCCAGCTGTCGAGCGGGGACGGCTCCGCCGATCTCGTCCAGATCGCGCCCGGCCAGCGCCGCGCGCCGCGGCAGGCGTTGATGGCCGACCGCGGCGTGCTCAAGATCATGCATTTCGGGCGTTTCGACCTCGCCTCCATCGCCCATTCGCTCGGCGTCATGCCGGGGCCGGTCTATTGCACCAAGATCGCCTCGAAACTGACGCGCACTTACACCGACAAGCACGGGCTGAAGGATCTGGTCCGCGAACTGCTTGGCGTCGATCTGTCANAGCAACAGCAATCGTCCGACTGGNGCGCCGAGGCTCTCTCGGAGGCCCAACTCGCCTACGCCGCCTCCGACGTGCTGCATCTGCACGCCTTGCGGCGCAAGCTCGACGTGCTGCTCGAACGCGAGGGGCGCGCCGAGGTCGCGGCCGCCTGTTTCGCCTTCCTGCCGGTGCGGGCGCGCCTCGACCTGATGGGATGGGCGAACAGCGATATTTTCTCTCACCGCGACGCGCCCGTGGCCTGATCCTCCGGCGCCTTACCTTCGCCGCGTCGCTCTGGCAGGCAGCCATGCGAGACGCAGCGTCGGGGCGGAACGGACGGCGGCATGACGGCGACGCACTGGATGGCGGAAGCGATGACGGGGGACGGCGAAGTCGGCACCACGCCGCGGCAAGCGCTCGACGAGCGCCGCCGCGCCGACGCTTTCGTGGCCGCGGCCCGCCACAGCCGCCGCGTCCGGTTCATCCGCGTCGCGATTCTGGCTTCGGTCGGCCTCGGCGCGCTTGGGCTCGCCGGCGCGTTGTTTCTGGGCGGGCGCAAGCCGCCCGAAGGAATTTCGCTGGGCTCGATCGGCGTCGAGGGCTCGCGGGTCACCATGAGCCTGCCGAAACTGACCGGATTCCGCAGCGATCTGCGCCCCTACGAGGTCACCGCGCGCGCGNCGACGCAGGATCTCAAGGCGCCGACTCTCATTGAGTTGGTCGATCTCGACGCCCGCATCGGCATGGGCGATCAGGGCGTTGGCCATGTCACAGCCCGCAAAGGGCGCTACGACAACGTCAAGGAGACGTTGNCGGCAGAAGAAGACGTGGTGATGCGCACCGATCGCGGCTATGAAACGCGCCTGAGCGAGGGCGACATCGACTTCAAGGCCGGCTCGCTGGCCTCCGACAAGCCCGTCGAGNGGCTGATGCGCGCCTCCACGGTGCGCGCCGATCGCTTGCGCGTCACCGACGGCGGCCGCAAGCTTGTGTTCGAGGGCCGCGTCCGCAGCCTGCTGAAATCCGATCTCCGGCGGCCGCCGCCGCCAGCCAGCTGCGACCAAATGAGCCGTCTTCCGCGTCCTTTGGGCCTCGCCCTTTTGGCGGCCTTCGCCCTCGCCGCGTTGGGCGCGCCGGCGGGCCGAGCAGCCCGCAGGCCTTTTGCCGGGCGCGACGGCCAAGACGCCGGTCGAGATCGACGCCGCCAATCTGAAATGGAACGACGCGGAGCATGGCGACCTACGAAGGCGAGGTCGTGGTGACGCAAGGCGAGGCGACGCTGCACGCCACGCGCCTGCGCGTTTATCTCGCCAAGGATCAAGCCAGGATGCGGCCAGGGCCGTCGGCAAGGACGGCAAGCCCGTCCCCGCCGCCGCTCCCGGTCCGCTCGGCGCCGCCGGCTCCGCCGACATCCGCCGCATCGAGGCCGACGGGCCGGTCACCGTCGTTCAGAAAGACCAGATCGGCGCCGGCGCGCGCGGCGAATACGACAAGGCCAAGGATCGGATCGTGCTCGACGGCGACGTCGTGCTGACCCAGGGCCCTAACGCCACGGCCGGCGGCCGTCTCGTCTATCGCGTCGCCACCCGCGACGTCACCATCTTCGGCGCCCCGCGCGTGCGAAGCCAGTTCGTGCAGCAGCAGGCGGCGCCGGCCGCGCCGTCGCGGGCGGCCGCTCCGCGACGCAGGACGCCGCCTTTCCCGGCGCCGGCGCCTCGCGAGCCGATCCAGATCGAGGCCAATCAGCTTCAGTGGTTCGACGCGCCGCAAAGGCCGTCTACAGCGGCGCGGTGACGGCGGTGCAGGAGAATCCGCGCTGCGCGCCGCGCGGATGACCATCTTCATTCAGCGCGACCGCGCCAAGGCGCCGCGAAAGCCGCCGCTCCGACCGATGGCGGCAAGGGCCAGATCCGCCGCATCGAGGCCGACGGCCCTGTCACCGTGACGCAGAAGGACCAGGTCGCCACCGGCTCGCGCGCGATCTACGACAAAGCGGCGAATCGCGTCGAAATGATTGGAAACGTGACCATGACGCAGGGCGACAACGTCACCACCGGCTCGCGCATGATCTATGATTTGACGACCAAGCAGGCGACGATGATCGGCGGCGGTCCGTCCCGCGCGCAAGGCGTTTTCACGCCCAACAAGGGCGGCGGCGATCCTTTGGCGGGGACGCCAAGACCGGCGGCGAAGCGGGCCGGCCCAAGCGATGAGCCGCACGCCTCTCGCCGCGTTTTTGGCGGCGCTGCTGACGCTGGGCGTCGGCGCTCAGGCCGCGTCCGACAAGCCCGAGGCCGGCAGGACGGGCGCGCCTCAGAACGCCCGTCCCGGCGCGACGAAACCCGGCGACGCCAAACCAGGAGAGGCCAAACCCGGGGACGCCAAGCCGGGGAGACGAGGCCCGCGCCATCCAGAACCGCGCAGCCTCAGCGCGGCGGCGGTCTGCTGCCCGGCGGCGAATCGCGCGATCCGATCCAGATCGACGCCGACCGGCTCGAATGGTTCGATAAGGAGCAGAAGGCGATCTACACCGGCAACGTCGTCGCCAAGCAAGGCGAGGCGACGTTGAAATCGTCGCAATTGCGTATTTTCATGCTCAAGGCGCAGAAGGGCGCGGCCGAAGCGGGCGGCGCGACGCCGTCCGGGCCGGGCGTCGGCGGCGACAACCAGATCGAGCGCATGGAGGCCGACGGCCCGGTCGAACTGATCCAGAAGGACCAGACCGCCACCGGCGACAGGGGCGTCTACGAGCGCGGGACCAACGCCGTGACGCTGATCGGCAATGTCGCCTTACGCCAGTCCGGGCATGTGACCTATGGCGACCGCCTCGTCTATGACCTCGACACGCGGCAGGCGGTGGTTCAGAACCCCGCGGAACCTTCGCGCCGCGCAATGCGCCGGCCGCGGCCCCGAAACGTTGAAGGCCGATCGAACTTGGACGCGACCAGCCCCACCGCCTCGCCCGACGTCGGCGCCGCCGCGCCCTCGACGCTCGCCGTCTACAATCTCGGCAAGACCTACGGCCAGCGTCAGGTCGTCAAGGACGTCAGCATGTATGTGCGGCGCGGCGAGTCGGTGGGTCTGCTCGGCCCCAACGGCGCCGGCAAGACGACCTGTTTTTACATGATCATGGGGCTGGTGCGCCCCGACAAGGGCCAGATCNGGCTCGACGGCCACGAGGTCACCCATCTGCCGATGTATCGCCGCGCCCGCCTCGGCGTCGGCTATCTGCCGCAGGAGGCCTCGATCTTCCGCGGCCTGTCGGTCGAGGACAACATCAAGGCCGTGCTGGAGGCGACCGAGCCCGACAAGGAGCGCCGAGCCGTCGAGCTTGAGCGCCTGCTGGAGGAGTTCGACATCAAGCGCCTGCGCAAGTCGCCCTCGATCGCCCTGTCGGGCGGCGAGCGGCGGCGCTGCGAGATCGCCCGCGCGCTCGCCTCGCGCCCCTCCTACATGTTGCTCGACGAGCCCTTCGCCGGCATCGACCCGATCGCCGTCGGCGACATTCAGGAGCTGGTGCGCCATCTCACCCAGCGCGGCATCGGCGTGTTGATCACCGATCACAACGTCCGCGAGACGCTGGGCCTGATCGACCGCGCCTACATCATCCACTCCGGCCAGGTGCTGACCGAGGGCGGGCCCGAGGACATCATCTCCAACCCGGACGTGCGCCGCTTTTATCTCGGCGAGGATTTCCGGATGTGAGGCGCCGGGCGTCGCGCGCCCCGCCGCCCGCTGTCGCGCGCCCTCGCCGTCCTATAGTGCGCACATGCCCGAACTCCCCGAAGTCGAAACCGTCCGCGCCGGCCTCGCGCCCGCCTTCGAGGGCGCGCGCTTGGCGCGCGTCGAGGCGCGTCGGCCCGATCTGCGCTTTCCCTTGCCCGAAAATTTCGCCGCGCGTCTGCAAGGCCGCCGCGTCGAGACGCTGCGTCGCCGCGCCAAATATCTGCTCGCCGATCTCGACGGCGGCGAGACGCTGATCATGCATCTGGGCATGTCCGGCTCGTTCCGCGTCGAGCGCGACGACGCGGCGACGACGCCGGGCGATTTTCACCATCCGCGCGGCAAGGCCGCGGCGCATGATCACGTCGTCTTCGTCTTCGAGCGGCGCCNNCGCGTCGTCTATAACGACCCGCGCCGCTTCGGCTTCATGGATCTCGTGGCGACCGACGCGCTGGCGACGTCGAAACACTTCAAGGCGATGGGGCTGGAGCCGCTCGACGGCGGTCTTGACGGGGCGACGCTGCGCCGCCTGTTCGACGGCAAGGCGGCGCCGCTGAAAGCCGCGCTGCTCGACCAGAGCCTGATCGCGGGGCTTGGGAACATCTATGTCTGCGAGGCGCTGCACCGCGCCGGCCTGTCGCCCAAACGCGCCGCCGGCGCCGTGACCGGGCCCAAGGCCGCGCTGCTCGCGAAAGCGATCCAGGACGTGCTGCGCGAAGCCGTCGAGGCCGGCGGCTCGTCGCTGCGCGACCATCGCCGCGCCGATGGCGAACTCGGCTATTTCCAGCACAGCTTTCGCGTCTACGACCGCGAAGGCGCCGCCTGCNCCGACGCCGGGCTGCGGGGCACGGTGCTGCGCGTCGCGCAGTCGGGCCGCTCGACCTTCTTCTGCGCGACCTGCCAGAAATAGGGGTCAGTCCGCGCGCGACAGCCCGAGCTTCTCGTCGTTCGCCTCGCCGATCACCGTGCGCAACACGTCGGCGAGCGCCTGCGCCTCGCGCGTCAGCGGCGCGGCCCAGCTGCTCAGGCCGATGGTCGTCGCCGGCAGCGGCGGCAGGCCTTCGTCGTCGCCGACAAGGCGCACCTCGCCGCGCGCTGCGCCAGCCGGCAACACGGTGATCGCGAGCCCCGCCTCGACCAGAGGCAGGATCGCCGCGTGCGAATGCGACGCCAGCGCGATCCGCCAGTCGAGCCCCGCGGCGTCGAGCGCTTCGGCGGCGATGCGACGCCAGGAGCAACTCGGACCCGGCAAAGCGAACGGCAGCGGCCGGCGGTCGAGCGGAGCGCTGCGCCGCCCCACCACCCAGCGCAGCCGCTGGCGCGCCAGAGGCTCGATCGCCACGCTCGGCGGGGCGTTGTCGAAGGCGGTGACGACCGCCAGCCAGCTCCCGGCCGCCNNGATCCGTTCGAACAGCGAAAGCGAGCCCTCGCACGCCACCGCCAGCTCCACCAGCGGATAGTGCCGGGCGAATTGCTTGACGACGTCGGCGATCAGCCAGTCGGCGTAATCGTCCGGCAGCCCGAGCGTGACGCGCCCGGCCAGCGCCTTGTCGGAGATCGCGCGAAAGGCGCCCGCCTCCAGCCGCAGGATTTCGCGCGCATAGTCGACCAGCGTCTCGCCGTCCTGCGACAGCCGCACGCCGCGCCCCTGCTTGGCGAACAGCGGGCGCCCCAGCGTCTCCTCCAGCCGCTTGATCTGCATCGACACGGCCGACTGGGTGCGGTTCACCCGCCCCGAGGCGCGCGTGAAGCTGCCGGAATCGACGATCGCGAGAAAGGACCGCAGTTGATCGGTGTCGAGCATGCCAGCGCTCTCTAGCAATCGAAAATTCGGATCGGTCGAGTTTAAACAATTTGTTGGATCGATCAATGCCCGCATCGCACATTGGGCCTCAGGACAGCATCGTCCTCGCCAGCGATGAGGAGAAGACGTCATGAGCGATGTGACTTGCGCCTCCGCGCCGCGTTTGGAAGGGCTGCGGTTCCGCCTTCCGTTCGGCGTCGGTTATGTGGTGCTCGACCGCGCGCCGGCTTTCGTCGACGCGGCGCGGCGGCTCGTCAGGCGGCCCTTCACGGCGTTGAGCAATCGCCGGGTCGTCGCCGAGCTGTCGACGATGAACGCGGCTCAGCTCGCCGACATCGGCCTCACCCGCGCCGACGTGATCGAGGCCGCCGACGTCAGCGCCTTCGGCGCCCGGATGTGCGGCCTTGAGCGTCGCGCGCAAGAGCGCGCCGACCGAGCTCGCCCGTGGCGAACGTCGGCCCTGACCGCGCGTTCGACCGGTCTCACGCCGCCTCGGCGCGCCCCGTCATGCTCGCCTGCGCGACAGATCGGATCGACTGCGCCAGCGCTTGCGCCTCCTCGGAGGGCGAGGCCGCCAGCGTCAGCCCGACGCGCGTCCGGCAGCGGCGGCAGCCCGCTCGCCTCGTCGAGCGCGCGCAGATCGCCGCGGATCGAGCCCGGCGGCAGCACCGTGACCGCGAGGCCGGCCTCCACCAGCGGCAGGATCGCCGCCCGCGAGCGCGAGGCGAGCGCCATCCGCCACGGCACGCCCGCCGCGTCGAGCGCGGCGAGCGAGGCCTGCCGCCAGGGGCAGGCCGGCCCGTCGAGCGCGAGCGGCAGCGGCCGGCGCTCCTGCGTCGAGTGGCGGCGGCTGGCGACCCACATCAAGGGCTGCGCGCCGATGATCTCGATCTTCTTGCCGCGCTCCTCGACCTCCGGGGAGAGCGTCACCACCGCCAGATCCAGCTCGCGCGCCGCCACGCGCTGGGCGAGCGTGACCGAGTTGTCGCAGGTCATCGACAGCTCGACGAGCGGATGGCGGCGTGAAAAATCCTTGGCGACGTCGGCCATCAGCCAGTCGGCGAAATCGTCCGGCATGCCGAGCGTCACCCGCCCGGCGAGCGCTTCGCCCGACACGGCGGCGAGCGCCGAGGCTTCCAGACGCAACATTTCGCGCGCGAAGGGCGCGAGCGTCTCNCCGTCCGGCGACAGCCGCACGCCGCGCCCGTCCTTCACGAACAGCGCGCGCCCCAGCCGCTCCTCCAGGCGACGCATCTGCATCGAAACGGCGGATTGCGTCTTGGCCACACGTTCGGCGGCGCGCGTGAAGCTGCCGGTGTCGACGATGGCGAGGAAGGAGCGCAGGGCGTCGGTGTCGAGCATGAACCAATCATAAACGATGATGAGTCATGCGACAAACATTCGTTGGACGTATGAGAAGGAAAGGCGCATCTATGGGGCAAGAAACGGCGACGTCGCCGCCCCGGATTGAGGATTACGTTATGACCCGCATCTCCACCTCCCGCGCGTTCCGCGCCGTCAGCCGCTGGTTCGAGGAGCGCCGCTCGCTCGCCCAGCTCGGCGCGATGCCCTCCCGCGATCTCGCCGACCTCGGCCTGTCGAGCGCGCCCGACGCGCAGGGGCTCGATCTTCTCGGCTACGAGCGCGCCCGCCGCCAGCGCCGCTGAGCCGCGACTGTTTCTCGGCCACTCCCCGGCCGAGCCCTCGCCCGCCGGCTTCGGTCTGCGGGGCATTTTTGCGCCGCCCGCCTCGTCAGGTTCCGCGCGGCTTGGCCCGGGTGGTCGCCTGCGCGGCGGCGGGGTCTTCCGGCCAGAGATGGCGCGGATAGCGCCCTTTCATCTCCGAGCGCACGCCGGCCCATGAGCCGCGCCAGAAGCCCGGCAGGTCGCGGGTGATCTGGATCGGCCGATGCGCCGGCGACAGCAGCTCGACAATCAGCGGCACGCGCCCGCCCGCCAAAGCGGGATGGGCCGACAGCCCGTANAGCTCCTGCACCCGGATCGAGATCGTCGGTCCCGCCTCGGCTTCGTAGTCGACCGCCGCGCGCGTGCCGGTCGGCGCTTCGAAATGCGTCGGCGCCGCGACGTCGAGCCGCCGCCTCATGTCCCAGGGCAGGAGAGCGTCGAGCGCCGCGCCGAGATCGTCCGCGCCGATCTCCGACAAGGCGGTCTTGCCGACGAGATGCGGGGCGAGCCAGTCGGCCGCGCCCGCCGCCAGCGCCGCGTCGGAAAGATCCGGCCATTCCTCGCCCTCGGCCCGGCGCAGAAAGGCGACGCGCCCGCGCAATTGCGTCTGCGCCTTGCTCCACGGCAGCCGCCCGACGCCGAGCGCCGCGATCCCCTCCGCCAGACGCCGCGGCGCGTCCTCATGCGCGGCGGCCGACAGNGGCGCCTCGCTCAGCGTGATCGCGCCGAGCCGCTCGACCCGCCGCGCCCGCAGCGCCGCCGCCTGCCGGTCGAAAACAAGCTCGTCCGCCCGCTCGATGCGTTCGCCCGCGACCGCCTGAAAATCGTCCTCCGACAAGGCCGCAGCCGCCAGGATCCGCGCCGCGCCGGCGCGCCCGGCGATTTCGGCGACGGCGAGANNAGGCGCCCGCGCCAGCGCCTCATGCGGTTCGAGCTGGGCGGCGCGGCCATTCGCCATCAGGAAGGCGCCCGGCGCGCCGCGCGCNCTTGGCGACGCGGTCGGGAAGGCGAGCGCCAGCATCCGCCCGGCATGATCGGCGCCGCCCTCGCGTCGATCGCCCCCGGCGATCCGCGCCCAGCCCTGCGCCAGCCGCCGCGCGTCGGCCGCACGTTGCGAGCGGTCGCGCCGCAGCCGCTCGACGCGGGCGGCGATGTCGGCGCCCTCGCCGCCGATCCCGCGCTCGACCAGCACGGCGGCGACCTCGGCGGCGAGCCGCGCCTCGCCGAGGGCGGCGGCCTGCGTCACCATCGCCGCCAGCCGCGGCGGCAAGGGCAGGGCGCGGATCGCGCGCCCGCGCGGCGTGATCGCGCCGTCCACGTCGAGGGCGCCGAGCGCGCGCAAAAGCGCCTTCGCCTCGGCGACCGCCGGCGCCGGCGGCGCGTCGAGCCAGGCGAGCCGGCCCGGATCGCGCTCGCCCCAGAAAGCGAGGTCGAGGACGAGGCCGGACAGGTCCGCCGACAGGATTTCGGGCGGCGCGTAAGGCGCGAGCGACAGCGTCGCGGCCTCCTCCCACATCCGGTAGGCGACGCCGGGCTGCGTGCGTCCCGCGCGGCCCCGTCGCTGATCGGCCGAGGCGCGCGACACCCGCACCGTCTCAAGCCGCGTCAGCCCGAGATCGGGCTCGAAACGCGGCGCCCGCGCCAGCCCCGANTCGATGACGACGCGCACCCCTTCGATGGTCAGCGAGGTCTCCGCGATCGCCGTCGCCAGCACCACCTTGCGTTCGCCCGGCGCGGCGGGCGCGACGGCGCGGTCCTGCGCGCCGCGATCCATCGCGCCATAGAGCGGCGCGATCGTGACCGCCGGATCGCGAACCCGCTCGCGCAAGAATTCGGCCGTGCGCGAAATCTCGGCCTGGCCCGGCAGGAAGACGAGCAGCGAGCCGCTCTCCTCCGCCAGCGCGCGCAGGGCGAGCTTGCCGACCTCCTCGTCGAGCCGCGCGCGCGGATCGCGCGAGACATGCCGCGTCTCGACCGGGAAGGCGCGGCCCTGACTTTCGATCACCGGGGTCGCTGCCCCGAGCAGCGCGGCGACGCGCGCGCCGTCGAGCGTCGCCGACATCACAAGAATGCGTAAGTCGTCGCGCAGCCCCGCCTGCGCGTCGAGCGCCAGCGCCAGGCCGAGATCGGCGTCGAGCGAACGCTCGTGGAACTCGTCGAACAGCACGCCGGCGACGCCGTCGAGCGAGGGATCGTCGAGGATCATCCGCGCGAACACGCCTTCGGTGACGATCTCGACGCGCGTGCGCGGACCGATCTTCGAGCCGAGCCGCACCCGCAGGCCGACCGTCTCGCCGACCTCCTCGCCAAGCGTCTGCGCCATGCGCTGCGCCGCCGCCCGCGCCGCCAGACGGCGCGGCTCCAGCACGATCAGCTTGCCGCGCTTCGCCCAAGGCTCATCGAGCAGCGCGAGAGGAACCCGCGTCGTCTTGCCGGCGCCGGGCGGGGCGACGAGCACGGCGTTGGGCCCTCCGCGCAAGGCGCGCGCGAGGTCGGGCAGAACCGCGTCGATCGGCAAGGGCGTCGAAAAGGCCGGCATGGCGGTTCTTTTGGAGCGCCCCGCCCGCCAGGGCAAGCGGCGCGCGCGATTGCCTCCGGCCGCGCGATCGTTTAGCGAGCGCGCCGTGCGCGCGCGGCGCGAGCGCGTCTGGCGACGGGTGCAGGCGATGGACGAGACGGCGATCATGGCCGAGGCGGCGGCGGGCTGGAGATTTGCGGTCGAATACGCGCCGCGCGTCGCCGGCGCTTTGATCGTTCTGTTCGTCGGCGGCTTCGCGGCGAACTGGCTGTCGCGGCTTCTCGAACGCAAGCTCCAGACCTCGCGCATCGACGCGACCTTCCGCCCGATGATCGCCACCAGCTTTCATTATCTGGCGCTCGGCCTCGTTGGACTGATCGTGCTCCAGCAATTCGGCGTGCAGACGGCTTCGCTGCTGGCGGTGCTGGGAACCGCCGGCCTCGCCATCGGCCTGGCGCTCCAGAACACTTTATCGAACGTCGCCGCCGGGCTCGTGTTGCTCGTGCTGCGCCCCTTCGAGATCGGCGATCAGGTCGCGGTGTCGGATCAGACCGGCGTGGTTCTCGGGCTGGCGATGTTTCACACCAAGCTGCGCACCGACGACGGCGTCGACATCGTCGTGCCCAACAACGACGTGCTGAAAAACGCCATCCGCAACATGTCGCATTACCCCGACCGCATCATGACGGCGACGCTCGACATCTCCGCCGCCGCCGACCTCAAGCTGGCGCTGACGACGCTGCGCGAGACGCTCGACGCCCAGCCGCTGGCGATCAAGGAGCTGCCGCGCGCCGTCGTGGTGGACGCCATCGCCGGGGGATCGAGCCGCCTCGTGGTCACCGCCTGGGTGCGTAACGAAGATTACCTGCAAGCGCGCACGCAGTTCCTCTGCGACGCGCGCGAGCGCCTGCACGCCGCCGGCGTCAGTCTGGCGTGACGCCGCCGAGCGGCGCGGGCGCGCGGTCGTCGGCGACGCCGAACCGGCGCGCCGTCGCCTTGATCGCCTCCCACGCGTCTTGCGGGATCGGCACGCCGTTGGCGAGCCGCTCCGCGCGCGCGATGCGCTCGGGCTCGCCCGGAACCAGCACGCGCGCGACCCCGGCNGCCGGCTTGGCGGCGGCGACGAAATCGACGTAGCGCTTGACGTCGGCGTCGAAGAAGTCCGAGGCGTCGAAGCGCGCCGGATCGACGAACAGCGAGAACATGCCGTTCGAGAACAAGGTCCCTCGCGCGTCGCGCCCNGTGCCGGTCAGCGAGCCGCCGAGCAGTTCGCAGATCAGCGCCAGCCCCGACCCCTTATGCTCGCCGAAGGCNTGGATCGCGCCCTTGCCCTGGCGATAGTCGCGCGCCCCGTCGCCGCGCGCCGTGTCGCCGTAGATCTCGAACGGTTCGTTCGACGCCTCGCCCTGCGGCGTCACCAGCGCGCCCTCCGGCAAGGCGCGNCCGCCATAGCTGGCGACGAGACATTTGCCCTCCGCCGCCATCGAGGTGGCGAAATCGAGAATGATCGGCTCCAACCCCTCGCGCGGCACGCCGACGCAATAGGGCGCCGTGGAAAAGCGCCGCTCGACGCCGCCGAACGGCGCGGTGATCAGCGTCGAATGCGCGGTGACGAAATGGATCGACACCAGCCCCGCCTCCGCCGCCATCTCGGCGAAGTCGCCGACGCGCCCGACATGGCCGGAGCGGCGCAGCGCGACGGCGGCGAGGCCGCTCGCCTTGCATTTCTCGATGCCGAGCCGCGTCGCGAAAGGCCCCATCGTCTGGCCGAAGCCGTGGCGNCCGTCGACGACCGCGAGCACCGGCGTGTCGCTGACGACGACCGGCGCGCGCCCCGGCACGAGGCTGCCCTCCTCGAACCAGCGCGCATAGACCGGGATGCGCACGACGCCGTGGCTGTCATGCCCCATCAGGCTCGAACGCGTCAGGTAGAGCCCGACCGCCGCCGCCTCCTGCGGCGGGCAACCGAGCCCCGCGAAGATCGCCGCGACATAGGTTTCGAGCGCCCGCGCCTCGATGCGGATCATGACGTCTTCTCGTCGGCGTGTTCGCCTATTGCGCGCCGCGCCGCGCCAGATAGGCCTTCATGAAGGCGATTTCCTTTTCCTGCGCCTTGACGATGCCGCGCGCCAGCCTGCGAATCTTGGGATCCTTGCCATACTGAAGCTGGATTTTGGCCATCTCCACCGCGCCCTGATGATGCGGGATCATGCCGCGCACGAAGTCAATGTCGGCGTCGCCCGTATAGGGGACGTCCATGTCCTTGTGCATTTTCATGCCGGCCTCGCGCAGCGCCTTGGTCGAGGCGGCCTCGGCCGGCGAGGGCGCAGGCGCCGCGGTTGGAGCGGGCGAAGCGACAGGCGCGGCCGGCGTCGGCATGGCGTGGCCGGCATGCTGGGCGAGCGCGGGACCGGCGGCGAGCGACAGCGTCACGATCAGACAGCGCAGCAACATCGGAGAGCCTCCTGATTTTCCCCAGCTTGATCGCCGCGCCGTCGCGCCGCAAGCGCTCCCGACGCGCCGCCGCCATGCGAAAGCAGGGCGCGTGACGCGCGCCCGCGATCCCTAAATCTGCGCGATGATACGCATCACGCCGCATATCGCCATCGACGAGGCCGAGTTGGTCGAAAGCTTCGCCAGGGCCTCCGGTCCGGGCGGGCAGAACGTCAACAAGGTCGCGACCGCCGTGCATCTGCGCTTCGACGCCGCCGGCTCTCCCAACCTGCCCGATCCGGTCAAGGCCAAGCTGATCGCGCTCGCCGGCCAGCGCGCCACCAATGACGGCGTCATCGTGATCTTCGCCGATCGTTTCCGCTCGCAGGAGCGAAACCGCGAGGACGCCCGCGCCCGGCTTTTCGAACTGATCGCCGCCGCCGCCCATCGCCCGAAAACCCGCCGCCCGACCCGCCCGACGCTCGCCTCCAAGGAGCGCCGGCTGAAGGGCAAATCCGTGCGCTCCGGCGTCAGGCGCTGCGCCGCTCCGCCCCGACGATTAAGTCCCTCGCTCGCGGCTGGCGCGCGCGCCCCGGCGCCTATCTATGCCGCGCCATTCGGGGATCGCGATGTTCGAAGACGTTTCCGCCGCTTTCAATCAGGTCTGGACGCCGCCGCTGCGCGCCGTGCTGTTCAAGACGGTCGGGCTGACGCTGGCGCTGCTCGCGCTCGCCTGGCTTGGGATCGAATATGGCGTCGCCCACTGGGTCGTGTTCGAGCGGCCCTGGCTCAACACGCTGATGAGCTGGCTGCTTGGCGTCGGGCTGTTTCTGCTGTTCGCCTATCTGCTCGCGCCGATCTCGCTGATCACGGCGGGCCTGTTCCTCGACGAGGCGGCCGAGGCGGTCGAGCGCTCGCTGCCGCCCGACGGCGCCGTCGGCCGGCCGATCTCGACATGGACCTCCGCGGTGGTGGCGGCGCGCTTCGGGCTGGTGTCGCTCGGCGTCAACGTCGCCGCGTTGGCGCTGTTGCTCGTGCCGGGCGTCAACATCGCCGCCTTCTTCGCCGCCAACGCCTATCTCATGAGCCGCGAATATTTCGAGCTGGCGGCGATGCGCTTCCGCGGCGTCGATGAGGCGCACGCGTTGCGTCGCGCCAACGCGCTGACGATCTTCCTCTATGGCTTGCCGATCGCCGCCGTGTTGACTGTTCCCGTGCTGAACCTGACGACGCCTGTCTTCGGCGTCGCGTTGATGACGCGGCTGCACCGGCGGCTTTCGTCGGCGCCGCCGCCCTGATCGGGCTCGCCGCCCTGATCAGGCTTGCGCGGCGAACTGGCCGGTCTTGCGGAAGCGATAGAGATAGGTCGGCGCGATCGCCGCCGCCAACGTCGGCGTGATGCCGAGACCTTCGNNAGTGCGCCCCTCGCGCTTGGCGTCCTCGGAAACGACATTGTCCTGACCGAGCATGGCGACCTGATCGGGCGTCGTCACGAATTCTTTGGGCATCAGGCCGAGGCTGACCACGTCCGCAAAATTGGTCACGACGCCGATCGCGCGGGCCGCCGCGGCCGGCAAGGCGATGATTGGACGCGAGCGATCGATGGTCTTCAGCACGAACTCGACCACTTCGCGCATCGTCATCACGTCCGGTCCGCCAAGTTCGTAGGTCGTTCCGGCGTCTGCGCGACCTTCGATCGCGCGCGCGATCGCCTCCGCGACGTCGCCGACGAAAACGGGCTGCACGCGCGTGTCGGCGCCGGCCACCGGCATCGCCGGCGACAGCCGCGCTATGGTGGCGAAGCGGTTGAAGAATTCGTCTTCCGGACCGAACACGAAGGAGGGGCGAAAGATCACCGCGCCCGGCGCGGCGACGCGCACGGCGGCCTCGCCCTCGGCCTTGCTGCGTCCGTAAGCGGATGGCGACTCCGCGTCCGCGCCGATCGCCGAAACATGCGCGAAGCGCGTCAACCCGGCCGCCTTGACAGCGTCGGCGACCGACTGCGCGCCGAAGCGTTGCACGGACTCGTAGGTCTGGCGTCCGCGCGGCGTCAACACGCCGACCAGATTGATCGCCGCGTCGGCGCCGCGCAGCGCCGCCTCCACGGATTCGGGATAACGCAGATTGGCCTGCACCGCCGTCACCTGGCCAACGCCGCCCAGCGGCTGGAGGTGAAAGGCGAGGTCCGGCCTGCGCACCGCGGCGCGCACGCGCCAGCCGCGCTTGGCCAGGGCCCGCGTCACATGGCGTCCCAGGAAGCCCGATCCGCCGAACACCGTCACCAGCCGGCCGTTAGCGCGTTCGCCCTGAGTCATCGTCGCCGCTCCGTTTCGCCGCGGCGCCTCGCGCCGCCGTGCCCGCGCGCCCCCGAGCGCGCCTTTGGCCACAGGCATAGGCGATGCGCGCGCCACTGTGAAGGCGGCCGATGGGCGCAAACGCCGTCGCGGGCCGATGTCGCGAAAAGTCACGATGGCGTCGCGCGGGGATCGTGAATGACGGGGATGAATCGCCGCCGCCCGCCGGGGCGGATCAGATGCGGGCGCGGGGCCTGCTCGCCGCGACCCGGACGGAGGCCGGGCCGCCGATCTTGATCGGCGCTTTCTTGCCGCCGCGCGGCGCGGCGGGTCGTCGTCCTTGGGCAACAGCATGATCGCGGTGCCGCAGACGATGGAGCCGAACGTGATCATGAAGGAGCCGAACAACAAGGCCAACGCCGGATAGGGGTTGGAGGAGCGCGAAATCAGCCGCCAGAGCCCGGCGACGTCGAAATACAACACCAGTCCCGCGAAAGCGCAGCCCACTCCCATGCCGATCAGGATGTTCGCGACGACGAATCGCACCAGCCGGTCGCGGAAGGGCAGTAGCATGGTCGCCTCGCTTCCCAAGGCCGCGACGCCGCGCCCTCATGAAAGAATCTCCAAGACAAACATATCGGTCGTCGGAGTCGATTGACAAGGCGGCGGGTCCCCCTTATGACGACGCCCGCGCCCAGATGGCGGAATTGGTAGACGCGCTGGTTTCAGTACCAGTGGCTTAACGGTCGTGGAGGTTCGAGTCCTCTTCTGGGCACCAATTCCTTGTTCGCCAGCCTTCCCCAAGGCTGGGGCGAACCAAGAAAGCCCGGGTTTCCGGGCTTTTTCTTTCTGGCGCTCTCGGTTCGCATCGTCGCCGCCGTGACGGCGGGCGCGACCCTCCGCCGATCCGCGATCCCGACCGCAATTCAGCCCCAGGGCCGGTGCGAAGGCCGCCGCCCCCGGGAGCGATCGCAGCGTCGAAGGCGCGCGATTCGAACAGGCGCCTTGCGGGCGAAGACGCGCCGCGTGCGCGCGCTTGCGGTGACGGGCGGCGAGCGCTGATCCAGGGATTGGACGAAGAACAGAAAATCCAGCGGCCGAAAACCGTCTGACGGTCGCCTGGGCGCTCGCGCCGGAGCGGCGCGATCGCGCGGATTGGCGCGGCTCCATCCCAGGCGGCTCGCCTTGCGGCGCGAACGGCCAGACAATAGTTTTTCGCATCGCATCGCGGATTGGCTGGCCGGAATGGACGTCGAAAGCTTCATCGCACGTTGGACCGGGCAAGTCGGGGGACAGGAACGGGCGAACTACGCGCTTTTTCTGGCCGAGCTGTGCGACGTTCTCGACGTTCCGCGACCACAGCCGGCGAGCGCCGACGCGGCGACCAATGACTACGTCTTCGAGCGCGTGGTGAAGGAGGCCGCCCGCGACGGTTCGACCTCGTCGAAAAGGATAGACCTCTACAAGCGCGACGCCTTCGTTCTGGAGGCCAAGCAATCGCGGCTTGAGAAGGACGGCGACAGGCAGACGAGGCCGCAAGGCGTCCCGTTCGATCCGACGCCCGAGGAGCGCGGGCGACGCGGCGCGAGCCGCGCTTGGGACGTGCTGATGATGCGCGCGCGCACGCAGGCGGAAAATTATGTGCGCCTGTTGCCCGCCGATCATGCGCCCCCGCCTTTCGTGCTCGTCTGCGACGTCGGGCATTGCGTCGAGGTCTATGCGAATTTCCGCCGCGACGGAAAAGCCTATGAGCAATTCCCGGATCGGCGCGGTTTCGCGATCTATCTCGAAGACCTGCGCGACGACAAAATCCGCGCGCGCCTGAAAGCGATCTGGACCGACCCGCACAGCCTCGATCCGACGCGCCACGCCGCGCGCGTGACGAGCGACATCGCCGCGCGCCTCGCCAAAGTGTCGAAGGCGCTGGAGAAGGCGCACAAGCCCGAAGCGGTGGCGATGTTCCTGATGCGTTGTCTGTTCACGATGTTCGCCGAAGACGTCGGGCTTTTGCCCAAGGACGGTTTCACGAACCTGCTCAAACTATGTGAGAAAGACCCATCCATATTTCCAGACGAGGTGCGTCTGATGTGGGAGGCGATGGATCAAGGCGAGTATGCGCAAGCGCTGCACACGCGCGTAAAGAAATTTAACGGCGAATTTTTCAAAGAACCCGTCGCGCTCGCGCTCGATAAGGAAGCGATCTTCGAGCTGCGCGCCGCCGCCGGTTACGACTGGAAGGACGTCGAACCCGCGATCTTCGGCACGCTGGTCGAGCAGGCGCTGGAGGCGAGCGAACGTAAGAAGCTCGGCGCGCATTACACGCCGCGCGCTTATGTCGAACGGCTGGTGCGCGTCGTCGTGATCGAACCGCTGCGCGCGGATTGGCAGGAGACGCTTGCGACGATCGAAGACCGCAAGGCGGCGAACAAACCGCAAGAGGCGATCCGCTACGCCAAGGCCTTTCACGACAGGCTGTGCGCGACGCGCGTTCTTGATCCTGCCTGCGGAACCGGAAACTTCCTTTATGTCGCGATGGAGCTTTTGAAGCGCCTCGAAGGCGAGGTGCTGGAGGTGCTGGCCAATCTCGGCGGACAGGAGGCGTTGGCGGGCCTCGAAGGCCACACGGTCGATCCGCACCAGTTTNTGGGGCTGGAGCTGAACGCGCGCGCCGCCGCCATCGCCGAGCTGGTTTTGTGGATCGGCTATCTGCAATGGCACTACCGCACCCACCGCGGCGAGCCGGGCGAACCGATCCTGAAAGCGTTCAAGAACATCCAGCGCAAGGACGCGGTGCTGACGCCCGATCGTCTGCGCCGCCCCGATTGGCCGGAGGCTGAATTCATCGTCGGCAATCCGCCCTTCATCGGCGGCAAGGATGTGCGCGCGCGGCTTGGCGACGACTATGCGCAGGCGCTGTGGAAGGCGCATAAGGCGATGAACGAAAGCGCCGATTTCGTCATGTATTGGTGGGATCGCGCCGCCGAGCTTCTGACGCGCAAGGGAACCAAGCTGCGCCGTTTCGGCTTCGTCACCACCAACTCGATTTCGCAGGTGTTCCAGCGCCGCGTCATGGAGCGTCACCTGAGCGCGAAGAAGCCGATTTCGCTCATCTTCGCCATTCCCGATCATCCCTGGACCAAGGCGACGAAAGACGCCGCCGCCGTGCGCATCGCCATGACGGCGGCGGACGCGGNNGCAAAAGAAGGCGCGCTTTACGAAGTGACGCGCGAGGAAGGGCTCGACACCGACGAGCCGATGATCGCGTTGAAGGAAAAGACCGGCGTCATCAATTCGGATTTGACGGTCGGCGTGGATGTGACGAAAGCGACGCCGCTGAAAGCGAATGAAGGCGTATGCTCGCCCGGCGTGAAGCTGCACGGCGCGGGGTTCATCGTTACGCCCGCCAAGGCCGCCGAATTGGGGCTCGGCCGCGTTCCGGGCCTCGAAAAGCACATCCGTCCTTACCGCAACGGCCGCGATCTCACCGCGCATCCGCGCGGCGTCATGGTGATCGACCTTTTCGGCCTCACGGCCGAAGAGGTGCGCGAACATTTTCCGGCTGTGTATCAGTATGTGCTGAAGGAGGTGAAGCCTGAGCGACAAGCGGTCTTTGATAAGTCCGGAACGAAGGACGCTGCAAGCTATCTTGAGCACTGGTGGATTTTCGGAAAGCCGCGTTCGGAGTTGCGGCCGGCGCTTGCTCGATTGCCGCGCTATATCGCGACGGTCGAAACCACCAAGCACCGCGTCTTTCAATTCCTTGACGCCGCGATCTTGCCTGACAACATGCTAGTCGCGGTTGCGAGTGATGAAGCCTTCGCTCTTGGAGCGCATTCATCAAGAGCGCATCAAGTTTGGTGTCACTACCAAGGCGGCACGCTCGAAGATCGGCCGCGTTACACGAAGTCGCAATGCTTCGACCCCTTCCCATTCCCCGCCGCCACAGAAACCCAATCCGCCCGCATCGCCGCCATAGCCGAAGAGCTGGACGCCCATCGCAAGCGCGTGCTCGCCGCGCATCCGCATTTGACCCTGACGGGCCTCTACAACGTGCTGGAGCGCATCCGCGCCGGCGCGGCGCTGGAGGGGCCGCAAAGCCCCGCGCCCCGTCGTCTGCGCGACCTCGACGCCCGCACGTCGCAGCCCGCCGCCGACGTCGCGCCGTTGACGGCGGACGAGCGCCGCATCTTCGACGATGGCCTCGTGCTCATCCTGAAAGAGCTTCACGACCAACTCGACGCCGCCGTCGCCGACGCCTACGGATGGCCGCAAAACCTGTCCGACGACGACATTCTCGCCCGCCTCGTGGCGCTCAACAAGGAACGCGCCAAGGAGGAAGCGCGCGGCCTCGTGCGCTGGCTGCGCCCCGACTACCAAATCCCGCGCTTCGGATCGGCCAAGGACAAGGCCGAACTGGCGCTCGAAGGCGGCGGCATGTCGGAAGGGGCGGCGCCCAAGGCCAAGACGGCCTTTCCCGACGATCCGCTCGCCCAGACCGCCGCCGTCATGGCCGCGCTCGCCAGCGCCGAAATGCCCCTCGACGCCCGCGCGCTGGCGCAAACCTTCAAGCAAGGCCGCCGGATTGAGCCGCGCGTCGCCGCTTTGCTCGGCGCGATCGAACGCATGGGCTACGCCAGCGCCCGCGACGGCCGCTACAGCCTGCGCGCCGCCGCCTGACGTCGCGCTGGAGCGCCGGGCCGGAATCCTCGGTCGTCAGGCGTCGAGGCGCTATGGGGTGGCCGCGCAGCCGTCGCCGCTCACATCTCCGCGCCGGCCTTGCGCTTCTCGTAGGCGGAGACGACGTGGAAGCCGATTCGGCGCAGCGGCTCCGGCGCGATCCAGTCGGCCTCGCCATAGGCGGCCTTCAGATCCTCCTGCGGATCGCCGGTGACGATCATCTCGGCGAGGCGGCGGCCGAGCGCCGTGCCCTTGACGACCCCCGACCCGTTGCAGCCGGCCGAGCCGTAGAGGCCTTTGGCGATCCGCCCCCAGCGGGGCGCGCCGTTCATCGTCAACGCGGTGACGCCGCCCCCNACATATTCGAGCCGCACATGCGCGAGGCCCGGATAGCGCCGGCGCAGCCGTTCGGTCAGCGCCTGCCGCGCCACCTCCGAATCGATCGGCGCCTCATAGGCGTAAAGCGAGCGGATCATCAGCCGGTCGGTCCCGACGCGCCGCAGCGTCGAGCCGAGCCGATGCGCCGGCAGCACGCCCCAGGCGGGAGCGCCGAGGCGCGCGGCNTCCGCCTCGCCCAGCGCCTCGGTGAGGCCGGCATAGGTGTAGATCGTCACCAGCCGGTCGCGCCAATAGCCGAAATGCTTGATCGCCGCGTTGGTCGCGAACACGACGTGATCGGCGCGCACCCGCGCCTGCGGCGTGCGCAGCACGCGCGGCCCCTCGCCCTCGACGTCGAGCACGGGCGTGTTCTCGAAGAGACGGATCGGGGCGGGCAGGGTGTCGGCGAGGCCTCGGATCAGCGCCGCCGGTTGCAGCAGATAGCCTTCGTCCGTGCGCACGCCGCAGCGGTAATAGGCGCTGCCGATGCGCGCCGCCATCGCCGCGCGGTCGAGGAACGTCGCCGCCACGCCATGCGCCTTCGCCCCTTCGAGCGTGGCGCGCGCCTTCTCCTCGCCGAGCGCCGTCGCCGCCGCCAGCACGCGGCCGGTCTTGACGAGATCGCAGGAGAATCCGCCGGCCCGCATCGCCTCCATCAGCGCGTCGAAACCCTCGCGCGTGTAGCGGTTGACGCGCTCGGCGCGCGCCGCCTCCTGCGTCGACAGGCCGGCCTTGGAGTCGAAATTGGTGACGAAGCCGGAATTGCGCGCCGCCGAACCCTGACCGACGTCGGAGCCTTCGAGCACGACGATCTCGCCGCCGGGATCGAGTTCGGCGAGCCGCCGCGCCGTCGCAAGGCCGGTGTAGCCGGCCCCGATGATCGCGTATTTGGCGCGGATCTCGCCCTGCGCCGGCGGCCTCGGCGCGCGCGACGCCAGGAGCGCCGTCCAGCCGCAGGGATCGCGATAGTCGGGAAGCGGGGATCGGGCCATGCGCGTTCCCTCCAGCAGGCTCGAAAGCTTCGGCAGATTCAGGCGGCGCCGCCGCCCTCGGTCTTCAGCCACGCCGCGCCGCAGGCTTTCGCCAACTCGCGCACGCGCAGAATGTAGCTCTGGCGCTCGGTGACCGAGATCACGCCGCGCGCGTCGAGCAGGTTGAAGCGGTGCGACGCCTTGATGCACTGGTCGTAGGCCGGCAGCGCCATCTCGTGGCGTGCGCCCTTGTCGCCCTTTTCGAGCAGCGCCTTGCACTCCTGCTCGGCGTCGCGGAAATGCTGGAACAGCAGCGCCGTGTCGGCGGCCTCGAAATTGTGCCGCGAATATTCCTGCTCCGCCTGGAGGAACACGTCGCCGTAAGTGATCTTCTCGGCGCCCTCGCGGCCGTTGAAGTTCAGGTCGTAGACGTTTTCGACGCCCTGCACATACATCGCCAGCCGTTCAAGGCCGTAGGTCAGCTCGCCCGACACCGGCGCGCATTCGAAGCCCGCGACCTGCTGGAAATAGGTGAACTGGGAGACCTCCATGCCGTCGCACCAGCACTCCCAGCCAAGCCCNCACGCGCCCAGCGTCGGGCTCTCCCAGTCGTCCTCGACGAAACGGATGTCGTGCAGGCCCGGATCGACGCCGATCGCCGCCAGCGAGTCCAGATAAAGCTGCTGAAGGTTCGGCGGCGAGGGCTTCAGGATCACCTGATACTGGTAATAATGCTGGAGCCGGTTGGGGTTNTCGCCGTATCGCCCGTCCTTGGGCCGGCGCGAGGGCTGCACATAGGCCGCTTTCCAGGGCTTGGGGCCGAGCGAGCGCAATGTCGTCGCTGGGTGGAACGTGCCCGCGCCGACCTCCATGTCGTAGGGCTGGAGGATGACGCAGCCCTGCTTCGCCCAGAAGGCCTGAAGGGTGAGGATCAGCCCTTGAAACGACCGCTTGGGATCGAGCGAGGGATCGGCGGAAAGCGGCGAGGGCGCGGCGGTCATCGGAAAATCTCGAAAAAAGCGCGAGGGCGCTGAATGCGCGCGGCAAACTAGGGGCCCTGCGAGGCAGGGTCAACGCATGCGCGCGGCGAGAGCGTGAACCGCGCCTGAACGTCGCGTTGCCGTCAGGTTCAGCGCGGCGCGGCGAGGATCGCCCGGCTGACGCGATCGTTCAAGGAGATCGACGATGACCCAATCTCTGTCCCGGACGTTCACTCTTTCGGCGCTGGCCGCCGGCGCCTTTGACAGCGGTCGCGATCGCGCCCGCTCAGTCGCAGGCTCAACCTTGGGGTGGGGACACCATCATGGTTGGCGCGGCGGCCCCGCGGTTTCGGGCCGCGCTTTCATCGCCCGCGCTTCTATGGCGGGCCCCGCTTCTGGGCCGGGCTACGGCTATTACGGCGGGCCGCGCTGCGTCGTGCGTTGGCGCTGGGCCTCCACGCCCTTCGGCTGGCGGCGCGTGCGCGTGCGCCGCTGCTGGTGAGGCGGGCGCGTTCAGGCCACAGACGACGAAGGGCCCCGCGCCGACGCGGGCCCTTCTTCATGATGTCCGTATGCCGTCCGCGCCGGCCGCCTCAGCTGAACGTGTTTCCGAACTTGTTGAAGATGTTGGAGACGTTCGATCCGAGGGTCGTCGCGCCGGCGATGATCGCAAGGGCGATGAACATGGCGATAAGGCTGTATTCGATCGCGGTCGCCCCGGCTCCATCTTCGAGGAACGAAGTTTGCTTGAACACGCGAGGCTCCTGCGCGAGGGGCGGCGAGCGAGCCGCGCTGGCGCGCGGCTCGACGGGCTTTACTGAAGCTTCGCGCCGACCTTGTTGAAGCTGTTGCCGACGCCCGAGCCGACGGTCGACACGGCGGTGATGATCGCGACGGCGATCAGCGAGGCGAGCAGGCCATACTCGATGGCGGTCGCGCCGGACTCGTTCTTCATGAAAGCGACGAACTTGGACATGGGGGGCTCCTATATGGGCTGGGGGCGGTCTGGGATGGGAAAGAAGCGGGCCGCCCGCCTCGGCGGCGGCCCGCGACGGCTTTACTGAAGTTTCGCGCCGACCTTGTTGAAGCTGTTGCCGACGCCCGAGCCGACGGTCGACACGGCGGTGATGATCGCGACGGCGATCAGCGAGGCGAGCAGGCCATACTCGATGGCGGTCGCGCCGGACTCGTTCTTCATGAAAGCGACGAACTTGGACATGGGTTTGCTCCTGGGGAAAAGGGGAAGAGTTTGGAGAAGAGAAGGTGCGGGCCGCCCGCCTCGGCGGCGGCCCGCGACGGCGTTACTGAAGCTTCGCGCCGACCTTGTTGAAGCTGTTGCCGACGCCCGAGCCGACGGTCGACACGGCGGTGATGATCGCGACGGCGATCAGCGAGGCGAGCAGGCCATACTCGATGGCGGTCGCGCCGGACTCGTTCTTCATGAAAGCGACGAACTTGGACATGGGTTTGCTCCTGGGGAAAGGGGAAGAGTTTGGGGAAGAGAAGGGGCGGGCCGCCCGCCTGAGCGGCGGCCCGCGACGGCTTTACTGAAGCTTGCCGCCGACCTTGTTGAAGCTGTTGCCGACGCCCGAGCCGACGGTCGACACGGCGGTGATGATCGCGACGGCGATCAGCGAGGCGAGCAGGCCATACTCGATGGCGGTCGCGCCGGACTCGTTCTTCATGAAAGCGACGAACTTGGACATGGGTTTGCTCCTGGGGAAAGAGGGGAAGAGTTTGGGGAAGAGAAGGGGCGGGCCGCCCGCCTGAGCGGCGGCCCGCGACGGCTTTACTGAAGCTTGCCGCCGACCTTGTTGAAGCTGTTGCCGACGCCCGAGCCGACGGTCGACACGGCGGTGATGATCGCGACGGCGATCAGCGAGGCGAGCAGGCCATACTCGATGGCGGTCGCGCCGGACTCGTTCTTCATGAAAGCGACGAACTTGGACATGGGTTTGCTCCTGGGGAAAGTAGGGAAAGACTTGGGAGGAGAGGAGGCTGGCCGCCGGGGCGGCGGGCCTTGCGGCGGCGTTACTGGAGTTTCGCGCCGACCTTGTTGAAGCTGTTGCCGACGCCCGAGCCCGTCTTAGACACGGCGGTGATGATCGCGACGGCGATTAGCGAGGCCAGCAGGCCATACTCGATGGCGGTCGCGCCGGACTCGTTCTTGAGGAACGATACAAACTTGGACACTGGGCGCTCCTGAGCGGATTGGCGAGAGTGAGGCGGACCGCCGGCTCACCCGGCGGTCCGATGCGGCTTTACTGAAGCTTGCCGCCGACTTTGTTGAAGCTGTTGCCGACGCCCGAGCCGACGGTCGACACGGCGGTGATGATCGCGACGGCGATCAGCGAAGCGAGCAGGCCATACTCGATGGCCGTCGCGCCGGACTCGTTCTTCATGAAGGACATCAGCTTCGTCATTGCATTGCTCCTGTCTGAAACGTCGCCGCGCTGCTCGGCGGCTTTTTGGAAGCGTCCCGTGTGGGCACGTCGCGTCTTCCGTGAGAAGGACCATGAGCCCCAGAAATTAACGCGGTCCGAATCCGGACGTCGTTGGGTGAGCCACGTCATTTGCTTGGTTTATGCAGCGTTTCCGCGATCCGCTCGGATCGCCGCCGTCGACGTCGCCGCTCATGGCCTGCGCCGCCAGCCGCCGGCCGCCGGCTGCGGCTCGCGAGCGCGAGGCTCTAAAGGCTGGGGCGGCTGAAGATCGCGCGCGCACGCGCGTTCTATATATTCGGATCTGCGCGCTCGGCTCGCCGCGAGATGCGGCCGGCCTATGCGCGAGCGCTGGCCTTCGCCGCACGGAAACCAAGCGTTCACCATTTTCCGCTTTGATGCTTCCGATCGGCGGCGCCGACGACATTCGGGCGACGCCGTGTCGCCGAGGGCTGTGGAGCAAGGCGTATGTGGACCAGCGTAGCGACGAAGTTGGCGGGCCTGGCGATCGGCGCGATCGCCGCGAGCGCCGCGCTGAACGGCGCCTTCGCGGCGGAACCGATCTACGTCGCCCTGGACGTCGCCAAGGTGGCGCGCTTGCCGCCGAACGCGGCGACGTTGGTGATCGGCAACNCCTCGATCGCCGACATCACCATGCTTAAGGCGTCCGGCTCGATGGTGATCACCGGCAAGAGCTATGGCGAGACCAATCTGATCGCGCTCGACAAGAACGGCGGCNTGGTCGCCGAGTCGCCGATCCGCGTGCGCCAGAGCGGCGTGCATGTGCTCGTGCAACGCGGCGTCGAACGCGAGTCCTATTCCTGCGCGCCTGATTGCATGCTGTCGCCGCAACTGGGCGACGGCAAGGCCTTCGAGGCGATGAGCGCGCAGATCCGCTGCNGCAACTCCTCCGTCGCCGGCGCCGCGCAGACCCAGCAGGCGGCAGGCCGCTGATCGCTCGTCGCGCGGCGTCCGCGAGCGCGGGCCGCGCGCGCGGCGAGATGGTTGTCGAACGATGAAGGCGCGACCGCCAACTTTAGCTGTGTGTCGTAACGAGCTTTCAAGCTCTTTTGTGTAGCGTCGTTCCACTGAAGCGCCGCGTTGCGGCGTGGTGGAGACGTTGTCCATGCACATGCCCGAGCAAAACCGCGATCGCGCCGCGTCGCCGCCGCGGCGGCGTCTGCTGCGTCGCCTGCGCCGCGACGAGTCGGCGCCACCGCCGTCGAGATGGCGCTTGTCGCCGCGCCTTTCTTCGCGATTCTCTTCGCGATCATCCAACTTGGTTACCGCTTTTTCGTCGCCGAGGCGCTCGATACGGCGGTCGCCGAGGCCTCGCGCGCGATCATGACCGGTCAGGTTCAGTCGAACGGCGCCATCACCACGGCCGAACAGTTCCGCGATCAGGTGCTTTGCAACACCACCAATCGCCTTCTGCCCGATTTTATGGATTGCTCGAAGCTCGTCGTCGACGTTCGCCAGCTTTCCGCATTCGGCGACGCGTCGTTCTCGACCTCGGCCACCGATTTGCTGACGGGAGCGGCGACGACCTATTCGCCTGGCGCGAAGGGGTCGATCATCGTCGCGCGCGCCGCCTATCCGCTTCCGGCCGTCGCGCCTTCGCTTACGGGCGGCGGCGCCTCGATGATCGGCGGCGAACTGCAATATGCGCTGCTCGGCGTCTTCGTTTTCCGCAATGAACCGTTCTGAGGAGTCGAGGAGATGAAACGCTTTCCGATCTGGTTGCGTCGCGCCTCGGCGAAGATCGCCGGGGATCGGCCCGTAGCTTCGGCGCTNNGACGCGCGCGGCATCGCGGCGGTCGAATTCGCGATCATTCTGCCTTTGATGCTGACGCTCTACATGGGCGTGCTCGAACTCTCGATGGGCTATCAGGCGAGCCGAAAAGTGTCGCTGTTCTCGCGCACGGCGGCCGATCTCTCGTCGCAATCCAGCGGCACGTTGAGTTCGAGCGAAATGACCGACATCCGCGCGGCCGCGAATGGANTTCTTGCGCCGTTCCCCGTCGCCGCCGGTCAGGTCCGCATGACGGTCAGCNCCGTTTCGTTCCAGGGCACCGCCGCCGCGCCGACGGCTGCGACCAACTGGAGCGTCGGCTATGAGGGCGTCACGCGGTCTTGCGCGGCCTTGACCGTCGTCGCCTCCGATGCGACGCCGAGCCTGACGACCGTTCCGCTTGGCGTCGCCGTGCCTGGCACGAGCGTCATCGTCGCCGACGTCGCCTACGACTATCAGCCTTTGCTGGGCGGCTCGTTCCAGTCGTTCGGCGGCGGCTCGCTCACCTCCGTGACGTTGAAGCAGACAAGCTATATGAAGCCGCGCAACGTCGCTTACGTCGACCTTCAGGCCGGCATCGCGGCTGCGAGCTACTGCCCGACCGCCTGGCATCCGTGAGTGCGTCGCGGCGCTTGCGCCGCGGGGAAACGAGCAGGGCGAAAACGAGGGGCCGCGCGAACGCGGCCCCTTTTTCGTCGGCGCTTGAAGACGTCGCGCGTGGGCTACGGCTTCATCGACAATTCGCCGTCCGCGACCTGGAAGCTCGACAGCTTCGACATGAAGCTCATGCCGAGCAGGCTGATCGAGCGCACGCCGTCGGGCAGCAGCGTTGCTTCCACATTGCGCACCGTGATCGTGTCGAGGCGTACNTCCGGCAAGGTCAGGGTCGTCGCCGTCACGACGCCGTTGGCGGTGGAGATCTGCACCTTGGGTGCGTTTGCGGGCACCATGACGCCAAGTTTGCGAACGTCGTCGGCGCTCAGCGACACGCTGCTCGCGCCGGTGTCCACCATCATCGTCGTGACGCGGCCATTGATCTCCACCGGCGCGAAGTAGTGCCCGCGCGCGTCGGCGGTCAGGGTCACCGCGCCGCCGGCGGCTCGCCGATGCGCCCCGGGGCTCTTCTGAAGAGGGGCGGCCGCGGCGACCGGCGCCGCGACAGGTTGGACCCGCGCCGCGGCGGGCGAGGGCGCTGCGCCATTCTCGACTTTTGCGCCNAGAAACATAGCCGCGGCGACGGCCGTGACGCCTACTCCCGCAGCCATTTTCATCGTCGAGAACATCCGCTTGCGCTCCGGCGTCGCGCCGCACCTTAGGCGGCCTCGCGCGCAGCCTAGCGTGCAAGCTTTGTCGCCGCGTAAACGCGATCAACCAATTAAGAACAGTCCGGCCATCCCGAGCAGGCCGACGATGATGCGCCACCATGCGAAAGCCAGAAATCCATGCTTCGAAACGAAGCCAAGGAAGCCCCGCACCACGATGAGGCCCGACACGAAGGCGGCGGCGAAGCCGACCGCGATCAACTCGATGTCCCTCATTTCGAGGTATTTGTAGTTCTTGAACAGGTCGTAGGCGAAAGCGCCGCACATCGTCGGAATGGCGAGGAAGAAGGAGAACTCCGCGCCGGTGCGCTTGTCGCAGCCCAGCAGCATCGAGCTGACGATGGTCGCGCCCGAGCGCGACACGCCGGGGATCATCGCCACGCATTGCGCCAGTCCGATTTTGAAGGCTGTGGGCGTGGGCATGTCCATGACGTCGTGAATGCGCGGCGTCATCGGCATGTCGTCGATCAGAATGAGCACCAGGCCGCCGGCGATCAACGTCGTGCAGACGACGACCGGGTTGAAGAACATCTCTTTCATTTTCGAGCCGAACAGCCCGCCGATCACCATCGCCGGCAGGAAGGCGACGAGAACGTTGAGCACGAAGCGACGCGCTTGCGCGGAGGAGGGCAGGGCCCGCGCGACGGAGATGATCTTGCCCGCATAGACGATCAGAATGGCCAGGATCGCGCCGAGCTGGACCAGCACCTCGAAGGTTTTGCCCTTCGACTCGAAGCCCAGAAAATGCCCCAGCAACAGCAGGTGGCCGGTCGAGGAGACTGGCAGGAACTCGGTGAAGCCTTCCACCGCGCCCAGAATGAGGGCCTTGAGAAAATCCATGAAAGAAACTCGGGGGCTGCGAGAAAATCGCCGTCGTCGACGGGGCCGGCACACGCTGATTCGCATTGTTCGCCGGCGCGAGCGGTTTTATACGCGAGCGTGATGGCGATCCATCCCCGGAAAGGCGCAGACGACGCGGCGACGGCGCACAGCGCCCGGTTGCTCGCATTTTTCGCGCCCAGGCCCGCGCGCAGGGTTCGACGCGGTCGGCGTCGCCCCGGCCGCCGCCCGCCGGGGGCGGCCGAAGGGCTGGCCGCCTTCCTCGCCGCCGGGATGCNAGGGAGACATGGGCTGGCTGGCCGACAAGGCGGATCGTCGCGCCGATCCGCGCTCGCTCTGGCCGCAGGCCCGCTCCGTCCTCATGCTCGGCATGAACTATGGTCCCGACGACGACCCTCGCGCCGTTCTCGCTCGCAAAGCGCCGGCGNCGATCTCGGTCTACGCCCGCCATCGCGACTATCACGACGTCGTCAAGGGCCGCCTCAAGCTCCTCGCCGGCCAGCCGCTGGCGCGCGCCGCGCAGTTCGGGCAGGCCGGCGACGCCAAGGTCTTCGTCGACACCGCGCCTGTCATGGAGAAGCCGCTTGCGATGCGCGCGGGCCTTGGCTGGCAGGGCAAGCACACCAATCTCGTTTCGCGCGATTTCGGCTCCTGGCTGTTCCTCGGCGCGATCTTCACGACGCTGGACCTGCCCGCCGACGCGCCGGGCGAGGATCGCTGCGGCTCCTGCCGCGCCTGCCTCGACGCCTGCCCGACGCGCGCCTTCNCCGCTCCCTATCGCCTCGACGCCCGGCGCTGCGTCTCCTACCTGACCATCGAGCATCCTGGCCCGATCCCGCTCGAATTTCGCGCCGCGATGGGCAACCGCATTTATGGCTGCGACGATTGCCTCGCCGCCTGCCCTTGGAACAAATTCGCGCAGACCGCCCGCGAGGCCAAGCTCGCCGCGCGCGACGACCTGCGCGCCNCCGATCTCGCCCGCCTCGCCGCCCTCGACGACGCCGGTTTTCGCGCGCTGTTCGCCGGCGGCCCGGTGAAGCGCGTCGGGCTTGCGCGGTTCCTGCGCAACGTCATGATCGCGTGCGGAAATTCCGGCGACGCCGGGCTTGTCGAGGCCGTCCGCGCCCGTCTGGCCGATCCCGCGCCGCAGGTCCGCGGCGCGGCGATCTGGGCGCTGGGCCGCCTCGCGCCGCAGGAGGCGCGCCGCCGCGCCGCCTCCGGAACGCGCGATGGCGACCCGCAGGTCGATCAGGAATGGCGCATCGTCGCCGGGGAGACGTCANTGAGAGTGTTTCTGATCGGGCCCGGCTACTGCGCGCGTCGCTGGATGGCGCTGGGCGCCAAGACAGGCGACGGCGAACCCACCCGCCTGTCCGCCACCATCCGCGATCCCGCCGACGCGCCGCGCTTCGCCGCGCGCGGGATCAAGCCGGTCCCCGTCCACGCCTCGGCGCTGCGCGTCGCGATGGAGGACGCCGACGCCGTCATCGTCAGCGTTCCGCCCGGCGACAAAGGCGACCCGGCGATCGCCGCGCTGCGCGATCCTCCGCGCGGCGTGCGCCGCGTCGTCTATCTCTCCACCATCGGCGTCTACGGCGACAGGCAGGGCGCCTGGATCGACGAGTCCGCCGCGCCGACGCCCTCCTCGCCGCGCTCGCAGGCCCGCGTCGAGGCGGAGGCGGCCTGGAGCGATCTGGGCGACCGGCTCGGCGCGCCGGTCGATCTGTTGCGTCTGGCCGGCATATACGGCCCCGGCCGCAACCAGCTCGCGCAGCTTCGGGCGGGCGCGGCGAAGCGGATCGTCAAACCCGGCCAGGTGTTCAACCGCATCCATGTCGACGACGTCGCCGCCGCCATCGCCGCCTGCCTCGCCGGCGGCACGGACGGCGGCCCGCTGATCTGCGCCGACGACGAGCCGGCGCCCNCGCAGGACGTGGTGGCCTTCGCAGCCTCGCTGATGGGGATCGCGCCGCCGCCGGAAATCCCCTTCGACGAGGCCGCGCTGTCGCCGATGGGGGCGAGCTTTTACGCCGAGTGCAAGCGCGCCGCCAACGCCCGGCTGCGCGCTCTGGTCGGCGCGCTCGCCTTCCCGACCTATCGCGAGGGTCTCTCCGCGCTGTGGGCGGCGGGCGAGGACGGGCCTGAGGCTTTCCCCGGACGGCCCCTTCGCTTACGCCGCCGAGGCGTGCGCGGCGGCCTGCGTCAGCAGCGCGGCGAGAGCGCCGGCGTCGATCGGCTTGGTCATGAAATCGTCGAGCCCGGCGGCGCGCGCGGCCTGCCGGTCCTCCTCGAAGGCGTTGGCGGTCAGCGCCACGATGCGCGTCGGCGCGACGCCTGCGCGCGCCTCCTCGACCCGCAGGATGCGCGTCGCCTCCAGCCCGTCGAGCCCCGGCATGCGCACGTCCATCAGGATCAGGTCGAAGGCCGGACGCTCGCCGCGCTGCGCCGCGCGCGCCAGATCGAGCGCCTCCAGCCCGTCGCGGGCGTGCGCGACCTGCGCGCCGAGCCGTTCGATCATGCGGATCACGATGCGCGCGTTGATCTCGTTGTCCTCCGCCAGCAGCACGCGCGCTCCCGTCGCGTCGGGCGCAGGCGCGGCTTGCGCCGCGGCCGGCCGGCTCGGGGCCGGCGCCTCGCTCAGCCGCGCGAGCAGCGCGCGCTGGCGCACCGGTTTGACCAGCCAGCCGTCGAAGCCCGACGCGGCCACGTCGCCGAGCGCGCGCCGTTCGAAAGGCGAAAACAATACGATGGGGCTCGCCCCCGCCGCCCGCGCGGCGGTCGCCAGCNNGCGCGCCTGTTCGACGCCGAGCGCGCAATCGATCAGCGCCAGATCGAACCGGCGCCCGCAGGTCAGCGCGCTCGTCGCCGTCGCCACGTCGTCCGCGCCGACGACGCCCGCGCCGAGGTCGGCCAACTTTTGGGCCAGATAGGGCGCTTCGAAGGTCGACGCCGCCGCCACCAGCGCCCGCTTGCAGTCGAGCCGCGCCGTCGAGGCGGTNCGCCCCTCCTCGTCGACGCGCGCGAGCGGCAGCGTGAAAGTGAAGATCGAGCCGCCGGCGGCGCGCGGCGCATAGGCGATGTCGCCGCCCATCAGCCGCGCCAGCCGGCGCGAGATGGCCAGTCCCAACCCGGCCCCGCCATAGCGCGTGGTCGCCGAATCGTCGCCCTGCTCGAATTCGCCGAAGATCGCGGCGCGACGGTTCTCGGCCACGCCCGGCCCGCTGTCCTCGACCGTGAAGATCAGCCGCTCCTCCTCCACGCGCGCCGCCACGCCGACGCCGCCCGTCTCGGTGAATTTGACCGCGTTGCCCGCAAGATTGATCAGGATCTGCCGAATGCGCGCCGCATCCCCGACGATGCGGGCCGGCGCCGGGNNGGCCAGATGCGCGGCGATGTCGAGCCCTTTGGCCTGAGCCCTTGGGGCCAGCAGTTCGACCACGCCGTCGGTCGCCGCCGCCAGATCGAACGGCGCGACGCTGAGCNNCAGCTTGCCGGCTTCGATCCGTGAGAAATCCAGGATTTCGTCGATCAGCGTCGCCAGCGCGCGCCCCGACGTCTCGATCGCGTCGACATAACTGGCCTGCTCTGCGTCGAGCTTCGTCCCCGCNAACAGCCCCGCCATGCCGAGAATGCCGTTCAGCGGCGTGCGCACCTCGTGGCTGACGGTCGCCAGAAAACGCGATTTCGCCTGAGAGGCGGCTTCGGCCTTCTGCGCCGAGGCGGCGGCGGCGGAGAGCCGCTTGAGCTCGCGGCGCAGCGCGTCGCTCTCGTCGGTTGCTTGCGCGGCGCGCGCTTGCGCGACGCGAACCGCGAGCGTCGCCCAGCCGGCCGCCAGGGCGGCCGCGAACGCGAACATGCTGAAGACGAGCGTTCCCGAAGTCAAAATGAAAGGTCTCCGCGCGATCGGGCGAAGACTAAACGCGAAAGCTTTCGGTTTGGTTGGCGCGCGCTCGACTACAGGCAGATGGCGGAGGTCATGCCGCCGTCGACCACGATTTGCTGTCCCGTGACGTAGCCGGCGGCCTCGCTGGCGAGATAGACGCAGGCCCCGCCCAACTCCGCCGGTTCGCCCCAGCGCCCGAGCGCAGTGCGCGCCGCGATCTTTTCGACGAAGGAGCCGTCGGCGCGCAGCGCCTCGTTCATCTCCGTCATGAAATAGCCCGGCGCGATCGCGTTGCAGGTGATTCCGTCCCGCCCGAGTTCGGTCGACAAGGAGCGCGTGAGGCCGAGCAGGCCGTGTTTGGAGGCGACATAGGCGTGGATCGTCTCGCGCCCGAGCAGGGCGTTGACCGAGGTCGTGAAGATCACGCGGCCATATCCGCCCGCCTTCATATGCGGCGCGCAAAGCTGGGCGAGGAAGAAGCACGCCGTCATGTTCGACTCGACGACGCGGTCGAAATCGGCCTCCGTCCACGCCGCCAGCGGCGCGCGATGCTGCACCCCGGCGTTGCCGACCAGAATGTCGAGCCGGCCCCTCAGCGCCGCCGCCTGCGCGACGCCGGCGCGTCGGGCCTGCGCGTCGGTGACGTCGAAGGCGACCGCCGCCGCCGCGACGCCCGCCGCCGTCAGCCGCGCGACGGCGGCGTCGAGCGAGGCCGGGTCGCGCCCGTTGACGATCACGAAGGCGCCCGCTTCGCCCAGCGCCTGCGCCATCGCCAGGCCGAGCCCGCGCGACGCGCCGGTCACCAGCGCGACGCGGCCCTTAAGCGAAAAAGGAGCATTGCCCATGCCGAACGTCCTCCCGTTTTTCGCGCCGCCCGTTGCGCGGGCGGTCGTCGTCTTTGGCCCGAGCGCTCCGCTAAAGCGTCGCCTCGATGATGGCGCGCAGCTCCCGCGTCGCCTCGGGCATCACGCCGAACCAGTCGCGGAAGGCCGGCCGCGCCTGATGCAGCAGCATGCCGAGCCCGTTGACCGTGCGGCAACCTCTTTCGCGGGCGCTCACCAGCAGGCTGGTTTCGCGGGGAATGTAGACGATGTCGGCGACCAGCGTCTTGGGAGACAGCCGCGCGAGGTCGATCTCCAGCTCCGGCTGGCCCTCCATGCCCAGGCTCGTCGTGTTGACGATCAGCGCCGCCTCGCCGACCGCCGCCGCGCGATCCTCCCAGGCCAGTTGCTCGACCTGAAGGTCATGCGCCAGAGCCGCCTCGCGGGCGGGCGTGCGGTTGGCGACCATGATGCGCCTGGCGCCGGCGTCCTGCAGCCCGGCGATCACCGCCCGCGCGCCCCCGCCCGCGCCCAGCACCAGCACCGGCCCGTCGGCCGGATGGAAATCNGGCGCCGCTTCGAACAGCGACTGCACGAAGCCGAAACCGTCGTAATTGCGCCCGACCAGCGCGCCGTCCGGCTGCGCCACCACGCAGTTGATGGCGCCGATGCGCCGCGCCGTGTCCTCGACCGTGTCGACGATCCCCATCGCCGCCACCTTGTGCGGGATGGTCAGGTTGCAGCCCGCGAAACCCAGCGCCGGCAGCGCCCGCAGCGCCGCCTCCAGCCGTTCCGGCGGCAGTTCGAGCGGCATATAGGCGCCGGCGAGCCCATACCGCTCGAACCAGTAGCCATGAATCTTCGGCGAGCGCGAATGCAGCGCCGGATAACCCATCACCCCGGCCAAACGGAATTTGTCGATGTGAAGGGACATGCCAAGCTCTCTCGTGAATCCGCGGCGACGGCGACGTCTGCGGCGCTCGCGCCGCCCCGCGCGAAGGCTGGCGTCGGGCGGGACGCCGACGCCGGAGTCTCGCCGCGGGTCTTGAAGGAACCGGCCCGTCCGCGTCAAGCCGTCGCGCAAGCCGGCGCGCGAGCCGTCGCGCAAGCCGTCGCATAAGAGCGCAGCGGCGCCGCGCTCGCCGGACGAGAAGAATGCGCCGCAGGGCAGGGACGCGCCGCAGGGCGGGGATGCGCCTTAGGGCGAGGAGAATGCGCCGCAGGGCGGGGATGCGCCGCACGGCGGGGATGCGTCGCCGTGCAGGGACGCGCCGCCGGGCAGGGTGCGCCGCAGGGCGGGGGATACGCCGCAGGCAGGGGTGCGCGAGCGACGTTGCGGACTCGCCCCGGCCGGCGGGCGAGCCGCGCCGCTTGCGCTGGAGAACGGGCGAGGCGCCGCAGCCCGCCATGAGAGCGCCTCAACGCGCCCGGCGATCAGGCCGTAGCCTCGCCGGCGCCGCCCGCCGCGCCCGGGGCGGGGGCGAAGCCGGGCGGGCTCCACGAGACGCGCCGACGCGACCGCGCCGGGCGCTCGCCGCTCAAGACCCGCCCGGCCCGCGCCGGGCGCTCGCCGCTCAAGGCCGCCCGGCCCGCGCCGCGCGCCTGCGACGCTCCGCGAAAGCAGCGCGCCGTTTCCGCGCGCTCATCGCCGCGCCACGCTTACGCCGCCGCCTCGGCGCGGTCGGTGTCGGGGCGGTAGGACAGCGCTTCGGCGATGTGGGCGCGCGTCACCATGTCGACGCCGTCGAGATCGGCCAGCGTGCGGGCGAGCTTGAGCGTGCGGTGATAGCCGCGCGCCGACAGCCGCATCCGCTCGGCGGCGTCGCGCAGCAGCTTCAGCCCGCCCTCGTCGGGCGTGGCGATCGCCTCCATCAACGCGGCCGGAGCGGCGGCGTTGGTGGTCACGTCCGGCCGCCCCAGCTCTTTGTAGCGCGCCCGCTGCCGGTCGCGCGCCGCGCCGACGCGCCGCGCCACATGCGCAGACGTCTCGCGCGAGGGCGGCAACAACAGGTCCGACGCGCTCACCGCGGGAACCTCGACATGCAGGTCGACGCGGTCGAGCAGCGGACCCGACAGGCGCGCCTGGTATTGCGCCATGCAGCGCGCGTTCGGCGCGCGTTTGCAGGCGTAGCCGGGCTCGGTGGCGTGGCCGCAGCGGCACGGGTTCATCGCCGCGACGAGNCGGAAGCGCGCCGGATAGACCACCCGGTGATGCACCCGCGCGATGGCGACCTCGCCGGTCTCCAGCGGCTGGCGCAGCGCGTCGAGCACATTGGCCTGAAACTCCGGCAACTCGTCGAGGAACAGCACGCCATGATGGGCGAGCGAAATCTCGCCGGGCTTGGCCTGCGCGCCGCCGCCCACCAAGGCCGGCTGCGAGGCGGAGTGGTGCGGCGCCCGGAACGGCCGTCGGTCGGTGAGTTCGCCGCCCGCCAGTTGCCCGGCGATCGAGTGGATCATCGACACTTCGAGCAGTTCGGCCGGCGTCAAAGGCGGCAGGATCGAGGGCAGCCGCTGCGCCAGCATCGACTTTCCGGCGCCGGGCGGGCCGTTGAAAAGCAGATTGTGCCCGCCCGCCGCCGCGATTTCGAGCGCCCGCTTGGCGCTCTCCTGGCCACGAATGTCGGAAAGGTCGGGCTGCGGCCCCGCCGGCGCGCGCATGGCGGGGCGGGGCCGCGCCATCACCTGTTTGCCGGTGACGTGGTTGACGNNGCGGATCAGCGAGCGCGGCGCCAGAATCTCAAGCTCGGACGACGCCCACGCCGCCTCCGGCCCGCATTCGGCCGGGCAGATCAGCCCATGCCCGCGCGCGTTGGCGGCGACCGCCGCCGGCAACACGCCGGCGACGGCGGAAATCTGCCCGTCGAGCGCCAGCTCGCCCAGCACCGTCATGCCGGCGAGCGCGTCGGCCGGCATCGCCCCCATCGCCGCCATCACTCCCAGAGCTATGGGCAGATCGTAATGCGAGCCCTCTTTCGGCATGTCGGCGGGCGCGAGATTGACCGTGATGCGCTTGGCCGGCATGGCCAGGCCCGAGGCGATCAGCGCCGCGCGCACCCGCTCGCGCGATTCCGCCACCGCCTTGTCGGGCAGCCCGACCAGCGTGAAGGCGACGTTGCCGGGCGAAATCTGCACCTGCACGTCGATGGGCAGCGCGTCCACCCCNGAAAACGCGACCGTCGCCACCCGCACGACCATGACAAGTCCCCTCGTCCCAGGGTGACGCTAGGTCAGATTTTCGGATGGATCAAGAACATTTCAGGAACAATTCAGACGTCCCGCGCCATCGACTTGATCTTATACAGCGCCTCCAGCGCCTCGCGCGGGCTCATCGCGTCGGGGTCGAGCGCGGCGAGCGCCTCGCGCAGCAGGTCNCGCCTTGATCTCGGGCGCGGAGGGCGCGGGGCCGGCGGCAGCGCTGCGAACAGCGGCAGCTCGTCGAGCGCCGTGCGCGGGCCGCGCTTGCGCTCGCCCGCCTCCAGCGCCGCCAGCAACGTCTTGGCGCGCGCCACCACGCTCGCCGGCAGGCCCGCCAGCCGCGCCACCTGCACGCCATAGCTGCGATCCGCCGCGCCGGCCGTCACCTCGTGCAGGAACACCACGTCGCCCTTGTGGTCGGCGACGCGCATCGTGAGGTTTTTCACCCGCGGCAGGGTTTTCGAAAGCTGCGTCAGCCGNTGGTAATGCGTCGCGAACAAGGCCCGCGAGCGGTTGGTCGCGTTGAGATGCTCGACCGACGCCCAGGCGATCGAAAGCCCGTCGAAGGTCGCCGTGCCGCGCCCGATCTCGTCGAGAATGACCAGCGAGCGCTCGCTCGCGCGGTTGAGGATCGCCGCCGTCTCGACCATCTCGACCATGAAGGTCGAGCGCCCGCGCGCCAGATCGTCGGCCGCCCCCACGCGCGAGAACAGCCGGTCGACCAGCCCGATCGTCGCCGCCCGCGCCGGCACGTAGCTGCCCATCTGCGCGAGAATGGCGATCAAGGCGTTCTGGCGCAGGAAGGTCGATTTGCCGGCCATGTTGGGGCCGGTGACGATGGCGAGCGCCCCGGCCGCCCCGTCGCCGGCGAGGTCGCAATCGTTCGGCACGAAGGGCTCGCCCTTGGCCTTCAGCGCCGCCTCGACGACGGGATGGCGGCCCGCCTCGACCGCGAAAGCGAGCGAGCGCTCGACGCGCGGACGCGTCCAGTTCGCTCGCGCCGCGAGTTCCGCCAGCGCGGCGGCGACGTCGATTTCGGCGAGCGCCTGCGCGGCCGCCGAGATCGCCGCGCGCTCGGCCAGCGCCATGCCCGCGAGCCGGCCGAACATCTCAAGCTCCATCGCCACCGCGCGTTCGCCGGCCGAGGAGATTTTCGAGTCGAGTTCGGCGAGTTCGGCGGTCGAGAAGCGCATCGCCCCCGCCATCGTCTGGCGGTGGATGAAGCGGCCGTTCCGCTTCAGCAGGGCCTCGCCGGCCGCCGGCGGCAGCTCGACGAAATAGCCCAGAAAATTGTTGTGCTTGATGCGCACCTTCTGGCCGATCTCGGCCGAGTAGGTCTCCTGCATCGCCGCCACCACGCCGCGCGATTCCTGCGCCAGCGCCCGCGTCTCGTCGAGCAGCGGATCGAAGCCGCGCCGCACGAAGCCGCCGTCGCGCTTTTGCAGCGGCGGCTCGTCGTCGAGCGCGGCCTTGAGCGCGCGCTCGACGACGCCCTCCTCGCGCGCCAGCGCCGCCGCGCAGCGCGCCAGATCCTCGGGCAGGTCGCGGCCGGCGAGCCGCGCGGCGAGCGCCTGCGCGGCGAAAAGCCCGTCGCGCAGCGCCGCCAGATCGCGCGGCCCGCCGCGCTCCAGCGCCAGCCGCGACAGCGCGCGCGCCATGTCGGGCGCGGCCTTCAGCGCCGCGCGCGCCGCCTCGCGCAGGCCCTCGTCGTCGAGGAAGAAGGCGACCGCGTCGAGCCGCCGCGCGATCGCACCGGCCTCCACCAACGGCGCCGCCAGNCGCTCCGCGAGCAGCCGGCCGCCGGCCGCCGTCAGCGTCCGGTCGATCGCCGCCAGCAGCGAGCCGGCGCGCTCGCCGCCGAGCGTGCGCGTGAGTTCGAGATTGGCGCGCGTCGCCGGGTCGATCTCCATCACCGCGGCGTCGGCGCCGCGCTCGGGCGGCGACAGCGCCGGGCGTTGGCCGCGCTGGGTGCGCAGCACATAGGCGACGGCGAGCGCCGCCGCCGCCGTCTCCGCCCGCGACAGCCGGCCGAAGCCGTCGAGCGTCGCCACCCCGTAATAATCGGCGAGCGTGCGCTCGGCGTTGGCGGCGCTCGCCGCCTCGCGCCCGACCCGCGTCAGCGGCGCCCGCGCCGCCTCGGCGGCGCGCTCCAGCGCCGCGTCGGGCTCGCCGTCGGCGGCGACGATCTCGGCCGGTTCGAGCCGCGCCAGCAGCCCGGCCAGCTCCCCTCCCGCNGCCTCGAACACCCGGAAGGCGCCCGTCGAGATGTCGAGCGCGGCGACGCCGTGAACGAAACCGCCCTCGCTCTCNCGCGCCCGCGCGATCGCCGCCAGCAGATTGGCCTGCGCCGGCTCCAGCAGCCGCTCCTCGGTCAGCGTGCCGGGNGTGACGAGGCGCACGACGTCGCGCTTCACCACCGANCTTGGCGCCGCGCTTCTTCGCCTCGGCCGGGTCTTCGGCTGCTCGCACACCGCGACGCGATGGCCGAGCGCGATGAGGCGATGCAGATAATCCTCGGCGCGCTCGACCGGCACGCCGCACATCGGAATGTCCTCGCCCTCATGCTTGCCGCGCTTGGTCAGCGCGATGCCGAGCGCCCGGCTGGCGATTTCGGCGTCCTCGAAGAACAGTTCGAAGAAATCGCCCATCCGGTAGAACAGCAGGCAGCCCGGATTGGCGGCCTTGATCTCGATATACTGCGCCATCATCGGCGTGGCGCGCGACGGATCGGGCCGGGCGACGCCGGGGAGGCTGGGGCGAGGGCGGACATGCCGGCGAGCCTAGCGAAGCCGATCTGACGGCGCGAGCCCGCCGCGCCGGTTTTCGACAGCCGCGGCGGCCATTTCGCCCGTCGGGCGGCGCCGGCGGCCAAAGAGCTCCATCGGCCGGGACGAGCGCTTGTGGCGCCCCGACCGAAGGTCTATTCAAAGAGTTCAACCAGAACGGGGACAAGCCCCCACGGGGGAACAAAAGCATGTCCGAGGGCACGAAGCGCAGCCGGCCGACCATCACCGATCAGGAGGCGCTGACTTTTCACTCCTCCGGACGCCCCGGCAAGCTCGCCGTCATCGCGACCAAGCCGATGGCGACGCAGCGCGATCTGTCCCTCGCCTATTCGCCCGGCGTCGCCGTGCCGGTGAAGGCCATCGCCGAGGACCCCTCGCGCGCCTTCGACTACACGACGCGCGGCAATATGGTCGCGGTGATCTCCAACGGCACCGCCATTCTCGGCCTCGGCGATCTCGGCGCGCTCGCCTCCAAGCCCGTGATGGAGGGCAAGGCGGCGCTGTTCAAGCGTTTCGCCGACGTCGACTCGATCGACCTTGAGGTCGACACCNAGGATCCCGACGCCTTCATCGCGGCGGTGCGCTATCTCGGCCCCTCCTTCGGCGGAATCAATCTGGAGGACATCAAGGCTCCCGAATGCTTCGTCATCGAGGAGAAGCTCAAGGAGNCGATGGACATCCCGGTGTTCCACGACGATCAGCACGGCACCGCCATCATCGCGGCGGCCGGCATCGTCAACGCGATGAAGCTGACCGGCCGCGATCTCAAGACGACCCGCCTGGTCTGCAACGGCGCCGGCGCGGCCGGCATCGCCTGCATGGACCTGTTGAAGGCGATGGGCTTCGCGCCCGAGAACATCACGCTTTGCGACACCAAGGGCGTCGTCTGGCGCGGCCGCGCCGNNGGGATGAACCAGTGGAAATCGGCGCACGCCGTCGACACGCCGCACCGCACCCTCGCGCAGGCGATGGAGGGCGCGGACATTTTCTTCGGTCTCTCCGCCAAGGGCGCGCTGAGCCAGGACATGGTGCGCACGATGGCGCCCAATCCGATCATCTTCGCCCTCGCCAATCCCGACCCCGAGATCACGCCTGAAGAAGCGCACGCCGTGCGCGACGACGCCATCGTCGCGACCGGCCGTTCCGACTATCCCAACCAGGTCAACAACGTTCTGGGCTTCNCCTACATCTTCCGCGGCGCCCTCGACGTGCGCGCCACGACGATCAACATGGAGATGAAGATCGCCGCCGTGCACGCGCTCGCCGAGCTCGCGCGCGAGGATGTGCCCGACGAGGTGGCGGTCGCCTATCAGGGCGCGCGCCCGCGCTTCGGGCGCGACTACATCATCNCCGTGCCGTTCGATCCGCGTCTCATCCATGTGGTGCCGCCTGCCATCGCCAAGGCGGCGATGGAGACCGGCGTCGCGCGCCGCCCGATCGTCGACATGGACGAATACAAGGCCCAGCTCAACGCCCGCCGCGATCCTGTCGCCGGCGCCTTGCAGCGCATCGTCGAGCGTGTCCGCCGCTTCCCCAAGCGCGTCGTCTTCACCGAGGGCGAGGAGGAGCAGGTGGTGCGCGCCGCCGTCTCCTTCGCCCATCAGNGGCTCGGCACGGCGATCCTCGTCGGCCGCGAGGACCGTATCCGCGCGTCCGCCAAGAACGCCGGCCTTGAAACCGACGAGCATATCGAGATCACCAACGCCAGCATCTCCGGCCGCAACGCCATTTATACGCAATTGCTGTACGAGCGCCTCCAGCGGCGTGGTTATCTGCTGCGCGACTGCCAGCGCATGATCAACAACGACCGCAACTATTTCGCCGCCGCGATGGTGTCGCAAGGCGACGCGGACGCGCTGGTGACCGGCGTCACCCGCAACTTCGCGACCTGCATCAACGAGGTGCGCGCCGTCCTCGATCCCAAGCCGGGCCATCGCCTGATGGGCGTCTCGCTGGTGCTCTCGCGCGGCCGCCCGGTCGTGGTCGCCGACACCTCGATCACCGAAATGCCGTCGGGCGCCGATCTCGCCGAGATCGCCATCGGCGCGGCCGGCGTCGCGCGGCGTCTGGGCTACGAGCCGCGCGTCGCGCTGCTGTCGTTTTCGACCTTCGGCCAGCCGCCGGGCGACCGCGCGCAGAAGATCCAGGAGGCGGTGCGCATCCTCGACGGCAAGCGGCTTGATTTCGAGTATGACGGCGACATGGCTCCGGAGGTCGCTCGATCGCGTCGCGNNATGGCGCAATATCCGTTCTGCCGCCTCACCGACGTCGCCAACGTCCTGGTGATGCCGGCGATCCACTCCGCCGCGATATCGACGCGCCTGTTGCAGACGCTTGGCGGCGCGACGGTGATCGGGCCGCTGCTGGTGGGCTTCGACAAGCCGGTGCAGATCGTGCCGCTGGGCGCGCGCGACTCCGATATCGTCAATATGGCCACGCTCGCCGCCTACAATATCGGCGGCTGAAAGCGCCCGCCGTTCCCGGGGCCGGCGTTGTGGCCCCGGGAACGTCTGCGCTCAGGGCAGGGTGTAGGCTGTTTTCACGGTCGTGTAGAATTCGGCCGCGTAACGGCCCTGTTCGCGCGGACCGTGGCTCGACCCCTTCCGCCCTCCGAACGGAACATGGTAGTCGACGCCCGCCGTCGGCAGGTTGACCATCACCATGCCGGCCTCGCTGTTGCGCTTGAAGTGCGAGGCGTATTTCAGGCTCGTCGTGCAGATCCCCGACGACAGGCCGAACTGCGTGTTGTTGGCCAGGGCCAGAGCCTCATCGTAATTCTTCGCCTTGACGACGACGGCGACGGGCCCGAAAATTTCCTCCTGCGCGATGCGCGACGCGTTGTCGACGCCTGTGAACAACGCCGGCGACAGATAATAGCCGGGCGTGGCGCGGTTCAGCCTTTCTCCGCCCGCGACCAGCGCGCCGCCTTCCTCGCGCCCCAGCGCGATGTAGTTCATGTCCTGCTCAAGCTGGCTCTCGTCGACGACCGGGCCGATATGCGTGCCGGGCTTCAGCGCGTCGTCGACGATCAGCCCCTTCATGCGCTGCGTCACCGCCGCGACGAAAGCGTCGTGGACGCCGGCCGTCACGATCAGCCGGGAGGAGGCGGTGCAGCGTTGCCCGGTGGAGAAGAACGCGCCGTTGACGGCGCAGTCGACCGCCGTCGGCAGGTCCGCGTCGTCGAGCACGACGAGCGGATTCTTGCCGCCCATCTCAAGTTGGAACTTCTTCATTTTTTCGCCGGACACGCAGGCGGCGGCGACCTTGCGCCCCGTCTGGATCGAGCCGGTGAAGGAGATCGCGTCGATCAGGTTNGAGTCGAGCAAGGTCTGGCCGACCGACGAGCCGCGCCCCATCGTCAGATTGAACACGCCCTTCGGCAGCCCGGCGCGCGCGATGATTTCGGTCAGGGCGTGGGCGGTTCCCGGCGTGAGGTCGGCGGGCTTGAACACCACCGTGTCGCCGTAGCACAGCGCCGGCGCGATCTTCCAGGCCGGGATCGCGATCGGAAAGTTCCACGGCGCGATGATTCCCACGACGCCGACAGGTTCGCGCGTGATCTCGATGTCGACGCCGGGGCGGATCGAGTTGACCTTCTCGCCGGGGACCCGCAACGCCTCTCCGGCGAAGAAGGCGAAGATTTGCCCCGCGCGCGTCGCCTCGCCGACGCCCTCGGCCAGCGTCTTGCCTTCCTCGCGCGACAGCAGCCGACCGGCNTCGTCCTTGCGCGCCATGATCTCCTTGGAGATGGACATCAGCGCGTCGTATCGCGTCTGCGGCGTCGAGCGCGCCCAGCCCGGCAGCGCCGCGCGGGCCGCGGCGATGGCGTCCTGCGTCTGCGCGGCGGAGGCGCGCGCATATTCGCCGATCACGTCGTTGGTGTCGGAGGGGTTGACGTTTCGTGAAACGCTGTCGCCCGCCAGCCATTCGCCGTCGATATAATTCTTGAAAATCCCGGCCATGCGGCCCTCCCTGAAAGCGACGAGCGATTGTGGCGCCGCCGGGCTAGAGCAAGCCGCGCTTGGACAGGTCTGCCATGAGCGCGCGCGCGCCGTAGCGCCACGGTTCGCAGTCGTTCGAGCGCCGCATCCGGTTGACCAGCGCGCCGAGCTTCGGCGTGGCGATCGTCACCACGTCGCCGACATGATGGGTGAAGCCTTTTCCGGGTGCGTCCCGATCCTTGATCGGCGCGAACATCGTTCCCAGGAACAGCGCGGCGCCGTCGGGATAGTGATGGTGCGGCCCGATCAGCTGGGCGACGAGATCGACCGGGTCGCGGCTGATCATGCTCAACGAACTCGTTCCGTCGAGCATGAAGCCGTCCTCGCCCTCGACCGTCAGCGTCACCTGCGCGGCGCGCACGTCGTCGAGCGAGAAGCTGGCGTCGAAGAAGCGGATGAAGGGTCCGAGCGCGGCGGAGGCGTTATTGTCCTTCGCCTTNGAGAGCAGCAAAGCCGAGCGCCCCTCGACGTCGCGCAGATTGACGTCGTTGCCGAGCGTCGCCCCGACGATCCGCCCGTCGGACGCGACCAGGATCGCCACTTCGGGTTCGGGATTGTTCCAGTCCGACATCGGATGCAGGCCCGCCTCCATGCCGGCGCCGACCGCCGACATCGGTTGCGCCTTGGTGAAGATTTCCGCGTCGGGTCCGATCCCCACCTCCAGATATTGCGACCACGCGCCGATCGACAGCAGATGCGCCTTGAGTCGCGCCGCCTCCGGCGAGCCCGGCTTCAAGCGGGCCAGATCGTCGCCGATCAGCGCGGTCATTTCGCCGCGGATCGTCGCCGCCTTGGCGAGGTCGCCGCGCGCGCGTTCCTCGATGACGCGCTCCAGCATCGAAATGGCGAAGGTGACGCCCGCCGCCTTCAGCGCATGCAGGTCGGTCGGCGCCAGCAGCCAGGGGCGGGAGGAATCGCGTCGCGCCGGGTCGGCGTTGGCGAGAATCGGATCGAGCGGGCCGAGCGCCTCGCCGGTCGCCGCGCGCAGCGCGCCGGCGGGATCGGGCCTCTCGCACAGGTCGCGCATGGTCGGGAAGGTCGCGGTCACGTCGACCACGCCCTGCGCGCGCACGGCGACGACGCTGGCGCCGAGGCCGGGCCGGTGCACGCGCCCCGCCAGCGCGCCGGCGCACCCGTCGATCGGCAACGCGCGCGCTGCGCTCAAATCCATCGCGGGCATCGATCCCCTGGCGCGCCGCCTCGTCCGCGACCGCGTTCGTTCGCCGCATTCCAACGAAAGTATTGACAGGGGCGGCCCCCTGTCCAGCGTGCGCGCGACCTGCGACGCAGCGTCCGAGCGATCGCCACATGGCCGCGAAACCGAAATCCGTGAAATCCCGTTCCGCCAAATCGCGTTCGACCGGAACCGGCGCCGCCAAGGCGCGCGCCTCCAAGACGCTCGCCCCAAGACGCTCGCCCCCAAGGCGCGCGCCTCCAAGACGCTCGCCCCAAGGCGCGCACCTCCAAGACGCTCGCCTCCAAGACGCGCGGCTCCAAGACGCGCGCGCCCGGCCGGGCGCCCGACGGGGCCCGCCGAGCGGCTGTCGAAGGCCGAACAGGTGTATCGCGAGCTTCGCGATCGCATTCTGGGCGGCCTGCTTGAGCCGGGCGCGGCGATCGACAAGCTGGCGATTTGCGCCAAGCTCGGCGTGTCGCGGTTTCCGGTGCAGGCGGCGATCAATCGCCTGGCCTACGAGCGCCTGGTCACCATCGCCCCGCAACATGGCTCGTTCGTCGCGCCGATGTCGCCTTCGGCGATTCGCGAATACCAGATGATTCGCCGCGCGCTCGAATGCGAGATCGCCGAACTCGCCGCCCCGCGGCTGACCCAGGCCGACCGGGACGCTCTCGCCGATAATCTGGAGCGTCAGAGGTCGACCTCCGAGAAGGGCGATGTGTCGGGCTTTTACGCGCTCGACGTCGCCTTTCACCAGATCATCGCCCGCCCCCTCGCGCTCGCCCATGCGGTCGACGCTCTGGAGGCCGCGCGCACCCATCTCGAACGAATGCGCCGCTTGTTGCTGTCGCCGCAGGGGCGCACCGCGCAGGCCTACGCCGAACATCGTGCGCTCGCCGATGCGCTGATCGGCGGCGATCCCGACGTGGCGCGGCGCGCCATGCGCGACCATCTCGACAGCGCCGCCGCCGCGTTCGAACTGATCTTCCGCGAGCGGCCCGAACTGTTTTCGGCCTGAGACGCCAGGAGCGCCCATGTCCGCCACGCCCGCAGCTTGCGGCTCGACGTCGCCGACAACGTCGTGGTCGCCGTCGACTCCCTGCCGGCCGGCTTCTGCGTCGACGGCGTCGTCGCCCGCGAGCGCGTGCCGCGCGGTCACAAAATGGCCGCCGCCGCCATCGCCGCCGGCGCGCCGATCGTCAAATTCGGCCAGATCATCGGCTTCGCCAGCCGCGACGTCGCCGCCGGCGAGTGGGTGCACGAGCACAATGTCGCGATGGGCGATTTCGCGCGCGACTATCGCTTCGCCGAAGCCGCGCGCGTCGAGGAGATCCTTCCTGTCGAACGTCAGGCCACCTTCGAGGGCTATCTGCGCGCCGACGGCAAGGTCGGCACGCGCAACTATCTCGCCATTCTCACCAGCGTGAACTGCTCGGCGTCGGTCGCGCGGCTGATGGCGCAGGAGATCGAGCGATCGGGCGTTCTGCGCGACTATCCCCATGTCGACGGCGTCATCGCGCTCGTGCATGGCGGCGGCTGCGCGCTCGACGTCAAGGGCGAGGGCTACGAGGTCCTCAAGCGCACGCAATGGGGTTACGCGACCAATCCGAACGTCGCCGCCGTGGTGATGGTGGGCCTCGGCTGCGAGGGCTTTCAGATCGATCGCTGGAAGGAGGCCTATGGCGTGGAGGAGTCCGACACCTTCCGCACCATGACGATTCAGGAGGTCGGCGGCACCCGCAAGACGGTCGAGAAGGGCGTCGCCGCGATCCGCGAGATGCTGCCCGTCGCCGACCGCGCCCGCCGCACCACGCGCCCCGCCGGCGACCTGACGCTGGCGCTGCAATGCGGCGGCTCGGACGGCTATTCCGGCGTCACCGCCAATCCCGCGCTCGGGCGCGCCGTCGACCTGCTGGTGCGCCACGGCGGCGCGGCGATCCTGTCGGAGACGCCGGAGATCTACGGCGCCGAGCATCTTCTCACCCGCCGCGCCGCCACCCGCGAGATCGGCGAGAAACTCGTGCGGCGCATCAAATGGTGGGAGGACTACACCGCCGCCGCCAAAATGCAGATGAACAACAATCCGTCTCCTGGCAACAAGGCGGGCGGCCTCACCACCATTCTCGAAAAATCGCTGGGCGCGGCCGCCAAGGGCGGTTCGACGACCATGATGGGCGTCTTCGAATACGCCGAGCCGGTGACGGCCAAGGGCCTGGTGTTCATGGACACGCCCGGCTACGACCCGGTCGCGGCGACCGGGCAGGTGGCGGGCGGCGCCAATATCCTCGCCTTCACCACCGGGCGCGGCTCCGCCTATGGCTGCAAGCCCACGCCCTCGATCAAGCTCGCGACCAACACGCCGATCTACGAGAAGATGATCGACGACATGGACGTCAATTGCGGCGACGTGCTCGACGGCGTCAGCCTCGACGACAAGGGGCGCGAAATTTTCGACCTTATCTTGCGCGTCGCCTCGGGCGAGCGCACCAAGTCCGAAACGCTGGGCTACGGCGACGCCGAATTCGTCCCGTGGCAGATCGGCGCGACGATGTGAGCCGCGGCGGCGGGCCGCGACGGCCCGCTTTCGGCCCAAGCGTGGAAGCAAGGTGTGAAAGCAAGGCGCAAAAGCGAGGCGCATGTGAAGCCATCTCTCCTGTTCGATCTCGACGGAACCCTGACCGACGACGACGAGCTGCACTTCGAATGCATGCGCGACAGCTTCGCCGCGCAGGGCGTCGCGCTCGACTGGCCGGCGTTCAAGGCCAATATCGTCGGCGCCCTCAACGCCGACATCGCCGCGCATTTCTTTCCCCACCTCACGCCCGAGCAAGGCAAGCGCGTTCTCGACGACAAGGAGGCGATCTTCCGCGCCCGCGTCGGCGGTCTGACGCGCATGCCCGGCCTGACCGAGCTTCTCGATTTCGCGCGTGAGNCGGGCGTCGCCGTCGCGCTCGTCACCAACGCGCCGCGCGCCAACGCCGACGCCATGCTGACGGCGCTCGACCTTGACGGGCGCTTCGCCGCCATCGTGGCGGGCGACGAGGTTGCGTCCGGCAAGCCCGATCCGCTGCCTTATTTGACCGGCCTCAGGGCCGTCGGCGGCGACCCGGCGCGTTCGGTCGCTTTCGAGGATTCGGTGGCGGGCGCGACCGCTGCCGTGCGCGCTGGCCTGACGACCGTCGGGATCGGGCGGCCCGCCGCCTTTCCTGGCCTCCTCGCCGCCGGCGTCGCGCTGACCGTGGCGGATTTCGCCGATCCGCGCGTGCTGGAGCGCGTGCGCGAGACGCTGGCGATCTGACCAGCGCGGGCGCCCTAGGCCCGGCCGGTGCGCAGGATCGCGACGAGTTCGTCCTCGACCGCGGGCGCGTAGCCGATCGCTTTGATCTTGGCGACCGTCGTCTCGACCGGCGCGTCGAAGGATCGCAGCGCGAACGCGCCGTTCTCCCAAACCGCGTAGCTGGCTTTCGTGCGCCCGTCTCTCGGCTGCCCGAGGCTGCCGGGGTTGAGCAGCGTGCGCGCGCCGAAACGCCTCAGCGTCGGAACGTGCGAATGTCCGACCAGCAGCACGTCGGCGTCGCAGCCCGTGATCTCCTCGGCCCAATCGGGCGAGTCNGGCGCGCGGCGGCCATACAACGGGTCCGCCAGAGTCGCATGCACGAGGCGGAAACGCACGCCGTCGCGTTCGAGCGCGACATCGCGCGGCAAGGAGCGGAGAAACGCCATTTGCGCGGCGTCGAGCGACGCCTCGCTGTGACGACGCGTCGCTTCGGCGGTCGCGCGAAACCGCGCGCTCCAGCGCGAATCGTCGGCGCGGGCGACGGCGTCGTCATGATTGCCGCGGATCGCGATGGCGGCGTGACGCATCGCCCACGCCACCGTCTGCGCCGGCGCGGGCCCGTAGTTGACGAGGTCGCCCAGCACCCACAGCTCGTCATAGTCCTGCGGCAGGAACGGCAGCACGTCGTCGTTGCCGTGGACGTCGGAGACGATCACGATCTTCATGGTCGCCTCCGCCCGCCGCGACGCGCGCTCAGACCTGTTCGACCTCGCGCACGTCCGGCAGGAAATGACGCAGCAAGTTCTGGATTCCGTGCTTGAGCGTCGCCGTCGAGGATGGGCAGCCCGAGCATGCGCCCTTCATGGCCAGATAGACGACGCCGTCCTTGAAACCGCGAAACGCGATGTCGCCGCCGTCGCCGGCGACCGCAGGGCGGATGCGGGTGTCGAGCAGCTCCTTGATCGCCTCGACGGTGGCGGCGTCCTTCGCGTCGAANAACTCCTCCGCGCCGCCCTGCGCCGCGCCGGGATTTTCGAGCAGCGGCTGGCCGGAGACATAATGCTCCATGATCGCGCCGAGAATGGCCGGCTTGAGATGCTGCCACTCGCCGTCGCGCTTGGTGACGGAGATGAAGTCGTTGCCGAACATCACGCCGGTGACGCCGTCGATCGAAAACAGCGCGCGCGCGAGCGGCGAGACGCCGGCGGAGTCGGCGTCGGTGATCTCCATCGCCCCGTCGGCCAGCACGGTGCGGCCGGGCAGGAACTTCAGGGTCGCGGGATTGGGGGTGGATTCGGTCTGGATGAACATTGACGCGCTCCGGGTCAAGGTCGGGCGGGCGCCGCGGAGAAGCGGCGGCGGCTTCCTATCATATAGGGAGCGCCCCGCGAAGCGCCCGTTTCGCCGCGCCCGCATGGCGCGACGGCGTTCAGCTCATCGCCTCGATCTCGGCCTCGGTCAGGCCGCCCGGCACGATCACGATGGGAATCGGGAAATCCGCCAGCCGGTCGGCGAGCGCCGAGACCAGCGGGCCGGGCCCGTCCGCCCCGACGCCGGCGGCGATGACGAAATAGGAGATGTCCTCGTCGTCCTCGATCAGCTTGATGATTTCGGCCAGCCGCGCGCCCTCGCGCACCCTTTTGTCGGGCTCCAGGCCGCTGACCGCGCGCGCCCGCGCCGCGCGCTTCTCCAGCACGGCCTCGGCCTCCTCCTGAGCCTCGGCGCGGATGCGGTCGCCGACGCCGAGCCAGGACCCGAAATTGTCGGGCTGGATCACCGCGACGAGCGAGACGCCGCCGCCCACGCGNCGCGCGCGGCGCGCGGCGAACTGCACCGCGCTGTCGCACTCGGGCGTGTCGTCGGCGAAAACCAGCCATTTGGGCCGGTGGCCCTGTTCGTAGGAACGACGTTTGACGGCGCTCATCCAGCCTCCGGCTCGCGGGACGCTGCCGCGATGCTGACGCAGCCCGCCGCGCGACGCAAGCGCGCCGCGCCCCGCCGCGCGTTCACCGCAGNNGAAGCCGACGATATCCTTGACGTCGTTCATGGTCTTGCGCGCCAGCGCGCCGGCGCGCTCGCCGCCGTCCTTGAGCACGGCGTCGATATAGCCCTGGTCCGCCGTGATCCGCTTCATTTCCGCGCCGATCGGCCCGAGCTTGTCGACGGCCAGGTCCACCAGCGCGTTCTTGAAGGTCGAGAACTGACCGCCGCCGAAGCGCCGCAGCACATCCTCGGCGCGCGTGGCTTCGAGCGCCGCGAAGATCCCGACCAGATTCTCGGCTTCCGGTCGGCCCTTCAGCCCCTCGATCTCGGAGGGAAGGGGTTCGGGATCGGTTTTGGCCTTCTTGACTTTGGCGCGGATCGCGTCCGCGTCGTCGTTGAGATTGATGCGCGAATAATCGGACGGGTCCGACTTCGACATTTTCTTGGAGCCGTCGCGCAGGCTCATGACTCGCGTCGCCGGCCCCTGGATGATCGGCTCGGGCAACGGGAAGAACGTCGCCTCGAAACCCATCCGCGCGATGTCCGAGGAGAAATCGTTGTTGAACTTTTGCGCGATGTCCCGCGACAACTCCAAATGTTGCTTCTGGTCGTCGCCGACCGGAACATGCGTGGCGCGATAGACGAGAATGTCGGAGGCCATCAGCACCGGATAGTCGTAAAGGCCGACGGAGGCGTTCTCGCGATCCTTGCCGGCCTTCTCCTTGAACTGCGTCATGCGGTTGAGCCAGCCCAGCCGCGCCACGCAATTGAACACCCAGGCGAGTTCGGCGTGTTCGGGCACGCGGCTCTGGTTGAACACGATATGTTGCTTGGGGTCGATGCCGGCCGCCAGAAACGCCGCGGTCACCTCGCGCGTCGCCTTGACCAGACCGGCCGAGCCGCCCCACACGTCGACCGGCTGCGTGATCGCGTGCAGATCCACGACGCAATAGATGCAGTCGTATTTTTCCTGCAACGCCACGAAGTTACGGATCGCGCCGAGATAGTTGCCGAGATGCAGGTTGCCGGTGGGCTGCACGCCGGAGAACACCAGCTCCCGCGCGCCGCCGGCGCGCTCGTCTGCTCGGGCGTGGTCGCTTGCGCGGGCGCGTTCTCACCGGCCATCTGTTTCATCCGTCGTCTCTGTCAGGGTCGGGCGGACTTATGGCCCAAGCCGCCTCGCAGGCGCAAGAGCGCCGCGCCGGCGCCCTCAGCGCCGCAGCGCGGCGCGCAGGGCGCGCAGGTCGAACCCGCCGAGCGCATGCCCGACGCCGGCGTAGAGCGCCAGCCCGCCCACGCACAGGCCCGCCAGCGCGCTTATGCGGGCGAGCGCGCCGCCCGACGCGAAGGTCGTCTCCAGCGCGCCGCGCCCGATCCACAGCGCCGCCCCCATCGCCGCCGAGGCGACGAGAATCATCGCCGTTCGCCGCAGCAGCGCCGCGTCGGGCCGGTAATGGCCGCGCGCCATCAGCAAGCCCAGCAGGGCCGCCGCGTTCAGCCAGCCGGCCGCGCTGGCGGCGATCGCGACGCCGACATGTTCGAAGCGCGGAAACAGCGCGATCGACAGCGCGACGTCGAGCGCCGCCCCGGCGAGCGCCACCATCACCGGCGTGCGCAGATCGTCGCGCGCGAAAAAGCCGGTTTGCAGGGCCTTGGCCAGCACATAGGCGGGCATGCCGGCCGCGAAGGCGGCGAGCGTCGCCGCCGTCTCCACGGACGCCGGCGCGCCGAAGGCGCCGCGCCGGAACAGCACGTCGACGATGGGGAAGGCGAGGGCCGCCATCGCCACCGCCGCCGGCGTCGTGACGGCCAGCGCGAAGTCGAGCGCGGCGGTCTGGAAGGATCGCGCCGCGGCGACGTCGTGCCGCAGCAGGCTGCGCGTCAACTCCGGCAGCAGGACGAGCCCGATGGCGACGCCGACGACGCCGAGCGGCAGCTGATAGACGCGGTCGGCGTAATAGAGATACGACACCGCGCTCGGCGAGCCCGAGCCGACGATCGAGCCGACGAAGGCGTTCACCTGCGCGACGCCGCCGGCGAACATGCCGGGCAGCGCGTAAAGCATCAGCGCGCGCAGCTCAGGCGTGCGATGCGGCCAGCGCAGCGCCAGCCGCAACCCGGCCCGGCGCACGCCGATCCAGCACAGCGCCAGCTGCGCCAGCCCGCCGACCGACACGAACAGCGCCAGCGCGCGCCGCGCGCGCNNGCCCTCCAGCCCGCCGAACGAAATCGCCGCCAGCGCCGCCACCATCACCGCGTTGAGCGCCACCGGCGCGAAGGCGGCGACGACGAAGCGATGGCGCGCGTTGAGAATGGCGGCCAGCAGCGCCGCCAGGCTCGAAAACAGCAGGAACGGAAAGCACAGCCGCGACAGCGCCACCGTCAGCGCGAATTTCTCCGCGTCCGCCGCGAAGCCCGGCGCCAGCAGATACACCATCGCGCCCATGCCCGCCGTGCCGAGGCCGACGAAGGCCGACAAGGCCAGCGCCACCGCCAGAAAGGCGTCGCCGGAAAAGGCCGTCGCCGCCTCCTCGCCCTTCTGCGTGCGCAACCGCTCGTAGATCGGCACGAACGCCGGATTGAGCGCGCCCTCCGACAGCAGCCGGCGGAACAGATTGGGCAGACGGAACGCGGTGACGAAGGCGTCGGCGACAGGGCCCGAACCCAGCGTCGCGGCGATCATGATGTCGCGCGCAAAGCCCAGAAGTCGGGAAAGCCCGGTTCCGACGCCGACGGTCAGAAGGTTGCGCGCGAACATGCGCTCAAGAACGCAAGTCGCGCGCCCGGCGTCAAGACGGGTTTAGGCGAGCCGCGGCGTTCTGCCTGAGCTTTGCGCCTGCCTCACAGCACGAAGCGGCTCAAATCGACGTTCTGCGCCAGCTCGCCGAGATGACGCGCCACATGCGCGCCGTCGATCACCACCGCTCCGCCGTCCCGGTCCGGCGCGGTGAACGACACCTCGTCGAGAATGCGCTCCATCACCGTCTGGAGCCGCCGCGCGCCGATGTTCTCGACCGTCGAATTCACCTGCACCGCGATGCGCGCGATCGCCTCGACGGCGTCCGGCGTGAAGCTCAGCGCGACCCCTTCCGTCGCCAGCAGCGCGACATATTGCTTCAGCAGGCTCGCTTCCGTCTCCGTGAGGATGCGGCGGAAATCCTCCTCGGTCAGCGAGGCGAGTTCGACGCGAATCGGCAACCGGCCCTGAAGCTCGGGCAACAGATCGGAGGGCCGCGCGACGTGAAAGGCGCCCGAGGCGATGAACAGAATATGGTCGGTCTTCACCGCGCCGTGCTTGGTGGCGACGCTGGTGCCCTCGATCAGGGGCAGCAGATCGCGCTGCACGCCCTCGCGCGAGACGCCGCCGTCGCGCCCCTCCCGCGCGCAGATCTTGTCGATCTCGTCGAGGAAGACGATGCCGTTGTTCTCGACGTCGCGGATCGCCTCCTGGACGATCCGGTCCTGATCCATCAGCTTTTCGGTTTCCTCCGCCATCACCGGTTCATGCGCCTCGCGCACGGTGAGACGGCGNCGTCTTGCGCGGCCGCGCCCCAGCAGGTCGCCGAGATTGATCGCGCCGATGGCGCCGGGCATGTTGGGCAATTCGAACATCGGCGCGCCGCCGCCCGACGAGGTCAGCCCNAGCTCGATCTCCTTGTCGTCGAGTTCGCCGGCGCGCAGCCTGCGCCGGAAGCTGTCGCGCGTCGCCGGCTGCGCGCCGGGCCCGACCAGAGCGTCGAGCACGCGTTCCTCGGCGCGCAGCTGCGCCTTGGCCTCCAGGCCCTTGCGCTTGCGCGCCTTGGCCAGCGAAATCGCCACCTCGACGAGATCGCGCACGATCTGCTCGACGTCGCGGCCGACATAGCCGACCTCGGTGAATTTGGTCGCCTCGACCTTGAGAAACGGCGCGTCGGCGAGCTTGGCGAGGCGTCGCGCGATTTCGGTCTTGCCGCAGCCGGTCGGGCCGATCATCAGGATGTTCTTGGGCAGAACCTCCTCGCGCATGGCGCCTTCGAGGCGCAGCCGACGCCAGCGGTTGCGCAGCGCGATCGCGACCGCGCGTTTGGCGGGCAGCTGGCCGACGATGTGACGGTCGAGTTCGGAAACGATCTCGCGCGGAGAAAAGTCGGTCATAGGCTGGTTCCCGGAAGCTGCGGCGCGTCGATGGCGTCGATCACCAGATTGCCGTTTGTGTAGACGCAGATGTCGGCCGCCACCGCCATCGCGCGGCGCACGATCTCCTCGGCGCCGACGTCGAAGGGCAAGAGCGCGCGCGCCGCCGCCAGCGCGAAATTGCCGCCCGAGCCGATGGCGATCGCCCAGCCGTTTTCGTCGCCCTGCGGCTCCAGCACGTCGCCATTGCCCGACAGCACGAGGCCGACCTCGCCGTCGGTGACCAGCATCATCGCTTCGAGCCGGCGCAGATAGCGGTCGGTGCGCCAGTCCTTGGCCATCTCGACGCAGGCCCGCGCCAGCTGGCCGCGATGCTGCTCCAGCTTCTGCTCCAGCCGCTCGAACAGCGCGAAGGCGTCGGCGGTGGCGCCCGCGAAGCCGGCGATGACGGCGCCCTTGGCCAGCCGGCGCACCTTGCGGGCGTTGTGCTTGATGACGGTCGGCCCCATCGAGACCTGACCGTCGCCGCCCATGACGATGCGCCCGCCCTTGCGCACCATCAGGATCGTGGTGGCGTGCCAGACGCCGTTCGGGGCGGCGGAAGATGTGTGGGGTCCAAGCGAAACTCCAGACTGTGGCGCGTCGTCAAGCGGCGGCGCGCATCCCCACAGGTATGAAGCCGTTCGGGCCCGCGCAACCTTCCCTTCCGCGCTCAGTCGCGGCAAAGTGCCGGCGGTCGTGACATGTCGGCGCGCGTCGGCGGTTGCGGTCACGCAGTCGTGAGGAAGGTGTTTTGTCCGATCAGCCGCCGGCCGCCAGCGCCCCATCGCCCCAGTCCGCCGGAGACCCGTCCGCCGCTGCGCCGGTCCGCGCCGACGCTCCTCACGATCACGCCCAGCAGGGACATGCCCAGCAGGGACACGCCCAGCAGGGACAAGGCCAGCAGGGCCACGGTCATGACGGACATGGCCACAAGAGCGGTCTCGCCGCGCTGACCCTCGGCGCGATCGGCGTCGTCTACGGCGACATCGGCACCAGCCCGCTCTATGCGCTCAAGGAGTCGCTCGTTCACGCCAAATCGACCGGCGTCGGCCCGCCCGAGGTTTACGGCATCATCTCGCTGCTGACCTGGGTGCTGATCCTGATCGTCACGATCAAATACGTCATCTATCTGATGCAGGCCGACAATAACGGCGAGGGCGGCACTCTGGCGCTGATGGCGCTGGCGCAGAACGCGATGGGCCGGCGCTCCACCGGCATCTTTNTCCTCGGCGTCACCGGCGCGGCGCTGTTCGCCGGCGACGCGCTGATCACGCCGGCGATTTCGGTGCTGTCGGCGGTCGAGGGCCTCAACGTCGTCACGCCGCGTTTCGAGCATTACGTCGTGCCGATCACGCTGGCGATCATCGTCGGCCTGTTCGCCGCCCAGAGCCACGGCACCGGCCGCGTGGCGGCGCTGTTCGGCCCGATCATGGTGGTGTGGTTTCTCACCCTCGGCGCGATGGGCCTCAGCCATATCGGCGATTCGCCCGACATTCTTCTCGCGCTCAACCCTTGGCACGGGCTGAAATTCGTGTTCAGCCACGGGCTCGTCGGCTTCGTGGTGATGGGCAGCGTGTTTCTGGCCGTGACGGGCGCGGAGGCGCTCTACGCCGATATGGGCCATTTCGGCAAAACGCCGATCCGCGCCGCCTGGATCGGCCTGATCCTGCCGTGTCTGCTGCTGAATTATTACGGGCAGGGCGCGCTGATCCTCAAACATCCCGAGGCGATCGAAAACCCGTTTTTCATGCTGGCGCCCGATTGGGCGAAACTGCCTTTGGTCATCTTGGCGACGCTCGCCACCGTCATCGCCAGCCAGGCGACGATCACCGGCGCCTTTTCCCTGGCGCGCCAGGCGATCCAGCTGGGGCTGCTGCCGCGGCTTGAGATTCAGCACACCTCCGACGCCCATTCCGGCCAGATCTACATTCCGCGCGTCAACCGTCTGTTGCTCATCGGCGTCATGGCGCTCGTCGTGATGTTCAAGTCGTCGAGCGCGCTGGCCTCGGCCTATGGCATCGCGGTCACCGCGTCGATGGTGGTCGATTCCTGCCTCGCCTTTTATGTCGTGTGGCATCTGTGGCGTTGGCCTCCGGCTTTGGCCGGCGCCTTCGTGGGCTGCTTTCTCGTCATCGAGGGCGCCTTCCTCGCCGCCAACCTTCTCAAAATCCCGGATGGCGGATGGGTTCCGCTTCTGCTCGGCTCCGGCCTGATCGTCGCGATGTGGACCTGGGTGCGCGGCACCGCCTTGCTGGCGCAGAAGACGCATCGCGATTCGATCCCGCTCGCCGATCTCATCCGCATGCTGGAGAAGAGCAAGCCGACGCGGGTGCCCGGCGTCGCGGTGTTCCTCACCAGCGACGTCGACGTCGCCNCCGCCGCCTTGATGCACAACATCAAGCACAACAAGGTGCTGCACGAGCGCGTCGTGATCATGAACGTCGTCACCGAGCCGCGCCCGCGCGTGCCGGACTCCGAACGCTTCGAACTGCGCAAGGTCTCGCCCGACTTCACCGTCGCGACCCTGCATTTCGGCTTCATGCAGAGCCCGCGCGTGCCCGCCGCCCTCGCGCTGATGCGCAAGCAGGGCCACAAGCTCGACATCATGACGACGTCGTTCTTCCTGGGCCGGCGTTCGATCAAGCCCTCGGCGAATTCCGGCATGCCGCTGTGGCAGGACCATCTGTATATTTCGCTGTCGAAGCAGGCCGCCAACGCGACCGACTTCTTCTCGATTCCCTCCGACCGCGTGGTCGAGNCGGGCGCGCAAGTCACGGTGTGAGCGCCGCGTCCGGGCCGCGCGCGGCCCGCACGAGGGGCGTCAGATCACGTTCTTCTCGTGGATCGCGCGCCCCTGCGCGATGCGCTCGAAGGCGAAATCGCTCAGATCGAGGCTGCGATAGCCTCCATGCGCGATCAGCCCNGCCAGCCCGCGGCCGACCGCCGGCGCCTGCTGGATGCCGTGGCCCGAAAAGCCCGCCGCCAGATAGCCGTTGGTCAGGCCCGGCATTCGTCCGACGATGGCGTTGTGGTCGAACAGATTGAGATCGTAATGCCCGGCCCAGGCTCGGCCCGGCTTGAGCCGCTCCATCGCGGGAATGCGATGCGCGAGCGCCGGCCATAGCTGCTCCTCGAACAAGGCCCAGTCCGGTTCGAAATCATGCGGCGCGTCGGGATCGTCCTGCGGCGCGGCCGCGCCGATGAAGCCCTCGCCCTCCGGCCGCAGCCAGACGCCGGTGACGTCGATGGTGAGAGGCAGGTCGGGGATCGCCGTCGGGCAGGCGAACTGGAACACCGTGCGCTTGCGCGCCTCGACCGGAATGTCGAAGCCGCACAGACCCGCCAGCGTGCGCGCCCCCGACGCGCCGGCGCAGTTGACGAAGGCGCCGCACGCGATCCGCGATCCGTCGTCGAGCGTCACGGCCGCGACGCGCTCGCCCGCCCGCTCGACGCCGGTCACTTTCGCCTCGCGATAGACCGCGCCGAGGCTGCGCGCCTTGCGCCGGAACGCCTGCGTCAGCGAATAGCCGTCGAACCAGCCCTCGCCCGAAAGGCCGAGGCTGCCGAGCGCGGATCCNTCGACATTGAGATAGGGAAAGCGGCGCGCCAGCGCGTCTGGCGTCAACAGCGTCGTGTCGGCGCCGAGCGAACGTTGCAGCGCGTTGTTGTCGCGCAGCACCGGCGCTCCGGCTTCGGTGGCGAGATAGAGATACCCNCCTTCGCGCACGGTGAGGTCCGGCGCGTCGCCGTCGACCTCCAGAATTTCGCGCCCGCGACGCAGGAAATCGATCCCGTAAAGGGACACGTTGATATTGATGGCCGTCGAGAATTGCTGCCGGATGGAGGAGGCCGACAGAGTCGAGGCGGCGTTGGCGTAAGTAAAATCCTTCTCCACAACCAGAACGCGTCCCGTGAAGCCGGAATCCGCGAGCAGGTGGAAGGCGAGNGAGGAGCCGTGCACCGCGCCGCCGGCGATGACGACGTCGAAAGCATCCGACATGAAGGGTCCGTCACTTCGGGAAAGACATGCGCGGCGATCCTAGCCGCGCCGCGCCGCGCCGCGCCGCAATGGCGCAGGCGTCGCGCCTGCATTGCGGCGGCCGGGGAGGGGTAGAAGCGCGCCGTTCAATCGATTAACGGAACCCGCCCATGCGTCCCTCCAAACGCGCTCCCGACGAATTGCGCCAGGTCTCTTTCGAGCGCGGCGTCGCCCGCTACGCCGAAGGCTCCTGCCTGGTCAAGTTCGGCGCGACGCATGTGCTGTGCACGGCTTCGCTCGAAGACAAGCCGCCGCCGTGGCTGCGCGGACAGGGCCGCGGTTGGGTGACGGCCGAATATGCGATGCTGCCGCGCGCCACCCACACCCGCACCCGCCGCGACAGCGCCGGCAAGGTCTCCGGCCGCAGCCAGGAGATTCAGCGTCTGGTCGGGCGCGCGCTGCGTTCGGTCGTCGATCTGCCCAAGCTCGGCGAGCGCCAGATCACCATCGATTGCGATGTGATTCAGGCCGACGGCGGCACCCGAACCGCCTCGATCACCGGCGCCTGGGTGGCGCTGCACGATTGCCTGAAGTGGATGCGCGGCAAGTCGATCATCAAGGACGACCCGCTCAAGGACCATGTGGCCGCCATTTCCTGCGGCGTCTATAAGGGCGTTCCTGTCCTCGATCTCGATTACGACGAGGATTCGGCGGCCCAGACGGACGCCAATTTCGTCGTCACCGGCAAGGGCGGCCTTGTCGAGGTGCAAGGCACCGCCGAAGGCGCGCCCTTCAGCGAGGNNACGGTGATGACCATGCTCAAGCTCGCCAAGCTCGGCGTCGCGCGGCTTGTCGACATGCAGAAAGACGCCATCGCCTGATCCCGGCGGCGGCGCGCCTTCGACGGGGCGCGCCGGCCGACCGTCTCACGCCACGTCCGGCGCCGCGCCCACCAGCTTGCGCGCGTCGGCCGCCGACATCGGCGGCCCGAACGCGTAGCCCTGCGCGAATTCGCATCCCATCTGCGACAGCCGNACGGCGTCCGACTCCGTCTCCGCCCCCTCCGCCACGACTTCCATGCCCAGATCATGCGCGAGCGTGATGATCGAGCGCAGGATGATGGGGCGCGCGCCNCTGCCGTTCTGGCGCACGAAGGACTGGTCGATCTTGATGGTGTCGAACGGGAAGCGTTGCAGATAGCTCAGCGACGAATAACCCGTGCCGAAATCGTCGAGCGACAGGCCGGCGCCGAGATCCTTGATGCGTTGCAGAAGCTGCGCCGCGAATTCGGGATTCTGCATCACCAGCGATTCGGTGAGTTCGAGCTTCAGCGTGTTCGGCAGCACGCCCGAGCGCGTCAGCACCGCCTTCACGTCGTGCAGCAGGTCGTGACGCATGAGCTGGCGCGACGACACGTTGACCGAGGCGAAGATCGGCGGGTCGATGTCGAGCGCCGCTTGCCAGGCCGCCAGCTCGCGCGCCGTGCGCTCCAGCACGAACACGCCGATCGGCACGATCGCGCCGGTCTGTTCGGCGACGGGGATGAATTCGGCCGGCGACAGTCGCCCGAGCCGCGGATGATCCCACCGCACCAGCGCCTCGAAGCCGGCGACCGTGCGGTCTTCGAGCCGCACGATGGGCTGGAAATAGACGCGGAATTCGCCCTGTTCGAGGCCGCGCTTCATATCGGCTTCGAGCGCCAGCCGGTCGGCGCGCTGCGCGCGCATCGCGGGCCGGAACACGTCCATGCGCGCGCCGCCGGCGCGCTTGGCGTTGACCATCGCGATCTCGGCGTCCTTGAGCATTTCGTCGGCGCGCGCATGCAGCTGCGCGTCGTGGAAGGCGATGCCGAGCGAGGCGGTGAGCCCGACCTCTCGGTCGGCGAAGGTGATCGGCGTCGCGACGGCGCGGCGGATCTGGTCGGCGATCTTGGCGACGGCGTCGGGATCGCTCTCCGACAGGATCAGAGCCGCGAACTGGTCGCCTGACACGCGCGCCAGCGTGTCCTGCGGCTTGATCAGCCGCGACAGTCGCCGCGCCAGCGTCAGAAGGATCGAATCGCCGACCGACAGGCCGACGGCGGCGTTGATCTGCTTGAAGCGGTCGATGTCGAGCACGATCAGCGACGGGCGCAGCCCGCCTTCCTCGCCCGCCAACGTCAGCGCCGCGTCGAGCCGGTCGACCAGCAATTCCCGGTTGGGCAGGCCGGTCAGATTGTCGTGCACCGCGTCCTGCAACATCCGCTCTTCGGCGAGACGTTGCTCGGTGACGTCGGCGAGCGTGCCGATGACGCGCACGACCTCGCCGTTCTGGTCGACGACCGGGCGCGCCTTCATCCGCCACCACAGATAATGACCGTCGGCGGCGCGCAGCCGCATGTCGTTCTGGATGCGCCCGCGCCGTTGCTCCAGCGCCGCGTCGAGCGAGGCGCGATAGCGGTCGCGGTCGAAGGGATGCAGCAGGTCGAGCCAGGCCGAGGCCGGCCCTTCGAGCGCGCCGCGCGGCAGTCCGAGCGCCTGCTCGGCCTCCGGGCTGACGTAGATGCGGTCGGCCGGCACGTCCCAGTCGAACACCACGTCCGACGCGCCCGTCAGCGCCAGCGCCTTGCGCTCGGCGTCGGTGACCAGGCCGGAGACCAGGCCCGACCCCGCGAAGGCGTTTTGCAGCACCGTGAAGCCGATCAGCATGACGATCAGCACCAGCCCGCCGATCAAGGCCGGCTGCACCAGATCGGAGGCGAGCCCGCCGGTCACCGCGAAGCCCGCCGCCGCCACCCAGCACAGCAGAAGGAACCAGGTCGGGATCAACATCAGCGCGCGGTCATAAGCGTGCGTCGACAGCCACAGGATCAGGATGAAGCCGAAGCCCGCCACCGCCGCCAGCGAGATGCGCGCCACGCCCGCCGCCACCGGCGCGTCGTAGACCGACAGGCCCACGACCGCGGTCAGCGCCGCGATCCACAACCACGCCACATGCGAATAGCGCACATGCCAGCGCGCCAGATTGAGATAGGCGAACAGGAACACCACCAGCGTCGCCGCCAGCGTCGCCTCCGCGGCCGCGCGCCAAATCCGGTCGGCGTCGCCGTCGATGCCGAAAATCTTGTTCCAGAACCCGAAGTCGATGCACACATAGGCGAGCACCGACCAGGCCAGCGCCGCCGCCGCCGGAAACACCACCGCGCCCTTGACCACGAAGACGATGGTCAGGAACACCGCAAGCAACCCGGCGATGCCGATGACGATGCCCTTGTAGAGCGTGAGGCTCGTCACCTTGTCCTTATAGGCGTCGGGCTCCCACAGCACGATCTGCGGCAGNCGATCGGTGCGCAGCTCCGCGACGTAGGTGATCGTCGCGCCCGGATCGAGCGTCAGGCGGAACACGTCGGCGTCGCCCGACTCCTCGCGCTCCGGCGGCAGNCCNTGGCTCGCCGTCACCGCCGAGACGCGCGAGGCGCCCAGATCCGGCCACACCACGCCCGAGCCCACCAGCCGGAAATGCGGCGCCACCAGCAAACGGTCGATCTGCTCGTCGGTGTCGTTGGTCAGCGCGAAGACGATCCAGGAGGTCTGCGCGCCTTCCTTCAAGGCGCGCACCTCGATGCGGCGCACGATGTGATCGGCGCCGGGCGCGGTCGAGACCTGGATTCGGTCGCCCTGCTGGCTGAACAGTTGCACCGCGCGGGTCAGGTCGATCGCTTCGGCGGCGGGGNNGATGCGCACCGCGTCGATGGCGAGCGCCGGCGCGTTGGCGCAGGCCAGCGCAGCGGCCAGCGTCAGCGTCGCGATCAGAAGGCGGAGAAAAAGACGCACGACGCTCGCTGAAGAAACGGCGCGGCGGGGAGCCGCGCTCCGGTGAGACTGCAATAGAGACGCCGCCGACGCGCACGCCGCCAGAGGCGCGCGACGCCGTCGCGCAAGCGCAACGCATTTTGGCGAAGGTCGCCCAATTCCGCTCCGTTGGTAATGACTTGGCGCAAGGCGCGCAAGGTCGCGCGGGAGCGCCTCCACCATCCTCAATCATCCTCAAGGCGGGCGAACAACAAATGATCGGCCCATTTTCCGTCGATTTTGAGATAGGCGCGCGCCGCCCTCGAGACGGAAACGGTTGCGTTCGAGCAGGCTGCGCGAGGCGAGATTGGACCTCAGGCAAGCCGCCTCGATCCGGTGCAGCCGCATCGACTGGAAACCGTGTCGGCAAATCGCCGAGACCGCGCGCGTCATCCAGCCCTGTCCAGCGTAGGGCTCCCCATCCAGTAGCCCAGCGTCGCCGCCTGCGCGACGCCGCGGCGCACGTTCGACATCGTCAACCCGCCGAGCAGCGCGTCGTCGGCTGTGCGGAACAGGAAAAACGGATAGGCCTCGTCGCGCGCGCGGTCGTCGGCGTAGCGTCTCAGCCGCCGCCGATAGGCGGCGCGGGTGAGGTCGTCGGGCGGCCAGGCCGGCTCCCACGGGGTCAGGAAAGCGCGGCTCAGCCGCGCAGGCTCGCCCAGGCTTCGAAATCGCGCGCCTCGGGCGCACGCAGATAAAGACCCTCGCCCGCCACGATGACGGCGGCAGGCTCCGTGCGAAGCCCGAACAAGCCCAAGGTCAAACGCCCTTCAGCAGCGCCGCGATCCGGGCCGGATCGGGCGCCTTGGCGACGGGGCCGACCGCCGCCAGCGTCGGCGCGCCGCGCAGCATCGCCTGGCCGACCGCGCGCGCCGCCGCGACGTCGACCGCGTCGATTTTGGCGATCACCTCCTCGCGCGGCGTCAGCCGCCCATGCGCGAGGATCTGGCGCGCCATTTGCTCGGCCCGCGCGGAGGAGGATTCGAGCGCCGCGAACAGCGAGACTTTCATCTGCGCGCGGGCGCGGGCGATCTCGTCCTCGCTGAGGTCATGCGCGGCCTTGGCGAGACAATCGAGCGCGACCTTGCAGGCNTCGCCGACGTCCTTTCCGTCGGCGCCGGCGTAGATCGAGAACAGGCCGGTGTCCGACATCGACCAGTGCGAGGCGTGGATCGCGTAGGCGAGGCCGCGCTCCTCGCGGATTTCCTGAAACAGCCGCGACGACATGCCCCCGCCCACCGCATTGGTGAAGACGAGCGCGGCGTAGGCGTCCTGCGCCTTGAACGAACGGCCCTCGAAGCCCATCACGATATGGGCCTGTTCGAGCCGGCGCTTGTCGCGCGCCTCGCCGCCGGCGTAGGCGGCGGCCGGGCAGGGCGGCGGGCTCTTGCGCGCGAAGCCGCCGAAATGCTTGTCCGCATGCGCCACGATTTCGTCATGGTCGACCGCGCCGGCGGCCGCCACCACCGCCGCGCCGGTGACGTAATGGGCGTCGAGATAGGACGAGATGGCGGTCCTGTCGAAGCCGCCGACCGTCGCGCGCGTGCCCAGGATCGGGCGCCCGCACGGCTGGTTCGGAAAGGCCGCGCTGGAGAACAGGTCGAACACCAGATCGTCGGGCGTGTCCTCGACCGCGCCGATCTCCTGCACGATCACCGCCTTCTCGCGCTCCAGCNNCTCCGCGTCGAAGGTGGAGTTGACCAGAATGTCGCCGATGATGTCGAAAGCGAGCCCGCAATCCTGCCCGAGCACGNNCGCGTAATAGGCGGTCTGCTCGACCGAGGTCGCTGCGTTGAGGTCGCCGCCGACGCGCTCGATCTCCTCGGAGATTTGCTTGGCCGAGCGCCGCGCCGTGCCCTTGAAGGCCATATGTTCGAGCAGATGCGACAGGCCGTGCTCGTCCTCGCGTTCGTGCCGCGAGCCCGCGCCGATCCACACGCCGAGCGAGGCCGTTTCGAATTGCGGCGTCGCGTCGGTGACGACGACGAGCCCGCAATCGAGCCGCGTCACCTGCGCGCCGCTGGTCCGTCGCGCCCCGCGCGAGGGCTTGGCCGCAGGCGCCTTGGCGCCCTTCGCCGCGGGGCGGATGGCGACCGCCTTCGTCGCTGCGGGCTTGGCCTTCGCCGCGGCGGGCTTGGCCTTCGCTGTGGTCTTGCGCGCCGGCGCGGCGCGGCTCTTCTTCGCCGCCGCGCTCACGCCGCCGCTCCGCGGGTGATGCGGGCGTTGGCGCGCACGAAATCCTCGACGACTTTCTGATCGTTGGGCAGCCGCGTCATTCGCTCGGGCGCCTCCATCAGATGCGCGAGATGATCGGGCAGCGGCGCGACGCGGCCGATGGCGCGCTTCACCGCGTCCGGGAACTTCGCCGGATGCGCGGTCGACAAGGCGATCGCCGGCGTCGAGGGATCGGCGGCGACGAGCTTGCGCGCGGCCGCGACGCCGCAGGCGGTGTGCGGGTCGATCATGTATCCGGCCTCCCGCCACACCCGCGCGATCTCCTGCGTCGTGCCGGCCTCGTCGAGCGTCGCGGCGTCGAACTCGGCGCGGATCGCGGCGAGCGCGGGCGCCGGAATCTCGAAGCGGCCCGATTGCGCGAGGCTCGCCATCAGCCCGCGCAGCGCNGCCGCGTCGCGCCCCAGCGCCTCGAACAGCAGACGCTCGAAATTCGACGACACCTGAATGTCCATCGACGGCGATTGCGTCGCCACCACGCCACGCGTCTCGTGNGCGCCGCTGGCCAGCGTGCGCGCCAGAATGTCGTTGGCGTTGGTGGCGATCGACAGCCGCGCGACCGGCAGGCCCATGCGCTTGGCGATCCAGCCGGCGAGAATGTCGCCGAAATTGCCGGTCGGCACGGCGAAGGAGACCGCCCGATGCGGCGCGCCGAGCGCGACCGCGCCGGCGAAATAATAGACGACCTGCGCCACCACGCGCGCCCAGTTGATCGAGTTGACGCCCGAGAGCTGCGTCGCGTCGCGGAAGGCCGCGTTCATGAACATGCGCTTGAGGATCGCCTGACAATCGTCGAACGAGCCGTCGAGCGCGATGGCGTGGACATGCGGATCGTTCAGCGTCGTCATCTGCCGGCGCTGCACGTCGGAGACGCGCCCGTCCGGGAACAGGATGAAGACGTCGACGTTGGACAGGCCCTTGAAGGCCTCCATAGCCGCCGCGCCGGTGTCGCCCGAGGTCGCGCCCACGATGGTCGCGCGCCGCCCCTGCTTGCCGAGTTCGGCGTCCATCAACCGCCCGAGCAGCTGCATCGCCAGGTCCTTGAAGGCGAGCGTCGGCCCGTGCGCCAGCTCCAGCACGAACAGATTGTCGCCGATCTGCGTCAGCGGCGTCACCGACGCATGCCGGAAGGCGCGATAGGCCTGCCCCAGCGCGCTCTCAAGCTCGGCCGCATCGACGCCGAAGGGGCCGACCACCGCCTGCGCGATCTGCGTGTAGGGCTTGCCCGCGAAACCCGCGATGGTCTCGCGCGACAGGCCTGGATAGGACTCGGGAACGTAAAGGCCGCCGTCGCGGGCGAGCCCCGCCAGCATCGCCTGCGANAAGCTCAGACGCGGCGCCTCGCCGCGCGTCGACACATACTGCACTGGGTCCGTCCCTTGCGGCCCGCGGCCGAGCGGCGGGCGAAATGCTTGCGTTCGCGCCCGCTCTACCACGTTTCGCCGGTTGGCGGAAATCCCGCTCAGGCGCGCCGCGCCCGCAGCGCGAAGACGGCGAGCAAGGCGATCGCCAGCCCGAACCATGTGAGCGCGTAGGAAAGATGATTGTTGGGCGGCGCCAGCGCGCCGACGCCCTTGCGTGGCCACTCTTCGGCCCCGGAGGGATCGCCGCTGGCCGCCTCCTCGTCCAGGAAGAACGGCGAGAGGTCCTTTCCCAGAGCAGGCGCGAGCGCCTGCGGGTCCCGCAGGAAATAGGAGCCCCGGGCCGGATCGTCGCCCGGCGTGAACCAGCCCGCGCGCTCGGGCGCCCGCATCAACCCGCGCAGCGTGACCTCGCCGACCGGCGGCGCCGGCGCGGCGTTCTTCATCTCCATCGGCAACACGCCGCGATGAACCAGAAGCCGTCCGCCTCCCGCCGCCTCCAGGACGGCCATGACGAAATAGCCGGGCTTCGGCCCCGCCGGAGTTTCGATTGGCCCGGCGAACACCAGCGCCTGCCGCGGTTCGAACCGGCCCCGCGCGACGAAGCGACGATATTCGAGCCGTCGAGAGGGAGCGCGCTCCAGCGCGCGGCCTCGGGAAGCGGCGCGGCGACGCCCGCGCGTCCCGCCTCCAGCCGCGCCAGCAGATCTTCCTTCCAGGCGAGCCGGCGCATTTGCCAGACGCCGAGCCCCGCCGCGGCCGCCGCCCCGAGCACGACCAGCGCCAGCCCCAGCGCGCGCCGGGCGGAGCGGGCCGGGCTCACGGCGCCAGCCGGCCCTGCTCGGCCTTGTTTCTGAATTGCAGGAACACCATTAAGCCCTTGAGCGGCCGCAGCGTCGCCAGGCAGATCAGCGCGCAGAGCGGCAGCGTGACGATCAGATGCACCCAGAACGGCGGCTCCCACATCGCCTCGATGAACAAAGCGAGCCCGACCGCGGCGAAGCCGGTCGTCAGCATCACGAAAACCGCCGGCCCGTCCGCCGAATCGGCGAAGGCGTAGTCGAGCCCGCAAACCTCGCAGCGCGGCTTCAGCGTTAACAAACCTTGAAACATCGCCGCCTCGCCGCAGCGCGGGCATCGCCCCGCCAGCCCCGCCGACATCGGCGGCGTGGGCCACCGCCGCGCCTGCGGTGCGGGCGCGGCCTCCGCTGGCTGCGCGTTAACAGACTGTTCCTGCTGATTGATTTGTGACATCGCGGGCTCCTGCGGCCGCCGCTGCGGCGCGCCGCGCGAATCTAGCACGGCGCTCCTGCGCCGCCCAAGGCGCGGCGCGTCGCCGGCGCGTTGCGTCAAAACGGATCAGCCTTAACCATTTCTTCACCATGCGCGCGGAAACCTTGGTTAACGGCTACGGCTCGACGCGTCTCCGCGCGCCCGGCTCGACGCTTCGGACGAAATTTCAAGCTTTCCGCTGATCGGGCTGATCCATGACAAGAGCCGCATCCTGGTCGATCAAAGGCGTCGGGTTCGACGCGCGACAGGCCGCCGAAGAGGCCGCGCGCCGCGCCGGCATGAGCGTCGGCGACTGGATGAACGAGGTGATCGCCGAACAGGCGGCCGAGATGGGCGTCGACGTTGAGGATTTCGGCGACGACGACCGGCTCGAAGCGGTGGCCGGACGGCTGTCGCGCATGAGCGGACGCGACGACGACGAGAACCGGCGGTGGCGCGAGAAACGCGGCCGCGATCGTCAAGGCGACGAGCGCGGCGGCCGCCGGCCGCGCCGCGCCCGCCGCGACGAGGCGCGCGACGAGGAGGGCTTCGCCCGCGCCGTCCCGCCGCCCGCGGTCTGCGCTCCGCCGAAGCGGAGCGCTTGCTGGAAAGCGCCGTGGACGCGTTCGAGCGTCGCGCCGCCCGCGCCTCCTCGCGGACCGCCGCCGCTCGCCACCGTCGCCGACCGTCTCGGCGACCTGGAGGCGCGGCTGGAGGATCAGGGCGACGACGGCCGCGAGGCCGCCGACGTCGAAATCCGCGAGTCTCGATCGGCTCGAACATCGCATGGAGTCGCTGGCGCGCCGCGCCGCGCGGCCGGAGCGCGAGCCCGCCGACGCCGGTCTGCGCGACCATGTCGACGGCGCCTTGCGCGACATCGGCGCGCGGCTCGACCATGTGATGGCGCGCCTCGACCGTCCGCAACAGCGCGATCCCCGGATCGACGGCCAGATCGACGCGACCTTGCGCGATCTCGGCGCACGGCTCGATCACGTCGTCTCCCGCCTCGACCGTCCGCGCGTCGCCCAGCGCGATCCCGCGCAGGACAAGGCGATCGAAGCCATCGAGCGTAAGCTCGCCGCCGTCCTCGAAGCGGTGAACCGCGCGCCGCGCCCCGAGCCGGCGCCGCGCGCGCGCCGGCGTCGCGGCCCGTCTCCTCTTTCGTCCCCGCTGCGCCCGCGGCGCTGGCCCCGGTCGCCGCGCGTCCCCGGTCGGCCGCGCTCCGGTTTCAGACCTCGTCGCCGAGATCGAACGTCGCCAGCGCGACCTCGACGAACCGGCGCGCTCCGCGCGCCGTCCCGCCGCGCCCGCGCCCGCGCCGACGTCCGCCGCGATCAGTCCCGAACAGCCGACGCCCGCCTCGATCAGTTCGCCGAACGCTTCGAGCGCGTCGCCCAGGACGCCGCCGCCCGAGCCGCGCAAGAGGCCGCCGCCCGCGCGGCGCAGGAGGCCGCCGCCCGCGCCGAGGCCGAGCGGCGGGCCGCCGCCGCCCGCGCCGAGGACGCCGCCCGCGAGGCCGCCGCGCGCGCCGCCGCGAAGGTCGCCCAGGACGCCGCGTTGCTCGCCGCGCAGGATGCGGCGGTGCGCGCCGTCCAGGAGGCCGCCGCGCGCGCGCCCGCTCCGCAGATCGAGCCGATGATGCGTGGCCTGCAAAGCGAGGTGGGCCGCCTCGCCGAGCGTATGGAGGAGATGCGCAAGGCCGCCGCCCGCCCCGCCGCGACGGTGGGCGCGCAGGAGATCGAGGACGTCCGCCGCGAAATCGCCGCCGTCGCCCGCAGCATGCACGATCTCGACGCGCGCCAGCCCCTCGCCCAGCTCGAACGCGCCGTGCGCGATCTTGGCCGCCGCGTCGAGGCGTCGCGCGCCGAGGGCCCGGAAGCCGTCACCGCGCCCCTCGCCAACCTTGCGGCCGAGATGCGCGACATGTTGAGCGCGCTTGATCCGCGCCCCGGCTTCGCCGCGATCGAGCGCGCTTTGCAGGACGTCGTGCGCCGCTTCGACGGCGCGACCGGCCGCTCCGGCGGCGTCGACGCGTCCGAACTGGCGGCGCTGCGGGCCCAGAACGCCGAAATCCGCTCTCTGCTCGACGACGCCCTTCGTCGTCCCGCGCCGATCGACCGCGTCGAGCGCCAGATCGCGGCGTTGGGCGACCGTCTCGATCGACTGGCCTTCGCCCCTGCCCACGTCGGCCCGCCGGAGATCGCCCAGGCGATCGGCGAAATCCGCGCCATGATGTCGGCCGCCGTTCCGTCCGGTTCGGTCGACGCGCTCGAAGGCCGCGTCGCGGCGCTGTCCGAGCAGATCGCGCGCCTGGGCGAGGCCCGCGCCGAGGAGCCCGCCGTCTCGCATGTCGTCGCCGAACAGCCGACCGCCGCCTCGGCGCGCTGGCCGAGAAAATGGATCGCCTCGGCGCGGCGCCCGGCGACGCGCCGCGTTTGGCGTCCGCTCTCGACGAGATCCGCGCCCTGGTCGGCTCGGCCGCCCCTGTCGGCGCCGTCAAGGCGTTGGAGCGTCAGATCGAAGGCCTGGCCGGGCGTCTCGACCGCCTGATCGCGGTCGATCCCGCAAACGAAGGGCTCAGCGAGACTCTCGCCGAAATTCGCGCCCTGATGAGCGCCGGCGCCGGCGCCAAAGCCCGCGAAAATCAGGCGTTGGAGCGTCAGATCGCCGGTCTCGCCGATCGGCTCGACCGCTTCGCCTCGGAGCGCGAGGGCGGCGCGGCCTCTTTCGCCTTGTCTTCGGCCGGGTCGGACGGCGCCTCGGCGGCCCTGTCCGAGGCGATGCGGGAGCTGCGTCAGATGATGGCCGGCGGCGATTCCGCCATTCATGCGCTGGAGCGTCGCGTCGCCGATCTCGCCGATCGGATCGGCGCGGCTCCCGCCTCGCCCGCTCATGACGTCGGGCTGATCGCCGACGAGGTGGCGCGCCGCGTTCGCGGCGGCGAGGAGCCGCCTGCGTCCGGCGTCACCCCGCAGCAGGAGCAAACATTGCGCCTGTTGCTCTCCGACATCTCCGAACGCGTGTCCGAGATTCGCCGCCCGGGGTTTCAGGACGAGACGCTGAACGCGTTGCGTTCCGAGGTCGGACGACTGGCGGAGCGCCTGGACCGCGCCGAGGATGGTTCGGCTGACGTCTCCGCTTTGTCGGGCGCGGTCGCCGGCTTGATGGATCGTCTTGACCAGATCCGCGACGGCGCCAGCCAGACGGCGCAGGAGGCCGCGCGCGTGGCTTTGCGCGAGGCGATGACGCAGGGCTTGAGCCCCGATGCGGCGTCGAGTGAGGAGATCGAAGCGCTCAAGGCCAGGCAGGGCGAGGCCGAACGTCGCTCCAACGCCACGCTCGGCGCCGTCCACGACACGCTTGAAAAGATCGTCGACCGCCTCGCCCAGCTGGAGGACGAGGTCGATCTGCGTCCCGTCGCGCAAGCGCCGGCGCTGGCGCCTCGCGCAGCCGCGCTCGCCCGTGCCGTGCCGGACGACGGCTTCGCGGACGAACCGCTCGGCGTCGGTCAAACTCGGCAGCTTCCGCAGGCGGGCGTGCGCGCCGCCCGCTCCGCCCCGTCGGCCGTTCCCTCCGCTGTGTCGGCGCTCGCGGAAGATTTGCTGATCGATCCCAGCGAAGGGCGCGGCCCGGCCGCCTCCGACCCTCCGGAGCGCCGCGACGCCGCCGCCTTCATCGCCGCCGCGCGGCGCATGACGCAGCAGACCGCGGTGGAGACGCCGGAGCCGGCCTCCGGCATCGCCGCTCGCGCCGCCAGCGCCGCCCAGGCCGCCCGCGCCGCCATCCTGGCCAAGACCGGAAAGGGCGACGTCGGCAAGGCCGAAACCTCCAAGGCCGCGGAGGCGGGCAAGAACGAGGCGGTCGCCAAGCTCGCCGCCAAAGCCAAGGCGCGCGCCCAACTTGACGACGACGAACCCCGGCGATCGACGAGCCCGAAACGCGCCGTGCGTCGCTTCAGGGGTTGGCCGCGCGCAAACGTCCGATCCTGATCGGCCTGATCGGACTCACTCTGGCGCTTGGCGCCTTGATGTATATGAATTTCACGCCCGGCAAACCGGGGTCCGGCGCGATGCTGGAGTCGCCCGCCGACGCCGCCAAGCCGGGCGGGCGGATCGAGGTCCGCCCCGGCGCCAAGTCTGACGCGGCCAAGTCTGACGCAGCCAAGTCTGACGCCAAGGCCGAGTCGAAGCCCGGCGCGCGCGTCGAGACGGGACCCTCGTCCGCCCTCGATCCGGGCAAATCCGGGCCCGGCAAATCCGACGCCGCCGCGACGGCTCCCGCGCCTGGCTCCGCGCCGATTCAGCCCTCCGGCGCCATGTCGCCCTCCCCGACGCCGTCCGTTTCGTCGCCAGCGGCGGCGCCCACTCCTCGGCCGCGGCCGGACGCGGAGATCCGGCCTCGACGGGGACTCTGGGGCGCGGCGGCGCGGCGTCCGGCCCGCGCACCTGCGGAGGCCGCCGCGGCCGGCGACGCAGCCGCCGAATATGAAACGGGCGTCCGCTTTCTGGAGGGCCGCGGCGGGGTCCAGAAAGACGCCAAGGCGGCGGCGCAATGGCTCGAACGCGCCGCCGAGAAGGGTCTCGCTCCGGCCCAATATCGCCTTGGCGCGCTTTACGAGAAGGGCGTCGGCGCTCGCGCGACCTCGCGCAGGCGAAATCCTGGTATCAGCGCGCCGCCGACGCCGGCAACGCGCGGGCGATGCACAATCTCGCCGTGTTGACCGCCGAGGGCGCAGGCGACAAGCCCGACTACGCCGCCGCTGCGCAATTGTTCGGCAAAGCCGCGGAATTCGGCGTGCGCGACAGCCAGTATAATCTGGCGATCCTTTACGCCCGCGGTCTGGGCGTCGAACAGAATCTGGCGCTGAGCTATGCTTGGTTCGCGACCGCCGCCAGGCAGGGCGACGAGGACGCCGGCCGCAAGCGCGAGGAGATCGCCGCCAAGCTCGATCCCAAGCTGCTTGAAGACGCCAAGCGCACGGCCGAATTGTTCCGCGCCAAACCGCTCGAACGCGCCGCGAACGAGGTCGCGCCGCCGCCCGGCGGCTGGGACAAGGCGGAATCCGGCGCCGTGCCTGCGCCTTTCGGCGGCGTCGGCGTGCGTCCGATCGGGCGTCCGCGCGCGGGCTGAGGGCCGACGCGGGCAAATCGCCCGAGCCGGGCAGGGCGGCCGAGCGGGCCTCTTCGCCCCGCGCGGCGCCGGTTGACGCCGGCGCCCCGCCGTCCTTGATGCCGGCGTCCTGCGCGTCAGCCCTGGCCGACGTCGCCGGGCGCGGGAGGGACGCGCGCNNGTGCTGTTTTATCTTCCGATCGCCGAATTGCCGGTCAACGTGCTGACGCTTCTCGGCATGGGCGCGGCGGTCGGCTTCATCGGCGGCATGTTCGGCGTCGGCGGCGGCTTCCTGATGACGCCGCTGCTGATTTTCGTCGGCATTCCGCCCGGCGTCGCCGTCGCTTCGCAATCGGCGCAGATCGCCGCCTCCTCGACGACGAGCCTGCTGAATTATTGGCGCCGACGCCAGATCGACGTGAAGCTTGGCCTTGTTCTGTTGATCGGCGGCGTCGTCGGCGCGCAACTCGGCGTCGCCTTCTTCAACAATATGCGCCGCATCGGCCTCGATACGGTGATTTCGATCTCCTATGTCGTGCTGCTGGGCTCCGTCGGCCTGTCGATGCTGATCGAGGGGCTATTGTCGTTCTTGCGGTCCAAGCGCGGGTCACGCCGCCGCCGCNGCGGCGGCCAACACGCGTGGTACGAGGGCCTGCCGCTGAAGATGCGCTTCGCGCGCTCCGGCATCTATGTCAGCCTGATCCCGCTCAGCGTGCTGTCCGTGTTCATCGGCTTCGCCGGCGCGGTGCTGGGCATCGGCGGCGGCTTCATCATGGTGCCGGCGCTCATCTACATCTTCAGGGTGCCGGCCTCGGTGGTGGTCGGCACCTCGCAAATGCAGATTCTCGCCAGCATGATCTTCGCCACCATCATGCACGCCGCCACCAACCATTCCGTCGATTTCATTCTGGCGCTGTTGCTCACCATCGGCGGCGTCTTCGGCGCGCAGTTCGGAGCCCGCGCCGGCATGCGGCTGAAGGCCGAGCATTTCCGCTTGCTTCTGGCCTTGCTGATCTGCGCGGTGGCGGTGCGCTTCGCGATGGACGTGTTGGTGACGCCGCAGGAGCGCTTCTCGGTCACGATCACGGAGACGNCCGCGATGAGGCGTCTCTCGGCGGCGCTCTGCGTCCTTCTCGCCTGCGCCGCCACGGCGCGAGCGGAAACGATCGTGATGTCGCTGTCATCTGACGCGATCCCGATCAACTCGAATTTCGCCGGCGCCGACGTGGCGGTTTTCGGCTCCATCGAGCGCGACGGCGCGACGGTCTCGCGCGCGCAGGACTACGACGTCGTCGTCACCGTGCGCGGCCCGCGCGGCCAGGTCGTGGTGCGCGAGAAGAGCCGCTGGGGCCCGCTCTGGCTCAATCTCGATCAGCGCAAATACATCGCGATCCCCGCCTTCATCTCCATCCTCGCCAACCGCCCGCTCGACAAGATTGCGNCCCCCGCCACCCAGCGCAAACTCAAGCTGGGCGTCGACTCGCTCGTCACCGCTCAGGGCAAGCGTGGCGAGGCCAATGATCTGCAGGAGCCCGAGTTCCGCGCGGCGCTCGCCCGGTTGCGCCGTTCGNGAGGGCTCTTCGTCGAGGACGGCAAAGCGGTCCAGTTCCTCACCCCGACGCTGTTCAAGGCGACGGTGCGCCTGCCCGGCGGCGTGCCGCTTGGACGTTACGACGTCGAGGTCGACGTTCTCGCCGAAGGCATGCCTCTTGCGCGCGCGGTCGACGGCTTCACCGTACGCAAGGGCGGCGTCGAGCAGCGCGTCGCGTCGGCGGCGNAGAGGACGCCCNTCGCCTATGGCCTGGCGACCGCTCTGATGTCGGTGTTCATGGGCTGGCTGGCGACGGTGATCTTCCGGCGCGACTGAGGCTCACCGCCCGCATTTCTCGCCCGGCACCCGCCACACCGCTCGCGCCCCAACACATGCGCGACCACCGGCCGCGTCGAAAACACCGGCGCGAAAGCGGGATGATCGAGATCGAGCCCGCCCGCCAGCGCGCCGAAGGCGGGCATCACGAGACGCGCGCCGCAGGTGACGAAACAGCGCGCCCGCGCCGAGCCNCGCCGCGCCGCGCACGCGCAGGGGTGCAGATGGCCGGCGATTTCGCCCGCCGCCGCCCCGCGCGTCGGCTCGTGGCGCAGCGCGAGCGCGCCCATCGCCATCTCGCCGACGCTGTCGCCCCCGATCTCGCCGGGCGGGCCGGGATCGTGATTGCCCGCGATCCAGATCCAGTCGCGCCCCGCCATCATCGCCGCCAGCGCCGCGCGGTCATGTCCGCGCAGCCGCTCATGCGCCGCGCCGTCGTGAAAGCTGTCGCCCAGCGCGACCACGACGCGCGGCGACAGCCGCCCGACGACGGCGGCGAGCCGCGCCAGCGTCATCCCGGTGTCGTAGGGCGGCAGCAACATGCCGCGCCGCGCGAAGGAGGAGCTTTTNTCAAGATGCAGATCGGCGACGACGAGCATCCGCTCCTCGCGCAGGAACAGCGCGCCCGACAGGTCGGCGAGGAACTCGCGCCCGGCCATGCGGATCAGCGCGTGGGCCATCGCCGCGTCAGCCTCCCTCGCTCTCGTCCTGTTCGGCGCGTTCACGGTCCTGCGCGTCGACNNGAACGACGCCTCCTCGATCAGAGCCTCGGCGGCTTCCTCGAAAATCGCCTCATGCGCCGACGCGCCNGGCGCCGGCTCGCGGCCGATGTCGAGCAGCACCGGCACGGCGAGCGGCGACACGCGCGCCAAGGCGCGCCAGGTGATTCGGCCCTTCACCCGCTCCAGCATAAAGGCGAGGCGGTCGAGATCGAGCAAGCCCGTCGCAGCGTCGGCGCGCGCGGCGCGCATCAGCACGTGGTCGGGCTCATGGCGGGCGAGCACGTCGTAAATCAGATCGGTCGAGACGGTGACCTGCCGCCCGGTCTTCTCGCGCCCCGGCGAGCGTCGCTCGACCATTCCCGCGACGATCGCGCAATTGCGGAAGGTGCGCTTCATCATCGCCGATTCGGCGAGCCAGGATTCCAGATCGTCGCCGAGCATGTCCTGCGCGAACAGCTCGTCCAGCGTCGTCAGCCCCGAGGCGAGCCGCGCCGACAGATCGGCGCGCATCCAGGCGGCGAGCGAATAGTCGGAGGCCACGAATCCCAGCGGCTGAAGCCCCGCGCGCTCCAGCCGCCGCGTCAGCAGCATGCCGAGCGTCTGATGCGCGAGCCGCCCCTCGAAGGGATAGCATACGAGATAATGCCGCCCGCCGCGCGGAAAGGTCTCGACCAGCAGCCCCGCGCGGNNCGGCGTCCCCGAGCGCAGCCTTTGCAGCTCCAGCCATTCGGCGACCTGACCGGGCAGATGCGCCCATCGCTTCGCATCGGCGAGCAATCCGCGCACGCGCGCGGCGAGATAGGTCGAGAGCGGAAACTTGCCGCCCATATAGGCGGGCACCTTGGCGTCGCTGGCGTTCGAGCGCGTCGCGAGAACCTCGTTTTCGAAAACGCCCTGAAACGCCAGGATCTCGCCGCCGAACACGAAAGTGTCGCCCGGCGTCAGCCCTTCGACGAAATATTCCTCGATCTCGCCGAGCACGCGCCCGCCGCGCCCGACCACGCCCGAATAGCCAGCCTCGCCGCGTATGCGCCGCGCCGCGCGCGTCAGGCGCACCTTCAGCGTCTGCGCCTCGACGATCACGCCGACATTCATGCGGTATTGCTGCGCGACGCGGCCGTTGGCGACGCGCCATAGCCCGTCCGCCATGCGCCTGATCTTGGCGAAGCGCTCATAGCCGCCGAGCGCGTAGCCGCCGGTCGCGACGAAATTCAGCGCCGCGTCGAAATCCTCGCGCGACAGGTCGGCGTAAGGTGCCGCGCCGCGCGTCTCGGCGAACAGCGCGTCGGCGTCGAACGGCTCCGCGCAGGCCGTGCCGAGAATATGCTGGCAAAGCACGTCGAGCGCGCCGACGCGGGCGTTCTCGGCGTCCTGCTCGCCGGCCTGCGCGGCGGCGATGGCGGCGAGGCACTCCAGCGCCTCGAAGCGGTTGGCCGGAACGAGGATCGCGCGCGAGGGCTCGTCGAGCCGGTGATTGGCGCGCCCCACGCGTTGCAGCAGCCGGCTCGACCCCTTCGGCGCGCCGACATTGATGACGAGATCGACGTCGCCCCAGTCGATGCCGAGATCGAGCGTCGAGGTGCACACCACCGCGCGCAGCGCGCCGCGCGTCATCGCCGCCTCGACCTTGCGCCGCTGCTCGGCGTCGAGCGAGCCGTGATGCAGCGCGATCGCCAGCCCGTCCTCGTTGACGCGCCACAGNCGCCTGAAAATGCTTTCGGCCTGCGAGCGCGTGTTGACGAACACCAGCGCGGTGCGCGCGGTCTTGATGCGCTCGTAGATCTCGCCGATGGCGTGCAGGGAGGAATGCCCCGCCCANGGAAGGCGCTCGCGCGTCGTCAGCATGCTTAGCTCGGCCGCCGCGCCGCCGGCGCGACGACGACCGCGGCCTGTCGCGGCGCCTCCCCGCGTCGTCTCATGCCGCGGCGCGAGCCACCCGGCCAGCCGTTCCGGGTCGCGCACCGTCGCCGACAGGCCGGTCGCGCGCATGAATGGCGCGATGGTTCGCAGCCGCGCCAGCCCCAGCGCGAGCAGATCGCCGCGCTTGCTGGCGGCGAGCGCATGCAATTCGTCGAGCACGACGCGGCGCAGATCGGCGAACAGCGTGCGCGCGTCGGCGCTCGCCAGCAGCAGCGCGAGCTGTTCGGGCGTCGTCAGCAGGAGGTCGGGCGGATCGTGGCGCTGGCGCGCGCGCTTGGAGGTCGAGGTGTCGCCGGTGCGCGTCTCGACGCGGATCGGCAGGCCCATCTCAGCGATCGGCGCGGTCAGATTGCGCTCGACGTCGACGGCGAGCGCCTTCAAAGGCGAGATGTAGAGCGTGTGCAGCCCGCCGCGATTGCGCATGCGCCGCGTCAGGTCGACCAGCGTCGGCAGAAACCCCGCGAGCGTCTTGCCGGCNGCCGGTGGGGCCACCAGCAGCGCGTCGCGCTCCTCCTGAGCCAGCGCCAGCAGGTCGAGCTGATGCGCGCGCGGACTCCAGCCGCGTCGCGCGAACCAGTCGTCGAAGGGCGGGGGCAGGGCGCTCACGCGAGGGCCTGGCTCAGAACGGCAGAGTCAGCTTGCCCTCGCGTGCAAGCGTCAGCGCAGGCGCGGCGAAGCAGACGACGAAAGCGAAGGCGACGTCGAGCCACAGTTTGGAGCCGATCGACAGCAACCGCGCCAGCGCCCAGAGCGGCGCCACCGCCAGCGCTTTGAGCCGGCCGAAGCGCGCGCGCGCCGCCTCCCACATCGCCTTGGCGTCGGCGCGCGAGGGAAGGCGCGCAGCGCCACGACGAATCCGAGCCAGGCCAAAACGGCGTCGCTCCACAGCCACGAGGCGCCGCCCAGCAATTTGTAGGCGGGTCGAAAGGCGAGCGCCGCGCCGAGCGCGGCGTTAAAGAGAATGGGCGCGAAGGCGATCAACGCCCCCGCGCTCGCGCTGGCGGCGCGATCATGCACGACATATCCGGCCGGGTCTCCGAAGCGGAACCAGCAGACCTCGCGCACGCGCGTTCCCGTGATCGCGCAGGCGAGCCAATGCGCGAATTCATGCGCCGCGATTCCCGGCGCGCTCGCGAGCTGGAGAAGCGGCGCGATCCTCATGCGCGCCTCGCCGTCACCAACAGTCCTGGCACGTCGACGCCCCGGTCCCGCCTCGTCGACGCGACTTCGACGCGCGCCGAGAATCCCGCTTTGGCCAGAGCGCCGGCGACCCAGTCCGCCGAATGGCCGAACCGCAGATCGTCGAGCAAGCGCCAGCCCTCGCCGTCGGGGATGGCCTGCGTGGTGAAAGCGAACAGCCCGCCAGGNGCGAGCGCCCGCGCGCTGGCGGCGAACACCGGCGCGAGATCGCCGAGATAGACGAACACGTCGGCGGCGAGAACGAGATCGCAGCCCGCGTCCGCGCGACGCTCCAGAAAGCCCGTCAAGCCATCGGTCTCCAGCGCGTCGTAACAGCCCTTCGCGCGAGCCTGCGCGATCATCGCGCTCGAAAGATCGCATCCTTCCAGACGGTCGACGACATCGCGGAAGGCTTCGCCGGAAAGCCCCGTGCCGCACCCCAGATCGAGCGCGCGCCGGAACCGTCTGGGCCCGTCGGCGAGCGCCGCCGCGCGCAGCAGCGCGGGTCCGCGATAGGCCAGCGCGCCGGTCAGATGCGCGTCGAAACGGCTGGCGTAGTCGTCGAACAGGCGGCGCACATAGGCCGGCGCCAGCTGCGGCGGCGTGACGCCGTCGAGCCGCGCCGCCCGCGCGCCCGCCCCGAACGGATCGTCCGGCCGCAGCCTCAGCGCCGTCGCATAGGCCTCGGCCGCCGACGCACGTCGGCCCAAAGCCTCCTCTGCCTCGGCGAGGGCGAACCAGGCGGCGGCGAAAGTCGCGACGCGCTCCAGCGCCTGACGCGCCAGATCGGCGGCGGCTTCGTGGTCGCCTTCGCGCGCGCTGGCCAGCGCCCAAGCGAGGCGCCGGTCGGCTGCGAGATCGCCGGAGGCGAATGCGGCGTCGTCGGAACGCCGGGTGATGCCGTCAGTCATGCCTTCACAAGACCGCAAAGCCGCGCAAGATCAAGTCTTGCGCGCGTCGAGCGAATCGCGGCGTCGCTATGGTCGTCGCGACGGGAATGGGGGCGAATTTTATGGCAAGCGCGCGCGCTGGATGGTTGACCGCGCTGATCGTGGTCGCGGGAGCGGCGGGCGCCGCCTCGTCGGCGAGCGCCCAGACCCCGCCGACGACGCCGGCGGCTCCGGCCCAGTCGCTCACCATCACCCCTCAAATGCGCGAACAACGCGCCCCGCATTGTCGGACGCCGATCGTCGCGCGCTCGACGGCTTCGCCCGTCAACCCGCGCTCACGCCCTCCCGCGGCCTCGCCATCGGACCAGCCTACGGCCCCCAGGACGAGGATTGCGTGCGCGCCGGCGCCGAGGTGTTCTGCCGACAATAGGCTTGCGCCGGGCGAAATCTCCAAGATTTCGTGAATTTCGGACAGAGAGGTCGGAACCCCGGCGCGCCCCCGCGTGTTGAGGTCGCATGCGCGGGACGAGGGTGTCGCCGCAGCGCCAACGGGACGGAGGCGAGTCATGGACGATTTTCGGGCGCATGCGGCCGACCGCTACCTCACCTGGCAGGAGGCGCGCCGCGACGAGGCCGCTCAGGCGCGCGCGCCGCGCAGGCTCGGGGCCTCGCCCGTGGTGGCCTTGGCCGGCGCCGTGGCGCTGGCGCTTGGGCTGGGGGCCTATCAGGCGCAGCTCGTCGCGTCGCCTCTGACCATCGCGGGCGCGCCGAAAAATTCCGTCAGCCCGGCGCAGCGCCTCGCCCTCGACGGGTTCGCCGCCGCTCCCGCCTTGACGGCGTCTCCCGGCTTGCGCGTCGCGCCCGCCTATGGCGTCGACGACGAGGATTGCGTGATCGCGGGCCGCGAGTTGATCTGCCGGCGCTGACATCCGCGCTGACAGGCCGTATGTGCGGACCAAGCGGCGCGGTCGGCGTCAGACGGATGTGAGGCGGGCGCGCGGCGTCCGCCTTTTTCGTGGCGTGCGCGCGGGGAGGGGGCGGAATGCGGCCCGAGGATTTGTTGATCCCAACGCCGGAAGGGCTGTTTTGTCCGCCGGCGGGCGTGCATGTCGACCCGCTTCGCCCTGTCGCGCGCGCGCTGGTCACCCACGGCCATTCCGATCACGCCCGTCCCGGCCACGGCGCCGTGATGGCGACGCGCGAGACGCTCGAAATCATGGCGCTGCGCTATGGCGATGATTTCGCCCAAGCGACTCAGCGCGCCCCGCTTGGCGCGACGGCCCGCGTCGGCGAGGTCGACGTGTCCTTTCATCCCGCCGGCCACGTCCGCGGCTCCGCCCAGATTCGCTTCGCATGGCGCGGCTTCGTCGCCGTCGTCTCAGGCGACTACAAGCGCGCCGCCGATCCGACCTGCGCGCCGTTCGAACCGGTTCCCTGCGACCTCTTCGTCAGCGAGGCGACATTCGGCCTGCCGGTGTTCCGCCACNCCCCGGTTCGCGAGGAGATGGAGAAGCTCATGGCGTCGGCTCGGCTCTTTCCCGAACGCGCCCATCTGGTCGGCGCCTATCCGCTCGGCAAGGCCCAACGCGTGATGGCGGAATTGCGCGCGGCCGGCTGGGCGAAGCCGATTCATATTCACGGAGCAATGCGCCGCCTGACCGACTGGTATGTCGCCGACGGTTGCGATCTTGGCGAAATCGTTCCTGTGGCTGGCCTGGAGGGCGGCGCGCTCGGCGGCGGCGTCGTGATTTGTCCGCCCAATGCGATTCAGGACCGCTGGGCGAGGCGCTTCGCCGACCCGGTCGCCTGCTTCGCCTCGGGCTGGATGCGCGTGCGCGCCCGCGCCCGTCAGCGCGGCGTCGAGTTGCCGCTCGTCGTCTCGGACCACGCCGATTGGGACGAGCTGCGCGCGACGATCGTCGAGACAGGCTGCGCCCATTTATGGATCACGCATGGAGAGGAGGACGCGCTGGCGCATTGGGCGGGCGCCCGCGGTCTCGACGCGCGGCCCCTGCGCCTGGTCGGCTATGGCGACGAAGAGGTCGGCGAGCCGGAGGCGGCGAGCGCGCAGGCCCTCGCATGAACGAATTCGCGCGTCTTCTCGATCGTCTCGCCTTCGAGCCCTCGCGCAACGCCAAGCTGCGCCTGATGCAGGACTATTTCGCCCGCCGGCCCGATCCTGAGCGCGGCTGGGCGCTCGCCGCGCTCACCGGGGCGCTCGTCTTCGACCACGCAAAACCCGCGCTCGTGCGGGCGCTGATCGAAGAGAGGATGGACCCGATCTTGTTCCGCCTCTCATATGACTACGTCGGCGATCTCTCCGAGACGGTTGCGCTCGCCTGGCCGCGCGCCGCCGATCGCCGCGACGCAGGCGCGTCCGGTTTCGCGCCGACGCTCGGCGAGGTGGTGACGCGCCTGCGCGCGGCCGGCAAGCGCGATCTGCCGCGCCTGATTTCGGGTTGGCTCGACGCGCTCGACGAGACCGGACGCTGGGCTTTGCTCAAATTGATGACCGGGGCGCTGCGCGTCGGCGTCTCCGCGCGCCTGGCCAAGACGGCGCTGGCGCAGATGGCGCGCCGCGATCCCGACGAGATCGAGGAGGTCTGGCACGGCTTGGAANGCCCCTATGTCGAGCTGTTCGGCTGGATCGAAGGCGTTGGCGAGCGCCCCTGCGGCGCAGACCCAGCCNCCTTTCGCGCGCCCATGCTCGCCCATCCGGTGCAGGCGGGCGATCTCGACGGGCTTGACCCGGCCGATTTCGCGGTCGAATGGAAATGGGATGGAATCCGCGTCCAGGCCGCGCGCGGGCGGGACGCGGCCGGGCGCGTCGTGACGCGCCTTTATTCGCGGACCGGCGACGACGTCGGCGCGGCCTTTCCCGATCTCGTCGAGGCGCTCGACGCCGCGCCGCTCGACGCTTTCGCGCTCGACGGCGAATTGTTGATCGTCAAGGACGGCCGCGTCGAGAGCTTCGCGACGTTGCAGCGGCGTCTCAACCGCAAAACCGTCTCGCCCAAGCTGATCCGCGAACATCCCGCCCATCTCAGGGCCTATGATCTTCTCTTCGAGAATGGCGAGGATTTACGCTTCGCGCCTTTCGACGTTCGGCGCGCTAGGCTTCAAAGCNTCGTCGCGCGCCTCGCGCATCCGATGATCGACCTGTCGCCCATCTTCACGGTCGCAAATTGGGGAAGCCGACCGTTTGCGCCTTGCGCCGGACCATCCGNNCAGGACGCCGCCGCCATCGAGGGCGTCATGCTGAAGCGTCGCGACAGCCCCTATTCGCCCGGCCGCCCGAGAGGGCCCTGGTGGAAGTGGAAGCGCGAGCCGCGCCGCGTCGACGCCGTGTTGATGTACGCCCAGCGCGGTCACGGCAAACGCTCGTCCTTCTATTCGGACTATACGTTCGGAGTCTGGCGCGACGCGCCGGACGGGCCGCAGATCACGCCGGTCGGCAAGGCCTATTCGGGCTTCACCGACGAGGAGNCCAAACGACTCGACAAATATGTGCGCGACAACACCGTGGATCGCTTCGGCCCGGTCCGCGTCGTCGGCCACGGCGCGACGCGCGGCCTGGTGTTGGAGATCGCTTTCGAGGGGCTGCAACGCTCAAGCCGCCACAAATCCGGCGTCGCCATGCGCTTTCCCCGCATCGCCCGCATTCGTTGGGACAAGCCGGCCGCGCAGGCGGACCGGTTGGAGACTTTGGAGAGCATGTTGGNNGCGAGGCGTGATCGCCTCACGTCTCCTCGCGGCGAAACGCGCGCGCTCGGGCGGCTTCGCGCGGGTCTATCGGCCTCAACCGGCTCGCAGCGAATCCGGCCGACCATCCCGCCAGCGCGCCGACGATCGCCGCCGCGCCGATATGGGCGAGCCGCGTCGGGCCGCCCGCCATAGCCGAAGCGGCCGCGAAGGCGGTCAGCCCCACCAGCGCCGACATCGACGCGTCGAGCGCGTTGGCGCGCCTCGTGAATGCGAGCGCGATCGGCGGCGCGAGCCCGGCGAGCGACACCCCCGCCGCTTCGACGAGCGCCAGCATCGGCTCGATTCGCATGCCGGCCGACGCCGCCCCCACAACGCGGCCGCGTCGAGCGCCAATACGCCGATGACCATCGCCCGCGCCACGCCGAGCCGACGCCCCGACAGCGCGCCCGCGTCGCGCAGGTCGAACAGCGGATCGCGCCCGCCCGCCGTGGCGACGCCCTGCGCTCCCAAAACGGCGAGAACGAGGCCCAGAGCCACCGCTCCCGCGGCCGCGAAGCCGCGCGGCGCGCCGGCGAGGTCCGGCGCCGTGAACAATTCGCGCGCCGCCGCCGTCGCGTCCGCCCAGTTGGGGGCCTGGCGGGGCCGCGAGCGCCGCGAAGGCGAGCGCGCCCAACGTCGCCAAGGCCGCCAGGGGCCAGGCCGCGAACGCCGCCCGTCGCGCCTCGCGCGCGTCGGGCGCGCCCGCCGACGGCGTGAAGCCGAGCGGTCCGAGCGTCAGGCCGAGGGCGAGGCCCGCGCCCCCGATCCAGGCGAAGAAGTCTCCCCGGTCCTTGATCAACGCGCCGCCAAGCGCAAGGCCGTCGTCGATCAACCCGCCTTGCGCGAAGAGCGCCGCCGGCGCCTCTCCGATCGCGTCAGACAGCGCCGCCCGGGCGAAAAACCCGGCCGCGACGCTCGCCAGCCCGACCGCCGTCAATCCCGCCGCGGCGAGCGAAGCGCCCCGCAATCCGCCGGGCGCGACCGCCAGCGCCGCCGCCGTCGCCGCCAGAGCCACGGCCGCGCCCTGCGACAACTCGGCGCCGGCCTCCAGCCCCGCCGCCGCTGTTCCGAGCCCGGCCAACGCCAGCAAAGCGCCCGCCGCCAGCGCCGGAATCGCCGCGGCGCGGCGCGCCAAAGCCGAATCGAAGCGGCGCGCCACCAGATCGGCCGCCGATATCGCGCCGCTGCGGCGCGCCAGCGCGCCGGCGAGCGGAGCGCACAGCGTCGCGAGGATCAGCAACGCCGGCGCGCTGGCTGGAACCTGCGTCGGCGCGCTCAGCGTCAAGACGCCGGCCACGGAGGCGAGCCCTCCGAGCCAGGTGAGCGCGGCGTAGGGCGCTCCGACGGCGCGAAAGCGAAATGGAAGCCGCTGCCGCGCGCGCTCGCCAACGAAAGCCCGAGCCCGGCCGCGCCGAGCGCCGGCGCCGTCGCCGCCAACGCCGCGCAAAGCGGCTTGGGCGCGCCGACCCGATCCAGCAAAGCCAGCGCCGCGCCCACGAACAAGGCGCCCGCGATCCACACGCCCGCCTGCGCGTCGATGCGCGCCCGGCGGTCCTGCGTCTCCCGCATCGCGACGCGCGAGACGCGCTCCGGGGCGGAGGCGCCGCCTGGCTGGGCGGAAATGGCCACGAGTCTCTCCGATTTTGCAGCGTGACGCTTGCGCCTTCGCCTTGAAGATGAACAATAGTCCGCGAGCGGCGTCCTATAAAGGGCGGCCGGACCTCCGGAGGAACCGCATTGTCAGATGGCGCGCGCATTCTGATCGCCGACGACCACCCTCTCGTGCGCGGCGCGTTGCGCGAGACCGTCGCCGGCGCGGTTCCCGGAGCCCGCATCNGGGAAGCCGGCGATTTGCAGGCGCTGGTCGCTGGCNTCGATAAGGACGTCGAGGTCGATCTCGTTCTGCTTGATCTCACCATGCCGGGCGTGCGCGGTTATTCGGGCCTGATGTATTTGCGCGCCCAACACCCGGGCGTGCCGGTCGTTGTGGTGTCGGCCAACGAGGATCGGGAGGTGATCCGTCGTTGCATCGATTTCGGCGCCTCCGGCTTCATCCCGAAATCGGTCAATGTCGAGACGATGCGCGAGGCGATCCGCGCCGTGCTTGGCGGCGCGGCCTGGACGCCGCCCGACGTCGATCTCACCCGCCCCGCCGACAAGGAGACCGCCGACATCGTGCGCCGTCTCGCTGCGCTGACGCCGCAACAGGTGCGCGTGTTGATGATGCTGTCGGAGGGCCTTCTCAACAAGCAGATCGCCTACGAGCTATCCGTGTCCGAGGCGACGGTGAAGGCGCACGTCTCCGCCATTCTCCAGAAGCTCGGCGTCGAAAGCCGCACTCAGGCGGTGATCGCCGCCGGCAAGATCGAATCCGGCCAATGGGGCCGCGGCGGACGCCGTCGCGAGCTTGTGAGGGCGCGGCCCTTCAAACGCCTGAAATCGTCGCTATCTGCGTTACGCCGCGTTCATCGCGGCGAGGCAACGGATGTGACGCCGGCGAGGCCGCGACGATGCGAAGCGAACGCTATTTTTCTTGCCCGCCGCGGCTCTCGCGATCGCGGGCTTCGCGGCGGGGCCTCCGGTCGCCGGAGCCGCCGCCGCGCAGACCGCCCCGACGATTCTCGACGAGGCGCCCGCCTCCGACAACGGCCGCTACGCCATGCAGCAGACGCCCGAAGGCTTTCTGCGGCTCGACACCCGCACCGGCAAGGTCTCGCTTTGCACCGTGAAGGACGGCGCCGCGCGCTGCGCCCTCGCCGCCGACGAGCGCGACGCCTATGACCGAGAGATCGCCGCGCTGAAGGCCGAGCGCGACGCCGCCCGCGCCGGCGGCAAGCTCGCGCAGGACAAGTCCGCCGCGCCGACCGACGACAAGACGGCCGGCTCCGGCCCGCGCCTTCCCACCGACGCGGAGATCGACCGCACGCTGAGCGTGATGGAGAAGATCTGGCGCGGCATGAACAAGATCATCGGCGACGACGCGCCGGCGCAGAAGGGCGGACAGCCAGAGCGAATTCCGATATATGGATCGCGTGCGCGCCCGCGAGAACGCCGCGCCGCCGTTCGCTCTTCCCGAACCTGAAGGCCCGTTTCGCCCGTGTCTCAAACCTCCTCCGGCCTCGCCCGCGTCATGGGCGGCTCGCCGCTCGCGGTGCTGGCGCGCCTCATCCTGCTGTCCTTCCTCGTCGGCGCCGTGCTCGCCTGGCTCGACATCCGCCCGGCGGAATTGCTGTGGTGGCTCGAAGGCGTCGCCCACCGCCTCTGGGCCTTCGGCTTCGATGGCGTGCGCGAGGCGCTCAATTACGTCCTCGTCGGCGCGATGATCGTCGTCCCGCTCTGGTTGCTGTCGCGGCTGTTCGGCAAGCGGGCGTGAGGATTCCGCGCGTGAGCCTCGTGCGGCGCGCCAGGCGCGCGGGACCGCGCGCGTGAGCGCCGGCGCGACGTCGGCGCAGGCGCCCCGCGCCGCGTCGAGGCGAACGCGCGCGCCGTGCTGGCGCTCGCGGTTCCGGTGACGCTCGCCAACATCGCGACGCCCTTGCTCGGCCTCGTCGACTCGACCGTCGTCGGTCGCCTCGGCGAGGCGCATCTGCTGGCGGCGGTGGCGACGGCCGCGACCGTCGTCAATTTCGTGTTCTGGTTGATGGGCTTTCTGCGCATGGGCACCGCCGCGCTGGTGGCGCAGGCCAAAGGCGCGGGCGACGAGCGCGCCCGCCGCCTCGCCCTCGCCCGCGCGCTCACGCTGGCGCTCGGCCTCGGCCTTGCGATGATCGCGCTGTCGCGCCCGCTCGGCGATCTCGGCTTCTGGTTGATGGGCGCGAGCGAGCGCGTCACCATCGCGGCGCGCGTCTATTTCGACGTGCGCGTCTGGTCGGCGCCCTTCGCCCTGATCAACTACGTCGTGCTCGGCGCGCTGCTGGGCGGCGGCCGCGCCACGCTCGGCCTCGTCATGCAGGCGGGTCTGAACCTGATCAACGCGGCCTTGGCGATCCTGTTCGTCATGGTCTTCCAGTGGGGCCTCGCCGGCGCCGCCTGGGCGACGCTGCTCGCGGAGGCGCTCACGGCGGCGGCCGGCGTGTTCGGCTTTCGCCTGCTCGGCTGGGGCTTCACGGCGTCGCGCGAAGACCTGTTCGAGCGCGCCGGCTTTATGCGCATGCTGGCGATGAACCGCGACATCATGATCCGCACCGCAGCGCTGCTGATCGCGTTTTCGACCTTCACCGCGATGGGCGCGCGCATGGGCGACGTCACGCTGGCGGCCAACGCCGTGCTGATGACGCTGTTCACGCTGCTCGCCTACGGGCTCGACGGCTTCGCCACCGCAGCCGAGCAGATGGCGGGCCAGTCGATCGGCGCGCGCGACGAGGCGGGCTTTCGCGCCAGCGTGCGGCTGGCGGGGCTGTTCTGCTTCGGCCTTGGCGGGCTTGGCGCGCTTGCGGCCTATGCCGGCGGCGGCGCGCTGATCGACTTCATGACCACCAGCGAGGCGACGCGCGTCGCCGCCAAGGACAATCTGATCTACGCCGCGCTGACGCCGCTCCTTGGCGCGCCGGCCTTTCTCTACGACGGCGTGTTCATCGGCGCGACCTGGACGCGCGCCATGCGCTCGCTGATGCTGGCGGCGCTGGCGATCTTCCTCGCCGCGCTGCTGGCGCTGAAGGGTTTCGGCGCGACGGGCCTGTGGATCGCGCTCCTGATCTTTCTCGCCGCGCGCGGCGCCTTGCAGGCGTGGCGCTTCCCTGTCCTGACGCGGCGGGCCTTCGCGGGCTGAGGCGGACGCAGGTTTCGCGAAGGTCGCGGCGTCGCAATCCGACGCCGCGCCAACGCGCGTCGCGCTTCAGGCGCGCTTGGCCCACTCCGCCGCCTTGGCGCCGACGACCTCGGCGAGCCGCGCCTTGCCCGACGCCGCGAGCCGCTCGATCAAGCCCCGCTTGATCGCGCCGACGAGGCCGAGCCCTTCGTAGACCAGCGACGAATAGACCTGCACCAGGCTCGCGCCGGCCTCGATCTTCGACCATGCGGTCTGCGCGGAATCGACGCCGCCCACGCCCACCAACGGGAACTTGCCCTCGACGCGCTCGAAGGTCTGCGCCAGCACGCGCGTCGAAGGCGTGAACAGCGGCGCGCCCGACAGCCCGCCCGTCTCCGCCTTCGCCGCGCCGCGCAACGTCTGCGGCCGCGCGACCGTCGTGTTGGAGACGATCATGCCGTCGACTCCGCGCGCCAGCGCCACGCGCACGATGTCGTCGAGATCGCCCTCGGCGACGTCGGGCGCGATCTTCAGCAGCACCGGCTTGCGGCCATGCGCCTGCGCGGCGCGGTCGCGCGCCTCGATGGCGCGCGCCAGCAGGTCGTCGAGCGCCGCAGCCTGTTGCAGATCGCGCAGGCCCGGCGTGTTGGGCGAGGAGACGTTGATGGTGAAATAGCTCGCCACGTCCGCGAAGGCGGCGACGCCGGCGGCGTAGTCGGCGGCGCGGTCGGCCGCGTCCTTGTTGGCGCCGACATTGACGCCGACGATCCCCTCGCGCTTGGCGGCGAGGAGGCGCGCATGGGCGGGCCCGTGGCCTTCGTTGTTGAAGCCGAAGCGATTGACGACCGCGCGGTCCTCCGGCAGCCGGAACAGGCGCGGGCGCGGATTGCCCGGCTGCGGCTTGGGCGTCAGCGTGCCGACCTCGACGAAGCCGAAGCCGAGCTTCAGCAGCGCGTCGGGAACCTCGGCGTTCTTGTCGAAGCCCGCCGCCATGCCGACCGGATTGGCAAAGCGCAGCCCGAACGCCTCGACCGCCAGACGCGGATCATCCGGCGCGGGCGTCGAAAGCGGCGCGACCTTCAGCCCGGCGATGGCGGCGCGATGCGCGAATTCCGGGTCCATCGACAGGAAGATCGGCTGCGTCAGCCGGCTCAGAAGGGTCATCATCGCTCAAACGACTCCGGGAACTGATGGGCGCCGTCTTCGCCCAAAGGCAGCGCCGCCGTCCAGAGGATCGTGGCGAGCGGCAGCTCTGCGTAAAGATGGGAAACAGATCGCCGCCGCGCGAGGGCTCCCAGCGCATCGCCGCGCCGAACCCTCCGCCTCGACCGCCGCCAGAATCAGCCCGGCCTCCCCGGCGAAATGCTTGGCCGCCGTGGCGCGCGCCTGCCGCGCGGTCGAGAAATGGATGAAGCCGTCGGCGCGGTCGGCGGCCGAGCCGCGAAAGACGCCCTCGGCCTGCGCCTCGCGCCACTCTTCGGCGCGCAGAATCTTGTAGATATGCGACATATACGCACGCTTCTTTCTGCTTTTTCTGGAGATTCGTGAACAAGACGCGGAAAGGCCGGCGACGTTAATCGTAAATATTTCCTTAACATCAATTGTCGACGCCGAAGCCTTCCGTAAGGTCAGCGATATGAGCACGGGCTTTGGCGTTTTGACATGACGAATCTCGCGCGCGCATTGACGACAGGCGCGGTTCGCGCCGCGCCGCAGCCGCGCCGTCCCTCGGGTCTTCCGCGCCCGGTCGGACGCATTTCCCGTCGCGAGGATCATGTCGCCGAGCGCGGCCGCGATCCGCTGGAGGGCCCGTTTCACTTCGTTGCGACGCAGGGGCTTGTCGCGCCCGGCGTCCTTTTGGCCGCGCATGCGCGCGCGCGGAGGCTCGGCGTCGGCCTTGACGAGACGCTGATCGCTTCCGGCGCTCTCGACGAACTGTCTCTGACGCGCGGCTTCGCGCGGCGGTGGCGGCTGCCTTTTCTGCCGACGCCGACGCTGCATGACGAGACCGGCCCCGGCGTGTTCGCCGCGGGCATGGCGCGCTGCGCCGCCGCGCCGCAGATGGTCGCGGCGCCGTGCGGACCGCGCGCGACGGCGTTGGCGCAGGCTGCCGCGCGATTGGCCGGCGCGCCCGACGCGCGCCTCGCGGTCGTCCCGGCCAAGGCGCTGCGGGCTGCCGCCTTCGCCTGCCTGGCGCCGCGTCTGGCGCGGGAGGCGGCCGCGACCTTGCCGGACGCGCTTTCCGCCCGCCTGGCGGAGTTGCGCCCCATGCAGGCGGCGGCCCTGATTCTGACCGCCGCGGCGGTCGCGCTCNTTGCGCCCGTGGGGCTGGCGGGCGCCGTGGGCGCGGCTTTCGTCAGCCTGCTTTTTCTCGTCGCCGTGGTCGCCCGCCTGACCACGATCATGGCGGCGGCCGACGAGCCGCCCNGACGCCGTCCTCTCGCCGACGCGCAGCTTCCGCGCTACGCCGTCGTCGTCGCGATGCATCGCGAGGAGAACGTCGTCGCCGATCTCGTCGCCGCGATGGCGCGGTTGGATTATCCGCGCGAGAAGCATCGTGTGTCCTTCGTGGTCGAGGAGGACGACGCGCCGACCCGCGCGGCGCTTGCGGCGCTGGATTTGCCGCCGAATATGGAGGTCGTCGTCGTCGCGCCGGGGCGCCCGCGCACCAAGCCGCGCGCCCTCAACGTCGCGCTGGCCGCCTGCGACGCCGAGATGTTCGTGATTTACGACGCCGAGGATCGTCCCGATCCCGATCAGCTGCGCAAGGCGGCCGCCCGCTTCACGAACGCGCCCGCCCGTGTCGCCTGCCTGCAAGCCCGCCTCGCCATCGACAACGCGCGCGAAAACCTGCTGACGCGGCTGTTCGCGCTCGACTACGCCGGCCTGTTCGAGGTGCTCAATCCCGGCCTTGCGGCGCTCGACTGGCCGATGCTTCTGGGCGGAACGTCAAATCATTTTCGCGTCGCGGCCTTGCGCGCCGCGCGCGGCTGGGACGCCTGGAACGTCACCGAGGACGCCGATCTCGGTCTGCGGCTGGCGCGCGCGGGCTACAGCGTGGAGACGCTGCGTTCGACGACCTGGGAGGAGGCCCCCAACGCCTGGCGCGCCTGGTTCTCCCAACGACGCCGCTGGTTGAAGGGCTGGATGCAGACCGCGCTGGTTCATAGCCGTGAGCCGCGCCAGCTCTGGCGCCAGCTTGGGCCGGAACGCGCGCTCGCCATTTTCGCCATGCTCGGCGGCGGCTTGCTCAGCGCCCTGACGGGCCCCTTCTTCGCGCTGCGCGTGGCGCTCGACGCGGCGCGCGGCGATCTTCTGCGCGTGGCCACGCCGCTCGACGTGGTCGCCACGTCGCTGACCTTGATGTTGATCGCGACCGGTCTCGTTTGCGCGATTCTGCCCGCGTTCATCGCCGCGCGCCGCGCCGGCGGCCGCGATCTCGCGCCTTTCGCCGCGGTGTTGCCGGTATACTATTTGCTCGTCTCCTGGGCGGCCTGGCGCGCCCTGATCGAATTGATCCATGCCCCGCATGTCTGGTCGAAAACCCGGCACGGCGTCAGCCAGGCGCGCAAATCTCCGGCCTGACGCGTCTCCAGCTTGACGCCCGCCGCGCGCCGATTTGACCTCAACCGCCAAGGTTTTTAGCATCCGCGCCCTTTGTCGGCGCGTCGCGCGCCCTTTCACGAAAGCGAAGCTGTGTCCTCCGATCTGATCGCCGCCGCCAAGACCTCCGCCGCCTGGCCCTTCGAAGAGGCCAGGAAGCTCGTCGCGCGCGTCGAGAAATCGGGCAAGCAGGAGGTGCTGTTCGAAACCGGCTACGGCCCCTCGGGCCTGCCGCATATCGGCACCTTTGGCGAGGTGGCGCGCACGACGATGGTGCGCCGCGCCTTCGAGGCGCTGACCGAGGGCAAGGTGAAAACCCGCCTCGTCGCCTTCTCCGACGACATGGACGGGCTGCGCAAGGTGCCCGACAACGTGCCCAACAAGGAGATGCTCGCCGCCTGGCTCGGCAAGCCGCTCTCGCGCGTGCCCGATCCCTTTTCGAACGAGTTTCCGAGCTTCGGCGCCGCCAACAACGCGCGCCTGCGCGCCTTCNTCGACCGCTTCGGCTTCGACTACGAATTCGCCTCCTCGACCGATTATTACGCCTCCGGCCGCTTCGACGAGATGCTGCTGCGCATGCTGGAGCGCTACGACAAGGTGAAGGCGATCATCCTGCCCACGCTCGGGCCGGAGCGGCGCGAGACCTATTCGCCCTTCCTGCCGATCTCGCCGACCTCGGGCAAGGTGTTGCAGGTGCCCACGCTTCGGCGCGACCCCAAGGCCGGCACGATCACTTACGTCGATCCCGACAGCGGCGAAGAGGTGACGACGCCCGTCACCGGCGGTCACGTGAAGTGCCAGTGGAAGGCCGACTGGGCGCTGCGTTGGGCCGCGCTCGGCGTCGATTACGAAATGGCCGGCAAGGACCTCATCGACTCGGTGAAGCTGTCGGGCGCGATCGTGCGCGCGCTCGGCGCGACGCCGCCCGAAGGCTTCAACTACGAGCTGTTTCTCGACGAGGCCGGACAGAAGATTTCGAAGTCGAAGGGCAACGGCCTGACCATCGAGGAGTGGCTGACCTACGCCAGCCCCGAGTCGCTGTCGCTTTACATGTATCAGAAGCCGCGCGAGGCCAAGCGCCTGCATTTCGACGTCATCCCGCGCGCGGTCGACGAGTATCAGCAGTTTCTCGGCGGCTACGGGAAGCAGGACTGGAAGAACCGTCTCGGCAATCCGGTCTGGCACATCCACGGCGGCCGCCCGCCGGCGCCGGAACTCGTGCAGTCCGAGGACGGCGCGACGACGATCTCCTTCGCGATGCTGCTCAACCTCGTCGCGGTCGCCAACAGCGAGGATCCGCGCGTGTTGTGGGGCTTCCTCAACCGCTACGCGCCGGGCGCGAGCCCGCAGAGCCATCCCCGCCTCGACGCGATGGTGCATTACGCGGTGCGCTATTTCCGCGATTTCGTGCGGCCGNAAAAGACCTACCACGCCGCCGACGCGGTCGAGGCCGACGCTTTGAAAAAGCTCTCCGCCGCGCTCGCCGCGCTGCCCGCCCACGCCAGCGCCGAGGAGATCCAGCACGCGCTCTACGACGTCGCCCGCCCGATCGAGCGCTATCAGGATTTTAAGGCCAAGGGCGCGACGCCGGAGCGGCCGGGCGTCTCCAACGCCTGGTTCTCGACGATCTACCGCATCCTGCTGGGCGAAGAGAAAGGCCCGCGCTTCGGCTCCTTCGTCGCGCTTTATGGCGTGCAGGAGACGCGCGNNCTGATCGACAAGGCGCTGAGCGGCGCGCTGATCGCCGAGCACGAGGCGTTTCTGGCCGGGCGCGCCGGCGCCTGACGGCTGGAGCCTGAGCGAGGGCGCCGGAACCAAGGCGCGCGATCAGAGCGGGCGCATGCCGATGCGCCCGAGCCCCGGCAGCTCGACCGCGGGGCGGCGCAGATCGAGCGCCGCCGTCGCGCCGAGCAGCGTCAGCTCGACGCCGCGCCGCCCGACATAGGCGCCGAACAGCCCGCCCAGCCGCAGCGCCACCCCGTCGCCGGCGCCTTTCAGCCAGCGCCCGTCGTGCGGGTAGTCGCGGCCGATGGCGGTGGCGGGCAGGCGCGCCCGCAATTCGGGCGCGGCCTCCAGCATGGCGGCGACGAAGGTGTTGGAGTTCGGCCCCGGCCAGATCCGGTAATCGCCGATCTTGCGCCACCGATAGGCGGCGACCGCCGCGCGGATTTTCGGGATCGCCCGCGCCGCCGCCTCGCCGTCGGCGGCGAACACGATCTCCGGCGTCGCGCCGAACCACTTGCCGTCCGGCGCGAAGCCGTCGACGAGGATCGGCTCGCCCCAGGCGGTGTAGTCGTAGCGCGTCCAGCGCGCCGCGCCCGCCTCCTTCACCAACAGCCAGCTATGCGTCGCGAAGGCGCCGCGCCACGCCACGACCCGCGCCGACAGCACGCGCACCGCCGCTTGCGGAACCTCATGCGCGGGCGCGACCAGCCCCGCCGAGGAGCGATCCGCCCGCCACCATTCGGACGGAGCGTCGGACAAGGCGAAGCGCGCCGCCGAGGCGGCGAGCGGGGCGACGAAGAGAAAGCCGAAGGCGCAGGCGACGAGTTTCAGCATGCGCGCCATATGGGAGCCGCCGGCGCGCTTGGCCAGCGCGGTCACGCCGCGGCGATCGCGTCGAGCCAGTCGCCGATCATCGCCGCCGCCCGCCGCGCCTGCGGCAAGCGCGCGCTCATCTGATGAAATCCGTGATGAAGCCCTTCGTGCAGGACGAAGCGATGCGGATGTCCGATGCGCTCCAGCCGCGCCGCCATCGCCAGCGTGTCGCTGAGCAGCGGATCGAGCCCGGCCGCGCTGAGATAGATCGGCGGCAGACGCGCCAGCGCGGCGTCGGGCGCGGCGAGCGGAACCAGACAGGGGTCGGACGCATCCGGCGCGGGCGCATACCAACGGAAGAAATTGATCATGCGCCGTCGCGTCAGGCCGAAGCCCTCGGCGAAGCGCAGATAGGAGCGCGTGTCGAAATCGGCGCCGAACGCGCCATAGATCAACGCCAGCGCGTCGGGCGAAACGCCGCCGCGCGCCTGCTCGCGCAAGGCCAGCGTGATCGCCAGATGCGCGCCGGCGCTGTCTCCGGCGAAGGCGACCGGCCGCGGAAACCGCGCCGCGCCGAGCCGCGCGCGCAGCCAGCCCCACGCCGCCGCGCAGTCGTCGAGCCCGGCCGGGTAGGGGTGCTCGGGNGCGAGGCGATAGTCGACGGCGACGACCGCGCGCCCCGTCGTCGCGGCCAGATCGCGCAGGATCGGGTCGTGCGTCTCCAGACTGCCGAAGCACCAGCCGCCGCCATGCAGATACAGGATCGTGCCGCGCGGCGCGCCGGGCGGCGCGACGATCTTGAGGCCGAGCTGCGCGCCGTCGAAGGCGGCCGCCGTTTCGAACGACGTCACGTCGGCGCGCGTCTCGCCGCGCAGACGGATGACCAGCGCGTCGGCCATCGCGCGCCCGGTCGTCGGCGCCAGCTCGGTCGGTTCTGGCAGGCCGGCGTCCTGCGCGACCATCCAGTCCCACAGCGCCTGCATCGCCGGCGCGCGCGCCGCCGTCGCGTCGAACAGACGCTCGACGTCGAGGTCGGCGAGGCGGGCGACGATCACGGCATCGGCCGCCTATGCGCCATCACCGGGATCATCGCGCGCACTTTCGCGATGCGGGCGGGGTCGATGCGCGTCGAGACGATCCCCACGCCGTCCGAGGCGCGCGCTGTGACATGCCCCCACGGATCGACCACCATCGAATGGCCGTATGTCCAGCGGGTCTCGTTTCCTTGCTTGAACGAGCCCGTCTGCCCGCAGGCGGCGACGTAGCATTCCGTCTCGATGGCGCGCGCGCAGNNCAGCACCTCCCAATGGTCCTTGCCCGTCTGCAAGGTGAAGGAGGCCGGCAGCGCGATCAGATCGGCGCCGCGGTCGGCCAGCGCCTGAAACAGCGCGGGAAAGCGCAGATCGTAGCAGATCGCGCAGCCGACCTTGATCCCGTCCGCTTCGTAGACCGCGAGCCCTTCGCCAGGTTTGACGACGGCGCTTTCGTTGTAGGGCGCGCCGTCGGGCGCGGTGACGTCGAAGAGATGGATCTTGCGATAGCGCGCGATCTCCTCGCCCTCGCGGTTAAAGGCGACTGTGGTGTTGTGGATGCGCTCCTCGCCGGGGATTTTCTCCATGAAGGAGCCGGCGTGCACGAAGAGGCGATGCTTCTTGGCGAGCGTGCGCGCCATCTCGTAGGCCGGCCCGCCGGGAATCGCCTCGCATTCGCGCAGCTTGTCGGCCTTGCCGCCGCCATGCCAGTCGAAATGTTCGGGCAGGCACAGCCAGTCGGGCCGCTCCGAGCGCACCGCCTCCTCGATCAGCGCGGTCGCCGCGGCGATGTTGGCGGCCTTGTCGGAGACCGAATTCATCTGGATCAGCGAGAGCTTCATGCGCGCCTCCGTTCCGCCAACATGACACGCGCGCCGTGCGCCTAAAACCCCGCCGCGCGCGTCGCCGCGCCGGCCGCGAGTCCGAGAAAGATCGCGGCCCAGTCGCGTTTCGTCGCCAGCATCGTCAACCCGGCGGCGGCGGCGGCGGCCAGGCCCGGCGGGCCGGCCTTCACCGCGATCGGCAGGGTCGCGGCGACGAAAATCGCCCCGGGCAGCGCATCGAGCGCGCGCGACATGCGCGGCCCGACCGGCACCCGACCCATCAGCCAGTAGCCGCCGATGCGGATCAGATAGGTGACCGCCGAGCAGGCCAGAATGGCCGGCCACGCGCTCTCCCAGCGCCACTCCCACATCGAGCCGTCAGGCATCGCCGCCTCGCAGCGCCGCCCAGCCCGCGCCGGCCACGGCGCCGATGACGATGAACCAGAATCCGCCGATCAGCCAGGACGCCGCGAGCGCCGCCGCGCCCGACACGACGAAGGGCGACGCCGAGCGCGCGCGCTTGAACACATTGATCGACATGGCCGAGAACACGACCACCATCATCAGGTCGAGCGCGTAGCGCCTGGGATCCGTCACCAGCCCGGTCAGCGCCCATCCCAGCATGCAGATCGGCGTCCACACGATCCACGACAGCAGGCCCGCCCCGAGCACGACGCCGATGTCCGAGCCGCCATTGGCGCGATGGGAGACGCCGATCGACCAGTTCAGATCCGTCAACAAGGCGAGGTTGGGATAGATCAGCGACGCCGGCGCCTGCGACAGCCAGGGCCGCAGCGAGGCGCCCATCAGGAACATCCGCGAATTCACCGCGGCGACCACGCCGATCATCGTCAGCGTCGTCGACAGCGACCACGCGCCATGCGGCCACATCTGCGTCGCCATCGCTTGCGCGCCGCCGGCGAACATCACCCCAGACATGCCGAAGGTCTCTGCGAAACTGAGGCCCGTCTGAGCCGACAGCGCCCCGTTGGCGAGAGCGAACACGATCAAGCCCGGCGCGAACGGCGCCGCCATCCGCGCGCCCAACGCCATGCCGGCGAGGGTCGGCCCGATCGGTTCGGCGATCGTCGTGGTCTCGTTCATGCGCGCTCCATCAGCGCTTGCAGCAAAGCGCGCGCGGAGCGATCGAGGAGACCAGCATGTGTTCGTCGTGCGTGTGCGCGCCCGCTCCGTCGACGCCCAGGCCGTCGAGCGTGGCTGCCCCCGCGGCGACGGTGAAGTTGCCGTCCGAGCCGCCGCCCACCAGCGCGGACGACGCCAGCTCGAAGCCGATCTGCGCGGCGGTCGCGTGAGCGAGATCGAACAATGCGTCGATCCCCGCGTCGCGCGCGAAGGCGGGCCGGTTCATGCCGCCCTCGACCGTCAGGACGACGCGCGGATCNAAAGCCTTCAGCGCATGGAAGCGCGCCGTCATCTCCGCGCCCGCGGCGGCGTCGCAGACCCGCAGATCGACCTCGACGCGACAATCCTGCGCGACCACGTTGACGCCGCTGCCCCCNGCGATCTTGCCGACGTTGACGGTGACGCCGCGCGCGTAATCGGTGAAGCCGTCGATGATCGCGATTTGACGCGCCATCTCCGAGATCGCGTTGGCGCCGGCCTGATGATAGGAGCCGGCGTGCGAGGGCACGCCTCTGGCGTGGATGGTGAAGCGCCCCACGCCCTTGCGGGCGGTGACGATCTTGCCGCCGTCGCGCGCCGGCTCCACCACCAGCACGGCGCGGCTCTCGCGCGCCAGAGCCTCGATATGCGCCCGCGACGCGGGGCTGCCGACCTCCTCGTCAGGCGTCACGAGCACGGTCAGCGGCGCGCGCGTCGTCCGCTTGTCGTCGAGAATGGCTTTGGCCGCGAACACGGCCAGCGCCAGGCCGCCCTTCATGTCGCACACGCCGGGTCCGCACAGCCGGTCGCCTTCGCGCCGCAGAGGGAGCGCCGAGGCGAGCGTGCCGACCGGATGCACGGTGTCGATATGCGCGAGCGCCAGAACCCCNGGACCGGGCCTCCCCGGATGGATGCGGATCTCCAGCATGTCGCCAAAGCCGGGGCGGGGNATGCGCGTCAGCCGCGCGCCCGATCCCGCGAACATCGCCTGAACCGCGTCGAGCGCGGCGTTGACGCCTGCGGGGTGGCTGGTCGGCGATTCGATGGCGACGATCGTCTCGATGAACGCGAGGATCGCCGCGTCGTCGAGGCGGGGCGGAAGGGCGGCTTGGGCGGTCATGCGTGTCGGTGATCCTGAGCGCGGCGTTGAAGCGCGAGCCTGACGTCGAAGCGCCCTTCGCGACAAGTCGTTTCGCGCGCAGACCTGCCCCCGTCAAAGGTCGTCGACGGCCGAAAAGGACGCCCGGGCCGACGCCTTGCGGAAAGGGGATGTCCGGAGAGAGAGAATGTCTGGAAAGAAAGGATGCGTGGAAAAAGTGGTACCGCCACCCCGGCTCGAACGGGGACCCCAGATCCACAATCTGGTGCTCTAACCAACTGAGCTATGGCGGCGCTCTCGGAGCGGCGCGGACCTAGTGCGCGCCCCGTCGCTTGGCAAGGCGAAACTTGGCCGTTTCGATCGCGTCCGGGCCGCGGCGCGCGGCGCGCGGCGGCCGTCGCGAGGCGGCGAAAGAAAGCCGGCCGCGAGGGCCGGCTTTCCGCGCGGGAGCGACTCCGCGTTTTGCGCCCTCCGGCCCGACGGGCGGCGTCGGGTCGAAGCGTCGGCGCGAGTCAGGCGGCCTTGGCGAAGGTCTTCTCCATCGTCTCGCGCAGCGGCGAGATCGTGTCGGCGGCGATCTTCTGCGCCGTCTCGCCGGCTCCTTGGACTGCGCGGACAGCGCGTCGAAGGACTTGCGCACATGCTCGGTGTTGAGCGCGATCGCTTCCGACACCGACTTCACGCCGACCAGCGCCTTGAGGAAATCGAAATTGGCCTCGGCGTTGACGCGCATCGCCTCGACGAGCTGGAGATTGAAAGTCTGAACGCCGTCGGCGGCGTTCTTCAGGCTCGCCTCGAACGCGGTCGTGGTCTCTTCGGCGACGACGCGCAGGCGGTCGAAGGCGACGCGGGTCTCGTCCAGGCCCTTCTCGGCGGCGTCGCGCATCTGGCCCTGGATTTCGCGCATCGGCTCGGCGATCGCCTCGACGACCTTGGCGGGCTCCAGCATCGCCGCCTGGAGGGTCTCGGCCATCGTCTCGACCGCCTCGGGAGCGGGGGCGAGCGGAACGGCGGCTTTCGCCGGGGCGAGCGGCGCTTCGGCGGGTTTCACGGCGGCCGGGGCCGGGGCGAGGGCGGGCTTTTTCGGGGCGGACGCCATGAGAATTCTCCTGTCCGAATGGTCGGGTGTCTGAATCAAACAAAAGCCCGGCGCTCGGGACTTCCGAACGCCGGGGCTTGCTGACGCCCTGACGGGCGACCGGCTCAGCCACTTCTTGCTGGCGGCGTTCTGGACGGTCTTGGCGGCGTCCGAAGCGGTCTTCTGAACGACGTCGCCGAATTCCTTCGCCTGCGACTGCGCCATCGCGGTCGCTCTTTGGCCTGCGACTGCACGGCGGCGCCGAACTCCTGCGCCTGCGTCTGGATCGCCGACATCTGCGACTTCACGTAGTCGGACTGGATCGACATGATCTCCTGCACGTCCTTGGCGCGCACCATCTTCTGGGCGAGATCGAAAGCGGCGTTGATGTTGGCTTCGGCGTAGGCGAACGCCTTGTGGCCATATTCCTTGGCCTGCGCCTGAGCCTTCTCGGCGGCGCCTTCCGCGGTCGAGACGGAGCGCTGGGCGGCGCCCACGAAGCCTTCGAACGCCTTGCGGGCCTGCTCGACGCTCTTCTCGGCGAAGTCGCGCATTTCGGCGGGGATCTCGTAGCTCTTCTTGTCCATGATCGTCTCCTTGGGGCGTCCTCGAAACGCCGTCCGTCTTCTTCCGTGCGGGTATCTAGCATCGGTCATGCTGCATTGCAACATGAATGTGCGCCGCAGCATCGCTTTTTCCCGGAAACCCTTCGTTTGGCCTATTTTGCGCCTGCGAACGGCCCGCGCGGTTCATCATGAATCGGGCGCGTTCGGTGGATAGGTCCGCTGGCGATGGACGACGTCGGGAAAAACCGTTAAAACTTTATTAGAATGTCCACGCCTTGCGGCGCGGCGTCCCTTGTCCGCGTAGCATTCAGGATTGCCCTATGCCGATGCCGCCTTTCGCCGGCGACGATTCCCGAGCGTCCGCGCGCCCCGCGCTGTGGCGCGACGTCGACGTTGCGGCGCGGCTGGGCGCGCCGGTGTTCAATTGGCTGAACGCGGGCGGTTTCGGCGTCGTGGCGTGCGCCGAGCCGCCGCAGATCCTGTGGGCCGACCGCGGCGCGCTGGCGCGATTCGGCGCGGCCGACGCGCGCGCCCTTTCGGCTCGCCTGCTTGACGGCGCGGAGCCGNGGGCCCGCCGCCTGCGCGAGCTGCTGGCGGCGCCGGCTTCGGCCGCGCCTCGGCTCGAACGATTGCGCTTCCGCACCGGCGTGCAGATGGAGGCGATGACCTTCGCGGTGCGCCGCCTGGNNATCGCGACGGCGCCCGGCTTTGCTGATGGCCNNGCGCCAGACGCGCGAATCGCTCCCGCCGATGTCGCCGCGTCGCTGGCGGCGCTCGCGCCCAACGCGGCGGTGGAGCCGCCCTCCCTTCTGGCGATCATGGAGGCCCCGTCTCCCCATGCGGCGACGACGGTGGAGATCGCGCAGCCCGACGTCGCTGCGTCGGCGGCCGGTCCGACCAAGCCCGCCGGGCCGGGCCGGCGGNCGCCGAAGCCGACCCGTTTCGTTTGGGAGACGGACGCCCAGGACCGTTTCGTTTCGGTCGGGCCCGAGCTTGCGGCCGCGCTTGGCGGCGTCGGCGCGCTCGCCGGCCGCTCTTTGGCGCAAATCGTCGCGACGCATGGCGTCGATCCCGAAGGCGCGCTCGCCGCCGCTTTCGCCCGCCGCGCGACATGGAGCGGCGTGCCCACCCTTTGGCCGGTCGAAGGCGAGCCGTTCTCCGCTCCCGTCGATTTCTTCGGCGCGCCGGTGCTCGATCGCGCCCGTCGTTTCAAGGGCTATCGCGGCTTCGGCGTCATTCGCGCCGAACGCCTGCCGCGCGAGGTCTCGCCTTGCTCGCCAGCCGCGCCTCAGGCGCCCGCCGCGCCTGAGTCGATCGCGCCTGAGCCGGCCGCAGCGCCGCAAGGCGCCGTTGCGCAGGGCGCCGACGCCATTGGCGGGGCGCCGCCTGTTCGCGCGCCGGAGTCCGCGCCGCATGGGTCGACGTCGGCCCAGCCCGAATCCGTCCCGCGGCGGGGCGACGCCGAAGACGCGGCCGCCGCGGCGGCCGCGCGCGATCACGAGTCGCTCCTCGCTAAAGTGGCGGCCGCTCTCGGCGCTCTGGGCGTCGGCGGTCTCGTCGCGCGCAAGGCGAGCGACGCCGCGCCCTCCGCCCGCCCGACGCCGTCTCCCCGATCTGGGGACGCCGCCGCCGCCTTCGCGCGCGACCTGAGCGGCGCGCTCGCCTCGACCCGCGCTCCGCACGCCCCTGTCGAANCGGACCGACGATCATCCGGTCGCCCCGTCGAACGACCAGCGCCCGCTCGCCGAATCTGCGCCCGGCAACGTCGTGCCGATTCGCCCCGCTCCGCGCCAGACGCCGGCTGCGCGCGGCGACTCGACGCCGCCGCGCCCGTCGCGCGCGAGACCGCGAGCGTCGAGTTGACCGCCGCCGAGCGGCAAGCCTTCCGAGACATCGCCCGCTCGCTGGGCGCCCGTCCCGAAGAGCGCGCGCCGCGCCGCGACGTGCTGCGCCTCGACAGCCTGCCGGAGGACGGCGCGCAAGATCCGCCGTCGCATGAATTTTCGGCTCAGGAGCTTCCGGATCAGGAACTTCCGGCGCAAAAATTCGGCGCAAGAAAATTCGGCGCAAGAATTTCCCGCCGCCGCAGCCACGTTGTCGCCCGCCGCCGTCCCTGCTGCGTCCGAGCCGGGCCTCGCCGCCGTCGCCACGCTTGATCCGGCCGCCGCGGCCCCGACGGCTCCCGCGTCCGCGCCGACGTCGACCGCGCTCGTTTCGACCGCGTTGGCGCGCAACNNTCCGGCGCCATGCTGGATCGCCTGCCGGTCGGCGTGCTGGTGTCGCGCGGCGACGAGGTCGTCTACGCCAACCGCACCCTGCTCGATTTGCTCGGATTCGACGACGTCCACGCGCTTCAGNGCGCCGGCGGGCTCGGCTACATGTTCCACGGTCGCGAGCCGGAAAAGCTGCGCGACGCCGCCGACGGCGGCGCTGTGCCGATCGTGGCGCAGGACGGGCAGGTGTTGCCGGTCGACATCCGCATTCAGAAGCTCGACTGGGAGGGCGAGGCCGCCTCGCTGTTCACCGTTCGCCGCTCGCTTGAGGGCGAGGCCGGCGCCAAGGTCAAGACGCTGGAGCTTGGCTGCNGCGCCCGTCAGGCCGAGGCGCGCGAACTCGCCGCGATTCTCGACACCGCCACCGACGGCGTCGTCGTGCTCGACGACGAGGGCCGCATTCTGGGCCTCAACCGCTCGGCCGAGGCCTTGTTCGGCTACGATCAGAACGAGGTCGCCGGCGAGGGCTTCTCCATTCTGTTCACGCCCTCCGCGCAGCGTCTCGCCGCCGATTATCTCGACGGCCTGCGCGCCAACGGCGTCGCCAGCCTGCTCAATGACGGCCGCGAGGTGACCGGCCGCGAACGGCAGGGCGGCGTCATCCCGCTGTTCATGACGGTGGGGCGCATCACCACGACCGGGCCGGCGAAGTTCTGCGCCGTCTTGCGCGACATGACGCATTGGAAGAAGGCCGAGCAATTGCAGCAGGCGCGCAAGGACGCCGAACGCGCCAGCGCGCTGAAATCCGACTTCCTGGCCAAGATCAGCCACGAGATCCGCACGCCTCTCAACGCCATTCTCGGCTTCGCCGAGGTGATCATGGAGGAGCGTTTCGGCCCCGTCGGCAACGACCGTTACAAGGATTATCTCAAGGATATCCATGCCTCCGGCTCGCATGTGATGACGCTGCTCAACGATCTGCTCGACCTCTCCAAGATCGAGGCGGGCAAGCTGNGGCTGAGCTTCGCGGCGGTCGACATGAACCGCGTCGTCAACGAATGCGTCTCGCAGATGCAGGGCCAGGCGCTCACCGAGCGCGTCATCCTGCGGGTGTCGCTCGGCCATCGTCTGCCGCAGGTCGTGGCCGACGAGCGCTCGCTGCGCCAGATCGTGTTCAACCTGCTGTCGAACGCGATCAAGTTCAACGAGCCGGGCGGGCAGGTGATCGTCTCGACCGCGCTCACCGACGCCGGCAGCGCGGTGCTGCGCGTGCGCGACACCGGGCTTGGCATGAGCGAGGAGGAGATCGAGATCGCGCTCGAACCCTTCCGCCAGATCGCCAACGCCAAACGGCGCGGCGGCACCGGCCTCGGCCTGCCGCTCACCAAGGCGCTGGCGGAGGCCAACCGCGCCAGCTTCGTGGTGAAGAGCCGCAAGGGCGAGGGCACGCTGGTCGAAGTGGTGTTCCCGCCGACCCGCGTTCTGGCGGGTGACTCTCAAGTGAAGTGAATTCACTTCACTTCGTTATTACCCATGGCGTCAAGACGACGCCGCGCGCATATTGCTAGATAACATGAGCGGCCCCATTTTGCACCGTGAACACATCGCTGGCTTGTGGGGCGACATGAAGACGACAGGCAAGACGACGCGCCGCTCTNTCGTGGTCGGGGCCGGCGCGCTGGCTCTTGGCGCGGCGTCCTTCGCGCATCAGGCGTGGCTGTGGCGCGCGAAGGAGAGCGAGGCGCCGTCGCCGCTCGCGCCGATTCCCGTCTTCGATCTGCGGGAAAGCAATCCGGGCGCCCATGCGGCCGCCAATGGCGACCAGGTCGCGGCGCTGGCGCGCGCATGCCTCGGCGATCTGACGCCGGCGTTGCAGGCGGGGCTGCATGGCGCCGACGCGATGGCGCGACGTTGGTTCGCGGCGAGCGGCACGCCCTACTTCACCGAGCTTGCGCGCATCAGCGCGGCGACCGGCGTCGCCGGCGTGTATCTTCTCAACGCAGCTTATGAATGGGGATGCACGGCGCTCGCCGCGCCCGCGCCCGGCGGCGCCTCGGCGCGGTTGTTGCGCACGCTCGACTGGCCTTTCGACGGCCTCGGTCGGCGCGTTCAACTCTTGCGCCAGAGGGGACCGGCGGGCGACTTCGCGCATCTGTCATGGCCGGGCGCGGTCGGCGTTCTCACCGGTCTTGCACCGGGGCGCTTCGCTGCCTCGATCAACCAGCCTCCGATCCGGCGCCGCGCGCCTTTCGATTCCGCCACGCTCGACGCCGGTTTCGCCGCCTATGACGCCTGGCGCATGANNAAGCGCCTGCCGGCGTTGCATCTTCTGCGTCATGTCTTCGAGACGGCGCNNCGTTACGCCGCCGCGCGCCGCGCGCTGGAGACGACGCCGATCGCTGCCCCGGCGATCTTTACTTTGGTGGGCGTGCGCCCCGAGCACACCTGCGTGATCGAACGCGACGTCACCGCCCATGTCACGCGCGAAGGCGTCGCCAGCGCGGCGAACGCATGGCGTTACTCGTCCTTTCCCGGCGATTGGCGCGCCGGACCGGCCTGGAGCTGGCGCTCGACAGCGCCGAGCGTTCCCAGATGATCGAAGCATGGGCGGGCAAAGCCGGCGCGCCGTTCGAATGGGTCGCCGCCCCTGTTCTAAACCGGTATACGCGGCTCGCGGTCGAAGCCGATCCGGCGAAGGCTGCGCGCACGCGGTTATGAAGAAGCGGAGAACGAAGAGGACTCTGCGCTCGCCGCGACGCTGACGCTTGAATGGCGGGCGTAGGTCAAAGTCGGGCGCGAAGCGAATGCGTTCGGCGCATAATGGTGAATAGGTCCTGACATGAATTGCGCGCATCCAAAGCGTCCGCACGGTCAGCTTCGGAAGCTTCGGTTGATCGCGATGAGTTCGCTGGCGCGCGCTTTGACATCGAATGCTTCGGGCGCGGTCGCTCGCGACGACCGTGCCCCAACGTCCCGCCGGCCTGCCTCGCCCGGCCGGACGCATAGCGCGGCGCGAGGACTCGCACGCCCGACGCGACGAGTCGCCCGCCCGGCGGCGTGCGCGGTGTCTTTTTCCATGTGATCGCGTGGCGGTCGAAGAACCGCCAGAGCGTGCCGACGCCGAAATGATGGCCGCGCGTGGCCAGTTCCTCCTGCTGCTCTATCGGCGCGATGTCGCGCGTCTCGTTCGCCAGCGACAGGATGAGATCGGCTTGCGCCTCGATGCGATGCGGCTGGCGCTCGCCGCCCTGCGGCCTGGCCTTCGCGCTCCCATGATCGCGTTCCAGAGCGCATCAGCGCACCGCGCTGGCGGCGCTTACGCCAAAGCGTTCCGCGGCTTGCCGGCGAGACAGGCCCGCCGACACCGCCGCCACGACACGTTCGCGCAAATCCAGAGAAAGAGGCTTGCCCATGCGCGCCGGCCTCCTCGCCGGCACGCAGGTTGAATCGGAAACCAAGACGATTCGAGAATCCTTCGCGATTCGCAAAGGGCAAAAGCGCTTTAGAGCGTTTTCCGATCCTCCTGGATCGGAAAATCGCCCTATCCGATTGTTTCAACTCATCATTTTGTCCACCAAGTCTGCAACTTGGTGGGATGATGCTCTAGCAGGCCGCGCGGGCTCAGTTCGAGCGTCGCCAGCTCACGCTCTTGCAGATCAGCCCGCCGAGCGCGCAGCCCTTGGTGGTCAGGGAATCGCCGGACAGGGACATCTTGCCGGTGTAGGTCTTGCCGTCTTCGGGATTGAAGGCCTTGCCCGCCCAGGCGTTGGCGCCGTCCGGCTTCATATCGAAGAACACGCGCTGTCCGACGCGCCCCTTGCTCTCCTCGGGATCCTTCAGCCAGGAGATCGAGCCGCACAGCGCGTCCCCGCAAGGCGAAATGCGCACCTTGGCGGCGCCGTCCGAACGCATCCAGTTGCCGGTCGCCTCGGCCGCCGTCGCCGCGCCGGCGAGGGCGGACAGGGCGGCGGCCAGGAGCATCGCTTTGGTCATAGAAATTTCCTCCCCGGTTTTTCCGCGGCCAGCATGACGCGGTTTCGTTCAGTTGTGAACCGCCGTCGTGATCGTCAAGACCGCTTCCGGACGCAGCTTTTGCGGCCTTGCGCCGGCAATGCGAAAAGAGTATGTCCTAACGTAGGAATAAACTCACTTATCCACGACGCCGGAGGCGCGCATGCTGACGCATGATTCGATCTGGTCGGCGCTCGACGCTCTGGCGGCGTCCCGGGGCATGAGCCCGTCCGGACTCGCCAAGAAGGCCGGCCTGGACGCCACCACCTTCAACAAGTCCAAGCGCGTCACGCCCGACGGGCGCGCGCGCTGGCCCTCCACGGAGTCGGTGGCCAAGGCGCTTGAGGCCGCCAGCGCCAGTTTCGACGATTTCGTCGCGCTGGTGGAGGGCGCCAAGACCGGCCGTCGCCGCGCATTGCCGTTGCTGGGCTTCGCGCAGGCCGGCGACGGCGGCTTTTTCGACGATGGCGGTNTTCCGGTCGGCGCCGGCTGGGACGAGGTGTCCTTTCCCGACGTCACCGACGAGAAGAGCTACGCGCTGGAGATTTCCGGCGATTCGATGCTGCCGGTCTATCGCGACGGCGACATCGTCATCGTCTCGCCGGCCGCGCCGCTGCGCCGCGGCGACCGGGTCGTCGTGCGCACCCATGACGGCGAAGTTCTGGCCAAGGAGCTCAAGCGCAGGACCGCGAAATCGGTGGAGCNNCTGAAATCGCTCAACCCGCAGCATCCCGATCGCGCCTTCAAGGCCGAGGAGGTCGCCTGGATCGCCCGGATCATCTGGTCGAGTCAGTAAAGGCGCCTCAGCGCCCGCCGCGCTCCACCACCGCGGTCGCCGCGGCGCGGTCATGAAATGGTGGGCGTCCCGCAGCACGGCGAGCGCCGCCGCGCCGTAGACGCCCGACAGCGCGAGCGCCGCCGCGGCCGTCGCGCCGCCCGCCAGCCCGGCGCGACGCGGATCGTCGTCGCGGCGATCGCTGCGATGAGCAGAAACGGCCCGATCAGCGCCGCGTAGCGCCGCAGCAACGCCCGCGCGTCCGGCGCGCCGCCGGCTTGCGCGATCAGGCGCTGGCCAAACGCGGCGCGCCCTGGCGTGCGCATCCCGAAGGCCTCGAACCACAGCCGCACGAGAGCGAAGACAGGCGCCAGCGCCCAGCCCAGATCGAACGGCGCGACAGGTCGGCCGGCTGCGTCGACCGGCCCCTCCCAGCGCCGCTCCTGGCCGCCGCCCGCGCCCGCCGTCGCCACGCTCGCGAAGACATGGCCCAACAGGCTGCGGCGACAGATCTTCGGCCCGACCGCCCGAGCCGTCTCCGAGCCCGAGGCCGCGATCGTCTCGCAGCGCCACGCGCCATATGGCGCGTTGAGCAGCGCCCGCCCGCCGCTCGCCATATAGCCGGCGGCGCGATCAGTTGCAGCAGCGCGACGGCCAGCATCAAGTCGAGCAGGAATGCGCCCAGACGTGGCGTCAGACGGGCCGGCGCGGGCGCGCCGAGCTGCGCGGGCGTGGAGAGATCGACGCTCACCGGAACGGCGGTTCGTCGAAGCTGCGCAGTTTGCGCGAGTGCAGGGTCGAGCGGCGCGCGCGCAATAGATCGAGCGCGGCGAGCCCGATATGCAGATGTTCGTCGATGGCGCGCTCGTAAAACACGTTCGCCGCGCCGGGCAGTTTGATTTCGCCGTGCAGCGGCTTGTCGGAGACGCACAGCAGCGTGCCGTAGGGGACCCGCAGCCGGAACCCCTGCGTCGCCACGGTGCCCGACTCCATGTCGACGGCGATGGCGCGCGACTGGTTGATGGCGCGCCGCTCCTTGGTCCAGCGCAGCTCCCAGTTTCTGTCGTCGTTGGTGACGACCGTGCCCGTGCGCAATCGGTCCTTGATGCCGTCGGCGTCCTCGCGCGTCACCGCCTGCGCGGCCTCCTGCAAGGCCACCTGCACCTCCGCCAGCGCCGGGATCGGCACATGGGGCGGCACCAGATCGTCGAGAATGTTGTCCTGCCGGAAATAGGCGTGCGCCAGCACGTAGTCGCCGATGCGCTGCGTCGGGCGCAGGCCNCCGCAATGGCCCACCATCAGCCAGCAATGGGGCCGCAGCACCGCCAGATGGTCGGTGATGTTCTTGGCGTTCGACGGCCCGACGCCGATATTCACCAGCGTCACGCCGTCGGGCTTGCCGCCGCTATTGGCGGCGAGCAGATGATAGGCCGGCATCTGGTAGCGCCCCCACGGCGCCAAGGCGATGCGCCGCTCGGCCTCCTCGCGCGACATCGCCCGCGACACGATCACGTCGCCGGGCAACACCATCGCCTCGTAGCGTCCGCCTTCGAAAATCTCCGACAGCCCATGCGCGATGAACTGTCCGACATAGCGGTGATAATTGGTGAGAAGAATCCACGGCTGCGTGAAACGCCAGTCGCATCCGGTGTAATGAACGAGGCGGCGCAGCGAATAATCGACCCGCGCGCCGTCGAACAACGCCAGCGGCCGCGGCTCGCCGGGCCGGATTTCGTAAGCGCCGTCGGCGATCTCGTCGCCGACCACGGAGAGCTGCGGCGCTGGAAACACCTGCGCCAGCTCGGCGGCGCTGACGCGGCCNCCGCCCGGCTCGTCGCCGCGCTCGAACACATAGGGATAGGGAATTTCCTGCGTCGACGGACCGACCTCGACGGTCGCCCCGAACTCCTCCGCCAAAGGCTTGGCNTGGTGCAGCAGATAGGAGCGGAAAAACTCCGGTTGCGTCACGGTCGTGGCGTAGACGCCCGGTTCGGGAAAGCGCGTCGTGGCGCGGGCCGGCGGCACGCGGTCGCGCGGCGGCAAATAGGTGACGCGCAATTGCGGATAGCAGAAGCGCGCGCGCNNCTCGGGCGTGGGCTGGACGCGCGCGTCGAGATAGCGCTCGACCGCCTCGCGCAGTCCGTCGACGGCGGCGCGATAGGAGGCTTCGAGCCGGTCGACGGCCTCCTCCGGAGTTGCGCAACGCATGAAGGCTTGGGAATCGGCTGGCGGCAAGGGCGGGTCTCGGCAAGTTTCTGGCGTGATTCGCTCGCCACGATGGCGCCCTTGCGACAGGGCGTCCAATCCCGCGCCTTGACAGGGCCGGCCGCGCGGCGCCCACTCCCCGCTCCTTTCCGGTCTGCGCCGTCGCAGGAGCGTCCATGTCTTCCGCTTCCACGCCCTTCGTCTGGCCGACGCGCTTGCCGATCGCCCAGGCGCCGATGATCGGCTGCGCGGCGCCGCTGGCGATCGCGGTCGGCGAGGCGGGCGGTCTCGCGNCGCTCGCCTGCGCCTCGCTGTCGCCGGCGAAAGTCGTGGAGGAGGCGGCGAAAATTCGCCGCGACGGCGGCCCCTTCGTCCTCAACTTCTTTTGTCACGCGCCCGCCGCGCCGAACGAGACGGCGGACGCGCTGGCGCGAGCGTTTGCGGCGCNNTATTACGAGGAGATCGGGCTCGACCCCGCCTCGGTCGCGCCGGCGGGCGGCCGCGCGCCCTTCGACGCGGCGATGGCCGAGGCGGTCGAGACGGTCCGCCCTGCGGTGGTCAGCTTCCATTTCGGACTGCCGCAGGCGGCGCTGCTCGCCCGCGTCAAGGCGACCGGCGCGCGGGTTNTCTCCTCCGCGACCACGGTCGCGGAAGCGCGTTGGCTGGAGGCGCGCGGCGTCGACGCGGTGATCGCCCAGGGCGTCGAGGCGGGCGGCCATCGCGGCATGTTCCTGACCGCCGACGTCGCCACGCAACAGGGGCTCTTCGCCTTGCTGCCGCAGGTCGTCGACGCGGTGAAAGTCCCCGTGATCGCCGCCGGCGGGATCGGCGACGGGCGCGCCGTCGCCGCCGCGCTGGAGCTGGGGGCGAGCGCCGTTCAGCTTGGCACGAGCTATCTTCTCACGCCGCAGGCCGGACGCTCGGCGCCGCATCGCGCGGCGGTGAAACGCGCCCGCGAGGGCGCCGAAACGGCGCTGACCAACGTCCTGACCGGCCGCCCTGCGCGCGGAATCGTCAACCGGGCGATGCGCGAANCTGGGCCCCTCGCGCCCGACGCGCCCGCCTTCCCGACCGCCAGCGCCTGGCTCGATCCCGTCCGTCTCGCCTATGAGAAAGCCGGCCGCGACGATCTGTCGATGCTATGGGCCGGCGAAGCCGCCGCGCTGGCGCGAGAGGAAGACGCCGGCGAAACGACGCGCCGCCTGTGGGCGGAGGCGCAGGAGGTTATGCACGCGACGGGGAGGAGAAACGCTTAGCGAGGAGCGCCCGCGCGCCCCTAGAACCGCGTTCTTTGCCGCAGCGCCGCGGCCAGCGTGCCTTCGTCGAGATAATCGAGTTCGCCGCCGACCGGCACGCCATGCGCGAGCCGCGTGATCGCGACGCCGCTGCCCGCCAGCAGGTCGGTGACGTAATGCGCGGTGGTCTGGCCGTCGACGGTGGCGTTCACCGCGACGATCACCTCGCGCACGCCCTCCCGCGCCACGCGCGCCGGCAGGCTGTCGAGATTGAGATCGCGCGGGCCGACGCCGTCGAGCGGCGACAGCGTGCCGCCAAGCACGTGATAGCGCCCGCTCACCGCGTTGGAGCGTTCGAGCGCCCAAAGATCGGCGACCGTCTCCACCACGACCAGCGTCGAGGGATCGCGCCTCCCGTCCCGGCACACGCAGCAGGGGTCGCTGGTGTCGACGTTGCCGCAGGTCGCGCAGGTGACGATGCGCGCGCGCGCCGTCGCCATCGCCTCCGCGAGCGGCCCCAACAGCCCNTCGCGCTTGCGGATGAGATGCAGCGCCGCCCGCCGCGCCGACCGGGGTCCGAGCCCCGGCAGGCGCGCGAGAAGCTGGATCAGCCGCTCGATTTCGGGTCCGGCGACGCGCTCGGCCACGTCGGCCTCAGAACGGCAGCTTCATGCCCGGCGGCAAGGGCAGGCCGGCGGTCATCGACTTCATTTTGTCCTCGACCATCCGCTCGGCCTTCTTGCGCGCGTCTTCGAGGGCTGCGACGAGCAGATCTTCGAGGATCTCCTTTTCCTCGGGCTTCATCAGGCTGTCGTCGATGGCGACGCTCTTGACCGCGCCCTTGGCGGTCGCGACGACGCGCACGAGCCCGCCGCCGGAGGCGCCGTCGACCTCCTGGGTCTCCAACCGGCCTGCATCGACTGCATCTTCGCCTGCATCGCCTGCGCCTGCTTCATCAGGCCCATGATGTCCTTCATCTCGTTCGCTCCGTTCGTCGCGCGTGGCGCGCCAAGCCCGGCGAGGGCCTGGTCGCGGCTTTCCCTGTTTTGGCCGAGCCCCGCCTACAGATCGTCTTCCGTCACCACTTCATCAAGGTAGCTGACGTTTTCGTCGCCGCGCGGCTGCGGCGCGTCGGGGTCGAGAGTCGCCGCCGTCGCCTCCTCCTCGTTCTTGCGGATGGCGATCAGCTTGGCGCCCGGAAAGGCTTCGAGAATGCGCTGCACCGTTGGGTCGGCGGCGCCTTCCGACAGCGATTTGTCGCGCGCGGCGTCGCGGGTCTCGGCGATGGTGGGCTGGCCCTGCGCCTGGCTGATCGCCGCCATCCAGCGCTCGCCCGTCCATTCCTGAAGCCGTCGCGCCAACGTCTGATGCAGGTTCGGCGCGCCGCCCGGCGCCAATGCGAATTCGATGCGTCCTTGCTCGAACATGACGAGCCGCACGTCGCGTTCGAGCGCGATCTTGAGCTGCACGTCGCGATGGCTTTCCGCCAGCGCCACCACGTCCTCGAAGCGCGCCACGACCGGCCCNGGCGCGCTGCGGCGCGGCCAGGGCCCGCAGCGCCGGCGCGGCGGCGGCGCGAGGCTGAGCGGAGAAGGCGGCGCGCGCCGCCGGCTCGGTCGCGAGCAGGGCGGCGGGCGTGTGCCGGGGCTCGCCGCCTGCGGCGACGCGCGCCGCCGGATCGCCGCCGTCGCGCCGCGCCGCCGGCGCGCGCGCGCCGGCGAGGCGCCGCGCTCGTCGAGCAGTTTCAGCGCGTCGTCGAGCGAGGGCAGATCGGCGGCGTAGGCGATGCGCACCAAAGTCATGTCGGCGGCGGCCAGCGGCCGCGGCGCCTCGCGCGTCTCCTGCAAGCCTTTCAGCAACATCTGCCAGGCCCGCGTCAGCACGCGCACGCCGAGGCGTTGGGCGAAATCCTGCGCCCGGCGCGCCTCCTCGGGCGTCGCGGCCGGGTCGCGCGCGGCGTCCGGCGTCAGCTTCACGCGCGTGACGAAATGCACGAAGGCGCCGAGATCGGACAGCACCTGAGCCGGGTCGGCGCCGAGATCATATTGCTCTTTCAATAGCGCCAACGCCGCGGCGACGTCGCCTTTCATCAAGGCCTCGAAGAGGTCGATGACGCGCGAACGGTCGGCGAGGCCGAGCATGCGACGCACCGTCTCCGCGGCGATCGCGCCGCGCCCGGCCGCGCCGGCCCCGGAATGGGCGATCGCCTGATCGAGCAAGGACAACGCATCGCGCGCCGAGCCCTCGGCGGCGCGCGCGATCAAGCCGAGCGCCTCGGTCTCGATCGCGACGCCTTCCTTCCCGCAGATCGACGCCAGATGCTGGGCGAGCGCGTCGGCCTCGATGCGGCGCAGATCGAAGCGCTGGCAGCGCGAGCGCACCGTGACCGGCACCTTGTCGATCTCGGTGGTGGCGAATAGGAACTTGACGTGCTCCGGCGGCTCTTCGAGCGTTTTCAGAAGGCCGTTGAAGGCGGCCTTCGACAGCATGTGCACTTCGTCGACGATATAGACCTTGGTGCGCGCCATCACCGGGCGATAGCGCGCGTTGTCGATGATCTCGCGGATGTCGTCGATGCCGGTGTGGGAGGCGGCGTCCATCTCGATCACGTCGACATGGCGCGANTCGATGATCGCCTGGCAATGCGCTCCGAGCGTCGGCATGTGGATGGTCGGCCCCTCGACGCCCGGCGCCTCGTAATTGAAGGCGCGCGCCAGGATGCGGGCGGTCGTCGTCTTGCCGACGCCGCGCACCCCGGTGAGGATGTAGGCCTGATGCACGCGGCCCGTTTCGAAGGCGTTGGCGAGCGTGCGCACCATCGGCTCCTGGCCGATCAGATCGGCGAAGGTCGAGGGGCGATATTTGCGCGCGAGAACGCGATAGGGCTGCTGCGCCTCCGCCGGCGGCGTCGGGGCGAGAGCGAAGCCCAGGCCCGGTTCGTCCTCGTGATGGTCGGGAAGGTCGTTCATCTCGCGCGGTCGCTCGGCGGGTTCGCCGCGCGAACCGACGCAGCCCCGCCACAGGCGGCGCTCCGCAGCGCGGTCGAGATGGGAAAATCGGTAGGAGGTTGAACGAAGACCCGCCCGGTCTCGTTAGGGCTGCTTCCTTCCGGACCTGACCCGGTTGGCGAGTGGAACGTCCGACGCCAACCTCCCGCCGCCTATGTGGACCATCCCGCGTCGGGATTCAAGCCGCGCGGCGCCTGCGCTCCTCCGCAATTCCGCCCCGATCGGCTGGCTTTTCACAGACAGATGACAGGAGATGCGATGACCTTCGCCCTCGACCCTCGCCTTGAACGCGACACGCTCTTCGCCGGCGATCTGATCCTCAGCCGCGTTCTGGTGATGAACGACCAGCGCTGGCCCTGGGTCATCCTCGTGCCGCGCCGGCCCGATCTCGTCGAGCTGATCGACCTGCCGGCCCGAGCGCGGCATCCTGATGGAGGAGATCGCCGCCGTTTCGGCCGCCTTGCGGGATTTGACCGAGCCGGACAAGCTCAACGTCGCCGCTCTCGGCAACGTCGTGGCGCAGCTTCACGTCCATGTCGTCGCGCGCTACGAAAAGACCCGGCGTGGCCGGGTCCTGTCTTCGGCGTGGGCGCCGCGGTCGCTATTCGGAGGAGGCCGGGCGCGCCTTTGTCGCCCGGCTCGCGGGCAGGCTAGGGACCGCCTGAGCGGCCCCGCGTCGTTCAGCGGCGATAGCCGGCGCGGATTTCCTGCGCCGTCGGCACGCGCCCCTGTGGCGTCAGCTTGTCGACGAGGTCGGGCATCACCTGCGCGAGCGGGCCATCAGATCGTCTTCGCTCATGCCCGCCTGGCGGGCGAGGTCGGAGATCGTCGTGCCGCCGAGCGACTGCTGGATCTGCGTCGGCGTGACCGGCTGATTGGGTCCTTTGCCGACCCAGGAGTCGACGACCTGCCCGTGGCCGGCGTTCCGGAATTTGTCGATCAAGCCGCCAAGGCCGCCAAGCAGCCCGCCCGCCTCGTCCTGGTCGTCGGCCGGCGCCGGCGCGGCGGGGGCCGGCGCCTTCGAGCCGCCGAACATCTTGGAGGCGAGCAGCAAGCCGGCCGCGATCATCAGCGGCTTGGTGATGTTGCCGCCCGGAACCGCGTCTTTGAAGGCGTCGTCGAGATAGCCCATAATATCCTCCTTCAAGCCGTCGGGCTGCGAACGTCGCGCCCGAAGCGAAATCGACCAGTCCACAGCCGCGCCGAAAGCGCGGGACAGGCGCGCCCAAACGTTTTGCTCAAGCGTCGCGCAACCATCGTCGCGCCCTGTCCAAGCGTCGCGTCCCGAATGTCGGGGTTCGCCACTCTCTTCACAAGCCCTTGTGGAACCGATTTTCACGCGCCACGTTGTGGAAACCGAAGGCGCCTTCGCTCCCGCGCTGGAGCGGCAGGGCGGCTCCGAGGGCCGCGACGCGGCGCGAGCAAAAGAGGGACTGAACATGGGCATCATCGCGTGGATCGTTCTGGCGCCATCTCCGGCTTCATCGCCGGCAAGATCTACGAAGGATCGGGCAACGGCTTTCTCGTCAACACGATCGTCGGCATCGTCGGCGCGGTCGTCGGCGGCTTCGTGTTCAACATGCTCGGCGCGGCCGGAACGACCGGCTTCAACATCTGGAGTTTGATCGTCTCCGTCGTCGGCGCGGTGATCGTGTTGTTTATCTATAACAAGGTCGCCGGTCGATCGCTCTGAACGCGCGTGCGCGCCGCGAGCGTCTTGTGAGGCGCTTCGCCGCATGACACCATCGCCGCCATGATCGATCATGGCGGCGATTTTTTGGGGGCGATTCAGCCCAGCCCCTTCCTGTCCGCGACGACCGCTTCGCGGGCCTCGCTTTTCGGGCGGTCGACTGGACCGTCTCAGCGAAAAGCGCGACGACGCCGCGCTGATCGGGCGCCTTCAAGCCGATCCGCGTGCGCTCTGCGTCGTCGTCGGACGCGAGATGATCGCCTTCGACGCCGATTCGCCGCTCCACCTCTTCGCCGAACGCGCTCTTTTCGGCCTGGCGCGCGAAACGCTCTTTCTCGGGCTTGCGCCCGATGGAACGCCGGTTTTCGCTCTGCATCTCGATGACGAGGCGGTCGAGGCCGTCGGAGAAAAGGATCCCGCGGCGTTGTGGGACGATCGCCGCCTCGCGCTCAAGGCGCGGCCTGAACTGGCGATGCGCGATCTGCGCTCAATAGCGGTGGCCGCCACGCTGCCGGGCGAAACCGTCGCGCTCCTGGCGCAGGCCAAGGCCTTGACGGCCTGGCACGCGCGCCATCGCTTTTGTTCGAGTTGCGGCGCGCCGAGCCTGCCCGCCGCCGCCGGCTGGCGGCGCGATTGCCCGCCTGCAAGGCGCAGCATTTCCGCGCACCGATCCGGTCGTGATCATGCTAGCGATCGCGCCCGACGGCGAGCGCTGCCTTCTGGGCCGCCAGAGCCGCTTTCCGAAAGGCATGCATTCGGCGCTGGCCGGCTTCGTCGAGCCCGGCGAGACGCTGGAGGAGGCGGTGCGGCGCGAATTATTCGAGGAGGCGGGCGTGCGCTGCGACAAGGTCGCCTATCTCGGCTCGCAACCCTGGCCGTTTCCGATGAATCTGATGATCGGCTGCCTCGCGCGCGCATGCTCCGACGCTCTGGAGATCGACCGCTCGGAACTGGAGGAGGCGCGCTGGTTCTCGCGCGACGAGGCGCGCGCCTTGTTGGCGGGAGCGCACCCAGACGGATTGAAGGCGCCCCATCCCGTCGCCGTCGCGCATTGGCTTCTGCGCAGCTGGGCGCTGGAAGGAGCGCGCCCGTGACCGTGATCGAGCGCTTGAAGGAGCGCTTTGGCGATCGCGTCTCGACCTCGGCGGCGTTGCGCGAGCAGCATGGCCGCGGCGAGGCCTATCACCCGACCCGCGCCCCCGACGCGGTGGTGTATCCGCTCTCGACCGAGGAGGTCGCCGAGATCGTCCGTCTCTGCGCCCAGACGCGCACGCCGATCGTGCCCTTCGGGACCGGAACCTCGCTCGAAGGCCATGTCGCCGCGCTTAAAGGCGGGGTCTGCGTCGATCTCTCGCGCATGAACGAGATCGTCGCCTTCCATCCCGAAGATCTCGACGTCACCGTGCAGGCCGGCGTCACCCGCAAGCGGCTCAACGCCTATATTCGGGATTCGGGGCTGTTTNTCCCCATCGATCCGGGCGCCGACGCCTCGCTCGGCGGCATGGCGGCGACGCGCGCCTCCGGCACCAACGCGGTGCGCTACGGCGCCATGCGCGAGAACGTGCTGTCGCTGAAGGTCGTTTTGCCGGACGGGCGCATCGTCGTCACGCGCTCGCGCGCCCGCAAATCCTCCGCCGGCTACGATCTCACCGCGCTGTTCGTCGGCAGCGAGGGCACGCTGGGGATCATCACCGAGGTGACCGTGCGCCTCTACGGGCTCCCCGAACATGTCGCCGCCGCCGTCTGTCCCTTTCCCAGCGTCGACGACGCCGTGCGATGCGTGATCGAGACGATCCAGATGGGCGTGCCCGTCGCCCGCGTCGAACTGATGGACGCGCGCACCGTCGGCGCCGTCAACGCCTGGTCGAAGCTGACGCTCGAAGAGCGCCCGACTCTGTTCTTCGAATTTCACGGCAGCGAGGCGGGCGCGCGTGAACAGGCCGAGCGGGTTCAGGAGATCGCCGCCGATCATGGCGGCGAGCATTTCAACTGGGCGACCGACCCCGCCGAACGCGCCAGGCTCTGGCAGGCGCGTCACGACGTTCATTATTCGACGCAGGCGCTGCGCCCCGGCGCGAAATCATGGGGCACTGACGTCTGCGTGCCGATTTCGAAGCTCGCCGAGATTTTGAGCCGCAGCGCCGAGGACAACGCCAAGGCGTCCTTCNCCGTGACGCTCGTCGGCCATGTCGGCGACGGCAATTTCCACTATGGCTACATCGTGTTCCCCGACGATCCGAAAGAAATGGCCGAGGCCGAGGCGCTCAACAAGCGCTTGGTCGAACACGCCATCGCGCTCGGCGGCACCTGCACCGGCGAGCATGGCGTCGGTTACGGCAAGATCAAGTTCATGCGCGCCGAACATGGCGAGGCGATCGAGGCGATGAAGCTTATCAAAAACGCTTTCGACCCGCTGGGCATCATGAATCCGGGCAAGGTGCTGCCGCAGTGAGCATGCAGAGGTCAGGCGAGGGCGCGCTTTTCGATGCGAAAGCCGCCGTCCTCGCGCGCCTGCGCCTCGAATCCCAGGCCTGTATAGAACGCGACGACGTCGACCCCCGGCAAGATCGCGCCCACGAGCGTCGTCCCGAGTCCGGCGGCCTGTTCGATCTCCTCGATCATGCGCGTCCCGAGCCCGCGGCGTTGAAAGGCTTCGTCGACGCAAATCAGGAAGATTTCGGTCGCCTCGCCTTTCGCGCGCGTCGCGAAGAAAGCGACGATCGTGTCGCCGCTTCGATAGACGCGAACGCGCGGCGCCGCGAGCGTGCGGCGCATGGCGAGGCGCTGGAAAGCCTCGTCCCAGCCGAAGGCGCGCGCGACATGCGCGCCCATCGCGGCGCGATAGAGCGCGAAAGCAGCCTCGAAATCCTCTTCGCGAAACGCCTCTGAGGCGATGGCGCCCGTCATGACGTCAGTTCGATGACGCTGATCCGCTCCTCGCTCGACGGCCAGGCCCGCGCCGCGACGCGCTCCTCGTTGAACAGGCCGATGATCGGCTTGTCCATGTTCTGCGCGGAGACGCGCAGAGTCGTCGCCGCGTCGTTGGGCACGCCGCGCGCGATGTCGTCGGGCTCGCGGCCTCCGAGCGAGACGACGTCGCGCGGCAGCCCGAAATAGCCGCGCGGACGAATCATCGTCACCACGCCTGCGGCGTCGTGATCGGCTTTTTCCAGCGGTCTGCCGGGACGCAGATTCAAGACCTTGGTCGACCGCGGAAAGGGCGAGCGATAGATGTGCGTCGCCGGATGGCCGGGNGCCGTCAGCGCGAACTCCAGCGGCCAGTCGGGGCGCACCGCCACCGGCCCCCACCGCCCGTCCGGCCCGGTGATCTTTTGCAGGATCGGATCGCCGAGGCGCACGCCGCTTTGCACGTCGACGCGATAGATCTCGACGGTGGCGTCCGCCAGCGGCCGGTTGGTGGGCGTGCCCTTCGGAAATCCGGTGACGATCCCCTCCAGCGTCGGCTGCGCCTCGACCTGGATCGAGGTGCGGTCGGGATCGCGCCCCAGCACAAACCGCGCCATCTCGCGAAAGGCGCGCGGCGAATAGGCCAGTTCGCGATGGTCGTAAGGCCCGAGCACGACATTCAGCGCGCCGTTCAGCGTCGGCCCCTCCGGCCCTGGCCCGCGCAGGCCGGGCTTGCCGGCGGCGGCGGCGTCGCGCTGGGCGAAACGGTCATAGCCGTCGCTGATCAGATTGAGCGTCGCCACGCCCGCCGGCGCCTCGCTCGGCCCGGCGTTGAGTCTGCGCAGCAAGCCGCCGCGGGCGTTATATTCGGAGCCGATGAACTGGTCGCTGTCGAACAAGCCGTGATTGGGCGTCCCGCACAGGATTAGCCGCGACACCGACAGCGCCGTCGCCTGATCGGCCAGCAACGCCCGCGCGGTGAGGCCGCCGCGCCCATGCGCGACGACGATCGCCTGCCCGGCGCCGGTTTCGGCGAGGGCCTGTTTGAGCGCCTCGCCGAGCTGCTCGCGCTGTTCGGCGCTCGACGAGCGACCCGGCTGCGGCGTCGCGTCGTCGGCGCGCGCCTGCGGGTCGAGCATGTCGAGCGCCACCATGCGTTCGCGCGCAAATCCGTTGCTTTCGAAGCGCCAGCTGNNCGTCATCCATTGCGCGGCGCAATCGCCCGAACCATGCACGAACAGGATCAGCGCGTTCTGCGCGCCGGCGCCCGCAAGCGCCGGCCGCGCCGCGAGCAAGGGCGCGCTCGCCGCCGCGCCGATCAGCGCGCGTCGCGACACTCCCCACCCCGCGTTTCGGCGATCCGCTGAACTCACGCCACGCTCCTTGTCAGCCGAGGATCGGCTATCGCCCTTCGGCGTCGATCATCCGCGCCGCGATCCGCGCCAGCACCGGAACCGTCGCGCCATAGGCCCGCGCCTTCTGCGGGTTGGACGCATTGCCTTCGAGCGCCCGCTTGCCGACGCCTTGCAGGATCGCCCCCAGCCGGAAGAAAGCGAAGGCCAGAAGCGACGTCCAGCGCGGAATCTCCGACAGACCCATCCGCCGCGCATAGTCGGCGACATAGGCCGCTTCGTCCGGCAGCCCCTGCGCGGCCCGATCGATCCCGCCGAGGCCGGGAAACACCGCGTCGTTGGGCAGGCGCCACTGCATGCATTGATAGGCGAGATCGGCGAAAGGATGGCCGAGCGTCGCCAGCTCCCAGTCGAGGACGCCGATCAGCCGCGACGCGTCAGGCGAAAACATCAGATTGTCGATGCGCCAGTCGCCATGCACCACCGCGACGCGCCCGTCGTCCTGCGGCAGGTTGTCGGCGAGCCAGCCCATCAGCCGGTCCATGTCGGGATAGGGCGTCGTCTCGCTCAGCCTGTATTGTTCGCTCCAGCGCGCGAACTGGCGGGCGAAATAGCTGCCCGCCTTGCCGAAATCGGCGAGCCCCGCCGCCGCCGGATCGACGCGGTGAAGCTGGGCGAGCCCCGCGTTCATCGCGTCGTAGACCCCGCGCGCCGCTCCCTCGGCANNGCCCGGCAGGGCAGGGTCCCAGAAGATGCGGCCGTCGAGAAAATCCATCACGAAGAAGACCGAGCCGATGACGCCCTCGTCCTCGCACAACCCCGCNATCGGCGGGACCGGATAGCCGACATCGCCCAGCGCCTTCATGACGCGATGTTCGCGCTCGACCATATGAGCGGATTTGAGCAGCTTGCCCGGCGGCTTGCGGCGCAGCGCCAGCCGGCCGGACGGCGCCTCGACGAGATAGGTCGGGTTCGATTGTCCGGCCGCGAATTTGCGGCTGACGGCGGGGCCGACGAAACCCGGAACGTTCGCCGAAAGCCAGCGCGTCAGCGCCCCGTCGTCGAGGGCGAAAGGATCGGCCATCGCGCCCTCAGTCGTTCTGGCGCTGCGCGGCGGCGGCCTGCGCGAAGCGCTGCGTCTGCTCGAACGCCTCCGCATAGGCGATCGCCCGCGCCGGGTCGGAGATCGCCGAGAATTGCGCCTCGATCTCCTCCGGACGCAACGCCTCTCCCGACAGGGTGACGCCTTGCGTCTCGTGCAGCAGCACGCGCGCGAAGGACCCTGCGCCCGCGCTCATCACGAAACGCGACGGGGCGCGTTCGCTGACGAGATAGAGCACGCCCGGCGTGATCGTTTCGGGCGCCAGCAGCGACAGCGCGTCGGGNGGCAGAAGGCCTTCGGTCATGCGCGTCGCGGCGGTGGGCAAAATCATGTTTGCGCGGATGTCGTGCTTGCGGCCTTCGAGATGCAGGCTGTGCATCAGCCCGAGCATGCCCGCCTTGGCGGCCGCGTAGTTGGCCTGTCCGAAATTGCCGAAAAGGCCGGACGACGAGGACGTCAGCAGAATGCGCCCGTAGCCTTGCGCCCGCATCGGCTCCCACACCGCCTTGCAGCACACGAAGGCGCCGACGAGATGGACGTCGAGCACTGTGCGGAAATCCTCCACGCTCATCTTCGCGAGGGTCTTGTCGCGCAGGATGCCCGCGTTGGAGACGAGCGCGTCGACGCGCCCCCACAACGAAAGCGCCCGCTCGACCATCGCGCCGACTTCGGCTTCGTCGCGCACGTCGGCGCCGTCGGCCACCGCGTCGCCGCCGGCCTCCTTGATTTGCGCGACGACGCGCTCGGCGGCCTCCGAACTGCGCCCTGAGCCGTCGCGCCCGCCGCCAAGATCGTTGACCACCACCTTCGCGCCGCGCGCGGCCAATCCGAGCGCATGCGCGCGCCCGAGCCCGGCCCCTGCGCCCGTCACGATGGCGACCCTGCCGTCGAACCGTATCGTCATCTGCGCCCGCGCCCCTTTCGCCGCCGATGATCGCCGCCGCGCGCGTCGCTGTCCATCACCGCCGCGCCAGCAGCAGGCATGACCCGCCGACGATCATCGTCGCGCCTGCGATCACGTTCGTCCCCGCCCATTCGCCGAACCAGGCGACGCCGATCGCCATGCCCCACACCAGGCCGGTATATTCGACCGCCCCGATCCGCGCAGCCGGCGCGTGCAGATAGGCCCAGCCCAGCAACAGATGACCGGCCGCGCCCAGCGTTCCTATTGCGAGGGCGAGCGGCCAGTCCGCCGCAAGCCCGACCAATGGCGCGCCTGTCTCCCACGCCGCGATCGGCGTCAGATAGATCGTCAGCAGGGCGTTCTGGATCAACACCGTCGCGACGAAGCCGTCGGCCTGCGCCCGCGCCCTGAGCAGAACCAGCGACAGCGCATAGGCGACCGCCGCGCCCAGCGCTGCGCCGACGCCGATCAGATCCTCGCTCGGATCGCGCCAGTTCGCGATGTCCTCGCCGGCGACGACGAGGACGCCGAGGAAGGAGATCGCGATCGACCACATCGTGGGCGTCGACACCGGTTCGCCCAGCAGAAGGCGCCCGAACAGCGCGACCAGCGAGGGCGCAAGAAAGGTCAGCGTCAGCGCCTCCGACAGCGGCAGATGCTTCAGCGCCGTGATGAAGAGCAACGCCGTCGCCAGCACCGCGACGCTGCGCGACGCATGGGCTCTCATCGTCGCAAGCGAGGGCGCCGCATGCCCGTCGCGGCGGCGATCGGCGCGCAGATCAGCCCCGCCACGAGATAGCGCGCCAGCGCGATGTCGGGCGTCGCGTGCGACTCGGTCATCTTTTAAGCAGGCCGTCCATCACCGTGAGCACAAAAATGCCGAAAGCAGCGACCCAGACCGGAGCGGCGGACGGAGCCGCTCGGGAGCCGCCCGACGCGCCGCTCACGCCGGCCTCGCGAAAAATTCGCCGCCCGGCGTCGGCCGCGGCGCGCCGGTCGTGGTCGGCAGCGACAACGGCAGGCCGCGCCGGCTGCGCGCCGCCAGCCAGGCGAACAGCTCGGCTTCGAGATGGTCGCCGTTCCACCCGGCCGCCTCGACGGGCTCGACCGGAACCCCGAGCCGGTCGGCCAGCCGCGTCATCAGCGTGGCGTTCAGCCTCCCGCCGCCGCACACCAGCCAGCGGATCGGCGCCGTCGGGACATGCCGCAACGCGGCCGCCGTCGCCTCGACGGTGAAGGCGGCGAGCGTGGCCGCGCCGTCCTGCGGCGAAAGCGCATCGACGATTCGCGCGCTGGCGTGAAACGCGTTGCGGTCGAGCGATTTCGGCGCCGGTCGGTCGAAATAGGGGTTGGCCATCAGCCGCGCCAGCAGCGCCTCGTCGACGCGCCCCGCCGCGGCGAGCCGCCCGCCCTCGTCATAGGGTCGCCCGACATGGCGCAGCGTCCAGTCGTCGATGAGCGCGTTTGCGGGGCCGGTGTCGAAGGCGATCGGCGCGCCTTCCCAGATATAGGTGACGTTGCCCACGCCCCCNAGNTTGAGCACCATCACCGGGCCAGCCAGGCCGCGCGCCAGCGCCGCATGATAGAGCGGAGCCAGCGGCGCGCCTTCTCCGCCAGCCGCGACGTCGGCGTGTCGGAAGCGGCACACGACGTCGATCCCCAGCCGCGCCGCCGCCGCCGCGCCGTCGAGCAACTGTCGGGTGAACCGCCTTTGCGGTCTGTGAAANACCGTTTGCCCATGCAGTCCGGCCAGCGCCACCGANGCCCGCCGCGACCCCCGCCTCTCCAGAAACGTGGCGACGGCTTCGCAATGGGCCTGCGTGACCGCCTGCTCCAGCGCGCCGAGATCGCCGTGCTCGGCGCGCTGGGGATCGGCGATCGCCTCGCGCAGCGCCGCCGTCAGCGCCGGCGCGTAGGGCAGGGTGTCGCCCGCCAGCGGATGAACCACGGCGTCTCCGTCGGTTTCGAGGAGGGCGACGTCGATTCCGTCCATCGACGTGCCGCTGATCGCGCCGACGCATAGCCGGGGCTTGGAAAATCGCGTTCTTGCATAGAGTTCATAGACCCCGCCGCGCCCTTGCGCGCAAGCGGCCTTGCGCGCGATCGCCGCGCCCGGAGCCTTGATGACGCGATTTCCCGACCGTCGCGACCTCACGATTTTGTGCGCGCATCCCGCCTACAAGATCGTCGACGCCCTCACGCGCCGCGCGCCCGATCTGCGGGTCATGGGCGCGACCGACGGCGAGGAGGCGCGCGCGCGGCTGGGCCAGGCCGACGTGCTCTGCGTCTCCGGCCTGTGGCGGCCCGATTGGCTCGCCGCCGCCGGGCGTCTTCGCTTCGTCCAGTCGATCTCCGCCGGCGTCGACCAGTTCGACCGCGAGGCGTTTCGCGAGGCGGGCGTGCGGCTCGCCAGCGCCCAGGGCGCCAACGCCGTCGCCGTCGCCCAGCACGCGCTGGCGCTGATCCTCGCCCTGTCGCGCCGCCTGCATGAGGCGCGCGATCTTCAGGCGAAGGCCGAATGGATCGGCATGGCGAAGAGCCCCGCCGCCCGGCAGGACGAGGTCGCCGGCAAGACGGCGCTGATCGTCGGCTTCGGCGCAATCGGCGCCAGGCTCGGCGACTACGCCCGCGCGCTCGGCATGCGGGTGATCGCCGTCAAGCGCGACGTCGCTCGTCTCGGCGGCGCCGCCGACGAGATCGTCGCCGTCGAACAACTGAACGAGGCGCTGCCGCGCGCCGATTACGTCGTGCTGGCCTGCCCGCTGACGGCGCGCACGCGCGGCCTGATCGACGCCGCCGCGCTCGCCGCCATGAAGCCGGGCGCGGCGCTGATCAACGTCGCGCGCGGCGCGGTCGTCGACGAGGCCGCGCTGATCGCCGCCTTGCAGGAGGGCCGCCTCGCCCGCGCCGCGCTCGATTGCTTCGCCGCCGAACCCTTGCCGCCCGACTCTCCGCTCTGGGCGATGCGAAACGTCATCGTCACCCAGCATGTCGGCGGCGAGACGCGCGCCTATGAGGACAACGTCGTCGACATTCTGCTCGACAATCTCTCGCGCCTCGCCCGCGGCGACCGCGACTTGCGCAATCAGGTGGCGTGATGGCGCGCCAGCCCCCGCGACGCCCTTCCTATCCGCGCCCCTCGGGCGGCTGCGCCTTCGGCTCCTGCGGCGACTGCATGGCCTGCTTCGACGGCGCCGACGGCCCGCCCTCGCCCTGCATCAAGGTCTGCGTGCTCGACGCGCAGAGCGGCTGGTGCGTCGGCTGCGCCCGCAGCGGCGAGGAGATCGCGGCCTGGCCGAAAATGAACGCGCCGGAGAAACGCGATCTGCTGATCCGTCTCCCGGCGCGCGTCGAGGCTTTGAAGAAACGCGGCGTCGCCCGCGCCGCTGCGGAATAGGCGACGCCGTTCGGGCTCAGGCCGTCTTGGCGGCGTTGCGACGCTCGATCGCCAGCACCTCGCGATGCGTCAGCACGCAGAACAGGATGCAGGCGAGCGCGGCGACGAGCAGCACGTAGAAGCCCGCGTCCCAGCCGAACGAGTCGACCAGCAGGCCGATCAGGGCGGTGCCGCCGACGCTGCCGAAGATGTAGCTCATGAAGCCGCGCAGACCGACCGCCGAGCCGACCGCGAAAGGCGGAACCAGTTCGATGGTCTGGATCGAGGCGAGGAACTGCGGCACATAGACGAGGCTGCCCACGAAGGCCGCCGCGATCGACACCGTCAGCACGTCCCCACTGCGGCCGTAGAAATACAGGCCGATCAGGATCAGCGACATCGCGATGATCGCCAGCGGCATGCGCTTGCCCTTGAAATATTTGTCCGAGATCACGCCCGAGAACAGCGTCGCGGGGATCGCCGCCCATTCGAAGACGAGGAAGGCGACCGCCATCTGCGTCTTGGTGAAGCCCTTCTGCTGCAACAGATAGAGCGGCATCCAGGTGATCATGCCAAAGCGCAGCACATAGACGAACACGTCGACGAGCGAGACGAACCACACGCCGCGATTGGGCAGCACATACTGCTTGAACAGCTCCCATGAGGTCATCGAGCGCGCGCGCTCGGCCTCTTCGGAATTGGCCGCGACAAGTTCGGTCGCCTCGGGGCGGATTTTCTGAACCGGCGGCAGGCCCTCCTGATAGGTCGTGCCGACGCCGAAGATCGCCACGAGCACCGCTACGACGGTCGCCAGCGCGGCCGGCAGGAAGAAGGCGCCGACGCGCCAGTCGCTCCAGCCCAGCGCGACGGCGACCGCCGCGATCGGCGCGACCATGCCGGCGCCGACGTTATGGGAGGTGTTCCAGACCGCCGTCATCGTGCCGCGGATCGAGCGCGGGAACCAGCTCGCCAGCAGGATGAAGCAGGGGCCGACCGCCATGCCTTGGAAAATGCCGTTGACCGCCAGCAACACGGCCAGCAGCCAGAAGCTCGACGTCATGCCGAGCAGAATGTTGGCGGCGACCGACAGGAGCAGGCCGAGCGCGAGGAAGTAGCGCGGGTTGGCCTTGTCGGCGACCGANGCCATCACGCCCTTGCTGAGGCCATAGGCGATCAGCAGGCAGCTCGACAGCAGGCCGATCTCGGTCTTGGAGAAATGCAGATCGGAGACGAGGTTGGGCGAGGCGAAGGCGAAATTGTTGCGCACCCAATAGGCGGCGACATAGCCGATATAGGCGCCGCCGAGCGCATACCAGCGCCACTTCGAATATCGCTCCTCGATGTTTTCCTTGGCGACCGGCGCCGGAGCGGCGGTCGGGAAAACTACGCTTGCCATGGACATGGAGAACTCCCGCGCAGCCGGGCGCGTGAGCGCGCCCGAGATGCGCGCGGGGCTAAGACCTTCGTCGGGGCGCCGCAACGCGCCAGATCAACGAACGACGTTCAAATCGCGAACGAATGGCGTTCATGCAAACAAATCCCGCCAAAACGGCGCCGGCGTGATCGTCTAAAACAATTTAGAGCGCTGTGAAAATTGGATAATTTGATGAACGAAAAGAGACCGCCGCAGACTCTGCCGTTTTGGCCGGGTTCGCCCGCGTCGATCTGTCGCTTCGCGCTCCTGCGCGCCGGGCGCTCAAGCNNCCGTCCGAACCGGCGGATATGGAACGCCGCAGGATCGACCAACGGTGTGTGGCCGCTGACCAGATCGGCCGTCAGCCGTCCCGCGCCCGGCCCGATGCCGAAGCCATGCCCCGAATAGCCCGACGATATGAACAGACCCGGCGTCGAGGGCGCCTCGCAGATCACCGGCACGGCGTCGGGCGTGGCGTCCATCATGCCGCCCCAACGCTCCTCGACCTCCAGATCGCGGAAGAACGGGAAGGCGCGCATGAGATGATCGAGCCCTTCCTCCAGAATCTCAGGATTGGGGTCGGGGTCGAGCACGCGCTCGCGTTCGAAGCGCGTCGGCTGGTCGCTCGCCCAGCGCCGCGGCTGCTTCGCCTCCTCGAAGAACCGCTTGTTCCAGCGCAGCGCGATTTCGTGGCGCATCGTCATCGCGGTAGGCGCGAAATCGAAAAACAGCCGGAAATGATCGGGCGTGATCTCGACCAGCGTCTTGGCGCGCCGCGCGATCGAATAGCCCCCGTCGAGCCGTTTGCGGAAGGCGAAGGTCGGCGTGCCGGTCGTCACCTCCGGCCCGCCCGGCAGCGGTTTCGTCCGCAGCACCGAGCCGAGCAGCCACAATTGCGGAAAGTCGACGCCGAGATTGCCGAGGAACAGCCGCGACCACGCGCCGGCCGCCACCACCGCCGCGTCGCAGTTGATGCGGCCGTGTTCGGTGACGACGGCGCTGACGCGCCCGGCCTTCGTCTCCACAGAGCGCGCCGCGCAGCCCTCGTGAATTGTCGCGCCGGCGCGCATCGCCGCCTGCGCGATCGCCGGCGTCGCCATCGACGGTTCGGCCTTGCAATCGTCGGGCGTGTGCATCGCGCCCACGAAGCTGCGCGTCGAGCCCGGCAGCAGCGCCTCCATGCCCGCCGCGTCGAGCATCCGCGCGTCGATCTGATAGGCGCGCGCCTCTTCGATCCAGCGCTCGTAGGCGGCGACCTCCTTGTCGTTGGCGCAGAGATAGACGACGCCCGCCGTGCGGTGCCCGGTGTCCGCGCCGATCTTGGCGTTGAGATCGCGCCAGAGCGTCTGGCTCGCCATCACCAGGGGNATTTCGCGCGGGTCGCGCCCGGCGGTGCGCACCCAGCCCCAGTTGCGCGAGGACTGCTCGCAGCCGACATGCCCTTTGTCGATCACCGCCGCCGAAATTCCGCGCTCGGCCAGCGTCAGCGCCGTCGTGACGCCGATGATGCCGGCGCCGATGACGACGACGTCGGCGCGCGCGGGCAGGGAGGGGGAGGGCGTGATGCGGTTGAGGATCGGCGACATGGGGGCGCGTCTCGCGGGATCGCCTCACGCTAGTCGCGCGCGATGCAGCCAGCAATGCGCCGCCGGCATGCGACGGATACGCGGACCGCGAGCCTGCCGGCCGCGAGAGCGAGGATCAGGCGAAAAGCCCCGCCACGACGCCAGGCGCTCGGCGGGCGCCGCGCACAGCGCGTCCGCGCCCGCCTCGCGCAGCTCCGCCTCGCCGCCATAGCCCCACAACGCGCCGACCGAACGCACGCCGCTCGCCCGCGCCGCGCCGATGTCGAATTTTCGGTCGCCGATCATGCAGGCGTCGGCCGGTGCGATGCGCTCCTGCGCGAGGAGATGCGCCAGCAATTCCGCCTTGTCGTCGAAACGGCCGTCGAACTCAGCCCCATAGATCCCATCGAACAGAGGCAGAAACGCAAAATGCTCCAGCACCCGCAGCGCGAAGGGCTGCGGCTTCGACGTGCACAGAAACAGCCGCGCGCCCTGCGCCCTGAACGCCGCCATCGCCTCGCGCGCGCCCGGATAGGGCGTCGCCTCGTAGAGCCCTGTCTTGGAATAGACCGCGCGATAGGCCGCCAGCGCCGCCTCGACGCGGCCCTCGTCGCCCATCAAGCGCGGAAAGCTCTCGCGCAACGGCGGACCGATCACCCAATGCAGGCTTTCGAACGGCGGCGCGGGATGGCCGAGCGTCGTCAGCGCATGACGAAACGAGCCGATGATGCCCCGTGCGGGATCGACGAGCGTGCCGTCGAGATCGACGAGGAGGGCGGAAGGAGAGGCGGTCATGGCGGCGCAGCAAAGGCGGACGATCCGCCCGCCGTCAACCCGCGTCGTCTCGCCCTCCATGCAGGCGCATGCCCTCGCGATGCGGCCGGCGACGAAAAATGGCCGGGACGAGCCCGGCCAAAAACGTCGTTCGAAGGACGTCGCTCAAAGGCAGGCGGGCCGCCGGCCCGCGCGCCTCATTTCTTCTTCGGCGCGATCAGATCGGTGATCGTGCCTTCATACATCTCCGCCGCCATGCCGATCGTCTCCGATAGCGTCGGGTGCGGATGGATGGTCAGTCCGATGTCGGCGGCGTCGCAGCCCATCTCGATGGCGAGCGCCGCCTCGGCGATCAACTCGCCCGCGTTGGGGCCGACCGCCGCGGCGCCGACGACGCGATGCGTCGCCTCGTCGAACAGCAGCTTGGTCATGCCCTCGTCGCGTCCCAGCGACAGCGAGCGACCCGACGCCGCCCACGGGAAGGCGCCCTTGCCGACCTTGATCCCCTTGGCCTTCGCCTCGGTCTCGGTGAGGCCGACCCAGGCGATTTCCGGGTCGGTGTAGGCCACCGACGGGATCACCTTGGCGTCGAAGGCGCTCTTGTGGCCCGCCGCGACCTCCGCCGCGACCTTGCCCTCATGCACCGCCTTATGCGCCAGCATCGGCTGGCCGACGATGTCGCCGATCGCGAAGATATGCGGCACATTGGTGCGCATCTGCTTGTCGACGGCGATGAAGCCGCGATCGTCGACCTTGACGCCCGCCGCCTCCGCGCCGATGCGCTTGCCGTTCGGCGCGCGCCCGACCGCCACCAGCATCTTGTCGAACACCTCGGTCTTGACGCCGTCCTTGCCTTCGTAAGTGACGTGCAGCCCGTCGTCCTTCGCCTCGACGCCGGTGACCTTCGTCTCCAGCATGATTTTCTCGTAGCGCTTGCCGAGCAGCTTCGCGAGCGGGGCGACGACGTCCTTGTCGGCGCCCGGAATGATCTGCGGCATGAACTCGGCGACGACGATCTTCGCGCCGAGCGCCGAATAGACCTGCGCCATCTCAAGCCCGATGATGCCGCCGCCCAGCACCAGCATGCGCTTCGGCACGTTTTCGAGCGCCAGCGCGCCGGTCGAATCGATGACGCGCGGGTCCTTCGGAATGAAGGGCAGCGACACCGGCTCCGAGCCCGCCGCGATCACCGCATAGTCGAAGGAGACGGTCTTTTCNGAGCCGTCCTCGGCGGTCACCGCGACCATGTTGGGCGAGGTGAAGACGCCGACGCCGTTGACCACCGTCACCTTGCGCGCCTTGGCGAGCGCGGCGAGCCCGCCGGTCAGCTTGGCGACGACGGACGCCTTCCAGCCGCGCAGCTTGTCGATGTCGACGTTCGGCGCGCCGAAGCTGACGCCGAAATGGTCCATCTCCTTGGCTTCGTCGATCACCTTGGCGGCGTGCAGCAGCGCCTTGGAGGGGATGCAGCCGACATTGAGGCAGACGCCGCCCAGCGTCGCCCAGCGTTCGACCAGCACGACCTTCTTGCCGAGGTCGGCGGCGCGGAAGGCGGCGGTGTAGCCGCCCGGACCCGCGCCCAGCACCAGCACCTCGGCGTGCAGATCGCCCTTCGGAACATCCGCCTTCGCGGCCGCCGCGGGAGCGGACGGCGCGGGCGAGGACGCGGCGGACGCAGCGGCGGCCGGGGCCGGCGCGGCCGCGCCGCCCTCGGGCGCGAGCGTCAGCACGACCGCGCCCTGGCTCACCTTGTCGCCGACCTTGAGGCGAACCTCNCTGACGACGCCGCCGCGCGCNGCCGGCACGTCCATCGTCGCCTTGTCAGACTCCAGCGAGACGAGCGGGTCCTCCGCCTTGATCGTCTGGCCGGGGCTGACATGCACCTCGATCACTGGCACGTTCTTGAAGTCGCCGATGTCGGGGACCGTCACCTCGATCGGCGCGCCGCCGCCANNGCCGGGGCAGGGGCGGACGCCGCTGCGGGCGCGGGGGCCGGCGCGGNNCGGCGGCGCCCGCCGCCTCCAGCGTCAGAATGACGGCGCCTCGCTCACCTTGTCGCCGATCTTGACCCGAATGTCCTTGACGACGCCGCCCTCCGGCGCCGGCACGTCCATCGTCGCCTTGTCGGATTCCAACGAAACCAGCGGGTCCTCCGCCTTGATCGTCTGTCCCGGCGTCACGAAAATCTCGATGACGGGCACGTTCTTGAAGTCGCCGATGTCGGGGACCTTGATGTCCTTGGCCATGATGCTTTGCGCCCCCGATCAGAGAATGAGCCGACGCACGTCTTCGAGCGTCGTGGCGAGGTGACGCGAAAAGCGCGCCGCCAGAGCCCCGTCGATGACGCGGTGATCGTAGGACAGGCACAGCGGCAACATCAGGCGCGGGCGGAACTCCTTGCCGTCCCACACCGGCGCCATCTTCGAGCGCACGACGCCGAGGATCGCCACCTCCGGCGCGTTGACGATCGGGGTGAAATTCACGCCGCCGATGCCGCCCAGCGAGGAGATGGTGAAGGTCGCCCCCGACATGTCGGCCGGCGACAGCTTGCCCGCGCGCGCCTTCTCCGAGATCGCGCCCAGCTCCTTGGAGATGTCGGCGACGCCCTTCTGGTCGACGTCGCGAATCACCGGCACGACGAGCCCGTCCGGCGTGTCGACGGCGACGCCGATATGCCAGTATTTCTTCATGATCAGCGCGCCCTTGTCGGGCGACAGCGACGAGTTGAAAGTCGGGAACGCCTTCAGCGCGGCGACCGACGCCTTCATCAGGAAGGGCAGCAGCGACACGCGATAAGCCGCCTTCTTGTCGGACTTGGCCGCGTCGTCGAGCGTCTTGCGGAAGGCTTCGAGATCGGTGACGTCGGCCTCGTCCGTATGCGTGACATGCGGAATGTTGAGCCAGGCGCGATGCAGGAACGGCCCGCTGAGCTTCTTGATGCGGGTGAGCGGCAGCGTCTCGACCGGGCCGAACTTCGAGAAGTCGACCGGCGGCACTTCCGGAATGCCCGCGCCCTGCGCGACCGGCGCGCTGGCGCCGCCGCCAAGCGCGCGCTTGACGTCGTCCTTGGTGACGCGGCCCTTCTCGCCGGTGCCGGCGATCTGGTTGAGGTCGACGCCGAGTTCGCGCGCCAGCCGCCGCACGCCGGGCGCGGCGTTGACGTTGGAGAAATCGGGCATCNNGAAAGGCCCACGACCGGCGGGGCTCCGCGGCCGGGGCTCGCGCGCCGCCTTGTCGGTTTCGGCCTCCGCGTCGCGCGCCGGCGCGCTCGCCGCGGCCCCCGGCGCCGACTTCGGCGCGCCGCTTTCCGCCGATTTGGCCGCGCCCGGCGCGGCCGCGGCGGCCGCGGGCTTCGCCGCGCCGCCCGCCATCTTCACGATTGGGGTGCCCTGGCTCACCTTGTCGCCGACCTTGACCAGAACCTCCTCGACCACGCCGGAGGAGGGCGCGGGCACCTCCATCGTCGCCTTGTCGGATTCGAGCACCAGCAACGGCTGCTCGGCGTTCACCTGATCGCCGGGTTTCACGCTCACTTCGATGATCGGGATGTCTTTGAAGTCGCCGATGTCGGGAACTTTGACGATGTCGGACATGAAGATGCTCTGCGGGTCAGGCGCGTCCGCGCCGTGAAAGGGAAAGGCGAGGCGGCGGTCAGACGCGCATCGGGTCGGGCTTGTCGGGGTCGATGCCGTAGCGCTCGATCGCGTCGGCGACGACCTTGGCGGGCAGCAACTGTTCGTCGGCGAGCGACTTCAGCGCGGCGACGGCGACATGGTTGCGGTCGACCTCGAAGAAGGAGCGCAGCTTGCGGCGATAGTCCGATCGTCCGTAGCCGTCGGTTCCCAGCACCNNGTAACGGCCCGGCACGAAAGGCCGGATCTGGTCGGCGAACATGCGGATGTAATCGGTGGAGGCGATCACCGGCCCGCCGCCGCGCGAGGCGGCNTGCGCCTCGACATAGGAGATTTTGCGCGGCTCCAGCGGCTTCAACAAATTATGCCGTTCGCAGGCGTCGGCGTCGCGCTTGGCNTCGGTGAAGCTGGTCACGCTCCAGATGTCGGCATGCACGCCGTAATCGCGTTCGAGCAGTTTGGCGCCCTCGATCACCTCGCGCAGGATCGCGCCGGAGCCCAGCAACTGCACCTTCTTGTCTTTCGGCGTGCCCTCGGGCGCCGCCTTGATCAGATGCATGCCCTTGATGATGCCTTCCTCGGCGCCTTCGGGCATCGCCGGATGCTCGTAATTCTCGTTGAGCACCGTGAGGTAATAGAACACGTCCTCGCCGCGCTCGTACATGCGCGCCAGGCCTTCGCGCACGATCACCGCGACCTCGTAGGCGTAGGTCGGATCGTAGCTGACGCAGTTCGGGATCGTCGCCGAGAGGATGTGGCTATGGCCGTCCTCGTGCTGCAAGCCCTCGCCGTTCAGCGTGGTGCGCCCCGACGTTCCGCCGACCAGGAAGCCGCGCGCGCGGCTGTCGCCGGCCGCCCAGGCGAGATCGTGCACGCGCTGGAAGCCGAACATCGAGTAATAGATGTAGAAGGGCAGCATCGGGCAATCCGACACCGAATAGGACGTCGCCGCCGCGATCCANGCCGACATCGCGCCGGCTTCGTTGATGCCTTCCTGCAACATCTGGCCGGAGCGGTCCTCTTTGTAGAAGGAGAGCTGATCGGCGTCCTGCGGCCGGTAGAGCTGCCCGACCTGGCTGAAGATTCCGTATTGGCGGAACATGCCCTCCATGCCGAAGGTGCGGCTTTCGTCCGGCACGATCGGCACGACGCGTTTGCCGACCTCCTTGTCGCGCAACAACGTGTTGAGGATGCGCACGAACGCCATCGTGGTGGAGATTTCGCGGCCGTTCGTAGACTTGAGCTGCGCGTCGAAGGTCGACAGCGGCGGGATTTTCAACGGCGTCGATTGACGCCGACGCTGCGGCAGATACCCGCCGAGCGCCTTGCGCCGCTCGCGGTAATATTTCATCTCCGGCGAATCCTCGGCCGGCCGCAGGAACGGCATCGAGGTCAGTTCTTCGTCGGTGACGGGGATATGGAAGCGGTCGCGGAACTGCCGCAGCGCGCTTTCGCCCATCTTTTTGGCCTGATGGGTCATCATCTGACCTTCGCCGGCCTCGCCCATGCCGTAGCCCTTGACGGTCTTGGCGAGGATGAGGGTGGGCCGGCCTTTCGCCTCCTGCGCCATCTTGTAGGCGGCGAAGACCTTGCGCGGGTCATGCCCGCCGCGCGTCAGCTTCCAGATGTCGTCGTCGCTCCAGTCGGCCACCATCGCCGCGGTTTCGGGGTAACGGCCGAAGAAATGCTCGCGCACATAGGCGCCGTTTTTCGATTTGAAGTCCTGATATTCGCCGTCGACGCATTCCTCCATCAGCTGGCGCAGCCGCCCGGTGACGTCGCGCGCCAGCAGCTTGTCCCAGCCCTTGCCCCAGATCACCTTGATGACGTTCCAGCCCGAACCGCGGAAATCGCCTTCAAGCTCCTGAATGATCTTGCCGTTGCCGCGCACCGGCCCGTCGAGGCGTTGCAGGTTGCAGTTGATGACGAACACCAGATTGTCGAGCTTCTCGCGCCCGGCCAGCGCAATCGCGCCGAGCGANTCGGGCTCGTCCATCTCGCCGTCGCCCATGAATGCCCAGACCTTGCGGTCGGAGGTCTTGGCCAGGCCCCGGCCTTCGAGATAGCGCAGGAACCGCGCCTGATAGATCGCCATCAATGGGCCCAGGCCCATCGAGACGGTCGGGAACTGCCAGAATCCGGGCATCAGCCAGGGATGCGGATAGGACGATAGGCCTTTTCCGTCGACCTCCTGGCGGAAATGCAGCATCTGCTCTTCGCTGATGCGGCCTTCGATGAAGGCGCGGGCGTAGACGCCCGGCGAGGAATGGCCCTGGAAGAAAATCAGGTCGCCGCCATGAGTGTCGGAGGCCGCGCGCCAGAAGTGATTGAAGCCGACGTCGTAAAGCGTCGCGGCCGACTGGAAGGACGCGATATGGCCGCCAAGCTCGGACGAATCCTTGTTGGCCTTCAGCACCAGCGCCGCCGCGTTCCAGCGAATCGCCGCGATCATCTTGTGCTCAAGATCGCGGTCGCCCGGATAGTCCGGCTCGTCGCCTGGCGGAATCGTGTTGAAATAGGCGGTGTAGGAGGAGAAAGGCACCTTCGCGCCGCTATTTCGCGCGGCGTCGACGGCCTCGCCGAGCAAATGGTCGGCCCTGTTCGTTCCTTCATAGGCGATGACTGAAGAGATCGCCTCGACCCATTCCCGGGTCTCGGCGTCGCTCTCGTGCCGATCCGTCATGACGTTCCCCTGTTGGGCGCGCCCTTCCTGACGAAGAGCTACGCCGATCATGAGGCAGCATGACGCAGTCAACGCGCCGTGAAAAGGTCAGGATTGTTCAAGTCGTGAACGCGCCGACGGCGGATCGGCTAGGGGCGCCGCCAGGGTTGGCCGGCCGTCACCCGGCCAACCCCGCGAAGGCGAGGATCTGCTCGCGCCCCATCGCGCCGCTGCGGCGAGCGATCTCGCGCCCTCCCGANAATGCGACCAGCGTGGGAATGCTACGTATGCCGTAGCGCGCCGCGATATCCTGCGCCGCCTCGGTGTCGAGCTTGGCGAACCGCGCGCGCGGTTGCGCCGCCAGCGCCGCCGCCTCGAACTCCGGCGCCATCATCCGGCAGGGGCCGCACCACGAGGCCCAGAAGTCGACGACGACGGGGATTTCCGTCTTGCCGATCATCCGGTCGAACGACGCCGCGTCGGCGAGCGCCGCGACGCCGTCGAACAGCGGCGCGCCGCATTTTCCGCAGCTCGGCATTTCGCCGGCGTCGAGCTTCTTGGCCGGCGCGCGGTTGAGCGCGCCGCAGCGCGGGCAGGAAATCACGAATGACGACATGACGGCCTCCCTCGCACGACGACCCGGCGGCTCAACGCGCGGCCGCCGGATCGGTTCGCCTGTCAGCGCGCGACCTCGCCGCCCGCCCCCGCCCAGCCGCCGAAGCCGCCGCGATGGTTGACGACGTCCTCGCGGCCGGCCTGCCGCGCCGCCGCGCAGGCCCGCGCAGACCGCCCGCCCGCCTGACAGGTCAGGATCACCGGCTTGCCCTTGGGCAGCTGCGCGGGGTCGAAACGCGACAGCGGCATGTTGACGGCGCCGGGAATGTGCCCGGCCGCGAATTCCTGCGTCTCGCGCACGTCGACGATGGCGTGCGATCCGCTGCGGATCGCCTCCTCGACGCCGGCGTTGTCGATCTCGCCGCCGCCGCCCCCGCCCGTCAGGCGCGAGATGATCGAACCGAACATGCGCCACTCCGGCTTGGCGGCTTTCGCCGCGGCGAACTGGGTATAGGCGTCGAACGCGTGGCTCGCATACATCGCCGAAGGGCCCGCGCCCATATAAACGGTCATGCCGAGCGTCTCGACGACCTCGTCCTTGGTGGCGCCGGCGTCGATCGCCGCCTTCATGTGAAAGGCGATGCAATCGTCGCAGCGCACCGCCACGCCGATCGCCAGCGCGATCGCNTCCTTGGTCTTCACGTCGAGCGCCTTGGGCGCGAGCGCCGCCTGCGCGATGCCCGAAAACGCCTTCATCACGTCGGGCGCGCCGACGCGCAGATTGCGCAGATCGGCGGAAAGTTCCTTGGTCCATTCGGGCCAGCTTTCGGGAGACGCCATGTCCAGTCCTTTCTGAGTGAGGAAAATCAGTGCGGCTGCGCGCCCGCAAGGGCGTCCGGGTCGGGATCGGCGGCGAGCGGCTTTCCGTCGTCGCGCAACACGATGTAGATCGCCGGGATCACCAGCAGCGTCAGCGCCGTCGACGAGATCAAGCCGAAAACCATCGCCGTCGCCAGCCCCTGGAAGATCGGGTCTGTGAGAATGAACGCCGCCCCGATGATCGCCGCCGCGGCGGTGAGGAAGATCGGCTTGATGCGGATCGCGCCGGCTTCGAGCAGCGCCTCGCGCATCGTCGCGCCGCGCGCCCGCAAATGCCGGATGAAGTCGACCAGCAGGATCGAGTTGCGCACGATGATGCCGGCGAGCGCGATGAAGCCGATCATCGACGTCGCGGTGAAGGCGGCGCCGAGCATCCAGTGCCCGAGCATGATGCCGATCAGCGTCAGCGGCACCGGCACCAGGATCACCAGCGGCAGCTTGAACGAGCCGAACTGCGCCACCACCAGCAGATAGATTCCGAGGATGGCCACCATGAACGCCGCGCCCATGTCGCGGAAGGTGACATAGGTCACCTCCCATTCGCCGTCCCACAACAGCGTCGGCTTGGCGTTGTCGATCGGCTGGCCGTGATACTTGACGACCGGCGGACCGATCTTGCCCCAGTCGATCGTCTTCAGTGCGTCCTCGACCGCGAACATGCCGTAGATCGGCGCCTCGAAGCGACCCGCGACCTCGGCCGTCACCATGTCCGTGAACAGGCCGTTGTGTCGGAAGATCGGGGTCGAGGCGGGCTCGCGCGTCATCGTCACGACGTCGCCGGGCTCGACGTTCTGGCCCTGCCGCGCCGAGCCGCCCGCCGGCAGCGGCGTCGAGAGAATGCGCTCGCCCGACCGCTGCTCGGAGCGCGGCAGCGCGACGACGATCTCGATCGGCTTGACGCCCGCCTCGCGCTGCGAAAAGCCGACCTTCGCGCCGCCCACCAGCGCGCCGAGCGTGTCGTAAACCGCCTTCTCCTCGACGCCGTGATATTCGAGCTTCTCCTGATCGATCGAGAAGCGCAGCCGCTCGCCCGGCAGACCGAAGGAGTCGCCGACGTCGACGACGAAGTCGACCTTCTTGAACGCCTCCTTCACCTTCAGCGCGGTCGCCCGCCGCGTCGCCTCGTCGGGCCCGTAGATCTCGGCGAGCAGCGTCGACAGAACGGGCGCCCCNGGCGGCGCCTCGACCACCTTGAGCGCGCTTCCCGTCGGCAGCGCGACGCCGGACAGACGCTTGCGCACGTCGAGCGCGATCTCGTGGCTGGCGCGCTTGCGTTCGCCCTTCGGCTTCAGGTTCAGCGCCAGATCGCCCTGATAGGGCATGACGCGATGATAGGACTGGCGCACCAGACCGTTGAAGTTGAACGGCGCCGCCGTGCCCGCGTGCGACTGGATTGACGTCGCNTCGGGCAGATCGCGCACGCGCTCCGCCATCGCGGCGAGCGTGTTGTCGGTCTCTTCGAGCGAGGCCGTGCGCGGCAGGTCGAGCACGACCTGCAACTCCGACTTGTTGTCGAAGGGCAGCAGCTTCACCCGCACCGCCTTGGTGTAGAACAACGTCAGCGAGGCGAGCGTCGCGACGCCGACGATCGCGAGAAACAGGCCCGAGCGCTTGCGCGTCTTCAGCAGGGGCCGCGCCAGCGCAAGATAGACGCGCGACAGCACGCCGCCGTGATCGTGATGGGCCGCTTGCGCTCCCGCCGCCTCGAAACGTCGCCGCGCGATCTTCAGAAGCAGCCACGGCGTGATCGTCACCGCCACGAAGAAGGAGAACAGCATCGCCATCGAGGCGTTGGCGGGAATGGGGCTCNNATAGGGCCCCATCATCCCCGACACGAACATCATCGGCAGGAGCGCCGCGACGATGGTGAGCGTGGCGACGATGGTCGGATTGCCGACTTCCGCCACCGCCTCGACGGCGGTCTCGACCAGCCCGCGGTTCCTCCGCATGGCCCAATGACGCACGATGTTCTCGACCACGACGATGGCGTCGTCGACGAGAATGCCGATCGAGAAGATCAGCGCGAACAGACTGACGCGGTTGATCGTGTAGCCCATCAGCCACGAGGCGAAGAGCGTGAGAAGGATCGTCGTGGGGATGATCACCGCCACCACGAAGGCCTCGCGCCATCCGATGGCGATCAGGATCAGCGCGACGATGGAGACCGTCGCCAGACCGAGATGGAACAGCAGTTCGTCCGCCTTCTCGGTGGCCGTTTCGCTATAGTCGCGCGTCACCTCGACGCCGACGTCGTCGGGAATGAGATGACCCTTGGCGATCTCGACGCGCTGCATCACGTCATGGGCCACCGTCACCGCGTTCGCGCCCTTGCGCTTGGCGACGGCCAGCGTCACCGCCGGGCGCTTGGAGAAGGCGCCGTCGGGCTCCTTCGTCATCGTCCAGACGCGCTGTTCNGGCTGGCCCGCGCCGACCTTCACCTCGGCGACGTCCTTGACGTAGACTGGCCGCCCGTCGCGCGTCGTCAGCAGCAACAGCCCGATGTCNGGCGCCCCGCGCAGCGTCTGCCCGGCGACGACGGGCAACTGCGCGCCGCCGTCGCGGAACTGGCCGATCAGGAAGGAGCGATTGGCGTTCTGAAGCTTGTCGACGACCTGATTGAGCGTCACGCCGTAGACCGACAGCTTTTCGGGATCGGGCTCGACGCGGATCTGGTTCGGCTGCCCGCCGACGATGGTCGTCGCGCCGATGTCGTTGACGTTGGAGAGATCGTGCTGAAGCTCCTGGGCGACCTGAAACAGGCCGTTGGCGTCCCAGCGCGCGGCGCGATCGGGCTTGGGCGACAAGGTCAGCGTGACGATCGGCACGTCGTCGACGCCGCGCCCCACGATCAGCGGCTCGGGAATCCCCTGCGGCAGTTCGTTGAGATGCGAGCGCATCTTGTCGTGGATGCGCAGCACGGCGTTGTCCTGCGCCGTGCCCACGAAGAAGCGCGCGACGACGACGACCTGATCGTCCATCGTCTGCGAATAGACATGCTCGACGCCGTTGACGCCCTTCACGAGGCCCTCAAGCGGCCGCGTGATCAACTCGACCGCCTGCGCCGCCTTGTAGCCGTTGGCCTGGACGATCACCTCGACCATCGGCACGCTGATCTGCGGCTCCTCCTCGCGCGGCAACGCGAACAGCGCCAGCAGCCCCAGCGCCAGCGCCGCCAGAAGCAGCAGCGGCGTCAGCGGCGAACGGATGAAGGTCTTGGTCAGATGCCCCGACAGCCCAAGCGGAACGTCGGGATGCGACGCCTGCGGAGCGCTCATCGCGTCGCTCCGTCCGGCGTGCGCACCGTGTCGCCGTCACGCAGGCCCGACAGGATTTCGGTTTCGTCTCCGATCGCGTCGCCGGGCTGCACCACCACGTTCGCGCCGTCCTTCAGCGTCACGAACCACGCCCCCGCCCGCGCGCTGAGCGCGGCGGTGGGAACCACGATGGTCTCGCGCTTGCCGGTCGGCACATAGACGCGCGTGCGCTCGCCGACGAAATAGTTTCCCAGGCCCGGCACGTCGACGTCGGCGATCACCCGGCCGCCCTGAATCTCGGGATAGACGAGGCGGATCTTGCCCTGAATGCGCTTGGTCGCGTCGTCGCGGTCGGCGATCGCGACGGANTCGCCCGCGCGCAGGAAGCGCGCGTGACGTTCGGGCAGCGACAGACGCAGGATGAACTGGTCTTCGGCGATCGTCGCCACCGTCTCGCCCGGCATGATCGCCTTGCCTTCCGAGACCGGCACGGAAAGGATTCGCCCCGCCGTCGGGGCGAGCACGGCGCCTTCTGCGGCCTGCTGCTCGATCACCTTGAGGTCGGCGCGCATCGCCGACAAGGTGCGGTCGGCGACGTCGAGCGGNGTCTTGGCCTGATCGAGCTGCGCCTTGGCCGAGACGCCGCGGCGCGCCAGCTCGGACACGCGGTCGAAATCAACTTGCGCCTGCGCGCGCTGCGCCTCCTGCGAGCGGATGCGCTGGGTGAGCGCCTGCGCCTGCAACGCGATCTTCTGGTCGGCGACCAGCGCGATCTGGTCGCCCGCCGCCACGACGTCGCCTTCCTTGGCCTTCAGGCCGACGATGGTGCCGCCGATGCGCGCCCGCGCCACGATCTGGCGCACCGGCTCGACGGTGGCTATGACGGCTTTAAGGTCGTCGACGACGCGGGGGCGGACGACGAGTTCTCCGGCCCGGGCGCCGGCGCTCGACAGGCACGCGGCGAGGGCGAACGGGCGATGACCAGACGGCGGAAAGTCAGACGCATGCAAGCCTCTTCGGACGGCTTGACAAAAATATTAGAAAAATCTACTTTAGCAAGCATGAATGTAGAGGCCGTGACCAAAATCACGCCGGTCGCAGCGCCGCTCGACGAGCTTGGCCCGCGCGCGGCGGAGGCGGAAGCCTTTCTTAAGGCGATGGCCAACCGCCACCGTCTGATGATTCTGTGCGAGCTGCACAAGGGCGAACGCTGCGTCACCGATCTTCAGCAGGCCGTCGGCCTCGCCCAGTCGGCGTTGTCGCAGCATCTCGCCAAGCTGCGCGAGGAGGATATCGTCACGACGCGCCGTCAGTCGCAAACGATTTTCTACACCCTCGCCGACCATACCGCCGCGCGGCTCATCGCGCTGCTCTACGAGGCTTATTGCAAGCCGGGCTGCGCAGGCCCGAACGACGCCGACGCGCTCGACGCACGCGTTAGAGGAGAATGACGATGAACGTCGACCGTTTCGTGCTGGCCTTCGCCGGAACGATGGTTCTGATTTCCGCCGCGCTGGCCTGGTTCGTGACGCCCTACTGGCTGGCGCTGACGGCCTTCGTCGGCCTCAATCTTCTGCAGTCGGCTTTCACCGGCTTTTGCCCGCTGGCGATCGTGCTGCGCAAGCTGGGCATGTCGCCGGGCTGCGCCTTCAACAACTGAGCCGTCTGGGGACGTGAGCGCGCCGCCGCTTCAGGCCGCGCGCTCACGCGCCTTTCGGTCGAAAGGCCGCGATCACCGCCGGATCGCTCTCCAGCCGCGCCCCGCCGATCAGATCGAGGCAATAGGGGATCGCCGGAAACACCGCGTCGAGACAGGTCGCGATCGCCGACGGCTTGCCGGGCAAATTGACGATCAGACAGGCCCCGCGCAGCCCCGCCGTCTGGCGCGACAGGATCGCGGTCGGCGTCTCGCGCAGGCTCGCCGTGCGCATCAATTCGCCGAAGCCCGGCATCATCCGCGAACACGCCGCCTCGGTCGCCTCCGGCGTGACGTCGCGCGCCGCAGGCCCNGTTCCGCCGGTCGTGACGATCAGCGAACAGCCCTGATTGTCGGCGAGGTCGATCAGCGTCGCCTCGATGGTCGCGCGATCGTCGGGGATCACCCGCGTCAGGCAGACATGCGGACTGGTCAGCGCCCGCGCCATCCACGCCACGATGGCCGGCCCGCCCTTGTCCTCGNNCACGCCCCGCGCCGCCCGGTCGGAGGCGACGACGACGCCGATGCGGGCGGGCGAGGGGCGCTCAAGACACGCCGTCCTGCGCGCTTTTGCGTGCGTTGATCAGCCGATACAGGTTGCGCTCCGACACGCCGAGCGTCTTGGCGATGTCGGTTCGGCTCAGGGTTTTGTCGGCGAGCAGTCGGTCGAGATAGACCTCGGTGATTTCGTCGAGCGTCGGCGGATGGTCGAAGGCGAACACCACCTCGCGCTTGGTCGAGACGCCGCCGGCGAGTTCGCCCAGATGCGACGGCTTGATCGTCGGCGAATCGCCCGACATCAGCGCCGCCCGCTCCACAACATTGCGCAATTCGCGCACATTGCCGGGCCAGGCGCAGCGCATCAACGCGTCGATGGCGTTGGCGGAGAAGGCCTTGGTCGCATGCCGCGCGAAATGCCGGCGCGACAGAAAATGCTCCGCCAGCAACGGTATGTCTTCGACCCGGTCGCGCAACGGCGGGGCCTCCAGCGTGAAGCCGGTCAGCCGGTAGTAAAGATCGGCGCGGAAATCGCCGCGCTCGACCAGCGTCTTGAGATCGCGATGGGTGGAGGCGACGAACCGCACGTTGGCGACGAGGTCGCGCGTGCCGCCGACGCGGCGATAGCGGCCGGTCTCCAGCACGCGCAGCAGCTTGGCCTGCAACTGGCTGGTCAATTCGCCGATTTCGTCGAGCAGCACGGTGCCGCCCTCCGCCGATTCGATCAATCCCTCCTTGCGCCGCTCGACGCCGGGAAAGGCGCCAGCCTCATGGCCGAACAGTTCGGATTCGAACAGCGCCGCCTGAAGCGTCGCGCAATCGATCTCGACGAACGGCTTGTCCGCGCGCGGGCTCGCCTCGTGCACCGCGGCGGCGACCAGCTCCTTGCCGACGCCCGATTCGCCTAGCACCAGAACAGTCGTGTCGGCGGGGCCGACGACGTTGATCATGCGTTTGAGCTGCGCCATCTGCGGCGAGCGCCCGAGCAGCGTCATGTCGGCCGCCGACTTCGCCTGGCGCTTGTAAAGTTCGTATTCGCGCTTCATCTCGGAGGCCGACAAGGCGCGCGAGATGGCGAGGTCGAAGGCGTTGGGATTGACCGGCTTGGTCAGGAAATCGACCGCGCCGCGCCGGATCGCCTCGACCGCGTGGTCGATGGTGGCGAAGGCGGTCAGAATGATGACCGGGCAGGTCTCCGACAGCGTCGGCAGCTTTTCGAGCCCGTCGGCGTCCGGCAGCTTGAGGTCAAGCAGAACGAGATCTGGCTCCGATTGCGCGAGCGCAATCTCCGCCTGCGACCACCGCGACGCGCTCGTCACCGAGTGCCCGGCCAGCTTGAGATGCGCCGTCAGGAAGCGGTTGAGCGTCGAATCGTCGTCGACCACGAGAATCCGCGCGGGCTTTCGCCCCAGCGGCGTGGCGGTCGCTTCGTGTATCCTCTTCCCCTCCACCATTCCCGATCAGCCTCCCAGCGAAGCCTCCGCGTGCGGCAGGCTGAAGGTGAAGGTCGAGCCTTCCCCAGCCGCGAGCGCACCGCGNATCGTCCCGCCCCATCTTTCGACGATCGCCTTGGTGATGGGAAGCCCCAGCCCGCTGCCCGCCGTCTGGTCGGCGCGATGCGTCCAGAACGGCTGGAAAATCCGCGGCAGGTTCTCCGGCGCGATGCCGCAGCCCGAATCGGAGACCTCGACGATCACCCGATCGCCCTCCGTGCGCCCTTCGAGCGCCACGACTCCGAATTCCGGCGTCGCATGGAAAGCGTTTTGCACAAGATTGATCAGCGCCATGCCGAGATCGGCCTGGCTGGCGACGACGCGCGCGTCGGCGAATCCGGTGATCACCAGCTCGACCCGGCGCGTCATCGATTCGTAGCTCAGCAGCGCCGCCACGTCGCGCGCCACGTCGCCGAGATCGATCAGCGTGCCTGGCCCGCCCTGCGCCTGGGACAGCCGCATCAGTCGCCCGGTGATCTCGATGCAACGCTCCACCTCCTCCGCGACAAGCTTGAGATAGCCGAGCGCCTCAGCCGGCTCTGGCTTTCGGCCGATCTCCGCCTCCAGCGCGGACAGGCCGAAGCGGATCGAGGCGAGGGGGTTGTGGATCTCATGAGCGACGCCGGTGGCGAGCTGGCCGATCTCGGAGAGCCGCTGCTCCTGCGACACCGCCATCGTCTGCGTCAGGTCGCGGATCGCCTCGACGACGAAGCGTCGCGGGCCGTCGCGGGTCTCCACCACGAGCGGCGCCGCCGTCACCTCCACCGGAAAGTCGTCCTTGCGGCCGCGTCGGCGATGCACATGCATGCAGCGCACCGGCTCCCCGCTTTCCGCCAGCGCCGCCAGCGGACACACCACCAGCGTCGGCACGCAAGGCTCCGTGCGGCCGTGGCTGGAGGCGTAGCAGGGCAGGGCGAGCGCCTCCTCGAAGCTCAGGTCGCTCTGACGCAGGAATTCGCGGTTGGCCGCGACGACCGAAAAGTCGTCCCGGATCACCCGCACCCCGTCGGGGATCGCGTCCATCACGCCTTGCAGAAAGGCGTCGCGCTCGCGCAGGTCGTCGAGCGTGTCGGTCAGGCGCCGCGACATCTCGTCGAAGGCGGCGCGCAACTGGTCGATCTCGTCGCCTCCGGCCGACTCGGCCGCCCGCGCCCCGCGNCCGGGGCCAGCCAGCAGCCCCCGCGCCTCGCGGGTCAGACGCTCCACTGGCCGGATCACGCGCCGTCGCAGCAAAGCGTAGCCGATCCCCAGCGCCAAACCTGTCACCGCAAGCCCGGCCCCGGCAAGCGCGCCGGCCGTCCTCAACGCGCGCGCCTTGAGGTCGCCCGCCGCGTAGTCGATCACGAGAAAGCCGTTGACCGGATGATTGGCCGCGGCCCCGTGGCATCCTGCGCATGGCGCCCGGTTGGCGACGGCCGACACTGCGCGCAGACGCTCCATCCCGTCCTGCGTGACGAAGGCGGACGCCGCGCCGGGCGTGTCCGCGCTGAGGCCGCAGCCGGGACATAGGGCTTCGAGCGAATCCTCCTTCCGACCGNNCGCCGCGCGGGATCCGGTTTCGAACCGGACCTCAAGCTGCGGACTTAAAATATCGACTCCCGCCACCCCTCGACGNGAGCCGAGCCGGCTCACGATCTCGCTCAAGCCCGGCAGATCGCGCTTCAACATGGCGTTCTCCAGCGTGATCTGGAGGAACGCCCCGAGCCGTTGCGGCGCCGCGCGGCGTTCGCTGACGATCTCGTAGCGATAAAGCGAGGCGAAAACGCCCAGGCTCGCCGCCGAAGCGATGGCCAACGCCAGCGCGATCCGCAGCAGGATCGCGGCGCCAAGCCGCGTTCGACGTCGGACGCCGGGCGCGGCCGGATTCGCCGCTGATCCTTGAGGGGAGCCGGGGCCGGTCATACGGTGTGATCGCCCGCGCTCGGCAGGAAGGCAAGGCCGCACGCCGCGACGCGGCTATGTTGAGACTCGCGACGCGGCGATGTTGGAGAGCCGCGACGCGGCGTCGCGTCGCCGCCTGCGCTTTCACCAGCCGGGCCGGTGAACGGCGTGTTTTGCGGAGCCTTCAACTCGCCCCTCGGCGATCCGCAAGTCGGCCCCTCGTCCTTCGATTGCTTGAACACCAGTTCCGGAGGCGTCGGATCGACGCCCGTCGCGCTCGACAACGCGGCGCCGAGGCGGCGCAGATAGATCGCCAGCGCCAGCGACAGGCCCGCATAGAGTTGAAGCCGGCACCGTGCCGCGACGCGGTCGGCGAACAACGGCGTCCAAACCAGAAGATGGTCGCGCAGAAACCGCGCCGCCTCGCCGAGATCGTCGCGCGATCCTCCGCCGCGCAGCAGCAGCGCCAGAAACTGCAATTCGTTGACGAGATGATCGTCGGCGCGAACGCGCCAGTTCGGAGCCTTCACCCCGTGCCTGGCGTACCACTCGCGCGCGCGGAACATCGCTTCCTGACGTTCCAGATGATCCTCGTCGCGCCACACCGATTCGCTCGGCGAGGCGTCGTAGCCGTTGGTGAGATGGATCGCCGCGAATTCGGCCGCCAGCCGTCGAGCTGCGCCGTCGTCGCCGGCGCCGACAGCTCGGCCAGCCCGTCCACGATCAGCTTGCGCGCGACGTCGAACTCCTCGCCCGTCAGGTCGAGAGCGAACCAGTCCGCCGGATCGCGCCCGCGCAACAGCGCGAGAATCTCCTCGTCCGCCGCGGTCGGCGAGCCGGACGAGCAGATCGACGTCTTCCGCCAGAACCATCCTCTCGCCCGTCGCGATGACGGGCGGGGCGGGCTCCTGCGCGGCGGCCTCTTTCGTCACTTCACGAACGCCTTGGAATGGGCGACGAAAGCGATCGAGGGCTTGGTCGCNTCGATGTCGGACATATCCTTGACCTGATGAGCGATCGCGTCGTTGGGCCCGATCGCCTTGGTCTCATACTCCTTCGCCCAGATCTTGTCGATCGGGCCGACGTCGAGCACGCGCATCATGCAGGCCATCACGCAGTAGGGCTTGCGGCCCGCGTCGATCTCGTCGACGCACATGTTGCACTTGGCGACGATGTTCTGCTCGGGGATGAACTGCGGCGCGCCGAACGGGCACGTCGCCTCGCAGCGGCGGCAGCCGATGCACAGCGTCGAGTCGATGTCGACGATGCCGTCCTTCTGGCGCTTGAAGATCGCGCCCGTCGGGCAGGCCGGCAGACAGGCCGGCTCCGCGCAATGGTTGCAGGACATGTTGACCTTGTAGGCGTAGACCTCGGGNAAGGTCCCGCCCTCGACATATTGCACACGCCGGAAACGCGGTCCGGGCGGCAGGCCGTTCTTGTCCTTACAGGCGATCTCGCAGGCGCGGCAGCCGATGCAGTCCACATTGTTATGGACGAAGCCGAACTGCACGTCGGGAACGACCGGCGTGTAGGTTTCGCGCTTCTTCTTCGCCGCCGCGTCCTTGATCTTGGCTTTGTCGATGGGGTTGGCCATGTCGAAAATCCTCGAAAACGGTCTGCGGCGCGATCACAGGTCGCGGCGGAAAATTTCGCTGCGGGCGGTCGCCATCTCGTCCCATCCTGGGCGATGTTCGAGATCGGTCTTCACGTTGCACAGCACCGTGTTGTAGGCGAAGGCCCCGGCGGGCGAGGGCTCGTCGAGCGTCAGGAAGTCCGGATTGCCCGAACGATCGACGCCGTTGGCGTCGATGTCCATCCACGCGCCCTCATGCAGCACGACGACGCCGGGCATGCAGCGCTCCGTCACATAGGCCGGCACGACGCATTTGCCGCGATCGTTCCACACCTCGACCGTGTCGCCGGTGCGCACGCCGAGCTTCTTCGCGTCCGAGGCGTTGATCGTCGCNTCCTGGCTGAACGTCTCGCGCAGCCACGGAATGTTGTTGAAGATCGAATGCGTGCGCCAGCGCGGATGCGGGCTGACCATGTGGAACGGGAACTGCGCCGTCTTCGGGCTGTTCAACGACTCCCAGGGCTCGATCCATTTCGGGATCGGCGGGATGTAATAGCCGTATTGCGTGCGCGTGAAGTCGCGGATTTGCGCCAGATTGGTCGAGTAGATCTCGATCTTGCCGGACGGCGTCTGGAACGGCACGCCCTTCTCGATCTGGTCGCGGAACGCGACATGCGGCTGCGGCAGCTTGAACTTGTAGACGCCGCGCTTCTTGAACTCCTCCCAGCTCATCGTGACGTTCTGATGATGCTGGACCTTCTCCCACCACGCTTCGAGATACTCCTCGTCGGTGTGGTCGGCGTTGACGAAGTAGTCGCGTTTGGCGCGCGGATTATACGCCTCGCCGAAGCCCAGCCGGAACGCTGCNTCGGTGAAGACCTGGAAATCGGTCTTCGATTCGCCGAGCGGTTCGATGACCTTCGGGCGATGGATGTAATAGTGGCCCTTANNCCACGGCAGGGCTACGTCGTGGCGCTCGAAATGGGTGGCGATCGGCAGCAGATAGTCGGACCAGATGCCGGTCGGCGTGATGGTCGAGTCCATGCACACGAAGAGCGTCTCCTTGTCGCCCTCCGCCTCCAGCTTCTTGATCGCCGCGATCTCCTTGTTGATGTTCGTGAGCTGGTTCAGCCAGTCCGAGCCCTGCCAGAAGATGCCGCGGATGTTCGGGATCACGCCGTCGAGNCGATCGTTGCGCGGCCAGAGCCCCGCCTCTTCGCGCCGCACATTGGGATAGTTGAGCACGATATGCGCCCAACGATCCGACTTGATCGCGGCGAACCAGACATTGGCGTACTGGTCGTAGGGATAGGCGACCGCCTCGGGGTGCCACGCCTTGCCGACGCCCTCGGCGCAACCGCCGAGCACGCCGATATTGCCGGTCATCGCCTGAAGGGCGGCGGCCATGCGGTTGTATTGCTCGCCATAGGCGTTGCGGCCCGGCGACCACGACGCTTTCAGCGCGGCCGGCTTGGTGCGCGCGCACATGTCGGCGAGCTTGACGATGTCCTCGGCCTTCACGCCGCAGATCTTCGCCGCCCATTCCGGCGTCTTGGGCTGCCCGTCGGACACGCCCATGATGTAGTCCTTGAAGCTCTCCTGACCCTGCGCCCATTGCGGCATCGTGCCCTGGTCCATGCCCTGCACGAAGCGGTTGATGAAGGCCTGGTCGTGGAGATTGTTGGCGAAGATGTAATAGGCCATGCCGGCCATCATCGCCGCGTCGGTGTTCGGGCGGATCGGGATCCACCACGCGTCGTAGGCGGAGGCCGAGTCGGTGTATTGCGGATCGACCAGCACGAACTTGCAGCCGCGCTGCTTGGCCAGACGCATATAGTAGAACGTGTTGCCGCCGTGGAACGTGTAGGCCGGGTTCCAGCCCCACATGATCATCAGCTTGGTGTGCGCGAAGGCGTCGTCCTCGTTGCCGTCCTCGATCGTGCCGAAGGTCATGCGCGAGGAGAAGGTCGTGCCCTGATAGGACGGCACAGACCAGGAATTGGTGCGGCAGCCGAACATGCCGAGGAAGCGCCCGAGCAGGCCCTCGACCTGATCGGACTTGTGCAGCACGCCGTAGGACGCGCCGGCGTAGGACTGATCGACCAGCGCCGTCGGGCCGTATTTGTTTTTCAGATAGACCATGCGCTCGGCGATTTCGGTCAGCGCCTGATCCCAGGAGATGCGCTTGAACTTCGACTCGCCGCGCTTGCCGACGCGCTTCATCGGATAGAGCAGGCGCTCGGCCGAATAGAGCCGCGCGCGATAGGAACGGCCGCGCAGACAGCCGCGGATTTGCGGCTCTTCCTCGGTGTCCTTGCCGAAGAAGCCGCCTTCCTGATAGCGCCCGTCGTCGGTCGACAGACGCACGATCACGTCGCCCTTCTTGTGGGCGACGAGCATGTGGCGCGAGCCGCAGTTATGCNNGCAGCTCGTGACCACGGTCTCAAGCTGATCGTCCTTCGGATAGGGCTCGTAGGCGAATGCCTTGGCCTCGGTGGGGGCGAGCGTGGGCGCGAGCGCCCCGCCCGCGGCCGCCGCCGCGACGCCCTTGAGCAGTCCGCGGCGATCCACGTCGATCAGCCGCCGGGGCGAAAAATCCTGGGTGATGAAGGTCATGATCTTGGCTCCGCGTTACTTCGCGGGAACGGGAAGGGCGAAGCGGGCGTCGGACGCGCTCGGACGGTCCTTGGCCCAGTCGGGCGTGTCGGTCGGCATATCCGGCCACGGATGGCGCGGATAGGGATAGGAGATCCGATACCAATGGCGCCCGCCGTGGCAGCCGAAGCACACGTCCGAATTGGTCTTGGCCGCCTCTTCGATCGCCTTGGCGTTCAGATAGCTGACGTTATGGCGCACGGTGCGGAACTGTTCGGCGTGGCAGGTCAGACAGCCGTTCGGCGTGTCGGCGCTTTCCAGGCTTTCCTTGGTCTCTTCCCACTTGGCCGGCAGACCCATGTTCTCGCCGGGGAAGACGCCGTGGCAGCGCAGGCAGGTCTCGGTCGGATTGACCATCTTGCGCAGCGTGAAATTCGCCGCGCCGCCGCGCCAGTCGGACGACTGAGCGATGGGAACCGCATGCGGGGATTCTTCGCGCGGATCGTTGCCCTGATGGCAGAAATTGCACTGCAGGTTCATCACCTGCTTGGCGTAGGGCGATTGCAGGTGCCGCCAGTGGAATTTTTCCTGGGCGCCGGCGTAGGTGTCGAGCGTCTGATACCACGCCTCGACCTGATCGGCCTTCCAGCCGGCCGGCGACGCGGCGCGCGGCTTCTCGGTCGTCACTTCCTTGTGGCAGACCAGGCACGCCTCGTTGCTGGCGTGGTCGATCGCGGGCTTGAAGTGGATGGGGTCGTATTTTGCGCGCTGATAGTCGCTCTTCGCCGCGCGGGCGAGGACTGCGCCGAGCCGGCGATCGCCTTTGGGTCGTTAGCGTCGAGGGAAGGCGCAGCGCTCTTGGCCGCCTGATCTTTCGCCACCGCCGCGGGCGGGCGATCTCGGCCGCTCGGGCCGATGACGTGAAGCTCACGCCCGGAGCGCCAAAGGCGAGAAAGGCGCCGAGCGCGGCGCCGCCAAGCCGAGGCGCGCAAGCACGCCGCCGCCGATGCGGATTTTCATGACGTCCTCGAAAATCGCGAGAGGGGGCGCCCGCAGGGGCCGACCCATGAATTAGGGATGGCGCCGGGCGCGCGAAGCGCCCGGCGCCGTGCGATCTAGCTGTTACTTCTTGGCGCCCGACCACTGGGTGCAGACCCACGGGCTGGCGTTGCCAGCCATGCCGGACATGCCGCCCATGCCGGACATGCCGGACATTCCGCCCATGCCGGACATGCCGCCCATACCGCTCATGCCGGACATTCCGCCCATGCCAGACATACCGCCCATGCCAGACATGCCGCCCATGCCGGACATGCCGCCCATGCCGGACATTCCGCCCATGCCGGACATTCCGCCCATGCCGGACATTCCGCCCATGCCGCTCATGCCGGACATTCCGCCCATGCCGGACATTCCGCCCATGCCGGACATTCCGCCCATGCCGCTCATGCCGGACATTCCGCCCATGCCGGACATTCCGCCCATGCCGGACATGCCGCCCATACCGCCCATGCCGCCCATGCCGGACATGCCGCCCATGCCAGACATACCGGACATGCCGCCCATGCCGGACATGCCGCCCATGCCGGACATGCCGGACATGCCGCCCATACCGCTCATGCCGGACATGCCGCCCATGCCAGACATACCGGACATGCCGCCCATGCCGGACATGCCGCCCATGCCGGACATGCCGCCCATGCCGGACATGCCGCCCATGCCGGACATGCCGCCCATGCCGGACATGCCGGACATGCCGCCCATGCCGGACATGCCGCCCATGCCGCCCATGCCGCCCATGCCGGACATACCGCCCATGCCGGACATTCCACCCATGCCGGACATTCCACCCATGCCGGACATGCCCGACATGCCGGTCATCGGCTGAGCCGGGGCGTAGGTCCACTGAGTGCAATACCAGCCGCCATTACCGGACATGCCGCCCATGCCGCCCATGCCGGACATGCCGCCCATGCCAGACATGCCGCCCATGCCGCCCATGCCAGACATGCCGCCCATGCCGGACATGCCGCCCATGCCGGACATGCCGCCCATGCCAGACATGCCGCCCATGCCGGACATGCCCTGCGCATAAGCGCCGCACGCGATCACGAGCGTGAGCGCGGACGCGCCGATCAGCGCCTTCATCGAAGTTTTCATTGTGTCGCTCCTGCAGGTGCGCCGCGCTCTGAAGGGAGGCGCAGCGCTTAATTTTTCGGTCTCCCCAACCGATGATTTGGCGCGCTTCGTGGCCCGCTCTGAAATTGGCCGTGGACCTATTTCGCCGTGGTCGGCTTCGTTGCGCCCGCCTTGCCGGCGTCCGCGCTCCACCAGCCCCGCGGGTCATAGGGCGGGTGCATGCCGCGATGATTGAAGGGCGTACCAGGCTCCCTGATCCTTCAGTCCGAGCGTCGTGGGCGCTGGAGGAACCACCCCGAACAGATAGGTCGCCTCCCATTTGGCGTCCTTCTTCATCTCGGTGATCGTGGGAGCGCCGACGGGCGTCGATCGGGCTGAACGCCGGAAACGAAAGTTCCGCCGCGCACGCCGCGCCGGCGAAACCGAGAAGAGCGATCGCGGCGGATAGTCCTGCGCCGGTCATTCGCATGGTCGCTCTGCGCATTGCACCTTCCCTTTGCGGTCATGGCGACGGGTCCGATTCCCCTCCGCCTTGAATCGCATGCTCGGCTACATCGCGGCGCAAGGGAATTGATTTATGTCACGACCGCGTGGGGCGCGTTGCCGCTGCCAGATTGTCCGCCGCGCTGCGAAAGAGACGAAAATAATCGTTCGAAACCATGTGGATGCAACATGGGCGCCGCTGCCAAAGCGGCGCCTGCGCGCGCCTGCGCAGGCGAGGGGGAAATCGTGCGCGAGCGAACGCCGGGCATCGTCAATTCGCGACGGCGCGGCGCTCTTTGCAAACCCACGGCCCCGCGTCGGCGGCTGGGCTCGCAGGCAGCGCCGCGCCCGCGCCGGTGGGGCTCGCCCCGCCCGCCGCCGCGCCCGCTCCTTGCGCGCCCGCCGCGCCGCCTTGGGTCGCTTGTCCTCCCGCCGATGCGGTCGCCGCGCCGCCCCCAGGCGTGGCGACGGCGTTCACGACAGACGCCGCCGCGCCGAAGCTTTGCACATAAACCCAGCTTCAGACACTCGCGCGGAGACGGCGTCGTCGAGACGGGGCTTGTCGGCGTGGAAGCCGGCGCCGGAGAAATTGGGCCGGCGCCGCCGGCGTCTCCGGTTTTCGGCGCGGGCGCGGCCGCTTGCGGCGAGGCCGCGCCGGCTGTCGGCGAGGGCGATTGCGCATGCGCGCCGCACGTCGCGGCGGCGAGCGCCAAAAGCGTCGCCGCGACGCCGAGGACGCGGCGCAGCCCGCCCGCCGCGAGCGCCGGCGGCGTGACGCCTCCAGCATGCGTCCTGCGCGATGACAGAAAGGACATGACGCCTCCCGACTGTTGAAGCTCGGCGCGACCCCGCGTCGCGCCTGTTCGCCCAAGCGATCGCCTGTTCGAGCAAACGGCGATGCAGCCGCGCGTCTGTTCGTTCGCCGCGACCGCGCGGCCTGGCCGCGCGTCTCGCTTTCGCGTATCTCAGCGCACCCATTTCATCGCCTCGCGAAACAGGGGCGCTTCGCAGCTGCGCAACCATTCGAAAATAGCCATTTCCGCGGTGAGGATCTCCACGCCCTCGCGCGCCATGCGCGCCAGACCGGCTTCGCGGTCCGCGGCGCGGCGCGATCCCACGGCGTCGGCCAGCACGCAGACGCGTCGCCCCTGCGCGCGCAGCTCCAGCGCCGACTGCAACACGCACACATGGGTTTCCGCGCCCATCAGCACGATGTCGCGCCCTCTGGGACCGCCTCCTCGAAGCCCTGCGCCCCGAGACAGGAAAAGGTCGTTTTCGCCAGCACGCGGTCGCTCGCGTCGAGCAGACCTCGACGGTCGGCCCGAGGCCCTGGGATTTTGCTCGGTCGCCACGATCGGCGCGCCGAGAAGGCGGGCGGCCGCCAGCGCTTTGCGCGCGGCGTCCAGGCGCGCCTCGCTTTCCGCGATGGCTGGCGTCAGCCGGGCCTGAAAATCAACGACGAGCACGAGCGAGCGCTCCAACGTCAGCAACGGCATCCCAGCCTCCCGTTGTGACGAGCATGCGACGGCTCGCCGCGCCTCGCAAGCCGGCGTGACGTCTGCGCGCGTTGGCGTATGCTGGCGCGACGCAACGCGACGCGAGACGAGCATGGCCGCCCCCAAACCGCCCGCCTTCGACACGCTGAGTCTGCATGCCGGCCAGCATCCTGACCCGGCGACCGGCGCGCGCGCCGTGCCGGTGGCGGAGACGACCCNNTATGTCTTCCGCGATTGCGAGCACGCCGCCTCCNTGTTCGATCTCGAACGCGCGGGCCATCTCTACAGCCGCATCTCCAACCCCACCGTCGCCGTGCTGGAGGAACGCGTCGCCGCGCTCGAAAACGGCGTCGGCGCCGTGGCGGCCGCCAGCGGCATGGCGGCGATGCACCTCGCCCTCGCGACCCTGCTGTCGGCGGGCGACCACATCGTCGCCAGCGCTTCGCTGTACGGCGGCTCCGTCAATCTTCTGTCGCACACGCTGCCCCGCTTCGGCGTCACGACGAGCTTCGTGAATCCGCGCGATCACGCGGCCTGGCGCGCCGCGCTGCGCCCGCAGACCAAGCTGCTCGTGGGCGAAACCATCGGCAATCCCGGCCTCGACGTGCTCGACATTCCGTCGGTCGCCAAGATCGCCCACGATCACGACGCCCTGCTTTTGGTCGACAACACATTCGCAACGCCCTATCTCGCGCGCCCGCTCGACATGGGCGCCGATCTCGTCGTCGAGTCGCTCACCAAATGGATGGGCGGCCACGGCGTCGCGCTCGGCGGCGCGCTGATCGACGGCGGCCGCTTCGACTGGACGCAGACGCGCCGTTTTCCGACGATGAGCGAGCCCTGCGCCGGCTTTCACGGGTTGGTCTTCGCGCAGGAGTTCGGGCCGGGCGCGTTCCTCGCCCGCGCCCGCGCCGAAGGCCTGCGCGACTTCGGCGCCGCGCTGTCGCCCGGCGCCGCGCGCACGCTGTTGCTTGGCCTCGAAACCCTGCCTTTGCGCATGCGACGGCATGTGGAGAACACGAAATCGGTCCTCGATTTCCTGACCGCGAACCCCGCCGTCAGCTTCGTCGCGCATCCTAGTCTGGCGAACCATCCTGACCATGCTCTGGCTCATCGGCTGCTGCCGAAGGGCGCGGGCGCCGTCGTCGTCTTCGGCGTCAAGGGCGCCNGCGCCGCGGGCGTGCGCTTCATCGAGGCGCTGAAGTTGGCGAGCCACCTCGCCAATGTCGGCGACGCCAAGACGCTGGTCATCCACCCCGCCTCGACGACCCACCGCCAGATGAGCGCGGCGCAGCTTGCGCAAGCGGGCGTGCGCGAGGACATGATCCGTCTTTCCGTCGGTCTCGAAGACGCCGCCGACATCGTCGCCGACCTGGCGCAGGCGCTGCGCGCGTCGCAGAAGTGAGGGGCACGCGATGATCATCGACCTCAACGGCGCCGACGTCTTTGCGCCGCAGCCGCGGCGCNCGAACGGCCAGGCCTCGCCGGGCGTCGGAATCGTGTTCCTGCATGGCGCCGGCATGGATCACAGCGTCTACGCGTTGCAGTCGCGCTGGTTCGCGGGACGCGGGCGCGCGTCCCTGGCGCCGGACTTTCCAGGGCACGGGCGCTCGCNNAGGGGCGCTTTGCCCGCCATCGCCGACATGGCGGACTGGGTCGCGGCCCTGATCGAGGCGGCCGGCCTCGGCCGCGCCGTGCTTGTCGGTCATTCTATGGGCGCGCTGGTCGCTCTTGAGACGGCGGCGCGCCACGGCGACCTCGTCGCCGGCCTCGGTCTGCTCGGCGCGGCGGCGTCCATGCCGGTGCATCCCGACATGATCGCCTCCGCCAGAGCGGGGACGTTCGACGCCGTGGCGATGGTGAGCCTCTGGGGCCTCGGCCCTCGGNCGACCCTCGGCGGCGCGGCGCAACCGGGCCAATGGATGCTTGGCTCCTGCCAAAGACTGCTCGAACAGGCGCCCGTCGGCGCGCTCGCCGCCGATCTGATCGCCTGCGACGCCTATCGCGGCGGCATGGACGCCGCGCGCCGCGTAGCCTGTCCGACCTTGGTCGTCGCCGGCGAACGCGACATGATGGCGCCGCTGAAGGCGCCAAGGNCGTTGGCGGACGCGATCGCCTCCGCGAAACTGAGCGTGCTGCGCGGCGCCGGCCACATGATGACGCTCGAACGCCCCGACGAAACGCTCGACGCGTTGCGCGAACTAGTCGGGGCCGTATAGTCAGGCGCCGCCTCGTCGCGGCGGACGAAGAAGCCGCTTCACGCCCCGCAAGGCCGGTGAAAANACCGAGGACACGAGCGGAATCAACGCGAAGCCGAGCGCCAGGCCGAACACTCCGGACAAAACGGAGGACGCCAGCCACGCCGCCGCGTCGCGCAGCGCCGGCGGCGCCAGGCTCGCCGCCGCGATCGACCAATCATGCGTGAGATGCGCGGGCGCAGCGACGTGAAACGCCTCCAGCCCGTGCAGCACGATTTGCCCGCCGACCCAGAGCATCGCCGCCGTTCCCAGGATCGACAGGCCCGTCAGCAGCTTCGGCATCGCGGTCACGAGGCCGCGCCCGAAGCCGCGCGTGGCGCGGGCCAGACGCCCGCCGCCCTCCACGCGCGCCAGCGCCAGCCCTGCGTCGTCCGCCTTGACGATCAGCGCCACCACGCCATAGACGCCGACCGTCACCATCACCGCCACCGCGGCGAGGGCCGCCGCTTTCGACCAGAACGAGCCGTCGGGAATCGACGCCAGCGCGATCGCCATGATCTCGGCGGAGAGGATGAAGTCCGTCTTGATCGCGCCCGCGACCTTCTGGTCCTCAAGCTCCGTGGCGTCGAACGCCAGACTTTCGACCGAGGCCTCGTGTTCGTGCGCCTCGTGCGGGGCAAGCTTCTCGTAGACTTTCTCGGCGCCCTCGTAGCAAAGAAACGCGCCGCCGATCATCAGCAGCGGCGTGATCGCCCACGGCGCGAAATAAGACAGCGCCAGGGCGCCAGGCAGCAAGATCAAGAGTTTGTTGCGCAACGATCCGAGAGTGATCTTCCAGATCATCGGCAATTCGCGGGCGGGAGACAACCCGACGACATAGGTCGGCGTCACGGCCGCGTCGTCGATGACAACGCCCGCCACCTTGGCGCCGGACCTGCCGGCCTGTCCGATGACGTCGTCGAGAGAAGCGGCGGCGACCTTCGCGATAGCGGCCACGTCGTCGAGTAAGGCGATCAGTCCGACGGACACGCGAAGCTCCCTTCGGCGCCGCCGCGCGCCTGTTCGCTGTCGCGGGCGAAGCGGCGGCCCGTCTTCTATAAAGCGATGACGGCCGCAGGCAATGCGTCGCGGCCACGCGTCCATCACAAACATGGTTCGCCGCGCCGGGAAACCTGGGATGACGGCGCTGGTCGGCGGCCCGCCATGCTGTCGGCGACGCTGGCCTCGCGGGGCCAGGACGATCAGCCAGGCGGGGCTGCGGGCGAGAGGTCCGGGGTCTGCGTCATCGGCGTTTCGGCGCCCAGCCCGGCGCCCGGCCCATGTCGGCGGCGACGACAAGCGGACGCGCCGCTGTCGCCAGCCCGCCTGCTCTCTGCCCGTCGTCGCAAGCCGATGCGCCAACCCCGTCGCCGAAGATCGCGCCGGCTCGGTCCTGCGGCGTCGTCGCGCTCTCCCGCCGCTCGGCGCGCAGCGCCTTGGGCGGCGCTCACATCGTCAGAAACAATGCGGCGACGGCGGCGCTCGCGGCGCAGGCCGCGATCATCTGCCCGCGCGAGATCACCCGGCGGCGACGCATCAAGGCCGCCGTCGCGATGATCAGAAGCGGCGCGACCGCGACGCCGACCTTCCATTCGTTCATGATCCGCGCTCTCTCATCCCTCGGGGGCCTGCAAGAGGACGACGCGCCGCCCCGCCGCGACGGCGTCGGAGATCGTCGCTTCGACGTCCGCCGCGGCGATCTCGCCCGCGCAGCCCGACGCGCCGACGGTGAGCCGGGTCGCCTCGCGTCGGTAGAAGGCGCGCGCCGCCGTCGCCGCGCCGCGCGCCTCGATGATCAGATCGGCCGCCTGTAACCGCTTCACCGCGCCGAGCGTCAGCGCGTCGACATGCGCGGGCGCGATCAACCGCAGAACGCCGCCGCGCTCGCGCGGCGCCGCCGCAAGATTTTCGATGTGGCTCAGGATGTCCTGCTTGCCGGCCTCGTCCAACGGCGCCGACATGGCGCGCTCCGTGAACGCCTCCCAGAAGGCGCGCCGCTGCGCGCCCGGCGCCAGACGCCGCTTCACCTCGGGTCTGACGTCGCGCGCCCATGTCAGCCACGGGCCGAGCCATTCGGGCGCCGCCAGCTCGATCGCCCTGCGCACCGCCTGACCGAGAATCGGCGCCGTCCCGTCCGTCGTCGCGCCAATCATCAAAGGCGAGCGGCTGACGACGGTCCCGAAATAGAAATCGCACGTCGCCCCCTTGTCGACGGTGTTGACGATCACGCCCGCCGCAACGCCCGCCGCTTTGAACGCCGCCGCCTCCTCCTGCGTATGAAGATCGGCCACCGCGATCGCCGCGCCCTTGAGGTCTTCCGGGCGCCAATCCCGTTCTTCGATCAGCAGCGACCCCGCGGCGACGCCGCGTCGCGCCAACGCTCTGCCTCGCAGGGTTCGCGTGCGTAGAGCCGCACATGGCGCCGGCCGCCGCGATCAACTCCGCCTTCCATGCGATGCCCGGGCTGTCTCCGGCCAGCACCGCCTTTCGGCCCGCCAGATCGAGAAAGATCGGCAGCTTGGCGATCGCCTTCAGGGCGCGCGCATCGAACGCGTCGTCTTCATCCTGCATTCTGCGTCTCCCTTGCGGCGCGATCCGGCGCCTCCGCGCGCCCTTGATCGGACGAACGCGCGCGCTTCGCAAGAGCGTCGCCGCGCTTTGCGCATACGAGCGATTTTTCAAACGTCGGAGCGATTTATCAAACGTCAAGGACGCAGCCCCATGCGCCGCTAAGGGTGCCGGACGGTCTGGCTCAACCCGGGGCGAGCGCATGAGCGAGTTACTGACCAAATCGGCGGCCCGAAATATTTTCTATGGCGGCTCGCTGTTCTTCTTCGTGATTTTCGGCGGCCTCGTCGCCCATTCGCACATCTATGCGCGCACCGTCTCGACCAATGAGTCCAAGCTCACCGAGAGCGTGGCGGCGGGCAAGCATGTGTGGGAGAAGCACGCCTGCATCAACTGCCACACCATCCTCGGCGAAGGCGCCTATTTCGCGCCGGAGCTGGGCAATGTGTGGGTGCGCTACGGCGGCGACGCCGATCCCAAGGCCGCGCGCGAGGCGCTCAAGGCCTGGATGATCAACCAGCCCACCGGCGTCGAAGGCCGTCGGCAGATGCCGAAATTCGTCTTCACCGACAAGGAGNCCGACGACCTCATCTCCTTCCTGGAGTGGTCGTCGACGATCAAGACCAACAACTGGCCGCCGAACAAGGCCGGCTGAGCGCAACCATTTCGCGGGGTTCTCTCATGAAATACGAAACCCAAGCCATCGCCAAGTGGTGCTGGTTCGCGGCGCTCGCGCTCTTCGCGATCCAGGTGCTGGCCGGCCTGATCGCAGGCTACATCTACGTGCAGCCTAACTTCCTGTCGGAGCTGCTGCCCTTCAACATCGTGCGCATGCTGCACTCCAACGCGCTGATCGTGTGGCTGCTGCTCGGCTTCTTCGGCGCGGCCTACTACATCATCCCCGAGGAATCCGAGCGCGAGATCCACTCGCCGACGATCGCCTATCTTCAGNCCATTCTGCTGATCGTCGGCACGCTCGGCGCCGTGGTGACCTATGTGTTCCGTCTGTTCCCCGGCGATCCTTTCCTGGGCATGCAGGGACGCGAATTTCTGGAGCAGCCGCTATGGGTGAAGCTCGGCATCGTCGTCGCCGCGCTGATGTTTCTCTACAACATCTCGATCACCGTCTTGCAGGGCCGCAAGACCGCCATCACCAACGTGCTGCTGCTGGGCCTGTGGGGTCTGGCGATCTTCTTCCTGTTCGGCTTCTACAACNCCTCCAACCTCGTTCTCGACAAGCTGTATTGGTGGTGGGTGGTGCATCTGTGGGTCGAGGGCGTGTGGNGGCTGGTGATGGCTNCGGTGCTCGCCTTCATCATGCTCAAGCTCACCGGCGTCGACCGCGAGGTCATCGAGAAATGGCTCTATGTGATCGTCGCCACGGCGCTGTTCTCGNGCCTGCTCGGCACCGGCCACCACTATTACTGGATCGGCGCGCCGGCCTATTGGACCTGGATCGGATCGATCTTCTCCTCGCTTGAGATCATCCCCTTTTTCGCGATGGTGCTGTTCACCTTCATGATGGTGTGGAAGGGCCGCCGCAATCATCCCAACAAGGCGGCGCTGCTCTGGGCGCTCGGCTGCTCGGTGATGGCGTTCTTCGGCGCGGGCGTGTGGGGCTTCATGCACACGCTTCATCCGATCAACTACTACACGCACGGCACGCAGGTCACCGCCGCGCACGGGCATCTGGCCTTCTTCGGCGCCTATGTCTCGCTCAACCTCGCGATCATGACCTACGCCNTTCCCTCCATCTTCAAACTGAGCCCCTACAACCAGGTTTTGAACATGGTCGCGTTCTGGCTGATGTCGGGCGCGATGGCCTTCATGACCTTCACCCTCACTTTCGCCGGCGCGGTGCAGACGCATCTCCAGCGCGTGATGGGGATGAGCTACATGGAGGTGCAGGAAAGCTTGGCGCTGTTCTACTGGATGCGCTTGGGCTCCGGCGTGGCGGTGGTGATCGGCGCGCTGCTGTTCATCTACGCCACGCTCGGCCCCAAGAAGGAGGCGACCGGCCTTGAGGGCGCAGCTCTCCAGCCCGCAGAGTGACGGCCGCGCCCGGCCCCGCCCGCGCGGCGGGGTCGCTTTTCTCCCTGGGAAGGGAAAGCCATGAACGCCAATTCGCCCGCCCCGCGACGCGCGACGCCGACGCGATTCCGTATTATCAGCCCGTCGGCGACGAATGCGCGCTGTTCGAAGCGGCGTTCCGCGCGCGCTTGCCGCTCCTGATCAAAGGCCCGACCGGTTGCGGCAAGACGCGCTTCGTCGCGCATATGGCCGCCCGGATCGGCCAGCCTCNNACGACCGTCTCGTGCCACGACGATCTCACCGCCTCCGATCTCACCGGGCGCTGGCTGATCAAGGGCGGCGAAACCGTCTGGCAGGACGGGCCTCNNACGCGCGCCGCCCGCAGCGGCGGCGTATGCTATCTCGACGAGGTGGTCGAGGCGCGAAAAGACGTGACGGTCATACTGCATCCGCTGACCGACGACCGCCGTATTCTGCCTTTGGAGCGCACCGGCGAGACCATCGTCGCGCCCGACGATTTCATGCTCGTCGTCTCCTACAATCCCGGCTACCAGAACATTCTCAAGAGCCTGAAGCCCTCGACGCGTCAGCGCTTCGTCGCCATCGAATTCGGCTATCCTCCACCCAAGCTTGAGGCCGACGTGCTCGTCGCCGAGACCGGCGTCGCGCGCCCGCTCGCCGAGCGCCTCGTCGCCCTCGCGGGCCATGTCCGTAAGCTCAAGGGCCGAGATCTCGAAGAGGGAGCCTCGACGCGCCTCCTTGTCTACGCCGCCACGCTCGCCGCCTCCGGCATGAAAATCGAGGACGCCGTGCGCACCGCTCTGTTCGAGCCGCTCACCGACGACGCCGAGGTCAAGCGCGCATTGGGCGATCTCTTCGTCGCCGTGTTCGGCTGACGCGGCGAAGGGGCTTGTCATGGCGTTGCGCATCCCGCATTTCTGGGAGCCGGAAGAGGTCGTCGGCGAAGCCTGGCACNGACGCCGTGCGGGGCTGGGCGCCGAGCCGGCGCATGAATCGGCGCGCGTCGGCTACGCCGAGGTCGCCACCGCGGCAGGTGTGATCTATCGCGCCGCCGGCGGATCGCCGGGAACCGAAATCCTTCCCTCCGCCGCGACCGTCAGCAAGGCGCGCGTCACCGGTCGCCGCAAGCTCGCGCACGACGTGCTGCACGTCACCCGCGCCTCGACCGACGGCCGCACGCTCGCGCTTCCGGCTGGGATCGCGTTGTTCGATGACGCCGATCTGAACCGCAAACTGTATCTCTGGCTCGCCGCGCTATCAGCCTTCACCGAAACCCTTTCGCCGCGCCNNCCCGGCGCGCTCGCAGGCGATCTCGCGATGCTGCGCGCGATCCTTCGCGCCGAACGGCGCCTGCTCGCCACATTGCCCGGCTTCGCGCCGACGCGCGCCGCGCTCGCGACGGCCTTGCTGGCGCAGCGCCCGACGCCGCGCCTGCCCGCCGTCGAACAGGAACTGGAGACCGCCATCCGCGCGCTGCTCGCGCGACAGGGCGGGGCGGGCGCCTCTNACGACGCGCTCGTGGCCGACGACTTCGACGCCTCCCGTTACCCGACGCCCGAAGACTACAAACCCTTCCGCCCCGTCGCGCTGTGGCCGATGCTCGCCCCGCTCAACGCCGAAGACGTCGCGCGCGCAGATGACGAAACGGGCGGCGCCGGCGCGAAGCCGCCCCAACAAGGCTCAGAAAAGACGCTACGCGCCAAACGTCACAAAGCCGATCAGGCCAACCGCAAGGACAGCCTGATCCTGCATCGCTTCGAGACGATTCTATCCTGGGCCGAGTTTCTCAACCTCAACCGCAAGATTGAGGACGAGGAGGAAGATAACGCCAAANAGGCCGCCGAAGACCTCGACGAGGTCTCGCTCGCCGATCAGACGCGCTCCGCGAAAAAGAAACTGATGTTCCATCTCGATCTCGGCCCCCGCGACATCGAGCGCGAACGCCTCGTCGGAGAAGCCACCTATCCTGAATGGGATTGGCGGGCTGGCGCCTATCTTCCCGATCATGTCAGCGTGCAGGAACGCATCGCCGAAGAGAAGGACGCAGCCGCCTTCCAGTCGCCGCGCGCGCGCCGCCGCATCGAGCGCGTGCGCCGCCAGTTCGAGGCGCTGCGCCCGCGCCGGCGTATCATGCGCAGCCAGATCGAAGGCTTCGATCTCGATTTAGACGAGGTGGTCCGCGCGCGCTGCGACCTCATCGCCTCCGGCGACCCTTCGGATCGTCTCTACGCGGCGATCCGCGACGACGAGCGCGACCTCGCGGTTTGCGTGCTCATCGACGTTTCGCGCTCCACCGAAAGCGCAGTGTCGGGTCGTCCCGTCATTGAGATCGCGCACGAGGCGCTGGTGGCGCTGATGGGCGGCGTCACGGCTTGCGGCGATCAGGTCGCCGTCTACGCCTTTTCTTCTCTTCGCCGCGACCGCGTGATGATCGAGAAGGTCAAGGGATTCGAAGAAGCCGATGACGAGACCGTCCGTCGCCGCGTCATGGGCCTCAGTCCGCGCTTCTACACGCGCATGGGCGCGGCTATCCGCCATGTCTCGAAGCATCTGGCCGCACACGATGCGCAGCGCCGCCTGCTTCTGGTCATCACCGACGGTAAGCCCAACGATCTCGATCATTACGAGGGCCGCCACGGCGTCGAGGATACGCGGCGCGCGGTGCAGGAGGCGCGGCGCCTCGGGCAGGCCGTGTTCGCCGTCACGGTCGACGCGCGCGCCCGCGACTATATTCCCTATCTGTTCGGCCCAAGCGGCTTCGCCATCGTGCCAGACGCCGAAAGGCTCATCGAGGCCTTGCCGGACATGTATCGCCATGTCGCCGGCTGATGCGCCGGCGCCCGGGCGGGGCCCCTTCGCCGGTCTGCCGGGCCATCCGATGATGTGGGTCCTCATCGCGTCGGAGCTTCTCGCGTTCGGCGGAGCGCTGATCGCCTTCTCCGGCGCGCGCGTCGCCGATCCGCGCGGCTTCGCGCAGGCGCAGGATCATCTCGACCGCCTCGCCGGCCTTCTCAACGTGCTCGTGCTGATCACCAGCGGCCTGTTCGCCGCGCTCGCGGTCGAGTCCGCGCGCGCCGGCATGATCGCGCGGACCCGCCTGACGCTCATTGTCTCGGCGGCGATCGGATGCCTGTTCCTCGCCTTCAAGGCGCGTGAATACGGCCATCACGTCGCGCAGGGCTTCACGCTCGACAGCGGCGGCTTCTTCACGCTCTACTATCTGATCACCGGCTTCCACGCGCTGCATGTCGTGCTCGGCCTGATCATTCTCGCGGTCGTCGCCGCGCGCCCGAGTCTCGTCAACGTCGAGACCGGGGTAGCCTTCTGGCACATGGTCGACCTCGTCTGGATTCTCGTCTTTCCCATTGTCTATCTGGTGCGCTGATGAGCGCGGCGCGTCGCCTCGTTCTGACGTGGTTCGCCATGTCGGCGCTGACGCTCGCGGCGATCCCCTTCGGCCACGCCGCCCAGACGCGCCCGCTCGGTCGCGCCTTCCTCGTCGCGCTGCTCCTCGCCGTTTTCGCGAAGGCGGCGCTGCTGCTTAGCCACTATCTCGATCTGCGCCATGCGCCGTCATGGAACGCGGCGCTGCGCGCGGCGATTTTCGCGCTTCTCGCATTGCTGGGCGTGCTGGCGGCGGCCGCGCGTCTTGCTTGACCGCTCACCGCCCCGCGTCCGCCTGCAGGTCGATCCGTTCGGAGGGCGAGCCGCTGCGCCGCAGCGTGACGCGCACGACGTCTTCCTTCGTTCCGTCGCGTGGACGATCCAGCCGCACGCCGGCGAGGTTCTTCCCAAGTCGCACGACGTCGAGGGGAACCGGCGTCCCACGCGACGTCAGCGCCGTCGACAACGTCTCATTCTCGGCGCCGACCGCGACGTCGTAGAAAGGCTCGCCGTCGTCGCCGCATTGCATCTTCGTCACGCGCCATTGCAGATGGCCGGGCGCGACGCCGCGCGCGATCGTCTCGTCGCGGCAGGCGGCGAAAACGCCGATCTGCAACAGGATCAACCCAACCACCGGCGCGCACAGCAACGCCACGAGGATCAGCGCGCGCCTGGCGATGCGGCGATCAGCGGCCTGTCCGGCGGGTTCGGGAAGCGGCTCCCTCATGCGCCCCTCAATGGCTGGTGCCTTCCGAGAACGTGATCTTGTTGAACACGTTGTATTTGCCTGACGGCTTGCGCATCGGCAGCCGCTTCGCNTCCGCGAAGGTTTCGGCGTCGTAGACGACGAGTTCGCCGGGGTCTTCCCACACCGACACAAGCACCTTCTTGCCGTAGCGGTCGAATTCGACATGCGCGGCCGTCCTTCCGGGCGACGGCGTGATCGTGCGCGCCACGCTCAGCGTGCGCTTGTCGATGATGGTCATCGTGTCCTTCGCCTTGCTCATCATCGAGTCGGTCCAGGCGTAAGGCGAATTTTCCTGACTGCGCACGAANAAGCCCGGACCAGCCGTCGCGATGGCGCCGATCTGGCTCCAGTCGTCCATCGCGACGACCGACAGCTGGCCGCTCTTCAGATGCGGCGTCATCATCACCGGGCGGCCTCGCCAGGCGAAGCTGATGCCCGAGCCCAGATGCGGCAGGCCGGGCAGGGTCAGCGCCGCGACCTGCGCGCCGCTGTCGAGATCGTAGACTTTCGAGGANCGCCCCTCGCGGGCGGAGCCGAACACATGCTTGTAGGACGGGTCGAAGAAGAAGTCGTCGAGCGGCTCGTCGATGGCGATGCGCCGAAGGAGAAAGTCGCCGCCCTTCGTCGGAATCTCCCAGATCTCCGGCGCGTCCTTCAGCGCCACGACGAAGGAGTCACGCGGCTTGGCCTGATAGACCGCCGACACGCGCGAAGGTTTGCCCGCGATATCGCCCGCCTCGAAGATGCGGATCAGAGACAGATCGTCGGCGTTCAGCAGAACAAGCGTCTTGGGCAGATAATTGGCGACCGCGATGGTCCTTCCGTCAGCCGAGAGCGCGATGTTGCGCGCGTTCACGCCCGCACGGACTTCGCCGATCTTTTGAAGCGACCAGATATCGTACTCNTCGACCCATCCGTCGCGCGACATGAAATAGACGAACCGCCCGTCCGGCGAGAATTTCGGACCGCCATGCAACGCGAAGCGCGTCGGAAACCGTCGCAGCGGCTCCAGCCTGTCGCCGTCGAGAATGGTCGCATGATGATCGCCGACCTCCACCACGACAAACAGGTTCAACGGGTCGGCGTCGAAGACCGGCTTCGCGAGCGCCGGCGGCGTGCGTTCGATGACGCGGCTCGCCTCGATCTGCGTCTGGCCCCATTGCGGCGGCGCGGCGAGCGGCGTCGCCACATAGGCGCTCAGCGCCGCGATCTCATCTTTGCTCAGCGTCTGCGCGAAAGCGGGCATCTGCGTCGCCTCGCGCCCTTCCGCGATCACCTTGCCGACGGCCGGGCCGCGCAGCCGCCCCAAATTTTCGGGCAGCAAAGCAGGGCCAATGCCGCCGAGCCGCCCGATCCCGTGGCACTGCGCGCAATGGGTCTCATAAAGCTGCGCGGGATCGGCGAGCGCGGGCGCGGCGAACGCTAGCGCCGCCGCGACGACGGCNCTCAAAAGCCGCTTCATGACGTCTCCCCGAAACGGCGTGACGTCGACGCGCGGTCCGGCATGCTCGACGCCGATCTCCGCATCCGTAAGATAACAACCCGGGTCCTCTGCCCAGGGGTCGCCGGTCACCTTCAGCGCGCGAATGCGCGTGTTGCCGCCGCAGATCGATAGATGCGCGCAGGCCCCGCATCGTCCTGTCACCGCGCGCGGCCGCTGTTTGAGGCCGGCGAAAATCGGGTCCGACAGATCGCGCCAGATCTGCGAGAACGGCCGCTCCTTCACATTGCCGAGCGTATGGTGCCACCACATCGTGTCGGGATGGACCTGGCCGAGATTGTCGATATTGGCGACGTTGACGCCCGACGCGTTGCCGCCCCAACGGATCAACTGTCGACGCAACGCCTCGGCGCGTTCGGGATGATGGCGCTCCACCCATTGCAGGAGATAGACGCCGTCGGCGTCATTGTTTCCGGTGACGATTTCAAGATCGCGACCCTCGTTGATCGCGTCGCTTGCGCGCTGAATCAGCACATCCATCGCCCGTCGTGTCGCGGCGCGCTCAGAGTCGCGGCCCCGATTCTTGTCGCCGCGCCCGGCATAGACGAGATGGGACAGATAGAACTTGGGAAACCGTTCGGCCTCGCATAGATCGATCAACGGTTCGAGATGGCGCTCATTGTCCTGCGTCATGGTGAACCGAACGCCGACCTTGACCCCGCGGTCGCGCAGCAGTCGCAGCGCATGAACGGATTGGCTGAAGGCGCCTTGCTTGCGGCGCACCAGATCATGCGTTTCCGCGAGGCCGTCGAGCGAAATCCCGACATAATCGAAATCGGCGGAAGCAACCTTGTCGGCCATCGCCGCGTCGATCAGCGTGCCGTTGGTCGACAGGCAGACGAAGAAGCCGAGCGCCTTCGCGCGCGCCGCGATGTCGAACACGTCACGCCGCAGCAACGGTTCGCCGCCCGAGAGGATCAACACAGGCACGCCGAACGCCTTGAGGTCGTCAAGCGTGGCGAGAACCTGCGCGCTGGTCAACTCGCCGGGGAAATCGACGTCGCCGGAGATCGAGTAGCAGTGCAGGCAGGTCAGGTTGCATCGCCGGATCAGATTCCAGATCACCACCGGGCCGCTCATGCGCAGTGGAGGCGCCGAGCCCTTGGGCCCATGCGCGCGTGGGCTGGTCTCGGGCGCGAGCACGCTGCGCAGGTAATGCGAGAGGCGGAACATGGTCTCTCCTTCAGGCGCCGTCTGGGCCAAGCCGCAGGCCGGTCTTCTTCAGGATACGCTTGGAGAACAGAACGTCGTGTCCGCGCACGGCGGGGCCGCGAGCGCGGCGATGGCGTCGACATGCGCGCGCACCTCGTCGCGGCTGCGCCCATGCACCATCGCGAAAAGATTGTAGGGCCATTCCGGCGCGTGACGCGGGCGGCGGTAGCAGTGCGAGACGCAATCCAGCGCGCCGATCCTCGCGCCGATCTCGTCGACCCGCGCGTCGTCGACGTTCCACACGCTCATGCCGTTGGCGATCACGCCGAGCGCATAATGATTGGGAATGACGCCGATGCGGCGGATCGCTCCGGCTTCGAGCAAAGCCGTAAGGCGCGTCAACACCGCTTCGCGCGGGACGCCGAGCATGCGCGCGACGTCGCCGTAAGGATCGCGCGTGAGCGGAAGGCCGCTCTGCGTCGCGCGGATCAGCGCGAGGTCGAATTGCGACCCATGAACGTGCGCCGCCATGCTCATGCCTCGACCCGGAAGCCGACGAAGAACTCTTCTTCCTTCGGCATCAGCTTCACCGAGAGCCCGGTCTCGTCCTCGATGGCCCGCGCCGTCGCCGCTATGGCGGCGGGGTCAAGCGCCGAGATGACGAACCACATGTTGAGCGCATGCTCGCGCTCGTAATTATGCGCGATCTCGGGATGCGCGTTGACCTGCGCGGCGACGGCCTCGAAACGCTCCGCCGGAACCGCCATCGCCGCCAGACATGCCGCGCCGCCCAGTTGCTCGGAGTTCCACAAAGGCCCGAAGCGCGAAATCACGCCGACCTCGACCAGCGCGGCGACGCGCGCGATCAACACGTCCTCCGATAGCCCCAAGGCCTCCGCCGCATCCGCGAAAGGGCGCTCGGAGATCGGGAAGTCGCCTTGCAGGCCGTTGACGATGCGTCGGTCGATATCGTCGAGCGCTTTCATTCCGCCGCCTCGTGTCGCGAAAACACCGCGCCGCGCTGCTTGAAGCAACGCAGAGAACAGGACCTCACGTGCCCGCGCCTGTCCGCCCGAGCGCTCGGCCAACCGTTCGACGACGCTCAGCGCCTCGGCGCGGTCGCGGCCGTGGATCATCGTGAANAGATTGTAGCGCCAGGCGGGAAGTCGACGCGGCCGCCGATAGCACAGCGTCACGCCGGGCTCGCGGGCGAAGGTCTCGCCGACCGCGTCGACCGCGGCGTCTTCGATGTCCCACACCGTCATCGCGTTGGCGACATAACCGAAGGCGCGATGACGCACCACGACGCCGAAACGCGTGATCACGCCGCGCGCGACCATCGCGTCGAGGCGAGTCAAGACTTCGGCTTCCGACATGCCCGCCGCCTCGCCCGCGACGGCGAAGGGCAGGGGCGTCAGCGCGAGGCCGCCTTCGATGGCGGCGAGCAAGCGGGTGTCGTCGCCGTCCGCCTCGCCCCGCAGGGCGCTCTGCGCGCGCCTTTCGCGTGGCGCGTCGAACAAGGAGAAGCCGAGGTCGATATGAAAGGCCTTTTCGAGCGGCAGGTCGAGAACGCGCAAGCCCGTCGCAGAAGCGACGCCGGCGAGCGTGGCGTCGACGTCGGCCTGCGTGCGGCCGGTCACGACGAACCAAAGGTTCCACACATTCTCGCGTTCGTAATTGTGGTTGACGCCGGTAAACGCGCTGATCGTCGCCGCCACATCCTCGATCCGCTCCGGCGGCGCCGCGACGGCGGCGAGCGTCGAGCGCCCCGCCGCATGCGGACGCACCACCGCGCCGACGCGGCTGACCGCGCCGCGCGCCGACAACGCCGCAAGCCGCTCGATCACCGCCGCTTCGGTGAGGCCGATGCGCGCGCCGATCTCGGCGAAAGGCCTTGGGACAAGCGGAAAGTCGCGTTGAAAGCCGTCGATCAGCGCTTGCGTCGGGCGGTCCGCATCGGCGATGGGCAGAACGATAGCCATCGTCACTTCCCGATCATATGCGCGCGCGGTGAAGAAGATGCCAGACGGGCTCCTGGCCGCGATGCGCGCCTTCTCCGCGAAGCTGCGCGCGTCGTAGACGATCACCACGTCTGAATCGCGCACCGACGCCCAGCATTCATGCCCGCGCGGCGTGAATTCGAGATGCAGCACCGCCGGCCCCGGCTCCAGGCGCTTGATCACCTGCAAGCTTTCCGTGTCGATCACCTCGACGACGTTGTTCTTGGGATGCGCGAAGTTGACCCAGACATGGCGCCCGTCCGGCCGCGCGACCGCGAAGACAGGCTGTCCATGGGTCTTGACGCGCCCGGTCTCCTTCAAGCTGTCGAGGTCGATGACGAGAACCTCGTCATGCCCCACCGCCGGCAGGAAAAGTTTGCTCTGGGTCGAGCCCCAGCCTTCCAGATGCGGCATCTTGTAGACGGGCAAGGCCTGCTCGCCTCTGCCGTAGCCGTCGAGACAGCGCTCCGCCTTGAGCGGCTCCTTCCAGAGGTCGACATGCACGACGCCGTCCTCGCCGAACAGTCCTGCGAAATAGTGCCGTCCGTCGCCGGTGACATTGCCGTCATAAGGCAGCNNTTGCCGACCTTCGTCAGCCGCGTCAGCCGGCGGCGCGCCTTCCGGCATGTCGAGACGCCAGATTTCGCCGGCGTCGTAGAGCGCGTAGACGAAGGCGCGGCCGGGAATGTCGACCAGGCCGACGGTCTTCGATTTCGCCGCCGCCTCGCTGATCGCCGGCACGTCGGCGACGAGGGCGAGCGTGTCGGCGTCGAACACGCGCACGCCGCCGGGCTCGTAATTCGACACGGCGACCAGCTTGCCGTCGTCGGAGATCGCGCCGCCGATTGAATTGCCGCCTTGCACGACGCGGTTGGCGATGCGCGCGTTGAGAATGTCGACCTTGGTCAAGCCGCCGTCGCGTCCGAACACATAGGCGAAGCGCTCGTCGCGCGAGAAGCAGATCGAGGCGTGCGAAAGATCGCCGAGCCCTTCGACGCGCGCCAGCGCGCTGCGTCCGGTCGTCTCGACGATGAGCACGGACCCGCTCGCGCGTTCGACGACGACGCCGAGGTCGCCTGTGCCGCGCGGCGCGCAACCGTTCTGCGCGACCGCCGGCGTCGTCGCCGCCGCCGCGGCCGGCAGTCCGGCGAGAAATCCGCGACGGTCGATCATGGCGTCTCTCCGCTCTTGAGCATGTCGGCGATCGCCTCCGCCTCCTCGATGCGCAGCAGCGGCCGCCAGGGCGGCATCGGCGTGCCGGGCAATCCGTCGAGAATGATGTCGCGCACCACGTCGCGCGGAAAATCCGCGAGCGCTTCGCGTGTCAGCGGCCGCCCCAATCCGCCCTTCAGCGACAGCCCGTGGCAGGAGCCGCAATCCTGCCGCACGAGATGGCCGAGCTTGGCGCGATCGACCTCGGCGCGCGCCTCAACCGCGCTCGTCGCGAGCGCGACCGTCAGCGAGATCGATGGAAGAAGCGCGCGTCGCATCGTCGTCCTTGTCTTCGCGGCCGGGGCGCCAGCCGAGCGCCTCGCCGATCATAATCAGGATCGGGCTGGCGAGCTGCGCNCCTTTCAGGTCGGCGGGAAGCTGGTCCAGCCGGCTCGACACTCGCCGTTCCCGCGGCGTCGTGCCTTGACTGATGCAAAGAACCGGCGTCGCCGGGGAAAGTCCGTGCTCCATGAGCTGCGCCGAGATTTCAGGCGCGGCGGCGTGACCCATGTAGAAGACCAGCGTCGTCTGCGGGTCGGCCAGNCCNCTCCAGTCGAGATCGAGCGGCGTGTCGGCGCGGCAATGGCCGGTGACGAAGCGCAGCGACCGCGCCATGCCGCGATGCGTCAACGGCGCCCGCGCGCTCGCCGCGCAGCCTTGCGCCGCCGTGATGCCGGGCGTCACCTCCCACGCGATTCCATGCGCCTCCAGCGCCTCGATCTCTTCGCAGGCGCGCCCGAAAATGAACGGATCGCCGCCCTTCAGGCGCACGATGGTCTTGTGCCCCTGGCCTACGAGATGGATGAGCAGGGCGTTGATCTCGCTCTGCTTGTAGGAGTGTTTGCCGGGCGCCTTGCCGACCGAGACGCGCATCGCGCTGTCGGGCGCGACTTTCAGCACCGCCTCGGAGACCAGCCGGTCGTGCACGATGACGTCGGCCTTGGCGAGGATCTTCACCGCCTTCAGCGTCAGAAGTTCGGGATCGCCGGGGCCGGCCCCGACGAGATGGACCGTGGGGCGTCCTTCGCCGCGTCGGCGTTTCGGGGCGTTTCGGCTGCCATCGGGCTTTCCTCTGATGCAAGGGCCTGTCGCCCGGTTCGGGGCGGCAGGCCAAGCGCGGACGGACGATGCGTCCGTCGACGGCGACGTCGGATCAATACACGTCGTGCTGCGTATTGTTGACGTTGAATTTTCCGGTCGGGGTGATCAGCTTGGGATCCTTGATCACCTTTTTCAACTTGCGGGTCTTGTCGTCGACGACGACGATCGCCGATTCCTTGTTTTTCGCGCTCCACACGGAGAACCAAACCTCCGTGCCCGCTTTGTTGTATTCGGGCTGCACGATGCGCTTGGCGCCGTCGTCCTTAAGGTCTGCCCACTTCGCGATAGGCAGGACTTCCTTGCCCTTCGCGAGATTGTCGAGATCGAACACGGCGACGGATTGCGAAATGTCGGCGTCGTTGTTGAGCGGGGTGTCGACCCACAGGTTGCGCGATTTCGGATGTGTCTTGATGAAGAGCGATCCGCCGCCCTGACCCTTGAGTTTCTCGACGACCTTCCAGGCGTTGGCTTTGTGCTTGGCCGGATCGGTGCCGATCAGCACGATCTCCTCGCCGCCGAGATGGCTGGTCGCCCACACCGGCCCGAACGTCTTGTGCACGAAGTTGGCGCCGCGGCCCGGATGCGGCGTCGCGCCGACGTCCACCATCGCTTCGAGCTTGCCCTCCTTGGTGTCGACCACCGCGACGCGGTTGCGCGCGTTGGCGGCGACGAGGAAGTAGCGCCCGGAGGCGTCGAAGCCGCCGTCATGCAGGAAGCGTTCGGCCTCGATCTCGGTGACCTTCAGGTTTTTCAAGTCCTGATAGTTCACAAGCTGGATCTTGCCGGTCTCCTTGATGTTGACCACGAATTCCGGCTTGTAATGCGAGGCCACGATCGAGGCGACGCGGGGCTCGGGGTGGAACTCCTGATCGTCATAGACCATGCCGCGCGTCGACTGAATCTTCAACGGCTCCAGCGTGTCGCCCTTCATGATCACATATTGCGGCGGCCAGTAGGAGCCCGCGATCGCGTATTTGTCCTCCCAACCCTTGTATTTCGACGTCTCGACCGAACGCGCCTCAAGGCCGACCTTCAGCTCGGCGACGTTGTCGGGCTTCTCCATCCACAGGTCGATCAGATTGATCTTGGCGTCGCGGCCGATGACGTAGAGATAACGTCCCGAAGCCGAGATGCGCGAGATGTGGACGGCGTAGCCGGTCTTGACGATATTGACGATCTCGTAGGTCCCGCCGTCGATCAGCGCGATTTCGCCCGTGTCGCGCAGCGTCACAGACATCAGATTGGTGATGTCGAGCTTGTTCATCTTCTTGGTGGGGCGCTTCTCCGGCGGAATGATCACCTTCCAGCTCGCCTTCATCTCCTTCATGCCGAATTCCGGCGGAGTCGGCGGCTCGTTCATGATGTATTTGGCCATCAGATCGACCTGGGCCTCGGACAGTTCGCCCGAGGTGCCCCAGTTCGGCATGCCGGCCGCCGAGCCGTAGGTGATGAACGCCTTCAGCGCGTCGAAGCCGCGCTCGCGCGTGATGTTGGTGGTCAGCGGCTTGCCGGTCGCGCCCTTGCGCAACACGCCGTGGCAGCCCGCGCAGCGCTCGAAGTAAATCGTCTTGGCCTGCTCGAACTCCGCCGCCGTCAAGGTCGGCACGCCGGGCGCCGCGCCGACCTGACCCATTTTCTCCTTGGCGAGCACGTCGCCTTGAGACTGGGACTCATACTTGTTGGTCGGCGTGTTGGCGTGGCCCTTCTGCGTCTCGGCGGAGGTTTGCGGGTTGGTCACAGCCGGCGGCGGCGAAGCCGGAGTCGCGGGGCGGGCGCGGCGGTCTGCGCGCTGGCGTTCAGCGAGCCGGCCGCGAGCAGCGCCGAAAAGGCGAGCCCGAAGGCCCAATAGGTGGTGCGAAGCGTAGCGGACATCCCTGACGTCTCCTGCGTCCCAGCCTGTGGGGAGCGGTGGCGAAATTACGGCGACGTCCAGGCGACGCCTTGATGCTTGATAAGCGCGCCCGTTCAATTGCATGTGAGAAGATGGAGCATTGCGTCGCAGCCGGCGCGGCGCAAAATGCGCTTGGCCCGGAGCGGAATGGCTCGCTTCGATCGCGGCGTCGGCGTGAAGCCGCACAAGGGAGGTCGCGTGCTCGCACCCCACGACAGTCGACCTGACCGCATCCTGCTGGACGAGGCGGACTGGAGCGTCGTCAGCCGTTCCTCGATGTTTCGGGAGGTCGGGCGCGACGTTCTTCGCCGGTTGTTCGGGGATCGTCATCCCGTCGTTTTCCCGCCCCGCCAGATGATTTTTCGCNAGGGCGACGCGGCCGACGGATTTTTCCTGATCCTGGACGGATGGGTGAAGATCTACCGCATCACGCCGTCGGGCGAGGAGGCGGTGGTCGGCCTGTTCGCGCGCGGCGAGAGCTTCGCGGAGGCCGCCGTTCTGCAAGGCTCGGTCTATCCCGCCAGCGCCGAGGCGGCGAGCCCGCTGCGCCTTCTCAAGATCGACTCAGGGCGCTTCAACAAGGCGATGGAGACGGAGCCAGGCCTCGCCGCGGCGCTTCTCGGCTCCGTGGTGTCGCACACCGAGCGGCTCTTTGAGGAGATCGCCAGTCTCAAGCTAATGTCGGCTCCGCGTCGTCTGGCGGATTTTCTTGTTCGCCACGCGCCCCAGCACGCAGGGCGCGATGCGCCGGAGCGCGCCGGCGCGGCCCTCGTCGTCCTGCCTTACGAAAAGATCCTGCTCGCCGGCCGCCTGGGCATGACGCCTGAAACTCTGTCGCGCGCGCTTGCGACGCTGCGCAAGCTCGGCGTCACTGTCGAACGCGACCATGTCGCGATCGCGGACTTGTCGACGCTTGAAGCCTTCGCTCGCGCGACGTCCAGGTCCGGCGCATCGCCGCCTGACGAGACGCCGCCCTCCGGAGCCGCGCGCTGACGCTCCCGTTCCGCCGCGAGCCTGCGCTTCAGCGGCCATAATAGGCGAAATCGCGCAATCGCCCGACGTCGGCGATCACGAGCTTGTCGCGGCTTGCGCTTACGCCCTGCGCCTTCAGTTGCCCGATCGCGCGCGAAAAGCTCTCCGGCGTCATGCCGAGCCGCCCGGCGATGAGCCGCTTTCGTAGGGCAGGGAGACCTGGCGCGCGCCGCCTTGCGCCTCCGACAATTTCAGGATCATCGCCGCGAGTCTGGCCGGCCCGGTCATCGCCTTCAGCCCTCCACATGGGCCACGAGCTGGCGCAGATCGGCGGAGGCCGCCATCAGCAGCGCGCGCGACAGCCGCGGGTCGTCTTGCATGCGCCGTCGCAACATGACGACGTCGAGCGTCATCAGCCGGGCCTGCGTCACCGTCTCGATCGTCGCCGAACAGGGCTTTCCGGTCAGACCCTCGGCCAGCATCAGCGCGCGTCCCGGCCCGTGGATCGCCAAAACGGCGGTCTCCGCGCCGCGGTCGTGCGTACCAGCTTCACCAGCCCGCGCAGCACGATGTAACAGGTGTCGGCGCGCTCGCCCCAGGTCATCAACCGCATGTCTTTGCCGGCGACGACGACCTTTTGCTCTTCGAAAAGCCTGCGAAACGCCTCCTCGGGCAATCGCCCGAACAGCGTGGAGCGGCGCGCCGCCGACAGATCCTCGTCGCTGGGCGCGACGATGTCGGATGCGGGGACAGTCAGCGACATATCAGGGCCGCGCGCGGCGGAAGCGGCTGCCGCGACGACATGCGTTCAGCGTCGAATACATGCGCGGCAGCATCGCAAAGTCGTTTCCTCCGCGCAAGCCGCCCCGTCCGCCGCGACCGGCGGTCGCGATTGACGCCACGCTCCCGCTCGCCCTTGATAGGGCGGCACGCGGAAGGCGGCGCGGCGTTTGCGACGGAGGATCGGATGATGGGGGCGGTTTCCTCGCTTGGGCGCGGGGCCTGTGCGCCGCCGCCTGTCTCGTGGGGCTCGCCGGCGCGCGCGCGCGCAGGCGACGGTCAAGGTGTTCAACTGGACCGACTATGTCGATCCCGCCGCGCTCGAAGCCTTCACCAGGGAGACGGGCGTCAAGGTCGTCTACGACACGTTCGACCAGATGGAGACCGTTGAAACCAAGCTTGCCGCCGGCAAGTCCGGATACGATCTCGTCATCGTGACGGCGTCGTTCCTGCCTCGGCACATTCCTCTCAAGCTTTACGCCGCGCTCGACAAGGGCAAGATTCCCAACTTGTCGAACATGTGGCCGCAGATCGTCGATCGTCTCGCCGTCTACGATCCGGGCAACCTCTACGCCGCCAACTACATGTGGGGCACCACCGGCCTCGGTTACAACGTCGCCAAGGTGAAGGAGCGATTGGGCGCAGACGCCGCTCTGGACAGTTGGGCCGCGCTGTTCGACGTCGAGAAGGTCAGAAAGCTCGCCGATTGCGGCGTCCATGCGCTCGACGCCACCGAAGAGCTGTTTCCTGCCGCGCTGCGCTATCTGGGGCTCGATCCAAACTCGAAGAAGGAGGAGGATTTACGCAAGGCCGCCGAGCTTCTGGGCAAGATCAAACCCTACATTCGCAAATTCCACTCCTCCGAATATATCAACGCGCTCGCCAACGGCGACATATGCCTGGCGCTCGGCTATTCGGGCGACGTCCTGCAAGCGCGCAAGCGCGCGCAAGAGGCCAACAACGGCGTGCAGATCGCCTACGCCATCCCGAAAGAGGGCGCGTTGATGTGGTTCGACAGCTTCGTCGTTCCCGCGGACGCCGAAAACAAGGAAGCCGCGCACAAGCTGATCGATTTCCTCAACCGTCCCGAGATCGCCGGCAGGAACTCCACCTTCACGCAATATGCCTCCGGCAATCTCGCCGCGCAGAAATTCGTCGATCCCGAGGCGTTGAAGGACCCCGGCGTCTATCCCACGCCCGAGACGATGAGCCGCCTCTACACGATCACGCCTTATGACGAGAAGACGCAACGTCTCGTCAACCGCCTGCTCACCCGCGTCAAGACCGGCCAATNNAAGGCGATCATGACGCAGTCCGCCCCCGTCGCCTCCGAAGTCGGCGTCGCGCCTTTCGTGCGCTTTGAGCGCGTGACGAAGCGCTACGGCGACGTCGTCGCCGTAGACGATCTTTCGCTGAGCATCGGCGCGGGAGAGTTCTTCGCGCTGCTCGGCCCCTCTGGATGCGGCAAGACCACTTTGATGCGGATGCTTGCGGGCTTCGAACGTCCTGACGCGGGACGGATTCTGCTCGACGGCGTCGATCTCGCCGACGCGCCGCCCCATCGGCGTCCCACCAACATGATGTTTCAAAGCTACGCCTTGTTTCCCCATATGAGCGTCGCCGAGAATATCGGTTACGGCCTCAAGCAGGAGGGCAAGGGCAAAGCCGAAATCGCCGCGCGCGTCGAGGAGCTGATGGCGCTCGTCAAGCTTGAAGGGCTCGGGCGTCGACGCCCGGATCAGCTGTCCGGCGGCCAACGCCAGCGCGTCGCGCNNGCGCGCGCGCTCGCCAAACGTCCGAAAGTTCTGCTTCTCGACGAGCCGCTCGGCGCGCTCGACCGCAAGCTGCGCGAGGAGACGCAATATGAGTTGATGCGCCTGCAACGCGCTTCCGGAATGACGTTCCTTGTCGTAACCCACGATCAAGACGAGGCGATGGTGATGGCCGACCGCATCGCGGTGATGCGGCGCGGCCGTCTCGCCCAGGTCGCGGCGCCGCGGGTGATCTACGAAAAGCCCGCCAGCCGATACGTCGCCGAGTTCGTCGGCGACGTCAATATTTTCGAGGGCGTCGTGCGCGGCGTCGACGGCGACCTTGCCTATGTCGAAACCCGCGTCGCGGGAACGCTGGCGGTCGCGCGCGACGATGGCCCTGCGCAGAGCGGACGCTCCGTCGCCGTCGCGCTGCGGCCGGAANAGATCGAGGTGTCGCGCGCCGAGCCGGACCTGGCCAATCGACTGCGCGGCGAGATCGTCGAAATCGGCTATCTTGGCGACGTCACGGCGCTCAAGGCGCGCGTCGCGCCGGACGCCGCCCCGGTCGAGGCGGCCTTCGCCAATCACGCCCGCAGCCTGCGCGATCCGCTGGCGGTGGGCGAGGCGATTTGGCTCGGCTGGGGGCGGGCGCAGGCACGCTGCTCGACGCCGAAGAGGACGCCGCCTCGTGAGCGCGCGGCTCCCGCGTGGCGAGGCTCGCCGCCGCGCGCTGGTCGTCGCGCCGCCGATGCTCTGGCTCGGCCTGTTCTTCTTGTCTCCTNTTCTGATCGTCCTGAGAATTTCGCTGTCGCGGGCCGCCGCCGCCGTGCCGCCCCTATGCGCCGCATTGGAGCNNGGGGTCGAGACGCTCGGCGCGTTTCTGGCGGAACTGAGCCTGGAGAATTATCGCACGCTGCTGTCCGACAGCCTCTACGTCTCCGCCTATCTGTCGTCCTTGCGGCTGGCGGCGATCGCGACCGCGCTGTGCGTGCTGATCGGCCTGCCGCTCGCCTATGCGATCGCGCGCGCCCCGGCGCGCTGGCGCGCCGCGCTTGTCGTCGCCGTGGCGCTGCCGTTCTGGACGTCCTTCCTCATCCGCGTCTACGCCTGGATGGCGATCCTGCGCCCAGAGGGCGTGCTTGACGCGATGCTCATGGCGCTTGGCCTCACGTCCACGCCGCTCAATCTGCTTGGCGGCCCGATCGCGGTGCTCATCGGCATGGTCTACTCCTATCTTCCCTTCATGGTGTTGCCGCTCTACGCCAGCTTCGAACGGCTCGACCGAACCCTGATCGAAGCGGCGCAGGATCTCGGCGCGACGCCGTGGACGGCCTTCCGCACCGTCGCTCTGCCGCTGGCCGCGCCGGGTCTGTGGGCGGGCGTCTTTCTCGTGCTGATCCCCGCGATTGGGGAATTCGTGATTCCCGATCTGCTGGGCGGCTCCGACGTCTTGATGGTCGGCAAGGTGCTGTGGACGGAGTTCTTCTCGAACCGCGATTGGCCCNCTGGCGTCGGCGGTGGCCGTGGCGATGCTGGCGATTCTGGTCGGCCCGATCCTGATCTTCCAGCGTCTCGCCGGGGGCGTGCGCGANTGAGCCGCTTTCGGGCCCCGCATCTTCTGGCGTTGGTCTTCGGCCTGGCCTTCCTCTATGCGCCGATGGCGACGTTGATCGTCTATTCTTTCAACGCGTCGAGGCTCGTGACGGTGTGGGGCGGGTTCTCGACGCGCTGGTATGGCGCCTTGTTCGCCAACGAGGCGCTGCGCGACGCGGCCTTTCTATCGTTGCGCATCGCATTGGTTTCCGCGACGACGTCGACCGTTTTGGGCGCGTTGGCGGCGATCGCGTTGACGCGCTTCGGCCGGTTTCGCGGCGCCGGTTTGCTGGGCGGGATGATCGCCGCGCCGATGGTGATGCCGGAGGTCATCATCGGTCTGTCGTTGCTGTTGCTGTTCGTGGGGCCGGCGTCGNAACGCGGTTTCTGGACCGTGGCTGCGGCGCATGTGACCTGGNCGACCTGCTTCGCGGCCGTGATCGTGCGCTCGCGCCTCCACGGCTTCGACCGCTCGCTGGAGGAGGCCGCCCAGGATCTCGGCGCGTCGCCGCCGCGCGTTTTCCTGACGATCACCCTGCCGCTCATCATGCCGGCCGTCGCCGCCGCCTGGATGCTCGCCTTCGCGCTTTCGCTCGACGATCTGGTGATCGCCTCTTTCGCCTCCGGCCCCGGCGCCACGACGCTGCCGATGCGCCTCTATTCGGCGATCCGTCTCGGCGTCACGCCGGAAGTGAACGCCGCCTCGACCTTGCTGATCGCCGTGGTGGCGACGCTGGTCGTTGCGGCGTCGTTGCTGATCAGGCGCGACGGCGGACGGCCGAATTAACCGAATTTTAACCATTTTTGCATAGGATTTGTGTATATTCCCGGGTCGCCGAAGACGCTGTGACGTCGCCGCCGATTCCGGAATGCAGACTCGGCGAGAGCCGGGGAGGAGACGATGGCTCCGCAAGCGACCCTCACCCGCACATGGCGTCACCCCACGGCGTTCGGCGTCGTCGAGATCGTGGCCCACACCGGCGGCGGCCGGCATGTTTGCGAATTCTGGCTGAACCGAAGGAGGCTCGATCTGCGCGCCGACGCGACCGAGCTTGTCCGCCTGATCAACGAGGGATGGCACGACGATCTCGTCGGCTGGCCGATGTCTCGCATGGGCGTGCCGGCCGATTTGCAGCATTGGAGCGAAGGCGGCGCCTATGACCAGCGCGCCTTTCTGCCCGGCTACATGACACGCTACGGGTGCGACCCCGCCACCATCGCGGCGTGACTGTCGGCGCCGCTCCGCCCACCTGCTTCAAACGGACGTCGCGCGCGACGCCTCGCCATGCCGGCGGGCGCGGGCGGGGAAGCCGCGTTCATTTGAGAGCGGGCGACCGCGATGGCGCGCGGTTTCGGGCAGGTGGTCAAAGACGGAAAGCTGTTCGTGCATCCGGCGCGCGCGTCGTCGTTCAGATTCATCAGCCGATCCCGGCCGAGACGCTGGACTTCGCGATCAGCCGGAACGTCGTCTGGGAGGGGGCGCTGCAAGCCTTCGAGGGGCGCGCATATCATCGTCAGCGCTGTCGCCCACCAACGATCCGCGCTCCATGCGCGCCGACGCCGAGCGCGTCACCTGCGCAACGGCGGCGCTGTGCGAACTCGCGCCGTTCGATCTGTGGGTCGCGGTGCATTTCTTTCCCGGCCGGGATTTCGAGACGACGCAGCAGATCTTCGCGCGCACGACGGGACTGCTGCCCTTCATCGGCCGCGAGATCGAATGCGGCCCCTATGCGAAGGAGCCGTCGGGCTCGGGCCGATCGTGCGGGCCGTCGGCTACTACGTCCTGGATCGCCGCGTCGAGTTTCAGGGCGGCGAATTTATCGGCACAGAAGACGATCCCATCGGCCGCATCGACCTCGCCCGCACCGCGGTAGGGGTCGATAATATCGCGGTTTACCGGATCGTGCTCGGGGAGACGGAGAATGGATAAGCAAACAGAGCTACCGGAAGGCGATTTTTCTTCCTTTATTCATTTGACGAAGAGGTTTATCCGCGTGGGCAATACGATCTCGATCCGGAAGAAACGCGCTCCATCCGAGCGCGCAGAGAGGCCTCCTGTCGGGAGTGGGGGCTTGAATGGCCGGACTATCATGGCGACGATATATTCACCGGCTGCAAACGTGTAATTCCGCCATTGCGTAGGGAATTCGTGCATAGGCGTATCGGATACAAACGAACCGTACCGAAAAATTATCTGCACCATTACATTCGGTCTGGAAGCATGGATTATGCGACTGGCCAGCGTGGTTACCATTTGTCCTATCGCGTAGTGAGCGGCGCGTGGAAGGCGGTCGTGGAAGAAGTCGAGCCCGACACCCATCAGTTTTTCAATTGCGATTTATGCTTTACTGACAAAATTGTGCCGTATTTCATATTCAACCCCCGTGTTGTTGTGGAAATGCGTGCGAACAAAGATCAGCGCATCGCCGACGCTAGAGTTCCATATAAGCTGCCCCTCAGGAGATCATCCATCACCGGCAGGCACTGGACCTCTCAGCTTCATTTTGGATGGCAATTCGCATCGCGACAACTCGCGGAAAGACTGCTGTCCTTGCTGCCGCCGGAGACATCCTTCGTGCCGCAATGGGCCGTCGACTAGTTATTTTGATTTATGGGGAACTCGGATATGACCGATCAAATGTAATATCTCGATCATCCAGAAACAAAATATACGGATATCGACTTTACGCGAAGTAGGTCAAGGGGCAGGGCCGTTGTCGCGCAAAGGGCGATGGGTTTCCCTCGGCGACTTCTGCATGTTCGCCGGGCCGACCGGCGAGCGCGACCGCTAGCCTGTCTCCTCCGGCGGCGCGATCCGAACCGGCCTGATGCTGAAGGCGCGGGTCGGCGACCACCGACAAAGCCGCAAGGCTCTCGTAGAGACAATCGCCTCACGCGCTTTCGAGCGCTCAGGTCGCCGAGCTTCGCATCCGCGTCGCAGTTCTCAACCGCTTAGCCTCGCTCGACGCCCCTCACGCAGCGCGTGGCGAGAGTCTGTCCGGAGAAAGGGGACCCTCGTCCTTCAGTCGACTCGCGCAACAGCGCCCCACCAAGGGCGTCCTCTCAAATCCGGCCGTGGAGCCGGGAAGAATGCTGACCGCCAGCCGACCCGCTTCCATCTCGCCAGCCTCGGTGAAGGCCAAAGGTCGGCGCACATGCCAGTCGACGGCGGCGACATGCGTCGGACTCAGATTTTGAATCCGTAGGCCTGCATGGCGGCGGCGGCGTAGCGCATGCCGACAGCGGACTGGGGCGCGAAGACCTCTTCGAGACGGGAGATCGCCGCGGGGCTCAGTTCGATCCGGCAGGCGCGGATGTTCTCGTCGAAACGCTTCAGGCTGCGTGTCCCGGGAATCGGAACGACATGCGGGCCGCGCGAGATCACNCCGCTCAAGGCGACCTGAGCCGGTGTCGCGTTCTCTTCATGGGCGACTTCGGAAAGCACGTTCACCATCCCCCTGTTATGGTCGAGGTTGACGCTCTCGAACCGCGGCAGGGTGCGCCTGAAATCCTGCTCGGACAGCTGCGCCGGATCGAAAGCCGGATCGGCAAGCAGCCCGCGACAGATCGGGCTGTAGGCGACGAGCAAGACGCCGAGTTCCCGACAGACGGCATCCACGCCATCCTGCTCGATATGGCGGGTCATGAGCGAGTATTCAGTCTGCACGGCGGCGAGACCATGCGCGCCCAAGGTGGCTTTACGCAAGGCGGCGTCGGCTCGCCGGATGATATCCGCCGCAACCTCGCTGAGGCCGACAGCGCCGATCCGACCATCTCCAATCGCTTGAGCGAGGGCGACCATGGTCTCCTCGATCCGCTGGCCGCTCTCCTCAACCCTGTGCAGATAGTAAAGGTCGATCGGCGTCTGCAGGCGATCTAGCGACCGATCGATGGCCTTCAGGATGTATTCGGGCGAAGTGTCGATGCCCCGGCGTGTGCTGTCTGAACGATCGCGAACGATGCCGCCTTTCGTCGCCAGCACGAGCCGGTGACGCTCGGGGTGGTCCCGCAGGACCCCGCCGACGAGCGTCTCATTATGGCCGTATCCATAGACATCCGCCGTGTCGAAGAAGGTCACGCCGCTGTCGATGGCATGAAGAATGACCTCGCGGGAGCGGTCGTCTTTGCTTTCACCGTAGAACTCGGACATGCCCATGCATCCGAGCCCCATGAGAGAAACGCTGAGACCGTCCGGCCGGCCTCGGCGCAACGGCAGCGCCTTGGATCTGTCGAGCATGTTGTTTCCTTTTGATGTGTGTGGATGACGGCGGTGCGGGCTCAGGGCCGAATGACGCGGATCATCACGAAGACGCTGGCCATCAAGGCGAGCGTCAGGATTGCGAAGGGCACGAGAGACTGTGCGTGCATCTGCGAGGAGACGACCATGATCCCCGCGGCCACCAACATCAGCGAAAATCCGAGCAGGGAGCTTGCGAGCCCGGCGATATGGGGGAACGCCGAGACGCCCAAGGTCATCAGGTTGGGATACATGACTCCGCTGAAGAAGACGACGAAGGCGAAGGGCGCGGCGAGCGCCCAGAGATTGAGATCGAAGCCGATCGCCAGCCCAAGCTGCGCAATGGCTGCGACGAGGCAGATCGACGAGGCCACGGAGAACTTCTTAGCCGGCGTCACGCTTGCGGGCAGAACGCGGTTTGAAAAGACGCCGAGAAAGTAGACCAAGCCCATGCCGAGAGCGAGAATTCCGAAGACGCCGGCGCCGAAGCCCATCGCTTCCTGCACGATGAAGGGGCCCACCAGGTTGAAGCAAAGGATCGCGCCGTAGCAGAAGCCCATGGCGAGGAAGATCAACAGGAAGCGACGGCTGCCGTAGATCTCGCGGACGCTAGACCAGAGGCGACGGAAACCGAACGGAGCCGGCTTGCGATTCGTCTCCTTCATCACGAAGAGGACGAGCCCGAGAAGGATGGCGGCGTAAGCCGCGAGAAAGATCAGCGAGTAGCGCCAGCCGATTGTCTCTTGGAAGGCCGCTCCGATCACGGGAGCGACGATGGGACCCATGCCCCAACCAATGACCATGTAGGTAAGCACATGTCCGAGGTGGGGAGGCTTGAACATATCGGTTGCGATGGCCCGCATCAGCACGGAGGCGCAGGTGATGCCCAGCCCTTGGACGATCCGGCCGAAGACGAAGATCTCAATGGTTGGGGCCACGAGGGTGATTGCGGATCCGATCAGGAAAAGGATCAGGCCGAGGATCAAGGATGGCCGACGTCCGATGCTGTCGGAAAGCGGGCCATAGAAGAGCTGGCCAATCGAGAAGGCGGCCAGGTACAGCGAGACGCTCAGTTGAACCACCTCGCGCGTCGTGGCGAACTCCTTGGCGATCAGCGGCAGGGATGGGGTGAAAATGTCGATCCCCATCTGTCCGATCGGCGCCAACGCGACGATAAGCAAAGCGTAGAAGCCGTCGGAGAAGCGCGCGCCTTCGCGCGGAATCGTAGTCGATGTGTTGTCAGTCATTGCAGGACTCTCCAATTTCGGGCGGTCGCAACCGCGATGAGATCCGGGTCGTGCGCCACGATTCGTGGATTGCCGACCAGCCAGAAGGTCGATGTCGGAGAGATGATCTCCGTAGGCGAAGCAGTTTTCAGGTGCGACGGCGAGCCGTTCATGACGTCCTTGGCGGCGCGGGCCTTGTTCGCCCCGATCATCGGGAACTCAATGGCGCCCGTCATGATGCCGTCCTTGACCTCGGGGCGAGTGCAGAGAATCCGCTCGACGCCCAGCCGCTCAGCAATGGGTTCGACCGCTGCGGGAAAGGATCCGGAGACGAGCACGATATGGCTGCCCGTGGCTCGGTGCTCATCGAGAGCGCGGACTGCGGGTTCGATGAAGAATGATCCTCGCGCCACGGCCCCGGCGACCCAGTCGCGTCCGGCGCGGATCACGCTTGCATGAGGTTCGCCGGCCCACAGCCGGTAGAAATGCCGGTTGATTTCCGAACGAGGCGCGCCGGACTGCGACATGCCGCAGATCTCGGCCCATCGCGCTCGATAGACCGCCGCGCCGTCAACCCGGTTCGCCAGGAGATAGAACTCCAGCAGCGCGAACATGCTCTTTGGACGGATGAGGGTCTCGTCGACATCGAAGAAGGCGATTGAGGACATCACTCCACCTCCACGACAATGCCGGACCAGGAAAAACCGGAACCGGCGCCGATCAGCATCAGGCGGGTTCCCGCGACGACGTCGCCGCGCTCCGTCAGTGTATGGAGCGCGATCAACTGGTCGGTCGTGCCGAGATGCCCGAGCCGACGGCCAATCTCCGCGGCGCTGCGCTCCTCCGCGCGGTCGAAAGCGGGGTAGTAGTTTTCCTCCAGCAACTGCCGACCGAGATTTGGGAAGAGGAGGCGTTCTACGCCGTGTTCCTCCGCACTGTGGCTTATTCGGCTCATGGCCTCCCGCGTGGCGGTGGTGAGCCTGTCTTTCCCGTTGGCNTCAAGATAGCGCTTCTTGGCGGCTCGAATATCTGTGGAGCGGAGGCCGCGCCCATCGTGGAGGGCTGCAAGTTCCGGNGAGACGACCTGCACCATGTCAATCACCCGGTATCGGCCGGATCGACCACCCGCTAAAAAGCCCGCGGCGCCGTCGCCGNNCATGATCCCGTAGTCGGCGGCGAACCGGTCAAAGCCAGGATCCGCGAAACGGTCGCTGCCGATGAGAATGGCCGGACCGCTCCCGTATCCCATTCGTGCCGCTTGGGTCAGGGCGCTCAGGAGTCCGTTGCACCCTTGGCGCAGGGACAGGGCCGATGCGTTCGCCGCGCCCGCGATGTGCTGTAGGGCCAATCCGGGGTTCCAGAAGATCCCCATCCCCTGGTCTGCGATGGAGGCATGCATTATCGCGCCAGCTCGGGCTGCATCGCGCTTCCCGACCCGCGCAATCAGTTCGCGCATGGCATCAAGGGCGGCNTCGCCGCCGGAGCGTCGGTCTTCGATGGCGACCGAGATATATCCGGTCTCGTCGTCTCTATCCGCCTCCGCGGGCGGGGCGACCCGCCCGGCAGGAAGGATGGAAGCGATCTCGGATAACCAAAACGACCTCATCCCTGCCATACGGAGTCCTCCCGCTCCGTCCGGACCCATGAGGCAGGCGTAACGGGCGTACCGCTTCCCTGCCGATGCGATGTGGCGCACATGCCTGTCTGCGGTGAACCAGAAATCCCGGTCGCCGGCGCGCGCGACGCGCCATCCGGGCGCCCCNGATGTCATGGCGGCCAGAGGCGTCCTGCTTCGGATTCTGCGCCCTATACGAAGCTCCCCATCGGTGCGGACGCCAAGCCGGGCGGGGCCTGCGGCCGCGAAGTCAGTGTCGATCTGCGAAAGCCGATGCGCCTTGGCCGCGGCTCGNCGCTCAATTTCCGCAATGTCAGCGTCCCCATCCGCTCGGCGCATCGCCGCGATCAGAGGCGTCATCGCGACCTCGTCGAGCGTCGCTTCCGCGATAGGGCGTCGTTCGGCTTCATAGCTATCGAAGCCCAGACCAGCGCCATCTGTGAGGCGCATCGCGATAGCCTCCGCGTCCGAGAAGCCGAGGTTAAGCGCCTGGCCGCCAGCAGGAGGATGGACATGCGCTGCATCGCCGGCGAGCCAGACTCGACCTCGGCCCCAACTTGAGGCGATCCGACTGTGCGCCCTATAGCGACCCGCCCGTATGATCTCCCCGATCCTAAATCGTGGGTCCGAGACTAGATGGGCCTGTTCCGCGCGAAACAGGGCGGTTTCTCGGTCAGGGTCGTCGTCGAGAGACTGGCTCNNCGTCGAGGGAAGGCTGCGTCCTGGGCCCGCGACGCGGACGGAGCCATCCTCGAACGGTAGCCAGGACACAACACCGGCTTCAGAGATCAGCATGCAACTGATATCGGGAGCCCCGGTTGCCGCGCGGCGACCCTCGCCCAGGATGTAGTCGTATGAAAGGGTCGAACCTTCGAAACTCGCACCGAGCAGGCGGCGCAGGGTGGAACGGGCGCCGTCGCAGCCAAATAGCCAGTCAGCATCGATCCGGGATGTCGTGCCCGTCGGATCGATGATGTCAACTTCGACGCCGCGCGGAGTTTCCTCGAAGCCGGCTACAGCAAAGCCGCGCATGATAGCGCCACGGCGCTCCAGAAACGTTGAGGAAAGGATGTCCTCGATAGCCGGCTGGCGGATGTTGAGAATACCGGCGTATGGACTGTCCAGCCCGGAAAAGTCCATCGTGAACCGGGCGCCGTCGTCCCTGCGGAATTCGATCCCCGGCGTCATCAGACCGCGCGAGAGGAAGATGTCCGCAATACCGGCTGCNGCCAGGATCTCCAGCGCACGCGCATGCATCATCACCGCTCGAGGTCGCAGATCCGGGGTCGGGGACGCCTCATAGATCGTCACATCATGGCCTAGAGCCTGAGCCATGAGCGCAAGCGCTAGACCCGTGGGGCCCGCGCCTGCGATGACCACACGCGCGCTCATGCGCCAACCCGCAAGTCCTGAGCGGCGCCATCGCGCGGCACAGAAATCGCAGCGATCGGCAGGTCGATCGGAGCGAAGTCCGGCTCGGCGTTCTCCGCGACCCGCGTTGACCCATTCCCCATAGAACGCCGGGCGGCTTCTCGGGCCAGTTCGAGTTCGCGTGCCGCAAGCTGCGACGCGTCAAAAACCGAATAGGAGACCGAACAGGTGACGCACTCGGCATTGTTTTGCCAGATCGAGATAGCGGCGTCGGCCGCAAGCCGGCCGCCCTCCTTGTGCGTGAGCCTGCCTAGTGAAAAGACGACCTGCGCGCCGACCGGGAAGACAAACGACTTGAACTCGACGCCCATGCTCTTGATGACGAAGTAAGTCTCNAGCGGGGCCTTCTCGCCAAGGAAATGCTCCTCGGTCACCGCCAGAAACATCTGCCGACAGGCTTCCACCAAGACCATGCCTTGGACATGTTGGCCGGTGACATGATCGATCAGAAGTTCGTTGCGCGAGTCGATTATCAGATCGGATACGAAGCGCTGGTCGTTCTCGCGTTCGGGCACTGAGATGAGTACGTTCTGGGGCGCGCGCTTGTGCACATGACCGCGGGTCGCCGGCGTGGCGATCTGACCGATAAACTTGGGCGCCACGCTCTCGTCGAGGCCCGAGGCGAGGCGGGAGATATACGTGCGTTCATGCTCTCCTACGCCTTGACCCCAGATAACCTCGCCTGGGAGTTCGTCAGGCGCGATCATACCGCTGGCGACCGCGCGGATTTTCTTGGCGAAGCCGCTGACAGTATCGACATTGTCGATTAAGCAGCATGTTGCAAAGCAGTCGCCGACAATGAGCGCAGTTCTGGTCATTTTGGCCTCTCTTTGCAAAAGGTCTTTTGTCAGTTGCGGCGCATAATTCTACGCTGCACTGCAACGAAATTATTGACCGAATGGCGAGAGGCCTATAACGAACTTCCGAATACCCCTTTTCATATCTGTAGGCCGCCCTTGACGGCGGCATGGGCGCCCAGATGCGAGGCTTGAACTGGGACAATGTGAAATGCTTCATCGTCACGGCGAAGGCCGGTTCGCTGACGATCGCGGCGAATAAACTGAAAGTGAGCCCAGCCACCCTCTCTCGGCGAATGGCCAATCTTGAGCTTGAAGCCGGTCAGCTGCTCTTCGCACGCACCCCGACCGGCTATGTGCTCACGAGTGAAGGACAGGCGCTGTTGGCGGCCTGCGCGGTTATCGAGGACGGTTTCGCGACGCTTTCTTGCTCGATCGGGGCTGGGGCAAGTGAACCGTCCGGGACGGTGAGGGTCGCCGTCAGCGAAAACATCGCCAACCTGATTCTCCTGCCGAGGCTCGGCAGCTTCATCGAACGCTATCCGCTCATCGATGTCGAGATTCGCACTGGTGTTCAACCCATCTCACTACATGGCAGAGAGGCGGATCTCGCTTTACGGGTTTCGATGCCGAGTTCCGGCGCATTTAAAACCCGTAAGGTCGGGGCGCTGCTTCACGCGCTTTACCTGTCCGCCTCCGTTGACGGGAGTGGTGCAGCGAGCGATCTCGGCGTCATAGGGTGGTCGGAAGATAACGAAGGCCTGCCTATCGCGCGGGCCGCAATGACCCATAGTCGCTGGCGCAGTCCCTCGGTGCGGGTGAGTTCGCTACAGGGCCAGGTCGCAGCCGCCCAAGCAGGGCTCGGCTATGCCTATCTGCCCTGTCTCGTCGGAGAAAGGTATCCTGACCTCGTTCGTGTCTCCGGCCCTGAGGGATATCTCAGGCAGGATATCTACCTCATCATGCATGACGACAGCATCGAGACGCCTCGGATTCGGGCCGTTGCTGATTTTCTGATCCGCGCCATGGACGAAGCGGCCGATATGTTGAACTGCGCGCAATAGGTGTTTGATCCCGGGTTTTGACGGCGCGGACTTTTCCCCGGACTGGAAGGATGCGCTAGGGACCGGCGTCCTCATGCCGGCCTCCTCATGGAGGCGCCGCAACGACTGAGTGTGGGGCACCCTCTCATTTGGCAGTCGGCAGATTGGGGGGATTTGAGGGTGAAGGTATTGATGACGCGCGACAAATCGGCCTGTGGGGGTGTTTGGAGATTTGGCAGAAAATGAGCGCATCTGAGACGATCTGTCAAAACGACGGTCAGAAACGCTCGATTTCGTTCGGAATGAAATCAAAGACTTATCGAACCCGCCGGAAAATTGATCGATGCAGCGCGATTTAAACTGTGACGCCGCCGTCACAGTTCGGCGACTACCGTCACAGTTGCAAAAATGATTGATAATGCAATACGTTAAGAATTGCCGGCGGCCTCCCTCCCGCCATCCGAACTGTCACGCTCAATTTGCGGTCTTGCCCCACACGCCGCGTTCGTGAGCAGCCGCTCTCAGCAATTCGCAATTTCGCGGCATGCGATAGTCGCCCCCGCGACGACACCATCGGGTCATGTCGATCAACGCGGCCTCCGATGCGCCGTTATAGGTGAAGGCGGCGTCAACCCACGGCTCCGCTTGCGACGCCGAGGTGACTTTCGGCGGCGTCCCTCGGTAGATCATCTGAAGAGAACCGCCAGCAGGGCTTGCCAAATTAACAATATATTCGCGAGAGCCTTTCAACGTTTTATTCTTCCACACGAACCCCGCTTGGAGGCGACGCAGCGCGTCAGTCCACGGCTCAGGGGGTGCCTTTAATAGCGATAATGACCGGAGATGTTTTTCGAGGTCGGTCCACGAACCCATAGCGCCTAATACCGCTTGAGCGGATTTCGCACTTCGCGCGGTGGCGAGCCGCGCCGTAATCTCGCCCTCTGTTTCATCCGTGGGAACATGGCCAGCATTGGACGCGCTAATGAATAATGCAGCAAATAGCAATGCAAATTGCGCTCTCATACCAACCTCCCATGCCAGTGGACGCGCCCGACGATTTTCAAAGTGTTTGTGTCCGGCGCAGAAAGGCGTTCTGATGGATAGAATTCCTTATTATCGGAAATAAGCGTGATGGAACCGTCAATATTGCGTTGAACTCTCTTGACGATCAATCCGTCCGTCGTGCTGATTACATATATAAACCCATGCTGAATATCTGTATGTCCGATATCAACCATTACCGGGTCGCGATCGTGCAGGGTTGGCTCCATGCTGTCGCCGGAGACGAAAAGTATACGCGCTCGGTCGGCGACAACCCCGATGTGTCGCAGAAATCTGCGCGCGAAGGGCCACGTGCCGAGTTGATCGGGTGGATCGCCATTGACAGCACCCGTTCCTGCGGCGACGCCGGCGTCGAGTATCGGCACATAGACCATATCTGAGCTATTTCGGAGCGTCGGCGTCTCGATATCGGGCGGCTTGTCTCCTGTCGCGAGCCACTCCAACGAGACGTTGCACAACTTTGCGACGTCCGCGACGTCGAGCAAAGAGGGCGCTCCTTGAGCGTTCATCCAGCGATCAAGNGTGGCGCGAGATTTTCCTAAATCTTTGACAATACGCGCTGATCCGCCCGCCGCTTCGATAGCGGCGGTGAGCCGTCGCGCAAACGGCATCAATTCCGGGCGAATCCCTTGTCTCACATTCGACACAGCAAGCTCACTTTCGAGTTGACTAACCGTCTCGAATATGAGCAAGTCCTACAAGTTAGACCGTCAGAAATGGTTAACCGCGATCCTTCCGCTTGTCGAGGAGATCGCTTGTGGGACGCGCATGGATCGCAATTGGCCCCGTCAGAAGATCATCTTTGAGGTCCGCATGCGTGGCTCGAATTTGAGACGCTTGGCGCTCTCTAATGGGTATTGCGCAACAACGCTCTACAAGGCGCTGGACCGCCGGTGGCCTCATGCGCATGAAACGATCGCCGGCTATCTCGGCGTCTCACGGACGCTGGTATGGCCTGAGTTTTACGGTAGGCGCGGCGGAGGCGTCGCATGATGGCGCGCTGGCTCTCCGCTCGGGACGTCGCGGAAGCGCAACTGCCGGGCGTCGCATCAACGCGCGAGAACGCTGGGCGCTTTATCGCCCGCGTCGCGGTCGAGAATCCCGATCTGGTGCGTCCGCGCGTCGGGCGGGGCGGCGGGCTTGAGGTGTCCGAGACCGCCTTGCCGCCGCAGGCGCGGGCCGCGTTGCGCGCGAGCGCTGTCGTCGACCATCCCGCTGCCGCCGCGTTCGCCGAGGTCGAGGCGATCGAGGCTGACCGGCGTCAGATGCTGGTTCGCGGCTCGGCGCATCTGACGCCGCGCCAACGCATGGTGATGGAGGCGCGGCAGACCTTGCTGCTGGCGATCGACGCCGACGCGGCGGCGCGCGGTGTCGGGCGCGACCGGGCGATCCGCGACTTCGTGGCGCGCGCGGCGCAGGGGCTGCTGGAGCGCGAACAGGTCGGCGTTGTCATCGCCGCCAATGATCGCCGCCGCGAGGCGACAGTGTCGCACCGCACGCTTTGGCGCTGGTTCGCGGCGCGCGACGGCGGGCGCGGGGCGATCGGCGCCGGGATCATCGCGCTTGCGCCCGATCATGACGGCTCGGCGCGGCGGGCGCAGCGCCGGCCGCCGCCCTGGCTCGACGATTTTCTCAAGCACTACCGCAAGCCGCAGAAGGTGAGCGTGCCCGAGGCGTTGCGGGCTTGGGCGAAAGAGGCCTCGGCGGGCACAGCGTTTCCGACCGAAAAGCAGGTCCATGCCGCGCTCAAGGCGCTGCCGCTGATCGTCCGGCGCGCCGGACGCGAGGGCAAGCTGGCTCTGCGCGCGCGACAGGCCTTCGCCGCGCGCGATTTTTCCGACATCGCCGTCACCTCGATCTATGTCGGCGACGGCAAGACCTTCGCCGCCGAGATCGCGCATCCGATCCACGGCCAGCCGTTCCGCCCCGAACTGTCGACCTTCGTCGATGTGGCGACGCGCAAAATCGTCGGCTGGTCGGCCGCGCTCGACGAAAACACGCATGGCGTCGTCGACGCGCTGCGCCGGGCCTGCGCCGACTGCGGCGTTCCGGCGATCGTCTACACCGATCGCGGCCCCGGTTATCGCAACAAGGCGATGGATGATCCGCTGACGGGCTTTCTCGCCCGCGCTTCGATCACGCCGATGCGGGCGCTGCCGCGCAACGCGCAGGCCAAGGGCGTCGTCGAGCGGCTCAACCAGCTCTATGACGCCGCCGCGAAACGGTTGCCTACCTATCTCGGCGACGACATGGACCGCGAGGCGAGGCAACTCGTCTTCAAGCGTTCGCGGCGCGAGCTTGCGGTGACAGGGGCGTCGCGGTTGCTGCCGGGGTGGGACGCCTTCCTCGACTTCATCGAGGAGACCGTCCGCGACTACAACAACCGGCCGCATTCGAGCCTGCCGAAATTCCGCGACGCGCAGCTTTGTCGCAACCGCTGCATGACGCCCAACGAGATGTGGGCGCAGAAGGGCGAGGGCTTCGACTTTGTCGTTCCGGACGCGGCCGAACTCGACGACATGTTCCGTCCTTATGTCGTGAGGCGCACGCGGCGGGCGCTCGTCGACTGGCTCGGCAACAGCTATTTCGCGCCGGCGCTTGAAGCCTATGATGGTCAGGACGTTGTCGTCGGCTACGACATCCGCGACGCCAGCCGCGTCTGGGTGCGCGAGATCGACGATACGGGCGACGGACGCGGTCTTGGCCGGCTGATCGCGATCGCGGCCTTCNGAGGGCACAAGACACGCTACGTGCCGCTGAGCGCTGAGCGCGCGGCGATGGAGAAACGCTCGAAAGGACGTCTCGCGCGGCTGCAATCGAAGATCGGCGTGGTGGAGCAGGAATTGCGTCCGCATGCGCTGCTGGAGCAGGCGCCGCCCACGCCGCCGGCCCCTGTCGCGTTCAACCTTTCGGACATTCTCCCGGCTCCGGCCGGGGCGNAGGCGGGATCGGGTGTTGCGTCCCCGCGAACAGGGTCGACCGCCTTGGCGGGCGATCGACCCATCTTCCGCGACAACGCCAGCCTGTGCCGCTGGCTGATCGCTCATCCCGAACGCGTGGACGAGGACGATCGCGACGTGCTGCGCGACCTCCTAACCATGCATTCCTCGGCCGAAGCGCTTCGGATGGCCGGCCTCGATCTCGATGCCCTGAGAAAGCTCGTGAGATCGAACGGCGCGCCCGAAGCCAAGCAAGGACAAGATACGTGAAAAACGCATTCGTGGAAACCGCCAACGTCGCGCGCTTTCAGGCCGCGCTGTCGGCTCTCGAACGGCGCGGCGCGTCGGAAGCCTGCCTGATGGTGGTCGACGGCGCTCCCGGGCTCGGCAAGACGACGGCGCTGCATCGCTGGGCGGCGCACAACGCCTGCATCTTCGTGCGGGCGAAGAAGGAATGGTCGCCGGGCTGGTTCCTGGACGAGATGCTCGGCCAGTTCCGCATCGCCCCGGCGCATTCCTACAAGAAGAAGTTCGAGCAGGCTCTCGAAGCCATGTTGCAGCGTCAGTCGGCGATGCATCTGCAGCGCAAGACCTTCGCGGTCGTGATCGACGAGGCCGACCATGTGTCGCGCTCGGCCAACATCATCGAGAGCATCCGGGATTTTTCCGACACCGGCGACATCGTCTTCGTTCTGGTCGGCATGGGGAAAATCCGTGACAACCTGACGCGCTTCCCGCAGGTGGCTTCGCGCATCGCGCAGTATGTGCGCTTCGAGCCGGCGACGGCGGCAGACGTCCGCGCCTTCTTCGACCGGCTCTGCGACGTGCCGGTCGCCGACGACGTCGCGGGCTTCGTCCACAAGATCGCCGGAGGCCTCAATCGCGAGATCATGGAGGCCATCGCCGCGATTGAGGCGGTCGGCCGGCGCAACAAGGCCAAGGAGGGCGCGCCCGTCACGCTCGCCATGCTGGCCGGCCAGCCGCTGATGAACGATCGCCGCACCGGTCAGCCGATCTTCGTGCCGGAGGGCCTGTGACATGGCCACGATCACCGGAAACGCCACCCATCAGGCCGCGCTGCTCGGCGTCATGGCATCGGGAAACGCCGGGCCTCTGACGATGGACCAACTCGACGCCGTGCTGCCGATCGGCCGCAAGAAGATAGCGACGGCGGCGGGTCGGCTGATCCTGCGCGGCTTCGTCGAGCGCGCCGAGACGGGCGTCTATGCGTTAACCTTAACGGGCCGCAAGGCGCTGGCGGAAGGCGTCAGCCTCAAGAGCGGCCCGCATCGGGGCAAGCGCAAGCATCCTGTCTACCGCGACACGCTGACCCAGCGCGCCTGGACAGCCATGCGCCTGCAACCTCGTTTTTCGCTCGGCGATATCATCACCCTCGCAGCGAATGATCAGGACGGTCAGCCCGAGAAGGCGCTGCAACGCTTCGTCCATCGCCTGAAATCCACGGGCTATCTCGTCGAGTTGCCGGCGCGTCGACGAGGCTCCACACGGACATCGAACGGCTTCAAGGTGTTTCGGCTCGTGCGAGACACCGGTGAACACGCCCTGCGCTGGATCGACCGCCAGCGGTCAATGAAGGACTGGAACACGCGCGAAATCTTCCCGGTCCGGACAGGGAGGGCGCGCCATGACCGCGAAGTCCTACCCGCAACTCGACGAGGAGGCGCTTGAACTGATGCGCCGCCGCCTCGACTATCACGACGGATCGCGCGCCGCGCTCGCCCGCGAGATCGGCGTCTCGCGCGCCGCCGTCAGCCAGGCGCTCGACGGCAAATATCCGAGCGGCACGGGCAAGTTGCGCGCACGCGTCATTGAAGCGCTTGCGGAGATGGTGAAATGTCCGCATCTCGGCGCCGCCCTCGCGCCGGGCGTCTGCAAGGCGGCGCGCGAGCGCAAGCTCTCGACGGTTTCGGATCCCGTTCCGACGTCAAGCACTGGCAGGCATGCCAGAACTGCCGCAACAACCCGGCGCGCCGCGCGCCCGCGTCGGAACCCATGTCGGAGCCCATTTCAGAGGAGGCGTCCCATGCCGCCGCTGTCTGACGGGCTCGCGGTTCTGTCGCAACTGTTCGACGACGCTGACCTGCGCGGCGAAGGGCTCTCCTGACAGTCAGGCAGGTCAAGATGGTCGCGACGGCGATGCGTTGGGCCTCTCACGAGGTCGCCAATATGCGCGACCGCCTCCGCGCCCTCGAAATCGAGGTGGCCGCGCTGGAGGCTGTCGGTCGCGGCTGGCTGCCGCTCGGCGACACGCCAACCGCGCGGGAGCGGGCCAAACAGGCCCTGCTCGACGCGATGGCCGTCGGCAAGGTGGTGATGATCGATCAGCTCCGCCGCCCGGCCTTCTGCGACGGAGGCGCGCATGTCCCCGCGTGATCCTTCCGACCCGACGATCGGCGAGGAGATCGCCTTTCAGGTCATCCAGATCGCCGAGGCTCAGCGCCGCGGCCATCCCAGCCCCGCCGCGCTGGCGCGCTTCCACGCGCGCGCCCACGCCAACCTCGCGGCCCTGACCGGCGCCGCGCCGACGCCCGACCTTCAGACCCTCAAGGAGACCTCGCATGGCCCGCAAAGCAAAACCCTCGGCGTGAACCTGCCGGTCCCGCAGTCTCGGGACGAGGCGGCGACCGCGGTTCGAGAGATCGGCGTCGCCAATCGCGAGGTGGCGCGGCTCGAAGCCGACATGAACGACGCGATCTCGGCGTTGAGGGCGAAAGCCGAAGAGGCCGCCGCGCCGCTGCGCTCGCGCGTCGCCGTGCTGACGGAAGGCCTGAAGGTGTGGGCCGAGGCAAATCGCGACGCGCTCACCAACGGCGGAAAGACGAAGACCGCCGATCTCGGCGCCGGCAAGGTGATGTGGCGTTTGCGCCCGCCGAGCGTGCGCATCGCCAGCGTCGAGCGCTGTATCGAGGCGATCAAATCGCTCGGCCTGACGTCCTTCCTGCGGGTCAAGGAGGAGGTCAACAAGGACGCTCTGCTCGCCGATCCAGACAAGGCGCGCAGCATCGCCGGCGTGTCGATCGGCAGCGAGGGCGAGGACTTCGTGGTTGAGCCGTTTGAAGCGGAAATCTCGGGAGCGCCGGTATGAGCGCCGTGACCTTTCGGGAAGGCGAGCGCGTCAGGGTCTACGTCTTCGACGAGGCGACCGGCGGCGAGCGCTGGCCGGAACCGTGCGCCGCATGGGCGGCGACGATAGCGTCAAGGTGCGGCTCGACGCCGGTTTCGACGTCGCCGCGCATGCGCGGGACGTCGAGCCGATTGAGGCGGACGACAGCGACAGGAGGGCGGCGTGAGCGTCGAATTCATCGGACGGGACGCGGAGACGCTTGACGCAGGGCAGTCGGCGCTGGCGAGCCAGCGCTCGAACGCCAGGACGATGCGGTGCAGGAGTTTTTAAACGCGGCGCAAGACGCCGGCATGACGTCAGGCGTCGCCGGCTCGATCATGATCTCCATCGCCGTGGGGTGTGTCGCCAAAGGTCGTCGCCACTTTGCGGCGCAAAGTGGTGCGCGCGATCGCAAGCGGAGGCGGAGGAAGCAATCGTCGCATCGTTCCGCAACACCCTCGCTGGAATTCATGCCCAAACCGGAGCGCTGCGTCATGACCGCCCCGGCGAAGTTCCGCCTGCGCGTTCGGCAGGAGGGTAGGCCCGATCGCTGGCTGAAGCTCGGCGACGATCGCAAGTCGCTGGCGATGACGACCTTCGTGGAGGCGGCCTACGCCGCCTCGCGCGAAAGCATGGAGGCGATCGCCTGCCGTCAACGCGCGAAAAACCTGGGGTCAACCTACATCGTAGAGAAGGTCCAATGAACGGTAGCCGGGCGAACCTGCGCGCCAAGATCGCCGCGCTGCGCGCCAAAACGACCGCCGCTGGCTGCTCCGAGGCTGAGGCGCTCGCGGCCGCTGAAATGGCGGCGAAGCTGATGTCCGAGTACGGCATGGACGAAAGCGATCTCGACATCGCCGAGGCGTCGGTGGAAACGCNNGGGAGAGGCGGGACATGGCGCGCCGACCTTTCGGCCGTCGTCGCATATTGCTGCAACTCGTCCGGAATTTTGATCAAAGGTCGCGACGGTTCGATCATGCTGTTCGTCGGTCGCGATCCCGGCCCGGAGATCGCCGCCTATCTTTGGGATGTGTGCCGCCGCGCCGTCGAAGCCGCCGCGCGGGATTTCCGCGCCTCCGGCTTCTACCGCCGTCGCCGTTCGCCGGCGACGAGGCGCGCCGCGATCGCCGATTTCGTCGACGGCATGGTCATGCGTCTGTCCACCCGTCTCCGCGACCTGTTCGCGCCGTCGAAGGACGACGCCGCGCGCGAAGCCTCGAAGCTTCATCTTGCGCGTCGCTTCGATGGCGCAGTCGCGTGCCGCGCGCCGAAGCGCGCGAAGCGCTTCAGCGAGGCAGCCGCCGCAGGATGGGCGAAGGGCGCGGACGTGCCGCTGCATCGCGGCGTCGGCGCAGATCAACGCAAGGCGCTGCCGGCATGAGCCGCGATCCTCTCCTCTCCAAAATCCATGTCGCGAAAGCCCAGATGGGTTTGTCGGACGCGGAGTATCGCGCCGTGCTGGCGCGCGTCGCCGGCGTCGACAGCGCGGCGAGGCTCGACGAACGCGGGCGCATCCTCGTCCTCGCCGAATTCAAACGGCTCGGCTGGACGCCGCGCCCGAACAGCGCCGGAAAGGACGGCAAGCCGTCCGCCAAGCCACATGTGCGAAAAGTGGTCGCGCTGTGGGCGNCGCTGGAGCGCTCGGGCGCGCTGCGCGACGCCTCGCGCCGGGCGCTCGACGCCTTCGTCCGGCGTCAGACCGGGATCGCCTCGGTCGCGTGGCTGACGGCCGACGACGCCAACAAGGTGATCGAAGGGCTTAAAGCGATGGCCGCGCGGGCCGGAAAGGGGGCGGCGTGAGCTTTGATCGCGACGGCGCCTCGCGCGGGCCTATGCGCGCATCGACGAACTGGAAGAGACGCTCCGCCAGACCAAGTCCGAGGCGTTCGCGTCGGACGTCATCTTCGATCGGAACATAGGGCTGACCGGCAAGGAGGAGGCGATGCTGCGCGTTCTCGCGCGCGCCGCGCCGCGCCCCGTCTCGCGCGAAAATTTGTTCGCGGCGTGCTGGGGCGACGCCGAGCGAGGGTGGAGTGGCGTCGAGCGCTTGCTGTGCCGTGTGCGCCGCAAGCTCGCGGCGCGCGGCGTGACCCTGCGGAACGATTGGGGGCGAGACTGGTGGATCGACAAGGCAGACGTCGCCGGGCTGTTGGAGCGCCCGCAATGACTGCGACCGCGCGCGACGTCATCGTCTCCGACCACGCTGTTTTGCGTTGGCTGGAGCGGGTCGAGGGCTTCGACGTCGAGGCCTTGCGTAAGCGGCTCGGCGAGGCGGCGCGGATCGGTCTGCGGCATGGCGCCGCCGGCGTGCTGCTCGGGGCGGGACGTCTGGTTCTGCGCGACTGCGTAGTGGTCACGACGCTGCGCCGCGAGCATGTGCGCGTCGATCTCATCGGGGCGGCGCAGATCGAGATCGACCTCCTTGTCGACGCCCCCGGCGCAGGCGCAGGAGGCGGCGGTGAGCGATTTTTCGCGGCTCGACCCTGAGGTCGGCGACTTCCTCGACAGCCTGCAGCCGCTCGCCGCCGAGATCGGCGTCGCGACGACGCTGGAGATCGTCCGGCTGTTTGGCGGCGCGCGTCTCTATGTGCCTAGGCGCTGGACGCCGGACCTCGAATTCAACGCGCTCGGCGAGGCGGTCGCGGGCCGGCTCTGCGCGATGTTCGGCCCCGAGCGCATCGATATTCCTCGGATGCCGTTCACGGTCGCGGCGCTGCGTCGCTACGCCGAAAGGCTGCGCGCCCAGGAGGGGCTGACCAACGGACAGATCGCACGCGCGCTCGGCCTGTCGTGGCGCAGCGTGACGCGGCTCGGCGGGACCGCGTCGTTCGCCGCCGGCCGGCGTCGCCGCCGCATCGACGAGCGCCAGATCGATCTTGAGGAGCTTCTCGGCACGCCTCCGTCCGCCTCTTGACGCGTGGCGGCCGGCGCCCGCACTTACTTTGCGACCCCGGTGAGCCGGGCGACGCTGTCGCCTCCAATGAGTGCCATCGCCGGAGCGATCTTCGCGTATCACTCTTGCGAGGATCGCGATGGACCGCGCGGCGTTTTCTCCGTCATCCGCAAGCAGCCGTTCGGCGGCCGCATGCGCGCCGAGCAAGTCGCCGGCGTCGACGTCTTGCTTGACGCCTTCGAGCGCTGGGCGCCGGGTTCGGACCCGCGCTTCATCGCCTACGGGCTCGCCACCGTCTATCACGAAACCGGCGCAAAGATGCAGCCGGTGCGCGAGCTTGGGCAGGGGCGGNGGCGCGCTTATGGCAAGCCTGCGGGAGTTTTCGAGAAGGTCTATTACGGACGTGGCGGGGTGCAACTCACGTGGCTGCGCAACTACGAATTCGCCGACGACAAGCTGCATGATCTCGGCGTGCTCGGGCGCGGCGAGAGCCTCGTGCGCGAGCCCGATCTCGCGCTTCGCTCCGACGTCAGCGCTGCGATCGTCGCGCGCGGCATGATCGAGGGCTGGTTCACCGGCCGTCGCCTCGATCAGTTCTTTGTCGGCACCAGGTCGGACTGGGTCGACGCGCGCNGANTCATCAACGGCCGCGATCGCGCGGCGCTGGTCGCCGGCTACGGCCTGCACTTTTACGAGGGGCTGCGCGCGGCATGAGCGACGACAGCGTCATCGTCGCGGCACCTGTCGCGCCCATCGAGATCAACCGCCCCGAAAAGCCCAATCGCGGATTTTCGAAGCGCACGACCCTGCTCAACATGGCCGCCGGCTGGATCGCCATCGCGGTCTCGATGGCGCTCGGCCATGAGATGGCGACGTTGATCGTGCCCCTGATGGTCATGCTGATCCTGTCGCTCGCGGGCGTCTATCAGGGCGTCGGCCATCTCGATCTGCGCGCGCTGTCGGCGGTCGGAGCGCACGTCACGACGCAGCCGCAAAAGGAGGAGGGCGATGCTTGAACTTCTGGGCCTTCGCCTGTCCCGCTCCGTGGTCGCTGTTCTGGGCGTCGCGCTTGTGGTTGCGCTCTTCGTCGCCTTCGCGGCCGTCGAACGGCGCGCGGCGACGCAGACGATGCAAAGGGCGGTCGCCCAGGCGCGTGAAGACGCGCGCTCTGCCTGCGACGCGCGCTGGCGGGCGGAAATCGAGAAGAGCAATGCGCAGGCGGCGCGCGACAAGGCGGCGCAAAGCGAAGTGGCGGCGCGGACGCGGGCGCAGGCCGAAGCCGAGATCGCGGCCTTGAAAAGCGCCCTCACCGACATGGAGACGAAGAATGCGGCTCTGCCTCATGGCGATCGCTGCGGCCTTGAGCGTGGCCGGGTGCGCATCCTCCCGCAATGATCCGCCGGCTCCGGCGGCGCGGACGATCTATATGCGGCCAACGCTGCCCGCGCCGGCGCGCCAGCGTTGCNGACGCCCCGTCGCGACGCCCGACCGCGACCTGACGGGCCGCGAGGTCGCGAGCCTGTGGGGACGCGACCGCGTGGCGCTGCGTGCATGCGAAGCGCGCCGCGCGGCCGCCGTCGCGGCGGTCGAGGGAGCCGCACCGTGAGCGACCAAACCGCGAGACCGGAACGCGACGAGGATCGCCCGTTTACGTCCGACGAGCGCAAGGAGTTGCGCGCGATCCTCGAAAACGACCGTCGCGCGAAATGGTTCTGGGCGACGATCCGCATCTGGGCGGGATGGCTTTCCGCGGTCGCCGCCTTCGTCCTCCTGCTCAAACGCGAGCTGATCAAGTGAGCGTCGTGCGCCGTCATATCCTCGCCGCGCTGGTCGCGACCTTCCTCGTCGGGCCGACGCTCTATGCGGTCCTGACCGCCAACCCGCCATGTCGGTGCTGCGCGTCGACGTCCTGCCGCCGCCGCCGCAGGTCGAGGAGAAGCTGCGTCTCGCTTACAAGGTGTTCAGGTTTCGCGTCTGTGAAACGACGATCATGCCGTTGATCATCGACGCGGCTGGGGTGCGTCATGAATACGAGACCAGCGTCCGCGTGGCCTGGGGCGATCATGGTGACGACGAATTCACCGTCGAGCGACCTATTCCGCGCTCCGCAACGCCAGGGCCGGCGCGCTACCGCCTCACGCTGTCGTGGCGCTGTCCGCTCAACGCGATCCATTTCATCTGGCCGATCGTCCATACCTATGACGATGTGCCCTTCGTGATCGCCGAGAGAAAGGGGAGCGGGGATGGCCGCTGACGACATGCACGCCCGCCTCGCGCGGCTCGAAGCCAGCCAAGCGGCGTTGGGCGTCGCCTTCGAGAAAGGCGTCGCCGCCATTGCGGGAAAGCTGGACGGGATCGACGGGCGCTTGCGCCGTGTCGAAAGCCGCTCGACCACGCTCGGCGCGGTCGCCGGCGGCGTCATGGCGGTCGGCGTCACGCTGATCGCGGCCCGTCTCAAGGGAGGGGCGTGACCCCGTATGGTCGATGTCCATGCCCATGATCGCGACAAGCGGCGCGAAGCGCGTCGGCGCTATGTCTTCGACCGGCAGGCCCTGTCGGTGGTCGCGATCGCGACGAAGGTCTCGGAAGCCTCGCTGCGACGCTGGAAGGCCGACGCCAAGGCCGCCGGCGACGACTGGGACGTCGCCCGGTCCGCCAACACGGTCGCCGGCGAAGGGCTGGAGCGGCTGATCGTCGACGTGGTGCAGGATTACGTCGTCGTCCATCAGGCGACGATCGAGGACTTGCGCGCCGACAAGGCGCTCGCAGCGGCCGAAAAGGCGAAAATTCTCGCCGGCCTCGCCGACAGTTTCAACAAGACCGTCAACGCTGCGGGGCGCGTGTCGCCGAAAATCAGCGAACTGGGCGTGGCGATGGATGTGCTCAAGCGGCTCGGCGAATTCGTGCTGCGCGACCATCCCGATCTCGCCCCGGCGCTCCTCGAAATCCTCGAACCTTTCGGCGCGACGCTCGGCGAGGTCTATGGATGAGCCGCGTCCCGAAATCCCGCAAGCTCGCCCCGGCGGGCTTTCGCAACGAGCTGGAAAAGCTCGGGGCGAACCTGCGCGCGCAGATCGAGGCCGCCGTCGACGGGTTTCCCGCTGACGAGCCGGCGCGCCGCGCCCGCCGCAAGGCCGCGCTCGCGTCGGACGGGTTTCGCATGTTCTGCGTAACCTATTTTCCGCATTACTTGACGTGCGCGCCCTCGCGCCTGCATCTGCATCTGTTCGACGATCTGCCGGCGATGTTGACCGGCGAACCGGCCGTCGGGCGGCCGGGCTGGCGCAAGCTCAAGATCGCGCCGCGCGGCTCGGCCAAGTCCACGATCACGACGCAACTGTTCAGCCTGTGGTGCGCGCTGCGCCGCGCCAAGCGTTTCATCATCGTTGCGATGGACACTTACGAGCAGGCCGCTTTGATGGTCGAGGCGATCAAGGTCGAGATCGAAAGCAATCCGCGCCTCGCGTATGATTTTCCCGAATTCACCGGCGCGGGACGGCGCTGGCGCGAGGGCGAAATCGTCACCCGCACCGGTGTGATGATCCTGGGCTCCGGCGCGCGGCAGGCTTTGCGCGGCAGGCGTTTCGGGCCGCACCGCCCCGACCTCGTGCTGCTCGACGACATCGAGAACGACGTCAATGTCGAGAGCCCGGGCTATCGCCGCAAGCTGCGGGCATGGGTCGAAAAGACCGTGCTGAAGCTCGGTCCGGCCGACGGCTCGCTCGACGTCGTCATGCTCGGCACCGTGCTGCATTACGACGCGGTGCTCGTTCAGCTTTCGACCGCGCCGGGCTGGGACGTGCGGCGTTTCCGCTCGATCGAGCGGTTCCCCGACCGGATGGACCTGTGGGACCGCTGGCAGGAAATATTCCTCAGCCAAAGCGAGGAGGCGGCGCACGCCTTTNACGAGATGCGATCCGTCGAGATGGAGGCGGGCGCGGTCGTCAACTGGCCCGAATACGAGCCGCTTTACGGGCTGATGGTCGAGCGCGCCTCCTCCGAAACCTCATTCATGTCCGAAAAGCAGGGCGAGCCGATCTCGGACGAAAGCCCGTTCCGCCAGGTCAGCTTCTGGGTCTTGAAAAAGCATGACCTGATCTATTTTGGCGCGGTCGACNCCTCGCTCGGCCGCAAGGGGTCGAACCGCGATCCTTCCGCGATCCTGATCGGCGGCATCGACCGCGCGACCGGCGTGCTCGACGTCGTCGAGGCGTCGATCGCGCGCCGTCTGCCCGACGTCATCATCGCTGACGTCATCGCCCTCGCGAAGGAATGGCGCCCGGCGCTGTGGTTCATCGAAGCGGTGCAGTTTCAGGAATTTTTCCGGACAGAGGTGATGAAGCGCGCCGTCCTCGCCGAGGTCGCGCTGCCGGCGATACCGGTCACGCCGATCGCCGACAAGGCGCTGCGCATCCAGCGCCTTCAACCGCCGATCGCCGCCGGCCTGATCCGGTTGCATGCCGGACAGGCGAGCCTTCTGGAGCAGCTTCGACAGTGGCCTTCGGGCGCGCATGACGACGGGCCGGACTGCCTCGAAATGCTGTGGTCGGGCGCGGTCGCCCATGCCGGCGTCGGCGCGGGCGTCGCCGGCCAAAGCCCCCTGACCGGCGGCGCCGTCGCGGCGCGGCCTTGCAAGGATATCTGTGATGGGCGAGCCGATCGACGCCGCCGGGGACGCAGGCCGCAAGAACCTGCCCGCGCAGGCGCGCATGCTGATCGCGACGGCGCGCAACGACATCACCATCCCGAATTTCACGACGGTGTTGCAGCCCTCGNACGATACGCTGATCCAGCGTGGCGAGGGCCGTGGCCTCAAGATTTACGACGAGATCGAGCGCGACACGCACGCCTATGCGGTGCTCCAGAAGCGCAAGTTCGCGCTGGTCGGGCGCGACTGGACCGTCGAGCCGGCGAGCAAGGACGCGCGCGACAAGGCGGCGGCCGATCTGGTGCGCGAGGAGGTCGGCCGGCTCGGTTTCGACCGCNTCTGCCTCGATCTGCTCGACGCGACGCTGAAGGGGTTTTCGGTCGCCGAGATCGTCTGGACGCGGCGCGACGCGCGCATCGTTCCCGAGCGGATCGTCGCGCACGATCCGCGCCGCTTCGCCTTCGACGAGGACTGGCGGCCAAGGCTGCTGACCATGGCCGCCCCGCTCAATGGCGTGGAGNCGCCCGAGCGCAAGTTCATTGTTCACCGGTTCGGGGTCAAGGGCAACAATCCCTACGGGCTGGGCCTCGGCTCGAAGCTGTTCTGGCCGGTCCTGTTCAAGCGCGAAGGCGTCGCCTTTTGGCTGNACTTTTTGGAAAAATACGCCAGCCCGACGCCGGTCGCCAAATACCCGCTCGGCATGTTGCCCGCCGACCAGGACAAAATCCTGCGCTCGCTGGTGGAGATGGTTCAGCGCGGCGCGCTGGTGCTGCCGCTGGGCACCGAAGTGTCGTTCCTAGAGGCGGCGCGGGCGGGGCAGATCGACTACGCCGACTGGTGCGGCTATTGGGACGCGCAGATGGCGCTTTGCGTGTTCGGGTCGACATTGGCGACCTATGTCGAGGGGCAGGGCTCGCGCGCCGCCTCCGAGACGCACAAGGAAGCCGAAGAGCAAATCATCGACGCCGACGCTGATCTGCTCGGCGACACGCTCCAGCGCACGCTCTTTCAGTGGCTGGTGGACCTCAACTGTCCCGGCGCGGCGGCGCCCAGCGTGCGCCGGCCGAGGCCGAAGAACGAGAGCGCGCATGAGGCGCTGCGCAAGCAGCGCGCCGAGAACGCGCGCGCCGAACTCGATCTGCTGTTCGACCTCGCGGCCGCCGTGCCGCCGGAGAAATTCGCTGAGGCGGCGGCGGCGTTGGCCGGCGTCGACCTGATGCCGCAGGTTCCGGTCGAGGTCTTGCGCAAGCTCGCCCTCACCTCGCCCGCGCCCGCGTCAATCTGACCGACGCGGCGCGTGCCGGGGCGCTGCCCATGCCGCAGGCCGCCAATGACGCCTCGGCGGCCGAAGTGCGTCAGATCGCCTTCGGCGCGGGCGCGAGTTCTGACGCGGGCCACGATCATGGTGAGGCGGCGCTCGCCGACCAGCTCGACGCCTATGCGCAGCCGATGATCGCGGGATGGCTCGACCAGACCCGCGCCGAACTCGACGCGGCGATCGCGCGCGGCGAAGGGCTGGAGCAATTCGCCGATCGCCTGCTGACCCTGGAGCCGCGCCTCGCCATCGACCAGCTTCGGACGCGTCCTCGGCCTCGCGCTGGAGACGGCCGAGTTGACCGGGCGCGGCGACGTCAAGGACGAGATCAAGGGCAAGCGCAAGCGGGGTCAGTGATGGACACTTCCAACGTGCCAGACGAATGCTCCTATGCCGTCAGGGCATCGGATATCCGCGCTTTGCTTCTGCGCGCCACGATCACGGAGCGGGCGCAGCTGCGGAATTCGACCCGTATCGTGCTGCGAAAGGGGCGGTTCGCCACCGCCTGTCTGTTCGTCAGTTTTTTCAATCTATGCATCTTCTTGATTTCTGGTTCGACGCTCTCCCTGGCCTGCTGCGCGGCTGCGTCGGCCGGGGCTGTCGCGGGCGTTCGCGACGCGAAATGGCAATACCGTCGGATCGCATCTGCGCTCGCAACTCTCGAACGTAGACCGTGACCTTCCTCCCCGCGCCGCATCTCTTCGCCGATGACGGCGTCATCGTCCCCTTCCAGGAGGCGATCGACTATCACCGTCAGAAGGTCGACCTGCCGACCAAGGGCTGGCGCGACATTTCGGGTCGCGCCCATGACCGCGCCTTCGTCGTCGCCGGCGCCACGCGCGAGGCGCTGATCGCCGATCTGCGCGCCGAGATCGACAAGGCGGTCGCGGGCAAGACGACGCTGGCCGAGTTCCGCAAGAATTTCGACGCCATCGTCGCGCGCAACGGCTGGACCGGCTGGACCGGCGAGGGCACGGCCGCCGGCCGCGCCTGGCGCACGCGCGTCATTTACGAGACCAACCTCAAGACCGCCTACGCCGCCGGGCGCTGGGCGCAGATGACCGACCCGGACGTCGTCAAGGTCTACAAATGGTGGCGCTACCGCCACGCCTGGTACCGTGTCCCCGACCGCGCGCGGCCCGAGCATCGCGACGTCTGGAACATGACGGTGCTGCGCTGGGACAGCCCGTGGTGGGCGACCCATTACCCGCCGAACGGTTGGAACTGCTCCTGCGGCGTCGAGACGCTGTCGGACCGCGATCTGGCGGCCGAAGGGATCGAGCCCGACGACGAGCCGCCCGTCGCGACCCGCAAGGTCCGCGACCCCGGAACCGGCGAGATGATCGATGTGCCGGTCGGGATCGATCTCGGCTGGGATCACGCGCCGGGCATGGATTGGTCGCGCGGCGTGACGCCGCCGCCTCTGCAAAAGCCGCTGCGTCCCTCCATCGGCCCGGCGCAGCCGCCGCCCGCGTCGCAACCCGTCGCGCCTCCGCCGGCCGCGCGCGACGCGGCCGGGACGGGCGCCGCGACGACGCCGGCGCCTCTCCCGGTGATGCCGCCGCTGCCGCAGGCCAAACCCTTCGTCGCGCCGCTCGCGCCTGAGGGGCAGGCGCCGCAGGCCTATGTCGACGCGTTCCTGGGCGAGTTCGGCGCCACCGCCGAAAAGCCGGTTCTGTGGCGCGATCCCGCCGGCCATGCGGTGGTGATTTCCGAGCGGCTCTTCCGCGACGGTCAGGGGCGGTTGAAGCTACCGTTCGAATTGCGGGAGCTGCATGTGCTGCGCCTAGCAGAGGCGGTCAAAGACCCCGACGAAATCTGGCTCGACTGGAGCTTGGGGCCGGACGGCGCGACGCGGCTGACGCGGCGCTATCTCCGCGCCTCTCCGGACAGCCCGGAATTCGCGTCTTTCGTGTGGTCGCAGCAGGGCTGGACCGGCGCGACCGCGTTCAATCCTGTCACGGGCCGCAAATGGCGCCCGAACCCGGCCTATCTCGACAAGCAGCGCACAGGCGCTCTGCTGTGGCGGCGGCCGGAGGACGAGAACGCCGTGGGAGGCGCGGATGGACGGGAATGAAAAGGGCGGCTGCCCGGCGCACCGCCCTTGCGTCGCGTTTGAGTCCTGAGCCGGAGGCCGCGACCGACGCCTTCAATATAGGCCCGCGAAGGCCGGCCGGCAACGGGGCGGCGGCATGACTGACGTGACGATCCGCGCCCGGCTCGACGCCGCGTCGCAGGCCAAAGCCGACGCCGTTCTCGCCGGCTGGAGCGCAAGGCGGCCAACCCTTCGGCCGGCCTCAAGCTCGTCGGCGAGGCGCTGCTGCGCGAGCAGAACCGGCGCTTTCAGACCCAGACCGACCCGGACGGCAGACCGTGGCAGCCGCTGGCGCCGCTGACCGTCCTGACCCGTGGCGGCGCGACCGGGCCGATCCTGCGCCGCTCCGGCCAGCTCATGCGCTCCGGCGCCTGGCAGGTTTCGGGCGCGACGCTGCGGATCGGCCTCAACACCATCTACGCCGGCGTCCAGCATTTCGGGGCGACCATCGTCCCGAAAAACGCTAGACGTCTCGCCATCCCTGTCCCCGGCGGCAAGCCGCCGGTCGTGATGGCCGGCAAGGTGACGATCCCGGCCCGCCCGATCGTCGGTTTCGGCGCGAAGGACGAGGAGGCGGCGCGGGGCGCGATCGAGGGCTGGCTGGCGGTGGAGGGCGGCGGCTGAGCGCGGCGAAACGCCCGATCCACATAAATCGCCGCTGGCGGCCCGAAGGGCGATCCGGTCCCTGCTTGCCTCGGCCCCGACATGCCCGCCAGCGCGCGTCAGACGGGCGTCAGATTTGATTTTATCTGGTAGGGTTCGGCGGTGTCGGCGAGATTGCATCGAGTCGGGGCGGCGACGTCGGGGCGATCGCTGGAATGTTGGGGCGAGCTTGCGGCTGACTGGGTTTGAGGATGAAGGGGTGAGCGCGATGCGGCTCACGGTGAAATTTGATGGTTTGCGCCTCGAAGAGGGGCGTATCGACGTGCGGCTCCNNGCGCCTGCGCTGCTGGCGATCGGGNAGCTGATCTCTCATTCCAACCGCGCTTTGCATCCCGACGCCCCGCCGATCAAGGTCGAGGCGGTTGCGACCGCGGTCGGCTCCTTCGAGATCGATATCGACGTCATCCTTTCGGGCTGGAAGCTCGTGCGGNGATTTTTCACGTCGTCCGACGTCGACGCCGTGCTCAAGATCGTCACTGTGTTGGGGTTGGTCGGCACGCCGGCTGTGGGGTTGATCCAGTTCTTGCGTATGCTCAAGGGGCGGCGCGTTCAGTCAGCGAGCCAGATCGCGGGCGACCGGGTCGTCGTCAGGTTTCCTGATGAGAACGGTGTCCAGACTTCGCTCACCATCCCGAGCGAAGTGCTGCGACTCTATCAAGAGGCCAAGGTGCAGCGTGAGTTGNGGAAGTTGATGGATGTGCTGGCCTCGCCGGACATCGACACTATCACTTTCTCGTCCGCGAGCGATCGGCGCGTTGGGGCGTCTGAGCCGGTTGTGTTGACCGAGCGTGATCGATCCTATGTCATGACCGAGCCGCTGCCGCCGGTTCTGGTCAATGAAACTGTCACAAAGATGGCCCTGTCGATCCGCACTCTCGCTTTTGCCGAAGGCAACAAGTGGCGTCTCTACGATGGTCAGAACACGATAAGCGCTACGATCGAAGACGAGGAGTTTCGCAAGAGGGTCGATCAGAGTCTTGAGCGGTTCGCCAAGGATGACGTGCTGATCTGCGAAGTGCGCACGACCCAGACGCAATCTGAAACTGGTCTCAAGACGGAGCATGCGATCATTCGCGTGATCGAACACAAATCTGCTCCCACTCAAATTCCGATCACCTTCACGCCGCCGGAGTAATTGGCGCCGGTCGCGCAGGCCGATAAGCTTGGTCGGGTCAACGATTTCGGCAGTTCCGTCGGTCGGTTGACTCTGTCGCCTCAACCCCTCTGATCCGCCCCGCCATAGTCCGCCGGCCCCTTCGATCCGGCGGACCATGAGCAAGCTCCCCAGCCCTTCGCCTTCACACATCGCCGAGAGGACCGTCGAGGTCTTCCGTCCTGGACGCTTCGCGCCGCTGGCGGGCGCGCCGATCGAGTTTTCGGCGGCCGATCTCGCCGCGCTCGCCGCCGCCTATGACGCCGAGGGCGCGCCCGCGCCGGCTGTCGTCGGGCATCCGCGCCTTGACGCGCCGGCCTACGCCTGGGCGCGCGCCTTCGCATGGGACGAGGCGGGGCAGCGTCTGACCGCGACGCTCGGCGACATCGAGCCGGCCTTCGCCGACGCTGTCGCCGCCGGCCGTTACCGTAAGATCAGCCTCGCGCTTTACGCGCCAGACGCGCCCGCCAATCCGCGCCCCGGTGCGTGGTATCCCAAGCATATCGGTTTTGGGCGCCGCCGCCCGGCGGTGCCCGGCCTCAGACCTGTCCAGTTCACGGCGCCGGGCGTCGGCGAATACGCCTTCGAATTCGCCGACGTCACCGCGTTGCGCGACGTCGCCAGCCTGTTCCGCAACCTGCGCGAATGGCTGATCGAGAAATTCGGTTCGGAGACGGCCGACCGCGTCGCGCCGGGCTGGACCATCGGCTGGATCGACGAGGCGGCCGAGCGTGCCCCGCGCGAGGAGCCGCTGGCGACGCCCGGCTTCGCCGCCCCCTCACCCACGGAGACCGACATGACCGTCAATCCGCCGGCCCAAGCGCCGGCCGACGCCGCGCGCGAAGCCGCCTTCGCCGCTCGCGAAACCGCGATCGCCGAGCGCGAGCGCGCCCTGCATCACGCGGACAACCTCGCCTTCGCCGAGCGCCTGATCGGCGAGCGTCGTCTGTCGCCGGCGCTCAAGGACAAGGCTGTGGCGCTGCTCGACGGCCTCGCGCCGGTCGGCGGCGCACGCTTCGAGGTCAGCTTCGCCGAGGGCGGGGCGACGAAGACGGGCGACGCGCTGACGACTCTGCACGAGCCGCTCGCCGCGCAGCCGCCGGTCGTCGCTTTCGGCGCGATCGATCTTGGCGACGCGCCCGGCGCCGGCGTCGCCGAATTCGCCATGCCCTCCGGTTGCCGCGCCGATCCGGCTTCGGCCGACCTGCACGCCCGCGCGCTCGCGCATCAGGCCGCCCATCCGGGCGTCGACTACATGGCGGCCGTCGTCGCCGTCAGCCGCTGAGGGGCGCGATGCATACCCAGACCATCACCCATACGCTCGTCGCGACCGGCCCCGGCAAGCAGCGCCGCTTCGTCACCGCCGGCGGCGCGCAGGCGGTCGCCGCCAGCAAGCCGCTCGGCGTCGCGCTCGTCGATTTCGCGGCGGGCGACGCCGTCGCCGCCCATGTCGTCGGCGTCTGCGCCGTCGAGAGCGGCGGCGCAGTGGCGCTCGACGATGCGGTCGGGCCCGATGCGCAGGGCCGCGCCGTGACGGTGGCGGCCGACGCGACGACGCGGGCCGGACGCGCCCTCAACGCCGTCGCGGCCGCCGGCCAGACCCTTCTCATCCTGATCAAGTGAGGCCGACATGCGCGCCATGACCACCGCACAGGCCGGCGTCGTCGACGTCGTCCTCTCCAATTATTCGCGCGGCTACGCCAATTCCGAATTCATCGCGACGCGGCTCGCGCCCGTCGTCGACGTGCCGGCGCGCAACATCCGCTTGCTGAGGTTCGGCAAGGAGNGGTTTCGCAAGCTCGCGACACGCCGTGCGCCCGGCGCGCCGATCCTGACCGTCCAGTATGGCTACGCCGCCGACCCGATCGCGCTTCAGCAGGACGCGCTGCAAGGGCTGGTGCCGGTCGAGACGCAGGAGGAGGCTGCGCGCGTCCCTGGCGTCGACATGGGCCGTCAGGCGGTCGCCATGGTGATGGATCGAGCCGATCTCGGGCTGGAGATCGACGTCGCGGCGCTGGCGCGCAACCCCGCCAATTACGGCGCGAACAACAAGGTCGCGCTGGCCGGAACGTCGAAATGGACCGATCCCGCCTCCGACCCCAAGGTCGACGTCGACGCCGGCCGCGAGGCGGTGCGCCGTCAGGTCGGCCGCTATCCGAACCTGCTGACGCTGGGCGCGGCCCCGTTCAACGCGGCGCGCAACCATCCCAAGGTCAAGGAGCAGTTCAAGTATACGAGCGCCGACAGCGTCACCGAAGCGATGCTGGCGCGCTACTTCGGGGTCGACGAGGTGATCGTCGGCAAGGCGGTCTATCTGCCGGACGGCGTCGCCGACGACCAGCCCGCGACCGACGTCTGGGGGAACGACGCGATCCTGTCCTATGCGCCCAAGGGCGGCAACTGGATGGTTCCGTCCTTCGCCTACACCTACCGGCTGCGCGGCTATCCGCTCGTCGAGACGCCCTGGTATGACCGCGACATCCGCTCGTGGAAATACCCCACGACGCAGGAGCGCCGTCCCTATCTCGTCGGCGCCGACGCCGGCTTCCTCATCCAGAACGCCGCGTAAGGAGCGAGAGATGGCTGACGACGCCAAAGTCAACGTCAAGACGGCGACGGCGAAAGCCGACGCGGGCTCCGAGGACATCGCCGATGAGCGGCCCGCCTTCGTCGTCCTGCGCCCCGTCAAATATGACGGGCAGCTTTATCTGCCCGCCGCCGACGGTTCCGTCCGGGTCCGTCTGACCGAGATCGAGGCCGCCGAGATGAAAGCGCTCGGCGCGGTCGGTGATGCCCCGGCGAAAGCGGCCGAGGGCGCGGCTGAAGCTGATCCATTCGCCGCCGTGACCGCCCGAGCGGCGGCGGAACCGCACGCGCAGCGGCAAGCGCCGGCCGGGGTGAGACGCCCGGCGCCTTTTCCGCGTCAGACCAGCCATGAGGACGGAATGCTTCTGACGATCGAAGAACTGGTGGGCGTGTTCGGCGAGGAGGAATGCCTCCAGATCGCCGGGCTCGGCCCGCGCGAAGATCGCGTCCTCGATCGCCCCCGGATCGAGGAAGCGTTGCGTCACGCCGAAAGCCTCGTGCTCGGCTATGTCGTCGAGCGCTGGCCTGCGGCGGTCGCCGGCACGCCGATGCTCAAGGGGTTCGCCGCCGATATCGCGCGCTGGCGTCTGCGCGGGCGCGGCGGCCAGCAGACCGCGATGGCCGAGACGGTCCAGAGGCGTTACGACGAGGCGATCGGCCGCCTGCGCGATCTCGCCGCCGGCAGGATGATGCTCGATCTTTCCGCCGACACGGCCGGCGCGGACGCCGGCGTGGTCGAGGCGGCGAACCAATACGCGGTGCGCTCTTCCGCGCCGCCCGCCCGCGCGCCCGCCTTGCTTGAGGGATGGCGCGCATGAGCGTCGCCGACCCCATGCTCCCCGTCGATCATCCGGCCCGGCCCGGCGCGCCCCGCCGCTCTCACCGGTCGAGGCGGTTTGCGCCGCCGCCGTCGAACGCCTCAAGACGCGGCTGCCGGGAAAGGTCATCGTCGAGCGCTTTCCGGATCGCCCGTATGACTATGACTTCGAGGGCTACGAGGCCGCCGCGCTGGTGCTCTATGACGGCTCGCGCTTCGACGCTTCCGAGCAGGGTTTGCGCGAAGAGCTGCGCCTCGTCGTGTCGCTGCTGGTGCGCGGCCTCGACGGTGAGAACGGCGCCTATGCGCTGCTCGCCGACATTCGCGCCGCGCTGCACGGCGTCAGCCTCGCCGGGTCGACGGCGCTGCGCCCGGTCGAGATCGCGCTGGAGCGCGAGGCGCAGGGCGTCTGGCAATACCGCGCCGCCTTCGCCGCCGCGATCGTCGCCGTCCCCGTCAAATCCGCGCGCGGCGTCGCGCTGCCGCAATTCTTCGTTCCCGAGCGCCGATAGGAGCCGCCGATGGCCGACCTGCAAACCTATGTCTGGAAGGGGCCGCCAACCGCCGTTGAGGTCTGGCCCGCCGGCGCGCCGGACGCCGCGTCGACCAGCGCCGCCGCGCCGCTGATCAGCGAGCGCGTGGCACCGGGCAAGCCGTTATCGATCAAGCTCGATCCCGATCATCCGACCGTCAGGGGCTGGTTGGCGTTCGGCCTCGTCGAGGTCGGAGTCGTCGACACGCAGGGCGAACCCGCAGCCACGACGCAGGTCGCACCGGTCGCCGGCGAGGCGTCGGCGGACGCAATCTCGCGCAAGGAGCGCCGCAATGGCTGAATATCATCATGGCCCTGAAGTCATCGAGCGGTTCGAGGGCGGCCGCGTCGTCGCCGACGTCAAGGCCGCGACGATGTATTTGGTCGGCACGGCGCCCGTGCATGTCGCGCATGCGACATCGACAGCGCGCGCGCCTTACATCGAGACGGATGTCATTGTCCGCACGAAGGAAGACGCGGTCGCCGCCTTCGGCCCGTTCGAGGCCGGCGCCGGCTACACCATCGCGCAGGCGCTGCACGCGGCCTTCAACAAGGATCGCGGACGCGGCGTGGGCACGATCATCGTGCGCAACGTCTTCGATCCCGACGTCCACAAGACCGCCGCCGGCGCGCCCGATCCGGGCCTCGTCATGCCGACCGCGATCGTCGGCGCGCTCGACGCCGCGGGCAAGCCGAAGGGGCTGGAGGGCGCGCTCTACAGCTACCAGCAGTTCGGCTATTTCCCGCGCCGGATCATAGCGCCGGGCTATTCGACGACGCTGTCGGTGCGCCAGAAGATGCTGGCCGTCGCCAACAAGGTGCATGCGCACGCGATCTGCGATCTGCCGATGGGCCTGACCAAGCAGGCGATCGTCGCCAGACGCGGCGTCGCGCAGGACTATCAGCAGGGCGACGATCGGCTCGTTTACTGCGCGCCGCACGTCAAGGCGCTCGATCCGGTCACGGGCGACCAGTCGCTTCAGCCTTTGTCGCAGCATTTCACGGCGGCCTGGAACGAAGTGGTTAACCGCGAAGAAGGCGACGACGACGGCGGCCCCGCCGCCTCGCCCTCCAACCGCGCGCTGCCCGACGTCTCCGGCCTCGAAATCCCGCTCGCCTTCTTCCCTGGCGATGTGTCGAGCGACACCAACTTCCTTAACGAGGCTGGGATCGTCACCGCCAATATGGGTCAGTTCGGCGCGGGCGTGCTGAGCTGGGGCGCGCATGCCTCCAGCCAGGGCGCGACCTCGGCGACGCAGGTGACGAAATGGCTGCATGTGCGCGCGATGTATGACGTCTTCCACGAGGCGATCCTGTTCGCGCTCATGCCTTACGTCGACCGTCGCGGCGCGCCGCAGCGGATCGAATATGTCGAGGACGTGATCCAGCGCTACGTCAACCGCAAGGAGCGCGACGGCTGGCTTTATGGCGGCCGCTTCCGCTTCGACCGCGCCAAGAACACCGCCGACGAAATCCTCGGCCAAGGGCGCTTCTGGTATCGCCTCGACGGCGCCCCGATGGGGATCATACACCGCATCACGGTCGAAGATTACGTCGACCTGTCTCTCTTGCGCTCGGCCCTCGGCCTCGGCGCGGCCGCCTGAAGGAGCTGAACCATGCGCGAAATCCGCATCGGCCAGACCACGAACAGCGACGTCTATATCGACGGCGCGCGGCTCGTCGGCCGCATCAAGGAGTTCAAGCTCGACAAGGTCGCCTATGAGCGCGTCACCCATGAGGCGCTCGGCATGGTCGGCAAGGTCAAGTTGCCCGCCCGCGCCATGAGCGAGATCGACGCCAAGATCAGCTTCTCGTGGCTCGAAACCGAGGTGATGTTGCGCACGGCCTTGCCGAACCGCGCGATCACGTTCCAGTTCGAGAAGTTCGTCGACATTTTCGACCAGAGCGGCCTCGTCGTCGACGCAGGCTATCGCATCATCACGACGACGACGCTGCTCTTCGCCGAAGAGGCGATGGACGCCTTCAAGAACGGCGACAAAGACCCTGTCGGCCGCGAGCACGAATGCTCGGTCATCCGCTACGTCGTCAAGTCGACCGAGACCGGCCAGTTCATCCGTGAATATGCGCCATTCGAGAACATCAACCGCGTCGACGGACAGGACGTCTGGCCCGCCTACTGACGCTTTCTCAGTCTCGAAAGAGGGATGACATGGACACTCCGACCAAAATTGCGCCGGCCGAAACCGCCGCGCCCGCGATGCGCGCGCCGAAGACCGTCACTCTGAAGCGGTCGAAGATGATCGTCGTCTATGACGAGGACTATTCGACCGCCGACGCCATCGCCGCGCAAAAGGCGGCGGGCAAGGACACGGCGCTGTTCAGCCTCTATCTCGCCCAGCGTATCGCCACTTTCGACGGCGCGCGGCTGAGCATGGGCGATATCCGCGAGAAGATCAGGGGCCGCGACTATCTCAGCTCACCTCGGCGATCCTCGGCGATGGGGACGACGAGGGAAACTGACGCTGCCCTCGGCTGAAGCTGTCGTCGCGATGATCGGCGAGGGCTGGCGCTTCGAGGAACTGATGGCGATGTCGGCGCGAGACTTCGGGTTCTGGCTCGACGCGCAGGTCGCGCTCGCGCCGCCGCGACGAGGCGGCGAGGGCAGCGCGAGACAAGGGCTGAACCAGCCAAGCAGAACCGTCAGGTCGCAAGATTTCGAAAGGTCTATAGGCGGCGATGCGGGTCGAACTGATCCTTGAGGCGATCGACAGGGCGACGCGGCCCATTCAGGCGGTGCGTCAGGCGCTCGCCGGCGTCGAGGCTGCCAATCGGGCCTCGACGGCGGCGGCCCCTGTCAAGGCGATGACGCAGATGCGCGGAGCGGCGAGCGCGGCGCTTGCCCCGATGCGCGCGCTCTCGATCGCCACGACCGCGTATGGCGGAGCGGCGCGCGGCGTGAGCGCGCGGGCCGAGGCGACAGCCAAGGCTTTGGCCGGGGTCAACGCGGCGGCGCAGGCCGGGGCGAGCCCGTTCACCGCGCTGACCGGCGCTGCCGGTGCGCATTTCGCGCAGATCGGTCGATCGACGGCCGCGCTCGACGCCTGGCGCGCCTCGGCGACGACGGCGGGCGTGCAGGCGCAACATTCAGCGATGCAGGCCGCCCGGGCCATGCGCGCCGCCAGCTCGCCGGTGCGGGGGACGTTCGGGCAGGTGAGCGCAGCCTTCGCGCCGATGCGTCGCGCGCCCGCATGGCGTGCGAGCGTGCCCGCGCTGCCGCCTCCACCTCCGCCCTCCGCCGACGCGGCAGGAACGGCGCGAGAAAACGCTCGAAAGGCGCGGGCGGCGCGTTCGGATCGACAATCGCAGCTTGTCGGCGCGCTCGGGATTGCTGCGTCCGTCGCCGCGCCCATGACGAAGGCGGTGGCGGCATGGAACGCCTATGAGGATATTCTCACCGACGTCGGACTTAAAGCTGACCTCTCGGGGCCGAAACTTGCGGCGCTTGGCGAAAAGGCGCGCGCCCAGGCGCGCGCGCTCAACATGAGCGGCACCGATATTCTCAAAGGCGTCGATCAACTGGCGGCCGGCGGCATGGCCGTAGCAGACGCCGTCGCGAGTTTCCCGCGTTGACGAAGGCGTCCGTCGCCACCAAAGCTTCAATGGTCGACCTTTCAACGACAGCGGTCGCGCTGATCAACAACCTTAAAGTTGCTCCGGCAGAAATCGGTGCGGCGCTCGACGCGATGGCGCAGACGGGCAAGGACGGTCAGTTTGAACTGAAGGATATGGCGAAGTATTTCCCGAGGATCGGGGCGCTTTATTCGACCATGGGACAGCACGGTCTGAACGCCGTGCATGACCTCGCCGCCGCCTTGCAGATCATGCGCAAGAATGTCGGCAGCGCCGGCGAGGCCGTCACCAATCTCGAAGACCTGCTCGCCAAGATGACGATGAAGCCGGCGCAAAGGCGTTCAAGGCAGCCGGCATCGATGTCGTCAAGGAAATGGCGGAAGCGCAAAGACCGGCCGCATCCTCGAAACCATGTACGAGTTGATCGGTAAGGCGACGGGCGGCGACCTGTCCAAAATACAGGACATCTTCGGCGACAAGCAGGCGCGCGCCGGAGCGACAGCGTTGATGCAACATTTTCCGGAACTCATACGTCTCCGGAACTCGGCCAAGAACGCCGGAGGCGTCGTCGACCGCGACTTCGCGACGCGCATGCAGCTCGGCGTCGAGAAGACTCGCGCCTTGCAGGTGGCGACCGCCGAGTTATGGACGACGCTCGGCCAGGCGCTCGCGCCGGCCTATGCGCAGCGCGTCGAGCAACTGACCGCGATCGTCAATCGCGTCGAGGCCTGGGTGAAGGCCAATCCTGAACTTGCCGCCGGGATCGCGCAGGCCGCGACGGCGACGGCCGCCTTGCTGGTGGTCTCGGCCGCCCTCGGCCTCGCCTTCGCGACCTTGCGCGTGGGCCTGCTCGCGCCCTTGGTCTGGCTCGGGCGTCTGGCCGGCATGGGCGCGGGGGGCGGCCTCGGTGGGGCTCTCGCGCGCGCGGCCTCCTTGCTGGCGCTGCCGTTCCGGATCGCTTGGTGGGCGGTCTCCGGCCTGTTCGGCGGCCTCGCCTCGGGGATCGCCTCGGGGATCGCGGCGGTCGGCGGTTGGCGCGTGGCGTTGGGGATCGCGCTGGGTCGGCTTGGCGCGCTGTTCGGGTTGTTGCTGTCGCCCTGCGCCTCGCCGCGCAGGCGGTGATGATGTTCGGCGCGGCCTTGATGACGACGCCGGTCGGCTGGGTCGCCGCCGCCGTCGCCGCCCTCGCGGCGGCAGCTTACCTGATCTACGCCAATTGGGGCGCGATCGGCCCTTGGTTCGCCAATCTCTGGGCGTCGATCAAGGCCGCCTTCGTCAATGGCTGGAACGGGCTCGGGGCGTGGCTGTCGGGGCTCGGCGGACGGATGACGTCGGCGATGTCGAACGCTTGGGCGAGCGTCAAGCAGTGGTTCGGCTCGCTGTCATGGCCGTCGTTCGGGTGGCCTGCCTTGCCTTCGCTCGGTGACGTTTTCGCGGCGGCTCGGGACGCGTTGTCATCGGGCTGGGCGAGCGTGAAGACGTGGTTCGGCTCGCTGTCATGGCCGCCCTTCGACTGGCCGACGCTCCCTTCGCCCGGCGACGTCTTCGCGGCGGCGCGGGGCGTGTTGTCATCGGGTTGGGCGAACGTGCAAACGTGGTTCGGATCGTTGTCGTGGCCGTCTTTCGCATGGCCGCAACTTCCGCCCATGCCCGACATTTTCGGCCCGGTGCTGACCGCGCTCGAAACCGGCTGGGGGAAGGTGAGGCCGGCGCTCGAAGCCATCGCGACCGGCGCGGGCAAGGTGATCGACACGATTTCGACCAGCCTGTCGAAGGCTGCCTCGATCGTGTTCGGCCCCTCCGCCGCAGACGTGAAGGCGACGAGCGAGCAGCGGCCGCCGCCAAGGCGGCCATCGAGGCGCTCAAGCCCGCCGCCGTGGCCGCCGTGTCTGAGGTCGGCGCGTCTTTCCGTGAGGCGAGCTTCGCGGCGCAGGGGCTCGCGATGATGACGACGCTGGCGAACGGCTTGCGCGAGGGCCGCGCAGCGGTCGTGACCGCCGCCCGGGAGGCCGTTGAGGTCATCGGGTCTGCGATGGCGCTATCCGCTCCCGCTCCGGCGCCCGCGCAAGGCGTCGCCGCCGCGCCTGCCCCCGTCGTCGCGCCTCTTGCGCCTAAACCGCTCCCGTCGGGACCGGCCGCGCCGCCGCCGACCGTTCCCGCTCTTCCAAAGCCAGACCTCAGCGGCGTCCTCGCGGCGGTCGAAGCCGCCAAGGCGGCCATCGAGGCGTTGCCGCCGGCGGCTTCGCAGGGCGTCGCCGCCATCGGCGCGATCTTCGCGGCCGCGAATTTCGCCTCGCATGGGCAGGCGATGATGACGACGCTTGCCGCCGGCATTCGCGCCGGAACGAACTCGGCCGTCGCCGCCGCGCGCGCCGCCGTGCAGCAAATCCGCGATCATCTGCCCCATTCGCCGGCGAAGGTCGGGCCGCTCTCGGACCTTGATCGCGTCCAGTTCGGCCAGACGCTGGCGACGGCGATCGCCGCCGGCGCGCCGCGCGCTGTGGCGGCGGCGCGGTCGCTCGCCGCCGGCGTCGCCGCGACGGTTCCGGCCGCGCCCATGCCCGCCTTCGCCTTCGCGCAAGGCGTCGCCGCGCCGTCGTCGCCGTCCTTGCGCGAGCCGTCCTTCGCGCGGCCCGACCCGCAAATGGGCGGCGGCGCAAGCGTCAGAGGCGGCGGCTCGACCGCCATCCATCTGACGTTCGCGCCGACGCTCAACGGCGCCGGCGGCCAGGCGGGCGATGTTCTCGGCCGGCTGAAGTCGGCGTCCTACGACTTGGTCGAGATGATCCGCGCCGAACTCGACCGGCGCGAGCGGGCGAAGCACTGAGGAGCAAGCGATGTTTCTAAAGGCGTTCCGGGACAAGGGCGAAAAGGCCCGCACCAGAACCGTCCGGTCCACCGACGAATGGGAATNTCGATATCGGGGATCGCGTGCGCAAACGCCACGGGTCGTCGTGGCGGGGCTGCGTCGTCGGCTTCTATACATCCTCGGTGACCACCGAAGGCTATTGCGTGGAAAGCGAGTGGGAGCCCGGCTCCGTCCAGATTTATCCGTGGGGCGCGCTCGAACGCATCCCGGCGGCGTCATGATCTACGCGCTGCTCGGCGAGATCGTCCTCGGGGACGCTGTGTGGACCGGCCCGACCGCAGCAAAAGAGACGCGCAAGGCCGCGCTCGCCGAGTTGAAGGTGGCGCGCGGCAAGCCGCCCATTCAGGACATGGGCGACGACAATGACGTCAAGGCGCTCGACTTCTTCTTCGACGAGACCTTTNGCGACGCCGAGGTCGAGTTGTCGAAATTGCAGGCGGCGTTCGAGGCGCGCGCGCCGCTGCCGCTTGTGGCCGGCGACGGGTCGTTCGACGGCGTGCGCTGGTTGATCGAAGAATATGCGGTCGACACGCTGAAGACGACGNCCCTGGGGCGCCCGGTGCGGATGAAAGTGGCGGTCAAGTTGCGTGAATGCCCGGCGACGAGTCCGTTGACGTTTTTTGCGGCGATCGCACGCGCCGGGGCGGCGGCGCTTGGCGCTCTCGGCGTCGGATCGTTGGGGGCGAGACGATGACGACAGGCGCCTGGCTGGAGCACGTCGCCGGCCTCAACGAGCGCTGGGACCATCTCGCCTATCGCTATTATGGCGACGCGAACCGGACCTCTCCGATCATCAAGGCGAACCGCGATCTTTTCGGAGAGAGGCTTGGTCCGATCCCCTGCATCTTGCCGGTCGGGGCGACGCTGAAAATCCCGGTGGTCGACCCTGAGCCGATCGCCGACGCCCTGCTGCCGCCGTGGAAGAGGGTGGGGACATGATCGTCGCTCCGTCGCCGTCGCGACCTAAATTCCGGCTGCTCTACNAAGGGGTCGACATTTCGGCCGAGATCGCGCCGCATCTGGTCTCCTGCACCTATGTCGACAAGGTGCATGGCGAGGCGGACGAGATCGAGGTGGAGGTGCAGGACAAGGACGGTCTGTGGCGTGGGGCATGGTGTCCCGAGCATGGCGATGTCGTCACGCTCGACATCGGTTACGAGCCGGGGCCGCTCACGCCCTGCGGCGAATTCGAGATCGACGAGCCTGCCGCCAATNATGGGCGGGGCGGCGACGCCTTCACGTTTCGGGGCCTATCCGCGCCGGTGTCGAAAGCGCTGCGCACCANNAAAACCAAAGGCTTCGAAATGCAGTCTCTCAAGCAGATCGCTCAAAAGGTCGCCGGCGAGCACGGGTTGTCGCTGGTCGGAACGCCGCCTGACGTCAGCTTCGAACGCGTCACCCAGCGCCGCGAGCGCGACCTCGAATTCCTGTCGCGTATGGCCGACCAATACGGGGCGTATTTCTCGGTGCGCGGCAAGCAGCTAGTGTTCGCCAAACGCGACGAGCTGCATGAGCGCCGATCCGTGTTCGCTTTTCGCGCGGGGACCGATGACTACATCACCGCCGGTTTCAAGCGCGCATCGCACGAGACCTATTCGAAAGCCAAGGTCAGCTATTTCGAGGGCAACCAGAAAAAGCACATCTCGGTCGAGGTCGAAGACGGCAAGGTCACGAACGGCGACACGCTGCGCCTTGACGAGCGGGTCGAGAACGAAGGCCAGGCGCGGGCGCGCGAAGTCCGGCTCGNNCAAAAGGCCAATCTGAAAAAGCAGACCGCGACCATCGTGCTGCCGGGCAATCCGCTGGTCGTCGCCGGACAGATTGTCGGCCGACNNGCCGGCTTCGGCCAATGGGCCGGGCGCTACGTCGTCAAGTCGTCACGCCATCATCTGACGCGTTCTGTCTACACCGCCAACATCGAACTGAACGGGGTCTGACATGGCGGGCGAGGCCTATCGCAGCGCGCAGTTCAAGGTCGGCAAGGTCGTCCGGAACGAGCCCGAGAAAGGCCGGTCCCGCGTGACCTTCGAGGATGAGGACGGCGTCGAAAGCTTCTGGTTGCGCTGGAACATGGGCGCGTCGGGCAAAAGCAAGATATTCAACGCGCCGGACGAGGGCAGCATGGTCAATTGCCTCGTCGATCGCCACGGCGAGGACGGCTGCATTCTCGGCGCGTCTTATAACGACGAGGACAAGACGCCAACCGCCAACGGCAAGCTGATGAAAGCGCTTCTCGAGGGCGGGCTCGACTTCGAATATGATAAGGCGGCGGGCTCTCTGACGCTGAAACTTCCGGCCGGTTTGACGATCGAGGCTGGCTCCGTCAGCATCAAGGGGCCGGTGGCGATCGAGGGCGCGTCACTGACGCACAACGCCAAAAACGTCGGCGCGACGCATGTCCACACCGGCGTCATGTCCGGCCCGGCGAATACCGGACCTCCGACGGGTTGACGGCGTCGCCTGAAGGCGCGACGCGCCCGCCGCTAATCTCATCCCATGCTTGATCGGCGCATCATCGGATATCTGCATTGGCAGCCCCGTCTTGGGCGCGGCGCGCCGGCGGCGCTCGCTCCGCTCGGCGAGGTCGTCGTCGGCCTCGACGACGTCGAGCAGTCGATCCTGACCGTCGTGCTGACCGAAAAGGGCTCGGTCCCCGGCCAACCGGAAAAATGCTGCCGGCTCGCGCCCTATATCGACCGCCGTCCGGCCATCGCGATCCCCAACATCAGTCGCGAGATTTTCGACGCGATCGCGATCTGGGAGCCGCGCGTCGTCGTCGACCGCGTCGCCATCACGCGCGAGGATTTCGCGCACTGGAGTTTCCCGGTGTTCTGGCGCCTGCGTTCGGACGTTGCCCGCGAAATCCGCCGCACCATCATCCGGCTGCCCAAGGAGCGCATACCGCAGGGGGCGCTCAATGCGGCGTGACGAACCCGGCCCCTATTCGATCGACGCGCTGCGCGCGACGCCGGTCCCCGCGCTGTTCGAGACCGACGCATCGGTCTGGCGCGGCAAGTTGATCGCGTGGTTCGAGGCCGCCTCGGGCCGCACGCTTTATCCGATGCAGGTCGAGATGCTGCTGATCGAGACGCTCGCCTACGCGATGAGCGTGGCGGGCGAAGAGGCGCAGATGGTGGCCGAGCAACATCTCGTCGCGACGGCCGGCGAGGCGGGTCTCGCGCGGCTCGCCCCCAACCGCTCGACGCCGCGCCTGCCTGCGGCGGCGGCGCGCGTGACGCTGCGCTTCGCGCGGCTGGCTGGCTTCGTAGGGGCGATCTTCCTGCCCGCCGGCCTAAGGGCGGGCGCGGGCGTGACGTTCGTGACCCTCGCCGCCGCGACGTTGGCGGCCGGGACCTTGTCGATCGACGTGACCGCGCAAGCCGAGGTCGCCGGGGTCGCCGGCGACGGCTTCGCGCCCGGCCAGATTTCGACGCTGCTCGATCCGATCGCCGGCGTCTCGGTCGTCAACGTCACGACCAGCGCCGGGNGCTCCGATCCCGAAGGGCTTGAGGCTTGGCGTTTGCGGGTTGCGAACGCCTTCGAGCGCGTCTCANAGCGGGGGTCGCGCGCCTGGTATCGCGAGACGGCGATGGGCGTCTCGGCGGCTATCGTCGACGTCGCCGTGGTGCGTCCGCAGCCTTGTTATGTCGACCTCTACGTGCTCACGGCGCAGGGGCCCGCCGCCCNNCCTCTGAAGGCGCAGGTCGCCGCCGCGTTCGATACGTCGGCGGCGCTCGATATCCGTTTCGGCGATCTCGTCTCGCTCAGGGATGGCGTCGCGATTGACGTCGCGCCGCGCCTCATCCTGCGGGTGAGGNGTGCGCCCGCCGACATCGCCGATCGTGCGCGCGCCGTGGCGCAGCCCGTTCTCGCCGATTGGGCGCAGCGTTTCGGCGCCTCGGTCGCTCCGTCGTTGATCGAAAGCGAAGCGCGCGCCTTGGCCGGCGTGATCGACGCGGAACTCGCCGATGTCGGTTTCCGGTCGCTGGGTGTGGCCGAATTCTTGCGTCCCGCGCCTCTGGTCGTGGAGGTGATCGCGCTATGACAATCGTGCGCGCTCCGGCCTCGCTCGTGCCTCCGTCTGTCTCGGACGCGCGCGGCCGCGCCTTCGGCGTCGCGATGGAGCGAGCGATCGCGGATGCGGATTTCCGCGCCCTGTTGTTGAACGCGTCGACGATGTCGACGCGCGGCTACTACCCTTTCTTGTCCGCGAATTCTCGATGGAGGAGTTCATCGAGCCAGACATGCGCGAGCCGCTCGTGCGGGCGCTCCTCAAGCGCGCCTACGGCCTGCATGCGCGCAAGGGCTATATCGACGGAGTGCGGACGGCGCTGGAGCTGATTGGTGTTCGCGTGGCGTGGCGGCAATGGTTCGAAGTTGATCCGCCCGGCGCGCCCGGCACGCATGAGGCGACGCTTTATGTCCGCCGGCGTGTTTTCGTGGGGGCTGGCCCCGTCATCGATGAACGGATGCAGCGAGCCGCGTTGCGCATGATCTCCGGCATGAAGCGATGGTCGCAGGACATCGCATTCAAGCTGGCGGTTGAGGCACGCGCGGATGTCGGCGTCGCCGCGCGCTCGCGGGCGCTGGCGTTCGCCGCGCCCGCCGCCGCCGCGCGCCCGCCTGCGCCTCCGCCCTTCGCTGCGCGCGCTGGCGTCGCCGCCCATTCGCGGGGCCTTGCGCTCGCGACGTCTGAAATTTTGGCGCGTCCCCCCGCGCCCCGACCGGCCAGCGCGAGGGTCGGCGTCGCCCTCGCCACGCAATGCCTCGCTTTGCTTCCGGCAGTGGCGAGCGCCAGCTATGAAGCCCAGCCGCCGCGCACGGCGGTCGCGGTGAAGGTCTGGAGCGCCGCCGCCGCGTTGCTCGGCGCCCGTGTCGAGGTCGCGCCCGGCGCTCCGCTCGGATCGCAGGTCGGCGCGCTCGCCGCGCTCGCCGCGCCGCTTGCTATCGCTCGATGCCGTATGGAGGCTCTGTCGTGACAGACGACGTCCGCGTACTCACCGCCAGGATCACACGGGCCGGCCTCACAGCGCTGTTCGCCGCCGACCGCTCCGGCGTTCCTAAGCTGGCGCAGATCGCCATCGGGTCGGGCCAGACCAATAACGGCTATCCGTTGACGGGCTACGAAACGGCGCTGCGCGCCGAGTTCCAGCGTGTCGCCGTCGGCGGCGGTGAGGCGATCGGCGAGACGGAGATTTTCGTGCAAGCGCTGTTTCAAGGAGCGGCGCAGGGTTGGATTAACGAGGTCGGCGTCTATGACGAGGACGGCGTTCTGTTCGCGCTCTGGTCCGAGCCCAACGCGCCGCTCGCCTACAAAAGCGCGGCGGTGCCCNTGATCGTCGCTCTGACGCTCGCGGTCTCGGTGCCTGCCGGCAGCCTCACGCTCGTGGTTGGCGGCCCGAGCGTCAACATCGCCGTCGCCGGCCCATTCGCCGACATGGCGGCGCAGATCATCCGGTTGCAGCGGCGCGTCACGCAAACCGAGTGCGACCGCCTTGCTCCGACCATCCTGCTCAACGCCTAGGGGATCGCCATGTCACTCGAAAGCTCCATCGCCGCTTTGACCACCCAGGCTGGCCTGCTCCTTGATCTGCCGGGGCAGATCGCCGCCACGGCCAACGCCAAGCTCGCCGGTTTCGCCGCGCAGTTCAAAACGCGGCAGGACAGCATGCTGACCCTCTTCCATGTCGACCAGGCGCTCGGATCGGACGCCGCGACGGGCGCCCTCGACGCGCCTCTGAAGTTGCTCGACGAGGCGCTCAGGCGCACGCCTGCGGGCGGCGGTTGCACCGTGCGTCTGCTCAAGCTACACGCTGTCGGCGGACATCACGATCTACAACAAATACCTGCGGATCGAGTCGCCCGACGCCACCAGGCGTGACTTCATTTTCGGCAAGCTCCTGCGCGACGAGAGCCGACCGTGAAGCGGTCCTGCGCCAACATGCGCCTGGCTCACCGTTCGCAGGTCGTCTTCGCCTACATCAACCTCAAGCTGCCCTCGCTTGGCGACATGGCCGGATACGCGGAGAGCGCTTGGAACTCCGCCTTCTGCGTGTCGCAAATCCATTCGCCGATGATTTCGTTGTTGCTTTATCGCTGCGGGCTGGAACGGCCGGCCGACTGCATGTCGTCGTTGCTTCCGGCCATCACGGCGCTGTCCATCTATGTCGCGTCCTGCACCGAGACATCCAGTCCCATGACCGGTTGGTGGGTGACCGGAGTCACCGCGCCGGCCGGAACGTCGACCTCCAACCTGCCCTATCTCGTCACCAACCTCGCCACGATCTGATCCGGAGCCTTGCATGCTGATCCCGCGCATCCTCACGCCGCAAGGCGTCGCCCTCAACGTCAGCGTCGACGACGCCCGCGCAATGGGCGCCAGCGAGGCCGATATCGCCAGCGCCCTCGCCGCGTTGCGGCGCGACGCCGTCAAGGCGGAGTGCCGCCGTCGCATCTACGCCGTCGCCTCGGCCGAGACGCAGCTCAACATGACGAGCTACGTGACGGCGATCGGGCCTGCCGNNGCCGCCGCGCGCTCAGACGTCGAGAAGGCCGCCGCCGCTTCCTTCCTCTTGGCGCTGGAGTGGGTCGAGGCGATGCGCGCGGCTGTGGCCGCCATCGCGGCCGATCTCGACGTCGACATGACGGCGCAAGCGAGTTGGCCGGCCTGTCCGGCCGAGGTTTCGGCGCTCGCTGACCGCTTCTGAGGGGCGCAGGTCGGCTTTCCAACGGCTGCGCTTGAACACGGGTCTGAAAGACGGGGAGGACGGCTCGCGCCGCCCTCGCGGGGCCAATGCTTGGCGGCAAGCCCCGCAGCGTCAGAAACCTTACCGCCGCCCCGTCCTGCTGACGTCAGCAGGAACAGGGTGTCTGAGTCGCGGATTTGGAACAAGTGGAGAACAAAACTCTTTCGGCGGTGCGCCCGATGTCGACGCTGGCTGGCTATGTCGGTGGCAAGCGCGCGCTCGCAGGACGGCTTGTCGAGATCATCGCCGGCGTTCCGCATGCGATTTACGCGGAGCCATTCCTTGGGATGGGCGGCGTCTTTNTCAAACGCGCGCGGCGCCCGAAGGTGGAGGCGATCAACGACGTCAACGAGGATGTGATCACCTTCTTTCGCATACTTCAGCGCCATCGCGAGGCGTTCATGGACATGCTCAAGTGGCGGGTCGCCTCGCGCGCCGAATTCGAGCGCCTGTGCTCGGTCGATCCGGCGACGCTCACCGATCTGGAGCGCGCCGCGCGCNTCTACCTCCAGCGCCTGTCTTTCGGCGGCAAGGTGGCGGGCCGGTCCTTCGGCGTCGACACAGCCCAGCCCGCCCGCTTCGACGTCGGCCGGCTGACGCCGCTGCTGGAGGCCGCGCATGAGCGGCTTGCCGGAGTATATCTTGAGCGCCTGCCGTGGCGCGAATTCATCGCGCGCTGGGATCGCCCGGAAACGCTGTTTTATTGCGATCCGCCATATTGGGGCGTCGAGGACTATTATGGGAAAGGCGTATTCCCGCGCGAGGATTTCGAAGCGCTCGCCGAAACGCTCGCCCGGATCAGGGGGCGGTTCGTGCTGACGCTCAACGACGTCCCTCAGGTGCGCAGTCTGTTCGCCTTCGCCGCGATTGAAGAGGCGTCGCTGAATTACTCGACCGGCGGCAAACCGGTTCGGGCGCGTGAACTGATCATATCGGGAGGAGGGGAATGAAAGTCGAAGTCGCTCATATTCACGAAAAGCGGTTCGTCCTGCAGATCGACTGGCCCGAACTGAAGGAAATGATCCTCGTCAACGTGAGAGCACGGCTGGGCGCTGAAGAATTAACGCCCACACAAATCAAAGACGCGGAATTCCAGATCGATATTCGGCAAGAAACCACAGGGTCGCCCGCCTATAGCGTGTCGCGCTGGAGCGCGACCGTGCGAGGGGTGGCGGCTGAAGGCCGGAAATGAGCAGATCGAACGCCCTATATCAGGTCAATGGAACGCAAGCGCGGCTGGCTCGCTCTGGCGGCGTCTTCGCCTATATCCCGCACGGTATGCGCGATGAGGCGCTACGCCTTGGCTGGATGTGGTCCGCCTGCTTGCCGTCGCCTCATGGCTTCTATGCGGACCTGTGGGAGTTCCGCTGCTGCTGCGACCGTCCCGCGATCCACCCCCGCTCGCGTCGATCAGCACGCAGCGCCTGACGCCGAAGTCTCAAATCGCAGGTCGAAAAGTCTCAAATCGTAGGGCGCGCTACAGCCTCAGTCTCAAATCGGAGGGCGCGCTACACACGCGCTACTGCCAAACACGCGGTCGAATTCTGCCAAATCGCAGGGCGCGCTACAGACGCCGAAGTCTCAAATCGCAGGTCGAAAAGTCTCAAATCGTAGGGCGCGCTACAGCCTCAGTCTCAAATCGGAGGGCGCGCTACACACGCGCTACTGCCAAACACGCGGTCGAATTCTGCCAAATCGCAGGGCGCGCTACAACCACAAGCCGCTCGACAAGATCGGCATCGTGCGCGGTTCGCAGTTCAAAACGAAAATGGCGCGCCCGAAAGGATCTGAACCTCTGACCCCCAGATCTGTAGTCTGGTGCTCTATCAGTTGAGCTACGGGCGCGCGGGACGGTGAACCGTCCGATGCGTCGGCGAACCGGCGCGGGCGTCCGTGTAGGCTAGACCGCGGCGCTTGGCAAGTGGGCGCGGGCGCCTTTTTGCTTTCGGCGGCGACGAGCCCCGCGCGCCCTCGTTTCAGCCCGCCTCGCCTCGCCAGGGCGCGGCAAAGACAGCCGGAAGGTCGCGCCCGCTCCCTCGATCAAGGTGACGTCGCCGCCGTGACCGCGCGCCAGTTCGGCCGCGATNGGCCAGGCCGAGCCCGGTCCCCCGACCCTTGTCGTCGCGCCGAACGGCTCGAAGAGATGCTCGCGCATCTCCGGAGCGACGCCCGGGCCGTTGTCTATGACGTCGACGCCGTCCTGCGTCGCGTCGAGCGGCAGGCCGCGAATGATGATCTGCGGCGTCTCGCCCTCCCGCGCGCCGGCCGAGGCCAGCGCGTCGGCGGCGTTGCGGGCCAGATTGAGCAGGATTCGGTAGAGATGGCCTATGTCGGCGTGGACGACGAAGCCCGGCGGCGCGTCGACGACGATCTCGACGCCGCGCTCGACCGCGCGCACCGCGTCGGCCACCTCCTCGGCGAGCGGGCGAAGCTCCACCGGCTCGACGCGCGGCGGATGTCTGCTCGCCCTGCCATAAACCAGTGTCGACCGGCAAAANGAGATCGCGCGATCGAGAGTGGCGACGAGNCGTTGAGCGAGGCGTCGCGCTTGCGGATCGTCGACCGCCGAGAGACGGTCCGAAATCAGTTGCGCCGCCGCCAGCATATTTCGCAGATCGTGATTGATCTTGGCGACCGCCAGCCCCAGCTGGGCGAGCCGCTTGCGTTCGTGGAAGGCTTTCGCCAGTTCGGCCTGCATCGCCGCGAGCGCGCGTTCGGCCTCNCCTATCTCATGCGCGGCGCGCGAAGGGCGCAGTCGCAGGGACGGATTTTCCGGGTCTCGCGCGAACGAGATCAGGCTGGACGTCAGCCGCCGCATCGGCCGCAGCGCCATTTTCTCAAGCGACAACATCGCCAGCGCCGCCACGGCGAGCGACGCCAGCGCGGAGTTAAGCAGCACCGCGCGCCCGTAGTCATACATCGCCGCGCGCAAGGGCGGTTCGTCGACCTCCGCCACGACGTCGGCGTCGCTTCCCGAACGCAGCGAGTCGCGCGCCACGATGACGCGTGGCTCCTGTGCGAACAGCGTGGCGAAGGAGTCCTGGATCGCCGCCCAAGTGGTGTCCCGGCGCGGGTCGTAGAGCACGACGGCTCCCGGGCGCGGCTGTTCGCGGGCGATGTCCTGGCGTCGCTGGCCTTTTTCGACCAACGCGACGGCGCGCGCGCCGATGCTCTCCAGCACCGCGGCGCGCGCCTCCGGCGTCAAGGGCGCGCCCGATGGCGTCAACGCCAGCGCCGCGGTGCGCGCCGCCGACAGGCGATCCATCAGCCAGCCTTGCCGAAACTCCGCGAGGGAGGGGACGAACACCGCCAGCTCCGCCAGCATGACGAACAACGCGGTGAGCGCCAGCATGCGCGGGCTAAGCCCGAAGGGAAGGCGCTGACGCGCCGGCGCCGCGCTCTCGCTCACCGCCATGGCCGCCTCCACCGCATCAGCCATGCGACGGCGCGCGCGCGCGTCGCGCCATCTCTACTCCCAAAGCCCGGTTCAGCGCCGCCAGACCGCCCAGTCCGGGCAACGGCGCGTCGGCCAGCGCGCCGACGTCCAGCCTCTGGGCCACGGCCATCGAGAGCGTCGCCGCCGCCGCGCCGACGTCGCGTCCCGACAGCGTCGCCCCCAGGAGCCGCCCCCGCTTGTCGACGGTCAGCGCCATATGCCCGTCACGCCGCCCGGAGGCTTGCGCCTCTGCGTCTTCGCCCAGGCTGGCGCGCAGAACGCGAACGCCGTCGATCTGCTGCGCGCGCGCCTCTTCGTCAAGCCCAAGCCGGACGACGAGGGGATCGAGCGGCCAAAGGNNTTGGCGCGGCCGCCAGCCTGGTGTCGCCGCCGAGGCCAAGAAGCGCGCTTCGCGCCGCCAGCCGCCCTGTCCGGGCGGCGATCTCTGCGTCGCCGCCNNCGCCCCGGCCGCCGCTCCGGCGGCGTAGATGCGCCGGGCCGTGGTGCGCAGATCCGGCCGTGTGCGCAATCGTCCGGCGTCGGCGCGCGCTCCTGTCGTCTCCAGGCCAAGCCCTCGNGTCGCCGCCCGCCAACCCGTCGCCACGACAAGATGCGTCGCNCTGATCGTGCGCCCTCCGGCGAGTGTCACCAGCGCGCCTTCTCCGGCCGGTTCGATNCGCGTCGACGCGGCGTGCGCCGCGATCTCGACGCCTTCGGCCGCGAGCCGACGCAGGATCGGCTCGGCGAACTCGGCGGAAGANTCGGCCAGCGCTGCGCCGGAGTCGACGACGACGCAGCCCGCTCCAAGACGCGCGAAGATTTGCGCCAACGCCAGCCCGGTCCCCCCNGCGCCGAGAATCGCCGCTCGCTCGGGCCGCCGCGTCAACGCCATCGCCTCGCCGACGTCGAGCGCGNNCACCAGATCCAAGCCCGGAGCGGCTGGNCCGCTTGCGGCCGCGCCCGTGGCGACCACGAAGCGTCGCGCGGCCACCTCGACGCCGCCGACCAGGAGTCGGTCGGGCCCGACGAATCGCGCGTGGCCCGACAAGGTCGAGACGCCCGCCGCCCGCAGCCGCGCGAACGAGCTGGAGACGGCGGCCGCGCGCGCGCGCGCGGCTTGCACGGCTATCGTCTCCCACGCCGGGCGCGCGCCGCCCTCGGCCGCCCGCCGCGCCGCTTCCCGCCATGCGGCGAACGGGGCGTCATGGCTGACGCGCAGGCCCCCGCTCCGCCTGACCACCATCGTCGCCGCGCCGAGCGCGGCTCCTGTCAGCGCCGCCGCGCAGCCCGCGGCGCCAGCGCCGATCACGCACAGATCCGGCGTGAGCGCGTCCTGATTCCGACGGGGAAGAGCAATCGCATGCCGTGATCCTAGAACATTCGCCCGCGCAACGGCAGGGAGCCAAGCCCGCGTCGTCGTCCGGATCGGGACTTCGATCGCGCCCGCCTGCGCCGCGCTTTTCGACGAGGCCTTCCACTTCGCCGCGCGTCGTTGACTTGCTCCCTGCCCTTGCCTCATAAGGCCGCTCGATTTCGGCGGCCGCCGACGTCGCGTCCTACGCGCGTCCTCCCGCCGCCAATGCCGCGCTGCGTTCGTGACAAGCCTGACCGGGCTGCGGCGACGGGCGCGGGGCGATAGGTTTGGACAAGGGCCGGCGCGCGCCGTTTCGGCCAGAATTCCGAGTTTGACAGTGAAGCGGACGTATCAACCTNCCAAGCTCGTGCGCAAGCGTCGTCATGGTTTCCGCGCCCGCATGGCCACCGTGGGCGNNGGCGCAAGGTGCTCAACGCGTCGCCCGCGGCCGCAAGCGCCTCTCGGCCTGAAACTGACCTCGCGCTCGGACGCGCCTGCGCCTCGCGCCCGCGCCGACAAAGTGACGGGCGGCGTGCGCTGGCTCGTGCGTCGCNCCGATTTTCAGGCCGCCGCGAAAGGGCGACGCGCCCATGCGCCGGCCTTCACGTTTCAGGCGCGCNCGCGCGCCGGCGGCGAGAACGAATTAGGAGCGCCGCGCTTCGGCCTCACCGCCACCCGCAAGATCGGCGACGCGGTCGAGCGTAACCGCATGAAGCGGCGTCTGCGCGCCGCCCTGCGCGGCTTGGGCGGCTTCGACGCCCCGGCCACGACTACGTGGTCGTTGCGGCGCGAAGCGCTCGACGCCGTTCGAGACGCTTCTCGCCCGTTGAGGACACGATGCGCAGGCGCACGAGGCGCGCCCACGCGCCGGCGGGCTCGCCTCCGGCGCGTTTGTGGAAGGCCGAAGCGCGCCGACGGCGGGCCAGGCGAGTTCGTAGCGGCGCCCGCCGCGATCAGGACGAGTCGGAAAGCGACATGACTCAGGAAACGAAGAATCTCCTGCTTGCGATGGGCCTGTCCGCCCTCGTGCTGATCGGCTGGAATCAGTTTTACGGCGCGCCTGCGCTGGAGCGCGCCAAGCTTGCTCAGCAAGGCCCCGTGCCCGCCGGCGCGCCGACCCCAGGCCAATCCGACGCGCCGCCGCAGGCGCNNTCCGCCTGTCACGCCGTCGCAGCCCGCGCCCGCCGCGAGCGGCCCGCCCGCTACCCTCGCGCAANNGGCCCCGGCGCTGTGGTTCCCGGCTCGAAGACCCGCGAGGAGGCCATCGCCGCCAGCGCGCGTGCGGCCATCCAGACCGNNCCGGCCTCCGGATCGATCAACCTGACCGGCGGCCGGATCGACGACGTTCGCCTCAACGGCTATCGCGAGACGACCGATCCGAAGAGCCCGACCATCGTGCTGTTCTCGCCGCTCGGCGCGCCGCGGCCTTATTGGGCGGAGACGGATTCGTCGCCACGCCCGGCCGCCGCCGTGCCGAACGCGCAGACGGTCTGGACGGCGGACGCGCCGGNNCTCACCGCCGACCGGCCGCTGACGTTGAGCTGGGACAATGGCCAGGGCCTGCTCTTCAAGCGCACCTTCAAGTCCGACGATCGATTCCTTNTCACCGTCACCGACACGGTCGAGAACAAGAGCGCGGCCCCGGTCACGCTGTATCCTTATGCGCTCGTCGCGCGCGAGGGCGNNCCCGAACTGTCCGGCTACGCCGTCCTTCACGAGGGGCTCGTCGGCGTCGTCGGCGACGGCAGCGTCAAGGAATACACCTACGACAAGATCGAGAAGGAAGGTCGCGGCGCGATCTCCTGGAAGGGCGAGGGCGGCTGGCTCGGCATGACCGAGAAATACTGGTCCGGCGCCGTGATCCCGTCGCAAAAGGGCGAGTTCGAGGGCCGCTTCGCCGCCTTCGGGCAGGGCGTGAAGACCTATCAGGCCGACGTTCTCGGCGCGCCGATGACGGTGGCGCCGNGGGCGAGCGCGGCCAACGTCACCAACGTCTTCGCCGGCGCCAGGNAGACGGCGGTGATCGACGGCTATCAGGCCTCGATCCCGGCGAAAAATTTCGATCTGATGATCGACTGGGGCTGGTTCTACTTCATCACCAAGCCGCTGTTTAAGCTGCTCGACGCCATCTACAAGCTGGTCGGCAATTTCGGCGTCGCGATTCTCGTCGTCACGTTGATCGTCAAGGGCGTCTTCTATCCGCTCGCCAATAAGTCCTACGCCTCGATGGCGAAGATGAAGGCGGTTCAGCCCGAGATGGAGGCGATCAAGACCCGATACGCCGACGACCGCGCCAAGCAGCAACAGGAGCTGATGGAGCTTTACAAGCGCGAGAAGATCAATCCGGTCGCCGGCTGTCTGCCGATCATGCTCCAGATCCCGGTGTTCTTTGCGCTCTACAAGGTGATCTTCATCACCATCGAAATGCGCCATGCGCCATTTTTCGGTTGGATCAAGGACCTGTCCGCGCCCGACCCGACCAACGTCTTCAACCTGTTCGGGCTGATCCCCTTCGATCCGACGCACATCCCGATGTTCGGCTCGTTCCTGCATCTGGGCGTTTGGCCGCTGATCATGGGCGTGACCATGTTCCTCCAGATGAAGATGAATCCCGAGCCCACCGACCCCGTTCAGAAGACGATGTTCGCCTGGATGCCGGTGATTTTCACCTTCATGCTCGGCGCTNTTCCGGCGGGCCTGGTGATCTATTGGACCTGGAACAACATTCTTTCGGTGCTCCAGCAAGGTCACATCATGCGTCAGAACGGGGTCAAGGTCGAACTCTTCGACAATCTCAAGAAGATGTTCGGCGCCGGCGCCGCGGCGAAGGGGTGAGCGCGGATTGATCAGCGAGATCCATGATGACGCGCCCGATTTCGCCGAAATCGGGCGCAAGCTTTTCGCCGGCGACGTGCGCTTCATCTGGGGCGCCTCCAAGATCGACGGCCTGCCGCCGATGGCCCGGCCGNAGATCGCCTTCGCCGGCCGCTCCAACGTCGGCAAGTCGACGCTGCTCAACGCCCTGACCGGCCGCACGAAGCTCGCGCGCGCCTCGCATACGCCGGGCCGCACGCAGGGCTTCAACTTCTTCGAGGTCGGCCCCGAGGGCGACGCGCGTCTGCGCCTCGTGGACATGCCTGGCTATGGCTACGCCGCTGCGTCGAAGGAGAAAATCGCCGCCTGGAACGGTCTGATGCAGGGCTTTNTGCGCGGCCGCGCGTCGCTGGCGCGCGTCTATGTGCTGGTCGACGGCCGTCACGGCGTCAAGGACGTCGACCGCGAGATGATGGACCTGCTCGACAAGTCGGCGGTCTCCTATCAGGTCGTGCTGACCAAACGCGACGAGGTGAAGAAGCGCGATCAGGACGCCATGCTCGCCAAAACCCGCGACGCCCTGGCGCGTCGTCCCGCGGCCCATCCCGAGGTCTTGTTTCTGTCGAGCCATTCCGGCGAAAGCGTGGGCGCGCTGCGCGCCGCGATCGCTCGCCTGATGGCCGAACGCGGCGCGTGACCTTCGCCCTGTTCGGGCGTAGAAGCCTTTCGTCCGAAACGCCGGAGCCGTTCATGACCGATCCGCAGGCGCAACCGCAGGAGTTGGCGCGCATTCTCGTCCAGGCGCTGCCGCACATGCTCAAATATGACGACGCCATCGTCGTCGTGAAATATGGCGGTCACGCGATGGGCGACGATTCGGTGGCGCGCGAATTCGCCCGCGACATGGTTTTGCTCGAACAGTCGGGCGTCAATCCGGTGGTCGTGCATGGCGGCGGCCCGCAAATCGGCGCGATGCTGAACAAGCTCGGGATCAAGAGCGAGTTCGCCGCCGGTTTGCGCATCACCGACAAGGCGACGGTCGAGATCGTGGAAATGGTTCTCGCCGGCTCGATCAACAAGCAGATCGTCGGCTTCATCAACGCGCAAGGCGGGCGCGCGATCGGCCTGTGCGGCAAAGACGGCGCGATGGTGACGGCGAGAAAGGTCACGCGCGCCGTCGTGGATCCTGATTCCGCGATCGAGAAAATCGTCGATCTCGGATTTGTCGGCGAGCCCGAGTCGGTCGACACGACGGTGCTCGATCAGGTGCTCGGCCGCGAACTGATCCCGGTCCTCGCGCCGGTCGCGCAGGGCGCGGACGGGGAGACCTACAACGTCAACGCTGACACGTTCGCCGGCGCGATCGCCGGCGCGCTCGGCGCCAAGCGTCTGCTGTTCCTGACCGACGTGCCGGGCGTGCTCGACAAGGACAAGCGGCTCATCAAGGAGCTGTCGATCGAGCAGGCGCGCGGCCTGATCGCCGACGGCACCGTGACGGGCGGCATGATCCCGAAGGTCGAGACCTGCATTTACGCGATCGAGCAGGGCGTCGAGGGCGTCGTCATCCTTGACGGCAAAACGCCCCATGCGGTGCTGGTCNGGCTGTTGACCGACCACGGCGCAGGCACGCTGATCACGCGATGACGGAAGCCTTTGAGCCGACGACAGCGGACGCGGAGGCGCGCGCGCGCCTCACGCGCCGCTTCGCCCATGTCGACATATGGGTCTTCGATCTCGACAACACGCTGTATCCCACCGACAGCGATCTCTGGCCGAAGATCGACCAGCGCATCACCCTGTTCCTTGCCGAGATGTTCGGCGTCGACGGGCTGTCGGCGCGCGCGTTGCAGAAATATTATTACGAGCGCTACGGCACGACGCTGAAAGGATTGGTGGAGGAGCATNCAGCCACTCCGGGCGAATTCCTCTCCTTCGTGCACGACATCGACCGCTCCTCCGTCAAGCCCGACCATTCGCTCGCCGCCGCCATCGGGCGGTTGCCGGGCCGCAAGCTGATCCTCACCAACGGTTCGCGCGAGCATGCCTTGGCCACCGCCCGCAGCCTCGGGCTCGACAAGGCCTTCGAGGACGTGTTCGACATCGTCGCGGCCAATCTCGTGCCCAAGCCCGAGGCTGAGGCCTACGACACCTTCTTCGCCAAGCATGGCGTCGATCCGCGCCGCGCCGCCATGTTCGAGGATTACCCGAAGAATTTGATCGTTCCGCACGCCCGCGGCATGGTCACGACGCTGGTGGCGCCGCGGCCAGGTCAACTCGACCATCGCGGCGATTTCAGAGGGGAGGAGGCCGGCGCGCCGCATATCGACTTTGTGACGCATGATTTGAGCGGCTTTCTCGACGCCATCGTTCCGCGCTGACCGCGCCCGGGCCACGGGGCGGCGAGGGCCGCGTCGGCGCGTTCAGCTGACCGGGCGGCACCGCCGCCATTCGCGCGCGCCGCCGGCGTCCTCCGACGTCGAGCGCATCAGGTCGTCGTTTTCCTGCTGGAAGCGCACATGTCCCGCCAGCGCCTCGCCGGACGGCGCGTCATAGGTGAAGACATGCCGCCGGTTCTGCCCGCTCAGCCGCGCGCCGCCGGGCGTGGTGATCGCGTCGCCCTGAATCAGGACACGCAACCCCTTCGCGTCGCACCATTCGCCGTCGACGCGGTCCGCGCGCGGGNNAGCCGCGACCGCGAGCGCGCCTAGGACGCCGAGCAGCGCGGACGAGCCTCGCCAAATTCGCGTCGCACCCCATCGCATGGCCCTCCCGTCGTTTTGCGGCAAGGATAGACCGGCGCACGGGGCGCGCAAGCTCAGTGGGCCGAGCAGATCTTGAGGCTTCCGCCGCAGCGGCGTCGCCGGCCGGTTCGTTCTTCAGCACCGACTCCCAACGACCGGAGCGCTTCACCGTCTCGACGACGCAACCGCAGGCGCGCGCGCAAACCTCCGCGCTCGCGCCCTTCGCCTGGCATTCGGTCCGGCACGCCTCGACGAAACCGCGATCGGCCCCGAAATTCGGCGCTGTCCCGAGCATGGAGGCGACGACATAAAGGACGCCGAACAGGACGGGTTGGTGCAGCAGATAGATCGGCAGGGTCCGCCGACCAAGCCATGCGAGCGCTCGCGAAATGGCGTCGTCCGACGCCTGGAACGCGTCGGCGCGCACCAGAAACGACTGTCCGCGCGGCGAGCGCGCCAGCGCCAGGCCGAGCAACATCACGCCCGTCCAGGGCAGCGCCGGACGCCAGTCGAGCGCCGCCGGTTCGTCCGTGCCGAGCCCGATCCACTGGATCGCGGGGGCGTCGAAGGTTGGCGAATGCGCCACCATCGGCGCCGCGATCAACGCCAGCGCCGCCGCCATCGTCAGGCCCCACGGCGCCTTCGCGAACGGCGCGGTCGCGAGCACGCCGAGGGCCATCGCATGCAGAATGCCGAAAGTGATCGGCGCTTGCGGCCACGCGTAGGCGGTGGCCAGCGTCACCGCCGCCGCCGCCAGCGCGATCTTGATGAATTGTTTGCGAAACGCGGCCGCCTTGAAGGAGCCGCGATGCGCCAACGCCACCGAAACGCCGGCTAAGATCAANAAGCTCGACGCGATGGCGTGCGACAGCCCGCGCATCGGCGGGCTCGCCGCGACGCCTTTCTCGATCAGCCCGAAGAATTCGAAGTCCCAGACGAGATGGTAGAGCATCATCGCCACCAGCGCCGCGCCGCGCGCCACATCGACGATATCGAGGCGCGGCGGCGCGATCGCGCCGCGCGCCGCGCTTGTGCTGGGGTGCCGGATCTCGATCACGCGACCCATCGGAGGGGCTCCTTCGAGGCGTTCATTCGGCGCGGAAGCGCGAGAAAATCATGTCGGGCGCGCTGAGATTGTGACGCGACGGCGTCACTCGGCCGGCCCAGAATTCGGTCACCGACGCGCCGGGAAAATCGAGGATCGCCGACTCGCGCCAACTCGCGCCGTTCTTCTCGCGCCATGCGCGCGCCGCGTCGGCGTTGAACTCGGTCGCATACATCGAGCGCAACGCCGCGAAAGGCAGTCCCTCGGGCGTCGGTCCGTCGAAGGTCACGTCGAGGATGATGCGGTCCTGATCGAGCTTGGCGAGCGTCAGCCGCGCCGCCCCGCCTCGCTTGAACGACAGCGCGAAGCTCTTTTGCTGGGGNTCGAAGACGACCTCCTTGAGATCGACGATCGGTCTGCCCTGAATCTCGACCGGGCCGACGAGGAACGACGACCCGTAGGCGGCGAAGCGCAGATCCGCGAATGGCAGCGGCCGCNNGCGCCAGTAGCCGTCCGGCGGGTAGAGCACCAGCACCTCCTCGGCCCGCTCGCGATAGCGCGTCCACAGCTGGATCAGATGCACCTTCTCGACCCGGTCGCCCACCCGCACCGGCACCTCGTTCGGCCGCCAGAACGAATCGAACACATAGCCCACGAGTTGCAGGTCGGGCGTCTCGTAGAGCGTCACCCGCCGCGTCGTGTCGGCGCCGGCGAAAGAGGGGTCGCTCGACATGTCGCAACTGGTGAAGTCGGGCGCCCAGCGGTCGATCTGCACCAGCCCCGCATAGACAGGGTGCACCGCCTGAATGCGCAGGCTGCGCGCCGCCGCGGCTGTGAAAGGCACGAAAATATTGTCCTTTTCGGCGCACAGATCGCCTTCGCTGCGATTGGCGGCGACGACCGGCAGATCGAGGCCGGCGTCGACCGCTTCGGCGCGCGCCGGCGCGCTTGCGAACGCGGCGAGAAGGGCCAGAAGGGCGAGCAAGGTGGGACGGAACATGCGGCGTCTCCGGGACACGTCGCGCAGCCTTACCCCGGATCGCGCCTGCGCGCGACCCGCGCGCGAAGCGCGCTCGCGGCGAGGGCGGCGAGCTTTCGAGACGAAGCGGCGTGAGGAAGGCGGAGGTCGCGTTTCGTTTCCGCCGGGCTGCGCTCCTGCCGCCTGCGCGACAAATGGCGGGAGAGGGCGCCGCATCCTGTTCGTATCAGGCAGGCGTCGCGAAAGGCGCTCATCCTTCGCCGCGCAGATCGCAATCGAAGAGGACGTCGCCGTCCTCGAACGGCGTCACCCGCGTGCGCGGCCGGCGCGCCAGCGCGAGCCGTCCCTCCGGGCGTAGATCGAGCCCGGCGCGGCCAGATCCGATCAGCACCGGCGCGACCATCAGATGCAGGCGGTCGAGCGCGTCGGCGTCGAGAAAGGCCGACAGCGTCCGCGCCCCGCCTTCGATCAGGAGCCGCGACAGCCCCGCCGCGNNCAGCGCTGCGACGATGGCGAGCGGGTCGAGCCGCCCGCCCGGCGCGGCCAGCGTCACCGCCTCGACGCCCGCCGGCGGCGCCGGCGCGCCCTCGGCCCGCACGCTGATCCGCCGCGTCCCATCGGCGTCGCGCTGGAACATCCGCAGGCCCGCCGGCGCGCGCCCGCGCGGGTCGATCACCACGCGCGCCGGGTCACGGCCCGGGCGCCGGCGCACCGTCAGCTGCGGATCGTCGGTCAGAGCCGTGCCGATCCCGACCACCACCGCGTCGACCTCGGCGCGCAGACCGTGCAGGTGGTCGAGCGCGCAATCCCCGTTGATCCAGCGGCTTTCGCCCGAAATCGTGGCGATCCGCCCGTCGAGCGACTGGCCAAGCTGGCCCACGACCAGCGGACCCGGCGGCGTGAGACGCGGTCTCGACCCGCTCCTCATCGCGCAGGCCTCCGCCCGCAAGGGCCGCCCGTCCGCCGGGTCGTGATGAGCATCTTCACCCGAGCCTCCCTTCGCGCGGCCCCTTTTCCTGACCGCCCCTCGGGTCCATATAACCTCGGACGCGCCGCGCGCCACCGCCTTGGCGAGGCCGCGGCCCCGCATCTGGCGCCGGAGCGCGTCGCGGAAGAGGGATGCGCATGACGATCGGCTCCAAGGCGACAGCGGCGGCGCGAGACGGCGGCGAGACGATGGGGCTTGCGGCCTGCGGAACGGTGCGCGTCGAACGTGCGCTCGCCGAATTTCGCGCCGGCAGGCCTGTCCTGCTCTGCGCCGCCGACGAGTCGGCGCTCGCCGCTCCCGCCGAATCGCTCGAAGCCGGCGCGGCGCAAGAGATGGCCGCGCTCGCCGACGGCGACGTCCGGCTTGTGTTGCCCGCCGCGCGGCTGCGTCGTCTCGGTCTCGACGACCGCCACGAGCCGGGCTCGGTGGCGCTTCCGCAGCTCGATCTTTCTCGCCTCGCCGCCCTCGCGCTGACGCTCGACGCCCGCCTCGACGCGCCGATCGCGGCGGCCCGCCCTCTCGACCGCGCGGCGCTGNGGCTGTCGGGACTTGCGCTGCTGCTGCCTCCCGTCGTGATCGCGCCGCTGCGCGGGCAGCGTCCGCCTTTCGTCGCCGCGGTGACCGCCGAGGAGATTTCCGCCTATCGCCGCGCGCAGGCCCATGACGTGCGCCTCGTTTCGCGCGCGCCCGTGCCGCTTGAAGGCGAGGGCGGCGCGATCAAGAGCGAATTCGTCGTGTTTCGCGGCGGCGAGGGCATGCGCGACCAGGTCGCCATCCTGGTCGCCGAGCCGGACCTGTCGCAGCCCGTCGCGGTGCGGCTGCATTCGGCCTGCCTGACCGGCGATCTGTTCGGTTCTCTCAAATGCGACTGCGGCGACCAGCTGCGCTCGACCGTACGCTGGATGGCGCAAAACGGCGGCGGCGTGCTGCTCTATCTCGATCAGGAAGGGCGCGGCAACGGCATCGCCAACAAGATGCGCGCCTATCGCTTGCAGGCGCAGGGCTACGACACCTACGACGCCGACGAGATGCTCGGCTTCGAGAAGGATCAGCGCCATTTCGAATTCGCCGCGCAGATGCTCAAGCGGCTTGGCGTCGAGCGGGTGCGCATTCTGACGAACAATCCCGTCAAGATCGCCGCGATGCGCGAGGCCGGCCTCGACGTCGTCGCCGAACAGCGCGTCATCGGCCGCCCGTCGAGCCACAACGTTCCGTATCTCGAAAGCAAACGCGACCGCGCCGGCCATATCATCGACATGGCCGCGCTCGCCTCGCAACCGCTCATCGACGAGTAAGCGGGCTCCCGACATGACCGAGGCGCGCGCGCCTGGACCCTACGCCGCGCCGCCGCGCCCTTCGCGCTCGACCTCACGCTCGGCGTCTTCCTCGCTTGCATGGCCGCGCTCTCCGCGCCCTGGACGACAGGCCGCTACGCATTGCCCTGGGACGCGGCGGCGCATTTCTATCCGCAATTCGTGTTCCTCTCCGACGCATTGCACGCCGGCGACAGCCCGTTCTGGAATCCTCAAGTCTTCGCCGGCCACCCGCAGATCGCCGACCCGCAATCGCTGATCTTCGCGCCGCTGTTCCTGGCGCTGGCGGCCTTGGTGNAAAGCCCGTCCCTCGCGACCTTCGGCGCCGCCGTCTTCGCGCATCTGGCGATGGGCGGCGTCGGCATGATCCTCTTTGCGCGCGACCGGCGCTGGAGCGAGCCGGCCGCGCTGATCGCCGCGCTCGCCTTCGCCTTCGGCGGGGCGGCGATCTGGCGCGTCCAGCATGTCGGGCAGGTGATGAGCCTGAAGCGGCTGCCGCTGGCGCTCTGGGCCTGGGCGCGCGGGCTCGACCGCATGAGCTTCGGCTGGGGCCTCGTCGCCGGCCTGTTCGCCAGGCTGATGGCGCTCGGGCGCGATCAGGTCGCGCTGCTCGGCCTGTGGACCCTCGTCGGCTACACGCTCGCGCGCTGGCTCTCGCCCTTCGAGCGCGCCCGCTTCTCGGTCGCCCCCTTGTTCGGCGGCGCGCTCGCCGGGGCGGCGATCGTCGCCGTTCCGGTGATGATGTCGGCCTCCTTCGCCGCCGCCTCCAACCGCCCGCAGATCGACTTCGAGGGCGCGGGCAAGNGCTCGCTGCATCCCGCTTCGCTGCTGAGCTTCTTCGTCGCCAATCTGTTCGGCGTCGACGGGCCTCTGGTCCAATTCTGGGGACCGCCGAGCGGCGCCTGGGGACCGACCGACCTCTATCTCGCGCGCAACATGACCGCGCTTTATCAGGGCGCGTTGACGGCGCTGCTCGTGCTGGGCGCCTTCTTCCGAAACGTCTGGCGCGACGGCGCGGCGCGCTTCGCCGCCGTCGGGCTGATCCTCGCCACGCTCTACGCGCTCGGGCGCTACACGCCTTTCTACGCGGCGATCTTCCACATTCCCGGCGCCGATCTGTTCCGCCGCCCCGCCGACGCGACCTTTCTGATCGGCTTTTTCGTCGCGCTCCTCGCCGGCGCCGTCTCCGACCGCTGGATCAAGGCGCCGCCGCGCTCCGGCGGCGTCGCCGCGACGCTGGCGACGGCGATCCTGCTCGGCCTCGCCNGCGCTGATGTGGCGCCTCGCGCAGGAGAAGGCGCGACGCCGCTCGCCGGCCGCGCTCTCGCCTCCGCCGCGGTCGCTTACGTGTTGGCGGCGGCCACTCTCCATCTCGCGCGCCGGGCGTGGCGGCGCGGCGCCTTCGCCGCGCTTCTCGTCGTCGGCCTGTTCTCGATGGCCGATCTCGGCNTTCACAACGGCCCGAACAGATCGACGGCGTCGCCTCCTTCGACCTACGCCGCGCTCGACCCCGGCCGCGCCGATCCGCTCGTCGCCGCGATCGACGCCCGCCTCGCGCAGAACGCCGCGCCCGACCGGCGCGACCGCGCCGAGCTGGCGGCGATCGACTTTCACTGGCCCAACGTCTCGATGACGCGGCGCTGGGACAACGACCTCGGCTATAACCCGCTGCGGATGGCGCTGTTCACCCGCGCCACCGGCGCCGGCGATCACCTCGCGCTCGCCTCGCAGCGCCAGTGGTCGCCCGCCTGGCCCTCCTATCGCTCGCCGATGTCCGACCTCATCGGCCTGCGTTGGATCGTCACCGCCGCGCCGCTCTCCGCGCTCGATCGGTCGATCACCGACACCGGCCTGCCGGCCGCCGCCAAGATCGGCGACGTGACGATCTACGATCGCGGCGCGCCGACGCCGCGCGTCGTGCTCGCCACCGCCGCGCTCGGCGTCGATTTCGGGCGCCTGCTCGAAGACGGCCGCTGGCCCGCTTTCGATCCGCGCCGCGTCGTGCTGCTCGACCTCAAGGACGCGCCCGCGCAAACGACGCCGCAAGCGAATCCGCAAGCGACAGCGCGCATCGTCGCCTATCGCAACGCCGAGGTGACCGTCGAGACCGACGCGACCGTCGCCGGCTGGCTCGTGCTGCACGACGTCGACCATCCCTGGTGGCGCGCCGAGGTCGACGGCGCCGCCGCGCCGATCCTGCGCGCCAACCTGATGTTCCGCGCCGTCGCGGTTCCCNCCGGCGCGCATCGCGTGCGTTTCGTGTTCCGGCCGTTCGCAGGCCTCGCGCAGGACGTCGCGAACGGCGCGCTGGCGCGGCTCGACGCGCTTGTCGCGCTGGTGGACCGCAGCCTCGGCGCACAGGCGGCCGAGCCCCCTTACAAGCCCCCTTACAAGCCCGTTCCCGAACCGCCGCCGCGTCCCGCGCCATGAGGCGGCCGCGAACGGCGGATCAATCGAGCCGCACGCTGACGCTGTCGACGGCGCCTGTCGCGTCGATGACGGAGATGCGCGCGAAGCCCGCGCCGTCCGCCTTCCAGAACGACGCGCGCCGAGGTTCCGGCGCGCCGACAGGCGTCCCGTTGACCATCCACACCAGCGGCGGCGCGCCGCGGGCCTTGAGCGCGAGCGTCGCGTCNGCCCTCGCGCATCGGCCCTCAAGGCCGAGATCGACNCGCGCGCCGTCCGGCGGATAGGCGATCTTCAACGGCGCGATCGCCGTCGCCGCCATCGTCTTGGGCGCGTCGCGCCGCACATGGCGCAACGGCGGCGGCAATTGCGCGCTCGCCTGCACGCTCAGCACGCCTTGCGGCCGCTCCACCATCTCCGACGGCAGCCCCAGAATGCTCTGTGCGCGCGAAAACGCCTCGAACAAGGCCGGCGCGGCGACGCTGCGCGCAACCAGCCCCGGCGTCGGCGCGTTGTCGGCGCGCCCGATCCACACGCCGACCACAAGCCGACGGTCGAAGCCGACCGCGACGGCGTCGCGATAGCCGTAGCTTGTCCCGGTCTTGTAGGCGAGGCGGCCGGCCGGCGCGTTNTGCGGCGGCGGCGCGCCGCGCAGAATGTCGGCGACCTGCCATGCCGCCGTCGGCTCGGCGACGGGGCGCGCAGGCGCCGCNGGCGCGTCGGGAAACGCGCGCAACGGCTCCGCCGCGCCGCCCCGCGCGAGCGCAAGATAGAGCCGCGTCAGATCGCTGAGCGAAATCCCGACCCCGCCCAGACCGACCGCGAGGCCTGGCGCCGCGTCCTTCGGCGTGACGACCTCGACGCCGGCGCTGCGCAAGCGGCCGAGAAACTGCGCGGGCCCCACCAGCGACAGCAACTCCACCGCGGGCAGATTCAGCGAGGTCTGCAAGGCTCGCCGCGCCGTCACCGAGCCTTGAAAGCCGAGATCGAAATTCTCCGGCCGCCACGCGCCATAGCGGGTCGGGCGGTCGTCGAGCATGGTCTCGGGATGGGCGAGCCCGTTCTCGAAGGCGAGCGCGTAGATGAAGGGCTTCAGAGCCGAGCCCGGCGAACGCGTCGCCAAAGTCATGTCGATGGCGCCGGCGCGCGCCTCGTCGAAATAGTCGGACGAGCCGACCGAAGCGCGGATTTCGCCGCTGAGCGCGTCGACCGCCAGCGCCGCCATCGAGNNTTTGGGCCCGAGGCGCTCGACCGTCTCGCGCGCCAGCTGTTCGAGGCTCGCCTGCAAGCGCGCGTCGAGCGTCGTCGCGACGCGTTTGGCGCCCGCGCGCGATTTGGCGGCGGCCTCCGTCAGATGCGCGGCCAGCGCGGGCGGCGCGCGGCGCTGCGTCGGGATCGGTTCCTCCAGCGCCTTGTCGGCCTCCGCTTGCGTGGCGAGCCCGAGCGCGGCGGCGCGCCGGATGATCCGGTCGCGCGCCGTCCTGGCGGCGTCGGCGTGGCGGTCGGGCCGGCGCGCCTCCGGCGATTGCGGCAACGCCACCAGCAACGCGCGCTCGGCCAGCGACAAGCGCGCCGGCTCCTTGCCGAACCAGGCCAGGCTCGCCGCGCGCAGACCTTCGAGATTGCCGCCATAGGGCGCGAGCGCGAGATAGGCGTCGAGGATCTCGCGCTTCGAAAAGCGCGCTTCGAGCTGGCGCGCGCGCAGAACTTGCCGGGCTTTCGCGGCGAGNGAGCGCTCCTCGCGCGGCTCCAGCAGGCGCGCCGCCTGCATCGTCAAAGTCGAGGCGCCCGACACCACCCGGCGATGCCGCGCCAGCTGCGCGAGCGCCCGCGCCGCCGCGGTCGTGTCGACGCCGCCGTGATCGAAGAAGCGCTTGTCTTCGATCGCGATCAGCAAATCGAGAAACCGTGGATCGACCTCGTCGGCCCGCACCGGAGAGCGCCAACGCCCGTCATTCGTCGTGAAGGCGCGCAAGATGCGCCCGTCGCGATCGACGACCACAGGCGAAGCGGCGTCGAGCGCCGCCAGATCGAGCGGGCCAAGCGCGTCGACCCAGCGACGAAACGCCCAAGGCCCGGCCAAACAGCCCGCCGCGACGACAAGCGCCGCGACGAGATAGCCGGGCCTGCGCGCGCTCCCGGCTCGCCCGCCCCGAATGGGCCGCGTCACGGCCCGCCCACCTCGAACGCGCCGTAAGCGGTGCGCCCGAAGCGCTCGGGGCGATACATGTCCTCCACCTGCGCCGGCGGCAGCACATAGGCGCCCGGCGTCACCGCCCGCGCGATATAGGCGACCGAGAAGGTCGCCTGCTCGCCGCCCTCCCGGTCGAAGGAGGCGACGAAGCGGTCGTCGCGATATTCGGCGTGTGTGGGCTCGACCTCCTGCTTGAACCAGGCGAGTCCGTCGAGCGCGCCGGATTCGACCAGCTTGGGATTGTCGATCTCCAGCCCCGCCGGCAGCCGGTCGACCAGCAGCAGCCTGGCGCGTTTGGCCTCGCGCTCGGTGATCTTGAGCACGACGACGACGCGCTCGTTCTGCTTGACGGCGCCCTGCACGGGCGAGCCGTCGAGCCTGTAATAGGCGCGTTGCACGTCGTAGCCTTGCGAGGCGGCGGGCTCCGGCACGATCGGGTTGCCCGAGGTCGTCACCACAAGGGTCGCCGGCGCGCCGCCGCGGTTGACGATCGCCACGGGCCCGCGCGCCAGCGCTTCGTCGCGCCAGCTCTTCGACAGCGCGCCCTTGCCCTGTTCGCCGCCCGCCTCCCAGGCGAAGCCGTCGGCGGCCTTGGCGAGCGCCTGCGCCGCCATGACCATCCAGCCCTTCTCCTGCGTCGAGGTGTAGGCCTGACGCGCCTGCAACTCGCCGACGATCAGATTGGCGCGTTGCAGCGCGTCGTCGCCGGCGTTGGTCTCGGCGATCAGCGTCATCGCGCCGGCGCCGTCGCGCAGCTTGGAGCCGTAATCGGGACGCGAAACCTTCGGATCGTCGGCGCGCGCCAAACCGTCCACGGCGTCGCGGAACAGAGCGCCAGCGCGCGTCCGGTCGCCCAGCAGGGCGAGCGCCGCGCCGAGCTGCGCGCGTGCGAGCGGCGTCTTGAAGTCGGCGAGCTTGGCGTCGGCGAGATAGCGCAGATCGCCGGCCACCGGCCGCCCGTTGCGCGCCAGCACGTAAAGCGCGTAAGCGAGCCCCGACCCGTCGCCGCGGTCGGCGTCGGACACGTTGGCGACGAAGTTGCGCAGCCGCTCCAGCCCCAGATCCATCGCGCGCTGAGGCGCGTCGTAGCCCTGCTCGCGGGCGCGCGTCAGGAAGTCGAGCGTATAGGCGTCGAGCCAGATGTCCTCCGAGCCGCCCGCAGCCCACAAGCCGAAAGCGCCGTTCGATCCCTGCCGCGACAGCACCCGTTCGATCGCCGCCTTGACGCGCTCCTGCGCGTCGCCGTCGAGCGCCGCGCGCGCGATGGTCGCGATCTGGTTGACGTAGAGCAGGGGCATCGCCCGGCTCACGGTCTGCTCCGTGCAGCCGTAGGGATAGCGGTCGAGCGCGACGAGCAGGCCGGCGGCGTCGATGCTGCCGAACGGCGACAGCGACGCCGAGACCTTCCCCGTGCCGGGCAGGAAATCCGCGAGCAGATCGCCGGAGAGCGACGCGCTTTCGCCCGGCGCGAGGCTGCGCACGCTGCGACGCTGGATGTCGGACGTGCCCGGCCCCATGTCGAGCGCCAGCGTCTGCGCCGCCGAANNATTCGGGCCCGACAGCGTCACCTCGACCTCGCCGCGCCCCACGCCCGTCGCCACGACNGGAATCGACAGCGCGCTCGAAGCGCCCTTGGGCAGGGCGAGCGTCGCGTTGAGCGCCTCGGCGGGCGCGGCGATCGGCCCGCGCAGATCGACGCGCGCCGTGTAGTCTCCCGCCGCGCCTTCGACGTTGTCGAAGCGCACATGCAGCCGCGAGCGGTCGCCGATCGACAGGAAGCGCGGCAGCGTCGCCTGCGCCACCACCGCGTCGCGCACGATCACGTCGGCTTGCGACGCGCCGGCTTTGGACTTCGTCCACGCGACCGCCGAAACGCGCACCGTGCCGTTGAAGGCCGGCAGCTCGAACGTGGCCTGCGCGAGCCCGTTCGCGTCCGCCTTCAACACGCCCGAATAGCGCGCCAGCGGCTCCTGCGTCGGGCGGTTGCCTTCGAGGCCCGGCCCCGCGCCGTCGCCGCCGGAGCGGATCGCGCCGCGCGCGCCCTGCATGCCGTCGATCAGATAGCCGTAAAGGTCGCGCATCTCGGCGCCGAGCTGGCGCTGTCCGAAGAAATAGGCGCCGGGCTTGGGCGTTTCGTAGCGCGTCAGTTGCAGAATGCCGAGATCGACGGCCGAGATCGTGACATAGGCCTCCTCGCCCGCCGCCAGCCCGCCGAGTTTGACGGGCACGACGAGCGGACCGCGCGGCCTGGCCTGCGCCGGCGTCTGCACCGCGACGTCGAGCGCGCGCCGCTCCGCGTCGATGGCGAACCAGGCGACGCCGACGGCGCGCCCCGGCATCCGTTTGGCGGCCGCGTCGAGCGGGCGATGCGCGGAGACCAGAACATAGGCGCCCGCGCCCCATTCGCCCTTCACCGGAATGTCGAACGTCGTCTGGCCCTGCGCCAGCGTGATCGGAATCATCGCCTTCACGCCGTCGGCGACGATCGCCGCGAAGCCCTGGCCGGCGGCGCGCGCCTCGATGGTCAGCTTCGCCGTTTCGCCGGCGCGATAGGCCTTCTTGTCGAGCGTCGCCGGCAGCAGATCGGGCGTCTCCGCCGTCGCGTCGCCCGACCACCCGACCTCGAAGCCGACGCTGGTGGTCNNGCCCTCCGCGCTCTTGACGTCGAGCCGATAGCCGCCCCAGCCGACGCTCGCCGCGACCCGCGCCGGCGCGTCGGCGGGAATGTCGAGCGCCCCGCCGGCGACCTTCGACGTCGTCTTGATCGCCTCGAAGCCCCAGCGTCCGTCGGACTTCAGCCATTGATAGCGCGTCTCCACGCGCAGCAACGTCCAGTTCGCCCCCGCCGCGGCGACGCGCGCGCCCGCCGCGTTGAGCGCGATCACGTCGAAGCTCGCCTGTCCGCCTTCGGCGATGTCCGCGAAGGTCTTCTTGACGCCGATCACCCCNGAAGCGGCGCGGATCGGCAGCGTCACCACGCGTTCCACCGCCCGTCCGCCGGCCTCGCCGACGCGCAGCGCGATCTTCGCCTGCAACGGCCTGAGCGCCGTTGCGCGCGGCAAACTCGCCGACACCTGCGCGCGGCCCTTGGCGTCGGTCTTGCCGCCGTCGATTTCGCCGGTCACGGTCTCGAACGCCTCGTCCGTGACGCCGGCGACATAGCCCGGCCACCCCGCCAAGGCGCCGCCCTCGACGGCCTCGACCTTCGCGTCGCCGGTGATGTCGAGCGCCGCGCCGGGCGCGCCGTAAAGATAGTCCGCCGCCACGTCGAGCGCCGCCGCCTCGCCCTGCGCCAGCGAGGTCTGCTTCGCCGTCACCTTCACGTCGAGGCGTTCGGGCACGTAGTCCTCGACCAGAAAGCTCGTCTCGCCGATCGCCGCGCCTTTGGGGTCGGCGTAGGCCTGCGCCTTCCACATGCCGCGCGGCGCGTCTCCGAGCAGCGACAGCGAGAAGGCGCGCCCGCCCGCGCCCTGATCCTCGATGGCGGCGCGCCGGTATTCGACGCCGTCGGGCCGCCTCACCACCACCGTCGCCGGCAGGCCCGGCGCGGCCTGCCCGCGCGCGTCGCGCAGCAGCGTCGTCAGAAACACGGTTTCGCCCGGACGATAGACGCCGCGCTCGGCGAAGATCATCGCGTCGAGACCCTTCGGCGCGGCGCGGCCCGAGACGCCGCGGTCGGCGAGGTCGAACGCCGCCGCGCTCATGTCGAGAAAGCCGTGGTCGCCCCTGGCGTCCGAGGCGATCAGCACGCCCGGCGCAAGCCCGCCGGTTCCGCGCGCAAGGCCCGGATCGAAACGCGCGACGCCCGCCTCGTCGGTCTTCGCCGCGCCGAGCACCTCGTTGTTGCGCGCGATGAGTTTAAGCTCGACGCCGGCCTTCGGCTCGGCGGTGGCGAGCGAACGCGCCACCGCCGTCACGCCGTCGTCGCCCGAAAGGGCCGTCAATCCGATGTCGGAGACGATGAACCATTGCGTCGCGCGATTTTCGTATTCCTCGTCCGAGCCCGCGCCGTCGACGCGCGCGGTCATCACATGCACGCCCGGCTCCAGCGTCTTCACCGCGTCGAGCACGGGAAANGCTGTCACCACGTCCTTGTTCAGCTCGTTGGCGACGTCGAGCGTCCCGCTCCAGACCTTGACGCCTTCGTCCTCCGCGAGCTTGCCGGCGCGATAACCCGAGATCTGCTTGAGGAAATCCTCGCCGCGCAAAATCGGCGCGAGCGAACGCTCGCCGATGCGATAAAGCTCGATGGCGACGCGCGAGGCGTTCACCGTGACGATCGGCAAGCCTTCCTGCCCGACCTTCGGCAACACGTAGTTCTTACCGGTGAAACGCGCCTGCGCGCTGCGGTCGCGCACGAAGACGTCGTATTGCGCGTCCTTCAGCAGCGATTCTCCGACGGTCGAGGGCAGGCCCTGCCGCAAAGTGAATTTATAGGCCTGGCCATGCGTCAGCCCGTCGACGCAGATTTGCCGCTCCTCGACCGTCAGCGCCGAGGACGACGCGCCCGCGATCGCCACGTAAGGAGCGAAATCGGCGCGTCGCGCCAAGGGCTCCGAGAAAGTGAAGCAGGCGCGCGGCGCGGCCGCGTCGCTGTCCACCGTGTAGTCGAGGATGCGGAAGCCGTGCTCCTCGCGCAGTTGCGCATGGCGGCGACGCAACGCGACGTCGTCATGCAGCGCCAGCGACGCGGACGACGCGTCGAGCGCGTCGCGCCACATCTCGCGCGCTGCGTAGAGCCGACAGAACGGCNNGAGCGCCGCCGCCTTGTCCTGCGGCGAGGATGCGCGCTGGAAGGCGGCGTAGGCGGCCGCGCTCGCGCGCTCGCGCAACACGTAAGCCTGGCCGTCCGGCAATTCGCCGCGCGTCACCATGCGCCCGTAAAGAAGCCACGCCGCCGACGACGACGGGTCCGCCGCGATCGCGGCGCCGGCGAGCTTCAGCGCGCGATCCATGTCTTTCGCGCTCGCGGCGGAGGCCGCGTCGCCGACCAGTTGCGGCGCGGTCCTTCCGCGCGCGGCTCTCGCNGTCTCCTTGCGCAACGTCTCTTCGAGCCGGATCGCGGCGGAGGCGAGGTCGTCGCGCTGGAACGGCTTGGCGGAAGGCGCGGCGCCCGCGTCGCGGTCTGCGGCTGCTGCGCCGTCGCCGGCGGCGCGAAGGAGGGCGTGGCGAAGCAGGCAAGGGCGAGCGTGGCGAATGCGAAAGCGCGCGAGGAGATGGGACGCATCGCAAGATCCTCGAAGATGCCGCGGACATGGCGCGCCGCGCCGCAGCGCGCCTTCTGCCGAATGCGCGGAAGCTAACACGGCCGCGCCGGAAAGACAGTGGGTGAAGAATGACAAATGCATGACAGGGCTGGCGAAGCGCGCGGCGCGCGGCTAACCTCCGCGCGAACGCCAATCCTGCGCGGGAGGACGATCATGCGGCGATGTCTTGCGCCGTCGGCGGCGCTTCTGGCCTTGACGCCGTTTGTCGTCGACGCGTCCGTTCGCGCCCAACCGGCTCCGCCGCCGCCGCTCGCCGCGACCGATCCTGTCGCCGCGGCTTTCGACGCGCTGTCGGAGGCCGACCGCAAGGCGACGCAGGACGCGCTGATCTGGACGGGCGATTATCAGGGCGTCGTCGACGGCGCGTTCGGGCGGCGCTCGCGCGAGGCGTTTCTCGCCTTCGACCGCAAGAACAGCCCGGCCGCCGACGGCCTGCCGACGCCCTCAAGCTCAAGGCTCTGTTCGCCGCCGCCGCGCGCGCGTCAGGCGGCGGGCTTCGTCGTGGTCTCCGATCCGACCGGCGCGCGCATCGGCGTTCCGAAGGCGCTGCTGCCGCAAGCCACGCGCACGCCCGGCGCCTCGCGCTACGCCTCGAAGGACGGCCGCGTCACGCTCGATCTCGCGGCGATCGATTCGCCGGACATGGATTTGCCCCGGCTCTTCGACCGTCTCAAGACCGAGTCGCCGACCCGTCGCGTTTCCTACAAGCTGGCGCGGCCCGATTTCGTGGTCGTCGCCGGCGAGACGCAGGGACGCAAATTCTACACCCGCTTCGGCGCCGGCCGCGACGCGCAGGGCCGCCCGACGCTGCGCGGCTTCTCATTTTACGCGCCCGCCGATCGCCCCGACCTCGATCGTCTGTCCATCGCCATCGCCAACAGCTTCGAGCCGTTTCCCGGCTCCGCTTCGGCGCCCGAACCGCCGACGCGCGGCGACCCGCCCGCGGCCTCGGGCGCGCAGACGTCCGCGCCCGTTCAGCCGCCGCCGCCGACGCTCGCCGCCACCGCGATCTCGCTGGGCGCCGGCAAATATCTCGCGGCGCTGCCGGCCGACTGCGCCGTGGCGACGCTCGCCGACGCGCCCGCGCGCATCGCCGCGCGCGGCAAGGATGGGCTCGCGCTGCTGGAAGGCGCGACGCGCCCGGCCGCCCTGCTGAGTCCGGCCGCCTCCGCGCCCGGAGCCGCCGCGCTCGCCGTCGGATTTTCGCGCCGCAGAGCGGGCCCGCGGCGCTTCTCGNTGGCCTCCGGGCGGATCGACGCCGCCGGAGCGCTGGTGGCCGGCTTGCAGCCCGGCATGGCGNGGGCCCCGGCCTTCGACCGCGACGGCCGCTTTCTGGGCCTGGCGCGTCCCTTCTCGGCGAGCCGGATGGTCGCCGGTGTCGCGCCCGCCGCCCCGCACGTCCTGATTTCGGCGCAGGACGCGGCGGCTTTGGCTCCGCTTCCGGCGCCGCCCTCGCCGGCGACGGGGGCTCCGCTGGTTCCGGCGCGGGGCGAGCGCTCTTGCGCAGCGCCTGCGCGCGGCCTTGGCGCCTGTCGCATGCGTGCGTTGAGCTCCTGGGCGAGGCGCTTGTCAGCGTCGCCCCATGCGGCCATAAGAGCGCGCGACGAACGGCTGGCGCGATGAGCTTTCAGGCGACATGAACGACGTAAGCGGCGCCCCGTCCCACCCCGGCGAGCCTGAATCCAAGCCGGATTCTCCCGTCTCCGATCTGCCGCGCAGCGCGGGCGCCCAGGCGCGTCGGCCGAAAGGCTGGCGCCTTGTCGGTCTGATCGCGTCGGTGGCGCTGTTCGGCCTCGCGCTGTTCGTGATGGCGCGCACGCTCTCCACCATCAAGCTCGCCGACCTTCGCGAAGCGATCCGCGCGACCAGCGCCGAGCAAGTGACGCTCGCCGTTCTTTGCGCGATCGGCTCCTATTTGGCGTTGACCGGCTATGACGCCGTGGTGCTGCGCCATCTCAAGCGCAAGATGAGCTATCTCGTCACCGCGCTCGCTTCTTTCACCAGTTTCGCGATCTCCTTCACGCTCGGCTTCCCGCTCGTCACCGGCGGCACGGTGCGCTACTGGATCTACTCGCAACACGGCCTGGGCCCCGGCGACGTGGCGCGCATCACCGTCATCGGCGGCGTCACGTTCTGGCTCGGCATGGGGCTGGTGCTCGGAGTCGGCCTGGTGGCGCAGGCCGAGATGATCTCGACGCTCAATCTCGTTCTGCCCTCGCTCAACCGCGCGCTCGGCCTTGGCGTGCTGGGCCTCGTCGTCGCCTATTTCGCGGTCGTTTCGAGCGGCCGGCGCGAACTCACGGTTCAGGGATTTCGCCTGCGCATGCCGGGTTTCCGCATCACGCTCGCGCAAACGACGCTCGGCGTCCTCGACGTATGCATGGGCGCGGCCGTGTTGTATCAACTCCTCCCGGCCGGACACGGCGTCGATTTCCTGTCTTTCGCCGCGGTCTATTCCTTCGCCTGCATTCTCGGCATCGCCAGCCACGCGCCGGGCGGCATCGGCGTCTTCGACGCGACGATGCTGAAGATCATGCCCGCGCCCTCGCAGGAGGCGATGCTCGCCTCGCTGCTGTTGTTCCGCATTTTCTACTACGTCGCCCCTTTCATCCTCGCGCTCGCGCTTCTCGGCGCCAACGAGGCGGTGCGCCGTTGGCGCTATCTCAGCGAGATCGTCAGTCGCGGCGACGAGGGTGAGTCTCACCTCTCCCCGCCTTTCGCGAGATAGTCGGACGCCGACAGCACGATCTTAGGGTCCTCGTGGCCGATCTGCTTCTCGTCGTGCGGCGCGTAGGGCAGCGCCGTCAGCACATGAGCGATCACGGCGAGGCGCGCCCGCTTCTTGTCGTTGGCGCGGATGATCGTCCACGGCGCGGCGGCGTGGTCGGTGAGGCCGAGCATGCGGTCATAGGCCTGCGAATAGGCGTCCCACTTGTCCACCGCGCCGTTGTCCATCGGCGAAATTTTCCACCGCGCCAGAGGGTCCTGATAGCGCTCCGACAGGCGCTTCATCTGCATTTCGCGGCCGATGGTGAGGAAGAACTTGACGATCCGGACGCCGTCGCGCGCCAGCATCTTCTCGAATTCCGGCGCCTCGTTGAGGAAGCGATCGGTCTCCGCCGGCGTGCAGAAGCCGAACACCGGCTCGACGCCGGCGCGGTTGTACCAAGAGCGGTCGAACACCACCATCTCGCCGCGCGTCGGCATTTGCGCGACGTAGCGCTGGAAATACCACTGCCCGCGTTCGGTCTCTGTCGGTTTGGGCAGCGCCACGACGCGCGCGCGCGGCGACAGGTGCTGGGTCAGGCGCAGGATCGCGCCGCCCTTTCCTGCGGCGTCGCGCCCCTCGAACACGATGCAGACGCGCTCGCCTTTCTCCTTGATCCAGGCCATCGCCTTCTGCGCNTCGATCTGGAGGCGCAGCAAGGTCTCCTCATAGACGTCGGCGTCGAGCTTCTTGTCGTATTCGAAGCCGCCGGAGCCGAAGGAGGCCTTCTCGATCGCCTTCGGCAAGGGCTTGGTGAAGTCGAAGGGCGCGGCGAGAGGGCGCGGCGGGTCCGTCTGCGCGGGCGCATCCGCGCCGCCGCCAGGCGCGGGGCCGATCTGCGGCGCGGACGCCAGCCGCGCCTCGCGCGCTTTGCGTTCGCGGCTCCGCTTCTTTTCCTTTTTTTCTTCTTTTTCTTATCTTTGCGGCGTTCGCGATCGCTTTGCTGGCGGGTCGCGTCCAGCGAAGGGGCGGACGCTCCGTCCCCGGCCGTCGCGTCGAAATGTCCGAACGGGTGCGGATCGGTCATGGCTCTCTCCTGCGCCGGCGTCGTCGCCGCGTCTTGTCAGGCGTCATCCTATCAGTTTCATGGGGCGGATGGACCCGCAAGGAGGCGGCCTTGGAGCGGCGAGACGAGGAGCGCGGGCGGCGTGAGGCCGAGATTGCGGCCGGCGTGATTGAGGCTCTCGGCGATCCGATTCTGCTGATCGACGCCGCCGACCGCGTGCGATCGGCCAACGCCGCCGCGCGCGCCATCGTGACGGGGCTTCGGCTGGGCGCGCCGCTGGCGATGGCGCTGCGCGATCCCGACGTGCTCGCCGCCGTCGCCCGCGCCCGCGCCGACGGCGCCGCGCATCTCGCGCGCTGGCGCGAGCACGGCTCGGTCGAACGCGTCTTCGAGGCGCGCGCCGCGCCGGTGCTCGCCGCGCCGGGGTTGATCGCGTTGACGTTGCGCGATCTTACGGAAGCCTGGCGGCTCGACCGGATCCGCAGCGACTTCGTCGCCAACGCCAGCCACGAGCTGCGCACGCCGCTCGCCTCCTTGCTCGGCTTCATCGAGACCCTGCAAGGCCCCGCCCGCGACGACGCGCGCGCCCGCGAGCGCTTCCTTGACGTCATGCGCGAGCAGGCCACGCGCATGTCGCGTCTGATCGACGATCTCCTCTCGCTGTCGCGCGTCGAGCGCAGCCTGCACATTCGCCCCACCGAGCCGGTGGATCTCGCCGCGATCGCCGGTCATATCGTCGAGACGCTGGGGCCGCTCGCCCTCTCGCGCGACGCGGCGATCGCGGTGGACCTGAAGCCCGTCGTCGTGGCGGGCGACCGCGACNGGCTCGCGCGCATGGTCGAGAACCTTGTCGAAAACGCTCTGAAATATGGTTTGCCGGACGAAGGCTCCGGCCGTGTCGAGGTCAGCGTTCAGCGCGACGGCCGCGACGCCGTGCTCGTCGTGCGCGACCACGGCCGCGGCGTCGCCCCGAGCNATCTGCCGCGCCTCACCGAGCGCTTTTATCGCGTCGATCCCGGCGCAAGCCGCGCCCAGGGCGGAACCGGCCTCGGGCTGGCGCTGGTCAAGCACGTCGTCGCCCGTCACGGCGGTCGCATGAGCATCACCAGCCGGGTTGGGGAGGGCACGTCGTTTCGCGTCGCGATTCCCGTCAAAAAGAAAATTCCTGAAAAAATCCAGAAAGTTGAGGCGTCGCACAGCCGTCATCTGAGCGGACTAGGACTCTGCCCGCACGACGTCGGCCGCCGCGCCGGGCCGTCCATAGGAGTTCAACCCGATGACCGTCCACGCCTTGACGATCAAGACCATCCTGCGCGCCGCCGCCCTCGTCGCCGCGACGACCGCCGCCGGCGCGGCCTTCGCCGCCGACATCACCGGCGCCGGCGCGACCTTCCCTATCCCGTCTACGCCAAATGGGCGGACGCCTATAAGAAGGAGACTGGGATCGGCTTGAATTACCAGTCGATCGGCTCGGGCGCGGGCATCAAGCAGATTCAGGCCAAGACCGTCGTCTTCGGCGCCACCGACGCCNCCCTCAAGGCCGACCAGCTCGACAAGGACGGCCTCGTCCAGTGGCCGCAGGTGATGGGCGCGATCGTGCCTGTGGTGAACCTCGAAGGCGTCGAGCCGGGCAAGCTCGTTCTCGACGGCAAGACGCTCGCCGACATCTATCTCGGCAAGGTCAAGACCTGGGATGACGCCGCCCTCAAGGCGCTCAATCCCGGCCTGAGCCTGCCCGCCTCCGCGATCACCGTGGTGCGCCGCTCCGACGGCTCGGGCACGACCTTCAACTTCACCGACTACCTCGCCAAGGCGAGCGCCGACTGGAAGGCCGCTGTCGGCGCCGGCACGGCGGTGGAATGGCCGACGGGCGTCGGCGCCAAGGGCAACGAGGGCGTCGCCGGCAACGTCGCCCAGACCAAGGGCGCGATCGGCTACGTCGAATACGCCTACGCCAAGCAGAACAAGCTCACCCACGCCGCCCTGATCAACGCCGCCGGCAAGACCGTGCAGCCGACGACAGGCTCCTTCCAGGCCGCAGCCGCCAACGCCGACTGGGCGAAGGAGCCGGGCTATCGCGTCATCCTCACCAACCAGCCGGGCGAGGCCTCCTGGCCGATCACCGCGGCGACCTTCATCCTCATCCACAAGCAGCCCGCCGACAAGGCGCAGGCCGCCGAGGCGCTGAAGTTCTTCGCCTGGGCTTTCGACAAGGGCGGCAAGATGGCCGAGGAGCTTGACTACGTTCCGATGCCCGAAAGCGTCGTCAAGCAGATCAAGACGACCTGGGAGAAGGACGTCNGCGACCAAGTAAGGTCGGATAAGTCGCAGNGCGGGCGCCGAAAGGCGCCTCGTCGCGCTATAGGTTCTGAGCGAACGGGGGCGGGGATGACGATGGCGATGACGGCGCAACCCATCGGGAGCGGCGGCGAGACGGTCGATCGCGCCCGCGCGTTGAGCGCGTTCAAACGCTCCGATCTCGCCTTTTATTGGGCGACCAAGCTGGCCGCCCTGCTGGTGCTGGCGTTGCTGGGCGGCATCATCGTGTCGCTCACCATCGGCGCCTGGCCGGCGATGAAGGAGTTCGGCTTCGCCTTTCTGACGACCCAACGTTGGGCCGCAGCTCGACGAGCCGNNGTCATGGGCGCCCTGGGCCCGCTCTACGGCACGCTTGTGTCGTCCTTCATCGCCATGCTGATCGCCGTGCCCGTCGGTCTTGGAATCGCGATCTTCCTCACCGAATTTTGCCCGCTGCCTCTGCGTCGCCCGATCGCGCTCGCCATCGAGTTGCTGGCCGGCATCCCTTCGATCATCTACGGCATGTGGGGCTTTTTCGTGCTCGGGCCGTTCCTGGCGGAGCGCTTTCAGCCCTTCGTGATCGCGACCTTCGGCTCGCTGCCCTTGGTGGGCTCCCTCTTCGCCGGCCCGCCCTCTCAGTTATCTTTGTTCAACGCGTCGCTGATCCTGGCGATCATGGTCTTGCCCTTCATCACCGCGATCTCGCGCGACGTTTTCGCGACGGTGCCGGCGGTGCTCAAGGAGGCGGCCTATGGCGTCGGCTGCACGACCTGGGAGGTGGTGCGTCGCGTGGTGATCCCCTACACCCGGGTCGGCGTCATCGGCGGCGTGATGCTGGCGCTCGGCCGCGCGCTCGGCGAAACGATGGCCGTCACCTTCATCATCGGAAATTCCTACAAGATCACCGGCTCGCTGTTTTCGCCCGGCACGACGATCTCGGCCGCCATCGCCAGCGAATTCGCCGAAAGCTCCGGTCTGCACCAGTCGGGGCTCATGCTGCTGGGCCTGCTGCTTTTCGTTCTGACCTTCGCGGTGCTGGCCGCCGCGCGGCTGATGCTGATGCGACTCGAACTCAAACAGGGCAAGTGATGGCGACGACCGACTTCGGCCCCTCGGGCGCCAATCCGATCTACCGCGCGCGCAAGCGCACGGACGGGTTTTTGCGCGCTTTGTGCCTCGCCGCAGCTGGCTTTGGCCTTATGTGGCTGGCGCTGATCCTGTTCAGCCTGTTGTGGAACGGGATTCCCGGCCTCAGCCTGCCTCTGTTCACGCAGATGACGCCGCCGCCGGGCCAGCAGAGCGGCGGTCTCGCCAACGCCATCGTCGGTTCGCTCCTGCTGACCTTCCTAGGCGTCGCCATCGGCGCCCCGATCGGCCTGCTCGCCGGCGCCTGGCTCGCCGAATATGGCCGTCACGACAGGCTCGCCACGGTCATCCGCTTCATCAACGACATTCTTCTGTCGGCTCCCTCGATCATCATCGGCTTGTTCGTCTACGGCTTCGTCGTGGTGCCGATGGGCGGATTTTCCGGATTCGCCGGCGCTTTGGCGCTGGCGGTGATCGTCATTCCCGTCGTCGTCCGCACGACCGAGAACATGCTGCTTCTGGTCCCCAACACCCTGCGCGAGGCCGCCTCGGCGCTCGGAATGCCGCGGTCATTGGTGATCCGTCAGGTCGCCTTCAAGGCTGCGCGCGTGGGCATCGTCACTGGCGTGTTGCTGGCCATCGCCCGCATTATGGGCGAAACCGCGCCCTTGCTGTTCACCGTGCTGTCGAACCAGTTCTGGAGTCTCGACCTCGGCCGGTCGATGGCGAATCTGCCCGTCACGATCAACAATTTCGTGCAGTCGCCTTACGCCTTCTGGAAGCAGNCCGCCTGGTCCGGCGCGCTTCTGATCACCTTCGCTGTGTTGTCCCTCAATATTGCGGCGCGCCTGATCGGCGGCNGAAAGGAAGCCGAAATGACGATGACCCTCGACGCCCGCGCCGTCCCGTCCGCCCAGCAGGGCATGGCGCCGCTGACCGCCGGCGGTCCGCCGCCGCGCATCGCCGTGCGCGATCTGAATTTCTACTACGGGCAGACCAAGGCGCTGAAAGGCATCAGCCTCGATCTCGCCGAGCGCTGCGTCACCGCGTTCATCGGCCCTTCGGGCTGCGGCAAGTCCACCTTGTTGCGCGTGCTCAACCGAATGTATGACCTCTATCCGGGCCAGCGCGCGGAAGGACAGGTGCTTCTCGACGGCAAGAACGTTCTCGATTCCGACGTCGACCGCAATCTCCTGCGCGCGCGCGTCGGCATGGTGTTTCAGAAGCCGACGCCGTTTCCCATGTCGATCTACGACAACATCGCTTTCGGCATCCGACTCTACGAACAGCTGCCGAACTCCGAGATGCAGGGACGCGTGGAGGCCGCGTTGAAGGGCGCCGCCTTGTGGAACGAGGTCAAGGACAAGCTCGACGCCTCCGGCCTCTCGCTCTCGGGCGGCCAGCAGCAGCGCTTGTGCATCGCGCGCACCGTCGCGATCAAGCCCGAAGTCATTCTCTTCGACGAGCCCTGTTCGGCGCTCGACCCGATTTCGACGGCGAAGGTCGAGGAGNCGATCGACGAGCTGAAAGAACGCTACACCATCGCCATCGTGACGCATAACATGCAGCAGGCCGGTCGCGTTTCCGACTACACCGCCTTCATGTATCTAGGCGAGCTTGTCGAATTCGGCGACACGACGAAGCTGTTCACCGCGCCGCGCGAGCAACGCACGCAGGACTACATCACCGGCCGCTTCGGCTGATCATTCCCCATCAGGAGCACGCCCGTGATCGAACATACCGTCCGCGCCTTCGACAAGGAGCTTGAGGCGTTGGGTCGCCGCATCGCCGAGATGGGCGGCATCGCCGAGAAAATGGTCTCGGACGCCACCGACGCGCTCGCCCATCTCGACGCCGATCTGGCGCGCGTCGTGATCTCGGTCGATCCGCGTCTGGACGCCATCCAGCGCGACGTCGAGGAGTTGGCGATCCTCACTATCGCGCGTCGCCAGCCGCTCGCGGTCGATCTGCGCGAGATCGTCGGCGCGATCCGCGTCGCGGGCGATCTTGAGCGCGTCGGCGACCTCGCCAAGAACATCGCCAAGCGCGCGATCAAGATCGGCGCGGAGCCGCACATCGCCCGCGCGACGGTTGGTCTGCGTCACATGCAGGAGCGTGCAACGAGCAGANTGAAGGACGTCCTCGACGCCTATGCGAGCCGCGACGTCGACAAGGCGCGCGCCGTATGGGAGCGCGACGTCGAGCTTGACGCGCTCGACGACAGCGTGTTCCGCGATCTTCTCACATTCATGATGGAGGATCCGCGCAGCATCTCGTTCTGCGCGCACCTGCTGTTTTGCTCGAAGAATTTCGAGCGCATCGGCGATCACGCCACCAACATCGCCGAGACCGTCTATTACATCGTCACGGGCCAGACCATGCCGATCGAACGGCCGCGTCCGGCGTCCGCGCCGACGGCGTGAGGCNCTCTCGTGAGCGAACCGCGCAAGTCGACGGCCGGCGCCGCCGCGCCTCGCGTTCTCGTCGTCGAAGACGAGGACGCTCTCGCCATACTGCTGCAATATAATCTGGAATCCGAGGGCTATTCGGTCGAGCGCGTCGCCCGCGGCGACGACGCGGAACTGGCTTTGCTTGAAAGCACGCCCGATCTGGTCATCCTCGACTGGATGCTGCCTGGCCTTTCGGGGCTTGAGGTGTGTCGACGCCTGCGCGCCCGGGAGGCGACGCGCACCCTGCCGGTGATCATGGTGACGGCGCGCGGCGAGGAGNGAGAGCGCGTGCGCGGCCTGTCGATCGGCGCGGACGATTATGTGGTCAAACCCTTCTCTGTGCCCGAATTGATGGCGCGCGTGCGCGCTCTGCTGCGCCGCGCGCGGCCCGAACGCGTCGCCGCGACGCTCGCCGCCGGCGATCTGNGGCTCGACCGCGAAACCCATCGCGTCCGCCGCGGCCAGCGTGACGTTCATCTCGGCCCGACGGAGTTTCGCCTGCTCGAATTTTTGATGGAGAAGCCTGGTCGCGTGTTGTCGCGCGGCCAATTGCTCGACGGCGTATGGGGCACGGCCTCCGAAATCGACGAGCGCACGGTCGACGTCCATGTCGGCCGCCTGCGCAAGGCGCTGTCGCGTGGCCGCGAGGCCGATCCGATCCGAACCGTGCGTGGCGCCGGCTACGCCTTCGACGAACGTTTCGGCCGCGCGTGACCGGGCGCGACCTCCGCGCCAGGCGCGCTGTGTTCGCTTGAAAGCCGGGCTTCGCTTGAAACGCGGGCATCGCCCGAAACGCCGGAGTCCGTCGCGCTCGGCCGCCTCGCCCTCTGGCGTCGATGGGCGAGGCATGATCGCGGGCCGTCGTCCGGGCCGTCGTCAACGTCGCTCAAGCGTCTGCGCGCACGTCTTTGACGCGCAAGCCGCGCGAAGGCCTGCGCGGCCCGTTCAGCCGGCGCGGCGTTCGCGCCGACGATCTTGCGCCGGCTGATAGGCGAGCTGCGCGTGAGTGCCGCAATAGGGCGCGCCCGCCTCGGAGGTGCGCGCGCCGCAGAAGCGGAACTCCGGATTGGTCGGGTCGCCGAGCGGCCAGCGGCACATCGCCTCGCGCAACTCCATGATGGTCACGCGTTCGCTGATCGGCACGACGACGGCCTGAGGCGCGACATGCGGCGCAGGCGTCGGACGCGGCTTGATCGCCAGCGCCGTGGCGCCGATCACCATCGGAGCGATCGGCTTCGGCGCGGCGGCGCGTGGGGCCGGCGAAACCTTGGGACGGGCCGGAGCGCCAGCGGCGCCGACATTTGTCGTCGGCGCCTTCGCACGGCCGGACAGCCCCAGCCTGTGAACCTTGCCGATCACGGCGTTACGCGTGATTCCATGAGCGAGTTCGCCGGCGATCTGGCTGGCGCTCAGGCCATCCAGCCAGAGCTTGCGCAACAGCCGACCCGCTCCTCTGTCCATGACATCGTGATACCTCGGCCTCTTGGGGGCGCGGCTGACGCAATTCAACCGCCATCCGCCGGAGCTCCGGCAGGACAAAGGGGAACGCTCTCGAAAAACGCCGCACGAAATGTCGTATTCGACGAGGCGACGCTACACTAGCCGTTGAATCCGGCGCAACCGCCGCCGCCGCTCGCCAGACGTTTTCCCAGCAGATGCGGCGAAAGTGAGTCGCCGACGCAACAGTTGGCGGCGTCGCCCGGCCTGGGCGAAAGAGTCGCGGAGCGCGACGATGGTCGCACGCCTGCGCGTCCTGCGCCGCGATTGACCTGAACCCGGCCATTTTCTAGAGTTGCGTCAAGAGACTGCCGCCTCGAAAGGGCGGCAGTTTCGTTTCGGGCGTCCGCCGGACGCTCGTCCCGTCGCCGGTCGGACGGCCGAATTGGAGGAATTGAAATCGTGCCCTCCTCGTTGCTTCAGAACTACGCGCGCGCCGATGTCGCTTTCGAGCGCGGCGACGGAGCCTGGCTGACGGCGACGAACGGTGAGCGATATCTCGATTTCGGCGCCGGCATCGCGGTGAATTCCTGCGGCCATTCGCATCCGCATCTGGTCAAGACCTTGCAGGAGCAGGGCGCCAAGCTCTGGCACTGCTCGAACCTGTTCCAGATTCCCGAGGGCGAGCGGCTCGCCAAACGGCTGACGGACGCCACCTTCGCGGACGTCGCGTTCTTCTGCAATTCGGGCGCGGAGGCCAACGAGGCCGCCATCAAGATGGCGCGCAAATTCCACGCCGTGAGCGGCGCGCCCGAGCGCTTCCGCATCGTCACCTTCGAGGGCGCCTTTCACGGCCGCACGCTGGCGACGATTGCCGCCGGCGGCCAGCAGAAATATCTCGAAGGCTTCGGCCCCAAGGTCGAGGGCTTCGATCAGGTTCCCTTCGGCGACGTCGAGGCGCTCAAGGCCGCCATCGGCCCGTCGACGGCGGCGCTGATGATTGAGCCGATCCAGGGCGAAGGCGGCCTGCGCGCGGCGACGCCCGCCTTCCTCAAGGCGCTGCGCGCGCTGTGCGACGAGCATGGCTTGCTGCTCATCTTCGACGAGGTGCAGACCGGGATCGGGCGCACCGGCACGCTGTTCGCCTATGAGCATATGGGCGTCACGCCCGACATTCTGACTTCCGCCAAGGGCCTTGGCGGCGGCTTCNCGGTCGGCGCCTGTCTGGCGAGCGCGCAGGCCGCCAAGGGGCTGACGCCCGGCACCCACGGCACCACCTTCGGCGGCAATCCGCTGGCGATGGCGATCGGCAACGCCGTGCTCGACGTCGTGCTCGCGCCAGGCTTCCTCGACGCCGTCAAGGCCAAGGGCCTGCTGCTCGCCCAGCGCCTCGCCGAGCTGAAGGACCGCCATCCCGACGTGATCGCCGACATCCGCGGCGAGGGGCTGATCATGGGCCTTAAGATCGACCCGCGCACGCTCAACGCGGCCTTCGCGGCGGCGNGGCGCGCCGAGCATGTCCTCACCATTCCCGCCGGCGACAACGTCGTGCGGTTGCTGCCGCCGCTGACCATCGGCGACGACGAACTGATCGAAGGCGTGCGTCGCCTCGACGCCGCCTGCGCGCGTCGAGCGCGAGCGCGCCGCCGACGCGGGCAAGGGAGCCGCGTGATGCCGAACTTTCTCGACCTCTCCGACATTTCCGCCNCCGGGCTGCGCCGCATCCTCGACGCCTCCGCCCGGATGAAGAAGGCGCGCGGCCACGACGCCGACAAGCCGCTCAAGGGCAAGGTTCTGGCGATGGTCTTCGACCAGCCCTCGACCCGCACCCGCGTCTCTTTCGACGTCGGCATGCGCGAACTGGGCGGCGAGACGATCATGCTGACCGGCGCCGAGATGCAGCTGGGCCGCGGCGAGACCATCGCCGACACCGCCCGCGTGCTGTCGCGCTATGTCGACGCCGTCGTCATGCGCATCCTCAGCCATGACGATCTCGTCGAATTCGCCCGCTACGCCACCGTGCCGGTGATCAACGCGCTCACCAAGCGCTCGCATCCCTGTCAGGTGATGGCCGACGTGATGACCTTCGAGGAGCATCGCGGCCCGATCAAGGGCAAGACGGTGGCCTGGTCGGGCGACGCCAACAACGTGCTGGCGAGCAGGGTGCGCGCGCCCCGCTTCGACTTCGCGATCAACGTCGCCACGCCGCCGCAGCTTGATCCGCCGCATGCGCTGATCGACTGGGCGCGCGCCAACGGCGCGCAGCTGCGCCACACCCACGACCCCGAAGAGGCGGTGCGCGACGCCTCCGCCGTGATTTCCGACTGCTGGGTGTCGATGGGCGACGAGGACGAGGCGACCAGCCGTCACAACCTCCTTGCGCCTTACCAGGTGAACGCCCATCTGATGCGCAAAGCGCGGCCGGACGCGATCTTCATGCATTGCTTGCCCGCCCATCGCGGCGAGGAGGTCACCGACGAGGTGATCGACGGGCCGCAATCGGTCGTTTTCGACGAAGCCGAAAACCGCCTGCACGCTCAAAAGGGCGTGCTCGCCTGGTGTTTCGGCGCGATCTGAGCGGCGGATTCCGGTCGCGCGCCATGAGTGAGGAGCGACCAGAATGACACAGATCAGCCGCTTCGTGTCCGACGACGCGCACGACGACGCCGTCACGCCCTTCGCCGTCGAGAGCCTCGACGTGCGCGGCCGCGTCGCCCGCCTCGGCCCCGCCGTCGACGCCATCGTCCGCCGACACGGCTATCCCGACGCCGTCGGCCGTCTGATCGGGNAGGGCGCGGCGCTGGCCGCGCTGCTCGCCTCGGCGTTGAAGTTCGAAGGCCGGTTTCAGGTGCAGACCCGCACCGACGGCGCCGTCGATCTGCTCGTCGTCGACGTCGACGCGCCCGACCGCCTGCGCGCCTTCGCCCGCTTCGACGCGCGCNGCCTCGCCGCCGGCGAGCCGCTGCTGGGCAAGGGCCATTTCGGCCTGACCGTCGATCCGGGCGGCTCGATGAACCGCTATCAGGGCGTCGTCGCGATGGACGGCCAGTCCTTGCAGGACGCCGCCGAGAGCTATTTCGCGCAGTCCGAGCAAATCCCGACGGTGATCAAGCTCGCGGTCGGCGAGGTCGAGACGGCGAACGGCAAGGCGTGGCGCGCCGGCGGTTTCCTGGCGCAGTTCCTGCCCGAAAGCGTCGAGCGTCGCCAGCGCGACCAGCACNCCGGCGACGCGCCCGACGGGCGCGCGGCGCCGGTCGCGCCCGAAGACGACGCCTGGCAGGAGGCCAAGGCGCTGTCGCTGACGGTGGAGGCGCATGAGCTGGTCGACCCGACGGTCTCCTCGGAACGGCTGCTCTATCGCCTGTTTCACGAGCGCGGCGTCAAGGTCTTCGATCCGCAGCGCGTGATCGAAAAATGCCGCTGCTCGGACGAGGGCGTCGAAGAGATGCTGCGCCGCTTCACGCCGGCCGAACGCCGCGAAATGGTCGGCGACGACGGCAAGATCAGCGTCACCTGCGAGTTCTGCTCGACGAAGCGGGTGTGCGAGCCGGACGCGTTCGACACCCGGAAGGCGCAGACCGCCCCGGGCGCCGCGACGGGCTGAGCCGCGGCGTTTTCGCGCCGCGGCCCCCTCAGTCGAACGCCAGCCCGCCGTCGCGGGGCTCCAGCGGCGCCCAGGAGCGCGTCCCGCCTTTTTCCGCCCAGTAGGGCTCGAAAAGGCCNCGCCAGCGCGCCGCCGCCTCCTGCGGCGTGGCGCGCGGGCGCGCGCGNCTCTCGCAGGCCTGCGCCCGCGCGAGCGCGAACAAGGTCGCCGCGCGCCAGGCCGCGCGCGGCGCCGGCGCGTTGCTCGGCCCGAACAGCTGGCGCACCGTCACGAACTCGCTCCCGCATGCGGTCGCAAGTTCGAGCGTCGCGACGCGCTCCTCGCCGCGCCGCACGCTCCACAAAGCGCAATCGCCGGTCGCCACCTCGCGCGCGTAGGAGGCGACGCAATGCGCCATCGCTTCCCCCTCCGCGGCGATGTCCTCCGGCGTGGCGAGCGGCGTGAACAGAAATCCTTCGACCTCGTCGCGCGCCAGCGCCCAGTCCTGCGGCCCTCCGAAGATCGCGAACTCCGAGCGCGCCAGCCAGCCCTGCGTCAGGACGCGCGCCCGCGCCCAGCCCAGCGACGGCGTCCAGCGCGCCAGGTCGGCCCCGCGTCTGGCGTGCCACGCCCACATCAGCGTCGCGCGCAGATCGTGGCTCCATATCTCGGCGTTCTGGCGCGCCGCGCACCGCGCCGCCCAGATCGCGATCTCCTCGTCGGCGGTTTCGAACGCCGTCGCGACGATCGACAGCCAGTAGGCGGGATCCTCGCCGCCGCAGCGCGGCGGCGCGTCGCCGGTCGGCACGTAGACGGCGATGCGCCGGCGCAGCTGCGCCCCGTCCGGCAGGCGCGGCGGCGCCGCTGCGAAGGTCTCCGGCCGCGCCTTGCGCAGCCAGAGCGGCACGCCGAGCGTCGCGAGCGTCTCGGCGATCGGGCCCGTCGATCGTCTGCGCCATCGCGCGCGCCGCCGCCGCGATGCGTTCCTCGTCCTCGCCCGGCGCCGCCATCGCCGCNNCAGAGCGGCCGGGCAGGAGCGCGCCAGATCGGCCAGGCGCGGATGGCGCCCGGCGAGCGCGGCGACCGGCTCGCGCAGCTCCGCGCGAAAGCGTTCGAAGGTCGGCGCCTGCGCGCCGCCGCCGCGCGCGGCCGCGCGGCGCGACGCTGCGATCAGACGAGCGATCGTCGCCGCGAACGCGCGGACGGACCGTTTGACCAGCGCCAGACACGCCAGCACGGCGAGCCCCGACGCGAATGAGGACAGGATGGCCATCGCGGCCTCCATGAGCGAACGCGCGCGACGTCAGGCGGCGCGGCGAAGGCGAATGCGGGAAAGTCGGAAAAGCGCCCGCGCGGGCGTCGCGTCGTCCGTTGCGCGCCGCCGCGCGGCGGCTCAAGCGTCAGGGCTCAAGCGTCGGCGCGGAGCATCCGGAGGATAAGTCAGGACTTGCGCGTCAGGACTTTGCGCGTCGAGACGTGCGCGTCAGGTTTTGCGCGACGCGGCGGCGCGGATCGGAAGGCTCGACTGTCTGTTCATGTCGCCTCCCTCGTGTCGGCGCCTGCGCAATGGGGCGGGCTGATACCGTCCTGCGCGGCGACGCGCAAGACCTCGGGCGCGTCGCCATGATTTCGCCGCGCGAACGGCGCGGCTCTGTGGCGCGAACGCCTCACCCCATCTCGCCGATCGGCCCGCGCATGAAGCGCAGCCCTTGTCGATCTGCTCGACGGCGAGGAACTCGTCCGGTTGATGCGCCTGATCGATCGAGCCCGGCCCGCACACCACCGTCGGCACGCCGCCTTGCTGGAAGCGCCCCGCCTCCGTGGCGTAGGAGACCGCGACGGTGCGGTTGGAGCGCGTCAGCTTCAGCGCCAGCGCCTCGGCGCGCGAACCCGGCTCCGGCGCGAGCCCTGGCACCTCGACCTCGCAGGTCGTCTCGATGGCGACCTCGGGCGTGAAGCGCGCCAGCGCCGGCAGCGCGACGCGGCGCGCATAGTCGTCGAACGCGACGAAGGCCTCGTCCGGCCGCGTGCCCGGCAGGCCGCGGAACTCCCACCAGAAGCGCGCCTCCTTGGCGAGGATGTTGCGCGCCGTGCCGCCGCGCAGAATGCCCACATGCACCGTCGAATAGGGCGGATCGAAGCGGCTGTTGGTCTCGGCCTTGGCTTCGTAGCGCGCCTGCATCCGCGAGATTTCGGCGACCAGATCGGCGGCCGCCGCGATCGCGTTGGCGCCGAGCGCCGGCTTGGAGGAATGCGCCTCGAAGCCGCGCACCACCGTCTCGTAGGTCGAGATCGACTTGTGCGCGTCGGCCACATGCATCAGCGTCGGCTCGCCGACGATGCAGGCGCCGGGNCGCGGCAGGTCGCGCCCGAACCGTTCGATCAGATCGACCGGCCCCAGACAGGTCGTCTCCTCGTCATAGCTGAGCAGGATGTGGATCGGCCGCTTCAGCGCCGCCGCCTTGAACTCCGGGATCATCGCCAGCGCCAGCGCCGCGAAGCCCTTCATGTCGCAGGCGCCGCGCCCGTAGAGCCGCCCGTCGGCCTCGCGCAGCGTGAACGGATCGCTCGTCCACGCCTGGCCGGCCACCGGCACGACGTCGGTGTGCCCCGACAGCACGACGCCGCCCTCCGTCATCGGGCCGATCGTGGCGAACAACGCCGCCTTGTCGCCGGCCGCNGGCGCGCGCGTGAAGGACACGCCCTCGGCCCGCAGCAACGCCTCGACGTCGTCGATCAGGGCGAGGTTGGACTTGGAGCTTTCGGTGTCGAACGACACCAGCCGCGTCAGAATGTCGATGGCGCGCGCGCGGCGCGGGTCGGGGGTGGCGGTCATCCGGCGCTCCGGCCAAGCTTCGCGAAGGTCGCGGGGTTAATTCACGACGCGCCGCAGATGCGGGCAGTCGAGCGAAAAGGCNGGAATCTCCACGTCGAAGGCGCGGCCGTCTTCGTCGACGCAGCGATAGCTGCCCGACATGAAGCCCGACGGCGTCGTCAGCGGGCAGGCCGACGTATATCGGAAGCTTTCGCCCGGCGCGATGATCGGCTGCTGGCCCACCACGCCCGAGCCGCTGACCTCCTGCGTGCGGCCCTGCGCGTCGGTGATGCGCCAGCGCCGCGTCATCACCTGCACGGCGCTCTCGCCCTCGTTGGCGATGGTGATGGTGTAGGTCCACACGAATTGCCGCGCCTCCGCGTCCGAGCGCTCGGGCGAGAAGGCGGGATCCGCCGTCACGCGGATGGTGCGGGTGATCGCCTCGTACATGGCGGCGATCCTAGACCTGCCGAGCGGGCGCGGGAAGCCGCGTCGCGGCCTAAACGGCGTGCAGCGCGCGCGCCAGATCGTCGGCGAGATCGTCGACGTCTTCGAGGCCGACCGACAGACGCAGCAAGCCCGGATAAATTCCCATCCGCGCCTGTTGCTCGGCGTTCAGGCGCTGATGCGTCGTCGTCGAGGGNTGGGTGATCAGGCTCTTGGCGTCGCCGAGATTGTTCGAGATGAGCACGATCCTCAGCGCGTTTTCGAAGCGGAACGCGCCGGCCTTGCCGCCGGCGACCTCGAAGGCGACCAGCGTGCCGCCGCCGCTCATCTGCCGCCGCGCGACGTCGCGCTGGGGATGGTCGTCGCGACCGGGATAGACTTTTTCGATCTTCGGGCTCTGCGCGAGCAGATCGGCGAGGCGCGCCGCGCTCTCCATCTGCCGGTCGACGCGCAGCGGCAGCGTCTCCAGCCCCTTCAGCATCGTCCAGGCGTTGAACGGCGACAGCGAGGGCCCGGTCTGGCGCAGGAAGTTGTGGATATGCGTCTGGATGAACTCTTCGGACGCCAGAATGACGCCGCCCAGACAGCGCCCTTGCCCGTCGATATGCTTGGTCGCCGAGTAGACGACGCAATCGGCGCCGAGGCGCAGCGGCTTCTGCAACATCGGCGTGGCGAACACGTTGTCGACGACCAGCGTCGCGCCGGCGGCGTGCGCGATCTCGGCGATCGCGGCGATGTCGTAGACCTCCAGCGTCGGATTGGTCGGCGTCTCGATGAAGCAGACCTTTGTCTCGGGCCGCATCGCGGCGCGCCATTGGTCGAGATCGCAGCCGTCGACCAGCGTCGCGGCGACGCCGAAGCGCGGCAGCAGCTCTTCGATCACGTAGAGGCACGAGCCGAACAGCGCGCGCGCGGCGACGACGTGATCGCCGGCTTTCACCTGACCCATCATCGCGGCCGTGACGGCGGCCATGCCCGAAGCCACGCCGCGCGCCGCCTCCGCGCCTTCGAGCAGCGCCATGCGCTTTTCGAACATCGCGACGGTCGGGTTCGAGAAGCGCGAATAGATGAAGCCCGGCTCGTCGCCCTTGAAGCGCGCCTCCGCCGCCTCGGCGTTCGGATAGACGTAACCTTGCGTCAGATACAACGCCTCGGACGTCTCCGCGAAAGGTGAACGCAACGTCCCNCCATGCACGAGCTGGGTGGCGGCTTTCAGCGGGCGATCGGTCTCGATCATGGCGACAAGCGTCCCGGACTGCAGACGAAAAAGCGCGGGTCTTCGCGGGAAGCCCCGGCCTTTAGCCTGGATTAACGTGGCGGCAAGCCGGCCGGCTCAGGGGCCACGAACGCGCATTGGATCGCACGGGCCGGGGCGGGCCGTCAACGCGTCTGACGTCGCCGCGCGGCTTGGTCGCAAGACCGCCGCGCGGGCGCGCTGGACGTGGCCCGACGGCGCGGCTAGGACGGGCCGGGGCGCGGCCGAGGGGGCGCGCGCAAGAGGGCGCGGCGATGGGCGGAGATCGAGCGCGGGGCCTTGGTCTGGCCCCTGGCGAGCGCATCGCCGAGATGGCGGCGCAGGGCGAAATCGCCGCCGCGCGCNCGCTCGCGCCGGGGCAGATCCAGCCCGCCAGCCTCGATTTGCGCCTCGGCCCCAAGGCCTATCGGGTGCGCGCGAGCTTCCTGCCCGGCCCCGCCCGCCGGGTCGAGGAGGTGCTTGCCTCCGCCAGCTTCGACGAGATTGACCTGACCGGCGCCGGCGCGGTGCTGGAGCGCGGCTGCGTCTATGTCGTGCCGCTGCTGGAGCGTCTGGCCCTTCCCGACGACGTCGCCGCCCTCGCCAATCCGAAAGCTNCGACCGGGCGGCTCGACATTTTCACCCGTCTGATCGCCGACCGCTCGGACGTCTTCGACGCCGCGCCCGCCGGCTATCGCGGCCCGCTCTACGCCGAGGTCTCGCCGCGCTCCTTCTCGATCCGCGCCCGCNGAGGCTCGCGCCTCAACCAGATCCGCTTCCGCCGCGTCGATCCCGCCGCGCCGCAGGCCCGCTTCGCGCTCGGCGACGCGNGGCTGGCCGCCCGCCACGCCGCCGCGCCGCTGGTCGACGGCGCCATCGCGCTGCGCGACGGCCTGATCGTGCGCGTCGCGCTCGCCGCCGGCGGCCTCGGCCCGCTCATCGGCTACCGCGCCCAGAAGCACGCCGACGTCATCGACGTCGACCGCGTCGGCGCCTATGCGATGGAGGAGTTCTGGGATCCGATCCTGGCGCGCCCGGACGCGCGTCTGATCCTCGATCCGGGCGAATTCTACATTCTCGCCTCGCGCGAGAAGATGCGCATTCCCGCCGATCTGGCCGCCGAAATGGCGCCGATCGACCCGGCGATGGGCGAGTTCCGCGTCCATTACGCGGGCTTTTTCGACCCCGGCTTCGGCGAGGGGCCGGACGGCGCGCCGAGCGNNCGCGGCGTGCTGGAGGTGCGCAGCCACGAAGTGCCCTTCGTCCTGGAGGACGGCCAGATCATCGCGCGGCTGACCTTCGAGCCGCTCTCGNCAAATCCCCGCACGCTCTACGGGCAGGGCGGCGTCTCCAACTATCAGAGCCAGGCGCTGAAACTGTCGAAGCACTTCAAATGAACGCCGCTAGGCTGAGCGCGGCCCAGACGGACGCTGCTCAGGCGACCGCCGCGACGGTCGATCTGCAAGCCGCAGCGCTGCGCGATCTGCTGGCGCTGCATGCGGCCATCGGCGACGAGTTGCGCCGGCGCGACGTGCTGCGTTCGGCCAACAATCCGACCGGCGATCTGGCGGAGCATCTCTTCTGCAAAGCGTTCGGTTGGTCGCAGAAGGGAAACTCCAACAAGTCCCTTGACGCGCTCGACGCGGCCGGGCGTCGCTACCAGATCAAGNGGCGACGCCTTCACCGCCTCAAACACGCCCGCCAGATGTCGGCGATCCGCGACCTCGACGGTTTCGACGTCCTGGCGGCGGTTCTGTTCGACAAGGATTACCGGGTCTGGAAGGCGGCTCTTGTTCCTGTCGCGGTCGTGCGCGCGCGTTCGACCTATGTCGCCCACACCAACAGTTACAAATTCATGCTGCGCGACGACGTGTGGTCGATCCCCGGCGTCGAGGACGTCACGCCGATGTTGCGCGCCGCCGAGGCGTGAAAGACGGCGCGCCGCCGGGAGCCGAGACGGCGGAGGCGGGCGGCGGCGGCATGTTGCGCTTCCCGCGCCGCTCATGCTAGGCGTGCGCCGTCGCGGGTGTAGTTCAATGGTAGAACGGCAGCTTCCCAAGCTGCATACGAGGGTTCGATTCCCTTCACCCGCTCCAGCTTTTCCCCTCGCTCCAGCTTTTGCGCACGCTTCGCGCCCGCACGCGCTCCGGCCCGGCCCAAGCGCCCGCCGTCTCGGCGCGCGTGCGACGCGCGCGGCTCACTCGATCTTTGCTTGACGCTGACCGCCCCGCGCAGCTCGCCGAGGCGATAGCCGGTCGCGCGGTCGTGCGGATAGCCGGCCGAGAGCGCCGCTTGCACGTCGGGCGAAAGCGCGCCGCCGTGGCGGCTCAGGCAGGGCTCGCCGGTCGGCAGCCCCTTCATGAAACGGAANTACCGGCCCTGGGGCTCGATCACCACTTCGGCGTGGAGAAGGCGGTCGGGGTTCTCGCCCGCCTCCAGCCGTTGCGCGAAGGCGATCAGCGTCTGTTGCTCCCACGCGTCGGGCGCGCCGATCATCGGATCGCGCACCCGCGTGCCGACCCGCGTCACTTTCCAGCCGGTGGCCAGCGAGATCTGGCTGGCGATGGCGGGCGCGACGTCGCGGCACACCGGGATGGCGCCGACCGGCCCGACGGTCGACAGCGCGTGCCGCAACTGCCCGCCGAGCTGCGTGACCAGCGCGTTGGCGGCCTGCTGCGCGCCCGCGAGACGCGCGTCGAGGTCGGCGGCGGTCTGCGCGCGCCGCCGGTCAAGGATGCCAGAACGACGCCCGTTGACAGGACGACGCCAGAGGCGACGGGCGCGCGCATGAAAAATCCTCCGTTTCGGGTCGCCGCCAATCCTAGCGGCCTGCGTGCGCCGTTCAATCGCGCGCGCGCCTTGCGGACGCGCCGGCCCCGCGACGAAGGAACGCATACGAACGCCTAACTTGAGCGCCGCCGCCCAAGGCCCTAACGCCACAAAGTCGCCCATGTCGGGCGAAAGGGGGTGAACATGGGCGATCCGATTTACGATCGGGCGCGCAAGAGTCCGTATTTCGCGCAGCTCGTCGCCGCGCGCAGCAAGCTGACCTGGGCGCTGTCGATCACCGTGCTCGTCATCTTCTACGGCTTCGTGCTGCTGGCGGCCTTCTTTCCGGGCGTGATCGGCACGCGCGTGTCGGAGNGGTCGACGCTGACCATCGGCGTCGCCGTCGGTCTGTTCATCTTCGTCTTCTTCTGGCTGCTGATGGCCTTTTACGTGTGGCGCGCCAATACCGCCTACGACGCCCTCAACGCCAAGATCGTCGACGACACCAAANTTCGGATCGCGCTGATGCAAGCCCTCCTTCGCTCGGGCGCGGCCGCTGCGCTCACCCTCCTCGCCGGCGCCGCTCAGGCCGCCGGCCCCGCTATGGACGCCACCGAAAAGCAGGCGACCAACTACACCGCGATCGCGATGTTCGTGGCCTTCGTCAGCCTGACGCTCGGCATCACCTACTGGGCGGCCAGCAAAGCCAAGTCGGCGGCCGCCTTCTACACCGCCGGCGGCTCGATCACCGGCTTCCAGAATGGTCTGGCCATCGCCGGCGACTATATGTCGGCGGCCACGCTGCTCGGCCTCACCGCGATGGTCTACGGGCAGGGCGTCGACGGCTACATCTACATGGTCGCCTTCTTCGTCGGCTGGCCGCTGATCCTGTTCATGATGGCCGAGCGCCTGCGCAATCTCGGCCGCTTCACCTTCGCCGACATCGCCGCCTATCGCCTCGATCAGGGCAAGGTGCGCACAATGGCGGCGGTCTCCTCGCTGATCGTGGTGTGCTTCTACCTGATCGCGCAGATGGTCGGCGCGGGCCAGCTCGNNATCAAGCTGCTGTTCGGCCTCGACTACGTGATCGCGCTGTTCGTCGTCGGCGCCTTGATGATGGTCTACGTCACCTTCGGCGGCATGCTCGCCACGACATGGGTGCAGATCATCAAGGCCTGCATGCTGCTGGCCGGCGGCACGCTGACGATGCTGCTCGCGATGAGCTATTTCGGCTTCAGCTATCCCAAGCTGATCGAGACCGCGACCGGCGCCCACAAGCTCGGCTTCAAGCTGCTGACCCCCAACGCGCTGCTGTCCGACCCGGTCAACGCCGTTTCGCTCGGCGTCGGCCTGATGTTCGGCACCGCCGGCCTGCCGCACATCCTGATGCGCTTCTTCACGGTGGCCGACGCCAAGGCGGCGCGCAAATCCGTGCTCTACGCCTCGGGCTTCGTCGCCTACTTCTTCAACGTCATCTTCCTGATGGGCCTCGCCGCGATCACCATCGTCGGCCAGAACCNNTCCTTCTTCGAGGGCGGCCAGATCGGCGGCAAGCTGATCGGCGGCGGCAACATGGTGGCGATGCATCTGGCCAACGCGGTCGGCGGCAACCTGCTGCTCGGCTTCCTGTCGGCCGTCGCCTTCGCAACCATTCTGGCCGTGGTTTCTGGCCTCGCGCTGGCGGGCGCCTCCGCGATCAGCCATGACCTCTACGCCCGCGTCATCAAGAAGGGCAACGCGTCCGAGAACGACGAGCTGAAGGTCTCGCGCTACGCCTCGATCGGCCTCGGCCTCGTCGCGATTCTGCTCGGCATCGCCTTCGAGAAGATGAACATCGCCTTCATGGTCGGCCTGGCCTTCGGCGTCGCCGCCTCGGCCAACTTCCCGATCCTGATCCTGTCGATGCNNTGGAAGGGGCTGACCACCAAGGGCGCGCTCGCCGGCGGTTTCGTCGGGCTGATCTCGGCGGTGCTGTTCGTGCTGTTCTCGAAATCGGNNTGGGTCACCGTTCTCGGCTTCGAGAAGGCGATCTTCCCGTGGGATCAGCCGGCGCTGTTCTCGATGCCGCTGGCCTTCCTGGTGATCATCGTCGTCTCGAAGATGGACACGAGCGCGGCCGCCGCCGCCGAGCGCGCCGGCTTCGAGGACCAGTATGTCCGCGCCCAGACCGGCATCGGCGCCAGCAAGGCCGCCTCGCACTGAGGCGTAAGCGACGCCTGACCTGAGAAAAACGAGCCGCGCGGCGCAGGTCGCGCGGCTTTCGTTTGCGCGCCTGACGCGCACGACGCTTTGCCGATGCGCGGCGACGTGCGAAGAGGCGGTCATGACAGAGCAAACCAACGCCGACGACCGCGCCGGCAAACGCGACAAGCGCCTGCGCCAGACGCTCGCCAAATACCGCGCCGCCCCGGCGCCCGGCGGCTTTCGCGCGGCGCTCGCCGAGGGTCTCGACCCCGCCGGTCTGGCGACGCCCGAGGGGCTCGCCGCGGTGCAGGCGGAGCTGAAGGCGCTCAAGCACGAGCGCCGCGCGCTGCGCCGGCTCGAAAATCTCATCCTCGGCGCTAGGCCGCCCCTCAGGCGACGGGGCGGCGGACGACGAGGCCTAAGCCTGGCCCCGCCCCGCATAGGCCCCGCCGCGCGTCCGGCGACGAAGCCGGTCGAAAAACAGGCTTGCAGCAGATAGCCGCCCGTCGGCGCCTCCCAGTCGAGCATCTCGCCGGCGAGGAACACGCCCGGCCGCGCGCGCATCATCAGCGTCTCGTCGACCGACTCGAAGCGCACGCCGCCGGCCGACGAGATCGCGCGGTCGAGCCCCGCCACCGCCGAGACTGTCAGCCGCACATCCTTGATCGCCGCCGCCAGCGCCGCCGACTCGACCGGAGGCCGACCCGCCTCGAACAGCAGCGTCGCCGCCGCCGCCGAGAGGCCGGCNGCTTTGCGCAGCGCGTTGGAGAGCGAGTCGCCCTTGCGCCGACCGTCGAGCCGCGCCGCCAGCGCCGCCGTGTCGAGATCGGGACGCAGGTCGACGCTCAGGCGCGCCGGNCTCTCCGCCGCCAGCGCGTCGCGCAAGAGCGGCGACAGCGCGTAGATCGGGCCGCCTTCGAACCCCGTGCGCGTGACCACGACGTCGCCGCGCGCCTCCCGCCCGCCCACCGACAGAGCGACGCGCTTCAGCGGTTCGCCATGACGCGCCGCCATCTTCGCCGACCAGTCGATCCGCACGCCGCAATTCGACGGCGCGAAGGGCGCGAGCCGCGCGCCCGCCGCCTCCAGCGCGCCGGTCCAGCGCGCGTCCGAACCGAGCCGCGGCCATGAGGCGCCGCCCATCGCCAGCACCACCGCGTCGGCCTTGAGAACCTCCTCGCCCTGCGGCCCCTCGACCCGCGCGCCGCCCGGCGCGAAATCGAGAAAGCGCGTGCGCGGGCGCAGATCGACGCCGCGGTCGCGCAGCCGCGACAGCCAGACGCGCAGCATCGGCGAGGCTTTCATCGGCTTGGGNAACACCCGCCCGCTGGAGCCCACGAAGGGCGCCTGCCCAAGCTCCTGCGCGAAGGCGATCAGCGCGGCCGGCTGAAAGGCTTCGAGGATCGGCGTCAGAGCCTCCTGCGCCGCCCCGTAGCGCGTCAGAAAGGTCGAAAACGGCTCGCTATGGGTGAGGTTGAGGCCGCCGCGCCCCGCCATCAGGAATTTGCGGCCCAGCGTCGGCGCCTGGTCGATGACCGTCACGGCGAGGCCCGCCCGCGCCATCTGGTCCGCCGCCGCCAGCCCCGCCGGCCCGCCGCCGACGACGAGCCCGCGCGGCGCGTCGAGGCGCGGGTTCAAATCCTGCTTGTTCACGTGAAATTCCTGTTCCGCCATACGATCGCGCGGCTCCGTGCGTCGCGGGCTCTGTGAGACTTGGGTCTGCGAGTCCTGCCGCTGTGGTCCTGCCGCTGTGGTCCTGCCTCTGTGACATGGCGTCGCCGCGCCGCCAAATCGCCGCGTTTCCAGCGCGCCGCGCCCCGCGCTGGCCTTACGTGTCGGCGCGTGACAAATTATTAACCTTACCTGTTGGCGGTGCGTTTACCGCATGGGTTCACCCTCGGCTAACCCTGACATGATCGGGGCGCGTTTCAGAGTGCGGATATTGACGGCTGGGTTTTTCAGAGTCGGACTGTCTGCGGCCATCGCCTTCGCGAGCGTGATCGGCGCGCCGGCGCCGGCGCGGGCGCTGTTCGGCCTGTTCGAGAGCGCGCCCGAGCCCAAGCCCGACGCGCTGCCCTACGTCGTCGCCTACGAGCCCAAAGACGACGCGACCGTCGCCCGGATTCTCAAGGACAATTCGACGCTGGAGCGGCTGAAGGACGATGCGCCCNCCGACGCCGAGTCGCTCGCCCGCCGCGCAGAGATCGACGCCGGCAAGCTGACGGAAGCCCTGTGGGGCGAGGGCTACTATAACGCGCTCGTCGAGGTCCGCGTCGCCGGCCAAACGGTGCGCGGCGGCGACGTCGGCGCCGCCACCCGCGCCGCCGCCGCGATGAAGGGCCGCGAGGTCGTTCCCATCGTCGTCTCCGCCACGCCCGGCGAGCGATTCACGCTGCGCAACGTCGCGCTGATCACGCCCTCGGGCGCCGTCTCGNACGATGTGCCCGCCCGCCAGCTCGGCCTCGCCCCCGGCGATCCCGCCCGCGCCGAGAGCGTGCGCGCCGCGCAGGGCAGGGTGGTCGACTTTATCNGCGAGCAATCGCGCCCGCTCACCAAACCCGTCGACATTCTGGCGACAGTCGATCACGCCAAACATGTGATGGACGCCACCATCGTCGTCGCCCCGGCGCCGNTCGCCCCGATTGGCGACATCTCGGTCTCCGGCGCGCCCGGCGTCGATCCGGCGGTGATCCGCTCCTATATCTACGCCGAACCCGGCGACGCCTATTCGCCGCAGACGATGGCCTCGATGCGCAAGTCCGTGCTGCGCATTCAGGCGCTCTCCTCCGCTCGCGTGGTGGAGGGCGACACGCTCGACGCGCAGGGCCGCCTGCCGGTGATGGTCGACGTCACCGAACGCGCCAAGCATCTGATCGGCGGCTCGGTGCGCGTCTCCACGCTCGACGGCCCGGCCGTGCGCGCCTATTGGGAGCATCGCAACCTCTTCGGCGGCGCCGAATATCTGCGGCTCGAAGCCGACGGCGCGATGCTGCCGCGCAACGACGGCGAGAAGATCAAGTCGCTGAAGGACGTGCGTATGTCCGACTTCGGCGGCCGATTGCAGGCGACCTTCATCAAGCCCGCGCTCGGCGGCACGCGCAACGATTTCGTCGCCTCCGCTCTCGCGGAGCGCGCCCGCACCGGCGGCGGCCGCTTCGGCGGCTACGAAGACGAGATGATCCGGCTCGACGCCGGCATCCGTCATCGCTTCACCGACAGCTTCTCGGTCCAGGCCGGGCTCGCCTTCGAGACCGGCTGGACCAAGGACGCGCTCGGCAAGGTCGATTACACGCTGATCGGCGCGCCGTTGCAGGTGAAATACGATTCCACCGACAACCCGCTCAACGCGACGCGCGGCTTCAAGGTCGTCGGCTCGGCGACGCCCTATTACTCCCTCGACGGCGTCAAGAAATCCTTCTTCGAGACGCGGCTGTCCGCCTCGACCTATGTCGCGCTCGACGAGGAGGCGCGCTACGTCATGGCCGGGCGCGTCGCCTTCGGCTCGCTGCTCGGCGCGGCGATGTCCGACATTCCCGCCAATCATCGCTTTTATTCGGGCGGCGGCGNNCCGGTGCGCGGCTATCGCTATCAGTCGCTCGGCCCGCGCCTGCCCAACGGCTACGTGATCGGCGGCGCGAGCCTGCTCGAAGCCTCGCTTGAGGCGCGCGTCAAGGTGACCAACACCATCGGGATCGTGCCCTTCGTCGACGCGGGCTCGGCCTTCGCGTCGAGCTATCCCGACTTCAAGGAGAAGGTGCGTTACGCCGCCGGCCTCGGCCTGCGCTATTACACCGCCATCGGCCCGATCCGTCTCGACCTCGCCTTTCCGCTCAACCGCCGCAAGGGCGACAAGCCGGTCGCGCTGTATTTCGGCATAGGACAGGCGTTCTGATGAAGAAGCTCGCCGCCCTTCTCCTGTGTCTGGTTGCGCTGGCCGCGGCCGCGCTGTCGCTGCGTCCCACCGCCGCCGACGCCGACGAGGCCGAGACGACGGTGCTCGGCGACCTCATCTCGCGCATTCTCTCGACGCCGGGCTCGCGCGTGCAGGTCGGCGCGGTCGACGGCGCGCTTTCCTCCGACGCGACGATCCGCAACGTCACCATCTCGGACAAGGACGGGACCTGGCTCAGGCTCGACCGCGCGCGTCTGGTGTGGACGCGCTCGGCGCTGTTCACGGGGCGGCTGGCGGTCAACAAGCTCGAAATCGGCAAACTCGAAATCCTGCGTCGCCCCGCGCCCTCCGACGAGACGCCGCCCGCCGCCGCCGCTGGTCAGGAGCCGGCGCCGCTGCTTCCCGAATTGCCGGTGCGCGTGGTGGTCGACGAATTCGCCCTCGCCGAGCTTGCGCTTGGCGAGCCTTTGCTGGGCGAGGCCGCCCGTCTCACCGCGAAGGGAAAACTCAGGCTTGGCCCGCCCGCCGAGNGGCTCGACGCCGATTTCGAGACCCGCCGCACGGACNCGCCCGGCGCCATCGATCTGCGTCTTCTGTTCGTCCCGAAGGACGAAAAGCTGACGCTGAAGCTGAAGGTCGAGGAGCCCGAAGGCGGCCTCATCGCCCGCGCCGCCAGTCTGCCCGGTCTGCCGCCGGTCAATCTCGACGTCGCCGGCGACGGCAAGCTCGACGATTTCCGCGCCAAGCTGCAACTCGTCGCCGGCGCGACGATCGGCGCCAACGGCGACGTGACGGTCAACCGCGAGGCGGATGGCCGCGCCATGCGCATCGACCTGTCGACGCGCGTCGAGGGTCTGCTGCCGCCCGTCGTCGCGCCCGTCTTCGCCGGCGGCGCGCTGGCGCAGGGCGTCGTGCGTTTCCGCAAAGACGGCGCCGTCGCCTTCGACGCGGTCGGTCTGGAGTCCGACGTCGCGCGCCTGCAAATCGACGGCGCCTTCGACGCCGCGCGGGTCGCCGATCTGCGCATCGTCGGTCGCGCGCTGGAGCCGCGCACCCATGTCGCCCGGCCCGACGTGCAACTTGAGTCGCTGGTGTTCGACACCACGGTGAAAGGCCCGCTCGACGCGCCGACGCTCGCCTCCGCTCTCGACCTCAAGCGCGCCCGCGGCCCCAACGGGTCGGTGGAGACGGCGACCGCGCGCATCGACCTCGCGCCCGTCGCCCGACCCGTCGACGCCAAGCCCGACGCCAGACCCTCTTTCGACCTTTCGGTGCGCGCCGATCTCGCGGGGTTCAGGCCCGTCGACGCGGCGCTCGCGCGCGCCGTCGGCGAGCACGCCCGCGTCGAGGCCGCCGCGCGCATCGGGCCGGACGGCGTCGCCGACGTGTCGCGGGCGCTGCTCGACTCGCCCGCCGTCAACGCCCAGTTCGTGGGACGCGTCGGCGCGAAGGAGATGACGGGGCGCCTCGACCTCGTCCTCGCCGACCTCGCGCGCTTCGCCGACCTCGCGGCGATGAAGCTGGAGGGCGAGGCGCGCGGAGGCGTCGACGTCTCCGGCGACCCGAGCAAGCGCCTCGACGCGCGCGTGCATTTGCTGCTGTCGCGCTTCGCGACCGGGACCGCCCCGCTCGATCGTCTGCTCGGAGGCAAGGTCACGCTCGACGGCGTCGTCGGCAAGCTCGCGACCGGCGGCTTCGCCTTTCAGGATCTCGTCGCCAAGGCGGCCTATCTCGACGCCCGTCTCGACGGCCAGATCGACGCCAGACAGGCGCTTGTCGACGTCGCCGCCGCCGTCAGCGATCTGCATCGCTTCGACGCCCGCCTGACCGGCCGCGCCGAGGCGACGGCGAAGATCACCGGCACGCTCGCCAAGCCCGACGCCACGGCGGTCGTGACGATCCCGCAAGGCGCCGCGCTCGGCCGGCCGATCCGCGACCTTAAGCTGACGCTGCAAGGCAAGGATCTGATCGCCGCCCCGCAGGTCGACGTGACGCTCGACGGCGACGTCGGCGGCAAGCCCGCAAGGGGCGCGGCGAAGGCGTCGAAGGCGGGCGAAACCCTGCGTGTCGAGAGCTTCGACCTCGCGGTCGGCTCGGTGCAGGCCAAAGGCGCGCTCGCCGCCGAGGCGGGCGAGGTCGACGGCCAGATCGCCGTCAAGGCGCGCGATCTCGACGACGTCTCCGCGCTCGCGCTCGCCCCGCTCGGCGGCGATCTCGACGCGACCATCGCGCTGCGCCGCGAGCGCGGCCAGACCGTCGCGATCAAGGCGACGTCGCAGCGCCTGCGCGCCGACGCCTTCGCGCTCGAAGGCCTGTTCGCCGACCTGACGGTGCGCGACGCGCTGCGCGCGCCTGTCGTCTCCGGCGCGGCCCGCCTCGCGCGCGCCACGCAGGGCGGCAAGGAACTCGCCTCCAACATCCGCTTCAACGCCGCGCCCGACGGCGCCATGACGCTCGCCGGCCGAGCCCAGGGCTTCGATCTCGACGCCGCCGGCCGCATCGCGCAATCGGCCGGCGCGACGCGCCTCGACCTGTCGCGCTTCGAGGCGCGCAAGGGCCGCGAGCGCGTCGCTCTGGCGCAGCCCGGCGCGGTGCGCGTCGCCGACGGCCGCGTCGATCTCGACCGTATCGTGCTGGCGCTCGGCTCCGGCCGCCTGGCGCTCGACGGCCGCGTCTCGCCGAGCCTCGATCTTTCCGCGACCGCGCGCGCCGTGCCGCTCTCCGTCGCCGACATCGCCGCGCCCGGCCTCGGCCTTCAGGGCACGCTCGACGCGCAGGCCAAAATCATCGGCTCGACCGCCGCTCCCGACGGCGACTGGCGCGTCGCGATCCGCGGCTTGTCGGCGCCCGCCACCCGCGCGAACGGCCTGCCGGCCTTGCAGCTCGACGCCTCCGGCCGCCTCGGCGGCGGACGCACCAGCCTCGACGCGACGCTCGCCGGCCCGCGCGTCGGCCCGATCCGCGCCCAGGGCTCCGTCCCGATCGACGGCGACGGCGCGCTCGACGTCCGCGTCGCCGGCAAGCTCGATCTCGCCCTCGCCAACGCGACACTCGGCGCGCAAGGTCGCCGCGTCGCCGGCTTCGCCGACATCGACGCGCGGGTGACCGGCTCGGCCGCGCGGCCGCAGGTGCAGGGCGGCGCGAGCCTGCAAGGCGTGTCGTTCTCCGACGCCGAGTCCGGCCTCAAGCTCACCGATCTGCGCGGCCGCGTCGCCGGCGGCGCCGACGAGGTGCGGCGAGNNGGCGTCACCGGCCGCGCCGGCGACGGCACGCTCGCCGTCTCCGGCAAGATCGGCCTGAGCGGCGCCATGCCGGCGGCGATCAAGATCACCGCGCAAAACGCCAAGCTGATGGATTCTTCTGTCGCCACCGCCGTCGCCGGCGTCGCGATCGACGTCACCGGCCCGCTCGCCGGCGGTCCGCTCGTCTCCGGCCGGGTCGACTTCGACCGCCTCGACGTCACCATCCCCGAGCGCATGCCCGGCTCTTCGCGCCCGCTCGACAAGGTGCGTCATGTCAACGCGCCGCCGCAGGTCAAGAAGATCCTCGCCAGGCGCGCCAAGGCGGCGAAGGCCGGCGGCAAGGCCGCGCCCGACATTCGCCTCGACCTTGTGATCAGCGCGCCCAACCGCGTCTTCGTGCGCGGCCGCGGCGTCGACGCCGAGCTTGGCGGCCAATTGACCATCAAGGGCGCGGCCTCCAACCCCGCCGTCGTCGGCGGCTTCGACATGCGGCGCGGAAAATTCGCGATCGGCGGCCGCCGCCTCGATTTCGCGCGTGGACGCGTCGTCTTCACCGGCACGCTGGAGCCGCAGCTCGATTTCCTCGCCACCCAGCAAGCCTCCGACGCGCTGATCCAGGCGAGCCTGACGGGCTCCGCCGCCGACCCGGATTTCAAATTCTTCTCCGATCCCGATCTGCCGCAGGACGAGGTGCTGGCGCGTCTGCTGTTCGGCAAATCGTCGGGCGGCCTCACGCCGGCGCAGGGCATCCAGCTCGCGCTGATCGCGGCGCAATTCGCCGGCGGCGGCGACAGCGGCGCGCTCGACCAGATGCGCCGCCAGCTCGGCCTCGATCTGCTCGACGTGGGGTCGNGCGCGGACGGCGGCGTCGGCGTCGGCGCCAATCGCGCCATCAACGACCGCATCAGCGTCGGCGCCAAGGCCGGCGCCAAGCCCGCCGACACCGGCGTCTCGGTCGATNATCGACTCACCCGCCGCCTGCGCCTCAAGGGCGAACAGACGATGGACGGCAACACAGGCGTCGGGCTCGGCTTCGAGATGGAGTATTGAGTCCGGCGGCCGCTTGCGCGCGATCATGGGCCAGACCGCCGCGCTGTGCTAAGCCTCTGTTCGAGCGACGCGCCGAGGCGCAGCAGCCCCGGCGAGGACGCTCTCGAAACGGGAGTTGAACATGGCCGCCAGGAGAAGCCTCCCCCTGTTCGCCAAATCCGCCGCGATCGGCGTTCTCGGCGCCGCCGCGATCTGGGCCGCGCTGGCGCCGCCGCCGTCGGCGTCGCGGCGATCGCCGGCGCGTCTCCGGCCGCCGCGCAAAGCCGCTGCTCGGACCTGTGGTATCAGCGCAACGAGATTTACGCGCGCAACGGCTATTGCTTCAACACCGAGCGCGGACGCGCCGCCTTCGGGCGGGGATGTTTCCCGCCCTATGGCCGCCTGACCGGCTGGGAGAAGCGCCGCGTCGCCGACATCCAGAACGAAGAAAATTATCTCGGTTGCCGCTGACGGGCGCCGCCGCGCGGGGCCCGCGCGCGTCCCGTCGCTCCGCGCCAGGCGTCGCCGTCGCGGCGGGGTCTGCGCCTGGGCCTGTGCCTGCGCGCGCTTGCGCTAGAACAGCCGGATGGACCGCCTCGCCTCGCCCGATCTGCATGGCCAGCCCGCCGTCTCGACCGAGCGCCCGACCGGGCGCGCGCGTTGGGCGGCGGCGGCTGTCGTCGCCGCGCTCGCGCTTGCCGCCGTCGGATTGTGGGCGCGCTACGGCTCCGCGGTCTTTGTCGACGCGCTCGGCGCGGTCATGAGTTGTTTTAGCGCGGGCGTCGGCCCCGCATCTGCGAGAAACTGAATGTCCGTCGCCCCTGCGGCCCTGCGCCGCTCCATGTTGGCCTTCGCGCTCTTGCTGGCCGCCGCCGCCGCCATCGCCGGCGCGGCGTTTTATCTGTTCGACGCCGGCCCCGCGCGGCGCCCTCCGCCGTCGGCGGACCGTTCGCCTTGACCGACCATGACGGGCGCAAGGTCACGGAGAAGGATTTCGCCGGCCGTCCCTTGCTGATCTTCTTCGGCTTCACCCGCTGCCCGGATGTCTGCCCGACCGCCCTCGCGGAAATCTCCGCCATCTTCGAACAGCTTGGGCCCGACGCCAAGGTCACGGCCTTGTTCGTCTCCGTCGATCCCGAACGCGACACGCCCGCCTCGCTGAAGGATTATCTGTCGAGTTTCGACAAGCGCATCGTCGGACTTTGGGGCGACCCCGAAACCACCCGCGCGGTGATGAAATCCTTCCGCGCTTTCGCCTCGAAAGTGCCGCTGAAGGATGGCGACTACACGATGGATCACACCGCCATCGCCTATCTCATGGATAAGCAGGGGCGCTTCGTGAACGCCTTCAATCTCGACCGTCCGCCCGAGGCGGCCGCCNAGGAGCTCGCCCGCTATCTCTGAGCCCGCCGTCCCCCGCCCGAACGCCCGATCGCCGCGTCGCGGACGCCTGCGCGCGTCCTCGGCGCGCCGCTGCGTTTTTGGTCGCGCTGGCGATCCTCGCGCGCGACCTCGTCGCCTGGGCGGGCGGCCCGCTCTGGCGCTGGATCGCGCGGCTGCGGCTGCTGGCGCTGCTGTCGGCCTGGGTCGCGACGCTGCCGCGCTGGGCCGTGCTGCTGACGCTCGCCGCCCCCATCGCGATCTCCGAGCCTCTCAAGCTCGGCGGGCTCTATCTGCTCGCCATCGGTCAGCTCAAGCTCGGCGCGGCCTTGCAGATCGTCGGCCACGGCCTCAGCATCCTGCTGGTCGAGCGCATCGTTCACGCCGGCCTGCCGCAACTTCTGACCTATCGCTGGTTCGCTTGGGGCTGGGGCTGGATCGAAGCGATCCGCGCCGCCGTCGGCGAGTGGCCGCTGGTCGTGGCCGCGCGCGCCGGCGCCCGTCGCCTCGCCGAGCAGGCGCGCCGCGCCGCGCGCGACATGCGCCTCTGGGTCGCGCACTTCGTGCGGCGCTGAACGCTGCGGCGCTGAACGCTATCGGGCGAGCGACCGACGCCAGTCGATCAGGCCCGCCGTCGAGGCGTCGAGCCCCGCGGTCGAGGCGTCGGCGTCCTCCACGATCGGCGCCAGCTTGGTCGCCAGCTCCTTGCCCAACTCCACGCCCCATTGATCGAAGGGATTGATGTCCCAGATCGCCGCCTGCGCGAACACCTTGTGCTCGTAGAGCGCGACCAGCCGCCCCAGCATGCGCGGATCGAGGCGGGCGTAAAGCAAGGTCGAGGACGGCCGGTCGCCGGAGAACACGCGATGCGGCGCGAGCCGCGCGATCTCCTCCTCGCTCTTTCCCTGCGCGCGCAATTGCGCGGCCGCCTCCTCGCGGGTTCGCCCCTTCATCAGCGCTTCGCTTTGCGCGAAGCAATTGGCGACAAGCAAGGCGTGATGATGGGCGTCGGCGGCCACCGGCGAAGCCGCGACGAGGAAATCGACGGGAATGACGTCCGTGCCCTGATGCAGCAATTGGAAAAAGGCGTGCTGGCCGTTGGTGCCCGGCTCGCCCCACACCGCCGGGCCGGTGGCCACCGCGACCGGCGCGCCGTCGCGCGTGACGGACTTGCCGTTCGACTCCATGTCGAGTTGTTGCAGATAGGCGGGAAANCGCCCGAGCCGCTGATCGTAGGGGATCACCGCCTGCGAGCCGCGCCCGCAGACGTTGCGATGCCACACCCCGATCAGCGCCATCAGCGCGGGAATGTTGCGCTCAAGCGGCGCCTCGACGAAATGCCGGTCGACATCGTGTCCGCCGCGCAGGAAGTCGAGGAACGCCTCGGGGCCGATGGCGATCGTCAGGGCGAGGCCGATCGACGACCACATCGAGTAGCGCCCGCCCACCCAGTCCCAGAAGCCGAAGATGCGATCCGCCGGCACGCCGAACGCGTCGCAGGCCGCCAGATTGGTCGACACCGCCGCGAAATGCGCGCGCGGCGCCTGCGCGCCCAGCGCGGCGACGATCCAGTCGCGCGCGGTGCGGGCGTTGGTCATCGTCTCCTGCGTCGTGAACGTCTTCGACGACACGACGAACAGCGTCGTCGCCGGATCGAGCGTCTTCAGCGTGTCGGCGATGTCGGCGCCGTCGACGTTCGAGACGAAACGGCAGTCGATTCCGCTCGTGGCGAAGGGCGCCAGCGCGCGCACGGCCATCGCCGGGCCGAGATCGGAGCCGCCGATGCCGATGTTGACCACTGCGCGGATCGTCTTGCCGGAGNNGCCCTTGCAGCGCCCGGCGCGCTCCCGCGCGAACCCCGCGCATTTCTCGCGCTCGGCCTCGATGGCCGGGCGCATGTCGACGCCGCCGATCATGATCGGCGCGCCCGACAGATCGCGCAGCGCCATATGCATGGCGGGGCGGCTTTCGGTGGCGTTGACCGCCTCTGCGGCGAACAGCCGCGCGCGCTTGCCTTCGAGATCGGCGGCGCGCGCGAGCGCGAAGAGCAGCTCCAGCGCGCGCGCGTCCAGCGTTTGCTTGGAATAATCGAACAAGAGATCGTCGAGCCGCACGCTCATCCGCGAGAAGCGCTCCGGATCGGCCGCGAACGCCTCCCGCATCGAGCGTCGCGCGACGCGCGGGCGGTGCGCCTCTAGGCTCGCGAGGAGGGTCTGGAAGGCGGCGTTCATGGAAGTCTCCGCGACGGCGAAATGGCAGGGCGGGGCCGCGTCCGCCGCCCCCGCCCCGAACGCGAAGAGTCTATCCGCTCAGCCCAACAGCGTCGAGGCGGAGATTTGATTCAGCGTCGCGCCGTTCAGGAAGATCGAGGAATCCCCGACGCTGACCATCACGCCCGCGCCGAAATTGGCGTCGAAGGCCGCCGCGAAGCTCAGCTGGCCGAAGCTTACGCCCTGCAACGAAAGATGATCGACGCCGATCTGGAAATCGACCGCCACGTCGTGCCCGCGACCGAGTCCGAACGCCACAAGGTCGCTGCCCGCGCCGGTGTAGATCGTGTCTGCGCCGGCGCCTGCGTCGATCAATCGTTTCCAGCGCCGCCGTCGATCAGATCGTCGCCTGAGCCGCCGTAAATCACGTCGGCCCCGTCGCCGGCCCAGATGCGGTCGTTGCCGTCGCCGCCGTCGATCAGGTCGACGCCGGTTCCGCCATAGATCGTGTCGTCGCCGCCGCCGCCCCAGACGAGATTGTTGCCGGGGCCCGCGTCGATCCAGTCATTGCCGTCGCCGCCGTAGATCGTGTCATTGCCGGCGCCGCCGTAAATGGTGTCGTCGCCGACGCCGCCGTCGATCCAGTCGTTTCCGCCGCCGCCGTCGATGAGATCGACGCCCGCGCCGCCATAGATCGTATCGTTGCCCTCGTTCGCCCAGATGCGGTCGTTTCCGTCGCCGCCGTCGATCAGGTCGACGCCGGTTCCGCCATAGATCGTGTCGGCGCCGCCGCCGCCCCAGACGAAATTGTTGCCCGAGCCGGTGTCGATCCAGTCATTGCCGTCGCCGCCATAGATCTTGTCGGCGCCCGCGCCGCCATAAATCCTATCGTCACCCGAGCCCGCGTCGATCCAGTCTGCGCCGTCGCCGCCGTAAATTCTGTCGGCGCCCGAACCGCCATAGATCGTGTCGTCGCCGAGGCCGCCGTCGATCCAGTCGTTTCCGCCGCCGCCGTCGATCAGGTCGACGCCCGCGCCGCCATAGATCGTATCGTTGCCCTCGTTCGCCCAGATGCGGTCGTTCCCGTCGCCGCCGTCGATCAGATCGACGCCGGTTCCGCCATAGATCGTATCGTCGCCGCCGCCGCCCCAGACGAGATTGTTGCCGGGGCCCGCGTCGATCCAGTCATTGCCGTCGCCGCCGTAGATCGTGTCGGCGCCCGAGCCGCCGTAAATCGTGTCGTCGCCGAGGCCGCCGTCGATCCAGTCGTTTCCGCCGCCGCCGTCGATCAGGTCGACGCCCGCGCCGCCATAGATCGTATCGTCGCCCTCGTTGGCCCAGATGCGGTCGTTTCCGTCGCCGCCGTCGATCAGATCGACGCCGGTTCCGCCATAGATCGTATCGTCGCCGCCGCCGCCCCACACGAGATTGTTGCCTGGGCCCGCGTCGATCCAGTCATTGCCGTCGCCGCCGTAGATCGTGTCGTTCCCGTCGCCGCCATAGATCGTGTCGTCGCCGAGGCCGCCGTCGATCCAGTCGTTTCCGCCGCCGCCGTCGATGAGATCGACGCCCGCGCCGCCATAGATCGTATCGTCGCCCTCGTTGGCCCAGATGCGGTCGTTGCCGTCGCCGCCGTCGATCAGATCGACGCCGGTTCCGCCATAGATCGTATCGTCGCCGCCGCCGCCCCAGACGAGATTGTTGCCGGGGCCCGCGTCGATCCAGTCATTGCCGTCGCCGCCGTAGATCGTGTCGTTCCCGTCGCCGCCATAGATCGTGTCGTCGCCGAGGCCGCCGTCGATCCAGTCGTTTCCGCCGCCGCCGTCGATGAGATCGACGCCCGCGCCGCCATAGATCGTATCGTCGCCCTCGTTGGCCCAGATGCGGTCGTTGCCGTCGCCGCCGTCGATGACGTCGACGCCGGTCCCGCCATACACGACGTCGTCGCCGAAGCCGGCGGAAACGAAGTTGGAGCCCGAGCCGGCATCGATCCAGTCATTGCCCTCGCCGCCGTAAATGCGGTCGTCGCCGGCGCCGCCGTAAATCGTGTCGTCGCCGGCGCCGCCGTCGATCCAGTCGTTTCCGCCGCCGCCGTCGACCAGATCCGCGCCCAGGCCGGCATAGATCACGTCGTCGCCTTCGTTGGCCCAGATGCGATCGTTCGCAACGCCGCCAACGATGAAATCGACGCCTGTTCCTGTATAGACGCTAGAACCCGTGAGGGCGATAGGAAGTCCATTCACGTATATGAACAGCGGATCGTAAATCACTCCGGAACTCCCGATGGATCGGCGAGGCTAGGCCCAAGGCGCCGCCCTGTGACGACTTAATTCGCTCTATGCGAAGACGAAGTCCATTTTAACCGCGCGTTATCCTTAAAGCCCGCGCGCCGCTTTGGCGAGTCCGGCTTCACTTCCGGCGCGGGTCGGCTTAGGAGGGCTATGGCCGCCCCACCGCTTCTCGCCCTTCAGGACATCCGCCTCTNNCTGGGCGCCAAGCCGATGCTTGAATCGGCCGATCTCGTCGTCGCTCCCGGCGACCGGGTCTGCCTGGTGGGCCGCAACGGTTCAGGCAAATCGACGCTGATGAAGATCGCGGCCGGAGCGCTCGCCTTCGACGCGGGGCGCNGCTTCATGCAGCCCGACGCGACGATCCGCTATCTGCCGCAGGAGCCCGACTTCTCCGGCTACGAGACGACGCTCGCCTACGCCGAGGCGGGGCTGAAACCCACGGACGATCCCTATCGCGCGCGCTACCTTCTGGAGTCGCTGGGCCTCTCCGGCGAGGAGCATCCGNCGCGCCTGTCGGGCGGGGAGGGCCGCCGCGCCGCGCTCGCCCGCGTCATCGCCGCCGATCCCGACGTGCTGCTGCTCGACGAGCCGACCAACCATCTCGACTTGCCCGCGATCGAATGGCTGGAGGGCGAGATCGCGGGGTTGCGCTCGGCGGTCGTCATCGTCAGCCATGATCGCCGCTTCCTCGAAGATCTGACCACCTCCACCGTCTGGCTCGACCGCGGCCGCACGCGTCGCCTCGACCGCGGTTTTTCGCATTTCGAGGCATGGCGCGACGAGGTTCTGGCGCAGGAGGAGCGCGACCGCCACAAGCTCGACCGCAAGATCGTCGACGAGGAGCATTGGCTGCGCTACGGCGTCACCGCGCGGCGCAAGCGCAATCAGGGCCGGCTGGCCAAGTTGCACGGCCTGCGCCAGGAGCGTCGCGACGCCAAGCGCGCGCAAGGCGACGTCAAGCTTGTGGCCTCCGAGGCCAGAACGTCCGGCGCTTTGGTGATCGAAGCCGACAAGATCTCCAAGAGTTACGGCGAGCGCCGCATCGTCCGGGATNTTTCGACGCGAATGTTGCGCGGCGACAGACTAGGTCTGGTGNGCGCCAATGGCGCAGGCAAGACGACGCTGATCAAGCTGCTGACCGGCGCGCTCGAACCCGATTCCGGCTTCGCCCGCCTCGGCGCCAATGTCGAGATGGCGACGCTCGACCAAGGCCGCGCCGCGCTCAATCCGGATTGGACGCTACAGGATGCGCTGACCGGAGGCGCCGGCGACAAGGTCACCATCAACGGCGCGACCAAACATGTCGTGGGCTATATGAAGGATTTCCTCTTCGCCCCGGAACAGGCGCGAACCNCCATCGGGCGCCTGTCGGGCGGGGAGCGCGGACGCCTTGCGCTCGCCCGCGCCCTGTCGCTGCCCTCCAACCTGCTGGTGCTCGACGAACCGACCAACGATCTCGACCTTGAGACGCTCGAATTGTTGCAGGAGATGATCGCCGACTATCCCGGCTCGGTGTTGGTCGTCAGCCACGACCGCGATTTTCTCGATCGTGTCGCCACATCGATCGTCGTGGCCGACGGCGACGGCCTGTGGCGCGAATATGCCGGCGGCTATTCCGACATGGTCGCCCAGCGCGGCGCCGGCGTCGGGGCCCCGCCGCCCGATGCGAAGGCCGCCAGAGCCGAGACGAAACCTGCCGCCGCGAGCCTTCGCGCGNGCCAGGTCGGAGCAAAGCGCAAGCTCTCCTTCAAGGAGAAGCACGCGCTGGAGACCTTGCCCGCCCGTATCGACGAGCTGCGCGCGAAATCCGCGCAGATCGCGGCCGCGTTGGCCGATCCCGATCTTNTTGGGCGCGACCGCGCTCGCTTCGACAGGCTCAACCAGGCCGCCGCCGAAGTGACGCAGAGCCTCGCCAAGGCCGAAGACGAGTGGCTGGGCTGGGCTGTTGCGCGAAGAGCTGGAAAGCTGATCCGGCCGCCGCGCCGAAACCTGCGCGCTGCGGCGCATCGCGCCCTTGCCAAACCTCACCCGCGCAAGTCTAATCGGTTTAGAAACGCCGTATCGCTTGGAGATTCTCATGGCGGCGCCTCGGCTCGACCTTCACCCTGATCGTCTCCTGCCGCTCGATCCGCAGGCGCGCGCCATCGCGCGCAGGCTGTATGAGCAGGTCGAGCGCCTGCCGATCGTCTCCCCGCACGGCCACACCGACCCGCGCTGGTACGCCGACGATGCGCCGTTCTCCGACCCGGCGACGCTGTTCGTCGTGCCTGATCACTACATTTTCCGCATGCTCCATTCGCAGGGCGTCGACCTCGCCGATCTCGGCGTGCCGCGCAGGGACGGCGCGCCGGTCGAATCCGACCCGCGCAGGATCTGGCGACGCTTCGCCGACCATTATCACCTGTTCCGCGGAACGCCGACGCGCGCCTGGCTCGACCACTCCTTCGCAACGCTGTTCGATCTCGACGTGCGGCTGACGCCCGCCACGGCGGACATCTATTATGACCGCATCGCCGAACGGCTCGCCCAGCCCGCATACCGCCCGCGCGCTCTGTTCGAGCGTTTCAACATCGAGGTGATCGCCACCACGGAGAGCCCCACCGATCCGCTTGACGCGCACAAAGCGATCCGCGCCAGCGGATGGAAGGGCCGGGTGATCACCGCCTTCCGTCCCGACCCGGTGGTCGATCCGCAGTTCGAAAATTTTCCGCACAACATCGCGCGCCTTAGCGAGCTAAGCGGGATCGACGCCACCAATTGGGATGGATATCTCGCCGCGTTGCGGGAGCGGCGGGCCTATTTCAAGGGCTTCGGCGCGACCTCCACGGATCATGGCCACCCCACGGCGCGCACCTGCGACCTGTCGCGCGCCGAATGCGAGCGGCTGTTCGCTCTGGCCATCACCGGGCGCTGTTCACCGGAAGAGGCCGAGCTTTTCCGCGGGCAGATGCTGACCGAGATGGCGCGCATGAGCCTCGACGACGGGCTCGTGATGCAGATCCATCCCGGCTCCTTCCGCAACCACAACCCGCGGCTTTTCGAGTCGAACGGCCGCGACATGGGCGCGGACATTCCGACCCGCACCGACTATGTGCGCGCCCTCAAGCCGCTGCTCGACCGCTTCGGCGACGAGAAGAGCTTGACCGTCATCCTTTTCACGCTCGACGAGACGACCTATTCGCGCGGCCGCCCCGCTCGCCGGCCACTATCCCGCCTTGCGCCTGGGTCCGGCCTGGTGGTTCTACGACGCCCCGCACGGCATGCGCCGTTTCCGTGAGCTGACGACCGAGACGGCGGGCTTCTACAACACCGTCGGCTTCAACGACGACACCCGCGCCTTTTGCTCGATTCCCGCCCGTCACGACGTCGCCCGTCGCGTCGATTGCGCCTATCTGGCCGAGCTTGTCGCCGGGCGGCGGCTGGATGAGGATGAGGCGGCCGAGGTCGCCGTCGAGCCGCCTACACGCTCGCGAAGAAGGCGTATCGCCTGTGAGCGCCGCGCCGCGCGGGGACCGACCGGCTCCCGCGCGGCGTCGAAGGATCGAATCAGAGTCGCAACGAAGGAGCGCCGGCGCTGGCGCCGGCGGTGGAGGAACGATGCAGGACTTTACGATGAACCGCCGCCAGTTCGGCGCCGGGCTCGCCGGCGCGACGCTGCTCGCCGGCGTTCCGGCCTTCGCCCAGGCGCCCGCCTTGCCCAAGGCGGCCGTGGCCATCAACGTGATCGACGTCGCCGGCAATCTGGCGCTGACGCAGAAAGCCTTCGAGCTTTACGCCAAGACCAAACCCAACCTCGTTTCGAAATTCAACTTCACCAAGGCGCCGGCCCCGAGCTGCCCGGCAAGATCAAGGCGCAACAGGCCGCCAACCGCGTCGACATCGATCTCGTGCTGACCGGCACGGACGCGCTCGCCGCCGGTCTCGATCAGGATTTGTGGATCGACCTGTTCGGCGGTTACGCCGCCGCTCTGCCCAAGCTCGACGGCAAGTTGCTCAAGGCGCCGAGATGATGGCGCCCTCGCCAAGGGCAAGGGCGTCATCGTCTCCTATTATCCTTCGGGCCCGCTGCTCGAATACATGCCGAACGCCGTCAAGACGCCGCCGACCTCGGCGGAGGAGCTGCTGGCCTGGGCCAAGGCCAATCCCAACAAGTTCCTCTATGCGCGCCCGGCCAACTCCGGCCCCGGCCGCACCTTCCTGATGGGCCTGCCCTACATTCTCGGCGACAAGGACCCCAAGGACCCGATCGCCGGATGGGACAAGACCTGGGCCTATCTGAAGGAGTTGGGCCAGTATCGAATACTATCCCACCGGCACCGGCGCGACGATGAAGGAGCGGGCGAAGGCACCCGCGACATGATCGTCTCGACGACCGGATGGGACATCAACCCGCGCGTTCTCGGCGTCGTGCCGAAGGAAGCGAAGGTGCAGTCGCTGAAGGGCTTCAACTGGGTGATCGACGCGCATTACATGTGCGTGCCCAAGGGCGTCGCGGACGACAAGCTCGCCGTCATCTTCGATCTCATGAACTTCATGCTGACGCCGCAGGCGCAGGCCTTCACCTATGACGAGGGCTATTTCTATCCCGGCCCTGTTCTCAAGGACGTGCCGCTCTCGATGGCGCCGGAGTCCAGCCAGAAGGCGCTCGCCGAATTCGGCCGGCCCGAATACGAGAAGATGATCGCCGACACGCCGTTGCAGGTGCCGCTCGATCCCGAGGCGATGGTCAAGGCCTTCCGCAAGTGGGACGAGGAGATCGGCGCGGCCAAAGGCAAGAAATGATCGAGACGCGGGCGGCGGAGCGCGCTTCGCCGCCCATCCCGCCCGGCGTCGCAGGACGACGGCGCGATGACGAGACGGCGGCGCGCGACGTCGCGGGGCAAAAGGTCGGGGCGGGGTCGATGACGCAATCCTTTCGCACGTTGAGGCTCGACAGGGTCGGGCGCGCCTTCGGCGCGATGAACGCGTTGCGCGATGTCTCCTTCGAGGTCCATCGCGGCGAATTCGTCGCCCTGCTCGGCCCCTCAGGCTGCGGCAAATCGACGGCGCTCAACTGCATCGCCGGCCTGCTTCCGACGACGTCGGGCTCGATCTGGCTCGACGACCGCCGCATCGACACGCTGTCGCCGGAGGAGCGCGGCTTCGGCATGGTGTTCCAGAACTACGCGCTGTTTCCCCATATGAGCGTGCGCGACAATGTCGGCTTCGGCCTCAAGATGCAGAAGCGTGCGAAGGACGAGATCGCTCGCAAGGTGGACGCCGCGCTCGCCACCGTGCGGCTGGAGAATCAGGCCGACAAGCTGCCGGGCCAGATGTCGGGCGGCCAGCAGCAGCGCGTCGCCATCGCCCGCGCCATCGCCATCGAGCCGCCGCTGGTGCTGATGGACGAGCCCTTGTCGAATCTCGACGCCAAGCTGCGTCTGGAGATGCGTCAGGAGATCCGCCGCATCCATCAGGGGCTGGGCTCGATCACCATCTATGTGACGCACGATCAGGACGAGGCGCTGTCGCTGGCCGACCGCATCGTCGTGCTGCGCGACGGCATGATCCGCCAGATCGGCGCGCCGCATGAATTGTATCAANACCCCGCGCTGCTCGACGTCGCCGACTTCATGGGCTTCCGCAACCGCGTCGCCGGCAAGGTGGTCGCACGCGAGGGCGACAGGGTGACGCTCGACATCGGCGGCGCGCGGGTCGCGGGCGTGGCGCGCAGCGCCATCGGCGAGGAAGGCGTCGCGGCGATCCGCCCCGACGATCTCGTCGCGAGCGAACAGGGCATTCCGGCGATCGTCGAGATCATCGAATATCGCGGCCGCCACTTCTTCGGACAGGCGAGGGGGCCGGGCGGCGCCGAACTCTATTTCCGCGCCCCGCAGCGGCTCGCCGCCGGCGACGCCATCCATCTCGCCGCGCCCGTCGAGCGCGTGCTGATCTACGCCCGCGACGCCGCGACCGGAGGGCGCCATGAGCGACTCCGCCCTCTCCCACGCGCCGCGCGACGAGGCCGGCGCGCCGCTGCGGCTGCGGCTGGCGGCGCGCGGCGTCGACTCGGTGACGCTGCTGGCGATCCCCGCCATCGCGCTGATGCTGGGGCTGTTCGTCTATCCCTTCGCCTACGGGCTGTGGTTGAGCTTCCATCCCAAGAACGGCGGCGCGGTCTTCGCCAATTACTCTAGGTTCTTCTCCGACCCGTTCCTCTACGACACCATCGGCAAGACGATGTGGATCGCCCTGCCGGTGACGATCATGAACATTCTGATCTCGATCCCGATCGCCTTCCGCGTCCGGTTGATGAAGCGTCAGAAGCTGCTCACCACCATTCTCGTGCTGCCGATCACGCTCGGCACGGTGCTGGTGGCGGAGGGCTTGCTCAACTATCTGGGGCCGCAGGGCTGGTTCAACCGCACGCTGATGACGCTCGGCCTGGTGTCGAGCCCGGTCAAGCTGGTGCATAATTTCTGGGGCGTGGTGATGTCGCTGGTCATCACCGGCTTTCCTNTCGCCTTCCTGCTGACGCTGTCCTACGTCACCGGCGTCGATCCGGCGCTGGAGCAGGCGGCCGCCACGCTCGGCGCCAAGGCCTGGGCGCGCTTCCGCACGATTTTCCTGCCCTTGCTCGCGCCGGGACTCGCCATCACCTTCTGCCTGGTCTTCGTGCAAGCCTATTCGGTCTTCCCCTCGGCGGTGATGCTGGGCGAGCCGGCCGGCGAGACGCGCGTCATCTCGATTGCGGCCTATCAGGCGGCCTTCGAGGAATATGACGCGCCTATGGCCTCCGCCATCGCGATGATCATGGGGCTGGTGCAGCTCGTCGTGGTGATGGCGGCGCTGAGCCTTCGCGGCTTGTTCTATCGCGGCCCCGCCGCCGGCGCGAAAGGCTGGCTCATGGGCGGCGACAAGAGCGTCCTCTCCCGCCTGTGGATCGTCGCGGTATGGACGACGACGGGCTTCTTTATCGTCAATCTGATGGCGATGATCGCCACCGTGGTGATGTCGTCCTTCGCCACGCGCTGGCTGCGCTCGTGGTTCCCGACGNGCTTCACGACGAAATGGTACGCCTCGGCCTGGAGCGAGTTTCAGCTCGGCGACGTGCTGCTCGTCACCTTCGAGGTGGTGTTCGCGGTGGTGCTTCTGGCCGGGCTGATCGGCGTGCCGGCGGCCTATGCGATGGCGCGCCGCGAGTTTCCGGGCAAGAAGGCGGTGATGCTGCTGTTCCTGCTGCCGCTTCTGATCCCGCCGATCACCTACGGCATTCCGCTCGCCACGGTGCTCTACCAGGCCGGTCTCGGCGGCACGCTGTGGGGCGTCATTCTCGCCAATCTGGTGCCGACGGTGCCCTTCGTCATCCTGGTGATGATCCCCTTCGTCGAACAGATCGACCCGCGCGTCGAGGCGGCGGCGCGGGTGTTCGGCGCGGGCACCTTCCGCATGTTCGTGCATGTGCTGGCGCCCTTGCTGCTGCCGGGCGTGCTGGCGGCGCTGCTCCTGGTGCTGGTGCGCACCATCGCGATGTTCGAACTGACCTTCCTCGTCGCCGGCCCGACCTCGACGACGCTCGTCGTCGCGCTTTATGCGGCGGTGAATTCGCCTGGCGTGCGCGCGGTTCAGTCGGTCGACGCGATGGCCATGATTTACATGGGCGTGACGCTCGTTTGGTTGATCCTGGCGCTGCAATTCGTCAATCCGACGCAGATCGTCACGCGCGCCAAGCGTGAGAACACGCATTAGACAAACACGAACGGGTCGACGATTTCTGTGGACGCCTAGCGGCGGTGGCGGGCGGGGAAGGGACGCGGCGCATTTACTTTTGCGCCCGTTGTTCAGGCAGATCCTGGTCAGCATGACTATCGCTTGCGCTGGCGCGGCCGGTCGAAAGGCGCCAAACTTTTCCTCCCAGCCGCGCCGCCGCGCAAACCGATCGAGACAGCTTTATGCGTCTGAACAACGCTGCGCTCGCCGCTCTCCCCTCCGACGTCGCCCGCCCGGCCTATGATCGCGCCGCGGCGCGCGTGGGCGTCGCATCTTGGCGTCGGCGCTTTTCACCGCGCCCATCAAGCGGTTTACACCGATGACGCGATGGCGCGCGGCGGCCTCGATTGGGGATCGCGGGCGTCAGTCTGCGTTCTCCGGACACTCGCGACGCCTTGCAACCGCAGGACGGGCTATACGTCGTCGCGTCGCGAGACGCGTCGGGAGAGAGCCTGCGCGTCGTCGGCTCGCAGGCTCGCCACCTTGGTCGCGTCGGAGGACCCTGAGGCGTTGCTCGCCCTTATGGCGACGGCGCAAGTCAGGATCGTCTCCCTCACCGTCACCGAGAAGGGCTATTGCCACGATCCCGCGACGGGCGAGCGAAGGACGACCATCCCGACATCGTCCACGATCTTGCTCATCCCCATCGCCCGCGTTCGGCGCGGGGTTGCTCGTCGAGGCGCTGGCGCGCCGCCGCGCGGCGAGTCGCCCCCTTCACGGTGCTGTGCTGCGACAATCTTCCCGCCAACGGCAAAACCGTGCGCAAGCTGTTGATGGGCTACGCGCTGCTGCGCGATCCCAGCTGGCCATGCATATCGGCCGCGACGTCGCCTGCCCTCGACGATGGTCGACCGTATCGTTCCGGCCACGACGGAAGCCGATCGCGCGCATGTGGCCGCACGTTTGGGCGTTAGGGACGCCTGGCCGGTGATGACCGAGCCCTTTAGCCAATGGGTCGTCGAGGATGATTTCCCCGAGGGCCGGCCCGACTGGCGCGGTGTCGAATTCACCGACGACGTCGCGCCCTACGAGCTGATGAAGCTGCGTCTGCTCAACGGCTCGCATTCCACCATCGCCAATCTGGGTTGCCTCGCCGGCTGGGAGTTCGTCTCGACCGCCGTCGCCAATCCCGATCTCGCCGCGCATGTGCGCGCGCTGATGGACGACGAGATCGCGCCGACGCTGAAAGTCCCGTCGGGCTTCGACGTCGCGCTACAAGGACGCGTTGATCGCGCGCTTCCTCAACCCCGCTCTCAAGCACCGCACCCGCCAGATCGCGATGGACGGGACGCAGAAGTTGCCGCAACGCCTGCTCGGAACGATCCGCGACCGCCTCGCCCTTGACGCGCCGATCGACCGCCTCGCCCTCGGCGTCGCCGCCTGGATGCGCTACGCGACCGGACGCGGCGAGAACGGCGCGTCGCATGAGGTCAACGATCCGATGGCGGCCGAACTCGCCGCGCGCGGCGCCGCGGCGGCGACGATCCGCCGCTCGCGCGCCTACGCCGCCATGCCGGCGGTGTTCGGCAAGGACTTGCCAGAGGACCCGCGTTTCATGAACGCGGTCGAGGCGGCCTTGGCCGATCTGCTGCGCCTCGGCGCCGCCGCGACTCTGGCCAAACGCCGCGCGGATTGAAGCGCGCGGCCGGCTATTTCCGCGCCGGACGAAGCGAAGAGCCGGCCTCAGGCCGGCATCGCGGTTTCGATCAGCTTCGCCCAGTAGGACATCCCGACCGGAATCACCGCGTCGTTGAAATCGTAAGCGGGGTGATGCAGGCCCGCGCTGTCGCCGTTGCCGACGAAGATGAAGGCGCCGGGGCGCGCCTCCAGCATGTAGGAGAAATCCTCCGCCCCCATCGTCGGTTCAAGCTCGGTCTCGATCGCGTTCTCTCCCGCCACGCTCGCGGCCACCTTAATCGCGAAATCGGTCTGCTTGGGATGGTTGCGCGTCACCGGATAGCCGCGCGAATAGGCGACGCGCGCCGCCGCCCATCGCCGCCGCGACGCCGTCGCGATCTGCGTCAGACGTTCCTCGGCGAGATCGCGCATCTGCGCGTTGAGGGTGCGCGCCGTGCCCTGCAACAGCACGCTTTGCGGAATGATGTTGTAACTCGTGCCGGCGTCGACGCGGGTGATCGACATCACGATCGAGTCGAGCGGATCGGCCGAGCGCGGGCGATCGATTGCGCGGCGCTGATGATCTGCGCGGCGATGACGATCGGGTCGATCGTCTCATGCGGCTTGGCGGCGTGGCCTCCGCGCCCCTCGATGACGATGTCGAAGCGGTCGGCCGCCGCCATGATCGCGCCCGGCCGGATCGCGAAGGCGCCGACCGGCATGCCCGGCATGTTGTGCATGCCGTAGACCTCTGCACGCCGAAGCGCTCCATCAGCCCGTCGTCGACCATCGCCTTGCCGCCGCCGCCGCCTTCCTCCGCCGGCTGGAAGATCATCACGGCGGTTCCGTCGAAATTGCGCGTCTCGGCGAGATAGCGCGCCGCGCCCACAGCATCGCCGTGTGGCCGTCATGGCCGCAGGCGTGCATCTTGCCCGGAATGGTGGAGGCGTGCGGCGCGTTCGTCGCCTCGACGATGGGAAGCGCGTCCATGTCGGCGCGCAGCCCGATCACGCGGCCGCTGCCGCTCATGCGTCCCTTGATCACGCCCACCACGCCGGTCTGGCCGACGCCGGTGACGACCTGATCGCAACCGAATTCGCGCAGCTTCTGCGCCACGACGCCGGCCGTGCGATGCACGTCGAACAGCAACTCCGGGTGCTGGTGGAAATCGCGTCGCCAGGCGGTGGCGTCGACCGCCAGCTCGGCGGCGCGGTTGATGATCGGCATGAACGACCTCGTCGGATGGATGCTCGCCAGAGCAGACAGCGCCGCGCCGCGCCCGTCAATTCGGTCGAGCGCGACGCAGACCGCCTCTGCGCGGCGCGCGCAGCGGCTGCGATCGCTTCGCGGGCGCCGCGCGAAGAAGACAGGCGCCGCTGCGCCGCGACAGCCGGCGCGCGCTCCTTCCGGGCTGGACCGACAGCCGAACCTTGGCATAGGCTCGCGGCATAGAACACGCGGCGCAGACGATGCGGCGGAGGAGTCGATCATGCGAATGAAGACGTGGCTGATGGCCGGCGTCATGAGCGCGGCGATGGCGGCCGGAGCCGTCTCAGCCCAGGCCGTGACTTTCAAATACGCGTTTCAGGGCGATCTCAACGCGCTCGACCCCTACACGCTGAACGAGACCTTCAGCTACGGCACGCTCAGCAACGTCTACGAACCGCTCGTGCGTCGCGACAAGGACCTCAAGATCGTTCCCGCGCTCGCCGAACGCTGGAGACGCCCGAGCCCAACCGCTGGCGCGTCTATCTGCGCAAGGGCGTGAAATTCTCAGGCGGCGAGGATTTCACCGCCGACGACGTGCTGTTCTCCTTCGAGCGCGTGCTGGCGCCCGGATCGCAAATGTCGCAGCGCCTCGCCAAGGGATTGAAAGTCGTCAAGATCGACGATCACACGCTCGATTTCATCACCGTGCAGCCCACGCCCACGCTGATGGCGGAGTGGGACGGCTGGTTCATGCTGTCGAAGAAATGGGCGGAGGCCAACGGCGCGCAGAAGCCGCAGCCCGCCACCGGCAAGGAGCAGAACAGCTTCGCGCTGAAGGCCAACGGCACCGGCCCCTTCATGATCGTCAGCCACGAGCCTGGCGTGAAGACGGTCTTCAAGGCCAATCCCGGCTGGTGGGGCAGAAGGAGCACAATCTCGACGAGGTGATCTTCACCACCATCAAGCAGGACGCCACCCGCGTCGCGGCGCTGCTGTCGGGCGAGGTCGACATGATCGAGCCCGTGCCCGTGCAGGACATGAAGCGCGTCGCCGACAGCCCCAACACCAAGTTGATGACCGGGCCCGAGACCCGCATCATTCATCTGTTCTTCGATCAGAAGCGCGACGAGCTTCTGTATTCGAACGTCAAGGGCAAGAATCCGTTCAAGGATCCGCGCGTGCGCAAGGCCTTTTATCAGGCCATCGACATCGAGGCGATCAAGACCAAGGTGATGCGCAACCTCGCCACGCCTGTGCCGATCCTGATCGCGCCGTCGCTGTTCTCGCGTTCGGGCGAACTGTCGCGCTGGCCCTACGATCCGGAGGCGCCAAGCTTCTCGCCGAGGCCGGCTATCCCAACGGCTTCGAGGTGACGATGCACTGCCCCAACGATCGCTATGTCAACGACGAGCAGATCTGTCAGGCGGCGACTTCGATGCTGGCGCGCATCGGCGTGAAGATTAATCTTCAGGCCCAGCCCAA